>NZ_WMEC01000001.1:0-2357500 GCF_021736025.1 Sulfitobacter sp. M22 | reverse complement strand
ATGAGCCGAAGCTTAGGATGCATTTATTGCATGGTAGCAGAGCGTAGTGTGACATAGTTCCATGTCTCCTTAGCCCTTCGGGGTATTGGAGACGCGGAGCTTTCTGTGAAGCGGGCCTGTGAGGGATCCCGTGGAGAGATCACTAGTGAGAATGATGACATGAGTAGCGACAAAGAGTGTGAGAGACACTCTCGCCGAAAATCCAAGGGTTCCTGCTTAAAGCTAATCTGAGCAGGGTAAGCCGACCCCTAAGGCGAGGCCGAAAGGCGTAGTCGATGGGAACCAGGTTAATATTCCTGGGCCAGATGGAAGTGACGGATCTCGAGGGTAGTTCATCCTTATCGGATTGAATGGGCTGCTTAGAGGTCCCTGGAAATAGCTCCATCGCTAGATCGTACCCTAAACCGACACAGGTGGATAGGTAGAGAATACCAAGGCGCTTGAGAGAACTATGTTGAAGGAACTCGGCAAAATACCTCCGTAAGTTCGCGAGAAGGAGGCCCGGTTTCTAGGCAACTAGAGGCTGGGGGCACAAACCAGGGGGTGGCGACTGTTTATTAAAAACACAGGGCTCTGCGAAGTCGTAAGACGACGTATAGGGTCTGACGCCTGCCCGGTGCCTGAAGGTTAAAAGGAGGGGTGAGAGCTCTGAATTGAAGCCCAGGTAAACGGCGGCCGTAACTATAACGGTCCTAAGGTAGCGAAATTCCTTGTCGGGTAAGTTCCGACCTGCACGAATGGCGTAACGACTTCCCCGCTGTCTCCAACATAGACTCAGCGAAATTGAATTACCGGTCAAGATGCCGGTTACCCGCGGTTAGACGGAAAGACCCCGTGCACCTTTACTACAACTTCACACTGGCATTAGGCCGAACATGTGCAGGATAGGTGGTGGGCTTTGAAGCGTGGACGCCAGTCTGCGTGGAGCCTCCCTTGAGATACCACCCTTGTTCTGCTTGATGTCTAACCGCGGTCCGTTATCCGGATCCGGGACCCTGTGTGGTGGGTAGTTTGACTGGGGCGGTCGCCTCCTAAATCGTAACGGAGGCGCGCGAAGGTTGGCTCAGAGCGGTCGGAAATCGCTCGTTGAGTGCAATGGCAGAAGCCAGCCTGACTGCGAGACTGACAAGTCGAGCAGAGTCGAAAGACGGCCATAGTGATCCGGTGGTCCCAAGTGGGAGGGCCATCGCTCAACGGATAAAAGGTACGCCGGGGATAACAGGCTGATACTGCCCAAGAGTCCATATCGACGGCAGTGTTTGGCACCTCGATGTCGGCTCATCTCATCCTGGGGCTGGAGCAGGTCCCAAGGGTACGGCTGTTCGCCGTTTAAAGAGGTACGTGAGCTGGGTTTAGAACGTCGTGAGACAGTTCGGTCCCTATCTTCCGTGGGTGTAGGATACTTGAGAGGAGTTGCCCCTAGTACGAGAGGACCGGGGTGAACGATCCACTGGTGGACCAGTTGTTATGCCAATAGCAGTGCTGGGTAGCTATGATCGGACAGGATAACCGCTGAAGGCATCTAAGCGGGAAGCCCCCCTCAAAACAAGGTATCCCTGAGAGCCGAGGTAGACCACCTCGTCGATAGGCCAGAGATGTAAGCGTAGTAATACGTTCAGTTGACTGGTACTAATTGCTCGATAGGCTTGATTTGATCCAGTAGAAGAAAGACTTCATACTGTGACAAAAGCATACACATACAATCAGTCGTACTGACTTGGACAAATCCTTACCCAGAACGGTGAGGAGGCGGGAACGCGCATCCTTTGGATACGCTCTCTCCCGCTTGTTGCTCTTTTGCCAATGGCAAAAGCAACAACATAGAGGTTTTACTCGGTTTGGTGGTCATAGCGTAAGCAAAACACCCGATCCCATCCCGAACTCGGCAGTTAAGTGCTACTGCGCCAATGGTACTGCGTCTTAAGACGTGGGAGAGTAGGTCACCGCCAAACCTAGCAAAACCTCTAAATTTAGTATCTCTCTGCGATGACAAAATAATAAGCCAATACACAAACATTGGCCCCCGGCGCGGGATGGAGCAGCCCGGTAGCTCGTCAGGCTCATAACCTGAAGGTCGTAGGTTCAAATCCTACTCCCGCAACCAACTTTAGCGAACTTAGCAGTAAACAACGCCCGCAGAACATGCGGGCATGCATGCGTGCAGTATCTCTAATAGTTTGCCACGCAGGTCGAGGGTAAGCGTCCGGTCTGACTGCCCTACGGCGTGGTTTTCCAAGGCAGCAGATCATCGTTAGCGGTGCGCCGATCCCACCTATTTAGCGTAATTCCATTGTAGCAGATCGTTGATCTGGCTTTGTTTGTGGCCTACGACGATGGCAGTAACCGTATCTGCCAGATAGGCCTGCGGATCGACACTGTTCAATTTGCAGGTCTGGATCAACGTAACCGCACCATTGATACCGCAGCTTATGCAGCTTGACTGTTCTCGGTATCCGCTGGTGCCCAGTTCCAAGGCAGCAACTCGTCCAGCCGGTTGATCTTGTGATCGTGGATGCGGTCGAGGACATCGGCAAGGTAGGCCTGCGGATCAAGGCCGTTCAGCTTGGCGGTTTCGATGATGGCCATGGCGCGTGAGAGAGTTTCTGCGCCTGTGTCTGCCCCTGCAAAGAGCCAGTTTTTCCGATTATGGAGACCTCTCCATAACCGCAATTATGCCCCCCCGATGATTATGTGCAGTTCGCCGAGGAAAGTGCGCTCAAGTGCCGCCGCAGTGGCGATTTCCAGTGCGACGAACTGCGCATAAGTTAAAGGCTCTGAAGGAATTGCATCAACTGATCCGGAGGCCGATACCGACCGGGGCGCGCGCCGATGGGTTGCAGGCGCTCAAGGGTGCGCTCCTTCATTGATAGGTCGGCCTGGAGGTACATATGCGTTGTGGCTGAGCTTTCGTGACCCAGCCAGAGCGCGATGACGGTGATGTCGACCCCAGACTGCAAAAAGATGCATCGCCGTGGTATGGCGGATCGTATGCGGTGATATCGAACGTTGCGCGAGTTGCGGGTGACGTTCAGCGGCAATTGCAACGGCAAGCTTGAGGCGCTGCGTAACATTCGAACGCGCCATCTTTTTCTCCGCTCCGGTTTGGGAATAGGAACCCATCATCGGCAGCACTCTCCAGCCTGCGCTTCCAGCCACGGATCAGCGATGCGGTTGGACGCCAGAGCGGCACGCTTCGTTCCTTTCGCCCCTTGCCGTGAAGGTGTGCTACCATTGTCTGGTCGATGACGACATCGCGGACCCGCAGGCCTATGGCCTCCGACACGCGCGCGCCAGTGTTATACATTAGACTGAAGAGCGCCCGGTCCCGCTGACCTGCCCAGGTTTGCGGATCAGGGGCCTCGAGGATCGCTTGCATCTCTGGTCGCGATAGATACCCCAGTACCGGCTTGTCAAACCGCTTCATAGGTATAGCCAATGCTTGCTGGATCACTGCGATCGCTGTCAGGTCGTAGTGTGCAGCATACTTCAGGAAAGATCGTAGCGCCGCCCAACGAGCGTTGCGGCTGCGCGCACCGTTCTTGCGATCATTCTCCAGATGATCGAGGAAATTGAGAATGAACTGGGCGTCGAGATCGACCAACGCCAATACGGTTGGAGCCTTGCCGATCTCGGCCTCCGCGAAGCTTAGCAACAGGCGGAACGTGTCTCTGTAGGCGGCGATTGTGCGTGGGCTGACCGCCCGCTGATGGCCCAGGTGCTCGACGAAGAAACGTTGAAGCAAGATGGAAAAAGTCGGCGTCGAGGTCGGATCAGCCATGATGGTGGTCTCCTGCTGCCACCGCGAAGTTCTCGAAGCTCTTGCCGGCTACGGCCATGAGATCCGGGATGCCGGTCAGGTACCAATATGTGTCGGACACCTTGGCGTGACCAACATAGGTCGAAAGTGCGGCCATGGCGTTGTCGATATCCGTTCCATGCTCATGCCAATGTTGGACGCGACGGCAGATGAACGTGTGGCGCAGATCATGTATGCGCGGTTGAGCGTAGGCACCACGTGCAGTCCACCCGAGTTCGCTTCGCAACCGCTGAAACACCCAATGGATGGTTCGTGTTGGCAGCACCCCGCCGGATGACGACGGGAATAACGGCATATCTGGGTGTGTCGCGCAGTGGCGCGCCCGCACAACCGTGTAACGGTTCAATGCTGCCGCCACTGTCGGATGTATTGGCACGTGTCTGGATTTGCGGAATTTTGTGTTCCGGACCGTGAGGACGCCTTGATCAAGATCTGCATCGCCGCATCGCAGGTGGAGAGCTTCGGAAAGGCGCAGGCCAGTGGCGGCAATCAATCCGAAGATCGCTTCATAGGTCGCTGGACGCAATCCATCATCTGGGGCAAGGCGGCGGGCGGCGGCGAGAAGATCGCAGATCTCCTGCTCCGAGTAGATGTGCGGTGCCAAACGGCGATGCGAGCGACCGAAGATTGCGGTCTGCGGGAACTCGGTCGCGGGATCGAACCGCGCTAAATATCTTGCGAAAGGGCGAAGAACGTCCAGACGGCGCGCCCAAGACAAAGGTTTGGCGTACTTGGCTTGATCCTGCACCCAATCCAAGATGATGCGGATTGTCAGGGGACCAGTATGACCTGTCGCGTCAACGAACCGAGCGAAAGCGGTGATCTGATCGCCCGTAATGCGCAGATCAAACCCCAACCCGCGGCGTTCGGCCAGGTAATCTTCGGCCTGAGAGAGCAGCGTACGAGGCGCGGTCATGACGCGCTCCCCGGCCAAGGCAAGGCCACTGCCGAGAGCTTGGTCAAATCGACCTTTGCATAGATCGCAGACGTATCAAGGCTGCGGTGCCGCAGGACATCGGCGATATCCTTCATCGGCACGCCGGTGCGTAAAAGTCGACTGGCCATACTGTGCCGTAGAATGTGGACCCCCGTGCGGGTCCATCCGCATCTTCGATAGCCAGCCAAGACCGCACGCTTGACGACGCCTTTCTCAATCGGCGCGTCATACGGGGCGACATGCCGAACAAATATGGCCCGATTGGAGGTCTCGGGGCGCTCCTCGCGCAAATAGGCGGCGATCGCGGTGCCCGTAGCCGAAAGCAAAGGGAGCACATCGGCGCGTCGGCCCTTGGATCCGATAAGGCTGATCGTTCCCTCGGCCCAATTGATGTCTTCGAGACGCAGGTTGACGACCTCGCTGGATCGTAGACCGAGATCTATCAAACACCGCGTCATCGCATAGGCTCGCCGGCGCGACGGAAATGGTTGATCGAATGACTGCAACAGCTCATCGATCTCGGCGTCGGTGAGAACTTCCGGCAAGGATGCCAGCCTCCAGTGGGCCACCCGTGGAATGGCGGCTTCCAGTTGGCTAACCCGGTCGCCAGACATGCTGCGGAAACGGAGATAGCAGCCGACAGCACCGCCGATCACGCGGATGGTGCCGGGGCTGCGCCCGGGATCGCCGAGGACGAAACGCCGGGCAGCGTTGGCACCGATCTTCGACATCGTGATTGGTTCGTCGCTGAAATGGAAAAGTAGAAACTCGCCAACGATGCGCTCGCGCTGGCGGCGGGTGCTGTCCGCCAAGCCCCAGACATCGCGCATGTGTTTGTCAAAGCGCGCCAACTCATGTGCACCGGTCGTGCTGGAGGCGGAATCCTGCACTCCAATACCATCGGCCCTCAGCACTTCGAGAAGCTGGGCGAGTGCCGCGCGGAGCTCGTGATGCAATCGGCGAACCGGATAAGGACAGCTGCACACAGGCAAATGTTCAGACAGAAACCGTGCGACCATGGCCCCGCCGATTGCGTTTAGACTACAACGTTCTGCAGTCAGCCATTGAGCAAAATGCGCAACGCAGCATAGGTAAACGCGCTGCGTACTCGGCGCATATCGCCCGCGACGCAAGTGCGCCCCGTAGCGCAACACATAAGGTTGAAGAATGCTGTCCTCTAACCACAGGCGTGGCTGCGTTTGAACGGTGATCTCTTGGGACATGGTGAACTCCTATCAGGTTGAATGAACCTTCAAGAAGATCAGAATTATGTGCAGAACGAACCCATATACGTGGCCGCTATCTTCCAACAGCGCCACAGGAAATGTGTTCTTCGGTCCGTGAACTGCACATAATCACCTGGGGGGCACAATTCCGTTTATGGAGACCTCTCCATAACCGCAAGAACGCACTCTTCGCTGGCCACGACGCCGGAGCCTCAAACTGGGGCGTCATCGCTTCCTTGATCGAGACCTGCAAATTGAACAGTGTCGATCCGCATGCCTATCTGGCCGATACGTTCACTGCCATCGTCGCAGGCCACAAACAAAGCCAGATCAACGATCTGCTACCATGGAATTACGCTAAATAGGTGGGATCGGCGCACCGCTTACCTTGAATGCAAAGGTTTACACTGTGTTGTAGTGACCGCCTGAATCCATCACCGCTAATTTTTTTGGGGGGGATTACTGATGCAAAACCTCCTTGTCATTGAATTGTCCACATATAGACTATATGTCTGTAAGTGGATTAAGGAGGCGCGATATGCAGATTGCCAATTTCTCAAACACTTCGGTTTCCCCCGACGCCGTGCAATTTCGTACCATCACCCGAGAAGATCGCGATCGGACAAGTGCGCCAGGCTTGCGCGCCTTCCGGGAAATCGCTGATCGGTTCGACCTTAGCGAAGCAGATCGTATTGCCATTCTGGGCGATCCGGGCCGCTCCACCTATCATCAATGGATGAAGAAGGCGCGCGAACAGCAGCCGCTGACCCTGCCTCTTGATACGCTGTTACGGATTTCAGCGGTACTTGGTATCTACAAGGCGCTGACCATTCTGTTTGAAGATGAAAATCAGGCGTTAGTATGGCTGAACGGCCCTCACCAGGGCACGATCTTCGCCGGCGCTTCGCCTTTGGCCTATATGCTGGAAGGCGGGCACGACGGCCTCATGTCGGTGCGCCGGTATCTTGACGCCTGGCGCGGCGGCAATATGGGGCTTGGGGCGCCGGAGGGCAGCTTTGAGGCGGTCACCGAAGACGATCTTGTCTTTGCATGAAGATCGCAGATTACGCGACATCTTCCGCACCGGCGGGCACAACACGCCTTATTCCCTCACGGTTTCCGCCGATCCCCGCCTTTGGCGCGGTCGCCACATCCGACGACCTTGAGGCCGTCATGGAGCTGGAAGGCTGGACAAACGACCGCCTCGTAAGTCCGCGGCTCGCGCGCCTGCCTCGCGCGGAATGGGTGTATGGCGTCCCGAATGCCAGCGTCGTCATGGCGGCGTTTCTGCACGGATCGCCCGGCGGTCTGCGGTTTTCTGATGCGAGCCTCGGAGCGTGGTATGGCTCGACCCACCTCAAAACAGCGCTGCTGGAGGTTGCCAATGGGCTGCGCAAGGAGATCGCGCTGAGCGCCTTGACGCAGAAATCCGAGACGTATCGCCAATATAAAGCTGATCTTGATGGAGACTATGTCGACATTTTCGGAGCGCATCCGAAATATCATGATCCCGAAGATGCGAGTTTCCCTGTAGCGCAGGCTTTCGGACGACGCGTCCGGGATGAAGGCACGCGTGCCGGCATCCGATATGAAAGCGTGCGTCACCCCGGACATGAAAACTGGGTCTGCTTTCGCCCACCCCTTATCCGGAATGTGACGCAGGCGAAACACTTCAAGATCGAAGTGCCCCGAACCGGTCGGGTGGTTGTGCGCCAGCTCTCCTGATCAAGGGGTCCGCTCCGGCTCAGTGCTAAATCCTACGTTAAGCAAAACCGGCCCAAACCTGCCGTTCGCGGGCCGTTCGCATTCTGCGTCGCAGCGCTTTTGATGATCCACGTCTTGGCACAGTTTGGCGCTCAGTTGACTTGCGGTATCTCTCATTGACGTAGTCGGGCAGCAGCCCCACCGAGAAGTGAACCACGGGTTGCACTTTCACGTCAGCGCGTGCTTAAACTTCTGCGGTTGTTGTCATCGTTAGTGCCGTTTTGAACGAAAGCAGATTTCAGAGATGCCCCACGATACATTTGCCCACCGCGAGGCCGCCACACCTGAGGAACGTGAACGCATCTCAGATCTTCTTGGATTTGCCGGCGAGCTTCTGAATGCGCGAGCTCAGGTGCAGATGGTCATGCAAAGCGGCCTCGGGGTCTTCCACGAGAAAGATTTTGCTGACCTACCGGGCATCGAACTCAACTGTGATGACGGCGCCTGGCTCCGCTTAAAGCGTCTGAGTCAAACACGGCCGCCTGAGGCGGCAGACCACGTCTCCGGGTTTTTCGATCAGAAACCTACCGACCCCAACAAAACGCCATCGATCAAGCCGGCGATTTCAGTCGAGGTGACCATCGAAGAAGCATCCGACCTCATCGAGATGGAACTCCTGATGCCGGACGATGTTCGGGTCATCGTTGAAAACGAAGTCGAAATTGAAAATCGGGTCAAAGTCATCCTGCATGCGTCGAACTGTTCCGAAATGCGCCGTGATTTTGTAACCTATCTCAAAGGCCCTTGGTCTGACTGGGCACATCATGAAAAGCCAACCAGACGCGCTATCAGTGTCTACAAAGACCTCTTCAACATCCACTCTGTGATTCACACCTCTGAGGGCACCCCGCCTGAACTGGTCTGGGGGACCGGTATTGGGCGCTGGAAGACCCGCGGCGCAAATGTCGATATGCCGATCATCGAGCAAGGCCTCGACATCGAGCTCGAAGATGAGGGTGTGATCGCCATTAGGCCCCGATCCACACCGCCAAGCCTTTCCCTCAAACCCTACATCCAACTCGGCATCGATGGTGTTTCAAAGCTCCAAAGGGAGCTACAGGACAACTTAGATATGCTCTTGCGTGGGGATGCTGAGTTCACGCCCTTCACCAGCGTTTGGGAGCCTCTCCTCGATACAGCTGCCAGCAACATCGCCAGTGACGCCGTTCACATCACCCGTGAAGCCTTGGACGATGGCGAGAAGGTCGAATCCGCAATCGATCAACTCAGGATCACATCAAGTTGGGCCATCTTCGGTCGTCCGCGCTCCAATGAATACCGCATCCAAGACATTCAAAAGCTTCGCACAGCTGTTGCTGACGAAGGGTCGCCTGTTCCACCGCCCATTCGCGGCTTTACCGAAGGTGCCCAGGAAGAAGCGCCCAGTGAGACATCCGAGTTCGGCGTCGATCAAGCTGTTCTGACCGGTGTGGCAGTAAACACTTGGGAGCCATCTGCAATTAGCGATGTCGGCACCTCCCTACGAGAGGCCGGATCTTCGAGTGGCGGAGCAAACAAGAGTTCTTCTCGCGTTCACTTCTTCCCTCTCCCCTTCAATGAGGAGCAGGGCAAGATTTCGGACATGATTGATGATCGATCTATTGATGTTGTATGCGTCTCAGGCCGGGAGTGTCATGAACTTTGTGTATCTGGTCTGGCCCATGCGGGTTTTAGATACAGTCACGCATTGAAGCGATCCTCAAACATTATGGCGAAATGATTGCGGGCCGCAAACCATTCTCGAACATTTCGGCCGCCTTTCTCAAACTTGCGGATCGCCAAGTAGATCAGCTTCGTGGCTGCGCCTTCGGTCGGGAACGATCCCCGCGTCTTAATCGATTTGCGGATTACACGGTTCAAGCTTTCAATTGCGTTGGTGGTGTAGATGATCTTTCGGATGGCGGGATCAAAAGCAAAGAACGGGATCACTTCCTGCCAAGCCCTGCGCCAGGCCGGTGCGATGGAGGCAGGCCGTGTTGCATAGATCAACTGCAACTCAGAGCGCGCCCTACCCGAGACGGAATTCAGGCGGTACGTTCAAAGCTTGGGTGGCCAAGTCCGGTCATCCAGTTGAGAACCCGGACGCCAATCTTGGCTTCTGTTTTCTGATTTTCGAAGGTACGCGCCTTTAGCTTTGGCCCAATAACCACCTTCCAGCGGCCCATGAGGGTTTCGCCCCGGCTGCGTTGGTTGTAGCCAGTGGCTTTCTGCCAGGCCATCCGCCCGCGGGCTGCGACGTCGGCGATATGGCGGTCACGTACCGTCGGATCTTTGGCTGCATTTAGGCTCAGTAATGCGTTTTTGGGGGGTGGGATCGTCAGCTCGATCAGCGATCCAAACCGGGCAGTAAGCAAATCAGATGTTGGTTTTCCATCATAAGCTCCATCTGCAAGGAACCGATCAGCCGGGCCGTCGATTTGATCCAAAAGACCTGGCAGCGCCGTCGGATCACCGACGTCGTCCTTGGTGAGATCAGAGCAGACAATCTCACCACTGACAAGATCAAGACCGAGGTGGAGCTTGCGCCAAGAGCGCCGTTTACGCCTAGTTTTATGCTTCTCCTCGAGCCAGTCACCTTCGCCAAAGATCTTCAGACCGGTACTGTCCACAACCAGTTGCACTGGTTTGTCACACTTGGACTTCGGCTTTGGGCGCAACGTCAGCCCATTGCCACGGCGCGACAGGGTGGAAAAATCCGGCACTGCGATCGCAACCCCCAGCAGCTGCGCAATAGAGCGCATCAAGCCTTGGGTTTGACGCAGAGGCTGCTTGAAAACTAGACCCAGCGTCAGGCACATCTCGATCGCCAAGTCAGAGTAGTGCGGCTGTCCGCCGCGCGTGGTACGGCGCGGCGCCGACCACAAGGAAAGTGCGTCTTCGCTGATCCAGACCGTCAGATCACCACGCCGCCGCAAGCCTTCGTTATACTCGGCCCAGTTTGTTACTCGATGCCTTTGCTTCGGAATTTTGTCACGCCGATCGGCGTTGAACTTGTACGGCATTTACAGCATCCTGAAACGAACAGAACGCACCCAATATCAGCCGACCGGGGGTCCCTGCAACAACGCCGCTTGGGTTTGTCAGGCTCTCGTCGAGAGAAGCATTTCGCAGCCAGTGTGTGTGGAGGATTTGCCTGTCGCTTTGATCTCCGTTCTCGCAGCTTCAGCGAGTGGATTCTGGACGGGATGCGGAACGCATAGTGTGGGGCAGGTTGTGTGGCACTTTTGGAAAGAAAAATATCAAAACCCCTTAAAACCATATAATATTGATTTTTAGGGGTTGATTTTGGTGCCCAGGAGAGGACTCGAACCTCCACACCGTTGCCAGTACTAGCACCTGAAGCTAGCGCGTCTACCATTCCGCCACCTGGGCACAGGGGGGTTGTGAGGGAGCGTTTATTGCTGTCAGGCGGGGGTGTCAATTGGATTCTAGTAACAAAACGAAGTGAAGATAAAATAATTAGCAGGGGGCGCGATTTGCTGCGCTAGATCGGCTTTGGGCGGCACTTTGGGGCGGAATTGCTGCTTGTTCCTCAAGGGGGGGGGATGTATCTGTAGCCTAGATTTTCTGGTCAGGGGTATCATCATGGCAAAGCTGGTCACGGTTTACGGCGGTTCCGGGTTTGTGGGGCGGTATATTGTCCGCCGCATGGCATTGGCGGGATGGCGTGTTCGCGTTGCGGTGCGCCGCCCGAACGAAGCGTTGTTCGTGCGTACCTATGGCACCGTTGGGCAGGTCGAACCGGTCTTTTGCAACATCCGCGATGATGCATCTGTGCGCGATGCGTTGCGGGGCGCTGATGCGGTGGTGAACTGCGTTGGGATTCTGGCCGAGGCTGGCAAGAACACCTTTGACGCGATTCAGGCTGACGGTGCTGAGCGTATTGCGCGCCTGTCTGCTGCCGAAGGGGTGCAACGCTTGGTTCAGATCTCTGCCATCGGTGCGAATGCCGAGGCCGATAGCGACTATGCCCAGACCAAGGCGATGGGAGAGGCCGGCGTGCTGAAATACATGCCCGATGCTGTTATTCTGCGCCCCTCGATCGTGTTCGGGCCCGAGGATGACTTCTTTAACCGTTTTGCCGGTATGACACGGATCAGCCCTGCAATCCCTGCGGTGGGTGCGGACACATTGTTCCAGCCGGTTTATGTCGATGACGTCGCCCATGCGGCAGAGCTGGCGGTGACGGGCAAGGCCCCAGCGGGTATCTACGAATTGGGCGGACCCGAGGTCGAGAGCTTTCGCGGCCTGATGCAGCGTATGCTGGGCGTGGTGAACCGCCGTCGGATGGTCATCGCATTGCCGACGTTCGTGGCGCGGATGATCGCCTTTGGCTTGGATGTGCTGCAGTCGGTCACATTCGGTTTGATCAAGAACAACACGTTGACCCGCGATCAGATCAAGAATCTGGCGAATGATAACGTCGTAGGCGAGGGCATGCGGGGCTTTGACGCTCTGGGGATCACCCCTGCGTCTATGGGATCGGTGCTGCCCGAGTATCTTTGGCGTTTCCGTCCGTCGGGTCAGTATGACGAGATCAAGAAATCCGCAAAAAACTTGCGGACCTGAGCCAGTAGCATTCGGAATACAGAAAGGCCCTGTCGGCAACGGCGGGGCCTTTTCTTTAGCTGTAGGCATACACCAGCAACGCGGCCCCCAGTAGAATGCGGTAGATCACATAAGGGGTGAAATTCACGCTCCGCAGCAGGCGCATCATCAAGACCAAGGCGCCAAGGGCTGCGACAAAGGCGAAGGCGGCGGCGATGGATGCGTCACGGGCAAGCTGCGCGTCGGCCTCTCCGATCACGTCCAGTGACAAAAGTGCACCCGAGGCGAGGATCGTGGGGATCGACATCAGCATCGACAGCGTCGCGGCGCTGGCGCGGTCATAGCCCAGTTTGCGTGCCGCGGTGATCGTGATGCCCGACCGCGAGGTGCCGGGGATCAGGGCAATAGCCTGCGCCAGCCCCATCCAGACGGCACCTCTCATGTTCCAGTCTTCGGTGTTGCGGTCACTGCGGCCTGTGTGGTCGGCCCAATACAGTACAATCCCGAACAGCAGCATCGTCCAGCCGATCACCGCAACAGAGCGGAGCATCTCGTCGATTCCCAGCAGCTTGATCACCAGCCCGACCACCAGAACCGGAATCGTTGCAATGATCAAAAGCGCCGCAAGCCGCGCGCCGGGGGTGTCCATCTTGCCGCGTAGCAAGCGGCCAAGTCCTATCGTGGCCTCTGCGACTTCGGTGCGAAAATATAGAACCACCGCAAGAAGCGTGCCGACATGCACCGCCACATCAATGGCAAGCCCCTGATCGGGTCCGCCGGTGAGCGTGGGCAGCAAAATCAGATGACCCGAGGACGAGACGGGCAAGAACTCTGTCAGCCCCTGAATGATTGCGACGAGCAGTAATTGAAACAGGGTCATGAAGGGGCCGGCCTTTGAAGCGTTCTGGGTGCCATAGGGCTACAACTTTGGGGGGATAGAAGGGAAGTGGGTTGTTAAGTCCGAATCGGACATAAAACGGCGCTATATTCGCCTAATAAATGCGTTCGAATGAAAATAATATGTATATAGGTCAGTAGTGCTGCCTTTATATCTTTCAAGAGCCTGTGTATGAGGGGGCAGCAACGTGTTTCATGCGGAGAGATCCAAGATGGCAAAGCAGCCAATGCTCAAGTTTACAACGGTTTCCCGGGATATGCCCGAAAAACGGATGCCGAATCTTCGTCGTGAAGACTTTAAAGAGATTTATGCGGAATACGCGGATGAGAAAGCGCAGGAGCAATCCAGCCGCTGTAGCCAGTGTGGCGTTCCCTATTGCCAGACCCATTGCCCGCTGCACAATAACATCCCCGACTGGCTGCGCCTGACCGCCGAAGGGCGTCTGAAGGAAGCCTACGAGATCAGCCAGGCCACCAACACCTTCCCTGAAATCTGCGGCCGCATCTGCCCGCAGGACCGTCTGTGCGAAGGCAACTGTGTGATCGAACAATCCGGCCACGGCACTGTGACCATCGGCTCGGTTGAGAAATATATCACCGATACCGCGTGGGAAAATGGCTGGGTACAGGCGATCAAACCCAAGACCGAACGTGCCGAATCCGTCGGTATCATCGGCGCAGGGCCTGGCGGTCTGGCCGCTGCGGACGTGCTGCGCCGCGCGGGTGTGCAGGTTACGATCTATGACCGCTATGACCGTGCGGGTGGTTTGCTGACTTACGGCATCCCCGGTTTCAAGCTGGAAAAAGATGTGGTCATGCGCCGCAACGACCAGCTGGCCGAAGGTGGCGTTAACTTTGAACTGAACTGCGATGTGGGTGTCGACATTAGCTTTGCCGATATCCGCGCCAAGCATGACGCCGTGATCATCGCGACGGGCGTTTATAAAACCCGTGACATTCAGGCCCCCGGCGTTGGCGGTGTGGGTCTGGAACGCGCGATTGATTTCCTGACCATTAGCAACCGCAAAAGCTTTGGTGACGCGGTCGAGGAATTCGACTCCGGTCGGTTTAACGCGCAGGGCAAAAAGGTTGTCGTCATTGGCGGCGGTGATACCGCGATGGACTGTGTGCGGACCTCGATCCGTCAGGGGGCCACGTCGGTGAAATGTCTGTACCGCCGTGACCGCGCCAACATGCCCGGTTCGCAACGCGAAGTGCAAAACGCCGAAGAAGAAGGCGTGGTATTCGAATGGCTATCCGCGCCCAAAGGGTTCGTCGGCGATCCGGTCACCGGTGTGATGGTGCAAAAGATGCGTCTTGGCGCGCCCGATGTCTCTGGCCGTCAGGCCCCCGAGGTGATCGAGGGTGCTGATTACGTCGAAGAGGCCGATCTGGTGATCATGGCGCTTGGCTTTGAACCCGAAGACCTGCCCAAACTGTGGAACACGCCAGAGCTGCCGGTGAACCGCTGGGGCACGATCAAGGCCGACTATATCACCGGCGCGACCGATCTGGATGGTGTCTATGCCGTGGGTGACATCGTGCGCGGCGCGTCACTGGTGGTCTGGGCCATCAAGGACGGGCGCGATTGTGCGCAGGCGATTCTTGAAAAGATGGGGGCCAGCGTGGCCATCGCCGCCGAATAAACGCCCCTTTCAGTTGATATTTCGCGCCTCAGGCGCGCCCGATTTAGGAGATTCCAAATGACCAAGTATGATGACGCCTGGGTAGCACGCGAAGAAGCAAAACGCGCTTTCATGGCAGAAAACGGTCTGTATTCCGAAGAAGAAGAGCATTCATCCTGCGGTGTCGGCCTTGTCGTGAACATCGATGGCTCCAGCAGCCGTGCGGTTGTTGAAAACGGCATCAAGGCGCTCAAGGCGATCTGGCACCGCGGGGCCGTTGATGCGGACGGTAAAACCGGCGACGGCGCAGGCATTCACGTGCAGATCCCCGTCAACTTTTTCTATGATCAGGTGCGCCGCACGGGTCACAGCCCCCGCGAAGGCGAATTGATCGCCGTCGGTCAGGTCTTTTTGCCGCGCACCAACTTTGCCGCGCAGGAAACCTGCCGGACCATCGTTGAAACCGAAGTGCTGCGCATGGGCTACTATATCTACGGCTGGCGCCACGTGCCTGTGGATACGTCGGTCTTGGGCGACAAGGCCAATGCGACCCGCCCCGAGATCGAACAGATCCTGATTTCGAACGCCAAGGGCGTGGACGAGGAAACATTCGAGCGCGAGCTTTATGTCATCCGTCGTCGCATCGAGAAAGCCGCGCTGGCCGCTCAGGTGCCGACCCTCTACATCGCGTCGATGTCCTGCCGGTCGATCATCTACAAGGGCATGATGCTGGCGCAGGATGTTGCCAACTTCTACCCCGACCTGATGGACGAACGCTTTGAGTCCGCCTTTGCGATCTATCACCAGCGTTATTCCACCAACACCTTCCCACAATGGTGGTTGGCGCAGCCTTTCCGCATGCTGGCCCATAACGGCGAGATCAACACGCTCAAGGGCAACATCAATTGGATGAAAAGCCACGAGATCCGCATGGCGTCGGGCACGTTTGGCGAAATGGCCGAAGACATCAAACCGATCGTTGCTGCCGGGTCGTCCGACTCTGCCGCGCTGGATGCGGTGTTCGAGGTGCTGGTGCGCGCGGGTCGTTCAGCCCCGATGGCGAAAACCATGCTGGTGCCTGAAAGCTGGTCCAAGCAGGCGGTCGAGCTGCCGCAGGCATGGCGCGACATGTATTCCTATTGCAACTCGGTGATGGAGCCTTGGGATGGACCCGCAGCGCTGGCCATGACCGATGGCCGCTGGGTTTGCGCCGGCCTAGACCGCAACGGTCTGCGCCCGATGCGTTTCGTCGTCACCGCTGACGGCATGCTGATCGCCGGCTCCGAAGCGGGCATGGTGCCGCAGGACGAGGCGAATGTCGTACGCAAAGGCGCGCTTGGCCCCGGTCAGCTGCTGGCGGTCGATATCGAAGAAGGCAAAATGTTCGGCGATACCGAAATCAAGGACAAGCTCGCCGCGTCGCGCCCCTTTGGTGAATGGGTCGGCAAGATCAACGAGCTGGACAAAGCGCTTGGCGATGTCGAGGAAAAGGCGCTGTTTTCGGGCGACGAACTGCGCCGCCGTCAGGTGGCAGCAGGCTACACCATCGAAGACCTTGAACAAATCCTCGCCCCGATGGCCGAAGATGCGAAAGAACCCTTGGCTTCTATGGGCGACGACACGCCGTCGGCAGTTCTGTCGAACCAGTACCGCCCGCTCAGCCACTTCTTCCGCCAGAACTTTAGCCAAGTGACTAACCCGCCCATCGATAGCTTGCGCGAATTCCGCGTCATGAGCCTGAAAACGCGGTTCGGGAACCTCAAAAACGTTCTGGACGAATCCAGCGCGCAGACAGAAATTCTTGTGCTCGACAGCCCGTTTCTTGCGAACGCGCAGTTTGATCAGTTGATGACCGAATTCAACGCGAACTCTGTCACCATCGACTGTACCTTCGAGCCAGGCGGCAACAACCTGAGCGAAAACCTGCGCCGGATCCGGGACGAGGCCGAAGACGCCGTGCGCTCCGGTGCTGGTCACATCGTGCTGACCGACCAGTTCAGCGATGCGACCCGCGTGGCGATGCCGATGATCCTTGCGACATCTGCCGTGCACAGCCAGCTGACCCGCAAGGGCCTGCGGACATTTACCTCGCTCAACGTGCGCTCGGCCGAATGTGTGGACCCGCATTACTTTGCCGTGCTGATCGGCTGTGGTGCCACCGTGGTGAACGCCTACCTTGCCGAAGATTCACTGGCGGATCGTATCGGGCGTGGTCTGCTGGACATGAACCTGACGACCGCGATGGCCCGCTACCGCGAGGCGATTGATCAGGGCCTGCTGAAAATCATGGCGAAGATGGGCATCAGCGTCATGTCCTCCTACCGTGGCGGCTTGAACTTCGAAGCCGTAGGGCTGAGCCGCGCGATGTGCGCGGAATACTTCCCCGGCATGACCAGCCGTATCAGCGGGATCGGTGTGACCGGTATCCAACGCAAGGCCGAAGCGGTCCACGACCGTGGTTGGCAGGGTGATGGCGTCGTCATGCCCATCGGCGGCTTCTACAAGGCGCGCAAATCCGGCGAGACCCACGCATGGGAAGCATCGTCGATGCACATGCTGCAAATGGCCTGCAACAAAGCGTCCTACCAGATGTGGAAGCAGTATAGCGCCAAGATGCAAAGCAATCCGCCGATCCATCTGCGCGACCTGCTGGACATCAAGCCGCTGGGGGCCCCAGTGCCTATCGAAGAGGTCGAATCCATCACCTCTATCCGCAAGCGTTTCGTGACGCCGGGCATGTCCCTTGGCGCGCTGTCGCCCGAGGCACATAAGACCCTGAACGTCGCGATGAACCGCATCGGGGCCAAGTCCGATTCTGGCGAGGGTGGCGAAGATCCGGCGCACTTCGTGCCCGAGGCGAACGGCGACAACCCCTCGGCCAAGATCAAGCAGGTGGCGTCGGGCCGTTTCGGTGTGACTGCCGAATACCTGAACCAGTGTGAAGAGCTTGAAATCAAGGTCGCTCAAGGGGCCAAGCCCGGCGAGGGTGGTCAGCTTCCGGGCATGAAGGTCACCGACCTGATCGCCCGTCTGCGCCATTCGACCAAGGGGGTGACCCTGATCTCGCCTCCGCCGCACCACGATATCTATTCCATCGAAGACCTTGCGCAGCTGATCTATGACCTCAAGCAGATCAACCCGCGCTGTAAGGTGACCGTGAAGCTGGTGGCGTCTTCGGGCGTTGGCACGATTGCGGCCGGTGTGGCAAAGGCCAAGGCAGATATCATCCTGATCTCGGGCCACAATGGCGGCACGGGCGCATCGCCTGCAACCTCGATCAAATATGCGGGTCTGCCGTGGGAGATGGGCCTGACCGAAGCGCATCAGGTTCTGGCGATGAACAACCTGCGTGACCGCGTGACCCTGCGGACCGACGGCGGCTTGCGCACAGGGCGTGACATCGTGATGGCCGCGATGATGGGGGCCGAGGAATACGGCATCGGCACCGCCGCACTGATCGCGATGGGCTGTATCATGGTGCGTCAGTGCCAGTCGAACACCTGTCCCGTTGGCGTCTGTACTCAAGATGAAGCGTTGCGTGGCAAGTTCACCGGTAACGCCGATAAGGTCGTGAACCTCATCACATTCTACGCCACCGAAGTCCGCGAATTGCTGGCGTCAATCGGGGCGCGTAGTCTGGATGACGTAATTGGCCGTGCCGATTTGCTGGCACAGGTCAGCCGTGGGTCTGCGCACCTCGACGATCTGGATCTCAACCCGCTGCTGATCACCGTCGATGGCGCGGCAGAGATTGTCTATGACCGCAACAAGCCACGCAACGCTGTGCTGGACACGCTGGACTCTGAAATCGTGCGCGACGCCGCGCGCTTCCTTGAGGATGGTGAGAAGATGCAGCTGAGCTATGCGGTGCAGAACACGCACCGTACCGTGGGCACCCGCGTCTCGAGCCACATCATCCGCAACTTCGGCATGAACAACCAGCTGCAGCCCGATCACCTGACGGTCAAGCTGACCGGTTCGGCGGGGCAGTCGCTGGGGGCCTTCGCGGCACCGGGGCTCAAGCTTGAAGTGTCGGGTGATGCGAATGACTATGTCGGCAAGGGCCTGTCGGGCGGTACCATCGTCGTGCGTCCGTCGATGGCAAGCACCATCGTCGCCTCTGACAACACGATCATTGGCAACACCGTGCTTTATGGCGCGACCAAGGGCTTTTTGTTTGCAGCAGGCCGTGCCGGTGAACGTTTCGGTGTGCGGAACTCGGGCGCGCATGTCGTGATCGAAGGCTGCGGCAGCAACGGGTGCGAATACATGACCGGCGGTGTGGCCGTGATCTTGGGCGAGATTGGCGCAAACTTTGGCGCGGGGATGACGGGCGGTATGGCCTATCTGTACAACCCTGATGGCAAGGTCGAAAAAATGCTGAACCGTGAAACACTGGTGACCTGCCCGGTCACGGTAGAGCATTGGGAAAACCAGCTGAAGGGTCTGATCGAGCGGCACTTGCAGGAAACCAGCAGCCGCAAGGCCGAAGACATCCTGCAGCATTGGGACATCGAAAAGGATAACTTTGTCCAGATTTGCCCCAAAGAGATGTTGGTCCATCTGCCCGCCCCGCTGAGCGTCGAAGAGCACGCAATACCGGCGGAGTAAGCAAAACGGATAGATCGGGCGCGGGGGAAACCTCGCGCCCGATTTCTTTTGTACATCGCCCACGCTTTACCGGGGCTCCAAGCGGCCTATAGTTACGGGATGATCAAAACAGTTTCCTCTCGCGTCCGGCTGATGGCGCTTTTGCTGGTGGGGCTCGCGCTTGCGGCCTGTACCGATGCCGCGCCCAAGGGCGGCGGTGATATTCTGGTGATTGGCGATTCCGTGATGGCGTGGAACGGATCAAGCGATCAGGCGATCCCCGATGCGATGGCGATAGCCCTTGGCCGTAATGTGATCAGCAAGGCCGTCCCGGGGGCGCAGTTCAGCAATGACAGCACGCTTTTGTCTGCTGTGGGGTTCGACATTCAGGACCAATACCCCGGCGGGCGCTGGAACTGGATTGTGGTGAACGGCGGGGCCAATGATCTGGGGTTCAACGATTGCAAATGCGGGGCTTGCACGCCGGTGGTCGACACGCTGATCGGTGCGGATGCGGCCAGCGGAGAGGTTCCGGCCTTTCTGTCGCGTTTGCGCAGCAGCGGTGCGCAGGTAATGTGGATGGGATATTATGCTGGAAACGGCAAAGGGTCATTCGAAGGCTGCCGCGATGATCTGGTGCTGCTGGAGCGCCGCATCGCGCGGTTTGCTGCACAGACGCCGGGGGTGACGTTTCTTGATTCCGAAATGGTGATCGACCGCAACGATCCCAGCCTTTTTGCCAGCGACAACACCCACCCGTCGCCCAAGGCATCGGCGTTGATCGGAGCCTATCTGGCAAAAGGAATTTCCGCCCGCAGTGCCCGTTCACAATAAGCGCGTTGCGCGATATAGCTGATGACTATGGCAAAACGCGCATCTTCGAAATCCAAAAGCAAGACCAAGGCCAAGCCGCCGTCACCCGCGGCGCAGCTGCGGTCGTTGAAGCGGCGCGTCGTCAGGGGCACGTTCAAGCTGGTGCTAACCGTGCTTGGCCTGTTGGTCGCAATGGTGCTGCTGTTTGCGGTGCTCAACCCGCCAACCACGCCCTATATGTTTAGCGAAGGCCGCAGGTTGGGGGGCGTCGATCAGCAATGGGTCGCCCTGGAAGAAGTTGCCCCTGTCATGGCACGGTCTGTGGTGGCGGCAGAAGACGCGAATTTCTGCAATCATTGGGGCTTTGATCTGGCTGCGATCAAGCGCGCTATTGCAGAAGGGTCGAACCGTGGCGCTTCTACCCTCTCGCAGCAGACGGTCAAGAATGTCTATCTGTGGCACGGGCGCACCTGGCTGCGCAAAGCGCTTGAGGCCGGCATCACACCGCTGGTCGAAACCGTCTGGACCAAACGACGGATCATCGAGGTCTATCTGAACGTCGCCGAGTTTGACGAAGGCATCTTTGGTATCGATGCAGCAGCGCAGCATTATTTCGGGGTGATACCCGCCAAGCTGACGGCGACACAAGCCGCACGGCTGGCCGCGATCCTGCCCTCGCCCAAAACCCGCTCTGCTACACGCCCGTCGGCGTCGGTGCGCAAGCGCAGTGCCCAAATCCGTGATGGTGCGGCGACAATCAGCAAGGACGGGCGGGCAGCCTGTTTCGAGAGTTGAAAAACCCAACCAAGACGGGCATGAGGATGAAACCCTTGTTTGTTAGTACCGGAACCCCTTTATGGCCCGCCTGTTTCACGTCCCGCTGTCGCCGTTCTGCCGCAAAGTCCGGCTGAGCCTCGCCGAGAAGAAGATCGAGGTCGAACGCGTCGAAGAGCGGTATTGGGAGCAAGACCCAGATTTCATGCGTCGCAATCCGGCGGGCAAGGTGCCCGTCTTACAACTTGATGGTATCATCATGTCCGAAAGCGCTGCGATCTGTGAATACATCGAAGAAACCCGCCCCGAACCGTCGCTGATGCCCAGTGATCCGATTCAGCGGCTCGAAGTCCGCCGTCTGGTCAGCTGGTTCGATGACAAGTTCCACGACGAAGTCACCTCAAAGCTGCTGTACGAACGGGTGAATAAAAAGGTGATGAAGCAGGGGTTTCCTGACAGCCGCAACGTCAAGGACGGGGCCAAGGCGATCAAATACCACATCGATTATATGGCGTGGCTGCTGGACCACCGGCGCTGGCTGGCGGGTGACGTGATGACGCTGGCCGATTTTGCAGCGGCGGCACATCTGTCCTCGCTTGATTATATTTCGGATGTGGACTGGAACCGGTCGGACGTGGTCAAGGACTGGTACGCCAAGATCAAATCCCGCCCGGCCTTCCGGTCGTTGCTGGCCGATCAGGTGCCGGGCTTCCCACCGCCGAAGCATTACAATGACCTTGATTTCTGATCCACGCCGTGCCGGATGTCTGTGACGCCGGCGGTTGATACGGACGCCCTGCGGGGCCGGTTGGTGGCGCAGGCGCTGGACGAGGGCTTTGTCTCGTGCCGTATCTGCCGACCCGATGCAGTGCCCGAGGTGCCCGAACGGCTGCAGGCCTTTGTCGAGGCAGGGTACCACGGGCAGATGTCATGGATGGCCGACCGCATGGCTTGGCGGGGCAACCCCGCAGCGCTTTGGCCCGAAGCGCGGTCGGTGATCATGCTGGCCGAAAGCTACACCCCCGAATACGACCCGACCGAGGTGCTGAACCACCCCGACAAGGCGGGCGTGTCGGTCTATGCGCAGGGGCGCGACTACCACGATATCGTAAAGAAACGGCTCAAGCGGGTGGCGCGCTGGCTGGTGGCACAGGAACCGTGCGAGGTGAAAGTCTTTGTCGATACAGCCCCCGTGCCGGAAAAGGCGTTGGGGCAGGCAGCGGGGCTGGGCTGGCAAGGCAAGCACACGAATCTGCTTAGCCGCGACTGGGGGAACTGGGCCTTTCTTGGCGCGATCTTCACCACATTGGATTTCACCCCCGACACGGCAGAGGTGGATCACTGCGGGTCGTGCCGGTCATGCCTCACGGCGTGCCCCACCAATGCGTTCCCCGCGCCCTATCAACTGGATGCGCGGCGCTGCATTTCCTATCTAACGATTGAGCACAACGGGCCGGTCGACCTTGAGCTACGCAGCAAGATGGGCAACCGCATTTACGGCTGTGACGATTGCCTTGCCGCCTGCCCGTGGAACAAGTTCGCCGTCGCGGCGAGCGATCTGCGCTATCACGGCGGTGTCGGTGCCCCTGATCTGGCAGAGCTGGCGACGCTGGATGATGCCGCGTTCCGGCTGCGGTTCAGTGGGTCGCCGATCAAGCGGATCGGGCGCAACCGGTTCATGCGCAACGTGCTTTACGCCATCGGCAACTCCGGTCAGGCGCGGCTGGTCCCTGTGGCACAGGGTCTGCTGGACGATCCTGACGCCACAGTTGTTGATGCTGCACAATGGGCTGTGGCGCGTCTTGGCGAAAACCACGGCTAGACAGGGCTGGACCGCTGCGCGGGAACAGGTAAACCCTAGGAAAACGGTGCAAGGATAATTGAATGGCGCTTTTGCTTGGGGTGGATACGGGCGGCACCTATACGGATGCGGTACTGATCCGGGATGAAACCACGGTGATCGCTTCGGCCAAGGCGCTGACCACCCGCGGCGATCTGGCCATCGGTGTGGGGCAAGCCGTGCGCCACGTGTTGGAGGCTGCTGATGTTTCAGCGGGTCAGGTGGCGATGGCGTCGCTGTCCACCACGCTGGCAACTAATGCATTGGTCGAAGGGCAGGGCGGGCGCGTGGCGCTGATCTATGTCGGTTTCAAAGAACGTGACCTTCAGGCGCACGGACTGGCAGAGGCGCTGAACGGTGACCCCTATCTGATCTTGGGCGGCGGACATGACCACGCAGGCGCAGAGCTTTCCCCGCTGGATGAAGACGCGCTGGTCGCGTTTCTGACCGCGCAAAAATCGCAGGTCAGCGGGTTCGCGGTCGCCAGCCAGTTTGCCACGCGCAACCCTATTCACGAACAGCGGGTTGCTGCGTTGGTGGCGCAGGTGACGGGCCGGCCTGTGTCGGCCTCGCATCAACTGTCGGCCAAGCTCAACGGGCCGAAACGGGCGCTAACGGCGGTGCTGAATGCGCGGCTCATCGGGATGATAGACAGGTTGATTGGCCGCGCCGAGGATGTGCTGACTGACATCGGTGTGACGGCCCCGTTGATGGTTGTGCGCGGCGATGGGGCGCTGATCTCTGCGGCACAAGCGCGTGCGCGACCGATTGAAACGATCCTCAGCGGGCCTGCGGCCTCGATTGTCGGCGCGCGGTGGATGACCGGCGCGGCACATGCGTTGGTCAGTGATATTGGCGGCACCACCACGGATGTAGCCCTGTTACGCGATGGCCGGCCCGCGATCGACCCCGCAGGGGCTCGCGTCGGCAGCTACCGCACGATGGTAGAGGCCGTTGCCATGCGTACCACCGGTCTGGGGGGCGACAGCGAGGTGCATTTCCTGACCGAAGGCTTGCAGGGCGGCGTGACGCTGGGGCCCAAGCGTATCTTGCCCATTGCGCTCATCGCGGCGGAGGCACCCGAGGTCGTCCATACCGCGCTTGATGCGCAGCTGCGCAGCACCACCCCCGGCGAATATGACGGGCGCTTTGTGAGTGCCGTGGCAGGTCAACCGCGCGAAGGCATCTCGGCGCGTGAACAAACGCTGCTGGACCGTATCGGTGACGGGCTGCACCCGATGGCGGATATCGTGCGCGCGCGGATCGAAACCGGTGCTCTTCAACGGCTGGTCGAACGCGGGCTGGTCCAGCTTGCTGGCGTCACCCCTTCGGATGCGAGCCATGCGCTGGGCCGCGTGGATGCGTGGGACGCAAAGGCCGCACAAAAGGCGCTGCGGCTGTTCGGGCGGCGGCGTACAGGGGCGGGGCAGATGTTGGCACCTGATCCTGCCGTTATGGCGCAGATGATCGTGGACCAATTGACCGAACAGACCAGCCTGGCGTTGCTAGAGGCGGCGCTTGCCGAAGAAGACCCTGCCTTTGATGCAGAACCCGAAACGCTGGCACGCCATGAGCTGTTGCAGCGCGGGTTGCGCGGTCACGCGGGGCTTGTGCGGATCGAGGCGGCGTTGAACGTGCCGGTAATCGGGCTGGGGGCCTCTGCCGCGGCCTATTATCCGGCGGTGGGGGAACGGCTGGGTACGCGAATGATCCTGCCCGAACACGCCGCAGTGGCCAATGCCATCGGTGCGGTGGTGGGGCGGGTGACCATGCGCGAAAGCGGCACGGTGACATCGCCCGCAGAGGGGCGGTTCAGGGTGTATCTGGCCGACGGGCCACTGGATTTCACCGATCAGACTGACGCGCTGGGCACGCTTGAGGCAACCTTGCGCGACAAGGCAGAGGCGGCGGCGCGGGCGGCGGGGGTGGTCGATGTGCAGATCGACGTGCAACGCGACATCCGCCACGCAGAGGTCGAAAGCCGCAAGGTCTTTATCGAAGCGCTGCTGACGGTCGAGGCGACAGGCAGGCCAAGGGTCGCATCGGCCTGACGCTGCACAAAAGAAAACGGCGCAAACCCGAGGGGCTGCGCCGTTTTGCGTTTATTCTGCTGCCGCGTGTTTGGGCAGGACCCAATCGGGGCGCGGGAAGTGGCAGGTATAACCGTTTGGAATACGCTCCAGATAATCTTGATGCTCGGGCTCTGCTTCCCAGAAATCGCTGACGGGTTCTACCTCTGTCACGACTTTGCCTGGCCAGATGCCCGATGCCTCTACATCGGCAATCGTGTCCAGCGCCGTGGCTTTCTGGTCTTCGTCGACATAGTAGATCGCCGAACGATAGCTCAGCCCGCGGTCATTGCCCTGACGGTTCAGCGTTGTCGGGTCGTGGATCTGGAAAAACAGCTCCAGCAGATCACGATAGCTGATCACGTCGTCGTTAAACATCACCTCGATCGCCTCGGCATGGGTGCCGTGGTCGCGGTAGGTGGCATTGGGTACATCGCCGCCCGAATAGCCCACGCGGGTCGATAGAACCCCCTCGCGTTTGCGGATCAGGTCCTGCATGCCCCAAAAGCATCCTCCGGCCAGTACTGCGCGTTGTTCGCTCATGCTACATCCTCCACTTGGTTGATATAATCGCCATAGCCTGCGTCTTGCATGTCGTCACGATGAATAAAGCGCAACGAGGCGGAATTGATGCAGTAGCGCAGCCCGCCACGATCCGCGGGACCGTCGGGGAAGACGTGGCCCAGATGGCTGTCCCCATGGGCGCTGCGCACTTCGGTGCGCACTATTCCAAGGGACGCGTCGCGCAATTCGGCGACATGGGCCGGTTCGATGGGTTTGGTAAAGCTCGGCCAGCCGCAGCCGGATTCGTATTTGTCCGAGGACGCGAACAGCGGCTCGCCAGAGACGATGTCTACGTAGATGCCTGGCTCTTTGTTATCGAGCAGTTTGCCCGTGCCGGGACGTTCGGTGCCGTCCTGCTGGGTGACACGGAATTCTTCGGGGGACAGAGCGTTAATGGCGGCGTCGGTCTTTTCATAGGTCGGCATGCGAGGCTCCTTTGCGGTTTGATACATTAAATGGGGCCTGCGCGGGTTTTTCAAAGGGGTAATGCAGCGGCGCACCGATCTGTGACCGCCCGCCTGTCGCCCAACCCCTTGGCTTGCAGGTCAGGCGCGGCGCTGCCGCGAGACCTGAACTGCAAGAATACCCAAGGCAATCACGGCGACGCCGATGATATCCTGAACCCCCAGCGGTTCGCCCAGCAACAGCCAAGCAATCGCCACCCCGAAAAACGGGTTGAGGAAATGGAAGGTCGCGGCGCGGGTGGCTCCGATACGGTTGACCAGCCAGAACCAGACCACCGTCGCCAGCAGCCCCGGCACCAGACAGGTATAAAGGAACGCCAGCGCCAGCGGCCAGCTTGGGCTGATGTGCGGCGTCTCGAACAGCAAGGTCGCAATCGACAGCGCCACGCAGCCGACAAGCATCTGCAAGCCCACCACCATCAGGAAGTTCCCGCCAGAGGTCGCACCGCGCACCAGCAGGGTCGCCGCAGATAGCGCGACCACACCGACGCCGCATAGCAGCAGCCCCGTCAGATCGACGCCACCGCTGATCCGTGCCCCCATAATGATGGCCACCCCGATCACACCGGCGATCAGCCCTGCAATGCCCAACGGCTTGAGCTTTTCCCCCAGAAACAGCCATGTTGCCAGACCGACGAGAAGCGGCATGGTCGAGGCGATGATCGCCGCCAGTGACGCCTGTACGGTCTGCATCGCGACAAAGTTCATCCCCAGATAGACCGCGTTTTGCAGCACGCCGAAAATGATCGTTGCCCGCCATTGCGCGCGCGTCAGCCGCCACGTCTGCCCAAGCGCCAGCGCGACCCCCACGCCGATCAGGCCAGAGATCAGATACCGCGCCGACAAAGCCATCAAGGGGGACGCATCCGCGACGATAATCCGCGCCGACGTAAAGGCAGAGGACCACATTACGGCGAAGGCCAGCCCCATGAGAATTGCACGTATATCCATGAGGGGGCCTTTCAGGTTTTCCAGTGGGCGGAGACTTCCGTAGTTGCCCGACAGGAGCAAGCGCATTCGGCGCAACACAGACCTGCGCCAAACGCAAAGGGCCGCCCGTGGGCGACCCTTTGTCAGAACAGACTGTAATCAGTCTTATTCGTTAACGCTGTCTTTCAGCGCTTTCGCGATGGTCATCTTAACAACCTTGTCCGCGTCTTTCTTGAACTGTTCGCCGGTGGCAGGGTTACGCACCATACGCTCGGGACGTTCGCGGCAGTAGATTTTGCCAATGCCGGGAAGGGTCACAGCGCCACCGCCGGAAACCTCTTTCGTGATCAACGCGCAAACCGCGTCCAGTGCCGCGCTTGCTGTTTTCTTGTCTTCGCCCATTTCCTCAGCCAAAGCCGCGACGAGCTGGGTTTTTGTCATTGGTTTAGTTGCCATCTTGTTTTTCTCCTTCGTCCGCCCGGATTAGGGCCTCACGCGCAGAATGTAACGGTATGTTGTGGTTGAACACAACGAATAGGTCGCAAGAAACCGCGAAAACATGCTATTTTCAGCCGATTTCGGCCTTTAGAGAAAGGCAGTTTCGTCAAACGAGCGCAATTTTCGGCTGTGCAACCGCTCTAGCGGCATATCGCGCAGCTGTTCCATAGCGCGAATACCGATCATCAAGTGCCGTGCGACCTGCGTTTTATAGAAATCTGACGCCATACCGGGCAGTTTCAATTCACCATGCAACGGTTTGTCCGAGACGCATAGAAGCGTGCCGTAGGGCACCCGGAACCGGTAGCCGTTGGCCGCAATCGTGGCGCTTTCCATATCCAGCGCCACGGCGCGCGACTGGCTGAGCCGCTGCACCGGACCGGATTGATCGCGCAGTTCCCAGTTGCGGTTGTCGATGGTGGCGACAGTGCCCGTGCGCATGATCCGCTTCAACTCGTAGCCTTCAAGCTGGGTGACCTGTTCAACGGCGTCCTCCAGCGCGATCTGGATCTCGGCCAGCGCGGGGATCGGAACCCAGACCGGCAGATCGTCGTCCAGCACGTGGTCCTCGCGCAGATAGCCATGCGCCAGCACGAAATCCCCAAGCGCCTGTGTGTTCCGCAAACCGGCACAGTGGCCGACCATCAGCCACGCATGGGGTCGCAGTACGGCGATGTGGTCGGTCGCGGTTTTCGCGTTGGACGGGCCGACGCCGATGTTAACCAGCGTGATCCCGGACCCGTTCGCGCGCTTCAGGTGGTAGGTCGGCATCTGTGGAGTCTTGACCGACGCAGGCAGCGGCGCGTCGCCGTCCGAAATCTCGACATTACCGGTAGAGACGAAGGACGTGTAGCCGCTATCGGGGTCACGCAGCATGGCGCGGGCGTATTCCTCGAACTCAGTGACGTAGAACTGGTAGTTGGTGAACAGCACGTGGCTTTGAAAATGTTCGGGATCGGTCGCGGTGTAATGCGTCAGCCGTGCCAGCGAATAATCGACGCGCTGCGCAGTGAAGGGGGCCAGCGGGCGCACGTTGTCCAGCGGCAGATAGGTGCCGTTGACGATGTCGTCATTGGTTGTGCTCAGGTCCGGCACGTCAAACACATCGCGCAGGGTGAAATCCGCGGCACCTTCCTGCGGGATCGTCACGCTGTCGTCATTGCTAACCGCGAAATGCACGGGGATCGGCGTGTCGGATACCGCGATGGTCACGGGCTGGCCGTGGTTTTCGATCAGCAGCCCGATTTGCTGCGTTAGGTAATGTTTGAACAATTCTGGCCGCGTGATCGTGGCCGAGAAGGTGCCGGGGGACGACACATGGCCGAACGACAGCCGCGAATCCACCTGTGCATAGCTGGAGGTGGTAAACCGGATCTCGGGGTAGAAGGCCCTGATCCGCGTTTCCGGCGCGGCGCTGTCCATCGCCTTCTGGAAATGCGCGCTCAGGAAACCTGTCGCTTGGCCGTATAGCTCGATCAGCCGGGCAACGGCGGCAGCAGCATCGGTGAATTGTTCGGCGGGGCGGGCGTCTGGGGTCAGGATTTTGGTCATGAAACAGGCTCTAACAAAGGAATAAATTCAAAACTGCGCACATCGACCAAGCCGAGGTCAGAGATGCGCAATTCGGGAATGACAACAAGTGCCAGAAGGGAATGCTGCATATAGGCGTTGTTCAAAGTGCACCCACAATCGCGCATCGCCTGCATCATCGCTTCGGTCTTGGCGGCGACATCGGATGCGGGGTTGTCGGACATCAGGCCGGCGATTGGCAGTTCGACCATGGCCAGCTCTGCCCCGTCCTTGAAGATGGTGATCCCGCCGCCGACTTCACGCAGACGGTTCGCGGCCATCGCCATATGGTAGGTGTCGGTGCCCACCACGATCATGTGGTGACTGTCATGCGCCACGGTGGATGCCATCGCCATCGGCCCTTGATAGCCAAAGCCCGACACAAGTGCGTTGACGACGGTGCCGGTGCCGCGGTGCCGTTCGACTAGCGCGATCTGGCAGACCTCGCCCGTGGATTGCACGCGCCCTTCGGTCACCGGCAGCTCGAACTTTAGCGCACGGGTCGGGGCTTGGTTTTCGACGACGCCGATCACATTGGCAGTCACGGCATTGGCCCCCGCAGGCGCGGTGATCTGGAAATCATCGGCGCCAAGGTCTTTGCCCATGTTGACGGTTTGCCGGGCATGGGGCGGCCAGTCGTAGTGCGGGCAGTCTACCAGACACGCGCCATCCTCGGCCACGATCTGACCGCGTGCGATCACCGTCTCGATGGGGAGCGTTTTGAGGTCAGAGGTTAGGATCACATCCGCTCGCCGTCCGGGTGTCAGCGACCCGATCTCGCGTTCCAGCCCAAAATGGGTCGCGGTGTTGATCGTCGCCATTTGCAGCGCGACCAAAGGGTCGCAGCCGCAGTCGATGGCATGGCGCACCACGCGGTTCATATGACCGTCATTCACCAAGGTGCCGGAATGGCAGTCGTCGGTGCACAGGATCATATTGCGCGAATCCAGCCCTTTTTCGGTGATCGCGGTAATCTGTGTTTCAACGTCGTACCAAGCAGACCCCAGCCGGATCATCGACCGCATCCCTTGCCGCATCCGCGCAATGGCGTCCGCCTCGCAGGTGCCCTCGTGATCATCCGCAGGGCCGCCCGCGACGTAGGCAGCAAAGGCGGGCCCCAGATCGGGGGAGGCATAGTGCCCGCCCACGGTCTTGCCCGCGCGTTGCGTTGCGGCGATCTCGGCCAGCATCTTGGGGTCGCCGGCGGTCACACCGGGGAAGTTCATCATCTCGCCCAGACCAATGATACCGGGCCAGTGCATCGCCTCGGCGACATCCTCTGCCGTGATTTCAAAGCCGGTGGTTTCCAGACCGGGGGCAGAGGGTGCACAGGATGGCATTTGCGTGAAGATATTCACCGGCTGCATCAAGGCTTCGTCATGCATCATGCGGACGCCTTCCAGCCCCAGCACATTGGCGATCTCGTGCGGGTCGGTGAACATTGACGTGGTGCCATGGGGGATTACGGCGCGGGCAAATTCCGCAGGTGTCAACATGCCGCTTTCGATGTGCATATGCCCGTCGCACAGCCCCGGGATCATATAGCGGCCCTTGGCCTCGATCACCTTGGTCGCATCGCCTTTGCAATGGCTGGCGTCCGGCCCGACAAAGGCAATGCGCCCCGCCTTGATCGCAATATCATGGTCCGGCAGGGTTTCGCGCGTGTGCACATTGACCCAGATACCGCCGGTGATAATTGTATCCGCAGCGCTGCGTCCTGCCGCAACAGCGACCAATTGATCGGCCACACCGGGCCATGAGGGGAATGTATGTTCTTTCATACCTGACGTTGACACGAAGATCGCCCGAGGTTCAAGCCAGAGCCGTCCAGCGCCGTGGCGTTTGCACTGTCCGTGCCGACTGGGCTAACTGTCTGCAACCGACAGGACATAAGGCGACCCCATGAAGATCATGTTTGTGCACCAGAATATGCCCGGCCAATACCGCGAGCTGGTGCAATGGCTGGCCGATCAACGCACACACCAGATCTATTTCCTGACCCAACGCAAAAATCCGCCCCGTTTTGAGGGCGTCGAGACGCGGGTCTACAAGGCGCATCACAAACCGGCAGAGAACGCCTATGGGCTGTCGAAGAACTGGGAGGAATCGACCGGCAACGGCTTGGGTGCCGCCCGCGCGGCCAAACAGATTGAGACCCGCGAAGGGTTCAAGCCCGATATCGTGGTGGGGCATGTGGGCTGGGGGGAGCTGACGTTTTTCAAGCAGATCTGGCCCGATGTCCCGATCATCGGCTTCTTCGAGTATTACTACAGCGATACCGGCGGCCCTGTGGGGTTCGACCCCGAAGACCCCGTGACCGAGAATACCCCCTTTCTATTGCACGCGCGCAATGCCGTGCCGCTGGCCAATATCGAAACCGTCGATGTCGGGCTCAGCCCGACCTACTGGCAGCGCGACCGTTTTCCGCAAAGCTTTCACCGCAAGCTCTATGTCTGCCACGACGGGATACGCACAGACCAGCTGCGCCCCGATCCGGCGGTGACGCTCAAGCTGGGGCGGATGGATCGCGCCCTGACCAAGGATGACGAGGTGCTGACCTTTGTGTCGCGCAACCTTGAACGCACGCGGGGTTTTCATGTGTTCATGCGCGCATTGCCACGCATCCTGAAGCAACGCCCCAATGCGCGGGTGTTGGTAGTGGGGGGCAACGACACCTCTTATGGCGGCAAAAGCAAACACCCCGGCGGCCTGCGCGCCGAGATGGAGGCGGAGGTGGGCAAGCACGTCGATTGGTCGCGGGTGCATTTTCTGGGCAAGCTGTCCTACGAGGATTACCAGAAGGTTATACAGATCAGCCGCTGCCATCTTTATCTGACTATGCCATTTGTGCTGTCGTGGTCCTTGCTCGAGGCGATGGCGATGGGGGCTACGATCGTCGGCTCTAACGTGGCCCCCGTGCGCGAGGCGATTACCCACGGCGAAACCGGCCTGCTGTGCGATTTCTTCGATCCCGATGCGCTGGGCGATCAGGTGGCGGAAGTGCTGGGCAATCCGGCTGCCTATGCGCATCTGGGGCCGGCGGCGCGGGCGCATGTGGTCAAAACCTATGACTTCCTGACCAAATGCCTGCCGGAACATATCGCGCAGATGAATGCGTTGGTCCCCGAGGGGCAGCGGATCGCCTTGCCCCGGACCACCACATAGAAAGGACGCCTCATGGAGAAAACGCTGCTGTCGATCGGGCATGGTTTTAGCGCGCGCGCCCTTGCCGCACGGCTGGTGCCGCAGGGCTGGCGCATCGTCGGCACCACGCGCAGCCCCGACAAGGCAGATGCCATCGCGGACACGGGCGTTGAACCCGTCGTATGGCCGGGTGCCGATCTGGGGGCGTTGATCGCGCAGTTTCCTAATGTGCTCGTCTCGGCCGGACCGGACAGCGCGGGCGATCCGGTATTGAATGCGGTCGAGGATGCGGTCACCCGCGCCGCGCCCGATCTGCGGTGGGTAGGCTATCTGTCGACAACAGGCGTTTACGGCGACCACGACGGCGATTGGGTGGACGAGGACACGCCGCTTACGCCATCGACCAAGCGCGGGCGCGCCCGTGTCACGGCAGAGGCAAGATGGCAGGCGATCCCCGATCTGCCGCTGCATATCTTTCGCCTCGCAGGCATCTATGGCCCCGGACGCGGCCCCTTTGCCAAGGTGCGGGCCGGAACGGCGCGGCGGATCATCAAGCAGGGGCAGGTCTTCTCTCGCATCCATGTCGAGGATATTGCCCAAGCGCTTGAGCTGTCCTTGCAGCGGCCCGACCCGGGCGCGGTCTATAATCTGTGCGACGATGACCCCGCGCCACCGCAAGACGTGATCGCCCACGCGGCAGAGCTGCTTGGCCTTCCCGTGCCCCCCGCGATCCCCTTTGATCAGGCCGATATGACCCCCATGGCCCGCAGCTTTTACGCGGAAAGCAAGAAGGTTCGGAACGACCGTATTAAGCAGGCGTTAGGCTGGGCACCGCAGTTCCCCACCTATCGGGCTGGGCTGACGGCATTGCTTGCACGAGACAGCTGACCTTTGGGGGGTATATGCACAATATCGAGGAGCGTAGCCTCACCCATCTGTTGGACGGGATGGAGCAAGCGGCCAGCCGCGAGATGGTCACGATCAACGATGTGCTGAACGAATTCGGAGAGCGGTCCCTGCTCCCCTTCATTCTGGTGGCCGCGCTGCTGTTAGTGTCGCCGCTGTCCGGTGTCTTTGGTGTGTCCAGTTTCATGGCGATGGTCGTCATCGTGCTGTCGGCGCAGGCGGTCTATGGACGCAAACGTCTGTGGTTGCCGCAATTCCTGCTGCGCCGCGAGGTCAAATCAACACGGTTGCTGTTTTGCGTGCGGTGGCTGCGCAAGCCCGCGGCGTTCTTTGATCGCCACTCGGGTAAGAGGCTCCAGTTTCTGACGACAGGCCCGATGCGTCTGCTGACGTTGGTGACCTGCGTGATCCTGCCCGTGGGCTGGCCCTTGCTTGAATTCGTGCCCTTCGCGTCGTCTTTCGGGGGCGGAACGGTGGCGCTGTTTGCTTTTGGTCTGTTCACCCGTGACGGGCTTTATGTGTTGCTGGGGTATCTGACGATCTTGCTGACATCGCTGACCTTTTACGCCGTCATTTTCTGATCATCCCAGATAGGCACGCAACGCGTCGGGCGGATTGTCCATCAACGCTGCGGCAGGCTGAGGTGCCTGCGCGGTGCCACCTTCGACAAAAATCACCTGATCCGCGATACGGCGCACGTCTTCGGGGGCGTGGGTCACCATGATCAGCGCTGCGCCGGTTTCTGCGGCGAGCTCTGCCACCAGATCAAGCATATCGTTACGCAGGGCAGGACCAAGTGCGGCAAAGGGTTCGTCGAGCAGTACAAGCGGGCGGGCTTGTACCAGTACCCGTGCGAGGGCCACACGGCTTTGCTGCCCGCCGGAAAGCTCGGCAGGTTTGCGGGCAGCCATCCCCTGCAGCCCGACGCGATCGAGCGCCTCGTGTACACGGGTTTGTTCCGCAGTGCTGAGCCGCAGGTCGGGGCGCAGCCCCAGCCCCACATTTTGCATCACGCTGAGATGGGGAAAGAGGTTGTTGTCCTGAAAAAGCATCGTCATCGGCCGCGCACCGGGGGCCGCTTGGGTGATGTCTGTGCCCTGCCACAGCAGCCTGCCAGTACTGAGCGGAATGAACCCGCAAAGCGCCCCCAGCAGGGTGGATTTCCCCGCACCCGAGGGGCCGATCACCGCATAGGTCTGCGCGGGCGCAAGGGTCAGGTCGGCGTGCAGGGTAAAGCTGCCTTGGGTGATCTGTGCGGTCTCAAGCGTCAGCATGCCAGCGCCCTCCCTTGTCGAATATCCAGAAAATCCCCAGCGACAGCGCCAGCAGGATCAGGGCCGCACCCGCCGCGGCCTCCATCCGGTAGGCCCCCATCAAGCGATACATTTGCAGTGGCAGGGTGGCACTGTCGGGGTCGGCGAACAAGGCGATGACCCCCAGATCTCCCATCGACAGGGCACCGGTCAGCCCCGCGGCAAATCCGATCTGCGGGCGCAAGCGTGGCAGGATCAGCCAGCGCCAAAGCGGCCAGCCGCGCAGCCCCAACATTTGCGCCTGCCTGCCGTAAACCTGAACCGTGTCGCGCAGGCGGGGCACCAGAATACGCAGGGCAAAGGGCAGGGCCATCAGCGCATTGACCAGTGCTGTGACGGGCAGGGCCAGCGTAAAAGGGCTGGCGATGGGGTTGATCAGAATGAACCAGCCGGTGCCGATCATCAGCGGAGAGGCAGCCAAACCCAAGAGGCCCACCGCCTCTACCCCGCCGCGGGCGCGGGTCGCGATCCATCCGGCAAGGGGGAGGGCCAAGGCCAGCAAGACCACCACGCTGATTAACGCCACGGTGACAGAGGTGCCCGCCGCCTGCCACACGCTGGCGGGCATTTGCGGCAGGCCGATCACCCCGCGCAGCAGGACCGAGGTCAGGGGCAACAGAAGAAACCCCGCCGCCAGCGTGATGAACAGCGCATCGATCCCCCGTTGCAACCCGCCGCGCGCGTCCCAGCGGTGCAGGGGTCGGTCCTGCCCGCCGCCCAGACTGATCGCGGGGATGATCCAAAGCGCCAGCGCGCCGGTGCTGCCGGCAAGGCCAAGCTGCACCAGCGACAGCAGTGCAGCACGGTTTAGGTCAAAGTCGAAACGGAACGCCTGATAGATCGCAAGCTCGATTGTCGTGGCGCGGGGGCCGCCGCCGAGGGTCAGCGCTACGGCAAAGCTGGTCAGGCAGATCACAAAGATCAACGCCGCTGTGCCGGGCAGGATCTGGCGGAGCAGGGGCAGTTCAATGCTGCGGAACACGGCGCGCGGGGTCATGCCAAGCTGCGCTGCCAGCCGGAAACGTTCAGCGGGCACGGTTTGCCACGCCTGCAACAGCAGTCGCGTTGCCAGTGGCAGGTTAAAAAAGACATGTGCCAGCACGACTCCATGCAGCCCGTAGATAGAGATGCCGGGCAGTCCGACCAGCGTCAGACCCGCATTCAGCCAGCCCGCGCGGCCAAACACCGCAAGCACCCCCAGCACGGCGACAATCACCGGCAGGATAAAAGGTGCCCCAAGCAGCGTCACCAGCAGCCCGCGCCCGACAAAGCGCCGCCGCGCCAGCGCACGGGCGACAGGGATTGCCAGCACGGTAGACAGCAGAGCGGAAAGCACGGCCTGTAGCACGGTAAACCGGATCGCGGCCCAATCGGCCGGGCCAAGCCCGCTGCCGAACTCCGCCCGCCAAAGTACCGCCACCACCGCAGCAAGGATCAGCGCCGCAACCAGAATGGCGGCGCTGATGCCGGTTTTCGTGCTTATTGCGACAGCGCGGAGAGCCATTCGGCCAATGCTTCCTCGCGCAGGGCGGGCACGTCACCGTTCGGGATCAGCAGCGCCTTGTCTGGTTCGATCAACTGTTTAAAGCCTTCGGGCAGCCCGCCTTGGGGCGTAACGGCGGGGTACATCCAATTGGTCGTGGGCAGCACCGATTGCGCCGCGTCCGATACCATGAACTGCATGAATTGATCGGCCAGCCCGGGCTGGTCGGTGCCCGCCAGTTTGCCGACCACTTCGATCTGCATGTAATGGCCTTCGTCAAAGGCGGCGGCGGCTTTGGTCGCGTCCTCTTCGGCGATCAGGTGATAGGCGGGGGACGTGGTATAGCTCAGCACCATGTCGGCCTCGCCCTCAAGGAACAAGCCGTAGGCTTCGGACCAGCCTTTGGTCACGGTCACGACGTTATCCGCCAAACCTTCCCAGATCGCGGGGGCCTCGTCGCCGTAAGCCTCCTTGACCCACATCAGCAGGCCCAGACCGGGGGTAGAGGACCGGGGGTCCTGAATCACGATCTTGAGGTCACTGTCGGCTAGCGCGCGAAAGTTCGCAGGCGGTGTCAGATCGGCGTTATGGACAAAGGCAAAATAGCCCCAGTCGTAGGGGGCAAAGCTGTCGTCCTCCCATGTGACGGGCAGGTCGTAATCCGCATCAACTGTGGCCGTCGCGAACAACCCTGTTTCCTTGGCCGCCGCGATCAGGCTGGTATCAAGCCCCAGCACCAGATCGGCGTCAGACCGTGCGCCTTCCAGCTTGAGCCGCGCCAACAGCGCCGCGCCATCGCCCATGCCTACGAATTTCAGATCGCAGGCACACTCTGCTTCAAAGGCCGCTTCGATTACAGGGCCGGGGCCCCATTCGGCGACAAAGCTATCGTAGGTATAGACCACCAGTTCGGGCGTGTCGGCCCATGCCTGCGTGGCGAAAAGCGTGGTGGCAGCAAGTGTAAGATACTTCATGGCATCCTCCAAAATGCGGCGTCAGAAAGCGTTGGAGGTGTATCCAGACCTTCCCTCCGCCGGTGTTAACCGGTTCAGGTTCAACGGGTCCGTGCGCGCACATCTCAGCCTGTCAGGCCCCCCGAGGTGTCTTATCGGTAGAACGCCTGTGGCCCGCGCGCAAGGTGAAACCCCTTGAGGCATGGTCCTGCCCCCGTTAAGGATCACCGCCAAAGGAGCACATCCCATGTCGATCAACAGCTTTGGCCATCTTTTCCGCGTGACCACCTGGGGCGAAAGCCACGGGCCTGCTTTGGGGGCCACGGTGGACGGCTGCCCCCCCGGTGTGACGATCACCGAAGAGATGATCCAGCAGTGGATGGACAAGCGCAAACCCGGCCAGAACAAATACACCACGCAGCGCCGCGAAGCGGACGAGGTGCGGATCCTGTCAGGCGTGTTCGAAGGCGTCACCACCGGCACACCGATCCAGCTGATGATCGAGAACACCGACCAGCGGTCGAAAGACTACGGCGACATCAAGGACAAGTTCCGCCCCGGTCACGCAGACATCACCTATTTCCAGAAATACGGAATCCGCGATTATCGCGGCGGCGGGCGGTCGTCGGCACGTGAAACCGCGTCGCGTGTGGCGGCGGGAGGATTGGCACGTGAAGCGATCAAGGCAATCGCGCCGAATGTGCAGATTACCGGCTATATGGTGCAGATGGGCCCGCATAAAATCGACCGAGATGCGTTTGATTGGGACCAAATCGAACAGAACCCGTTCTGGGTGCCCGACGCCAAGGCAGCTGACGACTGGGCCGCGTATCTGGACGGTTTGCGCAAATCCGGATCCTCTGTCGGTGCGATCATCGAGATCACGGCACGCGGCGTGCCCGCGGGCCTTGGTGCGCCGGTCTATGGTAAGCTCGACACCGATCTAGCCGCTGCGATGATGAGCATCAATGCCGTCAAAGGTGTCGAGATTGGCGAAGGGATGTCCGCCGCCATGCTGACCGGAGAGTTGAACGCAGACGAGATCAGCATGGGCCCCAACGGCCCTGTCTATTCGTCGAACCATGCGGGCGGTATTCTGGGCGGCATCAGCACCGGCCAAGACATCGTGCTGCGTTTCGCGGTCAAACCGACGTCGAGTATCCTGACCACGCGCAAGACGATCACCAAATCCGGCGAAGACACAGAGATCATCACCAAGGGTCGCCACGATCCGTGCGTTGGTATCCGCGCCGTGCCCGTGGGCGAGGCGATGATGGCCTGTGTGCTGCTGGATCACATGCTGCTGCACCGTGGTCAGGTCGGCGAAAATCAGGGCGTCATCGGCTAAGCTGCGCAGGGCGCTCGTATTTTTCGCACATGGGCGGGAATAGCACGCGCAGGTTGACGCGGGATCTTGCAACTTGAAACGCACAGGCGCAAGCATGCGCCATGCAAAGCACCACGACAGAGCACCGCCCCGGCCGGGCCATCGCCCTTAAACTGGGGGCGGTCTTTCTGTTCTCGGTCATGGCGGCCCTCATCAAGATCGCGACGGCCACCGTGCCCGCCGCCCAAGCCGTGTTCTACCGGTCGTTCTTTGCCTTCCCGATGATCATCCTGTGGCTGTGGCAAAGCGGCGATCTGCGCGACGGGCTAAAGCCAAGCAACCTGATGGGCCACGTCTGGCGCGGCGTCTTTGGAACCACGGCGATGGCGCTGACCTTTGCGGGGCTAAGCCTGCTGCCCCTGCCAGAGGTGACGGCTATCGGCTATGCCACGCCGCTGTTCACCGTGATCTTTGCCGCGATATTCTTGGGCGAACAGGTGCGTGTGTTCCGCCTGTCCGCTGTGGCGATCGGGTTGATCGGGGTGTTGATCGTTTTGTACCCCCGCTTCACCGTGGACGGGGATAGCGTGTCGCAACTGGCGATGATGGGCGCGATTATGGTGGTTGCTGCGTCGATCATGCGTGCGCTGGTCCAGATCCACGTGCGCCGTCTGGTGCAAACCGACAGCACGGCGGCCATCGTGTTCTACTTTTCACTCACCGCGACCTGCCTGTCGTTCTTTACCCTGCCCGCAGGGATGGTGATCAACTGGGAGCCGCTTTGGTGGGTGAACCCCGGTTGGCAGGTCTCGGCGTTGTTGATCCTGTCGGGCATGATCGGCGGGGTGTCGCAGATCATGATCACCGCGTCATATCGCTATGGGCCGGTGTCGATGCTGGCCCCATTCGACTATGCATCAATGATCTTTGCGGTGCTGATCGGCTGGGTCTTGTTCAGCGAAATCCCGACACCTGCGATCCTGATCGGGGCGGGTCTGGTCATCGCCGGCGGTGCGGCGATCATCTGGCGGGAACGGCAATTGGGGCTGGACCGGTCCAAATCCAAGGCGAGCAGCACCCCCCAAGGAACCCCAAGCTGACAGCACGCGAAAATGCGTGTCAGGATTGCATTTTGTGCTAGCCTGACCCTCTAGGGTGTGGAATCGCAGGTCTCCTGAGTGTTCCGCACCCTGCTTTCTGGGAGGGAAACATGAAATTAACCAAGATTATTGCTACTGCCGTATCCATTGGTTTCGGGGCAACTGCCGCATGGGCGCAAGACTGCGCCCCATCGCAATGGGGGGCGGAGGATCAATTGGGATCGGCTAACCTGATCTCGACTGAACGCACGCTAGAGGCGGCTAAATTGATCAAACAGGGCAAATCGATGCCGCTGGGGATCGTGATCGGGCCGGACACCCCTGCCTTTCCGCCTCGGTCTTTGAACCTGCAAATCGTTCAGCCCAACCAGCACGGTGGGCAAAAACTGTCGTCCTTTGGCTATGAAGGCAACTATAACGACGACCTGCTGCAAACCTGGATCGGAATCGGGTCGCAGCTGGACGGGCTGGGGCATCTCGGGGAAAACGGGATGTACTATAACTGTCTGGATGAGAAAGAGATCTCGGCAATCAGCGGCCTGACAAAACTAGGGACCCACGCTGTGCCGCCCTTGGTCGGGCGCGCTGTGATCATCGATATGGCCAAACATATGGGCAAGGACGTGCTGGCCGCCGGAGAGCATTTCGGCGAGGCAGAGATCACCGCCGCGATGGAAGCGCAGCAGGTCACCGTGAAGGAAGGCGATATCGTGCTGTTTCACACCGGTTGGACCGATGGCATGATGGAAAGCGACCCAAGCGCGTGGGGGTCGACCGAACCGGGGCTGAACAACGAAGGCGCGGTGTTTGTCGCGTCGATGAACCCGCTGGCTGTGGGCGCTGACACATGGGGCCTCGAGGCCATTCCGCCGAAAGAAGGTGACAAGGTATTCTATGGCCACGTCACGCTGCTCAAGGACAATGGCATCTACATTCTGGAAACCATGAACACAGGCCCGCTGGTCGCTGAAGGCGTGCAAGAGTTTATGTTCGTGCTGGGACAGCCGCTGATCAAAGGCACGGTGCAGGCGATGATCAATCCGGTCGCGCTTTACTAAGGCGGCTTGCTGTATCGCAGGTGTGGAAACGAAAACGGCGCGGGGGTGTGAACCCTCGCGCCGTTTTGTCTTAGTGGGTCGGTTCAGGCCCGGACGAGCTTTTCGTAGTCTTCCGAAATCTCGCGGGTCAGCGCGCCGACCTCGAAAGTGTAGTCGCCGATCTGGCCGACGGGCGTGACCTCGGCTGCGGTGCCGGTCAGCCAGCACTGTTCAAAGCCTTCCAGCTCTTCGGGCATGATGTGGCGCTCGTGCACGGTCAGGCCCTTGTCTTTGAGCATCCCGATCACGGTCTGACGTGTCAGCCCGTTAAGAAAGCAATCGGCCAGCGGCGTGTGCACTTCGCCGTCTTTGACGAAAAAGATGTTCGCGCCGGTCGCTTCGGCCACATAGCCGCGGTAGTCCATGAACAGCGCGTCAGAACAACCCTTGGCTTCTGCCGCGTGTTTGGAAGTGGTGCAGATCATATACAGGCCCGCCGCTTTGGCGTGCACGGGGATCGTCTCGGGCGAGGGGCGTTTCCACTTTGAGATGTCGAGCTTGGCACCCTGCATCTTGGCGTCGCCATAATAGTTGCCCCATTCCCAGCCGGCGATGGCCAGCCGCACAGGGTTGCGCGCCGCCGAGACACCCATATCAGGGCCGGCACCGCGCCATGCGACTGCGCGGACATAGGCGTCGGTCCAGCCGTTCGCCTTGAGCATTTCGTATTTCGCGGTCTCGATTTCATCGACGGAATAGGGGATCTCAAAGTCGAGGTACTGTGCCGATTTCCGCAGCCGCTCAGAGTGTTCGCGGCTTTTGAAAATCTTGCCGTTGTAGCAGCGTTCGCCTTCGAACACCGATGACGCATAGTGCATGGCATGGGTCAGAATATGGACATTGGCCTCGCGCCAATCGACCATTTTGCCGTCCAACCAGATTTTGCCGTCGCGATCGTCATATGCGCCGTCCATGATGTATCCTTCCTAAAAGCACCTTGGGGTTTATGAAAATTGCGTCAAACCCGCTGCGTGCAGACATATAATTACGCAAAACATGGGATTCGATAGCCTTTGACACTTGGAAAGTCAATAACGCTGACGTAAGCTCTTGGCGCAGCAACGGGAGACTACAATGGCGGACGGACGCGGCCCATCATCACACACGGGCGAGAACCTGCTATTCCTGACGGATGAACAGCTGCGTCAGGGGATCGAGGCGATGTTCTTTGCCTACCGCGGTTTCACGGCCGACCCCGACAAGATACTGGTGGACATGGCCTATGGTCGCGCACACCACCGTGCAATTCACTTTATTAACCGTGCACCGGGCACGACGGTGAACAATCTGCTGGGGATTTTGGGTGTTACAAAACAATCCCTTAATCGTGTCTTGCGCACGTTGATCGCCGATGGTCTTGTCAAAAGCCAAGTGGGAAAAACCGACAAGCGGGAGCGGCATTTGTATCTGACCGACGCAGGGCGCGCGCTCGAACAGGCATTATCTGATGCACAACGGATGCGGATGCGCAGCGCGTTCCGCGATGCCGGACCAGAAGCGGTCGCGGGTTTCCGCACCGTACTAGAGGCGATGATGGACCCTGAAATGCACCACAGCTACACGCGCCTCAAGGAGAATGGCGCGTGAACGAGGCAGATGCGCACCTGCTGATCGTCGATGATGACGAACGTATCCGGTCGTTGTTGCAGAAGTTTCTGATGCGGCATGGCTTTCTAGTGACCACGGCCCGCGACGCGGCCCATGCACGGCGCATTCTGGCGGGGTTGGATTTTGATCTGATCGTGTTGGATGTGATGATGCCGGGCGAAGACGGGCTGAGCTTGACCCGTGGTCTGCGCGAAACCATGCAAACACCAATCCTGCTGCTGACCGCCAAAGGCGAGACGGAAAACCGCATCGACGGGCTGGAAGCAGGGGCGGATGATTATCTTGCCAAACCGTTTGAACCCAAGGAGCTGTTGCTTCGGATCAACGCGATCCTGCGCCGCATGCCGGACACCCGCGTTGCAGATGCAACGCCCAAGGTGCTGTCGATGGGCGCGATCCGCTATGACATCGAACGCGGCGAGCTGTGGCAGGGCGAAGATCTGGTTCGATTGACCGCCACCGAAATCCAGCTGATGCGCATTTTTGCCGCCCAACCGGGGACGGCGCTTAGCCGGTCGAAACTGGTCGAGGAACTGGGCCGCGACCGTGGGCAGGCGCAAGAACGCGCGGTCGATGTGCAGATCACGCGTCTGCGCCGCAAAATCGAAGATAACCCCAAACAGCCCCGCTATCTGCAAACCGTACGTGGCGCGGGCTATATGCTGGCCCCCGACTGACGCCCCCTAGCTGCAGGGGGTGATCCGCAAAATTGGTGCCAGAGAATTTGCGCCCAATAAATCGGCACGGTCACTGGAAGCCAAAGCGCGGGCGGGCTATGTTTGGGCCAAGTTTGATGGATGGGATTCACAGCAATGACAGATACTCCGGTAGAAGAGATGAGCTTTGAGGCGGCGATGGCGGAACTGGAAAAGGTTCTGGGCCAGCTAGAGCGGGGCGATGTGGCGCTGGACGAAAGCATTTCGCTCTATGAACGCGGGGCCAAGCTCAAGAAACGCTGCGAGACCAAGCTCAAGGAAGCCGAAGAGAAAGTCGCGCAGATCACGCTGGACGGCGATGGCAACCCTGTCGGAGTGGCTCCTGTTGGCGGGGTTTGACATCTCGATTGAGGCCGAGCTGACACGCCCCCCCTTTGCAGAGGCACTGCCAAAGGCTGCGGAATTGGCGATTGGTCAGATATTGCACGGACTTGGCGGGCTGGACGGCACTGTGGCCGAAGCGATGCGCTATGCTGTGACAGGCGGTAAGGGTCTGCGGGCCTTTCTGGTGATCGAAAGCGCGCGGTTGCACGGGGTGATGGATGCGCAGGCCGCCCCCGCCGCCGGTGCCATCGAGGCGCTGCATGCCTATTCACTCGTTCACGACGATATGCCTTGCATGGATGATGACGCGCTGCGTCGGGGTCAGCCCACAGTGCACCTAAAGTGGGACGAGGCGACGGCGGTTCTGGCAGGCGATGCACTGCAAACACTGGCGTTTGGACTGGTCGCGGCGACGGGCTGTGGTGATGCTGAACGGGTTGCGCTGGTCACGGGGCTGGCGCGGGCCGCCGGTGTGCGCGGCATGGTGGGCGGGCAGGCGATGGACATCGCCGCCGAAACCGCGCGCCAACCGCTGACGCTAGACCAGATCACAACGCTTCAGGCCGGCAAGACCGGTGCGTTGATCGAATGGGCTGCGACAGCAGGGCCGGTAATGGCGGGCGATGATCCCGCCGCCCTTCGCAGCTATGCCCGCAACCTCGGTCTGGCGTTCCAGATTGCCGATGACATTCTTGACGTCGAAGGCGACGCCGCCACGGTGGGCAAAGCCGTCGGCAAGGATGCCGATGCGGGCAAGGCGACCTTTGTGTCGCTGCTGGGGCTGGACCCCGCCCGCGCCCGTGCCCGTGATCTTGTCGATGCTGCTTGTGATGCCCTGTCCCCTTACGGCACAGACGGAGAAACCTTGCGAGACGCAGCCCGCTTCGTTATTGCCCGCAAAAGCTGATCCGGTGGAGAGCCAGATGACCGATAGACCCGATACGCCCCTTTTGGACCGTGTAAACCGCCCTGCCGATCTGAAGAATTTCTCGGACGCAGAGCTGGTGAAACTGTCCCATGAACTGCGGGCAGAGACGATTTCTGCCGTATCAGAGACGGGCGGCCATCTGGGCGCAGGTCTGGGCGTGGTTGAACTGACGGTCGCGATCCATTCGGTGTTCGATACACCCAAGGACAAGCTGATCTGGGATGTTAGCCACCAATGCTACCCGCATAAGATCCTGACCGAACGCCGCGACCGCATCCGCACCCTGCGGATGAAGGACGGGTTGAGCGGTTTTACCAAGCGCAGTGAATCGCCCTACGATCCCTTCGGTGCGGCGCATTCGTCGACCTCTATCAGCGCGGCTCTTGGGTTTTCAGTCGCACGTGATCTGGGGGGCAATGTCCCCGAAGGTCTGGGCGATGCGATTGCGGTGATCGGCGATGGGTCCATGTCGGCAGGCATGGCCTATGAGGCGATGAACAACGCGGGCCATCTGAAAAAGCGGATGTTCGTCATCTTGAACGACAACGAAATGTCGATCGCGCCGCCTGTGGGGGCGATGTCCACATACCTCAGCCGTTTGTACGCCGAAGAACCGTTTCAGGACTTCAAGGCCGCAGCCAAGGGTGCGGTCAGCATGTTGCCTGGCCCGTTCCGCGAAGGGGCCAAGCGCGCCAAGGATATGCTCAAGGGCATGGCCGTGGGTGGGACGTTGTTCGAACAGCTTGGGTTTTCCTATCTCGGGCCGATTGACGGGCATGACCTGAACCAATTGCTGCCCGTGTTGCGCACGGTCAAGGCACGGGCGACGGGGCCGGTGCTGATCCATGTGATCACCAAAAAGGGCAAGGGCTATGGCCCCGCCGAAGCCGCCCGCGACAAGGGCCACGCGACCGCCAAGTTCAATGTGCTGACAGGCGAGCAAAAGAAAGCGCCGTCGAACGCGCCAAGCTATACCCGTGTGTTTGCGGACAGCTTGATTGCCGAAGCGGCGAACGACGACAAGATTTGCGCCGTGACCGCCGCGATGCCGGATGGGACGGGGCTGAACCTTTTCGCTGAACGCTACCCCAGCCGGTGTTTCGATGTGGGTATTGCGGAACAGCACGGGGTGACATTCTCTGCCGGATTGGCGGCGGGCGGGATGAAGCCGTTTTGCACGATGTATTCAACCTTCCTGCAGCGCGGCTATGATCAGGTGGTGCATGACGTGGCGATCCAGCGTTTGCCGGTGCGGTTTGCGATTGATCGCGCGGGACTGGTCGGGGCCGATGGGGCCACCCACGCCGGTGCCTTTGATGTGGCGTTTTTGGCGAACCTGCCCGATTTTGTTGTGATGGCCGCCGCGGACGAGGCAGAGCTAGTACATATGGTCGCCACCGCCGCGGCCTATGACGATGGGCCGATTGCCTTCCGTTTCCCACGGGGCGAAGGCGCGGGCGTGACGATGCCAGAACGCGGTGTGCCGTTGGAGATCGGCAAAGGGCGCATCATCGCCGAAGGCAAGCGCGTGGCACTGCTGTCCTTTGGGACGCGCCTGTCAGAGGTGGAAAAAGCCGCCGAGGCGCTGCGGGCCAAGGGGATCACGCCGACCATCGCCGACGCACGCTTTGCCAAGCCGCTGGATCGCGAGATGATCCTGTCGCTGGCCGCCGATCACGAGGCGCTGATTACGATTGAAGAGGGCGCCGTTGGCGGTTTTGGCAGCCATGTGGCGCAGCTTCTGGCGGATGAGGGCGTGTTCGACGCGGGGCTGAAGTACCGGTCGATGGTGCTCCCCGATACCTTTATCGATCAGGCAAGCCCTGCCGATATGTATGCGGTCGCGGGGATGAACGCCGAACACATCGAGGCCAAAGTGCTGGATGTTCTGGGCATTGCCAGCATCGGGGCGCAGCGGGCCTGACGCTCAGGCCCGCGCAATAAAGGGGTATCAGGCGTCGAGCAATTGCCGCGCTGCCACGATGCCAAGCGCCGCCGAAGCTGCCTCGCGGCCCTTTTCGACGAAATGCGCGCGATAGATCGCATTGTGATGGTCGGTTTCCTGATAGTGATGCGGCGTCAGCGATACGGATAGCACGGGCACACCCGTATCCAGCCCCACGCGCATCAACCCGTCGACCACAGCTGTCGCCACGAAATCATGCCGGTAGATGCCGCCATCGACCACAAAGGCCGCGCAGATGATTGCATCATACTTGCCGGATTTGGCGAGGGTCTGCGCCATCAGCGGCATCTCGAACGCGCCGGGGACATCGACCACGTCGATTTGGCTGGCGGGGATGGATTCTGCAAACCCGTCATAAGCGCGGTCCACAATATCGGCGTGCCAGCGTGCTTTTACAAAGGCGTAGCGGGTGTGTGTCATAGTGATCTCCTTTTTTTCGTCAGCGACACAAGTCACCCAAGGCGATCACGATTACGGACGGACCCCGTGGGGCCGCAGCAAACGCATTCTCTTTCATCCGGACTATGACCGTCGGCTCTGGCATCTCACCAGATCTGCTGACCAAGCGTCCCGTTAGGGGCGCGTTGCGCTCGCGGGCTCGTGACACTGGGGCCACATACCGCCGGTGGGGAATTGCGCCCCGCCCTGAGAATGCTTGTACGTTGCCAAGGCGGGGGCAGGTCTGCAATACCAAAAGTGCGTTTGCAGTTTGGACCCTACGTTATGCACCCCAATCCCGTTTACCACGACGCCGACACCGCCAAGAACATCGCCTTTGCGCGCGACCGCAGTTTTGGTGTGCTTGCTGCCGCTGGCGACGATGAGCCATTGATGAGCCATGTTCCGTTTTTGCTGAACGAAGCGGGGGATCAGGCCGACCTGCATCTGGTTCGGTCAAACCCGATCGCGCGGGCGCTAACGTCGGCGTTGCCGGTGAAGCTCGCCATCAGCGGGGGCGACAGCTATGTTTCGCCCGACTGGTACGACGTCGACGATCAGGTGCCGACATGGAACTATGTGGCGGTGCATCTGACCGGCACGCTGGAACTGCGTCCGCAAGAAGAGCTGCTGGACCTGCTGGATCGCCAATCCGCCTGGTTCGAAGACCGTCTGCTGCCCAAGCCGCCGTGGACCACCGCCAAGATGAACCCCCTGACCATGCAGAAAATGATGCGCATGATCGTGCCCTGCCGGATGCGGATCACCGGCGTCGATGGCACGTGGAAGCTCAGCCAGAACAAACCGGACGCGGTGCGGCTTGCGGCTGCAGATGGCGTGGAGGCGCACGGCTTTGGCGCTGGAACAGGCACGCTCGCCCGCCAGATGCGCGCGGCCAAAGGCGCCTGATCAACAAGCGATTGCACAGGGCGCGGTTGACGGTGATAGTCCCCCTGAACCCTGAGGAGGAGACACGCATGAAACTATCCTATTCCCCGACATCGCCCTATGTCCGCAAAGTCATGGTGTTGCTGCACGAAACCGGCCAGCTTGAAGACCTCACGCTTGAGAATATCACGACCACGCCGCTTGCAGCTGATGCGGCGCTGCTGCCCAATAACCCGCTCGCCAAAGTGCCCGCGCTGGTGCGCGACGAGGGGCCGGCGCTGTACGACAGCCGCGTGATTTGCGCCTATCTGGACGATCGCGCAGGGGGCAAGCTGTACCCGACCGGCAGCCGCCGCTGGGACACGCTGACGCTCGAGGCGACGGCGGACGGCATTTTGGATGCGGCGTTGGCCATGGTGTACGAAGGGCGGATGCGTCCGGCGGACAAGCAGATGCCTGAATGGGTCGAAGGCCAGTGGGCAAAGATTGACCGCGCTTGTTCCGCATTGAACACGCGCTGGATCAGCCAGCTTTCCGGTCCGCTGGATATGGGGCAGATCGCGGTCGGTTGCGCCTTGGGATACCTTGATTTCCGGCATGACGCGCGCAACTGGCGCCAGGGCAATGACGCCCTGGCCGATTGGGCGCGCCGCTTTGATTCGCGGGCATCCATGCAGGCAACCGCCCCTCCGGCAGGATAAAAGCGCAAAAAATTCGATCTTCACCCTTGAAGGAATGCAACACTGCGACGGTTTGCGCGACAAAGGTATCTGGACGTGCGCGACGCAGCCCGCTAGTAACCAAAAGAATTGTGGGAGGTGCGTCAGCGCCGCCCCTTGATTTAATGGCCGTCAGGCCCTCGATTTGGAGTTAACCCGTGTCCCAAGCAGAAGATCACGCAGGCACCCGGAGGGATTTCCTCTACTACGCCACAGCTGGTACAGGTGCGGTCGCCGTCGGCGCTGCCGTCTGGCCTTTGGTCAATCAGATGAACCCGTCCGCAGATGTGAAGGCGCTGTCGTCCATCCGCGTCGATGTGTCCGCGGTCGAGCCGGGTACACAGCTCACGGTCAAATGGTTGGGTAAGCCGGTTTTTGTCCGCCGTCGCACCCAAGAAGAAATCGACGAAGCGAGATCGGTTGATCTGGCTGATCTGCCGGACGCAGGTGCAGAGAACAACAACCTTGCAAACGGTGCTGCCGCAACAGACGAAAATCGGGCGATGATTGGCAAGGAAGACTGGCTAGTCATGGTTGGGGTCTGTACCCACTTGGGTTGCGTTCCACTGGGCGACGCGGGTGACTTTGGCGGCTGGTTCTGCCCTTGCCACGGGTCTCACTATGACACTGCGGGCCGTATCCGCAAAGGGCCAGCACCGCGCAACCTGCTGGTGCCCGTCGCAGAATTCGTGGATGAAACCACGATCAAATTAGGTTAAGGGAGAACGGGAATGGCTGGAATTCCTCACGACCATTACGAGCCGAAAACAAACGGGCAAAAGTGGCTTCATAGCCGTCTTCCCGTTGTTGGGCTGCTGTATGACACTTTGATGATCCCGACACCGAAGAACCTGAACTGGATGTGGATCTGGGGCATTGTTCTGACGTTCTGTCTGGCGCTGCAAATCGTGACCGGCATCGTTCTGGCGATGCATTACACGCCTCACGTTGATGCGGCGTTTGCGAGCGTCGAGCACATTATGCGTAACGTGAACGGCGGCTATATGCTGCGCTACATGCACATGAATGGTGCCTCGTTGTTCTTTGTTGCGGTCTACGCGCACATCTTCCGCGGCCTGTACTACGGGTCGTATAAAGCGCCACGTGAAATCACCTGGATCATCGGCATGCTGATCTATCTTCTGATGATGGCAACCGGCTTTATGGGCTATGTTCTGCCTTGGGGTCAGATGTCTTTCTGGGGTGCAACGGTTATCACCGGTCTGTTCGGTGCGATCCCGTTCATCGGGGAAAGCCTGCAAACGCTTCTGCTGGGCGGGCCTGCGGTTGATAACGCCACGCTGAACCGCTTCTTCAGCTTGCACTATCTGCTGCCCTTCGTGATTGCCGGTCTGGTGATCGTCCACATCTGGGCGTTCCACACCACCGGGAACAACAACCCCACAGGTGTTGAAGTCCGTCGCACCAGCAAGGAAGACGCGAAAAAAGATACGCTGCCGTTCTGGCCCTACTTCGTGATGAAAGACCTGTTCGCGCTGGCCGTGATCCTGGTTGTGTTCTTTGCGATCGTGGGATTTATGCCGAACTATCTGGGCCACCCCGATAACTACATCGAGGCAAACCCGCTTTCGACGCCTGCGCATATTGTGCCTGAATGGTACTTCTTGCCGTTCTACGCGATCCTGCGTGCCTTTACCGCCGAAGTCTGGGTCGTTCAGATTGCGTCCTTCGTGACCGGTGGCATCATCGACGCCAAGTTCTTTGGTGTTCTGGCGATGTTCGGTGCGATTGCAGTGATGGCACTGGTGCCTTGGCTGGACACATCTTCGGTGCGTTCGGGCCGCTATCGTCCCATGTTCAAATGGTGGTTTGCGCTGCTGGTGATCGATTTCTTCGCGCTGATGTGGCTGGGTGCCATGCCTGCGGAAGAACCCTATGCCAGCTTCTCTCTCATCGCGTCGGCCTACTGGTTCGCGTACTTCCTGGTGATCCTGCCGCTTCTGGGTGTGATCGAAAAGCCGGGCGCGCAGCCTGAAACCATCGAAGCCGACTTTGACGCGCATTACGCGCCAAAAACTGGCGGCACCAAGACGCTGGTCAAGCCAGCAGAGTAAGGACCATGACAATGATCAAGAAAACCTTCCTTTCGGCTGTTGTCGCCCTGGGCTTTGCAGGTTCCGCTGCTTTCGCCGCTGGTGGTGAAGCGCATATCGAAGACTTCGACTTCTCTTTCGAAGGGCCGTTCGGGGCCTTCGATGCCAACCAGCTGCAACGCGGTCTGCAAATTTATACCGAGGTCTGCTCCGCATGCCACGGTATGAAGTTCGTGCCGATCCGTACCCTTGCGGATGATGGTGGCCCTCACCTTCCCGAGGATCAGGTCCGCGCCTATGCCGCGAATTTTGATATCTTCGACGCCGAGCTGGACGATATCCGCCCCGGCACGCCGGTTGACCATTTCCCTGAGTCTGCGCTGGAAACCGCGCCAGACCTGAGCTTGATGGCCAAAAAACGGGCCGGTTTCCACGGGCCTTACGGTCTGGGGATCAACCAGTTCTTCAAAGGCATGGGCGGACCCGAATATATCGCGTCGCTTTTGACTGGCTACGAAGAAGCCCCAGCCTGTGCCCCCGAGGATTTCCCCGGCCACTACAACACAGCCTTCGCGAGCGGCGGCTTCCCCGAGTCCTGTAAGGACGAAGAAGGCCACGCCACAGTTGGCGGTAGCTGGATCTCAATGGCACCGCCGCTGTACGGCGATGACGTCACGTATAACGACGGCCACGAGTCCGATCTGCACCACGAAGCCGAAGACGTCGCGGCCTTCCTGATGTGGACGGCCGAGCCCAAGTTGATGGCACGCAAGCAAGCCGGTTTTGCGGGCGTTCTGTTCCTGACACTTCTGTCGGTCTTGCTGTACCTGACCAACAAGCGTCTTTGGGCGCCTGTAAAGCACAAGGAAGACTAATCGTCTTTCACACGGCTAACGACTGACAAAAGCCCCCCGGATCCTGTGCGATCCGGGGGGCTTTTCTTTGCGGCAAGGCGCAGGGCGCACCTGTGTGGCCTGCCGCCGCCGCCCGCATTGAAACCGCCCCGTTAGCGATGAAATCCCGCGACCCGATCCATTCTAGTAGCGCCAAAGCCTGCCAGCGCCATCATAACGGAATCGTTTGCCGGCCCGTAGACGGTGAGGCGCGCGGGTATAAAGATCTGCGTGAACCTTTCGGCAAAGCGCCCGCCGAACTGCGCGAAATGCGCCATCACGGCGGCATTATCGGCGTAACGTTCTAGCACGGTACAGCTGCGGCGGTCATCGGACATATAAAATTCACAGTGCAGCGTACGCGGTTCATCAACCAGCGCGGCTTTTGTGATGTCATCGAGCAGCGGCTGGACCTGATCGCCCTGACCATCCCGCACGTCCATCTCAAGGACCCATTCGATAATTTCGCTCATACTCACCCTTTCTCACTCGGGAATCACCCTAGTGGAGAAAGGTTTACAAACTGCGACGGCTCACACAGCCAGCAGATAGCCTTCTGTCTGGCCGGTAATCGTGGCGGCGATAATCGTGCCTTCGGTTTGGGGGGTGGCGAAATGGGTCTCGGTGAATTGCTCTGTCCGGCCCATCGTGGGGCTTTCCAACAACACCTGATGCGCGCGCCCTTGTTGGGCCGCAAGATGGCGGCTGACCTGGGCGTCGCCTGCAGCACGCAGCTGTGCGGCGCGTTCCTTGATCAGCGTACCGTTCACCGCGGGCATCCGTGCGGCTGGGGTGCCTTCGCGGGCGGAGTAGGGGAAGACGTGCAGCCAGGTCAGATCGCATTCCGTCACCAGCTTAAGCGAATTTTCGAACATAGCGTCGGTTTCAGTCGGAAAGCCGGCGATGATATCGGCCCCAAAAGTCATGTCGGGGCGAAGTTTGCGGGCCTCTTGGGCAAAGTTTATCGCATCGTCGCGCAGGTGCCGACGTTTCATCCGTTTCAGGATCATGTCGTCGCCATGCTGCAGGCTCAGATGCAGGTGCGGCATCAAGCGCGGTTCGGTGGCGATGGCCTGCATCAGGTTCTCGTCCACCTCAATGGAATCGATAGAACTGATTCTCAGACGCGGCAGGTCGGGCACCAGCCGCAGGATGCGCATGACCAGATCCCCCAGTCTGGGCGTCGCGGGAAGGTCCGCGCCCCAGCTGGTCAGGTCCACGCCGGTCAGCACGACCTCGTTAAAGCCCTTGTCGACCAGCCGCTTGATCTGATCCACGACAACGCCCGCAGGGACCGACCGTGAATTGCCACGGCCATAGGGGATGATGCAGAAGGTGCAGCGGTGGTCGCAGCCGTTCTGGACCTGAACATAGGCGCGGCTGCGCGTGCCAAAGCCGTCGATCAAGTGGCCTGCCGTCTCGGTGACCGACATGATGTCGTCAACCTGAAGCGCCTCTGTCTCGCCGATAAAATCAGCCGCGAGTCCCTGCCACGTCGCGCCAACCATCTTTTCGGTGTTGCCGATCACGACGTCGACCTCTGCCATCTTGGTAAAGGTATCCGGTTCGGTCTGCGCGGCGCAGCCGGTGACGATCAGCCGTGCGTTCGGGTTCGCCTTGCGCAGTTTGCGGATGTCCTGACGCGCCTTGCGTACGGCCTCGGCGGTGACGGCGCAGGTGTTGACGATCACCGCATCCTTCAGGCCCGCCTGCTCGGCCAGTTCCTTCATCGCCTCGGTCTCATAGGCGTTCAGGCGGCAACCGTGATTCGAAAAGATCGGGGTGCTCATGTCAGGCTTTCCAGAAAAGAAGGGGTCAGCACGCCGCTGAATACATGCGCCGACGGGCCGGTCATCCAGACGCCATCCTCGCGCCAGTCGATGTGCAGGGTGCCGCCGTCCAGATCGATGCGCACAGCACGCCCTGTGAGCCCTCTGCGCGCCGCTGCCACGGCCGTCGCACAGCTAGAGGAGCCGGACGCCAGCGTAATGCCCACACCGCGTTCCCACACGCGCATGCGGATATGATCGGGGCCGACAATTTGCGCGATCTGCACGTTGGTGCGTTCGGGATATAGCGCGTGATGCTCTATGCCGGGGCCAAAAGCGGCCAGATCAATCGCGTCCACATCGTCGACAAAGAAGATGCAATGCGGATTGCCCATGCCGGTGGCCGTCGGGGCACCATCCATCGGCAACTCGAGCGTATCCATCTGGCGGGCCAGTGGAATTTCGTCCCATTCAAGCTGCGGGTGGCCCATGTTCACGGCTGTCAGCCCGTTCCCCGCGTCCCGCGCCGCCAGATCACCGCGGTCCGTGGTCAGGTGCAGCTGCGTCTTGCCGGTCTCGTCCATCAGGAAGCGCGCGATGCAGCGGGTGGCATTGCCACAAGCAGCAGAGGTGGACCCGTCGGCGTTAAAGAACGTCAGGTGGGCGTCTGCCGCGCCATCCGTGATAACTGCCAACTGATCAAAGCCCACACCGAACTGGCGATGCCCGATGGCCTGCGCGAGGGCAGGGGTTACCTCTGGAAGAGAAGGCACGCCTTCAGGTCCCACGTCCGGCACGCCTTCAGGTCCTGCGTCCGGCACATCTTTCTGGCGCGCATCCAGCACGACAAAATCATTTCCCAGCCCATGCATCTTCATGAAGGGCAAACCGTTGGTCAAATCACTATACATTCGGCGCATATAACGCGGCATTTGAAACTAATCCAGCTTGAGTGAAGTTTTTCGTACGTTTCTGCTTGACCCCAAGGCCACACCTTTCTAGTAAGCCGCCTAGTGGGCCTGTAGCTCAGTTGGTAGAGCAACTGACTTTTAATCAGTAGGTCTCCGGTTCGAACCCGGACGGGCTCACCACTACCTTTCCAGTTTGACTGGAACGAAAAAAACAGCGTCCCTCGGGGCGCTGTTTTTCGTTTCGGGGTAGGGAGTTAGAACTTAATCGCGATGGCCTTCAAAGGATTTCAGCGCGATCCCTGCCTCTTGCAGCGATGATTTAACCGCACGGGCAATATCGACCGCTTCGGGGGTGTCGCCGTGTAGGCAGATCGTGTCGATGGCCGCTGGGATCGTTTTGCCACCTTCGGTCAGGATCGCGCCGGCTTTGACCATTTTCACCATTCGCGCGCCCGCAAGCGCTGCGTCGTGAATCACCGCGCCGAGTTTAGAGCGGTCGACCAGCGTCGCGTCGTCGTTATAGGCGCGGTCGGCAAAGATTTCTCCGGCCCATTTGCAGCCAAGCGATTGGACCGCGTCCTGTTGCGCTGTGGCAGCCAGTACCATGACGATCAGATCAGGCGCGACGCTGAGCGCAGCCTCGTAAAGGTCTCGGGCCAACACTTCATCCTCTGACGCCATATTGGCCAGCGCGCCGTGCAGTTTCAGGTGACGGACCGAGGTGCCAAGGCTGCGGGCCATACCGACACTGGCGGCGACCTGATAGCGGACCTGATTTTGCAGCGTGGCCCGTGGCACCGACATGCGATTGCGGCCAAAGCCGGCCAGATCCATGAAGCCGGGGTGCGCGCCAATGCCGACACCGTTGTCGCGGGCCAGCGTCATCGTCGCTGACATCACATCGGCGTCGCCTGCATGGCCACCACAGGCGATGTTGGCAGAGCTGATGATTTGCAACAACGCGGCATCATCGCCCATTTTCCACGGGCCAAAGCTTTCGCCCATATCGGCATTCAGATCGACGGTCGGCATTTAATGCTCCTCTTCAAAGGGGTTGTCGGTGGCAGAGATCGCGCCCCCCACCAGCTGATAGGCCAGCAGGTTGCGGATTTTGGCAGGGTCGCGGACCAGCGGCGTGACCTTCCCGCCAAGCGCCTTGATATCTTGGCGGTGCTGTGTCTCGAGCGTGATGGCCTGTTCCAGCGTGATGAATTCGAACCGGATCGCGGTACCCGATGCGGCTTGCGCCACGCGGGGCAGGTCGCGGGGGATCACGGTGCCGATGCGGGGATAGCCGCCGGTGGTCTGACATTCGCCCATCAGCACGAAGGGAGCGCCGTCGCCGGTAATCTGGATGTCGCCGGGCACGATGACCTCGGACAGGATGGACAGACCGCCCTCGGCGCTGAAGCCGGTGCCGTCGTGGTCCATGCGCACGCCCATGCGGTTGGCACGCGGATCACGGGTAAAGGCGGTGGTTTCAAATCGCTGGCGTTCTTCGGGGGTAAAGTGATCGGTCTGCATGCTGGCCACGACGCGTACGGTGCCCCCGTCAAAGCGGCCGTCACGCGGCAGTTGCAGCCCCGTTTCGCGCGACTTGTCCGCCCCAAGGGGCAGCGCGTCGCCCGCAGCAAGCGGCTGGCCCAGACCTGCGCTTAGGTGACTGGCCCGCGCCCCCAACAGTGTGTCAGAGGCGATGCCCCCACCCACATGCAGATAGCCATAGGTGCCGCCTGTGGTGCCGCCAATGGTCAGCTTCGCCCCAGCGGGCAGCATGTGGCTGGCGTTCCAGACGATGGCATCGCCATCGATGCTGGCGGCCATTGTGGCCCCTGTCAGCGCGATGCGGATGTCGGCGTCAGCGGTAAAGGTCCCGCCGGTGCCCGTCATCTCTATTGCAGCAAGGTCGGGGGACTGGCCCAGCAAGGCGGCCCCCTCGTAAACTGCAACAGGATCAGCGGCCCCGCCCTTGGTCAGCCCTTGGGCACGCCAGCCGGGTCGGCCCATATCCTGTATCGTCAGGGCGGGGCCGGCCTGGGCGATGGTGAGGGTCACGGTCATGCCAGTACCTCTGTCTCTGCACCGCCCTGGCCGGTTTCATCCGCCGCGGTGATCTTGTCGTATTCGGCGCGCGATATGGAGGGAAAGCACAGCTCGTCCCCCGGTGACAGGGCAAAGGGCGTGTCGCTGCGCGGCCGGAACGTTTTGAAAGCGGTTTGCCCGATGTGTCGCCATCCCGTGGGCGACGCGTTGGTAAAGATGATCAGCTGTCTGATTGCCACAATCAACGCGCCGGCGGGGACGGATTTTGTCAGCCCCTGCTGGCGCGGAATATCCCAGTTCTGCGGCAGTTCGCCCATATAGGGCTGGCCGGGGGCAAAGCCGATGGTCAGCACCCGCACGCGCGCCTGCGAGAGCTGTGCAATCGCCGCGTCAGGGTCCAGCCCCGCAAGCTCTGCCGCCTCTTCAAGCTGTGGCGCAAGGTCGGTGCCATAGACCGTGGGCACATGCCACAGCGTCCGCCCCGTCGGCAGGTCTGAGGTGTACCAGTCACGCGTTGCCAGCAGGTCGTGCAGCCGGTCCAGCATGGTGTCCACCGATACGCCTACCAGATCGATTTGCAGGAAGGTCGAGACCAGCGATGTGCTTGTCTCTGCCACCTCTGGCCAGCCGGCGGCGTCTACGGCGGCGCGAAACGACAGGGCAGCGCGGTTCGCGGGCTCTGACATCGTGTCGGCAAAGCGCACCAGCACGCCGGACAAGCCAACAGTCTGGATCAGGGGGAAGTCGGTCATTGCGGCACCTGTCTTAGGTTGTCAGGCAGCCATGTCGCGATGTCAGGGAAGAAGATCAGGACAAAGACCATCACCACCATGATCAGGAACATCGGCAAGGCGGCTTTGGTGATATACCCCATCTCGTGATCCGTCATGCCTTGGATGACGAAAAGGTTAAACCCGATCGGCGGCGTGATCTGCGCCATTTCAACGACGACCACAACAAAGATACCGAACCAGATCAAGTCGATTCCCGCACCGCGCACCATAGGTTCGACCACAGCCATCGTCAGCACGACCGACGAAATTCCATCAAGGAACATGCCCAACACGATATAGAACACCAGCAGCGTCATCAGCAGTTGAAAGCGCGTGAGTTCAAGCGCGGCAATCCCGTCCGCCAGCGCACGCGGCAGGCCGGTAAAGCCCATCGACAGCTTGAGAAAGGCCGCACCTGCAAGGATCAGCGCGATCATGGCAGAGGTGCGCATTGCCCCCATCAGGCTTTCCTGAAAGCTGGTCCAGTTCAGCGACCCCTGCATCAACGCCAGCGCCAGCGACCCCAGCACACCGATGGCCGCCGCCTCTGTCGCGGTGGCGTAGCCCAGATACATCGACCCGATCACCACCGTGATCAGCCCGAAGACCGGCAACAGAAAGCGCGAGTTGCGCAGTTTGGCGGCAAAGCTCATCCCTGTCTCGACGCTGGGGTTCCAGTCCTTCGAGGTCAGCGCGATAAAGGCGACATATGCCATGAACATCAGCGCCAGAATAAGCCCCGGCAGGACGCCGGCAAAGAACAGTTCGGTGATGCTTTCGTTCACGGTGACGCCGTAAACGATCAGCGCGAGCGAGGGCGGGATCATCAGCCCCAGCGTGGCAGCACCGGCCAGCGTGCCGATGATCATCTTTTCGGGATAGTTGCGCGCCCGCAGTTCGGGGATCGACATCTTGCCCACGGTCGACAGCGTCGCGGCAGAAGACCCTGAAACGGCAGCAAAGACCGTGCAGCCGACGATATTGGTATGCACCAACCCGCCGGGCAATTTTGCCAGCCACGGAGACAACCCTTTGAACATATCCTCGGATAGACGCGTCCTGAACAGAATTTCCCCCATCCAGATGAACAGCGGCAGCGCGGTTAGCGTCCACGAGCTGGACGAGGCCCAGATCGTCGTGACCATGGCATCGCCGACGGGGCGGGTGGTAAACAGCTCCATCCCGAACCAGGCGACGCCCATCAGCGCCAGACCGACCCAGACGCCGGAGCCCAGCAAGAACAACAGGACGGTGATAAATAGAATGATCGCGTAAAGTTCCGTCACAGCGTCACTCCCCAAAACTTTGATCGACAAGATCGCGGGTGAGACGGTGTTCGCCTTTAACGATCAGATAGAGCAGGTTATCGGTCAGCGCGATGGCAAGGATACCGCCGCCCACAACCATCACGGACTGCGGTATCCACAAGGACGTGGCGTCTTGTGCCTGACTGACTTCGTTGAACTTCCATGACCAGTAGACGAACCAATAGGCATAGTAGGTGAAATACCACGCAATCGCCGCGGCAAGGCCGAAACACCAGATTTCAAGCAGCCGTTTCGGGCCAGCGGGCAGGGCGTTCAGCAGCACCGACACGCGGATATGCGCGCCACGGTTCAGCGCGTTGGCAAAGGCAAGAAAGCTGGCGGCGGCCATCGCATAGCCGGCATAGCTTGCCGCACCGGGGAAAACCTCGCCGGTCCAGCGGGCAACCATCTGCACCACGATCAGCAGCAGGATCGCAACAAGACTGACGGCAGCCAGGGCACCAGATGCGAAATAGATGAAATCAAGCAGGCGTCGCAGGATGTTCATGGGAAAGGTCTCCGGATTGGCGGATCGAACGTCAAACGGCGGCACCTGTGAGGGGTGCCGCCGTCTGCGGATTTACTGCATGGATTTGTAGCTATCGACGATCGCCTGACCGTCCTCGCCCGCATTTTCCAGCCATTCGGAGGTCATGGTGCCGCCAATGTCGCGCAGGCCGGACATCAGATCTTCGCTGGCGGGTTCCACGGTCATGCCGCCTTCGCGCAGCCCGTCATAGGTGAACTGTGTATAGTCCTTGGAGGCTTGCAGCCCGCGCGTTTCCGCATCGCTGGCACAGGTGGTGATGATGGATTTATTCTCTTCCGAGACATCGTTCCACACGTCGTTGTTGACCATGATGTAGTTGCGCGGCAGCCAAGCGTCGACCTCGTAGAAATGCGTCAGGCTTTCCCAGACTTTCTGGTCATAGCCGGTCGCACCGGACGAAATCATGGATTCCGCAACGCCGGTGGCGAAGGCTTGGCTTAGCTCGGCGGCTTCGATGGTGACGGGCAGCATGCCTGTCAGCTCTGCCAGACGGCTGGTGGCGTTGTTGTAGGACCGGAACTTGACGCCTTTCATGTCCTCGACTGTGTTGACCTCTTTCTTGAAGTACAGGCCCTGTGGCGGCCATGGCACGTTATACAGCAGGGTCAGGTTTTGCTCTGCAAGCAGCTCTTCGATCTTGGGTTTGGCGGCTTGCCACAGTTTGTCAGACGCCTCGAAGGACGGCGCAAGGAACGGGATCGAGTCAAAGCCGAAGATCGCGTTTTCGTTCTGGTGACCCGACAGGATGCGTTCGCCCAACTGGACCTGACCTGTCTGGATCGCGCGTTTGATATCGGCACCCGCGATCAGCGACCCGCCGGAGTGTACGGTGATCTCGATTTCGCCTGCGGTGCCTTCGGTCACGCAGTTGGCAAATTCAACGCCGTTCTCGGAATGGAAGTTCGATGCCGAATAGGCCATCGGCATGTCCCATTTCTCAGCCGCGAAAGCGGGCAGGGCGGTGGTGACCGTCAGGGCGGCGGTCGCGACGCCTGTCATCAATGTGGTGGTCCGTTTCATGTGGTTCTCTCCTTGTTGGTATGTCTTTGGCTTGCGGGGTTAGCCCCTGCTAAACCGTTGCGGTGCATAGGGCTGCAGATCGGTGTTCACGGGGTGCCCCATGACCAATCCCGCAACAAGGCGGCCTGTTTTGGGCCCGCCTGTCAACCCGATGTGGTGATGCCCGAAGGCGGTAAAGACCCGGCTTGTGGCAACCTGCCCAATCAGGGGCAGACTGTCGCTGGGGGCAGGTCTGTGCCCCAGCCATTCGATTTCACGCGTGGCAGTCAGCTGCGGAAAGGCGGCCTTGGCCTGACGCCGCAACAGCGCCAGCGGTGCCTTGGAAGGGGCTGCGTCAAGTCCGCCGAACTCTAGGATACCCGCGCAGCGTAGGCCCTGCGCCATGGGAGTGGCAACGAATTTACCGCTGGCGATCATCACGGGGCGCGCGGGAACGCCCGTCGCCCCCTCGAATATCACATGATAGCCGCGTTCGGTTTCCAGCGGGACATTCAGCCCCAGCTTGGCCATCAGCGGTTTTGACCAGACGCCGGTGGCAAGCACGACATCATCACAGGCCACGCGGCCTTGGGTTGTCTCTATGCCGCTGATCGCGCCGGCTGAGAGGTCAAAATCCTTGACCTCGGCCTGCAGTATCGTGCCGCCGCCCTGTTCAAAGGCCTGTGCCAAAGCGGTGACATATCCGCCAGGGTCGCGAATAAAGCCGTGGTCCTTCATGGTGGCAAGCAGGTGAATGTCCGGCCCAAGGGTCGGTTCATACTCGCGCACCTGCCCGCCTTCGATCAGATCGGGCGTGAAGCCGGCATCCGCCCGCAGCGCCCAGGTATAGGCCTCGGCGTCAAAGGCCGCGCGGCTGCGATAGGCAAAGGCATAGTCGCTGTCTGTCACCCAGTCGGACAGGCCCAGATCGGAGGTCAGGCTTTTGTGCTGGTCGACACTGTCACCCACGATAGGCGCAAGACCCTGCGCGATCCGGCGGGTGTCCCGGTCGTTCGCCACACGCAGATACTTGCCCAGCCACGGCAACAAGCGCGGCAGATAGGACAGGCGCAGATAAAGCGGCACATCGGGGTTCAGCAGCATCGCGGGCGCTTTGGCAATCAGGCCGGGCGCAGTGACGGGTGCGACGGCACAAGCGGCCAGCACGCCCGCGTTCCCATGCGACGTCCCTGTGCCCGGTGCCGCGCGATCAATGATCGTGACCTGCGCGCCTGCGCGTTGCAGCCAGATCGCCGATGACACACCGACGATACCCGCCCCCACGACGACCACATGGCGTGTCATGGGCGACCCATCGGATGAAAATAAAGGCGGTGCGGCATGGTTCTTGATTCCTTTCCGCTTACTTTGGCAGGGAAAAGCAATACGTCAACAAAATGTTTACAAATTGTCATCGTTGGTGCGTGCGTAGGCATGTACCGCCAATTCGTTCATCGAAACGGAGTGGTTTAACGGAGCCAGCCGTCTTCGAAGGCGATCTGACTGACGCCAGCCAGACGGACAATACGGGCCAGTTCAGCCTCTAACGCGGCCTGTTTGCCTTTGCCCCACCGCGTGCACGGCTCTGGCCAAAGGGCGCGTACCACCAGCGTATCGCGGTCGCGGTGCGCCTTCATGTCCACGCGGGCGATGATGCTGTCGCCTTGCAGGATCGGGAACACATAGTAGCCATAAACCCGTTTTGGTGCGGGGACGAACATCTCTATCCGGTAGCGAAACCCGAACAGACGTTCGGCGCGTTTGCGATCGCGCAGCGCAGGGTCAAAGGGGCTCAGCACCCGCAGCCGTGCGGTCGGAGCCATGTCTATCGCGGGGTCGCTTGCCAGACCGGGACGGGCATAGCTGCGATGAGGCGTGCCGTCGGCGCCCGCGATCTGGACCTGCTCAATCCGACCGGCGGCTTGTTCACGCTGGACCCAGGCTTTCGCCTCTGCGGGGGTAATATGTGCCCAAAACGCCGCCAGTTCGCCCGGTGTGGCAAAGCCCAAACGGTCCAACGCCCCGGTGCAGCACCAGTCGATGGTCTGCGTCTCATCCGGTGCCTGTGACGGGTCGCATAGCGCGGCGTCAATTACCCGCTCTGTCAGGTCATAGCGTTTCTGGAAACCGTCGCGCCCCACCACGCACAGCGCCCCTGCACGCCACAGATATTCCAGCGCGGTCTTTGACGGATGCCAATCCCACCACCCGCCATTTGAGCGCGGTTCGTCCTGTCCAACGTCAGACGACGACACCGGACCATCTGACCGGATCTGGTCCAGCACGGTTTGGAACCGCCCTTCGAAATCATGTTTGTGCCAGTTTTCGTACCGCTTGCGCAGCATCTGCGCGTCGCGCTGCCGGCGCAATTCCCAATAAGGGTAAAAGCCCATCGGGATCACAGCGGCGTCGTGGGTCCAGTGTTCAAACAGCGCGCCATCGCGTTCATACAGGGTTTTCAGCGCCTGCGGACGATAGCGTTGCCGGCGCGAAAACAGGATCAGGTCATGCGCTCGCGCCACTGTGTTAATGCTGTCCAGTTGCACAAACCCCAAGCCGCGGATCAGCTGCAACAGGGCATCCCCGCCGGCGGGGCCTTGCGGCGCATCGCCGAGCAAGTGACGGTGCAAAAAGATGCGACGCGCGTCACGATTGCCAAGCGTGGCGAGGGTCATACCTTGCGGTTGCGGCGCAGTGTATCCCCCAGCGACAAGGTGGGTGTCAGGGTGATTTGCGTTTGCAGATCCGGGTCCGGTTCATCCAGCGTATCATTCAGGATAATACGCGCAGCGGCCTGTCCGACCTCAAGCCGGCAGGCGTCCATCGTAGCAAGCTGGCGGGGCAGACCCTGCAAAAGCTCCACGTTGTTAAAGCCGGCAAGGCCAATCTGGCCCGGAATATCAATGCCCTGATCGATCAGATACAACAGCCCGCCTGCGCCGATCATGTCGTTTGAATAGTACAGGAAATCCAGTTCGGGCGACCGCTCGAGCATGTCTTGCGTCATCTCGCGCCCCTTGGCCAGTGCGGAGCCGCCGGAATAGAACGCGCGGTCCTCTATCTCTATTCCTGCTTTGGCAAGCCCTTCGGTGAACCCTTCGAACCGTTTACGTGCGCGGTGGTCCAATGGCATCTTGGTGCCCATGAACCCGATATGTTCATAGCCTTCCTTGAGGATCGCCTTGGCCATCTCCTGCCCTGCACGGCGGTGCGAGATGCCGACCATCGCATCAATCGGACGTCCGTCCACGTCCATGATCTCGACCACGGGGATGCCCGCGTTCTTGAGCATGGCACGCGTCGCCTCGGAATGTTCCAGTCCCGCGATGATCACGCCCGAAGGCCGCCAGGACAGCATTTCGTACAAAACGCGCTCTTCTTTTTCGGGCATATAGTCCGTCACGCCCACAACCGGCTGCAACGGCGTGTCTTCCAGCACCTGATTGATGCCGTTCAGCACCTCGGGGAAGACCATGTTCGACAGCGATGGAATGATCACAGCGACCAGATTGACCCGCTGGGAGGCCAGCGATCCGGCGATCTGGTTGGGCACGTATCCCAGTTCCTTGGCCGCCGCCAACACCCGCCGCCGCGTCGCGTCTGAGACATCGCCGCGTTTTCGCAGGACCCGGCTGACCGTCATTTCCGACACCCCGCAGGCATCGGATACATCACGAAGGGTCAACGGGCGTTTCGGAGGCTGTGTCAAAGGCGCTTGTCCTGCTTGAAAGTGGTATTCTATCAACAGCGTAGTGCGTCCCATGATCACAGGCAATCACCATATCAAGCACCCCGCCTCAGACCTGCCGAGATGTCCGGTTCTGTGACTGGATCACCACCGCATTTTGCGCTAAGTCAAACCCGTGGCCCCGTGGCTCAACTGGATAGAGCAGCCCCCTCCTAAGGGGCAGGTTATTGGTTCGAATCCAATCGGGGTCACCATTGCTGCCTGCGTGCCAATGGTCAGGGCGGGTGCGGGTTTCACGAAATTTAGGGAAAGTGCTGTGCGGCGGCGTCTGATGCGTCTGGCTATAACGAAGCCGCTTTCGCGATCGCGGCGGTGCAGCGGGGATCGGAGTAGCCCCGCCGGTGGTCCGGCAGGGCTGCGTTCTTTGTCTTACAGGCTCGCGTCGAGCGCTGCGAGGATAGCGTCGCCCATTTCCGAGGTCGAGATAGGGGAGCCGCCTTCGGGGCCCATCAGGTCTGCGGTGCGGGCACCATCAGCAAGAACCTGTTCGACGGCTTTTTCCAGACGCGCGGCTTCATCGCCTTGGTCGAAGGAATAGCGCAGCGCCATGGCAAAGCTGAGGATACAGGCGATGGGGTTCGCCTTACCTTGGCCCGCGATATCGGGGGCAGAGCCGTGGACGGGTTCGTAAAGCGCCTTGGGGCGGCCATCGGCATTGGGCGCACCCAGCGAGGCAGAGGGCAGCATCCCCAGCGAGCCTGTCAGCATCGCAGCACAGTCGGACAGGATGTCGCCGAACAGGTTGTCGGTGACAATTACGTCGAACTGCTTGGGCGCGCGGACCAGCTGCATCGCGCCGTTGTCGGCGTACATGTGGGACAGCTCGACATCGGGGTAGTCTTCGTCATGCACTTTTTGCACGACTTCGCGCCACAGGATGCCGCTTTCCATGACGTTGGCTTTCTCCATCGAGCAGACTTTGTTGCCCCGACGACGCGCCAGTTCAAAAGCCGACCGCGCAACGCGGTCAATCTCGGATTCGGTGTAGCGCTGTGTATTGATGCCGACGCGCTCGTTGCCTTCCTCGAAAATTCCCCGCGGTTCGCCAAAGTAGACGCCGGATGTCAGTTCGCGCACGATCATGATGTCGAGCCCGGCGACGAGCTCTTTCTTCAGCGATGAGAAATCTGCCAGCGCGTCAAAGCATTGTGCGGGACGCAGGTTCGAGAACAGGTCCATTTCCTTGCGCAGACGCAGCAGGCCGCGTTCGGGTTTGACGCTGAAATCAAGCGCGTCGTACTTTGGCCCACCGACGGCACCAAGCAAAACAGCGTCCGCCGCCAGTGCTTTGGCCATCGTGTCGTCATGCAGGGGCGTGCCGTGCTTGTCATAGGCGGCACCGCCAACCAGATCGTGATCCACGTCAAAGGCCAGATCGCGCTTGTCGCCAAACCAGTCGATGATGCGGACAACCTGGCCCATGACCTCGGGGCCGATGCCGTCACCGGCGAGGATTAGCAATGTGGGGTTGGCCATGCGATGTCTCCTGAAAAATACGTTCACAGCGGCGTAGCGCGGGGAGGGGGAGGGGTCAAGAACGGCTAGCGGTCAAGATCGGCCCAGACCAGGCCGTGACGGCTGGCAGCGGGGTCACGCGCGACGCCGGCCGCCACAACGCGCCAATCGGTCGAGGGCAGCAGATAGTCGACGCGCATGTCCCCCAAACTGTCGAAGGTGACGGTGGGTTGATCCGCCAGCGGGTCTTGCAGGGCGGGGTGATCCAGCAGGGTCTGGATTGCGGTTTTCAACCCTTCGCCTTTGGTCGGATCGAGGTTTGCATCCCCTAACAGGACAACGCGTTCGTTTGGCGGTGGACCAAAGGTGCCTGCCAGATAGTGATCCCAAAACAGAATTTCATCATGGTTGCGTTTGCCGTTTCGGTCCTCTGGTCCATCGAACACAGGGGGCGTGGCATAGAAGGTCAGCAAGGTCACGGGCGGCTGATCGGGGATGGCGATCGGTACGACCCACGCGCCGTGCGACGCAAGGCGCTGCACCTGTTGCACTGCATCAGAGGGGAAGGGGCCATTCTTTGTTCGGGGCAGCAGCGCATCGGGCAGGTCGCGCCACAGAAATGCGGTATGATCCTGCACGGCAGGGTTCAGCACAGGATAGCGCGACAGGATCGCCATCGCGCCCGCGCCAAAGAACCGCCCATACCCCTGACCATCGCGTGCGCCGCCTGTTTGGCCATCACCATCCATATCCAGCCCCGTGGGGCGTCCGGCATTGGGGGGCAGCGCGAAACGATGGGGGTAGACGGGACCCCTTGCGCCAAGCACATCTGCGAAAGCACCAAGCGTGGTCCCGTCGAGGTCATAGTCGATGCCTTGCAGCACGATGATATCGGCAGAGACATCCGCCAGCAGACGCATCACGGCGCTGATCTGTGGGTCCGACCCTTTGGCCAGATCCCGCAGCAGCAGACCTGGTCCGGCGCGCGATAATTCGGTGTTAAAGGTGGCGATGCGCAGCGGGTCCGCGTTGGCGGCTGTCGCGGCTAGCAGGGCACCCGCGATCAGGCTGGCTGCAAGCCGTGGTCCTTTTCCGCGTCGTCGGCATAGGCGCGACGGCGTTTCTCTTCGATCATCTCGGCGATCTTGCCCATGGCAATGCCGCGCATGATGATACTGGCAGGAAGGAAGGCCCATGCGGCGACTGTCCAGATCTGGGTATGCGGGTTCTGCAATGTAATCGGGTCTAGCAGATCAGAGGCCGCTTTGACCACCGCGGGGATCAGGAAGGGCAGCAGGAAACCAAGCGCGATATTGATCCGCGCATCCCGTTGCAGCCGATAGATGACGTCTCCGCCCGCTGTTGGGTCAAACAGCGGCAGGTTCACCCAGACGTTAAAGGCCCCCTGACGCACCGGCCAGTTCATGATGCGTACCAGCACCAGAAACGCGCCCATCGAGATCAGCGAGATCAGATAGGCCATGCCCGCCGATGTGCGCACCGACGCGACCAGCGCGTCGCTGGCGCTTTCGGGCAGCATCAGCACGATCATACGCACGGGCGAGAAAGGAAAGTCCATCGCGTTGCCGAGGATCGTCCCGATAGAGGTCATCGCCCCGCCCAGAACCGACGGGCTGACCTTTTGCTTCAGGATCAGCGTCAACACGATGACCGTCACCAGCAGGCAGACATAGCGCAGCCGGTTGAACGGCGCGGCATCGCGAAATTCGATGATGCTGGGGAAATTGGAATTGTATTCGATAAACGTGAGGAAACAGGCAATCAGCGCCACCAGCATGGTGATCTGACTGGCATCATTAAGCATAGCGGGTAACATGAGGGCCGGCGTTGCGATCAGCAATGCCACCAGAATGCCACGCGCTGCCGCGCCGGATATACGTGCAATCACAAAACTACCCTTCCAAACTGGCCAGCCACGATACTTTGCCGCGTGCTTGTTCCAACTTGATGCCCTCGGGTGTCGAAGGCCTGCCTCAGAATTGCCTCAATTGTGTCTTCTTTCGCCACATTCCTCAAGAGGATTCCTGACAATGGCGATGGACCTGAGGCAATTAGGGCGCAGGTATGGTGCGGTATTGCATCATTGCTGCGGCGCAAATGACGCTACCCACGATATGTTGTGGGCGTTCACACGACGCCCACAACTATTTATAGCTCTCAACCCACGGTTAGGTCAAGCCAGCGGCCCCAGGGGGCCGCGGCCAAAGGTTTTACACCCAAGGACGCGCCTGTGCGGCAGCAGATTCGAAGCTGTCGATCGAAGCCGCTTTTTCCATGGTCAGGCCGATATCGTCCAGACCGTTCATCAAGCAGTGCTTTTTGAACGCGTCGACCTGGAAGGTGAAGACGTCGCCATCGGAACTGGTGATCGTCTGCGCCTCAAGGTCCACCTCGATCCGCGCGTTAGATCCCTTATCCGCGTCTTTCATCAGCAGATCGACCTGTTCTTGCGGCAGGGCAATGGGCAGGATGCCGTTCTTGAAACAGTTGCTGTAAAAGATATCCGCAAAACTGGGTGCAATCACGCAGGTGATGCCAAAATCGGCAATCGCCCAAGGCGCGTGTTCGCGCGAAGAGCCACAGCCAAAGTTATCGCCTGCGACCAGAATCTGTGTTTCGCGGTATTGCGGCTTGTTCAGGATGAAATCAGGCACTTCGTTGCCGTCGCGGTCATAGCGCATTTCGTCGAACAGGTTCACCCCAAGGCCCGACCGTTTGATCGTTTTCAGGAACTGCTTGGGGATGATCATATCGGTGTCGATATTCACCATCGGCATGGGGGCCGCGATCCCGGAAAGCTTGTCGAATTTATTCATTGTCTTGTTGTCCTTTGATCTGCTGGCCGCTTACGCGTCAAGCTGGCGGATATCGGTCAAACGTCCGGTGAGCGCTGCTGCGGCAGCCATCGCGGGTGACATCAAGTGGGTGCGCCCCTTAAAGCCCTGACGGCCTTCGAAGTTGCGGTTGGATGTCGATGCGCAGCGTTCGCCCGGTGCCAGTTGGTCGGGGTTCATCGCCAGACACATCGAACAGCCCGCAAGCCGCCATTCAAAGCCAGCGTCCTTGAAGATATCGGCAAGGCCTTCTTCTTCGGCTTGCGCCCGCACCAACCCCGAGCCGGGAACGATCATGGCACGCATGCCTTCCTTGATCTTCTTGCCCTTCAATACTGCCGCGGCAGCGCGCAGGTCTTCGATGCGGCCGTTGGTGCAGGACCCGATGAACACGGTGTCGATCTCGATATCCGTCAACGCCATGCCTTCGGTCAGACCCATGTATTCAATCGCGCGTTTCGCCGCGTCGACCTTGCCGCCGGTGTAATCCGAAGCTGCCGGTACGGTGGCGGTGATCGGCAGAACGTCTTCGGGCGAGGTGCCCCAAGTCACGGCAGGTGCGATGTCTTCGCCCTTGATGGTGATGACCTTGTCCCAATGCGCGTCGTCGTCGGAATACAGCGTTTTCCACCAGTCCATTGCGGCTTCCCACTGGGCGCCTTTGGGCGCGTGGGGGCGGCCTTTGCAATATTCGAAGGTTTTGTCATCTGGCGCGATCAGGCCAGCGCGCGCGCCGCCCTCGATGGCCATATTGCAGACGGTCATGCGGCCTTCCATCGACAGGTCACGGATCGCTTCGCCGCAATATTCGATGACATAGCCGGTGCCGCCCGCCGTGCCGGTTTCACCGATCACGGTCATGGTGATGTCTTTGGCGGTCACACCGGGGGAAAGTTTGCCGGTGATCTCGACCTTCATGTTCTTGGATTTCTTCTGGATCAGCGTTTGCGTCGCCAGCACGTGTTCCACCTCTGAGGTGCCGATCCCGTGGGCCAGCGAGCCGAACGCGCCATGTGTCGCCGTGTGGCTGTCGCCGCAGACAACAGTCATGCCGGGCAGGGTCCAGCCCTGTTCCGGGCCAACGATATGCACGATGCCCTGACGCACGTCGGACACGGGGTAATAGTGCAGCCCGAATTCCTTGGCGTTGGTATCAAGGGCCGCAACCTGAACGCGGCTGTCTTCGGTCATTGTCGCAGCGTTGGCGCGGTCCAGTGTGGTCGGCACGTTGTGATCGGGCACGGCGATTGTCTGGTCGGGGCGGCGCACGCTGCGGCCCGTCATCCGCAGCCCTTCAAAGGCTTGCGGGCTGGTCACTTCGTGGACGAGGTGACGGTCGATGTACAAAAGGCAGGTACCATCGTCGGCTTCGTGCGCGACATGGGCATCCCAGATTTTATCATAAAGCGTTTTGGGGGACATGTGGTCCTCTCCCGTATGTTATGTAAGCAAGGTATTGGGGTGTACGAAAGACGAGCGCCAAGGCGCAGGCAGGCGTTTATAGTCGCGCCAGCACAGTGTGGGTTGCCCCATAAAAGCGTTCGCGCAAACGGGCGCGGTCGCAGATGTTGAACAGATCGTCTGAAACATGTGTCATAGCGGCTTTGCTAGCCGCTTTCGCCCCTGTGATCAAGGTGTGTGACGGCGCAGGGCGGTGGCAGGGCTGCATCGGATTGCATGCTTATACGTCGGGGCGGGGATCGGTTCTTGCGCGGTGCTCGGGATTGTCCCACCATTGCAGCGCGGTATATGTTTCCTGCTTAGAAAGTTCACGATGACCCCAGACCCTTTTGCCCACTTCCTTGAAAGCATTCAGGCGTTGATAACGGGGGGCATCGGGCTGGCAGAGAGTCTGATGCAACCCGGCTGGCGGCAGTATCAGATGTTTATCCTGCTGGGGTTGGCGCTGGTATCTTGGGGGCTGCATCACGCGTCGGGCAGCTGGTTGCAAAACTGGGTCCGCTCGCGCGAGGGGTGGTCGAAATGGCAACTGCGCATGGTGGTACAGGTCAAACGCCGGCTCGGGTTGATGTGGTTTGCTGCGTTGGCAGGGGCGGTGTATCTGGTGATGCAGAATATCACTTGGCCGTCGCGGTCCTATCTGATCGGTATCTTCGCGACGCTGGTTGCGGTTTGGGTCTGTATCGCCTTTGCAGCGCGTCTGGTGCGCAACCGGCCCATGCGGCGTCTGGTGACATGGGGGCTGTGGATCTATGCCACGCTCTATGCGCTGAACGTCGTTGATGATGTCTCGGCGTTTCTGGATTCTGTTGCGCTGTCTGTCGGTGATTTCCGACTGTCGCTGCTGACGGTGATCACCGCGCTGGTGGTGATCGGCCTGTTCTTTTCTGTGGCGCGCATTATCAGTCAGACCAGCGCGGCCACGATCCGCAAGAACGAAGACATCAGCCCCTCCATGCAGGTGCTGGCGGTCAAGGGGGTTCAGCTGACCCTCTACGGCGTTGCATTTTTTATGGGCGTCAAGGCGGTCGGGATTGATCTGACCGGCCTTGCGGTGCTGTCGGGGGCGATCGGTGTAGGCCTTGGTTTCGGTCTGCAAAAGGTCGTGTCGAACCTTGTGTCGGGTATCATCATCCTGATCGACAAATCCATCAAGCCGGGGGATGTGATCAGCCTTGGCGATACCTTTGGGTGGATCCAGACGCTGGGTGCGCGCTATGCCTCCGTTGTGACACGAGACGGCAAGGAATACCTGATCCCGAACGAAGACCTGATCACCGGGCAAGTGGTGAACTGGTCCCATTCCAACGATTTTGTGCGGCTCGATATCTATTTCGGCACGGCCTACGACGATGATCCGCATGTGGTGCGCAAGCTGGCCGTGGATGCGGCGAGTGGGGTAGATCGGGTGCTGAGCTTCAAGGCTCCTGTCTGTCACATCGTTGGCTTTGGCGACAGCAGCGTCGACTATATCTTGCGCTTCTGGATCAAGGACCCGACAGGCGGGCTGACCAACATCAGGGGGAATGTCTATCTCGCGCTGTGGGATACGTTCAAAGAGAACGGCATTTCCATCCCCTTCCCGCAGCGCGAGGTTAAAATGCTGGATGACAGCAAGCTGGCCTTGTCGCGCATCACACCTGAAGGTCCTGCTGACGGGGGCTAAGGCCAGCAGCGACAAAGCGGTGCGAGGCTTTGGCTGCAACGGGAATCAGTCGTGAATGGCCGTTGTCAGGGTTGCGCTGTGATAGGGCGGGCGCAGGTGGCCGTTGGTCTTTTTTGATAAAGAGCTGAGACCGCAGGTCTTCTGTGAGGCCCAGCAGGTTATACAGGGCGCGTAAGGTGTGGATCGTCAAACGCTGGGGGCTATGCGGCGGGGAGCGTCATGGCATGATCCGGCAAAGCGTTACCAGAAAAGAAAATTTCCCGCGGAACACGGCCCTTGCCACTATATGCGCATGCTCGGTTCCTTCACGACCTTGCGCGCCGTGCTGCTTGAGTTGTGCAGCGGACAAAGCGCCAGTCGTGACAGTAAAGAGCCAGTAAATGCCTGTTTGGCCTGCTTGTCATTGAAATTTCACTTCGGCACGCCTATTCTAGGACATCCCCAGCGCCGGGGGACTGTCGGCGCGTCTAAAGGAGGACAATGTCCTGTCAACGCTTTCAAATGCAGTTCCGACTGCTACCCCGCAGGCAGCCCTGATGACTGCTGAACAAAACACTGCCACAAGCGACGCCTTGCTGGCTTCAATTCTTTCCCAGCTCGACGACGATAAAGCCGAAGAAATTGTGCAGATCGATCTGCGCGGCAAAACGGCAATCGGCGACTATATGGTCGTGTGCTCGGGCCGGTCTTCGCGTCAGGTTTCTGCAATCGCGGAAAAGCTGGCACAGATGGTCAAAGATGACTATGGCCGTTCGCCCAAGGTCGAAGGCAAGGAAACCGGTGATTGGGTTCTGATCGATACTGGCGATGTGATCGTTCACGTGTTCCGCCCGGAAGTCCGTGAATTCTACCAGCTGGAGAAGATGTGGATGACCACAGAAGCCCCAGCCGTGATGCCGCATTAAGCCGCCTTTGCGGTAGGCTTCATGCGTGTTCACATTTGTGCGGTCGGGCGCTTGCGCGCCGGACCGGAAAAAGACCTCATTGACGATTATCTAAACCGGTTTGATCGAACCGGTCGCGCGCTGGGCCTTGGGCCCGCGCGCGTGATCGAGGTTGAGGATAAGAAAAACGGTGGCATGCCCGCCGAAGCGGCTTTATTGCGCCGCGCCATTCCGGCAGGGTCACTGATCTGTGTAATGGATGAACGTGGCCGCGTCGAAAGCTCGCCCGACTTCGCCAACCGTCTTGGTGGCTGGCGCGATCAAGGGCGGGGCGATCTTTGCTTTGTCATTGGGGGCGCAGATGGGATCGATAAGGAGCTGCGGCGCGATGCGGATCACGCCTTGTCATTCGGCAAGATGGTCTGGCCGCACATGATGGTGAGAGTCATGTTGGCAGAACAGCTGTATCGCGCGGCCTCTATCCTGTCGGGTGGACCATATCACCGCATTTAGCGGGCCGTGGACCTTACTTGATCTGAACTTTTCTGATCTTTTTGCCCCAACCGGATTGCGTTTCGCGCACCTGTATGCGGACTTCGGTCGTGCCAGCAGGCAGTTCGACGCCGGACAGCGACCGTGTCAGCGGCTGCTCCTCTACATGAGGGTGGATCAGCTCGCGGATCGCCAGCTGATTGCCGTCGGTATCCAAAATGCGCCAAGCGTCGGAAAAGTGATCCCAGCCAGTATCGCCGTGGCTGATGGTCACGTCGAATTTATACAGGCCGCCCTCTTTCGAGACGCGAACCGAATTAATCGCAGCAGGGTCGGCCGAAGCGACCTGTGCTGCAATCAGCAGCGGGATGGAAAGGATCAATTTGTTCATGACTACACCAATGCCTCAAAACAAACATATAGACTAGCCGTCCTCACTTTCCAATAGAATGCGTCTTGACAGTGACGTGAATTCGCGGCGCCAGATGATAACAACTGTGACAATGGCGGCAATGATCAGGGGGATCGGGCCGATGATCCATCCCAGACTAGCCAGTGCGAAATAAAGCGACCGTAACCCCCGATTGAAGCTGCGGGCGGCTGTGATGTTGATCTCGGCTGCTTTGGATGCCAGTGGCCGTGCGCGGCGGTCATTCGGGTCGTTGGGAACGGCGGCCATCAAAACAGAGCAGTACCCGAATAGCCGGTTTGACCAGACGAATTTCAAAAAGCCGTTGGTCAAAAAGAACAGCGGCAACAGCATTTTGAATTCCCAGACCACGGTTGGCAGGTCGGTCAGCGCAAGGTCTGCGACCACGGTGGACAGCCGTTCACTATTGCCCAACAGCGCCAGCGTCCCACCCAGTGCGATCATGCTGGTCGAGGCAAAAAACGCCGTGCTTTGGCGCAGCGTGCTGATCATCTGTGAATCAAAGATGCGCGGTTGTCGGGTGACCATCTGGGTCATCCACTCGCGCCGGTATTGCGCCATGATCAGCGACACTGACGGCTTCGCGGGGTTTGAGTGTTCGATGCGCCAACCAATGGCGAGCCAGGCGCAAAAGATTATCGCCAAAGCGGCATAATCCAGCGGTTGAAACAGGGCGATGCGATCCATCCAAGTCATGCTAAGCTGCATACGCCGACTGGTTCTGTGTTGCCAACGCTATTAATTGGTCATAATATTTTACCAAATTGGAGGTGCGACATGGAAATGCCTATTCCCAGTCAGGGTGTGATCGCCCGCAAGGCGCGTGTCGTTGAACGGCTGCGTCAGGTTTTGCCTGATGATGCCGTGATTTCCGACGAACGCGAGACGCGCGCCTATGAATGTGACGCGCTGACCGCCTATAAATGCGCCCCGATGGTGGCGGTGTTGCCCTATACAACGCAGCAGGTGTCGGACGTGTTGCGCATCTGCCACGAGGAAGGCGTGCCGGTGGTGCCGCGCGGCTCTGGCACGTCGCTGGCGGGTGGGGCGCTGCCCACGGCCGACTGCGTGATCCTTGGCGTGGCCCGCATGAATGACGTGATCGAAACCGATTACGCCAACCGCATCATCAAGGTGCAAACCGGACGGACCAACCTGAGCGTCACAGGCGCGGTCGAAGAGGATGGCTTCTTTTACGCGCCGGACCCGTCTAGCCAGCTGGCCTGTGCCATCGCGGGTAATATCGCGATGAATTCGGGCGGGGCGCATTGTTTGAAATACGGGGTGACGACAAACAATCTGATGGGCGTCACCATGGTGTTGATGGACGGCGAGGTGATCGAAGTCGGTGGCGGGTATCTGGACGCGGGCGGACTGGATCTATTGGGGTTAATCTGCGGCTCTGAAGGGCAGCTGGGGGTCGTCACCGAAGCCACGCTGCGCATCTTGCACAAACCCGAAGGCGCGCGGCCCGTGTTGATCGGGTTCGACGACAACGAGGTCGCGGGGGAGTGTGTCTCTGACATCATCAAGGCGGGGGTGTTGCCTGTCGCGATCGAATTTATGGACCGCCCCTGTATCGAAGCGACGGAAGCCTTTGCCAAGGCTGGTTATCCCATGTGCGAGGCATTGCTGATCATCGAGGTCGAAGGCTCCGACGCGGAGATTGACCATCAGCTGGGCCTGATCTCTGAAATCGCACAGCGGCATAATCCGGTTGAGTTGCGGCAATCCAAATCCGCAGAGGAAAGCGCCAAGATCTGGCTGGGTCGCAAATCGGCCTTTGGTGCGATGGGGCAGATCAACGATTACATGTGTCTGGATGGCACCATCCCTGTGTCGTCTTTGCCCTTCGTGCTTAAGCGGATCGAAGAGATGAGCGATCAGTTCGGGCTCAAGGTCGGGAATGTGTTTCATGCAGGCGACGGCAATATGCATCCGTTGATCCTGTTCGATGCCAACAAACCGGGCGATCTGGAGCTGTGTGAGGAATTCGGGGCCGAGATCCTTAAACTCTGCGTCGAGGTGGGCGGCTGTCTGACCGGCGAACATGGCGTCGGCATCGAAAAGCGCGACCTGATGCATGTGCAATATGCATACGACGACCTTGAGGCGCAGATGGCGGTGAAGGATGTGTTCGACCCCGCATGGCTGCTGAACCCCGCCAAGGTCTTTCCGCTGGACGCGTCAGAAACACGCCGCGCCGTGGCGCTGGCGGCGGAATAACCCCTCGATACCCGATGAACCGATGATCGCAAGCCGATCACACTTACGACGAAGGAGCCGAGACATGGCCATCACATCCGAAGAGGCGCTGGTCGATGCGGTCAAAGACGCCGCTGGCTCGATCTCGGTTCAGGGGGGCGGTACGCGTGGACTGCCTGCGACAGGTCAGGTTGTCAGCGTCGCGGGGCTGCAGGGGATCACGCTGTATGAGCCCGGTGCGCTGACGCTGGTCGCGAAACCGGGCACCCCTGTGGCCGAGATCGAAGAGGCGCTGGCCGCCGAGAACCAGCGCCTCGCGTTCGAGCCGATGGACCATCGCGGGCTGTTGGGCACCACCGGCACGCCCACCATCGGCGGCGTCATGGCGGGCAACATCAGCGGTCCGCGGCGTATTTCGGTCGGGGCCGCGCGGGATTTTCTGTTGGGGGTGCGCTTTGTCGACGGGCGCGGTGCCGTGGTCAAGAACGGTGGGCGCGTGATGAAGAACGTGACCGGCTATGATCTGGTCAAGCTGATGGCAGGGTCTTTTGGTACCCTTGGTGTGCTCAGCGAAGTGTCGATGAAGGTGCTGCCGCGTCCCGAGACGCAAGCGACGCTGGTTTTGCACGGCCTCGAGGACGCAGCCGCTGTCGCTGCGATGGCCCGCGCCCTTGGCAGTCCGTTCGAGGTGACAGGGGCCGCCCACGATCCCGCCACGCGCGAAACCGCGCTGCGGATTGAAGGGTTCGAGGCATCGGTCACCTACCGTCTGGAGCAGTTGCAATCGTTGCTCGCCGGCGCGGGGGCAAAGATTGAGCAACGCGACGCAGCGGCGACGCAGGCGATTTGGTCCGGCATCCGCGATGTAGCGGCCTTTCACGACGGGCAGGGCGATGTATGGCGCGTGTCGTGCAAACCCTCTGACGCGCCAGGGATCGCGGCGCGGTCGGGGGCAGAGCGCTGGACCTATGACTGGGCGGGCGGGCTGATCTGGCTGCGCAGCGCCGCGGGCCATGATCTGCGCGCGGCCATCGGGCCGATGGATGGGCATGCAACGCTTGTTCGGGCTGATGCGCAGACCAAGGTCCGCTTGGGCGTGTTCCACCCCGAACCCGCCGGTGTGGCGCGGCTGACAGCGGCCCTGCGAGCGCAGTTCGACCCCAAGAGCGTTTTTAACGCGAGTCAGCTGGACCGCGCGGCATGAGCTTGCTTGCGGTCTTCCTTGTCGTCTTTATCGGCGGGCCGTTGGTGTTTCGCCTCTTGATCCGTGGCAAGCCTGACCGGCGCAGCCTGCGTGCGCTGGTGCTCTTTGCCTTTCTCTGTGCCGTGGCGGGGATGGCGATACGCTATGGCGTGGCGCAGTATTGGGGCGAAAACCTGCTGGCGTCGATGGGGGCGATTGCCTGTATTTGGCTAGGCTGGATCGCCGTTCTGGCCTTTGTTGCGCAGGTGTTGCGCCGCGCCTATCCCGGCCCCGTCACGCAGCGATGGACCAATGTACTGGGGATCTTGGCCACCACGCTGCCGTGGTTCGGCCTGATCTGGGCAAGCACCGTCGCCGCTTAACTCTTACCTCGTCAGGGTCTCGTGCCCGCAATGCCGGAGCTTTCATGCAAACCACATTCACCGCAGAACAGTTGAAAAACCCCGCGACGGCACGCAGTAACGAAATTCTGCGCGCCTGTGTCCATTGCGGTTTTTGCACTGCCACATGTCCAACCTATCAGGTTCTGGGGGACGAATTGGATAGCCCGCGCGGGCGTATCTATCTGATTAAGGACATGCTCGAGAATGACCGCGATCCGGATGAAAAGACGGTCAAACATATCGACCGCTGCCTGTCCTGTCTGGCCTGTATGACGACTTGCCCCTCGGGCGTGCACTATATGCATCTGGTGGATCACGCCCGCGACTACATTGAAAAACGCTACAAACGGCGGTTCAGCGACCGTGCCTTGCGGTGGGTTCTGGCGCGTATCCTGCCGTATCCGACGCGGTTTCGGCTGGCGCTTCTGGGGGCCAAGATCGGGCGTCCGTTTGCGCGGCTGATGCCTGATGCGCGACTGCGTGCGATGCTCGAGATGGCACCCAAGACGATCCCGCCAGTCAGCCGCAACGACGACCCGCAAAGCTTCCCCGCCCAAGGGACACCGCGCACAAGGGTGGCGCTGATGACGGGCTGTGCGCAAAAGGCGCTGAACACCGATATCAACGACGCCACCATCCGCCTGCTGACACGGCAGGGCTGCGAGGTGGTCGTGGCCGAAGGCGCGGGCTGCTGTGGGGCGCTGACCCATCACATGGGCAAAACCAGCGAAAGCCATGCGACCGCCGCGCGCAACATCAAGGCGTGGTGCGCCGAGATGGACGGGGAGGGGCTCGATGCCATCGTTATCAACACGTCGGGCTGCGGGACCACGGTGAAAGACTACGGCCACATGTTCCGCAACGATCCGCTGGCGGCAGATGCGGCGCGGGTGGCGGCGATCGCCAAGGACGTGTCCGAGGTGCTGCACGATCTTGCGGGGGACGCAGACCCAGACGCCATGCCCAACCCCGCCAAGGGGGATATCGCGGGCATCGATGCGCCAAAGGCCCCCGCGCCCGCCCATCACAGCATCACGGTCGCCTACCACGCCGCCTGTTCGTTGCAGCACGGCCAGCAGATCAAGAGCTATCCCAAGGATTTGCTGAAACGTGCGGGCTTTACCGTGGTCGAGCCTGCGGATTCACACCTGTGTTGCGGGTCGGCGGGGACGTATAACCTGATGCAGCCCGAAATCTCTAAGCAATTGAAAGACCGCAAGGTCAAAACCCTGCAGGCCAAGAACCCCGACGTGATCGCGGCAGGCAATATCGGCTGCATGATGCAGATTGGATCGGCGGCGGGCGTGCCCGTGGTGCACACGGTAGAGCTGCTGGATTGGGCCTCGGGTGGGCCGAAGCCTCCGGCGCTGTCGCAAGAAAAAGGCGCAAACTTGCAGATTCCTCGGTTGAGATAGCGGTTTCGCCGCATTTTCGCCTTATCTCGGAAATACGAGGGACTTCATAAGACCTCATTTTGCCGAAGTAGGAGCGATATCCGTGCGCCGTTGGGTAGCTATTTCTATTATGTGTCTGACTGTGGCAACCGCCGGGCTTGCTCAGGATGGGCGGCTGCGCAGGCTGGATACGGGGGTGGATGCCGGCGCGTGGGAGGCCGTGGGCCGTCTGGATATCCGCGGCAAGGGCTTTTGCACCGGTGCGTTGATCGCGCCCCGGCTGGTGCTGACGGCAGCGCATTGCCTGTATGACAAAGACAGCAAACAACGCATTGACCACTCAGAAGTCGAATTTCTGGCAGGTTGGCGCAACGGACGGGCGGGCGCGTACCGGAACGTGCGCCGTGCAGTGGTACATCCCGACTATGTCTATGATGGCGTCGTGTCGTCGGACCGCGTGCGCAACGATCTGGCGCTGCTGGAGCTCGACCGCCCGATCCGTAACACCACGATCAAACCTTTCGACACAGCCCGCCGCCCGCGACAAGGCGACCAGCTGGGTGTCGTCAGCTATGCCAAGGACCGCTCCGAGGCTCCGTCCCTGCAAGAGGTCTGCAGCGTTTTGGCCCGCCAAGAGGGCGTGCTGGTCACCACATGCTCCGTCGATTTCGGAGCCAGCGGTGCGCCGATTTTTACCTTCGAAAACGGTGTGCCGCAGATTGTGTCGGTGGTGTCTGCCAAGGCAAATGTCGACAACAAGGAAGTGTCGCTTGGCACCGCACTTGGCGCGCCGTTGGCCCGTCTTCAGGCCGATCTGGTCGCGGGCAAAGGGGTGTTTCTACGTGGAGGCACCGTCAGCAAACGCATCACATCAGAGGATCGCCGCCGCACCACAGGCGCGAAATTCATCAAACCCTGATTCAGATATCGCGTGCCTGTTTTTCGGCCCTTGAAACGCGATTTACCCAACCCCACATTCACTTCACCGGAACGCCTTTGAAAGGGTTTCGGACAGCAACCCAAGGCCTGTCCATGATGGAAGGTCTGACCATATTATCGCTCAAACGAGGATGAATACCTATGCGTAGTTTTGATTTTGCACCGCTGCACCGTTCGACTGTCGGCTTTGACCAAATCGCCAACCTGATGGACCGCGTGATGGCCAGCGACGTGCCGCAGCCGAGCTATCCCCCCTATAATATCGAAAAGCTGGACGATGATTCCTATCGTATCAGCATCGCCGTCGCCGGTTTCACCGAAGGTGATCTGAGCGTCGAAGTGCGTGAAAAGTCGCTGATCGTGTCGGCCCGCAAAGTCGATAAGGATACGGATAAAACCTATCTGCATCGCGGCATTGCGACCCGTGCGTTTGAACGTCGCTTCCATTTGGCCGACCACGTGCAGGTCACCGGTGCGGCCCACGCCGACGGTATGCTGCATATCGATTTGGAACGTCAGGTGCCCGAAGCGCTGAAGCCGCGCCAGATCCAGATCTCGCGCGCGCGCAAAGCGATCGAAAAGGATGTAGTTGACGCGAATACCGTCAACTAAGGCACTTTCAGTGCGATAGACGAAGCCCGGTGCATCTGCGCCGGGCTTTTTGTGCGCGCATGGGGTCTAGGTCACAGTTGTTGACTTAAAATACCGCTGCCGTCAGAGTGCCCCGATCCAGTCGGGGGAGGAACGCGGGATGTCATTACAGGAAATTTTTGCCACACGCGCCACACGCATGAAGGCGTCGGAAATTCGCGAGCTTCTCAAGCTGTTGGATCAGCCTGATATAATCTCTTTTGCTGGTGGCATTCCCGATCCTGATCTGTTCCCGAAGGCCGCGTTTCAGGACGCCTTTGCCGAGGCGCTGAACGGGCCGATGGCGGCGCAGGGGTTGCAGTATTCCACCAGCGAGGGGCACAAACCTTTGCGCGTCTGGATCGCGGCGCAGATGCAGGCGATCGGTATTCCCGCGGCGCCGGACAACATTCTGATCACATCAGGCTCGCAGCAGGCGTTGGATTATCTGGGCAAGCTGTTCCTGTCGCCCGGTGATACGGCGCTGGTGGGCTGGCCGACGTATCTGGGGGCCTTGGGGGCCTTTAACGCTTACGAGCCGCGCTATGACAAGCTTGATCCGCTGAGCAACCGCAGCGGCGCGGATTATACCGCTGCCGCGAAGGATGCAGGCGGGGCGGCAAAGTTCGCCTATCTCTCCGTCGATTTTGCCAACCCTACCGGTGCCACCGTCAGCCGTGCCGCGCGCGAACGGGTGATTGATCTGGCCGAGGAGATGGAGATCGCGGTGATCGAAGACGCGGCCTATCAATCCCTGCGTTTCGACGGGGACCCGATCCCGCCGATTCTCGCGCTGGAGGCAGCGCGCAAAGGCGGCGATCTTGAAGCCTGCCGTACGATCTATTGTGGCAGCTTTTCCAAAACGTTGTCGCCGGGGCTGCGCGTTGGATGGGTCTGTGCCGCCATGCCCGTGATTTCGCAGCTGGTATTGATGAAGCAAGCTGCCGATCTGCACAGTGCCACGTTGAACCAGATCGCAATATCGTCGGTCGCAGAGCAGCATTTCGAGAGCCATATCGACACGATCCGCAGCGCCTATCGCGCCCGTCGGGATGCGATGCTTGCGGCATTGGAAGCCCATATGCCCAAAGGCGTGAGCTGGACCAAGCCCGAAGGCGGCATGTTCATCTGGGTGACGTTGCCCGACACGCTGGACGGGGCCGAACTGCTGAAGCAGTCGCTGGAAAGCGAACGGGTCGCCTTTGTGCCGGGGCACGCGTTTTTCGCGGATGGGTCGGGGCGCAATACGCTACGACTGAGCTATTCGACCTCGACCGAAGACAAGATTGCTGAAGGGATCGAGCGCTTGGGCCAGTTGATCTCCCGTGCGCTAAACGTCTGACTACCAAGAAAAACGGGCGGCAGGATCACCCCGCCGCCCGTTTTCACATTTCCAATATCCGCAGGTCAGACCGACATGCAGATGTATTTCATTTCTAAGTAGTCTTCGATCCCGTGGTGGCTGCCTTCGCGGCCCAGACCGGACTGTTTGACGCCGCCAAACGGCGCGACCTCGGTCGAGATGATGCCGGTGTTCACGCCCACGATGCCATACTCCAGCGCCTCGGCGACCTTGTACACGCGGCTCAGGTCTTTGGCGTAGAAGTAGGACGCAAGACCAAAGATCGTATCATTGGCCATTGCGATCACGTCGTCTTCGTTGTCGAATTTGAACAGCGGTGCCAGCGGGCCAAAGGTTTCCTCTTTCGAGACCTTCATATCCTGCGTCACACCCGTGATGATGGTCGGGGCCAAGAAATTGCCGCCCATCTTCTCTTCTTTGCTGCCCAGCAGGATTTCAGCGCCTTTCGACAGCGCGTCCTCGACATGCTCTTTCACTTTTTCGGAGGCATCGCCGTTGATCAGCGGCCCCAGTTCTACGCCGTCTTCAAAGCCGTCACCGACCTTCATCTTTTCGACGCGGGCCTTCAGCTTTGCGGCAAAGGCGTCATAGACACCGGCCTGCACATAGATGCGGTTTGCACAGACGCAGGTCTGGCCGTTGTTGCGGAACTTGCACAGGATCGCGCCTTCGACAGCGGCGTCCAGATCGGCATCGTCAAACACGATGAACGGCGCATTGCCCCCCAGCTCCATCGAGCATTTCATGACCTGATCGGCAGCCTGTTTCAGCAGGATGCGGCCCACTTCGGTTGATCCGGTAAAGGTCAGTTTGCGCACGGCGGGGTTTTCGCAGAATTCCTTGCCCACGGCGGAGGAGGACGAGGATGGCACCACATTGAACACGCCCGCGGGGATGCCTGCACGTTCGGCGAGCACACCCATGACGATCGCCGACAGCGGTGTTTCCGCAGCAGGGCGCGCAACAAAGGCGCAACCGGCGGCCAGCGCGGGCGCGGCTTTGCGGGTGATCATCGCGTTGGGGAAGTTCCACGGGGTGATCGAGGCGGCAACGCCGATGGGCTGCTTGATCACGGTAATCCGCTTGTCGCGCTGGTGGCCCGGGATGGTTTCGCCGTACACACGTTTGGCTTCTTCGCCGAAGAATTCGATGAACGACGCACCATAGGCGATCTCGCCCTTGGCTTCGCCCAAGGGCTTGCCTTGTTCAGCAGTCAGGATGGTGCCCAGATCGTCTTGATTATCCATCATCAGGTCGAACCATTTGCGCATGACGCCGGCACGTTCCTTGCCGGTCCAGCTGGCCCATTCCTTTTGCGCCTTTTCCGCCTGGGCGATGGCACCGGCCACCTGCGCACGGCTGAGGTTGGCCACCTTGGCGATCACATCGCCGCGGGCGGGGTTCACCACATCAAAGGTGCCATCATCGCCATCGACCCATTCACCGCCGATATAGGCGCGGGTTTCCAACAGGCTGGGATCTTTGAGCATTGATTTTAGGTCAGTCTTTGCGTCAGTCATTTTGATCTCTCCGCTTTTGTCTGTGGTACCCAAAGCAACATTCGCTATGATTGTCTAGTTCCACATCATTAAGGGACGCTGACGGAGGACCACATGCAGCTAGACGACGCCTATGCAAACGCCGCTTATATCGAGAACGCAGAGGCATTTCCGCCCCGCTGGCAAAAGGCTGCAGCGGCATTCCGCAAGAAGCTGGGATTTCGTGCGCAAAAGAACATCTCGTACGGGCCGACGGACCGCGAGGTGTTTGATCTTTTCGAACCCGAAGGCGTGTCACGCGGCACCGTAATCTTTATCCACGGCGGCTATTGGAAGGCCTTTGCCCCTGCCGATTGGTCACATCTGGCCGCTGGTCCATTGGCGCGCGGTTATGCGGTTGCGATGGTCGGCTATGATCTATGTCCCGATGTGCGGATCGCTCAGATCACGGGGCAGGTCGCCCGCGCCATCAGTGAAATCGCGAAACGGACGCAAGGCGCTTTGGCTTTGGTAGGGCATTCCGCCGGCGGGCAGCAGGTCGCACGGATGACCGACCCCCTGATCCTGTCCGGAGACGTGCGTGACCGCATCGATAATATCGTCGCCATCTCGCCCGTGGCAGATTTGATGCCGCTGCTGCAGACCTCTATGAACGAGATCTTGAAACTGGACGAAGCCGAAGCAACCGCTGAAAGCCCAGTCAACATGACCCCCCCGCATGGGGTGAATGTTACGATTTGGGTCGGTGCCAATGAACGCCCCGCTTTCCTTGAGCAAGCCGAGCAGTTTTCGCGTGTTTGGGGGGCCAAGCAGTTCGTCGTCGAGGGGCGGCACCATTTTGATATAATCGATCTGCTTGAAGATCCCGAAAGCGATATGGTGAAAGCGCTGCTTGGGATAAAGTGAGCCTTGATCGGACGGCGTAAATCGGCGAAACAGGGGGCGGGTTTGGACGATGGCGTCGTCCAGCATTTCACGGCCCTTGCGTCCTGCACGCCGGGACCTTTCTGAGAAGGAGGGTCTGATATGACCAATTCATCCAAAACCGCACGTCCCGATATGTACCGTTTCGACAACGGCACGAAGTCCCCGCTGCCGTTCGACGCCGCCGAATACGAAGCACGTCTGGAAGAACTGCGCGAACGCATGGATGCGGCCGGTGCGACGGCTGCGGTTTTCACGTCGATGCACAATATCGCCTATTATTCGGGCTTTCTGTACTGCGCCTTTGGCCGCCCCTATGGGCTGGTGGTAACAGAGACAGAATGTGTGACCATTTCGGCGGGCATTGACGCAGGCCAGCCGTGGCGGCGCAGCTTTGCCGACAACATCACCTACACCGACTGGCAGCGCGACAATTACTGGCGCGCAGTGGCGTCGGTCACGGGCAAGGGCGCGACGATTGGCTATGAGGGCGACCACCTGACCCTGATGCAGCGCGACAAGCTGGAAGATTTCCTAGAGCCGGTGGTGATGATCGACCTGTTCGAGACCACGATGCGCCAGCGGATGCATAAATCTCCGGCAGAAATCGCGTTGATCCGGCAGGCGGCTCAAGTGGCCGATGTGGGCGGCTATGCGATCCGCGATGCCGTTAAGGTTGGCGCGCGCGAGATCGACATTGCCATGGCCGGCCGCGACGCGATGGAGCTTGAGATCGCCAAGCGGTTCCCTGACGCCGAATACCGCGACACATGGGTGTGGTTCCAATCCGGCATCAACACCGACGGCGCGCATAATCCGGTCACCGCACGGCAGCTGCAACGCGGTGATATTCTGTCGCTGAACACCTTCCCGATGATCTCGGCCTATTACGTGGCGCTGGAACGCACCCTGTTCGCCGGAGATGTGGACCCCGCGAGCCTGAAGATATGGGAAGCCAACGTCGCAGCCCATGAATACGGGATGAGCCTGCTGAAACCCGGTGTCAGCTGCGCCGATGTGACCCACAAGATCAACGCCTTCCTCGAAGAACGTGACCTGCTACAATACCGCACCTTTGGCTATGGCCACTCGTTCGGCGTGCTGTCGCATTTCTATGGCCGCGAAGCGGGGCTGGAGCTGCGCGAGGACATCGACACGGTGCTGGAACCCGGTATGGTCATCTCGATGGAGCCGATGTTGACCCTTCCCGAAGGCCAGCCAGGCGCGGGCGGCTACCGCGAACATGACATTCTGGTGATTACCGAAGACGGCAACGACAACATCACAGGTTACCCTTATGGCCCTGATTTCAACGTCGTAGGATAAATGCAGTGCCCCCCATTTTTCGGGGGGCACCCGTTTGCCCAGGGGGGCGGATGACCCCGGCGGGACAAATCGGGAATACGGCTTGACGTATACCATAACGTAGATATTTTGACCCATCGCTGTCGCAGGGTGGGGTGACAGGCCATATGCGTTCTGTCCTCCGATCTGTGGGGTTGTAAAAAGTGCTTTCTGCACGCCGTTTCGTGAGTATTGTCGATGAAAGCATCTTTAATTAAGCAAGAAGAAATGCGCCTCGCGTTGCTGCGAGGGTATAACATTCTAGACACGTCGCCCGAAGAAGGGTTCGACGACATCACCCGCCTCGCCGCAGAGATTTGCGAGGTGCCGATTGCGCTGATCTCTCTCGTGGATGATGATCGCCAGTGGTTTAAATCCAAAATCGGGTTAGAGATTGACGGCAGCGACATCACCGATAGCATTTGCGCCCATGCCATTGCGGGGGGATGATTACCTCGAGGTGAACGACACCACCATCGACCCGCGCACAGCTGACAATAATTTCGTCACCGGCGACGACTCTATCCGGTTTTACGCCGGCGCGCTGTTGGAAGACGACAGGAACCTGCCGCTTGGTACCCTGTGCGTGCTCGACAGAAAACCGCACCAGCTGAACGACTTTCAACGGCGTGCTCTTAAGGTTCTGGCGGGGCAGGCGATGCGGCAGATCGAATTGCACAAGGCGCTGGCCGATGCCGAAGTCTTGCGCAAGGAAGTCGACCACCGCGTGAAAAACTCGCTCCAGTCGCTGGAGGCGTTGATCCGCATCCAGATCAGAAGCGAAAAATCCCCCGAGGCCCGCGCTGCACTCGACACCATTCAGGGGCGTCTTTCGACCATCAGCAGCCTGCACGAAGCTTTGTATCTGACCGACACCGGTGCAGCAGTGGATATCGCGGCCTTCTTGCGAAAGGTTGCGCATTCTACCAGCCAACAGATGCCAGATGGGGTACATCTGACCGTAGAGGTGGAACCGACGCATCTGTCGTCGCGTAGCGCGTCCTCTGTCGGGATGATCGTGAACGAGGCGATGACCAATGCTGCGAAATACGCCTATGAGGGCCGCAAACGCGGGACGTTTGAGCTGCGCGGTGAACGCAAGGATGGTTTTTACCACCTGAGCTGCATTGACGATGGCCCCGGTATTCCCAACAATCAGACAGCCGGCACAGGCCTTGGTATGCGCATTCTGCTTGCCGCGGCACAACAATTGGGCGGAGAGCTGGTAACGCCCGAACGTGAAAGCGGCGGCGAGTTAAAGGTCACCTGGCCGTTGACCGACTAGCACGCGACACAAAAGAGGCTCAGGCATATGCTGGCTTTGCTAAAGTTGATCGTTATCGGTTTTGTCGTTCTGACCATCTTCTATATCGCGCTGTCGATTTATTCTCGTCGGGTCCGGCGGGGCAAACTGCATCAAAAGTGGTCGGCGGGACCGCGCCTTGTGGATCGCGACACATTCGTGCAACGAGGGCTCAAGCGATATGACGGGTCAATCCGCCGCAAGCTGATCCTTGGGGTCTATGTTGTCCCGGTGGGGCTGGTCATCCTGACCGTCTACCTCACCAACTTTAATTAAGGGGAAACGCCGATGGCGATTATCAAATGGGCCTTTTGGGGTGTGATCTGGCTGATCATTGCCGGGTTCTTTCACTATACGTTGCCTCAGGTCGATATCGTGCGGATCACCGACACCTATGAAAAGCGCATCGATTTTGGCGATAATTCGATCTTCTGGTCGAACGCTGATGTGGGCAACAGCACCGCCGTAGGCAACCGCGACGTGTTCTTTATCCAGTCGCGTCGGGCCAAGGGCGACGTTATGGTCTATCGCAACGAAGACACCGGCTGGGGCTGGCCGCCGTATTTCAAGTTCGACACGACGAACCTGCAGGCCGAAGCGTCCGATCTGAAATCCGCCGCGGGGACCCCGAAGTATGTCGCGCTGAAACACTATGGTTGGCGGAATGAATTCCTGTCGATCTTTCCCAATGCGGTGTCTGTACGTCCAGTGGACGGGCCGGATGCAAGCAAGGGCATCCGTTTCCTGAACATCATCATCCTGATCCTGTTCGCGGCGCTGGTGTATGCGATCTGGGTACGCTGGCGTCGGTTCAGACGCGCCCGCATCGACCCGACGCTCGAGCGGCTGGAAGACGATATCGCCGAAAAGCAGGGGCGTTTTGCACGTTGGCGGGCGGGCCGCAAAAACAAATAAGCGCGGCGCGAGATCACGCCGCGCCCGTCGCGCTTGGTCTTGAGGTGGTGGCGGTCAGCTGGGGCGCGCCACCATGCGCCCCATGGGTCGGCCACCCAGGATATGCACATGCAAATGCGGAACCTCTTGGACGCCATGGGCACCTGCATTGGCGATCATGCGAAAGCCTTCGCCCGCATCCAGCGTGACGCCTTCGGCTTTGCACACCTCCGAAATGGCGCGGACATAGCCGACGATTTCGGCATCGGTTGCCTCTGCCGCGAAGTGGTCAAAGCTGATATACGGCCCCTTGGGGATCACCAGCACATGCGTGGGGGCCTGCGGTTCAATGTCCCGAAACGCCAGCGCGTATTCGGAATCGTAAACCGTGTTGTTCGGAATTTCGCCGCGCAGGATTTTCGCAAAGATGTTCTGATCGTCGTAAATATAGGCCATGGGCAGTCCTCAGTCGGTAAAAAGATGGTGGGTCTCGGCGATGGGGCGTGCCTGCTCCGGCGATATGCGCAGAAAGGCGGCGAGCGCTTCGGTGTTTTCCTGTGCCGAGGCTGTTTCGCGCACGCGGGCGTAGTTTTCGAACTGCGCGTCGCGGATACGATCGGATTCCAGCGTCAGATCATTGCGGATCGTGGGCAAAAGCCGCTCTAGTGTGTCGACAGAGGTGCGCTCGCCCGCCAGCCCGACACGCTTGGCATGCCCGACAAGGTAGTCGTCCGAGAACTGGCATTCGATCTCCAGCACCCGCGTGACCGATCTGTCAGCGGCAAAGTCGTTCAGCAAATCGATATCACCGGGGTCCATGCAGACGATCAGCTGGTCGGTGTCGTAATAATCAAACAGCATGCGCATCAAAGACCGACGGTGACGGGTGCGCTTGCCCAAGGAGTTCTGGATACCACCCAGATCGGGCAGGGCGGTGTCCTGTTCGCTGAAAAGGTATTCGAGCGCAGGCAGGTTGGTCGCCTGACGCATCTGTTCAAGCACGCGTTTGGCCACATGCCATTTCTTGCACACCACGATCAGCAACGCGCGTTCGCGCCCCAGCGTGCTTTCCTTTTCCCAAAAACGGGTGGCAAAGCGCCGCCCGATCCGACCTCGACCGGTGAGGAACTTGAACAGGTTGCGCCCCTCGTTGCTGATCTGAACCTCGACATCGCGGGCCGAATACAGCAACCCGAGCCGACGCTTCAGGTCCAGCGCCTCGCTGCTAATCTTGCGGGCAAATAGATAATCCTGCGACAGCAAAAGATCGTAGTGATCGTTATAGAATGTCACCGGCATTCCGTAATCGGTGAACATCAGGAACGTCAGGGTGCGCACGCGTAATTCGGCTTCGGGCACGATATGGCGTACGATGGTCTGGAAAAACGTCTCGTCCGGGATCCAGGTTGTCCTGAAGAACCGCATCACATCCTTGCGCGCACGGGTGAATGCGATCACGGCTTCGACGGTCTGACGGCGCAGACACCACCACTGACTGCCGATCTGGATCTGCAGGTCCGCAGGTATCTCGCGCGTCAGGCCAAGGCGCTTTTGCAGCTCGAACATGCCATAGAACCGCTTTTTCTGGGTGCGCTCATTGAACCAGTGCCGATAGATCAGCCGTTCTTCTTTCCAGCCGGTCTTGATCCAGTCGCTTTCAAAATAGTCAAAGCTCTCGATGAAGTCATAATCATTATCGTCGAGGTAATCGTGGATGTATTCGGCGGATTTGATTGGCATGCAATCGCCCGACAGCATGTAGAAGTGTGTGGCGCGCGGGAAGGCGTCGATCGCGCTTTCGACCGCGTTCAGCGTCGCTTGCACCAGCGACCATTCCCCCCAGCCGCAGCGGATGCGTTTGCTGGCAAATGTCACATTCGGGTTCTTGCCAAGCGTCTGGGTGATCTGGGCGAAATCAGACGGGTTGGCCGAAGCGTCAAAGTGGATCGACATATAGTCACCAGACGCCGTTAATCTCTCCGCTTGCTTGATGACGGCAAGGGGGTCTTTATGACACAAAAGGATATAGGCTATGCTGGCCATCGCGAAACACGCATCCCCTCTGCTCTGGACGAGTTTGTTAGATAAAGGCGAACAGCGATTGAATAAACCACGAATATTTGCTTTTTCTTTATTTGGGCCATTCTGTCGCCATAAATGGCAGCATAAGTACAAAAAAATTTAGGAGGCCGAGCCGAATATGGGTTTTCCAGGGACATGGATGACAGAAAGCGAGAGCGTGGTGTACCGGGTGGTGCCCAAATGCGCCTGCTCGACCATTGGACAAATCATGTTCTATTCGGATCATGGCGAATTCTTTGATGGGGATATCCACGATTCAAAATCGGGGATGCACAAATGGGCGCAAGACGCGTCCCAGCCGCTGATCACGAACAACGTGGAAAACCACAATTCCTTCGCGTTCACGTGCGTGCGCAACCCTTACACGCGGATTCTAAGCTCTTTCTTTGACAAGATTTGCGGTATTCAACGGAATGGGCGCCGTTACCGCGGCAATCTGGTGCCGCTTTTGATGCAGAAATATGGGATCGAAGTCGGCGGCGATGACGGCAAGCAAGAGTTTGACCAGATCGCCAGCTTCCGCCGGTTCTTGCTGTTTGCCCGCGACACCATCCGCTGGCGTCGGCCCATGGACCCCGACATTCACTGGTCTGCGCAATCGGGCCATGTCAGTACGTTCATTGTGAACGGCGGCACCTACGACAAGATCATCTGGACCGAGAAATTCAATGACGGCATGCAAAGCGTTCTGGACGCTATCGACACGCCCCATCCCGTCAATCTCGGTGATATCCCGCGCTTTAACGAATCCGAAGGTCACGGCCCCAAACGCGCCCATCCGGTAGAAGACTACTTTGACGATCTGTCGATGCATCTTGTGCGCGAAATCTTTAAACGGGATTTCGAGCTGTTCAAATACGACTTCGACAACCCGGCAAACAAGATGCCCACGGGCGAGATCGACCTTGCAGAGGTACATGCCAAGCTGGGGGACTAAACTGTCGGCGGGGCGCGCAGGCACCCGCCGCGCAAACCCCGCAGCTGCATCTTGCGCGCAGCGCCGTGACGCCCTACATCCTTGGCATGTCACAGGTTAAATCATCTTCCAAATCGGACCCGAACTACAAGGTCATCGCAGAAAACCGCCGGGCGCGGTTTGATTACGCTATCGACGACGACGTTGAATGCGGCATCATCCTTGAAGGCTCCGAGGTGAAATCCCTGCGCAATGGCGGCGCCAACATCGCCGAAAGCTATGCCGCCGTGGAAGATGGCGAGCTGTGGTTGGTGAATTCCTACGTCGCGCCCTATACGCAGGCCAAGACATTTACCCACGAAGAGCGCCGTCGCCGCAAGCTGCTAGTGTCCAAAAAACAGTTGTCGCACCTGTGGAATGAAACCCAACGCAAGGGCATGACGCTGGTGCCAATGGTGATGTATTTCAATCACCGCGGCATGGCCAAGATCAAGATAGGCATCGCCAAGGGTAAGAAACTGCACGACAAACGCGAAACTGCCGCCAAACGGGATTGGTCACGGCAAAAGCAACGTCTGCTGAAAGACCACGGCTAAGGCCTGCTCATTGGCGTTTACCCTGCTGAACTGGTAACTCCTTATTCATTTTCGGCTTATGCTGCATGTGCACTACCACGGGCTCTTGCTTGCGGGGGCCGTCGCGGGTAGGCATTGAAAAACCTGTTCTAAAAGGGGGTGGACCCATGGCTGACAACCCGAAAACGCTTGTTTCAACCGATTGGCTGGCACAGCACCTCAAGGATCCGGACCTGCGCTTGCTGGACGCATCATGGTATTTGCCCGATGCGGGGCGTGACCCCAAAGCCGACTACAACCAAGCGCATATTCCCGGTGCCCGCTTCTTTGACATCGATGAAATCTCGGATGCGCGGTCGGACATGCCGCATATGGCACCGCCTGCGGAAAAGTTCATGTCGCGGATGCGTGCTTTGGGTGTGGGCGACGGGCATCAGGTGGTGATCTATGACGGATCCGGGCTGCTGTCTGCTGCGCGCGTGTGGTGGCTGTTTCGCTTGATGGGCCAGGAAAATGTGGCCGTGCTGGACGGTGGCTTGCCCAAATGGGTCGCCGAAGGCCGCCCGACCGAAGACATGCCGCCGATCCCGCGCGACCGTCACATGACCGTGCGGTTCCAGAACCAGCTGGTGCGCGACGTGACACAGGTGGCACAAGCTTCGAAACTCAGGGCACCACAAATCGTTGATGCCCGCGCAGCCGCCCGCTTCCGCGGCGAGGCCCCCGAGCCACGCGAAGGTCTGCGCGCAGGTCACATCCCCGGTTCGCGCAACCTGCCCTACACAGAGCTGCTGAACGACGACAAAACACTGAAATCCGTAGCCGAGACCAAAGCTGCATTCGAGGCAGCAGGGATCGACCTGACGCAGCCCGTGATCACCACCTGCGGGTCGGGCATCACTGCCGCCATACTAGCGTTGGCATTGGAACGGATAGGCCACACCGATTGGTCCCTTTACGATGGATCTTGGGCAGAATGGGGGATGTTCCCCACCGTGCCCGTTGCGACCGGAGACGCATAATGTTCGAAACCCTACAGGCGCAGCCTGCCGATAAAATCCTTGCCTTGATGCAGATGTACAAGGACGACCCTCGCGAGACCAAGATCGACCTTGGTGTGGGCGTATACAAGGATGCCACGGGGCTGACGCCCGTCATGCGCGCGGTCAAGGCGGCTGAACACCAACTGTGGGAAGCTCAGAACAGCAAGGCCTATACCGGTCTGGCTGGCGATCCTGCCTTTGGCGATGCGATGGTGCAGATGGTGCTTGGCGATGCGGTCCCCCGCGCACAAGTGGCTGCGGCTGCGACGCCGGGCGGGACCGGCGCGATCCGTCAGGCATTCGAACTGATCCAGATGGCCCGCCCGAGCGCACGGGTCTTTGTGTCCAACCCGACATGGCCGAACCACCTGTCGATCCTCAAGTATCTGGGGATGGAAATGGTGCCATATCGTTATTTCGACGACGACACCCGGGGCGTTGACTTCGATGGCATGATCGCCGACCTCAAGACCGCGCAAAAAGGCGATGTGGTCCTGCTGCACGGCTGCTGCCACAACCCGACAGGGGCCAACCTGAACGCGGCTGAATGGGATGCGGTGATCAAGGTTCTGCAAGACACCGGTGCCACCCCGATGATCGACATCGCCTATCAGGGCTTTGGCGACGGGCTGGACGCTGATGCGGCGGCCACGCGCAAGGTCGCGGCAGCGGTGCCTGAATGTCTGATCGCGGCAAGCTGCTCCAAGAACTTCGGGATTTACCGCGAACGCACCGGCATCCTGATGGCGCTTTCGGCAGACACCTCGGCGCAAAAGCTGAACCAGGGCACGCTGGCCTTCCTCAATCGCCAGAACTTCAGCTTCCCGCCAGATCACGGTGCCCGCATCGTCACCACCATCCTGAACGACGATGCCTTGCGCAGCGACTGGATGGCCGAGCTCGAAGACATCCGGAACACCATGCTGGGTCTGCGCACCCAACTCGCAGGCGAGCTTCAGCGCTTGTCCGGCTCGGACCGCTTTGGCTTTCTCGCCGATCACCGTGGCATGTTCTCGCGCCTTGGTACCACGTCTGAAATGGTCGACAAGCTGCGCGAAGACCACGGCATCTATATGGTGGGCGACAGCCGCATGAATATCGCCGGCCTGAACGCTGAAACCGTACCGATCCTCGCCAAAGCGATCATCGAGGTCGGCATCTAAACCGCCTGCCGCTTCACCCTTTTAAAAATACTCAAACCGCCGCGCTGATACCTCAGCGCGGCGATTTTTGTTCAAGCGCACAGCGGGTCACACGCAGCCTCGACCCATAGAAAAACCCGGGCGCGAACGCCCGGGCACCTGCCTGCCTGCAGGGGTTTAGGCCTTAGCTCTTCGAGAACTCGGGATAGGCTTCCATGCCCAGTTCGGACACGTCCAGGCCGACGATCTCTGCTTCTTCGCTCACGCGGATGCCGGTGGTGGCTTTCAGGATCATCCAGACGATCAGCGACACGATGAAGACAAAGGCACCGATAGAGGCAAAGCCGATGATCTGTGTCACAAAGGATGTGCCTTCGGTGTAAACCGGCACGACCAAAGTGCCCCAGAAACCCGCCATCAGGTGAACCGGGATCGCACCGACCACGTCATCGATCTTGAGCTTGTCAAGGAAGGGCACTGCGAAGACCACGATCGCACCACCGACAGCACCAATCCAAAGCGCACCAAACAGGGTCGGGTCAAGCGGACCAGCCGTGATGGACACCAGACCGGCAAGCGCGCCGTTCAAGATCATTGTCAGGTCGGGCTTTTTGTACAGCATCTGCGTCAGGACCAGCGCGGCAATGGCACCCGCAGCTGCGGCCATGTTGGTGTTGGCAAAGATTTGCGCAACAGCGTCGGCGTCGATCATCGTTCCCATGGCCAACTGCGAGCCGCCGTTAAAGCCGAACCAACCCAGCCACAGGATGAACGTACCCAAAGTGGCGAGTGGCAGGTTCGAACCCTGCATCGGGATCACACGGCCATCTTTGTACTTGCCGATACGAGGGCCAAGAACCAGCACCCCTGCCAGAGCCGCAAAGCCGCCAGCTGCGTGCACCAAAGTCGAGCCCGCAAAGTCGCTGAAGCCCGCGTCAGACAACCAGCCTGCGCCCCACTGCCAGCTTGCTTCGATTGGATAGATAAAGCCGGTCAGCACAACGGTGAAGATCAAGAAGGGCCACAGCTTAATACGCTCGGCCAAGGTGCCCGAAACGATGGATGCGGTGGTCGCGCAGAACATCAGCTGGAAGAAGAAGTCAGACGCGTTGGAATAGCCGCCCGCGTCAATCGCCGTCTTGATGTCCTTGGTGGCAAAGGTGCCGAACACGCCGGGAATGATCCATGCGTCGCCGGGGTACATGATGTTATAGCCCACCAGCCAGTACAGAATGGCCGCCAGCGCAAACAGCGCGATGTTCTTGGTCAGCTGTGTGGTCACGTTCTTGGACCGCACCAAGCCCGCTTCGAGCATGGCAAAACCCGCCGCCATCCAGAACACCAGAAAGCCGCCGATCAGGAAAAGGATCGTGTTGAAAATAAATGCAGTGTCAGCCGCGGTTGCATATTCGGCCTCCTGCGCGAAGCCCAAGGACGGCAGCAGCGTGGCTGCGGCGGCAAGGGGGATAAGAAGTCGTGATGTCATGTCGTCAATTCCTCGGACGTGGGGGTCAGATGGCATCTTCGCCGGTTTCGCCAGTGCGCACGCGCACGGCCTGTTCAACGTCGAGCACAAAGATTTTGCCGTCGCCGATTTTGCCGGTATGCGCGGTGCGGGTGATTGTCTCGACCATCTGGTCGGCCAACGCGTCTGCGACCACCAGCTCGAGCTTCACCTTGGGCACGAAGTTCACGACATATTCAGCGCCGCGGTAAATTTCGGTGTGGCCGGACTGGGCACCAAAGCCCTTGATCTCGGTCACCATCAGGCCGCGCACGCCCGCTTCGGTCAGTGCTTCACGCACTTCCTCGAGCTTGAACGGCTTGATTGTTGCGATAATGAGTTTCACCTATAATCCCTCTTTCAGATGGCAGGTATCTCCTGCGGTATGCCTTGAACAAAAGACCGGCCGGTGGCCCTTGAAGGAAGGGTTCATCGCGCTTAGTCCCCCTGGTGCAAGGCGCGGATGCGTAATTGTTGGGCGTATCGAGGCGGAGTGCCTGATTATTGTGCGTTAATTAGGTGGCACAAAGCGGCGTCGACGCTAAACAAACCGCGCTCTTCGGGATAGAGTGCGAAAAAAAGAACGGTTCAGTGAGCAGTATATGAGTGATTCATCCAAACGGAAGCGGCCCTTGGTTGCCGACAAGCGCACTGCGGGCAAAGGCGGCAATTCGCCCCGCAAACCCGTTGCGAAAAAGGCCTCTGCCAAACGTAAGCCCGCGCGGCGCACCCCCGCGCGCCCCAAGGGGCCGATCGGTTGGCTGGCTGCATTGGTGCGGTGGGTGTTCCGTTTGATCTGGACGATCGTCTGGCGTGTGACGGCTGTCGCCGTGCTGATGGTGGCACTTGCTGTTGGCTATTTCTACACCACGCTGCCCCCGCTCGAGGCGTTGCTGGACGGGCGCGCCCGCGGGTCTGTCACGCTCAAGGATCGCTATGGTGATGTCTTTGCGTGGCGTGGCGATCAGTTCGGCGGGATCGTGACCGCCGAAAGCGTATCGCCTGCGTTGAAAAACGCGGTCATCGCAACCGAAGATAAACGGTTCTACAAGCACTTTGGTATCAGCCCGCGCGGCATCGCGTCTGCGGTCAAGATCAACCTGAGCGAAGGGCGTGGGCCGTTGTCGGGCCACGGCGGGTCAACGATTACGCAACAGGTCGCCAAGCTGCTGTGTCTGGGTGAACCCTATGATGCCACGTCGGGGCAAACGGAAAAAGAATACGAATCCGAATGCCGCCGGTCCTCGCTGTCGCGCAAGGGCAAAGAGGCGCTGTTTTCCATGGCGATGGAGGCAAAGTACTCCAAGAATGACATCCTCTCTATCTATCTGAACCGGGCCTATATGGGCGGCGGTGCGTTCGGGGCCGAAGCTGCCGCACAGCGTTTCTTTGGCAAACCGGCGGCGGCGTTGAAGCCTGCCGAGGGCGCGATGCTTGCAGGGCTGTTGACGGCCCCGACCACGCTGTCACCCACCAATAACCTTGATCGTTCCCAAAGCCGCGCGGCCACCGTGATCCGTTTGATGGAAGATCAGGGCTATCTGAGTAAGGCCGAGGCGGATAACGCCATCGCCAACCCCGCAGAGCTGTCAGAGGCCGCGGAGGCCGAAGCGGGCGGGTATTTCGCTGATTGGGTAATGTCGTCCGGCCCCGAGTTCTTTACCCGCAACACCACCGAAGATGTGGTGATAAAAACCACGCTGGACCAGAAGATCCAACGCGCCGCCGAAGAGGGGCTCAGCTGGGTTTTTGAAAATCAGGTGCGTGACGGGTCCAAGGCGCAAGCCGCTGTGGTGATCATGTCTGCAGATGGTGCCGTGCGCGGTATGGTTGGCGGGCGCAAGACCAAGGTTGCGGGTGCCTTTAACCGCGCCACCCAAGCGATGCGCCAGACCGGGTCCGCGTTCAAACCCTTTATCTATGCCGCCGCCCTGGATCTGGGCTATTCCCCGAATGATCTGATTGACGACGCGCCTTATTGTTTGAACATCCCCGGGTCAGGCGAGTGGTGCCCCAAGAACTATACCAATAGGTTTAAGGGGAATGTGACCCTGACCAATGCCCTGAAGGATTCGCTTAACATTCCGGCCGTCAAAGTATCCGAAAGCGTCGGGCGTGATCTGGTCAGCGAAGTGGCAGAGCAGTTCGGGATCAAAAGCGATCTTGCTGCCGGTCCTGCACTGGCGCTTGGCGCCTCCGAAAGCACGCTGCTCGAAATGACGGGGGCTTATGCGGGCATCCTGAACGGCGGGTCTTCGGTTAAACCTTACGGTTTGCTTGATCTGACGTTGCAGGGGGATAGCGAACCGGTGATGGGCACCGGCGGTGGTATCGGTGAGCGGGTCATTCAAGAAGATGCCGCCCTGAAGCTGGTCTATATGATGGAAAAAGTCGTGTCCGAGGGGACCGGTCAGCGGGCACAGTTCGGTGGGCGCGAGCTGGCTGGTAAAACCGGTACGACACAGGCCAACCGTGATGCGTGGTTCATCGGCTTTTCGGCTGATTACGTGGCCGGTGTCTGGATGGGGTATGACGACAACACACCTTTGACAGGCGTATCGGGGGGTGGGTTGCCGACCGAGATCTGGAAGCAGGTCATGGTGCGGGTGCACGAAGGCTTACCCAACACGCCGCTGCCGATGATTGTGCCCGAACCGCCTGTGGTTCAGGCACCGCCGCCGCAACCACAACAGCCCCAACAACCGCAGCAGCCGCAGCGCCTACCGCGTCAGGACAACCCGCTGGGGGTTATCGACAGGGTGCTCCGCGATATCTTTGGCGGGTAACGGGCACATGCCTCTCTTCAGGGGACACTGAAACGAAAGAAGGGAGGCCGGAACGATCCGGCCTCCCTTCTAGATTCTATATTACGGCTTGGCGGCTAGCACCGGCTGTCAGCCCGAACGCCCTCGCGGACAGCTACCTTAGTTGGTGCTGCGCGGGCCGGTCGTGGCGGCGATGCTGGTCGGGCGCGCCAGATCCGCACGGCGCTGTTGCAGATACTCTTGACGCGCTTGAGCATAGCTGTCGCCCGCAGCTGACATAGGCACCTGCTCGCCATTCACGATACGGCGGTTCTTTTCAAACACGCTATCGGCATAGCCGGTGACGGTGCCCACGTATTTCTCGGGGCTATCGAGCGTATAGGACAGTGGGTTGGTGAACAGATCCACCACGCGACCGGCGGTGTCACGGCGGGTCGACGGACCAAGCACCGGCAGTTCGTAGTAGGGGCCTTCGCCCACACCCCAGACATACAGCGTTTCGCCAAAATCCGTATCATGCTCGGGGACTTTGAAGTCGGATGCCACGTCAAAGAGGCCACCCATACCCAGCGTGCTGTTCACCAAAAAGCGGTATGTCGCCAAACCGAAGCCCGCAAAGTCGGCTTGCAAGGCGCTGTTCACGGCGGCCTGTGGCATCGACAGGTTTTCAGACACGTTGTGAATGACAGACTGGAACTCGGTCGGGACCGCAGCCGCCACGCGGTTCGGTTTGCCAGAGGCGCTGATCTTTTGATTGAGCGCATGTATCTTGCGGTTGCTAGGCTCGTGCGGGTCATTGATCCCGGCTGGCTGGGTGCGCGAGGCACCGCTACAGGCCGCAAGGCCCGCAACCAAAGTGACACCCGCAAGGGCGCGCAGCGATGTGGAGAGGGTCGTGGCCTTAATCATGGTAAAAATCCCGAAAACACGTGAAAAACATGTTTTGTTATGCGCAGCATGACGGAATTACGCAACATGAGTCTCCTTGGTCGCCCCCGTGTTGCTGGCAGGTGTTGCCGTTCGTCCCTCTTGGCCCTTTTCGTTTGCGTATCGCAGCGCTATCGTCCGGCCAATGACCACTCATTTCAAGGAAGCCCCCCATGAGCATCACCAGCCGTTTAAACGATCTTGGCGTTACCCTGCCTGACGCGCCGGCCCCCGCGGCGAACTATGTGCCCTTTGTGGTCACCGGAAACACGGTTTATGTGTCGGGGCAGATCTCGAACGGGCCGGACGGGTTCATCACGGGCAAACTGGGTGCAGATATGGACGTGGCCGCCGGTGCCGAAGCGGCCAAGACATGCGCGATCAGCTTGCTGGCGCAAGTCCAAGCAGCCTGTGGCGGCGATATCGAGCGGCTCAAGCGGGTGGTCAAGCTGACGGCGTTTGTGAACTCCACCGCCGATTTCACCGATCAGCCCAAAGTGGTTAACGGTGCCTCCGATTTTCTGGTCGAAGCCTTGGGCGACGCGGGCCGTCATGCACGCTCGGCAGTCTCTGCAGCGTCCTTGCCGCTGGGTGTCGCGGTCGAAATCGAAGGCATCTTTGAAATCGAATGACCCTACCCGAGGCGTTCTATACGATCCCTATAGCGCATCGCGGTTTTCATCACCGCGATGCCGGTTGGCCCGAAAACAGTTTTGCCGCGTTTCAAGCAGCGATGGATCGCGGATACGGGATCGAACTTGACGTGCAGCTGTCGCGCGACGGTGTGGCGCTGGTGTTTCATGATTACGCGCTGGACCGTCTGACGGCCCAGACCGGAGCCCTCCGGCAGTGCGATGCGGATGACCTGTGCCAAATTACGCTGACCGGCGGCAGCGACACCATTCCCACCTTGCCGCAGGTACTGGCGCTGGTCGCGGGGCGCGTGCCCTTGCTGATCGAGATCAAGGATCAGGACGGTGCCATGGGCAAAGATATCGGCCCGCTAGAGCAAGCGACGGCAGATGCGCTGCGGGGCTACGGTGGTGATGTCGCCGTCATGTCGTTCAACCCCAACAGCGTTGCGCGCATGGCTGACCTGCTGCCGGATGTGCCGCGCGGTTTGGTGACCAGCGCCTATCGCTATGTCGAATGGCCGCTGCCCAAAGCCACCTGTGACCACCTGCGCGAGATCCCTGATTACGACCGCACAGGGGCCTGTTTTATCAGCCATGAGGTCGACGACCTGCCCCGCCCCCGCGTGGCAGAGCTGCGCGAGGCAGGTGCCATGATCTGCTGCTGGACGGTGCGCAGTCTATCGGTCGAAAACGGCGCGCGCGAATTTGCGCATAATATCACCTTCGAAGGCTATGACGCGCCGCTGCAAGGTTGAACCGTCCGGCTTTGGCCACAGATAAGGACTATGACAACGGGACACCCAGAATGAACGCGCGCGACGTCGAAATCAGAATTGCTTCGGGCATCGCGCAAATTGGTCAGGACGCGTGGGACGCATGTGCCTGCTCCGAGGTCGCAGCAGGGGGGCGCCCTGCGGACCCTTTCACCACTTATCGCTTCCTGTCGGCGCTAGAGGAAAGCGGCAGTGTCGGCCCCGGCACAGGCTGGCAGCCCCAGTACCTCAGTGCCGTTATCCACGGGCAGGTCATCGCGGTCGCCCCGATGTACGCCAAGTCGCATAGTCAGGGGGAATACATCTTTGATCACAGCTGGGCCCATGCGTTCGAACGCGCCGGCGGGCGCTATTACCCCAAGCTGCAGATCGCCGTGCCTCACACTCCCGCCACGGGCCGCCGGTTCCTAACGCGTCCGGGGTTCGAAGAGACGGGCACCGCAGCGCTCATCCAAGGCGCGGTCCAGCTGACCGATTCCAATGGGCTGTCATCGCTTCACATTACCTTTTGCACCAAGTCAGAGGCGTCAGCAGCCGAGCAGCTGGGCCTGTTGACCCGCAAAAGCCAGCAGTTCCATTGGCACAATCACGGGTTCGCAGATTTCGACGGTTTCCTTGACACGCTCAGCTCGCGCAAGCGCAAGAACATCCGCAAGGAACGCCAGCAGGCGCAGGCGTTCGGCGGCGAGATAGAGGTGTTCACCGGCGATGACCTGCGTCCTGAACATTGGGATGCCTTCTGGCGGTTCTATCAGGACACCGGCGCGCGCAAATGGGGCACGCCTTATCTGACGCGCGCCTTCTTTGACATTGCCCAAGATCAGCTGCGCGACGACATCGCGTTGGTGCTGGCCAAGCGGGACGGTGAGTGGGTGGCGGGGGCGCTGAACTTTATCGGTGCCGATGCGCTATATGGGCGTTACTGGGGCTGCAGCGAACATCACCCGTTCCTGCACTTTGAATTGTGCTATTATCAGGCCATCGATATCGCGATCAAACTGGGCCTGTCCACGGTAGAGGCAGGGGCGCAGGGTGAACACAAGCTGGCGCGCGGTTACCTGCCAAAGGCGACGTGGTCGCTCCATTGGATGCGCGACGAGGGTTTTATGCGGGCCGTTCAAGACTATCTTGTACAGGAACGGGCAGCCGTTGACGAAGAGATAGATATTTTGACAGATTACGGCCCGTTCAAAAGGGTCGAGGTTGAGGAACAGGAATGAGCGAAAGATTAAGCGAAGAGACGCGCAAAACCGTATTGGCACCCTTGTTCAGTACAGGCTGGGCCATGGTGGATGACCGCGACGCCATCGTCAAAACATTCAAGTTCAATGATTTCGCGGATGCGTTCGGCTGGATGACCCGCGCGGCGATCTGGGCCGAAAAGTGGAACCACCACCCAGAGTGGGAGAACGTCTATAACAAGGTCATCGTCACCCTGACGACCCATGACGTTGATGGCCTAAGCTCGCTCGACGCCAAGCTGGCGCGCAAGATGGACGGGCTGATGGGCGAGGTCAAAGCGGGCTGAGGCACAGTTGACCGTCGTATATCCAAAGAAAAACGCAGCCCCGGTGCACCCGCGGCTGCGTTTTTCGTTTTCAGGGGCGGGCAGGATTACATGTTGTCCAGCAGCGCTTCACCGCCCGACATATCGCAGACACCGGCTTGCACTTCGGCTTGGAACAGCGTGACCTTGCCATCATCCACTAGCATCGCATAGCGTTTGGAGCGCGAGATCAGGCCCGCGGGCTCGGCCGAGAATTCCATGCCGATGGCTTTGGTAAAGGCGCTGCTGGCATCGGCCAGCATGGTGATGCCCGCCGCTGTCGCGCCGGTTGACTCACCCCAAGCCGCCATAACGAAAGGGTCGTTGCATGATACGCAGATGATCTCGTCCACGCCCTTGGCGTCGAACTGGTCTTTGGTGCGCACAAAGCTGGGCACATGCGCGGAATCACAGGTCGGTGTATAGGCACCGGGCACGGCAAAGACGACGACCTTGCGGCCCTTTAGCTTGTCAGCCATCTGCACAGGCTTTGGGCCGTCCGGCCCCATTTGCACCAGCGTTGCGTCGGGCAGCGTGTCGCCTTGGGAAATCGTCATATGCGAGACCTTTCGTGTCATTGCGTTTGTCTTCAAGGAAGATATAGGCTTTGCACGCAGGCAGGAACACGGTTTTTTCGAAAGGGGCTAGGATGGGTCATGTGGTGGTGATCGGGGCAGGGCAGGCGGGGTCATCCTGTGTGGCTAAGCTGCGCAACTCCGGCTTTGAAGGGAAAATCACGTTGATCGGCGCGGAGACCGTGCCCCCTTACCAACGCCCCCCCCTGTCCAAAGCCTATCTGTTGGGCGACATGGCGCTTGAACGGCTCTATCTGCGGCCCGAAAGCTTTTATCCCGATCACGGTATCGACCTGATGCTGGGCACCACTGTCGACAGCATCGATCCGGCAGCGCAGACCATTCGGGTGAACGGCGGGGACATGCCCTATGATGATCTGGTGCTGACCACCGGATCGTTCCCGCGCCGCCTGCCTGCCCGCATCGGGGGCGATCTGGAGGGCGTGCATATGGTACGCGACCTAACGGACGTCGATACGATGGGGCCGCGCTTTACCAAAGGCGCGCGGGTGCTGATCGTCGGTGGTGGCTATATCGGGCTAGAGGCGGCCTCGGTTGCGGCCAAGCTGGGGTTGCAGGTGACACTGGTAGAAATGGGCGACCGCATCTTGCAACGGGTTGCAGCGCCGCAGACCTCTAACTTTTTCCGCGACCTTCATGCCGCGCATGGGGTGACCATCCACGAGGGCGTTGGTCTGGAACGTTTGATAGGCGATACCCATGTCACCGGCGCGCAGCTGTCGGACGGGTCTGAACTTGCGGTGGATTTTGTGATTGTCGGCGTTGGTATCGGGGCTGCAACAGCGCTGGCCGATGCGGCAGGCATTGTGAATGACAACGGGATCATGACGGACACGCACGGCCGCACCTCTGCGCCGCATGTCTGGGCCGCGGGCGATTGCGCGTCCTTCCCCTATCGCAGCGGGCGCATCCGGTTGGAATCTGTGCCACACGCCATCGATCAGGCTGAACTGGTGGCAGAGAATATCATGGGTGCGGATAAGGAATATGTCGCAAAGCCGTGGTTCTGGTCCGACCAATATGACGTGAAACTGCAGATCGCAGGGCTGAACATGGGCTATGACCGTGTCATCACCCGCCGCACCGATGCCGATAGTGTGGCCTTTTGGTACTATCGCGGGGACGAACTGCTGGCGGTGGACGCGATGAACGATCCGCGCGGGTTCATGATCGGGCGCCGGTTGATCGAGGCGGGCAAATCCCCCGCGCCCGCGCTGATCGAAGACCCCGCCACAGACATGAAAGCGCTGCTGAAATCATGAGGATCATCGCCGGCAAACACCGTGGTACGCAGCTGGCTGATGTGGGCAAGGGCGACACCGAAGCGCATTTGCGCCCCACCTCTGATCGTGTGCGCGAGAGCCTGTTTTCGATGCTGACCCATCACAACGTCATCAACGGCGCGCGGGTGCTGGACCTGTTCGCAGGGACGGGTGCCTTGGGCCTAGAGGCGCTGTCGCGTGGCGCCCGCGAAGTCGTGTTCATCGAGAACGGGCGCGTCGGGCAAAAGCTGATCACCGAGAACATCAAAAAGCTGCGGGTCGAGGGTGAAACGACGCTGATGCGGTCGGATGCGACAGCGCTTGGCGACTGGATCGCGGCACCGTTCGATCTGGTCTTTCTTGACCCGCCCTATGGCAAAGGCATGGGGCAGGCCGCGTTGATCAAGGCGCGTGCAGGCGGCTGGTTGACCCCCAGTGCCATGATCGTCTGCGAGGAAAACGCCCCGCTTGATCCGCCCCCAGGGTTCACCCGCGAGGACAAGCGCAAATATGGCGACACATGGATCACGCTGCTGACACCTAAGTAGCCGACAGGTCCGCTGCTAGATGCCGCTTTGCATTCGGAGCGCTGCGGCCTATGTGCTACACAAAGACCTAAAGGAAAGTAGACCGCCATGAGCCTGAGCATGACCAGCACCTTCATCAAGCCGATGCACCCCGAGGGGCGCAAGTTCGTGGCTATCTTTGCGGCGATCACGGTGGTGCTTTTCATCATCGCTGAACCTCTGGGGTGGCTGGGTGTCGGCGCAACCGTGTGGTGCTACTACTTTTTCCGCGACCCAGAACGTGTGACACCCAAGGGCGACCACCTTGTCATCAGCCCTGCCGATGGTATCGTGTCCCTGATCGAACCTGCCGTGCCACCCGCAGAGCTGGGGATGGCAGACACCCCCCTGACGCGGGTCAGCGTGTTCATGAACGTGTTTAACTGCCACGTGAACCGCGCGCCCGTCGCAGGCGAGATCACCGAAATCGCTTATCGCCCCGGCAAGTTTTTCAACGCCTCGCTGGACAAGGCGAGCGAGGATAACGAACGTAACAGCCTGCGCATCAAAATGGCCGATGGCCGCGAGGTGGCAGCCGTGCAAATCGCCGGGCTGGTGGCGCGCCGTATCGTGTGCTTCACCAAGAAGGGCGCGCATACGCAGGCGGGGCAGCGCTTTGGCCTGATCCGCTTTGGCTCGCGTGTTGATGTCTATCTGCCCGAAGGTGTCACCCCGCGCGTCAGCATCGGACAAACCATGGTCGCAGGCGAAACCGTTCTGGCGGAGCTTTCCTAAATGACAGATCAACCCCCCGTCGCACCCGATAAAGTGAAGACCGAATTTTCGCTGCTGCAGCTGTTACCTAACATGCTGACCATTGCCGCGATCTGTGCAGGTATTTCGGCTATCCGGTTTGCCGCCGAGGGGAATTTTGCGCTGGCCGTCGCATTGATTACGCTGGCCAGCATCCTTGACGGCATGGACGGAAGCACTGCGCGCTATCTGGGCAGCAACAGCAAGATCGGTGCCGAACTGGATAGTCTCGCGGATTTCGTGAACTTTGGCGTCGCACCGCCCTTGGTGGTGTATTTCTGGGGGCTGCAGGATTTCTACCGCGCGGGCTGGCTTAGTGTGCTGGTCTTTGCGATTTGCTGCGTGATGCGACTGGCGCGGTTCAACGTGGATTCGCGGACCAAAGACCCGCTGGACGACGGTGGCTATTTCACCGGCGTGCCATCGCCTGCAGGCGCGATGCTGGTGATGTTGCCGATATACCTGCCCTATGCCTTTGGCCCCGGTGCTGCGATGCCGGATGCGTTGACGTGCCTCTATATCGTGCTGGTCGGCTGGGTCATGGTCAGCCGCATCCCGACATGGTCGTTAAAGTCGGTTAGCTTTTCGCGGACCAACGTGACCTATTTCCTGATCTTCTTTACCGGCTTCATCGCCTGTCTTGTCAGCTTTCCTTGGGCCACCTTAGTGATCTGCTGCTTTGCCTATGCGGGCAGCGTGTTGTGGGCCGTGATCGAGCTTGAGCTCGCCAAGCGCCGGGGCTGAAAATCAGCCCTGGCTATAGGTCGGGTGGAACATGCCGCCGGGGGATTGGGTAAAGATCTCGCAGCCGGTTTCCGTCACGCCAATCGAATGTTCAAACTGCGCTGACAGAGATTTGTCGCGGGTCACGGCTGTCCAGTCATCGGCCAGTACCTTGGTTTCGGCGCGGCCCAGATTGACCATCGGTTCGATGGTAAAGAACATGCCGGGCTCTAGCACCGCACCGGTGCCGGGGCGGCCATAGTGCAGTACGTTTGGCGGGGCATGGAAAACGCGCCCCAGCCCGTGACCGCAAAAATCAGTGACAACGCTCATCCGGTGGGATTCCGCAAAGGTCTGGATCGCGTGACCGATGTCGCCAAAAGTGTTGCCGGGTTTCACGACCTCTATGCCGCGCATCAGTGCGTCATGGGTGATATTAATCAACCGCTCTGACTTGCGCGACAGCTTGCCTGCGACATACATCCGCGAGGTATCGCCAAACCAGCCATCGACGATCACGGTGACGTCGATGTTCAGAATGTCGCCATCCTTGAGCTTTTTGTCACCTGGGATGCCGTGGCACACGACGTGGTTCAAAGAGATGCAGCTGGCGTGCTGATAGCCTTTGTACCCGATGGTGGCCGATTTCGCGCCTGCGTCTTCGACCATCTGCGTGATGACGCCGTCGATGGCACCCGTGGTCTGCCCGACAAAGACATGTTCGGCAATATCATCAAGGATTTGCGCCGCCAGCTTGCCCGCCGCGTGCATCCCCGCGAAATCCGAGGGGTCGTAAATGCGAATGCCATCTTTGGTCTGGCGTCCTCGGTGTTCGTTCATCACCGCTGTCTCCGTCATATGAATTTGGTGTTGTCTAACCCGCTTGGTTCCCAAGAACCAGTGCAGGCGGGTCGATTAGGGGGATTGTACCTGCAACGCTGACCCCTTGGGGGCTGATATGGGTGCCAATGACATGGGTTTCCAGTCCGGCGGCACGGGCGTCGGCAAAGGCCGCCGCATAAGCGGGGTCAATGTCGGCAGCCACGCAAAAGGTGCCGCAATCGGTACGCTGCACCAGATAAAGCAGCACCGCGCGGTGCCCGTCACGCGCCATCTGCGCCAGTTCGCCCAGATGCTTGGTGCCGCGTTTGGTCACGCTATCGGGGAATTCGACCAAACCGTCGGTACGTGACAGGGTGGCAGACTTTACCTCGACATAGGCGTCGGGCAGACCGGTTTCGGTCAGCAGAAAGTCGATGCGCGAGTTTTCACCGTATTTCACCTCGGGCCGCACGGTGGTGTAGCCGGCAAAGGGGGCGATCTGCCGATCCATCAATGCGGCCTTGATCGCGCGGTTCGGCAGCGCGGTATCGACGCCGGTGAAATGCCCGTTTTCATGGTCAACCAGCCGCCAGCCATAGGTCAGCTTGCGCTTGGGGTCATCATTGGGCTCGAGCCAGATTTTCATACCGGGAGTCGCCAAACCCATCATTGACCCGGGGTTGGCGCAATGGGCCGTCACCTCGGTGCCGTCCTCTAGCTGGCAATCGGCCAGAAACCGTTTGTAGCGGCGGATCAGGCGGGCGGGGACAAGTTCGGTTTGAAAGCGCATGGGGTGTGACCTATACCTCAATCAACGGCCCCTCAAGGAGACAGCCATGCCCAATCCCACTGCTGCGATGATCGTCATCGGCGATGAAATCCTGTCGGGGCGCACCCGCGATTCAAACATGCACCATCTGGCGGGGCAGCTGACCAGCGTCGGGATCGACCTGAAAGAAGTCCGTGTGGTGGGCGACGAGAACGGCACCATCATCGCCGCGGTGCAGGAACTGTCGCGGGTCTATGGCAGCGTGTTCACCAGTGGCGGCATCGGGCCGACCCATGATGACATCACCGCTGATTGCATTGCCGCTGCTTTCAACAAAAATATCGATGTGCGCGAGGATGCCCGCGCCATACTGGCCGAACACTATGCCAAAAGCGCAACCGAGCTGAACACCGCCCGCCTGCGCATGGCGCGTATCCCTGACGATGCCACTCTGATTGATAACCCTGTGTCCGCCGCACCGGGGTTCAAGCTGGAGAACGTCTATGTCATGGCCGGTGTCCCCTCCGTGTTCGAAGCGATGGTTGCCAGCGTTTTACCGACGCTGACCGGTGGTGCGCCGCTGATCAGCGCCACCCATCGGATCGAACGGGGCGAGGGTGACATCGCCGGACCGTTGGGGGAACTGGCAACGGCCTATCCGACCCTCGCCATCGGGTCCTATCCGTTCCAGAAAGACGGAAAATACGGCGCGCATATCGTGATCCGTGGCAATGATCAGGCCGAGATCGACGCGGCCATTGCCGACCTTGCAAAGGTGTTCCCATGACCGATCTGTCCCAGCTCTATCACGTCATTGACCACACCTGGCCCGCGGCGAAAATCTGGACTGAAACAGGTTGGACCCTGCGCGACGGGCAGGGCGGAGGCAAACGCGTCTCTGCCGCGACGATGGCCGAACCGAATGCCGATATCGGTCAGGCCGAGGCCGCGATGCGCGCCATGGACCAGCGGCCCATTTTCATGATCCGAGACAGCGACGACACGTTAGACGCAGAGCTTGCCGCGCGTGGGTATGACATTGTCGATCCGGTGAACCTCTATGTGGCCCCTGTGGGCAAGCTGACCGATGTGCCGATGCCGCGTGTGACCGCGTTCCAGATATGGGAACCGCTGGCCATCATGACCGAGATTTGGGCCAAGGGCGGCGTCGGCCCCGAACGGATCAACGTGATGCACCGCGCCGCGACCAAAACCGCGATCCTGACCCGCTGGAATGAGATGCCCGGTGGCGTGGCCTTTGCCGCACTGCATGACGGGGTGTGCATGGTCCATGCGGTCGAGGTGCTGGAACACCAGCGCGGGCAGGGCGTCGCCAAATGGCTGATGCGCAGCGCCGGTTTCTGGGCGCAGGCGCAGGGAGCGACGCAGGTGGCGGTTCTTTGCACAAAGGCGAACGCGGCCGCGAACCGCCTGTATCAAGGACTGGGCTTTGATCTGGTAGGCCACTATCATTACCGTCAATCCCCTGACTAAAGGAGCCGCCCCATGGCGCATGATGCCCCCACTGCCCTGAACCTGCCGATGGTTGATCCGCTGCCCGAGGACACGCAGAAATACTTTGATGTCTGTCAGGAAAAGCTGGGGATGGTGCCGAATGTGCTGCAGGCCTATGCCTTTGACATGGACAAGTTGAACGCGTTTACCGCGATGTATAACGATCTGATGCTGGGCGCGTCGAAACTGTCAAAGCTCGAGCGCGAGATGATTGCGGTCGTCGTGTCGTCCGTGAACAAATGCTACTATTGTCTGACGGCCCATGGCGCGGCTGTGCGGCAACTGTCGGGCAACCCGATCCTTGGCGAACAGATGGTGATGAACTGGCGCGTCGCTGATCTGGACGCACGCCAAACCGCGATGCTGGCGTTCGCCGAACATCTGACCGTTGCCAGTGCCAAAACCACGGAGGCGGACCGTCAGGCGCTGCGCGATGTGGGCTTTTCGGACCGCGACATCTTTGACATCGCATCGGTCACAGGGTTCTTCAACATGACCAACCGCGTCGCCAGCGCCACCGAGATGAAGCCGAACGACGGCTATCACGCGCAATTCAGATGATCGGCTGGCGTGCCGGGCTGATCTGGCTTTTACTGGCGGGCGGGGCGAACGCGTTGGAATTGTCCTTGCCCGCCGCGGCGCGGCAAACCGTGTCGCGCGATACCGGTCCCGACAGCTACCTTGCGCCGATCTCTGCCTATGAAGACGGCGGCTTTGCCAGCGTCAAGATCGAAGGCGCGATCGCGCGATCTGCTTGGCGGTTAGAGGCTCCGGGCCTGACCCCCTTGCAGATCATGCGCCCCTTGCGCACCCAGCTAGAGAATGCGGACTACAGGATCGTGCTTGATTGCAGTGCTACGGTTTGCGGGGGCTTTGATTTCCGCTTTGCGATTGAAACACTGCCCGCGCCGAACATGTATGTCGATCTGCGTCAGTACCAGTTTGTCACCGCCGTCAAAGGGTCGCTGCAAGCGCCAGACGCGGTTGTGACGCTATTGATCAGCACCACCGACACCTCGGCCTATCTGCAAATCGTGCAAGCCGATACCCAAGCGGGCGCAGCCAGCCCCGTCGCCTCGGTCGTGGCTCAAGATACCCAACCCGCAGCCCCCGACGCTCCGGCGCAAAGCCCGTCCAAGATGGCATCTGCGTTGGAGGAATTCGGCCATGTTGTGCTCGCGGCGCTGGATTTCGATACCGGCACGGCGGCCTTGGGACAGGGGGAGTTCGACGCGCTGGTCAATCTTGCGGCGGTGTTGAAGGATCAACCCGAACTGCGGATTGCTCTGGTGGGGCACACGGACACCGTGGGGGGGCTACAGGGCAATATCACGCTGTCGAAGAACCGCGCAGCGGCGGTGCGGCAACGTCTGATTGCCGTCCATGGGATCGCGGCCGACCGGATCGACGCGCAGGGCATGGGATATCTGTCGCCGATTGCGTCTAATCAAACGGAAGCGGGGCGGGATGCCAACCGCCGTGTCGAAGCCGTCCTGTTGCCTGCCAGCTGAATACCGCATTCAAAAAAATCCCCGCTGCCCTAAAAAGGGAGCGGGGTCGGCCACATGCGGGCCAAGTTCACCGAGGGCAGTTGGTGATCTCGTGTTACCAGTCCGTAGGACCTTTTTCGGCAAAGGTATGGGCTAGAAAATCAATGAAAGCGCGCACCTTGGGCTGGGTGAACCGGCCCGGAGGATAGACGGCATAAATGCCTTGGGTTTCGGGCGGCAGATCGGGGATCGCGTCTTCGACCAGCCCTTTTTCCATCGCGTCGGCGTAAAGAAAGCTGGGCAGATAGGCTATGCCAAGACCCGAGATGGCGGCATTCAACAGCGATTGACCATCATTGACCGACAGCCAGCCCGCCGTGCGCACCTGACGCTTTTCGCCCGAGGGGGAGGTCAGCTTCCACATATTGCCGCTGGATTGGTTCGAATAATGCAGCAGCTTGTGATCGTTCAAGTCGTCGATCTTTTCGGGGCGGCCGTATTTCTCGAAATAGCCGGGCGACGCGATCATGCGTTTGGTCGTCTCGGTCAGTTTGCGGGCGCGTAGGGTGCTGTCTTCCAGCTCTCCGATACGGACGGCCATGTCGAAGCCTTCGCTGATCAGTTCAACATAGCGGTTGTTCAGCACCATGTTGACGGTGATATCGGGGAAATCGGCCAGAAAGTCGGACAGGGCAGGCGACAGATGGTTAACGCCAAAGTCCGTCGCGACCGAAATACGCAAAAGGCCCGAGGGCGCGGATTGCATCGACGTTACCAGCGCATCGGCTTCGCCCGCATCATTCAACACACGGCGGGCACGGTCATAATAGGCAAGGCCGATCTCTGTCGGGCTGACACGGCGGGTCGTCCGGTTCAGCAAGCGCGCCCCAAGCCGCGCTTCAAGCGATGAGACATGTTTGGATACGGCGGATTTGGAGATACCCATCTTCTTGGCAGCATCGGTAAAGCCACCTTGGTCCACGACCGTGGCGAATGCTTCCATCTCTGTCAGGCGGTCCATACCCGTTCCCTTTCATCATCTGCGTCTGAAAATGGTATGGCGGCCAAATCAGGCAGGATCACGGCAGTGGTGAGACAGTGGAGAGGTATTTGTAGGGATCGTTCGCGGCGGAGAAACAGGCGGGGACTAGATCCAGCGCACCAGTTTCAGGGCCAGAAACATCAGCAGCGCCAGTCCGACCATGCCCAGACACAAGATGGCAAAGGCCCATGGATGATCCACACCCGGCATGCCGCCGACGTTGACCCCGAACAGACCGGTCAGAAACCCCAGCGGCAGAAAGATCGCGGCAGCCACCGAAAGCACATACCCATGCCGCGCCTGCCGTTGCGCCGTATTGGCGTCATGCTCTTCCTGAACCGACACCAGGCGGTCGCGCAACTCGTCCAGCTCTTCGACGGCAATCAGCGCGCTGTTGGCTTGTTCGCGCAGTTCCAGCTGGCTGTCGTCGGGGATTAGCGGAATATCAAAGGCTGCAAGCTTGGTCAGGGCCACCCGTTGCGGATCAAGATAGCGCCGCAGCCGGATCACGCTGCGCCGGATTTCGGGCAGTTCGTGCGGCATCGGGGTATTCTTGTCTTCTAGATCATCCTCAAAGAACTCCGCCTGTTCATCCAGCCCCGCGACGTGTTCTTGCACCCTCTGGGTCAGACGGCCCACCAATTCCTCAAGGAACTCGGCAGGGCTGGGAGGGGCCTTTTGCGCTTCGGCGTCGCGGCGGATCGCGTCGATGGCAAAGACTTTCTTGCGGCGCACGGTGATCAGCAGGTCGGAATCCACATACATCCGTACCGATACCATTTCATCGGCGTCCTGCCCCTCGTTCATGTTAATGCCACGCAGGTTCAGGATCAGCCCGCCTTCAAAGCGGTCACAGCGCGGGCGGGTCTGTTTCTGGATCAGCGATCCGGCGGGGATTTCATGCAGGTGTTCGCGCACCCAAGGGTCGAGCATCGGGTCAGCTAGATCAAAGTGCCACCAGCGATAGATGCCCGGCCCAGTCAGCTTTGTATCGGCGGGCACTTGGGTCGTGCCGTCGGCAAAGATATCGAAAACGCAAATCGGCATGGCCACACCCTGAAACAACTATTAATCTCGCGCATTTTGACAGACCGGAGCCGAGGCGCAAGACGTGCTGCGTGGGGTAAGGCGGGCAAAGGGCAGGGCAGCCCGCCACCGCCTGCCCTGATGTCGGAACGATAGCTTACAGCGCGGCGGCCAGACGGGTGCCTTGGTCAATCGCACGTTTCGCGTCCAGTTCTGCCGCGACATCCGCGCCACCGATAACGTGACAAGGGATGCCTTTGGCTTCAAGCGCATCGGCAAGCGACCGATCCGACAGCTGACCGGCACAAAGCACGATCGTATCCGCCGCGATTACCTGCGGCTTTTCACGTGCTTCGCCAAAGCTGATGTGCAGCCCCTCTGCGTCGATCTTTTCGTAGTTGACGCCCGCAATCATCTGCACGTTTTTCATGGTCAGGGATGCGCGGTGGATCCATCCGGTCGTTTTTCCCAGGCCTTTGCCGACCTTGGTGGTCTTGCGCTGCAACATGGTGACTTCGCGGGCAGGGGCGTGGGGTTGCGGCCCTTCGGGCGCAAGGCCAGAGCGGTGATCGGCAGGGTCCGTGACGCCCCATTCCTTCATCCATTCGGGCAGGTTGGTCGTGGTGCTGTCTCCATCGTGGACCAGATGTTCAGACACATCGAACCCGATGCCGCCTGCACCGATTACGGCAACGCGCTGACCCGCCGTAACGGTGCCGTTCAGGATATCGATATAGCTGACGACATTGCCTGCGTCCTGACCGGGGATTTGCGGATCACGCGGGACAACACCTGTGGCGATGATCACCTCGTCATAATTGCCCAGATCGTTGGCCGAGACTTCGGTGTTCAATTGGACCGCGACGCCATGCTCTTTGATCATCGCACTATACCAGTCGACGAGGCCCCAGAATTCCTCTTTGCCGGCGACCTGCTTGGCAAGGTTCAACTGGCCGCCAATCTCTGATGCGCGGTCAAAGACAGTGACCTTATGGCCGCGCTCTGCTGCGGTGATGGCAGCGGAGAGCCCCGCAGGCCCCGCGCCCACCACGGCGATTGTCTTGGCCGCGTCAACCGGATCGACGCGCAGTTCAGTCTCGTAGCAGGCGCGCGGGTTGACCAGACAGCTCGAGATTTTGCCGCCAAAGGTATGGTCCAGACAGGCTTGATTGCAGGCGATACAGGGCGCGATTTGGTCGGACTTGCCTGCCGCTGCCTTGGCGACGAAATCGGCATCGGCCAGCATGGGACGGGCCATCGACACCATATCAGCACAGCCGTCCACCAGCACCTCTTCGGCGACTTCGGGGGTGTTGATCCGGTTGGAGGTGATGAGCGGGATGCCCACCTGACCCATCAGCTTTTTCGTGACCCATGCAAAGGCCGCCCGCGGCACCGAGGTTTGGATCGTCGGGATGCGCGCCTCGTGCCAGCCGATGCCGGTGTTGATGATCGTGGCCCCTGCGGCCTCAACCGCCTTGGCAAGCTGGACGACCTCATCGAATGTCGATCCGTTAGGGATCAAGTCGATCATCGACAGACGGTAGATGAGGATGAAGTCAGGGCCCACGGCCTCGCGCACGCGGCGCACGACCTCGACGGGTAGCTTCATGCGGTTCTCGTATGACCCGCCCCATTCGTCGGTCCGCTTGTTGGTGTGAGTGACAAGGAACTGGTTCAAGAAGTACCCTTCGGAGCCCATCACCTCTACCCCGTCATAGCCTGCCTGTTTGGCACGCAGGGCGCAGGCGGCGATATCGCTGATCTGCTTTTCAATGCCGTCGGCGTCCAGCTCTTTCGGGGCGAACATCGAGATGGGGGATTTGATCGCGGATGGGGCGACGCAATCGGGGCTGAAGGCATAGCGCCCCGCGTGCAGGATCTGCATCGCGATCTTACCGCCGGCCTCGTGCACGCGATCGGTGACGATGCTGTGGTTGTCCACGTCCTTTTGCGAAACCATCATTGCCGCACCATGGGCGACCGAGCCTTCGGGGTTCGGGCCAATGCCGCCCGTGACCATCAACCCCACATCCCCGCGTGCACGGGTGGCATAGAATTCGGCCACGCGGTTCCAATCCTGCGTTTCCTCAAGCCCGGTATGCATAGACCCCATCAGCACGCGGTTCTTCAACGTCGTGAAGCCCAGATCAAGCGGGGCAAGAAGGTGCGGATAGTCGGACATTTGGCAAACCTTTCGAGGGCTGAATGTATGGTACTGGGCAGTTCTGTGCTGCAGTTCACCTTAAGCCTGCGGTTCTGTCACGCACAACGCTGCGTAAGCCAATATACATGGGCGCGGGATTCGTGCTAATTCCCGTGGGACTTCTCTTGCCGCGAAAGGCCCCTGACATGACGCCAGACGAAATCGCCCAACTGCCCTATCGCCCCTGTGTCGGGGTCATGCTGGTCAATGCCGACGGGCACGTGTTTGTCGGGCAGCGTCGGGACCGTGATCAAGATGCATGGCAGATGCCACAAGGTGGCGTCGAAAAGGGTGAACGCGCCGAAGTCGCCGCCCTGCGCGAGCTGGAGGAAGAAACCGGTATCCCCCCAAGCTCTGTCACCGTGGTGGCACAGACCGAAGGATGGCTGCCGTATGACCTGCCGGTCGATCTGGTGCCCAACATCTGGAAAGGCCGGTTCCGCGGGCAAGAGCAGAAATGGTTCCTGCTGCGCTTTCACGGGTCGGATGACGAGATCGACCTTGATACCGAACACCCCGAATTTTCTGAATGGCGCTGGCTGCCTGTGCACGATCTGGTCGACAACATCGTACCGTTCAAGCGCGAGGTCTATACCGCTGTGGTCAACGCCTTTGCAGGTCATTTCGCGAACGCCTGACAAACAGGCGCGCGACGTTCGGCCTTTGCCCGATTGCGTAGCGGATATCGTCCAATGTGCATGATCGGAAACCGATTGCGTTGATTTGGCGGGCAGCGCGGTCGGCACCTACCCTTTTTTGCGCATCGCGAACTTGACGGGGCAGGGATGGATAGGGAACAGGTAGCTATCGGCGCGCGACGTCGGACCGTCTAGCCCTAGGATACACCCGATGAAGACATATGCCATGACCGTGAAATGCCCCTCTGCGCGTGGGGTCGTCGCGGCGATCGCGAATTATCTGGCCGATCAAGACTGCAACATCTCTGACAGCTCTCAGTTCGACGACAAGGAAACCGGCGGTTTCTTCATGCGCGTCAGCTTTGAAAGCGAGGCCGACGTTGATCTGGCGACGCTTTCGGACGGCTTTGCCGATGCGGCGCGGCCCTTTGACATGGCCTATGAGTTCCACGACGAGGCGGTGAAGATGAAAGTCGTCATCATGGTCTCGCGCTTTGGGCATTGCCTGAATGACCTGCTGTATCGCTGGCGCATCGGCGCACTGCCGATTGATATCGTCGCGGTGGTGTCCAACCATATGGAGTATCAAAAGGTCGTCGTGAACAACGACATCCCGTTCCACTGCATCAAGGTCACAGCGGAAAACAAGGCCGACGCCGAAGCGCGGATCATGGCGGTGGTAGAAGACGCAGGGGCCGAGCTGATCGTGCTGGCGCGCTACATGCAGATTCTGTCGGACGAGATGTGCCAAAAGATGTCGGGGCGGATCATCAATATCCACCACTCGTTCCTGCCCAGTTTCAAGGGGGCGAACCCCTATAAGCAGGCGTTCCAGCGCGGGGTAAAGCTGATCGGGGCGACGTCGCATTACGTAACCGCCGATCTGGATGAAGGCCCGATCATCGAGCAGGACATCGTGCGCGTCACCCATGCGCAATCCGCCGAGGACTATGTCTCGCTCGGGCGGGATGTCGAAAGTCAGGTATTGGCGCGGGCGATCCACGCGCATATCCACCGGCGCGTGTTTGTGAATGGCAACAAGACGGTGGTCTTTCCTGCCTCGCCGGGGTCCTACGCCTCTGAACGGATGGGGTGACCGGCGCGGGGGGCGCTAGCCGATAGTCGGCACATGCGCCCCTGCATCCTTGTCCAGCAGATCGATCAAGCGCGGATCATCCGCGACCTCGACCTGCCGTTTATATGGTGTAAACCCGCTGCGGATATAGAAAGACATCGCCTGCGGACTATCAAGCGTGCAAGTATGTAGATGAAACCGCGAGATCGGCCTTGCCCAAGCGGTACGGATCGCGTGGTTCATCAGATAGCGCCCTGCACCCGACCCGATCAGCGCGGGCGTCAGGCCAAAATAAGCCAGCTCGCAGGTGCCGTCGGCGGTGAACTTGAGCTCGAGCAGCGCCTCGTCACTGCCATCTTTCGTCAGCGTGAAAAACTGCGTGTCCGCATCCGACAACAGCGCCTGCAATTCGGCGTCGGTTTTTGTGAGCCGTCCGAACCAGAGCCAGTCCTGTCCGACCCGGCGAAAGATATCACGGTACCAGTCCAGTGTCGGGCTCAGCGCGCGCAAGGTCACGCCCTCGGGGGCGGGTACATCGCGCGAGGGCGCGGCCTCGCGCATCTCAAGATGTGTGACAACCATCGCCAGCTTGCCAAGAGGTACGTCGTGGTATCCGTCCGTCAGCATCAGACCAGCCCTTGCTCTTTGAACAGGTCCATCATCGAGGTTTGCGGGCGCGGGCCAATGTGGCTGATGACCTCGGCCGCGCAGATGTTGCCCATCTTGCCGCATGTCTCGAGGTCACGATCCGTGGCCATGCCGTACAGAAATCCTGCCGCGAATTGATCACCCGCGCCGGTGGCATCGACTGGCACGACCTTTTCGACGGGCACATCAACGCGTTCTTCGCCGCGCATCAGCGTGACCCCGTCGCCCGAGCGGGTGCAGACCACCAGCGGGCAAATCTCGGCCGTTCTGGCCAGAGCGACTTCGGTATCGTCGGTTTCCCACAGGGCGCGGAGTTCGGCTTCGTTGCCGATGACATAGCCCAGATCGTTTTCGATCAGCGCAAGGAAGTCATCCCGGTGACGTTCCACGCAGAAGGGGTCGGAAATAGCGATTCCAGCCATGCCGCCGCCCGCCGTCGCCGCGCGCGCCGCTTCGCGGAATGCGGTTTTGCCCGCGTCGTGGTCAAAAAGGTAGCCTTCGAGGAACATCAGCTTGGCCTTGGAGGCCACCGCCTGCGGAACATCGTCCGAGGTAAGCCCCGTGGAGATGCCAAGATAGGTGTTCAACGAGCGTTCCCCATCCGGGGTCACAAAGATCATGCAGCGCGAGGTCGGGTTCTCGCCCCCGGTCACAGGCGCGTTGACAAAATCAATGCCGATGTCGGTCATCGCTTTGGCATAGAACTGGCCCAGGTCATCATCGCGGACCCGCCCGATAAAGGCAGTGGACAGGCCAAGCGCACCGATGCCCGCGATGGTATTGGCAACCGACCCGCCGGGGGTCTGCAGTCGGTCCTGCATCGTGGCATAAAGACTTTCGGCGCGGTCACGCTCGATGAGCTGCATGATGCCTTTTTCGATGCCGTTGTCGTTCAGAAACGTGTCATCCGCATGCGAGATCACATCGACAACGGCGTTGCCGATGCCAACCACTTCGTATTGGGTCATTCGGTTTTTTCCTCATAGGGGCAAAGGTCACGGATGATGCAGGTTCTGCACAAAGGTTTGCGTGCTTTGCAATGGTATCGCCCGTGCAGGATCATCCAGTGGTGGGCATGGTGTTGGAAATCAACGGGAATATTGTCTTCGATGGCGCGCTCTACCGCGTCCACGGTTTTGCCGGGCGCGATCCGGGTGCGGTTGCCAACGCGAAAGATATGCGTGTCTACCGCCTGCGCCGGATAGTGCCACCACATGTTCAGCACCACATTCGCCGTCTTGCGGCCCACACCCGGCAGCGATTGCAGCGCGGCACGGCTGTTGGGCACGACCCCGCCATAGTCATCCACCAGAAGCTGGCTGAGCTTCATGACGTTTTTGGCTTTTTGGCGGAACAGGCCGATAGATTTGATATGTTCGGTCAGCCCCTCCAGCCCGAGGTCCAGCATCTGCTGTGGATGCTCGACGATCTCGAACAGGGATTTCGTGGCCTTGTTCACCCCCGCATCCGTCGCCTGCGCGCTCAGCGCGACAGCGACCAGCAACGTATAGACGTTGGTGTGATCCAGCTCGCCTTTCGGTTCCGCCTCGGCGTCCTGAAAGCGGATAAAAATCTCGCGGATCGTGTGATAATCAAGGGTTTTGGCCATGCGCCAAGGTATGCGTGGTTTCGCCTCTCAGGGCAAGCCGCGCGCGGCGGATTTTACGGGCGTCGCTGCGGCAGGGGGCTGCGTCATTAGGCGCATGTTTCGGGTCGCGCGGGGGCGGGGCTTGCCGTAGTCTGCCCCTATGACACAAGCACAGCACACGCCCCAAACCGCCGCCCCCGAAGATGCCGCTACCGCAGACGGCAGCGCCTATCACTACGGTGTGATGCGGCGGGCGATTGATCTGATCGATGCCGCCGCCGACCCGCTGGCGCTGGATCAGATCGCGGGCGAAATGGGGATGAGCCCGGCGCATTTTCAGCGGCTTTTCTCGCAGTGGGTGGGCGTGTCGCCCAAACGCTATCAGCAATACCTGATGCTGGATCACGCCAAATCGCTGCTGCGCGATCGCTTTACCACGCTGGACACGGCGCATGAGCTGGGGCTGTCCGGCTCCGGTCGTTTGCACGATATGTTCCTGCGATGGGAGGCGATGAGCCCCGGTGATTTCGCCCGTAAGGGGGAGGGGCTTGTGATTTCGTGGGGGTGGTTCGACAGCCCCTTTGGCCCTGCGCTGGTCATGGGCACGCCACGCGGAATTTGCGGGCTCGCCTTTTCGGCAGAAATGGGCACCGATGCCGCGATGGAGGATTTGTGCCGCCGCTGGCCGGGGGCGCGTTTTTGCGAAGATCCGGCACTGCTGCGCGACTGGGTGCAAATTGCATTCGGCGTGCAGGGGGGCGGGGCAGAGAAGGCACCAATGTATTTGATCGGAGCGCCGTTCCAGATCAAAGTGTGGGAGGCGCTGCTGGCGATCCCGTCGGGCCATGTCACCACCTATTCCGAGATCGCCCAAACAATTGGCACGCCCAAAGCGGTGCGGGCCGTGGGCACAGCGGTGGGGCGCAACCCGATCAGCTGGCTGATCCCCTGCCACCGCGCCTTGCGCAAATCCGGCGGCTTGGGAGGCTATCACTGGGGATTGCCGGTCAAGCGTGTCATGCTGGCGTTTGAATCTGCCCGCGCTGATGCCTGAGAGGCCGTCGGCGGGTTGCTGCCTATGCATATGATCCTGCCGGTTCAACGGGAACAAAGGCTGGTGTAAGGCGTTATGTGAAGATTGCCTCGCCCGAACGGGGCCACAACTTAAAGGCAGAATAAGATATGACACTTTCGAAAACCTCCATTGCTGTAGCTCTGACAAGCGTTCTGGCGCTGGCTGCTTGTGAACCCGGTCCGATTGGTGGCAACCCCAACGACCCGAACGCCAACACACGTAACGGTGCGCTGATCGGTGCAGGTACCGGTGCCGTGATCGGCGCGCTGTCCAAAGGTGACGGCAACCGCGCACAAGGCGCGTTGGCCGGTGCGGTCGCAGGCGGTGCACTGGGCGCCGGCTATGGCTATTCGCTGGACAAGCAAGAGGCCGACCTGCGCCGTCAGCTGGATTCCGACGTCATCATCACCAACACCGGTGATCGCCTGATCGTGACCTTGCCACAGGACATTCTGTTCGCGACAGACAGCACACAGGTTCAGTCCGGCATGCAAAACGATCTGGCCGCACTGGCACGCAATGTGAATGTGTACAGCAACTCCACGCTGCAAGTCATCGGTCACACTGACAGCGATGGTCAAGCTTCCTATAACCAGCAATTGTCCGAAGGCCGTGCACGCGCCGTTGCAAACGTGCTGGTGTCGAATGGCGTTCCAGCCAGCCGTATCCGGTCCGTGGGCCGCGGTGAAAGCCAGCCGGTTGCGAGCAACTTGAACGCATCCGGAAAGGCACAAAACCGCCGCGTTGAGATCGTGATCCTGCCAAACGCTAGCTAAGCTTTGGCGTCACTCATCTGAAAGGGCCTCGGCATCTGCCGGGGCCCTTTTGCGTTTGAGGGGGAGGGGCTTTCGGTAGGCGACAGTGCGCGGCGGCGCTAAAGGTTGTCTTCGACGCGGAACCCGTCGGGGATGATATCGCGCCCTTCCAGCATCAGATCAGCCATGACCTCGGCCACCTTAGGCGCCATGCCGAACCCGATCTTGAACCCGCCATTGGCCACGAAATACCCAGGAGCGTCGGGCAAGGGCCCCAGCATTGGGGCACGGCTGCGGCTGCGCGGGCGCACGCCGGCCCAGCGGGTAATCACCGGCGCATCGCGTAAGACGGGCACCGCGGCACGCGCCGCCGCAATCACATCATCAAGCTGTGCATCGGTCTGGTCGGGCGTAGAATAATTCCGCTCGGTGGTGGACCCGATGGCGACGGTCCCGTCGCTATGCGGGATCATATGAACGCCCCCTGCAAAAAGTTGCGGCAGGCCGCCTGCGTCATACTGCAACAGCGCCGCCTGACCTTTGACACCAGCGCCCACAAGGCGCGTGTGATTGGCGGTCATCTGCTCTAGCCCAGCGACGCCTGTCGCCCATAGCACCTGTCCGCGATCCGCACCCTCGGCCTGTACGGTCACGCCCTTGGCCGCCAGTGCCCGCACCAGCGCATCACAGGCACGGCGGGGGTGGATCAGGCCGCTGAGCGTGTCGTAAATCAACCAGCCGGTCGGGCTGTCGGGCTGCCATTGTGTATCAGTCGCGCGGATCACGGACCATGTGGCCTGACCTTGCCACAGCGCCTCGGCCGTTTCGGTCCGCTGCTGCGCCAAGGCCAGTGCTGCGTCATCCGCGACGGGTTGTAGTCGCCCATTGCGTGCATAACCCGCGTTGCCGCCGCCCGCTTGTTCAACCTCTTGCCAGAAGCCTTCAGCCATCAGCAGACTATCGCGTTGAAAGGCTTTCTTGGCGTTCCAGTTCTCGGGCACATGCGGGGCCAGCGCGCCGACGATGCCGCCGCTGCTGCCTGCAGCTGGCCCGTTCGGGTCAATCACGTGCACCGTCGCGCCGCGTTGCACGCAGGCCCATGCCACCGACAGGCCAAATATTCCCGCGCCGCGTATCGTGATTTCGGCCATTGCCAATCCTTGCCCTTTTTGCGCAGTGTTCGGCAAAGCCCATAGCACAAGGCCATCCCATGGAGAACCAGACAGCTGAGATTGAATGGAAAGACAGCGGTGTTCCGGTGTCCTCTAAATTCGATGATCCGTACTTCAGCCTTGATAACGGGGTAGAGGAAACGCAGCATGTCTTTATCGAGGGCAACGATCTGGCCAACCGCTTCCGCGACGGGTTCCGCATCGCAGAGTTGGGGTTCGGGACAGGGCTGAATTTTCTCGTGGCTTGGGACGCATGGGAGCGCAATGGCGCGAAAGGCACGCTGCATTTCACCTCGTTCGAAGCCTTCCCGATGTCGTCCGAAGATATGGCGCAAGCGCATCAGTCATTTCCCGATTTCGACGGCAAGCGTGACGGGTTGCTTGCCGCGTGGTCGCCCGAGGGTGGAGAGATGCGCTTTGGCGATGTGGTGCTGACTGTGGTCATCGGCGATGCGCGACGCGCGGTGCCTGCGTGGGACGGTCTGGCAGATGCATGGTTCCTTGACGGGTTTTCCCCCGCTAAAAACCCCGAGCTGTGGGAGCCGGACCTGCTGCATGATGTGGCGCGTCACACAGCACCATTCGGGACCGCTGCGACCTATACTGCTGCCGGTGCGGTACGCCGAGCACTGGAAAGCGCGGGCTTCGCGGTGGAACGTACGACCGGCTATGGCCGCAAACGGCATATGACCCGCGCCGTGCGCGTATGAGCATGGCAACCAACCGCGCGGCTGCGTCGGCGCAGTCGAACAATATTCCGCTTGGCATCACCTTAATGGTCATCACGACCTTTGTCTTTGCGGTGCAGGACGGGCTGTCGCGGCATCTGGCGTCTGAATACAATGTGATGATGGTCGTGATGATCCGCTACTGGTTCTTTGCGGCCTTTGTGATTGCGCTGGCGAAACGCCATGCAGGTGGGTTGCGGGCGGCGGCACGGACCAGCCAGCCGGTGCTCCAGATCTTTCGCGGGCTGCTGCTGGCGGCAGAGATTTGCGTGATGATTGTTGCCTTCACCATCCTTGGCCTTGTGGAAAGCCACGCGGTCTTTACCTGCTATCCGCTGCTGGTGGCCGCATTGTCCGGCCCCGTCTTGGGCGAGAGCGTCGGCTGGCGCAGGTGGGCGGCGATCGGGGTCGGCTTTATCGGGGTGCTGATCATCTTGCAGCCGGGGATGAACGTCTTTGACCCTGCCGCCGTGATCCCGCTGGTGGCTGCCGCGATGTTCGCGGTCTACGGGCTACTGACCCGCTATGTCGGGCGCAAGGACAAGACCGCCACGAGCTTTTTCTGGACCGGCGTCACAGGGTCAGTGGCGATGACAGCCACGGGGCTGTGGTACTGGGAGCCGATGATCGCCAGCGACTGGCTGATCATGGGGTGCCTGTGCATCACCGGTGTCACGGGCCACTGGCTGTTGATCCGCTGCTACGAAGTGGCCGAGGCGAGCGCGGTGCAGCCCTTTGCCTATCTGCAGCTGGTCTTTGCCGCGATCATCGGCATCAGCGCCTTTGGCGAAACCGTGCGCCCCAATGTCGCCATCGGGGCGGCGCTGATCGTCGCGGCGGGGCTATTCACCTTTTGGCGCGAACGGCAAAAGGGTCGTGCCCGTTAGTTCCTCGGTAAAGGGTTGGGGCAGGGGGTCTTTGCCCATGCGCGCGCGGTAAACGGGCAGGCTTTCGGTCACCCGCATCACATAGTTCTGCGTCTCGCGGAAAGGGATCATCTCTATCCAGTCGACGATATCGATGTCGCCCTCGCGCGGGTCGCCGTAGGTGTCCATCCAGCGCGTCGGACGCGAGGGGCCGGCGTTATAGGCGGCAGAGACCATGACCACGTTCCCGTTAAACCGGCCCGCCATCTGCGACAGGTATTCGGACCCTAGCAAAGCATTGTATTCCGGGTCGGCGGTCAGCCGGTCGGTGGTGTGCAGCGCGCTGATATCCAGATCGCGGGCGACATCCTTGGCCGTGGCGGGCATCAGCTGCATCAGACCGCGCGCGCCCACATGGCTTTGGACCACGGGATCGAATTCGCTTTCGCGGCGGGCGATGGCCAGCACCATTTCGGGGGCCATGTTCAGGTCCAGCTTGATCGCATCATGCAGCGCGTAATAGGGGCCGGCGATGGTGATGCCCCGTTGCGCCACACGTTTGCCGATCATCACGGCCAGATGCGGCTGGCCCACGTCAATCGCGGCCTGTCCCAGAAGGGCAGCGTCCTCGGTGATCAACTGCTCTGCCAGATGGGTCCAGAACCGTTCCGCGGTCGACAGCTCGCCCGAGGCTTGAAGCAACAGCCCCGCCTGAAACAGCGGTGCCTGTGCCAGCGCCGATGTGCGCCAATCCTGTTCAGGGCGCGCGCCTGCAAGGCTCGTGTCGAACGGCAGATTGCCCCGCTCTGCCGCAAGCAGACCGTAGAAAGAGGATTGGAACTTCGCGCCTTGGGCATAGGCTTTGGCGGCGCCCTCGGCGTCGCCCATGGCCTGATAAGCGCGACCCTGCCAATAGCCCGCGCGCCCTTGGCTGATGGGGGATTCTACTGCGCCGTCATGGGCCTGAAAGTGACCAAGCGCCAGCTTGGGGTCTTTGAGAAACCGCAGGGCGATATAGCCCGACAGCCATTCAAGGTCCGCAAAATGCGACCCTTCGGAAAGGAAGTGTTTCGACGCCATCTGATAGGCCCGCGCCGGATCGCCATTGCGCATTTCATCCCGCGCCAGCGCGCGGCGGCGGTTGGCCCATGCAGCGGGCTGACCAAGGGCCGCAGCGCTGATCGATTGCGACAGCATCAGATCCTTGGCGCTGTCGCCGTAGCCCTTGCGGATGCGCCATTCAAAGCGGTCGGCCTGCAGCCCCGGATCACCGGCCTTGCTGGCGGGCAGCGCGTCGATCAGGGCGTTTACATCGCCGTCCAGATTTTGCAAGGCGATGCGGGTTTCGGCCAGCGCCTTGTCGGCATCACTGACCAGATCGAACATCTGGCGGGCTTCGGCGTGTTCCCGTTGCCATAGCATCTCGTCCAGACGGGCGGCGTGGTGCTGTTTCAACAAAGACCCATGCGCGTCAATAAACTTTGCCTGATCGTTCCCGCTCATGGGGAGGGTACGCCACGCCAGCACCAGCCGCGCCTGTGCCTCGCCCAGACGATCCGCACGCAGCAGCGCTGCGGCATGGGCCAGCACACCCTCGGGCGTCTGCGGGCCCTGACCGATAAAGAAATCCAGTATCGCCTTGTCACCTTCGCGGATCACGGCCTCTTCGGACTGTCTGCGCAGATAGGCTTCGCCCGGCCAGTCTGGGCGGCGGCTGAGGAAATCGGTCACCTCGGCATAGGTGCCCCGACCAGCGCGCAGGCGGTGCCATTCGATCACATCTACCGCAACGGCACCATCACGGCGCGCAATCAGGGCGGCATTATCCCAGCTGCCCGCGCGCATGGCGTCCATCGCCCATCCCAGCGGACGCGGCCTTTCGGCATGGGCCGGAAGGGCGAGGGCAAAAACCATCGTCAGCGTCGCCAAGGCGCGTCTCATCACTTGCATTTCCTACTGGTCAAAGGCTACAGCCTTGCAACATACGGCGCGGCGCGGGGGTTTCAACTCAACTTGCCGCTATCAGCAATTGGGCGCTTGCCCAGCAACGCAAGAATAGGAGCGTGCATATGCTACAAGGTTCACTACCTGCACTCGTCACGCCGTTCACGGACGGCGCGCTGGATTTGGACACGCTCAAGAAGCTGGTGGAATGGCACATCGCGGAAGGATCGAACGGGCTGGTGCCTGTCGGGACCACCGGTGAATCGCCCACCCTGACCCATGCCGAGCATGAAACCGTTGTCGCCGAAGTCGTCAAAGCCGCCGCGGGGCGTATCCCCGTCGTTGCAGGTGCCGGTTCGAACAACACGACCGAGAGCATCCGTCTGGCCAAACACGCCGAAAGCGTCGGTGCCGATGCGGTTCTGGTTGTCACGCCCTATTACAACAAGCCGACCCAAGCCGGTCTGATCGCGCATTTCACCGCGATCCACGAGGCCTGCGGTCTGCCGATCATCATCTACAATATCCCCGGCCGTTCGGTCGTTGATATGCTGCCCGAAACCATGGCGGAGCTGGCCAAGCTGCCGCGCATCATCGGTGTCAAGGATGCCACCGGCGATCTGGCGCGGGTCTGTGACCAGCGGATGCTGTGCGGGCCGGATTTTGTCCAGCTCTCGGGCGAGGATGCCACAGCGCACGGGTTCAACGCCCAAGGTGGCGTTGGCTGTATCTCTGTCACCGCGAATGTCGCGCCCAAGCTGCTGAGCCAGATGCAGGCGTTCTGCCTTGCGGGGGACTATGCCTCGGCGCTGGAAATCCAGGACAAGCTGATGCCGCTGCACAACGCGATCTTCACCGAGCCGGGCCTGGTGGGTGTGAAATACGCGATGGCGCGTCTGGGGTTGTGTTCGGACGAGGTGCGCCTGCCACTGGTGCCGCTTACCGATGCCACCAAAGCGCTCGTGGATCACGGGTTGAAGCACGCGGGTTTGCTGGGCTGATCACGCGGTAAAATCACGGGTAAGACGGGGCGGCATCTAGCCGCCCTTTTTTTATGGGCAAGACCCAGCCAATCGGTCAGCGCATAAAAAAGGCCCCGGCAAAACGCCGAGGCCTGATGTGAATATCTGCCTTCGGGAGCAGAAAACGCTTATGGGCAAGCAGCTGTGTAACGCTGACCTGCGGAGTTCTGGTAGACACACTGGCCGTTTTTGCCGCGGCCCAGGTATGCACCTGCAGCAGCGCCAGCCAAGCCACCCAGAACGGCGCCTTTGGTTTTGTCATCGTCGCCCGACACGACAGCACCCAGAGCCGCACCAGCAGCAGCGCCGGTTACAGAAGATTGAGTCTGCGTTTCGCAAGCGGCGAGTGCGCCAACCATAGGCAGGACCAAAAGTAGCTTTTTCATGATATACTCCATACTAGCTTCAGTACTTAACGCTATGTGACGGGTTTGGTTCCAGTAAGATTATTTTGATCGGCAACAAAGTGCCGGAGCGGCAGCCTATTTGCTGCCGAACACCCGACCCATTGCCCCGTCTACAGCCGCGATGATCTGATCAATATCGTCCTTCTTCGCGATCAACGCAGGGCTGAAGCAAAGGGTGTTGTTCTTGCCCGGCACCGACCGGTTGGTCGCCCCGATGATCACGCCCTGCGCCATACAGTCTGCGACGACCGCTTGAATCTGCGCTTCGACAACGGGAACGCGGGTGCTGCGGTCTTGGACCAACTCAGCGCCAAGGAACAGACCCTTGCCGCGCACCTGACCGATCACATCGTATTTGTCCGACAGTTCTTCGAGCTCTTCGAGCATATATTGCCCCATGTCGCAGGTATTTTGCAGCAGGTTCTCGCGCTCGATGATGGCCATGTTTTCAATTGCGGCGGTAGGGCCTGCGGTACAGCCGCCAAACGTCGAGATGTCGCGGAAATAGTTCATCGGATCGCTGGCGTCGTCCTTGAACAGGTTGAACACCTCTTCGGTTGTCACAAGGCAGGCGATCGCCGCATAGCCCGACGCGACGCCTTTGGCCATTGTGACCATATCCGGCTGGATGCCAAAGTGCTGATAGCCAAACCATTCGCCGGTACGCCCGACGCCGCAGACGACTTCGTCGATGTGCAGCAGAACGTCATATTTGCGGCAAATTTCCTGCACCCGTTCCCAATAGCCGTCCGGAGGCGTGATAACACCGCCGCCCGCTGTAACGGGTTCAAGGCAGAGCCCGCCCACGGTATCGGGGCCTTCGGCAAGGATGATTTTCTCGATCTGGTCGGCTGCCCAAATGCCGTAGTTATCCTCGGGGGCGCCGTCCTGTTCGAACTTGCGATACTCAAGACAATGGGGCACGCGGACGAAGCCGTCGGTAAACGGGCCGTATTGCGCGTTCCGTTCGTCCTGACCGCCTGCAGACAGGCAAGCGATGGTCGTGCCGTGGTAATCACGGTCGCGATAGAGAATCTTGTGCTTCTTGCCGCCATAGCGTTTGTGGGCGATCTGGCGGATCATCTTAAAGGCTTTCTCGTTCGCCTCAGAGCCGGAGTTGCAGTAGTAGAGGCGGCTCATGCCCGGCATCTTGGCGATCAGCTTTTCGGCAAAGATCGACCCCGGAATGGACCCGGCAGAGCCCGCGAAATAGTTCAGCTTGATCAGCTGGTCGCGTACCGCATTGGCGATGCTTTCGCGGCCATAGCCGACGTTGACCGTCCAGACGCCACCGGACACAGCGTCCAGATGCTCTTTGCCCTTTTGATCCCAGACACGCATGCCCTTGCCTTCGACGATGATGCGCGGGTCGGTGGTTTCATAGGCTTTATGCTGGCTGAGGTGGTGCCAGATGTGCGCGCGATCTGCCTCGACCACACGGGAGATATCGTTTTCGCTAAATGTACCATCCATGTGCGTGACCTTTCCGAGGTTGGGATTGGGACGGGTGGCAAAGCACCCTGTTTCTAACGGCCCGTGCGCAGGCGTCCTGCGCCTGTTTCGGTCCCTATGCAGTGATTGTTAGGAGCAACGTCCCCCTCTGAAAAGCAAAAACCTGCCCCGCAGGGGAGCTTTGGGGGGGTGACGCACGCAAAAGGGGCTGAAATTGATTAAAATTCCAGCCCCTAAGCATTTGATCGATCTATATTTCCCCGGTTCTACGCGGGGCGTGCGCTTAAGCGCTTATTTCGGGCGAAAGCTCGATTTTCCGCGCTTGGGGGATGCGTCGCCACCGGCGGGTTTGCCTGCAGGCTTTCCACCCTTGGGCTTGGCACCCACTTTGCCCGGAGGGACAAAACGTTTCGAAGGGTCAGACGCGCGCGCCTTAAACGGCTTGTCGCCCGCAGGCTTGCTGTCGCCACCCGAGCGATCCGCCGGCTTGTCTTTTTTCCAGACGGCTTTGGCCTTGGGCTTGTCAGAGCTGTCGGGCTTGCCCGCAGTCTTTGGCTTTGGTGCGGCACCGGGCTTCATTGGGGACCGTTCGGTCTTGTGCGACTTGGGCGGGCGTTCACCTTTGGGGGCCTTGGGCTTGTCAAACTTGGGCTTGTCGCCGCGTGGTTTGTCGAACCCTTTGTCGGGGCGTGGCCCGCGTGGCTTGTCATAAGAGACCGAGGCCTCTTCGGTGCCCGCCGCACGGGGTTTGCGCGGTGCGCGTGGCGCGTCGGGATCGTAAGGTGCACGGTCCGGGCGCGGCCCGCGATCCGGGCGCGCGTTGTCATCAAAACGCGAACCGCCACGCTGGGGTTTCGGGCCGCGGCCGCCGGGCTTGGGCCCGCGCGACAGATCAGGAGCCTTGTCGAGCTTGGTCACAACAGCGCCGTCTTCGACTTTCATTTCGGGGCCAAGGGCGGTGGTGAATTTATCAGCCGACGTCGCGAGGATTTCGACAAAAGTATGGCTTGGCTGCACACGGATCGCGCCCACGTCATCCTTGGTCAGATCGCCCATACGGCAGATCATCGGCAAGATCGTACGCGGTTCGGCTTCGTCGTTGCGCCCGATCGAGATCGAGAACCAGACCGACGGACCAAAGTCGCCACGGGGGCGTTCGTCGGCGGGTGTGCCGGGCTCTGCCAACTGCTCGGGTGCCGACTGGCGCGCACGATAGAGGTTCACAAAAGCGGTGGCCAGTTGCTCGGGGCTGAACTGATCCACGAGGTTCGCAACAAAGCCTGCCGCATCATCGGGGATCGGGTTCGACCAAGCGGAATCGGCCAGCAAGCGCTTTTCGTCTTCGGCGTTCACTTCTTCGGCGGAGGGCGGGTTGGCCCATTCGACTTTCAGTTTGGCACCACCAATCAGGCGGTTGGCTTTGCTGCGCATCTTGGCAGGGACGATCAGGGCGGACACACCTTTGCGACCCGCACGGCCGGTACGGCCCGACCGGTGCAGCAATGTATCAGAGTTCGACGGCAGATCAGCATGCACAACCAGTTCAAGGTTGGGCAAATCGATGCCACGTGCGGCCACATCTGTCGCGATACAAACGCGGGCCCGTCCGTCGCGCAGCGCTTGCAGCGCGTTGGTCCGTTCAGATTGCGTCAGTTCGCCCGACAGTGCCACGACCGAAAAACCACGGTTGGTAAAGCGGGTGGTGAGGCGCGCAACGGCGGCGCGGGTGTTGCAGAAGACGATGGCGTTTTTCGCCTCGTAGAAGCGCAGCACGTTGATGATCGCGTTTTCAGTGTCGCGCGGGTGTACGTTCAACGCACGGTATTCGATGTCGGCGTGTTGTTTCTTTTCGCCCACGGTTTCGACGCGCTGCGCATCACGCTGGTAGGATTTGGCCAGCTTGGCGATCGCCGCAGGCACGGTGGCCGAGAACAACAGCGTGCGGCGCTCTTCCGGCGCTTCGGAGAGGATGAATTCCAGCTCTTCGCGGAAACCCAGATCAAGCATCTCGTCCGCTTCATCCAGCACCACGGCGCGGATGTCGGACAGGTTGATGTTGTTGCGTTTGATGTGGTCGCACAGGCGGCCCGGTGTCGCGACGACGATATGTGCGCCACGGTCCAGCGCACGGCGTTCGGTGCGTGTGTCCATGCCGCCAACGCAGGTGGTCACGACCGCACCGGCCTTGCCATACAGCCACGTCAGTTCGCGGCTGACCTGCATGGCCAATTCGCGGGTCGGTGCAATGATCAGCGCCAGTGGCGCGCCAGCGTGTCCGAATTTTTCATCGTCGCCCAAAAGGGTCGGTGCGATGGCCAGACCAAAGGCCACTGTCTTGCCGGACCCCGTCTGGGCTGACACCAGAAGGTCGGCTTCGACCAGATCTGGGTTGGTAACCGCCTCTTGGACGGGGGTAAGCGAATCATAGCCTTGGGTGGCAAGCGCGTCTGCGATGGTTTGGATCAAGGGATTGTCCTGTCTGAGAAAATGTCGCGCTACAAATACGCGCGTCGCGGCAAAAGCGGATACGCCAGCCACGTGTTGCGCCCGTCCCTAGTCGGTTATGACGCGAATGTACATCTCTTTGTCAGGCGCACAGGTGAGAGCGGCTATGCTCCGCCGCCTTTCTTTCAGGCGCTGATCGCATCCCCCCACGCCGACATCACCTCTGTCGCGCCGGTGTTTTCATCTCCCTTTCGGCCGACAGCAGAGGGGCAGGCGAAGTGATAGGGGAAGATCGTGCGCGGTGCAGTCACGACGTTTTCCAGCGTCTCTTTCAACGTCGCGATCACCTGCGGCGGGAGCGCCTGATCCACTATGGTGATATCGGCAAGGCTCATATCCGTGCGCGGCGCGTGAAAGGCGGTTTCCAGATCCATCCCGTAATCGAGCAGGAGCGACGTCAGCTCGACCACCGCGGGCATGATCTTGCGCCCGCCAGATGCACCAAGCGCGAACTGCGAGCCATCAGCGCGGTGCAGCAGGGTGGGGCACATATTGGCAAGGCAACGCTTGTTTGGCCCGAGCGAGTTCGGCTTGCCCTGTTCGGGGTCGAACCACATGATACCGTTGTTCATCAGGATGCCGGATTGCGGCAGCATCATCCGCGAGCCAAAGATCGACAGCAGCGTTTGCGTGACGGCGACCATATTGCCCGCTTCGTCCACGACACTAAAGTGTGTGGTGCAGGACGGATCCGGTTCATGTTCGGTATCGCCCATCGTATCATAGCGTTCCTGATTGGCCTGCCGGATGGCGCGGTCATAGGCGATGAACGCATCGGCGTCGGGGGTGTCAGTGCCGGGCTGCCAAGCCGTCATAAGATCAAGTGCGCGGCGCATGGTGGGGCCTGCGGTCAGCGTCGGCGTGGCGATCACCTCGTGGTCGCGATAGGCATAGTGCATCGCATCGACCAGTGTCGCCTGATATTGCGCCAGATCCTCTGCCGCATGGTGTCCGCCCGCCGCTTGCAAATCCGCGACAATCGACTGCGCCAGCGGCCCTTCGTAAAATGCACGCGGCCCATCTGTTGCCACGGTGCGCAGCGATGCCGCAAGACGGCTCAGGTCGCATGTCGTCTCGCCCAAGGCGGTCCACCCCGAGGATTTCGGAAAGCCGTCTTCATTAAGGAACGTCTCGGCCGAGGCGGGGAAGGGGGCGAGGTCTTTGGCCGATCCACCAAGGATCAGCTGCGTATACCAATCGACGGGCAGCCCCGCATCGGCAAGCTTGATCGCAGGGGCGAGCAGATCGGCCCAGGGCTTCGTGGCAAAGCGTTCATGCGCCAGCCCCATGCCTGCGACCTGACCAGGAATTGCAATCGCCTTGGCCCCGAAAACGTTGCGATCGTCCAGCACGGAAGGCCACGGAAACAGATCGCTCGCCTTGCCACCGACGATTGGATAGTCGGCAACATCCAGCCCCTTGGGGGATTTCATTCCGAACTCAATGACTTTGGCAGTCTTCTCGCCGGCCATACGCACGACCATAAAGCCGCCGCCACCCATTCCGCTCATCCACGGTTCAGCCGCCCCAAGCGCAAAGGAGGTGGCAATGGCGGCATCCACCGCATTGCCGCCTTGCGCCATGACATCCGCCCCGACCTGAGCCGCCACACGGCTTTGCGACGCGACGATGCCTTTGCGGCTGCGGGTTGCGGGTTTGGTGATCTGCCAAGAGGCGTTTTGCTGCTGGGTCATTGGGGGCATCCTGTTATCTAGGTGTGCCTACCCAACGCCAGTGTCAGCAGATTTGCAACCATGAGGAGCGTTGCCGCCCCGCTGATTAGTTGCTTTGTGTCGGTGTCGCTGAAAATGCAAACACGGGGGCCTGGGCCATCTCGTTGGACGGGCCCTTTTTCGTGTTGGGATAGATAAACCCGTTGATCGGATAAACGCTGCCGAATGAACCAGCCTGACTTTCCAGCCGCACATCGGACCAGTCATTGCGGGGCGACACGTCTTTGACGGTCATCGCCAGAGAGATCTTGTTGCGCTTCCAGTTGGCGTGATCAACCTTGATCTCGCGGGGGGAAACAACTTCGGAGACCACGGCGACATGGCCCATCGGGTTCCGGCGGGTGCCTTTGAACGCCATGACGGCGCCAACAGCGGGTTTTGTGCCGCGCTCGTAAAGACCGTTGGCTTTGGCCCACCAAGTGTTGGCGTTGCCGCGGATTTGGACACCGCTGGCGTTGCGCGCGAAGGGTACGCACCAAACGCGCTGGCCTTTGGATTGCAGAACGCGAACTTCGCGGATCGCCATGGCGTGTAGGTCAGGGTTGATGCCCGCTTGGCTGATGGTTTGAACCTCAACCGGGCCGCGGGCACAGGCCGCTGTCAGCAGCAGGGCTGCGGACAAAATTGAAATACCGATTTTCGACGTCCACTGGCGTTTCACGCTCATTTATCTGTCCTGCTGCTCGTTTCCACTCACCTTACTGTCCCAGTAAAGTCCGGCAGACATTCCGCGATTCTTGGCCAAAATCAAAGCGTCTGGATTCCTGTGGGCAAAATTCCGCCAGTATTATTGCAAATTGTTAATTTTCGGGAACCGGACGAAGGCCTCCGATTTTGACAATCAGGTCCAGCAACTCTGCCACACCCCTATCGTGTTTCATCTCTGCAAAGAGATAGGGCAGATCACCGCGCATCCGTTTTGCATCACGATCCATCACCTCAAGCGACGCGCCCACATGCGGCGCGAGGTCTGTTTTATTGATGATCAGGATGTCTGACTTTGTAATCGCCGGCCCGCCCTTGCGCGGGATTTCTTCGCCTGCGGCCACATCGATCACGTAAAGCGTCACATCTGCCAGCTCGGGACTGAAGGTCGCAGACAGGTTATCGCCGCCGGATTCGATCAGCACACAGTCCAGATCGGGATGGCGATCACGCATCCGCGCGATGGCGGCAAGATTGATCGAGGCATCTTCGCGGATAGCAGTATGTGGGCAGCCGCCGGTTTCGACACCGATGATCCGGTCTTGCGGCAGGACTTGAAGCCGCATGAGCGCTTCGGCGTCCTCTTGGGTGTAGATATCATTGGTGATCACGCCGATTGACCAATGGTCGCGCATGGCGCGGCACAGCGCGGCGGTCGTCGTGGTCTTGCCCGCGCCAACGGGGCCACCAATGCCAATACGAAGCGGTCCATGGGGAGAGGTCATGTCTGGAACATCCTAGAGTAAAGCGTTTCATGTTGCATCGATGCGATATCGGCCAGAAAACAGGCGCTGCCGATATCGTCGACGGTTTGTGACAGGGCCAGGGTCACTGTTTGGTGGCACAAAGGGGCAAGGGCGGTGATGACCCGCTGCCCGTCCGTTTGGCCCAAAGGCACCGCACGGATCGCGGCAGACACCAGTGCGCTGACGAAGGCGTGCAGGAACAGCTGCGCGCCTTGATCCACAGGCAAGCCCTGCGCTGCGCAGGCCGCGCCAAAGGCGACGGGCAGCGTCAGGTCGGGGAGCTCATGCCCCCAGACGTCATTGACCACCCGTACAAAGGCCGCGCCCTGTTGGGTCATCTCTGTCAGTCGCTCCGACGAGGGTGCCAGCGCGCGCGCCAGCGCATCCACCTCGTCCACCCCCTTGCCCGCAAAGCCAGCGTTCAGCAGGATCGCATCAGTCCGGCCCGCACCGTGGGTGATGAGATCCGACAGCCATGCCTGAAGGCTGGCCGCATCGTGAATGGTGCCGTCCTGCACGGCCATTTCCAGCCCGTGGCTATAGCTGAACGCGCCGATGGGAAAGCTGGGCGACAGCCATTGGGCCAATGTGATCAGCGCTTGGGTCTGCATCGTCAAAGCGGCCTAATGGGCGTGGCTGTGGGTGCGACCGTGGCCATAGGCACCGCCTTCGGGAATGAAGGGTTCGGACACATCCCGCAGCGTCGCGCCGAGCTTGGTCAGCATGTCGCGGATCACGTGGTCGTTCTGGATCAGCAGGCGGGCGGCTTCAAGCTGGCAGGGGCAGTGGCGGTTGCCGATATGCCACGCCAGCCGCACCAGATCGTCGCCGGTGATTTCCAGCAAAGCTTCCTTGGCTGCAATGACCTCGATGATCTGCCCGCCTTCAAGCTCGAATGCATCGCCGTGGTTCAGCGATTCCGTATGGGCGAGGTCGACGAGGAACCCGCGATTGTGACTGGTGAGCAACCGCTTGCGGCGTAAAAAACGGTCGTCGTAGGTCAACACGCAACTGTCATCCGCGTGGTCCCACTGGCCGTGGCGTTTGATGGTATGGGCGGGGGGAAGGTCGGTCATCGTGGGGCCTCAGAACATGAAATAGCGTTGCGCCATGGGGACGGTTTCAGCGGGCGCGCAGGTCAGCAGCTCGCCGTCCGCGCGGACTTCGTAGGTTTCGGGGTTCACCTCTACCTTGGGGGTGGCCGAATTATGGATCAGATCGGATTTGCCGATGTTGCGGGTGTTTTGCACCGCGATGGTCTGTTTGCGCAGGCCAAGGCTGTCGCGCAGCCCGTTCGATTGCGCGGCTTCCGAGATAAAGGTCACCGCGCAATGTTGGAGCGCGCTGCCATAGGCCCCGAACATCGGGCGGGTATAGACCGGTTGCGGCGTGGGGATCGACGCATTCGGGTCGCCCATTTGCGCCACGACGATCATGCCCGACATCAATACCATTTCGGGCTTCACCCCAAAAAAGGCGGGGTTCCACAGCACCAGATCGGCCTTCTTGCCGACCTCGATCGACCCGACCTCGCGGCTGACACCATGGGCGATGGCGGGGTTGATCGTGTATTTCGCGATATAGCGTTTGACGCGGAAGTTGTCGTTGTCGCCGGTTTCTTCGGGCAAGCGCCCGCGCTGCTTGCGCATCTTGTCGGCGGTTTGCCACGTGCGGATCAGCACCTCGCCCACACGTCCCATGGCCTGACTGTCGCTAGCGATGATCGAGAACGCGCCGATGTCATGCAGGATATCCTCGGCGGCAATCGTCTCGCGTCTGATGCGGCTTTCGGCAAAGGCGACGTCTTCGGGGATGGATTTATCAAGGTGGTGACAGACCATCAGCATGTCCAGATGCTCTTCGAGCGTGTTCACCGTGAAGGGGCGCGTAGGGTTGGTCGATGACGGCAGCACGTGTTCTTCGCCGCAAATCTTGATGATGTCGGGGGCGTGGCCGCCGCCTGCGCCCTCGGTATGGAAGGCGTGGATGGTCCGGCCTTTCATCGCGCCAAGCGTATGTTCGACAAAGCCGGATTCATTCAACGTGTCGGTGTGGATCATCACCTGCACGTCCATGTCGTCCGCGACCGACAGGCAGCAATCAATCGCGGCGGGGGTGGTGCCCCAATCTTCGTGCAGCTTCAGCGCACAGGCCCCGCCGTTCACCATTTCGATCAGGGCACCGGGCTGGCTTGCGTTGCCCTTGCCCGCGAGGCCGATGTTCATCACCACGCCGTCCATCGCCTGCAACATGCGCCCGATATGCCACGGGCCGGGGGTGCAGGTGGTGGCGAGCGTGCCATGCGCCGGACCGGTGCCGCCGCCAAAGCAGGTGGTCACGCCGGAATGGAGTGCGTCCTCCATTTGCTGGGGCGCGATAAAGTGGATGTGGCTGTCGAAACCGCCGGCGGTCAGGATGCGCCCTTCGCCGGCGATGATCTCGGTTCCTGGTCCGATGATGATGTCGACGTTGGGCTGGGTGTCGGGGTTGCCCGCCTTGCCAATCGCCGCGATGCGCCCGTCTTTCAGCGCGACATCCGCCTTGTAGATGCCCGAATGATCGACGATCAGCGCGTTGGTAATCACGGTATCCACCGCACCATTCGCCCGCGTGACCTGCGACTGACCCATGCCGTCACGGATCACCTTGCCGCCGCCGAACTTCACCTCTTCGCCATAGGTCGTCAGATCGCGTTCGACCTCGATGATCAGATCGGTGTCAGCCAGCCGTAGCCGGTCGCCCGTGGTGGGGCCGTACATCGCTGCATATTCAGAGCGGGGGAGTGTGGTGGTCATCGGTCTCTCTTTCCTCGAAGCGCCTTAGAGCGCGCCCATCACTTCAGCGTTGAACCCATACACCTTACGGTCGCCCGCGAGCGGGATCAGCTGCACCTCGCGGCGTTGACCGGGTTCAAAGCGCACGGCGGTGCCGGCGGCGATGTCCAGCCGGTGACCACGCGCGGCGGCGCGGTCAAAGTCGAGCGCGGGGTTGGTTTCGGCGAAATGATAATGGCTGCCGACCTGCACCGGACGGTCGCCGGTATTGGCGACCATCAGGGTGATGGCCGTGCGATCCGCGTTCAGGGTGATGTCCCCTGTGGCGCAAAGCACCTCTCCGGGGATCATTTGCGCGCCTTGCGGGGGGCCTTGACCCGCCCGCGCAGCGCGATGGCCGCGGCGGTTGCGATGACGGCGAGCCCCATGAAGACAGGCATCCATTCGGCCCCGTGGGGGGCGATATGCACACCGGGGTGGGCAAGGGCAGGGCCGGCCATCAGGGCGGCGGGCAGGATCATCAGATGTTTCATAACGGGGGCCTTTCTTGCGAACGGGGTCTAGCGGATGGGGTTGTGCACGGTGACCAGCTTGGTCCCGTCGGGGAAAGTGGCTTCGACCTGTACGTCGTGGATCATCTCGGCGATGCCTTCCATACAGTCGTTGCGGGTGATGACTTGGGCACCGGCCTGCATCATCTCGGCCACGCTGCGGCCATCGCGTGCGCCTTCGACGACGGTATCGGTGATCAGGGCAATTGCCTCGGGGTGGTTCAACTTGACGCCGCGGGCCAAGCGCTTACGCGCGACTTCGGCCGCCATGGCGATCAGCAATTTATCTTTTTCACGGGGGGTCAGCTGCATGTCAAAGCATCCATGTTTTGGGAGGGGCCGCGCCGTGCAGGCGGGCGATGATCGGCACCAGAGACTGGCGCAGGATGTAACTGTCGGGCGCGAGGAGCCGCGCATAAAGCACGCCGTCGCGGATCAGGCTGGCACCGGCGCTGGCGGGCAGCAGCGCGCGCAGGGGGGCAAGCAGCGCCTCGGCATCGGGGGCGGCGTAGATCACGCTGGCCATAGCGCAGTTGCCGCCCGCCGTGGCGGTGCCAGCAAGTTGCGTGTGGATATCGCCGGACAGGCGCACGGCATCAGCAAAGATGGGGTGCCCGTCGCGGCGGATCGTGATGTTATCGGCAAAGCGCGCGTCGCTTAGCGTTTCGCCCATGGAGACGCGGCCAAAGACCAGCGGCTCTACGCCGAAGAAACAGGCATCGCCCGTCAGGTCCACCTCCAGCTTGCGGCGCAGGGCAGAGCCGTTGAACAGGATCGTTTCCTGCGGCAGCCAATCGATCCGTGCCCCGCCTTTTGCGACCAGCCGCGTCGTCATTTGCGCCATCGGGCCGGGTTGTGCCAGATAGACACGTTCGGCAGCCTGACTGGTCAAGGTCAGGCGGCTGTCCGCACCGGCAGTGGCGTGGATCGACAGTTCGTCGCCGCCCGTCATCCCGCCTGAAGTGTTAAGGAAGACCCCCGTCAGACCACCCGCCGCCGCACGCGGAAAGAGCGCCTTGAAGCAGCCCTGCTGGTACAGATCGTCGATCACCGACGTCCCGCCGTAGGTCTTGCTGCTGATGCGCAACGCCCCGCGGGCGCGGGGTTGCATCGGCACGGCGAAAGCCTGATCGGTATGGGCGGCGATGTTGATGGGGGGCCTCGTCCAGTTGAAAATAACTCCCATCTGGATAGCGTGATTCCCGTCGGGTGCGATCCGAAATGGGCATTTTTGGCGCAATTTGAGGCTGCTTCGCGACGGATGCCTATAATTTGGGCATATCCCGTCAGTGGCTTTGACCCGCAGCTTGGGCGCGGGTCAAAGCAGTTTTGCGGTCGGCCTACCCGTAGAAGTACTTGGGCAGATAGGTCGCGATCTCGGGGATCAGAATGATCAGCAAGACCCCGATCAGCGTGACGATCACATAGGGCGTCACAGAGGCATAGATGTCGCCCATCGTCACATCCGGCGGGGCCACCCCTTTGAGGTAAAAGAGGTTAAAGCCGAAGGGCGGGGTCATATACCCGACCTCCATCATGATGATGAAGAGGATGCCGAACCAGATCGGATCAAAGCCATAGCTCTGCACCACGGGCAGGAACACAGGCAGGGTGATCAGCATGATCCCCACCGGATCCAGCACCATGCCAAGGATGAAGAGCACCGCCAGCATAAATACCAGCGACCCCCAACGCCCACCGGGCACAAGGTTCATCATGTCCTGGATCAGGCTTTGTGCCCCAAGCGCGGTATAGGCCGTGCTAAAGGCGTGGGCCGCGAACAGGATCCACATGATCAGCGCGGTCAGTTTCAGCGTCGCGACAGAGGCGTCACGGATCACGGCCCATGACAGTTGCCGGTTCACGCCTGTGGCGACCATCGCACCAAAGACACCGATGGCGGCGGCTTCGGTCGGGGTGGCGAACCCGCCAAAGATGGCCCCCAGCACGATCACCACGATCAGGATCGGCAGGATCACCGCCTTGAGAGACCGCAGTTTCTGCCCCCAGTTCGCGCGTTCCTCTTTCGGGAGGGCGGGACCCAGTTCCGGCTGCATCCAGCAGCGTCCGCCGATATAGACGGACACGAGGAAAAACAGCAGCAGCCCCGGCCCGATGCCCGCTGCGAACAGCCGACCGACAGACACCTCGGTGAGCAGCGAATAGAGCACCATCAGGATCGACGGCGGGATCAGGATGCCCCAGCCGCCGCCCGCGTTAATAGCCCCAAGTGCGAGCTTTTTGTCATAGCCCCGTTCCAGCATCTTGGGCAGTGCGATGGTACCCATTGTCACAACCGCCGCACCCGAGATGCCCGACATGGCGGCAAAGATCACGCAGATCAGCACCGTGCCAATTGCCAGACCGCCACGCAGGCCGCCCCACCATTCGTGCATCATATCGTAAAGGTCATTCGCGACCCCCGATTTTTCAAGCAGGATCGCCATGAAGACAAACAGCGGGATCGCCATCAGGGTGGGTGATTGCATCGTCTCCCACATTTTAGAGGCGAGCAGATAGAACCCCAGATCGCCCATTTCGGCGTACAGGAAGATGACCGAAATTCCCCCAAGGGCAAAGGCAAGCGGCGTGCCGAGCATCACAAACAGCAGCAGCGCGCCAAAGAATAGCATGGTCAGAATTTCAACGCTCATGAGTGGCCTCCAGCGGCTTGGGCGGCTTCGGTGTCACCGGTGGCGGGTTGACCAAAAATAGCGGGATCATTGGGCAGTCCCATCAGGGTGCGCACATCGGCCCAAAGGCGTACAAACCCCTGCAACAGCAGCAGCAAGGCGGCGACGGGGATCAGGGATTTAGTCGGCCACAGCGGGGCTTTCCAGACAGAGTTCGACCGCTCCATATCCGCAATGGCCTCGGACGCGATGTCGTAGCCTTGCCACAGCAGCACGCCGACAAAGATCAGGAACAGCGGCCATGTCACGATGTCCACCAGCGCTTTGCGCTTGGGTGAAAACTGGCCGTAGATGATATCGACGTTCACGTGGCCGCGTTCGGTCAGCAGGTACCCGCCCCCGATGATTGCATAGACCCCAAAGATCAGCGTCGCCAGTTCGGCAGTCCAGATCGCGGGCTGTCCGATCAGATAGCGCATGACCACATCGGCCAAGAGCAGGGCAAAGATAATCAGCACGCAAAAGCTGATCCAATAGCCGATAATGCGGTTCAATTGCGTGATGAAGCGCGCAAGTTTAAACAAAACGTTTCTCCCTCAGGACAAAAACGAGCCGCCAGAAATGCAAGGACATATCAGGCGGCTACAATGATTTTCAGCGCGGCCTTACCGGGGGGGATCCCCCCGGATCAGACGCTTAAAGATAGCCGAGGTCGGTCATCAAGGTTTTGTAGATGTCTGCCGCCTTCGCCGCGCGTTCGCCTTTCTGCGCCTCTGTATCGAGGATCTTGGACGACGCATCCGCAAGGATTGCCAGCACATCGTCGGGCAGTTCAGATACTTCGATGTTGTTCTCGGCAATGCCTTCGGAAATCGCGATGGCTTCGGCGTGCTGGTATTCGGCCGACCGCTGGAAGAACCGCGTCTCCATTGTGTCGAGCAGGGCAGTGCGCAGATCGTCTTCCAGCCCGTCAACGGCCTCCATATTCAGGATAAAGGCGTCAGTGGTCTGACCAAGCGCGGGTTTGTAATGGTATTTGCAGACCTCCCATAGGGACATGGATTTCGCCCCCACGGCAGCGCCCCAGTGTGCGCCATCCACAACGCCCGAGCTGAGCGATTGATAAAGCTCGGAGCCTGGAATGTATTGCGGCGCGGCACCGGCGGACTGCAGGTAATCAAGCATTGTGCCGGACGACCGCAGCTTGAGCCCTTTGAAGTCTTCGGCGGATTCGATCTTTTTCGACACGACGATCTCGACGGGCAGAACTTTTTCCGTCTTCATCATCACGCCGTCGGCGTTCAGTTCTTCGTTCACCAGGGCCTCAAGGCCGAGGTTCTTGACCGCGTGTTCCATTTCCCACGCCTGACGGAAAGTGCCGGGGATGCCGAACAGGAAGGACGCGGCCTGCGCCTGATCCTGCACATAGGACGGGCTGACCGTCCCCATGGGCACAACGCCCTTGCGCACAATGTTGTAGATGTCGGGGCCTTTGGCGAATTCGCCCGCACCCAGCAGATCCATCTTGAACGCGCCTTCGGTGCGCGCCTCAAGCACTTCTGCCAGTTTACCAAGGCTGTCGTTGAAAGAGCTGGACGCCTTGGGCCAGTGCGCCTGCACGCGCCAGTTTACCTTACCTTGTGCGATACCCTTGCCAACCAGCGCCGGTGTTGCCAGCGCGCCAAGAGCGGCCCCACGCAGCATGGTGCGGCGGTTCATATTGCCTTTAGTCATTAGATTTCCTCCCAGAAACTTTGGTTTCTTTATTCTGCGCATCACGATTTACGCAGGCTCCCTAGCGTCACCTTCACGCATCGTCAGGGGGAGGTCAAACGGCTGTTAGCGATAACAGTTAATAAATCTGACGTTTGTCAGCTTTGGGGCACGGAATTGCCGACTCTTCAACCTGTGGTGCAGGGAAACAGCGGTCATGTTGCGAACTGATGGCGGTATTGCGACGGGGTGACGCCTTGAACGGTACGAAATCGCCGCGAGAAATAGGACGGGTCGGCAAAGCCCAGACGGTAGCCTATCTCGGCCACTGAAAGGCGCGTGAATGCGAGCAAGCGGCAGGCCTCGTCGATGTGGCGGGCTTCGATATAGGCGGTGGCGGACTGGCCTTTGGCTGCGCGACACAGGCGCGACAGATGTCCGGTGCTGACGCCAATGCTGCCGGCAAAATCCTTGGCCGTCCAGCCCGCGTTGGCCGGATCACTGATCAACTGGTCCAGCTGCGCCAGCCGGTCGTCGTGCGGGGCGCTGCCGTCCTTTTGCAGCGTCCCCCATGCCGCGATGCTGGACAGAACAGCGTGCCCTAGCCCCACAGCGATCTGCGCCCGAAACGGGGCAGTCGTCTGGGCGGTCACCGTTTCAAGCTGTGTCATCAGCGCAACCAAGGAGCCCGCCGCCCGCCCAACCGCGGGTTTGGACAGCGCATTGCCCAGTTCTGCATTCACCGGCCCGATGCTGTGCAGAATCGCGATGGGAAAGGATTGCACCATGCCTTGGGTGTTAGGGGTAAAGTCGAAGCTATGCACCATGCGCGGTGGAATAAACACAGCCGACCCCTGCGTCAGGGCAAAGCGGTCGCCCTCGATATTTGCGGTGCCACCGCCCGAAAGAATATACAGTACCTGAGCAAGCTGAGCGTGGCGATGCGGCGCGATATGCCAAGCGTGATCCGGTGCGCGGTCCTTGATCCGTTCGCAATGCAGCACATCGGGAAACCCTTTGGTTTCACCAAAAAGCGCATAGCTGGGGATCGGGGAAAGCTGTGTCATGCACGAATAGTACCAGAAGTTGCCCTAACGATCCATTCTTCCTGCACGTTTCGTACAATAGGTTAATCCGATAGTCGGGCAGGAAAATTTAATATGAAAACGCAAGTCGTCATTATCGGGGGCGGGCCATCTGGTCTGTTATTGTCGCAACTGCTGAATAATGCAGGTGTCAGCACTGTCGTTCTTGAACGGACCACCCGCGACCATGTTTTGTCTCGAATCCGCGCCGGTGTGCTGGAAGACGGTACGACGAACCTGCTGCGCCACGCCGGTGTGGGCGCACGGATGGATCAGCAAGGTCTGCCGCACAAGGGCTGCTACCTGACCGACAACGATTCGATGGTGCATATCGATTTCCAAAAGCTGATCGGGAAACAGGTCATGGTCTATGGCCAGACCGAAGTCACCCGCGATCTATACGAGGCGCAGGACAGAATGGGTGCGACGATCATCCACGAGGTCGAGGACGTGGTTATTGCCGGCGCAGACACCAACGCGCCCACGGTGTCCTTTTCCAAAGATGGCCAGCGGCAAGAGATCAGCTGCACCTACGTCGCAGGCTGTGACGGATTCCACGGTGTCAGCCGCAAGACGATCCCCGCCGCCAAACGCAAGGAATTCGAACGCGTTTACCCCTTTGGCTGGCTGGGGGTTTTGTCGCGTACGAAGCCGGTGAATGACGAATTAATCTATGCCAGTTCCGAACACGGCTTCGCCCTTGCATCTATGCGCAGCGAAAGTCTGAGCCGGTATTACGTTCAGGTGGCCTCCTCAGAGAACGTCGCAGACTGGAGCGATGACCGTTTTTGGGAGGCGCTGAAGCAACGGCTGCCTCAGTCCGTGGCCAGCGCATTGATCACCGGTCCGTCGATGGAAAAATCCATCGCGCCGCTACGGTCGTTTGTGAGCGAGCCGTTGCGGTGGGGCAATCTGTTTCTGGTGGGCGACGCTGCGCATATCGTCCCCCCGACCGGCGCCAAGGGGCTGAACCTTGCGGTGTCGGATGTCTTCTATTTGCACGACGCATTGATTGCCGCGCTCAAGCGAGGGGATCAGCGCGGCATTGATGGCTATTCCGAACATGCGCTGGCGCGGATTTGGAAGGCGATGCGGTTCAGCTGGCAGATGACGACCATGCTGCACCAGTTCGAGGGCGAAGACAGCTTTGCGCCGCAGATGCGTCGGGCGTCGCTTGCCCATCTGGCACAAAGCGAAACGGCGCGGCGGGATCTGGCCGAAAATTATACAGGGCTGCCGTTCTAAAGATCGCGGCCCAAGATGGGCTTGCGATACGAAAACGGCCCGCCCACTGACGCATGATCAGGGGGCGGGCCGCGTCTTTGTTTTCGGTGCAGCTGCGTTTAGCCGCGGATCATCACCTTACCAGAGCGACCCGGTGTCAGCGACGCTTTCAGTGCCCCAGACAGATCGTCCAACCCGAACTGCCCGCCATCTTCCAGCACCAGCTCGCCTTTGGCGACCAGCGTCACCAGCTCTGTGATCAGGCGCTTGCGCTCTTCGGGGTCCATCTCGCCGCTCACGCGGGAACCCCAGAAGCCTTTTACCGTGATGTGCTTCATGATCAGCGCACCCGAGTTCAGCGGCATCGGCGCACCGGTGGCTGTCCCGAAAACGACAAGCTCGCCGTCCAGTCCCAGCAGATCGACCAGATCAGCAGAGATATCACCCCCCACGGAATCGATCGCGGATGCGGCACCTTTTTCGCCAATGATTTCGCGCGCTTTATCCTGCCAGCCCGCTTCCGAGGTCGACAGCACATTGTCGATGCCCAGATCCGTCAGCTCTGTCACAGCGTCTTCGCGCCGCACGAGGTTCAGCAGGTTGATGCCGCGGCTTTTGGCGAGCGTGGTCATGATCTTGCCCACGGCCCCGTTTGCTGCGGTCTGGACGATCCAGTCGCCCTTCTTTGCCTTCAGCGTTTCCAGTAGGGAAATCGCGCTGAACGGCATGGCGATCAACTGCGCACCGGCGACATCAGAGATCGCGTCGGGCAGGGGAAGAACGCCAGTGGCGGGGGCAACAAAGTAGTCAGCCCATGTGCCATGCACGCCCGCAATCGACACGCGCTGGCCGATCATCGCTTCGTCAACGCCCTCGCCAACGGCCTCTACCGTGCCAAGCGCTTCGCTCCCGCCAATCGCACCGGGAAGCTCGGGCTTGTAACCGTAGTTGCCGCGGATTGTCCAAAGGTCGTGGTTGTGGATCGGGGACAGCGTCATCTTGACCAGAACCTCGCCCGCGCCTGCGGTGGGGGTGTCGATTTCAGTGCCTTCAATGACGTCGATGGGTTCGCCAAAGCTGTTGTGGACTGCTGCTTTCATAGGTGTCTCGCTTTCTTGTGTTTATCGTATGGCTAGAAAATCGGTGGTTTGTGACAAAGCCTGCTGTAGCGGGATTTGATCCTGCGAGAGTTTTGACAGGATCGCGGCCCCTAGGAACTTGGCATAAAGCGTCTGCGCGGTCGCACGTGGGTCACTGATCGGCGGGACGGAGCCGTCTTTCGCTCCGGCAACCAGCAGGTCGGCGATACGGGTCACAAGTTCTGCCACGCCGTCATTCAGAATACGGCGCATCTCATCAGACAAATCAGCGACCTCGGCACCCAACTTGACCACAAGGCACTGGTTGGCGATCCCTTCGGAATCCGCATGCGCCAGCCATGCTGACCAAAAGGCCGTAAGCTTGTCATGCGCAGACCCCGCCCCGCTGCACAGCGTATCGATGCGGGCCAGATAGTCGGCGACATAATCATGCAATAATGCCTGACCAAAGGCATCCTTGGACGGAAAATAGTAGTAGAACGACCCCTTGGGAACGTCGCTTTCCTTCAGAATACGCGCCAGCCCGACGGCACCGAACCCGTGCTTGCTGATGAGCGATCGTCCGGCGGTCAGAATTTTCTTCCGCGTTTGATCTGATTTCTTTTGCTCTGTCATAGGAGGGAGATAGGAGCTATTAGACCGGTCGTCTAGTGCCGGAGCAGAAATCTTTGTCAGCGTCGAGCCGCGCTAAAGATGCGCAGCACATGTAACACCTTGCGGGCGCGCGTCAGTCAGCCTCGCGTGGTGCGAAACGTTTATGCTGGATTTTTGGTGAGTGAATGGTGGAGCCTAGCGGGATCGAACCGCTGACCTCCTGCATGCCATGCAGGCGCTCTCCCAGCTGAGCTAAGGCCCCATCGTGGATCAAAGATCCGGGAAGTGTATCAACCGTGTAAGGCCGATGCGCCGCTGAATAGGCGGTCGCGAGGGCGGGATCAAGAGGAAAATCTATCCCGCCATCGCAAAATTCAATTAATCGTCGTCTTCGGAGGCAACGTCCGCGATTTCTTCGAGAGGAACAGTATCCTCATCGTCGTCATCATCGTCCAGAATGTCGTCGTCCAGATCTACGTCTACGTCGTCATCATCCACCAGCGACTCTTCATCATCAGAGTTGCCTTTCTTGGATTTGGCAGTGACGGCATCTTCGGCGTCTGCGGCGATCATGCGGGATTTGGAGTTATCAACCTCGACCACTTCGCCGGAGTATGGGCTGATGATCGGATCTTTGTTCAGGTCGTAGAACCGTTTGCCCGTTGTGGGGCACAGGCGCTTGGTTCCCCATTCTTCATTGGGCATCGAAGACCCCTTTTTGAAAGTGTTGTTGCGTATAGATGATTCAGGCCAAGTGCCATATGAGATACGCACTGTCAAAGGCAATCGCCACCTCATCGCGACCCGGAACCCTGAAATGCCTGATCCTGTCCTGCCCGGAAACCCACCTATCCCGCTGATCCTGCGCCGCTCTGCACGGGCGCGGCGCATATCGCTGCGGATATCGCAGCTGGACGGGCGGGTGACGCTGACGATGCCAAAACGTCTGAAGGAAGCCGAGGGAATCGCCTTTGCACGCGAGAAGGAGGCCTGGATTCGGCAGCATCTCGACGCGCGCGGTGAAGATGTCGTGGTGGGCATCGGAGCAGAATTTCCCTTGGGCGGGCGGATGCTTCGGGTCGAGGCGGGACAGGGCAGGCGGGTGGTTCTGGGGGCCGATACGATCTGTGTCCCCGGACCCGCGGATCGCGTGCCCGTGCGGCTGGCTGCCCATCTAAAGGAGCTTGCGCGCGACCGGCTGACGGGGGCCTGTGACGACTATAGTGCGTTGCTGGGGCGTCCTTATGCCAAGCTGACGCTGCGCGATACGCGGTCGCGGTGGGGGTCCTGCACCTCTGACGGGGGGTTGATGTTTTCGTGGCGGTTGATCCTGACCCCGCCCGACGTGCTTGATTATGTTGCCGCGCACGAGGTCGCGCATCTGGCGCAGATGAATCATTCGCCCGCCTTCTGGGCCGAGGTCGAACGGATTTACGGACCCTATCAGGAGGCGCGTGGCTGGTTGCGCAGGCATGGCAGCGACCTGCACCGGTTCAAGTTTACTGCGTAGCGCAGCACCTCGGCGCGTTTACCACATTGACGCACCGGCGATTCGTGATCACAACGACGATATGAACCTGAACCCTCGTCCTCTTGATGCGCATCCATTGGCGCATGACCGCGTGTACCGGCAGTTGCGGACCCGTATCATGTACGGGGATCTGCCACCGGGGCAGGCGTTGACCCTGAGGGGGATTGGCAAGGAATACGAGGTGTCGATGACCCCCGCGCGCGAAGCCGTGCGCCGGTTGGCGGCAGAGGGGGCGCTGACCATGTCGGCGTCGGGCCGGATTTCCACACCCGAGCTGAGCAACGAACGCATCGAAGAATTGGCCGCGCTACGGGCGCTGATCGAGGTAGAGCTCGCCAGTCGTGCTTTGCCCCGTGCCCACCTTGCGTTGATTGACCGGATGCAGGCGATCAACAATGCCATTTCCGACGCGGTGAACAATCGCGACGCCGTGAATTATATCCGTACAAACCTCGAATTTCACCGCACGTTGTATCTGCGGGCGCAGGCACCTGCGATGCTCGCGATGGCAGAGACTGTCTGGCTACAGATGGGCCCGACGATGCGTGCGCTCTATGGGCGGTTGCGACGGACAGAGCCGCCGCATTTTCACAAGCTGATTATCGCAGCCCTGCGCGCCGGGGATGAACCCGGTCTGCGTCTGGCGGTGCGTACGGATGTGACGCAAGGCTTGCGGATGCTGGTGTCCTAGGGCCCTGCGGGGCGGCGTAGAATTACGCCGCCAGCCCTTTGGCCCCGAGGCCAAGGAACTTTTGGCGGCGATCCGCGACCAGCGCCTTGGCGTCTTTGCCTGACAGGTCATCCAGCATCGCGGCAATCGCGCTGCGTACCGATGCGATGGCGGCTTTGGGGTCACGATGCGCGCCGCCGCGGGGTTCGGGGATGATGCGATCGTTCACGCCGAGCTGTTTCAAATCTTGCGCTGTCAGGCGCAACGCTTCGGCGGCTTCGCGCATCTTTTCGGCGTCTTTCCACAAGATCGACGCGCAGCCCTCGGGCGAGATCACGGAATAGACGGAATGTTCCAGCATGGCGACACGGTTCGCCGTGGCAAAGGCCACAGCCCCGCCCGATCCGCCTTCGCCGATGATGACCGACACAAGCGGCACGCCGACTTGCAGACATTTTTCAGTCGCACGGGCGATGGCTTCGGACTGGCCGCGCTCTTCGGCCCCTTTACCAGGGTAGGCACCGGGGGTGTCGACCAGCGTGATCACGGGCAGGCCGAATTTATCCGCCAGCTCCATCAGGCGCACAGCCTTGCGGTAGCCTTCGGGGCGGGCCATGCCGAAATTGCGTTCGATGCGGGATTTGGTGTCGTTGCCCTTTTCGTGGCCGATCACGACGACAGGTGTATCATTGAACCGCGCCAGACCGCCCATGACAGCCAGATCATCGGCAAAGTTCCGGTCGCCCGCCAGCGGCGTGAATTCGGTGAACAGGGCTTCGATATAGTCTTTGCAATGGGGGCGGTCGGGGTGACGTGCCACCTGACATTTGCGCCACGGCGTCAAGGACTTGTACAGATCGTCCAGCATTTGATGGGCTTTTTCGTCCAACGTCTTGGCTTCGGCGCTGACGTCCATCCCTTCAGAGGTCCGCGCCAGTGCGCGCAGTTCTTCCGCTTTGCCTTCAACTTCGGCCAGTGGTTTTTCGAAATCCAGATACTGTGTCATCACCTGCTCCGCGCTTTGTTCAGGGCTATATGGCGTTGATTTGCGGTCTTTGCAACGTGACCTGTCAGCTGGCCGGCCAAAGGGCAGGCAACAGCGATGCCACAAGCAGCGCGGCCATGGTCACGTTAAACACCCGCAAACGTCGGGGATTCGTCAGAAAACGGGCCATCTGCCCGCCAAGAAGGGTCCAAAGCGTTACCGAAGGCAGCGCCATCACCGCCACGACAAGCGCCGTGATCACCAGCGGCAATATGCCGGCAGAGGGCACGTAGATCGTGATCACGCTCAGACCGAAGGCCCAGGCCTTGGGGTTGACCCATTGAAACCCCGCCGCCTGCAGAAAGCTCAGCGGTTTGGCGTTCGGGTCTGCGCTTTGTACCGGCGCGGCGGTGGCAATCTTATAGGCAAGGTAGATCAGATAGATCAGGCTCAGCAGCTTGAGCACGGTATATATGATGGGAAATGCGTCGAACACGCGGATCAGTCCAAAGCCGACAAGCAGCAGCATGACCATAAAGCCAAGGGTAATCCCCAGCATATGCGGCACTGTGCGCGCGAAGCCGAAATTCGCCCCGGACGCCATCAGCATCAGGTTGTTCGGCCCCGGCGTGATAGAGGTGATGAGGGCGAAAAGCGCGAGCGCGGAAAGGACATCAATGGACATGCCGCCTTGATGCCCCAAGCCGCAGGGTATGCCAAGCCCGCTTCGCTACGGGCGGGGGCAACAGCGGCGCAGGGGCAAGGTCCGCGCCGCTGTGTCGTATTGCGGGGTTAGCGCGAGGCGATCATCTCGGACTGGCGCACGATGACCTCGGCCTGTTTGATGCTGGCGATATCGACCAGACGACCCTTGTAGACGGTCGCACCTTCGCCGTTGGCCTTGGCTGTTTCCATCGCGGCTAGAATCTCGCGGGCTTCAGCGACGGCCTCGTCAGAGGGGGTGAACACCTCGTTCGCGACGGCGATCTGCTTGGGGTGAATGGCCCATTTGCCGACCATGCCCAAAGTTGCCGACCGGCGCGCCTGCGCGCGGTAGCCTTCGTCGTCCGAGAAATCACCGAACGGACCATCGACCGGCAGCACGCCATGGGTCCGGCAAGCGGCGACGATGGCTGTCTGCGCCCAATGCCACGGATCAGACCAATGCTTGGTCCCGTCGCGCAGCATGTAGTAGTTTTCTTGCGTGCCGCCGATGCCGGTGGTCTGCATCCCCATAGAGGCGGCAAAGTCGGCCGCGCCAAGGCTCATCGCTTGCAAGCGCGGGCTGGCAGCCGCAATTTCTTCAACATGGGCAATTCCCGCCGCCGATTCGATGATGACCTCGAACGAAATCTTCTTGCTTCGGCCTTTGGCGGTTTCAATTGCCGTGACCAGCGCGTCGACAGTATAGACGTCAGCGGCGCAGCCGACCTTGGGGATCATGATCTGGTCCAGACGCTCGCCCGCCTGTTCCAGCAGGTCGACGACATCACGGTACCAATAAGGTGTGTCCAGGCCGTTGATCCGTACGGACAACGTCTTGTCGCCCCAGTCTACGTCGCTGATCGCTTTGATGATATTGGCGCGGGCGCTGTCTTTGTCCGAGGGGGCAACGCTGTCTTCCAAATCCAGGTTGATGACATCTGCGTCAGAGCTTGCCATTTTCTCGAAGATTGCCGGGCGCGAACCCGGGCCGAACAATTGGCAACGGTTGGGGCGTGCAGGGGCTGTGGGCTGGATGCGAAAGCTCATATGCGAACTCCTTGAGTAATAAAGTTACGACTTGATTGCCTTGGGTGGTATTAAATTGCGCTGCGCCCTGCAAGAGTGATCTCGCAGCTGCAGCATCGGGCGCTAAATTTCTATGCACAATTCTTGCGCAGATGGGCGGATCTTTGCAAATATTCTCCGGTCTCTCTTGCGTCGGCCATTCATTTGCAACCTTATCGCGCCGAAAGGCTGCGAAACTGAGCCAAAGCCAAATTACAGGAGCATGTGATCATGATCAAAACACCATACCTTCTTTTCCTGGGCGACGCGCCAGATCATCTTGCTGCTAAAGTAGCGCAAGGCATCAAGGACTGGCGTCCCGATAATGCTGTCGGCCAATTGCGGCTGGACGGGTGTAAGGCGGATCTGGGCCTGACCGATATGACCCTAGCGCAGGCGAAAGAAGCGGGCGCAAAGACGTTGGTCATCGGTGTCGCAAACCGCGGTGGCACCATCAGCGCCACATGGCGCGCCGTGCTGGTCGAAGCGCTGGAGGCTGGCTTTGATCTGGCATCCGGCCTGCACAACCTGCTGCGCAACGAACCAGAACTGGTTGCCGCCGCCGAGAAACACGGCCGCACCTTGCATGATGTGCGCATCCCGTCGGTGCAATATCCCATCGCGAACGGTGTCAAACGCACCGGCAAGCGGGTGCTGGCAGTCGGCACCGATTGTTCTGTCGGCAAGATGTATACCGCGCTGGCATTGGACGCGGCGATGAAGGAAAAGGGGCTGAAATGCAGCTTCCGCGCGACGGGCCAGACCGGTATTCTGATCACCGGCGAAGGCGTGCCGTTGGACGCCGTGATCGCGGATTTCATGGCCGGCTCGATCGAGTATCTGACGCCTGACAATGACGACGATCACTGGGATATCATCGAAGGGCAGGGCAGCCTGTTCCACGTGTCCTATTCCGGCGTCACCATGGCGCTGATCCACGGCGGCCAACCCGATGCCCTGATCCTGTGCCACGAGCCAACCCGCAAGACCATGCGCGGTCTGCCCGACTACACGCTGCCCACGCTGGAAGAGGTGCGCGACGTGGCACTGACGCTGGCAAAGGTCGCCAACGCAGGCTGTCAGGTGGTCGGCATCTCGATCAATACGCAGCATCTGTCGGAAGCAGAGGCAGACGCGTACCTCGCCGAGGTTGAGCAACGCCTGGGCTTGCCAGCCGTGGACCCGTTCCGGCAAGGTGCCGCGAAACTGGCGGATGCTTTGGCAGCCCTCTGATCGGCCCTTCGGGGAGAGTTTAAGTGGCAAAATGAAGGAGCGGATATGCGTATTGAGGTAAGCCGGGATGTCTTTCGGCTGGCGCAGGTCTTTACCATTTCGCGTGGATCGCGGACCGAGGCGCAGGTGCTCACGGTTCGGATCACCGAAGCCGGCGTGACGGGATGGGGCGAATGTGTGCCCTACGCCCGTTATGGCGAGACGTTGGAATCGGTCACGACAGAGATCGAAGCGTTAAGCGGGTCCCTGACCCGCGAGGCGCTGTACGATCTGCTGCCCGCCGGGGCTGCGCGCAATGCGGTGGACTGTGCCTTGTGGGATTTGCAGGCCAAGCAAGCGGGCAAACGTGTGTGGGAACTGGCGGGGCTGGCCCAGCCGGAGCCCGAGGTCACGGCCTTTACCCTGTCGTTGGATAGCCCCGACAAAATGCGCGAACAGGCTGCATTGCATGCGCATCGTCCGTTGTTGAAGATCAAGCTTGGTACGCCGGACGATATGCCCCGTCTTGAGGCTGTGCGCGCCGGTGCCCCCGATGCGCAGATCATCATCGATGCGAATGAGGGCTGGTCGGCAGAGGTTTACGCCGATCTTGCCCCGCATCTGGTGCGGCTGGGTGTGTCATTGGTGGAGCAGCCTTTGCCTGCAGGCGATGATGATGCGCTGATCGGGATGGATCGGCCGGTGCCGGTCTGTGCGGATGAAAGCTGTCATGACCGTGCGAGCCTTGCTGCGCTGAAGGGCAAATACGATGTGGTCAATATCAAGCTGGACAAAACCGGCGGCCTGACGGAGGCGCTGGCGCTGCGCGATGCCGCTGTCGCACAGGGCTTTGAGGTGATGGTCGGCTGCATGGTCGGGTCTTCGCTGGCAATGGCACCGGCGACCTTGGTGGCGCAGGGGGCCAAGGTGGTGGACCTTGACGGCCCGCTGCTTCTGGCCGAAGACCGCGCGGACGCTTTGACATTTGACGCCGCCGGGGTGCACCCGCCTGCGGCCAAGCTTTGGGGATAAGACATGCGGACTGTATATGTGAACGGCGAATACCTGCCCGAGACCGAAGCCAAGGTTTCGATCTTTGATCGCGGGTTTCTGATGGCGGACGGGGTCTATGAGGTCACCAGCGTGCTGGACGGCAAGCTGATCGACTTTGACGGCCATGCCATCCGGCTCAGCCGGTCGTTGAACGAGCTACAGATGCGCAACCCGATCTCGAAAGAGGATCTGTTGGAGGTGCATCGCGAGCTGGTCCGTGTGAACGAGATCGACGAGGGGCTGATCTATTTGCAGATCACGCGCGGGTCGGACGGGGATCGAGACTTTGCCTTCCCCGATCCCGACACAACCGAGCCTACGATCGTGTTGTTCACCCAATCCAAGCCTGGCATGGCCGATAGCCCCGCCGCCAAGAAGGGGGCCAAGGTCATCAGCATCGAGGACATCCGCTGGGGCCGCCGCGACATCAAGACGGTTCAACTTTTGTATCCGTCGATGGGCAAAATGATGGCCAAGAAAGCGGGCTGTGACGATGCGTGGATGGTCGAGGACGGGTTTGTCACCGAAGGCACCAGCAACAACGCCTATATCGTCATGGGCAACAAGATCATCACCCGCGCCCTGAGCAACGAGATTTTGCACGGTATCACCCGCGCTGCGGTTCTGCGGTTTGCCAAAGAGGCGCAGATGGTCGTGGAAGAGCGTAACTTTACCATCCACGAAGCGCAGCAGGCGGATGAGGCGTTTACCACATCAGCCAGCGCCTTTGTCATGCCAGTGGTCGAGATCGACGGCGTGGCCTTGGGCGATGGAACACCAGGCAAGGTCGCGCCGCGTCTGCGCGAGATCTATCTGGAAGAAATGCGCAAGGCGGCGGTGTAACTCGCCTTGCCAAGGGGCTGGCCGCGTGCGGTCAGCTCTTTTCCACGTTCTGCTCAAACGCAACTTTGAACGCTTCTTTCTGCGTGTCTTTCGCGTCGGTCTGATAGCCGGCTTTCCATGCGTCCATGGTCATGCCGTAAAACAATTCACGCGCTTCTTCCTTGCCCATGTCGATGCCGCGTTCGTTTGCGGCCTCTTGATACCAGCGCGACAGGCAATTGCGGCAAAAGCCGGCTAAGTTCATCATGTCGATGTTTTGAACATCCGTGCGGTCTTGCATCAGATGCTGTTGCAGTCGGCGGAACGCCGCAGCCTGCAGTTCGATTTCCTGTTGTGTGGGCATTATGCTCTCCTCGGTGTCGGTACCGTAAAGTTATGGGTTGGTCGGTGTGGGTTCAAGGCGGGCGCCTGGCTGCGTGTCTTGTGGTCTGCTTGCAATCGTCATGGTGCTGTAACACTGAAGGGGGCATAGACGGTATGGGCCAGCCTTGCTAAATGTTAACGCTAACTTATTTACTATCCACTCTGACCGCCGCGCGTGTTAAACCCGTGGCAATAAGCGCAGGGGCTGCCAAAGCCCGCAGATGAAAAGGGACGTCACCAGTATGAAACGCACGCGGAATGTCAAAGTAGTTGCCACCTTGGGTCCGGCCTCGGACACGCACGAGACGATATCGGCACTGTTTCACGCGGGCGCGGATGTGTTCCGGTTGAACATGAGCCACGGCAGCCATGACGAAATCCGGATCAAGCACCAGATCATCCGCCAGATCGAAGAAGAAACAGGATCCACGATCGGTATTCTCGCGGATCTTCAGGGGCCAAAGCTGCGTGTGGGTGTCTTTTCGGGGGACAGCGAATTGCTGGTCGAGGGCGCGTCGTTCCGGCTGGATCTGGACGAGGCAGAGGGCAACGCCCGCCGCGTGTGCCTGCCGCACCCCGAGATTTTCCAGGCGCTTGAACCGGGCGCATCGCTGTTGGTCAATGACGGCAAGATCCGTCTGAAGGTCAAGGAATGCGGCCCCGATTTCGCTGAGTGCGAAGTGATGATCGGCGGCGTGATCTCTAACCGCAAGGGCGTGAACGTGCCGGATGTGGTGCTGCCGCTTGCCGCCCTGTCGGAAAAAGACCGCGCCGATCTGGAATTCGTGTGCGAGTTGGGGGTCGACTGGCTGGCGCTAAGCTTTGTGCAGCGCCCCGAAGATGTGACCGAGGCGCGCGAACTGGCCAATGGCCGTGCCGCATTGCTCAGCAAGATCGAAAAGCCGTCGGCGGTGGACCGGTTCGAGGACATCCTGGCGGTGAGCGACGGTATCATGGTCGCGCGCGGTGATCTGGGGGTTGAGCTGCCAGTGCAGAACGTACCGCCGATCCAGAAACGACTGGTGCGCAAATGCCGTGCGGCGGCAAAGCCGGTGATCGTGGCGACGCAGATGCTGGAATCGATGATCGAAAGCCCGATCCCCACTCGGGCCGAGGTGTCGGACGTGGCGACCGCGATCTATGAAGGCGCGGATGCCGTGATGTTGTCGGCGGAATCTGCTGCCGGTGCCTATCCGGTCGAGGCGGTGCGCACGATGGACAACGTCGCCACCGAGGTAGAGCAGGACCCGACCTATACGCAGATCATTGAATCGTCGCGCAAGGTGGATCGCATGACAGTGGCTGACGGTATCGTTGCCGCTGCCCGCGAGATTGCGGAAACCGCGAACATCAAGGCGATCTGCTGCTTCACGCAAAGCGGCACCACCGCACTGCTGACAGCGCGCGAACGGCCACGGGTGCCGATCATTGCGCTAACGCCATTGGTCAGGACCGCACGTCGTCTGGCGCTGACCTGGGGTGTCAACTGCGTGCAGACCGGCACGCTGGAGCGGTTCAAGATGGCTGTGGTCAGCGCTGCACGGGTCGCCCGTGACGAAGGATATGCCGGACCGGAAGACATGATCGTGGTCACTGCAGGCGTACCCTTTAACGTCGAGGGCAGCACCAATATCCTGCGCGTTGCCCCTTGCGACGAACGATTGATTTTTAATACCGATCCGGAATAACCTCTGGTCAGGCAATAAAAATATATCGAGCAGGGGCAAAGACTATGGATACTGATCTGATTTTGGTGATTGGTCTTGCCCTTGCTGTGCTTTCTATCCCCTCTGTCGTGTCGGCCTTCTCTGATGGCCGTGCGCCGCGGGCGTCGGCGTTGACGGTGCTGATCGCGGGCGGGATGATTGTCTATGCGATTAACACCCATCCGGGTGGCTATGCGCTGGAAGATATCCCCACCTCCGTCCTGCATGTCGTTGCGCGCTATAAGTTCTGGTAACCGCCCGCGTTTCGCGCTTTTGCCCTTGCTTTGAGGGGCGGTCCCTCCTATACGCCAGCTTCGTTCCGCGCGTCCGGCCTTCGTGGCATGCCGAGTCGCGCACTTACCGAACTCAAGTTAAGGAGACGGAAATGCCCAAGATGAAGACGAAATCGAGTGCAAAAAAGCGCTTTAAGATCTCGGCGACCGGCAAGGTCATCGGCGGTCAGGCTGGCAAACAGCATGGTATGATCAAACGGTCTAAGAAATTTATCCGTGACGCGCGTGGGACAACAGCTTTGTCTGCTCCCGACGCCAAGATCATCAAGGGCTTTATGCCCTACGACCGCTAAGATAGGAGAGCCGATATGTCCCGTACAAAAGGTGGTGTGGTCACCCACGCCCGTCACAAAAAAGGTAATCAAGGCAGCCAAAGGTTACTACGGCCGTCGCAAGAACACCTTTAAGGTCGCCCGTCAGGCGGTCGACAAAGCCAACCAATACGCCACGCGTGACCGTAAGAACCGCAAGCGGAACTTCCGCGCATTGTGGATCCAGCGGATCAACGCCGCTGTGCGCAGCCACGACGAAGCACTGACATACAGCCGCTTCATCAACGGTCTGTCCTTGGCTGGTATCGAAGTGGACCGGAAGGTTCTGTCCGACCTGGCAGTCAACGAGCCCGAAGCATTCGGTGCCATCGTAAAGCAAGCACAAGACGCATTGGCCGCATAAGCGCCCTTTGACGATCCAGAGTTTTAGAATGCCGCCCTGACACCGGGGCGGCGTTTTTCGTTTAAGCGGGGTCTTGCGCCGTCAGGGGCTTTTGAAAGGCAACGACAGCCGCCCCCATCAGCAGGATCGCAGCGGCGACCAGCAGGCTCGATCCGATGTTGCCGGTCAGATCCCCCAAGGCGCCGGCGGCAAAAGGGCCTGCGGTCTGTGCAACGGCGAAGACAACGGTGAACAGGCTCATCGCGGCGGCCCAGCTTTCGGCGGGCAGGTTCTGGCGGATAAAGCTGGTGATCGCGCTTGGGGCCATGAACACACACAGCCCGAAAACGATCGCCGAAATCACCACGGCCCCGCCCGCGGGCAGGACCAGCGGCAGCGCCGACCCGACTGCGATACCGGTCAGGATCATCGCCAAGGGCTTGCCCGAGGCGTGCCGCGCCAACACGCCGCGCCACACAAAAGGCGAGGCGATCAGGGCCACCCCCATGATGATCCACACCGCCGAGATCAGCAGCGCTGGCGCCTGCTGGTCGGTCATCCATGCCGACAGGAATGTCAGATACACGATATACCCCATAGCAAAGCCGATATAGCCTGCCAGCTCTTTCCAGATCAGGCGTAGCTTGATGCCACCCACTGCCGTGTTGCGTTGCGCAGGGACCGACAGCCGCGCCGCAGCCCATAGGGACAGGGGCAGGCAGGCCACGCTGATCGCGCCGATGATATACCAGCCATAGCGCCATGATCCGGTGCCCCAGAGCTCTATCATCAGGGGCAGGGACGCGCCTGCGAGCATGATCCCGATACCGCCACCCGCGCCGAACAGGATCGCGATCGCCAGCGCATTGCGCCGCGCGTCGCCGGGAAACAGCCGCGCGGTTAGCACGCCAGCAGTAGAGAATGACATCGCCCCGAATACCCCTGCCGCGAACCGCCAGAAAGTTTGCCAGCCCATCGTCGCCTCGTATCCCGTGGCCAGCAGGGTCAGCGTGGTTGCGACCATGCCAAAGCCGAACAGCCGCGCCGGCGCGATGCGCCCGATCAGCAGCAACGTCAGCACTGCGCCAATGATATAGCCAAGCGCATTCGCCGTGTTCAGCCAGCCCGCTTGCGCATAGGTCCAGTCCAGCTCGGTCTTCATCGCTGGCAGGATCAGTCCGTAGGCAAAGCGTGCAAACCCGTTGGTGACGGTCACCCCCAGCGTCAGGCCAAGCAGCGCCAGCCAGGGCCGTGTGACAGGTCGGGGAAGCGTCGGGCTACCTATGGGTTGTGAAATCTCTGCCACGCTCTGCTCCCTTTTGGTGGTTTGCCGCACTATGTGCCCGCAGTTTCGGCATCACAAGACCCGCATCAAATAGCCCTGCCGCTTGTATTCGGGCCCAATTCTGCTAGCACCAGCCCGAGCAAAAGACATGAGGCCGATATGGACGACCTGAAAGCGAAATATCTGGGCCAGATCGCTGGTGCCGCCGACGAAGCCGCGTTGGAGGACATCCGTCTGACCGCCGTGGGTAAAAAGGGCGAAGTCGCCCTGAAAATGCGCGAACTGGGCAAGATGACGCCCGAAGAACGCCAGACGGTCGGGCCAGCGCTAAATGCGCTCAAGGACGAGATCATATCGGCCATCGCCGCCAAGAAAGCGGCGCTTGGCGATGCCGCACTTGATGAACGCCTGCGCAGCGAATGGCTGGACGTGACACTGCCCACGCGGGCGACGCGTCAGGGCACGATCCACCCCGTTAGCCAAGTGACCGAAGAAGTGACCGCGATCTTTGCCGAGCTGGGGTTTTCCGTCGCCGAAGGGCCGCGCATCGACACCGATTGGTATAACTTCGACGCGCTGAACATCCCCGGCCACCACCCCGCGCGTGCCGAGATGGATACGTTTTATATGGCCCGTGCCGAGGGCGACGACCGTCCGCCCCACGTGCTGCGCACCCACACCAGCCCCGTGCAGATTCGCACGATGGAGGCCGAAGGCGCGCCCCTGCGCATCATCTGCCCCGGTGGCGTGTACCGTGCCGACTATGACCAGACCCACACACCGATGTTTCATCAGGTCGAAGGTCTGGCGATCGACAAAGACATCTCTATGGCGAACCTGAAATGGACGCTTGAGGAATTCTTTAGCGCCTTCTTCGAGGTCGAGGGCATCAAGACCCGCTTCCGCGCCTCGCATTTCCCCTTCACCGAGCCGTCGGCAGAGGTCGATATCCAGTGTTCCTGGGTCGACGGCCAGCTGCGCATCGGCGAAGGCGACGGCTGGATGGAGGTGCTGGGCTCCGGCATGGTCCACCCGAAGGTGCTGCAAGCAGGCGGGATCGACCCGAACGACTGGCAGGGTTTTGCCTTCGGCATGGGCATCGACCGCATCGCGATGCTGAAATACGGCATCCCCGATCTGCGGGCATTCTTTGATTCAGACCTGCGCTGGCTGAGGCACTATGGTTTTGCGAGTTTGGATCAGCCGAATTTGCATGGTGGTTTGAGTAGGTGAGATTTGAGCATGTATTGGCTCTATTCCGTCCGTATAGAATCAATGCTGCGGAAAGAAAAATTGTCCAGCGCAGAGCCGCTCCACTAGGTGGTCAAATGACTATGGATGGGCAGGTTCAGAACGGCGAGCGCTGGATATCCACGTTAGAAACTAAAGCTGGTGTCGTACTCGCTCATATTTCGATGATGATTGCTGTTACAGGGATTCTATTCGCGATTAACGGTGAAGCGGAGGGTTATAGGTTGGTGCTCGCTATCGAGCTGACGGCCTATTTGTTTTTGGCGCTGCTATGTATTCGATGCCAGAACCACTACGGTACAACTGATTTTTTGAAGTTCGTCCGAAAGCGCGCTAACCCCAAACACGACGCTGCTCAACATGTCTATCAGAACGCGGTATTTGGGGAGCTATTTTATCGCGAATGGTTGTTTCGGTACATCCAGAGAGGGGTGTACCTTTTGACTTTCGTACTAATAGTTACCGTGTTTTGGGGGCTGTTCTTTGAAAACTTCGGTGCCTTCAAATAGCTGATATTCCTAGATCGCTTCAGAGACTGCTAGATTAGTAGCCTAATCACACCGCTGTCTATAGGGGGCATATGTGACTAGATTAGACAGTGGTAAGGGTTCCAAAATGTTCCATTCTATCCGTGAGCTGTACTGGTGAAATATCTAATACTCCTATTCTGCTTCAGCCTGCTCATCGCCTCTCCCGCCACCGCCCAGTCCCTCCCGCCCTGCGGCGGCGATACGGTCTGCAAGGTCGGTGACCGCAGCTACAGCATCCTGATGCCCGACGACTGGGACGGCGTGACGCCTCTACCTGTCATGATGCATTTCCACGCTTTCCTGCGGCGTGGGCGTACCGTGATCAACCATCCGCGCATCGGGTCTGAAACAAAGCCGCGTGGCGTGATGCTGGTGGCCCCGTCGGCGCAGCATCGGGCGTGGCGGTTCTGGCAGGATGACCCTGCGGATATCGCCTTTGCTGATGCGGTGCTCGCGGATGTGGCGAAACGCTATCCGGTGAATCAAAGCCAGATCTATATCTCGGGGTTCAGCTTTGGCGCGGCGATGGCGTGGCGCTATGCCTGCGCGCGCGGCGACCGGATCGCGGGGCTGATGACCATGTCGGGCACCATCAAACAGGCCAGCACCTGCGCCAACCCGCCGCGTCAGGTCCGCCATGTGCACGGGCTGAACGATCTGTGGATGAGCCTGCCGCGCGGGCCCGAACATGACACCACCAATGTTGTCGCCCTCTGGCGCAAGGCGTTCCGCTGTGGCAAGGGCCGGCTGGACGGCGCGCTGACCCTCGCCCCGGGGGTAGAGTTCGCGCATTTCACCTGGGACAATTGCGCCGGCGACCGCAGCGTGACGCTGGACATCCATACCGGCGGACATTTCATCCCGACCGGATGGCTTGGCTACCAGCTGGACGGGTTGATGCCCAAAACACCGGGCTAGGCGCAAAACGCAGCCGCACCGCATTGAAACCGCGCCGATTAAACGCTACGCCCTAGCGCAAGCATTGCATGAGGATCACCGCCATGAAATTCACACTGTCCTGGCTGAAGGAACATCTCGACACCACCGCGTCGATCGATGAAATCACCTATGCGCTGACCGATCTGGGGCTCGAGGTCGAAGGCGTCGAGGATCGCGGCGCAAAGCTGGCGGATTTTACGCTGGGCTACGTGCAGTCGGCGGAAAAGCACCCCGACGCGGATCGTTTGCAGATCTGTCAGGTGGATACCGACGAAGGCGTGCAGCAGATCATCTGCGGTGCGCCGAACGCGCGTCAGGGCATCACTGTGGTGGTGGCAAAGCCGGGCGTCTATGTGCCGGGCATTGATACCACCATCGGCGTCGGCAAGATCCGTGGCGTCGAAAGCTTTGGCATGATGGCGTCAGAGCGCGAGCTTGAGCTGTCCGAAGAACATGACGGTATCATTGAACTGCCCTCGGGCAATGTCGGCGACCGTTTCATCGACTGGCTGGCGGAAAACGACCCCGCCAAGGTTGACCCCGTGATCGAGATCGCGATTACCCCCAACCGACCCGATGCCTTGGGTGTGCGCGGGATCGCGCGTGATCTGGCAGCCCGTGGTCTGGGCACGCTGAAACAGCGCGATGTGCCCGCGGTCGAGGGGCAGTTCCCGTGCCCGATCTCTGTTTCGATCGACGAAGACACGCTGGACCAATGTCCGGTTTTCTACGGTCGTGTGATCCGAGGCGTCAAAAACGGCCCGTCGCCGGCGTGGTTGCAGGACAAGCTGCGCGCTATTGGCCTGCGCCCGATCTCGTTCCTCGTCGATGTGACGAACTTCTTCACCTATGACCGCAACCGTCCTTTGCACGTGTTCGACGCGGATAAGGTCGCGGGCAACAGCCTGCGCATCCACCGCGCCAAGGGCGGCGAGACCCTGATGGGGCTGGACGACAAGGAATATACCTTCAGCGAAGGCATGACCCTGATTTCGGACGCCGAAAAGGTTGAAAGCATCGCGGGGGTGATGGGCGGCGCGGAAAGCGGCTGTTCGATGGACACGGTGAATGTCTTTGTCGAAGCGGCCTATTTCGATCCGGTCCGCACCGCCTACACGGGCCGCGCGCTCAAGATCAACTCGGACGCGCGCTATCGCTTTGAACGGGGGATCGACCCCGAATGGACACCCTATGCCATCGAACATGCGACCCAGATGATCCTGGACATCGCAGGCGGTGAGGCGTCCGAAGTTGTCGTCGCGGGCAAGGTACCGGACTATTCTCGCGCCTACAAGCTGGACGCGGCGCGCGTGCAGTCGTTGGTGGGGATGACCATCTCGGAAAGCGAGCAGCGCAAGACGCTGACTGCGCTTGGCTTCCGTCTTGAAGGCGACATGGCCCATGTGCCAAGCTGGCGCCCCGATGTGCAGGGCGAGGCCGATCTGGTCGAGGAAGTCGCGCGGATTGCCTCGCTGACCAAGCTTGAAGGGCGCCCCTTGCCGCGTTTGACCGCCGGCGTGCCCAAGCCTGTCCTGTCGCCCATGCAGCGTCGCGAGGCCATCGCACGCCGTGCCTGCGCCGCCTTGGGCTATAACGAATGTGTGTCCTACAGCTTTATCGATCAGCCATCCGCCGCGCTGTTTGGCGGCGGCACCGATGACACCCGTCTGGAAAACCCGATCAGCGCCGACATGAGCCATATGCGCCCCTCGCTGTTGCCTGCCTTGCTTCAGGCTGCGGCCCGCAATCAGGCGCGGGGCTTCCCTGACATGGCGCTGTTCGAGGTCGGCCCCGTCTTCACCGGAGGGGAGCCCGGCGATCAGCATCTGCAGATCAGCGGTCTGCTGACCGGCAGCACCGGCCCCAAAGATGTGCACGGCGCATCCCGTCCGGTCGATGTCTTCGACGTCAAGGCGGATATCGAGGCGGTCTTGTCCGCCATCGGTGCCCCCGCCAAGGTGCAGATCAACCGCAATGGCGCTGACTGGTTCCACCCCGGGCGTCACGGGCAGATCTGCCTTGGCCCGAAAAAAGTGCTTGGCGTCTTTGGCGAAATTCACCCGCGGGTGTTGGCGGCGATGGATATGAAAGGGCCCGCGATGGGCTTTACCATCTGGCCGGCCGAAGTGCCTTTGCCGCGCAAAGCGGGTTCCACCCGTCCGGCGCTGAACGTCAGTGCGTTGCAGGCGGTTGAACGCGACTTTGCCTTTGTGGTGGATGCGGACGTGGATGCGCTGACCTTGGTCAATGCAGCGATGGGGGCGGACAAGGCCCTGATTGACGATGTGCGCGTGTTTGACGAATTCATCGGCGGGGCTTTGGGCGAGGGGAAGAAATCGCTCGCGCTGACCGTGCGGATGCAACCCAGTGACAAGACCTTGAAAGACGCGGATATCGAAGCTGTGAGTGCCAAGGTGATCGACAAAGTCACCAAAGCCAGCGGCGGTGTGCTGCGCGGTTAAAGCGAACGGAGGCGTTATGACGTTGCATGTATATCTCTCTGGTGAAATCCACACCGATTGGCGCGATCAGATCATTGATGGCGCGGCTGAACTGGATGTCGTGTTCACCGGCCCTGTCACCGACCACGCGGCCAGCGATGACTGCGGTGTGGCTATTCTGGGGCCCGAGGCCAACAAATTCTGGCACGACCGCAAGGGCGCGCAGCTCAATGCGATCCGCACCCGCAAGGGCATCGAAGAAGCGGATGTCGTTGTGGTCCGCTTTGGCGAGCAGTACAAACAGTGGAACGCGGCTTTTGATGCGGGCTATGCGGCGGCTTTGGGAAAATCTTTGGTCATTCTGCATGGCGCTGATCACGCGCACGCGCTGAAAGAAGTCGACGCTGCGGCGATGGCCGTTGCCGAAGACCCCGCGCAAGTCGTTCAAATCCTGCGCTATGTCCTGACGGGCGACCTACCCGAATAGCCAGACGCACGACCGGATCGCGCGTTTTTCGCCTCCATGCATGGGAAAACTGTGCTGATCTGACAAAAAGACCTCGCGCGTTCGAAAACCTGTGCTAACGCATCTACAGTATGTCGTGCGACGTAACAGACACGGCTTTTAAACTTGCGAGGGACGAATATGCTTCAAGAATTCAAGGATTTCATTGCCAAGGGCAATGTGATGGATCTGGCGGTGGGTATCATCATCGGTGCCGCATTCACCGCGATTGTGAGCTCGCTGGTCAGCGACCTGATCAACCCTGTCATCGGTCTGGTGCTTGGGGGCGTTGATTTCACCAGCATGTATGTCGTGCTGTCTGGCGATGTGCCTGCCGACGCCGGTCTGGATGCGGCCCGCGAAACCGGCGCTGCGATCTTTGCCTATGGCGCGTTCATCACCGCCTGCATCAACTTCCTGATCATCGCCTTTGTAGTCTTTATGCTGGTTAAATTTGTCAACCGGATCAAGTCGTTGGCAGAGCGCCCCGACGATGTGGCACCCGAGGTGGTAACAGGCCCGAGCCAGTTGGACGTGCTGCTCCAAATCCGGGACGAGCTTGCCAAGAAGTAAGTCCGGCTCGACTGGTGAAACGCAAAAGGCCCGCAGGTTCACTGCGGGCCTTTCCTTGTTTTCGGGGCGCTTAACCAGCGATGGCTTGATCTGCTGTGATCGCCTCTAGCCCAAGGGCTTCGGCCACGGCGGCGTAGGTCAGTTGGCCTGCGTGCACGTTCAGTCCCGCCTTGAGGTGGGGATCGTCGGCGCAGGCTTGCTTCCAGCCTTTATCGGCCAGTGTCAGCATGAAGGGCATCGTGGCGTTGCCAAGCGCGATGGTAGAGGTCCGTGCGACCGCGCCGGGCATGTTGGCAACGCAGTAATGCATGATGCCATCGACCTCGTACACTGGATCCTGGTGCGTGGTCGCCTTTGAAGTTTCAAAGCAGCCGCCTTGGTCAATGGCCACGTCCACCAGTGCTGCGCCGGTCTTTAGCTCGGACAGTTGCGCGCGGCTGATCAGCTTGGGTGCTGCGGCACCGGGGATCAGAACGGCACCGATGATCATGTCGGCCTCGCGTGCCAGTTCGATCGTGTTGCCCGCTGATGCATAGGAGGTGTTGAACACGCCGCCATAGATATCATCCAGATAGCGCAGGCGGGGCAAGGACCGGTCAAGCACGGTCACATCGGCGCCCATACCCGCAGCGATTCGGGCCGCATGGGTGCCAACAACGCCACCGCCGATCACGATCACGCGGGCGGGGCCAACACCGGGCACGCCGCCCAGCAAGACGCCGCGTCCGCCATTGGCTTTTTGCAACGTCCATGCCCCTACCTGCGGGGCCAAACGGCCCGCGACTTCGGACATCGGTGCCAGCAGGGGCAATCCGCCGTTGCGGTCGGTAACGGTTTCATAGGCGATACAGGTCGCACCAGAAGCCAGCAGATCCTTTGTCTGTTCGGGGTCAGGGGCGAGGTGCAGATAGGTGAACAGGATCTGCCCCTCGCGCAGCATCTTGCGTTCTGCCGCTTGGGGTTCCTTGACCTTGACGATCATGTCGGCGCTGGCGAAAACCTCTTGGGCAGTGGCAAGGATTGTCGCGCCAGCATCGGTATATGCTGCGTCATCAAAGCCCGCGCCAACGCCCGCGCCGGTTTCGATCACGACCTCATGTCCTTTGGTTACCGCCTCGTAGGCGGCGTTCGGCGTCATGCCGACGCGAAATTCCTGTGGTTTGATTTCTTTCGGGCAACCGATTTTCATACTGTTTGGCCTATTAAAAGGGTGAATGTGGATTACGGTACGCCTCTGATTGCGCAATTAAGCACGGTTTACGCTGCGCTCTCCCTTGCTCTGTTCGAATAAAACGTTGTATTTGTGCCATTCCACGCGAAAGTATTGTGTAGCATGAACCTTGACGACATTGATCGCCGCATCCTGACCGCCTTACAACGCAACGGGCGGATCTCGAACTCCGACCTGTCGGAAAAGGTACACCTGTCGGCCTCGGCATGTCACCGGCGGGTGCAGCGGCTGGAAACTGACGGCTACATCCGTGATTATGTCGCCCTACTGAACCCGCGCAAGATGGGCGTGCCCACGACGGTGTTTGTCGAGATTACGCTACAGGGGCAGGCGGATGAGGTGCTGGATGCCTTTGAAAAAGCGGTCGCGCGTATTCCTGATGTGTTGGAATGTCATCTGATGGCAGGGGCCGCGGATTATCTGCTTAAGGTCGTGGCTGAGAACACCGAAGATTTCGCCCGTATCCACCGCCAGCATTTGGCGCGGTTGCCGGGTGTGGGGCAGATGCAGTCGAGCTTTGCGTTGCGCACCGTGTGCAACACCACGGCACTGCCGGTCGGTTAACCCGCAGACGGAAAAAGCGCCATCCAAATGCCCACAAACATCGCGATACCGCCGATGTTCACCCACGCGTGCCAGATGGCATAACGAAAGCGCATGGCACGGCGCACATAAAATCCGACACCGATCACATAAGCAAAGGCACCCGCCAGAATGCTCCAGAGCGTCGCCAGCGGCACGCCTGTCAGGTCCGGCAGGGCACATAAACCAACGGCACCAAGGCCCAGGTATGACGCGGTAGACCATTTGCCCTGCACCTGCGGGTCGGTGATCTTTTTATACATCGCCACCAGCGCCAGCCCCCATGACACACAAAGCAGCGTGATCGTCCATGTGGTCCCCGCCTGCACAAAGAACGGTGTGAAAGTGCCCGCGATGCTGGGATAGATCGCAGCGTGGTCAATCCGCCGCATCAATTTGCGCGCGTCATGCCACGGCGCGAAGTGGTAGGCGCAGGACGCAAGGTTCGAGGCCAGCGCACACAGAACATAAACCGTCACCGCGATGGACACGCCCGTGGTCAGGGACGTGGCGGTTTTCACCACCAGCGCGCCGCCCGCGCCCAGAATTAGGGCCAAGCCCACGAGGTGAACGATCAGATCGGCCCGTCGGTGTATCGGGGCAACGCTGGGGTAGGTGGGCTGGGTCATGGTCTGTCCTGTGTCGTGGCCGTTCCGCGATAGGCGCAGAAGCGGGGCACTGTCCACCGTACCCGTGCGTCACCACAAAGGCGCAGGCGGACAAAAGAAAACCCCCGGCACCGAAAGGTAACGGGGGTTCATATCCATATGCGTCGCTTGGATGATTTACATCATACCTTCGCGCTGCAATTTTTTCCGTGCCAGTTTGCGGCTACGGCGGATCGCTTCGGCTTTCTCGCGTGCTTTTTTCTCGGAAGGCTTCTCGAAATGTTGCTTGAGCTTCATTTCACGAAACACACCCTCGCGCTGAAGTTTCTTCTTCAGGGCGCGCAGCGCTTGATCGACGTTATTATCGCGAACACTAACCTGCATGTGGTTTTCACCACCTTTCTAGTTTGAAGTTGCAAGGATTTGCAGGAACTGGCCATATAGCAACCGAAACCTATATTGTCTAGAGCAAAGCCAATCACCTTGAGGAGGCCGCTATGACGAACACATCCCAGACCCCGAAAGAGCAACTACTGGATGCTGCATTGATCCATGTCGCGTTTGACGGCTGGTCAGAGGCAACGTTCAAGGCCGCTGTCCGCGACACAGGCATGGACCCGACCGTCGCCCGCGCCGTTTGTCCGCGTGGTGCCGTTGATCTGGCCGTTGCCTATCACAAACGCGGCGATCAGCAGATGATCGACCGCATGAGGTCCGAAGACATGAGCCAGATGAAGTTCTCGGCCAAGGTCGCCGCCATGGTCCACTTCCGGCTTGAGGCTGCGACAGACAAGGAAGCGGTACGTCGTGGGACAACCCTATTTGCCCTACCGCAATATGCCCCCGAGGGGGCCAAATTGGTTTGGGGTACCGCCGACGCCATATGGAACGCATTGGGCGACACGTCCGAAGACGTGAACTGGTACACCAAACGCGCCACGCTGAGCGCGGTTTATTCCTCGACCGTGCTGTTCTGGTTGGGTGACACCAGCGAAGGCCATGCAGAGACATGGGCCTTCCTTGATCGCCGGATAGAAAACGTGATGCAGATCGAAAAGGTCAAGGCGCAGGTCAACAGCAGCCCCACGCTGAGCATGCTGATGGCGGGGCCCAACTGGTTGCTTTCCCACGTAAAAGCGCCTTCGCGCACGGCGCGCAGCGACTTGCCCGGCAGCTGGGGTAGCCGGCGCTCTTAGGCTGGCTTCACGCGGCAGGTCAGACCTGCTAGGTGCTGCGCGTCCGCATTCGGCGCGGGCGCGGCTAGTTGGTACTCACGCACATGCAACCGTTTCTGATTGATCTCGATGACGTCACCTACACACCTGACGGCGTCAATGTGCTGTGTGATGTGACACTGCGAGCCTCCGAGCGGCGGATAGGTATCGTGGGGCGCAACGGGTCGGGTAAGACATCTTTGGCGCGGGTGTTGGCGGGGCTGGTGGCACCGTCGTCGGGCAAGCTGCGGATCAACGGGGTGGATGTGGTCAAGGATCGCAAGGCCGCGCTGCGTCAGGTCGGTATCCTGTTCCAGAACCCCGATCACCAGATTATTTTTCCCACCGTCGAGGAAGAGATCAGCTTTGGTCTGACCCAGCTAAAGCAATCCCCGAAAGAGGCGGCGCAGAAAACGGCAGATATCCTCGCCCGCTTTAACCGTAGCCATTGGGCCAAGGCGGCGATTCATCAGCTATCGCAGGGGCAGCGGCAACTTGTTTGTCTGATGTCGATCCTCGCCATGGAGCCGCGTTTGATCATCCTCGACGAACCGTTTGCGGGGCTCGATATCCCGACGATGCTGCATCTGACGCGGGTATTGCACGCGGTAGAGGCGCATCTGATTCACATCACCCATGATCCCGCGCATCTTGCCACCTATGACCGGATGGTCTGGATTGATCAGGGGCGAATTGTGCAGGACGGCGCGGTGCCGGACGTGACCGACGCCTTTGTGGCAAAGATGCATGATATCGGGGAAAGCGATGATTTCACTCACCTCACCGGTTGAGACCCGCGCCCACGGTTGGCCCGCGGGGGCCAAGTTGGCGGCGCTTTGTATCGCGACGATGGGGCTGTTCAGCCTGACCCATCCTGCGCTTCAGGCGGCGGCATTGGCGCTGACCCTGCTGTTCTACGCGTTGCCGGGGAGGCGCTTTTTCAAGGTCGGACTGTCGCGGCTGCGGGTGTTGTTGCCGTTCGTCGTGCTGATCATGGTCTGGCATATCCTCACCAACGACGTCATGGCGGGCGCGACAATTACCCTGCGGATGATGACGGCGGTGGCGTTGGCCAATCTGGTTACAATGACGACAAAGCTGGCGCAGATGGTGGCGGTGGTGACATGGCTGACCACACCGCTGCGCCGTCTTGGCATCCAGACCCGCGCGATCGAGCTGGGCATCGCTCTGGTGATCCGCTTTACGCCCGTGCTGGCCCAAAAAGGCCAGTTGCTGGCGCAGTCTTGGCGCGCGCGGTCGACCAAACGGGTCGGCTGGCGCATGATCATTCCCTTTGCCGTGCTGGCAATTGATGACGCTGAACATGTGGCCGAGGCGCTGCGCGCTCGCGGTGGGTTGTGACGCGGAACACCGTGCCGGCCTGACGTCTGTCAGTTCGCATTGTATGCCGTGAAATCCGTGCCTATGGTGCGGCAACGCAGATTTACGGAGGAGACGTAGACAATGACAGACACAATGCGCGCGATAGAAATCACCAAAGCGGGTGGTCCCGAAGTGCTTCAGCCGACAGACCGGCCGATGCCGCAGCCCGCCCACGGGCAGGTTGTGATCAAGGTGGCGTATGCCGGTGTGAACCGCCCCGATGCGCTGCAACGCGCTGGCATGTACGCACCGCCCCCCACCGCCAGTGATCTGCCCGGGCTTGAAGCGTCGGGCGAGGTATTTGCGGTAGGTGAAGGCGTCAGCGGTCTGGCCGTGGGCGACAAGGTTTGCGCATTGCTGCCCGGTGGTGGCTATGCGGAATATGTCGTAACGCCCGCCGCCCATTGTTTGCCCGTGCCCAAAGGCATGAGCATGAAAGAAGCCGCCTGCCTGCCCGAAACCTTCTTTACGGTCTGGTCCAACGTGTTCATGCGCGGTGGTCTGAAAGCCGGCGAGCGGTTCTTGGTGCACGGCGGGTCGTCGGGCATCGGGACGACAGCGATCCAGCTGGCACGCGAATTTGGCGCACGGGTCTTTGCCACGGCGGGCACAGACACCAAGTGCGACGCCTGTGCGAAACTGGGGGCCGAGGCCGCGATCAACTACCGCGACACGGATTTCGTTGACGTGCTGAAAGCCGAAGGCGGCGCGGATCTGATCCTTGATATGGTCGGGGGCGATTACATCCCGCGCAACCTTCAGGCGCTGGCCGAGGACGGTCGCCTTGTGCAGATCGCTTTCCTTAGCGGACCGAAGGTAGAGGTAAACTTTGCCACGCTGATGACACGCCGTCTGACGATGACAGGCAGCACCCTGCGTCCGCAAAGCGATCTGGCCAAGGCCAAAATCGCCGAAGAACTGCGCGAAAAGGTCTGGCCGTTGCTGGACGCGGGCAAGATCTCTCCGGTGATGGACAGCGAATATGCCTTCGAGAACGCAAGCGAGGCCCACGCTCGTATGGAAACCAGCGGCCACATCGGTAAGATCGTGTTGAAAGTCGACGCCAACGCATAACCGGCAAGCAATAAGATATAGCAAAGGGCGTTCTGATCTCAGGGTGCTCTTTGTCGTTCAGCGGCGGGCGTTACGCCGACAGGCGCGCTTCCCAAGCTTCAATGGTTTCGGCCCAGGCGGCAGGGACTTTGGTAACCTGGTCGCGGGCTTTCTGGACGTCGCCCCGTTTGCAGTCATTCTCTATTGTGGCAAGAAGGGCGTGCAGGCGTTCTGCCCCGAACATCCCGCAAAGCCCGGCAAGGTCGTGGGTCTTGCGTTGCAATTCGTCACCGTCTTGGGCAGAGGCGAGCGGGGGCAACTGCCCCTCCACCCGGCGGCGCAGGTCGCCGATCCGGTCGGCAAGTTTTTCAGGTCCCAGAAGTTCGAATAATTCGTCAACCTGATGGCTGTTCAGCACCGGATGCTGCGGCGGGGTCTGTGCGTCACTCGGCGTTGTTAGCGCCAAAGCGGGGGGCTGTACCAGATTGCTCAGCGCGGTTTTCAGGGTCTGGGTGTTGATGGGCTTTTGCAAAAAGCCGGTCATGCCGCCGGCCGTAAAGGCGGCGCGTTCATTGGGCAGAGCGTGGGCGGTGACGGCCATAATCGGGGTGTCGGCGTTGGGGCCTTCGCCTTGCAAAATCACCTGTGTCGCCTGAAGCCCGCTGATCCCCGGCATGGAAATATCCATCAAGATCGCATCGAAACGGTGTTCTGCCGCACGGTCGATCCCCTCTTGGCCACTGTCGGCAAGCATGACCGTGTGACCCAGACGTACCAGCATTGCCTTGAGCAGGTCGCGGTTGATTTCATTGTCATCGACAACAAGCAGGGTCAACGCCGGCATGTCTTCGCACTCAAGCGGCAGGGGGGCGACGGGCAGCGGCGTTTCCGTTTCAGTGAATTTCGCCGGCAGCCGCACAATAAAACGCGCCCCTTTACCGACTTCCGAGACGCAGGTGATGGTGCCGCCCAGTCGGTGCACCAGACGCCGCACGATGCCCAGTCCCAGCCCGGTGCCCCCTGTGCGCCGCTCGTACCGGCTGTCGAGCGATACGTAATCTTCAAAGATGCGTTTCAGGTCGTGGGATGGGATGCCGGGGCCATTATCGGCCACTTCGATGTGCAAAATCGGTGCTTCGGCGTCCTCCATGTCATAGGATGCGCTGAGCACGATGTCGTCGTCGGGGCTGAACTTGATCGCATTGCTGATCAGGTTGGCCAGAATTTGCTGCACGGCACGCAGGTCGGTCAGAATCGGCGTATCGGTCAGCCCGTCCTGATCCAGATGCAGCCGCGTGTCCGAAGTTCGCGCCAGGGGCGTCATGGTGTTGATCAAACCCGAGGTCAGCGCGACCATATCGCTGGCTTGCAATTCATGTGCGTTCGTTTCGGCCTCGCTGCGTTCGATCGCCAGCACGTCGTCGATGTGGCCCAGCAGGATGTCACCGGATTTCAGCGCCGCCTCCACGTAGTTGCGCTGTTCGGCGTCCAGCCGGTCGTCATGCAGCAGGTGGATTGCAGACAGTATACCGTTGAGCGGCGTGCGCATCTCGTGGCTCATCATCGCGAAAAAGCGGGATTTTTCCTGATAGGCATCCAGCGCTTCGTCGCGGGCGCGGATAATTTCTTTCTCTTTTTGGAGCTTGTCGGTGATGTCGCGGATGTAGGTCACAAAAACCGGTGCGTCGTTCGACCGTGCCAAGGATACCGACAGTTCAACAGGAAAAATCCGACCCTTGCCGTCGATCATCTTCGTCTCGTGGCGGCCTGTTTCTGCCAGTCGCGTTTTACCCGTGGCGTTGAAATGCGCGATGTTGTCGCGCTGGCGGTTGCGCAATTCGGGCGGGACCAGCAGTTCGATATAACTGCGCCCCAGCGCGTGATTGCGCGAGATGCTAAAGACGTCCTCGGCGGAGCCGTTGAAATCGATGATCTCTCCATCGACAGACAGAACCATCACCGCGTCAAGCGACGCCCGCAGCATGGTTTCAAGTTGCGAGTGATTGCGTTCGACCTCGCGCGAGGCGCGGTTCAGGGTGATGGTCTGGCGCGACAGCCGGAGGATCGCCCCCAGCAGCGCGATGGTCACTGTCACCACGATCACCAGAAGGATTTCGATAAGCTGGGCGATCTGCTTGCGCTCGGCCTCTGCGGCTTTGGCGGCAAAGGTGATAGAGGCGAGGCCGATATTGCGGGGTAGGTTTTCTATGCTGCGCAGCGCGTCGGAGAGAGCCGTAAGGCCAGAAATGAGCGTCGCGTCGCCACCGTCAATAAGGGGTATCTGCGTATCTAGAACCGCCTGAATTTTTTGAATTTCGCGGGTCAGGTCGCCGCTCTGCTGCACGCGTTCAGCGACCTCGGTCCGGCTGTAGAAGATATCAAAACGTTTGCGCAGGTTGGCCAGATCGCTTTCGTCGCCCGAGCGCGCCTGTTCGACCGCGCCGTCCAGTTTGAGGAAATCGATTTCAAGCTGCGAAAACACCCATTCGGCATGGTCCTGCTGCGCGCTATCAAGCGCACGTACGCGGTCCCAGACGTTGAACGCCAGATAGCCAGCCAGCATCATCCCAGCCATCAGCGCCAGGACAAGAACGTATCTTACCCTGCTGCGCTGCGGGCCGTGATGTACCGAATCGGCCATGGGGATCTCGCCTTGCGTTTACTTGATCGCCAGCCGGTTCAACTGCCAGATAGAGCGGCTATAGATCGTCTCTGTCTGGTACTTTACGTCGCTGTCATAGGGATAGACAATCCACAGTGGGCCCTTGCCACGGCGCGACATTTCTTTGTCATTATTGGCATAGGCGATGATCGGCCCGTCCAGCACGGCATCCTCAATCGGGATTTCAATGGCATAGTCATTGATCGCGGTCGCCTCGATCATGCCTTCGGTCACCTCTAGCGTATCAAGCAAATCCTTAAGCGAGACACCCTGAAAGGTCTGGGGTCCCTCGGTCCAGATGGTTTCGGTCGTAAAGCTGGAAGAGGGCAGTTCTTTCAGCTGCTCCATCGTGTAGCTTTGTTCCTCGTCGCCAGCTGTGACCGTCAAAACGGCTTCTTCTTGCGCGCTAACAGCAGTGGCCAATGCGATGCCGCACAATGCGGTGGTGATCGTTTTGGTAAAAGCGTGAAATGTCATAACTCGGTATCCTTCCCCTGTGTTGTACCATCAACCTTAGGTTAACGTGCTGAGTGGCGCGACGAAGATTAAGGGTATTTTAACTATACGAAGGTATAGTCGCAAAAAATTTGACACAGTTTTCCTATTCTCATGTTTCCTATTCTTCGCCTTAAAGTTGGTCTACAAATACTTAAGCAGCACTGAGGTGGTGATGAGGGAAGGGACGAATAAATGGCATTACGGATACTGATAGCAGACGATCACGATATGGTTCGGGAAACGATTGCAATGTTTCTGGACGCAGATGGTGGAACAGAGACAGTTGCTGCATGCGATTTGCCCGAAGCAATGGCCAAGATCGAAGCGGATGGGCCGTTCGATCTGGTCCTGCTTGATTATACTATGCCGGGCATGAAGGGGCTTGAGGCGCTGCCGAAGGTGATGAAAGCCAATGAAGACAAGCCGGTCGGGCTCATTTCAGGCACAGCGACGCGGCTGATTGCAGAACAGGCACTGGCGATGGGGGCGATCGGTTTCCTGCCCAAGACGTTGCCGGCAAAGTCACTGGTAAACGCGGTGCGCTTTATGGCTGCGGGCGAGATTTACGCACCGGTGAACTTTATGTCCGGCAAGGATGACCCCGAAGAAACAGACTTTGAAAAAGCCCTGTCAGAGCGGGAGCGTCAGGTTTTGCGCGGTTTGATGGAGGCGAAATCGAACAAGGAAATCGCCCGCGATCTCGAGCTGCAAGAGGTCACGATCAAGCTGCACGTCAAGACCCTGTGCCGCAAGCTGGACGCCCGCAACCGTACCGACGCCGCAATGATTGCCCGCAACGCCGGCTTTATCTGATCGGGGTAAAAAGCGCGTCATTCAGCGTGCAATCCTTGATCACGTCACGTCCGCAGGGCACGGGCTTTAGCGTTTTGGACAGGCACAAACGGACCTCTTGAATGTAGCCGCTTTTGCAGGTGACGGTGACGCCATCGGCCTCCATCGTCGGGTTTGCTTTTAGGAATGCCTCTTCCACGACAGAGGCGGGTAGGCGGATGTCGCCCGTGATCTTGCGAAAGACGACGGGGCGGGTCACGGCATCGAAGGCCTTTCGGGACAGATCGAAATATCCGGCGGCGGGCAGGCCGGTACAGCTGCCATGTTTCTTCCACTGATGCCAGGCCAGACCGGGCGTTCCCATAATGTCGGCCATCGCAGCGGTCATGCTGCGGGCAGGTGGGCGTTCGGCGGTGCGGCAATACGATGGAAACCCGCGATGTAACTGCGGCCAGAGACCATGCATGATCCAGCCGTGATCGTGGCGCGCGTCGCATTGCGCGGAATTGCGCGCATCGCCTTCCAGCGCACACCAGTTCGGCGACCAGCTGAGCGCGAGCACGTAATAGTCGAATTCCCCCGCGATTTCACCCTTTGCCGCCGCAGGGCGGGGCATCGGGGCCAGGAGGAGAAAGAGGCATAGGATCAGCAGTCGCATTCAGGTCTTTCCTTATTTCGCTTGGCTGAGTATAAAGCGTTCAAGTTCCCCCACAATGGAAACCGTTCTGCCCCGCAGGACAGCCTATTTCAGGCGACGGGGAAGGTGCGTTTTAAGGAGAGACCGACATGGCAAAACCGATTATGGCCCGCGCCACTGCCGTATGGCTGGTGGATAACACAACCTTGAGCTTCAAGCAGATCGCGGATTTCGTCGAGATGCACGAGCTTGAAGTGCAAGGCATCGCGGATGGTGACGTGGCACAAGGTGTGAAGGGCTTTGACCCGATTGCCAACAACCAGCTGACCGAAGAAGAAATCGAAAAGGGTCAGGCAAGCCCGCTGCACAAGCTCAAGCTCAAGTTCAACGCTTCGGCGCAGGGCGAAGAGAAACGTCGCGGCCCGCGCTACACGCCCCTGTCCAAACGCCAGGACCGTCCTGCGTCGATCTACTGGTTGGTTAAATTCCACCCTGAACTGTCCGACGGACAGGTCAGCAAGCTGGTCGGCACCACCAAGCCGACGATCCAGGCGATCCGCGAGCGGACCCACTGGAACATTGCAAACATCCAGCCGATTGATCCCGTGGCATTGGGCCTGTGCAAACAGTCCGAACTGGATGCTGCCGTCCAGAAAGCCGCTGCCAAGAAAGCTGCCGAAGGCGGCCTGATGAGCGATGACGAACGCCGTCGTCTGGTCAGCACCGAGCAATCGCTTGGCATGGAAACCGATCCCAAGATTCCATCGGCCATTGAAGGTCTGGAAACATTCACGCTGTCCGGCAACCCTGCCGATGATGACGAAAAAGATCACGGCGACTACTCCGACGCCGACAGCTTCTTCAAGCTGCCCGAAGGTGGCAATGACGAAGATGAAGACGAAGATAAGTAATTCAGTTCCGCCCTCGCGGCATATTCGGAACAATTCCGCCTAAGCTCGTGTTGGGCTAGGGACGCAGGGCAATCGCTCTGCGTCCCTTTTTTGATTTAGGAGGCATGAATGCTAGCAACGATACTACTCAGTCTATTTTGGGGCATTGTTGCGATCATTGCCGTGGTCAGCGTTCTTCCTTTCAGCAAGATACCCCATGGTGCCATTCGCGGCATGGCGTTCCCGCGTGAACAGCTGTTTATCCTCACGGCCCTTTTGGCTGTCGTGGCGCTTTTCTGGCTTGCGCCCGAGCCGCGCAATTATGCGCTGGCGACCCTTGCGATAATCGGTGCGATCCACACCGGATACATCGTGAAATTCACGCCGCTTTGGCCGCGACAGTCGGTTGATGCCACTCCTGAACAGGCTGCGGACGCGCGCAATCGGGTGACGATCCTGGCATCAAACGTGAAACAATCAAACCGGCAGTATCATCGGCTCGTCGATCTGATCCACAAAGAAGACCCCGATATTGCCACGGCGCTTGAAGTCGATCCGGACTGGGTCGATGCCTTGTATGACGGGTTGCACGATAGGTATCCCCACTGGATAAAGGTGGCCAAAGACAATTCCTATGGCGTGGTGCTGATGTCCAAGATGGCGCTGTCAGAGACGCAGGTCCGCGACTTGCTGGTCGATGATGTGCCGTCCATCCGAACCAAAGTCGCGATGCCCTCTGGTCGGATCTGGCGTTTGTACATCGTTCACCCCGAGCCCCCAGTGCCCAACCACGATACCAAGGGACGCGACGGTGAAATTGCGCTGGTCGGAATCGAGGCCAGCAAGGATGATGTGCCCGCCATCGTGACCGGCGATCTCAATGACGTCGCCTGGTCCACAACCACCCGTCGCTTTCAGCGCTTGTCGGGCCTGCTGGACCCGCGTGTCGGGCGGGGGTTCTACAACACTTTCCACGCCGGTATCCCTGTCATGCGCTGGCCGCTCGATCATCTGTTCCACGATGCAGAGTTTCGCCTGATCCGCATGTCACGCCTGCCCAACATCGGGTCCGACCACTTTCCGATCCTGTTCTCGCTCGCGTTGACGGATAATGCGGAGGCGAATTCCATACCCGAGAAAAGCGACGCTGAAGAGCGCGCCGAGGTGCGGGAAATGGCAGACGAGGAGCGCGAAAAGGACCGCGAAGCCATCGGCACGGACTGGGAAAAGTAACCCCGATCTGTCCCGACCTTTGGGCACGCAGCGCCTTGCGTGCCCACCTGAATAATCAATTGTCGTATCAAGAATTTTACCACTTGCGCGAATCTGAAAACAGCGTAAATGCGCGTTTACAGACGCCAACGCACGCGCCTCTGGCCGGTTCGTCTGTCTGCGGATCGACCCCGCGCCTATGCAGCGACGGTAACGTCTCTTGAAACGACATGTTAGGGTACTCCCGCCCTTCCTTGCTCTTTGGAGATGACCATGAACGCCACAGCTACCGCCACCGTGAACCCATCCGCAGCATCGACCCATGACGAAGCGGCTGATTACATCTGGAACAACAGCTTCGACAAACCGACCCTCGTCATCAGCCGCGCCCGCGTGGGTGTGCAATATGACGCGCTTCAGGCGGGCTTGGGCGATGCCCGCATCCATTATGCGGTCAAGGCAAACCCTGCGCCGGAAGTGATCCGTATGCTGGTCGAACGGGGTTCGGGATTTGATGCGGCGTCGCGTCAGGAAATCGAACTGTGCCTGTCCCAAGGGGCGGACCCTGCAAAGATCTCTTTCGGGAATACGATTAAACGTGGCGTGGACATTGCGTTTGCCCATTCCATCGGGGTGACCATGTTCGCCGCCGACTGCGAGGCTGAGCTCGACAAAATCGCAGAGCACGCCCCCGGTGCGCGGGTCTATATCCGTCTAATCGTCGAAAATTCGATGGCTGACTGGCCGCTGACCCGTAAATTCGGCTGCGCAGGCTCGTTGCTGCCAAGCCTGCTGGAGTACACCAAATCCGTGGGTCTCGTGCCTTATGGCCTGTCGTTTCACGTCGGTTCGCAAACCCGTCGCGCCGAATACTGGCACCCCGTTCTGGATCAGGTCGCTCCGCTATGGCACGCCGCGAAAGAAGCAGGGCACAACCTGCAACTGCTCAACATCGGCGGCGGTTTTCCTGCCTATCACGGTGATCCGGTGGATGCGCCGCGCGGCTATGCCGCCGCAGTCGTTGCCGCTGTCAACGAACGCTTTGGCGAGATTCCGGTCCTGATGGCAGAGCCGGGCCGCGGCATGGTCGCAGAGGCAGGGCATATCGCGGCCGAAGTGTTGCTGGTGTCGCGCAAATCGGCAGAGGCGGCGCGCCGTTGGGTGTATCTGGATATCGGGCGTTTTTCCGGTCTGGCCGAAACCGAGGGCGAGGCGATCCGCTATGAATTCGTGACCCCGCATGACGGCAAGCCTGTCGGCCCCTGCGTGCTGGCGGGGCCATCTTGTGACAGTGCCGATGTGCTTTATGAAAAGAATCCGGTTGACCTTCCACTTGACCTAAGGGACGGTGACAAAATCTTGATCAAGAACTGCGGCGCTTACACAAGCTCGTACAGTTCGGTCGGCTTTAACGGGTTTCCGCCGCTTGATGTATTGGTCCTGTAAGAGGATCATCAACGTCGCGCGGGAAGGGCCGTCTGCTTTGGGAGGAGCAGGCGGCCCATCTATTTTCAGCCCTACGGTTTGACGCGGGGGTTTTGCCCCCGGTTTGGCCCGTTTTTACGGGAAACTCTTGACTTCCGCGGCCTCAAACGGTGTACCTGCCCCGAACAATTCTAGCCCTCGAAAGGGACCCGTCATGCACGCATATCGCAGCCATACATGCGCCGATCTGAGCAAGAAAAACGTTGGCGACAAGGTGCGCCTGTCCGGGTGGGTGCACCGTGTGCGCGACCACGGCGGTATCTTGTTTATCGATTTGCGCGACCACTACGGGATCACCCAAGTGCTATGCGACCCCGATTCCCCCGTTTTTGCGGATGTGGAAAAGGTGCGGTCCGAATGGTGTATCCGCATCGATGGCGAAGTGAAGGCGCGGGCCGATGATCTGGTCAACACCAAGATCCCCACCGGCGAGATCGAAGTTTTCGTGCGCGACATCGAAGTACTGGGCCCGTCGAAAGAGCTGCCTTTGCAGGTCTTTGGCGATCAGGAATACCCCGAGGAAACGCGCCTGCGCTATCGCTACCTCGATCTGCGTCGCGAAAAGATGCAGGACAACATGGTGCTGCGGTCCGATGTTGTGTCGTCGATCCGCAAGCGCATGTGGGACCAGAACTTCAAGGAATTCCAGACGCCGATCATCACCGCGTCTTCCCCCGAAGGGGCGCGCGACTTCTTGGTGCCGTCGCGTCTGCACCCGGGCAAATTCTACGCTTTGCCGCAGGCCCCGCAGCAGTTCAAACAGCTGCTGATGGTGTCCGGCTTTGACAAGTATTTCCAGATCGCGCCGTGTTTCCGCGACGAAGATCCGCGCGCTGACCGGTCGCCCACCGATTTCTACCAGCTCGACCTCGAGATGTCCTTTGTCGAACAGCAAGACGTGTTCGACACCATCCAGCCCGTGCTGACCGGCATTTTCGAAGAATTCGGCGGCGGCAAGGTGGTGGATCAGGAATGGCCGCAAATCTCTTATAAAGATGCGGCGCTGTGGTATGGCTCTGACAAGCCCGACCTGCGTAACCCGATCAAGATGCAGGTCGTGTCCGACCATTTCGCGGGCTCCGGCTTTGCGATCTTTGCCAAACTGCTGGAACAGGAAGGCACCGAAATCCGCGCCATTCCTGCGCCCACAGGCGGCAGCCGTAAATTCTGTGATCGCATGAACGCCTTCGCGCAAAAAGAGGGTCTGCCCGGCATGGGCTATATCTTCTGGCGCGAGAAAACCGCCGATAGCGTCGCGCAAGAGCTGGGCATCACAGTGAAAGAAGCGCAAGCCAAGCTGAAAGCCGGCGAAGTCGAAGGCGGCATGGAAGCGGCAGGCCCGCTGGCCAAGAACATCGGCCCTGAACGGACCGAAGCGATCCGCCAGCAGCTGGGTCTGACCGTCGGCGATGCTGCATTCTTCCTTGGTGGCAAGCCCAAGTCCTTCGAAGGTGTCGCGGGACGTGCCCGCAACGTCATCGGCGCAGAGCTCGGTCTGACGGACGAAAATCGTTTTGCCTTTGCCTGGATCGTCGATTTCCCGATCTACGAAAAAGACGAAGAAACCGGCAAGATCGACTTTGAACACAACCCGTTCTCCATGCCGCAAGGCGGGATGGACGCGCTGATGGGCGACCCGCTTGAGGTGCTTGGCTATCAGTATGACCTTGCGTGCAACGGCTACGAACTGGTGTCCGGTGCCATCCGGAACCACAAGCCCGAGATCATGTTCAAGGCGTTCGAGATCGCAGGCTACGGCAAGGACGAAGTCGAAAAACGCTTTGGCGGCATGGTGAACGCGTTCCAATACGGTGCCCCGCCCCACGGTGGTTGTGCCGCCGGTATCGACCGGATCGTCATGTTGCTGGCGGAAGAGGCGAACATCCGCGAGGTGATCCTCTTCCCGATGAACCAGCGCGCCGAAGACCTGATGATGAACGCGCCAAGCGAACCACAGTCGGACCAGTTGATGGAGCTGGGTCTGCGGGTCATTCCACAGGACTAAGCGCTTTAGAATATAGTTGAAAAGCCCGCCGTTGAGAGATCAACGGCGGGCTTTTTCGTTTAGACATGGTCGCTCTAGTCTTCCAGACTGTCTTTGCGTTTCTGGGCGATCAGGCCGCGTTCTTCCTTTTTGCGCTGTTCAAAACGTTGGCCGAAGGCGTCGTTATGCTCTTGGCCGATCACGTCTTTGGCGCGTTTGAACACGTCTTCCTCTTCTTCGTCCATGTGGTGCTCATAGTCGTGTTTGAGGGTCTTGAATTTGGCCAGCCAGCCCGACGACGACATATCCGTGTCATTCAGTTCTTCCATCAGATCGTCCAGCTCTTTGTGTTCCGAGACCGAATGCCGCGCGGCGTCTTGGCCCCATGTTTCGTGAAGCAGCTTCGAATAGAACGTTTCTTCTTCGGCCGCGGCATGGGATTTTACATCCTCATAGAACTCTTTCCACGCGGTCTGCCGCTCTGTACTGTCGCCCGATGTCTCGGCGATTTTGTTCAGCAGGTCGCGGTGTGTTTCGTGGTCGGCTTTGATTGCGTCATAAATGGATGTCATGGCTTAACCCCCTGGTGCGATGTGTATCGGGGATTAACGCGTGGTGTCTGACAGGCGTTCCGCATGCGGCACCGGTGGTCAGAAACCGGCGTGGGCCAATTGCACGATCGCATCTGCGCCAGTCGCCCGTGCTTGGGTGAACGCCAAAGCAACGATTGCCCCACCCACCACATTCGCCGCAAAGACAGTCCAGTCAAAGCGGGTCTCTTTGATATAGATGCGGCGCAGCTTGGTGAACATATCTTGCCCCCTTGGGATGGATGGCGTGGGTCGGTGCCCGTTGTGGTTGTCACCAAACTTGCAGGCGTTTGTGGCGAAAGAAGGTCATTTTTGAGCGTCAGGTTGGGTAATGTCATATGACATTCGGGCCTTGGCGGTGGCGATGCTTGGCCCTAACGTAAGTGTATGAAGCAAGATGACCACCCCTCTGGCCCCCTTGGTGCCGCTGTCCCGAATTTCACTGTGCCGCCACGCCCGCCGCGGGCGGTGATGACGGGCCGGTATGCTCAGCTTGAACCGTTGAACGCAGAAGCCCACGCCGCGTTGTTGTTCCGCGCCTTCGAGGGGCAGGACCAGCTGTGGCATTACATGTACGACGGGCCGTTTTCATCATCTGCCCAGTTTCATCGCTGGGTCCGAGAGGTCGAAACCAAGGACGATCCGCTGTTCTACGCGATCAAAAACCTTGAGACAGGGCACATTGAAGGGGTGGCGAGCTATCTGCGCATCGCACCGGAGGCAGGATCGATAGAGGTCGGGTCGATCACCTACGGGCCAGCGTTGCAGCGCACGCGGGCAGCGACGGATGCGATGTATCTGATGATGAAATGGGCGTTCGACGCCGGATACCGTCGCTATGAATGGAAGTGCAATGCGTTGAACCTGCCGTCGCGTCGCGCGGCACAGCGGTTGGGGTTCAGTTACGAGGGCGTCTTCCGGCAGGCTGCTGTCGCCAAGGGGCGCAACCGTGATACTGCGTGGTTTGCCGCAATCGATGCCGAATGGCCCGGCCTGCGCGAAGCCTTCGAAGCGTGGCTTTCCCCCGCCAATTTCGACGCAGAGGGCAAGCAGCGCGAACGTCTAGGCGATCTGACCAGCCTTGTGCGGGTATCAAGCGATCCGTTGACGTGATGCGCCGCAGCTAGATCGCGATCTGACGCGTCAGCCGTTGGCGCAGGACCGACCGGATCACCCGTTTTTCTTCATTGGTGGGCAGCCCCATGGCACGTCGTGCTGCCAGCGCTGTCGCGGCCTGTTCCAGTGCTGCGTCCTGCGCACTGCGCGCCACGCCTGCCAGAAATTGTGCGACGTAATCCAACGTCTCTGGCGTACAGGGGCCGGTGAGCACGTCATCCATATGCGCCATATCATCCTGCAGCGCGATATCGTCGGGCCTAACTGTGTCATCGCTCAGCGCCGACAGGCCCGGTGGGCGATGATGCGGGGGCAGGGCGGCCAGCACGACTTGCTGAAACTGCGACAGCGATTGCAACGGTTTGCTCATGAACCGGTCCGCCCCAGCGGCCAGCGCATCCGCCGCCAAATGGGTATCGCCCGAAATGGCCAGCAGGGCATCAACGCGGGGCTGCGCGCGGGCTAGTTCTGCAATCAGATCAATGCCGTTTCCGTCTGGTAGCCCCAGATCGGCAATCACGATCGACGGGCGGTAGACCTGCAAATGCCGCCGCGCCGCGCGCAGGCTGCCGGCCCGTCTGATCCGCGCGCCAGAGCGGAGACAGAGCAGGCGCATCGCCTCGCAGGCAAAGCGGCTGTCTTCGATCACCAGAACCGTAAGGCCCAAAAGCGGGCGGTCGGCCGTGGGGGCGGGCAGGCTTTGGGCCTGATGTTCAAGCGTATCCATGATTCCTCCGTTATGCTTTGTGGGTGACCTATGGTTAGGCGCGCTTCGCTAATACGGTGTTAACGTGACGCATTGCTCTTGTGGCAGCGGCAGCCCATAAACTGCGTCAAATGTTGATTTGAGGGAGAAGAATGATGATCGGTCGCCTAAACCACGTAGCCATCGCCGTGCCGGACCTTGAGGCCGCTGCGGATCAATACCGCAACGCTTTGGGCGCGAATGTCGGTCCTGCGCAGGACGAGCCCGACCACGGCGTCACGGTGATCTTTATTGAACTGCCCAACACCAAGATCGAATTGCTGTACCCGCTGGGTGATGACAGCCCGATCAACGGGTTTTTGGAAAAGAACCCTGCCGGTGGTATCCATCACATCTGCTATGAGGTCGAAGACATCATCGCCGCGCGGGACCGTCTGACACAAAGCGGCGCGCGCGTTCTGGGCAACGGAGAGCCCAAGATCGGTGCCCACGGCAAACCGGTGATTTTCCTGCACCCCAAAGACTTTAACGGCGCGCTGGTCGAGCTGGAGCAGGTGTAAACATGGCCGTCATGTCAGGCATCGTTCTGTTCACCGTGATCTGGTCGATGGTCTTTATGATCCTGCTGCCGGTGCGGGTGCAGACGCAGGGGGATCTCGGGCAGATCGTCGAGGGCACCCATGCAGGGGCCCCCGAACATCACTACCTTAAGAAGAAAGCCCTGTGGACCACAGGTATCTCGGTGATTCTCTGGGCGATCATTGCGGGGATCATCCTGTCGGGATGGTTCACCGTGGCCGATGTAGAACGTCTGTTGCACGGGGCACCGACACCAATTGGTGGAACAAGTGGGTAAAGGTCGCCGCCCCTAGGATCGGAATCACCAGATTCAGCAGGGGCACCGACAAGGGAATCGCCATCAACACTCCGGCGACGAATATCGTAAGCCCATGTTTGCCACGCAGACGCTTTGCCTCGGTCCGGCCCACCCGCCGGATCGCGGCAAGCGTGAAATATTCGCGCCCCAACAAGAAACCGTTCACGCTCCAGAAGATCAGGGGCGCGAAGGGGGCGAACATCAGGTAGAGCACCAGCGCCACGATGTTCACACCGATCAGCACCCCCATGAAGTTTACCGTATCGCGCAGCGCATCGCCAAAGGGCACATGCGTGGCGGGCGGCAGATGGGGGTAGTGTTCGGCCTCTACCGCGTCGGCCACATCGTCCAGAAACATTGATGTGATCGCCGAGGCGACGGGCACCATCAGGAACACCGACAGCACCATCAGCAACAGCGCAGCACCCCAGCTGAACAAATCGTCCAGCCAGGACACTTCGCCCAGAACGGGCAGCCAATTATCCTCTCCGGTCAGCCAGTCGATCAGCCAGACAAAGCCCGCAGACGCACCGACCAGCAGCAGCAACGCCAATCCGACACCCAGCAGCAGGACGCGGCGAAAGCTTGGATCGCCGACCTGTCCGACCGCCAGCCCGAAGGCGCGAAAGATCTGTGCTATTGCCATGTGGTGATCGCCGTGATGTCGGGGCGCCCGCGCTCTGGCGGGGCTGAGGTTTCGGTGCCGATATGAATGATGCCTGCGATGCGTTCATGTTCCGCGAGGCCGAAAGCCTCGGTCATGAAGGCGCGGTCGTGGCTGACCCAACCGCTCAGCCAGTTTGCGCCCCATCCCGATGCGAGCGCGGCGTTGACCAGCGACAGACAGACCCCGCCCACGGCATAGGTCTGTTCCAATGGCGGGATCTTGGGCGACGGCTTTTGCACCTCGACCACAACCACCGCCAGATCGCCCTGATCAAATTGCCCGCGACCTTTCTGGATCTGTTCCGCATCGAGCGCCAAGGCGGTGCCGCGTGCTTCGGCAATGTCGGCCAGATGCGCCATCGCGGGCTTTTCGATCACGATAAAACGCCATGGTTCCAGCATCCCGTGATCTGGCGCACGCGAGGCGACGGTCAGCAGCTCGGTCAGCGTGTCGCGGTCGGGAACTGGTGTGGTCAGCGTCTTTGCAGGGCGTGAACGGCGGGTTTGCAGGAAATGCAGCGCGTCGGTATTGGGTGTCGGCATCGGGGTCTCTCTTATAGGTTCAGCTCTTGCGCCATCGCGTCAATGGACGCGCGCAGGAACGCGTCGAATTTGGGACTGGGCTGGCGAATGCGAAAGTTCTTCGCATGGGGATCTGGCGCTGTGATGTCACTGTCTGCGAGGGCTGCGATTGTGGCGTGGCCACAGAAGGGGACATAGGCCTCTGAATAGCCGCCTTCGTGGACGAGCACCAGCTTGCCGCCACAAAGTTTTTGCGCCGTAGCTTTGATACGATGGGTCATATCGGCAAACGTTTCGGCTGTGGCCTGCATCCGCGCCAGAGGATCGACGATAGAGGCGTCAAAGCCGCAGGCGACGATGATCATGTCGGGCGCGAATGCCTCGAGCGCGGGGATCACGATGCGCTCGAGCGCATGCAGATAGGCGGTATGCCCCGACCCCGCATGCAGCGGCAGGTTGATGTTGTAACCCGTCCCGGCCCCGACGCCCCGATCCGCCAACGCGCCGGTATCAAGCGGATAGTTGCCTTCCTGATGGAGCGAGATCGTCAGCACATCGTCGCGGTCATAGAAAATTGCTTCGGTGCCATTGCCGTGATGTTCTTCCCGGAGTGCTTTTCTTAACTTTAAGATTGACAGAGCGTTCACCTTTTCCCATCGTTTAGAGATGTCAGCGTCTTCGCGCATAGCGAGTATATGGCCGGAAATGGGCCGGCTTGTCGAACATGGTCTGGACCAGCGCCTTGCCTCCATACCTACCTTGGTCTGGCCAGGCAACCGAGTGGTCCCTGGTGAAATATACTATGCTGCCCGCGAGTTTTTGGAGGCGCGGGCTGGCCTATCATCCCCAGCAATAACGCATCATCCAGTTCTGGAGCCACGTCGGGCTCGTCATGACGCATTCGAAACTACGAAAAAGGTGGCCGGCGCCCTTTCTAACTTTCTCAGCTATTGCATTCGCAACCGCGTGAACTGGCGGGACATTCATTTGGGACACAAAGGGGACAGGCCGTCAGTGATGCATTGGGCCTATTCCTCGCTCGAAGGTACTTGCGGTCAATCGATCGTTTCCCCCAGCACGGTCGGCATAAGATTCTACTACGTCCAACACTTTTTGTGGTGGTCAGGTAAGAATAAACATCGATCCCTCTATGAGCCGACCACTTATACATTCGTCCGCGGTGTACGTCCGAAGATGCGCGTAGAAGAAATGGTCGGAATTCCGGACGAAGACGAGGTCCGCCGTTGGCTTGAAAGAGTTAAGAAACAGTTTGATTGGCAAGCTTACTTGATGATCCGACTGGGGCTCGAAGTTGGTCTTAGGTCTAGGGAGATACGGTATATCCGGGCATCGAGGATTCCTCAGAAGTCTGTGCTTCAAGGGGGTGGGCACTCGACTAGGTTGGGGATTCTCGGCGACCCCTCAATGGAAATTTTCGAGCTCAGCATTGAGGCGGAAGACGGCACGAAATATGGAAAGCAACGCATAATCTGGGTTCCAAGGGACCTGATGATTTCACTGCAAGCTTGGGTCCGAATAGAAAGACACCGCCCGTATGCGGTAAAGCAGTTTACTCCGAAGAACCCTAATTCTGCCAAGCCTTCCTATCTCTTCTTTAACCCTAAAACCGGTCGGCCTTGGGGGAAGAACCATATTAACGACGATATTATTAAAGAAACTGCGGTCATCGGTGGCTTAGACACGACCCATAAGCTTCGTCACTACTTTGCATCCAGGTTCATGTTGCGACACACAGTCCGCGCCATGCTCATTGCGGGAGCCGTTTCTGGGAAAGATGCAGGCCCTTTGCTTGATCACGCGCTTAACGAAGCCGAGCTCCAACTTCAAATGCAGATGGGGCATAGTCATGGCTCTACCACGAAGATTTATCGGGATTGGGCGAAGGAGCAGTATTACCTTCTAAACTATGCTCAAGGTACTAAATGAGCGAGATCACTAAAACGGCCTATGTCGATGAGATTCGCTTCATTGATCCTAACGGAATACCGCAAGAAGTCTCAATTGGCCGGCTCGCGAAGGGATCGACCGGACGGCTGGAGTATCGTGGTCGACCGCGCCTCGTCAGACAGCTTTTGATATCCATAGAACAGCGCTTGAATGACACAAGCCGAAGGACGGCAGCCCGAAATGTATCGGCGTTAGCTCTATTTTGGTGCATGTTGGACGAATACGAGATCGAAATGGCGAGGGGAGAGGGAGAACTACTCCAAAGGTTGGGCAGTAGAGGTGCCATAGAAGTCAACGGACTTGACGCACCTGTCACCTATATCGACGATTTATGCGATCTACCGCACCATACTTGGCATCTTTTTGATTACTATCTTAGAAGCGCAGTAAGTTCGCGAGCCTCAGCGCGCACAAGGTTTTCTTTCGTAAGAGATGTAGTCGACGATGCATTGAGAATAGAGAAATTTGAACCCCTTTGTGTTCATTACCTTCCAGAGAGTTCTGCGGGCTCGAGGGTTCACCCTGATCTCGATCACGAGGCGCTACGTTGGCTTCATAAGATTTGCATCAGCGAAATTCGGAGAGCCGATAATCTGCCGCTACGCAAGTTTTTCGATGGCGTCACTATTGATCGCGATGCTAGCCCGCCGGATGACTGGGCCAAAACGGAAGTTGGGTGTCGTCAAAAAGTTTATCAAGACCTCCGTCTAAGGATTCTTGGTAGAGATAGGCTTCTCCCGGTTGGCGCTTATGGGTTTACCAAGAAGGTCGGACTAAATCGCGCAGAAAACAACGGTATCGCAACCCAGAGCTTCGGTGACTACGTCAATGCGCTAATCCCAGACAAGTCGGAGGTGCTCGCGGCTTGGATTTTGGTGGCAGGCCGAACTGGTTGGCTTGATGCTCTTTCACACCTCAATTTAGCAAGGCACTGGGTGGATGAAGCGAATCCAACATCAGCAGGAGGTCGACCGAAACCTCGATATCTACTCTCCGCTCGGCGCTCCAAAACTGGAGGATTCCAGGTCCATACCAGCACGTGCGGTCGATATAGCCCCTACCGGATCATCAAACGTATGGAAAATCGGACCAGTCTTGTTCGAGAACTGACGCGGGAGAGGTTGGCCTGTCTCGAAGAAGAAAATCTTCCTCATGACGATGAGCGCATTCGCGAAATTGTACGCTTGAAGGAGCTCGTAGGAAGTCCATTTGCCTACCTTCCTCGAGGCGGACCCACGACAAATACTTCAAAAGTCGTTTCTCTATTTGACGACGTTTTGGACAATTATAGAAATGAAATTGGCACGCTCATTGGCCGCGCCGGGCGGCATATGCTCAGACACCTTGACGACGAAAGACGTGAAGAGCTCATTCAACGCATAAAAAGCACCAAACTTAGCGATCTCCGAGATGCTGCAGCAGATCGTGTCTGGGATAAAACCCGTAGTCTCTACGCTGTACAGGCCCAACTCGGACATAGTCATATTAGTGTGACTGCGGCCTATCAGAACCGAAGGCAAAAGCGCCTTGAAGCATTCGCAAGCTTCGCAAATGTAATGGGGGTTCTGGGTGATGAAGTCGAAGCCGGGGAAGGCGTAGATCCAAGGATTCTCCACGCACGTATATTGCTTGGTCAAGAGGCGAGGATTCCTCCTGCGGTTAGAGCTGAACTGAAAAAAGACACCTTACCTCGCGGTCGCGTTGGCGTTCCCTGTGCCGACCCATACGATCCTCCCAATCTAGGGGAAACGACAAATCAGAGGTCTCGATGCACGCTGGAATTGTGTGTCATTTGCAAACACGGAATCATCGTCGATGACGCTCCTGGGGTATTTGAAGCATTGGCTCGGCGGCATGCTATTCTTAAGAAACGCCTGACCCGTATGCCTATCAATGATGTCAGCGGAAGCCTGGAAGACTATGAGAGCGTCCGCATTCAAGAGATTGTCTATGCCTACTACCCCGAAAGAAAGCAAGAATTCGAAGCATTAGCCACAAGCTTCGAACGCGAGGGGGCCACAAATGAAGGTCAGTAGTAATTCTATAAGCGAGACACTGAGAAGCTCGAATTCCAACTTGGATACATTCGATCCTTGGCGCGCGCCTTGGGTCAGCGTCACAAACTTCTATCGCAGCCTCGGCATTGACGTTCTCGGACTATTGAGTGGCGAGCCCGCAGATCACAGAATCGAAATTCCTGAGCACTACTTCAAGAGTGGTACTGCTCTATCACAACGGACTATCCCCTTGCATCGGGTAAATCGGCCAGAGGAGATTGCGCCAAACGATAGGCGGTTGGTGGCCCTCAAACGCCGAATTTTGCGCATTTGGGCTATGCTTATCTTAAACAAGAAATCATCACTTAGGCCGAGAAAGAAAAGCAAATCTAGCTACAGCTGGGGAACCGCTGCGAGTGAAGCGCGGGGTCTCGTCGAAGTGGCGCGTGTGGCGCTTATCGAAGGAAAGGTTGGAGATGACGACAGTTGCCCAGATGGACTGTCAATCTTCATCCATCTGACAAAACAGGACCTCCTCCTGCATGCGAAATACAAGAAAGAGTTATATCGACTGAATGCCATCTTAGTATCCGCCCGGGAGAAATCTCTTTTTGATGATTGGTTCGAATTCGATCTCAATGAGTGGAGTGACGCTGAACTGAGGAAACAGAAGAGTAGCGAAACTGGCCGCAACGAAAAACCGGATGGCCAAAACCAGATTGAGCCATTCGAAGACGAAGATCTTGCCACTATTTTAGAGAACTGTGTTTTGCTGTCTGATCTAACAGACGATCTGATAGTGATTGAAAGCCATGCTCAAAAGCTCCTGTTGATCGAGAAAAAATATAGGACGAAGGAACTACGGCAGTTCGTGCTTGGCTACGAGGGAAGGCACCTTAAATATGGGGCCCTCCCGTTTCTTTGGATGGGAACTACGGGGAGATTGGTTTCCCGGATTGATGAACACAGCTTTCCTTGGAGTTTTGTGCGGGGATTGATGCGTCAGGTTCAGATTGCTCACATGCAACTTCTAAATTTTCTCCTGATGATGCGAGCTTGGGAAACCGAGCATCTTCCTTTCGATGCGGTTCGCAAGCATTTGGGAACAGACCTGCATCTCATGACCTCAAACTTCGCTAAAATGGCATTCAGCACGTCGGGCGACCACCGGGATTGGCCGCTCTCGCCACTCGCGGTGAAAACTATTGAGCGCCAACAAGCTTTGACCTTAGCGATGGCAAAGGCAGGTGCCCGACCGAAGTATCTTTTTTCCGGTGACGACTTAGTCAGCGATATTAGATATTCGCGATTCTGGGACCGAATGCGGGACTTCCAGGGAAGACGTTTGATTAATGAACAAAGAATTGTACCCACTCGGTATCGGGCATCCGCCTGTAGGTTGGTTGTTCTCGCAGAACTCGGTGGCGACAATATTGCGCGGCAGATCATGGGGCACCGAGATCTAGCAACGACAATGGGGTACGCCAATGCAAACGGGAAATTAGCTTCGGAATTGCTTGCTACCCGGACGCGAGTACAGCAGGTCTTTGGCAAACATCTGCTTGACGACTATTGCAGTGGCAGGCTGCCGAAACGCAGCCTTAAAGAAGTTTCCACACGCCTCGCATCTATAAAATGTCATGTTGGTGAAGGGCTCAATCTTCCTGATGGCTTAATTCCTTCCGCCATAAGGCAATTAGGTACAAGTGAAGTCGAAGACATTGAGAGTATGCTCGGAGAGGGGCTTCAAATGACTGCACCAGGTGTCTTCTGCAATCGGCGGAATGACCAAATTGGTGCGTGTCGGAACGCGGTCCAGGCAGTTAATCCGGGGCAATGCAATGAAAACAAAGATTGCATGTATCGACTTGAAAGTGGTGCATACGTGCTTGACCAAGCCGAAAGGATTGAAGGTTACCTCGGTATGTTGGCATACAAAAAACCCTACGATCCAAAAGATTTTGGGTTCTATCATATCGCCGTAGCCCTTCTTGATTGCTTCGACGAAATCCATGGAGAGGTGGAAGAGAAGGCCCATGATCTGCGGGTCCATGAAGTTCTGGATGCGATCGATGGGACGATGTTCGAAGAGCTTTTACCAGCTGCCCAACGCGCAATGAGAGTCATCCACGAAATCCGTACAGGTCAAGCAGTATGAGCACCGTCAAGCCCCCCTCCCAAATTCGCTCTGAGAGAGTTAGGGGAAGAGTCCGGGAAACTCTCAATGTCATTCGTTCTGAGATCGAAGCTTCGTCACAAAAAGTTTATCCAGGTAAGATGAGGTTGACCGTCGCTGAAATCACGCGAAGGGCAGGCGCAAGTCGAAATACCATCAACGATATGTCGGAGGTTCAAGATCTCTTGGCGTGGTACCGTACGATTCATGCGAACGAAATGGCTAATGGCAAAAAGGCAAAGCCGGACTATCTCCAAGCGCTCGATAAGTCTTCTCGTATACTCCGCCTCCAAGATGCTGATCGACTGGCTACGCAAGCGGAAATTGAGCGCTACAAGAAAGAGTTAGTCAGGCTAAAGAAGCTCTTGTCGGAACGTGATGCTTTCATAGAAGGATTGCGTGGCAGGGTTGATCCGAATGTCCTTGCACTACACCCCGAGTCGCCGAAAGGGTATTGGGATGACTGAAAAAATCTTGGGCCGCGGTTCAGGGAAGGTCGCGAGACAGACAATGAAAGCCTACATTAACCAACACCGTGATCGCGGAAAGCTTCTTCCGAATAGAGGCGCAGCGCTTTGGCTGGCTGAGATACTTCGAGAAACTGGACTAAATCGGAACCAGCTTAGTACCAATCATGGTTTGCGGCAGATGCTTGAAGATTACGCACAGAAGAGCAACCTCGCCTACAGTAGTAAAGGGCAAGTGGCTCCTGAGGAGGAGACCCTCAAGGAAACTGTAAATACGGGAAGCATGGTTCCGGTAGAGCGGTTACGTGAAGCCCAACGGCGATTGGGTGCGGCACAGCGCAGGAGTGCCGAATTGATGGCTGAAAATGTCCGCCTGCGTAGTCAATTGTCCAGAGGGGATGAGGTCGCAAAACTCATTGAGATCGGCGGACGCATAAAGCCCGGAGACCTCGATTTATGAGGGCTCTCGGGCAATCTCCGCCATGCGGCTTGCCGGAGCATGGTCACCACCTTGCAGAGTATCTTGCTCGTGAGCGCGCGTTCAAGTTCATCGGCCGAAAACGGGCAGCTGCACTGCTCAACACATTTGGATCGGAACTTCGCCAAGCCATCCTCGGGTTGGATGATCGCGTTGTGACAATACTCGGTGAAGCATCGGCAATAAATGCGGCCGCCGTGCTCGAAACGCGTCTGCCGGAAGCCGATTTTTTGGACTGGCTGTCGGATATCCGCGCGGATATCCCGATATCGAAGGCAATCCGGCTCGCGCGTGCGTGGGGAAAACAAGGCGTCGCGCAGGTGAAGAAGAATCCATTTCTCTTGCTGGCCGTCAGTGACTGGAAGACGGTAGAGGCCATAGCGGAAGGCTTGGCGATACCGAAAACTGACGTGAGACGCCAAATAGCCGCTTTAGAAGCAGTGCTGATGGGGCAAGAAGGCTTGGAGGGAGGATCTACGTTGATGCCCGATGCGCGCGCTTTGCAGCTTGCTGAGCGCCTCCTTGGGTGCAAGCCGTGTCCTTCAGTAATCGATAAAGCCGTGCGCTCCGGCGCGGCCATACGGCTTGTCGGCGGATTGCAGCCCCCTGGTGCGGCGCACATGGAAGCTGCATGCGCGCTTCATCTTCTCAAACTTGCCCCCCAGCCCCCTTGTTCCGGGCGCACTCCCAAGGGGAGGCTGGCCGATCTCATCACAAAATATGAAGGGGCGCAGCCATTTCCGTTAACTGAACGTCAGAGGGAGGCTATCAAAAAGTCCCACGATCATCGCCTGCTCATTCTTGCTGGCTACGCTGGGTCCGGAAAGACTACTGTGCTCAAGGCCATCTGTGAAACGCAGGAAGCCATAAGAAGAACTCCGCTGATCGTGACCCTTTCGGGACGAGCCGCGCAGCGCGCCTCCGAGGCCACTGGACGGCCTGCGATCACGGTCGCTCGTTTCCTTCTATTACAGGAAAAATCACATAGTGTTTTAGGAGCTGACCAGGTTCTAATCGCTGATGAAGCCAGTATGATCGGATTAGTTGAGTTTTGGCGCATTCTGCGTTGGCTTGGCGACGCGTCGCTGGTGTTGTGCGGCGATCCCGCCCAGCTTCCTCCTGTTTCGCCAGGCGTTGTATTTAACGCACTCTGTGCTAGTCGCAGCATTGTAAGCGTCGTTCTTGACAGAGTTCATCGTCAGGATGAGCGAACGGGTATTCCCAAATTTGCAGAACGCATTCGAATTGGCTTAGCGCCCGAGATGACGGGCTTTTCAGGTGCAGAGCCTGGCGTGACGTTCGTCCCGTGTTCGAAAGGGGATCTTTGCAACGAGATAACGAGGATTGGCGTTGAGATCTCCCGAGGGGGGGGCACACGCGAGGAGATGCAGATAATTGCCCCAACCAATGCTGGGATCGGACATATAAATGATTTCTTCCACCGCCGACTTGTTCGAAGAAAGCCGAACCTTTGGCCCCATATTGAACACATTGCTGAAGGGGAGCCAGTGATATGGACGCGAAATGACCCCCAGCGTAGACTTACGAACGGGTCGCTGGGGCGGATCGTCAAAATTGAGGGAGAGACGATCCTTGCGGAGCTCGACGGACAACTTCACTACCTCTCGCCTGCCGACCGGCAGTTTATCGATCTCGCTTGGGCGATTAGTGTTCACAAGGCGCAAGGCAGCCAGTGGAAGCGCGTGATCATCCCGATTTTTGAGAGCAAGATCGTAGATCGTTCACTGATCTACACCGCACTTACGCGGGCGCAGGAGCAAGTAGTTTTCGTCGGATCATATTCATCGATCCGACGTGCTGTCGAGGACCGTGCAGTGGCGGATATGCGCTATTGCGGCTTTGAGGTATGGTTGAATTTAGCATGCAGAGAGCAACGACGTGCGCAAATCGCGAGTGAAGCTAGCACTCGGTGTGCTTTAAATTGAGTGGAGGTTCGAATTTTGTAAAGAACTAGTTTGTTAGCGAAAGCATTTTAGTGCAACTTCCGTTGGTAGCGCGGGCTGAGCGAAGCCTTCGCATAGCGAAGCGATGCCCGTGCGGGGTGCTTGGCGAGCACCTTCGTTTACTCAGAGGTGTCTGGCACCCAACAACTGATCTCACGGCGCCAAAGGTCGACGAGACAACTTTGATCCCATGTGTCATTTACGCTCCCTAGAGAATTCCAGTTGGACGGTCGAGGTAAGTGAAGTCGTAAGTTCAAGATAGCATTTGGTGAAGTTATCGGCAGCATGAAGGCTTTGCGGATCTTCACCCGTCCCCCGCGATCGGCTTTCGCGATATCGACGAGCAAACTTTCAGCCTGTTGCGGGGAAAAAGTATTGCTCTTCCATAGACCGGTGCGAACAGCATTCGCGAAAATAATATCAAAATACCAATATGATACCTTTAGCTCACCTAGGGCGGCAGCCTCTGTCGATACCTCGTGCAAAAGGAAGCCACCGAAAGCGCCCTCCATGCCGCCAACCGGTAACCCGTGAACAACAGGCGCCAAATCTCTATCCTTGAACGAAGCCTCCAGAAACCTTGTGTGGATTTCCCATCTCTCGACATTTGCTTTGCTTAACGTCGCCTTGTTCTGGAGGTAAACTTGATCAAAAGAGACTGAGGCGATGAAGTCATGTCCGAGATTATCAATCTCCGGTTCCGTTACCTGGAGCTGAACCCCGCAGTGCGCCGCGGCCAACTTCATGTCCAACGTTGCTTTCGTATGCAAGAGGCGCTCACGGGCTACAAAATGCTTAGGGTCTGAAAGAAAATCAACTAATGTCATGTGTTCGGTTCACTCTTTGCACCTCATCGCCCACGCTTGAAGATACTTGCATAATAAATGTCAAGGAAGGCATGGATATTTCAGCGGAGCACACGAACGCGCCAGGAGCGAAGCTGAGACACAGTTGCGGTAGCTGGGGCTCAAGGCGGACGTTGCGCTTCGTGGCTCTGAGACGCTGCACTGTACCACTGAATGGAAAGGGCTGGCATCCAATGCTGCCCGATTGCATTTCAGTTAATGGGTCCGATCAGGAAATATCTCTTGAACTTGGCGCTAGGGTCGCCTCAACTTGAGAAGAATATTGCCTGAACAGGATGCCGATACAAACCACTTTTCATCTATCCTTGTCCTGCATGGTGAATCGGGCAATAAGCCAGCAACACTCCTCAGTCAGGTCTAGTGAAACTCGGCTATGTTAGGTAAGGGGTGTCATAGGGGCAGCAGTGAATTTCATCGCATCAGAAACTAAGCAGAAGCTACGTGGCGGGTACTATACTCCAGAGGACCTTGCGGAATTTCTTACGCGCTGGGTAGCGCCGACCGCTGAGACAAGAGTGCTGGAGCCAAGCTGCGGCGATGGCGCTTTTTTTCCCACTTTGCGAGGCACCGGCGCTGAAGTCACCGCGTTTGAGTTGGCACCAGAGGAAGCGGCAAAAGCCATGGCCCGTGGCTTGCAGAATTGCACCGTACATAACCAAGATTTTCTTGGCTGGGCCTTGGACGCTAAAGGCGGCCAGTTTGACGCTGTCATCGGCAACCCCCCCTTCATTCGCTATCAGTACCTACCCGCAACCTTCCAAACCAAGGCTGAACAGGTTTTTTCCCGACTGGGGTGCAAGTTCACTAAGCACACGAATGCGTGGGTGCCGTTCATATTAGCGTCTATGGAATTGCTGCGTCCCGGCGGGCGGCTGGCAATGGTTGTACCTTCCGAAATTGTACATGTCATGCATGCCCAATCGCTACGGACCTACCTGGGTCAGCAATGCCGCCGGATGGTCATTGTGGACCCTCAAGAGATTTGGTTCGAGGGTACTTTGCAGGGGGCGGTTCTGCTCATGGCTGAAAAAAAGGCCTCCCCAGATGATCACGGCGAGGGATTGGGTATTCTTCGCGTCGCGGGCCGTGACTTCCTGCGCCAGGATCCCGAGGCGGTCTTTAATAAACCCCGCGCGATCAATGGCAAGACTGTGCAGGGCAAGTGGACCCGCGCACTTGTGCCGCCCGCCACACTGGCTATTCTTGACGCGATAGAGTCCAGCGACCGTTTCTGTCGCTTCAACGATATTGCTAAGGTCGACGTGGGAATCGTTACGGGAGCCAACAAGTTTTTCCTTGTCACTGACGAAGTCGTGGAGCGACACGGGTTGCATGAGTGGGCGCACCCCATGTTCGGTCGCAGCGATCACTGCCCCGGCGTGATCTACGACGAGGCGCAGCATTGTAGCAACGCGGCTACCGGCAAGCCGACGAACTTCCTGTGGCTTGACCCTTCGGTGGAAGATTGTGCCAATGGTCGCGCATACATCGCATCGGGGGAGGACGAGAATCTACATACGCGATACAAGTGCCGCATTAGAAAGCCATGGTATACCGTGCCGTCTGTGTACGCTACAGAAGTGGGAATGCTTAAGCGAAGCCATGACACGCCGCGCCTCATTCTCAATACCGTTGGAGCCTACACGACGGATACTGCCTATCGCATCCAACCGTTGCGCGGCACGGCTCAAGGGCTGGTTTACGGCTTCTTTAACAGCCTCACCGCCCTGAGCGCGGAGTTGGAAGGACGACATTACGGCGGCGGCGTGCTCGAACTGGTCCCGTCCGAGATAGAGAAGCTGCTGCTTCCCACGTCAGAAGATCTCGTGCCGGATGTAGAGAGGTTAGACCGTATGGTCCGCGATAATACCGTGGCCGAAACGCTAGAGGTGCAGTCCGAAACAGTGCTCGCGGCACTTTCCAAGTCCGAACAGATGGACCTTCTGGCGGCATGGGCTACTTTGCGCGACCGGCGGCACCGCCTGCCTACTTAATCGATTTCCAATGTGAACCGCGTCGGGGCGTCAGTCTCACGGTACAACTTGAGGACCCGGCCCAAAAGATCTTCATGTGCCACCAATGGTTTCGCCTCTCCCCAATGAAGCCCGGTCATGCTGTTTCGCTGCTGATAGGCTGCCGTGTCCGTTCGAGTGTTATGAGACAAATGTATTCTGCGTTCTCCATAATCCACATCTTTAACAATTAGGCGCATTACGGTCTCCGCCCGCTCAATGTGAGCTCGCGCGGGGGCAGGATCAGGTTCCCACTCTAGTGCAGCGAATACTTCGTCCCGGAAGTAGTGCCGTTGGTCGACACCTTCCCATGCCCCCACTCCAAGTAACATGGAGCCTGTAGGATTGGTGTTGGCCCCTGTCGGAATGTTTAAGTGGCGGCGGGTTAATCCTTTGCTTTCCCAAACTTGCTCCAACCGCGCCCGCGCCACCGGAGCGGCTGGGACCACAGGCGGAGCCGGCGGCGGGGCAGGGCGCGTAACGTTCACTGGATTTGTGTGCAAGAGCATCCTTGGCACTGCATCAAGCGAGCGGTCTGTTGAGCTTCCAGCCGGTTCGGGGGGGCGACGTTTGCGCTCGTCTATCAACCGGCCCGCACGTTGGAGGTCGGCTAGCTGCGTAGCATCTATCGCGCGAATAACATGGTCCGGGTAGTCTGATATTAGCGCATCAAGTTTACCTTCTAGGTCGTTAACGAATGCCGCATCATCAGCTACATCGAATTCTTGTAGAACGCTGGCCTCGATATTCGTTCGGAGGCCGCCCATCGTCAGGTTGGCGCTCCCCAGCAGCAGCTTAGACCGCAAAGCTGAGCGGGAGTAGTAGAGCTTCGGATGGAAGATGCGCTGGCGAGTGCCAGTGTCCACCATGTATGTTTCGCAACCAATTTCGAGTGCCTTCTGAATTGATTGCACAGTGGTCACCCCGTTGCGTATTCCAACGAAAATGCGCGTCCGGTCTGCAATGGGTTCCAGAACGCTTTGCAACAAAGAGAGACCCGACTCGGTCATAAAGGCCGTGCTGATCGTGGCAGATAGCAGATCAGCCATGCCGAACACTTCGCGTGCCGGGGTAAGGTGATCTTCATTATTTACAGCTTGTAGAAGAAATCTCATAGATGCCAAATTTCGTATAATTGATGGAGCAGCTCGCTAAGAAACAGTTCGAAAGATTTAATGAACCTCGCCTGGGGATGCTTGAGTCTGGGCAAAATTAGGAATCAGTGCCATGTGAAATCCTTGAGAAATATCTCGTGTAAATAGACGTCCACTAATTGCGCCTAAGGATCTTCACTCGCTTGAATGGGGTGGGGTCAAATTCACAAAGCTCAATTACCTCGTGTGGGATAACAATTTTTCCTAAACGCGAGTTTTGCGGCCTGGCAGTGAGTTTATCTCTCAACTTATCCGGAAGCTGCATCGCAATACTCACTAGAATAATTGAATAGGGCGAAAGGTTGATCGTGAATTTTCCTCGGTCAAGCTCGGCCTCTGCCGACAAGATCGTGATAAGGTCGTCTGCTTCCAGCTCAAGGCGATCCAGCAGCCGGGCGACCTGCTCTGCCAGGCGCTTATAGTCAGTTATCGTATGCGGGCTGTCCTCTGTGCCGAATTCACTTTTCAGAACAGTAATTATTCTGCGAAGTTTCTCATATGCTGGATTTTTCTTGTCAAGGAACTCCGAATTAGCCGTACGTTCGAGTTCATTTATAGAGAGGTCGACATTGTCCAGAACCGCCTTGATCTGAGCCGCAAGTCTCTCTCTTGCCCAGCTTACATCATCGCCTTTATACGAGAAATCATGCGTCGCCTTTGCCCAAGCGTGCTCCAATAGGGTCTTAACCTGAATTTCAAAGGAATGGCGTTGGTAAGGCTTCGGGTTTACACTTGTCGGCAACTTACAATAAATTCTAACAGAGTCGAACCCGAAACTGGTCGGCCAAGAATGAGTTTCAGCACCTGGTTTCTCTTCTATAATAACGACACTCTTTTTTACAAAATCTATAGCCTCCAGAACCGCCTTGAGGTTGGGAACTACGATAGTGCAGGCATAGAAATCATCGATTTGGTAGTCGTCGTAGCGACCGGTCATTAGTTTCATGGCGTAGGAGTCCGCTGACTTCAAGCGATCTTCAAAACTCCATCCCTGAATTTCGCACGCTTCTTTCAGGAGGCCCCTTACGTCTGCTTCGACGAAGGTAAATTCCTCATGAAGTGCTTCATGAGCACGCCGTATGGTTGCCTCGATCTTGACGCTCATTTGGTCAAAAATGCAATAAGGGCTTTGGTTCGCTTCTTTCGAAGCTCGACTTCGGTCGCAGCGCCGGTGCTATTGTAGAAATAGACCTGAACGTTTTGGTCAAGATCCTTTATGGTCTCGTCGTTCTTAACCTTTTTATACGCTAGGTAGACGCCTGATATAAACTCGTTGTACTTAACGGCCAAAAGATCCGGGTCAGAATTGATTATTGTTTCTTCAAACACGATCGCAGCCCAAAGTGAGTATAGGTCGTTTGTAATGCGACGCTTGTGTTTGGAGATGCAGTTGTTCGTGTCCTCCATGCTCTTAAGAAGATCACGTGCTTTTGCGAATTTATCTTCAAAGTGTCCTAATTTTTCTTTGGTGAAGTCTACCTCAAGCCACTCGCAAGCGTCAGTGTCCTCAAGGCCAACCTCATTCTCAGGAAGTTGGTCCTCCTCAAAATCGTACTTAGCATAGAGCTCATCAATATGGCTCTGGGGAAAGCCGACGTAGTCTTCTTCGAGTAAAACTAGCATCAGAATTGATATGAACTCAACATCCTTCATCCGGGCAGATTTTGCACTGCTTGAAACCCCAACGTTTCGCCAGAATGCTTCTCTGTCAGCCTCTTTCTCCGCCCTATTTATGAGCCATCCATCAAAACGGGCATGCCGCAGTTCCTGATCACCAAGCTTCTTTTGGTTTTTGTTAACCCGCTGAAAAACTTCTCCCCAGTCAACTTCGGTCTCAGAGCGTATCTGTTCAACCATGAAAATGTAGTTATAGAAATGGCTTTTATCGTCATCATGTATGTCCGCAAACTTTTTGCCGCGAAGACGTGGCACGCTAAAATCTTTGCCAATGCGTAACTTACCGGCATAAAAATCCAAAACAGTGCTAAGCCGCTGCTTGCCGTCGACAACGTTGTAGAGCGGGCCTTTAGCAGTGTTTTCTTTTTGAAGGTATACGGCGGGACAGGGATAATTATTGAAGATGGTGTCGAGAAAGAATTGCTTATCTTTGTAAGTCCAAACGCTCTTTCTTTGATAGGGCGGATCAAGTTCCAGCCGCTTTTGCGTCTGCATATCCACGAACCATGAAAGGTCTTGTTGATTGGGGTTTCGGTGAAATGCCATAGACTTCGCCCTAATATAGGTTTTTGCTTGCAATGCGGTCAAAGACCCGGAGGTTGGTGATCTCAGACTGATCGTGTTTTGTATATTGATTGCATTGTTCGCCAGCACGTACAACGCTAGGTTTACTGTAAATTCTGTCAGCCGCTTAGCTATTACAAGCTAGGACGACGAAGGCGATAAATTCAACAAAGTCCGGTTAGGAAAGGTTTGTTGGCGCGACTTCGAAAATAGGGGTTAAAAACTGGTATGGATCAATGTTGATACATTTCAGGATGACGCACATCTCAATCACGTCCAATCGGCGTTCTCCTAGCTCGTACTTGGCTACATAGGAAGGCGGCTTCCCTAGTTTTTTCGCAAGCTGAGCTTGTGATAGGTTCGCAGCCTTCCTTGATTCGACTAACTTCTTGCGGAACAGTAGATATGTTCCTGTATGCGCGGCGCCTGCCAATGTTCTGCTCCGATTGCTCTCGACAAGACGCTTTACGTTGATTAGTTGGATGCTCCCAAAATAGGAGTGAATCATGTCCCCGTTGAACGGCGAACTTACTGCCCAAGGCCTAAACACTGACCTCGTCTTGCCGTTTCTGCTTGTGTGGTACGGCTGGCTTTCTGAAGAGCAAGGCAACATTGCGAAAAAGCGGGGGCTCATCGTTATCAAGAAGAGCCATCACGCTGAATCTATTGGTGTGCAAGCATACTTAACAAAGCGAGGAATGCGTCGGCTGAGGGCGTGGTTGATCGAAAAGTTCGATCGTGAAATGGCCTATAGCTATGCAACCTATTTAAAGGCGTATGGCAAGGTTACTACTGACCCTTGGTACGTTTACGGTGGGACTCCCCTTGGACGAAAGGAGGAGGGGCTCGACTGGTTTCACAGCAAAGAAAACGGCATGGTGTAAAGCTTCGTGAAAGCTTCGCTAACCGAGAATTGATTGATTCTGGGACTTGAGGTAGTGTTCGGTCCCGATTGGCTAAGCCATTTTACTTCAAAGCTCAGCCGGGAACTGCCTTATGCGTTTGCAAACCGAGCCGCGGGCCAAGTATCTTTTTGTTTTTTCCGAAGGTGCGTTCGAGATTTGTTTTGGTTCGGGTCGCCCGATTGTGAGGCTGCCTTAACTACGGTTCATCGGCGAAGCAGAAGTGACCATGTGGCTTTATACAACCTATAAGGTTTCTCTATCTGGGTTCTAAGCGCAGAATTATTGCTCAATGATAGGATTTGGTAGTCATTGTGCGCTAAGCTGTTAATAAGTCATACAAAGCTAATGCCCGACCGGGAAGAAATGGTGCACGTCCCAATCCAGCACGGCAACACGGCGCACCAGCCCCTTGGCCTTTGCCGCCTCTATCGCGATGGCGATATTGGCGAGCAGGCAGAACCCGTTGGGGAAATCAGGCAGCGCATGGTGTCCGGGGGGACGGCTGAGCGCATAGGCATTGTCGAGATCGCCCTTGGCGACGGCCTCTACCGCGGCGATAGAGAGGCCCGCGGACAGCGCCGCAATTTCGAACCCGCCCGCGGCAAAAGGGGTGCGCAGGCCCAGCTCTCCGCCGCCCGCGTCGGAGAGGCGTTTGAAGTCGTCGAGATAGGCGGGAGGATGAACACGCAGCAGTTCTTCGCGGGTGGCAAGCGGCGCGCTACGCACGTCGAGTTCAGCCATCAGGCCGGTGACCTCCATCAGATTGCGCAGGCGGCGTTTGGTTTCGGGGTTTTCAGGCAGACCGCCCGCGGCCAGCGGCTGCACCAAGCCGCCCACAGGCATGGTAAAGGCATAGTTGCCGCCCGCGTGCCAGAAGCAACGTTCATCCATGAAAAAGCCGGTCGTCATGATGTGTCCCCCGAGGTTTCGGGTCAAAGCTGGCCCAACGTTAAAGGATTGTCCATGGGGGCAGGGGCCGCAGCCGTGGTTCGGTGCGGGGCGCTAGGATGAGTATTTGACAAAAGGGTGAAGGGCAGGGGCGCAAGCCAGCTGCCCTAATCAGAGGGGGTCTGGCCTATCGGGTTTGGGTCCGCCCCCGCGTTTTCAGCCTACCATGCCTACGATCTCGTAGGTTTTCTTGAGGATCGGTGCGGTGATCTCGCGGGCTTGGGTCGCGCCGTGTGCTAGGATGCGGTCGATCTCGGCAGTGTCGGCCATCAGGCGCGACATTTCCTGGGTAATCGGGCCCATCTTGGATACGGCCAGTTCGGCCAGCGCGGGCTTGAAGGTGCCGAACTGCTGGCCGCCCACATCGGCCAGAACCTGTTCAACGGTCTGGTCGTTCAGCGCGGCAAAGATATTCACCAGATTGCGCGCCTCTGGCCGGTCCTTGAGACCGTCCACTTCGGAGGGGAGCGCATCGGCGTCGGTCTTGGCCTTGCGGATTTTCTTGGCGATAGTGTCTGCATCGTCGGTCAGGTTGATGCGGCTGGCATCCGAAGGGTCGGATTTCGACATCTTCTTGGACCCGTCGCGCAGGGACATGACGCGGGTTGCGGCCCCTTCGATCACCGGTTCGGTCAGCGGGAAGAAATCGACGCCGTAGTCATGGTTAAACTTGGCTGCAATATCGCGAGTCAGTTCAAGATGCTGTTTCTGATCCTCGCCCACGGGCACATGGGTCGCGTGATAGATCAGGATGTCGGCGGCCATCAGCGCGGGATAGGCAAAGAGCCCCAGCGAGGCAGCTTCGGCGTTTTTGCCGGCCTTGTCCTTCCACTGGGTCATGCGGCCCATCCAGCCCATACGCGCCACGCAGTTGAAAACCCACGCGAGCTGCGCATGTTCGGGCACCTGGCTTTGGTTGATCAGGATGGATTTATCGGGGTCGATGCCCGACGCGATGAAGCCGGCACAAAGCTCGCGCGTGCTTTTCTTGAGGTCGGCAGGGTCCTGCCAGACAGTGATCGCGTGCAGATCGACCATGCAGTAGATCGACTGCACCCCCTTGTCCTGCGCATCGGCGAAACGTTTTAGTGCGCCCAGGTAGTTTCCAAGATGCAAATCGCCCGACGGCTGGATGCCGGAAAACACACGCGGGGTGAAAGTGGTGTCGGTCATTGGATGCTCCGATAAGGCTGGAAACTACGGCCAGATGGGCTTACCCATGCGCACCATGCCCGTCAAGGAGGCCCTATGGAAGACCCAGATTTTCACCCCCCCGTGAACCCGATGCCCGCGACCGTAACGCTGCTTTTTCTGGCGTTGGCGGGGATAGAGATCGTGCTGTCGCTGGCCGAGGCTGGGATCATCGGCGGCCCTGCGGCGGTGGGCTGGCGTCTGGCGTTGATCCGCGACTACGGGTTCTCGGGCGATGTGTTCGACTGGATGGTTGCGAATATGCAATTCCCCCTGCGCGAACTGTCGCGCGTGGTCAGTTACAGTTTCATCCATTTGGGGTTCACCCATGCGATCTTTGCCTGCGTGCTGTTGCTGGCGCTTGGCAAGATGGTGGCCGAGGCAATGGGGCAGGTGGCGTTTCTGGCGATCTTCTTTGTGTCAGGCATTTTCGGAGCGGTGGTCTATGCGCTGGTGCTTAATGATCCGGTCTGGTTGGTCGGGGCCTATCCCTCGGTCTATGGGCTGATCGGCGGCTATTCCTTTGTCATGTGGCGCAAGCTGGCGGGGCAAGGGGAACAGCAATATCGGGCGTTTTCACTGATTGCCGTGCTGATGGGGCTGCAGCTGATCTGGGGCGTGTTCTTTGACGCGGGCACCCAGTGGCTGGCAGAGCTTTTGGGTTTCGCCTGTGGTTTCGCGCTGAGCTTTGTTTTTGCGCCGGGCGAATGGAGCAAGCTGCGGGGCCGTATCCGGCATCGATAATGCGTGTCGAAGGGGCGGAAAGGGGGCCAGCCCCCTGCCCCCCGGGATTTTGCGCCATCTGGAAGTAGGCTGGCTCAGCCGCGTTTGAGGGCGCGTTTGAATTCGCCGAGCTTGAACGCGCCGATCCATTGGCCTGTGCCGAAATAGCTAATGGCGGCGAGGGCGATCAGGATCAGTAGGGCGATACCGCGCCACCAGGGTTCGGCAATCATGGGCTGCAGCGCCAGATTTCCAATCCACAGTGTGCCGCCCATGACAGCCGAGGCTGCCATGATCCGCCATATACGTCTATGGAACCGCGCATCGAATTTTGCGGCCAGCCCGAAGCCGCGTGCGCCATAGGCCAGCAGGCCAAACATCGCCCACCCTGCCAATGTCGTCGCGATGGCAGGAGCGATCCAGCCGAGGACGGGGCTGAGACCGACGGCCAGCACCACGTTCACCACCATCGCCACCACGGCAAAGTAGAACGGGCGGCGGGTGTCTTCACGGGCGTAATACAGGGGCTGCAGGATTTTTTGCAGAACGAAGGCAGGCAGGCCAAGGCCATAGATCGCCACGGCAATGGCGATGGCTGCTGCGTCATCCGTGGTTGTTGCCCCGCGTTGGAACAGCACCGTTGCCAGCGTGAACGGAATCACCATCAGAGCGATCGCGGACGGGATGGTCAGCGCCAGAGACACCTCGGCAGCGCGGCTGATCTGGGTGTGTGATCCCTGTTCGTCCCCAGCCTTGAGCCGCCGCGACAGGTCGGGCAGCAACACTACGCCAATTGCAATGCCAACCACGCCCAAGGGCAGCTGGTAGAGCCGGTCGGCATAGTTGAGCCATGCCACAGCGCCTTCGTAGAAGCTGGCGACCTGACGGCCCACCAGCAGGTTGATCTGCATGACCCCGCCCGCCAAGGCTGCGGGTGCGGCGATGATGGCGAGCCGCTTTAACTCGGGTGTCAGGCGCGGGCGCCGGCTGAAGCCCAGCGTAAAGCCTGCGCGTTTCGCCGCCCACCAGACCAGCGCCAGCTGCGCGATCCCGGCGAGCGGGACCGACAGCGCCAGCGTATCGCCGATTTGCAGCCCAAGCGCCTTGTCGATGCCCATGCCAATCGCCTCTGATCCGTCGCGGCCAAGGGCGGCCCCGATCAGCACAGCAAGGATGAAAACGATGTTCAGCACCACAGGGGCCGCCGCCGCTGCCATAAACCGCCCCGTAGCGTTCAGCACGCCTGACACGAGGGCGGCAAGGGAGATGAACAAGATGTAGGGGAAGGCCAGCCGTCCGTATTCGACCGCCAGATCGAAGCGTTCGTCGCCCGCAAAGCCTGACGCCATCAGCAGTACCAGCCCCGGCATCGCGACGATCCCGATGATGGTGAACAGCGTCAGGATGAACGCCATGCCGACGAAAGCATCCTGCGCGAATTTTTCCGGATCATCGCCGCTTTCGAGCTTTTTCGAGAACATCGGCACAAAGGCCATGTTGAACGCGCCTTCGGCAAAGAAGCGGCGGAACATGTTGGGCAGGGAAAAGGCGACCAGAAACGCTTCGGCTGCGGGGCCGGAGCCAAGGTAGCCCGCGATCATCACATCGCGCACGAACCCCATGACCCTGCTGAGGAGGGTCCAGATTCCGACGGTGAAGAAGCCGGACATAAGGCGGATAGGTTTCATGGTGGTGCTGCCCCGTAACTGCGGTGCAAATGGCCTAGCCGTTGGCGCCGCACTGCGCAATCAGGGAAATGCGAAGACAGCCGTCATGCCCGCGCGAAAGCGCCGATGTCAGTCCTGCGCCCGTGCCACACCGTCGATGATCGCCGTGCGCAATCGTTTCTCGAGCGTCTTCTGCTTGCTTTCGGTATAATATTTCAGCCCGAACATATCCTTGACGTAGAAGGTATCGACCACCTGTTCCCCATAGGTCGCGATCACCGCATTGGCGATATAGACGTTGGATTCAGCCAGCGATCGGGTGAGATCATAGAGCAGGCCGGGGCGGTCGCGGGTGTCCACCTCGATGATCGTGTAGATTTCCGACCCGTCGTTATCAAAGGTGATATGCGTCGGGACCTTGAACACCTTCTCGCGTTTTTTCACCTTGTCGCGGGATTTTAGCGCATCGCGGGCCAGAATTTCACCCTTGAGCGTCTTGGAAATCATCTGCCGCAGGCGCGGCAGGCGCGAGACATCGTAGGGATTGCCTTCGGCGTCCTGTATCCAGAAGGCATCGGTCACCCAGCCGTCTTTGGTGGTGTAGCTGCGGGCATCGACGACATTGGCCCCGACCAGCGCCAGCGCCCCCGCAAGCCGTGCAAAAATGCCCGGATGGTCCGCCATGACAAAACAGGCGCGGGTGGCGTCGCGGTCATCGTCAGGGTGCAGGTCAATGCGGATTTCACCATCCTGAATGTCGCGCAGCTGTTCGGCGAACACGACCTGCGATGCCGTATGAAGCCCCTGCCAATAGGGCGGGTAGTGGCGCGCGGTTTCAGCCTGAATGTCTTTGCGTGGCCAATGGGCGAGCGCGGCACGCAGCGCCTTTTTAGCTCCTGCGCCACGGTTCTCGCGGTTGAGGTCTTCGAGGCCGGTTTCAAGCGCCCGCTTGGTCTGGCGGTACAATCCACGGATCAACACGGCTTTCCAGTTGTTCCACGTGTTCGGTCCCACGCCCCGGATATCGCAGACGGTAAGCACGCAGAGCAGATCAAGCCGCTTGACGGTTTGCACGGCCTTGGCAAAGTCCCGCACCGTACGTGGGTCAGAGATATCGCGTTTCTGCGCCATATCCGACATCAGCAAGTGATAGCGCACCAACCATTCCACGGTGTCGACCTCTGCCTTGTTGAGGCCAAGACGGGGGGCAATCTTGCGGGCCATTTGGGCACCAAGAATCGAATGGTCCTCGGGCCGGCCCTTGGCAATATCATGGAGCAGCAGCGCGACGTAGATCACCTTGCGGTTCACACCGTGCTTGAGGATCGACGAGGCGACGGGCAAGTCTTCTTCCAGCTCGCCCTTTTCAATCAGAGCAAGGTTGGTGATGCATTGGATCGTGTGTTCGTCGACGGTGTAGCTGTGGTACATGTTGAACTGCATCATCGCCACGATGGGTTCGAATTCGGGGATAAAGGCCGACAGCACCCCCAGTTCGTTCATCCGGCGCAGTCCGCGTTCGGGGTTGCCGTGTTTCAGCATCAGATCCAGAAAGATCCGCCGCGCCTCTGGTGTGTTGCGCATGTCTTCGTCGATCAGCGCCAAGTTCGATTTGACCAGACGCATCGCGTCGGGGTGGATCAGCATACCCGTGCGCAGCGCTTCTTCGAAGATGCGCAGCAGGTTCAGCTTGTCGCTGATGAACGCTTGGCCATCGGTGACAGCCAGACGCCCGCCCACGACCTCGTACCCATCGCGCAGTTTGGGGCGGCGGCGAAAGATACGCTCTAGCAGCGGTTCGGCCTTGACGTGTAGCGCTTCGAGCTTGGTGAGGAAGATGCGCGTCAGCTCGCCGACTTCGGTGGCGTGGCGGAAATAGGCCTGCATGAACACTTCGACGCCGCGGCGACCGCGGGTGTCGCGGTATCCCATGGCCTCGGCCACGGCGACCTGCATATCAAAGGTCAACTGCTCTGTCGCGCGTCCCGAGAGCAGGTGCAAATGCCCCCGTACCGCCCAAAGAAAATTCTCGGCGGCGACGAAGGTTTTGAACTCTTCTTCCAGAAATACGCCGCGGTCGACGAGATCGGCGGCGTTTTCGACGCTATAGATGTGTTTCGCGATCCAGAACAGCGATTGCAGATCGCGCAAGCCCCCCTTGGCCTCTTTGACGTTGGGTTCGACGACATAGCGCAGACCCTGCTTGCGGTGCCGCGCGTCGCGCTCTTCCAGCTTGGCCTCGATAAAGCTGCGACCGGTGCCTGCAAACAGATCGGTCTTGAGCGTTTCGTCAAGATTCTGCGCCAGCGCGGTATCTGCAGCGATAAACCGGTGTTCCAGCAAAGCGGTCTGAATGGTGAAATCTTCGCGCCCAAGGGTCACGCAATCGCGGATGGTGCGCGTTGAATGCCCGACCTTTAGCTTCAGGTCCCACAGCATATAGAGCATGGATTCGATCAGCTTTTCAGTGCGCTGGCTGGGGGTTTGAGGGATGAGGAACAGCAGGTCCACATCGGAAAAAGGTGCCATCTCACCGCGGCCATAGCCACCAACACCGATCACCGCGAGCTTGTCGTCGGGTCCAGGTGCCTCTAGCGGGTGCAGCCGCTGGCCGGCGATTTGCAGGGTGGTGCGGACAAGCTGATCGGTCAGATAGCAATAGGCCGAGGTCATTGGCCGTGCATTGAACGGCGACGCGGCGAAGGCGCGCGCAATTTCCGCGCGCCCGTTTTTCTGCGCGTCCTGAAGCACCGCAACAGCAGCCGCCTGTATCTCTGTCGGGTCGCTGAGCCCGTCCAGGGCTGCGCTCAGCGCGGCCGAGACGGCAGCTTCGTCAAAGATACGTGTCGGGGTGCTGATCAGGTGACGCGCGGTGGCCTCACCCGATTCTGCTGGTGCAACAAGGGGTTTCACGTACAGGTGTCCCTTAGAAACCGGCCCCGCCAAAGGCTTGGGGCGCGGGGCTGACGATGACGACGCGCTTGTCGCGGATCGTGGCGACGGCGAGACCGCGTTCAGCGGTGCCATCGGACATCAGACGGAACACGCCGTTGGCCCCACGGAAGCCCGCACCTTGCGTTAGACGGCGCGCCGACAGTGCGTCGGATTTGCCGGATTTCGCCAAGGCCCCTACGGCTGCGATCCCGTCAAAGGCAAGCCCTGCAACCGGGCTAGGTGTATCGCCATAGGCCGCTTTGTAGCGTTGCGTAAAGGCGCTTGTGGCACCAGGGTCAGGCAGGGCGAACCAGCCGCCTTGAACACCCGGCAACGCGAGTGTTTGCGGAGGGATGTCCCAGCGTGTCAGGCCGATGTACTGCGTGGTGGCACCGTTGATGCCGGCTTCGGGCAGCAATTCGGCAAATAGGGGCAGCGCGCTGGCCGAGGATGTCGTGAGGAAGATCGCATTAGCACCGTTGGTATCAATGGCCGCTTTTACACGGGGTACGGCAGCAGTCACAGCGGTCTGGCTAAGGGCGTAATCGACAGTACCGGCAGAGGTCGCCCCATTTGCGGCGATCGCCTTGAGGATCGCATCACGGCCCAGCTGGCCTGCAAGGTCCTGACCATGCAGCACGAGGATGCGGTCCTTGCCGTTGGTCTTGGCATACCGCACCAGCCGGTTTGATGTATCGTTAAAGTTTTGGCCCAGTACAAAGACGTTACCGCCCGCGATGCTGGGGTTATTCGAGAACGACAGGACGTTCACACCCTGTGCCGCAACCGCGTTGCCTGCGGCATTCGCGGCCTCACCGTAAAGCGGGCCCAGAATAATCTGCGCGCCATCCGTCACGGCCTGCGCGGCTGTGGTGCCTTCGGTGGCCGCATTACCGCCCGTGCCATAGACCCGAAGATCGATTTGCACGCCGGCCAAATCACGAATTGCCAGACGGGCGGCGTTCTCAAGCTCTTGCGCCAGCAGATTATCTGCCGCCGATCCGCCCCGCGGGATCAGCAGGGCCACCGGAATAGGTTTGGTGGTGTCCACTTTGGGGCCTTTGACCCCGTTCAGATTTGTCATCCCCACGGGCTCGCACGCGGCAAGCGCTAAAGCGATAAGGGGAAGAATCAAAAGCCTCAGTGGCTTGCGAAGGATGTTGAAAACAGCGATCATAACAGTGTCACTCCATTGGTGGCAGGTCGGCGGCAATGGCCCCGGGCACATATGCACCGATCATAGAGAGTGCGAAAGGCGGGTCCAGCTTGAATTACCAAAAGATTCCCCTTGCAGCGGGGCTTTATTTTGTCGGGGTGCCCATTGGTACCGCCCGCGACATCACTTTGCGGGCGCTGGACGTGTTGGCCTCGGCGGATGTGCTGGCCGCGGAGGATACGCGCAGCCTGCGTAAGTTGATGGATATCCACGGAGTCCCGTTGAACGGCCGCAGGATCATGGCGTTGCATGACCACTCTGGCAACGGCGTGCAGGACAAGCTCGTGGCCGCGATACGCGATGGGCAATCTGTCGCCTACGCCTCAGAAGCTGGGATGCCGCTGATCGCTGATCCGGGGTTCGAACTGTCGCGTGCCGCCGGCGAGGCGGGCGTGATGCTGACCTGCGCGCCGGGCCCTTCGGCAGTGCTGACGGCGCTCGCATTGGCGGGTCTGCCGACTGACGCGTTCTTTTTTGCGGGCTTCCTGCCGAGTGCGAAAGGGGCACGGCTGACGGCACTGCAAAAGCTGAAAGAGGTGCAAGGCACGCTGGTATTCTACGAATCACCCAAACGCGTCGGGGCTATGCTGCGTGACGCGGCACAAGCGCTTGGCGGGGAACGGCCCGCTGCTGTATGCCGCGAGCTGACCAAGAAATTCGAAGAAATTCAGCGCGGTACCCTTGATGAGCTGACCGAGCGCTACAGCGGCAAATCCCCAAAAGGCGAAATCGTGGTGCTGATTGATCGCGGGCGTTTACCGTCTGTTAGTGAAAGTGATCTAACCTCTGACCTTGCGAACGCATTGGAAACAAATTCGATGCGCGATGCCGTCGATATGGTGGCGCAGGCATACGACGTGCCGCGCCGTCAGGTGTACCAGGCGGCGTTGGAATTGGGGAAAGATACGTAGGATGACCGAAACACTGGCGACACTGGCAAAATCTGTTCAGGGGGCTGTTTCCTATCACGCAGGACGCGCGGCCGAGCTTCAGGTCGCGCAGGATTATCGTCGGCGCGGTTTTGCACTGGCCCACGAACGCTGGCGCGGTAAGGCAGGTGAAATTGATCTGATCCTGCGCGACGGGGACGGGATCATTTTTGTCGAGGTCAAGAAAAGCAAAAGCCACGACAGCGCCCTGCAGCGTTTGAACCGGAAACAGATGCGCCGTATCTATCGCTCTGCCGAAGAATTCATCGGCGGCGAACCCAAAGGCGCGCTGACGGACGTACGGTTCGACGTGGCTTTGGTCGATCAAACCGGTGACCTGCGCATCCTTGAAAACGCCTTCGGGCACGACTGACCCATTGCACCCCACGCCCTGCTGCGCCATCTAGAAAGGAACAACAGGGAGACCCCTTATGAAAATCGCCTTTCAGATGGACCCGATCGGGGACGTGAACATTAACGCGGACAGCAGCTTTCGTCTCGCAGAGGAGGCGCAGGCCCGCGGGCATACGCTTTTCTACTACACCCCCGACCATCTCGCCTATCAAGAGGGGCGCATCACGGCGCGGGGCCATGACCTGACCGTACAGCGTGTGCAAGGTGACCATGCCACGCTGGGTCCCGAGCGCGAAGTCGATCTGGCAGATTTCGACGTGGTCTGGCTGCGCCAAGATCCGCCCTTCGACATGCACTACATCACCTCTACGCATTTGCTGGACCGTCTCAAAGACACAACGCTGGTGGTGAATGACCCGTTCTGGGTGCGCAACTATCCCGAAAAACTACTGGTGCTGGATTTCCCGCAGCTCACCCCGCCCACGACCATCGCCCGCGATCTGAACACGATCAAAGCATTCAAAGCCAAGCACAAAGACGTCATCCTCAAGCCGCTGTATGGCAATGGCGGTGCGGGTGTCTTCCGGCTGGATGCGAATGACCGCAATCTGGGCTCACTGCATGAACTGTTCAGCGGTTTCTCGCGCGAGCCGTTGATTGTGCAGAAATTCCTGCCTGCCGTGTCCAAGGGCGATAAACGCGTGATCCTTGTCGATGGTGAACCCGTGGGCGCGATCAACCGTGTCCCGGCAGAGGGTGAAACACGGTCAAACATGCATGTGGGGGGGCGTCCTGAAAAGGTGGGCCTGACAGAGCGCGACCTGGAAATCTGCGCCGCAATCGGGCCGTTGCTGCGTGAAAAGGGTCAGATTTTTGTCGGCATCGATGTGATCGGTGACTATCTGACAGAGATCAACGTGACCTCCCCCACCGGTATCCAAGAGCTTGAACGGTTCGACGGCACCAACATCGCCGGTAAAATCTGGGAAGCAATCGAGCGCAAACGCGCATGAGCCTGCTGCGCCCTCTGCTGAACGGCTATTTGCGTTTGGTAGAGAAGCGCAAGTTGGCGCGGACGCGCGACGTTCACAAGATCCGGCGTGATTTCGCCAGAACCGCGCGGCTGCTGTTCCGGGCACCGCGCCGCACGAAGATCACGCGCAGCCGTTTGACCGGCGCGGGCGAGGTTCTGCGGGTGTCCCCGGCACAGACGCGATCCGATCTGGTCATCTTCTACATCCACGGCGGTGGTTTTATCTTTGGCAGCCCCGATACCCACAGTGCCATGCTGGGCGCATTGGCGCAGCGGCTTGGCGCGGCGGCGGTGTTGCCCTATTATCGTCTTGCCCCCGAAGCACCCTTTCCCGCCGCGATCCAAGATGTTGCCGCGGCTTATCAGGCGGTGCTGGACAGCGGCGTGGCTGCGCACAATATTATCCTCGGCGGCGACAGCGCAGGGGGCGCGCTGGCGTTCAATCTGCTAAGCCGTTTATGCGCTGACGCAGGTCCATTGCCGCGTGCGCTGTTTGTGTTTTCACCACTGACAGATTTCCTGCACGAGGGGGTCAGCTTTCGCGAGAATGCTGCGCGAGAGGCCGTTTTGCCGGCGGCGCAGGCCGGTCTTATGGCAGAGATGTATCTGGCGGGGGCAAACCCGAGCGACCCTGCAGTGAGCCCGCTGCGCGCCGATTATCGCGGTGCGCCGCCAGTCTGGATCACAGTCGGCTCGACCGAAATCCTGCGGGATGATGCGCGGCGCATGTCGACGTATCTACAGGATCAAAACGTCAACGTGACGCTGGTGGAGGAACATGATCTTCCCCATGTCTGGCCAATTTTTCACAACTTTTTGCCAGAGGCGCGTACCACGCTGGATGCGCTGACACAGTGGATCAAGCAAGTGCCATCGACGGCAGACGAAAGCTGAGCGCTTCGGCAAGATGCGGTTTACGGACGTCAGTGACCCCTTCTAGATCCGCGATGGTGCGCGCGACGCGCAAGACCCTGTGATACCCTCGGGCCGATAGATGAAACCGCTCTGCCGCGCGCGACAGCAGGGCGCGGGCCTCGGTGTCAGGTGTGGCAATCTGTTCAAGCAGCCCCCCTTCGGCATCGGCGTTTAAAGTTGCGGTGGGATGTCCCGCAAACCGGTCGTGCTGGCGACATCGTGCGGCAAGGACACGCTGGGCCACGTGGGCCGATCCTTCGGCACTGGGCGGCAGGTCCAGGTCCGTATACCCCACAGGGGGTACATCAATGCGCAGGTCAAACCGGTCGCGGAGGGGGCCGGAAACGCGGCTCATGTAATCCTCACCACAAGCGGGGGCCTTGCTGCAGGCGCGGGACGGATCGCTGAGGTAGCCGCATTTGCAGGGGTTGGCTGCGGCCACGAGCATGAATTTGCACGGGTATTTCACATGCGCATTCGCACGGGCGATCATGACCTCACCCGTCTCAACCGGTTGGCGCAGAGTTTCCAGCACGGTGCGGGGGAATTCGGGGAATTCGTCCATAAACAACACGCCATTATGCGCCAGACTGACCTCTCCGGGTTTGGCGAGACGACCACCGCCGATAATCGCCGCCATAGACGCTGTGTGATGCGGTTCGCGAAAGGGCCGCACGCGCGAGATGCCCCCATCGTCCATCAGCCCCGCCAGCGAATGGATCATAGAGGTGCTAAGCGCCTCTTGCGGGGTGAGCGCAGGCAGGATCGAGGGCAACCGTGCCGCCAACATGGATTTGCCCGATCCGGGGGTGCCGACGAACATCAGATGATGCCGCCCCGCTGCCGCAATCTCAAGCGCACGTTTGGCGCGTTCCTGACCTTTGACGTCGCGCAGGTCGTGACGGCTGGGGCTTTGTGTCACCTCGCCCGGCGTAGCTGCGGGGAGGGGGGACTGTCCGGTAAAGTGACGCACGACTGCGCCGAGGCTCGGGGCCGCGATCACCTGTGCATTGCCCACCCAAGCGGCTTCGGCCCCGGAGGCGGCGGGGCAGAGCAGGCTGCGCCCGTTTTCCGCAGCTGCCATCGCAGCGGGCAGCGCGCCGATCACGGGGATCAGGCTGCCGTCTAGTGACAGTTCGCCTAAAGCAACGGTACTTTGGATGACATCATGCGGGAGGATATCGATCGCCCCCAATAACGCCAGCGCAATGGGAAGGTCGAAATGGCTGCCCTCTTTCGGGAGGTCGGCAGGGCTGAGATTGATTGTGATCCGTTTGCTGGGCAAGGCAATCGCCATCGCGCCAAGGGCGGCGCGCACCCTTTCACGTGCTTCTGACACCGCTTTGTCGGGCAGGCCCACGATGGAAAAGGCCGGCATTCCGGCCGACAACGCGCATTGCACCTCGACGATGCGCGCGTCGATGCCTTGGAATGCGACCGTATATGCCCGTGCGACCATTGTTCCCCTGCTGTCCTGTCGTGCCTTCAGGGGTAGGGCGGGGGTGTTTAAGAAGCGTTAACGGATGTGGAAACCGGAGGATTTGAGTTTATTTGGCAAAATGAAGCAGGGCGCGGGTGACCGTCAGACCTGATAGTTGATGGTGCCAATGTCCCAGCCGCGTGGCGTGATGTGAATATCAGTGACAGAGAGGTTGTCGATCTTATGCGCCATTGCGGCATGGGCATCGACGCCAAGCGCGCGTTGGACTTGGGTCAATATCACGCCGAAATGCGCCACAGCGATGATGTGCGTGTTCGGGTGGGCTTGGGTGATCCGGTCAACGGCTGCGTTGATGCGGTGGGCCGCGTCGTTCCAGCTTTCGCCTTCGGGGGCCGCAATATCGCCAGGGGTGGTCCAGTAGGCGCGGCTGAGCTCCGGATGGCTTTGTGACACATCGCGGGCGTGCTTACCGTCCCACAGCCCGAAATCAAGCTCGCGTAGGTCAGGATCGTGCGGCAGGCGCATTCGGCTGTCCGAGGCGAGCGTATCGGCCGTGGCAGAGGCACGGATCAGATCGGAGGAGATCAAAACCGAGGACTGTGGCAGATGGGCGTTCAGCCGAGCGATCAATGCGTGATCGGACAGATCAGCAGGGACATCGCGCCAGCCGACAAAGTTTTTTTCGTGAGTCGGGCCGTGGCGCACCCAATGCCAAATTGTCATGATCAAAGCGCCTTTTGCCGCGGGTGGTTTGCAATTTATTTAGCGTTGCTGCGCCAAAGTCAAAGCGGGCAGCGGACGAAAAGCCAATTCTTTTTCGAATCCACGTGAACCAACTGGCGGTTTTCCGCGTTTACATGAAAAGGCGCAAGGACATGTGCCTAGTTTGTAGGGATGGACATCATGACGCTTGCGCAATCACGTGACTTTTCTTTGACCCGCACCGCAATGAAAGCAGAGCTTTTGGATGCGGAGACAGAACTGAGGCTCGCATATGCTTGGCGTGACCAGCGTGATGAGCAAGCACTGCATCGGCTGATCACGGCCTACATGCGCTTAGCTATTTCGATGGCGGGTAAATTCAAGCGCTATGGCGCATCGATGAACGATCTTGTTCAAGAGGCCGGACTGGGCCTGATGAAAGCCGCCGACAAGTTTGATCCTGATCGCGGGGTACGCTTTTCCACTTATGCCGTTTGGTGGATCAAGGCGAGCATTCAAGATCACGTCATGCGCAATTGGTCGATGGTCCGTACCGGGTCGACGTCCTCGCAAAAATCCCTGTTTTTCAATATGCGTCGTGTCCAGGCGCGGTTGGAGCGTGAAGCTCAGGCCGCGGGCGAGACATTGGATCGCCACCAGCTGCGGCAGATGATCTCTACCGAGATTGGCGTGCCGATGCATGACGTCGAGATGATGGAAGGCCGCCTGTCGGGATCGGACTTTTCTTTGAATGCGACGCAATCTGCCGAGGACGAGGGCCGCGAATGGATCGATGCGCTGGTCGATGATAGCGCGCAAGCTGCCGAACGGGTCGAGGATAGTCACGACACATTGACGCTGCGCAATTGGTTGTTCTCGGCGATGCAGGCGCTGAACGAACGCGAGCAGTTTATCGTGCGCGAACGCAAATTGCGTGACCAGCCCCGCACATTGGAAAGCCTTGGCGCAGAGCTGAGCCTGTCAAAAGAGCGTGTACGCCAGCTTGAGGCTGCTGCATTTGGTAAGATGCGCAAGACGCTTGAAACGCAATCGTCCGAGGTGCGCCATTTCCTGATGTGATCCGGCGGTCTGTACCGGTAGCACTGGCCTGTCTTCCGCGCCGCATTGCGCAGGAACGGGCTGGCGCAAAATGACCCGCCCCCCTATTGTCTGGCCAAACACCGACGATGGGGGCGATCATGCTGGCTGGCAAACATATTCTGCTTATAATCGGGGGCGGTATTGCCGCCTTCAAATCCCTTGATCTGATCCGCCGTCTGCGTGAGCGCGGTGCTGTTGTCACCCCTGTTTTAACCCGCGCGGGCGAGGAGTTCGTGACACCCTTGTCTGTCTCTGCGCTGGCGGGGCAAAAGCTGTATCGTGACCTATTCGATCTGGGTGACGAGGCAGAGATGGGGCATATCCAGCTGAGCCGCGTCGCTGATCTGGTTGTTGTCGCCCCTGCCACGGCTGATCTGATGGCCAAGATGGCGACGGGTGCAGCGAATGATCTGGCCTCTACCTTATTGTTGGCGACGGATACGCCGGTGTTGGTCGCGCCAGCAATGAATGTGCGCATGTGGGATCACCCTGCAACGCAGCGCAACCTTGCGGTTTTGCGCGGCGATGGCATCAGCGTCGTCGGGCCCAACGACGGTGATATGGCCTGCGGGGAATTCGGCCCGGGCCGTATGTCCGAACCGCTTGAAATAGTTGCGGCAATAGAGGCGAAGCTGGCGGATGGCCCGCTGAAGGGCCGGCGTATTCTGGTGACCTCTGGCCCGACGCATGAACCCATTGATCCTGTGCGCTATATCGCGAACCGGTCGTCAGGGGCGCAGGGCACGGCGATTGCCCGCGCGCTGGCTGCTTTGGGAGCAGATGTGATCTTTGTCACCGGTCCCGCCGATGTGCCCCCCCCCGACGGGGTAGAGGTGATCCGGGTGCAAACGGCACAGCAGATGCAAGAGGCGGTAGAGGCGGCATTGCCCGTCGACGCCGGCGTGTTTGCGGCAGCTGTGGCCGATTGGCGTATGGCTAGCGCCAGCGACCGAAAGTTGAAAAAGTCGAAAGACGGCTTGCCGGTGCTGAGCTTTGCGGAAAATCCTGATATTCTCAAGACTGTCAGCGCAGCAGGCGCACGGCGTCCGCAGCTGGTCGTGGGCTTTGCCGCCGAGACCAATGATGTGGTGGAAAACGCCACCGCCAAACGTTTGCGCAAGGGCTGTGACTGGATTGTCGCCAATGATGTGTCGCCAGCCACGGGGATTATGGGCGGGGCAGAAAACGCCGTGACCCTGATTTCGGACGCGGGTGCCGAAAGCTGGCCGCGCATGGGCAAGGATCAGGTGGCGCAGCATTTGGCGGCACGCATTGCAGACGCGTTAAGCTAGAGTTTTCTTGCCTTCGGCGAGGATTTTGAACCATTTGGAAAACGTCCGAGCGGGCGTCGCGGAGCGAATGATGGCGGAGATTAAATTCAAACGTGTCAGCGGCAATGATGACCTGCCGCTTCCGGCTTATGCCACGGCGGGGGCTGCGGGGATGGACCTGCGCGCATTCCTGCCGGATGGCCCGTTAACATTTGTCAAAGGGCAGATCAGCCTGATCTCTATAGGGTTTTCGGTGGAGCTGCCCCGCGGGACCGAGATGCAGATCAGGCCGCGGTCCGGTCTTGCGTTAAAGCACGGGTTTTTAATCCCCAACGCGCCAGGGACCGTGGACGAAGACTATCGCGGCGTGGTGATGGTCGGGCTGTACTATGTGGGGGATGCGCCTTTCGTGATGCGGCACGGTGACCGGATCGCCCAGGCCGTTATTGCACAGGTCCAGCAATACGACTGTGTCGAGGTGGACGCCTTGTCGGACACGACACGGGGCGGCGGGGGATTCGGCTCTACGGGGCTGAAATAGGGTCTGATCGCAAAGGGTTGCGCTGTCGCGAAACTTTAACATAGCTGAAATGAATGTGACTTAATGCAGCCGTAGGTTTCCCGAAAAAAGGGGAACCGAATGCTTCAGCTTCAAGCCGTCACGAAAACATTTGGCGCGAATACAGCCGTTCACGCAGCGAGCTTTTCCGTCGACCGTCCGATGATGATCGGCATCATCGGCAGTTCCGGTGCCGGTAAATCGACGCTGCTGCGGATGATGAACTGTCTGACCCCCGCCAGCTCGGGCGAGATACTGGTGAACGGGCGCGACATCACCAAGCTGCGCGGATCAGAGAAGCGTGACTGGCAATCCCACTGCGCAATGATCTTTCAGCAGTTCAATCTGGTGCCCCGGCTGGATGTGGTGTCGAACGTGCTGCACGGCACGTTAAACCGCCGGTCTACACTGTCGACGATGTTCAACATCTTTCCCCAAGACGACATTGTCCGCGCCATTGATATCCTTGATCGTCTGGGCATCGCTGAACACGCGCCCAAACGTGCCGAGGCCCTATCGGGCGGGCAGCAGCAACGTGTCGCCATTGCGCGCGCGCTTATGCAGGACCCGACGATTATCCTCGCGGATGAACCCATCGCCTCGCTTGATCCGATGAATGCGCAGCTGGTGATGCAGGCGCTGCGCGACATCCACGAGCAGGACGGGCGCATGGTGATCGCGAACCTGCATACGCTGGATACAGCCCGCCGCTATTGCGACCGCGTGATCGGCATGCGGCAGGGGCGGATCGTGTTTGACGGCACGCCTGCGCAGCTGACCACCGGTGTGGCACGCGACATTTACGGGGCGGATGCCAGCTTTTCCGAAGCGACGACATCGACCCAGATCGAAACGCTGTCCGCCCGTCCCAAGGTGGTGGCGGCGCTATAGCCCTTCGTTTTTTCTATCACCCCTGCCTCCGTTCCTTGGGGGCCTATCTGCAAAAGAAGAGAGACGACCGATGAACAAGTTACTTGCTGCTGCTCTGGCGACGACAACCCTTGCGACGGGTGCGGCTGCACAGGCCGAAGCCATCTCTGAATTCCGTATCGGTATTCTGGGCGGGGAGAACGCCCAAGACCGGATGAATTCTAACGAATGTATGCGCGTCATGACCGAAGATGCATTGGGTGTGCCGACCAAGATTTTCGCCCCTGCCGACTATAACGGCGTTATTCAGGGTCTGCTGGGCGGCACGCTGGACATGGCGTGGCTGGGCGCTTCGGGCTATGCGGCGGTGTATCTGCAAGACCCCGAAGCGGTTGAGCCTGTACTGGTTAAAATGAACCTGGACGGGTCTTATGGCTACCACTCCATCGGGTTTGCCCGCGCCGACAGCGGCATCACCAAGCTCGAAGGCGTCAAGGGCAAGGTCTTTGGCTTTGGCGATCCGAACTCGACCTCAGGCTATCTGATCCCGTCGATCGAGATCCCGCAGATGGGCGAAGGGATCACCATGGAGTCCGGTGGCTACTTTGGGGAGGTCAAATTCACCGGCGGTCACGAGCAGACAATCGTTGCGGTCAACAATGGCGACATCGACGCAGGGGTGACCTGGGCCGACGGTCAGGGCAACTGGGAAGACGGCTATAACTCGGGGGCGCTGCGCAAAGCGGTGGATTCGGGGCTGGTTGATATGAACGATCTGGTGGAAATCTGGCGCTCTAAGCCGATCCCTGAAGGCCCCGTCGTTTTGCGCAGTGATCTGCCGCAGGACGTCAAAGACAAGATGACCACGCTGGTGGACACCCTGTATGAAACCGATCCCGACTGTACCTATGGCGTTGCCGCAGGGGACAGCCTTGGTTTCGATCCGATCACCCATGACGCCTATGTGTCGATCATCGAGGCACGCAAGGCAAAATCGAATTGATTAAAGTAATTTAAGCACTGTCGCTGGCTCCGATCCTCATCGGGGTCAGCATTTTTACGTAAAGGCTTCCCATGACTGCGACATCGCATACCAACCCCGACCGAGCAGGGATTCAGGACAGCTATCTGGCGCTGGCCAGATCGAAGCGCTGGATGAATCTGGTGCTGTTGATCCTTTTTGTGGCGCTGCTGGTGGGCGGCTTTAATACCGCGGGCGACCGCAATGCAGGCGGGTTCTGGGACGGGCTGCCGAACGTTCTCGATTTCCCCGCTGACGTGATCGCCGAAGCGATTGAGCGCGGGCACCTTTTACCCGGATATATGGCGAAATACCTGCCTTCGTTGATCGAGACGGTGAATATTGCCGCGGCGTCGACCCTGCTAGGCGCAATGATCGGTCTGTTTCTGTCGCTGATGGTCACGCGCGGGCTTGCCCCTCTGCCGTGGCTGGTCGGTCCCTTGCGCCGCGTGCTGGACCTGTTGCGCGCCGTCCCCGAGATCGTCATCGCGCTGGTGTTGATCTTTATGCTGGGCGGCGGGCCAGTGCCCGCGATGATTGCCATTGCGCTGCATACCATCGGTGCGTTGGGTAAGCTCTTTTCCGAGGTGAATGAAAACGCCTCTCTCAAACCGGTAGAAGGTCTTGCCTCTGTCGGGGCCAGCTGGAGCCAGCGCATGTGGCTGGGGGTAATCCCGCAAGTGGCCCCGAACTACGTCAGCTATGCTCTGCTGCGGTTCGAGATCAACATCCGCGCCTCTGCGATCCTTGGCTTCGTCGGGGCAGGGGGCATCGGCTACGACCTGCGCAACACCATGAGCTGGGGGCAGGGCAAGTTCGACGAGGCTGCCGCCATCTTCCTTTTGCTGTTCCTGACGATTGTGATCGTCGATCAGCTTTCTTCCGTTTTCCGTAACCGTCTGACCCACGGACTGCCGAGTGCAAAGGTGACCCTATGACCGCGACCGCCCTTCACGCCCAGACGATGGTGCACTTCTCGCGCAAGCGGATGACCGCTTTGGCGCTGCCCCTGATTGCGCTGGCCTATTTCGTCTATATCTTCTTTGCCTTTGATATTGCGGGGCTGGGGGATCGGATCAACGTCGGCAACGCCCGCACGCTGGTGTCTGATACCTATAGCTACAAAACCCATGTCACGCAGGACAACCGTGACGGCGCGTTTTCCATCGCAATCGAAGGCGAGCGTAAGGGCGCATATGAAACCGGTACGGCCCCTGACTGGGTTACGCTGGGGGATCGCCCCGTTGCTGATCTGGGGGGCGGGCATATCGTGACCTTCGGCCCGCAAGTGACCTATGACATCCCGGGCTATGGTACCGTGGTGGCCGAACCGGGACAGCGCGGCGTTCAGGCGACATTCCCGCCCGGCGATATCCCCGACTATATCAGCGCATCCAAGAACCGTGTGATGATTAACACGGATGCAGGGCGCCTGACGATCACCCGCAACCGGACCGAGGTGTTCAAGTACAACTACGGCTGGGAGCTGTTCTTTTTCACGCTCGATAGCCCCTATCACGGGCTTGGCCCTGTTGCACTGCTGGGGCGCGCGGTCAGCGGCGAAGCAGGCGCGATTTTCCACGATTTCTGGACCAACCGCATGTGGCGTCATGGCGATGTGGCTTGGGCGTTGTACGAGACGTTGTTGATGGCATTCCTTGGCACGTTTGGCGCAGCGATCATCGCTTTGCCGCTGGGGTTTCTGGCCGCCAAGAACTTTACCCCGCTGCGGTCCTTGCGCTTTGCTGCACGGCGCATGTTCGACTTTCTGCGCGGGGTTGACGGGCTGATCTGGACCATCGTCTTATCGCGGGCCTTTGGGCCGGGGCCGCTGACGGGGGCACTGGCGATCCTGCTGACCGACACGGGGTCCTTCGGCAAGATGTTCTCGGAAGCGCTTGAGAATGTGGACGGCAAACAGATCGAAGGCATCACCTCCACCGGGGCGAAACCGCTGCAACGCTATCGCTTTGGGGTGATCCCGCAAATCGTGCCGGTGCTGCTGAGCCAGATCCTGTATTTCCTTGAATCCAATACGCGGTCCGCGACGATCATCGGGGCGATCACCGGTGGCGGCATCGGTTTGCTGCTGACCCAGGCGATTGCCACCCAGAAGGACTGGGAAGAGGTGACCTACTACATCGTGCTGATCGTGCTGATGGTCATGGCGATGGACAGCTTTTCGGGCTGGCTGCGCCGCAAGCTGATCAATGGCGACGAGGGTGGTCACTGATGCCGCGTCTTACTGCTGACACCCCCTACATGCACCCCGACTGCGAGATCAAAGATGCGACATTCGGAGCCTACACAGAGGTTGGACGCGGGTCGCGTATCGCGCACAGCCAGTTTGGTGACTATAGCTACTGCGACCGCTACGCCGACATTGCCAACACCACCGTGGGCAAGTTTGCAAACATCGCGGCCTATGTGCGGATTGGGGCCACAGACCACCCGATGGAGAAAGCCAGCCTGCATCACTTTCACTACCGTGCAGGCGACTACTTTGACGATGCGAATGACGATGACGCTTGGTTCGCGCACCGTCGTGGGCGGCGCGTCACCCTTGGACACGACACGTGGCTGGGCAACGGCGCACAGGTCCGGCCAGAGGTAACGATCGGCCACGGGGCCGTTGTGGCGGGCGGGGCGATCGTGACCAAGGACGTCGCCCCTTATATGATCGTAGCGGGCATCCCTGCAGTGCCGCTGCGCGCGCGGTTCAGCCCAAGTATCGCCGACCGCATGATGGCACTGGCATGGTGGGACTGGTCCCACGACGCGCTGCACCGCGCGCTTGGGGACTTCCGATCGCTTTCAGCAGAGGCGTTTCTGGAACGGTACGAATAACGCCGGCCGCCTCAGGAATCTGCCAGTGTTAGGGTCACTTTGTCCCCCGCAAACCACGTGCGCCCGTATTCCAGCGGTTGGCCTTGATCATCCACGTTCAGGTTGATCGTGCGTAAGATCGGCGCGCCCTCAGTCACGCGCAGATGCAAGGCTTGGGTGGCGCTGGCGAGCTTGGCATTGATGCGGGTCGAGGCACGGGTGTAGTCCGTCACCCCCCCCAGTCGCAGCGCCGCCGTCACCGATTGCGCCTGTTCAAGATGCGCCAGCATGTCGGGGAAGCGCGCGGCAGAGAAGACGCTGCGAAACAGCGCGATCACCTGATCATCAGCAAAGGAAAGCCCCTCGCAGACCTGCACCTGGGCGTTCTCGGCCAAGGCAAGCGCGCTGCTTTCCTCGGGCCGTGCGGTGCGGGTTTCCAGCGTCAGGAACTCCTTGCCCGGAATGCGCCCCTGTGCGGTGAGGTTTTGGTGAAAACGGACGCGGCGGCCAATGGGGTAATCGGTAGGGGTAGAGGTCACAAACACCCCCGCACCGCGCCGCGGCAGGACCAGCCCTTCGTCCGTCAGCGCCTTTATCGCATGGCGCACCGTATGCCGGTTCACCCCGAACCGCGCAGCAAGCGCGCTTTCGGTCGGCAGCTTGTCGTCAGGGCCATATACACCCGCTGCGATGTCGCTGCGCAGACTATGGGCGATGGCGGTCCAGATCGGGGTGCGTTGGGGCATGTCACAAATATTTCGCAAAAGGAGGGCTTGGCGCTGGTCGGCGTCACAGGTAGTATTTGTCTAGTTGTATAGACAACTCGAAAAGGTGTCTAGATGAATATGATGAACTCAGAAATCGACCCCAACGCGCCTCGTAAGTCGTGGTTGGGGCTGCTCGCTAAATCCCCCGCAGCCGAGATCGCACGCCTGTGGACCGCCTATGACACCCACCCCGATCACAGTATTTTGCGCGCGCCAGAGATTGGCGGCGTGATGGTGCGCGGGCGGGCAGGAGCCGTGGGTGCCGCGTTTAACCTTGGCGAAATGTCCGTCACCCGCGCCTCGGTCAAACTGGGCTGCGGTACGGTCGGTCACGGCTATGTGCAGGGCCGCAGCAAGGACCACGCGCTGCAGACAGCGCTGATTGACGCATTGATGCAAACCGAAGCAGCGACGCAGGTAGAGGCCGCGATACTTGCCCCCCTGCGCAAGGCGCGTGACACGGCCAAGGCCACCCGCGCGGCCAAGGCGGCGGCGACCAAGGTGGATTTCTTTACAATGGTACGAGGGGAAGACTGATGCAGGCCCATGCTTTGGAGGGCGGTTTTACCAACGCCCCAATCGACGCCGCCCGCGCCTTTCGCGGGCTGATGACCGCCATGGCCCGCCCCGGCACGATTTGTGACGTATCAGGTGCCACCGCGCCCGCGCCGCTTAGCGTGGCAGCAAGTACCGCGATCCTGACGCTGTGTGATCCCGATACGCCGATCTATCTGGGGGCGGCCTGTGATACGCAAGATGTGCGCGACTGGATTACCTTTCAAACCGGCGCGCCTTTTGCGCCTGCCGATAAGGCGATGTTCGCCGTGGGGGGCTGGGATGATCTGCCTCTCGCAAAGTTCGCCATCGGCACCGCAGAATACCCCGATAGGTCAGCAACGCTGATCGTCGAAATGCCCGAGCTGTCCTCCCATGGTGCGACCCTGAGCGGGCCGGGCATCAAGGATACCGCTAGCCTGTCGCTGCCGGACTGCGCTGCTTTTCAAGCGAATGCCATGCTGTTCCCACTGGGGCTGGATTTCATTTTTACTTGCGCAGACCGGCTTGCTGCGCTGCCACGCACGACGAGGGTTCGCTGATGTATGTTGCAGTCAAAGGGGGCGAACGCGCCATCGACAACGCCCATGCGTGGCTGGCCGAGGAACGGCGCGGTGATCGCGATGTGGCGGAACTGGGCGTCGATCAGATCCGCGAACAGATGACGCTGGCCGTCAATCGCGTGATGGCGGAAGGGTCGCTTTATGATCCCGACCTTGCCGCGCTGGCGATCAAACAATCGCGTGGTGATTTGATCGAGGCAATCTTTCTGATCCGGGCCTACCGCACCACGCTACCCCGTTTTGGCGGCTCTAATCCGGTGGACACCGCTGCGATGGCGTGTGACCGCCGTGTCTCGGCCACGTTCAAGGACGCACCGGGCGGGCAGGTTCTGGGGCCGACATTCGACTATACCCACCGTCTGCTGGACTTCAAACTCGCCGCCGATGGAGAGGTCGCAGAGATGCCGCAAACAGAGCCTAATGAGGGTGAAACGCCTCATATCATGGGCTTTCTTGACCGCGAGGACCTGATTCAGACGGAACCCGCAGGAGCAGAGAAACCTGACGATCTGACCCGCAGCCCGCTGGAGCTTCCGGCTAGCCGTGCCTTGCGATTGCAGGCTCTAACGCGGGGGGATGAGGGGTTTATCCTTGGCATGGCTTACTCCACCCAACGGGGCTACGCACGCAACCACGCTTTTGTGGCAGAGCTGCGCATCGGTGCCGTGGCCGTAGAGATGGACATACCCGAATTGGGTTTTGCCATCGACATCGGCGAAATCACCCTGACTGAATGCGAGACGGTCAATCAGTTCACCGGCTCTAAGACGGAGCCGCCACAGTTCACGCGGGGCTATGGGCTGGTCTTTGGCATGACCGAACGCAAGGCGATCTCTATGGCGCTGGTCGACCGCGCGCTGCGCTGGAAGGAGTTGGGCGAGGATAATCTGGGCGCACCCGCGCAGGACGAGGAATTCGTGCTGTACCACGCCGACAATATTCAGGCGACGGGGTTTCTGGAGCATATCAAACTGCCCCACTACGTCGATTTCCAATCCGAACTGGAGCTGATCCGCAAGCTACGCCGGGAGGCGCAGGCAGGGTCGCAGGCGGGGGAACAAGCCGACGGGAAGGGCCCCTCCGGGGGGAGTTTAACAGGCAAAATGAAGGAAGGGGTGGCGTCATGAGCGACTATAACTTCGCCTATCTGGACGAGCAGACCAAACGCATGATCCGCCGCGCGATCCTGAAAGGGCTGGCGATCCCGGGCTACCAAGTGCCTTTTGCCAGCCGCGAGATGCCGATGCCTTATGGCTGGGGCACGGGCGGTGTACAGGTGTCGGCGGCGGTATTGACGCCCGAAGACCGGTTCAAGGTGATCGATCAGGGGGCCGATGACACCACCAATGCAGTCTCTATCAGACGGTTTTTCGAGAAAACGGCGGGTGTCGCCGTGACCGAAGCCACCACCGAGGCCAGCGTGATCCAGACCCGTCACCGCATCCCCGAAGCGCCCCTGCGCGAGGACCAGATCCTTGTCTATCAGGTGCCGATCCCCGAACCGCTGCGGTTTCTCGAGCCATCAGAGGTAGAGACCCGCAAGATGCACAGCCTTGAAGAATACGGATTGATGCACGTGAAACTTTACGAGGACATCAGCCAGCATGGTGCGATTGCCACCGCCTATGCTTATCCGGTGAAGGTCGAGGGCCGCTATGTCATGGACCCGTCGCCGATCCCGAAGTTCGACAACCCAAAGCTGGAGATGGCAGGTATCCAGTTGTTCGGCGCGGGCCGTGAACAGCGTATCTATGCGGTGCCGCCCTATACCCATGTCGTCAGTCTGGATTTTGATGACTACCCGTTCGAGCCGACCAAAGCAGATCACGCCTGTGATCTGTGCGGCGCGACAGACAGCTATCTGGACGAGCTGATCATGGATGATGCCGGCGGTCGGATGTTCATGTGTTCGGATACGGATTACTGCGGCACTCGCTGTGCGGCGGGGCATTGTGGCGCCCAGGGCACCCCTTTGGCGGAGGACGCGGCATGACCCCGTTGTTGCAAGTGGAAGGCATCGCCAAGATGTACGGCGCGCGGATCGGGTGCACGGATGTGTCCTTTGATCTTTATCCGGGCGAGGTAATGGGCATCGTCGGGGAAAGCGGGTCGGGGAAGTCGACCTTGCTGAACTGTATGGCGGGGCATTTGCAGCCCGACGCAGGTGCGGTGCGCTTTGACACCCGCACTGAGGGCTTGCGCGATACTGTCACGATGAGCGAGCCCGAACGCCGCATGCTGTCGCGCACTGACTGGGCATTCGTTCATCAACATGCCCGCGACGGGTTGCGCATGAACGTCAGTGCGGGCGGCAATGTCGGCGAACGGCTGATGGCCGTGAACGCACGCCACTACGGAGACATCCGGGACAAGGCGATCGACTGGCTGGGCCGGGTCGAGATCAGCGCCGACCGGATCGACGACCGCCCCACGGCCTTTTCCGGCGGGATGCAGCAACGGCTTCAGATCGCGCGCAATCTGGTGACGGGCCCGCGGTTGGTATTCATGGACGAACCTACCGGCGGTCTGGATGTCAGCGTACAGGCGCGATTGCTGGATCTGCTGCGTGGTCTCGTGCGCGAAATGGGGCTGAGCGCCATCATCGTGACCCACGATCTGGCTGTGGTGCGATTGCTCGCCGACCGGCTGATGGTGATGAAAGACGGCCATGTCATCGAGAGCGGCCTGACCGATCAGGTGCTCGACGATCCGCAGCATGCCTATACGCAGCTTCTTGTTTCCTCTGTCCTACAGGTATGAACCCGATGATTACTGTTGAAAACGTATCGAAATCCTTTGTGCTGCACAATCAGGGGGCTGCCGAAATCTCTGTTATGGCGGGGGCGTCGCTGTCGGTGGCACAGGGGGAATGTATTGCCTTGGTGGGCGCGTCGGGGGCCGGCAAATCGACCCTGATGCGGATGATTTACGGCAATTATCTGACCCAGTCGGGCCGGATTATGGTAGGCGATCTGGATGTCGTAACCGCGGCACCACGCCAGGTGATCCAGCTGCGCCGCACGACGTTGGGCTATGTCAGCCAGTTCCTGCGGGTCGTGCCGCGTGTCTCGACACTGGATGTAGTGGCCGAGCCGCTGATGGCGACCGGATCGGACCGAGCGACGGCCGAGGCGCAGGCAAAAACCCTGTTACACAGACTGAACATCCCCGAACGCCTGTGGCAGCTGAGCCCCACGACCTTCTCTGGCGGGGAGCAGCAGCGCGTGAATATCGCGCGCGGTTTTGCCTATCCCTATCCGGCGCTTTTGCTGGATGAACCTACCGCCAGTCTTGACCCGACAAACCGTGCCACCGTGCTTGCGATGATTGCCGAGGCGAAGGCGCGGGGCGCTGCGATCATTGGTATCTTCCATGACCACGCCGCCCGCGATGAGATATGCGACCGCCAGTTTGATGTGACGCAGTACACGCCGGGGCTGGCCGCATGAGGGGACGGTTTATTGCGGTCGTCGGTCCTTCGGGCGTTGGCAAAGACAGCGTGATGGAAGGTTTGGCTGCGGCAGACCCGTCGCTCGTGCTCGCCCGACGCGTGATCTCGCGTCCCACCGCGCTGGGCGGCGAGGATTTTGACGGCGTGTCGGAACGTGCCTTTCGGAAGGCCGAGCATGACGGCGCGTTTATTCTTAGCTGGCATGCGCACGGGTGGCACTACGGTATCCCGCAGTCTGTGGCACTGGAGGTGGCGCAGGGGCGTGACGTGATGGTGAACCTGTCGCGGGCCGTTTTGCCACAGGCGCAGGCTTTGTTCGCGCGGTTCTGTGTCATCCTGCTGCGCGCGGATCGCGATGTGCTTGCATCCCGTCTGTCTGCGCGAAACCGCGAGGACGCAGACGAGATCGAGCGTCGCTTGGCGCGGGCAGATTTCGCGATGCCGTCGGGTATGCGCCACCAGGTTATCTGTAATAACGGCCCGCTGGCGCAGACCGTTGCCACAATACGCCAGCATCTTTCCCAAACAGCCTGTACGGCTGGCCAATCCAATCAGAAGATAAAGCCATGACCCAAGAGACGATTTTCGCCAATGCCCGTCTGATTCTGCGCGATAGGGTCGAAACCGGCGCGATCCGCATTGCAGATGGGGTGATCACCAATATCGATACCGGCGCCGCCGTGCCAAAGGGCGCGCGGGACATGCAGGGGGATTACATCGCGCCCGGCCTGGTGGAACTGCATACCGATAACCTTGAACGGCACATGTCGCCGCGCCCCAAGGTCGACTGGCCGCACCGCGCCGCGATCCTCGCCCATGACCGAGAGCTCGCCGGGACCGGGATCACCACGGTGTTTGATGCGATCCGCGTGGGGTCGATGATTTCGGCCGAGCATCAGTATCAGAAATACGCGCGCGGCATGGTTGATACCATTCTGGCCATGCGCGATGCCCGCGCCTTGCGGATCAGCCACCACATCCACCTGCGCGCCGAGATTTGTTCGGAAACGCTGGCCGAAGAGCTGGCAGAGTTCGGCCCCGAGGATCGCGTGGGCATTGTGTCTATGATGGACCACACCCCTGGTCAGCGCCAGTTTCGGGACCTGTCGAAATTCGAGGCCTACGTGCGCGGCAAACACAGCTTTGACGCAGCCGCGTTCCAGCGCCATGTCGCGTATCTTTACGACGTGCAAAAGCAGTACGGCAAAGCCCATGAGGCCGCGACGGTTGCGGCTGCCGCCCGCTATGGCGCGGCACTGGCCAGTCATGACGACACCACGGCAGAGCAAGTCGATACCAGTCACGACTACGGGGTACGGCTGGCCGAATTTCCCACCACCGTAGAGGCCGCCAACCGCTGCCACGCCAACGGGATCGCGACGATTATGGGCGCGCCGAATGTCATTCGCGGGGGGTCCCATTCCGGCAATGTCGCAGCGCTCGATCTGGCCAAGGCAGACCGGCTTGATATTCTTTCGTCGGATTATGTGCCCGCGGGGCTGTTGATCGCGGCGCTCCAATTGGGCGATCTTTGGGGCGATCTGTCGCGTGGTCTGTCGACGGTGACCCGCGCTCCGGCACATCGTGCGGGCTTGATGGATCGCGGGACGCTTGAAGTCGGGGCACGTGGCGATGTGATCCGGTTCGCGCGACTCGACGGGTTGCCGATCCTGCACGAAACATGGGTCGAGGGGGCGCGTGTCTTTTAACCTGATGCAGCGGTGCGACGCTTGCCGCTCTGCGGGCCTGCCCGTTTACGTTTTGGGTTGGTGTCGGCGGAAAAATGCTTAGGTTGCCGCTTTAGGGTCTGAATACCCGAAAAACAAAGCGGGGGCCTTATGCGCCAATCACATACGCAACCAAAACTGCGCGCCTCAGACGGGGCCGCCTGATGCTGCTGGTTTTGGGACTGGCCGCGCTGATCTGGGGCGCGGGGGCCGCGTTTGGCCAGCCACGCGAACGACGGGTCGTGATGTTGGGCATGGTGTTTGGTCTGGTGATCGGCTTGAACCTGTTGCTGCCGGCGACGCATCCCTTGCGTGTCGCGACGGGGGGTACGGCGGCGCCTTGGCTACTGCTGACCGGATTTTTGCTACTGATCTTTGGCTATAGCTGGGGGCTGAACCGCTTGCGTGCGCGGGCCGAACCCGCAAACGACACCAAACCCGCCGCGCAAACCGGCACGTTTTCAGAGACCGAGCTGAACCGCTATGCCCGTCATATCGTGCTGCGCGAAGTCGGCGGATCGGGTCAAAAGGCGCTCAAGCAAGCGCGGGTTCTGGTCATCGGGGCAGGTGGGCTTGGGGCGCCGGTGCTGCAATATCTGACGGCTGCCGGTGTCGGGACCATCGGCGTGATCGATGACGACATCGTTGAAAACGCTAACCTACAACGGCAGGTGATCCATAAGGACAGCGCCATCGGCACCCCCAAGGTCTTTTCAGCCCAAGCCGAGATGGAGGCACAGAACCCCTTTGTCACCGTGCGCCCCTACCATCGCCGCCTGACCGACGACATCGCGGCAGAGCTTTTCGCCGACTACGATCTGGTGCTGGACGGCACCGACAATTTCGACACCCGCTATCTGGTGAACCGCACCTGCGTCGCCGCAGGGCTGCCGCTGATTTCGGGCGCACTGTCGCAATGGGAAGGGCAGCTCAGCATCTTTGACCCTTCAAAGGGTGCACCCTGCTACCAATGCATCTTCCCGCAGGCCCCTGCGGCACATCTGGCCCCCAGCTGTGCGCAGGCTGGTGTAATTGGCCCGCTGCCCGGTGTGATCGGTGCGATGATGGCGTCCGAGGCTATCAAGCTTATCACCGGTGCCGGTGCGCCGCTGCGCGGTCAAATGCTGATGTATGACGCGCTTTATGGCGAGAACCGCGTGATCGGTGTCTCCAAGCGCGACGACTGCCCGATCTGTGGCGACGCGGGCGAATAGACGACCCGTCATGGGGGTTCCGCGCGCGGCTATTGCGATTGTATTGCCCTGCTGCAGTGCATAGCTTGACCCGTAAAGGAGACCGCCATGACAAACCCGTTGCTACATGATTGGGACACCCCGTTCGAGATTGCCCCCTTCGACCAGATCTCCGACGATGATTTCGCCCCTGCGCTGGACGAGGCGCTGCAGACGCACCGCATGGAAATCGAAGCCATCGCCGCGTGCGAATACGAGCCGACATTCTCAAACACGATCGAGGCGCTCGAGGAAGCAGGCAGCCAGCTGGACCGCGTGTTGGGCGTGTTCTTCACCGTCGCAGGGGCCGATAGCAACCCCGTGCGCGAAGACCTGCAACGCAAATTCTCGCCGCTGCTGTCGGCGCATTTCTCTGACATCTCAAGCAACAAGGCGCTGTTCGCGCGGGTCGCATCGGTCTGGGAAAACCGCGACAGCTTTGACCTGACGCCAGAGCAGGCACGGGTGCTGATGCTGACCCACCGCGGCTTTGTCCGCGCAGGCGCGGCGTTGGACGGGACGGCGGATGCGCGGATGAAAGAGATCAAGAACCGGCTTGCCGTGCTGGGGACACAGTTTACCCAGAACCTGTTGGCCGATGAACGCAGTTGGTTCATGCCGCTGGAAGAATCCGATCTGGAGGGGCTGCCCGACTTCGTCATCGATGCCGCCCGCGCTGCTGGCGAAGAAAAAGAGGCGGGCGCGCCGGTCATTACCCTCTCGCGGTCTTTGATCACGCCGTTTCTGCAATTCTCGCCGCGTCGCGATCTGCGCGAAAAGGCGTTTCTGGCGTGGCAGGCGCGTGGGGCCAACGGCAATGAGACCGATAACCGCGGCATCGCTGCTGAAACCCTTGCGCTGCGCGAGGAACGGGCCAAGCTGCTGGGCTATGACAACTTTGCCGCCTACAAGCTGGAAACAGAGATGGCGAAAACGCCAAAGGCCGTGCGCCAGCTGCTGATGGATGTCTGGGCACCGGCCAAAGCACAGGCAGAGGCGGACGCCGAGGTGCTGACCCGCATGATGCACGACGATGGCGTAAACGGCGATCTGGCCCCGTGGGACTGGCGCTACTATGCGCAAAAACGGCGGGTGGCGGAACATGATCTCGATGAAGCCGCGTTGAAACCGTATTTCCAGTTGGACCGGATGATCGACGCGGCCTTCGACTGCGCCACACGGCTCTTTTCTCTCGAATTCAAACCCCTCGACGTGCCGCTCTATCACCCCGATTGTCGCGCGTGGGAAGTGACCCGCAACGGCGAACATGTGGCGGTGTTCATCGGTGACTATTTTGCGCGCGGGTCAAAACGGTCTGGCGCGTGGTGCAGCGCCATGCGGTCTCAGGCTAAATTCCCCGAGGTGCAGTCGCCGGTGGTGATGAACGTGTGCAACTTTGCCAAAGCATCGCCTGCGCTGCTGTCCTACGACGACGCCCGCACGCTCTTTCATGAATTCGGCCATGCGCTGCACCAGATGCTGTCGGACGTGACCTATGAATCCGTCAGCGGTACATCGGTCGCCCGTGATTTCGTCGAACTGCCAAGCCAGCTGTTAGAGCATTGGCTGGAGGTGCCCGAGGTCCTGAGCCAGTACGCCACCCACGCCAAGACAGGCGAACCGATGCCGGCAGAAATGCTTGCAAAGGTTTTGGGGGCTGCAAACTTTGATATGGGGTTTTCCACGGTCGAATATGTCGCCTCTGCGCTGGTAGACCTCGAATTCCACGACGGTGCGGCACCCGCCGATCCGATGGAGAAACAGGCGCAGGTGCTGGCCGATCTGGGGATGCCCGACGCGATCACCATGCGCCACGCCACGCCGCAGTTTGCCCACGTCTTTTCAGGCGATGGCTATTCCAGCGGCTACTACAGTTATATGTGGTCCGAAGTGATGGACGCAGACGCCTTTGCCGCCTTTGAAGAAGCCGGCAGCGCCTTTGATCCCGACCGCGCGGCGGCACTAGAGCAACACATCCTGTCGACCGGCGGCAGTCAGGATGCGGCGGAGCTGTACAAGGCGTTCCGCGGCAGATTGCCGGGGGTAGAGGCTTTGTTGAAAGGGCGCGGTCTGACAGCGGGCTGAACGCCCGCAGCTGACCTGCCCTCGGCGAGAGTTTAAGAGGCAAAATGAAGGGGCGCAGGGCTGCAGCTTCATTTTGCCAAATAAACTCAAATCCCGCCCTCGATACGGGGTGGGTCAGTAGCCGTTGGCGCGGTCCACCAGATGCAAAAAAGGCTCTTGGGATTCGCCGCGGCGGATGTTTTCCACGACGGCCTGTGCTGCTGTGTTGGCGCGGGTTTCAGCGGCGATATGGGGGGTAACAGTGACTTTGGGGTGCGCCCAATAGGGGTGCTCGGAAGGCAGCGGTTCGATGCGGAACACATCCAGCGTGGCATGGGCGATCTGGTCGGTATCCAACGCAGCCAGCAGCGCGTCGTCATCGATCAACGCCCCACGGCCTGGGTTTATAATAAACGCGCCCTTGGGCATCTGCGCTAGGGTTTCGGCGTTCAGCGTGTTCTCGGTATCAGGGGTGTTGGGCAGCAGCAGGACCGCGATCTCGGCGCTGTGTAGGGCATCTCTTAGCCCGTCGTCCCCATGCAGACAGGTCACGCCTGAAATCTCTTTGGGGCTGCGCGACCAGCCGGTGACGTTGAAACCCAGAGACACCAATGTCTCGGCCACAGCCGCGCCTAAGGCACCAAGGCCCAGAATGGTGATCTGACGTTCCTGTGCCAGCGGCGGGGTGCGCGGGGTCCAATCGGTGTCCGTCTTGCGAATGTCCGTGTCTAGCCCCAGATGGTAGCGCATCACATGGCCCGTGACCCATTCAACCATGCCCTTGGTCAGGCCCGGATCCACCATCCGCGCCAGCGGGATATGCAGCGTGTCATTGTTGGTGATATTTTCGACCCCCGCCCAGAGGTTTAGCACCGCCTTGGCCCGCGTGTAGGGAGTGAAATCCTGTAGCGTGCTATTGGGTGCATAGACGATGTAGTCCACGTCCTGCGGGGTGATATCCGTTGATAGGTGAGCCGTGATCCCCGCGGCATCAAGCGCTTGACGCAGGGGGGCTTCATACGTCACCCAACGTTCGGGGCGGGCGGCGAAAAGGACGTTCAGGGACATAGGTTTCCTATCTGGGGCGGTGGACATGCGCCGATTGTACAAGGCCAAAGGCCAGCAGCAACACCAGCATTGCCGACCCGCCGTAGCTGACCAGCGGCAGCGGCACACCGACAACGGGTGCCAGCCCCATCACCATCGACATGTTCACCGCAAAGAACAAAAAGAAGTTCAGCGCGATACCAAGGGTTAGCAGCGACGAAAAACGGTCCTTGTTGATCAGCGCCGCAGCGACGCAGAAGACGATGATCAGCGCATAGAGACCCAGCAGGGAGAACCCGCCGACAAAGCCGAATTCCTCGGCCAGCGTGGTAAAGATAAAGTCTGTGTGTTTTTCGGGCAGGAAGTTCAGGCGCGACTGGGTGCCTTGCATGAACCCGCGACCGGTCCACCCGCCAGAGCCGAGCGCGATCTTGGATTGGGTGATGTGATAGCCCGCGCCCAACGGGTCGGTGCTGGGGTCGATAAAGGTATCAATCCGCCGGAACTGGTAGTCCTTGATCAGTTGCCACGGGGTGCCGCGGGACTGGAACACCGCCGACACCAGCCCCACCGCGCCTGCGATAACGACCGCGAAATAGCCCCAGTGCACCCCTGCAAGAAACATCAGCCCGCCGCCGGCGGCCATCAACAGGATCGCGGTGCCCAGATCGGGCTGCTTGAGCACCAGCGCTGTGGGGATCAAGATCATCAGGACCGGCAGTAACACCCACAGCGGCCGCGAGGTCTTCTTGGGCGGGAGCCAGTCATAATAGGCCGCCAGCATCATCACGAGCGTGATCTTCATCAGTTCTGACGGTTGCAGGCGGAACGATCCGAGCTCGATCCAGCGCTGCGCACCCATGCCGACCGCGCCGAAAAGTTCGACCCCGATCAGCAGGATCACCGTGCCGAAATAGGCCACGCCCGCAAGGTTCCGCCAAAGCCAGATCGGCACCATACCGGCGGCAATCATCAGCGCGATGCCGAGCGCAAAGCGTTTCATTTGCGGTTCAGCCCAAGGATTAAAACTGCCCCCTGCGACCGAATACAACATTAAGAACCCCACCCCCGAAACAGCAGCCAGCAGGATGGTCAGCGGCCAGTTCAGATGCAGGATCTTGGCAAAGCCTGTGGGGACATGTTTGACCGTATATTCAAGGTAGCTCATGCTTGGTCTTTCCCGCTGAAATCCGCTTGGGGCTGGATCGCGCGCAGGGCTTTTTGCTGCTCGGCGATGCGGCCACGGTCGGCGGTGGGGTAGGCGTCCAGCGGGGGCTCTCCGCCATAGATCGCTTGCAGCATGACGTCGCGGGCGATGGGGGCGGCTGCGGTCGATCCGCCGCCACCGTGTTCCACCAGCACCGATACTGCATAGCGCGGCTTGTCAAAGGGGGCGAAGGCGACGAACAGCGCATGGTCACGGCGTTCCCAAGGCAGGTCTTCGTTGCGGCTGACCCCGCGCGCGCGTTCGGCGGCGGTGATGTTGCGCACCTGACTGGTGCCGCTTTTACCCGCCATGCGCACCCCGTCGGCGATGACCCGCGACCGGTAGCCTGTACCGCGCCGGTCGTTGACCACCGAATACATGCCTTTGCGGACCTGACGCATGTTATTTTCATTCATGCCCAAGGGCTCGCCCGCACCGCTGGCTTGTTCAACGCCGTCGATCGATTTGATCAGCCGCGGGACCACGGCGCGGTTGGTCGCGAGCCGCGCCGTCATCACCGCCAGTTGCAGTGGCGAGCTGAGCGTGAAGCCCTGCCCGATAGAGGCATTCACCGTATCCCCGATCACCCATGAATCGCCACGCGCGCTTTGTTTCCATGCTTTCGTCGGGGCCAGACCTGCCGCAACAGAGGATAGTGGCAGATCATGTTTCCACCCCAGTCCAAAGCGGTTTGCCATGGCCGAGATTTTCTCGATCCCGACTTTCATCGCCAGATCATAGTAATAGACGTCGCAGGATTGCTTGAGCGAGTTGTCAAGGTCGATCCAGCCGTGCCCTGCGCGTTTCCAGCAGTGGAACCGGCGTCCGCCCACTTCGAGGTGCCCGGGGCAGTATGTGGTTTCCTCGGGGCCGACGATGCCGTCTTCAAGTGCGGCCATGGCGACGACCATCTTGTAGGTCGATCCGGGCGGATAGGTGCCCTGCACAGTCTTGTTCACCAACGGGCGATAGATGGATTGCAGCAGCGGGTTGTAGTCAGCTGAAGAAATCCCCCCGATAAAAAGGTTCGGATCATAGCTGGGCGACGATGCGTTTGCGACCAGATCGCCGTTGTCACAATCCATGATCACCACCGCAGCGCTTTCGTCACCCAGTCGGGCCTGTACGAAGTTCTGCAAATTGGAATCGATGGTCAGCTGAATATCAGCACCGGACTGCCCTTCGCGGCGGGCCAGTTCGCGCATCACGCGGCCGGTGGCGTTGACTTCGACCTGTTTGGTACCGGCAGACCCCCGCAAAAGGGATTCCTGGCGGGCCTCTACGTTGATCTTGCCGATCTGGAACCGCGGGATACGCAGAACTGCATCGGGGTTTTCCAGCGCGTCCAGATCGGCTTGGCTGACGCGGCCCACCCGGCCAACGATATGGGCAAAATCCGATCCGCGCGGATAGACACGGGTCAGGCCGACTTCGGGGCTGACACCGGGCAGGGCAGGGGCGTTCACTGATACGCGGCTGACTTCGTCCCAGCTGACATCGTCGGCGACAGTGACGGGCAGGAACGGGGCAGAGCGCTTGATCTCGGCCATTGCGCGTGCGCGTACTTCGGGGTCAAGGTCGATCACTTCTCCCAGACGTTGCATCACCGCGTCGACATCATCGGCGTCTTCGCGCACGATCACGATACGGTAGGACGGCACGTTCTGCGCCAGCCGCACCCCGTTGCGGTCGAAAATTTCGCCACGCGCCGGCGGAATCAGCCGGATGTTGATCCGGTTCTCTTCGGCCAGCAGGCGAAACTGATCGGCCTGATCGACCTGTAAGTAGTTCATCCGAGCCGCCAGCCCGCCCATGAACAACAGCTGTGCGCCGCCCAGCAATACAGCACGGCGGCTCAGCTTTGAGTGGCTGGCGTCGCTATCGGCTCTGCTGCGTCTCATTCTGCTCTCCTCATGAGCGACCGCCCATACTGTCCAGATCACCGGGGGCGGATTTGCGCACGCCCATCAACGCATGGGTCACGAACACCACAGCCGGATAGGTCAGGATCGTCATGCCCAGCTCGAGCAGGCTAAGCGACCATTGGGGCGGCGGGACCAGCAGCAAAGATAACACGATCCGGTTCAGTATCAAAATGCCGATCAGCCACAGCGACACCGCCAGCCATTCGGCGCCGAAGGTGCTGTCGCGCAGGGTACGTCCGCGGGTCTTCATGTTTTCGCATGCCAGCAGCGCGAGCAGCGCCCATAGGCCCGGGGGCCGTTGCAGCAGCAGATCGGTCATCAGAAACGCAACAGCCAGTAGCACCGCAGGCACATAGTCGGGCCGCCGCACAGACCACGCCAGCGCAAAGGCGATCAACAGATCGGGGGCAATCCAGATGCGGTCGCTGCCTTGATCCAGCAACGCGCGCAGCCGCGCCTCTGCGGGGTCGATGGTCGCGAGGGGGGGGGACAGGTCAGGCGCGAACAATGCGATCGGCTGGGTATCAAGCGGCAGCAGATGGAAAAACAGCAGCACCAGCGCCAACAGCAGAAACGCCGCGCGCATCAGCCATAACCGCAGGGTCGACAGATCATCCATCATTCAGTCTCGGGTGCGATTGGCAAAGGCGCGATCAGGCGGGGCCCGTCTTCGCGAATGACCGCCGCGTCTTCGTTTACCTTTTCAGACCCGTGGTGGCGCAGCACGCGTAGGAACTCCAGCCGCTCAAAGTCAGCCGCGAGCCGCACGCGCAGCCGCCCTCCCGGGTCAGCGGCAACCTGACCGATCAAGATGCCGGCGGGAAAGACACCACCGTCGCCCGAACTGCTGACGCGATCACCGGGGCGCACCAAATCGGGGTTTTCAAGGAAATCAATCGGCGGTGCGGCTGAATTGTCGCCCGCGATAATCGCCCGCTGCCCCGACGGCTGAATTACGGCTGGTATCCGGCTTGAGGTGTCGGTCACAAGTATTACGCGCGCGGTATTTTCCCCCACACCAGAGATACGGCCCACAAGCCCGATGCCGTCCACGGTCGCCCAACCATCGACGATGCCATCCCGCGCACCGACGTTCAGTAACACCGATTGCCGGAAGGGCGAGCCCGAGTCTGCCTGTACCACGCCGGTAATATGGGTCAGGCGCGGGTCCAGGCGGACCTTGTTCAGGTCCAGCAGGCGCGCGTTTTCCTGTTCAAGCTGCAAGGCGGCTTCTTTCCAGGTCTGCATCTTGCGCAGCTCGGAACGCAGTTCCTGGTTCTGAACGGTCAGCCGTTGATAGCTTTGGAAGTCGCGAAACAGGTTTACGGTACCGGTAACCGGTGCCATGGCCCATTCCAGATTTGGAACAAAGCGATCGGTGATCTGGGCGCGAAACCGTTCAACACGGGGGCTGTCGATCCGCCACAGCAGAAAGATACCAGCCAGCACCAGCACGATCACGGCCAGCAACAAGCGGCGCAACGGGCGCCCAAAATCGTTCGAAGAGGATCGGTCGATGGCCATGCGTTATACGTTTCCTACCGCGAGGGCCGCGCCGTCCTGCCGCATCCCGAGCTGTTGGGTTAGCTGTCGTAGTCGATGGCGTGGCGCAGCTGTTTTTCGTACTCCAACGCCTTGCCGGTGCCCAAAGCCACGCAGTTCAACGGCTCGTCCGCCACAGAAATGGCCAACCCGGTCTGTTCGCGCAGTGCCAGATCAAGATCTCCCAGCAGCGCGCCGCCGCCGGTCAGCATGACGCCGCGGTCCACGATATCGGCTGCCAGATCGGGCGGAGTGGTCTCAAGCGCGGTCATCACGGCCTCGCAGATTTGCTGTACGGGCTCGGCCAGCGCTTCGGCGATCTGGGCTTGGGTCACTTCGATCTCTTTGGGGACGCCATTCAACAGGTCGCGTCCGCGGATATGCATCGAGGTGCCACGTCCGTCGTCAGGCATCCGCGCCGTCCCGATAGAGGTTTTCACCCGCTCGGCAGTTGTCTCGCCGATCAACAGGTTATGCTGGCGGCGCAGGTAGTTGATGATCCCTTCGTCCATGCGATCCCCACCGACACGTACGGAGCGTGCGTAAACGATGTCGCCCAGCGACAGCACTGCAACCTCTGTTGTACCGCCACCTATATCAACGACCATGTTACCGGTTGGATCGGTGATCGGCATGCCTGCACCAATCGCGGCGGCAATCGGTTCGGCAATCAGCCCGGCACGGCGTGCACCTGCAGACAGCACCGACTGGCGGATCGCACGTTTCTCGACCGGCGTCGCGCCATGTGGCACGCAGACGATGATTTTGGGCTTAGAAAAGGTCGACCGTTTATGCACCTTGCGAATGAAGTGTTTTATCATCTCTTCGGCGGTGTCGAAATCGGCAATCACGCCTTCGCGCATGGGGCGGATCGCTTCGATGCTGCCGGGGGTCCGGCCCAGCATCAGCTTTGCGTCTTCACCCACCGCAAGTACCTTTTTGACGCCGTCCTTGACGTGATAGGCCACGACCGACGGCTCCGACAAAACGATGCCCTTGCCTTTGACGTAAACCAGCGTGTTCGCGGTCCCGAGGTCGATGGCCATATCGGACGAGAACATACCACGGAATTGATCAAAAAAGGACATGAGCAGCGGACCTTGCAAAAATTCATTTTGGCCCGTCGACTCTGACAAGTCCCGGGCTCATCGGCTTATAGGCTGATGACGTCAAAGACGAAAGGGGGGTTGACCTTTGGGGTGGCATGATGCCGCCGCTGCGCTATGGTTTCCGTCAGGGCAGATAAACGGGGATGCGAGAAATGCAGAAGATTCAAGTTATTGGTGTGCATCACATCACTTTAATGGGCGCGGATCGTCAGACCAGTATTGATTTCTGGGAGGGGTTGCTGGGCATGCCGTTTATCTTTGACCAGCCAAATCTGGACGATCCCGACGAAGGACATCTGTACTTTGATCCCGGCGATGGCCGTTTGATCACGATCTTTACCAATGAAAACCGCAACCCCGTGCACAACCGCACGCCAACCGATGCAGGCTGCGTGCACCATGTCGCGTTTGAAGTCGACCGCGCCATGTTCGACCAGGTTCTGGATCGGCTTAAGGACCGCGGGATCGGCAATTCCGGCGTCAAGGATCGCGGGTTCATGCATTCGATCTATTTCAAGGATCCGCTTGGGTTCCTGATCGAACTGGCCTGCTATACTTTTATTCCGCCGCGCGGGTCATCCCATGCCGAGGTCATGCTCGAAGCGCATAAACTGCGCGTTGCCCGCGGCGATCACCACATCGAACGCCAGCATCTGGCCGATGCCACCGTGATGATCGTAGAGCGCTCGCAGAGGTCCCTGTCAGAGGATCGCAGCGCAAAGAACCCCTATCGCTAAAGGCCGTCCGGTACCGAATACAGGCGGGTCAAAAATACCACATTCAAACGCATCATGACGGTGATTTCTCTTGGTGGTTGCAGGCGGATTCCGCCGCGCCTAAGAGCTGCCACACGAGCAATCATAAATTGTGTGAAGGAACCAGCATGATCCGTAATCTTTTTATCGCCTCCGTCTTGAGCGTGTCGGCAACCGCCGCTGCAGCCGAACTGACCTATGGCGCAGCATTCGCGAAGCTTCACGACTTTGACGTTGACGGCGCAGGCACGATCGACGTGAAATCCTTGGGCGGTGGCATCGAATACCGCTATGATAACTTCATCTTCTCGGGCGAATTGTCGAACATCGACATCGAAGGCGTCGACATTGAACTGGGTACCGTGGGCGTTGAATACGCGCTGGCCAACGGGTTCAACATCGGTCTGGACTACTCGCGTTTCGACCTTGCGGGGATGGATGCCGATGTGACCAGCCTCTTCGGGATGTATCAGTCAGGCGCACACACTTTTGGTGCCGCGATCGGTGATTCCTCTGATCTGGACGACATGACCTTCAGCATTTTCGCCGCTTGGGATGTAACACCCACAGGCACCGTCGGTCTGGACCTCGTTCACATCGAAGACGAAACACTGTACGCTGCCTACGCCGACTATGACGTTGCGCAATACAACGTGCAGGCCGATCTGGTGAAACTGGACGATCTGAGCATCGTCGCCGTTGCAGGCGGTTATGAATTCGCCAACGGTTTTTCGGCCATCGGTTCTGTCGGTTTCCTTGATCTGGGTTCGGAAGATGTACGTGCGATCACCATCGGTGGTCAGTATGAATTCACCCCCGGTGCGAACGTAGAGCTGGCCCTGGGCCGCTTGGACTTCGACAGTGGCGCAGACGTGGATCAAGTGACATTCGGTGTGAACTACGAACTGGGCCGCCGCACATCCAAGCGTCGTTCGTTGGGCAACATCTTCTCGAGCGCGACAGGTTCCTTTGCAGGTCTGACAGATTTCTAATCTGCGCTAACAAGACGACAGACAAAGAAAAGGCCCCCGATTTCGGGGGCCTTTTTTGCATCTTTGGGGGGCGTGGTGCCGATGGTTTAGCCCACGTCCTTATAGCTGATCTCGCGCTTGTCCGTGCCGCCTTTCTCGCGGCGCACCAGCAGGCGGTTCAGCGCGTGGATATAGGCGCGGACCGATGCGACAACCGTGTCGGTATCCGCTGACTGTCCTGTGACGATCCGGCCGTCTTCCTCGAGGCGTACAGAAACCGTCGCCTGCGCGTCGGTGCCTTCGGTCACGGCGTGTACCTGATACAGCTGCAAGCGCGCTGAATGCTCGACCAGCGCTTTGATGCAGTTGAACGACGCATCCACAGGACCATCACCGGTCTGCGACGTTTTTGCTTCGACGCCATCAACGCTCAAGGTCATTTCGGCCTTTTGCGGACCTTCGGTGCCGCAGACCACGGTCATGCTACCCAGCACAATACGGTCGCTTTCAGGGTCGGTCGCGGTGCGCATCAGGGCGATGAGATCGTCGTCGTAGATCTCTTTCTTGCGGTCGGCCAGTTCCTTGAAGCGGACAAAGACGTCCTTCAACTGGTTGTCGCCCAATTCATAGCCGAGGTTTTCCAGCTTTGAACGCAACGCTGCACGGCCAGAGTGTTTGCCCATGACGATGTTGGTTTCGGTCAGGCCCACGTCTTCGGGGCGCATGATCTCGAATGTTTCGGCGTTTTTCAGCATGCCATCTTGGTGAATGCCGCTTTCGTGGGCAAAGGCGTTCTTGCCGACGATGGCCTTGTTGAACTGCACGGCAAAGCCAGACACCGCGGCCACGCGGCGCGAGATGTTCATAAGCTTGGTGCTGTCGATCTTGGTCTGGAACGGCATGATGTCGTTGCGGACCTTCATGGCCATCACGACCTCTTCCAATGCGGTGTTGCCCGCGCGTTCGCCCAGGCCGTTGATCGTGCATTCAATCTGACGCGCGCCCGCTTCGACGGCGGCAAGGCTGTTGGCGGTCGCCATGCCCAAGTCGTTATGGCAGTGCGTGGCAAAGACGATTTCGTCCGCGCCGGGCACGTTCTCCAACAGTTTGCGGATCAGATCAGCGCTTTCGCGTGGTGCGGTATAGCCCACGGTATCGGGGATGTTGATCGTGGTGGCCCCTGCCTTGATCGCGATTTCCACGGTGCGATAAAGGTAATCCAGCTCTGTCCGCGTGGCATCCATCGGGGACCATTGCACGTTGTCACACAGGTTGCGCGCGTGGGTGACCGTCTCGTGAATGCGGTCCGCCATTTCGTCCATCGTGAGGTTCGGAATGGCACGGTGCAGCGGCGAGGTGCCGATAAACGTGTGAATGCGGGGCTGTGCGGCATGTTTGATCGCCTCAAAGCACCGATCAATGTCGCCGAACTGGGCGCGGGCCAAGCCGCAGATGACCGAATTCTTCGACAGTTTCGCGATCTCGCTGACGGCGGCAAAATCCCCTTCGGAAGCGATGGGGAAGCCGGCTTCGATCACATCGACGCCCATCTCGTCCAGCAGGCCCGCGATCTCTATCTTTTCGGCGTGGGTCATGGTGGCACCGGGGGATTGCTCGCCATCCCGCAATGTCGTGTCGAAAATCAAGACGCGGTCTTGTTGTGTAGTATCTGTCATCTTTTGGGTTCTTTCATTCTGCTGTCTAAATCCGTGGCGCGCGGCACATCCCTCTGAGCGGGCGCGCCGGATGGCACGCTCAGAGGCGGATTAGGAGCAGTAGGTTGGCACGCAGGAAAGTCGCGCAGTGGCGCGGCAGGATCGACATATGATCGGCGTGTGTCATGGCGACAAGTTATACCCGCGCATTCGCAAATGGGAAGGGTTTTTCTGCGCCCTTTTTCCCGCGCTTGAAGGGGGGCTGTTTTCCGCTAGGTTTCCCTGCATGAAACAGGTTTTGATTATAGGGGCTTCGGGCGGTGTCGGTGCCGCCTTGGCCGCCGCCTACGAGGCGCGCGGCGATGCGGTCACGCGGCTGTCACGGTCGGTGGACGGGTTCGACATCACCGACGAGACAAGCGTGGATCGCCACATCACCGCTGTGGGCGGGCCGTTCGACGTGGTGCTGGTCGCCACCGGCGCGCTTGAGATAAACGGCGCTGCGCCCGAAAAATCTATCAAATCCATCAGCCGCGATGCGATGATGGACCAATTCGCGCTGAACGCCGTCGGCCCCGCGCTGGTGTTGCGCCATGCGGGTGACCTGCTGCGGCGCGACACGGCGTGCGTGTTTGCCGTGCTCTCGGCGCGGGTGGGGTCGATCGGGGACAACCGGATCGGCGGCTGGATCAGCTACCGCAGCGCCAAGGCGGCGGTGAACCAGATTGTGCACACCGCCGCGATCGAACTGACGCGCAGCCACAAACACAGCATCTGCGTCGCCCTGCACCCGGGCACGGTCAAGACCGCCTTTACCGCGAAATACCTTGCCCGCCATCCCGCTGTCGCACCGTCGGAGGCGGCGGGAAATCTGCTGGCTGTGATCGACGGGCTGACACCTGCGGACACAGGCCAGTTCTTTGATTGGGCGGGAAAGCCGGTGCCATGGTAGGGCGTTTGGTGCTGGTTTTGGGCGATCAGTTGACAGAAACGCTCAGCGCGTTGGCGCAGGCGGATAAGGCACGCGATACGGTCGTGATGGCCGAAGTTGCGGACGAAGCGGCCTATGTCCAGCATCACCCTAAAAAAATCGCCCTGATCTTTGCCGCGATGCGCAAATTTGCCCAAGCGCTGGAACAGGACGGCTGGACCGTCGCCTATACGCAATTGGACGATACGGACAACGCGGGCTCTATCGTGGGGGAATTGCTGCGCCGTGCCGCGCAGACGGGGGCAAGCGAGGTGCTGGCGACAGAGCCGGGGGAATGGCGCTTGATCGACAAGCTGAAATACGCCCCGCTGAAGGTGCATCTGCTGCCCGATGACCGCTTTCTTGCCACTCATGCCGAATTCGAGGCATGGGCCGAAGGACGCAAGGCGCTGCGGATGGAGTATTTCTACCGCGAGATGCGCCGCAAGACCGGCCTGCTGATGGACGGAGACCAACCCGCTGGCGGCAAGTGGAACTTTGATCACGACAACCGCAAGGCGGCGCCCGATGATGTGACCGTCGATGGCCCCCTGCGGTTTGAACCGGATGCCACCACCCGCGAGGTGCTCGATCTGGTGCAGGCGCGTTTCGGCGATAACTTCGGGGATCTGGAGCCGTTCTGGTTCGCCACCACCCGTGCAGAGGCCTTGCAGGCGCTGGACCATTTCATCGCGAACGCCCTGCCGCGGTTTGGTGATTACCAAGACGCGATGCTGAACGAGAATGAATTCCTGTATCACGCGATCCTGTCGCCCTACCTCAACATCGGGCTGCTGAACGTAACCGAGATTTGCAAGGCCGCCGCCGACGCCTATGCCGCAGGTCATGCGCCGATCAACGCTGCCGAAGGGTTCATCCGGCAGATCATTGGCTGGCGCGAATATGTGCGCGGCATCTATTTCCTCGAGGGGCCTGACTATACCAGTCGCAATGTCCTAGGGCATGACCGCGCCCTGCCGTGGTTCTATTGGGGTGGCGAAACGCGGATGCATTGTGTGGCCAAGGCGGTGGGGCAGACCAAGACGCAGGCCTATGCACATCATATTCAGCGGCTGATGGTGACAGGCAACTTTGCCCTGCTGGCGGGGATTGATCCGGCGCAGGTGCATGAATGGTATCTGGCCGTCTACGCCGACGCGTTCGAATGGGTGGAGGCCCCGAACACCATCGGCATGAGCCAGTTTGCCGACGGCGGTGTCATCGCGTCCAAGCCCTATGTCTCGTCGGGGGCTTACATTAACCGCATGTCGGACCACTGCAAAAGCTGCCATTATTCCGTCAGTGCGAAAACGGGCGAAAAAGCCTGCCCGTTCAATCTGTTGTACTGGCACTTTCTGGACCGGCATCGCGACCGGTTCTCGAACAATCCACGTATGGGCAATATGTACCGCACATGGGACCGGATGGACGCCGACAGACGCAAGACGGTTCTGGCCGAAGGGGATGCCCTGCTCGCCCGTCTGGATGCGGGCGAGGTGGTTTAACCGTCGTTGCTGTCTGCCTCGTCCGTGCTGTCGGCAGGTGCCTCTGACGGAGTCTCGGACTCTGCTGGGGCCTCATCCGTGGCCTCATCCGTAGCGTCAGGCGTGGTCGCGGTGCCAGTATCCTCGGCAGGGGCCGCGCCCGTTTCCTGCAATGCACCGTTCACCCACTGGCCAGTGACTTCCTCGCCCGTCTTATAGCGCATGGTGCCCTGACCCTGACGTTTGCCGCCCTCGAACGACCCTTCGTAGATATCACCGTTGGGGTAGGTCGCGGTGCCGGCGCCGTCGATCTCTCCGCCGGACCACTGGCCGTCATAGGTGAACCCGTCGGGCATGGTGATCTTGCCGGTGCCATCGCGCAACCCGTCGGCAAAGCTGCCGGTATAGACGGTGCCATCAGGATAGGTCGCCGTGCCCATGCCGTTGCGCTGGCCGTCTTGCCAGCTGCCATCGTATTTATAGCCGTCGGCATAGGTCATTACACCCTGACCATCATTGCGGGCATTCTTGAACCCGCCCTCATAGACGATGCCATTGGGATAGGTCGCACGGCCCTGGCCTTCGATGACGCCAACGACCCATGATCCTTCATAGGTTGATCCGTCCGGATAGGTGATCTTGCCCTGACCGTCTGCCAGATCATCGCGAAAACTGCCTTCGTAGACTGAACCGTCGGGGTAGGTTACCTTGCCCATCCCCTCGATCTTTCCCGCAACCCAAGAGCCCGTGTAGACATAGCCATCGGTGCCAGTGAATGTGCCCTGTCCCTCGCGGCGGTCTTCCGCAAAGCTGCCCTCGTAGATGTCGCCCGTGACGTAGGTCACTTTGCCGGTGCCTTGGCGCTGGCCGGCGACCAGATCGCCTTCGTAGATGTCGCCATTGGGCTGGGTCAGCGTGCCGGTGCCGTCGATCTGTCCGTCTTTCCACTGGCCGGTATAGGTCAGCCCGTCAGGCATGGTCAGCGTGCCGGTGCCATTGCGGTCGCCATCGACGATGTCACCGTCATACAGCGCGCCATCGGGGTAGGTGATCTTGCCCACGCCCTGCTTGACGCCGTCCACCCAGTCGCCCTGATATTCATAGCCGCCGGGGGACTGCATAACGCCCTTGCCGTGGTGGTTGGCATTGCGGAACGACCCTTCGTAGCGCACGCCGTTGGCATATTGCGCGATGCCCTGACCGGTGATCGCGCCGGCTTCCCATTCGCCCTCGTAGGTGCCGCCGTCGGCAAAGGTGATCTTGCCGAACCCGTCCGGCTTGCCCTTTTCAAAGTTGCCTTCGTAGACCGATCCGTTGGGAAAACGCGCGACGCCTTTTCCCTTGATCTCTCCGTCGACCCAATTGCCTTCGTATTCATAGCCGTTGGGCAGCGTGTAGGTGCCTGTCCCGTGCTGAACGCCGTCTTTAAACGTCCCCTCATAGACGCCACCATCGTCGTATTGCTTGCTTTGTACTTCGCCGTCTTGCGCAAGTGCGGTGAAGGGCAGCAGCCCAAGGCAAAGGATCAGCGGGGTCAGGTTCAATTTCGTCATACAGCAACTTTCAAAAGAGAGTGCGGCCAAGAGCGGCGGGCGAGTTTGTTCACGCTTAGCCTATTCAATGGCCTGCGAGGGGGCAATCGTCTTTTGCCCGGCGGTGCGCCTTGGTCTTTTACTTGGCGCGTGATCTGCTACATCACTTGCGTAGATTATCGAAGGATCGCCTCATGACATCGCGTTTTCGCATCACGCTTGGCCAGTTGAACCCCACCGTCGGGGATTTGGTCGGAAACGCAGACCTCGCGCGGGATGCCTGGGCCCAAGGCAAAGAGGCCGATGCCGATCTGGTGGCTCTGCCAGAGATGTTCCTTGCCGGATACAATGCCCAAGACCTTGTGATGAAGCAGGCGTTCCAGCTGGATGTGATGACGCACCTCGAAGCGCTGGCGGCTGATTGTGCCGATGGGCCCGCGCTGGCCATTGGCGCACCTTGGGTTGAAGGGGCCAAGCTTTATAACGCCTATGTGATCCTCAAGGGCGGCAAGATCGCCAGCCGCGTGTTCAAACACAACCTGCCAAACGAGACTGTCTTTGACGAGGTGCGTATTTTCGACAGCGCGCCTTTGGGCGGGCCGTACGCCGTCGGCGATACCCGCATCGGCAGCCCGATCTGCGAAGACGCGTGGCACCCCGATGTGGCCGAAACACTCGCCGAAACCGGGGCGGAGTTTCTGTTGGTGCCCAACGGATCGCCCTATTATCGCGGCAAGTTCGAGACGCGGTTGAACCATATGGTCGCCCGTGTGGTCGAAACTGAACTGCCGCTGATTTACCTCAATATGGTGGGCGGTCAGGATGATCAGGTCTTTGACGGGGCGAGCTTTGCGCTGAACCCCGGCGGCAAGCTGGCGTTTCAAATGCCGGCCTTTGACGCGCAAATCACCCATGTCGACCTTGAGCAGACCCCGGAAGGCTGGCGCGTGGTCGAGGGCGAGAAGGTGCCGATGCCATCGGAGCTTGAGCAGGACTACCGCGTGATGGTGCAGGGCTTGCGCGACTACATGGGCAAGACCGGCTTTAAGAAAGTGTTGCTGGGCCTGTCGGGCGGCATCGATTCGGCGATTGTGGCCACGATCGCTGTGGATGCGCTTGGCGCTGACAATGTGCGCTGTGTGATGCTGCCGTCCGAATATACGTCCCAAGCCTCTCTTGATGATGCTGAATCCGTCGCCAAGGCGCTTGGCTGCCGCTATGACTATGTGCCGATCGCGCAGGGCCGTGCCGCGATCACCGACACGCTGGCCCCGCTGTTTGACGGCACCGAACCCGACCTGACCGAGGAAAACATCCAGTCGCGCCTGCGCGGGCTGTTGTTGATGGCGGTCAGTAACAAGTTCGGCGAGATGTTGTTGACCACGGGCAACAAGTCAGAGGTCGCGGTGGGCTATGCCACGATCTATGGCGACATGGCGGGGGGGTATAACCCGATCAAGGATATGTATAAAACCCGCGTTTTCGACAGCTGCCGCTGGCGCAACGAGAACCACCGCGACTGGATGAAGGGCCCAGAGGGAGAGGTGATCGCGCCGCGCATCATCAACAAGCCGCCCTCGGCCGAGCTGCGCGAGGATCAGAAGGACAGCGACAGCCTGCCCGACTATCCCGATCTGGATGCGATGCTGACGATCCTTGTCGACGACGACGGGTCCATCGCCGATTGCGTGGCAGCGGGCTTTGACCGCGATGTTGCCAAAAAGGTCGAACACCTGCTCTATATCAGTGAATACAAACGGTTTCAGTCCGCACCCGGTCCCCGTTTGACCAAGGGCGCGTTCTGGTTGGACCGCCGCTATCCCATCGTGAACCGCTGGCGCGACCCCAGTTGATCACGCGGGCGATGCCGCACGTTATCTAGACAATGACGCCGCGCTGTGACAAGCCAGCGGCCAATCAGGAGAACCCAATGACCATCACCCGCTTCGCCCCGTCCCCGACCGGCTATATCCACGTAGGCAACCTGCGCACGGCGCTGATGAACTATCTGATCGCCCGCAAAAACGGCGGCGAGTTCATCCTGCGGATCGACGACACCGATCCGGTGCGCAGCAAGGAAGAATACGTCGACGGTCTGAAAGAAGACCTGACATGGCTCGGCCTGCATTGGGACCGCGTTGAACGCCAGTCCGAGCGGTTGGAGAAATACCACGCTGCCGCGGACGAGCTGCGCAAGATCGGGCGCTTCTATGAAGCGTGGGAAACGCCGACCGAACTGGACCTCAAGCGCAAGAAACAGCTGAATATGGGCAAGCCGCCGGTCTATGACCGCGCTGCGCTGAACCTGTCGGATGCGGAAAAGGCCAAGCTGCGCGACGAACGCGGCCCGGGCGTGTGGCGCTTCAAGCTGGATCAGGAACGGATCGAGTGGAAGGACGGCATCCTTGGCGACATCTCGATTGATGCGGCGTCGGTTTCGGACCCCGTTTTGATCCGCGGTGACGGCCAGATTTTGTACACACTGGCGTCGGTTGTCGATGATACAGAGATGGGCGTGACCAATGTTGTGCGCGGCTCTGATCACGTGACCAACACGGCGACACAAATCCAGATCATGCACGCACTTGGCGGCACCGTGCCCTCCTTTGCGCACCATTCGCTGTTGACCGGTCCGCAAGGCGAGGCGCTGTCGAAACGTCTGGGCGTGCTGGCGCTGCGCGATCTGCGCGAACGCGGCGTGCATCCGTTTGCCTTGCTGTCGATCATGTCGCGTCTGGGGTCGTCTGATCCGGTCGAGCTGCGCACCGATATGGAGGCCTTGATCGATGGCTTTGACATCGAACGCTTTGGCTCTGCGCCGACCAAGTTCGACGTCGAAGACCTGTTCCCGATGACGGGCCGCTATTTGCAGACCCTCCCGCTTGAGGCGGTCGCCGATGATATCGCAGCCCTTGGTGTGCCCGCAGATAAGGCCGGCCTGTTCTGGCAGGTCACCCGCGAAAACATCACGACACTTCACGATCTTGAGGGATGGTGGCAGATGTTTAGCGAAGGCGCGGAGCCTGTGATCGCGGACGAGGATAAAGAGTTCGTCGCCGAAGCCTTGGCGCTTCTGCCCGAGGGCGAATTTGACGAAAACACATGGAGCACATGGACTGCCGCCGTGAAAGAGCAGACGGGCCGCAAGGGCAAGGGGCTGTTCATGCCACTGCGTCTGGCGCTGACCGGCAAGCCCCACGGACCCGATATGGGTGCCGTGCTGCCGCTGCTGCAAGTCGTGAAGGCACGCGGGTGAAACGGGTCGGGTTCGCGGGCGCAAGTTCGGGAGCCTTCGGCGAGAGTTTATCTGGCAAAATGAAGCCACTGTCGGCTGACATAAGGCGCGTCCATCATGGTTGATGGGCGCGCCAAATTTTTATCGGGCAACCTGTTCGGGCATGTGGCCAACATGTCTTTGCTGGCCTCGGTCGGGCTGGTGGCCGTGTTCCTTGTCGATTTCGTCGACATGATCTTCATTTCTATGCTGGGCAAGGCCGAGCTGGCGGCGGCCATCGGCTATGCCGGGGCGATCCTGTTTTTCACCACGTCTTTCGGGATCGGTCTGGGGATTGCGGCCGGTGCTTTGGTCGCGCGGGCCTTGGGGCAGGATGATGCGCAGCTTGCGCGAGAGCGAACGACCCATGCGCTGTGCTATGGGGCGTTTTTCGGCGTGATCTTTGCGCTGTGTGTGTTTCTATCGCTGGATGTTCTGGTCGGATTGGTCGGCGCGCGCGGTGAGACGGCGACACTGGCGGTGCATTTCTTGCAGATTGTTGTGCCGTCCGTCCCGTTCCTCATGGTTGGTATGATGGGCAGCGCCATCCTGCGGGCGCATGGGGATGCACGCCGCGCAATGATGGCAACGATCGCAGGGGGTATTGTGAATGCCATTCTTGACCCCATCCTGATCTTTACCTTCGACCTGGGTCTGACCGGTGCCGCCTGGGCGTCTTTTGTCGCGCGGGTGGTGATTGCCTATACCGCGTTGATGCCGATTGTGCGCCATTATGGCGGGATCGCGATGCCACGTCCTGCGGGACTGTGGCGCGATCTGTTGCCGGTTTTGTCCATCGCGGTGCCCGCCATCCTGACGCAGGTCGCAACGCCTGTCGGGCAGGCATATGTCACCCGCGCCATGGCGGCCTATGGTGAAGACGCGGTGGCGGGCATGGCGATTGTCAGCCGCATGATGCCTGTAGCCTTTGCCGTGATCTTTGCTCTGTCTGGGGCGGTGGGGCCGATCATCGGGCAGAATTTTGGCGCAGGCGATCTGGGGCGGGTCAAACGGACCTATGCCGCGGGGGTCAGCTTTGCCGCGTTGGTGATCGTGGCGATTTCCGCCGCGCTGTTTGCGTTCCGCGCACCGCTGGCGGCGATGTTTGACGCCGAAGGCATTACGTTGACGCTGATCTATCTGTTCTGCGGCCCGCTTTCGCTGGCGTTCTTTTTCAACGGCGTGTTGTTCGTGTCGAATGCAGCGTTCAACAATATGGGCCACCCCTATTATTCGACGGTCACCAACTGGGGTCGCAACACGCTGGGGATGATCCCCTTGGTCTGGGCCGGCAGCCTGCTGTTCGGCGCGCCCGGCGTGCTGATCGGGCAGGCGGCGGCGGGGGTGGTCTTTGGGACGCTGGCGTGGGTTTTGGCGCGTCGGATGATCGCGCAAGGGGGGCAGCGCAAACGCGCCAAGCCCGAGGTCTTTGCCCGCGACGGGCGGTTGATGTCGCTACTGCACCTGCGCCGATAGGCGGGTCAGATTGTCGTCCACCAGCGCGGTTTCCTGCACGGTAAGTGCTTGTGCGCGCGGGTATTTCGGCGCTGCGCGGTCGTTCAGGATCGGCGTGTCCCAGCCGCGCGTCGTGTCAAAGAACCGCTGCACGCCGTCGACCCCGTATTCGCGCAGGAACCCTTGGACCACGACATCAATATAGCTGAGCAAAATGGTGTGGTCGCCGGATGTCACATGGGTGTCCGTCGGCACGGAATAATGCGCCATATCGGGGGCGGGAATGATGTCGTGTACGACAGCCCCGTTCGACCCGATGCGGTTGTAGTTGGTTTCGCGGGTATCCAGCGCCACCCAATCGGCACCAGGCACAGCCGCGATCAAGCCGTCGATGACGGTGTCTTTTTCAGGCAGCACGCTGAGAAAGACATGCGATGCCCCTGCGATGCGAACCCAAAGCCGGTGCCAGCCGTGCAACTGCGCCGGACGGGCGTCGGGGTAGGCGTGGGTATTGCGATTTACGAGGCTGCCATAGCCGAAAAAATATGGTGTCATATGCGTGTTTTGGCGCCGCGCGGCGCTGATGTCCACATCTTGCACGCGCAGGTCGCGGTGGGCTGCTCAATATCGCGGCACGGGATGAAAGTTTTAGCGCTGCGCTGTCAACTTTGCTTGACGCAGCGCCGCGATCCGGCATAGCACTTGCCCACACCGTTACGGGAGAACCGGCGCAAGCCGGTGCCGAAGGAGCAACCGCCCCGGAAACTCTCAGGCGCAAGGACCGCAACGGGACCTAACAACTCTGGAGAGTGACGCAACAGCGTCCGCCGAAGGGATAACGATCTCAGGCGAAAGGACAGAGGGGGCATTTGACGGGCTGCATTCCTGCGGTCTGCTGGGTGCCAGTATGGTCAATGGCCTTCTGGATATGGAAAAGGCCGCGTGACCATGAGCGATTTGCAACAGACACCGCTATACGATCTTCATCTGGACCTGGGTGGCAAGATGGTGCCCTTTGCGGGCTATTCCATGCCTGTGCAGTATCCGATGGGCGTGATGAAAGAACATCTGCACACCCGTGCCGCTGCGGGCGTTTTTGACGTCAGCCACATGGGGCAGGTGATGGTGACCGGCCCGTCGTGGGACGCCGTAGCACTGGCGTTTGAGGCACTGGTGCCGATGAACGTGCTGGGGCTGGAAGACGGGCGTCAACGCTATGGGTTTTTCACCAATGACGCGGGCGGGATCGAGGATGATCTGATGTTTGCGCGTCGTGGCGATGACCTGTTTGTTGTCGTGAATGCCGCCTGCAAGGAGGCCGACATCGCGCGGATGAAAGCGGCGCTTGAGCCTGAGCTCACCGTGACCCCGATCACCGACCGTGCCTTAATTGCCGTGCAGGGACCAACCGCAGGCGCGGCCATCGCCTCGCTTGATCCGGCGGCTGACGCGATGCGGTTCATGGATTTTGCGACGTTGACGCTGGACGGGGTAGAGGTCTGGGCCTCGCGGTCGGGCTACACCGGCGAGGATGGGTTCGAACTGTCTATTCCAGAAGCGCAGGTCGAAGCCTTGGTCCGCCATTTGCTGGAGATCGAGGGCGTTGCGCCGATTGGTCTGGGCGCACGGGATTCGCTGCGGCTTGAGGCGGGGTTGTGTCTGTACGGCAACGATATCGACGCGGGCACAAACCCGGTAGAGGCAAGCCTGACATGGGCAATCCAAAAGGCCCGCCGCGCTGGTGGCGACCGTGCGGGGGGCTACCCCGGTGCCGACGCTGTGCAAGCCGCGTTCGAAACTGGCACGGCGCGCAAGCGTGTCGGTCTGGCCCCCGAAGGGCGCGCCCCCATGCGCGACGGCACACCGCTTTTTGATGCCGCGACAGGTGGCACGCAGGTGGGCGAAGTGACGTCGGGCAGTTTCGGGCCGACGGTAGGCGGGCCTGTCGCAATGGGCTATGTCAGTGAAGCGCAGGCGGGTATTGATACGATGCTGTGGGGCGAAGTCCGCGGCAAGAGACTGCCAGTGACCGTTGCCAAGCTGCCCTTTGTTGCGGCGAATTTTAAAAGATAATCTAGTGAAGGATGGAAGAATGAAGTTTACCGAAGAACACGAATGGCTGCGGGTTGAAGGCGACGAAATCGTCGTTGGCATCACCATTCACGCGGCCGAACAGCTGGGCGACGTGGTGTTTGTCGAGCTGCCCGATGAAGGCACGACTGTCAGCAAGGACGACGAGGTCGTCGTGATCGAATCCGTCAAGGCGGCGTCCGATATTCTGGCACCGATTGATGGCGAGATCATCGAGGTCAACAGCACGCTGTCCGACAACCCCGCCCTGGTGAATGACGACCCGCAGGGCGAGGCGTGGTTCTTTAAGATGAAGGCGTCCGACCCGAGCCAGATGGACGAGTTCATGGACGAAGCCGCCTATCAAAAGTTCATCGGGTAACGCCCGCTGCCCCGCCGGAGCCTCCGGCGGGGATTTTATACCATTTGGAAGAGGGGCCTTGCGCCATGGTTTTCAAACCGACCGAATATTTGCCGTATGATTTTGCCAACCGCAGACATATCGGGCCTTCTCCGGCAGAGATGTCGGACATGTTGAAAACCGTCGGCGCGCAGAGCCTTGGCGCGTTGATCGATGACACGATGCCCGCCCAAATTCGCCAGAAAGAGTCGCTGGATTTTGGCAAGCCGATGTCAGAGCGCGAAGTATTAGAATACATGCGCGTGGTGGCGGGCAAGAACAAGGTGCTGACCTCGCTGATCGGGCAGGGCTATCACGGCACGGTGACGCCGCCTGCGATCCAGCGTAATATTTTTGAAAACCCCGCGTGGTACACCGCCTATACCCCCTACCAGCCCGAGATCAGCCAAGGGCGTCTTGAGGCGCTGCTGAACTTCCAGACGATGATCAGCGATCTAACGGGTCTTGAAGTGGCCAACGCGTCCTTGCTGGACGAAGCGACGGCCTGTGCCGAAGCGATGACGATGGCGATGCGCCTGTCGAAATCGAAGGCCAAGGCGTTCTTTGTCGACCGCGATTGCCACCCCCAGAACATCGCCGTGATCCAGACCCGTGCGGCCCCGCTGGATATCGAAGTGATCATCGGTGACCCCGACAAGATGGACGCGAACGCTGTTTTCGGGGCGCTGTTCCAGTATCCCGGCACCTACGGCCATGTGCGCGACTTTACCGACCATATGACCGCGCTGCATGACGCTGGTGCTTTGGGTGTCGTATCCGCTGATCCGATGGCGTTGACGTTGTTGAAAGAACCCGGTGCCATGGGCGCGGATATCGCTGTCGGGTCCACCCAGCGGTTTGGCGTGCCCGAAGGATATGGCGGCCCGCACGCGGCCTATATGGCCTGCAAGGACGCCTATAAGCGCGCCATGCCCGGCCGCATTGTTGGCGTGTCGATTGACGCCCACGGCAACCGTGCCTACCGTTTGTCACTGCAGACGCGTGAACAGCACATCCGCCGCGAAAAGGCGACGTCGAACGTTTGTACCGCGCAAGCGCTGCTGGCGGTGATGGCGTCGATGTATGCGGTTTTCCATGGGCCAGACGGTCTAAAGGCGATTGCACAGCGTATTCACCGCAAGGCTGTACGCTTGGCCAACGGGCTGGAAGAAGCCGGTTTCAAGGTCGATCCGAAATCCTTTTTTGATACGGTGACGGTTGATGTCGGCCCCTTGCAGGCCGCTGTGATGAAATCTGCCGTGGACGAGGGCATCAACCTGCGCCGCGTCGGTGAGACCCGCGTCGGCATCAGCCTCGACGAGCGCAGCGTGCCTGCCACAATCGAAGCCGTCTGGCGCGCCTTTGGCATCCGCCGCACAGATGAGAAGTTCGAGGCGCAATATCGCTTCCCCGACGACATGCTGCGCGAAAGCGCCTATCTGACTCACCCGATCTTTCACATGAACCGCGCCGAGACCGAAATGATGCGCTATATGCGTCGTTTGGCCGATCGTGATCTGGCCTTGGACCGTGCGATGATCCCGCTGGGGTCGTGCACGATGAAGCTGAATTCGGCTGCGGAGATGATGCCGGTCAGCTGGCGCGAATTCTCGATGATCCATCCGTTTGTGCCGCAAGATCAGGCGCTTGGGTATAAGCATATGATCGACGATCTGTCGGCCAAGCTTTGTGACATCACGGGCTATGACGCGATTTCGATGCAGCCCAACTCGGGTGCGCAGGGTGAATATGCGGGTCTGCTGGCAATTGCGTCCTATCACCGTGCCAACGGGCAGGGGCATCGCAACATCTGCTTGATCCCGATGTCGGCACACGGCACCAACCCCGCCAGCGCCAATATGGTCGGCTGGAAGGTGGTCGTGATCAAGACAGCTGCCAACGGCGATATCGATCTGGACGACTTCCGCGCCAAGGCGGAAAAGCACAGCGAAAACCTTGCTGGCTGCATGATCACCTATCCCTCGACCCACGGTGTGTTCGAGGAAACCGTGACCGAGGTGACCAAAATCACCCACGATCACGGCGGTCAGGTCTATATCGACGGGGCGAATATGAACGCCATGGTCGGTTTGGCGCGTCCGGGCGATGTGGGCGGCGATGTCAGCCACCTCAACCTGCACAAAACATTCTGCATTCCGCATGGCGGCGGTGGCCCCGGCATGGGTCCGATTGGTGTGAAATCGCACCTCATCGCGCATGTTCCGGGACATCCGAACGGTGGTGAAGGCGCTGTTTCCGCTGCACCCTACGGGTCGCCGTCGCTTCTTCCGATCTCGTGGTCGTATTGTTTGATGATGGGCGGTGACGGGCTGACGCAGGCCACACGCGTTGCGATCCTTAACGCCAACTACATCGCCAAGCGGCTCGAAGGGGCGTTCGAGGTGCTGTACAAAGGGCCAACGGGCCGTGTCGCGCATGAATGTATTTTCGATGTGCGCCCGTTCGAGGAAAGCGCAGGCGTGACGGTGGATGACATCGCCAAACGTTTGATTGACGCGGGCTTCCACGCGCCCACGATGAGCTTCCCCGTCGCGGGCACCTTGATGGTGGAACCGACCGAGTCAGAGACCAAGGCCGAGCTGGACCGTTTCTGCGATGCGATGCTGGCGATCCGCGAAGAGATCCGTGCGATCGAGAACGGTGATATGCCGCGTGAAAATAACGCGCTCAAGAACGCGCCGCACACGGTCGAGGATCTGGTCGGCGAATGGGATCGCCCTTACACCCGCGAACAGGGTTGCTTCCCCCCCGGTGCGTTCCGCGTCGACAAATACTGGCCGCCGGTCAACCGCGTCGACAACGTGCATGGCGACCGCAACCTGATCTGCACCTGCCCCCCGATGGAGGAATACGCAGAGGCGGCTGAGTAAGCTGTTACGTGTCTGAGTGATAGAACGGGCGGGGGGGGAACCTCGCGCCCGTTTTGCATTTGAGGCTTAATCGTCGGCGAGGAAGGCAAAGACCTTGCGCAGGCGGTTCCATGTGGTCTTGTCCGGTGCCACCAGAATATGCCCCGTCCGCAGGGTCGCGTCATAGGGGCCGCCCGACAGCATCTCGACGTGGGCACCGGCTTGGGCGCAGATTAAGGCACCGGCGGCATGGTCCCAGGGGTGCAGAGTGCCGCTTAGGATGAAATCGGCATGGCCTTGGGCGACGGTGCGGTATTCGTGGGCCGAACAGCGCAGGGAGTTCACCTTGGCAAAGCTCGGCAGGGTGCCGGCGACTTTGACCCGCAGCTCTTTGCTGAAGTTTCCCAGCGGGACGAAACCGCTCAGGTCCTCGATTTGCTTGCCCATGCCGACGCGCAGCGGACGCGAAAGCCCAAGGGCGCGTTCAAAGCGCGGGGTGCTGGTATCATCGGCAATCACCCAGTCATCGTTCACCGGATCATAGATCACGCCAAAGGCCGGTTTACCGAAGCGTGTCACCGCAAGGATCATGCCGAAGATCGATAGCCCGTGGGTGAAGTTCGATGTGCCGTCGATGGGATCAAGGATGAAGGCCAGAGGGGCTTCGGCGATCTTGTCGAGTAATCCGGGGTCTGCCGACACCGCCTCTTCGCCGACGATCAGCGCGTCGGGGTAGGCCTTGGCGAGGGCGCGGGTGATCATCGCTTCGGCGGCCAGATCGGCGGCGGTGACCAGATCATGCGGGCCGGATTTGGTGTCAATGTCAGCCGGTGCCAGATTGCGGAACCGCGGCAAAACCTCGGCCCGCGCAGCACGGCGCAGGACATTTATCACATGGGTTTGCTGGGCTGCCGTCAGCACCGGCGGCAGGGGGGCGGGCAGCGTCTGGGTCGTCTGCGTCATTTTCGTTTCCCTTTGCAGTCTATAGGATCCATCTTATTCGCGGGCGCGCAGCACCTGTGCGGGTCTGGCGTTCAATGCTTTGATCGCAAAGCCAAGCGAGGCAAGGATCGACGCCAGCGCTCCGCCGGTGATGATCAACAGCGCCGAGGGCCAAACCACGGCAAAGCTGGTGTCCATCACAAAGCGGCTGACGGCCCACCCGCCCAAAATACCTGCCAGCAGCGCGACGGTCCCTGCGAACAGCCCCAACAGGGCGGCGCGCAACAGAAAGCTGGTGGCGATACTGCGGCGCGAGGCCCCTAGCGTTTTCAGCAAGGCGGCTTCATAGCGGCGGGCATCTGCACCTGCCGCGGCTGCCCCGATCAATACCAGAAAGCCGGTCAGAAGAGTAGCCGCCGCACCGTAGGATGTCGCCGCTGCCAATCCGCTGAGCACCGCCGCCACACGGTCGATCGCATCACGCACGCGGATGGCGGTGATGTTGGGGTAGGCTGTGGCCAGATCGCGCAGGATCGGTGCTTCGGCCTCGGGGTCGGCATAGACGGTCGAGATATAGGTATGCGGCGCGCCGGTCAGGGCGGCGGGGTTCATGGTCAGGATAAACCCGATCCCCGCGGTCGAGAAATCAACCTCTTGGAAGCTGGCGATGGTGCCGGTGATGTCGCGCCCCAGCACGTTGATGGTCAGCGTATCGCCAAGCTCTAACCCGATCTCCTCGGCCTCTTCGGCGGCAAAACTAATGAGCGGCGGGCCGTCATAGTCAGGCGCCCACCATTCGCCCGCGGTGATCACCGTGTCGTCGTCGGGGGCCTCGGCATAGGTCAGCCCGCGGTCGCCGCGCACGACCCAGTGGTCGCCCGCAACCTCTTTGGCGGGCTTGCCGTTGATCTGGGTCACGACGCCGCGCAGCATGGGTGCGCTGTCGATGCGCCGCACAGCCGGGTCTTCGGTTAGCCGTTTGGTATAGCCCTCGATCTGGTCTTTCTGGATATCGACAAAGAAATACGACGGGGCCACATCGGGCAGGTTGCCCGAGATCGCCTGACGCAGGTTGCCGTCGATCTGACCCACGGCGGCCAGTACCGATAGGCCAAGACCGAGCGATAGCACCACGGCTCCCGCCCCTTCGCCACTGCCGCCAATCGCAGTCAAGGCCCAGCGAAGCCGCGGTCGTCCGCGTGCCAGAACGGCAGCGCGTTGCGCAAGGAAACGCACCAGCAGTGCCGCCAGCGTGAGGATCCCAAGCGCGCCTGCGATGCCGCCCAATGTCCAGAGCGTCAGCCACCAGCTGCCGTTGAACCACCCCGCCAGCGCGACCAGCAGCGCGACGGTCAGCACGATGATCGCCACATAGCGCGGTGCCGGAAAACGCGCGGCCCCGTCCCATGCATCCCGAAACAGGGTCGCCGCGCGGATGTTCTCGCTGCGCGCCAACGGCCAGAGCGTGAAGGCAAACGCCGTGAGCAGCCCGTAGATCGCCGCCTCGGCCAGTGGCGCGGGGTAGATGGCAAAGGCCGCAGGGATCGGCAGCCGCGCGGAAATGAGCGGCGCAAAAACCAGCGGGGCCACGGCCCCTAACACCACGCCGATGGCGACGCCTAAAAGCGACAGGGCGCCGATCTGGATAAAGTATGTCTGGAAGATCGTCGCGCGGTCAGCCCCTAGCGCACGCAACACGGCGATGACTTCGGTCTTGCCGGTCAAGTAGGACCGTACAGCAGCCGATACGCCCACACCGCCCACGGCCAGACCGGACAGGCCCACGAGGATCAAAAACGCAGTGAGCCGTTCGACAAAGCGCGATACCCCCGGTGCACCATTGCGCGCATCGGTCCAGCGCATCCCGCTGTTTTCAAACCGCGCACGGGCGGCAGAGCGCAGTTGATCAAGGTCGGTATCGGCAGGCAGCAGCATCCGGTATTTCGAATTGAACAGCGTCCCTTCCGCCAGCAGGCCGGCCCCGTTCAGCGCCTCGGTCCGGAGCAGGGTGCGGGGCCCAAGGGCAAAGCCGCTGGCGGCGCTGTCGGGTTCGCGCACGATCAGGGCGGAGAGGCGGAATTCCTTGACGCCAAGCTTGAAGGTGTCGCCGGGGGAAAGGCCCAGACGGTCGGACAAGGCGCGCTCCATCACGGCACCCGACAGCCCGTTTTCCAGCCCGAGCGCCTGTTCCAGCGGCATCGCCGGTTCCAGTGCCATCTCGCCCACCAGCGGGTACAGATCATCGACCGCCTTTACCTGCGTCAGCGCACGGTCTGCGGCGGCCCCGTCACCAGCGACAGCCATGGACCGGAACTCGACAACCTCGGACACGGCGCTGGCTTGCCTCTCGATCCAGTCGCGTTCGTCTTGGGTGGCGAAACGATAGGTGAAATCGATCTCTGCCGCGCCCCCCAGCAGGGCCGCGCCTTCGCGTTGCAGCCCGCCTTCGATGGCGGACCGTACAGACCCTACGGAGGCAATCGCCGCGACGCCAAGGGCGAGGCAGGCCAGAAACAGACGGAAGCCCCGCAGCCCCCCGCGCATTTCGCGACGGGCGAAACGGCCGGCCAGACGCAGGCTCATGCGCCGGTCCCGCCGACGATGCGCCCGTCGGTCAGCGTCACCACCCGATCACAGCGCGCGGCCAGATCATCGGCGTGGGTCACCAGCACCAGCGTCGCCCCATGCTTTTCGCGTAGATTGAACAACAGCTCCATAATCGCGGCCCCGTTGGTGCTGTCGAGATTGCCGGTTGGTTCATCCGCCAACAGGATCGCCGGACGCGGGGCAGAGGCGCGGGCCAGCGCGACGCGTTGCTGTTCGCCGCCCGACATCTGTGCGGGATAGTGGTTCAGCCGGTGCCCCAGACCCACAGCGTGCAATTCCGCCTCGGCGCGGTCAAAGGCATCAGCCACGCCGTTCAGTTCAAGCGGGGTGGCGACGTTTTCCAGCGCGGTCATGGTGGGGATCAAGTGGAAAGACTGGAACACGATGCCCATCCGCCCGCGGCGAAACTTGGCCAGCCCGTCTTCGGACAGGGTGCTGAGGTCTTCGCCCAAGGCGCGCACCAATCCGCCTGTGGCCCTCTCGAGCCCGCCCATGACCATTAGCAGCGAAGACTTGCCCGACCCCGACGGGCCGGTAAAGGCGACCGTCTCGCCTTGTGCGACGTCCAGAGTGATCCCATGTAGGATATCGACCTTTCCGGCGTTGCCATTCAGTTTCAGGGATGCATCTTGAAGCTGGAACACCGGGTCGGTCATAGGGCTGCCTTTTGAAATACGGTCCCTGTTGGATATGGAGGTTCGACCATGATGCGCAAGGTTACGACGGCACTTGTTCTGGTATTAGCAGGCCCCGCACTGGCGGAACCGCTTGTTCTTGCGGCATTGGGCGACAGTCTGACGCAGGGATACGGTCTGCCTGCCGAAGACGGGTTCGTGCCTCAACTGCAAAACTGGCTGGATCAGAACGGCGCGGATGTAACGGTGATTAACGCTGGCGTGTCTGGGGATACCACCGCCGGCGGGCTTTCACGTGTTGCCTGGACCATGACGCCCGAGGTGGATGGCATGATCGTGACGCTTGGCGGGAACGACCTTTTGCGCGGGATCGATCCGTCGGTCAGCCGTGCCAATCTGGACGGGATACTCAAGGCCGCGCAGGACGCCGAGGTCGAGGTGCTGCTGGTCGGCATGACCGCGCCGGGCAACTTTGGCCCCGACTATAAAACCGCCTTTGACAGCATCTATCCCGATCTGGCCTCACAATATGACGCGAGCCTGATGGGCAGCTTCTTCGACGGTCTGTCAGAGAATGGCAAACAGCCTGATCTGGCGCAGGCACGGGGCTTTTTCCAAGCAGACGGTGTGCACCCGAACGCGCAAGGCGTCACGAGAATCGTCGACGCTTTGGGCCCGAAAGTGCTGACGCTGATCGATCAGATCAACGAAACCGAGTAGTTTTGCACAAAAAACGGGCACCGAAGCGCCCGTCGTCAAAAATATTATGATCCGGCTTCGGCCCGGTCAGGCCAGTGCGATATTTGCAGCACTTTCACGGCCGTCACGGCCTGCCTCGATGTCGAATGTCACCTTCTGGTTGTCGGCAAGCCCGGTCAGGCCGGCGCGTTCAACCGCCGAGATGTGAACAAAGATATCCTTGCCGCCGCCATCAGGCGCGATAAAGCCATATCCCTTTGTAGTATTGAACCATTTTACGGTGCCAGTAGCCATGCCCCGTTACTCCTGTGTTTGTCCTGCCCACATTATGCGGCAGCGTGGCTCGGTCAGAACTTGATCGCACCAGCGCCTAAGGGCTGAGGGGTCGAAAGTCTTTCGCGTCGCACCTCTGACTTTGGCGCCAAAAAGGACAAAATCAAGAGTTTTTGCCCGCAAATTCAGAACAGGCGGGCGTTTGCGCATGAAATTTCACAACAGTGAAATAATTTTACCAGTTGATAAAAAAATCATTCCGTGGGAGCGTTTCTGAATAAATAGTGACAGCAGGGATAAAAAAATGTCGCAGAAAATCTTTGAACCGGGGGTCGCTGCCGGACGGCTGGACGCTGATGCCTACACCGCGCAGTTTTCGGATTTGCACCCGCCGCTGGATGTGCACGAGGCGCTGGTCGCCGCAGACCGATGCTATTTCTGTCACGACGCGCCGTGCATCACGGCGTGCCCGACGGACATCGATATTCCGCTGTTCATCCGGCAGATCGCCACCGGCACACCGGATGCTGCGGCCAAGACCATCCTGAGCCAGAATATCATGGGCGGCATGTGTGCCCGCGTTTGTCCGACCGAACAGCTGTGTGAACAGGCCTGTGTGCGTGAAGTGGCTGAGGGCAAGCCGGTCAAGATCGGCGAGCTTCAACGCTATGCCACGGACCATCTGCAGGCCAAGGGGGTGCACCCGTTTGAACGCGCAGCACCGACGGGCAAACGGGTCGCGGTCGTGGGGGCAGGTCCGGCAGGGCTTTCTTGTGCGCACCGTGCTGCGATGATGGGGCATGATGTGACCGTCTTTGACGCGCGGCCCAAGCCCGGCGGTCTGAATGAATACGGGATCGCCACCTACAAAACACCAGACGGGTTCGCGCAGGCAGAGGTCGACTGGCTGCTCAAGATCGGCGGCATCACCGTGCAGAATAACGCAGCCCTTGGGGCGGCGATGACGCTGGACAGTTTGCGGGCGGAATACGACGCCGTGTTCCTTGGTATGGGCCTTGGCGGTGTGAACGCCTTGGGGGCCGAGGGCGAGGATAAGACCGGCGTGCTGGATGCGGTCGATTTCATCGCCGATCTGCGTCAGGCGAGCGATGTGGCTGCGGTCCCGATCGGTCGTGACGTGGTGGTGATCGGCGGCGGGATGACCGCGATTGACGCGGCTATTCAGGCGAAGCTGCTGGGGGCGTTGAATGTGACGCTGGTCTATCGCCGCGGGCGGGACCGGATGAACGCCAGCGTGTTCGAACAGGATCTCGCGGCCTCTAAGGGCGTGCGGATCGTGACCCATGCCACGCCGGTCGCCGTGATCGGCAACGGTGCCGTGCGCGAGATCGAATTCGAGTATGTGGACGACCAGATGCAGGGCACAGGTCAGACCCTGCGCCTTGCTGCGGATCAAGTGTTCAAGGCCATCGGCCAGACATTGCAGGGCGACGCGCTGCCCACGCTTGAGGCGCGCAAGATCAAGGTCGATGGCACCGGACGTACCAGTGTCGACGGGGTCTGGGCCGGCGGCGATTGCGCCAGCGGCGGCGATGATCTGACCGTGACAGCCGTTGCCGAAGGGCGCGACGCGGCGATGGACATTCACATGGTATTGATGGGCTAAGCCCCTACAGGAGAACGCAAATGGCTGATCTAAGAAGCGACTTCGTGGGCATCAAAAGCCCGAACCCGTTCTGGCTGGCATCCGCGCCGCCAACGGACAAAGAATACAACGTCCGCCGCGCCTTTGAGGCGGGGTGGGGTGGTGTCGTGTGGAAAACGCTCGGCATGGAGGGCCCGCCGGTCGTCAACGTCAACGGCCCGCGCTACGGTGCCATCTATGGGGCGGACCGGCGGCTGCTGGGGCTCAATAACATCGAGCTGATCACCGACCGTCCGCTTGAAGTGAACCTGCGCGAGATGAAGGCGGTGAAACGTGATTACCCTGACCGTGCGCTGATCGCGTCAATCATGGTTCCGTGCGAGGAAGAGGCGTGGAAAGCGATCCTGCCGCATGTGGAGGAAACCGGTGCCGACGGGATCGAGCTCAACTTCGGCTGCCCGCACGGCATGGCGGAACGCGGCATGGGATCGGCCGTGGGGCAGGTGCCGGAATACATTGAAATGGTCACCCGCTGGTGCAAGCAATACACGCGCATGCCGGTGATCGTGAAGCTGACGCCGAACATCACCAATGTGCTTTATCCCGCCGAGGCCGCGAAACGCGGTGGTGCGGATGCGGTGAGCCTGATCAACACGATCAACTCTATCACCTCGGTCGATCTGGATCTGTTCGCGCCCGAACCGACAATCGACGGTAAAGGCACCCATGGCGGTTATTGCGGACCGGCAGTGAAACCAATTGCGCTGAACATGGTGGCCGAGATTGCCCGCAACCCTGCCACGGCTGATATGCCGATCAGTGGTATCGGCGGCGTGACCACATGGCGCGACGCGGCAGAGTTTCTCGCACTTGGGGCGGGGAACGTGCAGGTCTGTACCGCCGTGATGACCTATGGCTTTAAGGTCGTCGAGGAAATGATCAGCGGCCTGTCGGAATATATGGACGACAAGGGGATGACCTCGGTCGATCAACTGGTGCGCCGCGCGGTGCCGAATGTGACCGACTGGAACCAGCTGAACCTGAACTATGTCGCCAAGGCCAAGATTGATCAGGATTTGTGCATCTCGTGCGGGCGATGTTTTGCAGCCTGCGAAGACACGTCGCACCAGGCGATTGCCATGTCCGAAGACCGGACGTTCAGCGTGATCGACGATGAATGCGTGGCCTGCAACCTCTGCGTCAATGTCTGCCCCGTCGAGGATTGCATCTCTATGGTGGAATTGGCCACGGGCACCACGGACCCGCGTACCGGAAAAACGGTCGAAGCGGCGTATGCCAACTGGACGACGCACCCGAACAACCCCTCTGCCACGGCGGCAGAGTGACCCTTGCCTCCGCCGCTACTGTTCAGGTGCGGCGGGGGTCAGCAACGTAGAGAACATCAGCCGTAGATGATCTGACGCCTGTTGATGTTGATCGGCGTCGCCCTCAAGCAACAGCGCCACCTGCGGGGCGAAATCCGCGTAGTGCTGCGTTGTGGACCAGATCGAGAATATCAGATGCCGCGGGTCCATGCGTGCGATCTTTCCTGCGCCCATCCAGGCTGCAATGACGGCGCATTTTTCATCAAAGAGCGGCTTAAGATCGCTTTGCAATCGAGGGCCCATATGCGGCGCACCGCGTAAAATTTCACCAGCGAACAGCCGGCTCTCGCGGGGCAAATCCCGCGCCATATCCAGCTTGCGCTGCACGTAATCCAACAGCTCTGTGCGCGGGTCACCCTGGGCGTCGAGCTCTACCAGAGGGTCCAGCCATGTTTCCATAAGCTGGCTGAGAAGGGTCGCATGAATTTCTTCTTTGCCACTGAAATAATACAATATATTTGGTTTGCTGAGCCCGGCCTCTGTGGCAATCTGATCCAGCGTGGCACCCCGAAACCCGTAGCTGGAAAACACATCCAGCGCGGCGTCCAAGATGACACGCCGGTTGCGCCTTTGGATTCGGCTGGGCTTTTTCTTGGCGGTGGCGTCGGGCATGGCGCGGTCCCTTCCGGTGTAAGTGCCTGAAAATGCGGCAGTCCGCCAGTGACGGGTCGCCCCAAGGAAAGCATTTCTTGACAGACTTAACCCTAGCCGCAATCGTGGATTTACCAAATGGTAAAAATTTACGCCTTGCACAAGGTAGAAAACGCAAAGGAAACCGCTATGGCCGCGCCCGGTGAAAACCTGAAGATCAACCCTGATCGTCTGTGGGACAGTCTGATGGAGATGGCCCAGATCGGCCCCGGTGTGGCAGGTGGGAATAACCGCCAGACGCTGACCGACGAAGACGCCGAAGGCCGCGCCCTGTTCCAGAAATGGTGCGAGGAGGCCGGCTGCACCATGGGTCTCGACACGATGGGCAACATGTTTGCGCAGCGCGATGGCACTGACCCCGATGCACTGCCGGTCTATGTCGGGTCGCATCTGGATACGCAGCCTACGGGCGGGAAATATGACGGCGTATTGGGCGTGCTTGGCGGGTTGGAATTGCTGCGCACGATGAACGATCTGGGGATCAAGACAAAGCACCCCGTGGTCGTGACCAACTGGACCAACGAAGAAGGCACCCGCTATGCCCCCGCCATGCTGTCGTCCGGTGTCTTTGCCGGCATCCACACGCAAGAATGGGCCTATGCCAAGACCGACGCCGAGGGCCTGAGCTTTGGTGATGAGCTCAAGCGGATTGGCTGGCAAGGCGACGAAGAGGTCGGCGCCCGCAAGATGCACGCCTTTTTCGAGCTGCACATTGAACAGGGCCCGATCCTTGAGACCGAAGGCAAGGATATCGGTGTCGTCACCCACGGGCAGGGGCTGTCGTGGACCCAAGTCACCGTCACCGGCAAGGATGCACACACCGGATCGACCCCGATGCCCATGCGCAAGAACGCAGGGCTTGGCATGGCGCGCATGCTTGAGGCCGTGGACCAGATCGCATGGTCCCACGCGCCCCACGCGGTTGGTGCCGCAGGGCATTTCGAGGTCTACCCGAATTCGCGCAATGTCATTCCGGGTCAAGTGATCTTTACCGTCGATTTCCGGTCGCCCGATCTGAGCGTGATCGAAGATATGGAAAAGCGTCTGCGCGTCGAAGGCCAGAAGATCGCCAATGACATGGGGCTTGAGGTCGCCTTTGAAAAAGTCGGCGGCTTTGATCCCGTGACGTTTGACGAGGGCTGCGTCTCGGCCATCCGTTCTGCAGCAGAGCGGTTGGGGTATAGTCATATGGATGTCATCTCGGGGGCCGGTCACGATGCCTGCTGGATCAACGGGGTGGCCCCGACCGCGATGGTCATGTGCCCCTGCGTCGATGGGCTAAGCCATAACGAGGCCGAAGAGATCACCAAAGACTGGGCCAAAGCGGGTGCCGATGTTTTGCTGCATGCGGTGCTGGAAACGGCAGAGATTGTGGGCTGAACCCGTCGGGGGCCTGAGCGGGCGCGCCCTGGGGGCCAGCCCCCAGACCCCCGGGATTTGGACCATTTGGAAGACAGACAGGGGAGAGAACAGATGAGCAAGGTTATCAAGGGCGGCATGGTCTGCACGGCGGATCGGACCTGGAAAGCGGATGTGTTGATCGATGGCGAGATCATCAAGCAGATCGGCGAGGATCTGGTGGGCGACGAATATATCGACGCCGAAGGGGCCTATGTCATTCCCGGGGGTATTGATCCGCACACCCACCTCGAGATGCCTTTTATGGGGACCACGGCGGCCGAAACCTTCGAGACGGGGACTTGGGCCGCGGCTGTGGGCGGGACCACGATGATTGTGGATTTCTGTCTGCCGGGTGCGGATGGGTCGATCAAGAACGCGATCAATGAATGGCATCGCAAATCCGCACCGCAAATCTGTTCGGATATCGGCTATCACATGGCGATCACCGGTTGGAACGAGAATGTCTTTGACGAGATGAAAGACGCCGTCGACATGGGGGTGAATTCGTTCAAGCACTTCATGGCCTATAAAGGGGCCTTGATGGTCGAGGATGACGAGATGTTCGCGTCCTTCCAGCGTTGTGCCGAACTGGGTGCGCTGCCGATGGTGCATGCCGAAAACGGCGATCTGGTCGCGGCCCTGCAGGAGAAGTATTTTAATCAGGGGATCACGGGGCCGGAGGGTCACGCCTATTCCCGTCCGCCCGAGCTGGAAGGCGAAGCCGCGAACCGCGCGATCACCATCGCAGATGCCGCCGGCGTGCCGCTTTATATCGTGCATGTCTCTTGCGAGCAGACCCACGAGGCGATCCGCCGTGCGCGGCAAAAGGGGATGCGGGTCTATGGCGAGCCATTGATCCAGTTCCTGACTCTGGACGAAAGCGAATATTTCAACAAAGATTGGGACCATGCCGCGCGCCGTGTCATGTCGCCGCCGTTCCGGTCCAAGGACCATCAGGACAGCCTTTGGGCGGGCTTGCAGTCGGGATCGTTGCAGGTGGTTGCGACGGACCACGCCGCGTTCTCGACCGAGCAAAAACGCGCGGGCAAGGACGATTTCCGCATCATCCCCAACGGGTCGAACGGGCTGGAAGAGCGTCTGGCGGTGCTCTGGACCGAAGGCGTCGAGACGGGCCGGCTGACACCCAATGAATTCGTCGCGGCGACCTCGACCAACGTGGCGAAGATCCTGAACATCTACCCGCGCAAAGGGGCCATCGTCGAAGGGGCCGATGCGGATATCGTGGTTTGGGATCCAAAAATCAGCAAGACGATTTCGACGGCGAACCACCATTCCATTCTGGATTACAACGTCTTTGAAGGCTTTGAGGTCAAGGCGCAGGCACGCTATACCCTCAGTCGCGGCGAGGTCATCTGGGCCTGGGGGCAGAATTCGCAGCCCAACCCCGGACGCGGACGCTTTGTGCCGCGGCCTGCTTTCCCGTCAGCCAACCTTGCGCTGAGCAAGTGGAAAGAGTTGACTGCGCCGAAACTGATCAAACGCGATCCGTTGAACATCCCTGCGGGGATCTGAGGCTATAATGTATGAACAGCAAAGCCGACAACCGCAGATCTTCTATAGCCTTTGGTCTCCAGCTATTGGGGATTTCATCGTCAAGTTTGGATGCCTAGAAACTCTTTTAGATGAAATTGCATGGCAAGCGCACAGCGGCCTAGATCGGTCAGTGATTTACGCATTCTCAAAGGATGTACCAAAGTCTTTTCAAGACAAGTTCAAGTTTGTGAGAAAGCTGATAGACTCTGACTTAGTAGCCAAACCGGAACGCGCCATCTTAGACTTGGGTGGTTGGCCTCAAATAGGTGTTCTAGTCTCAGAAACCTTTGAGTTTCGAAACGCAGTTGCTCACGGGCAGGTCTCTATGGTTAGCGAAAGAGAAATAGTGTTTCAAAGGTTCAAGCTAAAGAGGATCGAGCCTAGTAAGACGCATAGTGCTACATATCAGAACACGGAAATGAAGTTTGAGACGCTTGCGAGGATTAACTCCGAGCTAGCAGGTCTCATGTTGGTTATGGAACTGATAATTCAAAGTATTTCCCACGGAACAGTCGCTTGGAATGAAATGGAGGTGCATCGAACCCCAAATGCACTGGTCAGAGAAATATACGACCTCCATCATGAGAAGATGCTAAATGCAGGGTATATTCGCATTCAAAATGGCTCATATAGGTTAAACAAGGAAGAAGAAGCTTGAAAACAGTGATTAGCGCCCAGAACCTATCCCTGACATTTGAAACCAACGACGGCCCTGTGCATGCGCTGAAAGATGTGTCGCTTAATATTGAAAAGGGCGATTTTGTCAGCTTTATCGGGCCATCGGGCTGCGGTAAGACGACGTTTCTGCGCTGTATGGCGGACCTTGAGCAGCCAACGGGTGGCGAGATCACTGTCAATGGCGTGAGCGCTGCCGAGGCGCGGCGGGCGCGAGCGTATGGCTATGTGTTTCAGGCGGCGGGGCTGTATCCGTGGCGGACGATTGGCGGCAACATCCGTCTGCCGCTCGAAATTATGGGGTATTCCAAAGCCGATCAGGCGAAGCGGGTTAGCCAAGTGTTGGAGCTGGTCGAGCTGGCAGGGTTCGAGCGCAAGTTCCCTTGGCAGCTGTCGGGCGGGATGCAGCAGAGGGCCTCTATCGCGCGGGCCTTGGCGTTTGACGCGGATATCTTGCTGATGGACGAACCCTTTGGTGCGCTGGACGAGATCGTGCGCGACCATTTGAACGAACAGCTGTTGCGTCTGTGGGCGCGCACCGAAAAGACGATTGCCTTTGTCACCCACTCTATCCCCGAGGCGGTGTATCTGAGCACCAAGATCGTGGTGATGAGCCCGCGTCCCGGACGGATTGCAGATGTCATTGAAAGCCCTCTGCCGAAAGAGCGCCCCTTGGATATTCGCGAAACGCCCGAGTTTCTGGAGATCGCGCATCGGGTGCGCGAAGGGTTGCGGGCAGGGCATGCGGATGACTGATCGCGCGCTTGCTGCAGCCCGGCCCTTCGGGGAGGATTTTCGGACCATTTGGAAGCAGGGGGGCGCGCGATGAGGTCGAGCTTCCTGCCTGTCCTGACTGTGGTCGGGGTCTTGTTTGCGCTGTGGTATGCGGCGGCGGTCTGGCTGAATGCGGACTGGACCTATGACAAGGCCACACGGTCGGGCGAGACGGTGACCGCCACGTCACTGGTCGCGGATACCTGGGCGCAGAAAAAGCCCAAACTGCCCGCGCCGCATCAGGTCGCGTCAGAGATCTGGGACACGACGGTGATGAAGAAAGTCACGTCGAAGCGGTCCTTGGTCTATCATTCCTGGATCACGCTCAGCGCGACCCTGCTGGGCTTTGGCATGGGGACTTTGCTGGGGGTGTTGTTGGCGGTGGGGATCGTGTTCAACCGTGTGATGGATATGTCGGTGATGCCTTGGGTGATCGCCAGCCAGACCATTCCCATTCTGGCGATTGCGCCGATGATCATTGTGGTGCTGAACGCCGTGGGCGTGTCGGGGCTGCTGCCGAAAGCGATGATCAGCATGTATCTGTCCTTCTTCCCCGTGGTTGTGGGCATGGTCAAAGGGCTGCGCAGCCCTGACCAGATGCAGCTGGACCAGATGCGCACCTGGCATGCGAGCGCGGGTCAGACCTTCTGGAAACTGCGGTTGCCTGCGTCGATGCCGTATTTCTTTACCTCGCTCAAGATCGCGATGGCGGCGTCGCTGGTGGGGGCCATCATTGGTGAGCTGCCAACGGGTGCCGTTGCGGGTCTGGGCGCGCGGTTGTTGGCTGGCAGCTATTATGGCCAGACGATCCAGATCTGGAGCGCGCTGATCATGGCGGCGGCCCTAGCTGCGTTGCTGGTGGGGATTATTGGCTTGATCCAGCGTGTGACATTGAAACGGATGGGGATGGCGCGATGATCTGGCTGGTTTTTGCAGCAGTGGCATGGGCCTTTGGCATGTGGGTCAACATCCGGCTGGCGCGATTGCGGCCGGCACGCTGGGTGTCGTTGGCCGCACCGTTGGTCTTTGGCGCGACGTTGATCGCCGTGTGGGAAGGCATCGTGCGGGGGCTCGAGATTTCGCAGGTCTTGCTGCCTGCGCCGTCGCTGATCGCGCTGCGGTTGGTGTCGTCGGTCGATATCCTATGGGTGGATTTCGTGCAGACCGTGTTAAAGGGCGCGCTGTCGGGCTATGTTTTGGGCTGCGGTGCGGCCTTCCTGATCGCCATTGCGATTGACCGGTTTCCGTTTTTGCAACGCGGGCTATTGCCGGTTGGGAACTTTGTCGCGGCACTTCCGGTGATCGGCATGGCGCCTATTCTGGTCATGTGGTTCGGGTTTGATTGGCAGTCAAAGGCCGCCGTGGTGGTCGTCATGGTGTTCTTTCCGATGCTGGTGAACACCGTGCAGGGCCTGCAAGCGACGGATACGATGCAGCGCGACCTGATGCGGACCTATGCAGCCAGTTATTGGGCGACGTTGTTCAAGCTGCGCTTGCCTGCTGCGATGCCTTTCGTGTTCAATGGCCTCAAGATCGGCACGACCTTGGCGTTGATCGGGGCTATTGTTGCTGAATTTTTCGGCTCTCCCGTGCGGGGAATGGGGTTTCGCATCTCTACCTCGGTCGGTCAGCTTGCGCTTGATCTGGTCTGGGCCGAGATTGTTGTCGCGGCGATTGCCGGCTCCGCCTTCTATGGCGCGATGTCCTTGTTTGAACGGCGGGTGACCTTTTGGCACCCGAGCCAGCGGAACTAACCAAGACGACCAACCAACCAAGAGGGAGATATAATAATGAAAAAACTATCAACATATGTCGCCGGGGCCGCTGTGGGCCTGATGGGGACCATGGCGCAAGCTGCGGATGATGTGACGCTACAACTGAAGTGGGTCACACAAGCGCAGTTCGCGGGCTATTATGTGGCGCAAGATAAGGGGTTCTATGAAGAAGAAGACCTGAACGTCACGATCAAACCGGGCGGTCCGGATATCGCGCCGACCCAGGTTCTGGCCGGTGGCGGAGCGGACGTTGCCGTTGAATGGATGCCCGCCGCTTTGGCCGCGCGCGAGAAGGGCCTGCCGATGGTGAACATCGCGCAACCGTTCAAATCCTCGGGCATGATGCTGACTTGCCGCAAGGACGCCGGGATCGAGACCACGGATGACTTTAAGGGCAAGACACTGGGCGTCTGGTTCTTTGGCAACGAATTCCCCTTCCTCAGCTGGATGAACAAGCTTGAGCTGCCCACCGAAGGCGGCGAAGATGGTGTCACCGTGCTGAAACAAGGCTTTAACGTGGACCCGCTGCTGCAAAATCAGGCCGCGTGTGTGTCGACCATGACCTATAACGAATACTGGCAGGTGATCGACGCAGGTCTGACGCCAGATGATCTGAACGTGTTCAAATACGAAGAGCAGGGCGTCGCCACATTGGAAGACGGGCTGTACGCACTGGAAGAGAACCTTGCCGATCCGGCGTTCGAGGAAAAGATGGTGCGCTTTGTGCGGGCGTCGATGAAGGGCTGGAAATACGCCGAGCAAAATCCTGATGAAGCCGCGGAAATCGTCTTGGACAATGACGCTTCCGGTGCCCAGACCGAAGAGCATCAGAAACGCATGATGGGCGAAGTGGCCAAGCTGACCGCAGGCAGCAACGGCGCGCTGGACGAAGCAGACTATGAGCGGACGGTACAATCGCTGCTGTCTGGTGGGTCGGACCCCGTCATCACGGCAGAGCCGTCGGGTGCCTGGACCCATGCGATCACCGACAAAGCCTTGAACTGAGGGGCGCTGAACTAAGGGATACGTCCCCGACACAGTGCAGAAATGCGAAGGGGCTGGCAGTGATGCCAGCCCCTTTTACGTTGTAAGTCTGTTGCTTAAAGGACGGTAACCTTGGTGCCGATGGGCACGCGCTGGTACAGGTCCTTGACGTGTGTGTTCAGCATCCGGATGCAGCCATTCGAGACAGAGCGCCCGATGCTGCTGGGTTGGGTGGTGCCATGGATGCGGAAATACGTGTCTTTGCCGTTCTGGAACAGGTACAGTGCGCGCGCGCCCAGTGGGTTGCTGGGGCCACCCGGCTGCGCGTCGGTGTTCCCGATGAACCTTGCATAGGATTTGGGTTCGCGTTCGATCATCTCGTCCGTGGGGCGCCAGGTGGGCCATTCCTTTTTGACGTCGATTGTCGCGGTGCCGGTGAATTCCAGACCCGCTTTGCCGACGCCCACGCCGTATCGCATGGCCTGACCGGGGGCGGTCACCAGATACAGGTAATGGCTGCGGGGCAGGATCAGCAGTTCACCCACGGCATACTGCGGTTTGATCGACACCATTTGCGGCGTGGGGTCATAGGCGGCACCAGCGGCGAACAGCGCGTGCGGAAAGGCGAGGGCGGCCAAAGAACCTGCAATAAATTGACGGCGGCGCATGGAGGGCTCCTTTAGGATGTGATGCGGTATTTTGCCCCTTGGGGTGTGTTTTGCAACCTTTAGGACATAAAAAAACCGGCTGTCCCGTGAGGGTCAGCCGGCAAATTCATGGTGCGGGCCTAAGGCCCTGCAAGGCTTATGCCAGTGCGATGTTCGACGCGGATTCGCGGCCGTCACGGCCAGCTTCGATGTCGAATGTCACTTTCTGGTTGTCGGCCAGACCGGTCAGGCCTGCGCGCTCAACAGCGGAGATGTGTACGAATACATCTTTGCTGCCGCCATCGGGTGCGATAAAGCCGAAGCCTTTAGTTGTGTTGAACCATTTTACGGTGCCAGTGGCCATATCCGTAGTCTCCTCTAGTATGCCATCCGCGTCGTGCGATGGCTTGGCGTTGTCGGTCTGGATCGAAGTCTGAACGCCGTATGAGGGAGACAGTTGGTCGAAAAAGAATAACGTTAGCTCCTTTGATATGGCAGGTCGCAGAGATTCGCGCAAGGGGCTGTCAATGGGCCTTAAAAAACAGGCCGATCATTGCTTATTTCGGCACATTCTTGCCTCAGTTCCGTCGGCGAAGGCATTTTTCACCAATAGATGTTGACCGTTTGCAACCTCTAAACGGTTAACGCTTTGGGTCAATTCGCCCCACTGCTGACAGATTCATTTGCGATTTTGCTCCGAGCCGTATCGCAAACTTAATGATTCCCCCTTTTTGGTAACCCGACAACGAGTGAGCCCCTTTATGAAAATCCTTGCCGTAGATGACGACCCTACCATCCTTGACCTGCTGCGCGACTGCCTGACGCCGTCGCTTGGGTTTGATCTGATTTGTGCCGACTCGGCCGAGGATGGGATGGCCAAGATCGAAGAGCACGGGGCGAGTTTTGACTGCTTCTTGTTGGATATCATGTTGCCCGGCGTCGATGGCATCACACTGTGTGACGATATTCGCACCATGCAGGCCTATAAAAGCGCGCCGATTATTATGATTACCGGAAGCCGCAAACACGATCTGATGGACACAGCATTCCGTGCAGGGGCGACCGATTTTATCTTCAAACCGCTCAACGGTATCGAGCTGGGCGCGCGGATCAACATGGCGGGGATGCTCAGCGACAGCCTGCGCCGCGAACGCGAGGCGGCACATACGTTGGCGGAACTGTCTGGCTTGATGAAGGTCCGTGTGGACGAAAGCTTTGATCTGAATGTCGTGGGTGTGGATGATTTGCACGGGTTCGAGAACCACATGCTGCGCCTGCCCGAGGGCTGCTATGCCATGAACCTTTTCGCGGTGAAACTCCCACAAATCCGCAATATCTTTGACGCGGCAAGCCCCGCTGAATTTTGTCGCCAGATGGGTTTGGTTGCGCAGGCCACGGTCGCGGCGCTGGTGCACGAGAAATGCTATATGGGCTATGCCGGCGACGGAATCATCGTGGGCACCGTGATTGGACGCCACCGGATCAAGCCGGATGAAATTCAGAAAGATATCGAGAATATCCTCTCCCATGACGGCACTGCGGTGCGGATCGGGGGGGACTTCAGCGCCGATGTAACCGTAAAGCTCGTGTCGAACCAGCGGCTGTGGTCGGGGCTGTCTGCCTGCAACACGCTGCGCGACTTTTTGGGCCGTGAAACCGTGCCCGACAGCGCCAGCACCGACCGCACCGATGGGTATGCCGAACTGGCCGACGGGCTGTAACGGGAAACCCTTGCTGCGTCGCCTCGGCGCGTAGACCGTCAAATAAAAAGGCCCCCGCAGTTTCCTGCGGGGGCCTTTTCTTTAGAACTTTCGCCTAGATCAGCGCGAGAATTTCTTGTGCTTCATGCGCTTGGGTTCCATGGCGTCTTCGCCCAAACGGCGTTTCTTGTCTTCTTCGTAATCAGAGAAGCCACCTTCAAACCATTCGACATGTGCGTCGCCTTCAAAGGCGAGGATGTGCGTACAGATCCGGTCAAGGAAGAAACGGTCGTGCGAGATGACCACGGCGCAGCCCGCGAAATCGACCAGCGCGTCTTCGAGTGCACGGAGCGTTTCGACGTCCAAATCGTTGGTCGGTTCATCGAGCAGCAGGACGTTGCCGCCTTCTTTTAGCAGACGCGCCATGTGCACACGGTTGCGTTCACCACCTGACAGCAGGCCGACTTTCTTCTGTTGGTCGCCGCCCTTGAAGTTGAACGCACCGCAATAGGCGCGTGAGTTTACCTCGGCATCGCCCAGTTTGATGATCTCGGCCCCGCCCGAGATGGCCTGCCAGACGTTGTCATCCGGGTTCAGGTCATCGCGCGACTGGTCGACATAGGAAAGATCAACGGTGTTCCCCAGCTCGATCGTGCCGGTGTCGGGTTGTTCGTGGCCGGTGATCATTTTGAACAGGGTCGATTTACCCGCGCCGTTGGGCCCGATCACGCCGACGATTCCGCCCGGTGGCAAGGTAAAGTCCAGCTTTTCGATCAACAGCTTATCGCCCATAGCCTTGGACAGGCCTTCGACCTCAAGCACCTTGTTGCCCAGACGTGGGCCGTTGGGGATAACGATCTGGGCGCGCGTCAGGCGTTCGCGCTCTGAGCTGTCGGCCATTTCGTTGTAGGCGTTAATACGTGCCTTGGATTTCGCCTGACGGGCCTTGGCCCCCTGACGCATCCATTCAAGTTCGCGCGACAGCGTCTTTTGCTTGGACTTGTCCTCGCGGGCTTCTTGCTCAAGCCGTTTGGCTTTCTGGTCGATCCAGTTGGAATAGTTCCCTTCGTAAGGGATGCCATTGCCGCGGTCCAACTCGAGAATCCAGCTGGTGATGTTATCCAAGAAATAACGGTCGTGGGTCACGATCAGGATCGTGCCCTTATAGTCGATCAAGTGCTGCTGCAGCCAAGCAATGGTTTCCGCGTCCAAGTGGTTGGTCGGTTCATCGAGGAGCAGCATTTCAGGCGCTTCAAGCAGCAGTTTGCACAGGGCAACACGGCGGGCTTCACCACCAGAAAGGGTTGTGACATCCGCATCATCAGGGGGGCAGCGCAGGGCTTCCATCGATACGTCGATCTGGCTGTCGAGATCCCACAGGTTCTCTGCGTCGATCTGGTCTTGCAACGCGGCCATCTCGTCTGCGGTTTCGTCGGAATAGTTCATCGCCAGTTCGTTATAGCGATCCAGAATATCTTTTTTCTTTTTGACGCCCAGCATGACATTCTCACGCACGGTCAAAGCGGGGTCGAGGTAGGGTTCTTGCTCGAGGTAGCCAACCTTGGCGCCCTCTGCGACCCATGCTTCGCCCGAAAAGTCTTTGTCCTGACCGGCCATAATCCGCATCAACGTCGATTTACCCGAACCGTTGATCCCGACCACACCGATTTTCACACCGGGCAGGAAGTTCAGGTTAATGTTGTCGAAACATTTCTTACCGCCCGGATAAGTCTTTGAGACACCGGACATGTGGTAGACATATTGGAAGGCGGCCATTGAGAATCCTCGGGTAAGCTGAATACGATTTGGAGCGTGCAATATCGCCACTGGCGGGCAAGAGCAAACGTTCAATATATTAGGGACGTATATAAGGCATCACGTGCGGTTTTGAAGACCCGCCGCCGATGGACCGCTTTTAGGGTGCGTGCTTGGCTCTGGGTCGTGGCCCGACGTCCCATCGACGGCGTTTCGGCAGCAGCTTTCCGTTTTAACCGAGCAAAGCCAAGTAAATGGGGACGATCGACCGCATTTTATACGAAATTCAGTCGAAAAAAATTTCCGACCTCGTTTATATTCTGCAGACTCGGGTGCGTTCAGCGCCCCGATTCAACGCGGCCGCAAAAAGACCGTGTCTCAACATAGGGATAAATACATGACAGCTTCGACTATTATAGTTGGTCTGGACGGGGGAGAGGCCGGAGCGCGCGCTTTGGATTTCGCGATGACCCAGGCCAGATTGATCGGGGATTGCGAGCTTAAGCTCGTGTATGTGATCGAATGGTCTCCGTTCAGTTTCCAGACCTCCGAGGAAAATGACCAGCGCCACAAACGCCGCGAAGAGGAGCTGGCGCTTGCCCGTGAACGCATCGTCGATCCGGCGGTGAAAAAGGCCGGCGATAAGGGCGTAACGGTTCAGGGCATCGTAAAGCACGGCGATGTTGCCGATATTTTGGATGATCTGGCCAAAAAGCATGGCGCACAGCAGATCGTCGTGGGTCGTGTCGGTCTGCGCGGTTTGAAAGAGCGTATGTTCGGTGGCGTGACGGGCCGTTTGGCCGTCGCCTCCCGCGTGCCTTTGACGATCATTCCTTGAAAGGTCATATCATGAAAAATTTTCTGACAACGGGTGTGGGGGCTGCTGCTGCCTCTGCCTTGCCGATGGTTGCCTCTGCACAAGAGGCCGTAGGCATGGATCAACGCATCAACGATATCTTTGCCGGTTCGACGGGCTGGTTCGTCAACCTGATCTTCATGTCGCTGCCGGGCACAAACTTCCCATGGATCGTGCTGTGGCTGGTGGTCGCGGCGTCTGTGTTTACGCTGTACTTTGGCTTTATTCAGATCAAGGCGTTCTGGCATGCGATATCGCTGGTCAAAGGTGATTATTCCGATCCCGACGACTCGGGTGAGGTCAGCCACTTTCAGGCGCTGACGACGGCGCTGTCGGGGACTGTCGGTCTGGGGAACATCGCGGGCGTCGCGGTGGCCGTGGGCATCGGTGGGCCGGGCGCAACCTTCTGGATGATCTTGGCCGGTTTGCTGGGCATGGCATCTAAGTTCACCGAATGTACGCTGGGTGTGAAATACCGCAATGAATACGCCGATGGCACCGTTTCCGGTGGTCCGATGTACTATATGACAAAGGGCTTTAAGGAACGCGGCCTGCCGTTGGGCGGCTTTCTGGCGATTGTCTTTTCGATCTTTACCATCGGCGGTGCCTTGGGCGGCGGGAACATGTTCCAAGCCAACCAGGCACATGCGCAGTTGGCCGGTATCATCGGGGATTATCCCGGATGGATCACGGGCATCGTGTTTGCCGCCGTGGTGTTTTCGGTCATCGTGGGCGGGATCAAATCCATCGCCAACGTGACTGAAAAGATCGTACCGCTGATGGGTGTGATCTATGTCGGGGCTGCGTTGATTATCCTGATCGTTGAATACGACAAGATCGGTTGGGCCTTTGGTCAGATATTCGAAGGTGCATTCAGCGGTCTGGGTGTTGCAGGCGGTCTGGTCGGTGCGTTGATTCAGGGCTTTAAACGGGCGGCTTTCTCTAACGAAGCGGGTGTGGGATCGGCTGCGATCGCACACTCTGCCGTCCGCACCAAAGAGCCGGTGACCGAAGGTGTGGTTTCCCTGCTTGAGCCGTTCATCGATACCGTTGTGATCTGTACGATGACGGCTTTGGTGATCACCATCTCTGGCGTGTTGGTTATGGACCCCGAAACAGGGCGTTTCATCCTGAACGAGGCAGGCACCGCGATCCAGACCGTTGACGGGTCCAGCGGTGTGCAACTGACATCCGCCGCCTTTGCGACCGGGTTCAGCTGGTTCCCCTATGTGCTGGCGCTGGCGGTGATCTTGTTCGCCTTTTCCACGATGATCAGCTGGTCTTACTACGGGCTGAAAGCGTGGACCTATCTGTTTGGCGAAGGCAAAACCAAAGAGATCGTGTTCAAGGTGATCTTCTGCCTGTTCATCGTTGTGGGGGCTGCCGCCAATCTTGGGGCGGTCATCGACTTTTCTGATGCGATGATCTTTGCCATGGCGGTTGTGAACATCACGGCGCTGTACTTCCTGATGCCAATCGTCAAACGCGAGATGAAGAGCTATTTCGCACGGCTTAAATCCGGCGAGATCAAGAAGTTCGTCGATTAACGCACGGACTACGCGATTGACAAAGGGGCGTTGCTGCCCTTCTTTCGGCCCCTGATGTATATCGGGGGCCGTTTTCGTTGGGTTATCCATTTCCATATGCGCCCCCGGGGCAGGTGATCGGACTGCTAGGCGGGTCGTTTGATCCGGCTCACGAGGGGCACGCGCATATCACCCGCGAAGCGATAAAGCGTTTCGGGCTGGATCGCGTGTGGTGGATGCTGAGCCCCGGCAACCCGTTGAAGGCACAAGGTCCAGCCCCGATGGCGCAGCGTCTGGCGATGGCGCAGCAGGTGATGCAGCATCCGCGGGTCGAGGTCACGGACATCGAGGCCCATCTAGGCACGCGCTATACCGCGCAGACCCTTGCCGCGCTGCGCGCGCGCTATCCCGGCGTGCGGTTCGTCTGGCTGATGGGCGCGGATAATCTGGCGCAGTTCCACCTGTGGCAAGACTGGCAGCAGATCATAGAAACGGTGCCCTTGGGTGTTCTTGCGCGACCTGGCCAGCGGATCTCGGCGCGGATGAGCCGCGCGGCGACGCTTTATGCGCCCTACCGGATTTCGGGACGGCACAGCCAACTTTTGGGGCGCGCGCAGGCACCGGCGTGGTGTTTTGTGAATGTGCCGATGGTCGATGTCAGTTCAAGCGCGATCCGCGCTGCGGGCAAATGGTCAGCGCAGTCTGCAAAAGGCGACGCCAAAGCCTAGAATCGTGTCCCGCCCTGCCCAAGGTAAAAAGGGACTTCGGCGCAGATGTTGGACCCGCGCCAAGCGCTATTGGCAGGAAATCGCCTGCGGGACGCGGGGGAGAAGCGTCAAACATGATCAAAATGGCGCGTTGCGTGTCCCGTCCGTTTGCCTGGCCCCGTCGCCCATGAAAATGTGATTTGCTCCTGCTTGTGTCACTGGGTCCTGTCAGGTTTAAGTCGCCTTATGAAAACTGTTTTATCACGTCGTTTCTTTCTGGGGTCCGCTGCGGCGGGCATAATCGCGCCGGCTGCGTTTGCGGCCCCGCCGACTGAATCGCTGCGCCCTGTGTTGCGCGGGGATGATCTGTTCCGGCAGTCGATCCCCTCTGCGCAAGAGCTGATCGACAAAGCCAAGCTCGACGGAATGGTGACCTTTAGTCTGGCAGACGCCGAAACCGGTGCGGTGCTTGAACAACATGGCCCGCTTGAGGGCATGCCCCCTGCCAGCGTAACCAAGGCGATAACCGCGCTGTACGCGCTGGACACGCTAGGCGCGGCGCATCAGTTCGAGACGCGGATCATGGCGACCGGCGGTGTCGTGGGCGGCGAAGTGCAGGGCGATCTGATCCTTGTGGGCGGGGGCGATCCGACGCTGGATACCGCCGGGCTCGCGCGGCTGGTGGACGACCTGAAAGCGGCCGGGATCATAGGCGTCAAAGGCGAGCTGAAAGTCTATGAACACAGCCTGCCGATGTTCGCGTTAATTGATGCAGACCAGCCGGATCACGTTGGCTATAATCCGGCAGTGTCGGGGCTGGCGCTGAACTTTAACCGCGTGCATTTCGAATGGAAGCGCGAGAACGGCGGCTATGCGGTCACAATGGACGGACGGTCGGGGTCTTATCGCCCTGATGTGGCGATGGCGGCGATGGAGATCAGCGACCGCAGCGCGCCGGTGTTTACCTATCGTGACGCAGGCACGCGCGATGATTGGAGCGTTGCCCAAAGCGCCTTGGGGAATGGCGGGTCGCGGTGGTTGCCTGTGCGCAAACCGGGGCTTTATGCGGGCGACATATTCAAGACGTTGGCTGGATCACAAGGCATCCGCCTGCGCGACATGAGCCTGATCACCAGTCTGCCCGAGGGCGAGGTTCTGGTGGCCCGAAAAAGTGCGCCGTTGCGCGATATCCTGCGCGATATGTTGAAGTATTCCAATAACCTGATCGCCGAGATGGCGGGGCTTTCTGCCACGGTCTATCGCACCGGAACGCCGGTTTCCTTGCGGGCCTCGGCGGCAGAAATGAACGTTTGGGCCAAGGCCAATCTGGGCATGAATGCGCCCGCGCTGGTGGATCATTCCGGTCTGGGGGAAGACAGCCGCGTGTCGTCGCAGGACATGGTGACAGCGCTGGTCAGGATCCACGGGTCTGGCATCCTAAAACCCTTGCTCAAGTCGATTACCTTGCGCGATTCCAAAGGCCGCCCCGTGCAAAATCATCCGATCAAGGTCGAGGCCAAAACCGGTACGCTGAACTTTGTCTCGGCGCTGGCAGGATACCTGACGGCACCGGACGGGCGGGTGATGGCGTTTGCTGTGTTCACCGCCGACATGCCCCGTCGCGCGACCCTAACGCGGGCGCAACGCGAACGCCCTGACGGGGGGCGGGCCTGGAATGGGCGGGCCAAACGGCTGCAGCAGGGGCTGATTGAACGCTGGGGGGCGTTTCATCAGACCAAGGATACAGCCGCGCTTTAGCGGATTAGCCCGACCAACTGGCTTATTTTACGTGGCGCGCACGGGCACCGCGTTCGATGGCGGCCGCGTGCAGACGGTCCAGATCCAGCTCGTAGCGGATTTCTTCGAGCAGGCGCAGCTCTGCCTCTTCGAGGGTGCCGTCGGCTGCGGCCACGTCACAGGCCAAGGCATATGCCGTCTCGTTTAGGCGGTCAGGCATCGCGGCTTTGACCAGCCCGAACAGGGCATCCAGCCCGTCCTCTTGTTCGAACAGATCAAAGACCATGGAACTGACAGTGCTGATGCGGTCCAGATCATAACCGGAGAACACGGGCAGCATATTCACTGCCGACTGAATCTTGAGCAGTTCCGTGGTGCGGATGTCCTCGTCTGACGCGGAGACCGCGATCATAATGGCGACAAGGCAGTCTTGCGCGCTTAAGCTAAGTGAGGTGTCGTCATTCATGCGCATTTCCGTTCGGTTATTGCATTGATCTGCAGATTATTGACGGGCCTACAGGGACGCAATAGGTACAGCCTGCCTGCGCGCATTGGGTGCGGGGTGAAAATGATGGAATTGATGACATGTCGCAGATGCGTGAAGCAGCCCTAACCAGCAAAGCGTGGCCGTTCGAGGAAGCACGTCGGGTGTTGAAACGCTATGCAAATAAGGCTCCCGAGAAGGGGCATGTCTTGTTCGAGACCGGCTATGGCCCGTCGGGTCTGCCGCATATCGGGACCTTCGGCGAAGTTGCGCGCACGACGATGATCCGCCGCGCTTTTGAGCTGATCAGCGACATTCCGACGCGGTTAGTGTGCTTTTCGGACGATCTGGACGGAATGCGCAAAGTGCCGAGCAACGTGCCGGATCCCGAAGCCTTGGCCGAACATCTGCAAAGACCGCTGACATCTGTGCCCGATCCTTTCGGCACGCACGACAGCTTTGGCGCACATAACAACGCGATGCTGCGCCGGTTCCTTGATACATTCGGGTTCGAATATGAATTCATCTCGGCCACCGAATTTTACGGGTCGGGCAAGTTCGACGAGGTGCTTTTGCGCGCCGCCGAGAAGTATGACGAGATCATGGAGGTGATGCTGAAGTCGCTGCGCGAAGAGCGGCGTCAGACCTATTCGATCTTCCTGCCGATCCACCCTGAAACGGGGCGCGTGATGTATGTGCCCATGAAAGAGGTCAACGCCAAGGACGGCACGATCACTTTCGACGACGAAGACGGCACCGAGATGACCCTGCCGCTGACCGGTGGCAACGTGAAATTGCAGTGGAAGCCTGACTTTGGCGCCCGTTGGGCAGCGCTTGATGTCGATTTTGAGATGTACGGCAAGGACCATAGCACCAACACGCCGATCTATGACAAAATTTGCCGCATTCTGGGCAACCGTCCGCCCGAGCATTTCACCTACGAGCTGTTCCTGGATCAGGACGGGCACAAGATTTCCAAGTCATCCGGCAACGGGCTGACCATCGACGAATGGCTGACCTATGCCAGTGCGGAATCGCTGTCGTACTTTATGTACCTCAAGCCGAAGACGGCCAAGCGCATGTATTTCGACGTGATCCCCAAGGCGGTTGATGAATACCACCAACAGCTGCGCGCGTTCGAGACGCAGGACGACAAGGGCAAGTTGAACAACCCCGTTTGGCATATCCACGGGGGCGATGTGCCCAAGTCGGATATGATCGTGCCGTATTCGATGCTGCTGAACCTTGCGTCTGTTTCGTCGGCCGAGGAAAAGTCGCAGCTGTGGGGCTTTATCCAGCGTTATGCGCCGGATGCGACGCCCGAAGGCAACCCCGGTATGGATGCGGCGGCCGAACATGCGGTGCGCTATTACAACGATTTCGTGAAGCCCGCCAAAGTGTTCCGCGCCCCCTCTGATCTGGAGCGGGAAGCGCTGGAGGATCTGCGCAACCAGTTGAAAACATGGGACGGCGGGCTGGATGCCGAGGCGTTGCAAACGATGGTTTTCGCTGTCGGGAAAGAACGTTTCGACCCGCTGCGTGACTGGTTTACCGCGCTTTACGAAGTGTTGTTGGGCGCGAGCCAAGGCCCGCGTTTCGGTGGCTTCATCGCGCTTTATGGTGTGGATGAGACTGTCGCACTGATCGACGACGCGCTGGCAGGCAAGCTGACCACAGCGTGAAACTATTGCTCTATGGTGTGCGTGGATTAGGTTAAGTCCAATACATCATAGGGAGCATTCTCATGCGTGGCGCGGTTCTTTCGGCATTTTTCGGGATGGTTTTGACCTTTGCGACGGCGTTTGGTGCCACGGCGCAGCAGGCGGATATCGAAAGCACGATCACAGGCCAGTTCGAGGCCTTTAAGGCAGATGATTTCGAGGGGGCGTTCGCATATGCGAGCCCCAATCTGCAGATGATGTTTCAGTCCACCGAAAATTTTAAACGTATGGTAACCTCGGGCTATCCGATGGTTTGGAAAAACACCGACGTGCGGTTTCTGGACCTACGCGAGATCGCGGGCGCACAGTGGCAAAAGGTGCAGGTGACGGACCTGAAGGGTTTCACCTATTTGCTGGATTATCAGATGGTTGAGACGCCCGAGGGTTGGCGCATTGCCTCTGTTCAGTTGCTGGATGCGCCAAGCGTTTCGGCGTAACATTGCCCCCGAGCGCCGTACGCTGCGGTTAGACGTGATTAACCACTTGTGAATATTTCTATCCCCCTGCCGGCCAAGCGTCGGAGTTTTGCAATTCATGGGGGGCGACATTGCACCCTCGGCGAAGGGGATGACGATGAACAAGGCAATCACAGATGGTCTGCTGCTGACACCTGCGGCTTTTGCACAAGGCTTGGATGTGTATTCAAGCGGGGATGGCACGGCGGGGTCTGATACCTATGCCAATGCGATCAATGCGGCGTTTATCCCTGCGGATCAGGACTTTGGCGGGGCGCTTGAGCTGATCAAGACGCAATCGACGCAGAAGCTGCGATACATGGGGCAGACACCGCTTTTGCCGGGATGCTATCTGCGGATCACGGCGCGGGTGAAGGCGATTAGTGGGAATTTACCCTCGGTGCGGATCGCGGGGTATCCGGCGCTTGGCAATGGCAACCGTGTCGGGGGGCTGGTCGAAGTAGGGCCGGCGGTGGCGCTTACGAGCTATGGCGACGTGGTCGAGGTCAGCGCGATTGTCGGTTCGGGGCTGCGCGGCGGGGTCGATATGGTCTGGGGCAACGCGCCGGTCTATGGGCATTTCGGGCTGGACCTGACGGGGCAGAATGGCGGGGTCGTTCGCATTGATGACTTGCAAATCGAGGATGTGACGGGTGTCTTTCTGCGCGACATGCTGGCACAGGTGGACGTGCGGGATTATGGCGCGGTGGGGGATGGCAGCACCGATGATACCGCGGCCTTTGTGGCGGCGAATGCGGATGCGCAGGGGCGCAGCGTGTTGATCCCGCGTGGGACGTATCTGCTGAACGGGGACGTGACCTTTGACGCGCCGACGCGGTTTGAAGGGACGGTGACCATGCCCGCCAGCGCGATCCTGCTGCTGCGCCGCAACTTTGATCTGCCAAATTATATCGAGGCTTTCGGGAATGAAGAGATCGCCTTTCGCAAGGCGTTTCAGGCGTTGCTGAACAACGCGGATCATGAATCGCTGGATCTGGGTGGGCGCAAGGTCAACGTGACCGGCCCGATCGATATGCAGGCCGCGACGCCTGAACGCAGCAGCTATGCCACGCGGCGGGTGATCCGCAACGGCCAGCTTGAAGCGGCCACGAATGGTGATTGGGATACTGTCACGGTGACCTCGCAGGCCAGCTATTCGCCCTCGGATGCGCGCAAGCTGACGAATGTCGTGAACGTCGCGAATGTGCCTGTGGGGGCGTTGATCACCGGCAACGGGGTGGGGCGCGAGATCTATGTGCGGGCCAAGAACGTCGCCACACAAGAGATCACGCTGAACGCGCCGCTGTATGACGCGGCGGGGACGCAGAATTTTACCTTTGCGCGGTTCCAGTATCTGCTGGATTTCAGCAACTACAGCCAGCTGAGCAAGTTCGTTCTGGATGACATCGAATTCCAGTGCAACAACGTGGCCAGCGCGATCAACCTTGCGCCGTCGGGGACGATTTTTCATATGCGCGATTGCTTTATCTCGCGACCAAAGGATCGGGGGATCACGTCGATTGGCGGCGGCTGTCAGGGGATGTTCGTGGACCGTTGCCAGTTCCTGTCCGCCGAGGATGCGCTGGACGTGCCGGACCGGACCACGATCGCGATCAACTGCAACGCCAATGACGTCAAGATCCGCGACAACCGTGCCACGCGCTTTCGCCATTTTGCGCTGCTTGCGGGACAGAATAATATCGTCACGGGGAACCACTTCTTTCAGGGGGATACGGTCAAGAACGGCGTCCGCTCTGCTGGGTTGATCCTTGCGGCGCAGCACACGGCGAGCGTGGTGAGCGGAAATTACATCGACAATTGTTTCGTCGAATGGACCAACGAACAAGACCCCGCGCCGGAATACAGCAGCGAGTATTCTTTCAGCTCCCTGTCGATCAGCGGCAATATTTTTCTGTCGGGCGAAGTCGCCCCGTGGTTCAGCTATATCGTGATCAAACCCCATGGGGCGGGTCATGTGATCAACGGGCTGACGATCAACGACAATCGGTTTCGCAGCATCAACGGGTTCATTGATCGGGTCGAACGGATCGACACCAGCTTTGCCGATATGGATTTCTCGCGCATGCGCAACATAGAGATGACCGGCAATTCGTTTCACGGCATCAGCAATCCGGTCTCTAATCCCGTGCAGGTCGAACATACCGAAAGCAGTTTGGCCAAGACCTGGGTGGTGGATATTGCCGACCGCTTTCCGTTCGGCGGGTGGGCGATTGCGGTAGATAGCATCACGATGGACGGGCCGGTGCGCGACGGATCGAATGTGGCGCAGTACAGCGTGCCCTATGTGTTGACGGACCAAGGAACGGAGCGTGATCTGTTGCATCTGGTCTGGAGCACCAGCGTCAAAGGATCGATCTTTATGCAGGCGCGGATGGATAAACGCTAGAATTCGCGCCAGATCGATAGTTTTAGCGCGGGGTTGGAACTGTCGGTGATCAGCGTTTCGGCCCCGATTTGAAGGCGAATATCAGGGCGGCTTTTGATCGGACGTACAATGATGGAGGGCGCGATAGAGGTGGCGGTGGTGGTGGAGGTCGACGCGTGGAAGATTTGCAGCATCCCTGAAAACCTTTCGCCAAGGTTGATCCCGACGGTACTGTCCACTTTGGCGAGATGCTCTTGAAGGTACACGTCCCACGAAAGCGAACTGTCGATGGTGATCCAGCCGTTTTTCTCCGCGAGCGTGAAGCCGCGGCCCCATGACAGCCCCGCTTTTACATTCGGCGTGACCACATCCCCCACCCACGCCGCGCCGATGCCCAGTTCAGCGGACCAAACGTTTGGCCGACCCTGTCGGCCCAACGGGCGGCGTAAGAATAACGTGGCGGACCCCGATTGCAGCCCATAAGAGCTGGCGAGAAAACTGACCTCTGCCCCGAGGGTGAGATCATCGCGCACGCCGTATTCGAGGAACGTGCTTTCCGAGATGTCATAATTTTGCGTGACACTGACAGTGTTTGAGCTGAAACCTTTGCCTTTTTCGCGCAACCAAGCGCCGCTGTAGGCGGTGACTGGGGCCGTCAGGAGGATAAGGAGGATTGACCATAAGCGCATCGGGTACCCTTTCGGCGGGCAGCTTGGCGCTTCATGCTTAATAAATTACTTATAGCTGAGGGCAGGGATGCGGTGACGACGGCATGCAAAAAGGCCCGCAGCATTGCTGCGGGCCTTTTCGTTAGATCATGCAGGGCCGGTTAGACTTTGACGCTGCTGCCACGTGGGCCAGCAATCAGCCATACGATAAAGCCAACGACGGGGAAGATCAGGACGCCGAGAATCCAGAGGATTTTCGCAAGGCCCGAAGCGCCGGAGGTGAAGATTTGGTAGATCGCGTAAATGTCTGCGATCAGGATGATTAGTCCGAGAATGCCGAATTCCATTGTAAAGCTCCTGAGTTGTAATCTGAATTACTGTCTGGGGTCACAACTTCGTATCTTTGATAGATGTTCCCGAAAATGTTATTGGAACTATTTCGTGATCAACCGAGTTGCTCTTCCAATAGCCCTGACGGGACAGTGTAATTTGAAGGAAATACTATGAAGACCTCTACAGCAGTAATCGCAGGGCTCGCCGCAATCCTGGTGATCGCATTTGCAATCTTTTTCATCGATATTGACCAGACAGAAGAAGGTTCGCTGCCTGATGTCGACGTCTCTGTTGAAGGGGGGAACCTTCCTAAATTCGACGCTGAAACCGGTTCGGTTAACGTGACCGAAGAAGAGGTTGATGTTGAAGTTCCTGACGTTGAAATCACCACCGAAGAAAAAACTCTCACCGTTCCCGGTGTTGAAGTGACACCGCCGTCGAACGACTGATAATATTCATCAGTTTCAACGAAAAAAAACGCCCCCTGACTTGGTCAGGGGGCGTTTTTTTATGTCTGGTTGGTCTCAGTTTCGGGTGAGTTTAGACGCAGGTTTCGCGCCGTTGTCCCCGTCAGATGTAAAGGTGAGCGTGACCTTGTCGCCTGCCATCAGATCAGACGGCACAAGGGTTTTTGCATCCAAGGTCCACGATGATTTGTCTTGCAGAACAATGATATTGGCCAAGCGATCGTAGGCCAGGATCGTGCCGGTTGTTTCGTCGGCAAAGGCGGGGGCAGAGAGGGCAGTTAGGCTCAGGGTGGCAAGGGCAATCAGGCGCATTTGGGATCCTCCGGATAAAGCGCAGACTCCGAATGTGGGGTGGACGCGGATGCAAAGCAATCACCTGACAACGGGTGCATGAAAATAATTATGCGTCATATAATGTCGGGGAACTGCGGACTGTTCGACGTGTTGTGCCGCTACATCCAGCCGAAAGGAGAGAGCGATGAAAGCCCAATCAAAATCCCAGCAACGTGCCGCTGGCGCGGCCCTGTCTGCAAAACGGGGCGAGACCAAGGTGAACGATCTGCAAGGCGCGTCGAAGGATATGTACGACAGCATGTCAGAGGATGAGCTGGAGGAAATGGCCTCGACCGAACATGATGGATTGCCGGACGAGGTCGAAGACTAGGCGCGCCTCTTAGCGTTTTTTGCCACCGTAGCGGGATTTTCCGCCGCGCATTCCGCCGCGGCCACCAGTTGACCGGCCCGATGCTTTTTGCGCGTCGTCAACGGCTTTATCCACCGCATACTGGCGGGCCATCGGATCATCGGCGATGGCGAGATCGACGGCTTCAAGTCGTTTGACCTCGTCACGCAGACGTGCGGCTTCTTCGAATTCGAGGTTCTCGGCCGCTTTGCGCATGTCGGTGCGCAACCCGTCGAGCACGGTTTGCAGGTTGCCGCCCGCCAATGGGTTGTCGATCCTGGCGGTGACGCGGCTCATGTCGACATCGCCTTTATAGAGACCGGCAAGGATGTCATCGACGTTCTTTTTCACCGTGGTCGGCGTAATCCCGTGCTCTTCGTTATAGGCGACTTGCTTGGCGCGACGGCGGTCGGTTTCGCCCATGGCGCGTTCCATCGAGCCGGTGATGCGGTCGGCGTACATGATCACGCGGCCTTCGGCATTCCGCGCGGCACGACCGATGGTCTGGATCAGCGAGGTTTCAGAGCGCAGGAAGCCCTCTTTATCCGCGTCGAGAATTGCGACAAGACCACATTCAGGAATATCCAAGCCTTCGCGCAGCAAGTTGATCCCGATCAGCACGTCAAACGCGCCGAGCCGCAAGTCGCGCAGAATCTCGATCCGTTCAATCGTGTCGATATCGCTGTGCATATAGCGCACGCGGATGCCCTGTTCGTGCATGTATTCTGTCAGGTCTTCTGCCATGCGTTTGGTCAGCACGGTGCACAGCGTGCGAAAGCCATCAGCGGCGACCTTGCGCACCTCGTCCAGCAAATCATCGACCTGCATTTCCACAGGGCGAATTTCGATCTTGGGGTCGATCAGGCCGGTGGGGCGAATGATCTGTTCGGTGAAAACACCGCCGGTTTGTTCGATCTCCCATGCTGCCGGCGTCGCCGAGACGAACACCGATTGCGGGCGCATGGCGTCCCATTCCTCGAACTTCAAAGGACGGTTGTCCATACAAGAGGGCAGGCGGAACCCATGTTCGGCCAGCGTCATCTTGCGTCTAAAGTCACCCTTGTACATCCCGCCGATCTGCGGGACCGACACGTGAGATTCGTCTGCAAAAACAATAGCGTTGTCCGGGATGAATTCGAACAGGGTGGGGGGCGGCTCCCCGGGGGCGCGGCCCGTCAGATAGCGCGAGTAGTTCTCGATCCCGTTGCACACGCCTGTGGCTTCGAGCATTTCGATGTCAAAGTTGCAGCGCTGTTCAAGCCGTTGCGCCTCCAGCAGTTTGCCTTCGCCCACCAATTGATCAAGCCGCATACGCAGCTCTTTCTTGATGCCGATCACCGCCTGATTCATCGTTGGTTTAGGCGTCACATAGTGGCTGTTGGCGTAGACGCGGATCTGGTCGAAGTTACCGGTTTTCTCGCCCGTAAGAGGGTCGAATTCAGTGATGCTTTCCAGCTCTTCGCCAAAGAAAGACAGACGCCATGCGCGGTCTTCAAGGTGAGCGGGGAAAATTTCGAGGCTATCACCGCGCACACGAAAGGTGCCGCGCTGAAAGGCGGCGTCGTTGCGTTTATACGCCTGCGCGATCAGGTCTGCGATCACCTGACGCTGGTCGTAAGAGCTGCCGGTTTTCAAATCCTGTGTCATCGCGCCGTAGGTCTCGACAGAGCCGATACCGTAGATGCACGAGACAGAGGCGATGATGATCACGTCATCGCGTTCCAGCAGCGCCCGCGTGGCAGAGTGGCGCATCCGGTCGATCTGTTCGTTGATCTGGCTTTCCTTCTCGATGAAGGTGTCAGACCGCGCGACATAGGCTTCGGGCTGGTAGTAGTCGTAGTAGCTGACGAAATATTCCACCGCGTTGTCGGGGAAGAACCCTTTGAATTCGCCATAAAGTTGCGCCGCCAGCGTCTTGTTCGGCGCGAGGATGATGGCGGGGCGCTGCGTTTCCTCGATCACTTTGGCCATCGTGAACGTCTTGCCCGTCCCCGTGGCCCCCAGCAGCACCTGATCGCGTTCGCCCGACCGCACCCCTTCGGACAGTTCCTTGATTGCGGTGGGCTGGTCGCCTGCGGGTTCAAATTCGGTCGAAAGCTTGAACTTCTTGCCGCCCTCAAGTTTGGGGCGGTCGCGCACATTGGGCGCGGGGTTGGCAAGATAGGCGTCTTTGCGCTCGGGCAAACTATCAGAGTGGGCGTAGGCCATAACATCGTCCTTTGGGGGTGCCCCTAAGGTGTCATGTTTTTGCGCGGGTTCAAGGGGCGGAGCCCTGCGCGACGCGCATATGTCGCTTTCGTCGCAGGCTTATTTGGTCAGGCGCTTGCGGTTGGCGCTGACCTTTTTGCTTACCGGTGCCATCGCGGCCGAGAGAATCTGATCAGGTGTGCCCCCGGCAAAGGCGGCTTTGGTGGCCGCCTCATAGGCTTTTGCCATGGCAGGTCCCTTTTCATTGACCATGCGGGCGTTCTCTCCGCGGGACTGTGGTAGGGCACCGGCCATCGCCAAAAGCCTAAGCGTCATAACAGCTTGGGTGTCGATCATCAGCTTGGCGAGGTTGGTATTTAGCGTCATTAGGGTAAGAGGGTTCATGGGATGTGCTCCGATTGCATGGGATCAGCTTATGCTGCGTCGCAGCATATGTAACCCGAATTTGTCACAATTCACTGTGATGCCTTGATCCTTGGCTGTATTTGGCTGATAAACCGCCCAATCACAGCGGAGATTTAGCGATGCGCGCGCGTATTTATCAGCCTTCCCGAACTGCCATGTCCTCTGGCACTGCCAAAACCCGCGTTTGGTTGCTTGAGTTTGACCCCGAGCACGCGCGCGAAATTGACCCGTTGATGGGCTGGACCTCGTCGAAAGACACGCAAACTCAGGTGCGCTTGCAGTTCGCGACCAAGGAAGAAGCGGTCGAATACGCCCGTGACCACAATATCGACGCGATGGTCCAAGATCCCAACAAGCGCCGCGCGAATGTGCGCGCTGGTGGCTATGGCGAAAACTTTGCCACAGCGCGCCGCGGGGCCTGGACGCATTAACACTTTCTACTTTTTCTCATGCTAGGCCCGAGGCGGGCGGTGTGAGCGAGACGCAATACACAGGGCGGCCCCTTCCAAGGTCGCCCGTTTTCTTTTTCGATCGATGAACAGACGCGCAAAGGTACCAACTCATGACGATCACCCAACTCGTGACCCACTCCGGCGGCTTTCATGCGGACGAGCTATTGTCGTCAGTCATCCTGACACGGCTGTTCCCCGATGCAACGATCTTGCGCAGCCGCGAGATGGCGCTGATCACGCCCGCAGCAGGGCGCATCATCTATGATGTGGGCGGCGATTTTGATGCTGAGGCAGGGATATTTGACCACCACCAACGTCCCAATCCACTGCGTGAAGACGGCCAGCCCTACAGTTCATTCGGGCTGATCTGGGCGCATTATGGGCACGATTATCTGCGCGCGCTTGATGTGCCAGAGGCGGATGTAAACGCCATTCACGACAGCTTTGATCGCGGGTTTGTCCTGCCGATCGACCTGCTGGACAATGGTGCCGTCAACGCGTCAGAGGCGGGGCCACTGTTTGCCGGTCTTACCCTGCCGGCACTGCTGGAAAGCCTCAAGCCCGTGTTCGATGACCGCGAAGAGGGTGTGGACGACCGTGCCTTCGCCGCCGCCTTGCCCATTGCGCGCGCCTTTGTCGAAGCCTCCATCCGCCGAAAGGCCGCCAAGTTCCGTGCCGAAGCGATGGTATTGGCCGCGATTGACGCTGCGGGTGATGGGCATGTGCTGGACCTGCCGATGGGCATGCCGTTTCGGGGGCCGGTGATCAAGGCGGGTGCAGACCACCTGCTGTTTGTCATCCACCCACGTGGGTCTGAATGGACGCTGACGACGATCCGGTCGGGGGATGATACCTTTGAAAACCGTGCGGATCTGCCGGTCGCATGGGCGGGCCTGAAAGACGCCGCGCTTGAAGAGGCGTCCGGCGTACAGGGGGCCAAGTTCTGTCACAACGGTCGTTTTATCGCGGTTGCCGACAGCCGTGAGGCGATCTTGAAAATGGCCGATATCGCTGTGCGCGAGGCCACGGCGGCTTAGCATTGGCGATGTAATGGGCTGCGGTTTGCCGGTGGTGGTGGTGTGTTGCTGTCACATGCGACGCAGATGCGGTGACCGATCTCGCTTGCCCCCCGGGCGGGCGTGAATACACTGCACCTCCAGCCATCGGGGGGCACTGCGTGAACAGCCAGCTAAGACATTTGCCACAGATCAATACGTTGTTGCAGCAGCCACCGATTGCCAAAGTGGTCGCCGCCTATAGCCACGAGGAAGTGCGCAGCGCCTTGCGGCTGACACTGGACGCGCTGCGCGGCGATATCCTGAGCGGCGCGGCTGTCGATCTGCCTGATTTTACCAGCGACGGTTTTGCCCGCACCCTTGCAGATCGGATTGAGGTGGTTCGCGAGCCGAACCTGCGTCCCGTGATCAACGCGACGGGTATCATCATCCACACCAATCTTGGCCGTGCCCGCCTTGCGCCCGAAGCCTTGCAAGCGATGCGCGACATCGGTGCGCGTCCGTCGAACCTTGAACTGAACCTTGCTACCGGCAAGCGTGGATCGCGGTATGACCATGCCGAGGCGTTGATCTGTCAGTTGACGGGTGCAGAGGCGGCGTTGATCGTGAATAACTGTGCCGCGGCGGTGGTGCTGGCGTTGATGGGAACCGCGTCGGGGCGCAAGGTGATCGCGTCGCGGGGGGAGCTGATCGAAATTGGCGGATCATTCCGCCTGCCTGACGTCATCGCTCAAAGCGGGGCAGTCCTGAAAGAAGTCGGCGCCACGAACAAAACCCGGCTTAGCGATTATGCCGACGCGGTGGATGAGGACACGGCGGTTCTGTTGAAAAGCCATACCAGCAATTTTCGCATTGTCGGGTTTACCTCTGCCCCGTCACGCACGGCTTTGGCGCAATTGGCAGCAGAGCGGGACCTGATCCTGATGGAAGATCTGGGCAGCGGCGTGCTGATTGACCTGTCGCCCTTCGGTCTGCGGGACGAACCAGTGGTGGCGGATATTTTGAAAGCAGGCGTCGATCTGGTCATGTTTTCGGGCGACAAGCTGCTCGGCGGGCCACAGGCGGGGATCATCGCGGGGCGAGCCGACATTATTGCGGGGTTGCGCAAGCATCCGCTGCTGCGGGCTTTGCGGATCGACAAGCTGTCCCTCGCCGCACTTGAGGCAACCTTGCGACTGTACCTGCCGCCCCATGATCCGTTGGCGCGGGTGCCGGTCTTGCGCGCGCTCTCGCAGCCCCTGGCGGAGGTCGAGGTGCGGGCGCAGAAACTGGCGGCGTCGCTAGAGGTTATGAATGGCGTCACAGCATCGGTCACCCCGTCCGCTGCCTATGTCGGTGGTGGATCGTTGCCCCAGCAGGACTTGGAAAGTGTGAGCGTCGTGGTGGTCTGTGATGCCCTTTCCCCGGAAGCGCTGGGCGACAGGCTGCGCGGGGGGGTGGTGCCGATTATCGGGCGCATCCATCACGGAAAGCTGTGGTTGGACATGCGCACGGTAACGGATGACGAGCTGCCCGATATCGTTGCGGCGCTGGGCGCGATAGCCACCTCATGACCTCGGCCTGCGTCATCGTGATCGGCCATGTGGATCATGGCAAGACGGCGCTGGTGCGCGCCCTCACTGGGATGGAGACGGACCGGCTGGCCGAGGAAAAAGCCCGTGGTCTGTCGATAGCGCTGGGCTTTGCGCATTGCGAGATGGCAGGCGGTACGCTTGATCTGATTGACGCACCGGGACACGAGGATTTCATGCGCACGATGGTGTCTGGCGCAAGCGGGGCGCAGGGCGCGCTGCTGGTGGTTTCTGCCGTGGATGGCGTCGCTGCGCAAACGCGCGAGCATGTGCAGATTGCAAGGCTGTTGCAGGTGCCTGTGGCGGTGGTCGCGGTGTCCAAGGCCGATTTGCTCCCCGAAGCAGCGCTGCCCGCCCGTTTGGCGGAAATTGAGGATACCCTTGCCGCGCAGGGCGTTACGGGGGCCGACGTGGTGCCCTGTTCGGCCACGACTGCTGGCGGGACGGATCATCTGCGGCAGGTCTTGGCGCGGCGGTTCATCGCTTTGCCAACGCGGGCCGCACCGACAGGGGCGTTCTTGCCGGTGGACCGCGCGTTCACACTGGCGGGGCGCGGGACGGTGGTGACGGGTACGCTGCTTGGTGGAGCGTTGGCGGTTGGGGAGGCGCTGACCGTGCAGCCAAGCGGTGCTGCGACGGTCGTGCGCGGGCTGCAATCTCGCGGCGCGGCGCGGGCGATGGTCGAGGCGGGCGAGCGGGTCGCGGTGAACCTGCGCGGTATCGCGCTAGAGGATATTGCCCGCGGCGATGTGATCAGTGCGGGCGGGCAGGCGGCAACGCTCTGTATGGATGTATCGTTAACCGTTTCTGACACGGCACCGCGACCGGTCAAACATATGCAAGAGCTGCGCGTGCTTTGGGGCACCGCGCACGAGGTCGCGACCCTGAGGCTGATGGGCGGTGGCCAGATCGCGCCGGGTTGCGCGGGGTTGGGGCAGGTGCGGTTCACACGTCCGGTGGTGGGGTTTGCCGGACAGGCGGCGGTGTTGCGTCAGCTTTCGCCTGCGGCGACGTTGGCGGGTGCGGTGATCCTTGACCCGCAGGCCACCGCAGTCGGGGCGGGCGACAGACGGCGGTTGGCGGTGATGCAGGCGGCACAGCAGCAGGATGGTACGGCGCTTGCCGCCGCGCTTTGTGCGCAGGGGCGCGGGGTGGCGCTGTGGTCCGATCTTGTGCGGTTGGCGCGCTGCGATGCGACGGCTGCGCTGCCCACGGGCGTTATGCGGTTATCGCCGGAACATATCGCGCTGGCCGACGACCTCAACGCGGTGCAGGCGGCGGTGGCGGAGGTTTTGCAGCGCTTTCACACCGATCATCCAATCAAGCAGGGGGCCGCGCCTGCGTTGCTGCAACAGGTGACGCCGCTACGGGGCTTGGTGCCCTTTGCCCAAGCCGCGCTGGTCAAGGCGGGAGAGGTCGTGTTGTGCGACGGTTTGGTCAGCCTTGCACGGCATGATCCCTTCGCAGCGCTTGCTCCGCATCAGGTCGCGCGCCTGACGGAGATTGAAGAGAGTATTCGCGCGGGCTGCAACACGCCCCCTGATCTGCGGCAGTTCGATGCGCCTGATGACGCGGATCTGATCGCGCTGATGGTGGCGCAGGGGCGGCTGGTACCGCTGTCGAATATTGCGCTGAAACAGCAGGTCGTGTTTCACGAAATGACCATCGGCCAAGCGCAGCGGACCCTCGCGGCGGCCTTCCCGCCGCCCACGGCCTTTACCACCAGCGAGGCGCGCACAGCTTTGGGCACCAGCCGCAAGTTCATCGTGCCGCTGCTTGAGCATCTGGACGCCCAAGGCATTACCCTGCGGATTGGTGACACGCGGCAGATCGCGCCGCAGACGCATTAGGCTTTCGCTTGCCCTGCGGCAGGGCTACGGTGTGACAACGCGGAGACGACCGGAGTCTGGTGGCTTCCCTGGTCTTCAAAACCATGGACGCGTCGATACGGCGTGTGGTGGGTTCGATTCCCATCCGTCTCCGCCAACCCGTCTGGACATGCCTGACGATCCCCCACAGTATGCAGCGGCATACTTGGGAGGGGGCGACATGAGCGATCAGAAACCGGAATTTATCCTGAAGGATCTGCAAGGGGCAGCCCATCATTTTGACGGCACGGGCCCTGCGCTGGTCTGTTTCGTGAAAGAGGATTGCGAGACCTGCAATATCGCGGGGCCGGTGCTGCAGGCGCTGTCGCAGGCCTATGGCGATGCGGTGCGGTTTCTGGTGCCGGGGCAGTCCGGCGAGAAGAACGCCGATTTCGCACAGCGTCACGGGCTGACCATGCCGGTGCTTGAGGATGCGGGCTGCAAGACCTCGTTCAGCTGGGATTTCGAGATCGTGCCCGCGCTTTACTGGATTGATGAAAGCGGTGCTGTTGTTACCCACTTCGAAGGGTTTGTGCGCGATGACTGGCAGGCATTGTCCGACCAGATGGCCAGTGCCACCGGCAAAGCTGCCGCCCAGGTCGATTGGGACAGCTTGCCCGCTTGGCGTCCCGGATGCGGGTCGAAACACTTTGACCCAGAGGTGTACGACGCGCTGCGGGCAGAGGCCGAAGGCAGCCGTCTGCGCGCCCGCAAGGTCGAGGTCGCCAGCGGCGATGACATGGCTGAATTCATGTTCGATCAAGGGTTCTCGGACGGGTTGCCCTTGGTCCCGCCGACGCCCGAACGGGTGATCCGCATGCTTGAGGGGACGCATCGTGATCCGCAGGATGTGATCGCCACAGTGCCGCCGAATATGGGGCCCGCTACGGTCGAAAAGATCGCGATTAACGCCGTGATGGCGGGATGTAAGCCTGAATATCTGCCCGTGGTGATCGCAGCCGTCGAAGCCGTCTGCACGGATGAATTCAACATCCACGGGGTCACCGCGACAACCATGGGCGCGGCGACGGTTATGGTGGTGAACGGGCCGATCGTGGACAAGATCGGGTTGAACGGCGGCTTGGGGGCTTTGGGCGCGGGGAACCGTGCCAACGCCACCATCGGGCGCGCGCTGCGGCTGATCATCCGCAATGTCGGCGGCGCGACTACGGGCGGCGTCGAACGGTCGGTTTTGGGCAATCCGATGAAATACACCATGTGCTTTGCCGAGAACGAAGAACGCTCCCCCTGGGAGCCGCTGCATGTGGAGCGTGGTTTCAAGGCGGAGGATTCGGTCGTGACCGTCTTTGCCATGACCGGCGGGCCGGTGCATCTGGTGGACCAGACCTCGCGCAGGCCGGATCAGATTGCAGGGTCGTTGGGGCAGGGGCTTGAAGGAGTTTTCCTGCCCAAGATGCACAACCTGCCGATTGACGCGCTGCTGGTGGTCTGCCCGGAACATATCAACACGCTGACCGTCGATGGCCCCTATTCCAAGGACCGGCTGCGCGACCGCATTCAGCAGGTCACCGCGCGCCCGCTGTCCGAGATGGTGCAGGATGACCATTCGGGTGCGGGTATCCCCGTGGCGGATGCCGAACGCATGGGGCCGGAAAAACTGGCGCAGCTTGCCCCCAAATTCGCGGGTAAGGAATACATCCATATCGTCGTGGCTGGTGGGGATGCGGGCAAATTTTCCTCCGCGTTCCACGGGTGGGCCACGGGCGAAGTGGGGTCGATTTCCGTTTCCAGAAAGATCGATCTGGGCTAGGTTTCACAGCAGAGGAGGACGTGAATGACAATAATTCTTGACCCGACGGACGAACGTGTCCCCGTCGCGCGTCAGATCAGCGAACGTTCCGGTTCGGTGCAGGGGGTTGTCGGGCTGCTGAATATCAGCAAGCCACGTGGCAATATCCTGCTGGATGAACTGGACAGGTTGCTGACCGAAAACGCACCCGGCGTTGAGATCCGGCATTATACAAAGCCGACTTTCGCCAAACCGTGCCCCGACACGCTGCGCCACCAGATCCGCGATGAATGCGATTTTCTGGTCGAAGGGCTGGCGGACTGAGGATCATGTACCACGTGCAGTATGCACGATACAGTCTGGTTTGAAATCCAGGGGATCCCGTCTGTTTCCATCGCTTCGAGCGTGTTTGGCCAAGCCGCTGAAACGCAGCGCAAGGCGTTAGGCATGGAGGGCGCGCGTTATGTGCTGGTGCCGCATCCTATTCAGGATGCCACGGACGACGAAATGCGGGCCAAGGCCCGCGAGGCGTTCGATCAGATCATCGGGGCGTTGCGCGATGCGTGACTGACGCAAAAATATGGGGCGGCGCGGGGAGGCCTGCGCCGCCTTTTTCGTGGGCATGGGGTGTGCGGGCTACAGCTCGGTTAGCCAGTGCAGCTCTGACAGATCATCCTTGATCCAGATCATCGCTGTGGCGTGGTCCAGTTCCGGAGGTTTCGGCAGCATGCCGGCAGGGATCACCGTGGCGCGGGCAAGGGATCGCTCTAACGGTTCACCCACTGTCTTATGCATGTACCGCACGGCTTGCAGCAGGCTCAGGTCGGCCCCTGCCAGCGTTCCGTCGGCCAGCGTCAGCCGTCCCTCGCGGCGCAAAATCTCGCGGTCGTTCAGGGTGAAGCTCGTGATATCAGAGCCGCCAGTCGCCATCGCGTCGGTCACCAGAAACACCTCTGCCGCGCCGCGATTGGCGGCAAGGGTGGCGCGGATCATGACCGGATGCACATGCACCCCATCGGCAATCAGCCCCGACGCCACGCGCGGATGATCAAGCGCCGCGCCCACCAGCCCGGGACTGCGCGCATTGGCTTGGCTCATGGCGTTGAACAGATGCGTCGCCATGCGGGCGCCGGCGTCAAAGGCGCGCATGGCGGTGTCATAGTCGCAATCGCTATGGCCCAGCGACACCAGCACGCCCGCTTGCGTCAGCGCCGCGATCTGATCGGGGGTGGCGTTTTCGGGGGCGAGGGTCATCATCAGGTTCGGGATCTGGGCCACGGCATCAGTCAGCATCGCCATATCATCGTCAGACAGGGGGCGGATCAGGCTGCCGTCATGGGCGCCTTTACGGGCAACGGACAGATGCGGCCCCTCAAGGTGGAGGCCCGCGATGCCGGGAATGCCTTGGCGCAGCGCCTCGGTCACGGCGGCGATGGCGGCGCGGCTGTGGGCGGGCGTATCGGTGATCAGCGTGGGCAGGAGCGCATGGGTGCCAAGCCGCCGGTGCGCTGTGGCCATGATACGCAGCGTGGCCAGATCAGGGGCGCTGTTCAGCATCACCCCGCCGCCGCCATTCACTTGCAGATCAACAAAACCGGGCGACAGGATGCCGCCTGCAAGCGGATGTGTCTTGGTGCGCTGTGGCAGCTCGGCCTGTGGCATGATGTTGGTCGCGCCGCCGGCATCGACCACCAGCGCATGATCGACCAGCAGCGTCTGGCCGTTGAAAACACGGGCTCCGGTATAGGCGATCATGGGTGACTTCCTTCGTGGGCTGCGCGCAGGGCCAGCGCGATTGCCCCATCCAGTGCACGGCCCTTGGCAGCAATAAGATGGGCGGTCTGGGTTTCGGGCAGATAGGCGGCGTAATGCGGGCCGACCCCTCCGGTCAGACACAGATGGTCGTCGGGCTGGTGATCCAGCGCGATGAGGGCGCGAGTCAGGTAGTCAGCCCCGCGTGTCATCAGCGCCCGCCCGATGCTGTCGCCCTTTGTGGCGGCCTGTACCACATCAGGGGCGAGGGTGGCGAAGTCGCCGGGTCGCGCCTTGAGGCTGAACTGGACGATGCCCGTGCCGCCGCCGAACCTATCCAGCATCTGTTGTGAAAGCGGGCTGGCGGGGGTGATCCCGTCAACGACCAATAGCGTCTGTTCAAGCACCCCGTGCCCTAGCCACGCGCCAGAGGCCTGATCCGACACCTGATAGCCCCAGCCGCCGATGCAGGTTTGCACACCTGCCCTCTGGCGGCCCACAATGGTGCCTGTGCCAAGCGCGATCAGATAGCAGTCTTGCGCACCCACGGCACCGACGAGGGTGGTGGTGGTGTCTTCGGTCACGACGGATTTGGCAAAGGGCAGACCGGCCTGCACGCGCGGGCCCCATTCGGGCGCTGTGTACCCTGCGAGCCCCAGATGTGCCACGGCGCGGGACATATGGGACAGGTCCAGACCCGCCTGCGCAACTGCCTCGCGGGTGGCGGTCAGGATGTTATCGATTGCGGCGGCGCAGTCTGTGCTGACATTCGCGCGACCCCCTGTGGCTTCGGCAAGGATGCGGCCATCGGGGGTGGCAACAGCGACGCGGCATCCGGTGCCGCCGCCATCGACGCCGATCAGAAAGGGAGGATCAATTTGTGTCATTTGATTGGTGTAGGCCACCTGTTTTGGCGGGGAAAGGCAATTTTCACCCTTCGGTTTGCCAGCGGCGGCAACGGGTTTGCAAACGGCACTCCGGTGTGATAAGTTAGCGCTAACATACTTACGTATTTGCTGGGAAGCCCCTAGGGCCAACCCCCGCCGCGAAGGGAAGCCTGATGTTGAACGAGACCGTAGCCCGCGTCACCGACCGGATCATCAAACGCAGCGCGCCAAGCCGTGATGCCTATCTTGCGCGGATGCGTCGCGCCGCCGAAGACGGGCCCGCGCGGGCGCATCTGTCGTGCAGCGGGCAGGCACATGCCTATGCCGGTGCGGGGCAGGATCAGGCGGCACTGGCGACGCAATCGACGGGCAATATCGGGATTATCACGACTTATAATGACATGCTGTCGGCGCACCAGCCGTTTGAACGCTTTCCGACCCTGATCCGCGACACCGCGCGCGCGGCGGGCGGGACGGCGCAGGTTGCCGGCGGTGTGCCTGCCATGTGTGACGGCGTGACCCAAGGCACCCCGGGGATGGAGCTGAGCCTGTTTTCACGCGATATCATCGCCATGGCAGCGGGGGTCGGGCTGAGCCACAACACTTTTGATTCCGCGATCTATCTGGGGGTTTGCGACAAGATCGTACCGGGATTGGTCATCGCCGCGCAGGCGTTTGGTCATCTGCCTGCGATCTTCCTGCCAGCGGGGCCAATGACATCGGGTGTTTCCAACGATGACAAAGCGATCGTCCGCCAGAAGTTTGCCGCAGGCGAAGCCACCCGCGAAGAGCTGATGGCCTCGGAAATGGCGGCCTATCACGGGCCGGGCACCTGTACCTTCTATGGCACGGCCAACACCAATCAGATGTTGATGGAGTTCATGGGCCTGCACCTGCCCGGCGCGTCTTTCGTGAACCCCAATACGCCCCTGCGCGATGCGCTGACGGTGGCGGGCACGCAGCGGGCTTTGGCTGTCAGTCATCTGGGCAATGAATATACGCCTGTCTGCGATGTGCTGAACGAAAAAGCCTATGTGAACGGCATCGTTGGGCTGAATGCGACGGGCGGGTCGACCAACCTTCTGATCCACCTTGTCGCCATGGCGCGGGCCGGTGGTATCGTGTTGGACTGGCAGGATTTCTCGGACCTTGCTGATGTCACGCCGCTGCTGGCGCGGGTCTATCCGAACGGCTTGGCTGACGTGAACCACTTCCACGCGGCGGGGGGCTTGGGCTTTATGATCGGGCAGCTGATGTCGGGCGGCTTGCTGCATGACGACGTCAGGACCATCGCGGGCGAGGGGCTGTCGCGCTATACCCAAGATCCCAAGCTCAAAGACGGCGCTGTCGAATGGGTGGCGGGGCCGACCAAGACGCTCAATGAAAAGATCGTGCGCCCCATCGGCGATCCCTTCCAGCCCACAGGCGGGTTGAAACGTCTGGCGGGCAATCTGGGCAATGCGGTCACCAAAGTCTCTGCCGTGAAGCCGGAGCATCACATCGTCGAAGCGCCGGTCCGCGTGTTCCATGATCAGGAAAGCGTGAAAGACGCCTATCGCAATGGTGAGTTCAACGAGGATGTCATCGTCGTCGTGCGCTTTCAGGGGCCCAAAGCCAACGGCATGCCCGAACTGCACAGCCTGACGCCGGTGCTGGCAAACCTGCAGGCGCGGGGGCTGAAAGTGGCGCTGGTCACCGACGGGCGCATGTCCGGCGCGTCGGGCAAGGTGCTGAGCGCGATCCACGTCTGCCCCGAAGCGGTGGACGGCGGACCGATTGCACGTTTGCAAGACGGTGATATCGTGCGCGTCGATGCCCGCGACGGGCAGCTGACGGTCCTGACCCCCGGCGCGATGGAGCGTCCGGTCGCCACGGCTGATCTGTCGGGCAATGAATACGGGCAGGGGCGCGAGCTGTTTGCCACTTTCCGCAACACAGTTGGCACGGCCGATACCGGCGCCAGCAGTATTTGAACCTGACCAAAGGATGATCCGATGACCCCGCAAGACGCCAGCGCTGCTGCCTATGCCATCTGTAAACGTGCGCCCATCGTGCCGGTATTGGTGGTGCATGACGTGCTGCACGCCCGTCCCTTGGCCGAAGCTTTGGTCGCCGGCGGTTTGCCCGCGCTAGAGGTAACGCTGCGCACGGATGCCGCGCTTGAGGTCATTGCCGAAATGGCAAAGGTTGAAGGCGGCATTGTGGGGGCGGGCACGTTGTTGACGCCTGATGACGTCAAGCGTGCGGTGGATGCGGGCGCGACATTCGGTGTGTCCCCCGGTGCCACGGATAAACTGCTTCAGGCGGCCGAAGATCTGGATTTGCCGATGTTGCCCGGTGCTGCCACCGCGTCAGAGGCGATGCGTCTTTATGAACGCGGCTATGATATGCTCAAGTTCTTCCCCGCCGAAGCTGCGGGTGGGGCACCCTTCCTGAAATCGCTATCCTCGCCGCTGCCTCAGGTGCGGTTCTGCCCCACGGGCGGCGTGAGCCCCGCGAATGCGGAAAGCTATCTGTCGCTGCCCAATGTGGTTTGCGCGGGCGGCAGCTGGGTCGCGCCGGACAACCTGATGCGCAAAGGCGATTGGGCGGCGATCACCGAGTTGGCCCGCGCCGCCAGCACCCTTGGCAGCCGTGGTTAAAGCGACGCCGCGGCGCGACTGGCCTGATCATATTGCCCCGAGATCGCGCGCAGCTGCGCCGCGATCTCGCGCAGGTCGTCGCCCTTGATATCGGTGCGCCCCATGCTGTCGATCAGGCAGGTGTTGCGCACCGCGCGGTAGGTATCTATCAGCTCGGCCCCGCTGGCGGAGGTGCGATAGAACACCTCTTTGCCGCGTTTTTCGGCCTCTAGCAGGCCGGATTTCAGCAGTTTGCGCAGCGCATAGTTCACCGTATGCGTGTCTTCGATGTTCAGCAAAAAGCAGATGTCTGTCAGCCGCTTTTCACGGTCGCGGTGGTTGGTGTTGTGCAGCACCAGAATTTCCAGCGGCGTCAGATCGGCATTGCCCGCCGCCGCCATGCAGCGCGACATCCAGCGCGAAAAGGCATTGTAGGCGATGATCATCCCATATTCGAGCTCGGACGCCTCCCATCCTTCGCCCTCGGCAAGGTGACGGGACGATACGATACGGCGGGATGGGTGCGATTTTGGGTCTGACATCGGGGCCTCAGGGCTGGTTTTCACTGTCGTTATGTTAGCGAATTGCCGGTATGGTGCAATCAGTCTGTGCGCCAAGGACACGCCTGCCCGAGAAAAATGTACCAAGGATGGCGTGGCGCGACGGGGCGCGGTAGCAAGGGGGCAGATGGTAACTGCCCCCGAGGCCCCCGCGATAGGATAGACGATGCTGCGATTTCTTGTGCCGGTTCTGGCGGCACTTTTGCTTCTGCCAATGGATGCACAAGCGACAGAGCGGATGCGCCTCGGCTATGGCCGTCTGATCACCAATGACGCCATCGCAGAGTTCCGCGATCGCGAGCGGACCGGTTCCTACGTGTCCTCGCGTGTCTGGGGGCCAGAATGGACAGGTCGCTTGCCAGACCGCTTTGGGCAGTTGATCGAGCTACGTTTGGGGGTAGAGCTGCTGGCCCCCGCGAGCCTGCGTCGCCCGCGACCTGGATCGCGCCCTTGGGCCGGTGCGTTGTCTGCCGGGGTGCACACGCATTTCGAACGTGACAGCGTCGAATATTCGGTCGGGGCCGCGATCTATGCCACAGGTCCGCAGACCCATCTGGATGACCTGCAACGGGGGCTTCACGATCTAATCGACGCGACCTCGCCCTCGGATCGGGTGCTGGATAACCAGATCGAAAACGGCTTTCACCCCACGGTTCTGGTCGAGACGGCTCGCAGCTTTCCGATTGGCGCGCGGACAACGTTGCGCCCCTTTGTCGAAGGGCAGGCGGGGATAGAGACATTCATGCGCGTGGGCTTTGATCTGACCTTTGGCGATATCACGCGGGGCGAGCTTTTGGTGCGCGACAGCACCACGGGCCACCGTTACCGCGTGGTGCAGAACACCGACGCGACAGGGTTCGGCTTTGTTATCGGGGCGGATATGGCGCGGGTCAGCGACAGTGTGTTCCTGCCGTCGGACCGTGGCTATGACCTGACACCGCGCCGGGATCGTGTGCGTGCGGGGGTGCATTGGCAGGGCAGGCGTGCGTCGGCCTTCTATGGTCTGACGTGGCTGGGCAAGGAATACGAGACGCAGCCCGACAACCAGCTGGTCGGCTCTGTGCGCCTCAAACTGGCATTCTGACCCTCAAAGCGCGGCCCGCACGTTGATTCGTTCTTTCCAGCTGGCGATGGCTTTGATACCGTTGCGTCAATAATAATACGAAATAAGTCGACGAGGCATCAGAGCAGTGGTCAAAACGGGCTTTCGAGGCACGTTTGTCATAAGCTGGTCGCAGACAGAAATAGACGGGCTGGACGCCGCACCGGTGCAATCCCTGAAGGTGGGGGCAGCTTGGGCGTGGCGGGGCGATTCACTTCGCGTTGACGGGCCGAATGACGTGTTGCGACTGGATCAGGCAGACGAGGCAGGTGATCTGCGCAGACGGGCTGCGCGGATGGTGCATCGTTTGGTGGGGACTGCGTTGGACGGTACCGTGCCACCACACCGGACCTTTGCCAGCGACCGCGACACCCCGTTAATGGACAACAGCTTTACCGTAACCGACGGTGCGCAAAGCTATCTGGTGACGGTGATCGAAGTCGGGCAGGGCAGCCAGCCGCTGCTGATGTTCCTTGACGCACTGCCGCCGCGTAACACTGATTTGTGGGTGGTTTCACATACGCTGAATACAGCCGCTGCAGATCGCGCGGCGCAGTATAGCAGCGGAGTGATCTGCTTTACCCCCGGTACGATGATCCGCACCGCCGACGGTGCCCGTCTCATCGAGCATCTGCGCGAAGATGATTTGATCCAGACGAAGGACAACGGCCTGCAACCCGTGCGCTGGATTGGCAGCCGCCGGATGAGCGGCGCACGTCTGTTCGCCATGCCTCAGCTGCGGCCTGTCCGCTTTCGCGCCAATGCTTTGGGGGCTGCGCGGCCTGACGCGGATTTGCTGGTGTCGCCCAGCCACCGGATGCTGGTGAAAGGGCCCGTCGCGCACGCGCTGTTTAACACCGACGAGGTGCTTGTCACCGCGCGTGATCTGGTGAACGGGCGCAGTGTCACCATCGATGCCCACGCGCGCGAGGTGACCTATATCCACCTGCTGCTTGATTTCCACGAGGTGCTTTGGGCCAATGGCGTCGAGACGGAAAGCTTTCACCCGGCCTCTGCCGCGCTGGAAGCATTGGACACCGCCGACCGTGCGCGTCTGCTGGACCAGTTCCCCCAGATCGGGTCCGATCCGCATACCTATGGCGGCTATGCCCGGCGCAACCTGTCGATGTCCGAAGCGGCGATCCTGGCGCACGCCGCCTGACCGCCTGCTTTGCGGTAGGGTTAGCTGTCTGTCTTGCCCGCGATCAACGCCTGAACGATGGCTTTTGCACTGTCGCTTGACCAATCCGCATCGCCGCGCAGGCGGGCAATCTCGCGGCCTTCAGGGTCCATCACCACGGTGATCGGTAGCCCAAAAATGCCCATCTGGCTGGCCAACGCCTGTTTGGGGTCTTGGTGACGGGGTAGGCTGTCGACACCGGCATCCGCGAAGAACCGTTTGATCCCGTCAGGCGTATTGCGGCCTGTCGCAATTGTCAGCACCTCGAAATCATCCCCGCCGAATTCCTTTTGCAGCGCGTTCAGTTGCGGCATTTCCTTGCGGCACGGCGCGCACCATGTGGCCCAGAAGTTGATCAACACATATTTGCCCTGCCACGCCTCAAGTGTGGTTTCGCCGCCGTCATCCTCAAGCTGGAATGCGACAGAGGAGGTGGCAACAGGGGAACCGTGGACGACCAGTTTCTTCATATCGCCGTCGCGCAGGGGCTTGATGTCGGCGCTTTGCGCAAAGCTGGGGTTTGCACCAAGGGCAAGGGCCGTATAAACGAGCGCGAGCATAATCTTTTTCATTTTCCCTCCGAGGGGTTGCCTGATGACTGATACGACTTCGAACAAAATGTGGGGTGGCCGTTTTGCCGCCGGACCGGACGCGATCATGGAGGCGATCAACGCCTCGATCTCGTTTGACCAGCGTATGGCCGCCCAGGACATTGCCGGGTCGCGTGCCCATGCCGCCATGTTGGCTGCACAAGACATCATTAGTGATAGCGATGCCGACGCCATTCGAAAAGGCCTGCTCACGGTGTTGTCAGAGATCGAGGGCGGCACCTTCGCGTATTCGGCCGCGCTGGAGGACATTCACATGAACGTCGAGGCGCGCTTGAAAGAAGTCATCGGCGAACCGGCAGGGCGTCTGCACACGGGCCGGTCGCGCAACGATCAGGTGGCGACAGATTTCAAGCTGTGGACCCGCGACCAGTTCGACGCCGCCGAAAGCGGATTGTTGGCGTTGATCAAGGCGTTGCTAGATCAGGCAGAGGCCGGGGCCGATTGGGTTATGCCCGGTTTTACCCATTTGCAAACCGCGCAGCCGGTCACTTGGGGCCATCATATGATGGCCTATGTGGAGATGTTTGGCCGCGATCTGAGCCGGATGCGGGACGCACGGACACGGATGAATGAATCGCCTTTGGGCGCTGCGGCACTGGCTGGCACGTCCTTTCCGATCGACCGCGACATGACGGCGCAGGCGCTTGGCTTTGACCGCCCGTCGGCCAACTCGCTCGATGCGGTTAGTGATCGTGATTTTGCGTTGGATTTCCTAGGCGCGGCGTCGATCTGCGCCATGCACCTGAGCCGTTTCGCCGAAGAACTGGTGATCTGGTCGTCGGCGCAATTCCGTTTTGTGACGCTGTCGGACCGTTTCTCGACCGGGTCCAGCATCATGCCGCAGAAAAAGAACCCCGACGCGGCAGAGCTGATCCGCGCCAAGATCGGTCGCATCATGGGGGCCAATGTGGCGCTGATGATGGTGATGAAGGGGCTGCCGCTGGCCTATTCCAAAGACATGCAGGAAGACAAGGAACAGGTCTTTGACGCCGCTGACAACCTGATGCTGGCGCTGGCCGCGATGGAAGGCATGGTCAAGGATATGTCCGCCAACCGCGAAAGCCTTGCGGCAGCGGCGGGGTCGGGCTTTTCCACCGCGACGGATCTGGCCGACTGGCTGGTCCGCATGCTGGGGCTGCCGTTCCGCGATGCGCATCACATCACCGGATCGTTGGTAGCACTGGCCGAACAGAACGGCTGCGACCTGCCGGACCTGACGCTGGAACAGATGCAATCGGCGCATGGCGACATCACGGCGGATGTCTTTGACGTTTTGGGCGTGGAAAATTCCGTCAATTCGCGTATGTCTTATGGTGGGACCGCACCTGCCCAAGTGCGCGCGCAGGTGGCCCGCTGGAAAGGGATCATCGGATGAAACCCGTCGCCGTTATTGCCTTGTTGCTGACCCTCGCCGCCTGTGGTGTGGACGGGGAACCCGTGCCGCCGCAGGTCAATAGCACGGTGACGCTGTCGTCGTCGGGCATGTCGGTCGGAACGGCTGTCACCCTTGGCCGCGGCCCGTTCCGGTTGGGTCTGGGGGCGGCGCTATGATCCGCGCGGCGGTTCTGGCCGTGGTAGCGGTGTCGGTGTTGGCGGGCTGTGACGGCCCGCAAGCCCATGCGCCATCTGCCTATGACAGCCGCGCCTATCCGCGCGCGACGGACACCAGCACCCGCAAGAACCGCAGCAATTACCAACCGGGGGTGCATGTCTCGGGGCATGTGGATGTCGGTGTTTCCAAGACGTTCTGACCTTTGGGGCGACTGGCGCTGATTGCCATTCCCGCGCCCTTTGATATTGGGGTAGGCAATGGTCCGCCGCTGTCTTTTTTCCTGCGGTCCGCCGCCTTTAAAATATCGCCGGCAGCTTTCGGCGGGAAAAGCTTAGGAGCCCGAAAACATGGATCATTTCCTGTACCGTGATGGCGCGTTGTTCGCCGAAGATGTCGCCATCTCCGAAATCGCAGCCGCGGTCGGCACGCCTTTTTACGTCTATTCAACCGCCACGCTTTTGCGTCACTTCAAGGCGTTCGATGATGCGCTCGATGGGATGGACCATTTGGTCTGCTACGCGATGAAAGCGAATTCGAACCAAGCGGTGCTGAAGACACTGGCGCAGGCGGGTGCGGGGATGGATGTCGTGTCCGCCGGGGAATACCTCCGCGCCAAGGCGGCAGGCGTACCGGGTGACAAGATCGTGTTCTCGGGTGTGGGCAAGACCGTCTCGGAAATCCGGCTCGCGCTTGAGGGCGGCATCCGGCAGTTCAACGTCGAATCCGAACCCGAGATGGAGGTGCTGGACGCCGTCGCACGGTCGATGGACAAGGTCGCGCCGATCACCATTCGTGTGAACCCCGATGTCGACGCCAAAACACACGCCAAGATTGCCACCGGCAAGTCCGAGAACAAGTTCGGCATCCCCATCGCCCGCGCGCGCGAAGTCTACCGCATGGCCGCCGCCATGCCGGGGCTAGAGGTCGTGGGCATCGACGTGCACATCGGCAGCCAGCTTACCGATCTGACGCCGTTCGAACTGGCGTACCAGAAGGTTGCGGAGCTGACGGAACAGCTGCGCGCCGACGGGCATACAATCCGCCGTCTGGATTTGGGCGGAGGTCTGGGCATCCCTTATGAACGGAGCAATGCCGCCCCGCCACTGCCCACAGACTATGGTGCGATGGTGCAAAAGACGCTTGGTCATCTAGACTGCGAAATCGAGATCGAACCGGGCCGCCTGATCGCAGGCAACGCCGGCCTGATGGTGAGCGAGGTGATCTATGTCAAATCCGGCGAGGGCCGTGATTTCCTGATCATCGACGGCGCGATGAACGACCTGATCCGCCCCGCCATGTACGACGCCTACCACGACATCGTGCCCGTCGTCGAAGCCGAGGCGGGGGCAGAGCAGCAACCCTATGACATCGTCGGGCCGGTCTGCGAATCCGGTGATACCTTTGCCAAACAGCGCATGATGCCAAAGCTGGTTGCAGGCGATTTGGTGGCGTTTCGCAGCGCAGGTGCCTATGGCGCGGTGATGGCCAGCGAATACAACTCTCGTGCGCTGATCCCCGAGGTGCTGGTCCATGGCGATCAATTTGCGGTTATCCGCCGACGCCCGACCTTTGACGAAATGATAAATCGCGATACCATTCCTGAATGGCTGTGACCGCGCCTTGCGTGTCCGGCTTTTGAAAGCAGGGCCCGCATGACGCTTTTCACCGCCAAGGATGACGACCACTCGCCCGAGCAGGGTCTCAAGTCGATCCGTTGGCCCTTGCGTCTGACGTGGGCCGGTATCTGGGCCGAGGTATTGGTGCAGGCTTTCTGGCCTCTGATCGCCTTGGTGCTGGCTGTGCTGGCGGTGCTGATGCTGGGGCTGCTTGATAACGCTGCGATGTCCGTCGTAACGGGCGTTGTTGTTGCCGTGACGCTGGCCGCAGTCGGGGCGCTGGTTTATGCGCTGCGCCACCTGCGGTTTCCCCGCCGGATAGAGGCGCTGACCCGCCTTGACGCCAGCCTGCCCGGACGCCCCATTCAGGCGCTGATGGATGTGCAGGCGATCGGCACGGGGGATGATGCCTCTGCTGCGGTGTGGCGGGCGCATCAGCGCCGCATGGCCGCCCGTGCCGCCGCTGCGCAGGCGGTGCCCGCGGACTTGCGCATTGCGCGCCGTGATCCCTTTGCCCTGCGCTATGTCGCGCTGCTGGCTTTTGTCACGGCGCTGGTCTTTGGGTCTGTGCTGCGCATCGGGTCGGTTGCGGGTCTGACGGCCGGCGGGGGGGCTTTGGCCTCGGGGCCGGTCTGGGAAGGCTGGGCGGAGCCGCCGCGCTATACCGGCAAGCCGACACTGTACCTCTCGGACCTTGCCGAAGGGCCGCTGAACTTGCCTGCGGGCACGCTCATCACCTTGCGCATGTATGGCGAAGTGGGGGCGTTGTCTGTTTCCGAGACCGTTTCGGGCCAGCCCCAGCGTGTGGATGACACCCCCGCCATCGTACAGGATTTCAAAGTCAGCCAAAGCGGGCAGATCGCCATCGACGGGCCGAACGGGCGCGCGTGGGACGTGACGATGCTGCCCGATGCCAAGCCGCAGATTGAAATTACCGGCCCGCCGGACGTGACCGCGCTTGGCGAGATGCAGCTGCCGTTCGTGGCGCGTGATGACTATGGCGTTGAAGCGGGCGAGGCGCGGATCGATCTGGATCTGGCGGCTGTGGACCGGCGCTATGGGCTGGCTATCGATCCTGACCCGCGGGCCGAGATGATCGTACCTTTGTCGCTGCCCATTGCAGGGGATCGCCGCGATTTCGAAGAAAACCTGATCGACGATTTTTCGAAACACCCTTGGGCCAACCTGCCGGTCACGGTCACGCTGAGCGTGCTGGACGCGTCAGAGCAGCAGGCGACCACCCCACCGACGCAAATGATCCTGCCGGGGCGGCGCTTTTTCGATCCGCTGGCGGCGGCGGTGATTGAGCAGCGGCGTGATCTGCTGTGGGCCAAGGGCAACGCCGACAGTCTCGCGCAGGTGTTGCGGGCGGTGTCCTATCGCCCTGCGGATGTGTTCCGCTCTGACACGGCAGCGCTGCGTTTGCGGCGGCTGATTGAACGGATCGAAATTCGCGCCCGCTATGGATTGGCCGACGAGGTGCAGACCGAGATCGCGGATGATCTGTGGGATTTGGCGATTGAACTGGAAGAAGGCGTTCTGGCCGACGCGCTGGACCGGATGCGCCGCGCGCAGGAACGTCTGCAAGAGGCGATGAAGAACGGTGCCTCGGATGCAGAGATCGCAGAGCTGATGGAAGAGCTGCGCCGCGCCACTGACGACTACATGCGTCAGCTGCAACGCCAGCAGGCGCAAGAAGAGCAGAGCGGCGAGGAGCAGCAAGGCGAGACCATGCAGATGACGCAGGACGACCTGCAACGCATGATGGATCGGATTCAGGAGCTGATGGAGCAGGGCCGCATGGCCGAGGCCGAACAGGCGCTGCGCGAGCTGCAAGAGATGATGGAAAACATGCGCGTCACCCAAGGCCAGCCGGGCGAAGGTGGGCAATCCGAGGGTGAGCAAGCGATGGAGGGGCTCGCCGACAGTCTGCGCGAACAGCAAGAGCTGAGCGATCAGGCGTTTCGCGATTTGCAGGACCGGTTCAACCCGAACGCGGATGAGGGTCAGCAGCAGGGGCAGGACCAGGGCCAACAGCCCGGCCCGCCGCAGGACGGGAACCAGCCGGGCCAGCCCGGGCAACAACCCGGTCAGAACAATGGCCAAGGCGAACCCGGACAGGGGCAAGGATCAATTGCTGACCGTCAGCAGGCGCTGCGCGATGAGCTGCGCCGCCAAGAGGGGCGTCTGCCCGGTGGCGGCACCCCCGAAGGCGACGCTGCCCGCGATGCACTGGACCGCGCCGGTCGTGCCATGGACGGTGCCGAAGAGGCGCTGCGCCGCGATGATCTGGCCGACGCGATCGATAACCAGTCGCAGGCAATGGAAGCGCTGCGCGAGGGGATGCGTGCCTTGGGCGAGGCGATGGACCAGGACCAGCAGGCGTCCGAACCGGGGCAGGGCACAGCCCAAGGCAACCGCCGTGCCGAGAACACGGACCCTTTGGGGCGTGAACAGGGGGCCAATGGCGCACAGGGGTCAGAGGGCGACCTTGCGCTGGATAATGATGCCTATGGCCGCGCACGCGAACTGCTGGACGAAATCCGCCGTCGCTCGGGCGAGGAGACGCGGCCAGAGGTCGAGCGCGATTACCTGCGCCGTCTGCTGGACCGGTTCTGATACGGGCAAGTAGGTGAGGACGGGGCCGGCAAAAGGGCGGGCCCGATCCGTTTTAGCTGCCTCACTGGGATGCCCGCGAGTCGAGCCATTGCAGCGCCGCCTGCAATGCCCCGTCAAGCCATTGGCGTCCGTCATCCACCTGCGCCACATAGCTGGCCAGATAAGGGCGCAACGCAGGCACAGCCTCTGAAATCTGCGGCGAAAAGACATAGAGCAGCACCAGCACCGACGCGAGGAGCACGATCAGCACGAACCCGCGGCTGAAGCCGCTGCGCTTTTGCGGATCAGGCTGCGCAGCGTCACCACCGGCATTGGGGATGGTGCGTCGCTCTGATCCGGTGCGCAGCGTCGAATTAATTTCTTCGATGTCGGGCAGCAATTCGCGGCGCGATGCGACAGCCGCCGCAGCGGCATTGGTTTCGGCCACGCTGGGTTGCGCCTCGCCGCGCAGACGTGACATGCGGACCTTGGCCTGCTGAGCACGGTCGCTCTCGCTTGGGTGATCGGCTTCTTGCAGGCCCAGATCGGGCTGGCTTTCCAGCGGATCTGCCTGACGGCGACGGCGGGCTTCCTGTTCGGCTTCGGCCTCTTGACGCAAAATATCAGCGACCGACGGGTCAAGCTGCTTACGAGGCGGCGCGGCAGGTGGGGCTGGTTCGGGCTGTGCCTGTTCCGGCTCTGCGGGCGTGTCAGCGGGGGCTGCGTTTACCTTGGGGGTATCCTGATCGGGCTGCGACACGGCGGCGGTGACAGTGCTAAGCCGGCCGCCGTCCTCTTCGTCGAGGGGCATGAAATCGGGGTGATGCTGGAACCAAGTCTGGCCGCAGTTGGAACATTGCACATCACGCCCGGACAAGGGCATCACCTCGTCCGGTACTTCGTACTGCGCATCGCAATTGGGACAGATTAGTCTCATGTTGCGCACCGAACCATTGGAAACCTCTTTGTTTTCACGTCAGATCAACCTTATGTCCTAGAAAACCGTAGGAAAAGTGCAATCTTCATGCAATGCCTGCGCCGGGGTGCATTGAAACCCAAGCGGTGCTGGGGCACAACAGTTCAAACCAAGCGGGATATGCGTGTGATCGAGTTTGAAAACGTGGCTTACAGCTATGGCGGAGGCGAGCTTTTGTCCGATATCTCGGTCAAGTTGGCGCCGGGATCGTTCCATTTTCTGACGGGTCCGTCCGGCTCTGGCAAAACCACCTTGATGAAACTGTGCTATGGTGCGCTGCTGCCGACGGCAGGGCATGTGTCGCTGTTTGGCAAAGACGTGCGCACAATGGAACGCGACGACATCGCGATGATCCGGCGGCGTGTGGGCGTGGTGCATCAGGACTGTCAGTTCCTGAACCATCTGCCGGTTGCCGAAAACATCGGGCTGCCGCTGACCGTGTCGGGCCGTCATGCAGAAACCGGCGGTGAAGACCTGCAAGAGCTGCTGTCGTGGGTCGGGCTCAGCAGCCGTGCCGATGCGCTGCCACCAGAACTGTCGGGCGGTGAACGCCAGCGGGCCGCACTGGCGCGTGCGGTGATCATGTCGCCCGATGTGGTGCTTGCGGATGAACCCACTGGTAACGTCGACTGGGAGATGTCGCAGCGGCTACTGCGCTTGCTGGTCGAGCTCAACCGCATGGGCAAGACGGTGCTGATCGCGACCCATGATCTGGGACTTATCCGCGCCACCAAGGCGCAGGTGCAGGCGCGGGTGTTGCGCATTGCGAACCGCCGAATCCAGTTGGCGGGGGCAGATCTATGAAGATGTTGCGCATCGCGCTGGCGTCGCTGTGGAACGGCGACCGTCAAGCGGACCGTGTGGTGCCACCGTCAGGATTTACCGCGCAGCTTACCTTGTTTGCCGCCGCAACAATGGCGTTTCTGGCGGTATTTGCGCTGGCGCTGTCGCTCGCGTCGGGGCGGTTGGCGCATATCTGGGGGCAAGAGCTGGCACGTACCGCAACGATCCGTGTTGTGGCCCCCATTGACCAACGCAGCGCCCAGACCGACGCCGCGCTGCGCATCCTCGAGACGACCAAAGGCGTCGCCACGGCGCGGGCGTTGACCGATGAAGAACAGCAATCCCTGCTGGCCCCTTGGTTCGGACCAGAGCTGGCGATTGACGCCCTACCGGTGCCGCGCCTGATCGAGATTATCGAGGAAGACGACGGCATGGATGCGGACGGTCTGCGCTTGCGTCTTGCGGCAGAGGTGCCGGGGGCCGTGCTGGACAATCACAGCCGCTGGCGTGCGCCGCTGGTCAAAGCGGCATCGCGGCTGAAGCTTCTGGGCTGGGTGTCCATGACCCTGATCATCGCGACCCTCGCCGCGATGGTGACACTCGCCGCCAATGCCGCGCTGTCGGCCAATGCTCAGGTCATCGCTGTGCTACGTCTGGTGGGCGCGACCGACAGCTATATCGCACAGGCATTTATCCGGCGTTTCACCCTGCGCGCTCTGACTGGCGCTGCGGCGGGTACGGGGCTGGGACTGCTTGCTATTCTGCTTCTGCCAAGCACCGCTGATGCGGGGGGCTTTCTGACGGGCTTGGGCTTTCAGGGCTGGCACTGGATTGTGCCGCTGGTGATCCCGTTTCTCTCTGGTGGTGTCGCCTTTGTCGCCACAGGGGCCGCGGCGCGCCGCACACTAAAGGACCTTGCGTGATGTTGCAGTGGATACGATCGATTACCTTCATCGTGCTGGCCACGGTCTATATGCCCATGATCGGGGTGTTTTACGCCCCTTGGGCGATGTTTTCGCGGCGGGGAGCCTATGCTGCGTGCAAGGCATATTCTGCGGGAACCATGTGGATGGCACGGGTCGTCGTGGGGATGCGATGCGAGGTTCGTGGCGAGGTGCCGGAGGGGGCCGTGTTGGTTGCCGCGAAGCATCAGTCGTTTCTTGATATCCTGATGATCTTTCACGCGCTGCCACGGGCTAAATTCATAATGAAGCGCGAGATCCTGATGATGCCAGTGATCGGGCAATATGCAAAACGTATGCAGATGATCGCGGTTAATCGGGGCAAACGCGGCGCGGCGATTTCAAAGATGCTGGCCGACGTCAAAGCAGGCGAGGCCGAACCCGGCCAATTGGTGATCTATTCGCAAGGCACACGTGTCGCACCTGGTCTGTCGGTGCCCTATAAAAAGGGGACTGCAGCACTGTATGAACAGATGCGCCAGCCTTGTGTGCCTGTAGCGACGAACGCCGGTTACTTCTGGCCACGGCGTGGGCTGTACCGGCGACCGGGGGTGGCTGTGGTCGAATTCCTGACCCCGATCGCACCGGGGATGGAACGCGCCGCGTTTATGGCGACACTGGAGAAAACGGTAGAAGCCCATTCAGACGCGCTACTGGCAGAGGCAGGGTTCAAGGCCACTTTGCCAGTCTAGCCCGCACCGATGCAGTGCAGCACGCAATAAAAAAGGGTGGGCCTCGCGGTCCACCCTTTGTCGTTTCACGGCAGGCGGCTGCCTTACATGTGGATCGGACCGTCGCCGCAGGCCAGTGCGGCTTCACGGACTGCCTCGGAATAGGTCGGGTGCGCGTGGCAGGTCATCGCCAAATCTTCGGCAGAGGCCCCGAATTCCATCGCGACACAGACCTCGTGGATCAGATCGCCGGCGCCGGGGCCGATGATATGTGCGCCAAGGATACGGTCGGTTTCCTTGTCGGCGATCAGCTTGACGAAACCTTCGCCCGCAAAGACGGCCTTGGCACGGGCGTTGCCCATAAAGCTGAACTTGCCGACCTTGTAGGCGCGGCCTTCTTCTTTCAGCTGTTCTTCGGTGGCACCGACGTTGGCCACTTCGGGGTGGGTGTAGATCACGCCGGGGATCACGCCATAGTTCACGTGACCATGTTTGCCCGCCACGACCTCTGCGGCGGCCATGCCTTCGTCTTCGGCTTTGTGGGCCAGCATCGGGCCTTCGATGACGTCACCGATGGCGTAGATGCCTTTGACCGAGGTTTCCCACGTGTCATTCACCGCGATCTGGCCGCGTTTGGTCAGTTCGACGCCCAGACTTTCAAGGCCCAGCCCGTCGTGGAACGGCTTGCGGCCTGTCGATACCAGTACAACGTCGGCGTCCAGCGTGTGTTCGCTGTCATCCTTGCGCAGTTTGTAGGTCACTTTGGCTTTGGTTTTGCTCGCTTCGGTGCCCTGCACCGCTGCGCCCATGACAAAGTTGACGCCTTGCTTTTTCAGGATGCGCATGAAGTTCTTTTGGACTTCGCCGTCCATGCCGGGGGTGATCGCGTCAAGGTATTCAACGACGGTAACTTCGGTCCCGAGACGCGCGTAGACGGACCCAAGCTCGAGCCCGATCACGCCTGCGCCGATCACGACGAGCTTCTTTGGCACTTTGTTCAGTGACAGCGCACCGGTCGAGGTCACGACGACAGTCTCGTCGACCTCGACGCCGGGGAGGGAGGCAGGCTCGGAGCCCGTGGCGATGATGATGTTCTTGGCCTCGTGGACCTCGTCACCGACTTTGACCTTGCCGGCCTCGGGGATAGTGGCCCAGCCTTTGATCCAATCGATCTTGTTCTTCTTGAACAGGAACTCGATACCCTTGGTGTTGGTGTCGATCGTGTTCTGCTTGTAGGTCTGCATCTGCGCCCAGTCGACCGACGGGCTTTTGCCCTTGAGGCCCATGTCGGCAAAGTTATGTTCGGCTTCGTGCAGCATATGGGTGGCATGCAGCAGCGCCTTGGAAGGGATACAGCCGACGTTCAGGCACGTGCCGCCCAACGTCTCGCGCCCTTCGACACAGGCGGTTTTGAGGCCCAGTTGGGCACAGCGGATCGCGGACACATAGCCGCCGGGGCCGGAGCCGATGATGATGACATCGTAGCTGGACATGGAAGGTCTCCTTGGTGGTCGGGAATGGGGGTAGATAAGATCGTGTGGTGTTAAGGCATAGATGGGCGGGGTGTGATGCGGCCAAGGCTAGGGGGCGCTGCCCCCGTGCGCAAGCGCACGCCCCCGGGATCTAAGCCAATTGGAAGATCAAAAGAGCGCGGCCAGCAGCATCAGCACTGTCGCGCCAAGGCCGACTGCCCAGATCAGCGAGCGTCCGGGGCGCAGGCCAAATGCATAGGCCGGCACGTAAGCGACGCGGGCCGCAAGGAAGACCCACGCGAGGATTGCGGTGTAGGTCGTGTTTTGGCCAGACAGGTGCAGCACCACGACGGCGACCGCGAAAAGCGCCAACGCTTCGAACATATTGTTGAACGCGCGGCCCAGACGGGCGGTGCTGTCGGACAGCGCCTTTGATGGTTCACGGTCGCGCGCGGACATGGTGTAGCCGGGGCCAAGCTCGCGGTTGGCGGGGATCGCATAGGCGACAAAGGTCACGACCTGAAGCAGCGCCGCGAGAGTCAGAACAGTGAGTTCGGGTGTCATAGTGGCGTTCCGCTATAGAGCGAGGAAATAGAGAATGGCGGTGGCCGCAAAGCCTGCCAGCCAAGCGAGGGTACGGATTGCCGGCACGCCGAGGGCATAGACCGGCAGGTAGATGATCCGCGCAAGCAAGAAGACCTGCGCCGCCAGCAAAGACGTTGCATTCGTCCGGTCCAGCAGTTCAAGCATCAGGATCGCGGGCGCGAAAAGGGCGAGCGCCACGACGGAGTTGTCGAGCGCGCGTTTCACCCGGGCCGTCATACCGGTCATCGACCGGTCTTCGTCGCGCGACGAGATCAGATAGCCCAAGCTGAGTTGTTGCACACCGCCCAGAACCTGAAGCAAGATTGTCAGCATAACGAGCAGGCCGTAGGCGGCAAGGATCGTGGTCTCTGTCATCATATGTCCTTTCTGGGCGGTGGAATGCGTGGATTACAGGTCCATCAGCAGGCGGCGTGGGTCTTCGAGCGCTTCTTTGACGCGCACAAGGAAGGTTACAGCACCTTTGCCGTCAACGATACGGTGGTCATAGCTCAGCGCCAGATACATCATCGGACGGATCACAACCTGACCATTGATCGCCATGGGGCGGTCCTGGATCTTGTGCATCCCCAAGATACCCGACTGTGGCGGGTTCAGGATGGGTGACGACATCAGCGAGCCGTAGACCCCGCCGTTGGAGATGGTGAACGTGCCGCCCTGCATGTCGGCCATCGACAGTTTGCCGTCGCGGGCCTTGGACCCCAGTTCACCAATTTCCTTTTCGATGTCGGCAAAGGACATTGCTTGCGCGTCCTTGACCACAGGCACCACCAGACCGGTTGGTGTCCCTGCCGCGATGCCCATATTGACGTAGTTTTTGTAAACCACATCGGTGCCGTCGATTTCGGCGTTCACTTCGGGGACTTCGTTCAGGGCGTGGATACAGGCCTTGGTGAAGAAGGACATGAAGCCGAGTTTCACGCCGTGCTTTTTCAAGAACAGGTCTTTGTATTCGTTCCGCAGGGCCATGATCTCTGTCATGTCGACCTCGTTGTAGGTCGTCAGCATCGCGGCGGTGTTCTGGCTTTCTTTCAGACGCTTCGCGATGGTCTGGCGCAGACGGGTCATCTTGACGCGCTCCTCGCGGGAGGCGTCTTGGGGGGCGGAGGGCGCGCGTGGCGCGGCTGCTGCGGGTTTTGCCGCGTTGTTCCCCGCGGCGACGGCCTTGGCCACGTCTTCCTTCATCACACGTCCGTCGCGGCCTGTGCCGGTGACCTGATCACGGCTGATGCCGGCTTCGGCCATGGCTTTCTTGGCGGAAGGCGCGTCTTCGACATCGCCCGAGGGCGCGTTGCCGGGGGCGGGAACCTGCCCGCCCGCTTTGGGTTCAGCGGTATCGTCGGCGGGCTTGCTTGCGCTGCTGCCTTCGCCTTGGCTGATCACCGCAAGCTTGCCGTTTGCTTCGACGGTGCTGCCTTCTTCGGCGATGATCTGGGTCAAGGTGCCAGAGGCCGGCGCAGGGACTTCGACGCTGACTTTGTCGGTTTCCAGCTCGCACAGCATTTCGTCTGCTTCGACGTGATCGCCGACGTTTTTGAACCAAGTGCTTACGGTTGCCTCGGAGACGGATTCGCCAAGCGTGGGGACCATCACATCGACATCATCCGCGGCATCGCGGGGTTTGACGTCTTCGGCACCGGCATCGACGGATTTCGGCGCGTCATTCTTGACCGGTGCGGCGTCCCCTTCGGAGATATTGGCCAGCAGCGCATCAACGCCAACGGTTTCGCCTTCGGCAGCAACGATATCGGCCAGAGTGCCCGCCACGGGAGAGGGCACTTCGACGGTGACCTTATCCGTCTCGAGCTCGCAGAGCATTTCGTCAACTGCGACGCTATCGCCCGGCTTTTTGAACCATGTCGCCACGGTCGCTTCGGTCACGGATTCACCCAGAGTAGGGACGCGTACTTCGCTTGTCATGGTTGTTTTCCTTCGATGGTCAGCGCATCGTCAACGAGGGCTGCTTGTTGTGCTTTGTGTTGGGAGGCAAGGCCGGTTGCAGGCGAGGCCGAGGTGGCGCGGCCGACATAGGTCGGACGGGTGTGGGTGGCGTCAATGCGGCCCAGAACCCATTCGATGTTGGGTTCGATAAAGGTCCAGGCCCCTTGGTTCTTGGGCTCTTCCTGACACCATACCATTTCCGCATTCTTAAAGCGTTCTAGCTCTTTTACCGCGGATTGTGCCGGGAACGGGTAGAATTGTTCAAAACGCAGAAGGTAGATGTCGTTGATGCCACGCGCGTCGCGTTCTTCCAGCAGGTCGTAATAGACCTTGCCCGAACACATGACGACGCGCTTAATCTTGTCGTCTGCGGCCAGCGTCGTGTCCGAATTGCCCTGTTGTGCATCGTCCCACAGCACGCGGTGGAACGAGGAACCGGTGGTGAATTCCTCGGCCTTGCTGACAGCCAGTTTGTGGCGCAGTAGCGATTTCGGCGTCATCAGCATCAGCGGCTTGCGGTAGCTGCGGTGCAACTGGCGGCGCAGCAGGTGGAAGTAGTTCGCAGGCGTGGTGCAGTTCGCCACGATCCAGTTATCGCCGCCACACATGGTCAGGAACCGTTCCAGACGGGCAGAAGAGTGTTCGGGCCCCTGGCCTTCGTAGCCGTGCGGCATCAGGCAAACGAGGCCGGACATGCGCAGCCATTTGCTTTCGCCCGAGCTGATGAACTGGTCGAACATGATCTGCGCGCCGTTGGCAAAATCGCCGAACTGCGCTTCCCACAGGGTCAGCGCGTTGGGCTCAGCCAGCGAGTAGCCGTATTCAAAGCCCAATACCGCGTATTCCGACAGCATGGAGTCGATGACTTCGTATTCTGCCTGACCTTCGCGGATGTGGTTCAGCGGGTAATAGCGGTCTTCGTTTTCCTGATTGATCAGGGCCGAGTGACGCTGAGAGAACGTGCCACGGGCGGAGTCCTGTCCGGACAGACGCACCTTGTACCCTTCGGTCAACAAGGACCCAAAGGCCAGCGCCTCGGCAGTCGCCCAGTCAAAGCCTTTGCCGGACTTGAACATCTCGGCTTTGGCGTCCAGCAGGCGCGCGACAGTTTTGTGCAGCGGGAACCCGTCGGGCGCGGTGGACAGCGCCTTGCCGACATCGGTCATGGTTTCGGGCGCGATGGCTGTCTTGCCGCGCTGATATTTCTTTTCTTTCGCCTTATCGAGGTGCGACCACTTGCCATCCAGCCAGTCGGCCTTGTTGGGGCGGTATTCTTTGCCGGCCTCGAATTCGGTGTTCATCTTTTCTTGGAAGGCGGCCTTCATATCCTCGATCTCGCCCTCGGGGATCAGGCCGTCCTTGACCAGCCGCTCGGTATAGAGCGTCAGCGTGGTCTTTTGCTTCTTGATCTTCTTGTACATCACCGGGTTGGTGAACATCGGCTCGTCGCCTTCGTTGTGACCAAAGCGGCGGTAGCAGATCAGGTCGATAACCACGTCTTTCTTGAACTTCTGGCGGAATTCCGTCGCCACGCGGGCCGCGTGCACGACCGCTTCGGGATCGTCGCCGTTGACGTGGAAAATCGGTGCCTCGACCACCAGAGCGTTGTCGGTGGGGTAGGGGCTGGAGCGACTGAAATGCGGCGCGGTGGTAAAGCCGATCTGGTTGTTCACCACGATATGCATGGTCCCGCCGGTGCGGTGACCGCGCAGACCCGACAGCGCGAAACATTCGGCGACAACACCCTGACCGGCAAACGCGGCATCGCCGTGCAGCAATATGGGAAGAACGGAGGTGCGTTCCTTGTCGTTCAACTGGTCCTGCTTGGCGCGAACCTTGCCCAGAACAACGGGGTTCACGGCCTCAAGGTGCGAAGGGTTGGCGGTCAACGACAGGTGGACAGTGTTGCCGTCGAATTCACGGTCAGAAGACGCGCCAAGGTGATATTTCACATCGCCGGACCCGTCGACATCATCGGGTTTAAAGCTGCCACCCTGAAATTCGTTAAAGATCGCGCGATAGGGTTTCTGCATGACGTTTGCCAGCACGGACAGACGGCCGCGGTGCGGCATACCGATGACAACGTCCTGAATGCCCAGCTGACCACCGCGCTTGATGATCTGTTCCATCGCGGGGATCAGGCTTTCGCCCCCATCAAGGCCAAAGCGCTTGGTACCCATGTACTTGACGTGCAGGAATTTCTCGAAGCCTTCGGCCTCTACCAGCTTGTTCAGGATGGCTTTTCGGCCATTACGGGTGAACTGGATTTCCTTGCCGTAGCCCTCGATCCGCTCTTTCAGCCACGCGGCCTGTTCGGGATCAGAGATGTGCATGTATTGCAGCGCGAAGGTGCCGCAGTAGGTGCTTTTGACGATATCGACGATCTGTTTCATCGTCGCGATCTCAAGGCCAAGCACGTTGTCGATAAAGATCGGGCGATCCATGTCCTTGGGCCCGAAGCCATAGGCGGCCGGGTCCAGTTCAGGGTGGGTGTCGCTGTCGCGCATGCCAAGCGGATCAAGGTCTGCGGCCAAGTGGCCACGGATACGGTAGGCGCGGATCAGCATCAACGCGCGGATACTGTCGAGCACGGCACGTTGCACCTGCGCATCAGACAGTTCGATCCCCTTGGAAGACGCTTTTTCAGTAATCTTCTGACCGGCAGCTTTTGCTTCGGTCGGGACGGGCCATTGACCGGTCAGCGCCGCTGTCAGGTCGTCTTGTGGCATGGGCGGCCAGTCGCTGCGTGCCCAGGACGGGCCAGCGGCCTCGGCCTTCACGTCGGCGTGGTCGTCATCCATCGCTTCGAAGAATGCCTGCCATGCGCCATCAACCGCATTGGGGTCGTCTGCATAGCGGGCATACATTGCCTCTAGGTATTCGCCGTTCTGCCCCTCAAGAAAGGAGGTATCGTGGAACTGGTCGTTTTTCGGTTGGTCTGTCATGGCGATACCTCTGATGAGAGCGCGACGTTTAAGTAAGAGCGGTGGGGCCTGAAAGGTCAGGCCCCACCATCTGGCATTAGCCGTTGTTGATGGCTTCCTGAACGGCTTCGCCCAAAGTTGCGGGGCTGTCCGCAACGACGATGCCTGCTTCTTTCATAGCTGCGATCTTGGATTCCGCGTCACCTTTGCCGCCTGCGACGATCGCACCGGCGTGGCCCATGCGGCGGCCGGGAGGGGCTGTACGGCCCGCGATGAAACCGGCTGTTGGCTTCCAACGGCCTTTTTTCTTTTCGTCGGCCAGGAACTGTGCCGCTTCTTCTTCGGCGGACCCGCCGATTTCACCGATCATGATGATCGACTGTGTCTCTGGATCGGCCAGGAACATCTCGAGGATATCGATATGCTCGGACCCTTTGATGGGGTCGCCGCCGATACCAACCGCAGTGGATTGGCCGAGGCCAAGATCGGATGTCTGTTTCACAGCTTCGTACGTAAGCGTGCCCGAGCGCGAGACAACCCCGACGGTGCCGCGCTTGTGGATGTGGCCGGGCATGATGCCGATTTTGCAGGCGTCAGGCGTGATCACGCCGGGGCAGTTTGGCCCGATGAGGCGCGACTTGGACCCTTCGAGCGCGCGCTTGACGCGCATCATGTCCAGAACCGGGATGCCTTCGGTGATGCAGATGATCAGTTCCATCTCGGCGTCGATCGCCTCGAGGATCGAATCTGCTGCGAAGGGAGGCGGTACGTAGATCACGGTCGCGTTGGCTTCGGTGACGTGGCGGGCTTCGTGGACAGAGTTGAACACGGGCAGGTCAAGGTGGGTCTGGCCGCCTTTGCCGGGGGTCACACCGCCGACCATTTTGGTACCATAGGCGATGGCCTGTTCGGTGTGGAACGTGCCCTGCGAGCCGGTGAGGCCCTGACAGATCACTTTGGTGTTTTCGTTTACGAGTACGGCCATGTTATGTGCTTTCTTCTCAAGTTCAATTCAGGTGGCGCCGGTCTCAGGGCGCGGTGGAAGGGGCCGCCGCCGCAATGCGCGGCAGTCGGTATGTCAGATAAATCGCAACGGCGAACATCAGCGGGATGCCCAGTTCGCCGACTTCCTCGATGACGTAGGCAAGGTCGATCTGTTCGCGGCCGAGCGTGATGCCAAAGGGTTCCAGCTTGCGGGCCAGCCCGTCGGTCAGCTTGTAGACGACGATGAACAGCAGGCCGATCAGGACGGCCAGCTGCGGTGCCGCGCCTTTTACGACCCCACGGATGAAGCCCCGCGTTTTGCGACGCAACAGGATCAGACCCGCCACGATAATTGTCAGCAGGATGATGCCGGCAATGCCCTTTTCCATCAGGCTGACGCCATCGCTGGAAAATTGCCGCGCTTTCAGCAGGCCTTCGGTGAACGGCTTTTTGTCGAGGTCCAGCTCGCGGGCTGCGAACAGGGCCATGAACACCGCAAAGTACCACCGACGTGCAACAGATGCCTTTGGCCACAGCGCGAACATCATCAAGATGCACAGGCCATAGCCGACCACAGACAGCGTCTCGAACGGGCCGCCTTCGGCCAGCAGGGAGCCCTGCATTGGCAAGGGCAGCTGCGCGACAACCGCCATCATTGCGAAAACCAGAAGGGTCATCCCAAGGACGATGGTTTTCCCACCCAAGACGGTGTTTTGCGGGGTTGCAGTCATTGGTTCGCCTCGTTCAGCGGGATCAAACGTTCGACCCGTGCAAAGGTTTCGACGCCTTGTGCCCCGTCACGAACCCCCGATTGTACCACAGCGATGCGGTTGGGGTTCAACATGACGGCGGCGCGATAGGTGGCCCCCGTTGTAGTGGGGAACCCTGCGGGGACATCTACCAGATCAATCAGCTGTTCTTGAGCCAATCCGGTAATGATCCCTTGTTGCGCAATTTGCGGTTCAGCCCCGTCAAAGGACACTTCGCAGCGACGGTCCGTGCCCGCCGTTGCAGCCGCGCCCGTCACCGGAGACTGAGGTGCCGAGGTAAAGGGACGCAGGTCATAGAAATCGACCCGTGCCCCCGCCGTACCAAGCTGTGCCTGCGCCGACTGTGCCGTCAGTCGCGGGCTGAAACAATGGTCTGCAAAGGATTGGGCGATGTCCGCCGCGCGGGTCGTCTGTGCCATAGCGTTACTGGCCGCCCCGAAAGGGACAGCCAGCGCGGCAATGGAAAAACAAAAGGCGAGACGATGCATCATCCAAGCTTTCCAGCCAGTTTTAGCCTTTGACCGCTTTCACGATCTTCTGCGCGCCATCTTTCAGGTTGTCCGCAGCGATCACGTCCAGGCCGGAGTTGTTGATGATGGCTTTGCCTTCTTCAACGTTCGTGCCTTCCAGACGGACAACCAGCGGAACCTTCAGACCGACTTCTTTCACGGCTGCAACTACGCCTTCGGCGATGACGTCACAGCGCATGATGCCGCCGAAGATGTTGACCAGAATACCTTTGACCTGCGGGTCGGAGGTGATGATCTTGAACGCTTCGGTCACTTTCTCTTTGGTCGCACCGCCACCAACATCAAGGAAGTTCGCGGGCTCGGCACCGTAAAGCTTGATGATGTCCATTGTGGCCATCGCCAGACCGGCACCGTTCACCATGCAGCCGATTTCACCGTCCAGAGCGATGTAGTTCAGGTCGTACTTGGACGCCTCGAGCTCTTTGGGATCTTCTTCGGTGGTGTCGCGCAGGTCGGCAATATCGCCGTGGCGATACATTGCGTTGCCGTCAAAGCTGACTTTGGCGTCCAGCACTTTCAGGTCGCCGCCGTCGGTGACGATCAGCGGGTTGATTTCAAGCATCTCCATGTCTTTTTCAACGAAGGCTTTGAACAGCTGGCCCATCAGGGTGACGCACTGTTTGACCTGCTTGCCTTCAAGCCCAAGGGCGAAAGCAACGCGACGGCCGTGGTAGGGTTGGAAGCCCGCGGCTGGGTCTACAGAAAAGCTGATGATTTTTTCAGGAGTAGATTCGGCCACTTCTTCGATGTCCATGCCGCCCTCGGTGGAGCAGACGAACCCGATGCGCGACGTCTGGCGATCCACCAGCAGCGCGAGGTACAATTCGGTTTCGATGCCCGAACCGTCTTCGATGTAGATGCGGTTGACCTGTTTGCCCGCTGGGCCGGTCTGGTGCGTGACCAAGGTACGGCCCAGCATTTTCTTGGCTTCTTCGGCGGCTTCTTCAACCGATTTGGTCAGGCGTACACCGCCTTTGTCGCCAGCGTCGGCTTCTTTGAAAGAACCCTTGCCGCGGCCACCTGCGTGGATCTGTGCCTTGACGACCCAAAGAGGTCCGTCCATCTCGCCGGCGGCGGTTTTCGCATCTTCGGCTTTCAGCACGACCCGGCCTTCGGATACTGGCGCGCCGTAGCTACGCAAAAGGGCTTTTGCCTGATATTCATGGATGTTCATAAAAAACGGTCCCGTCTTTGTTCCAGTCTAATCGCGGTATACGATTGAGTCTTGATACTCGGTAAACAGTTTTTCGGAGAAATACAGGGTTATCCAGAGAAAAGCGACATTTGTGATCACACGAATTTGGCGTGTGATCACAAAATAGCGCTAACGGTGGAAAATCTGCGGAATGTTGCCGACGCAGCGGCTGTCGCGCTCGGAAACCCCAAGTTTTAAGGGCCGAACGCGACATATAGTTGTCTATTTTGCGACCGATCAGGTGTCGTCAAGGGGGAGTTTTACTTGGGAATCAGTGCCCAGTAATCGAGGTCAAGCAAGACATCGGGCAGATATTTGCCGTCTTCGCCCTTCAGCTTGAACGGCTCCCCGCCTTTGGTGGCGACCAAGCGCAAGCGCAGCGCGCCGACACCAGGTTTGTCGGTATCGGCTTTGTCCAGAACCTCGGTCCAAGCCCGGATGGTGTCGCCGGACAGGCAGGGGTTTGCGTGCGCCCCGCCGTTCAGCCCGACGATCATCTGCGCATTGGCCAGCCCGTTGAACGACAACGCACGGGCCATCGAGATCACGTGCCCGCCATAAATCAGTCGCGACCCGTCAGGGCGGGCGGAGGTGTCAAAGTGCACTTTTGCCGTGTTCTGCCACAGGCGGGTGGCCATCATATGCTCCGCCTCTTCGACGGTGACGCCATCCACGTGGTCGATCATCTCGCCCACGGAATAATCGCCCCAGCGATGCGCCTCGCCCGCGAGGGTAAAGTCATAATTGCTGAAATCGAGCGTTTCGGGGATCGACAGATCGTCAACCGTCAGCGCCTTGGGCAGATCGGGCACGACAGTTTCGGGTGCGAGGGCATCGACATCGCGTTTGCGCACCATCACCCAGCGGACATACTCCAGCACTTTGGTGTCGTTCTGGTTGAAGCCGGTGGTGCGTACATAGACAACGCCGGTTTTCCCGTTCGAGTTTTGCTTGAGCCCGATCACCTCGGATTCAGACCGCAGCGTATCGCCGGGCCAGACCGGTGCCAGCCAGCGTCCCTGCGCGTAGCCAAGGTTGGCCACGGCGTTCAGCGATACATCCGGCACGGTTTTGCCGAACACGATGTGAAAGGTAATCATATCGTCCAGCGGGCTGGCAGGCAGGCCGCAGCTTTGCGCGAATTGATCGGAGGAATAGAGCGCATGACGTGCGGGATACAGCGCGTGGTACAGCGCGCGTTCACCATCCTTGACGGTGCGCGGCACAGCATGATGCAGCGTCTCGCCTACTTTATAGTCCTCGAAGAAACGGCCCTTGTTGGTCTTTGCCTGTGCCATCAATGCGCCCCCAGCTTGGTGTCGGGCGTATAGGTGCCTTCGACTTCCTTGGTCACGGCTTGACCGCAGCGCATGACATTTGTCTTGGCATCCCATGTTTGTGTGGGCGTGCCGTAAAGCTCCCACCCCTTGTTCAGCGCGTCGGTGACCTTGTGGCAAAAGGCGGAAGTGTCCTCTTCGGACAGGAAACGATAGAGTTTCATGGGGGTTCTTTCAGTAACTCAGGAAAAGGGAGAGACGCCAAGCAGGGTATGGATCGCGGTCACAACGACCAGCATCACCAGCGTGATCACCGCAAGGCGGATATAGGTGGCCTTGCCCGCGGGGGCAGGGGGTGTCCAGTTGGGTTCGGCGCGGTTGATCAGGATCACGGAACCGACCGCCCAAGCCAGCATAGAGCCGAACAGCAGAATAGAGGCGAGATCACCGTTCACCAGCAAATGCGCGACCGCCCATATTTTAACGGCCATCAGCTGCGGGTGGCGGGTTTTATAGGCGGGCCAAGCCTTGGCCCCTTTGGCTGCACTGGACCCGTAGACCCAGAATGCCAGCACCATCAGCAGGTTGTTCAGATGCGTCAGGAAGGGCGGGGGCGTCCAGACGGGGATAAACTCGGCCCCGCGGTATCCGATAATGATCATGACCAGCGCCGCCACGATGGCGACGGCGATGATGCCTTTGCCCTTTTTGCCCATGGCGGCGCGTTGGTCCGGCATAAAGCGACGGGAATAATGGGCACCGACCCATAAGATCAGACCAAGGATCAAAAGTGCCATCATCAGGTTTACTCCGTTTGCAGGGCCGCGATTGCGTCCAGCTTTGCCAATGTTTCGCGTGCGGTGGCGACATGCAGGTTTTCGACGATGCGCCCGTCCACAACGGCCACACCCTGACCTGTCGCCTGCATTTCGTCAAACGCTGCGATCTGGCGGCGGGCCAGATCGGCTTCGGCCTCGGAGGGGGAGAATGCCTCGTTCGCGACGTCCAGCTGCGCGGGGTGGATCAAGGTTTTGCCGTCAAAGCCCATGTCGCGGCCTTGGTCACATTCAACGCGGTGGCCTTCGTCATCCTTGAACGCATTATAAACGCCATCGACAATCGCGATGCCGTTGGCCTTGGCTGCCAGTACGCATAGGCCAAGCCCGGTCATCAGGGGCAGGCGGTCGGCGCGCACGCGGGTTTGCAGGTCTTTGTTCAGATCGTTAGTGCCCATTACCATGCATTGCAGCTTGGGATGCGCGCCAATCGCGGCGGCGTTCAGCATGGCACCGGGGGTCTCCATCATCGCCCAAAGCGGGATGTCGCCCGTGATCTCGGCCAAAGCGTCGAGATCGGCGGGGCTGCCGACTTTGGGCAGCAAAATGGCGTCGCAGTCCATTTTTGCCGCGGCGCGGGCATCGTCGGCACCCCATTCGGTGTCCAGCCCGTTAATGCGGATCACCTTATACCGGCTGCCATAGCCGCCGTCTTTCAGCGCCGTGGCAAGCGTTTCCCGTGCTGCGGTTTTCTCTTCCGGGATCACAGCGTCTTCGAGGTCAAAGATAATCGCATCGGCCGGCAGTCCGCGGGCTTTGTCTAACGCGCGGTCCTTGGAGCCGGGGATATATAAAACGGAACGCAGGGGGCGGGTGATTTTCGACATTTGCGACTCTCCAAGAAATAATGTTGCGTGCAGGTCTGCATTTTTAGACGAAAACCTCAAGCGTAAACGCGCCGCAGCGCAGCGTCAGATAGTTTGCGGCTTTAACGCGGCCTTCAGGTTTTGCTGCCAGAAGGAAAGGCGTCTTGGGGCGTGTGTAAGTGTAAGAGGTGTGGAATGGTGAAGATGTTTAACCTGATCGGGCTGGCGACTGCCGCGGCGGCGGTGGTCGCACTGACGCAGGATGTCGCGGCGGGCACGCGAACCGCAGGTTGTGACTGGAGCCACGAGGTTTCTGCACAAATTTCGCACCCGCCGCAGGATCAACAAACTAAGGAGGCAGGACCTATTTGATATGTCATAGAATATAAAAGCGGCGAAAAAAGATGCAGATCGCCGGAACGCAATCGCCACATCATCGTTGATATCACAACCGAGTGATTATCACCCGGAACTTCTAAAGGAGTATCAACAATGAAACGTATTCTTGGCACAACCGCAATCATCCTGAGCTTGACTGGTCCCGCATTTGCAGATGCACATGCAGCTGGTTTTGGTACCGTGACAGCGCAAGAAACTGACTTCTTCGCGTCCGACCTGATCGGCATGCGTATCTACAATTCCGAGACAGAAGTTGAAGCAAATTCCACCATCGCCGCTGACGGCGAAAAGGAATGGGACGACATCGGCGAAATCAACGACGTCCTGCTAGATTCCGAAGGCAACGTTAAGGCCGTTATCCTCGGCATTGGCGGTTTCCTCGGCATGGGTGAGCGTGACGTAAGCGTCAACATGGACGAGATTCGCATCGTGACCGAAGAAGGTGACAGCGACGACCGTTTCCTCGTGGTGAACACAAGCAAAGAGATGCTTGAAAAAGCCCCAGCGTTCGAGCGTATGGACGACGAAGCTGACATGGAAACCGAAGCAAACATGGACGCCAACGCCGACATGAACGCTGACACAGACATGGCAGCGACCGACATGAACGCCGAAGCTGAGGTCGACACAGAGACCGAAATGGAAGCGGACGCAGAAGCAATGGAAGCGGATGCCGAAGCACTGGCAAACGAAGCTGAAATGGAAGCCGAAGAAGCAGCGGCTGAAACAGAGCAGGCCGTTGATGAAGCGACCACGGAAATGACCGAAGAAGCCAATGAAGTCGAAAGCGACATGGAACGCCCCATGCTGACAGCCCCAGCGGTTGAGCGTGAAGGCTATGCCAACGCCACAACTGACGAAGTTGCCGCGCTGACCGCAGAAGACCTGGAAGGGTCCTATGTTTACGGTGCCAACGACGAAACAGTCGGTGAAATCGGTGCCCTTGTCATGGGTGACGACGGCGAAGTCGGCCAAGTTGTGATCAACGTCGGTGGTTTCCTGGGCATTGGCGAAAAGCCAGTTGCCGTAACTTGGGACGAACTGCAGATCATGAAGAACGCTGAAGGCGACGACTTCCGCATCTACATCGACAGCAGCGAAGAAGCGCTGGAAGCACAGCCCGAATACCAAGGCTAAGCTTAACGCTAAGTCAAATTCGGCAATAGCTTGCTGAAAAGCTGACCAAGACGGGATCGTTTCGAAAGAAACGGTCCCGTTTTTTATGGCTCTGCGCGGTGTGACGTGACGCCGGACCAAGCGCAACTTGCACGGTCCGCCGCATTTCGGTATCCCGAAGCGAAATGTAACCCTGTCGGAGTATACCACATGGCCAGACCCAAGATCGCGCTTATCGGCGCAGGGCAAATCGGGGGCACGCTTGCCCACCTCGCAGCAATCAAAGAACTGGGCGACGTTGTCCTGTTCGACATCGCCGAAGGCATCCCACAGGGTAAAGCCCTCGATATCGCAGAATCAGGCCCCTCCGCCAAATTCGACGCGACGATGACCGGCGCGAACGACTATTCCGAAATCGCTGGCGCAGACGTTTGCATCGTGACTGCCGGTGTTGCGCGTAAGCCCGGCATGAGCCGTGATGACCTGCTGGGAATCAACCTGAAGGTCATGAAATCCGTTGGCGAAGGCATCGCTGCCCACGCGCCAGACGCATTCGTTATCTGCATCACCAACCCACTGGACGCTATGGTTTGGGCGCTGCGCGAATTCTCCGGTCTGCCGCACCACAAGGTATGTGGCATGGCTGGCGTTCTTGATTCGGCGCGCTTCCGTCACTTCCTCGCGTCGGAATTCAATGTGTCCATGAAAGACGTAACAGCCTTCGTTCTGGGCGGCCACGGCGACACCATGGTACCGCTGACGCGCTATTCCACCGTTGCGGGTATCCCATTGCCTGATCTGGTGAAGATGGGCTGGACCACACAGGACAAACTGGACGCGATCGTTCAGCGGACCCGTGATGGCGGTGCCGAAATCGTTGGTCTGCTGAAGACCGGTTCGGCGTTCTACGCGCCTGCGACGTCGGCAATCGAAATGGCCGAAGCCTATCTGAAAGACCAAAAGCGCGTTCTGCCCTGTGCCGCCTATGTTGACGGTGCTTACGGTCTGGACGGTTTCTATGTCGGCGTGCCCACCGTGATCGGTGCCGGCGGCGTAGAGCGTGTTGTCGAGATTTCGATGAACAAAGACGAGCAGACGATGTTCGACAACTCTGTCAACGCCGTCAAAGGTCTGGTCGATGCGTGCAAAGGCATCGATGAATCGCTGAAGTAATACGACCAGGCGCAGCGGGTGGGGGCCTAATATCCTCCAGTACCACCCGCTGCGTCCGTTTTTCGATGACAGAGCCGCCGGGACCACCGGTGCCCGAATTGCTCTGCCACGCGGCGTAGATGCCGCTGTTGACCCAACCGCTTCTCAGAGTTTCCGGATCATTTGCTGGCATTCAGCCCGGCGATATTCGCGGCCTTCCGGATTTGTGATCACACTTTCAAAATTAGTGATCACAAACCCCCTCAATGTCCGGCGCTAACCGAAGGGTTTGGGCAACTGCGCCAATAAACCGCTTCAAATTCACGCCTCTGGACGTGACAGTCCCAAAAATACCGTTATCTATGACCGTAACCTGACGAGAAAAGGAATCCATCATGGCAGATGTGAACCGGGGCAACCGCCCGCTGTCACCCCACCTGACGATCTATCGCCCGCAACTGACCTCCATGACGTCGATCCTGACGCGCATCACCGGCAACGCAATGCTGATCGCCGCGCTGCTGATCGTATGGTGGTTCTTGGCCGCTGCGACGTCGGCGGAATATTTCGACTTTGCAAACGGTTTCATCACCAGCTGGTTCGGTGACCTGATCATGTTCCTGTCGCTGCTGGGCCTGTGGTATCACACGCTCGCCGGCATCCGGCACCTGATATGGGACAACGGCTATGCGCTGGACATCCCGACGGCTGAAAAGCTGGGCTGGGCCGCGCTGATCGGTTCCGTCGTTTTGACCATCATCACCGCGCTGATCATCTGAGGAATAGACACATGGCTTATTTGACAGACCGCAAACGCGCTATGGGCTTGGGCTCGGCTAAATCGGGCACTGCACATTTCTGGGCGATGAAAGTCAGCTCTGTTGCGCTGCTGATCCTGATCCCGCTTTTCGTCTTTACCTTCGGGTCCGCCCTGGGGGGCACCTACGAAGAGATCATCGCCTACTACAGCAGGCCCTTCCCCGCGATCGTCGCCGCCCTGACGCTGATCGTTGGCTTCAAACATTTTAATGACGGTGTCCAAGTGCTGATCGAGGATTACGTCCACGGGCTGTCGCAGAAAGTTGCGATCATCCTGATGACTTGCCTCAGCTATGGTGCGGCCGCAGTTGGCGTTTTCGCCATCGCCCGCATCGCGCTTTAACACACGCCTACGCTATACCGGAGACCGAGACATGGCTGCATATGAATATGAAACGCATGAATATGATGTCGTTGTCGTGGGGGCTGGCGGTGCTGGCTTGCGTGCGACACTTGGCATGGCAGAGCAAGGGCTGAAGACAGCCTGCGTCACCAAAGTTTTCCCGACCCGTTCGCACACAGTTGCGGCGCAGGGCGGCATCGCGGCGTCCTTGTCCAATATGGGCCCCGACAACTGGCAGTGGCATATGTATGACACCGTTAAGGGGTCGGACTGGCTGGGCGACACGGATGCGATGGAATACCTCGCGCGCGAAGCCCCCAAGGCCGTGTACGAGCTTGAGCACTACGGTGTGCCTTTCTCGCGGACCGAAGCGGGTAAAATCTACCAGCGTCCATTTGGTGGCCACACCACCGAATTTGGCGAAGGTCCCCCCGTGCAGCGCACCTGTGCTGCAGCCGACCGGACCGGCCACGCGATCCTGCACACGCTTTATGGTCAGTCGCTGAAGCATAACGCTGAATTCTACATCGAATATTTCGCCATTGATCTGATCATGTCGGATGACGGTGTGTGTCAGGGTGTGCTGTGCTGGAAGCTGGACGACGGCACCATGCACCTGTTCAGCGCCAAGATGGTTGTTCTGGCGACAGGTGGCTATGGCCGTGCCTATTTCTCGGCGACATCGGCGCACACCTGCACTGGTGACGGCGGCGGTATGGCGGCACGTGCAGGCCTGCCCTTGCAGGATATGGAATTCGTGCAGTTTCACCCCACCGGCATTTACGGCGCGGGTTGCCTGATCACCGAAGGCGCACGTGGCGAAGGCGGGTATCTGACCAACTCCGAAGGCGAACGCTTTATGGAGCGGTACGCCCCGACCTACAAAGACCTTGCCAGCCGCGACGTTGTTTCGCGCTGTATGACGATGGAAATCCGCGAAGGCCGCGGTGTGGGCGAGAACAAAGACCACATCCACCTGCACCTGAACCACTTGCCCAAAGAAACGCTAGACCTGCGTCTGCCGGGGATCTCTGAATCCGCGCGCATCTTTGCCGGGGTGGACCTGACCAAAGAACCGATCCCGGTTCTGCCGACCGTGCACTACAACATGGGCGGCATCCCTACTAACTATTGGGGCGAAGTGCTGGCACCAACCGAAGACGCACCGGACCGCGTGGCACCGGGCCTGATGGCCGTGGGCGAAGCGGGCTGTGCTTCGGTGCACGGCGCGAACCGTTTGGGCTCGAACTCTCTCATCGACCTTGTGGTCTTTGGCCGCGCCGCTGCGATCCGCGCAAAAGATGTCGTCGACGCAGAGGCCCCCGTGCCAACGCCGAACCAGAAGTCGGTCGACGCCGCGTTTGAACGCTTTGACAGCCTGCGCTATGCCAAGGGTCAGACCACAACAGCCGAGCTGCGCCTCGAGATGCAGAAAACCATGCAGGCCGACGCCGCCGTTTTCCGCACCGACAAGACGCTGAACGAAGGCAAGGCCAAGATGGACGAAGTCGCGGCCAAGATCGCGGATTTGCACGTGACCGATACATCGCTGGTCTGGAATTCCGACCTGATGGAAACGCTCGAGCTGACCAACCTGATGCCGAACGCCGTGGCCACCATCACCGCCGCTGCCGCACGCAAGGAAAGCCGCGGTGCCCACGCGCACGAGGATTACCCTGATCGTGACGACGCAAACTGGCGCAAGCACAGCCTCGCGTATTTCGACGGCAACAATGCCACGCTCAGCTACCGTGGTGTGCACCTTGATCCGCTGACGACAGAGGCCGAAGGCGGCATCGATATGAAAAAGATCGCACCCAAAGCACGGGTGTATTGATCTTAAACCCTGCTCCCGCTTTTGGGGGCAGGGGACCAAACTGGGGGCTCTTGCCCCCATCCTGCAGGCGGAGGGCAGGCGACATGAAACAGTTTATCGCTATGACCATGATCCTGGCCGCGTCTTCTTGTGCGCAAGCAACGCAGCAGGTTGACAGCATCGGCCGCGAAGCCGCCAAAGGGGTCATCACCGAAACCCTTGCCACCCGCTTTCCGCAGGTGCCCAAGCAGCTGATTACACCGTTTACCAATTGCATCGTCGACAACGCCGACGCCCTAGAGGTACGTGTTTTCGCCAAATCCGCTGTGATCGGCGTGGATGATACCACCGTCGCCACCGTGCGCGCGGTTCTGTCGCGTCCTGAAACTGTGCAATGTCTGTCGCGCTCTGCCAGCGGCGTCCCGGGGCTTCTGGGCTAATGGGTCACCCGATTACCACCTCAGATGCGGACGTCGTAGACGCGGGCCATATGGCCGATCTGCGCGCGCAATTCCGAGAGGGCGATTCCCATGTGCGCACCCGTATCAAATCACAGCTAGGCCCCACAGAGGTTGAGTTCGCCGACATCCGCATGGTCGTGGACCCGCGCGATAACTACACTGAAACCTGCATTTGGCTGAACGAATACCCGCCAGAGATCAAATCGCTGGTCGCCTTGGTTGAACTGGTCGAAGATCGCAACGTGTTGGTTTTTGACATCGGCGCGAACTGCGGTGCGTATTCGATCCCGCTGGCCATGGCTGCCGGCGAAGGGTCGCGCGTCGTTGCGTTCGAACCCAACCCGCTGATGATTGGCCGCCTTGGCATGAACATCGCGCTTAACAATCTGACCGACCGCGTCCGTATCGAAGGCTGCGCGCTATGTGACCGTGACGGCGAGGCAATGCTGAACTTCCGTGGGCACAACTACGGTCAGGCATCGCTGCTCCCGATCGAGGGCAAGCAACAAAACGGCGGCGTGCTGGTGCCCACACGGCCCTTGTCCGCCTTTACACACGCCGCACGGCACCACGATGGCACGATCCTCAAGATCGATGTCGAAGGGGCCGAAGAAGTCGTGCTGAACCCCATCCTCGCGCAGGGCAAATCCGGTGGCTGGCTGCCCGATGCGATCTTGATAGAGGTCCGCCACGCGGATCAGTGGGACGGCGATCTTTGTGCAGAAATACTGGCCTGCGGGTACCGCCAAACCCTGCGCGCCGAAGGAAATGCGCTTTACATCCGAAAGACGTAAGCGCCAGAATTGAAACGAACTGGGCAACTGCCCGACAGACCAGGAGAAGCGATATGGTTCAACTCACGCTCCCCAAGAACTCCCGGATGACGACCGGTAAAACATGGCCAAAACCCGAAGGTGCCAAAAACCTGCGGCAGTTTCAGGTGTACCGCTGGAACCCCGATGACGGGAAAAACCCGGCGATCGACACGTATTTCGTCGATATGGACACCTGCGGCCCGATGATTTTGGACGCGCTGATCAAGATCAAGAACGAGATCGACCCGACCCTGACCTTCCGTCGGTCCTGCCGCGAGGGCATCTGCGGGTCTTGCGCGATGAACATTGACGGGATCAATACGCTGGCCTGTACCTATGGCGTGGACGAGGTGAACGGCGCGGTGAAGATCTATCCGCTGCCCCACATGCCCGTGGTCAAGGATCTGATCCCCGATCTAACGCACTTTTATGCGCAGCACGCATCCATCCAGCCGTGGCTTGAAACCAAGACGGCGGAACCTGCCAAGGAATGGAAGCAGTCAATCGATGACCGCGCCAAGCTGGATGGGCTTTATGAGTGCATTATGTGCGCCTGCTGCTCAACATCCTGCCCCAGCTACTGGTGGAATGGCGATCGCTACCTCGGTCCAGCAGCGCTGCTGCACGCCTACCGCTGGATCATCGACAGCCGCGATGAAGCCACAGGCGAGCGTCTGGACGATCTTGAGGATCCATTCAAACTGTACCGCTGCCACACCATCATGAACTGCGCCAAAACCTGCCCCAAGGGCCTGAACCCTGCCGCAGCCATTGCCAATATCAAAAAGATGATGGTCGAACGCACAGTTTGATCCCATCGCAACCCACGGCCCCCGCCGCCCTTTGGCGCGGGGGGCGTGACAAGTGCCCCCTATGATCATCATTGCCTTTGTTATCGCTTTTGCGATCGTCGCCTATTTCGCCTACCGTGATAAAGCGGTGCGTGGATGCCGCTGGCGCAAGGACAGCAACCGCGACAAAGGCAGCCTTCAGTTCTATCACTGCGTCGCCTGCGGGGCAGAGGCTTATACCAGCACCCAAGGTCCGCCCCGCGACTGCAAGGCCAATGTCGGCGGCCGGCCTCTCTAACGCTGCAGGCGGTGGCCTTAGGATCGGACCCAACAGTCAGGAGTTTCCGCGATGACAATGCCCAATGATGCCGACGCCCGCCGCGCTGTTGCGCCCGTGATCTGCTACCCCGTGGAAACGCTGCCTGCGCCTGACATGACGCTTTATGGCCGTGCCCGCGAAACGCTGACCAAAGTGGACGAAGTCACCGTCGCCCCCCGTGATGCCAGCTGCTTTACCGTGCCGGCGGGTCATTTCTTTCGCATCACTTCGGTCGAGGGGCCACAGGTCGGAGATTTGAACCTTTGGGCCCAAAACGATCTGTCTGAACGGTTCTATTCCGGCAAGACGCGCGCACTGCATGGCACGCATATCACCACAGGCCAGCGCATGTGGTCCAGCTTTCCCACGCTGCGTCCCATGGCGACCCTGACCCATGATACGCTGGGATGGTACGGTATGGATGATTTTGGCGGCTCGGTGCATGATGTGATCGGCACGCGCTGCGATCCTTACACCAACCAGCTTTTATCCGGCGGGCAGTATCATCATTGCTGCCATTCAAACCTGATCCGCGCACTGGCAGACCATCAGGGTATATCCTACGCCGAGGCAGAACCTTACGTGCATGATGTGCTGAACGTCTTTATGTGCACCGGCTTTACCCGCGACACGGGCCAGTATTTCATGAAAGCCAGCCCGGTGCGCCCCGGTGATTACCTCGAGTTTTTTGCCGAGATCAACCTGCTTGGCGTGCTCAGCGCCTGTCCGGGGGGCGACTGTTCGTCGAAGCATTCGGCTGATACCGCCGCTTGCTATCCGCTGCTGGTAGAGGTTTTTGCCCCCGCCAGTGGCACGCTTAACGGCTGGCAAAGCCCGCAGCCCAACGGATACGACCGCAGCCACGGAGGCTGACGGTTAGGCCCTTGTACGGCCCGATACTTCCAAATGGCAATATATCCCCCGCGGAGCGTCCGACGGGGGATCAAGACGTATCAGCTGCTGGGGAATGCTGCCTGCAGGGCGATCTCTACCATATCGCCAAACGACTTCTCACGTTCTTCCGCAGGCAGCGCCTCGCCGGTTTGCAAGTGGTCACTCACGGTCAGCACCGCCAGCGCACGGCGCTTGTGACGCGCGGCAAGCGTATAGAGTTCCGCTGCTTCCATCTCGACGCCCAGAATGCCGTGGCGGGTCATCTGTTCGTCCAGATCAGGGCGTTCGGCATAAAATACATCCGAGGAATAGATGCCGCCGACATGGGTCTTGGTGCCTTTTGCTTCGGCAGCATTCACCGCGGCACGCAGCAGGGACCAATCGGCGCAAGGGGCGTAATTCATCTCGCGGAAGATACCGGACGAGGGCGAGGTAATTGTCGTCGCCGTCATGGCAATAATCACATCGCGAATATCAACGTGCGGTTGCATTCCGCCACAAGAGCCAATCCGAATTAGGGTTTGTGCATTAAATTCGGAAATCAATTCATTCGCATAGATCGACAGCGACGGCATCCCCATGCCCGAGCCTTGAATAGTGACGCGGTTGCCATTCCATGTACCAGTGAAACCCAACATACCACGGACTTCGTTGATGAGTTTTACATCTTTAAGAAATGTTTCCGCAGCCCATTTCGCGCGATAAGGGTCGCCCGGCATGAGAACGGTTTCCGCGATGTCGCCGGGATTTGCGCCGATATGAATTGTCATAGGATGCTCGTCTATTTCCAAAGCCAAGGGGATGCGCCGAGGGGGGCATAGACATCGCAAGGGATGCGACGTCCAGGTCTATTTACAGTTCCAGGGATTCCGGTGCTGTGCCATCGGATACAAGATTGCGGAACCAATTGGGCTGGCGGCCTTTGCCGGTCCATGTCTGGCTGGGATCTTCGGGGTTGGCGTATTTCGCGGCCGCTTTTGCAGCTTTGCCTTTTTTCGCGCCACTGGAAACTTCGTCCAGCGAAAAGCCGTATTCAGCGGCCGCTTTTTCAGCTGCTTTGCGGGCTTCTACACGGTCGCGTTCATATGCGTTTTTAATCGCCATCTTCACGTCTTCCAAATGCTGTTCCAGCTCTTTGTGGGACATTGTGTTCAGATCAATACTCATTTCGCTCATTCCTTTGTCGAAAAGCCATTCGTTGCTTTACTCCAAAAGAATGAACAAAAAAAGTATTTATTGAATTGGCCGCTTTTATTCCGCGGCCACTGTTTCAGGATCTGCCAGCGTGACGATGTCTGCCATAATCGTATTCAATTCAAAATCTTTGGGCGTGTAAACGCGGGCAACGCCCATGGCGCGCAATCTTTTGGCGTCTTCTTCTGGAATAATTCCACCTACGATTACCGGAATATGTGCCAATCCGGCGTCGCGCATTTGTTTCATCAAATCCTCGACCAATGGAATATGCGACCCTGAAAGAATGGAAAGTCCGACGACGTGATGCTCTCCCTCCAGAGCGGCGGAAACAATTTCGGACGGGGTAAGCCGAATACCCTCGTAGGCGATTTCCATGCCGCAATCGCGCGCGCGCACGGCGATCTGTTCGGCACCGTTGGAATGACCGTCGAGGCCCGGCTTGCCCACCAGAAAGCTTAGGCGGCGGCCCAGACGGGTGCTGACGGCGTCAACGGCGTCGCGCAGATCGTCGAGGCCCTCGGTCTTGTTCGACCGGCCTGATGCGACGCCTGTAGGCCCGCGGTATTCGCCGTGCACGCTGCGCATCTGTTCCGCCCATTCACCAGTGGTGACGCCCGCTTTGGCAGCTGCGATCGACGGTTCCATCACATTGCGCCCCTCGGCGGCGGCGGCGCGTAGATCGGCAAGGGCTTTGTCTACGGCCGCTTGATCGCGGCTGTCGCGCCAAGCATTCAGACGGTTGATCTGGTCGGCCTCGACCGCAGGGTCCACGACCATGATGCCACCATCGCCGGTCATCAGCGGCGAGGGTTCGCCCTGCTGCCACTTGTTGACGCCCACCACGATCGTCTCGCCCGCTTCGATGCGGCCCAGACGGTCGGCGTTGCTTTCGACCAGACGGGACTTCATGTAATCAATCGCTGAAATCGCGCCGCCCATATCGTCAAGGTTCGCCAGCTCGGCCCGTGCGCCTTCTTTCAGCGCTTCGACCTTGCGGTCCACAGCCGGGTTGCCGTCGAACAGGTCGTCAAACTCCAGCAGGTCGGTCTCGTAGGCCATGATCTGCTGCATCCGCATTGACCATTGCTGATCCCACGGACGCGGCAGGCCAAGCGCTTCGTTCCACGCAGGCAGCTGCACGGCGCGTGCGCGCGCGTTCTTTGACAGGGTCACAGCTAGCATTTCGATCAGGATGCGGTAGACGTTGTTTTCGGGCTGCTGTTCGGTCAGTCCCAGCGAGTTTACCTGAACACCATAGCGGAAGCGGCGGTATTTCGGGTCTTCGACACCATAGCGTTCAAGGCAAATCTCGTCCCATAGATCCCCAAAGGCGCGCATCTTGCACATTTCGGTGACGAAACGGATGCCCGCGTTCACAAAGAACGAAATGCGGCCCACCAGCATGGGGAAATCTTCTTCCGGCACGCGGGGGCGCAGGGCGTCCAAGACGGCAGTCGCAGTGGCAAGGGCAAAGGCCAGCTCTTGTTCGGGCGTCGCTCCTGCTTCTTGCAAGTGATAGGAACAGACGTTCATCGGGTTCCATTTGGGCACGTTGGTATAACAATACTCGGCCACATCCGCGATCATCTTGAGAGATGGGGCAGGCGGGCAGATATAGGTGCCACGCGACAGGTATTCCTTGATCAGGTCGTTCTGCACGGTGCCTTGCAGCTTGGACACATCTGCGCCCTGTTCCTCGGCCACAGCAATATACAGCGCCAGCAGCCACGGCGCGGTGGCGTTGATCGTCATCGAGGTGTTCATCTGCTCAAGCGGGATATCCTTGAACAGGCTGCGCATATCGCCCAAATGCGCCACGGGCACGCCCACTTTGCCGACTTCGCCGCGCGACAGGATGTGATCGCTGTCATATCCGGTCTGGGTGGGCAGGTCGAAGGCGACCGACAGGCCGGTCTGCCCTTTCAAAAGGTTCGCGCGGTACAGCGCATTGGATGCCTCGGCGGTGGAGTGTCCGGCATAGGTGCGGATCAGCCAAGGGCGGTCTTTTTGCGGTTGCGACATGGGGCGGCCTTTCGTGAATCGAATGGGTAATATTCTTGCGCTGGTCGATTGATACGTGAAACAATCGGGCGCTGTCAATTCGCTGCATCGCGGCATGGGCGAAAGCCGCTGCGTTACGACAGCGGGTGCCTTTATTAGGGGACCCGATCGGGGGTCGACCGTTTTGTGTTGCCCAGACTGTGCACCTCCTGCAAGGGTTGGGCAATGACGCAAACAATTGAACTTCCCATCTGGCTTTTCGCCGTGATCCTGCTTTTCGCCGCGGTGACTGCGCTGAGCCACTTTTTGCTGCCCTCGGTCAGGTGGTTCTTTCGCAGACGGCTGGAAAAAGCTGTCGCTCAGCTGAACACACGGCTGACGCGCCCGATTGAACCGTTCAAGCTTGCGCGGCGTCACGATATGATCCAGCGGCTGATCTATGACCCGCAGATCAGTCAGGCGATCGTGGATCACGCCCGCGCCGAAGGTATCCCCGAGAACGTCGCCTCAGAACAGGCGCGCCGCTATGCCCGCGAAATTGTCCCGAGCTTTAGCGCCTTTGCCTATTTCAGCTTTGGCATCCGGCTGGCGCGGTTTCTGGCGAACGCGCTTTATGATGTGCGCACGGGTACCCAAAATGACGCCGTGATCGAAGGTATCCCGCCAGACGCCACCGTCATCTTTATCATGAACCACCGCAGCAATATGGATTACGTGCTGGTCACCTACCTCGCGGGGGAGGCATCTGCGCTGAGCTATGCCGTGGGGGAATGGGCGCGGGTCTGGCCGCTTAGCCGGTTGATCCGGTCGATGGGGGCGTATTTCATCCGGCGTAAATCACGTGGTGCGCTCTATCGAAAGGTGCTGGCGCGCTATGTGCAGATGGCGACCGAAGGCGGCGTAACCCAAGCGATCTTCCCCGAGGGCGGGCTGAGCCTGAATGGCAAGCTGATGCCACCCAAAATGGGTCTGCTCGGCTATGTGCTGGAGGCCGACCTGAAGGACCGCGATGTCGTCTTTGTGCCCGTGGCGATCAACTATGATCGGGTGCTGGAGGATCGCGTTCTGATCTCGGCAGATGAGGCGGGCACGCGGCGGTTCGACGCGCAAATCTCGGTCATTCTGAAGTTTATCGTGCGCAAGGTCTGGTTGCGTCTGCGCGGCAAGTTCCTGCGCTTCGGAGAGGCCGTGGTGGTGTTTGGCACGCCGGTGCGTCTGCGCGACTATGGCAGCACCCCCGATGTCGACGGGCTGGCGCAGGATCTGATGGGTCGGATCGAAAACGAGATGCCATTGTTGTTCGTTCCCTTGCTGGCACGGGTATTGTTGTTAGCAGAGAAGCCGCTGGACGGTGTCGCGCTGGAACAAGAGATGGCCCGTATGGCGGCCCTTGCTCCGGTCAATATGTTCGAAGGGGACGAAGGCTTTGGTGCCAATGTGGTCAAGGCACGCCAACATCTGTTGCAGCGCGGGATAATCGCAGCGGTAGAGCGGGGATATCGCCCTGCTGACACTCAGCGGTCGGTACTGCGCTTTTATGCGAACTCGATCGCGCATTTCTTCGATCGCTAGGTCAAACAGCTGAAATTGCTGCGACTGCAAAGTCATAAAGTTACAATTGAAGGGCAATTGGTGTTGCATTGTTGCGTCAAGGATCATATTCCACCTGTAGACGCCGCGATTCTGCACTGCGGCACAAACCTATTCTGACTGTGGAGACCGACATGGCCTTGGACACGAATATCGCGCAATATGACGCTCCGGAAAAAGACCTTTACGAAATCGGGGAAATTCCTCCGATGGGCTATGTTCCCAAGCAGATGTACGCCTGGACCATCCGCAAGGAACGTCACGGGAATCCCAATACGGCGATGCTCGAAGAAGTCGTAGACGTGCCGACGCTCGACAGTAACGAAGTGCTTGTCCTCGTGATGGCAGCGGGTGTGAACTATAACGGTGTCTGGGCTGCGTTGGGCAAGCCGATTAGCCCGTTTGACGGGCACAAGCAGCCTTTCCACATTGCCGGTTCGGATGCGTCCGGCATCGTCTGGGCCGTCGGTGACAAGGTCAAACGCTGGAAGATCGGCGACGAGGTCGTGATCCACTGCAACCAGGATGACGGCGACGACGAAGAGTGCAACGGCGGCGATCCGATGTATTCCCCGAGCCAGCGCATCTGGGGCTACGAGACACCCGACGGGTCGTTTGCGCAGTTCACCAACGTTCAGGCGCAGCAGCTTATGCCACGCCCCAAGCACCTGACATGGGAAGAGGCGGCGTGTTACACGCTGACGCTGGCCACTGCGTACCGCATGCTGTTCGGCCACGAGCCGCACGACCTGAAACCTGGCCAGAACGTACTGGTCTGGGGCGCATCGGGTGGTCTGGGGTCCTATGCGATTCAGTTGATCAATACCGCAGGTGCCAATGCGATCGGTGTGATCTCGGACGAATCCAAGCGTGACTTTGTGATGGATCTGGGCGCCAAAGGCGTGTTGAACCGCAAGGACTTCAATTGCTGGGGCCAGATGCCCACAGTGAACACGCCCGAATACGCCACGTGGTTCAAAGAGGCCCGCAAATTCGGTGCCGCAATCTGGGAGATCACCGGCAAGGGTGTGAACGTCGACATGGTGTTTGAACACCCTGGCGAGGCAACATTCCCTGTATCCACCTTTGTCTGCAAAAAGGGCGGCATGGTTGTGATCTGCGCGGGGACCTCGGGGTTCAACCTGACGTTCGACGTGCGCTATATGTGGATGCACCAGAAGCGCTTGCAGGGCAGCCACTTTGCCCACCTCAAGCAGGCGTCGGCGGCGAACAAGCTGATGGTCGAACGCCGTCTTGATCCGTGCATGTCCGAAGTGTTTACCTGGGCTGATCTGCCTGACGCGCACATGAAGATGCTGGCCAACGAACACAAGCCCGGCAACATGTCGGTGCTGGTGCAGTCGCCCAAAACCGGCCTGCGCACGCTCGAAGACGCTCTGGACGCGAAAAAATAATCAGACAGCCCGCTTTGTGGGAGTACTGACCAGACACCCGTGCGCCGCATCCCGGCGCGCGGGTGTTCTGCGTTTTGGGCCTCGCAGGGGCGTTGTGGCGCAAGCTGAATGTGCGAATAACCGTGATGCCATCTGGCCCCCGGCGCGGCGCTCAATTAGGGTCGCGCCATGACAGTACCTGCCCTTACATATTCCGACGATCAGGCGGCTGCCTTTGATAGCGTAGCCGAAATGCTGCGCCATGCAGGCATTGATCTTGATGACAACTTGCTGATGCCGCCTGCGGGCGGTGCAGATCAGGTGCTGGCGGTGACCGGCAAGGCGGGGTCGGGCAAGACACTGCTGTTGGCAGAGCTGTACAAGGCATTGGAAAACGCAGGCGTCGACATCGTGTCGGGTGACTATGAACGCAAGAAGAAAGACAAACGGACGCTGGCGATCCTTGCCCCCACGAACAAGGCGGCCTCGGTCCTGCGCTTGCGCGGTGTGCCGGCGACCACGATCCACCGCATCCTCTATACCCCCGTGTATGATCCCGAATATGAACGCATCGCAGAGTGGCTGGCAGGCAACGGCGACCGTCCGGTGATCGAGGGGATGAACGAGATTGCCTTGGATCGGGCATTGGCGTTCTATCAGAACAACAAATCCATCCCCGGCGCGTTGGCTGCAGCGGGTCTGCGCGGCAGTGATTTCATCACCGGATGGAAGCGCCGCGAAGAACCGCTGGACATCGGTTTCGTCGATGAAAGCTCTATGTTGGATGACAAGCAGTTCGAGGATCTGAAAGAGATTTTCCCGACATTACTGCTGTTTGGCGATCCGGCACAGCTGGCCCCTGTGGGGCAGTCCGGCACGATGGTTTTCGAAAAGCTACCGAAAGAACGCGTGTTGAACCTGAGCCGTATCCACCGGCAGCAGGCCGACAACCCGATCCTTGATCTTGCGCATGCGCTTGCCGATCCGGCGCTGACATTCGAGCAGTTTGAACGCATGATTGAAGATGCGTCAAAGAAAGACGACCGCGTGGTCTGGGGCCAGCGGGTAGAGGTTGACCTGATGGCGCGTTCGCCTGTGCTGGTCTGGCGCAACGCGACGCGTATCCGGCTGATCAACGCATTCCGGTCGGTTTATGGGGCACCTGAAGACGCGCTGCTTGAAGGTGAGCCGCTGATATGTGACGGGATCGAGCTGCCACTGAAACACCGCAAGAAACGGCTCGACCTCGAAGCACGCGGCCTGATCAAAGGCGCGCAGGTTGTCTATCTGGGCAATGGTCGCAAGCCGGGCTTTAGCCGCCTGCATGTGATGGGGGCCGAAGACCCTCAGATCTCTGCCGCGTCCATCGTAAAGATCGAAAAGCCGGACGAGGAAGAGCCGTTCATCCCCTTTGCCGCGCGTATGGGGGCCACCTTCCTGCACGGGGCTGCCGTCACCATCCACAAGGCGCAGGGCAGCCAGTGGGATGCAGTGCAGGTGTTTGCACCCGATCTGTTCGCAGCGGCGCGTATGGGCCGGTCTGAGGCGGGGCAACCCCTGTGGAAGCGCCTCGCCTACGTGGCGATCACCCGTGCGCAAGAGCGCCTGATTTGGGTGGTGCGTAACCGTCTGTCGAAACCGTCGGGGGTGTTGCGGGTGGATGACCTGCGTGCGGCCCCAGCGGCACCGCTTAACCTCGAAGTGCAGACGGATGACCCCGCCGCATAAAGGCTGTTTTTGGCTACTCCCTGCACCGCCACTTAGCGGCGCAGTGCACTAAAGATGGCGGATGCACCCCACCCTGCAGCAATAGCGATGGCGAGTGACATCAGCCCGTAAAGCAGCGCGTTTTCGCGTGACAGATTGTAAAGCCAGCGTTCCAACCCGACCTTGCGCACATCGATGAGCGTCCCGTATTGGGCCACGACCGATCCGCCACGGGTCAGGAAAATGCGGGTGTTATAATCGCCCTCTATCAACGAGGCGGGCAGCTGTACCGTCGCTCTGAACAGGGTTTGTTCGTCAACGCTCACGCCTGCCTCGTCCAGCTGGTACTGGTTTGCATCGCTGCGGATACGGATCAGCGCATCTGAAAAAGCCGCCGAATCTTTAATATCCATCGGGGCCCCGACAGATCGGATGGCACGGGGTACAGAGATTTTATAGCGCAGGTCTTCGGTACGGCTCAGGACGTCTTGGAGTGGGCCGCTGGTGGCGACGGCGTAAAAGCTGGGGGCGCGGTCCACCTCTACGGCAGCGGTATTCACCCAGATGCCAAAGGTCTTTTCCTTGCGCCGGACTGTCACGGGGGCAGACGGGCCAGAAACGGTAACCACGACCTCAAGCTCGGGGCCCTCTGGGATGGGCTCCTCGCGTTTAACCGCGCCAAAAATGATGATCTCGGACCCGTTAAAGTTGGTCGAGATAGATACTTCGCTTTGGTTCAGCCCCAAAACGATTGCTTCTTCGGCGAGCGCAGAGAACGCGATGCAGGTCAAGACCGCCGCGATTAAAACACGAAACCGGATCATGATTTGAACCCGACGGAGTAAAGCTCGGCCGGTTGCAAGAGCAGGTCGAGCGCCAGCTTGCCGCAGACAATCAGCACCAAAAGCGCCAACAGGATGCGCAGCTGTTCCGCCTTGAGCTTGGTCCCAAGGGTGGTGCCGAACTGTGCGCCAATGACGCCACCGATCAGCAGCAGCACGGCCAGCACGATATCGACAGTATAGTTGGTCGTGGCATGCAACATCGTGGTAAATGCTGCGACAAAGATGATCTGGAACAGCGACGTGCCGACAACGACTTTGGTCGGCATCCCCAGCAGATAGATCATCGCGGGCACCATGATAAAGCCGCCGCCAACGCCCATGATCGCGGCCAGAAGCCCGACAAAGGCCCCGACCAGCAGTGGCGGAATGACCGAGATATAAAGCCCCGTAACCCGAAAACGCATCTTGAATGGCAGCTTTTGTATCCACGTGTGTTTCTTGCGCGGGGGGCGTTTTCCGGTGCGCGTCTTGTACATCGCGTTCAGCGATTCAACCAACATCAGCCCGCCGATGATCCCCAGAAAAACGACGTAGCAAAGGTTTACCAGCAGATCGACCTGACCCAGCGATTTGAGGTAGTTAAAGATCGTGACCCCTGCCGCAGCCCCGACCAGACCGCCCGCCAGCAAGACGCTGCCCATGCGCAGATCAACCGTCTTGCGTTTAAGATGCACCAGCAGCGCCGAGAACGACGACGCCACAATCTGGTTTGCGCCTGTGGCCACGGCCACCGCTGGGGGGATGCCGATAAAAAACAGCAGGGGCGTGATCAAAAATCCGCCTCCGACGCCGAACATGCCGGATAGAACGCCCACAATCCCGCCCAACCCCAAAAGGAGGAACGCGTTGACCGACAATTCGGCAATGGGCAGATAAATTTGCATAGACGCAGTTAGTCCGATCGAAAGGTTGAAATCAATCGTGGATGCTGCGCCGCCGCAATTTGCAACGGCGCAACGAGAGTTAGCGTTCTTTCACGTAGGGCTCGCCACCGGCACGCGGCGGGATCGCCTTGCCGACAAAGCCCGCCAGAATGATCACGGTCATCACATAGGGAAGGGCCGCGAGCAACTGCCCCTGAACCTTGAAGTTCACCAGCGCCTCGATCACGTCGGGGCGGGTTTCAAGCGCACCGAACAGGCCGAACAGCAGCGTCGCCCATAGCGCGTACCACGGTCGCCATTTCGCAAAGATCAGCGCCGCCAATGCGATATAGCCACGGCCTGCGGACATGTCCTTGATAAAGCCGGCCTGAAGCGCCGTGCTAAGATACGCACCCGCAACGCCGCAAAGCACGCCACAGATCAACACCGCCGCATAGCGTAGGCCAACGACGGAAACCCCCGCCGTATCGACTGCCGCAGGGTTTTCACCCACCGCGCGCAGGCGCAGGCCGAAACGTGTGCGATAAAGCAGCCACCACGTCGCAGGCACCGCAAGGAACGCCAGATAGACAAGGATCGAGTGACCCGAGATCAGTTCGGCGTAAAGCGGTCCGATGATGGGTGTCTGAGCAACGTCGTCAGCGAAAGGCAGGGTGATCGGGCTAAACCGCGCCCCGCCGATCAGCGACGGCGTACGCCCACCTTGCTGAAACCAGTCTTGCGCGATCAGAACGGTCAGCCCCGCCGCGAGAAAGTTGATCGCAACGCCTGAAATCAGTTGGTTGCCGCGAAAGGTGATCGACGCAAGCCCGTGCAGCAGGCTCAGCGCCATCGACGCGGCGATCCCCGCCAACAGCCCCAGCCAGACATTCCCCGTCAGTGACGCCACCGCCGCCGAAAAGAACGCCGCCGCCAGCATCTTACCATCAAGTCCGATGTCGAAAATGCCTGCGCGTTCGGAAAACAGACCGGCAAGGCAGGCCAGCAGCAATGGTGTCGCAAGACGCACGGTGCTGTCGAACAGTTGGATGAGCGTGATGTAATCCATTATTCAGCAGGCTCCACCGGTTTGCGTTCGGGCTTGGGGGCCCGTGCGGCGCGCAGCGCCAAAAAGATTTTCTCGAGCGGCATACGCACCATGTTGTCCAAGGCTCCGGTAAAGAGGATCACCAGCGCCTGGATCACGACGATCAGCTCGCGCGGGATCGAGGTCCAGAGCGCCAGTTCAGCACCGCCCTGATAGAGGAACCCGAAAAGGATCGCGGCAAGAAACACGCCCAAAGGATGGCTACGCCCCATTAATGCGACAGCGATGCCGATAAAGCCCGCGCCTTCCGTGGCGTTCAGCACCAGTCGTTCGGCTTCGCCCATGACGTTGTTAATCGCCATCATCCCCGCCAGACCACCCGAGATGGTCATCGCGATCATGGTGATCTTGACCGGAGAGATACCGGCGTATTTCGCCGCCGATTCCGAATGGCCATAGGCGCGGATTTCATAGCCAAGCCGCGTGCGCCAGATCAGCACCCACAAGAAGATACAGGCCGCAACCGCCACCAAAAGCGAGATATTGGCCGGTGCCGCCTTGGAAAATTCGATCCCGAGCGGGGCCAGAAGATCGTGCAACGTTGGCAGCTTTGTCGCGTCAGGAAAGCGCGCCGTTGCGGGGTCCATGCTGCCTTGGGGGCGTAGCATGTTGACCAGAATATAGTTCAGCGCTGCGGCGGCGATAAAGTTGAACATGATCGTTGTGATCACGATATGGCTGCCGCGCTTGGCTTGCAGGAACGCGGGGATCGCGGCCCAAGCGGCCCCAAAGACAGCCGCCATCGCAGCGGCACCAAAGAGCGCCAGCGACCAGTGGGGCCACGGGATATACAAACAGGCGAGCGCCACACCCAAACCGCCCAGCATTGCCTGACCTTCGCCGCCGATGTTGAACAGTCGCGCGTGAAAGGCGATGGCGACGCACAGGCCGGTGAACATAAAGTTGGTCGCGTAATACAGCGTATAGCCCCACCCATAGGTGCTGCCCAAAGCGCCGGACACCATCAGTTTGACGGCGGCAACGGGGTCTTCACCGATGCCCAGAATGACCAGCGCCGAGAGGATCGCTGCCAGTAAAAGCGATATCAAAGGCACGAGGACGACCTCGGCCCATTTTGGCATTACGTCCATGTCACACTTCCTTATGCGGATCGCCGCCCGCATGGGCCAGATTGTCTTCGATCTCTTCGATGGAATGGGGCGCATCGGTATCGGTGATGCCGGCCATCAGCAAGCCCAGTTCTTTTTCATCGGTTTGGCTGGCGTCGCGGATGCCCATGACCTGACCGTCGAACATGACAGCCACACGGTCACTGAGTGCGAGAATCTCTTCCAGCTCGACCGAGACCAGCAGGATGGCCTTGCCCTGATCGCGCAGGGCGACGATCTGTTCGTGGATGAATTCGATCGCACCGATGTCGACGCCACGGGTCGGTTGACCGATCAGCAGCAGGTCCGGGTTGCGTTCGATCTCGCGGGCCAGAACAATCTTTTGCTGGTTGCCGCCCGAAAAGTTCTTGGCCGCCAGTTTGGGGTTGGGCGGGCGCACGTCGAAACGTTCCATCTTTTCAACGGTGTCGGCCTTGATCGCGGCGTTATCCATCAGCAGGCCGCTGCGATAGGCAGGGTCTTTGTGATAGCCAAACGCGGTGTTTTCCCACGCCTGATAGTCCATGATCAGACCTTCGCGCTGGCGGTCTTCGGGGACGTGGGCGATGCCATGATTGCGGCGGGATTGGCCGTCGGACTTGTTGCCGGTGAGGTCCAGCGCCGTGCCATTGACGCGCACGCTGCCCTTGCCGGTCCGATAGCCGCCCAGAACCTCAAGCAGCTCGGATTGCCCGTTGCCGGCCACGCCAGCGACGCCAAGGATTTCGCCCGCACGGACTTGCAGATCAATGCCGCGTAGACGCTCTACGCCTTTTTCATCAACGACGCGCAAGCCTTCGATATCCAGAATGACAGGGCCGGGGGCGGCGGGTTTTTTGTCCACACGCAGCAGGACCTTGCGGCCGACCATCAGCTCGGCCAGTTCGGCGGGCGAGGTCTCTGCGGTTTTGACGGTGGCGGTCATCTGGCCACGGCGCATGACGGATACGGTGTCGGTCGTTTCCATGATCTCGCGCAGCTTGTGGGTGATCAGGATGATCGTCTTTCCCTCAGAGCGCAGACGCCCGAGGATGCGGAACAATTGATCCGCTTCGGCAGGGGTCAACACGCCGGTGGGTTCATCCAGAATGAGAATATCTGCCTGACGATACAGCGCCTTGAGGATCTCTACGCGTTGCTGCATGCCCACGCCGATGTCTTGTACCAGCGCATCGGGATCGACCTTGAGCCCGTAATCATCCGCCAGTTTCAACAGCGACTTGCGCGCCTTGGCGAGCGACGGTTTCAGCAGCCGTCCGTCTTCGGCCCCCAGAATGATATTTTCCAGAACCGTAAAATTTTCAACCAGTTTAAAGTGCTGGAACACCATCCCGATGCCTGCGGCAATCGCGGCCTGGCTGTCAGGGATATCGGTCTTTTTGCCGGCGATAAAAATGTCGCCTTTGTCCGCTTTGTAGAATCCGTAAAGGATCGACATCAGCGTCGATTTGCCCGCACCGTTTTCACCGATAATCCCGTGGATTGTACCGGGCATGACGCGGATTGAGATGTCTTTGTTGGCCTGTACCGGGCCAAAGGCCTTGGAAATGCCTTTCAGCTCGATCGCCGGAGCGGCAGTTTCCTGCCGCTCCGTCTGTGTTGCAGTGCTCACGCTTAGAAGCTCAGGCTCGGGCAGCTGTCGTCGGACATGTAATCATGTACCTCAAGCGACCCGTCTGCGATCTTGGTCGAAGCTTCGTCGACAGCGGCTTGCATTTCAGCTGTGATCAGCGCTTTGTTGTGCTCATCGATTGCGACGCCCACGCCTTCGTTGCCCACGCCCATGACGTTAAAGCCTTTTTCCATGCCGGGACCGTCGGACATCGCGTCAAACACAGCGTTGTCCACGCGTTTGATCATCGAAGTCAGGACCTTGCCTGCGTGCAGGTGGTTTTGGTTGCTATCCACGCCGATCGACAGGATGTCTTCGTCAGCAGCGGTTTGCAGAACACCGACGCCTGTGCCGCCAGCGGCCGCGTACACAACGTCAGCGCCTTGGCTGATTTGCGCTTTGGTCAGTTCGGACCCTTTTACGGGGTCGTTCCAAGCGGCAGGAGTCGAACCGGTCATGTTCGAGATCACGGTCGCGTCGGGGTTCACTGCCAGAACACCTTGGGCATAGCCACAGGCGAATTTGCGGATCAGGGGGATATCCATGCCACCGATAAAGCCGACCGTGTTGGATTCGGACGCCATCGCCGCCATCATGCCAACCAGATAGGACCCTTCGTGCTCGTTGAAGACCACGGAACGAACGTTCGGCGCATCCACAACCATGTCGATGATGACAAAGTCGGTATCAGGGTAATCGCCGGCCACCTGACCAAGCGCATCACCAAAGGCAAAGCCGGTCATCACGATAGGATTGGAGCCTGCTTCGGCGAAACGGCGCAGGGCCTGTTCACGCTGCGCTTCGGACTGCAGTTCGATCTCGCGGAAGCTTTCGCCGGTTTCTTCGGCCCAGCGTTGCGCGCCGGCAAAGGCGGCTTCGTTGAAGGATTTGTCGAATTTGCCGCCAAGGTCGAAGATCAGGGCAGGTTCGGCCAAAGCAGCACCGGCGCTAAGCGCGGTTGCCGCAGCGGCGCCGAGGAATTTGGTCATAAGGGTCATGGAGTGTCTCCCGGTTTATTGTGTTGGGGCGCAAGCAAGGAGCCTTTGCCCGGTCGCAGGTCCGCACTTGTGCACGGCTCCGTTGATCAGATGTACGATACTGCGTAGCCCATCGGTGGGGTCAACCGGATTCTCAAGCGGGGGCAGATGATATTAGGCGTTAACCCTGCGTAAAGCACCGCGAAAGGATCAACGCATCAACTGGCGGCGTATCTTTACGCAGATAATACCCGCGTCGGCTGGCCGTTTGGCTAAACCCCGCCGCCGTATATAGCGCGATGGCGGCAGCGTTATCTGCGGCCACCTCAAGAAAGGCGGTTTCTGCTCGTCCCTCGAGCCCTTCTAGCCAGCGTTGTAACAGCCTACGACCAATGCCCTGACGCTGTGCCGCGGGATCAACGGCGAGGGTCAAAAGCTCTGCTTCGCCCGCAATCAGGCGGGTCAGGGCAAAGCCGTGCGGCTCTGCCAGATGATCCACAAACGGGGAGCTGAGCAGATCAGCAAACTCTTGCGCGCCCCAGCTGCGGTCATGGATGAAAGCGGCGGCATGGATCTGCGCCATGGTTTGCTGGGTCATGCAAGGATCGTTGGCGGCTTGTCGCGGGCGGGGGCGGCATCGGCCGGGCGTAGATATAGCGGAGCAGGTCGCGGGTTTTGCATGCCCAAGCGGGCCCTCGCGATATGTGCCGTTGCCTCTGCCACGGGGCTGCGCGGGGGGAGGGCAGTGCCATTGCACAGCGCTGCGATCAGGTCAGCCTGATGCCCGACACAGATCGGGTCGGCACGCGATGGCACTGCGGGCAGATCATCAAGGCCGCACATCACCGGTTCGCGGTCGTCCATCGTCCCGAATACCTGCACGAACAGCTTGTCCTGACGGGCATCGATGCTGCTGATGACCACACCGTCATGCCCATAGGCCAACGCCTGAAGATGCGAGACACCTATCGCGGGCACCCCAAGGCCAAGCGCCAGCCCGCGCGCGGCAGACACGGCAATGCGGATGCCAGTGAAATTCCCCGGCCCGACGCCGACGCCGATCGCGGTCAGGTCGCTATACGCCACATCCGCGCTGGTCAGAACCTCGGCGCAGAGGCCAAGCAGACGTTCGCCCTGACCCTTGTTCATCGGTTCCTGAATGCTGGCGATAATCTGGTCGCCTGACAGCAAAGCGGCCGCACAATGTGCGGCCGATGTATCAAACGCCAGGATAAGAGGCGTCTTAGGCAACCGGGCGTACCTCGGTCACTTCGGGGATGTAGTGACGCAGCAGATTTTCGATGCCCATTTTCAACGTCAATGTGGACGATGGGCAGCCCGCGCAGGCCCCTTGCATGTGCAGGTATACAACGCCGCGCTCAAAGCCGTGGAACGTGATGTCGCCGCCATCTTGGGCAACAGCTGGGCGCACGCGGCTGTCCAGAAGTTCCTTGATTTGGCCCACGATCGCACCGTCTTCGCCGGTGTGTTCTGCGTGGCCTGATGCGTGGTCATGGCCTTTTTCCATCACGGACTGGCCGGATTGGAAATGTTCCATGATCGCGCCAAGTAGGGCGGGTTTCAGGTGGTCCCACTCGATCCCGTCGGCCTTGGTGATGGTCACGAAATCAGTGCCGAAGAACACGCCGGTTACACCTTCGACGGCGAACAAACGCGTGGCCAAGGGCGATGCGCTTGCTGCTTCGGGGGCGGGGAAATCGGCAGTGCCCATTTCCAGCACGGTCTGACCGGGCAGGAACTTCAACGTTGCGGGGTTGGGCGTGGATTCGGTCTGAATAAACATCACATGCTCCTCAAAGGGTTGATGCAGATATGCGACTTGAACGCGGCCAAGTCAAGGTTTGGAACGATTCTAAGTTGGCGGAGGCCTGCCGTGCCGCCTTAGGTAATCATCTCTAGGCGCTCTTTGCTCATGTCGCCGGGAACGATGGTGATCGGCACCGGCAGCGAGCCTGCGTTGCGCGACAGCTGGGTGACCAAGGGACCGGGGCCGGATTTCTTGTCCGTACCCGCGCCAAGCACCAGCACGCCGACTTGGGGGTCTTCGTCAAGCTGGTTGATGATTTCGTCCACGATCACACCTTCGCGAATGACCAAAGTGGGTTCAACGTTCAGCCGGTCCCGCATCCATTTCGCAAAGACCTCGAAATGCACCTCGATCCGTTCGCGGGCCTCGTCACGCATGACCTCGGCCACGCCGATCCAGTGGTTGAATTCATCCGGCGGGATGACCGACAGCACGACGACGCCGCCGCCAGAGTTCGACGCCCGCATCGCGGCAAATCGCATGGCGTTCAGGCATTCGCGGCTGTCATCCAGCACGACCATAAATTTACGCATAGATTTCTCCTGCCAAGCAGCGGGGCACGGGGTCAGCCACGGTCAGAGGCCGCCCAATCCCAATACATTTCGCGGACGCGGCGGGTCATGGGGCCGATGTTGTACTGGGTGTCATCAAAGGCCTTTACCGGCGTAACCTTCATCATGTTGCCGGACAAGAACACCTCGTCTGCGGCGTGAAAATCATCAAAGCTCAGGACGGTTTCATGGACCTTGATCCCGTCGGCGCGCATGTTGGCCATGTGCCGTGCGCGTGTGATACCTGCCAGAAACGTGCCGTTGGGGATCGGGGTGAAAACCTCGCCATCCTTGACCATAAACACGTTGGCCGACGCCGACTCCGCGACATTGCCCATCGCGTCGGCCACCAGCGCGTTGCCAAACCCTTTGGCGCGCGCTTCTACCATCATACGCGCGTTATTCGGATACAGACATCCCGCCTTGGCGTTCACCACGTTATCTTCGAGCACAGGACGCCGGAAACGGGTCCGCGTGAGGGTGGTGGCTGCATCGGGTGCGGCCATGGGGATCTGTTCAAGGCTGATGGCGAAACCGGTCGCGTCTTTCAGCGGCACGATGCCCAATTCATCGCCTGCCAGCGCCCAGTACATCGGGCGGATATAGACGGCGGCGTCCTTGGGGTAGCTTTTCAGACCCTCGCGCACCATCGCGACCATATCGTCGGTCTCGACCGTGGGGGTGATCATCAGCGCCTTGGCAGACCGGTTGATCCGGGCGCAATGCGCCTCCAGATCCGGGCTCAGTCCGTCGAACAGGCGGGCACCGTCGAACACGGTTGTGCCCAACCATGCGCCGTGGTCCGCGGCCTTGATGACAGAGATGTCGCCCTCGTGCCAACTGCCTTCGAAGTACGTCTTGATATGTGTGCCGGTGGCCATTTTCTTTCCTTTAATTACCGCTTGGGCGCGGTGCGGTAGATGCCTTCGGGCAGGTTCAGCGCAGCTGTCAGATCATTCAGCTGCTCTGGCGAGAGGCTGATTTTGGAGACAGAGTTGGTGCGCGGGTCCCACTGCTCGATTGTGATGACGCTGGCAAAAGCTTGCACCGTCACGTCTTCACGCAAGGGTGCTTTGCCTTCGTCGATCAGCGTGATCACACTGGCATCGAATTCGTGTTCAATCGTAAACATGCCGGCACAGTATTCTTTCGGCGGTCCAATGCAAGAGCAGCACTGCACCGTCTGTTCAAATCAGTGCTGCCACGTTAAACGGGTAGTTGTTCTATTCGGTGCCCTTTTGAGGATACGTTACGTAATGTTGAGATACTGTTTTGCTCTGGCCGCAGTGGCATTCATCGCCGCGTGTGAACCGACAACACTGTCGGGGCCTGTCACCACCCAGCCTGATCAGGGACAGCCCGCAGGCTTTTCCGCCAATGAATCGGCCCGCAGCTTTATCCGCGTGTTGCGCACCGTCGAACCCGTCGCGGAACGCGAATGTCGGACGCGCACGTCGCAAGTCAACTGCGATTTCAACATTGTGGTAGACGACCGTCCGGGCCAGCCCGCCAACGCCTATCAGACCGAAGACAAGGCGGGGCGTCCCGTTATTGCCTTTACCCTCGCGCTGATTGCGGATGCGCGGAACGAAGACGAGCTTGCCTTTGTCATGGGGCACGAAGCCGCCCATCACATCGAAGGGCATATTGCGCGCCAGCAACAAAACGCGGTGGCCGGTGCCGTGATCTTTGCCGGTCTTGCCACGCTCAGCGGTGGCGATCCGACTGCGGTCGAATCGGCGCAACGACTTGGGGCACAGGTGGGGGCGCGGCGATATTCCAAGGATTTCGAGCTTGAGGCAGATGCCTTGGGCACCATCATTACTGCGCGTGCCGGCTATAATCCGCTGCGGGGGGCCGAATTCTTTACCCGTATCCCCGATCCCGGCGACCGTTTCCTCGGCACGCACCCGCCCAATGCGTCGCGTCTGGATACGGTGCGCCGAACAGCGGCAGGGATGTAACCACACTTGATGCGGCAGCTTGGCCAGATACTTTCGGACCGCGGGTCCAAGTATGCCGTGTCGGGCTGCCCTGCGTCTGATCGCGCCGCGGTGGATGCTGCGCTGAAAGAGCTTAAGCGCGATAAAAGCTATGCCAAAGCGACCCATAACACCTGGGCGGTGCTGCTGTCAGACGGCGGCCCGCTAAAAGGCGATGATGGGGAATCCGGTGCGGGGATGGTCATCATCCGCATGTTGGAGCGCGAAGGTCTGAAAGATCATTTGATTGTGGTCACTCGCTGGTATGGCGGCAAACATCTCGGCGGCGACCGTTTTCGTCATGTGCAATCCTGTGTGCGCGCCTATCTGGATGCAGCTTAAGGCGGGCTACAGGCTGATAGAGATCGCTGCGAAAAAGCAGATGGACGCGGTCAATACAAAGCTGTGCCAGATCGCATTCTGAAATCGCATGCCGGGGTGGGCGAAAATCACAGTCCCCAGCGAATAGATCAACCCGCCAGCGCCAATCAACGTCAGCGCCATTGGGGGCAGGCTTTGCCACATCGGCCAGACCAGCAGCACAGACAGCCACCCCATGCCAAGGTAGAGATACAGCGACGCTCTTGATTCCGTGCTCCAGAACGACAGTTTGGCGATGGCACCGATAATGGCAAGCGCCCAGACAACGGCGAGGATGCCATAGGCAAAACCTGTCCCGATCAACACGACGAGGGGGGTATAGGTGCCCGCGATCTTGAAATAGATCGCCGCATGATCGATCCGCCCCAACAGGGCACGCGGGCGGTCAAAGGGCACAAGATGGTATATGGCAGATGCCAGAAGCGATAGGACGAAGCAGGCCGCATAGATCAGTATCGGTGTGAGCGCCCCACCCTGACCCGCGACATCGGTGGTCAATAAGATCGTTGCGGGTATGGCAAACCCCAAACCCAGCACGTGGATCGTGCCGTCAGCGAGGGTGTCGGGGGTTGGGTGCGGATAAGCCATGATACAAATCTAGCACTGGATTATGTCATTCCAATGTTTGATCCCGTCTAAATTTCGGTGCTTTGGTATCACGGCCTATCCCTTGGTATAGGCAACGCTAAAGAGCATCCGGCCTGCCACCGGTTCAACGGGGTTTGTTCCCGTCGATCCAGCGCGACATCATCGTTTTGTCGCGAAAACACTCCTGCGGGATATCGCGCCGCTTTAGCCGTGCGATGCGTTCGGCAAAGGCAACCTGCTTTGACGACGGGTACTGCGAAAACGGCCCTTCGACCGGCTTGGGCTTATGCGCATCAATCCACTCAGACAATGCGGCGCGGTCTTTTTGTGCCTGTCTTGGCACTGGTGCGCCAGTCTTGAGGCTCAGCGACGCGGCATAGTGCATCTGCTTTTGAGTTGGCGGCAATGTTGCGCGCACATCGCGGGGTGAATCTTCTGTATGGGCAGGTACGGCCCCTTGGCCGGGATCGAACATGCCGGGAAACTGCGGTTGGTAGGACATCGTGTGGACCCCCTTGTTCTGGTTGGAACATATATAGAACATCGTTGATGCTTTTTCAAGGGCAACGCCCTTTCTGCGCTGCTGCCTGTCTATATATAGGGTGATATGGTTTGCTGTCCACAATATGGGGTGCTGTCGAGGTGGGGTGTAGCAACGTCAACAGGAGCGTCAAAGCGCTTCGTCTGTTCCAATCGTGCAGGGATAAGGGCGGTGGCCTAGACCACGCGCCCCCAAAGATCGTATTCGCCGGCTTCTTCGACTTCGACAGTCACGATCTGGCCAACGCTCAGGTTTTCGAAGCCTTCGTCGATGAACAGGTTGCCATCAATCTCTGGCGCGTCGGCCTTGGTGCGGCAGGTGGCGGCCTCGTCGTCGATCTCGTCGATGATTACATCCATGCGGCGGCCAACCTTGGCTTCCAGCTTGGCGGCAGAGATGGCCTGTGCCTTCTCCATAAAGCGGTTCCAGCGGTCCTGCTTAATCTCGTCCGGCACGTGATCCGGCAATGCGTTCGACCGCGCCCCAGCGACGTTCTCGTATTGAAAGCAGCCCACACGATCAAGCTGTGCCTCGTCGAGCCAGTCCAGCAGGGTCTGGAATTCGGCCTCAGTCTCGCCCGGGTAGCCAACGATGAATGTCGACCGCAGGGTGATGTCAGGGCAGGTGTCGCGCCACGCGGCGATCTCATCCAGCGTTTTTGCCGCAGCCGCAGGGCGGGCCATGCGTTTGAGCACATCGGGATGCGCGTGCTGGAATGGAATATCGAGATAGGGCAGCACCAAGCCTTCGGCCATCAGCGGGATCAGGTTGCGCACATGGGGGTAGGGGTAGACGTAATGCAGCCGCACCCAAGCCCCGAGCGAGCCCAGATCACGCGCCAGATCGGTGATATGCGCGCGGTGGCCGCGGTCTTCGGCGTGTTTAATATCGACGCCATACGCCGAGGTATCCTGAGAGATCACTAGCAGCTCGTTCACGCCGTTCTGCACCAGCTTTTCCGCCTCGCGCAGGATCGCGTGCGCAGGGCGTGACTGCAGGCGGCCGCGCATGTCGGGGATAATGCAGAACTTGCACTTGTGATTACAGCCTTCTGAAATCTTCAGGTAGCTGTAATGGCGCGGGGTCAGGCTGACGGCTTGCGCTGGCAGCAGATCGATAAACGGATCGGGCGAAGGCGGCACGGCTCCATGCACCGCGTCCAGCACCTGTTCGTATTGGTGCGGGCCGGTGACAGCCAGAATGCGGGGGTGATGTTCGCGGATATAATCCGGCTCGGCCCCGAGGCAGCCGGTCACGATCACCTTGCCGTTTTCCTTCAACGCCTCGCCGATGGCATCAAGGCTTTCGGCCTTGGCGGAATCAAGGAACCCGCAGGTGTTCACAATCACCGCATCTGCGCCGGCATAATCGGGCGACACGCCGTAGCCTTCGGCGCGCAGGCGCGTCAAAATACGTTCGCTGTCGACAAGCGCCTTGGGGCAGCCAAGCGATACCATGCCGATGGTCGGCTGGCCGGGGCGGGACGGATTGCTGATCTGTGCCTTGGGCGCAAGATCGGGGCGTAGATTTGGTGGGTTTGTGCTCATGAACTGCGCTATAAGCCATGCAAAGGGTCTGGGAAAGGCCTCGCATCGGGCAAGGAGACGGGCAATGAAGTGGATTATTCGGGCAATTGGCATTCTGTTGCTGATTTTAGCGGTGGCCGTGGGGTCGCTGTTTCTTTTGCCTGCCGATCGCATTGCGCGAATCGCGGCGGATCAACTGCACAACCTGACCGGCCGCGAGGTCACGATTACGGGCGATGTAGGCCTGACGTTCTGGCCTGTGCTGGGGGTGACCGCAGGCGGGCTTGAAGTCGGCAACGCAGATTGGGCCAAAGACGGGGCAATGTTGTCTGCGGCCAATGCGGCGATTGGCGTCGATGCGATGGCGCTGATCCGGGGCGAGATCAAGATCACAAACATCGAAGCCCAAAGCCCCACGATCCGGCTTGAGCAGCGGCGCGACGGCCGCGCGAGCTGGCAGTTCAGCGATGGCGGCGGTGCCGCGTCAATTGAAACCGCGCCCTCAGCCCCCGCCCGCAGCCCGCGCCCACTGACGATCCAGCGGCTTGATATCACCGACGCGACGTTGATCTATGATGCCGAAGGTGCCGATCTGGTGCGTTTCGCAGGCGTTGACCTGTCGCTCGATTGGCCTGAACGTGCGGGCGATGCGGTGATCAAGGCCGCACTGCGCCCTGCTGCGGATCGCGTGACGATCGAGGCGAAGATTGACCGCTTTGACCAACTCCTCAACGGCGACATCCGCCCGCTGCGCGCCCGCGTGGACACCAAAGGCGGTGGCGTCACGCTGGCCGGTCGGGCGGGGTTGAGCGGGGCGGTTGCAGGTGACTTGTGGTTCAAGACGTCGAATACAGAGCGCTTCCTTGCTGCTTTGGGGGCAGGTGCCATCGCGCTGCCGCAAGGCCTGGGAAAAACGACAGATATAAAGCTCGACCTGACGCTCACGCCGGACCGGCGTTTGGCCCTGCGCGATGTGGTGGCTGATCTGGGCGGCAATGCGCTGACAGGTGCGGCAGATATTACGCTGAACGGCACGCCGGATGTGAACGCGCAATTCAACGTGGGCACGCTGGACCTGACCGGATTTGCACGCAGCGACACCAGCGGCAGTCCCGCGCCGGCATCGAGCACCGCAGCACCTGCGCCTGCATCGTCGTCGGGCTGGTCAACCGCGCCGATTGATGCCTCTGCGCTGGCGGGGTTTAACGGCGAAATCGCGCTGCGGGCGGACAGCATTGATCTGGGCACGCTGTCGCTTGGTGCAACCCGTGTGCTGCTGCGCAACGACCGGTCGCGACTGGTGGCCGAACTGCGCGAGATCAGAGCCTATGCCGGTGTGATCAGCGGCGAGTTCGTGATCAACAACCGCAACGGCCTGTCTGTGGGAGGCGCGTTGAATGCGCAATCCATCGCCATGCAGCCGTTGCTGCAGCAAACCGCTGGGCTGGGCCGGTTTCATGGGACGGGCGATGCCGAAGTGTCCTTTCTTGGCTCTGGCGCGTCGTTGAACGCGATCATGCGCTCGCTCAGCGGATCGGGGGCGGTGAATGTCGGGCGTGGCCATATCGACGGCATTGATCTGGACGCGCTCATGGGAAATTTTGATGTCGAGGGCGGGACGACCGTGTTTGATTCACTTGCTGCGACATTCGACATGGATCAGGGCGTGCTGCGCAATGATGACCTGTTGATGCAGCTGCCTAACTTTACCGCCACGGGAACGGGGCAGGTGGGGTTGGGGGCACAGACACTGGATTATACCGTTACGCCCAAGGCGCTGCAGGTAAACGGCGATCGCGGTCTGGCCATTCCAGTGCGCATCTTCGGGCCGTGGGCCGCACCGCAAATCAAACCAGACTTGCAGGCGGCGGTCGACATGAACTTTGCCAAGGAAAAAGAAAAGGCCCGTCAGAAGCTGAACGAAAAGCTTGAGGAGGAGCTTGGCGTGTCGCGGCAGGACGGGCAATCGGTCGAGGATGCGTTGAAGCAAAAAGTCGAAGACGAGCTGCGGCGTGGCTTGTTCAAGCTCTTCGACTAGGGGCGGATGCCTCGGCGATCGGACACGTCAACGAGATACGCGCTTTTCCGCGGCGTTTTGAAGGTGGCGGGCGGCGCAGATACGTCGCCGCCCCCGCCCCGTCTTTACCTGTCGCGGCGGGGGCGTTAAGGCTGGTCGCCAAGCGCAAGGAGCACCTCCATGGACAATGATCTTTTCAACTCTTTCATGACCGGACCTGATGAAAATGGCCGCTTTGGCGATTTCGGGGGACGGTTTGTGTCGGAAACCCTGATGCCGCTCATCCTCGAACTCGAGGCGGAATATGAAAAGGCCAAGACGGACGACAGCTTTTGGGCCGAGATGGACGACCTGTGGACCCATTATGTCGGTCGCCCCAGCCCGCTGTATTTCGCAGAGCGTCTGACCGAACATCTGGGCGGTGCCAAGGTTTACATGAAGCGCGACGAGCTGAACCACACCGGCGCGCATAAAATCAATAACGTGTTGGGCCAGATCATTCTGGCGCGGCGCATGGGCAAGAAACGTATCATCGCGGAAACTGGTGCGGGCCAGCACGGTGTGGCGACGGCAACGGTCTGCGCCAAGTTCGGTCTGCAATGCGTCGTCTATATGGGCGCGCATGACGTTGAACGTCAGGCCCCCAACGTGTTCCGCATGCGTCTGCTGGGGGCCGAAGTGATCCCCGTAACCTCGGGCCGTGGGACCCTGAAAGACGCGATGAACGACGCGCTGCGCGATTGGGTGACCAACGTGCGCGATACCTTCTATTGCATCGGTACAGTTGCCGGCCCGCACCCCTATCCCGCGATGGTCCGCGATTTCCAGTCGATCATCGGCAAGGAAGTGCGCGAACAGATGGATGCCGCCGAAGGCCGTCTGCCCGATACGCTGATTGCGGCGATTGGCGGCGGGTCGAACGCGATGGGGCTGTTCTATCCGTTTCTTGACGACAAAGATGTGAACATCATCGGCGTCGAAGCCGGCGGTAAGGGTGTGAACGAAAAAATGGAGCATTGCGCGTCGCTGACCGGTGGCCGCCCCGGCGTGCTGCACGGCAACCGCACCTATCTGCTGCAGGACGACGACGGTCAGATCCTCGAAGGCTTCTCTATCTCGGCGGGTTTGGATTACCCCGGTATCGGGCCTGAACATTCCTGGCTGCACGACATTGGCCGCGCGCAATATGTGTCGATCACCGATAAAGAAGCGCTTGAGGCGTTCCAGCTGAGCTGCGCGCTCGAAGGGATCATTCCTGCGCTCGAACCCAGCCACGCGCTGGCGCATGTGATGAAGATCGCGCCAGAGCTGCCCAAGGATCACATCATCTGCATGAACATGTGTGGGCGCGGCGACAAAGATATCTTCACCGTCGCCAAGGCGCTTGGTTTTGACATGAAGGTCTGAGGATCAGACGAAAGCTTAGACACTGACGATCACGAAGGGGGCGGCGCATCGCCCCCTTTTCTTTTGGCGCAGGCCCTATCGGGTCAGTTCTAGGATATCAAAGTCGCTTTCGACTACCGGCGCGGGAAACATCAGCCGCGCCCGCTGGTTGCTGACACGTTCGAATACCGCCACATCGGGTTGCAGGGTGCCATCTCCGGTAAAACCGGGTGGCAGGGCGTCGTAAGCGGGCGGCACCTCTCCCGCGACATAGCCGACGCCAGCATAGACCGCGCGCCCGTCTCGCAGCGTGATGACCCCCGTGGTGCGCTGCGACCCGCTGAGCTTTTCGAACAGATAGCCGTTGCCTTGAAAGGTCAGGCGGCATTTGAACGGGCTATAGACCACCAGCGCGGGCAGGCCACCCAGTTTCATCGTGCGGCAGGACCAATCGCCGGCCAGCCCCTCGTCAAAGGCGACTTGCGGCGTGCCGGACAATGCCCGCGACAGGGCGGCCAGGTCATCCGCGCTGCCGCTTTGGAACGCTTGCAGCAGGGCATCGCCCGCCGTGGCCTCGAACGGGTCGAGGCGGAGCTGCTCTTGCGGGCGCAGGGCGTCTTGGGCGATGGCTGGGGCGGCGCAGAGCACTGCGGTCAAGACAGCAGTCAGGCGCAGCATCAGTCTTCCCCGCCGTCGGGGCGCAAGGCATGGGCCTGCAGGATGTTCAGCGGCACGATATCCAAAGCGCGCTGATGGGTTGCCTCTAGATGGACCTTTGGCGCGCAGCCCTCGTCCGCCGCTTGCAAGAAACGCCCCGCACAAAGACACCACGGATCGCCCGCCGACAGTCCTGCAAAGCCGAATTCGGGGCGCGGTGTGCTCAGGTCATTGCCAACATATTTGGAATAGGCCAGAAATTCCGCCGTCATGATCGCGCATACGGTGTGGCTGCCCTGATCGGCGGCACAGGTATTGCACGACCCGTCGCGGAAAAACCCCGTGACGGGGTCGCTGCCACAGACGGCCAGCGGGCCGCCCAGAATATTGATGCTTTCGTCAGGTGTCATGTGCCCCCCAAGGCTGCGCTGATCTGGCGGAAGATGGCGATGTTCTGATCGCTGACCCCGGCCTCGCGGAACTTGCGGTCGGCGGCATTGGTCGCGATCACCACCCCGTCAGCGCGGTTGATGTAGATATACTGACCATACACACCGCGGGCCATGAATTCACCCTCTGTCGCGCCTTGGGGAATCCACCACTGATAGCCATAGCCGATCTGCCCCTCTGCCGTCGGGGCCGATGGCGCGGTAGAGGCGGCGATCCAGTCTGCCGGTACAATCTGCTGACCGTTGTAGCGACCGTTTTGCAGGAACATCTGCCCCATGCGGGCGTAATCACGGGTCGTCAGGTTCAACCCGCCCAAGACAAAGGCGACACCCGCGCCGTCCGTCACGTAATAGGGCGCGTGTTCCAGACCCATGGGGGTGATGATCTTTTCCGACAAAAGATCGGTGACGGACCGGCCTGTTGCCCCCCGAACGACCATGCCGATGACATGGGTGTCGATCGACACATACTGCCACTGGCTGCCGGGCGTGGTGAAAGTGTCTTTCAGGCTTGCGGTGAAATCGTCCAGCTCTCCGCCAAGGGCGAGAGCGCGGCCCATCTTGTTGATGTCGGAATCCGGGTCGAGGTAATCTTCGTCAAAGGTAACCCCGCTGGCCATGTTAAGCACGTTGCGCAGCGTCGCCCCGTCATAGGCGGTGCCTTTCAGCTTGGGCGCATAGGTCGTGACGGGATCGTCAAGCGATGCAATCGCCCCCTCGTCCAACAAGATACCCACCAGCGCGGAAAGGTAGCTTTTGGCGACAGACCAGCTGATCCGCAGATCATCGGGCTGGGTGCCTTTAAAGTAGTTCTCATAGACAATCTGACCATCTTTCAGCACAACCAAGGCGGTCACATCACGGGCTTCGATCCAGTCGTTGACCGTGGCCGGGGGCGCGTATTCGGGACCATAGGACAGCTCTGCCGTGGGGCCATCACCGCGCGACAGGGGCTTGGACAGGAAGGCGTCATCCATATGGCTGAAGTTATGCACGATCTTGTCTTCGGCAAAGAGCGAATTCACCGCCAGCAGCCGCGTGATCTCTTCGCGTTTCCACAGGCCGACAACGACCACAGCCACCACAAGAGCCAGTAAAATACGGCCCAGCCACTTCCCGAATGTGCGCATGAAATCCTCCCTGATATGCGGAGATACCCAAGCACGAAGGCTGCGGTGGTGCCAGATAAACTTGGCGTCAGCCGGTGTAGGTCCAATCGATCCAGCGGCCGTGGAAATCGACCCGCGCCAAGGGCAGGGTGATGTCACCGGGCCAGAGCCTGAGCGTCAGCGCGGCCCCTTTCAGGCCGGATCCGTCCTGCTCCATCGACAGCCATGCCAGGGGGCGGTTGCGCGTGGCGCGTTTGCCGGCGGCCTCGATCAACGCGTTGCCGCGGACCTGCGCCTCTTTGGGGAAATACTGCCACGCGACGGTGTGCTGAATCAGGTGCAGGCAGCCTTCGGGGGATTGGGGTAGGGTGCGCGCCAGCCAGTCAATCGCATCGCCGCGTTGTACCTGCGCCGTCATGACGGACGCCGCGGTGCGGGTCAGCGTCAGCCGGTCGGGTTGGTCCGCCCAGATATAGGACATCAGCCGCAGCAGATGATCGGGCCGTGTCGGGTCAAGCGGGTTCAGATCAACGCCGCGACGTTTTTCGACCTGCGGGTTGTTCGCCGGAGGCAGTTTGCCGGTCCAGTCAGGCGACAGCAGGATCGTTGACATATTCGACCCGTACCGGTGCCCTTCGATCTCGAGCACGAATTGGTCCCACATCAGGTTCAGCCCGCCGCTGGCCCCCAGTTCGGACAGTCGGATCGGCAGATTGAAATGCTGCGCCGCGACGCGGGCACCGGCGATCAGTGCGGCAGAGCGGCGGACCTCGTTCGTTTGCGGCGCGCTGTCGGTCCAATCAAGCAAGAAGGCTTCGTGCGTGGTGATCGCGTCGCGCACGGCCTCTGACAAAGCGGCATCGCTGGCCTTATGGGGCGGGTAAACCGCCATCAGCGCAGGCGCTTTGCGTTTCAGGACCAGCGCATGCAGCCCGCCCGCGATGCGCAGGGGAAGCGACGCGCCCGACGGGCCGATATCGCCCTCAAACGCCGCGAATTTACGGCCAAGGGCTGTGTCTGCGGGCCAGTCACGCGCCAGCACGCGCATCAGCTGCCCCATGAAGGGAGACCCCAATGCGATGCAATGCTCTGCCTGCTCTTTAAAGGCGGCTTGCAGTGTCATTTGAACCGGTCCAGTAGCTTTTGCATCGGGTTGCGCTCGTCTGATTTGGCGGCAGGCTCGGGCTGTGCCGCTGGTTGTGGGGGCTTTGGCGCTGAAGCTTGGGGGTTGGCTTGCGCAACCGCAGGTTTCTTCGTGCCGGTACCGGATCGTGGTGGGGCGACGCGTAGGGCGACGGCGTTCATGAATTTGGCCGTATCGCCGCGCGCAAGTTCCGCGGCACCGTCACTGATCCCGCGCAAAACGTCATCCAGCCAGTCCTGATCTGCCTTGGCAAAGTCGCGCAGCACGTAGCCGGGGACGGCATCCTTGTGGCCGGGGTGCCCCACGCCAAGGCGCACGCGGTCATAGTCGGGGCCGATATGCGCATGGATCGACCGCAAGCCATTGTGCCCCGCATGCCCGCCGCCAGTCTTGCATTTCACCTTGCCGGGGGCGAGGTCGATTTCGTCATGCAGCACAATCACATCCGCGGGTTCAAGCTTGTGAAACCGCATGGCCGATTGCACGGACTGGCCGGAGTTGTTCATGAACGTCTCGGGCTTGAGCAAGACCACACGATCCGCGCCAAAGCGTCCTTCGACCGTCAGCCCGTTATGTTTGGTTTTCCATCCGGCAAAACCGTGGTCCTGCGCGATGCGGTCCAGCGCCATAAAGCCGATGTTATGCCGGTTGCCCGCGTATTTCGCGCCTGGATTGCCAAGCCCTACGATCAGTTTCATGCGGACCCCTTATCTTAGATGTAAACGTTTGGTCGGCCAAAGATAACAGACCGCAGAACCAAACGAAATAACGCCCCAACGAAAAACGGGGCCGCCCATGGCGACCCCGTCTCGACCCAGCCGCACCCGTTGGCGCGAGGGATATAGTCGTATCAGTCTTCTTTGACTTCTGTTGCGGGCACTTCGTCTGCTGCAACATCTTCGTCTTCGTCGTCCTGGCTCGCCAGACCGGAAGGTGCGGAGATCTGGGCAATCACGAAGTCACGGTCGATGACCGGCTTGGAGCCGTCTGGCAGCTTGACGCTCGAGATGGTGAGGCTGTCGCCGATTTCCAGTTCGGAAACGTCGATTGTGATGTGATCAGGGATATCGCCTGCGGTCACAACCAGTTCGACTTCGGGACGGACCAGCGACAGAACGCCACCCTTTTTCACGCCGGGGCTGACTTCTTCGCCTTCGACTTCAACCTGGATGAAGAGGTTGATTTTGGTGGTGCGCTTCAAACGCATCAGGTCAACGTGCGTTGGCAGGTCTTTAACAACGTGACGCTGAACGTCGCGGCAGATGACGCGGACGTCTTCTTGGCCTTCAACCTTTAGGTTGAACAGAGTCGCCTTAAAGCGGCCTGCGCGCAATTTGGTCAGCAGCTTGTTAAAGTCCAGGTTGATCGGCAGCGGATCAAGGTCACCACCGAATACGATACCAGGAACCATGCCGTCGCGGCGTGCTTGACGAGCGGCGCCCTTGCCTGTCCCCGTGCGTTCGAAAGCTTCCAGATCAGGAATCTCTCCAGCCATTGTAATCTCCAATATGTTTAGGGCGGACATCCTCCAAGGCTGTATGTCCGCGTGAAGCCGCGCGTATAGACGGGTTTGGGCGTTTGGGAAAGGCTAAAACGCCGATTTTGCGCAAGTTGGCTTTGGTTTGCGACCTAGTGAGGCGGGGCAGGGGCTGCGCGCATGGTTTCCGCCCGCCCTGACATAAAGGCCAAGGCGGTCGGATCATGCGAACAAGTCGCAGGCTCAGGGCTGCCAGTCGCCTTCAAAACCTTTTGGAATAAGCAGGTTATGCTTGCCCAACCCCGCGACAGAGGTTTCACCGCAAAGCGCCATGGACAGGTCGAGTTCCTTGTGGATCACCTCTAACGCTGAGGTAACACCGGCCTGACCCATTGCGCCAAGCCCGTAGATAAAGGCACGCCCGATATAGGTGCCCTTGGCCCCCATCGCCATCGCCTTGAGCACGTCCTGACCGGACCTAATTCCACTGTCCAGATGGACTTCGATCTGGTCGCCCACGGCCTCGAGGATCGATGGTAGCGCCCGAATGGAGCTGATCGCGCCGTCCAGCTGGCGCCCGCCGTGGTTGCTGACGATGATCGCATCCGCCCCGACTTTCAGCGCCATCCGTGCATCGTCCGCATCCAGAATGCCCTTGAGGATAACCTTACCGCCCCATTGTTCTTTTAGCTTGGCGATTTTGTCCCAGTCGAGCGTCGGGTCGAACTGCTCAGCCGTCCAAGCGCCAAGATCTGCGGTATCGTCAACGCCGTGCACGTGGCCCACGATGTTCCCAAAGCTGCGCCTCTTGGCCCCCATCATGCCGATGCCCCAGCTCCATTTGGTTGCCAGATTGGCGAGCGTTTTGGCGGTCAGCTTGGGCGGGGCAGAGAGGCCGTTCTTCAGATCCTTGTGGCGCTGGCCAAGGATTTGCAGATCAAGCGTGATGACAAGGGCCGAGCATTTCGCATCCTTGGCGCGCTGGATCAGCCGCGCAACGTAGTCTTCGTCGCGCATGGTGTATAGCTGGAACCAAAAAGGTTTCGTCGTCGCCTCTGCCACGTCCTCGATTGAATTGATCGACATGGTCGACAGGGTAAAGGGCACGCCAAAGGCTTCGGCGGCGCGAGCGGCTTTGATCTCTCCGTCGGCGTGCTGCATGCCGGTCAGCCCAACGGGGGCGAGCGCCACGGGCATCGCCACATCCTGCCCGATCATCTGCGTCTTGGTGCTGCGGCCGCTCATGTCCACGGCGACACGCTGGCGCAGGCGGATCTGTTCAAAATCGGTGGTGTTCTCGCGGAAAGTCTGCTCTGTCCAGCTGCCCGATTCCGCGTAGTCATAGAACATCCGCGGCACACGGCGTTCATGCAGGCGCTTGAGGTCATCGATGGTCGTGATCACGGGCATGGTGGCAATTTCCTATGTATTGGTCAGATGATCTAACCAATTCGGCCCGTTGAAATCAATTGCTTTAAGCCCCGGCATCGGGTGGTGGGCAGGGGCCTTAGGCCCGATGCGCACCATCTGCGAGCGATTTGACAAAGCTCAGCACGTCTTCGACAGGCAACCCGTCTGCAATTTTGGACACGATAGCAGATCCGACCACGACGCCATCTGCGACACCGGCAATGGCTTCGGCCTTGGCGGGGGTGTTTACACCGAACCCGACAATTACGGGCAGGCCGCTGGCTTTCTGGATGCGTACAACTTCGGGGGCAACATCGCCTGCATCCGCTTCGGCAGAACCGGTGATGCCGGTGATCGACACGTAATACACAAAGCCCGAGGTGTTCTGCACAACACGCGGCAGACGCTTGTCATCGGTGGTCGGCGTGGCAAGCCGGATAAAATTCATACCGGCGGCTTGTGCTGGCAGACAGAGCTCGTTGTCTTCTTCGGGAGGCAGATCGACAACGATCAAACCATCGACACCGGCCTTTTTGGCGGCTTCAAGGAAGGTATCCACGCCCTTGGAGTAGATCGGATTGTAGTACCCCATCAAAACGATTGGTGTCGTGTCATCCTTTTCGCGGAAAGCTGCGGCAAGTGCCAGCGTCTTATCGAGTGTCATCCCGCCTTCAAGGGCGCGTTGCCCTGCCAGCTGAATGGCAGCACCGTCGGCCATTGGGTCGGTGAAAGGCAGACCCAGTTCGATCACGTCGACGCCAGCGCCGGGCAGGCCGCGCACAATCTCGAGCGATGTATCAAAGTCTGGATCGCCGGCCATCACATAGGCCACAAAGGCTTTCTTGCCTTGGGATTTCAGGTCAGCGAATTTGGCGTCGATACGTGTCATGAGGGCGGCCTTTTTACGTTACCCTGCTGCAATGCCGAATATATCGCGGGAAATCAATCCAACTCCGCGGGCGTGCGAGGGGGATTTTCTGAAAAACTTAGCGGCAAGGTGCTGTTTTTATACATCTACACGTGGCGCGGACCTTTAAATCATGTCACCCGCGCCTACATTCAGGCTATGAATTATGTACTCGCCCTGCTGTTGCCGCCGCTTTCCATCCTGCTGACAGGACGGATCTTCACGGCGATTATCGTTTTCCTGATCTGGATTCCGGCTGTGATCTTTTCGGGCGGGTTAACCCATCCGATGTTCATCATCCTTGCGTGGATCCTGATTTATCAGACGCGGCAGGACCGGCAGATGCGCTAAGACTTGCGTAAAGTCAGCTGAAACCCTAGGACAACGCCAACTTATAAAGGATGCTTGTCATGGGCTTTAAGATGGGAATCGTGGGTCTGCCGAATGTCGGCAAGTCGACCCTCTTCAACGCGCTGACCAAAACAGCGGCAGCGCAGGCGGCCAATTTTCCGTTCTGCACAATCGAACCGAACGTCGGCGAAGTTGCGGTGCCGGATGCGCGCCTTGATAAATTGGCCGCGATTGCGGGCTCCAAGCAGATCATCCCCACGCGGATGACCTTCGTCGACATTGCAGGCCTGGTCAAAGGCGCGTCCAAAGGCGAAGGTCTGGGCAACCAGTTCCTTGCCAATATTCGCGAAACAGACGCTATTGCGCATGTGCTGCGGTGCTTTGAGGATGGCGACGTGACCCACGTCGAAGGGCGCGTGGACCCCGTGGCCGACGCCGAAACCATTGATACCGAACTGATGCTTGCCGATCTGGAAAGCATCGAAAAACGCCGCGCTGGTCTGGTCCGCAAGATCAAGGGCAACGACAAGGATGCCGCGCAACAAGACCGCCTGCTGGCCGCCGCGCAAGAAGCCATCGAAAACGGCAATCCCGCACGCACCGTCGACGTGGACGCGGACGACGCAAAAGCCTGGCGCATGTTGCAGCTGCTGACCTCCAAGCCGGTGCTTTACGTCTGCAACGTTGGCGAATCCGAGGCCGCGGAAGGCAATGCGCTGTCTGCCAAAGTGGGCGAGATGGCCGCGGCGCAGGGCAACAGCCACGTCGTGATCTCGGCGCAGATCGAAGAGGAAATCAGCCAGCTGGAACCCGAAGAAGCCAGCATGTTCCTTGAAGAAATGGGTCTTGAGGAAGCCGGGCTCGATCGGTTGATCCGCGCGGGCTACGATCTGCTGCACCTGGAAACATACTTTACCGTCGGTCCGAAAGAGGCCCGCGCCTGGACGATCAAGGCCGGCACCTCTGCGCCCAAAGCTGCTGGTGTGATTCACGGTGATTTCGAAAAAGGCTTTATCCGCGCTGAAACCATCGCCTATGACGATTTTGTTGGTCTGGGCGGCGAAGGCCCCGCCAAGGAGGCCGGCAAGATGCGCGCGGAAGGCAAAAGCTATACCGTCAAAGACGGCGACGTCCTGCACTTTCTGTTCAACACCTGATCCAAACCGGCGGGCCCGTCACAAACGGCCCGCCGAATCCTTGCGAAGCGATGCTGGCAGAGCCCCTGACGCACCATCTGAGCAGGTCAGCGAGCCCAAGGGCGCTCATGTGGGCGCATCACCCTGCGCGTACCCACAAGCAACGGTAGCCGCCGCATCCGGCATTAACCACATTCGTCCTATTTTCTCAGATTACCGCTTGTGCCCCATGGGTTTTCTTGGATATACGCGTCGACGGAGACGTGGCCGAGTGGTCGAAGGCGCTCCCCTGCTAAGGGAGTAGGCCCGGAAGGGTCTCGAGGGTTCGAATCCCTTCGTCTCCGCCACCAACCCAGATTTTTGACATACCTCAGATACTTGGGACTGGTTGGCTGGATGCTGGGTGCCCTGGATGCTGGGTGCCGATGCATCCCCGAGTTGGATTTCTACAACGCTCTATCGCGAATATATGTGGCGCTGTCCCGAGGGACGGTACATCCCGGAACTGTCTTAATCCCCTTTATACATAGCTCAAACGCATTCGTCTGGCACGACTGACCGGCATAGCTGCGCTGCTTTTGTCCGCGGGAAATGACGCGAGCTGGGCGACCGTTTATCGTTTGCTTTCGTTAGCCTGCGCCGTAGCGGCCTTTCTCTTGGTAGGGTCCGCACGAGCCCGTTCAATAGGCCGATGATGAGCGCCAAAATCTGATAGCTTCCTTGAATTCAGCCGCATAAAAGTCGGATGCTTCGGGTCCTGACGGATCGCCTTCAAAACGCCCATGGCGCTTGGCGCATTCGAAAAAGCCGGGGGCCGGTAATCCACCTCTTGCTTTGCTGATCACCAGTGCTGCGATCAAGGGGCGACCGGTGGCGACATCCTCTGCTATCAGACATTCGAGGGCTACCGTAAGTTGGTGGATGGTATTTGGCGGCGACAGCTCGAGGGTCTTTGCGAGTGCCTGATACGTGATGGGACGCGCGTCCTGTGCCATCTTGCACAGGTGATCCCTAATACGTTGTGGTAGCATTATCAGAGCCTTTCACGGGGCGTGATTTCCGAGGCCGCTGTCAATGGACGCAGCCTGTCGCAGTCCTACGTCGCATTGATCTGCTGTGCAAACTTAACGCAGGCTCGGTCGGTCCCTTCTTCGCCAAGGCCGGGTTCTGAATGAACGTCCCCAGTCGCCCTCGGAGTTAAACGGCGGTCATCAAACGGAGCGCGTCGTAGATCGCCGCGTGGGTGTTGCGGGCAGAGACGGCGTCCCCGATGCGGAAAAGCTGGAACGCGCCTTGCGGGTTGCGGACCATTTTCTGCGGTTGGATCGCCAGAAAGGACGCTTGATCGATCGCACCGCCATTGGACGAGGAGGGCCGCAGCTCGTGGTAAAGCGTATCGAGCGGCATTGTGCCATAGTTCACGACAATCTGGTCGTAGTCCGCCTGCGCCAGTTTGTCGGAATAATCGGTCCCGATGATCGCGCGCAGCCGGTTGCCATCTTTGAGAACCCCGCGCAGCCGTTTGGTGACGGTGAAAGTCACCTCTTCGCGTTGCAGATTGCGCATGTAGGGCACAAGGTTCATCGCCATGACTTCGGGTGCAAAGGTGCGGTCTGGGGTCATGATTTCGACGGTACAGCCCGCGTCAACGGCCATCTCGGCGGCTTGCAGCCCGCTGTGGTCGCCCGCTTCGTCGTAGATCAACAGGGATCCGGCCGGTTTTACATCACCTGATAATATATCCCAGGCCGATACGACGTGCTCTGGCGTGTCCCCTTCATAGAGGGTGGTGTTGGCCATGCCGCCGGTGGCAATGATCACGACGTCAGGGCTTTCGGCCAGCACATCCGCTGCCTCGGCATATAGATTATAGCGCAGGTCAACGCCGCTAGCTTCGCATTGTGCTACGCGCCAGTCGATGATCTGCATCATCTCGGCTCGTCGCTTTGTGCGCGCCGTCAAAAGGACCTGCCCGCCGGCGCGGTTGGCAGCCTCGAGCACAACAACCCCATGCCCGCGCGCGCTGGCGACGCGTGCGGCTTCCAACCCCGCAGGGCCCGCACCGACGATAACGATTCTGCGGCGGTTGGCAGCGGGGTTGATGATGTGGGGCAGGGAAAGCTCCCGGCCTGTCGCAGGGTTATGGATGCACAGGGCTTCGCCCCCCTGATAGATCCGGTCAAGGCAGTAGTTCGCCCCGACGCAAGGGCGGATATCATGTTCACGGCCCTCCTCGATCTTGCGCACAATATGGGGGTCAGCCATATGCGCGCGGGTCATGCCCACCATGTCCAGCAAGCCCGAGGCGATGGCGTGCCGCGCGGTCGCGACATCCTGGATCTTGGCAGCATGGAAGGTCGGCATGCCCGTCGCGCGCCGGACCTCTCCGGCGAAATCCAGATGCGGCGCCGAGGGCATGCCCTGGATCGGGATGACATCCGTCATCGCCGGATCGGTATGGATACGGCCCCGAATGACATTCAGAAAATCGACCTGTCCTGTATCCCGCAGCAGTTTTGAAATTTCTATTCCTTCTTCGGCGGTGATGCCGCCCGCCTGAACTTCGTCGGCGGTATAGCGGATGCCAACTATAAATTCCGGCCCGACACGTTTGCGCACGGCGTCCAGCACATCGGTCGTAAAGCGAAGCCGGTTTTCCATCGTATCCGCGCCATAAGGGCCGCTAAGCTTGTTCGACAGCGGGGACCAGAACTGGTCCATCAGATGGCCGTAGGCCTGAATTTCGATCCCGTCCATGCCACCGGCCTGCATTCGTTCGGCGGCGGTCGCATAGTCTTCGATCACGCGCTCGATATCCCAATCCTCCATCATCTTGGGAAAAGCGCGATGTGCGGGTTCACGGTCCGGGCCTGCCGAAATCGAAGGCAGCCAATCCCCCTTGTTCCAGTTGGTGCGGCGTCCCAGATGCGTCAGCTGGATCATCGCCGCGCAGCCGTGTTCGTGCAGGGCATCGGTCAGCTCGCGGATCCAAGGCACGACCTCGTCGCGATAGGCGAGGATATTGTTAAAGACCGGCGGGCTGTCGCGGCTGACGGCAGCGGAGCCAGCGGTCATTGCCAGCGCCACCCCGCCCTTCGCCCGTTCCTCGTGATAGCGGCGATAGCGGGCCTTTGGCATGCCGTCCTCGGGGTAGGCGGGTTCGTGGCTTGTGGTCATCACCCGATTTTTCAGCGTCAGATGCTTGAGCGTATAGGGCTGAAGCAGCGGGTCGGTGGTGACGTGGTCTTTCATGGCGGGGACTTTCTTTAGCAATCGAGGATGATGTCGGTGAGCGGGCGGCTGACACAGGGAAGGATGAAACCGCGGTCGATCTCGCGCTGGCGGATGCCGCCTTCGTGGGCCATGACGACCTCGCCCGCGTGTTTGAACGTTTTGCAGGTGCCGCACATGCCGCGTGCGCAAGAAGACGGCAGTGGCAGCCCTGCCTGCTTGAGTGCAGCAAGGATCGTGGTGGTTTCAGCACATTCGAACGCGTGGCCCGTCCGCGCAAAGGTCACGGTCCGGCGCGGCGTATCACCCCCGCCAAGAGCCTCGGGTGGGGGGGCGGAGAAATCAAAGCTTTCCTCGCCGTAGCGGTCATCGGGGACACCTGCGGCCTGTGCAGCGACGCGCACCATCTCCATGAAAGGCTGGGGCCCGCAACAGAGCACTGTGCGCGTTGCGAGGTCCGGCATGACACGGGTCAGAAAATCGGCATCAGGGCGTGTGCCGCCGGGGCCGCGGGTGATCGTGGGGAGATGCACCAACCGGGGCAGCCGACGCGCGAGACTGTCAAGCTCGGTCAGTGCCACAAGGTCTTGGGGCGTCGACACGACCTGCATCAGGACGACATCCAGATCCAGTCCCCGATCAGCGGCGGTGCGCAAGATCGACAGCATCGGAGTGATCCCACTGCCAGCCGCCATCAGCGCATAGGCTGACCCGTGCCATGTGGCCGGCCCAAAGCGGCCGGACGGGCCGAGGGCTTCTATCTCTGCGCCCGGCACCAGCATCTCGTGAAGCCAGCGGGCGCCCGGGCCTGCCTGTCGCTTGACCGTGATCTCTATCCCGCCGTCGCGCGCGGCAGACGAGGCGATGGTATAGCACCGCTCTATTCGACCCTCTGGCGTATCAATGCGAAACGTCATGAACTGACCGGAGGCGTGTTCGATCCGGCTGCCGTCCTGCGGCGTCAGAAAGAAACTGCGCATGTCCGCTGTTTCGTCCCAGACCGCGCGGCACACCAGCGTGCCCCAGCGGTCAGGGGCGAACCGCCGCCGCCGCCGTGCGCCCCAATCTGCGAGATCTACCTCGGTCATATTCCGTACCCGCTTGCCTGCATACGGGCGACGTACCAACCCGCGAATTCGTCCAGCGCACGTTCGGTGTAGGGCGAATAGGGCCCGGGCCGATACCCGGGCGAACAGACACCCCGATGGGCCAGCCCGACCAGATGCGCGTCTTCGGCATTGGTCGTTTTCCAGACCGTGGTAAGCGTTTCAAGGTCGTAGTCCTCGCCCTCGACGGCGTCTGCATGGACCAGCCACTTTGTGCGCACCAATGTCCTGTCTGGCCCGAGCGGGAAGGCGGTGAAGACGACGGCATGATCAGACATCACGTGGTTCCAGGAATTGATCCCCCACAGATGTACATCGCCCATCCACGGTCTGTGCGCCTGGCCCAAAGGGATCTGCACGGCGGCGCGGGTGTCCGGTGTCTGGCTTTCGCCAAGCCCTGCGATAATCAAGCGCTGCGTGCGGAAGTTGGTGGGCCAGCCCACGGTATGCTCTACCGCCTCAAAGGGCATATCCTCGTCGCGCCAGTATTTTTCATAGCTGGCATAGGCGTCCAGAAGCGCATTCGTCTCGGCCTTTTCGGTCTCGGTCAGCCCTTCCGGATCATAGCCGAAATCCGCAGCGTGGAACGACAGGCTGAGCTGGGGATGGTTCGACGCGCAATGATAGCACTCGCGGTTGTTCTCCATCGTCAGCTTCCAGTTCCCTTCCTCGATAAGGTCCTGTTCAAAGGCGACCTTGGCGTTGCGAAGATCATATGCTGCCAGACGCGGTTCAACTACCGCCGCCAACTGCGCGATATCTTCGGGGGGATCATCCGAAAGACAGGCATACAAAATCCCCCCTATATCACGCAGAGCGACGGGCTTGAGGTGATGGAGGGACCGGTCGAAGTCGATGCCCATATGCGGTGCCCGCGCCAGCGCCCCGTCAAGATCGTAGGTCCATTGGTGATAGGGGCAGACGAGCTTGCCAACCACCGACCGGCCCGGTGGCACCAGACGCGCACCGCGATGCGCGCACACGTTGTGAAAGGCGCGCAGCATGTCGTCGTCATCGCGCAGGATCACGATCGATACAGGCCCGATATCGACGGCCATGACATCGCCCGCTTCGGGCACATCGCAGGTCACGCCCACGGCAATCCAGTGCCGCCCGAATATCGCGTCGCAATCCGCCTGCCAAACCGCTGCCGACGTATACAGAGCCGCGGGAAGGCTATGGCCCGCACGACGGGATGCAAGCAGTGTGGCGATGTCTTCGGGGCGGGGGGAACCATGATCCAGCATTATGCCTCCTCGGCGTCAGGCGCGCCGCGTTACGGGATGTCATGCAAGCTATGCTGCGCTTGACAGGGGAAGCCGACAACCGCACAAATGAACGCCAATTCATACGGTCAAGTTATGGATTAGGTGTCGTCTATCGGAGAGTGTAATGCCCCATCCCATCCGACGCAGTGTACCATCGCTGACCGCGCTTGTGGCATTCGAAGCAGCGGGTCGACGCGAAAGCTTTACACAGGCGGCGGCAGAGCTTGGGGTAAGCCAGGCCGCCGTTAGCCGCCAGATTGCCGCGCTCGAGACGGACCTTGGCGTCGCGCTGTTCGAGCGGGCGAACCGGCGCGTCCGCCTGACCGTCGGTGGCAAGTCGCTTCATGATGCGGTGAAAGGCGGGTTCGACGGGATCGCCGATGCCATTGGCGAACTGCGCACAACCCACATCGATTTGACCGTCAGCGTGTCCGTCGCGTTTGCGCATTTCCGCCTTTTGCCGATCTTGTCCTCCTTCCGTGCAACCGCGCCGCAGATCGGTGTTCGGGTCATTTCAGAGGATGACTGGCGCGCCCCGCTTGATCGGACGATCGACATGGCCATCCGGTATGGAAGGCCCCCGTTTGACGGCATGTCGATCGTCGGATCGCTGCGCGAAACGGTTGTGCCGGTGTGCGCCCCCGAGATCGCGGCACGGCTTGCGGGTGTCTCGATTGACGCGCTGATGCTCCAAGGGGATGTGGCGCTGATTGAAAGCGACGCGCCGGAGCCAAGCTGGCTCAACTGGTCGCAATGGTTGTCGCGGATCGGGGTGACCAAGCCCTCTGTCAAAGCAGGGTTGAACTTTACCAGCTATTCGGACGCGGCCTATGCGGCCATGGCAGGACAAGGCGTTCTTCTTGGTTGGACCGGCCTTCTGGACCGCCCCCTTGCGGATGGCCGTCTGGTTGAACTAGAGCTGCCCCGCCTAAGACCGGAAGAGCGCCACTATGCTCTCGTGCCTGAACGAGGCCGACCCTCTGCCTCTGTCGACGCCTTTGTGCGCTGGTTTAGTGAGGACGCGTTTCACTAAGCCTACCCGTCGCTTTAGCCCTTTCGTCTTGACCGGCAAGGCGGCCTTGACCGTCGCAGTAAAGCGGGGTCTGCCGTACATCACGCGCTATGGCGTGATCACGTCTGCAACAGCGTCTGCGAGGGTTTGAACGATGATATCTATCTCTTGTGGGGATGAGGTGTAGGCGGGCGCGAGGAGCACGTGGTCCCCGTTTGTGCCATCGGCGCAGCCTTGCGAGGGGTAGACCATCATGCCGCGTGCCTGTGCGGCGGCACCAATGCGGGGGGCGATGGTGTCAGCAGCGGGGAAGGGGGCCTTGTCGGCGCGGTTGGCGACGAGTTCGATGCTCCAGAACAGGCCGCGGCCTCGGATGTCGCCCACGTGAGGGTGATCTTTGAAGCGGGCGCTGAGCGCGGCGAACAGCTGCGCCCCCAGCTCGCAGACACGGGCAAGCAGATCATCATTTTCAATGACCTGCTGCACAGCCAGCGCGCCGGCGGTGGCGATGGCGTGCGACATATAGGTGTGCCCGTTCCACAGCTTACCGCTGCCCTGTTCGATGACCGACGTCACCTTTTGTGCGGCAATGACGGCGGCGATGGGCTGATAGCCTGCCCCCAATCCCTTGGCGGTAGTGGTGATGTCGGCGGCAATGCCTTCTTGCTCTAGTGCAAACAGCGTGCCGGTGCGCCCCATGCCGCACATCACTTCGTCCGCGATATAAAGCACACCATGCGCGTCGCATATCTCGCGGATGCGTTTGAAATATCCGGCAGGGGCGGGCTGTGAGCCGAGCGATGCCCCGACGATAGGCTCTGCCACAAAGGCCATCACGGTTTCAGGCCCTAGGGCAAGGATTTCGGCGTCCAGCAGATTGGCCATGCGTAGGGCGAAATCGCCTTCAGATTCACCCTCATTGCGCATGCGGTAGTCATAGGCCGCATCGATATGGCTGACGTCGATCAATAGCGGTGCGAACGGGGCGCGGCGTCCGGCGTGCCCGCCTGTGGCCAGCGCTGCCAGCGTGTTCCCGTGATAGCTGGGCTTGCGCGCGATAACCTTGCTGCGCGCGGTGTCGCCGCGTTCCACGTGGTACTGGCGGGCAAGCTTAAGCGCGGCCTCCATCGCTTCGGACCCGCTGCCCAGAAACATCACGCGGCCCTGACCGGTGCCCTCGGGGGCGCGGTCGATCAGAAATTTGGCGAGGTCTTCGGCAGGTTGGTTGGTAAAGGCCCCTGTATGGGCAAAGGCAAGCGTGTCGACCTGCGCCTTGATGGCGGCCCGAACGGTGGGGTGATCATGGCCAAGGCAGGACACCGCAGCCCCGCCACAGGCATCCAGATAGCGCTTGCCGGTGTCATCGATCAGATAATTGCCTTGGGCGGAAACGATACGGGGCAGATCGGCGTTCAGATCACGGTGGAACAGGTTGCTCATGGAGGGGACCAATGGTTGGAGAGAACTGCAAATTGCATAGGCCGCATTGTCACCATGCTCAAGATTTTCTTGGGACGGGCGCGCGACCAATCCCGCGACAGCAGGTCTTTTGCGTGTACCACATTGCTTTCTGCCGTGACGGTTTAAATAGTCAGTCAGCCCGACATAGCGCGAGGGCTGCCTTTTGAGAGATGGAAAACCAATGAAAAGCGCCAAGAACATTGCGATCATCGGGGCGGGGCCGATGGCGATCTATACGGTCAAGGAATTGATCAAGAGCGAAACACCGCTGTGTCTGTCGATCTACGACAAAGAGCAAGAAATGGGCTGCGGGATGCCGTATCGGTCGGGCATGAACGCGGACTACATGTATTGTAACGCGTTCAGCCGCGAGATCCCCCCGATCACCCGCGGTCTGGTCACATGGTTGCATGAACAGGACGACGACGCTCTGCGCGGCTTGGGGCTGACACGGGACGAGATTGACGCGCGCGACTTTTACCCACGGGTGTTGCTGGGTGTATTCTTTAGTGATGCGTTTCTTGATCTGTGCGAGGCAGGGCGCACGGCGGGGCATGACATACGGCTTTATCCACGTCACGAGGTGACAGATATCGAACCGATTGCAACGGGCGCGCGTCTGCACTTCACAGCCGCCGGTGACAGTCAGGCAGCGGAGTTCGACGAGGTCGTCATCGCGACAGGCCATGACTGGCCCGCGGCACCGAATATTGGCGAGGCTGATCTTGTGTCGCCTTGGCCTTATACCAACATCACCGCACTGCCCGCCGGAGAGATTGGCATTCTCGGGTCGTCCTTGTCGGCGATTGATGTGATTGTGACCCTGGGTCAAACCCATGGGACCTTCATTCACAAAGGCGACGATGTGCGCTGGTTCCCCAAAACTGATTGCAACGTGCCGCTGATCACGATGGTATCGCATAAAGGCATCATGCCAGAACCGGATTTCTTCTACCCCTATCCCTACGCGCCTCTGCGCCATATCAATGCTGAGGCGGTAGAGGCAGAGATTGCGAAAGGGTCAGACGGGCTGCTGCAACGGGTGTTTGATCTGCTGATCGCAGAGCTGAACGCCGATGCCCCCGCGTATATCGATGCACTTGGTCCGCAGGGGCAGACGATTGACGGCTTTGCCGACGCCTATTTCGATCACCGTGTGACGATGGGGGGGCTTCGGGCGTTGCGCGATACGTTGAACAGCGCAGTGGATACGATGCGCAACAAGGAGACCCAGCCGCACCGATATGTCTTGCTGCGCGGGCACGAGAACTTTGACCTGATCCTTGAACATCTGACGCAGGACGACCGCGCGCGGTTCTATGATAAGCTGATGCCGGTCTTTGGTGATTGCTATGCCGCGATCCCGCATATTTCGGTCAAGCGGGTCTTGGCGCTGTATGATGCGGGTGTGCTGCGGATCGTGCCAACGGGCGAGGAATCTACGTTCCGCAACACCCAAGACGGGGGCGTCTGCGCGCAAACGCTGGACGGCGAGCTACGCTTTGACGCGATGATCGACGCACGCGGGCAGGCTGCGGCAGCTTTGGGCAAGCTGCCTTTCCCGACGTTGACCAAGGGGCTGTCGGCCAAGGATGATCTGAAAACCCCGTTTCGGCTGGAGGTGCCAGCGCAGGATCGCGGCGCAATCTACTGCCTCGCGATGCCGCAAATCTTGACGCAGCATCCGTTTTCCCAAGGCCTGCCGAACTGCGCCGAGCTGGCACAGGTCGCGGTGCAGGACATGTTCGACCGGATGGCGGGGGCTGCGGCTTAGGCCGCGCCGCCCGCCGGCTGGGCGCGCTGCGCTTTCTTTTCGCCCAGCATCAACATGGCGGGGGTGACGATCAGGGTCAGCACCGTTGCAACCACCAACCCGCCGGCAATGGCCGAACTCAGCTCGGTCCACCACTGCGTCGAGGGCGCGCCATAAACGATCTCTCGGGTGAAGAAGTTCAGGTTCACGCCGATCACCATAGGCAGCAGCCCAAGCGCGGTGGTCACAGATGTCAGCACCACAGGCCGCAAACGCTGTGCGCCTGTGCGCAGCGCTGCCTCGAGCGGGGACAGGCCCATCTTCTTGAGGTCGTTATAGGTGTCGATCAGAACGATGTTATTGTTCACCACGATACCGGCCAGCGCAATCACCCCGATACCGCCCATCACGACGCCAAACGGGCGGCCTGTGACGATCAGTCCGAACAGCACACCGGTTACCGAAAAGACGATCGCGCTCATCACCACGAAGGCTTGGTAGAAGCTGTTGAACTGGACCACGAGGATGACGAACATCAAGAATATTGCAGTCGCAAAGGCCCCGACGAGGAAGACCATCGAATCCTGCTGGTCCTGTGCTTCGCCAGCAAAAGACGCTTCGACGCCCGAAGGCAGGTCCATTCCGTCAATCACGGCCTGAAGTGCGACCACCTGATCGTTAACCAACACATTCGGTGCCACATTCGCTTCGATCGTGATGACGCGGCGCTGGTCCACGCGGGTGATGGTGCCACTGCGCGGGGCTGGTTCGAAGGTCACGAAGTTCGAGATCGGGACCAGTCCCGCAGAGGTGGGCACGCGCAGGGATTGAAGCTCTTCGAGGGTGCGTTCCTGTGACGGGAAACGCACGTTGATATCGACCGATCCGTCAGCATCATCGGGGCGGTAATCCGCCACGGTAATGCCGCGGGTCAGCAGTTGCACCGCTTGCCCCAAGGTAGAGATATCGGCCCCGAAACGCGCAGCTTCTGAGCGGTTGACGGCCAGCCGCCATTCGACGCCGGGCAGGGGGCGTGTGTCGGTGACATCGGTGAACCCGCCAATCCTGTCCATCGCTACACGAATATTCTCGACCGCTGCGGCCTGCGCGTCCGGGTCGCTTGACCGGACGCGCAGATTGATCGGCTTGCCCGCCGACGGCCCGCTAGAGGCCGTTTGAACCTGCACATTGATCCCCGGGATGCTTGCCATATCGGTGCGGATATCCTCGCCAATCTCGGCGGCAGTGCGTCGGGTGTCCCATTCGGTAAACTCGATCTGGATGGTGCCGATGAGGTCAGCCGCATCCTGATTGCCCCCGCCCGACCGCGCGTAGACCGATGCGATTTCATCATAGTCGAACAGCCGTTCCTCGACCTTCCGCACCAGCGCGTCCTTTTCAAAGATCGAAAAGTTATCCCGCGCCCGGACTTGTACTTGGGCAAAGTCGGGCTCTACCGACGGGAAAAAGCTGATGCCGTTGCCGAATTGGCCATAGGCACCGAAACTCGCCAGCAGAAAGGTCACCGCCATGATCAACGTCGCCCAAGGACGCAGGATCGCGAATTGCAGCACACGGACGTAGCCGCCAGTGAAGCCTTTGAGCGTACGGGGGTCCCCGTTTTCAGCCGCATGGAGCGCCTGTTTCGCCGCCGCCGATTGCGGAGGCTTTTTGCCGATCAATCCGCCAACAACGGGGATAAAGATCAGCGCCATGAACAGCGACGCGGTTAGGGTCAGGATCACGGTGATCGGCAGGAACTTCATGAATTCGCCAACGGTACCGGTCCAGAACAGCAGCGGGAAGAACACCGATAGCGTGGTCGCGGTGGACGCGATGATCGGCCATGCCATGCGTTCAGCGGCAAAGCGGTAGGCGGCCCTGGGTGTATCCCCTTCTTGCAGCCGCCGGTCGGCCAGCTCGGTTGTCACGATGGCACCATCCACCAGCATCCCCACCACGAGGATCAGCGAGAACAGCACCACAAGGTTCATTGTATAGCCCATGACCAGCAGCGCGGTCACACCCGCGAGAAATGCACCGGGGATCGCAAGACCCACCAGCAGCGCAGACCGTATCCCAAGCGCCCAAACGATCACGATCATCACGAGGATGACGGCGGCGATCACATTCGCCTCCAGATCGCTGAGCATGGTTTCCACCTGCTCGCTTTCGTCCTGCATATAGTCGATAGTCACGTTTTCGGGCCAGTCGGCGCGGGTCTCTTCGATCAGCGCGCGCACGGCTGCAACCGTTTCGATGATGTTGGAGCCGGACCGTTTCTTGATCTCAAGCGCCAGCGCGGGTTGGCCGTCAATGCGGGCAAAGCCGGTGGGGTCTTCGAAGGTGCGCCGGATCGTGGCCACATCGGCAAAGGTCACCACCGTATCACCGCGCACTTTGACGGGCAGGGCCATAACGTCTTTGACATCCTCGATCAGACCCGGGACTTTCAGCACGATACGGCCCGCGCCGTTTTCGATGGCCCCAGCGGCAATCAGGCGGTTGTTGCGGTTGATCTGGCCGATCAGCTCTTCGAAGCTGATGTTATAGGTCTCGAACACGGTGGGGTCGATCAGGACCTCCAGCAGCTCGGTGCGGGCCCCGCCAACATCGACTTCAAGCACACCTTCCAGCCCCTCGATGCGGTCCGAAAGGTCTTCGGACAGTGTGTTGAGCGTGCGTTCGGGCACAGGGCCGGACATGAGGACCGTCAGGATCGGGAAAAGCGCCGTGTTGATTTCGGTCACAGTGGGGTCGGTGGCGTCTTCGGGCAGGTCCGGTTGGGCGCGGTCGACACCTTCCTTGACCTTGTCCAGCGCCGCTTCGGAATCGAAGCCCGGTTCGAATTCAAGCTGTACGCTGGCATAACCTTCGCCCGCGTTGCTGGTCATCTGCTTGAGCCCCGTGATCGCGCTGAGCTCTGTTTCTAGCGGTTCAACCAGCAGCCGTTCGGCATCCTGGGGAGAGATGCCATCAAGCCCGGTGGAGACATAGAAGATCGGGATCGGAATCTCCGGAGAGCTTTCCTTGGGGATCGACATATAGGCATAGGCCCCCACGGTGAGGATCATCAGCAGGGCCATCACCACCACCCGCGAGCGGCTGAAGGCCGCCTGGATCAGAGCGTTCATTGTTTGGCTTCCTGTGTGCTACCGGCTGGCGCTGTGTCGGCGTCACCGCTGATGATCTGGCCGTTGCCCTTGGCGGGGGCCTCAGCCTTTGACACGCTTTGAACGGACGGCTGTGCGGGGGCGTCGTCCGTTTTCGCGTCGTCGTTCTGGATCGTGGGGACAACGGTTTCGCCGTCATTCACGAAGCCCTGACCGATGGTGATGATCTGCGCGGCTTCCGGCAGGCCCGAAATCCAGATGCCATCGGTTTGTGCGCGCACGATGGCGACCTCGTGAAAGGTGACCTTATTGGCGTCGTCCACCGTCTTGATCCCAAGCGTCCCGTCGGTATCCAGCGACAGGATCGCAGGCGACACGAAATGCGCGGTCAAGGTGCCCGTGGGAATGCGCAGCTGCGCGCTGATGCCGGCGGGGATCGTGCCGTCGGCGTTGGGCACGTCGATATCGGCGGTAAAGGTGCGGGTTTCGGCATTGGCACTGGTGCCGACAAACGACACGGTGCCGGTGCTGGTTATGCCGGTGATAAAGGACACTTCGGCGGTTTGACCGACCTTGATATCTTGTAGCGATTGTTGCGGGATCTGGATGCGGATCGACAGCGGCGTGTTGTCCACGATGCGGCCAATGTCACTGGCGGTTTGCACAATCTCGCCCTCGTTGATGTCCAACGCCTCTAGGCGTCCGGCAAAGGGGGCGCGGATTTCGGTGTTTTCAATGGCGTCCTGCGCAGAGGCAACACCTGCTTGGGCGGCGGCTAGCGTGGCTTGGGCCTGTGCCACCCGATCCACAGTGGACACGCCACGGTTCAGCAACGCTTGGGCATTGTCGAATTCACGTTGCGCGCGGTTCAGCTCTTCTTCGGCACGGGTGAGGTCGGATTGGCGCGTGGTCGTATCAAAGCGCGCGATGACTTGGCCGGCCTCAAGATCGGCCCCTTTGGCGACCAACACCTCTTTGATCTGGCCGGAAATCTCGGCGCGGATGGCGGTGTCGCGGTCGGGTAGGGCCTGACCTTCGGCCACGAACACCTGTTCGATTTGCTGCGCCCGAGACTGGCGCACCGCAACCGAGACAGCCTTGACCGGTGTCGCGGACTTGGCGACGGGCTCTGCACTTTCGGACGGCAGGATATACCCGCTGCCCATCCACCCGATGATGGCGACCGCAAGCCCGCCTGCAACCCAGCGGGAGCGGCTAGAGCCCGCATCGCTTTCAAAGCGAAGCGTCTGGCGGTCGGTTTTAAGTGTCTCGTTCATCTATGTCGTTCCTAGGCAGTGCCGACTGATGTGATCGCGGCGGGTGTCACATTCGGCGATGGGGTAATGCGGCGATGGGGGCGCGAGGACGTGCTATGCGTGCACGATCGCCTCCAGCATCAGCCGGTAATCAGAGGGTTTGGACAGCAGGATACTGCCCTGCGGCAGGCCGAGCATCCTATCCATAAGCGCAGCTTCGGCAGTCATACGATCATTCAGACGGGTCGTGGCCTCTGCAATGTCGCCCTCCTGAGCCGTCTGCACCGCGCTTTGAAGCGCCTTGCGCCGGTCGTGCGACATGGCGATGATCGTGCCAGCGACGAGGTTTATGTCAGGCACGTCAAAGGCACCTTCATCGACCCCATGGGAAATAATGTCGTGCAATACGGGAAGGGCAATTGCATCGACCGATGCGGTGATCCGGTGTGACAGCATCTCGTTTCCGGGACGTAGCATCATATCAATAAAGAACTTGAGCTGCGCGCCTTGTTGAACTTTCCAGCGGTTCGTCTCGGCTAGAAACGCGTTGAACCTGTCCAGCGCGCCCCCTTTTGCTGCGGCCCGCACGGCCTGCGCGGTTTTCAAAGCCTCGCCGGTGAAATGCTGCACGATACCGTCAAGCAAATCTTCCTTGGCGGTGAAGTGGTGGTAAAATCCGCCCTTGGAAATGCCCGCCTGTTTTAGCACATCTGCGATGGTCACGTTGTCCCAGCCATGGGCAAAAAACAGCGATTGCGCCGCGTTCAGGATATGCGCGCGACGCTCGTTCGGTGCCATACGCTGCCGCTTGGGCACGCTGGGTTTCTGCTTTTGCTCAGTGGTGTTCATGATCAACCTTACAAACCGACGGTCGGTAGGTAGGTGCGGTGGTGCGTGCCGTCAAGTGGTATGCCACTTGCCCTTACGTTATGTGGGCGGATCACGATCCGTTTCTCGACGCGGTACATATCAAACCGCATCTGGACGCATGGCGCACGGGGCAGCAGGCAATCAGCTGCCCCGTTTCTAAGACCTCAGGTGGTTTTCTTGTCGTTGACGATGTTCATCGACGCCACGCCGCTTTCGCCCAGATCAACGGCGGCAAAGGGGCCGCCGTGGTGCATCTGGCCGGGGTCTTTCAGATCGACCGGTGGTGCTTGGGCAAGGATTTCTGCGGCGAACTGTTCCGCGTTGTCTTTCGGGCGGTAGCCGAGGAAGGACGCTTTGGCATTGTCCACGGGGGCGCGGTCGTTGTTGGACACGCCGTAGACAACGCTGAAGCCGACCGACGGCGTATCAACGGCGCGGGTGACCAGCTGGATCAGATCGTCATAGGACAGCCAAGACCCCAAAGCGCGGGTGTTGTTGACCTGTGCGCAGCTGAGGATACGCAGGCACACGGCCTCTAGCCCGCGTTTGTCCCAATACATCGACGCAAGGTCTTCGCTAAAGCATTTGGCGAGGCCGTAGAACGTATCGGGTTTGTGGGGCGCGTCGATGCCGATGAAGTCGGATTTCTTGTGCATGCCTACGGCGTGGATTGACGAGGCATAGACGACCCGTTGCAACCCGTGCTGATAGGCGGCTTCCCACACGTTGTAAGACCCGACAAAATTCGGCCCCAGCAGTTCCTCGAAGGGTTTCTCGTCGACGATGGCACCGAAGTGGACAACCATATCGGCACCTTCCAGCAGCGGCGCGATCTGGTCATAGACGGCGACATCGGCCTTGGCGTAGCTTTCGCCTTCGTAGAGCGTGCCGATATCATCGACGATGTCGGTGCTGACCAGTTCTTGGCACATCTTGGACAGGGGTTCACGCAGGTAAGACCCAAGCCGCCCTGCGGCCCCCGTCAGAACCAGTTTCTTCATCATGTCGTTTTCCTTCCACTATCGTTTTGCGAGGCCAAGCAAGGCTGCGCGCCCGCACAAAGGGGTGTTGCCTGGTATGGGTATGTCATCGGGGCAGGGGGATCAAATCACCGCCTTTTCAATCAGCGATTGGTTTTGCTCGATCCGGCGGTAGGCGTAGGGGCTTAGGTCCAGCGTGCGGTATGCGCCATAGGCAATCCATTCGGCGATCCCGCGCCCCAACGCAGGGGCCTGCTGTAGCCCGTGACCCGAGAAGCCATTCAGACACAGGAAATTCTCGACCACACTGTGCGGACCGACAATCGCGTTCTGATCCAGCGTGTTATAATCGTAGTGCCCTACCCATTCGTTGATCACCTTGACCTGATCGAACTGCGGGACGCGGGTCGCGATGGCGGGCCAAACCTTGTCCTCCCACAGGCTGTGGTCAAAGGCAAAGTCATCATAGGCGACCGCAGGGTCTTCGTACGGGGGGCAACCGGCCATATAGTATTTCCCTTCGGTTCTGAAATGTACGCCCGAGGGGTCAATCGTCAGCGGCAGGTCGCGGTCCAGCGGTTTGGCGGCATCGAACACAAAGGTGTAGCGTTTGCGCGGCTCGACCGGCAGGGTGATCCCAGCCATGCCTGCCGTCGCAGCCGCCCGCGGACCAGAGGCATTGACCACCGTCCCGCAGGCCACGGTCGCGCCGGATTTCAGCCTCACATGGGTGACGGATTTGCCACCGGGGGCTTTGGTCATCGCCGTCACTTCGTCGTGCAGATATTCCACCCCGTTGCGGCGGGCCATGCGTTTGAACCAGTCAAACATGGTGCCGCCGTCAAAATAGCCTTCGTCCACACGGTTGTGGTTGGCGGCTAGGATGTCATCAAGTTGGTAGAAAGGATAGGCGGCGGCGACTTCGGCGGGGGTCATGTGTTGCGTGCCAGCCCCCAGTGCCATTTGGATTTTCTGGTTCTGCTGCAAGGTTTTTGCAAACTCAGGCGTGTCTGCAAGGTACAGATAGCCAAAGCTTTGCAGCGCCAGATGCGGCACCTCTGGATCATCGCCCATAAACCGGCGGAAATTCTTGATGAACTCGGCGCCGAACTGCGACACCTGCACGTTAATTGATGAACTGAACTGCTGCCGGATACAGCTGTTGGTGTGGCTGGTGGCGGCAAATTCATAGGTCGGGTCGCGCTCGACCACCAGAACCCTACCGTCAAAACCTGCCATCTGCGTCAGCCACCATGCGACCGATGATCCAAAGATCGCGCCACCAATGATGACAACGTCGTAGGTGTGGTGTGTCGGGTGCGGCATCGCGATGCTCCTTTCGTGACCTGCAAGCAGCCTTGGCGCGATGCGCCGCTGGCCAGCCATGACCCGACTAAACGCGCAAGATTGCGCTGCGTCCATAGCTTGTGAACATGGGCATCCATTTCTGCGGCCTCGCGCCGGTGCACCGATTACGCATTGGCCAATCCGCTGAAGCTGGGGTACACAAAACTGTCCGGTGTTAAGGTGGTGCTGGACAAATGTACTGAGTGCCGTAGGTTTCGGCGTAACGCTGAAAACACGTTCTGGTGGAGAGATGGCCCGTGCAAATGGACCGACAAGAGATCGAAAACTTGATTGCCCGTGTCGCGTTGAAAGATCGCGCAGCGTTTGACCAACTGTACGATCGCGTTTCCTCGAAACTTTTCGGGGTTTGTCTGCGTGTGTTGAACAAACGCGCCGCAGCAGAGGACGCCATGCAAGACAGTTTCGTCAAAATCTGGAACAATGCCGACAAGTACAACGCCAATGGTCTTAGCCCGATGACGTGGTTGATTACGATTGCGCGGAATACGTCGATTGACCGGCTGCGCGCGCGTAAGAAAGGCCATCAGGATGTGAACACGCCCGGCTTTGAGCTTGTGTCGCCCGGACCCACGCCGGAACAATATGCTGTGGCCTCCTCCGAGGCGTCGCGCCTTTCGGGGTGTCTTGATACGCTGGAAGAAGACCGCGGCCGCGCCATTCGCGGGGCCTATCTGGACGGCGATACCTATTCGGATCTGGCTGAACGCTTTGGTGTCCCGCTGAACACGATGCGCACATGGCTGCGCCGTGGCCTGATCGCCCTGCGGGAGTGTATGAGCCAATGACCCAAACGCCTGAAATGCCCGATGACGATCTGCTCGCCGCTGAAATGGTGCTGGGTCTGTCCTCTGACGATGATATGATCGCTGCCCGCCGCCGCATCGGAACCGAACGCGATTTCGCTGACCGCGTTGTGTTCTGGCAGGAACGCATGACCGCGATGACCGACGGGATTGACCCTGTCGCGCCGCCTGCGCGGATCAAGAAAAAGCTGATGGCACAGGTCTTCCCGAAACAGCGGGTTACGATCCTGCAACGCCTGTGGCTGTGGCAAGGTGTGGCGATGGCATCGCTGCTTTTTGCAGGCTACCTAGGGGTGCAACTGCTTGAGGTCAAAACACAACCTGGTGGTCAGCCGACCGTTCTGGCGGCGCAGCTGGTCAGTGAGAGCAGCCCGTTGCAGGTGTTGGCCGTGGTCGAACCCGTCAAGCACGAGATCGCGCTGCGCCGCGTCGCGGGCACCGCGAACGAGGGTCGTGTGCTAGAGCTTTGGGCGATCCTGCCCGATCAGGCCCCGGTTTCCTTGGGCGTTCTGCCTGACAGCGAGACGACGCGGATCCTTGTACCGTCAGAGCTACGCAGCCAGGCGGCACAGATCACGCTGGCGATTTCGGATGAACCCGTCGGCGGCTCGCCTACAGGTGCACCTACCGGCGCTGTGCTGGCCGCAGGTGCCATGTCTGAGCTTTGACCCGCATTTAACGGGCTAACCACTGTATGTATTCGGGTTTCGCGCGCTTTTGAGCGGGCGAAACTTCTGTTTCTAAACGGTTTTCAAGAAAGTTTACTAAAAGCTGCGATTTTTTACCTTCGCAGCGAAACTTCTTATTTCCGTCTTCCGTGTATCTCATCAACTCAGGTCGACACAGGCAACGCGCCCATGTCGCTGAGGGTCCGCGCCGTTTTTGTTTGGCGTGGTTTGGTAACAAGTTTGTTGTCGCGGAACCTTGTGTTCCGCCAACGGGTTTATCCAGTAACGGCACCTTTGTGTCAGGTAACGAGTACCGCCGGATGTCTGCGCCCTGCGCAACATCCGGCGGCCCTTTCAACAGACATCCAATCTATCCGCAGTACCGCGACCTTAAGGGGGTATTATGAAACGCCGGAATTTTCTGAAATGCACAACGATGACGATGGCGGCCTTGCCGTTTGGCGTAGGCGCGGCGGCGCAGGCGGGGACCGTGGCGCAGGGCGACTTTGAAGTCAGCCGCACCCCTGCCGAATGGCGCGCGCAACTGGGCGATGACGCATATGCCGTCCTGCGCGAGGGTGATACCGAACGCGCGTTTACCAGCCCGCTGAACGATGAGGTCCGCAAAGGCGTGTTCCACTGCAAAGGTTGTGATCAGGCGCTTTATAGTTCGAAGACCAAGTTCAAAAGCGGCACCGGCTGGCCCAGCTTCTTCGCCCCGCTGGACGATGCTGTCGAAACGATGCCGGACAAGGGGTTCTTTACCACGCGGACCGAGGTGCATTGCGATCGCTGCGGCGGCCATCTGGGCCATGTGTTCGATGATGGCCCCGCACCCACGGGCAAACGCCACTGCATTAACGGTCTGGCGATGACCTTTGCGCCTGCCGCTGCCTGATGCTGCGAGTTTCGTCTGTTGTAATTTACGTGGGCCGCCTGCTTTTGGCGGCCCTTTTTGTTGCGGGGTGTGTGCAAAAGCTCGTTGACCCCGCTGCGGCGCAGGGTTTGCTGGCGGATCGCGGATTGCCCGTGTTCCTCGTCTGGCCCGCGATGCTATTCAACGGGGTGGCGGCGATCAGCCTGATCTTCGGCCTTTGGCTTGCCCCGATGAGCTTTGCGTTGGCGCTGTATTGTATGGCGACCAGCGTCTTCCACTTTATCCCCGATGATCCATGGCAGATGTCGATCTTTGTCAAGAACTGGGCGATTGCGGGCGGGCTGCTGGTCCTTGCTGGCCACGCCGCGACAAAACCAGCTCCTTAGGTGCCGCGTGGCTTGACCCGCAGCGTGGGGTCAGCCTGCGTCGGGTCTTCGGGCCAGGGGTGACGCGGATAGCGGGCGCGCATATCCTTGCGCACGTCGGCATAGGACCCCGCCCAGAACCCCGGCAAATCGGTGGTCACCTGCACGGGTCGCTGCGCGGGGGACAGCAGCGTGATCTGCAAGGGCTGGCCTGCGATCATGGGGTGACGGGTGGTGCCAAAAACCTCTTGCAGACGCAGGGCGATCTGGGGCTGCGTTTCGCTATAATCAATCGCGATCTTGCGCCCCAGCGGCGTGGTGAAATGTGCAGGGGCGGCGCGGTCGAGCGTCTGCTGGTCGTCCCAGCTGAGCCGCGCGGTCAGGGCGGGCAGTAAATCAAACGCCTTCCAGTCGGCGGTGCTGCGGACACCTGCCAGGTGACCGGGCAACCAATCCTCCAAGGTCCCAAGCAGATGATCCTCGCTGAAATCGGGGAAACCATCGCCCATCAGCCGTGCCCGTGCCAGAAACAGTGCCGCCGCTTTGCCGGGCATTAGCCCCAGCTGCCGCACCCCGTCGAGCATGGCCTGCGCGATGTCTTCGGCGGGGGCGTCGGACCATGCCCTGTCGTCGAGCACCAGCGCCCCAAAACGTTCCTGCTGCCGCGCCAGAACACGGCCCTCGCGTCGGGACCAAATGCAGACCTGATGCCATGCAATCTGATCGGGGAAGGTATCGCGCAGATCGCTGTCGGACAGGCGCGCGGCTTGGCGAATGCGCGCCTCGCGCGGGTCGCCATCAAGGTCGGTCGCCACCAGCAAACGTTCCCCCGCCAGCGGATCGCTCTCGGACAGGATCGCGCCCTTGCCACCGGACATCACAAACCGCGGCGCGTCCCCTTTGCGCCGCAGCGCGATCCTGTCGGGATAGGCGAGTGCGGCGAGCATCCCCAACGTGTCGGGGCCGGTGCCAGTTTGGCCGCGTGCCAGCCGTTTGGCGTCTTGTTTGATGCGGGCAAGGGCGGCGTGGTTGACCTCGGCGGGAACACGTTTGCCCGCGACTGCTTCCAGACGCAGCCCCAAATCGACAGAGCCGCCGCGCAAAGGGTCACGTTCCGACAGGATCGCAGCAAGGGTCGGGGCGCTGCGTCCGCCCTTGGCAACCATATGGGCCAGTCGCGGGTGCAACGGCATCTTGGCCAAAACGCGGCCATGGTCGGTGATGCGGCCCGTCACATCCAGCGCGCCAAGCATATGCAACACGCTTTGCGCCTCGGCCAGACGGCCTTCGTGGGGCGGGGTCACGAATTTCAGATCGCTGGCCTGTGCGCCCCAGACCGCCAGTTCCAACGCAAAGGCACATAGATCGCCCGCCTCGATCTCGGCGGGGGGGTAGGCGGTAAGCGCACCTTCCTCGCCGCGTGTCCAAAGCTTGAACGCGGCCCCTTCGGATACACGCCCCGCACGGCCCGCGCGCTGCGTCGCCTCGGCGCGGGTCACGCGGTCGGTGACCAGCCACGACATGCCCGAAGACGGATCGAACTGCGCTCGCCGTGCGCGACCCCCGTCCACCACGATTTGCACCCCTTCGATGGTCAGGGAGGTTTCCGCGATAGAGGTCGCCAGCACAATTTTGCGTCCCGTTTTGGCGGGGGCAATCGCAGCGCGCTGCGCTTTGAAATCCATCGCGCCGAAGAGCGGAGCAAGCGTGCAATCCGCAGGCAGCCGCCCGGTCAGCGCGCTCTCAACCCGCCGTATCTCGCCTTCGCCGGGCAGGAACACCAGCGCCGAGCCTGGGGCGGTGTCCAGCGCATGCAGCACCAGGTCGGCAGCGGCCTGTTCAAACCGTTGCTTGCCCACTGGCCGGTCCAGCCAATGGGATGTGACCGGAAAGCTGCGCCCTTCGGAGGTGACCACCGGGGCCTGCATCAGGGCGGCGACGGGGGCGGCGTCCAGCGTGGCGGACATGGCGACGATCAACAGGTCATCGCGCAGCGCTTCGGCCACCTCTAGGCAAAGCGCGAGGCCCAGATCCGCGTTCAGGGACCTTTCGTGGAATTCGTCAAAGATAACCGCACCGACACCGGGCAGGTCGGGGTCGTCTTGCAACATGCGGGTCAGGATGCCCTCGGTCACGACCTCGATCCGCGTGGCCTTGCTGATGGCGCTGGCACCGCGCACACGAAAGCCCACAGTTTGCCCCGGATCTTCGCCCAAGGTCGCGGCCATACGTTCGGCGGCTGCACGCGCGGCAAGGCGGCGCGGTTCCAGCATCAGGATGCGGCCAGCGGTCAGCCCTGCGTCCAGCATTGCCAGTGGGACGCGGGTGGTCTTGCCCGCACCGGGGGGCGCTTGCAGCACAACGCGGCCACTGCTGCGCAGCGCGTCGATCACCTGTGGCATGACGTGGTCTATGGGAAGAGTAAAAGCCATATCGGTGGTTATGGGCGAAAGCCGCGGCGGGGCCAAGGGCCGGCCTGCGGTCTGGACATTTGCGCCTGTGGGATTGAAAATATGGGGCAAGAGGCGCGAGGGGGCAGAACCTATGAACAACGATGATTTGGCCAAGGGCATAGCAGCAGGCGAACGCCGTGCGTTGGCACGGGGGATCACGCTGGTCGAATCCGGGCGTGACGATCACCGCGCACAGGCAACGGAACTGCTCGCAGCTTTGCCAAAAGGACGCGAGGCGCTGCGGATTGGTCTTTCTGGCACGCCGGGGGTTGGGAAATCCACGTTTATCGAAAGCTTTGGGATGATGCTGATCCGGCGCGGGCTTAAAGTGGCTGTGCTGGCGATCGACCCGTCCTCTTCGCGGTCCGGCGGGTCGATATTGGGGGATAAGACTCGCATGGATCTCTTGTCACGCGAGCGCGATGCTTTCATCCGCCCGTCGCCCAGCCAAACGCATCTGGGCGGCGTTGCCCGCCGCACCCGCGAGGCGGTGACCCTCTGCGAGGCAGCTGGCTTTGACGTGGTGCTGATCGAAACGGTCGGCGTCGGCCAGTCCGAGACTGTGGTGGCCGAGATGTCAGATGTGTTCTTGCTGTTGCTGGCCCCCGCAGGCGGGGACGAACTGCAAGGTGTCAAGCGTGGCATCATGGAGATGGCGGATATCATCGTGATCAACAAAGCCGATGGGGACCTGAAACCCGCCGCGTCGCGCACCTGCGCCGATTATGCCGGTGCCCTGCGCTTGCTGCGCAAACGGCCTCAAGATCCCAAGGGATTTCCCAAAGCGATGATGGTCTCTGCGTTACAGGAAAACGGGCTAAACGAAGCGTGGGCAGAGGTAGAGACGCTGACAGATTGGCGGCGTGCCCAGGGGTTCTGGCAGCACGCCCGTGCCGCTCAGGCGCGCTATTGGTTCGAGCAGGCGGTAAAACAAGCGTTGTTGGCGCAGTTGGAAAAGCCAAAAGCCAAGGCCGCGCTGACCGAGCTGAGCGACCGTGTGGCGCAGGGACTGGCCGACCCGACCAAAGCGGCGCAGGATTTCGTCACCCAGCTGGATCGTTAATTGCCGCCGCCCGCCTTGGGGTGGGCGCGGTTGTAGACATCCATCAAGCGGGCGGTATCAACGGCGGTATAGGCTTGGGTGGTGGAGAGCGACGCGTGGCCCAATAGCTCTTGGATCGCACGCAAATCGCCGCCCGCATCCAGCAGATGCGTGGCAAAGCTGTGGCGCAGCGCGTGGGGTGTGGCGCTGGCGGGCAGGCCAAGCTGCATCCGTGCGTCCGCCATGACCTGCGATATTGCCCGCGCGGCCAAGGGGCCACCACGCACCGCGCGAAACAACGGCGCGTCCCGTTCCCGACCATAGGGGCAGACCTGCAAATAGGCGTCCACCGCATCGCGTGCCGCGGGCAGGACAGGCACCACCCGTTCCTTGCCCCCCTTGCCGACGATGCGCAGCACCTCTGGCAGGGGCGCGTCGGCACCCTTGAGGCCAAGCGCCTCGGATATGCGCAGCCCGCAGCCCCACAGCAGGGTCAGCACCGCCACATCCCGCGCGGCCACCCACGCATGGCGCGATTGCATTTCAACGCTGTCGATCATCGCTTGCGCCGCATCAATCGCCAGCGGACGCGGTAGCTTTTTGGGGAATTTCGGTGATCTGGTCGACAGCACGGCGGTGGGCTCGAACCCCTCACGCTCTGCCAGCCAGCGGTAGAACGCCTTGACCGCCGACAGTTTGCGGGCCATCGACCGCGGTCCGACATCGGCGCTGCGCGTCTGCGCCATCCAAGCGCGCATGTCTGTGATGGTGATCTTTGACAGCGCGCCCAGACCTTGGCTGTCGCCTTTGTGCAGGGTCATGAAAGCGAGGAAATCGATCAAATCTCCCCGATAGGCAGTAATCGTATTTTCAGCCGCGCCCCTGAGCGCACGCTGATGGTCCAGCCAGTTTTGCAGGGCGTCCCGCGCGGCGGGGCTGATCAGAATCGCGTTTGCGCCGCTCAAGACAGCCAGCGGCGCATTGTCCGCTCGAACACGCCGGCGAAGAACCCCAGCAGGTCGGTGCCTTGTTGCGGGCTGAACATATGGGGGTCTTCCGACCCGAGGATCAGCAGGCCCGGCAAACGGCCCGCACCAAAGTTCAGCTTGAGGCAGGCTTCGGACCGGATCCAGTCGGCAGATCCGCCGTAGATATGTTCGGGGCTGTGCTGGACACCGCGCAAGGTAACCTGACGCACCGTGCCGCCGCGCCCGTTTGACAGATAGTCGTCGATGAACCCCGGCTCTGCTACGTTCAGCACATCGCCCAAACGCTTGATCGCGGGATCATCGTCATTCTCGGCAGATTCCAACACCAGTCGCACAGCGTCGACCCGCAGGATATCGGCAACCTCGCCCCCGAGATCCTTGAGGAAGGGTTCGAAATCTACAGGGTCAAGCATGCGCAGGATCGCGCGGTGAATCTGGTTGGTCCCCGCAAGGTTCTCATAGGCCGCGGCGATCACGTTGCGGTGTGTGTCCTCAAGCCGGTCCAGACGGGTTTCCAGCCGGTCCATGGCGATGCCGCGCAGATCGACGATATTGCCCCCCATCGCGCGTTCATTCGCGGCGATCAGGGCCTGCATCACGTCGTTGTCGTCAAGGATGACGTCGGGCTGTGAAATAATCGCTTCCCGAAGGGAATCTTCGATTTTGTGGTTACTGCTCATGCGGGTCTCTTTTTTATATTTGGCACTGACATAGCATGCGCGTCAGGCTAAATCTGCTTTTTTCTTTTGGTATAGGGGTGGTATTTCGGCGTCAAACCGCCCGTTTGCGATGCAACGGCGGGGCGGAGGCAAGGCAGCGTCGGCGCGGCTTTGATCCGGGGCGCATGTGGCACTGCCGCGTGACATGCGGGGTGGGGTGGGCACGCGCAGAAGTGTGGCGCGTACCCCTTTGTCTGGGCTTGATCAGGCGATCAGAGGATGTTCTGACCTGTCTTTGCCCAGTCTGCCATAAAGGTCTCAAGACCCTTGTCTGTCAGCGGGTGCGACGCCAGTTTCTTGATCACTTCTGGCGGGGCGGTCATGACATCGGCACCGATACGCGCGGCATCCAGCACGTGGTTCACGGTGCGGATCGACGCGGCAAGGATTTCGGTTTCAAAGCCGTAGTTATCATAGATGGTGCGGATGTCCTGGATCAGGTCCATACCGTCAAGGTTGATATCATCCAAACGCCCGATGAACGGAGAGATGAATGTCGCACCCGCTTTGGCGGCGATCAACGCTTGGTTTGCCGAGAAGCAGAGCGTGACGTTAACCATCTTACCCTCGTCCGAAAGCACTTTGCACGCTTTCAGGCCGTCCCAGGTCAGGGGCAGTTTTACGGTGATGTTCTCAGCGATCTCGGCCAACTTGCGGCCTTCGGCGATCATGTCGTCCGCTTTGGTGGCGACAACTTCGGCAGAGACGGGGCCGTCGACCAGATCACAGATCTCTTTTGTGACTTCCAGAATGTTGCGGCCGGATTTCAGGATCAGCGACGGGTTTGTTGTGACCCCGTCTACCATCCCCAGATCGTTCAGTTCGGCGATGGCATCGATTTCGGCGGTATCTACGAAGAATTTCATGTTACGTCCTTCAGGTTGGAATAGGCAGCAGGAATGGCTATGTCTGTCGCCTAGGGCTTTAGCGCATCATCCGACAAGCTGGAACCCTAATTCCCGTAACCCCGGCCCGGAGCAGTTGGTGAAACCGCCAGAATTTTTTCATGCAAACGAGCTGGTGGCCGTGATGACCACCCAGCCACTGGGCCGTGCGCTGGATTACAAGGCGCCTGAAGGCGGCTGCCATATGGGTGCCTTCGTCGAGGTGCCCTTGGGCCCGCGCAAGGTGATCGGTGTTGTCTGGGGCGCTGGGCAGGGGGACTATGAGCTGTCCAAAATACGGTCGGTGATCCGCGTGCTCGATGCGGCCCCCATGCGCGAAGAACTGCGCAGTTTTTTGACTCGCGCTGCCGCATATACGCTGACGCCGATGCCCGCGATGCTGCGGCTGGCGACGCGTGCGCCGGGGTTGGGTGACCCGCCATCGATGCGCAAAATTTACCGGCGCGGCGAGGGGGATCCTGACCGGATGACCGACGCGCGCCGTCGCGTGTTGGAAACTCTGGCGGAGTATGGCGATCTGTCCTTCACGCTAAAGGAACTGGCCGAGATGTCGGGGGTAACGGCGTCGGTGATCAAGGGCCTGGTGACCCAAGGTGCAGTGCTGGAACAGGACAGCCCGCGCGATTTGCCGTTCATGCGCATGGACCCGAGCTTGCCCAGCAAAGAGCTGACAGACGATCAGGCCTCGGCCTCGGCGCTGCTGGCGGCGGGGGTGGCCTCGGGCAAATACGGGACCACCTTGCTGCGCGGTGTGACTGGATCGGGCAAAACCGAAGTCTATCTGGAGGCCGTGGCCGCCGCGCTAAAGTCCGGCAGGCAGGCCTTGGTGCTGCTGCCGGAAATTGCGCTGACTGAGCAGTTCTTGCACCGTGTGCAGGCGCGGTTTGGCGCGAAACCTGCCGAGTGGCATTCGGGTGCCACCATGACAGAGCGGCGTCGCATCTGGAAAATGGTCGGGCAGGGGCAGGCTCAGGTGGTGATTGGCGCGCGCTCGGCGCTGTTTTTGCCGTTCCAGAACCTTGGTCTGATCGTTGTCGATGAGGAACATGACACCTCGTACAAGCAAGAAGAGGGCGTGCTGTATAACGCCCGTGACATGGCCGTTCTGCGCGCGTCGATCTGCGGGGCGCAGGTGGTGTTGGCCTCGGCTACACCGTCGTTGGAAAGCTGGGCCAACGCCGAGGCTGGGAAATATACGCGGGTCGAGCTGACCTCGCGCTTTGGGCCGGCGGTGATGCCAACGATGGGCGCGATTGATATGCGAAGCGAAGGCCTGCCGAGCGACAAATGGGTGTCGCCCACGTTGAAGGTCGAGGTCGACAAGCGGCTGGAACGGGGCGAACAGGCAATGCTGTTCATCAACCGCCGCGGCTATGCGCCGGTGACCCTGTGCCGCGCCTGCGGGCATCAAATAGGCTGCGATCATTGCGATGCGCGGATGGTCGAACATCGCTACCTCAAACGACTGGTCTGCCACCAATGCGGCGAAAGCAAATCCATGCCCGAGGCCTGCCCGTCGTGCGAGGTCGAAGGCAAGCTGGCTGCCGTGGGTCCGGGGGTGGAGCGGTTGGGCGAAGAGGCCGCAGCGCTTTGGCCAGAGGCGCGGGTCGCGACGCTGAGTTCGGATATGTACGGATCGGCCCGCGCGCTGAAGGCCGAGATCGCGGGGATTGCCGACGGGGCGGCGGATATCATCATCGGCACGCAGCTGGTCGCCAAAGGGCACAACTTTCCCAATCTCACGCTGGTGGGGGTGATCGACGCCGATTTGGGCCTGATGGGGTCGGACCTGCGCGCGGCAGAACGGACCTATCAGCTGATGCGGCAGGTCGCGGGGCGTGCCGGACGGGCAGAGGCCCCGGGCACCGCGCTGCTGCAGACGTTTCAACCTGACCATCCCGTGATCCGTGCTATCCTTGTGGGCGACGAAGAGGGCTTTTGGAAAGCCGAGGCCGGAGAGCGACGTCACGCGGGCGTGCCGCCCTATGGCCGGATGGCGGGGATTATCCTGAGTGGGCCGGATGTCGCCGCGCTGTTCGATGCGGGCAACCAGTTGGCGCGGCAAGATGGGCCGCTGCGTGCCGTAGGGGCCCAGGTCTATGGCCCGGCCCCCGCGCCAATCGCACGGGTGCGCGGGCGCCACCGCGTGCGGCTGCTGGTCAAGGCCGAAAAGGCCGCCCCCTTGCAAGAGGCGCTGGCGAAATGGGTCGCACAGTTGCGGTTGAAGAACGACGTGCGCATCGCTGTCGACATTGACCCGCAGAGTTTTTACTAGGCGCGGCTCTTTCTTGCCCGATGGGCAAGACTGCCTTCGGCGAGGATTTTGGGCCATTTGGAAGCTGCCGTTGCTGACGGCGTCCGGCCGGGCTGGGTGATTTGATCTCGTCAAGGGGTGGGAACAGGGGTAAGGAAATGCCCATGACCCAATATGTGACCCTTGAAGATGCCAAGCATCAGCCGTTCTGGCGACGCCCTGTGGCGCTGCTGTTCCTCATGGCGTTGGCCATGCCGATTGCGTTCAATACGTGGTCGGCGCTGTTGAATAACTTTGTGATCGAGGTCGCGGCGTTTGATGGCTCGGACATCGGGTTGTTGCATACAGTGCGCGAGATTCCGGGCTTTCTGGCGGTCGGAGTGATTGCGATCATCCTCTTTGTACGCGAACAGGTTCTGGGGCTGGTGTCGTTGGTGCTGCTGGGGGTCGCGACGGCGCTGACCGCGTGGTTCCCGTCGATGGGCGGTATCCTGACCATCACGATGCTGAGCTCTATCGGGTTTCACTATTACGAAACGGTAAACCAGTCGCTGCAGCTACAATGGCTGAAGATCGAGGATGCGCCGCGGATGATCGGCTGGCTGATGGCGGCCGGATCGGCGGCGACGCTTGTGGCCTATCTGGCGATCATGGGGCTGTGGGAGACGTTGTCGCTGTCTTATAACATCGTCTATCTGATCGGCGGCGGCGTGACGGCGGTGATCGCGCTGGTGGCGCTGGTGGCTTATCCTCAGTTCGAGGCCCCGACACCGCAGATCAAGAAGATGGTGCTGCGCAAACGGTATTGGCTTTACTATGCGCTGCAATTCATGTCGGGCGCGCGGCGGCAGATCTTTGTCGTTTTTGCGGGTTTCATGATGGTCGAACGGTTCGGGTTTGATGTGCACGAGATCACCATGCTGTATCTGATCAACCTAATCGCCAATATGATTTTTGCCCCGCTGATGGGGCGGGCTGTGGGGTTCTTTGGGGAACGCCGCACGCTGAGCTTTGAATATATCGGTCTGATCATGGTGTTTTTGGCTTATGGTGGTGTCTATTATCTGGGGTGGGGCGTGGTGGTGGCTGCGACCCTTTATGTGCTGGATCACATGTTCTTTGCACTGGCGCTGGCGCTCAAGACCTATTTTCAGAAGATTGCCGACCCTGCCGATATCGCGCCTACGGCGGCGGTGGCCTTTACCATCAACCATATCGCGGCGGTGTTCCTGCCTGTGGGGCTGGGCCTGTTGTGGCTGGTGTCGCCCGCGGCGGTCTTCTTTCTCGCGGCGGGGATGGCGCTGGTGTCGCTGTTGCTGTCCTTGATGATCCCGCGCCATCCCGTGCCGGGCCACGAGACGATTTTTTCCAATCCGCTGCCCGCCCCGGCCGAGTAGCATTCATTGACCCTGCCTGATGTCGCGCGGCGATATCGGCGATCCTGACGGAGTTTCCCATGCCAACATTCACAGCTTTGACGACCCTCGAAGGACGCAAGCCCGCCTATGCTTTGGGCGAAGCAATGGAGCGGCTGGTGCCCGAACCTACCGGCGTCGGCGTGTTCGAGATCGAAGACGGATCGGGCCTGTGGGAGGTCGGCGGCTATTTCGAAGAGGCACCGGACGAAACCGCGCTGGCGGTTCTGGCGGCCTCTATGGGGTCGAAGGAATTCGTCGTGTCGGAACTGCCTGAAACCGATTGGGTTGCGCATGTGCGCCGCGAGTTGTCGCCGGTCGAGGCGGGCCGGTTCTTTGTCTATGGCAGCCATGATGCTGACAGGGTGCCCGAAGGGTGCGAGCCGCTGTTGATCGAGGCGGCGATGGCCTTTGGGACGGGGCACCATGGCACGACGTTGGGCTGCCTGCGTGCGTTGGACCGGCTGGCGAACGGCGGCATGGTCGGGCAGAACGTGGCGGATATCGGCTGCGGGACGGCGGTTCTGGCCATGGCGGCGGCACGCATCTGGCCGAACCCGGTGTTGGCCAGCGATATTGATGAGGTCGCAGTGGACGTGGCCCGCGCCAACGCTGCCGCGAATAATCTGACCGACCGTCTGATCTGCGTCGAGGCGGCGGGGTTTGACCATCCCGAACTGGCCTCACGCGCGCCCTTCGATCTGGTGTTCGCCAATATCCTAAAAGGGCCGCTGGTAGCACTGGCCCCCGATATGGCCGAGGCGCTGGCCCCCGAGGGCTATGCGATTCTATCTGGCATTTTAAATGAACAGGCTGACGACGTAGTCGAGGTTTATGCACAATCCGGCATCAATCTGGTCAACCGCGAGGTGATTGGCGACTGGACCACGCTGACTGTCCAGAAAATGCCATAATCGTTGTCAATTTTCGCCACGAACAAGGTCGAAATGCAGAGAATTTGACACATTCTTGCTTTATTGTGATCCTGCGAGAGGTGGGGGCCTTTAGCAAATAGAGGCTGCCATGGTTGATGCTCGTCAACAATTTGGATCACGCGTAAAGAGTTTAGAGAGTAAGAAAATCAGGCTCGCTCAGGGCTATTACACCACCATTCGTGCCGACGGGCTGGTGGTCGCGCATCCGGCGCGGCGCGGCCTTCGGGTGCCGACCAAACTGCTGGTTGGGCTGGTGGTACTTTTCGTCTGCTTCAAAGGGTTTGTTTTGGCGGCCATCGGCCCCACGACCTATGATGTGCGTCTGGCGACATTGGCGCAGGGCACAATTGTCGAACAGGCGGGGGCGTGGGTTCTGCAGGCCGATCCGGTGACGCAAGCGTTGGCGCGTAAGCTGGGCCCGGTCTTTCGCGGATAGGATCCCTGGGGGACGGTGATCTGCACCGTCGTGTTTCAGTGACGTAAAATATAGTCTGCCACGCAGATCATTCAGATGTGCGTGGCTTGTGCTTTGGGTTGGCAGCCCCTTGGGCGCAATCAGTCATCGAACCTTAGCGGATAAAGTGGTTCAGTGCGACGCGTTCGATGTCACCACGGACCAGACCGATATCGTCGAGCTCACGGTCGGACAGAGCGGACAGGGCGTTGCGTGTCACACGGGCATCGTTCCATTTGGTCAGGTTGCCAGCAACATCACCAAGACGCGCGAAAAAACGATTTACAGCAGCGGCGGTGCCGTAGGTGGTTGGGGTATTATAGTAAACAGCCATGAGAGCCATCCTTGAATAAAGAAAGCCGGATTATCCGGCGGTGTGCTGTGCAATTAGGCAGAATAAAAACACTTCACAACACCCACCGGCGCATGTGTGTTCTGCGTTTGCTGCATAGCAGCATTTGGCGGTTTCGCGCCTATAGATAGGGGGTTTGGGTCGATGCGAAGGCAGGTCGCTTTCGACGATCCGAGCGTCGCTAACCGCCGCAAAATCGCGGCTTCTGGTCCAATTGTGACTTTTGTGTGGCGCTGTGCAAAACCCTTGGTGGATGTTCGCGTTTCGTGCTACTGCCTTGGCAAAACAAAATACGTGAGGATAATGGGCACATGATACGGGTAATCGGTATTGATCCGGGGTTGCGCAATATGGGCTGGGGCGTGATCGACGTCGCCGGAAGCCGGATTACGCATGTCGCAAATGGCATTTGCCAGTCCGAAGGGGCTGAGCTTGCCGCGCGCCTGCTGTCGCTGCACGCGCAGTTGACCCGCGTCATGGTGACCTACCGTCCCGGTTCTGCCGCGGTGGAACAGACGTTTGTGAATAAAGATGGCGCGGGGACGCTCAAGCTGGGGCAGGCGCGGGGGATCGCGATGTTGGTGCCCGCACAGGCGGGGCTGGCTGTGGGTGAATATGCGCCGAACACGGTCAAGAAAACAGTCGTTGGGGTTGGTCACGCGGATAAGGGGCAGGTGCTTCATATGGTGCGCATGCAGCTTCCAGGGGCAGAAATCGCGGGACCGGACGCGGCGGATGCATTGGCAATTGCGATTTGTCATGCGCATCATGGTGGGGCCAGCACGCTGGCGCAGGCCGTCGCAAGGGCAAGCGCATGATTGGCAAGATCACAGGACGCATCGACTACCGCGCGCCGGACCATCTGCTGATTGATGTGCGCGGTGTGGGCTATCTGGTGTATTGTTCAGACCGGACGATGGCCGCGTTGCCCGGCGTGGGCGAGGTCGTAGCCCTGTTCACCGATCTTGTGGTCCGCGAAGACCTCATGCAGCTTTTCGGCTTTCAAACCTTGGTGGAAAAAGAATGGCACCGGCTGCTGACCTCTGTTCAGGGGGTGGGGGCCAAGGCATCGCTGGCCATTCTGGGCGCGCTTGGGCCAGATGGTGTCAGCCGCGCCATCGCGCTTGGCGACTGGAACGCGGTCAAAGTGGCCAAGGGCGTCGGCCCCAAAATTGCGCAGCGTGTGGTTCTGGACCTCAAGGATAAGGCTCCGGGCGTGATGGCGATGACCGGTTCGCTGGCCGAAGCGCATGGCGAGGTAGAGGCGGCGGAGGTGATCGAACCGGCGTCACCCAAACGTCGCCCCGTCGCCCCGCCCAACCAGTCCGCCCAGGCAGAGGCGCTGTCGGCGCTTGCCAATCTGGGTTATGGGCCGGGGGATGCAGCAGGGGCGGTGGCGCAAGCCGCCGGAGAGAACCCCGAGGCCGACACCCCGCAGTTGATCCGCGCGGCGTTGAAACTGCTTGCCCCTAAAGGATAGGATGCGCATAGGCGCGTGGCCGTCCTGATGAATTTTGCTTGGATATTTGATGATCGACAGTGACCCAACTTTGCGGCCGGACCCGCTGCCCGGTGATTTTGACCGCGCCCTGCGCCCGCAGATGCTGGATGAATTCGTCGGTCAGGCAGAGGCGCGGGCGAACCTCAAGGTGTTCATTCAGTCGGCCAAGCAGCGCGGCGAGGCGATGGATCACACGCTGTTCCACGGCCCGCCCGGTCTGGGCAAGACGACGTTGGCGCAGATCATGGCGCGCGAGCTGGGGGTCGGCTTTCGGATGACCTCTGGACCTGTGCTGGCCAAGGCGGGCGATCTGGCGGCGATCCTGACCAATCTCGAGGCCCGCGATGTCTTGTTCATCGACGAAATCCACCGTCTGAACCCAGCCGTTGAAGAGGTGCTGTACCCCGCGCTGGAAGACTTTGAACTAGACCTAGTGATAGGCGAGGGCCCCGCCGCGCGCACCGTGCGGATCGAGCTGCAGCCCTTTACGCTGGTCGGGGCGACGACGCGGATGGGTCTGTTGACCACGCCGCTGCGCGACCGTTTCGGCATTCCCACGCGTTTGCAGTTCTATACCGAGGATGAATTGTTCATCATCGTGGACCGCAACGCCCGCAAGCTGGGGGCCCCTGCCGATGAGGGCGGCGCACGCGAGATTGCCAAACGCGCCCGTGGCACGCCGCGCATCGCGGGCCGGCTGCTGCGCCGCGTCGTGGATTTCGCCGTGGTCGAGGGCGATGGTCGTGTCACACGCGAGCTTGCCGATATGGCGCTGACGCGTTTGGGGGTCGATCAGCTGGGGCTGGACGGCGCGGACCGCCGTTATTTGCGCCTGATCGCCGAAAATTATCAGGGCGGTCCGGTCGGGATCGAGACGATGTCGGCAGCGCTATCTGAATCGCGCGACGCGCTCGAAGAGGTGATCGAGCCCTTTCTGCTTCAGCAAGGCCTGATCCAGCGGACCCCGCGGGGCCGGATGCTGGCGCAGAAGGCCTGGACGCATCTGGGGATGGCCCCGCCCAAGCCGCGGGCGGATTTGTTTGGCTGAGGGCGGGAATGCCTTCGGCGAGGATTTAAGACCATTTGGAAGTTGAGATGACACCACAAGAGATCGAAGCGCTGTTTACCCGAAGCGACGACACCTACGCCTTTGCCCGGTGGGGCCGCCCCTTGGCGCCTGTCGTGTTTGGCGTTGATGATACGACGCTGATCGTGGTCAAAAGCGCGATAGAGGCGACATGCCAGCTGGCGGGGCATAGCATGTCCGAAACGGATCCGGAGCTTGGTAGCAATCTGATGATGTTCTTCTTTAAGGAGTGGTCAGAGCTGACAGAGGTCCCTGATCTTGACCGGCTGGTCCCCGACCTTACCCCCTTGGTCCAAAAGCTGGAAGCGGCGGGGGCCAATCAATACCGTCTGTTCCGATTTGACGAGGCGGGAGCGATCAAGGCCTGTTTCGTTTTCCTGCGCATGGATGCCCAGCTGAGCGCGATGCCGGCGCAGGCTCTGGCGCTTGGGCAGATCGTGCAATCGTTTGTGCTTTGGTCTGATGCCGCGTTTCGTGAGGCATCGCCGCTGGCGCTGCACGATGGGGCAACGATCCTGAAGCCCGAGATCGCAGCGCTGTTGCGCGCAGCCTATGACCCTGTGATGCCCGCTGTGGCACAGGACCCGTCCCACGCATTGCGCCTGTTCGCCCGGATCGGAGCCGTACAGTGACCCACCATCTACCCATTCGCGTTTACTATGAAGATACCGACATGGCGGGGATCGTCTATTACGCGAACTACCTGCGCTATATAGAACGGGCGCGCAGTGATTGGGTGCGCGAGATGGGGATCGACCAGCTGGCGATGAAGGCCGAAGGTGTGGTCTTTGCTGTGCGACGGGTAGAAGGCGACTATATCCAGCCCGCCGTCTTTGATGACATGCTGAATGTCGTGACGTGGCCCACGTCGATCACGCCCGCACGCATGGTCATGCAGCAAGAGGTCAAACGCGGCGATGTGGTCCTGTTTCGGGCGGTGGTCACGATCGTTTGTATCGCGGCCTCCGGTAAACCCTGTCGGTTGCCAGCGAAACTTCGCTCAATCCCTGTCTAGCCGGCGGATAGCCCCCATAATCCTAGCAATAGATGTTGCCTTCGGCTAAGCTTGTGCCAAATAGCGCCTTGGAAAACAGGGCCGTTGAGGCAGATGAAGCCCCTAAGGGGCGCAACGAAAAGAGCAGGACCGATGGAAGCAGAAACGCTGGCGGCGGCGAGCGAGATTGATTTCTCGCTCTTGGGCCTATTTCTCCGCGCGACAATTACCGTAAAACTCGTGATGATCATGTTGATCGCTGCGTCCTTCTGGTCGTGGTCGATCATTGTCCAGAAGATGATCCAGTATCGCCATGCCAAAGCCGAAGCCGAACGGTTCGATCAGGCGTTCTGGTCGGGCGAACCTTTGGATGGGCTTTATGACACAATCGGTTCGAACCCCGATGGGGCTGCCGAAAAGATTTTCGCCGCCGGTATGACGGAATGGCGTCGGTCGCATCGCGAGGATGGCGGGCTGATCCCCGGTGCCACCGCGCGGATCGACCGCAGCATGGACGTGGCCATCGCCAAAGAAGCAGAGCGTCTGCAAAAAGGCTTGCCCGTGTTGGCAACCACAGGGTCCACTGCGCCGTTCATCGGTCTGTTCGGGACCGTGTTCGGGATCATGAACTCCTTTATCGAGATCGCCGCACAACAAAATACCAGTCTTGTTGTCGTCGCCCCCGGTATCGCCGAGGCATTGCTGGCCACGGGGATCGGCCTTTTGGCAGCTATTCCGGCGGTTATTTTCTACAATAAGCTGAGCGCGGATTCAGACCGCATTCTGGGCGGCTACGAAGCTTTTGCCGATGAATTTGCCACCATTCTTAGCCGTCAGCTGGATAGCTGAGCCATGGCAGGTGGTGTGATGAAAAAACAAGGCGGGGGTGGCCGTGGCCGCCGTCGCGGTCGGGCGCAGCCGATGGCAGAGATTAACATCACGCCGTTTGTTGACGTGATGTTGGTGCTCTTGATTATCTTTATGGTCGCGGCGCCTTTGTTGACGGTCGGTGTGCCGGTTGAACTGCCCAAGACGGCGGCAACGGCCCTGCCGTCCGAGCAGGAGGAGCCTTTGACCGTGACCGTTCTCGCGGACGGCTCTGTGCAGATACAGAAGACCGAAACCGGCCGCGATGATCTGGTGTCCAAGCTGCGTGCCATTTCGGCAGAGCGTGCCAGCGACCGCGTGTTTCTGCGGGCTGACGGGACTGTGCCTTATGCGTCGATCATGGAAGTCATGGGCGCGTTGAACGCAGGTGGCTTTAGCAACATTGGTCTGGTCACTGAAACCGGCGGACCAAAGTTGGACGGCACAGGCGCGTCAGGCGGGTAAGTATGCACAAGGGGCATTACATCTCTGGCGCGGGTCACCTGGGGCTCATTGGCTGGCTGTTGCTGGGTAATATTTTTACCTCGCGCACCGAACCTGTGGAGATGCAGGAAGTTTCGGTCATTTCGGCCGCGCAATATGACGAGATGGTCGCTGCAGCGCAGTCTGCGCAGGCAGAGGCAGCAGCGAAGCCTGCGCCCGAACCTGCACCCGAGCCGGAGCCCACCCCTGAACCCGAGCCCGCACCCGAGGCGGAGCCTGCGCCCGAACCAGAACCAGCGCCGGAACCAGAGCCCGTGCCGGAACCCGTCGCGCCGCCGCCCTCTGAAGAGGTGAGCGAGCAGGCACCGGAACTGCCCGAGCCGCCGGCAGATGTCGCCGTTCTCGCACCTGAAGAGGCCCCCGTCGCCGTGCCGCGCCCCGTAGAGCGTGTGGCCCCTGAACCCGTCGAGGCTCCGGATCCCGAGGCACGCACCGATGAAGTTCTGCGCGAAGCGGCGACACCGGACGCACCGGCAGAGAAGGTCGTGGAAGAAGCGCAAGAAGCCACCGCTCCCGAGGAGGCGACGACACAGATCGTGACCGAAGCCGCGGAAGCACCTAAAGCGTCGCCGAATCAATCGGCCCGCCCACCCGCACGTCGCCCGACACCACCCGCGCCGCAGGTGGCGGAGAAACCTGTCGAGACGCCGAAGCCAGAAACGCCCAAGCCTGCAACCCCAAAACCGGAAACGCCTAAGCCCGAGGCCCCCAAGCCCGAGCCGACAACGGACAAAGACGCCGTGGCGGCAGCGCTCGCAGAAGCCATGGGCACACCTGACGCGTCACCCGCGCCGTCGGCCCCGTCCGGTCCACCCTTGTCTGCGGGCGAGAAGGAATCGCTGCGCGTGGCGGTATCTTCGTGCTGGAACGTCGGTTCGCTTTCCTCGGAGGCATTGCGCACTACTGTTGTGGTAAGCGTCGCCATGAATCAGGATGGCACGCCACAGACCAATTCGATCAAGCTGACCAGCAGTTCAGGCGGGTCGCAGGGGGCCGCCGATCAGGCATTCGAAGCTGCACGGCGGGCGATTATCCGCTGTGGTGCGCGCGGCTACCAGCTTCCTGTAGAAAAATTCGGTCAATGGCAGAATATTGAGATGACCTTTAATCCTGAAAGGATGCGCATCAAATGATTGTACGAATTCTGAGCATATGTCTCGCGCTTATCGGCGGTGTTGCCTCGGTTGCGCAGGCGCAGGACGGACCTTTGCGGATCGAGATTACCGAAGGTGTCATTGAACCCTTGCCCTTTGCCGTGCCCAGCTTTCAGCCCGAAAGCGGTGACGCAGGGCAGATGGCGGTCGATCTGGCGCGTGTCGTGTCCGAGGATCTTGTTGGCTCCGGTCTGTTCCGCGAAGTGCCAGCCAGCGCCTATATTTCGACCGTGAGCGATTTTAACGCGCCAATCCAATACGCCGACTGGAAGGCGATCAACGCGCAAGCGCTGATCACCGGTGCCGTCAGCGTGTCGGGCAATACGCTGAACGTGAAGTTCCGTTTGTATGATGTGTTTTCCGGTGCCGAACTGGGATCGGGTCTGCAATTTGCGGGGACTGTCGATGGCTGGCGCAGGATGGCGCATAAGGTGGCGGACGCTGTCTATTCGCGCATCACCGGCGAGGGCGGCTATTTCGACAGCCGCGTCGTCTATGTCTCGGAAACGGGCCCCAAGGATGACCGCGCGAAACGTCTGGCTGTAATGGATTATGATGGGGCCAATGTGCGCTATCTGACGGACAGCTCGTCCATCGTGCTGGCACCGCGGTTCTCGCCGTCGGGGGATCGTATTTTGTACACCAGCTATGAAAGCGGCTTTCCGCGGATCTATGTGTTGGACATCGGATCGGTGCAGCGCCGCGTGCTGGAAAGCGCCGAAGGCACCATGAGCTTTGCGCCGCGGTTCTCTCCGTCCGGGAATACCGTGGTCTATTCGCTGACCCAAGGCGGGAACACGGATATCTTTACGATGGATATCGGCACCGGCCAATCGACCCGTCTGACCAATACGCCCGCGATTGAAACCGCACCCAGCTATTCGCCCGACGGCAGCCGGATTGTGTTCGAGAGCGATCGTTCCGGGTCGCAGCAGCTTTACGTCATGCCTGCGTCAGGCGGGGAGGCGACGCGGATCTCGTTCGGCGAAGGGCGGTATGGCACGCCGGTCTGGTCGCCGCGCGGCGATCTGGTGGCCTTTACCAAGCAGAACAAGGGCCGGTTCCACATTGGTGTGATGCGTTTGGACGGGTCCGAGGAACGTCTGCTGACCGCGTCCTTCCTGGATGAGGGCCCGACATGGGCACCAAACGGACGGGTCATTATGTTTGCGCGCGAAACCCAAGGGGCAGGCGGAGCGTCGTCGCTGTATTCGGTCGATATCTCTGGCCGGAACCTCAAGCCTGTGCGCACCCAAGAGGGCGGCTCCGATCCATCTTGGTCGCCGCTTCAGAAGTAAAAATGAGCCATAGTGCCTTGGTGTTTCCCAATGCCAAGGCGCTGTGGTACCACCGTCACAACTGACACACAAAATGCTATCGTCAAAAAGGCAAAGTCCATGAACCGCATTCTTACCGCAACTCTATTGATCGCAGCCCTGGCCGTTTCGGCCTGTACCAACCCTGACCGCTTTGGTGCGGACGGCATGAACAACGGGGCCGCGAACGGCGCGGGCCTCAACGGGGGCATCGTTCCTGGCAGCGTGAACGACCCTGCGTCCACCGCATATTTCCAACAAGCCATCGGTGACCGCGTCTTGTTCTTGATCGACCAATCTACCCTGACCCCCGAAGGACAGGCGACGCTGGACGGTCAGGCCGCTTGGTTGAACACCAACACCGACTATCAGGCCGTGATCGAAGGTCACGCGGACGAGCAGGGCACGCGGGAATACAACCTTGCGCTTGGGGCACGCCGGGCCAATGCTGCGCGCGAATATTTGCTCTCTCGCGGGATCGCAGCCAGCCGTCTGCGCGTTGTAAGCTATGGTAAGGAACGTCCGATCGAGATTTGTTCGAACGAGGCCTGCTATGCCAAGAACCGTCGGGCCGTGACCGTACTTGCGGGCGGTCTGACCAGCTAAGTCGTCTACGTTAGGTTAGGAATTTAATATGCGGTTTGCTTTGATTGTCGCGCTTGGGCTGGCCTTTGGGCCGGTGACAGCGCAAGCGCAGGACGCGCAGACTTTGGCGGATGTGCGTCAGGAACTGACTGTGCTGAACGTCGAGGTGCAAAAACTGCGCCGGGAACTTTCTACTAGTGGCAGCGCAAGCGTTGCGGTTACGGGTGGATCGGTGCTTGAGCGTGTCAACGCAATGGAAAGCGAACTGCAACGCCTGACCTCTAAAACAGAAGAGCTGGAAAACCAGATTAACCGGGTGGTCACAGATGGGACCAACCGGATCGGTGATCTGGAATTCCGGCTCGTCGAACTAGAAGGCGGTGACGTCGGGAACCTTGGTCAGACCTCTACCCTTGGCGGGGGCGAGATGCCTGCGACTATGGCACCGGCCACGCCCGTGCCGGCACCGGTTGATCCTTTGACCTCCAACTCTACCACAACCAACACCGCGGAACTTGCTGTCGGTGAGAAAACAGACTTTGAGCGGGCGAAGGCGGCGCTCGCTGACGGTGACTTTCGCACCGCCGCGGACCAGTTTGCGGCCTTTAATCAGACCTACCCAGGCGGGCCGCTAGGCCCCGAGGCCGATCTGCGGCGCGGCGATGCTTTGGACGGGTTAGGCGACACGCGCGAAGCTGCTCGGGCCTATCTTGCGAGCTTTAGCACCGATCCAAACGGCCCCGTCGCGGCAGAGGCGCTGTACCAGCTTGGCAGTTCCCTTGGCGCATTGGGTCAAACCCAAGAAGCCTGTGTTACGCTTGGCGAAGTCGCGTCCCGTTTCCCAACGAGCCCCTTCGTCGCCCAAGCCCAATCCGAACGCAGCGTGCTTGCCTGCCAGTGATCTTATGACTGTCGGGTTGGCGGAAAGGATCGCCGCCAGCTTTGATCCCGCGCCGCCCGCCGCCCTTGGTGTGGCGGTGTCGGGGGGCGGCGATTCAATTGCGCTTTTGCATCTGTTGCATGACTATGCTGCCCCGCGGGGCATTCCCCTTTTCGCGGCCACTGTCGACCACGGCCTGCGCCCCGAAGCCGCCGCAGAGGCCGCGATGGTTGCCGATCAATGCGACGCGCTTGGCGTTTCCCATGAAACACTGCGGTGGTCAGATTGGGACGGCAGCGGAAATCTCCAGAACGAAGCCCGCAAAGCTCGGTACCAGCTGCTGGCTGATTGGGCGCGTGGGCATGGTATCGGTGCCGTTTGCATCGGCCACACGGCTGACGATCAGGCCGAGACATTCGTGATGCGTTTGGGCCGACGTGCAGGGGTCGACGGGTTGTCGGGGATGCCTGCCGTCTTTGACCGCCACGGCATGCGCTGGCACAGGCCCCTTTTGGACGCACGGCGGGATGATTTGCGCGATTTTCTCAGGCAGCGCGGGATCGCGTGGGCTGAAGACCCAAGCAATGAAGACGACAGTTACGCGCGGGTCCGCATCCGCAAGGCGCTTGCCGTATTAACCGAATTGGGCGTTGATTCTGCAGCACTCGCTGATGTCTCGGGTAACCTTTCGGATGCCCGCAGGGCGCTTGATGTGCAGATGTGCGCCGCTGCACGTGCCCTTGCCACAATAGAGTGTGGCGCGGTGGCAATCGAATGGCAGGGTTTGCGCGACCTTCCGACAGAGACCCGCCGCCGTCTGGTCACGCATGCCATCGCTTGGGTCAACGGGGCACCCTACGCCCCCCGCAGCAGCGCCTTGGCCGACGTGATGGCAGCGCTTTTGGCAGCAGGGGCGGCGACGGTACAGGGCTGCGAATTGCGCTTAAAGGGCGATAAACTTTGGATTTTCAGAGAGTTGCAGGCTGTGCGTGCGCTCAGTTGCCCTGCTAATACGCTTTGGGATGGGCGCTGGCGCATGAAGCCTTGCACGGGCATGTCATCCCCTACGGACCAGACCATCATTAGGCCCTTAGGTGCAGAAGGGTTGCACCACTTTGCGAATTGGCGCGATCTGGCGGTGCCGCGAGGGGTGCTATTGTCCTCTCCGGCGGTGTGGCAGGGCGTGGAACTGGTCGCTGCCCCCCTTGTCGGTGGGTCGCAAAACTGGCAAGCAGTGCTCGAACGCGGTGAAGATGCTTTTTTCGCCGCACATATGACGCATTGAACATGTGCCGATCGTGTCTATCTTACAGACATAGGGCGCTGTGTTTGGTGCCGTCCCCCGGATGTAGGAGACTTTCCTTTGGGTAATATGCGCAATCTCGCCTTTTGGGTTGTATTGATGCTTTTGGTTTTGGCGCTGTTCAACCTGTTCAGCGGTTCGACTGGCGGGATGCAAAGCCGCGAAATCAGCTATTCTGAATTTGTGACCGCTGTAGAGGCAGGCGATGTGCGCAACGTCACGCTAGATGGCGAACAAGTTCGTTTCCGCCGTGCCGATGGTAGTGACTATGTCACGATCCGGCCCGAAGACGCCGAAGTCACCAGCCTGCTGATGTCCAAGGACATTCCGGTGCGCGCCGAACCCCAGCAACAATCCGGTTTCCAGACATTCCTGATGTCGCTGTTGCCGATCCTTCTGCTGATCGGTGTATGGATCTATTTCATGAACCGCATGCAAGGCGGCGGCAAAGGTGGGGCGATGGGCTTTGGCAAGTCCAAGGCCAAGATGCTGACCGAAAAGCATGGCCGCGTGACCTTTGACGACGTTGCGGGCATCGACGAAGCCAAAGAAGAGCTGGAAGAGATCGTTGAATTCCTGCGCAACCCGCAAAAGTTCAGCCGTTTGGGCGGCAAGATCCCCAAAGGTGCCTTGCTCGAGGGCCCTCCCGGTACCGGTAAAACACTGCTGGCACGCGCGATTGCGGGTGAGGCGGGTGTGCCGTTCTTCACCATCTCTGGTTCTGACTTTGTCGAGATGTTCGTCGGTGTCGGTGCCTCCCGCGTGCGCGACATGTTCGAACAGGCCAAGAAAAACGCACCGTGTATCGTTTTCATCGACGAAATCGATGCCGTGGGCCGGTCCCGTGGCGCGGGCTACGGTGGTGGCAACGACGAGCGCGAACAGACATTGAACCAACTGCTGGTTGAAATGGACGGCTTTGAGGCGAACGAAGGCGTGATCATCATCGCCGCGACCAACCGCAAAGACGTGCTGGACCCTGCCTTGCTGCGTCCTGGCCGCTTTGACCGTCAGGTCACCGTGGGCAACCCCGACATCAAGGGTCGCGAAAAGATTCTTGGGGTGCACGCTCGCAAAACCCCGCTTGGGCCTGATGTGGACCTGCGCATTATCGCACGCGGCACGCCCGGCTTCTCTGGTGCCGATCTGGCGAACCTTGTGAACGAGGCCGCCCTGACCGCGGCACGCGTGGGCCGTCGCTTTGTCGCGATGATGGATTTCGAATCCGCCAAAGACAAGATCATGATGGGGGCGGAACGCCGCTCTATGGTCCTGACGCAGGACCAGAAGGAAAAGACCGCCTACCACGAAGCCGGTCACGCCATCGTCGGGATCAAGCTGCCGAAATGTGATCCGGTCTATAAGGCGACGATCATTCCGCGTGGCGGTGCTTTGGGCATGGTGATGAGCCTGCCCGAAATGGACAAGCTGCAGATGTTCAAGGACGAAGCCGAACAAAAGATCGCCATGACCATGGCGGGCAAAGCGGCAGAAATTTTCAAGTACGGCGCTGAGACTGTCTCCTCTGGCCCGATGGGCGATATCATGCAGGCCAGCCAACTGGCACGCGGCATGGTGATGCGTATGGGCATGTCGGACAAGGTCGGGAACATCGACTATTCCGAAGCAGCAGCCGGTTATCAGGCCAATGGCGGCGCAGGTGGGTTCAGCGTTTCTGCGGCCACCAAGGAACTGATCGAATCCGAAGTGAAGCGCATCATCGACGAAGGTTACGACCGTGCCTTTAAAATGATCACTGACCATGAGGAAGAATTCGAACGTCTGGCACAAGGCTTGCTGGAATACGAAACCCTTACCGGCGAAGAGATCAAACGCGTCATGGAAGGCAAACCGCCGCAAGACCCCGACGGCGACGACACCAGCGGCATGGACAAGCCAAGCCTGACCGCGATCCCCAAGGCCAAAGGCAAGAAAACGCCTCCGCCAAGCGGGATGGAGCCTGAGCCAAGCGTTTGACACTTTCGCGCTGAGTTAGTTTGAACGAAACGAAAGGCCCCGCACCCGCGGGGCCTTTTCTTTTTGTGCAGCTTTGCGCAGATTGCCGACAACGCATCACAAAGGACGTGCGCAATGCCCACGATGAAAGAAACGAAATTTACCGCTACGATTACGTGGCTTGGCGTGGTGCCGAAACTCGCCAAGGGTCGCCGCGCAGAACCCGTCGACGCGGCCTTTGCCAGCTACGCCGGTTTCGAGGATGACGTGCACGCAGGGCTGACCCGCGCGTCCTGCGTGCGGGTCACGAACCTCTATCCCAAGGGCACCGAGATCCGGAACGTGCGCCAGTTGTCTATCCTGTCTGCTGAAGAAATGGCCCTGATCGCCGCAGATATGGGGATGGAGGCACTGGACCCCGTACACCTAGGCACGTCGATGGTCATCAAGGGCATACCCGATTTCACCCATGTGCCGCCCAATGCGCGGCTGCAAGCGACCTCTGGTGCGACGATTACCGTCGATACGGAAAACCGCCCCTGCGTGTTGCCCGGTCGCGAGATCGAAAAAGACAGCCCCGGCCATGGCCCCAAGTTCAAGACTGCCGCTGCTAACCGGCGGGGCGTGACCGCCTGGATCGAACGCGAGGGGCTGCTGAGGGTCGGGGATACGTTGCGCCTGTTCATCCCTGATCAACCCGCCTGGCAGCACGGCTAAGCCCGTTTGCGGCGTATCATCGCGCCCTCAGCGGGCAAAACGGCAGCCCGTCCGACCGTCTCGCCGCATCAAGAGCCGGATATGTCGGAATTGCGCCCTCTGCCCATGGCCCCACAGGCATATTGAGGCAATAACAAACACAGAATGCCGACGGCGCATCAGGGAGCATATATGACATTTAAATCCGACATCCAAATCGCACGCGAAGCCAGCAAACGCCCCATCCAAGAGATCGGACAAAAGCTGGGGATCAGCAGCGATGATCTGCTGCCCTACGGCCACGACAAGGCAAAGGTATCGCAGAAGTTTATCAACTCGGTGCAGGAACGGCCAGATGGCAAGCTGATCTTGGTGACAGCGATTAACCCCACCCCCGCGGGCGAGGGCAAGACGACCACGACTGTTGGTCTGGGTGACGGGCTGAACCGCATCGGCAAGAATGCTGCTGTCTGCATCCGCGAGGCATCGCTTGGGCCGAACTTTGGCATGAAGGGCGGTGCTGCGGGGGGCGGGTATGCGCAAATCGTTCCGATGGAAGAAATGAACCTGCACTTTACGGGCGACTTCCACGCGATCACTTCGGCGCACAATCTGCTGAGCGCGATGATCGACAACCACATCTACTGGGGCAACGCGCTTGAGATCGATCTGCGTCGTGTCGTCTGGCGGCGCGTCGTCGACATGAATGACCGCGCCCTGCGTCAGATCACGGCATCGCTGGGCGGTGTCTCTAACGGGTTCCCACGCGAAACGGGCTTCGACATTACTGTCGCATCCGAGGTCATGGCGATCCTTTGTCTGGCCAAAGACCTGAGCGATCTGCAAAAGCGTCTTGGCGATATGATCGTAGCCTACACCCGCGAGCGTAAACCCATCTATGCGAGCGATCTCAAGGCGGACGGCGCGATGACCGTGCTGCTGAAAGACGCGATGCAGCCGAACCTTGTGCAGACGCTGGAAAACAACCCAGCCTTTGTGCACGGCGGTCCCTTTGCGAATATCGCCCACGGCTGCAACTCTGTCATTGCGACGACCACCGCGCTGAAACTGGCAGATTACGTGGTGACCGAAGCCGGATTTGGGGCCGATCTGGGGGCTGAAAAATTCCTGAACATCAAATGCCGCAAGGCGGGGCTTGCACCGTCCTGTGTCGTGGTCGTGGCCACCGTGCGCGCGATGAAGATGAACGGCGGCGTGGCCAAGGCCGATCTGGGCGCTGAAAACGTCGACGCCGTGCAGGCCGGTTGCCCCAACCTTGGTCGCCACATCGAGAACCTAAAATCCTTTGGCGTGCCGGTGATCGTCGCGATCAACCATTTCGTCACGGATACTGAGGCGGAGGTGCAAGCGGTCAAGGACTACGTCGCTTCGCAAGGCTCCGAGGCCGTGCTGTCACGCCATTGGGAATTGGGCAGCGCAGGGTCCGCTGATCTGGCGCAAAAGGTCGTCGAGACGATCGAGAAGGGGCAATCGAATTTCACCACGCTGTATCCCGACGCGATGCCGCTGGCCGAAAAGATCAACACGATCGCCACAAAGATCTACCGTGCCGACGCGGCGGTCATGGACCAGAAAATCCTCAATCAGCTGAAGGACTGGGAAGAGCAGGGCTATGGCGATCTGCCGGTCTGTATGGCCAAGACGCAATACAGTTTCACCACCGACCCCGAAGCCCGCGGTGCGCCAACCGGCTTTACCATCCCCGTGCGCGAAGTCCGTCTGTCCGCGGGTGCCGGCTTTGTCGTGGCGATCTGCGGCGAGATCATGACCATGCCGGGCCTGCCACGGGTGCCTTCTGCTGAAAATATTCGCCTTAATGACATCGGCGATGTTGAAGGTCTGTTCTAAGCGCGTATGAACAGGGCGCGGAGGGTCGCCCCTTCGCGCCGTCATCTGCTGTGGCAGGTGATACCAGCGCCCCTACAGACAAAGGACGGTCCCTATGACAGCGACGATCATCGACGGCAAGGCATTTGCAGCACAGGTGCGGGGGCAGGTCGCCCAGCATGTCACGCGGCTGAAGGACGATCATGGGATCACGCCGGGGCTGGCTGTGGTGTTGGTCGGTGCCGATCCCGCCTCAGAGGTCTATGTCAAATCCAAGGGCAAGATGACCAAGGAAGTGGGCATGAAGTCGGTCGAACACCGGCTTGAGGACACAGCATCAGAGGCGGAACTGCTGTCCCTGATCGACGCCCTGAACAACGATGATACGATCCACGGCATTCTCGTACAGCTCCCCTTGCCCGATCACCTGAACGAAGACCTCGTGATCAGCGCGATTGATCCGGCCAAAGATGTCGACGGGTTTCATATCTCGAATGTAGGGCTTTTGGGTACAGGACAGAAGTCCATGGTGCCCTGCACGCCGCTTGGCTGTCTGATGATGCTGCGCGACCACCACGGCAGCCTGTCAGGGATGGATGCGGTCGTGATCGGGCGCAGCAATATCGTCGGTAAGCCGATGGCACAGCTTCTGCTGAACGACAGCTGCACCGTCACCATTGCCCATTCACGGACCAAGGACCTCGCCGCCGTCGTGCGCCGCGCTGACATCGTGATTGCGGCCGTGGGCCGACCCGAGATGGTGCCCGGCGACTGGATCAAACCGGGCGCGACCGTCATCGACGTAGGCATCAACCGCCTGGACGCGCCAGAGCGGGGCGAAGGCAAGACCCGTCTGGTGGGGGATGTCGACTTTGACAGCTGCGTCGCGGTGGCCGGTGCGATCACCCCGGTGCCGGGAGGCGTAGGTCCGATGACCATCGCTTGCCTGCTGGCCAATACGGTCACCGCCTGCTGCCGCGCCCATGATCTGCCTGAACCCGAAGGGCTGACGGCCTAGTCCACCGTCGCTGGCACCGGCACCATCGTGCCCTGCAACAAGGCGATCAGCACCTGCTGGTCGCCGCTTTGCGCAAAGACTTCCGCCGTGACCACACAAAGCCGCTTGCCCGGTTTGACCACCTTGCCAATCGCGATCAGCCGATCTCCGCGTGCGGGGGCCAGCAGGTTGATCTTGATTTCGGCGGTGACGACCTCGGTATCCAAGGGCAGCGTTGTCAACGCGGCATAGCCCGCAGCGCTGTCCCCGATAGAGAACGTCAGCCCCGCATGCCCGAACCCTTGCTGCTGCCGCGTGCCGGGGAGGATCGGGGCTTCGATCCGGATCAGCCCCTTCGACACATCGCTGAGCTCAGCGCCGAGGGTCTGCATCATGGTCTGTGCGGCAAAGCTGTCGCGGATGCGGGCGATTTCTTGCGGTGTCATGGGGCCTCTTTCAACGTCGATATCCGGCCCCGTGACTGCGACTAGCGCGGCATTGGGATCGCGGTGGGCTGCGGTCCGGTCAGTATGGCGCAGGCCTGTGGACCCATCAATGCTTGTAGCACCGGCGCGTCACTAAACAGCCCTCCAGTATAGGTGCCAAAGGCAGGCATGATCAGCCGCTGGTCGTCATACAGGAACGCCGGTCGCGTCACCGCCCGCCCACGCAGGCGCAGCCGTGCCTTGGGGTGGTAATGCCCCGAAACTTCGGCCTGCGTATCCGGCTGCGCAATATGGCGAAACCGCAGGGGGCCGATGGTGACCTCGGCCAGATGTTCTCCGCCCAATGCGACAGGTCCGGGATCATGGTTGCCCTCGATCCACAACCACTGCCGCCCTGCTTGAAGCTGGGTCAACGTCAGCCGCGCTGCTTCGGGCAACGCATGGGCCGCGTGCAGATCGTCGAAACTGTCGCCCAGACACATCACGACGCGCGCGGGCACACGGTCAAGCGCCGCCGCAAGCCGGGTCAACGTGTCCATCGTCTCGTAAGGGGGAAGCACCGTGCCGCCGCGCCGCGCGATCCGTTCGGCTTTGCCCAGATGCAGGTCGGACACGCAGAGCAGCCCGTGATCTGCCCACCACAAGGCACCAGAGCCAAGCGCCGTCAGCCGCGCGCCGCAAAAGTCGAATTCATACCCGATGTTCATGCTGCGTTCATCACCAAGTTTACCGGCAGGCGCAAGGGGCGCGGGCCGAAGTTTTGGTGCGACGCAGGGGCGCAGGAGTATTTGTAAAAGGGTGAAGCGGAAGACACCCTCGACACGCCCAGAGGCAGCGGGTCGGGGGCATCTTCACCCTTTACGGTCATCGGCTCTCCAGCCTGTACCGCGAGGTATGTTTGCCAGAGATACCTTTATCCAAGGTTAATTCACCCTTTTAAAAATACTCATATGCCGGACGGTTGCCGGGTTTAGCGTCGCTTGAGAGGGATATTGTCAGGTGCAGGGGTGATCTGTGCCAGACCGGAGGCCTCCATCAGCTGGGCGGATTCCTCGGCCAGCAGTCGCTCTTCAGCTTGCCCCTTGACCGGCACACGTCCCATTTCCAGAAACAGTGGCGCTGACAGCGGGCTGACACGGTCGAGGGTGCGGTGATCGATACGGCCTTTGATCCGGTGCAGCATCTCTTCGATGCGGCCAAAGTCCACCAAGCCGCGTAGCGCCTCTTCGCGGGTGATGTCGAGAAGCAGGTGATCTGGTTCGTATTTCAGCAGTGTATCGTAGAGAATATCCGAGCTGAAGGTCGCCTGACGGCCCGACTTGTGCGCCTGTGGAGTGTTGCGTTCAATCAACCCAGCGATCGTGGCGGCAGCGCGAAAGGTGCGTTTCATCACGGCGTTGCCTGCCAGCCAAAGGTCAAGCCCGTCGTGAAGCGCCGCGGCATCAACCAGCGGGGTCGGATCATCGACGGGATCAAGACCCCAGATCAGCGTGGCATAGTCAGTGGCTACAAAACCCAAGGGGTTGAGGCCAAGCTCTTCCATCCGTTTGGTCAGCAGCAAGCCGAGGGTCTGTTGTGCGTTGCGACCGGCAAAGCCGTAGATCACCGTTTGGGCGCGGCCATCGTGGGGGAAGCTTTCGATCAGCAAGCGCCCCGGTTGCGGGAGCTGGCTGACGTCGCGCTGTAGCGCAAGCCATTCGGCAGTGTGACGCGGCAGGTCGGGCCAGCTGTCTTGGGTGAACATGCGTTGCACCCGGGCCGAAAGCTGGGTGGAGGTGGCGAATTTCGTGCCCATGAAGGTGGCAACGCGTGGTTTCTTGGCGGCAGAGCGGCTGACCTCGACGGTCATTTCTCGCAGGCCTTCGTATTTGACAATCTGCCCGCCAATTAGAAATGTGTCGCCCGCGCTCAGCGTGGCTGCAAAGCCCTCTTCGATCTCGCCCAGTGGTTTGCCGCCGCGATTGCGTTTCATCCGTACCTTGAGCGTATCGGTATCTTGGATGGTGCCGATGTTCATGCGGATGCGCTGGCTGCTGCGGGGGTCGCGCAGGTGCCATTTACCGTCCGTATATAGCAGCCGTTGCCACCTGTCATAGGCCCGCAGCGCGTAGCCACCCGTGGCGCAGAAATCGAGGCAGGCGTCGAACGCGGCGCGGGTAAGGCCCGCGTAGGCACCGGCCGAGGTCACCTCGGCATATAGCGCATCGGCGTCGAAGGGACCGGCGCAGGCGGTGATCAGGATATGCTGGCACAAGACGTCTCGTGGGCCGGGTCCGCGCGGGTCGCCGTCAAGCTCTCCGGCCAATACGGCGTCGAGCGCGGCCACGCATTCAACGACTTCGAACCGGTTCGCGGGCACCAGCAGCGCCTTGGACGGGGCGTTGTAGCGGTGGTTAGCGCGCCCGATGCGTTGCACGAGACGTTTCACATTTTTCGGGGCACCGATCTGGATCACAAGATCGACGTCGCCCCAGTCGATCCCAAGATCGAGGCTGCCGGTGCAGACAATGGCCCGCAGGTCGCCGCGCACCATCGCGGCTTCGACCCGTTCGCGTTGCTGACGGTCAAGAGAGCCGTGGTGGATACCGATGGGCAGGCTGTCTTCGTTGGCAAGCCAGAGGTTGTGAAAGAAAATCTCGGCTTGGGCGCGGGTGTTGTGGAAGATCAGGGTGGTTTTATGCTGGCGTACCTGTTCGAGCACCGCAGGGATCGCATAGGCGGCGCCGTTGCCGGACCACGGCGGGGCCGCGTCTGTATGCAGCATTTGGATATCCGGCGGCGGTCCGGGGTCGGCCATCAGGATCGGGCAGGGATCGGGGTGGCGTGCCATAAAGTGGGCGATGGCCGCAGGGTCTTCGACCGTGGCCGACAGGCCCACCCGTTTCAGACCCGGACATAAGCATTGCAGCCGTGCCAGCGCCAGCATCAGCTGGTCGCCGCGTTTGCTGTCGGCGAGCGCGTGGATCTCGTCGATCACCACGCGTTTGAGCCCTTTGAACATGCGGGGCGCGTCCTCGTAGGAGGTCAGCAGCGCGAGGCTTTCGGGGGTGGTCAGCAAGATGTGAGGCGGATCTGCGCGTTGCCGGCGCTTGCGGGTCTGCGAGGTGTCGCCGGTGCGGTCCTCGATCCGGATGGGAAGCCCCATCTCGGTCACGGGGGTGGTGAGATTGCGTTTGATATCCGCCGCCAGTGCCTTGAGCGGTGAGATATAAAGTGTGTGCATCCCGTCATGCTCGCCCTCTGCTAAATCAACCAACGTGGGCAGAAAGCCTGACAGCGTCTTGCCGCCGCCCGTGGGGGCGATCAGCAGCAACGCGGGGGCGTCGGCGCGATCCAGCATATCCTGCTGGTGCGGGTGAATAGCCCAGCCTTTGTTGGCGAACCAGTCAGTGAATTTGGGGGGCAGGGTTTGCATGGGGTGCAAGATAGGGTGTTTGCCCGCGGGGGCCAGCCCCCGCACCCCCGGAGTTTATCGGGCAAAATGAAGCAGATTCCCGCGCCGGTTTTTCGCGCCGTGTTACCTTACGATGGTTTCATCCGCGACGAACATATTGGCCCATGCGCGGTCAACCAGATCGGGGCGCATCTGGTGGGGGATGCCTTCAAAGTCGCAAATCGCGATCATCTGGTCGATCAGGAAAATCGGTTGATAGTTGGCGAAGGTGTTGTCGATGGTGGGGTATTTGGTTTTTAGCAGGTGGATCAGTGACGCCTCGTCGAGCTTGATGTTCCGCTTTTTGGCGACCATGGCAAAAATCTTGAGAAAGATTTCCTGATTGGGGCCATCGATCTTGATCTTGAAAAAGATCCGGCGCAGGGCGGCTTGGTCAAAGATTTCATTGGGGTGAAAGTTGGTCGAAAACACTACCAGCGTATCAAAGGGCACTTCGAATTTCTCGCCTGATTGCAGGGCCAGGATGTCTTTGTTTTCTTCCAGCGGCACGATCCAGCGGTTGACCAGTGCCTGCGGTGGTTCGGACTGGCGGCCAAGGTCGTCGACGATAAAGATGCCGCCCGTGGATTTCAGCTGCAGCGGTGCCTGATAGGTGCGTGCGGTGGGATTATAGACCAGATCGAGCATATCAAGCGTCAGCTCGCCGCCAGTGATCACGGTGGGGCGTTCGCATTTGACATAGCGGGTGTCAAAGCGGGTCACGCGGCGCAACGATGTCGGGTCTTGTTCTTCCTCGATCGCAGCGGAGTGGACGATTGGGTCGTAGACGGTGATCACCTGTCCGGCATATTCGATCGCCCGCGGGACGTAGATCTTGTCGCCAAGCGCATCGCGGATACCGTTTGAAATACTGGACTTGCCGTTGCCGGGAGGGCCGTACATCAGGATGGATCGGCCTGCCGTAACAGCCGGGCCCAGATTGCCAATCAATTCCGGAGGAAGCACCAGATGGCCCATCGCGGCTTCGAGGCGGGCGCGGGTGATCTGCATGTTGCGTACCGACTGGCGTTTGACCTGTTCGCGGTACACCTCAAGCGGAACTGGCATCGGACCGAAATATTCTGATTGCGCCAATGCATCCAGCGCGCGGTTCTTCCCCAGATCGGTCAGCTGATAGCCCATTTCATTGCCGCTATTCGCGTTGAGCGTGCCCGTCGCTTCGAGAAGACGTTGTTCGCGCGACAGGTCCACCAATTCCTGCGTGACCTGCAAAGGCAGGCATATGGCCTTGGCCATCTCGCTGACCATAGTGACGTTCTTGCGAAACATCGTCTTGATCATGATGTCGCGCATCATCACCACGGGCAGCTTCATCTCTTGGATGGTGCGTGGCGGAGGAGGGGCCATGACGGCGCTCTTTTGCATATTCACGAAGGGCTACTTTCATGGAGGTACAGGGCTGCCCCACGTCTTAGCGGCCGAATATGGCAAATTCAGGCCCCGAAGTAGGCACCGAGCATTAAATATGCGCCAAGCACGGTGCCAAGCGCGAGACCCATGGGGAATTTCTTGGCTTCGTGCCAGCTGACCCACTGCGGCGCGAGCTTGCGTAGGGGTGAATATTTGGCAGCGCGATGAATGATATAGGCCGCGATCAGCGTGGTCATGAAAAGCGCCATCAGAAACTGCAGATCCCCGAGCGCGAAGAACGGGGTGGCCGCAGCAATGAATTTCGCATCGCCTGCACCCATCAGCCCACCTGCGTTCATAAAGATGCCCACAACGAGGGCCGCAACCATCGCCAGCAGGTGCCAAAGATAGCTGTCAAACGGTAGGACGATGGGGCCGATGATGACAAACACGGCCGCCAGCGCGATCACCGTGACGTTGGTAATCCGCATAAAGGCGAGATCGGTATAGATCGTATAGGCGCAAAGCGGCAGCGCGAAGGGCAAAAACCAAAGCGCGGCATAGCTGGTGATCTCCACCGGGGCTAGGCTGCGTTTTCGAGTGCGCGCAGGGACCGGACAGCGGCTTCGAAGTGTTGTGGATGGGTGCTGATGGCGTCGCGCAGCAAGCCTTTGCCCGTTTCAACATCGCCCTTTTTGATCGCGGACAAAGCAAGCGTATGCAGCAACTGCGCACGTTCGGTCTGGTCCATCTCAATCGGCGGCAGGCTGTACTCGCGCTGCGCGCCACGGGCGAGGATCAGGTTGTTCTTGGCTGTAAAAAGGGTCGGATCCTGTTTGACGGCTTCGCCAAACAGACGTTCTGCCGCCTGATAATCGCCGCGAGTGAGCTTGGAATAGCCCCAGTTGTTCATGACCGAACCGGGTTTGGTGGTCAGTCCGATGGCGATTTCATAAAAGCTGTCGGCTTTGTCCCATTCCTGCTTGCTGTCGGCGACGATCGCCTCGAGCCGGTAGCGATTATAGGTTTCATGGGTTGGCGGGACAGAATCCAGTGTCTCTTCGGCCTTGGCCCAATCGCCTGCACGGATCAGCGCATTGGCGTAATCGATCTTGTCATCGGCGGTGGCATCTTTTGCGCCCGCGACCTTGCCCCAAACAACGGCTGCTTCCTGGTTGCGCTTGGCGCGGATCAGCGACTTGCCAAGGCTGCGCTGGATGTCGATGCGATCGGGCTTTTCCTGTGCGGTGCGGGTGAAGTAGCTCACGGCCTCGTTCGGGTCCGCGACAGTCAACATCACATCATTCAGGTTGCTTTCATCCACGACATTTACGTCTTGGAACGCGCGAGTCACGGTGTCCTCGCCGGATTTTTTGCCGCAGCCTGCTAGTGCGACGACGCCTGCGATGCAGACGGCCGATAGGATAGGGTGGCGCATTTTTGCGTCCTTTTACTGCTCTGCCTCGTCATGATGCTGGCCGAACCAGATAGTCCCCCGAGCCGCGCCGCACCAATTTATAACTGTCTTCTTGATCTGGGATCGTAACAGAATTTTCCGATTTTGCGAGTGCTAAGCGTAAATTGTCACGGATTGCGTCACTTTCGCCATTGTCGAGCGCATAGGCCTTGCGGAAGGTCAGTTGGGCTTCGGCGAGTTTGCCGCTTTCCATCAGCACAACGCCAAGATTATTCCAGACCTCGGGGTGGGTTTCATCCTTTTTGACGGCATCGCGCAGCAGGCTTTCGGCCTGGCCCAAACGCCCCAGTCCCAGATTGGCGCTGCCCAGACCCGACAGGATTTCGGCGTTGAGTTCAGAAGCCAACGCGGCACGGTTAAAGGCGCGGATGGCGAGTTCGTATTCCCCGGCGTGCATCAAACGGTGGGCGACCTCTACCCCGTCTTCGGCGTCTTTGCGGGTGTTTACGCCGGGGGCAAAGGGGCTGTCAGATGTGGTGCGTTTGCCCCCCAACGCGGAAAGACCGCCTGCAGAGCAAGCGGCCAATCCGGCGATCAGGGTCATACAAAGCGCGAGCTTAGCGGGGTACGCGCGCTTGAAGCTGTGGAACATGCGGGGCCTTACTGACCTAGTTTGGTAATGTTCATCACCGAGGGTGCGACCAGAATGATAAGCAGCGGTGGAACGGTCAGCATCATTGTGGCAAGTGTCATCTTGGTTGGCAACTTGTTTGCGGCCTCTTCGGCGCGCATAACACGTTTGTCGCGCATCTCGTCGGCATAGACCCGCAGGGCGTCGGCGATGGATGTCCCGAAGGCCGCCGATTGCACCAGCACCGTGACAAACGACGATACGTCTTGCACGCCGCAGCGTTCGCCCATGGCGTTCAATACGCTGACCTTGTCCTTGCCGGCCTTCATCTCTTGGGCGACGATTTCGAATTCTTCAGCCAAAGCAGGATAAGAGGCGCGCAATTCGGCAGCGACACGGACGATGCATTGGTCCAGCGATTGTCCTGCCTCGACGCAAACCAGCATCATATCCAGCGCATCGGGGAAACCACGGGTGATTTCTTCTTTGCGTTCCTCGACGCGTCGGGTCACCCAATAGCGGGGCAGGAAATACCCGATCGCACCGGGGCCGACGGTATAGAGCATCATCTTATTGGTGCTCAGGCCTTCGCCACCGCCAAGAAAGTTGACGTAAACGGTGCCGATTACCAAACCTGCAATACCAAGAGCCATTTGCGCAAAGTGGAAAAACCGCACCGCATCGCGCGAGCCATAGCCGGCCTGCCGGAGAAGAAGTGCCTTGGCACTGAGCTCTTCCATGTTTTCGGGTTCAAGGAACTTGGCGAATTTTTGCAGCTGTTCGTTGCGGTCTGACTGGCGCAAGCGCTGCTGTTTGCCTCCGTCGAAGGATTCGGATTGGCTGCGTTTCAGCTTGGCCAGCGGATCCTCGGGCTGGCGCAGGATCATGATAAGCGTGGCACCGACCATGGTCAGGCCAAGTGCACCTAGAATGGCGATCCAGCCGATGGGACCAAGTGTGGTGTCGAGAGTGGTCAGGAAATTCACAATGAAGCCCCCTTAGACTTTGATATCGGTCAGCTTGCGCATGACGATGAGGTTAAGCGACAGGAACACGACCACGGCAATGCAGCCGGGGATGAACAGCGGGTGGGTCATGACTTCGTCATAGTAATGCGGGTCACCAAGTTTGATCACGATCAGCGCAACAACGGGGAAGGCCGACAGGAACTTGCCCGACCATTTCGCTTCGGCTGTGATGGCACGCACGCGGCGGAACAGGCGGAAACGGGCGCGGATCACCTTGGCCAGCCCCGCAAGAATTTCGGCGAGGTTACCACCGGATTGCTGTTGGATGGTCACCGCAACCGCAAGGAAGCGCAAATCCTGCATATCAAGTCGTTCGGCCATATCCTTGAGCGCCTCTCCAATGTCGCGGCCATAGGCGGTTTCATCCGCGATCACCCCGAACTCCGACGCAAGCGGGTCCTGGATTTCCTTGGAGACAATAGAGATGGCACTTGTGAACGGGTGGCCGACACGCAGCGACCGCACCATCAGTTCGACCGCATCAGGCAATTGTTCTTCGATCAGGTCTATGCGTTTTTTAGCTTTGGACGAGATCCAGAAATAGACCGCCCCGACCCCGATCCCCACAGAGATCAGGATACGCACGGGAACTTCGGTGCTGGTCCCGATGGTCAGGCCCAGAAAGGCGACAACGGACAGCCCGGCCATAATCATGATCAGCTGTTTCGGCGCAAAGGCAATCGCGGCTTTCTGCGCTTTCGCGGCGAGCATCGAATAGATGGGAATGGATTTGTTATCCATATGCTGCTGCATTTCCTTGCGCAGCTTGTCCAGAACCTCTTCGCGGCCGGCTCCTTTTTCCAACATTTCCAGCCGGCGGTTGACCTTGCTGTTGAGGCTGATGGATTTACCGAAGGCGACCAGGTACAGCCCTTCGACCAGCACGAGGACACCGATAAAGATCAGGCCATAAATAATGGGTTCTGCGCTCATGATTGATAATCCTTACTTGACCACAACGGGTTCGTAGATGGACGACGGCAGGTCATAGCCCCACATTTTGAAGCGTTCAGAGAAGTGGCTGCGCACGCCGGTGCCGGTGAAATGGCCGATGATCTTGTTCTCGGGTGTCAGGCCGACGCGTTGGTACCGAAAGATTTCCTGCATCGAGATGACATCACCTTCCATGCCCGTAATTTCGGTGATCGACGTCATACGACGCGAGCCGTCTTGCAAGCGCGACGCTTGAACAATCAGGTTTACAGCCGATGAAATCTGGCTGCGCACCGCTTTCAACGGCATTTCGATCCCGGCCATTGCAATCATGTTTTCCAGACGGCTCACACCGTCGCGGGCAGAGTTGGCGTGGATCGTGGTCATCGACCCGTCGTGGCCGGTGTTCATGGCCTGCAGCATGTCGATGACTTCCTCGCCACGTGTCTCGCCGACGATGATCCGGTCCGGGCGCATCCGCAGAGCGTTCTTGAGACAATCGCGCGGCGATACTTCGCCTTTGCCTTCGACATTGGGCGGGCGGCTTTCCATGCGGCCCACGTGGGTCTGTTGCAGTTGAAGTTCGGCGGTGTCTTCGATGGTCAGGATGCGTTCGTCGTTCGCAATGAAAGAGGACAGCGCGTTCAGCGTGGTCGTTTTGCCGGACCCTGTACCACCCGATACGATGATGTTCAGGCGGGTGGCCACGGCGGCTTGAAGATAGGCGGCCATCTCTTCCGAGAAGGCCCCAAAGCTCACCAGATCATCGATGCCCAGCTTATCTTTTTTGAACTTACGAATAGACACCAGGCTGCCGTCGACGGCAATCGGCGGCACCATAGCGTTGAAACGCGAGCCGTCTTTCAAGCGCGCATCGACGTAAGGATTGCTTTCGTCGACCCGACGGCCCACGGCCGATACGATTTTATCGATGATGCGCAGCAGGTGCTTTTCATCCTTAAAGGTCACGTCCGTCAGCTGCAGTTTGCCGTCGCGTTCAACGAAGATCTGTTGAGGCCCGTTCACCAGAATATCGTTGATGCTATCGTCTTTCAGCAGCGTTTCCAGTGGGCCAAGGCCAGTCACCTCGTCATAGAGTTCGGAGTTCAACTGAATCCGGTCTTCACGGTTCAGGACGATGGATTTCTCGGCTAGAATTTCAGCCGAGATTTCGTTGATCTCGCTGCGTAGATCCTGTTCAGACGCATGTTCAAGAGCCGCGAGGTTCAGGTTCTCAAGCAGAGCGCGGTGCAGTTCAAGCTTGATCTCGCTCATGCGTTGTTTGCGCTTTACGTCGCGGTCCTGTGGCGCGACCGCTGCGGCTTGTGCCACGCGGCGCATGCTGACGGGCTTGGGGGCGACTGCGGCCTCTGGCTGGTGCTGGGGCGCGGGGGCCTTCGACATGGGAACGGCTGTGGCTGCGGCAACGTCACCTGGCTTTTTATACTTCGAGAACATCTGATTACTCTTTCTAAATTATCTGGCGCTTGGGCCGGATCAGGCGGCTTTGGCTTCGTCAGCCTTGAGGTTGTGGATCGAACTAGCGAGCTTGGCGATCTCGCGACGCAGCGGGTTTTTCGCGGCGGTGTTGGCCAGCGGCAGACCGTGGTCGTTGGCTTGGGTTACCTGTTTGCCGCCATCGGGCAGTTGCACATCGATCGAAATCCCGAGGCTCTCTGCCATCCGTTTGACCCGCGCTTTGCCGTTCAGATCGGTGAACTTCGGCGCGCGGTTCATGACATAGCGCAGCTTTTCGATAGGAAGATCTTCGGATTGCAGGGCGCGTTTGAAACGCAGGGCATTTTGGGCGCAGCGCATATCCAGTTCGAGCATGGCAAAATAGACATGTGCGTTGGTCAGCACGGTTTCGGTCCATTGCACCAGTGTCGAAGGCATGTCGACGACCACATAATCGAACTGATTGCGCGCCATATCCAGGATCCGTGTCACATCTTCCGAGGTGATCAAATCAAGTGGCAGCATGTCGGCAGGGGCGGTCAGAACCTGGAGCTTCTCTTCGTAGGTCAGCAGAGCCTGGCCAAAGCTTTCCTCGTCCATCGCATCGGTCTCGATCAGCATATCATAGACCACTTCGCGACGGGGCAGGTCCAGATAGGTCGCCACGGCCCCGAACTGCAGGTCAAGATCAAGCAAGCACACTTTGGGCGGGTTCTTTTTGTCAGAGGTCGCCAGTTCCCATGCCAAATTCACCGCAAGGCTGGTGGCACCGGTGCCGCCGGCCAGTCCGTGCACCACGATCACAGCACCATCCTTCTGGGTGCCGGGTTTCAGCTTGGGGCCTGTCTCTGCGGGTGCCACTATTGGTTCGGGTGAGGCGCGCAGACGGATTATGGTCGAGGCCAGTTCACCTTCGGGCAGAGGGTAGGGGACAAATTCATTCGCGCCCTGACGCAACAACGAATGGAGCGAGGCGGGGGACATGTCTTCGGCGATCAAGATCACTTTGATATGACGTGCTTTTGCCTGCGCGATGATCTCGGTCATCATTGGCAGGTTGTCTTCATCTTCGGAATCGAGCGCCAGCGCGATAAGTTCAAGCGTCGCCGCCTCGGGTTGGCTGAAAAATGCAAGACTTTCAGAAAAGCCCAGGTCGCCCCAGGCTTCGCCCAAAGCCGATTCCATATCTTCGATCAGCAGGTCAAAGTTCTGCACATCCCGGCTGACGGTGCACGCAACGATCTGTGGCGCGTCAATCTGTGGTATATGGCTGCTCATACCTAAACTTCCCCTTCTTCTATGCGGGCGCTGGCTAGGGCTGATCGGGTGTTACCCTTTGTTGCCCTGCGGTCCCCTGCATCCAGACCACAATGGCCGGACGCAACTGTCCTATTGCAGTGAATATCCCTGCTAACTGGGGCAAGATTGGGGCCAAATAGTTTCTATTGTTTGGTCTTTTGAAACGATCCGCACCGTTTAGGCGGATTGAAACGAAAAGGGCCCGACCGTCAGCGACGATCAGGCCCACTCGAAAAGTTTAAAAAGCGGTTATTCTCCCACAGCACCGGTGGGTGCGGCACCGCCTGTCAGTAGGGTCGGCGGCACGGCGCTGGCGACATAGTCGCGATAGATAATCTGGGCATATTTCCCGTCCAGCACAGTCGGATGACGCCCGACAAAACCGCTAACTTCGGTCACAGTCCGGCGGTTTGCACGTGCGCGACCTTGGGTCACGATCAGGGGCTGTGTTTCGCCAAAGGAAACAACGGCTTCTAGGCGGCTGCGGCTGATACCTTGTGTGGACAAGAAGGCCACAACGGATTGCGCGCGGCGCAGGCCCAGTGTTTTGTTATAGCTGTTCGATCCGACGGCATCTGTATGGCCATAGACGCGAAAGCGGACTTCGGGGAACTGGCGGATCCATCCGGCCTGACGTCGCAGAACCGACTGCGCGACCCCGTCCAACTGTGAAGAGTTGAAAGCAAAGGTGACGGTCGATTCGACTTCGCCGGCAAAGCGGTTGGCCAGATCGAATGTATACTGGCGCTCACCGGTCATCACCAAGCGGTTGTTCAGGGTAGCGTTTCCAAAGGTGCCCAAATCGGTCAGCGACCCTGCTTCGCGGTGGAACTGGGTAAAGACCGGATCAGGGCTGCTGACACAGCCTGTAACAGTCATGGCCAAGGCGACGCACAACCCGGTGATTTTGCCTGTCGAAGCGATCGCTGAAGTCATCTGATCAATCCAATACATAGCCATACGACCCGCTAAAGTCCTGCTTGGCAACTTCGCCAGCGGCCCCTTTGGTGGGGGCTGTGCTGCCTTTGGACGTACGCCCAGACAGGAACAATTCGCTTTCAGTGGGCGGCTTGATCCGGTCGGTCGGCAGGGCCAAGGCCTCGCCACGGGTCGGGGTCACAAGGTGTGCGGTAATAATAATCACCAGCTCGGTTTGGCTGCGCTGGTAGTTTGCGCTGCGGAACAACGCGCCCAATACAGGCACGTCGCCGATCCAGGGCAATTGTGTGGAAGTGTCGGTGAAATCATCGGTCAGCAGACCAGCGATCGCAAAGCTTTCGCCGTCGCGCATTTCAACCGTGGTCGATGTCTCGCGGCGGGTAAATGCGGAAATATCAAATCCGTTGCCCAAGGACACGCTGTTGCTGGCATCAATCGCCGATACGGCCGCTTTGAGTTCGAGGTTGATCAGGTCTTTGTCCACGACGCGGGGAATAAAGCTCATCTCTACGCCGAAAGGTTTATACTGAACCGAAATCTGGTCGCCGGTTTGCGCCACGGGAACAGGATATTCGCCCCCCGCGAGGAAGGTCGCTTCTTGCCCCGACAGCGCCACGAGGTTCGGCTCAGCCAGAAACCGCACCGCGCCTTTTTGCTCCAGCGCCTCAAGCAGCAGACCGACCTGCGTCGATCCGGCGTTGAAGCCAAACAAAACGGCCCCTGCGTTGCCATTCGATGCCGGGGTCGACCCGCCAAGCGAATTGGCGATTGCGCCGGATGTGTTCGTCGAATTGGTGCCGCCATTCAATGCCAGATCGCTGCCCACAAGGCCGTTTAGCGCCAGTGATGCGCTTAGCGACTTAGAGACGGATCGGCTCATCTCGGCAAAACGGACTTTCAACATCACCTGCTGGATGCCACCGACGCTCATCAGGTTGGACACGCGTTCAGGGGCGTAGCGTTCGGCCAGATCAAGGGCCCGCTGCAAGCGTTGGGTCGAGGACACGATGCCCGACAGCACGATACCGTCGTTCGCCGTGCGGACTTCGATCTTTTCACCGGGCAGGATCTGGCGCAGGCGTTCCTTGAACTCGGAGACATCCGCTGCGACGCGCACATCAACGTTCGTGATCAGTTGCCCCGCGGCATCAAGCAGCGTCAGCGTTGTAAGTCCGGGGGATTTGCCCAGAACATAAATCGTGCGATCCGAGAGCGACGAAATATCTGCGATACCGGGGTTGGCAATGCTCAGCTCGGCAAAGGGAATGTCGCTTTCAACCACCACGGCGCGGTTCATCGGGACTTCCAACACGCGGTTGGTGCCTTTTTTGACCACGCGCAGCGTGTTTGCCTGAGCGTCAAGCGGGGCGGTCAATGCAATCGGCATCGCGCCAATCGTCAGTCCCAATAGGACTGCTTTGATAAATTTATCAATTTTCATGTGACCTGCCTTTGTGATCACGCCTCAAAATAGGGTCTTTGCGCCCGCCGTTTGCGACACTCTGCGGTTCTTTTCGCTTTTTTGCAAGAATCAATGACGTCAGGCCGCAGTTACCTGTGGATTCGTGGCAACATGCCCGCGCAATGCCAAACGCCGCACAGAGGGCTGCGCGGCGCGGACATAATTTTGGAAGGCCCTGTTCAAGAGCGCATCAGTTGGTGCAGGGGATCGGAATTTCGAGCACTTCGGCACCACGGCGTGTCCGGATCGTGCAGACTTTCTGCGTCGTTGTCTCGACCTTGACGGTTTCTTCGGCGAGACCCAGAAGGCTACGTTGGTCGACTTCGATCTCTGCGGCAACCGTGTCATCCTCTGCCCCGACAAGCGACAGGGACAGATTGCCGGTAGATTGTGCCTGTGCTAATGCTGCAACTTGGTAGGGCTGAACTGCAACAGTCACGGTGTTGGCGATCGCGGCTTCACTGCGTTCCCCGCCGGCGCTTTGGTCAATTGCGATAATCTTGACGCCTGCCTCGATCAGCTTGGTGACGTCACCCGTGTCGCCCCGGTCGTTACCGCCCCGGTTGATCCGGCCCGTCCAATACACATCGACGCGGTCACCAGGGCGCAGGAAGCCCGACACGCCACTGGACACATCAACGCGGATGGCAAACGCACGGCTGCCGCGTTCCAACTGGGAGGTGAGGCCAATGTCGGCACCGGGCTCGGTCACTTTCACGGCCATGATGGCTTCGTCTTTTTCCATGGCACGCAGCACGACCCGCATGTCATCGCTGTTTTCAGGGAATAACGCGGCTTCTTCGATAAAGGAGCCTTCGGGGATCGCGTTTTCAGGCCAGCTGACCTGCCGCACATCTTCGCGGGTCAGGCGCTGCCCGTATTTCAGCGGTCCGGTGGCGATATAGACGCCCACGGTTGGCACGATTTGCGCCAGGGCTTCTTGTGCCTGCTGGTGCGCCATTTGATATTCACCGATACGGCCCTTTGCCAGATACACAGCACCACCTGCCAAGGCGATACCGGCGAGCAAGACCAGTCCAAAAACCATCCGCATGTTACTTACCTCTCTTGAGTGGGTGCCGGTCCGGGACACGGCGTAAAACCTATGCTGATGGATAGGCGGTGATTGTGTTCAGACTATGAACAATCCGCGACCAAGCTGGGTCATTATAGGGGGATTAGATGTCGCCCGGCGTCTGGGTCATCAGCTTGTCGGCCAGTTCGATGGTGCCCGTGGTCATGGTGACGACCATCAATACGGCTAGCGATACGACGGCGGCACATAGAACGACCCAGTCAACCGTGACCGCGCCACTTGGGCTTTTCCAGAATGTGATGAACTTCGAAAGCATTGTGTTGCCTTGCTTGATGAAGGTCTAAAAAGACTGGCCGCATCCTGTCGAGCAGAATGCGGCCAGGTCTACCGTCATTGTCGACAGCTTATTGGCTAGGGTTCTGTGTTGCCATGAAGGACTGAGTATTCGCTGTCAGGCTTGTCGCGCCACTTTCGATCGAGGAGTAGGCTGCGACGGCCAGGCCGACAACGGCGGCGGTCAGAACAACCCAGTCAACAGTCACGGCACCGGATTCGTCATTTTTGAAGTTCTTGATAAAGTTCATCATGGTATGTCCCTCCAAGGATCATAAAGTTTTCAATCTCAACCGTGTCGTCCGTTTCGATGCTTCTCTCTCAATTCCGCATCTGGCTGACTTGGTATGAGCCTATATAGCCCTGCGATTGGGGCACGAATTTGGCGGCAAATGTGACTTTTAGCCTATTGCCGTCACTTTCCTGAAAAATTCACTTAGGCGACTGATCTGAAAGGGTTCTTCCCGTGTGCTTTTTCTTCACCGAGTCTCAAAGCGGGGCAGGATTGCATCAATTAAGGCGAAATCGCCATGTTCCTCGCCATGTTTGGTTGGTCTGACAGCAGATTCCGTGCGAGGTTGCTGAAAAAGAGCAATCAAAAAACCAGTGCAGGCAGTGATGTTTCGACGATTGACCGTATCTTTGATGGTGGGGATGCTGGCGGCCTCGGCTGCCTGGGCTGACGTGCCCAAACCGTTTCCCAAATTCGAGGCCAAGCGGGTGAAGCCGCCCAAGGCGGGCAGCACCAATCGCATCAACGTCTTTATCGAACCCAAGGCCGCTGATGTGCCCGAGGTCGTGGCAACCGCGTCCGGGGCGATCGTGCCAGCCTCACCGGGGCAATATGACTGGTTCTGGGATCGGGTGTCTCCGGCGGTCGAGAAATCCGGCCCGGGTCGGCTGGAGACCGCGATGGTGACGCTTGCCACGGCCAGCAGCAAAATCCCCGCGCCGCGCATGCAACAGATGCAAGAGATCGCGAAAGCAAACGGTATCGACATTCTTCGCTCTACCATCGGCACGCAGGTCTCGCCCGCTTTGGTGCTGGCGGTGATCACTGTGGAATCCGCCGGGCGTGCTGATGCCATAAGTGGGGCAGGGGCGCAGGGGTTGATGCAGTTGATGCCGGATACGGCGACGCGCTTTGGCGTGATTGACAGCATGGCCCCGACGCAGAACATCGCGGGCGGGGTGAAATACCTTGATTGGCTAATGGGTGAATTTGACCGAGACCCGATACTGGTGCTGGCCGGGTATAACGCGGGCGAAGGATCGGTGCGCAAACACGCCGGCGTCCCCCCCTTTGCAGAAACACGCGATTATGTGCCCAAGGTGCTGGCTGCTTTTCAGGTCGCCAAGGGGCTTTGCCAGACCCCGCCCGAGCTGATCTCGGACGGATGCGTCTTTGCGGCGATGAACTGACCCCAGTTCGGGGCCGGATGTAAAAAAGGGGCGCGGCCATCGCTGGCGGCGCCCCTTGTCGTTCATCGTGTCAGTGCATTAGACGATTGTCGCCTCGGTCGCAGCGCGCAGTTCGTCTTCGGTCACGCCTTCGGCGCATTCCACGATCTTCAGCCCGCCTTCGACGACATCCAGCACACCAAGGTTGGTGATAATGCGGTCGACGACAGCTTTGCCGGTCAACGGCAGCGTGCATTCTTTCAACACTTTGCTGTCGCCATGCTTGCTGGCGTGGTCCATGACCACCACAACGCGGCCAACACCCGCGACCAGATCCATCGCGCCACCCATGCCTTTGACCAGCTTGCCGGGGATCATCCAGTTGGCAAGGTCGCCGTTCTCGGCCACTTCCATCGCGCCCAGAATGGCCATGGCAATCTTGCCGCCGCGGATCATCCCGAAAGAGGTCGAGCTGTCAAAGTACGAAGTGCGATCCAGCTCGGTGATGGTCTGCTTGCCGGCGTTGATCAGATCTGCGTCCTCTTCGCCGTCGATCGGAAACGCACCCATGCCAAGCATGCCGTTTTCCGATTGCAGCGTCACGTCCATGCCTTCGGGGATGTAGTTGGACACCAGCGTCGGAATCCCGATGCCGAGGTTCACATACCAACCGTCTTGCAGTTCTTGCGCGGCACGTGCCGCCATTTGATTGCGATCCCAAGCCATTATGCAGTCCTCACTGTGCGCTGTTCGATGCGTTTTTCGTGATCACCCTGAATGATGCGGTGCACATAGATGCCGGGCAAGTGGATCGCGTCGCCGCCAAGGCTGCCGCGTGGCACGATCTCTTCGACTTCCGCGATGCAGATCTTGCCGCACATGGCCGCAGGCGGGTTGAAGTTGCGCGCCGTCTTGCGAAACACGAGGTTGCCGGTGTCATCCGCTTTCCACGCTTTGACGATCGCCAGATCCGCAACGATACCGCGTTCAAGGATATAGGTCTCGCCGTCGAAATCCTTGTGCTCTTTGCCTTCGGCAATCACTGTGCCGACGCCGGTCTTGGTATAAAAGCCGGGGATGCCCGCACCACCGGCGCGCATGCGTTCGGCCAATGTACCTTGGGGATTGAATTCCAGCTCAAGCTCGCCGCCCAGATACTGGCGCATGAATTCTTTGTTCTCGCCGACATAAGAGCTGATCATTTTCTTGACCTGCTTAGTCTGCAAAAGGATGCCGATTCCGAAGTCGTCGACGCCGGCGTTGTTCGAGGCAAAGGTCAAATCCTTGGTGCCCGCGTCGCGGATCGCATTCAGCAGCAATTCAGGAATACCACACAGGCCAAAGCCCCCCGCTGCGATCAGCATGCCGTCGTGCAACACGCCCTCCAGCGCCTCGGCAGCGCTTCCATAGATTTTTTTCATTCCGGCTCCTTTCACGAGAGGCTCACGGCCCTGTCGTTTATATTTATACGACTTCTATGACGTGGCGTAACGAACGTGTCAAACCGGCGCACCGGTTGTCAGCGCTACCAGCGGAGCCTGCTGGTATTTTGCTAAATCTCGGTGGCCCGCCCCAGCGTAGGGCAGGCACCTCTATTCAAAGGGGGGGGAGTGACCGTGTCAGACGATACGGACCTGCGTCCCGATGGGGGCAATCTGGTACAGGGCCTCGATCATGTGGTTGTAAAGACCGATGCACCCGTCAGAGCTTTGCCGCCCGATCTTGCGCGTATCATGTGTACCGTGGATCAAATAGGCAGGCCAGCTGAGGTACATCGCGTGGGTCCCAAGCGGATTGTCCGGCCCCGGAGGCATGTATTTCAGGTCCGGATCGCGTTCGATCATGCTGGGGGTCGGCGTCCAGTCCGGGCCAACACGTTTGCGCACGATACTAGTGTAGCCACGTTTGGTCAGGTCATCGCTGCGCGGGACTGACGTCGGGTATATTTTGTAGGTGTCACCATCGCCGCCCCAATAATGCAGTGCGCGTGACGAGGTATCGGCGACAATGGCGGCCTTGCCCAGGGTGTCAAAGTGGTCCTGCCAGTTCTGGCTGGAGAACCCGTTTGTGTTGTGGCGTACCACGTCGATGACTTCAGGTGTCGGCGTCTGCGCGCGCAACACGGCGGGCGTAAAGAGCGCCGCACCTGCCGTCAGGATCAACCCGCGTCGTGAAAATGTCTGCTCTGCCATCTTGATCTCCTTCTACCGTGGCGATTGCCAATGGTAAAAGCATCGCGGGCAGGGTGTGGCAACTCACATATTCATCAAATGACATATATGTGAGTTGCACTCTTACGCGTCTGGAGTCGAGGCCGCTTTGGCCGCAGTTTTAGAGGCGGTCGCCTTTTTGGCCGGAGCCTTCTTTGCCGCTGCTTTCTTAGGTGCCGCCTTCTTCGCAGCCGGTTTCTTTGCGGCAGTTTTCTTCGCCGCCGGTTTTTTTGTCGCGGCTTTACGCTTGGCAGGGGATTTCGCCAGCTTTTCCTCGATCAACTCAACGGCCCGTTCCATGGTCAGATCAGCAGGCTCTACCTCTTTGGGGATGGTGGCGTTGACCTTCTCCCATTTTACGTACGGCCCGTACTTGCCTTCCATGATGTTCACCTCGCCGCCCAAATCAGGGTGTTCCCCCATCTCGCGGATCGGCAAAGCAGCTTTACCACGGCCACCACGGCTGGCGACTTTTTCAGCCAGCAACTGTACAGCACGGTTCATGCCGACGGTGAACACCTCGTCCAGACCTTCAAGGTTGGCGTTGGTCCCGCCACGGTTCGACGTACTGTCGGCGTGTTTGATATAGGGGCCGTAGCGTCCGATGTTCGCCCAGACCATGATGCCATCCTCGGGGTGCGGCCCGATTTCACGCGGCAGCGATAGCAGCATGACAGCGCGTTCCAGTTCCAGCTCTTCGGCGGGCCAGTCCTTGGGCACCGATTGGCGCGGCGGCTTCTTGTTTTCTTCCGTGACGGGGCCGCGCTGCACATAAGGGCCAAAGCGCCCTTTGAACACACGAATCTCGTCTCCCATATCCTCGCCTAACAGCTTGCCATCCGGCGGGATCGCCGAGGCTTCTGCTTCGGGGTCGGGCGGGCCGAAGGGGCGGGTATAGCGGCATTCAGGGTAGTTCGAGCACCCGATAAACGCGCCGCCGGACCGTGCCGTGCGCATCGACAGGCGCCCGATTTCGCAGTTGGGACACAAACGCGGGTCACTACCGTCTTCGTTTTGCGGGAAAAGATGCGGCTCGAGGACCTCGTTGATCTTTTCCAGCACCTCGGTGATACGCAGATCCGCCGTTTCGGCAATCGCAGCCGAGAAATCCTGCCAAAAGCGGCTCAGCACATCTTTATAGTCGGCGTCTGCAGCGCTCACCTTATCCAGTTGGTCTTCCAGATCGGCGGTAAAATCATAGCCCACGTATTTGCGGAAATAATTTTCGAGGAATGCGGTGACCAAACGGCCCTTGTCCTCGGGGAACAGGCGGTTGCCTTCCTTGCGGACGTATTCGCGGTCTTGAATGGTGGTGACAACGCTGGCGTAGGTCGACGGGCGCCCGATACCAAGCTCTTCCATCCGTTTGACCAATGTCGCTTCGGTATAGCGGGGGGGAGGCTGGGTAAAGTGCTGCTCTGGCGTGACAGCGCGTTTGTCCATTTTGTCGCCTTGAGTGATCTGCGGCAGACGCTTGTCGTCTTCGTCCACAACGTCATCGCGACCTTCTTCATAGACGCGCAAGAAACCGTCGAATTTCACAACCTGACCGGTGGCGCGTAGGCCGACCTGTTCGTCCTTGCTACCGATTTCGACCGTGGTGCGTTCCAGACGGGCACTTTCCATCTGGCAGGCGAGTGTGCGCTTCCAGATCAGGTCATAAAGCTTGCGTTGATCCGATTCCGTCAGTTTCAACGCCGCGGCATCTTTGGTCATGTCGGTCGGGCGCACACATTCGTGCGCCTCTTGGGCGTTCTTTGCCTTGTTCTTGTAGATACGTGGCTCCGATGGAACGTACTCCGCGCCAAACCGGTCCGCGATTGCATCCCGCGCCATCGTGATCGCCTCGGGGGCCATGTCGATGCCGTCGGTCCGCATATAAGTAATGTGACCGGCTTCATACAGGCGCTGCGCCGTGCTCATGGTTTGGCGGGCACCCATGCCGAACTTGCGGCTGGCTTCTTGTTGCAAGGTCGAGGTCATGAACGGGGCCGAGGGGTTGCGGCTGGCGGGTTTCGCTTCGACGCTGGTGACGGTCAGATCGCGGCTGGTTATGGCTTGCACAGCCATTTCGGCCTGCGTTTCGTTGGCCAGATCAAATCGGTCCAGCTTCTTGCCGGCCATTGTCACAAGCCGCGCCTCGAATTCCTGTCCGCGTGGCGTGGCGACCAGCGCTTTCACGCTCCAGTATTCGCGGTTGCGAAAGGCTTCGATTTCCATCTCGCGCTCGACAATCAGCCGCAGCGTGACCGATTGCACGCGCCCCGCCGACTTTGCGCCGGGCAGTTTGCGCCAAAGAACAGGCGACAGGTTGAACCCCACCAGATAATCCAGCGCACGTCGTGCCAGATAGGCCTCGACCAGCGGCATATCCACCTGACGCGGATTCGCCATCGCTTCTGTCACGGCCTTTTTAGTGATCTGGTTAAACACCACGCGGCTGACCGGCGTGTCCTTCTTGATCGATTTGCGTTTGGTCAGCGCCTCTTGCAGGTGCCAGCTGATCGCTTCGCCTTCGCGGTCGGGGTCAGTCGCGAGGATCAATGCATTGTCGTCTTTCAGCGCATCAGCGATGGCTTTGACGTGTTTTTTGCTCGCTGCGGCGACTTCCCAAGTCATGTCAAACCCGTTGTCGGGATCGACCGATCCGTCCTTTGGGGGCAGGTCGCGGACGTGGCCGTAGGACGCAAGCACGGTGTAATCACTGCCGAGATACGAGTTGATCGTTTTGGCTTTGGCAGGTGATTCGACGACGACAACTGGCATAAAATTCGGCACCTTGGATCAAATTAATTCGCGTGGCTTATGCTGTGACATGTGGCGTGAAGCGAAGTTTGTCAATCCGCAGAACAGCGCGACCCCTTTGAAATACGGGGTTTGAAGCAGCTCATGGCACCGATTTGACGACCTGAACGCGCCTCTTCGCCACCTTCCAAATGGTCTAAAATTCCGGGGGAGCTTTGGATGAGATCCAAAGCGGGGGCTGGCCCCCAAGCGGCGGCTGCGCGGTGTTCAGCCCGCTCGGGACACGAGCCCGCCCGCATGGCGCAAAATGCGGCCGTTCAGCTCAAGTTCTACCATAACAGGGGTGGCAATAGCCGGTGCCACGGCCAAATCGCGCAACAGTTGATCTTCGGCGACGGGGCTGGGGCCGAGGCGGGACAAGATCTCGATGTGCAGGGATTCAGTGTCACGGTCGGATGACGGTGGTGGGCTGTGGAGGGGTGGCGCAACGGGCTGCTCTTGCCGAGTCGGGCCCAAAAGCGCGATCACATCTGCGGCATTGCGCACCAGCGTGGCCCCGTCACGGATCAACATGTTGCAGCCCGCGGCACGTGCATCAAACGGGTGGCCGGGCACCGCCAGCACATCGCGCCCCTGGTCCAGCGCATCGCGGGCGGTGATCAGGCTGCCTGACTTCGCCGCCGCCTCGACCACGACGGTTGCGCGGGCCAGCCCTGCGATGATCCTGTTGCGGCTGGGAAAATGCCGCGCCATCGGTTGCAAGCCCATGGGCTGTTCCGAAAGGCGCAGGCCTTGGGTGGCAATATCGTGGGCAAGATCGGTATTCTCGACCGGATAGAGCACGTCGACGCCACCCGCCTGAACGGCGATGGTGCCTGTCTCCAGCGCGGCCTGATGCGCCGCGGCGTCGATGCCCCGCGCCAGCCCTGAAACGACAGCAAACCCCGCCTCTCCCAAGCCGCGCGCCAAGGCGCGTGTCATGCGCGTCCCGAGGGAGGAGGCATTCCGCGCGCCCACAATCGACACCAAGGGGCGGTGCAGCAGGTCGATATCTCCGATGGCCCATAGAAAGGGGGGGGCGTCGTCGAGTTCTGCTAAATGAGGGGGGTAGGCTACGCTGTCGTGGGTGACCAGCCGCGCGCCAGCGCCTTTGGCCGCGCGCAACTCTGCCTGCACGATGTTCTCGGGGCAGATGCGATAGTCTTTCACGCCTGCGGCGCGTGCAACCTCGGGCAGAGCCTCCAGCGCGGCGCGGGCTGTGCCGTATTCACGCAGCATCCGGTAATATGTCACGACGCCGACGCGGCGCGAGCGCAACAGACGAAGCTGGGCAAAGCTGTCGTCTTCCAAGGTGGCTGGGACCATGGGGGGCGTGGAAGAGGAAGGAGCGTTGTTCCTGTCAGTCATCCCGTATCTCCGTCCGTTGCTCCACCAGCTTTAGGGAAAGCAGCTTAACAGAGTATGAACGGCGTCGAACTAATTTGACTTGAATAGAGTTTGTGGACCTTCACGCCCCTGATCTCACGCCGCTGATTTCACGGCCATGTTGGATCAACCGGATGGAGCGCGTCACCCCCGCCCATCCGGTTGCCCCTTAGCCCATTATGCGGCGGCGGCACCGCCGACGGTCAACCCGCCGATCATTAATGTCGGCTGTCCAACACCAACGGGCACCCATTGGCCCGCTTTGCCGCAATTGCCCATGCCGGGATCCAGCGCGGGATCATTGCCGATGGCGCGGATCTGTTGCAGCGCGGTGGCCCCGTCGCCGATCAGAGTGGCCCCTTTGACCGGATCGCCCACCACCCCGTTGCGCACACGGTAGGCTTCGGTGCAGGAGAACACGAACTTGCCATTGGTGATATCCACCTGCCCGCCGCCGAAGCCGACCGCATAGATGCCGTCCTTCAGATCGGCGACGATATCACCGGGGGCTACGTCGCCACCCAGCATATAGGTATTGGTCATGCGCGGCATCGGAGCGTGTGCATAGGATTCGCGACGGCCATTGCCGGTCGGGGCAACGCCCATCAGGCGCGCGTTCTGCCGGTCCTGCATATAGCCGACCAGCACGCCGTCCTCGATCAGCACATTCTTGGCCGAGGGCGTGCCTTCGTCATCAATAGAGATAGACCCGCGCCGATCAGGCAGCGTGCCGTCATCCAGCACCGTCACACCTTTGGCCGCGATGCGCTGCCCCATGAGGCCTGCAAACGCGCTTGATCCCTTGCGGTTAAAGTCGCCTTCCAGCCCGTGACCAATGGCCTCGTGCAGCAAGATACCGGGCCAGCCGGGGCCAAGCACCACATCCATCATCCCCGCAGGAGCAGGCACGGCGCGCAGGTTCACGCAGGCGATGCGCAAAGCCTCGCGGATTTTGGCTTGCCAGTCGACGGGGTCCAGCAGCCCGTCCAGCCCAACACGGCCACCGCCGCCCGCGGTTCCGCTTTCGCGGCGTCCGTCTTGTTCTACGATCACCGACACGTTGACCCGCGTCATGGGGCGCACATCGCGGACGGATGTTCCTTCGGGGCGCAGTATCTCGACTTCTTGAATGGAGGCAGAGATCGAGGCAGAGACCTGCACGACACGGGAATCCAGACTGCGGGCGAAATCATCGATCTCGCGCAGGGTGTCGACCTTGACGGGGAAGGCCGCGCCAGCGATCGGATCTTCGTCGGTATAAAGCTTTTGATTGGTCGCAGCAGGCGCATCCGCCCAAGTGCCACCGCCCGCACCCACGGCCAGCCGCGCCGTCTCGCTTGCGCGGCGCAAAGCGGCCTCTGTGATCTCGGTCGAGTGGGCGTACCCAGACACATCACCGCGCACGGCGCGCAGCCCGAACCCTTCGGAAGCGTCGTAGCTCGCTGTTTTCAGGCGTCCGTCGTCAAACACCAACCCTTCGGAGCGGCGGCGCTCGAAAAACAGTTCCCCGTCATCGGCACCTGCAACAGCGTCACGCAGGATGGACAGTGCGGCGTCACGGTCAAGCTGCGCCTCAAAGGGGTTGAAAGGCGGCTGGCTCATAAAAATGTTCCTTGAATCGTGTCATAAAAATCGCTTCGCGTCCGTTTGACGCAAGCAGAAGTCTTTATCTTGAAGTTAGAATATGATTGTAAGCGTAAAGATTACAACGGGACAGCTGACTCCATTTGCGGGGTGGTGCTGGGATTCGCTTATCAATGGTCACAAGATCAGGACGACATATGAAACATCTTCTCTCTTTTTCGGGTCTCATGGCCGCTTTTTCCGCCGTGCCAGCAATGGCGCAGGAAAACCTTCGCATCGACGGGCTGGAAATCATTGGTGAGCCGATTGACGGCAAGATGGGCTTTCAGCCAGCCGTCACCCGCGTGGCGCAAGACATCCACGATCTGGACTATCTTATCCTGATCATCATCACCTTGATCACCATCTTCGTCACCGGTTTGATCCTTTGGGTGGCGTTCCGCTACAATAAGAAGCGCAACCCTGTTGCCGCTTCCTTTACGCACCACACGCCGGTCGAGATCCTTTGGACCGTTGCACCTATCCTGATTCTGGTACTGATCGGGGCCTATTCGCTGCCAATCCTGTTCCGCCAACAGGAAATTCCCCAAGCTGATCTGACGATCAAGGCGACGGGCAACCAGTGGTACTGGTCCTATGATTATGTCGACGAAGGCTTTGGCTTTGACAGCTACATGATCGGTGCGCCTGCTGTTGGTGGTGAAAACCGCAAAACACCCGAGGTCATCGCCCAGCTCGAAGCCGCCGGCTATACCGAGCGGCAGTTCCTGCTGGCGACCGATACCGCTGTCGTGATCCCCGTGGGCAAAACGATCGTGGTTCAGGTCACCGGCTCCGACGTGATCCATTCGTGGGCAATGCCTGCCTTCGGCGTAAAGCAAGACGCTGTACCTGGCCGTCTGGCGGAAACATGGTTCACCGCCGAGAAAGAAGGCGTGTACTTTGGCCAGTGCTCCGAATTGTGCGGCAACGCCCACGCCTATATGCCGATCACTGTGAAAGTCGTCTCGGAAGAGGTTTACGCACAGTGGCTGGGTAACGCGAAAGAAGAGTATGCGGGCATTCCGCAAGCTCTGACCGTTGCGTCCAAGTAAGGCACAATTGCTGATGCGGGGTGCGCGACGTGCGCGCCCCGGGTTCCTTTTGTATGAGAGATCGCATGACTGATACCAGCACGACACCTGCGGGCGAGTACGAAGCGCAGTTCGGGGATTACTTTGCCCTGATGAAGCCGCGCGTCATGCAGTTGGTGGTTTTCACCGCGCTTGTCGGCATGTTGGCCGCGCCGAATTCTGTTCATCCGGTTGTTGGCTTTGCGTCTATCCTGTTCGTCGCTATCGGGGCAGGGGCCTCTGGTGCGCTGAACATGTGGTGGGACGCTGACATCGACGCGATCATGCGCCGGACCCAAGGCCGCCCGATCCCGTCGGGCCGCGTCCAGCCGGGCGAAGCGTTGGCGATTGGCGTCGCGCTGTCGGGGATGTCGGTTGTGATGCTCGGGCTGGCCGCAAACCTGCTGGCCGCAGGCATGCTGCTGTTCACGATCCTCTTCTACGCTGTTTTCTATTCCATGTGGCTCAAGCGCGCGACACCGCAGAACATCGTTATCGGCGGCGCTGCAGGTGCGTTCCCGCCTGTGATCGGCTGGATCATCGCCACCGGTAGCTTCTCTGTCGAAGCATGGCTGATGTTCGCGCTGATCTTCATGTGGACGCCGCCGCACTTCTGGGCTTTGGCGCTGTTCATGCGCAATGACTATGACGATGCAAAAGTGCCGATGCTGACCGTGACGCACGGGCGTCGCTCTACCCGTCGTCACATTCTGGCGTACACTGTTTTGTTGGTCATTCTGGCTGTCGGCACCGGCTTCACCTCGATCGGTGGGCCGATCTATCTGGTCACCGCCGGCGTTTTGAACCTGCTGTTCCTGATTGGCGCGTTCCGTATCTGGAAGCGTGACGAAGATGACAGCGAAGCTGATGATTTCCGCGTAGAGCGCAAGTTCTTCCGTCTGTCCCTGTGGTATCTTTTCCTGCACTTCGGGGCCATTCTCGCAGAGGCGACCCTGCGCGGCTATGGCATGGGAGGCTGGTAATGGGCATTCGCGCAGAACACGAAATTCACACCCGTCGTCGCGGGCGCAATCTGGGCGTTGGTCTGCTTTTGGCTGGCTTTGTTGTACTGGTCATGGCGCTGACTTTCGTTAAAATCACCAACATCGATTTCAACGATCTGCCGGGTGGGGACATCCAAACGCAGGAGAGCAACTGATGGCTTTGTCCGGACCCGCCAAGACTGTCATGCAGACCGTCACTGTTGTGGTTCTGATGGGCGGCCTCGCGTGGGCGTCTGTTCCGTTTTACGACTGGTTCTGCCGCGTCACCGGCTTTGGCGGGACGCCGGGGCAGGTTGCAAGCGCAGAAGGTGGCGTTCTTGACCAGACGATCACCGTACGCTTTGACGGTAGCCTGAACGACAATATGCCGTGGGAATTCAAACCTGTTGCAACCGAGATGACGCTGCGCATCGGCGAGACAGGGCTAGCCTTCTACGAGGCTTATAACCCCACCGATCACCCAGTTGCGGGGCAGGCGTCTTATAATGTTACGCCCTATGCCGCCGGGGCGTTTTTTGAAAAGATCGAATGCTTCTGCTTTACTGAACAGGTGCTCGCCCCCGGTGAGCGTGTTCAAATGCCCGTCAGCTTCTTTGTTGACCCCGAAATCGTCGAAGACCGTGATGGCAAGTATGTACATACGATCACACTGTCTTATACGTTCTATGAAATTGACCTGCCCGAGGACTATGAAGCCCCCGATCAGGACAGCGCGATAAACCTGAATTAAGAAAAAGGTGAGGGACTGAACCAATGGCCCATGAAAAGAACCATGATTACCACATTCTGCCGCCGTCCACATGGCCACTGCTCAGCTCCATTGCCGGCTGCGTCATGCTGGTTGGTGGTGTTTTCTGGATGCACGATGTAACCCCCTTCGTCTTCTTGGGTGGTCTGGTTGCCGTGCTGTATTGCATGTTCGGATGGTGGTCCGAGGTTGTTGCTGAAAGCCACGTCGGTGATCACACCAACGTTGTGCGCATCGGTCTGCGCTATGGTTTCATCCTGTTTATCATGTCCGAAGTAATGTTCTTTGTCGCGTGGTTCTGGACCTTCTTCAAAGAAGCCCTCTACCCGATGGATGAATTCCCAGGCTCCACCTATGTGCAGCCGGATATCATTCCCGTTGACGCCTTCCACTTGCCGCTGATCAACACGCTGATCCTGCTGCTGTCGGGCTGTGCCGTGACTTGGGCGCACCACGCGCTGGTCCACGAGAACAACCGCAAAGACCTGATCGCCGGCCTGTCCATCGCGATCGTTTTGGGCATGCTGTTCACCGCGTTCCAAGCCTATGAGTATTACGAACTGCTGGTCCACGACGATTGGACTTTCGGGGGCGACCTGTTCTTCTCCAGCTTCTTTATGGCGACGGGCTTCCACGGTTTCCACGTTGCAATCGGTACGATCTTCTTGGCGGTTTGTCTGGTCCGCGCGATCAAAGGGCACTTTACCCAAGAGCAGCACGTCGGCTTTGAGGCCGCAGCCTGGTACTGGCACTTTGTGGATGTGGTCTGGCTGTTCCTTTTCTTCGCCGTCTACATGTGGGGCATCTAAGCCCGCAGTCGGCTTGCAAATCGGGCCGCAATCACTAAAAGCAACAGGCGCGCGAGGGGGACCTTGCGCGCCTTTGCATTGCCGCCACCTGTCCACGGGTGCCAACCTCAAGAGAGCTTTATGCGTCGCACGCTATTCCTGCTGATTGTCGGCCTTGGCGGGGCTGCTATCCTGATATGGCTGGGCGTTTGGCAGATTCAGCGGCTAGCCTGGAAAGAAGCGATAATCGCCGACATCAACACCCGCATTGCTGCCGCACCGGTCGACTTGCCTGCGTCGGTGAACCGCGACCTTGACGCCTATCTGCCCGTTACCGTGTCGGGCACGTTCGAACAGGGCGAGGTGCATGTGCTCGTGTCCCAAAAGGACGTCGGTGCAGGCTACCGGATCATCACACCCTTCGTGCTTGAGGATGGTCGCCGGATCATGGTGGATCGCGGTTTCGCGGTGGCCAGCGCCAAGGACGCCGCCCGCTCCGATGGCCCCGCAACCGTCACGGGCAATCTGCAATGGCCGCAGGAAACCGATAGCTTCACCCCCGAGGCCGACCTGAAGGGGAACATCTGGTTTGCCCGCGATGTGCCAGCCATGGCCCGAACACTTGGGACGCAGCCTGTGCTGCTGGTCACACGCAGCAGCACCCCGCCGGCAGCGGGGATCAGCCCGTTGCCCGTCGATACCGCCCGAATTCCCAACGATCACTTGCAATATGCGATCACTTGGTTCTCTCTTGCCGCGATCTGGCTTGGGATGAGCCTTTTCTTCCTGCGCCGCCGCCGCGCACCCAAAACCGAAAGCTGACCAACCCTATGCGTTATGTCTCTACCCGTGGTTCCGCCCCCGTTTTGTCGTTCGAAGAGGCGCTGCTGACCGGCCTTGCCCGCGACGGCGGTCTGTATGTGCCCGAAACGATCCCGACACTCAGCACCGATGACCTGCGCGAGATGGCCACGATGTCCTACGAGGATGTCGCCTTTCGCGTGATGAAACCCTTTGTTGGTGACACGTTCAGTGACGAGGAATTCATGGCGCTGATCACCAAGGCCTATGCCGGGTTCAACCACACCGTTCGCGCCCCATTGGTACAGCTTGAACAGGGCCACTTCTTGCTAGAGCTGTTCCACGGCCCCACGCTGGCGTTCAAGGATTTCGCCATGCAGCTGATCGGCCACATGTTCCAGGCCGTGCTATCTCGCAAGGGCGAACGGGTGACCATCGTCGGTGCGACGTCCGGCGATACCGGATCGGCCGCAATCGAGGCGTTTCGCGGGCTGGACAACGTCGATGTATTTATCCTCTTCCCCCATGGCCGGGTGTCCGAAGTGCAGCGGCGCCAGATGACCACGCCTTCAGAAAGCAACGTTCACGCGCTGGCGCTGGATGGGGACTTCGACGATTGTCAGGCGCGCCTGAAGGATATGTTCAACGACCACACCTTCCGCGACGGGGTGCAACTGGCAGGGGTCAACAGCATCAACTGGGGCCGCGTGCTGGCGCAGGTTGTCTATTACTTTACTGCAGGTCTCGCCATGGGCGCGCTGGACCGCAAAGTCAGCTTTACCGTGCCTACGGGCAACTTTGGCGATATCTTCGCGGGCTATATCGCGCGTGAAATGGGCCTGCCGATTGCTGATCTGGTTGTCGCCACAAACCAGAACGATATTCTGCACCGCTGCCTGACCACGGGTGGATACCAGAAGGGCGAGGTTCATGCCTCGATCAGCCCGTCGATGGATATTCAGGTGAGCTCAAACTTTGAGCGCGCGTTGTATTTTGCCTATGGGCAGGACAGTGACGCAATCAACACCCTGATGGACGATCTGGCCAAGGGCGGGTTTGACGTCGGCGACAACGCCCTGCGCGATCTACAGAACACCTATAAATCGGGCCGCGTTTCCGAAGACGAAACCAGCGAAACGATCAAGGCTTTGTACGCCGACACAAACGAGCTGCTGTGTCCGCATTCCGCCATCGGTGTGCGCGTGGGGGCCGCATTGCGCGATCCCGCGACGCCGATGATCACGCTGGCCACTGCGCATCCGGCCAAGTTCCCCGATGCCGTCGAAGCCGCCACTGGGGTGCGCCCGCCGCTGCCGGAACACATGGCTGATCTGTTTGACCGCGAAGAACGCGTAACCCGCGTGCCGAACGATCTTGAGGCGCTCAAAGACATTATCAAAGGGGGCATTGCTCAGTGAGCTTGCAACAACACCGCCTGTCCAACGGCTTTCGCATTGTAACCGAACATATGCCGGGGCTCGCGTCGGCGTCTATCGGGGTTTGGGTCTCGGCGGGTGCGCGGCATGAAACGGCCACGCAAAACGGGATCGCGCATTTTCTTGAGCATATGGCATTCAAAGGCACGGCCAAGCGAACGTCGTTGCAGATCGCCGAAGCGATCGAGGATGTGGGCGGCTATATCAACGCCTATACCTCGCGTGAAGTGACGGCGTACTACGTGCGCGTGCTGGAAAACGACGTGTCGCTGGGGCTGGATGTGATCGCGGATATCCTGCGCAATCCGGTGCTTGATAACGGTGAGATAGAGGTAGAGCGCGGCGTGATCCTGCAAGAGATCGGCCAAGCGCTAGACACGCCGGACGACGTGATTTTCGATTGGTTGCAGGAAAAGGCCTATCCCAACCAGCCCATCGGACGCACCATTCTTGGCCCGTCCGAGCGCGTGTCGAACTTCACCCGCGAGGACCTGTCAGGCTTTATCAGCCAGCACTACGGTCCCGACCAGATGATCCTCGCCGCAGCCGGTGCCGTCGATCATGATGAGATCGTGCGTCTGGCCGAACAGCTGTTTGGTGATATGCCACCCAAACCCTTGTTCGACGTCGACGCGGCCAAGTTCAGCGGCGGCGAAGTGCGCCAGTTGAAACCGCTAGAGCAAGCGCATTTCGCCCTCGGTTTCGAGGCCCCCGGCTACCGCGCTGATGATATCTATGTCGCGCAAATCTATGCCTCCGCGCTCGGGGGCGGCATGTCGAGCCGCCTGTTCCAAGAGGTCCGCGAGAATCGCGGGCTATGCTATACGATTTTTGCGCAGGCAGGGGCCTATGCCGATACAGGCATGATGACGGTCTATGCCGGCACAAGTGGCGAACAGCTACCCGAACTGGCCGGCATCACTATTGACGAGATGAAGCGTGCTGCCTCTGACATGTCCCCAGCCGAGGTCGCGCGGGCACGGGCACAGATGAAAGCAGGGCTGCTGATGGGGCTGGAAAGCCCGTCAAACCGTGCCGAACGACTGGCGCGCCTGATCCAGATTTGGGACCGCGTGCCTCCGCTGGAAGAAACCATCGCACAGATTGATGCCGTGACCACCGGTGACGTGCGTGATTTTGCCCAGAACATGGCTGCAAGCGCACCTGCCGCTCTGGCGCTTTATGGTCCGGTGGATGGGGCCCCCACTTTGGAAGAGCTGCAGGAGCGTCGCGCTGCCTGATGCAACTGCTGAAACGAAAGCTGGCCATTGAAACCGAAAGGCTGACGTTGCGCCCGCCGGTGCATGCTGACTTCCGCCCTTGGGCAACCTTGCGGTCGGACAGCAGCACCTATCTTTCACCGTGGGAGCCGTCTTGGGCACCAGACCACCTGTCGCGCAAGGCGTTTACCAATCGTGTGTACTGGGCCAACCGGTCTGTCTCTGCGGGCACGGCGCTGCCGTTGTTCCTGATCCGGCGCAAAGACAACATGCTGATCGGTGCGATCACGCTTGATAACATTCGCCGGGGTCCGGCGCAGGCGGGGACATTGGGGTATTGGACCGGCGAACAATTCGCCCGCCGTGGCTATATGCGCGAAGCTATAGAGGCGTCCGTGCATCACGCGTTCACCCGTCTGGACATCAGCCGGGTCGAGGCCGCCTGCCTGCCCGAGAACATCGCCTCGCGCGGGTTGCTGGAAAAGACCGGTTTTAAATACGAAGGTGTCGCGCAAAGCTATCTGCAAATCGACGGGCGCTGGCGGACCCATGTGCTTTATGCGCAGCTGCGCGGGGACCGTCGGGGCAAGACCGCAGCGGGGTAGGGGGCTATGATCGCTTATGTCACCGTCGGGGCCGACGACCTAGCACATGCCAAACGCTTCTATACCGCTTTCCTGCCAGCCTTGGGCTATGCGCTGACCGAAGGTCCCGAGGGCTTGAGCTTTGTGCTGTCGCAGGCTGCGGGGCAGCCCGCGGCCATGCCAGATTTCTACGTCAAACCGACCTATAATGGCGCGCCGGCTTCTGCTGGCAACGGGTCCATGATCGCGTTCGAAGCAACCAGCCAGGCGCAGGTGCGCGTGTTACACGCCGCAGCGCTGGCCGCTGGCGGCAGCGATGAGGGCCAGCCGGGGTTTCGCGCCACCTATGGTCCGCGCTTCTACGTCAGCTACCTGCGTGACCCCCAAGGCAACAAGATCGCCTTGTTCTCTGATAATCCGGCAGAGCCGGGCAGGGATGATCCGCCCACTGCGCCGACGCGTTGATGCGAAAAAGGCCAGACATCGCTGTCTGGCCTTCCGTTGCTCTGCTTGTCCGCGGCGGCTTACTGGCGGCTTAGCGGCGGCGGTCGCGCCGTGCGCTCATCGGTTGGAAGGCCACGCCGACGTGGGCCTCGCAATAGGGCTTGCCTTGCTGCACAGGCAGGCCGCAGAACCAGAAATCATCCGTTGCAGGGTCGCCGACGGGCCATTTGCAGGTCCGCTCCGTCAGGTCCATCAGGCCGATCTTCTTCGACTTTTTCTCGACCTCGCTTACTTTGGCAAGCGCTTCGGGGCTGATCTCGTTCGCGGAAGGCTGCGGCGGCAAGGGCTGGCCTGCGGGAATGATCTTGGCACGCGCGGGCAGGTTGGGGCGGACTGCTGGAACGGCCTCTACTGCTTCGGGCTCTGCCGCTTCAGGGGCAGGTTCTGCCTTTGGCTTAGCGGCAGCAGGTTTGGCTGCTGGCTTGGCCTTGGCTTCGGGCTTTGCGGCGGTAGCAGGGGCGGCCGCGGGCGCAGCGGTTGCGGTCCGGTTAGACAGGCCCAAACGATGCACCTTGCCGATTACGGCATTGCGGGTCACGCCGCCCAACTCCTTTGCAATCTGGCTTGCGGATTGGCCCTCGCCCCACATTTTCTTCAGGATCTCTACGCGGTCATCGGTCCAAGACATTTGGCGTCCTTAGCTAACAAGCGGCCCTTCTCAGGACCGCCTTGGAAAAATCTCAAGTCCCTATACTAATCACTGACAGCTTGGGTGCAAGGCGGGAACGGGCAATTGGGGCGGCAGCGGCGGCAAACGCTCCTTTAAAACCACAGCAAAAGACCTGCAGCACAGCCCGCGCCACGGTTTGCGGCCATCACGGGCATGTTTTTGCTTTGCAAGATGTAAAAATCTGCCTATGCAAATGACATGATCAACCGTTCAACATCTTCTTTACGACGACGCCAAGGCTAATTGGCGGCACCGGCCCCCGACACGGGGCGCGGCTTTGATCATTTGCGACATAAAGTGCGTCGCTCCCCTTCAAATCATATTGACCCTCTCCGTCACTCATGGCCTTTTGTGCCTTTGATGCGGCCAACCTATAAGGATGATCCTGATGTTCCCATCTGTTCTGCCGACCTATTCCCGTGCCCCCCTGAGCTTTGTCAAAGGCGAAGGCTCGTGGTTGATTGAACAGGACGGTCGCCGATTTCTGGATCTGGGCGCAGGCATCGCGGTGAACGCGCTTGGCCATGCGCACCCCGCGCTGGTGGCGGCGCTGACCGAACAGGCGGGGCAGCTTTGGCATACCTCGAACCTCTACGAGATCCCCCAGCAACAGGAACTGGCCGACCGGCTGGTCACGCTCAGCTTTGCCGATACGGTGTTTTTCACCAACTCCGGCACCGAGGCCTGCGAGCTGGCGGTCAAGATGGCGCGCAAGTATTTCTACGACAAGGACCAGCCTGAACGCACCGAGATCATCACCTTCTCGGGCTCGTTCCACGGGCGGTCATCTGCCGGGATCGCGGCGGCAGGATCCGAGAAAATGACCAAAGGCTTCGGGCCGCTGCTCCCCGGTTTCAAACATATCGAATTTGGGGATATGGAGGCGCTTGGCGCGGCGATCACCGATACCACAGCCGCCATAATGATCGAACCGGTTCAGGGCGAGGGCGGTATCCGTCCGGTTCCCGATGCTGATCTCAAGCAGATGCGCGCGCTGTGCGAAGCAAACGGTCTGTTGCTGATCTTTGATGAGGTACAATGCGGCGTGGGCCGGACTGGCAAGATGTTCGCTCACGAATGGGCAGGGGTCACACCCGACATCATGATGGTCGCCAAAGGCATCGGCGGCGGCTTCCCTCTGGGCGCGGTGCTGGCCACAGAAACCGCAGCCTCTGGCATGACGGCGGGCACCCACGGGTCGACCTATGGTGGCAACCCGCTGGGCTGTGCCGTGGGCAATGCGGTGGTCAACATCATCGGCACAGACGCCTTTCTTGACGATGTGAACCGCAAGGCCGGCCTGATGCGGCAAAAGCTTGAAGGGTTGGTCGCCAGCCATCCCGATGTTTTCGAAAGCGTGCGCGGGAGCGGGCTGATGCTGGGCCTGAAATGCATCGCCACCAACAGCGACGTTGTCGCGGCGGGCTACCGCCACGAAGTCATCACTGTACCGGCGGCGGACAACGTGATCCGCTTACTGCCCCCTCTCAATATCACCGATGAAGACATCGCAGAGGCCGTCTCCCGCCTTGATCAGGCCGCCAGCAGCCTTGCTGCCGGCTAACCTTCATTTTGCCTTTTAAACTCCGGGGGGCCGGGGGGGCTGGCCCCCCTAACTTCCCAAAAAATTAAAGAATACCTATGAAACATTTTCTCGACATTCACCAAACCGACCCGGCTGATCTGCGCAGCATCATCGACAACGCCGCCACGATGAAAGCGTCCCGCCTGGGTCGTCCGCGCGGTGCACCGGATGATGACCAGCCGCTCAAGGATCACATGGTCGCGTTGATCTTCGAAAAACCCTCGACACGGACACGGGTCAGCTTTGACGTGGGCGTGCGTCAGATGGGCGGGCAGACGATGGTGCTATCCGGCGCGGATATGCAGCTGGGCCACGGCGAGACCATCGCCGATACGGCACGCGTGCTCAGCCGCTATGTTGATCTGATCATGATTCGCACCTTTGAAGAGGCGACCCTGCTGGAAATGGCGGAATACGCCTCTGTGCCGGTGATCAACGGTCTGACCAACCGCACGCATCCGTGCCAGATCATGGCCGATATTATGACCTTCGAAGAACATAACGGCCCGATCAAAGGCAAAAAAGTTGTCTGGTCCGGTGACGGCAATAACGTCTTTGCCAGCTTCGCCCATGCCGCCAAGGCGTTCGACTTTGAACTGGTCTTCACCGGCCCGCAAACGCTGGGCCCCGAGGGCGCGCTGAATGGCCTTTACACCACCGAACGTGACCCGAACAAAGCGGTCGAGGGCGCTGATCTGGTGGTCACGGACACGTGGGTGTCGATGCATGACCCCCAATCGGCGCGCGAACGTCGACACAACCAGCTGCGCGGCTATCAGGTGAATGACGCGCTGATGGCCAAAGCAAAGCCCGACGCGCTGTTCATGCACTGTCTGCCAGCGCACCGCGATGACGAGGTCACAAGCTCTGTCATGGACGGCCCGAGCTCGGTTATCTTTGACGAGGCTGAAAACCGTCTGCACGCGCAGAAATCCGTCATGCGCTGGTGCTTGGGGAAATGAGCGACCGGCGGCCGATCGTTGTCGCAGGTGCGGGGGCGATTGGTTGCTTTGTAGGTGGCATGCTGGCCGCCCACGGCCATGACGTAACGCTGCTGGTACGCCCGGGCGTGGCGGGTCAGATCCGCAAGCATGGTCTGCGGCTGACGGGTTTTGACGGGCTCGACCAACAGGTGCCTGCCGCAGGTCTGACCCTGTCACAGGACCCTGCCTGTCTTGCCGGGGCGGGGATCGTGCTGGTCACGGTCAAGACCGACGACACCGCCGACATCGCGCGGCTGGTGGCGCAGCACACGCCGGCGCTGTCGACCATTGTTAGCCTGCAAAACGGTCTCGACGCGGCAGAGTTTCTGCGGGAGGCCCTGCCGCTGCATGATGTGCGCGCTGGCATGGTCCCGTTCAACGTCGTGCCCCATGGGGACGGGCGGTATCACCGTGCGACAAGCGGCGATATTGTTGTCCAGACAGGCCGGATGCCGCTGTCGGGGTACCTGTCGGTGCCGGGACTGCGCATGATCGGAACGGGGGCGATTAATGGTGTACAATGGGGCAAGCTGCTGCTGAACCTGAACAATGGTCTGAACGCCCTGTCTGGGTTGACGTTGCAAGAACAACTGCTTGACCGGCGCTGGCGCCGCGTGATGGCCGCCCAGATGGCCGAGGCGCTTGCCGTGCTAAAGGCTCATGGCATCCACCCTGCATCCTCCACGCCATTGCCCGCGCGGCTGATCCCTTGGGTGCTGCGCCTGCCGACGCCGCTGTTCTCGCGCGTTGCGGCCAAGATGCTGACGATTGACCCGATGGCGCGGACGTCGATGTCCTATGACCTAGAGGCGGGTAAACCGACCGAGATCGACGCGCTTCAGGGGCGGATCATCGCGATGGGGGCGCAGGAAGGTGTCGCCACGCCGCTTTGTCGGCGGGTCTCTGATCTGGTGAAAGAGGCGCAGGCGCGCGGTCCGGGGTTGCCCGATATGGACCCCTCGGACTTTCGCTAGGCGGCAAGGCCATTCGCAAAGGCGCTTAGTTGACCAGCGCGTTCAGACCCAGAAAGATCATCGCTGACATTGTTGCTGCCGCAGGGACGGTGATGACCCAGGCCGCGACGATGGTCATGAAGTGCGACCGGCGCACGAGTTTTCGGCGGCGGCGTTCCTCTACAGCGATGCGTTTGACTTGGCCGGCCTTGGCACCGGGGCGGCGCAGGCGGCGCTCCATATGCCATTCGCGGTAGAAGCCCACGCCAAAAACGCCCCCCACAGCGATGTGGGTAGAGCTGACGGGCAGGCCCAGCCACGAGGCAATGATCACAGTGATCGCCGCCGAGAGGGCGACGCAATAGGCGCGCATCGGGTTCAGCTTGGTGATCTGGCTGCCTACCATGCGGATCAGTTTGGGTCCGAACAGGAAAAGGCCAAAGGAGATCCCGAAGGCTCCGATCACCATCACCCACATCGGGATAGAGACCTTCGCCTCGAAGCCGCCAAATTCAGAGGCGTGAACGATCGCGGCAAGTGGCCCGACCGCGTTGGCCACATCATTGGCCCCATGCGCAAAGCTCAGCAGCGCGGCAGAGAACACCAGCGGCAGGCCGAACAACACTTTGACGGATTTGTTGCGGTTCTCCATCCCCTCGGAGGCGCGGCGGATCGCGGGGTAGGAAATGGCATAGGCCAGAACACCGCAGGCCAGACCGATCAGCAGGGCAGAGCCCATATTGATCTCGATGATCTTCTTAAGGCCTTTGAGGGCCAGATAAGTGGCGAAAACGCCGGACATGACCCCGATCAGGATCGGCACCCACCGGCGCGACGCGGCGATCTTGTCTTCTTGGTATAGGATTTGCGACTTGATCAGCGCGAGGAACATCGCCGCGACAGCGCCACCTAGCACGGGCGAGATGATCCAGCTGGCGGCGATCATGCTCATGGAAGGCCAGTTGACGGCTGCCATCCCCGCAGCCGCGATGCCCGCGCCCATAACCCCCCCCACGACAGAGTGTGTGGTCGATACAGGCGCGCCCACCCATGTCGCCAGGTTGACCCAAAGCGCGGATGAAATCAGCGCGGCCATCATCGCCCAGATGAACACTTGAGAATCTGCGACCGACGCGGGATCGATGATCCCCTTCGAGATGGTCGATACAACGTCGCCGCCCGCCAGCAATGCACCCGCGCTTTCGCAGATCGCAGCGATGACAATCGCACCGCCCATGCTTAGCGCTTTGGCACCGACGGCGGGGCCCATGTTGTTGGCCACATCATTGGCACCGATGTTCACAGCCATATAGGCCCCGAAGGCCGCCGCGGCGATCACCACAAAGTTCGACGGTTGCGCACCGAGGAAGAGGCCGGCGACCAGTGCCGCCAAGACGATAAAGGCAAGCGCAATGCCAAGTCCGACCATAGGCCGCGCGACATACGTCGTTGCTTGTTCCACCCGCGAGATGCGGTTCAGGTCAGAATCCAGTGTTTTCCACTGTTGGCCTTTGGGTCCGTCGGTCATTGCTGCCTCATTCTCTTGAACCATGCGCTCGTGGCACAGCGAAAAAGGTTACGCAAGGCCGCAGAGCGGCTATAGTTTCAGAAGGATTTCCCGAAGATCGGGTTCTGCAACCAGTTCTGCTGCTTCTTTCGGGGGCATCCAGCGGCGCGTGCGGACGTCGACCTCGGGGTATTCATCCTCGATGTGGCGCACACGCGTCAGATAGACCTGAGCGATCACGGGCGTGGTGAGACCCTCGGACAGGCCTTTGTCGTAATCGTAATACCCCATCGGCTCGGACTCGATATCGGCCTTGGATACGCCGGCTTCTTCCCACGCTTCGCGCAGGGCAGCGCCAGCGCCGTCCAGCCCATCGATCGGCCAGCCTTTCGGCACGATCCAGCGGCCGGTATCCCGACTTGTGATCATCAGCACCTCTTTGCCATCGGGTGTTTCGCGGTAGCACAATGCGGCGACCTGAATACGTTTCGGGCGGCGCCAGATGGGGAGGATCATGCCCTCCCAAGCGCGTTTTAGTTCTTGTAGCATTTCTATACCGTTAACCTGTAAATATGTTGTTCTTGCTTTTATCCGGAGATCTTAACTGAAAAGGATACGATAATCAATTTCGCCGCCCCGCACCCTTGTGCAGCACCGGTGCGCATCCCTAAGTTTGATGAACCCTTCACCCACAGGAGATAAGCCGATGGACGCAGATATAAAGGCCGCTGATATTGGCGTGTATGGTCTGGGCACAATGGGCAGTGCGCTGGCGCTTAATCTGGCAGAGCAGGGGTTTCGTGTGGCGGTCAGCAACCGCGAGGCAGACTGGATTGCGCCGTTTATCGACGAAGCCGGCACCTTGGCTGCAAACCTGACGGGCCACGAGACGCTAGAGGAGTTCGTCGATAGCATCGCGCTGCCGCGCAGTATCTTGTTCATGATCCCGTCGGGGGCACCGATGGATGCGATGATCGACGCCGTGATGCCATTGCTGGACGAGGGCGACACGATCATCGACGGTGGCAACGCCGATTTCCACGATACACGCCGTCGGTCGGCCGCGTTCAACGGCACGGGCCGGCATTTCGTCGGTATGGGGGTTTCGGGCGGCGAAGAAGGTGCGCGGCACGGCCCATCGATGATGGTGGGCGGGACGGATCACAGCTGGACCCAGCTGCGCCCCATGCTTAGCGCGATTGCGGCAAAGTTTCAGGGCGCGCCCTGCGTCGATCATCTGGGGCCGGACGGGGCAGGGCATTTCGTCAAGACTGTGCACAACGGGATCGAATATGCCGACATGCAGATGATCGCCGAAGTTTACGGGCTGCTGCGGGATGCGGGCGGGCAAAGCGCGCCGCAGATCGGAGCCCTGTTCGAGCGCTGGCAGAACGGGCCTCTCGGCTCGTATCTGATCGAGGTTTCTGCCGCGGCATTGCAAACCGTCGATGCAGACAGCGGTACCCCGATGGTGGACCTGATCCTTGATAAGGCGGGGCAGAAGGGCACCGGCCGCTGGACCTTGATAGAGGCGCTGAAGCTCGGTCAATCCGCCAGCGCGATCGAGGCGGCAGTCGGCGCACGGGGCTGGTCCAGCGAAAAGGCGCTGCGGGTTGCGGCGGCCCCCTTGTTGCCGGATGCGGTGATTGGCGGCGATCTACCTTCAGACGCGGACTTGCATTCCGCCCTGCTGGCCGCGCGTATTCTGGGCCACGCCCAAGGGTTTCGCGTGCTTGCTGCCGCGTCCGATGAATTCAACTGGCACCTTGATATGGCCCGCATCGCAGAGATCTGGCGCGCGGGATGTATCATCCGCTCTGCTTTGCTGGATGATCTGGCCGACGCCTTTCACGCGGGGTTGCCAGAGGGGGCCTTGATCCTCGCGCCAGCACTGCGCGAGATGCTCGGCGATCATCTGGCGGGGCTGCGCAAGACGGTGGCGGCAGGGGTGTCTTTGGGTATTCCGATGCCTGCGCTCAGCGCGTCACTTGCATGGTACGATACGATCCGCACGGCACGCGGATCGGCCAATCTGATACAGGCGCAGCGCGACTTTTTCGGGGCGCACGGATTTGAACGGGGCGATATTGCGGGGGCACATCACGGGACGTGGAACGCGATTTTTCGAGACTGATGGCGCGGGGTTATTGCTGCCCCAGTGTTGACTGCGCAAAAGGGTCGGTCTTGTAGGTCACATGCGACAGGTAAAGCCCGTGCGGCGGTGACACCGGCCCGCAGGCGGTGCGTTCACGGGCATCGCGAATCTTTCTGACATCATCGGGCGCAAAAGACCCCGCGCCGACACGTTCTAACGTGCCGACGATGCTGCGCACCTGATTGTGCAGGAAAGACCGCGCACGCACGTCGAAATGCACCTCTACGCCGCCGCTCACCGGCACCTCTTTCATCTCAAGACGGTCAAGCGTTTTGACCGGCGTCTGTGCCTGACAGATGGTAGAACGGAAGGTGGTAAAATCGTGCTCGCCGATCAAATGGGATGCGCCTTCACGCATGAGGTCTATATTAAGCGGCTTTTTGACCTGCCAGACCAGACCCGCCTGATGGGTGGCCGGCGCACGGCGCACCAGCACGCGAAAGAGATACCGGCGCTCTTGGGCGGAAAAACGGGCGTGAAAGTCGTCATCCACAGCCACACAATCGACGATCGCAACCGGCAGGGGCTTCAGGTGATAGTTGATCGCTTCGGACAGGCGGAACGGGGTCCAGTCCCGCTCCATATCGCAGTGGGCGACCTGCGCGAGCCCGTGAACACCTGCATCGGTGCGCCCTGCGGCGGCGATATTATGAACGCGGGGTTCGATCTTGGCCAAGGCGTCTTCGATCGCCCCTTGCACAGAGGCAAGGCCGATCTGGCGTTGCCAACCGACAAAGGGCGCGCCGTGGTATTCGATTTTAAGGGCATAGCGTTGCATGGCGGGCATTTACATGGGGGCGGCTGATCTGGCAATCCCTGACCCGCGCACCTATGTTAAGCCTTATCGAAAAGTTAAGGCGGGCACGGGCTTTGGTACTCTCAAGAATTGCCGATGGAATTTGGCGGCAGGTTGAAAATGTTCAGGACGGTGTGTCCGAGACGTTTTTCGAACCCGTGATCCGTTTGGGTGTCACCGGACTGGCGCGGTCCGGCAAAACCGTATTCATCACCTCGCTTGTGGCGAACTTGCTGGACCGGGGCCGGATGCCGGGGCTTCTGGCCGCATCCGAAGGCCGGATCGAGGCGGCGTTCCTGCAACCCCAGCCCGACGATACCGTGCCGCGGTTCGAATATGAAAACCACCTTGCCGCGCTGACCGGTCCGACGCCGCACTGGCCCGAAAGCACCCGCGCCATATCAGAGCTGCGTCTGTCTTTGCGGGTGCGGCCCAATGGCTTGCTGGCCGGATTTCAGGGGCCGCGCACGGTGCATCTGGATATCGTGGATTACCCCGGCGAATGGCTGCTGGATCTGGCTCTGATGGATGTGGATTATGCCACATGGTCGGCGCAGGTGCTGGCCCGTATCGCGGATCGCGAAGAGGCGACGGGCTACCGCGCGCTGGTGGCGGGGACTGACGCCGACGGACCGCTGGACGAACCCGTCGCCCAAGCGTTGGCAGCCAGCTTTGCCGATTACCTGCAGACGGCGCGGGCAAATGGCTATTCCGACTGCACGCCAGGGCGGTTCCTGCTGCCGGGAGATCTGGCCGGATCGCCGGTGCTGACTTTCGCGCCCTTGCCGGGTGGCGAGGGGCCGCGCGGGTCGCTTTTGCGGGAAATGGCGCGGCGGTTCGAGGCCTATAAACGGCGGGTGGTGAAACCCTTTTTCCGCGATCACTTTGCACGAATCGATCGTCAGGTCGTGCTGGTAGACGCGCTTGGCGCGATCAATCAAGGCCCCCGCGCCGTCGAGGATTTGCGCGCTGCGATGAGCGATATTCTTGGCAGCTTCAAACCCGGGCGCAACGGATTTATGACCCAGCTACTGCGTGGCAAACGTGTCGAGAAAATCCTGTTCGCGGCGACTAAGGCCGACCATCTGCACCACAGCCAGCATGCCAGTCTGACCGCCATCATGGAGGCATTGACCCGTGATGCCCGCGACCGCGCCCGCTTTGCCGGTGCGGGGACATCGGCAATGTCGCTGGCATCGTTGCGGGCCACGACCGAGGCCACGATGACCCACGACGGAGAGACGCTGGATGTCGTGCGCGGCAGCTTGCTGGACACGGGCAAAGAGGCGGCGTTCTATCCCGGCGAATTGCCAAAAGACCCCGCGCATCTGCTGAGCCCGGCGCGGGCGGGGGCCGCTAAATGGCTGGATCAGGACTATCAGATCATGCGCTTTGCACCGGCGCGGCTGAACCTGCGCCCCGGTGACGGCCCGCCCCATATCCGACTGGACCGTGCTGCGGAATTCCTGATCGGGGACCGTCTGTGACCGTTGATGCCGTGACCATTGCGCCCGCACGGGTGCTGGATGCCGGCCGTCTGTCAGAGGTGATGGCCTGTGCCAATGCAGATCACGATTGGCTTCCTCAGGCCCACAGTCGCGCAGAAGAGATCGGCACCTTGGGCGATATGATCGACGTCGGCTGGGTGCAGGTGGCACGGACCGAGGGGCATGTCGTGGGCTTTTTGGCACGTCGCGTGGCGGAGATTCACGGGCTGTATCTGCATCCCAAGGCGCAAGGCAAAGGTATTGCGCAGCGCTTGCTGGACGGGGCCAAGGCGCAAAGCGACCGTCTTGCGCTCTGGAGTTTTGAGGCGAACTTGCGTGCCACACGGTTTTACCGCGCTGCAGGCTTTGTCGAGGTGACGCGTAGCGACGGCGCAGGCAATGATTTCGGGCTGCCGGATGTGCGGTTCGAATGGGTGAAAGGGGCAGCGTGATGGCCAAGGGTCCGGTTTTATTTGATCTCGAAGAAGACGCGGCCACGCGGCCCTCTGTCTCGGATGCGCCGCCGGTGCCGGATGTCGGGGCACCCGCACCGCAGGGGCAGGCAATGCAGATCGCGGCACGGCTGGCAGCGCGCAAGCCGTCAAAGCTGCTGCGGCTGTTCTGGTGGTTGCTGACCACGCTGATCGGCGCGCTGGTGTCGATTGCGGCGTGGAATTTCGTCATGGGGCTGCTGGCGAGCTATCCTTTGTTGGGGATGGTGATGACCGTCCTGATTGGTGCGGTGCTGCTCGTCTTAGTGCTTTTGTGCCTGCGCGAACTTGCGGCCTTTAGCCGTCTGGCGCGGCTTGACGGATTGCATCACGACGTCGGCGAGGCGCTGGCACAGAATGACCTCAAGTCCGCTCGGGCGGTCACTGATCGGCTGGTTGGGCTGTATCAGGGACGCGAGGATACCCGATGGGGACGCGACCGTCTGGCAGAGCTGCGCGGCGATCAACTGGATGCACAGGCGTTGCTGGCCTTGACCGAGGCAGAGCTGCTGGGGCCGCTGGATATTGCCGCTAGCCGCGAGGTCGAAGCCGCCGCCCGTCAGGTTGCAACGGTGACGGCGCTGGTGCCTTTGGCGTTGGCCGATGTGGTCGCGGCGATGACCAGCAACCTGCGGATGATCCGCCGTGTGGCCGAAGTCTATGGTGGGCGGTCGGGCTTTTTCGGGTCGTGGCGTCTGACGCGGGTGGTGCTGTCGCATCTGGTGGCGACGGGGGCTGTGGCCGTGGGCGACGACATGCTGGAACCTATCTTGGGCGGGACGATGCTGGCGAAACTGTCGCGCCGCTTTGGCGAGGGGCTGGTAAACGGCGCGTTGACCGCCCGTGTCGGTGTCGCCGCGATGGAGGTCTGCCGCCCCATGCCGTTCTCTGAGGCGCGCCGGCCTAAGGTGCGCAGCATCATCAAACGGGCCCTGTCGGGGCTGTTTTCCAAGACCAGCTAAGTGCCCGGGCGAGGGGGCTTGTCGGTCGATCTGCTGCGGCCTATAAGGCTGAATATGACCCGGAACTCCGCGATCATTATACGAATTATTTTCCCGGCGCTCTGATTGACGAGACGCCGGGCAGAGGTGCTTGAGTTCTTCGCACCGTATCCGAACATTCACCATTCCGAAATTCCGTTGCCAAAGGACGCCCGCCATGTGCGCCGACACCCCCGAAACGCTTGACTATAAATCCACGCTGAACCTGCCGAAAACCGATTTCCCGATGCGTGCGGGCCTGCCCAAACGCGAACCCGAATGGCTGGAGCGGTGGGCAAAGATCGGCGTCTACGATCGCCTGCGTGAAAAGCAGGGGCGCACCCCCTTTACGCTGCACGATGGCCCCCCCTATGCGAACGGCAATCTGCACATCGGTCACGCGCTGAACAAGACGATCAAGGACATGATCGTGCGGTCGCACCAGATGATGGGTTTTGACGCGCGCTATATCCCCGGTTGGGATTGCCACGGTCTGCCCATCGAATGGAAGATCGAGGAACAGTACCGCCAGAAGGGCCGCGACAAGGACGATGTGCCGATCAATGATTTCCGCGCCGAATGCCGCAAGTTCGCCGCCGGCTGGGTTGATGTGCAGCGCGAGGAATTCAAACGTCTGGGCATCACCGGCAACTGGGCAGACCCCTATCTGACGATGGATTTCCACGCGGAACGTGTGATCGCCGAAGAATTCATGAAGTTCCTGATGAACGGCACATTGTATCAAGGGTCCAAGCCCGTGATGTGGTCGCCGGTCGAAAAGACCGCGCTGGCCGAGGCCGAGGTCGAATACCACGACAAAGAAAGCTTTACGATCTGGGTGAAGTTTAAGGTTGTGGAGAGCGGCGGAAACAAAGGTCCAAACTCTGATTATTTGGGGGCGCTAAATGATCAACAAATTATTGATCTAGCTTCTCCGGAGCGAACTGAAGAATACATCGAAAATGTGAAATCTCTTGACGGCGCAAACGTCGTGATCTGGACCACGACGCCCTGGACCATGCCGTCCAACAAGGCTGTCGTCTATGGCGAGGATATCTCTTACGGTCTGTATGAAGTCATCGGCCGCCCCGAGGAATCCTGGGTCACCATCGGCGACCGTTATCTGCTGTCGGACAGCATGGCGATGGATGTGTTCGGGCGTGCGCGTCTGGACGAAACCATGGTGCGCCGTCTGCGGGATGTGACGCAGGACGAGCTGGCAAATATCTCGTTGCAGCACCCGCTGGCGGGGGCCGAAGGCAGCAATGGCGAATGGGATGATCTGCGCGACTTCCGCGCCGCCGATTTTGTGACCGACACCGAAGGCACGGGCTTTGTGCATTGCGCGCCGTCCCATGGTCTTGAGGAATATGAGCTCTACCGCGGGCTGGGGATGCTGGATCAGGTGATCACCTATAACGTGGTCGAAGACGGGTCCTTCCGCGCGGATCTGCCGTTCTTTGGTGGGAAGAAGATCCTCAAACCCAACGGCAAGGAAGGCGACGCCAACACCGCCGTGATCAACAAGCTGGTCGAGGTTGGCGGGCTGCTGGCGCGGGGCAAGATCAAGCACAGCTATCCGCATTCCTGGCGCTCCAAGGCACCGGTCATCTATCGCAACACGCCACAGTGGTTTGCCGCGATCGACCGGCCCGTTGGCGACGGTCAGGACACATTCGGCAAGACCATCCGTGAACGCGCCCTGACCGAGATCGACAACGTCAACTGGGTGCCCAAAAAGGGCCGCAACCGTCTGCATTCGATGATGGAGGCACGCCCCGACTGGGTGCTGTCGCGTCAACGTGCATGGGGCGTGCCGCTGACCTGCTTTACCAAAAACGGCGCGCTGCCAACGGATGAAGACTTCTTGCTGCGCAACCCCGAAGTCAACCAGCGTGTGGTCGACGCGTTCGAAGCTGACGGTGCGGATGTCTGGTACGAAGATGGCGCAAAAGAGCGTTTCCTGGGTGGGATTGTGAACCCCGACGACTATACCCAAGTCTTCGACATTCTGGACGTTTGGTTCGATTCCGGTTCAACCCATGCGTTCGTGCTGCGCGACCGTGAAGACGGCTCTGAGGACGGTATCGCAGACGTTTATATGGAAGGCACCGACCAACACCGCGGTTGGTTCCATTCGTCGCTGCTGCAATCCGTAGGCACCACTGGCCGCGCGCCTTACCGCAACGTGGTGACGCATGGGTTCACATTGGATGAGAAGGGCATGAAGATGTCCAAATCCATCGGCAACACCGTCGTGCCCGAAAAGATTGTCCAACAATATGGCGCGGATATTCTGCGGCTTTGGGTTGCACAGACGGACTATACCGCGGACCAGCGGATCGGGCCGGAAATCCTGAAAGGGACCGCCGACAGCTACCGCCGTTTGCGCAACACCATGCGCTATATGCTGGGGGCGTTGTCGGACTTTACCGATGCCGACCGGACCGAACCCGCGGACATGCCAGAGCTTGAACGCTGGGTGCTGCACCGTGTGGCTGAGCTGGATCAGGTCGTGCGCGAAGGCTATGCGCGCTACGACTTCCAAGGCGTGTTCCAGGCGGTGTTTACCTTCGCCACCGTTGATCTGTCGGCCTTCTATTTCGACGTGCGCAAGGATGCGCTGTATTGCGACGGCGACACGCTGCGCCGCCGTGCTGCGCGCACTGTGCTGGATATCCTGTTCCACCGTCTGACGACATGGCTGGCCCCCGTGCTGGTGTTCACCATGGAGGAAGTCTGGCTTGAGCGGTTCCCCGGCGACGAAAGCTCGGTCCACCTGACGGATATCCCTGAAACGCCCAAGGCGTGGCTGGATGCTGATCTGGCGGCGAAATGGGCCAAGGTGCGTGCCGCGCGGCGGGTTGTGACCTCGGCGTTGGAAGTGCAGCGGGTCGAGAAAGTCATCGGGGCCTCGCTTGAGGCCGCACCTATGGTGTTTGTTGCCGATGACGCTCAGCGGGCCGCGCTTGAAAGCGTTGCGTTCGAGGATGTCTGTATCACCTCAGCCATCGCCATCACCGGCGATGACGCCCCGGCAGAGGCGTTCCGTATGCCAGAGACCGACGGCGTTGCCGTGGTGTTCGAGAAAGCTTCGGGCGAGAAATGCGCACGCTGCTGGAAGGTGCTGCCGGATGTCGGCACCCACGATCACGCGGGCGTTTGTGCCCGGTGTGACGAAGCCGTGTCCTAAGATGACGCCGCGCCGCTTGATCCGGAAACTCGGGTGAAGCGGCGCAGTATCCCCACGCGGTTTGGTACCTTGGTCGTAACCGAGGATGCAGGCGCGATCACCCACCTGCAGTGGGGGCAGGGTTCCTTACATGATGACGCTGGCCGCGTGCTGGATGACGCAGAGGCGCAGCTGCGTGCCTATGATGCGGGGCGGCTGACGCAGTTCACCCTGCCGTTGCGAATTGGCGGAAGTGCCACACTGCAGGCGGTCTGCGCCGAGATGTCGGCGATCCCTTTTGGCGATACGGTGACCTATGGCGACATCGCGACCAAGTTGGCGATCCCCGCGCAGGTCGTGGGACAGGCGTGCGGGCACAATCCGATTCCCGTCATTGTGCCGTGCCATCGCGTGATGGGGGCAAAGGGGCTGACCGGATATTCGGGGGACGGCGGCGTAGAAACGAAAGTCGCCCTGCTGCGCCATGAAGGGGCCGCAGGGCTGCTGATCTAGATTTTAAAGTTATGTGCGGTAATGTTGATCGCGGGGCGTCGGTTCAGGCCTTGCGATCGTACAGGTATTGCTGCGCCACGCCGGCAAACATTAGGTATAGACTGGTGATGACCAGACCCCAATGTGCCCAGCTTTGCGGGTGGAAATCGACCCAAGCGGCCCATCCTGCAAAGAAGGTCCAGGCCAGCGCCATCGGCAATGTAACCGCGCGCCAACGCTCTGTCCGAACAGGGTGCACGAACTTGAGCGGGGCGAACATGGTCACTGCCAGAACCGTCACCAGCACCAGCGATACCCACCACGGCGGCGACAGGGCAAATAGCACCAACACCAGCATGTTCCAGCACCCCGGAAAGCCCCAAAAGGAATTATCCTTTGTTTTCATACGTGTATCGCAGAAGTACATGGCGCTGGCAAAGGTGACGATGATGATCATGACCCAACCGCTCCACCCGTCCATGAGGCCGGATTGGAACAACGCAAAGGCGGGAATAAAAACATAGGTCAGGTAGTCAATGATCAGATCAAGCAGGACGCCATCAAACTCGGGCGCGTTGGTCTTTACATTATATTTACGCGCCAGTGGCCCGTCGATCCCGTCTACGAAAAAAGCCACCACCAGCCAGAGGAACATCATGTCCCAACGTTCTTCGGCGGCGGCGAGCATGGCGAGCATGGCGAAAATCGCACCCGTTGCAGTAAACAGATGGACAAGAAGGGCGCGGGAATGAATGTTCATGCGCGACAGATGGCAAATCTTTTCGACGGATGCAAAAGGAAAAGCGTGCGATGGCGTGCAGGCTTGGGTTGACCCCGCTCTCGATTCCGCCTAAAGCCAGCAAACCAATTTCAGGGTTTGCCGTAGCGCGGCCCATATGGGTATTGCTCCGGATCGCCGGAAAATGCCCCGCAGCAAAAGGATAGACCCATGTCGCGCGTTTGCGAATTGACCGGAAAAGGCCCGATGACGGGCAACAACGTAAGCCACGCCAAGAACCGCACACGTCGTCGGTTCTTGCCAAACCTGAACGATGTTACCCTGCAGTCCGAAGCACTGGGCCGTGGTTTCAAGTTCCGCATCTCGGCAGCTGCTCTGCGCACTGTTGACCACCGCGGTGGTTTGGACAAGTTCATGGCGAAGGCAAAGGACGCCGAGCTGTCCGTCAGCGCGTTGAAAGTTAAGAAAGCAATTGCAAAGTCCAGCGCTACAGCCGAAGCGCTGTCGTAAGACTTTCAAATCGTTACGATGTTGCAGCCCTGGCCCTTGGCCGGGGCTGCGTCGTTTTGGGCAGGTGCATTGTCACCAGCTTTGGCTAGGGTGCGGCCTATGACCCTGCGTTCCTTATCAGCTTTGGTACTTGCGTTGATGCTTGCCCTGACAGGGCAAAGCATGGCCGTTGCACGTGGCGCGTCTGCTGCGATGGGTCAGATGGTGCTGTGTACCGGTGCAGGCCCTGTGGCGATCTATGTAGATGCACAGGGCAAGCCCACGTCGGCCCCGCATATATGTCCCGATTCGGCGCTCAACGTTGCGATGACAGATGCCGTGGCTCTGGTTGCTGCACCGATGCGGATCGTGGTTTTTGTTGCACCATCGTTGTATTTCCCGACAGCTGATGTGCCGCGCCGCAAAATGCGCCACGACCCTAGAGCACCGCCTGTCGCTGCCTGACATACGACTTTCACAGACATTTTGAATATGACGACAGGATATACCAATGACACCTGCTTTGCTGACCCGCGCCGTTTGCGCACTGTTTCTCTTTTCTGCCCCCCTCGCTGCCGAAGGTATCATGGTGGATGACGCGTACATCCGCAGCTCGACCGCGAAATCTACCTCCGGTGCGGCATTTATGGTGGTGATGAACCACTCTGGCGCGGATGACCGTTTGATCGGTGCGTCTTCCGACGTGGCCGATAAGGTCGAGCTGCATTCGCACCGTTCTGACGATAATGGCATCATGCGCATGGGCGAGATCGAAGGCGGCGTGGCCATCGCTGCGGATGAAATGCACGCCTTTAAACGCGGCGGCGATCACCTGATGTTCATGGGGCTGAAAGAGTCGCTTGTAGAAGGGGCGATGGTTCCCGTCACGCTGGAGTTCGAAAAAGCCGGTGCGGTCGAGATCGAGGTGATGGTCGATCAGGACCGCAAGCCGAACCACGGCAAGATGAAGCATGACAAGATGAAGCACGACAAGATCGAGCACGGTGACATGAAGCACGACCACGGTGATATGGATCACGCCGGTCACGAGATGCCGAAAGACTAACGTCTTTTCCAAACACGAATGGCGGCGGCCCGGCGTTTGTTAGAACGTGGGCCGCTGTTCTGCGGGGGTGCCCAGCAATTCCTCCACCCAGTCGGTGACCACACGTGTCGCCGGACCGGTGCGGTGTTCGGCAAACTGGTTTCCGACGGCAGAGCGTTCGAGGTTCATCTCTACCGTGTGGGCCCCGTTGCGGCGGGCCTCTGCGACGAAACCGGCGGCGGGGTAGACGTTGCCCGATGTACCGATGGCCGCGAAAATATCGGCCTCGGCCAAATGATCAAAAATCGCATCCATGTCATAGGGCATTTCGCCGAACCACACGATGTCAGGTCGCGCGGCGGGGGCTTGGCAGGCGGGGCAGGGATCGCCGACTGCCATCACCATAGGCGCGGACCAACGGTGATCGCAGCTGGCGCAGAGCGCCGAGTTCAACGCGCCGTGCATATGGATCACCCGCGCGCCGCCCTGTTCATGCAGGTCATCGACGTTTTGGGTCACGATGACGACCTGACCCGCATAGTGCTGCTGCAGCTTGGCCAGCGCCTGGTGCGCCGCATTAGGCGTTACCTCTGCCGTCTGCTTGCGACGACCGTTATAAAAATCGACGACCAGTTGAGGATCACGGGCAAAGCCTTCGGGTGTGGCGACGTCCTCGACGCGGTGCTGCGCCCATAGCCCATCTTCGGCGCGGAAGGTATCAATGCCGCTTTCCGCAGAAATGCCTGCGCCTGTCAGAATTACGATCTTGCTCATGTCAGCCCCTCTTTCTTGCGCCCGAGTGAAACAGTCCCGCACGTCTTGCGCAAGCGGTCAGCCCGCGAGCGTCTCGAAACTGGGGGCGAGCCACGGCAATTGCGCGACCGTCGGCGCGATCATATGCGACCGGAGCAGTTGGCGCATCGTATCAGCGATATTCTGCGGCACCGGTCCCGTCCAATCCGACCCTGCGAACAGGGAAATCTGACGCGACAGCCCCGGTACGGGCAGGGGATGCACCGCGAGCTGTTGGTGGAACCGCTCTGCGCGACAATAACCGAAGGGCGTCGTGATCGCCCAGCCAATCCCCCGTGCCACCATCGCCATCAAGGCAAGGTGGCTGCCGATCTCGAACTGGGAGGGCAGGGTGATATTGCTGCGGGTGAGGTGGTTGGTGATCTGGTCGGAAATCAGCTGGTCGGTGGCGTATTTCACGAACGGCAAAGTCGATCGCCCCGCCATTAGGTCCGCGCTGATACCCTCAAAACCGGCAGGGGTCACGATCACGAATGGGTCGCGTGCCAGCGGAATTTCGATGAGCCCGCTTTTGGCATCCCCGCTGGTGGCGGCGATAGCAATGTGAAGGGATTTGTCCTGAACCGCCTGGATCAACCCCTTGCTGCCGTCGGTGACCATCCGGAAGCGGCAGCCTGCCATGCTGTCGGCCAGAAGCGTTGCGAGGCGGGGGGTCAGGTCATTGTCAAAATCGTCGATCACCCCGAGGCTCAGGTCGCTGAGGTTTGCAAGGTCCATCACCGTCAGTTCGGATTGCGCCAAGCGGATATGGGCAAGCGCTGCACCGCTGTGACGCAGAAAGCTTTCGCCCGCAGCGGTCAGTTTCATCGGGCGCGTACTGTGATCGACAAGCGCTGCGCCCATAGCGGCTTCGAGGTTGCTGATCTGTTGACTGACGGCGGGTTGGCTTAGCCCTGTCAACGCAGCGGCCTGCGCCACAGACCCACGGCTGGCCAATGCCTCGAACACTTCTATGCCGCGTAGGGTGATGCCCTTTTTGATCATGATGTCCCGCCCTTGGTCCTTTCGGATTTAGTGAAGCATGACCAATATTTTGGCAAGGTTCGTGCGTATTTCTAAGCATTGGTTTCACAAAACTGAAATGAACTGCGGAAAACACGCGTTCCCCTTGAAGCTGCCCCGTGCGCAGCGCACCATATGGCTCATCACGCACCGGAGGCTTTCATGAAAATCGCAACAGCCGCATACCCGCTGGACGTCTTGTCCAGCTGGGCGCACTACGAAGACAAATTGGCAGGCTGGGTCGCAACTGCGGCGGCCAGTGGGGCAGAGCTGCTGGTGTTCCCCGAATATGGCGCGATGGAACTGGCCACGCTCGCCGGGCTGGATGTAGCTGGCAATCTGGAGGCGTCATTGTTCGCTGTATCTGACCGGCTGGCGGATGCAGATGCGACACATCAGAAACTCGCAGCTGAACATGGCGTGCATATCGTCGCAGCGTCCGGGCCTGCGGTCACCGATGCAGCCCCCCGTCCGGTAAACCGCGCCCGCCTGATCACGCCTTCGGGGCAAATCGGGGTGCAGGACAAACAGATCATGACCCGATTCGAACGCGAGGTCTGGGGCGTGGTCGGTGGAGAGCCTTTGCGCATCTTCGAGACGGCACTGGGCAAGATCAGCATCCTGATCTGCTATGATAGCGAATTCCCTTTGCTGGGTCGCGCCTTGGCAGATTGCGACATCATCGCCGTCCCCAGTGTGACCGAAGCCTTGGCAGGCTACTGGCGCGTCCGCATTGGTTCAATGGCGCGCGCGCTGGAGAATCAATGCGTTACGGCCATGTCATCCTGCGTCGGGCCTGCGGATTGGTCCGACGCGCTTGGTGATTCTTATGGGGCAGGCGGCATATTCTGTCCGCCGGATGTGGGCTTTCCGTCCACCGGCGTCCTTGCCGCCGCAGAGATCAACGTGCCCGGCTGGACCTTTGCCGAGGTCGACATCGCACAGATCAGCCGTGTGCGTGCAGATGGGGTGGTTTTGAACCGAAACCACTGGGAGGACCAGTTCGGGCGTGACGCAACGGCCATAAACGTGCCTTTGATGTGAATACCCCTTGAAAAAAGGGAAAATTGCGCCCATTTAAGCCTGCGTCCTGAAATTGCAGGACAAAGTGTTCAAGGAGAGACCATGGCCAAGGAAGACACGCTCGAATTCCCCGGTATCGTGAAAGAACTTCTGCCGAACGCGACGTTCCGGGTCGAGCTTGAAAACGGCCATGAGATCATCGCGCATACGGCAGGCAAGATGCGTAAGAACCGCATCCGTGTTCTGGCTGGCGATAAGGTACAGGTGGAAATGACCCCCTATGATCTGAGCAAAGGCCGGATCAATTACCGCTTTAAATAAAACGCTTATCCGAAAATCACCTCGTGGTTTTCGGGCAGCGATCTAGGATCCCATATGAGCTTTATCCTCGGATCAGGAAGCCCGCGTCGCAAGGAATTGCTGGCGCAAATTGGCGTTGTCCCAGACGATATTCGCGCTCCCGATATTGACGAAACCCCGCTGGCTGCCGAACTGCCGCGCCCCTATTGCGCGCGCATGGCCCGTGAAAAGGCCGCCGCCGTGCAGGCCGGGGGGGATGATATCGTGCTCTGTGCCGATACAACCGTCGCTGTCGGCCGCCGTATCTTAGGCAAACCCGAAGACGAGGCCGAGGCGACCCGCTTTTTACGTCTCATGTCGGGGCGTCGTCACAAAGTTATCACGGCTGTCGCGGTCAAGCGCGGTGACAAGCTATGGCAGCGTGATGTGGTCAGCACCGTCCGCATGAAACGCCTGTCGGATGTTGAAATCTCGGCTTATCTGGCAACAGGTGACTGGCAGGGTAAGGCCGGCGGCTATGGCATCCAAGGACCGGCTGGCGCATTGATCCCTTGGATCAGCGGATCGTTCACCGGCATCGTCGGTCTGCCATTGGCCGAAACCGCAAACCTGCTGCGTGCTGCAGGATATGTTTTCGCAGGAGAGACCTCATGAAGGGCCGTACGATCGTTCTGGACCATTTTGGCGACACCGAAGCCGCTGCGCTGATCGTGGACGGCAAGCTGGATGATCTTTTGATCGACAGTGACGGGCCGCGCCCTGGCACGATCTACCGCGCCATTGCGGACCGTCCGGTCAAAGGGCAGGGGGGGATGTTCCTCAAGACGCCTGATGGCTCTGCGTTCTTGCGCCAGATCAAGGGGCTGGCACCCGGACAGCCAATTCTCGTGCAGGTTTCGGGCTATGCCGAACCGGGCAAAGCCATTCCGGTGACGCAAAAGCTATTGTTCAAAAGCCGCTATGCTATCGTGACCCCCGGCGCGCCCGGCACCAATATCTCGCGCAGCATTCGGGACGAGGAAGAACGTGACCGGCTGCTCGAGATCGCCCATGAGGCCGCAGACGGGGCCACGCACGGGCTGATTCTGCGGTCCTCTTGCGCTGGTGCCGATGCGGATGACATCGCTGATGATATCGACGCGATGCTGACGCTGGCTGACAAGGTGCTTGATGACCCGTCCACCGAGATGGAGCTGTTGTCCGAAGGCGACGGCCCACACATTTTAGCGTGGCGCGACTGGGTAGAGCCGGCAGACATTGTGACCGATCCCGGCGGGTTCGAGACCCATGGCGTTTTGGATACCGTCGATAGTCTTTCGCAGCCGCGCGTCGCTCTTGACGGCGGTGCCTCCATGTTCGTTGAACCCACACGCGCCTTGGTCGCCGTTGACGTGAACACCGGTGCGGATGTGTCGCTCGCCGCTGGTATCAAGGCCAACATGGCCTGCGCCCGCGCCTTGCCCCGTGCCTTGCGTCTGCGCGGTCTGGGGGGGCAGATCACGCTGGATCTTGCACCCATGCCCAAGAAAGACCGCCGCCCCTTCGAGACCGCCTTGCGTCAGGCGTTTCGCGCTGATGATGTGGAAACCACTTTGGTGGGTTGGACACCGCTTGGGCACTACGAGCTGCAGCGCAAACGCGCCCGTATGCCCCTGGCAGAGGTGCTAAAGTGACTTGCCCGATCTGTAATGGCGAAACCTCCCTCAAGTATCGTCCCTTCTGTTCGGGGCGCTGCGCGGACGTGGATTTGGCAAAGTGGCTAAACGGCAGCTACGCCACGCCAAGCCGCGATCCCGAGGATGTCGAGGCCGCAATCGAGGCCAGCGAGGCCGCTTTGAACGCTCCGGACAAGCCACATTAGAACTTTCCGAAAAAACCTTTGCCAAACATGGCGAAAGCCTCTGGACACCCCCGCCGCAAAATCCTAGAACGCGCACACCCGACCACTACGGTGGTCTCCGGTGCCCGGGTAGCTCAGGGGTAGAGCAGTGGATTGAAAATCCTCGTGTCGGTGGTTCGATTCCGCCCCTGGGCACCATTTTTTATCATAACCTGCTGATATACCTCGGTTTCTTTGAGAAACGCGCGGGCGTAGGACATGGTGTATGACAATTTGGTGCCTTTCTCGTTCACAAAGAACGGCATATTCTATTTCGAGAGACGTGTCCCAACGGACCTCTTGAGGCATTACGACACACGGAAAATTTCATATTCTTTGAGAACGAGGTCCGCGCAGGTAGCTACAACTCGGGCTAGGCGGGCGGCTGATCAACTCGACGAATACTGGTACTACCTCCGTTGCAAGGATGCGGAGCTGCCCGGCAAGCACCGCTTGCGGATGACCTCGAGTTCCGCACAGGCAGCGCCAGAGGTGGCGATAGGCGACGCTGTGCTTCTATCTGAGGCCGTGTCTATCTATCTTAAACAAAAGGGTCATGGGCGTCCTGTGACCTTTCACAGGGCTGCGGAGCGTTCCTGTGGGTACGTGATCGACGTCGCGGGAGATAAAGACCTTCGAGGCTATACGAAGAAGGACGCCAATGCCTTCCGTGATGCGCTGATTAAGCGCGGGCTGTCGGGGAGCAGTATCACCCGCATCTTCGGCACCGTCCGGTCCGTCACTAACTTCGCAGCAAGCGAGGCAGGGGTGTCGTTCAACAACCCTTTCAGCGGGGTATACTTCGACCGTCAGGCTGGGGTGCAAGAGCGTGAGCCGCTAGCGGGAGAAGTAATCGACACTGTGCAGGCGGAGTGCGTTTCACTGGATGACGACCTACGTTGGCTTGTGGCGTTGGTTTCTGACACAGGTATGCGCTTAGCTGAAGCGACAGGGCTAGCTTTGACCGATCTGGTGGTGGAAGGCGACTGTAAGAAAGTCATCATCCGAGAGCACCCCTGGAGACGCCTCAAAACGGCTGGTAGCTCCCGGGAAATTCCCCTTGTCGGTAAGGCGCTATGGGCCGCTCAGCGTATCTACTTTCATGCAGCGGGCCAAGTTCACGCCTTCCCCAGGTACAACAGAGGCCAGCTAACGAATGCTAACTCAGTCAGTGCGGCATCAAATAAGTGGTTGAAGCCGATGGTGCCGACTGGGTGTACCATTGTAGATATGTACGGAATCTCGGGACACTTTCACATGCGCTGGATCGCCGCGACTATCGGTAGCGTGGTGTACCCAATTCGGAAAAGTATGGGTTAGGGGAGAGCTATGGGCGACGGCGGTTGATTGACTACGGTTACTTAGAGCGATTTAAAGTTTCGGAAGGTAGTTCGCCAAATCGATTGCGATATATCTTGGCAAATTCGCCCATGTGAATGTAGCTGAAACTCGCTGCAATCTGACTGACAGTTTGATCTTGATCCGCTTCAAGGAGCGCTTTGCGGGTTGCCTGTAATCTTTGCTCGCGAATGAACTGGCCCGGCGTGCAGCCGCGAAACTTTTTGAAGTTCAGCGTCAAGTTTCGAACGCTGATATCAAGCGCACTGGCTATTTCGGTCAATGTTGGCGCATCGGCAGCGTATTCAATTATATATTCTTCTGCGGTGCGTACGATGCGCAGAACAACAACTTTTTTTCCTGCGCTGATATCTATACCTGACTGGGCTGCCCAACTTCGGACCAAATTGGAGCAAAGGGTTTCTTCTATGTGTCGGATGTTCTGCGCCGAAATCGGCTGTGACGTTTCGGCGACCAAGCGCATTATGTAGCGCAGGCTGGAGTTCCAAAAGGTATTATCGCCGCCGAAGGGTGTTTTAGGGCACCATGTGCTGCGTTCAGGTAAGTTGCCAAACCAAGAGTAGCTAATTTCGTTGAGTAGCTTTTGATCGAACGCGAGATGCAGCTGGACAGCATCGTCGCTTAGTCGAGAGCTATGGCCCGTTTTGGCAAGATCAAAGAGGAAGCTATCGTCGACCTTATTTAGGTGCGCCGTACTGCGGCTAAGGCTCGGAACCGAATAACCTTGCAAATTCGTTGCAGCGACCACAGGAGCGCCGCTAAGTTCATCCGCACTAATTTGGGTCGACGTGCCGTATGAGGTTCGCATGAGCCCAATACGGCCCAAACTTGCTGAATATAGGTTCGCCTTCGGGGGCTGCAGTTTTTCCAAGGGAACTGCATCGACTGGTGCGACGCGGTCGCTTGCCCATTCGGATAGATCATCCCACCGATCTAGCTGCACTTCGTCCATGCTGTGGATCAGCGTATCCGTAATATCTAATAATGACGCTCTATTCACCTATGCAACCCCGCACTTGTTAAATCGCTAACCGTTAGTAAACAATAAGAAATCCTTCTGGTGGCATTCGGGGAGGCAATGATGGCATCTTCTCGCCTGGTAGCCTAAACTGAACTCTAACGCTTCCGATCAATTACACACGTATCAGTAGTATGTAACAACCTGTTAATATCTTTCAAGGCGCATTGAAGAATTTCTTGTTGTAGGGAGAGTGAGGGAAAACTGAGCTTTAAAACTGATGCCGTTTTCCGATGTCAGCGACTTCTTTGCGATATGTGGTTTCGATTAGCCGGATATGATTTTCTAGCCGATCAGAGAATGATCGGCTGTCATTACAGGAGTCCGTGCGCTTTGGGTTTGTATGTTTTTTTGGCCGATCGCTTGCCTGCAGTAGAAAAATGCTGTTTGGATTTTAAAAATAGATTGGCAGTAAGGCTCGAATATGTTCGGCAATGCTCGTTTTCTTCGTGGTCGGAGTTTATGAGTGCACCATCCAATATTATTGATCAAACTATTGGATATAGCTGTCGAATTGGCGAAATAGATGGGTATTTCGAGAGGGGTGTGCCTGAAGTGGCGAACTGTTTTTTGCGTCACAGGGTATTTGTAAGAGAAACGCGCAATGCTAGCCTGTTTTCTTTTTTCAGCCTTTTGTGTGAGCGTGCGAAACCACGGTCGCCCGCTGATTTCTCGGAGCTAGGTGCGTGATCCGGTCTCTTCGACGCTTGCGTAATAGGCAGATAGGCGCGGACGCGCCGACGATCCGTAGAACGGTTTGGTTTGCGCGGAGCGAGGTCTCCCAAGTTTTAAATAGGCTTCAGGAGGAGCATCTTAGGCCAGACGGTTCCGTCGAGCTTTGTTTTGAAGGCAATGTCGATCTTGGCATTCACGCGGCGCTGGATGACGGTACGCTGCCAATAAAACAAGAATTTCGCTTTCCGGTGTGCTTCATCACGAGATTTTCAGCACCCCCGGATATAAATTTTTCGTTCCCGGGCTGTGCAGGCAATGTGCGCGCCGAGGATGTTACCGGTGCAGGCTTTACGCTTGTGGTTGCGACACCTAGGCCAGCCACAACAGCCCGAAAAGCACGGGTGGTCTGGAGTGCACTCGGCGTGCCTGTCGAAATGGAACCGTTAGTGCTGCGGTCTCGACAGCTTGCGTTAGGGTAGAGCCATGTCCAGAGATTTGCACGGTATCCGGTCATTTTGAAACTCTGCTGAGTTCCTAGCTTCTTTCGCGCGCGATATGCATTTTCGCGACAAGGTCTACAGGGCGTAGCCTGAAGCCAGTGAACCTTGCCTGTAGATATTAGCCGCTCATATCTTCCCCATGGCTGCCCATTATCAGATTATGGACGCTACTATCGCAATTCGGCATATACTAGTGTTTCGCCGTTAATTTGCGTGGTTTTTTGCGAGACAGATCAATTGAACCCTACAATACTTATAGTGCGGCAATTGAGTGCATAGTCAGATCTGAACTATTTAAATGCACAAACTATGCCGCGCATGAGTCAGTAGGGTTGTAGGGGTATGGTTTCAATAGTCTTTTTTTCTCTCTTAACCTCACAGCGCTAAAGCGCGTTTGGTTCAACTGCATCCATACGGATGTAATTGAATGCCCTAATAAAGAACGCACTGCCATATTCAGATATCTGAGTGGGGTGGAATACTTACGGCCGGCGTATCCCGACGGAATAACGCTACTTCTGAATTAACTCGAGGATAAGAAGAATGTCTGTAACGCTTGATGTCACTAGTAACCTATATTCCTATAGCGGTGATTTAATATCACTCGGCGACGTTGCAGTTCTGCCTAATTTCGGAAACGTGTCCGGGGATATAAGTATCACAGATGATGACGGCACACTCGCGCCGTCTGAAGTTACCACGATCTCCATCGACGGTTCCGACGAAACAGCGACTTATGTCGGTACTGCTACCTTTAACGGTTACGATTCAGGCCTATTGGGTGGGGTGCTGGGTACGCTGCTTGGATCCACGGAAGCCGCTGTTTTCGAAACGTCGAGCGGTTTATATTTGTACGCGCCCGACGGGTTCCCCGTAGCGAGCGGTCTTGCGACCACCATATCGATAGATACGTCCGCGTCGTTTGATCTATCGCCAAGCAACCCCGGCATCGTCGATGGTACAAGTGGCGATGACAATATGGATGTCTATGAGGGGCCCGGCGACTACGAAGATGGCGATGGTGACCGAATTACTGACTACGATGCCGGCAGTATATTTGGCGGATATCAATCAGGCGATGACACAATCTACGGCTATGGCGGCAATGACACCATTCGCGCCGGTAGCGGCGATGACATCATCGATGGCGGCACCGGCAACGATAACCTGTCCGGAGAAGCCGGCGATGACACTATATCGGGTGGCGCTGGTGAGGATACGATCTTTGGTGGGGCTGGCAATGATAGCATTTCGGGCGGCGAAGGCGACGATGTCATCTCGGGTGGGACGGGTCACGACATTGTTTATGGCGGCGACGGGAATGATACTTGGCTGGCAGATGGCACAGACAGTGGTAGCGATACTGTATCTTTAGAAGATGGCGATGATATCGCTGAGGTTGGGTTCTTTACCCCCTCTGTCGGCCCGGAATCGATCGATGGCGGAGCTGGAAGCGACACAATCGCGCTAGACGCCAGCGTAGTCGCGTCATTTGACCTAGGTGTTGCGCTGACAGACGATGGATCTGCAGCGGATACAACCGTTGGCGCAACGGATTTCCAAACCGAACTATACAACTTTGAAAACATCCGAGGGAATGACGCGAACAACGTCCTTATAGGGAACTCCGAAGCCAACAAGCTTTGGGGGGCAGGCGGTACCGACGAGCTATCCGGCGGCGGTGGCGACGATATGCTTGATGGCGGGGACGGTGACGACACGCTGTCCGGTGGGGCAGGCGCAGATGAAATCTACGGCGGTGCAGGCGTCGATCAAATTGATGGCGGGGATGACGATGATATCATCGATGGGGGTGCGGGCGCAGATATTTTAAGCGGAGGTTCAGGGGACGATACATTCGTTGTGCAGTCTGCCGCTGATGCTCAGGGCGATGTTGTCATCGGTGGGACGGGCCCTGATGATACGACCGATCAAGACCGCATCGACCTTAGCGCTCTGGATCGCGGCAGCTACACCATCAATGCAACCGAGGATACATCAGACAGCGGCGCGCTGAAGGGCACCGTGAACTTCGACACTGGCGAAACGCTTACCTTTAGCGGGATTGAAATTATCTGTTTTGCGGCGGGTACGGAAATAATAACGTCAGAAGGTCCAGTAAATGTCGAAGACCTAGCGGTCGGTGCTCAGGTGCTGACAATGGATCGGGGGATGCAGCCTGTGCGTTGGATCGGAAGCAGGGCGCTTGGCCCGCAAGAGCTCGCTGCACGCCCCAAGCTGAAACCTATCAGAATTTCCGCAGGGGCGCTTGGAAACGGCACGCCGATGAAAGATCTGGTCGTTTCGCGGCAGCATAGAATCCTTGTGCGTTCAGTGATCGCAGAGCGCATGTTCGATGTGCAGGAAATTCTAGTAGCCGCTATCAAACTAGTTGGACTGCCGGGGATCGAAGTGGTCGAAGACGCCGATAGTGTGGAGTATTTTCACATACTGTTCGATCAACACGAAATCATCTTTTCCAACAGCGCCGCAACGGAAAGCCTGTTCACTGGGCCCGAAGCTTTGAAAGCTGTGACCGAAGATGCGCGCGCTGAAATTCTTGAACTATTCCCGGATATTGCAACGCGCACAGCGTTGCTGCCGGTGCGGCACATCCCGGAAAAGGGAGCATGGGTAAAGCGCTTGGTCGAGCGTCATGCCAAGAATAACAAGGCTCTCATGAATTAAATATTCACCTGTTCGTCATAGGTTTTTCCGAAATTCATAGGTTTGGGCGCATGGTGCCTTGCTGCGGACAGGTCAAGTGGCGCGCCTGCTGTCCGCTTTTTGACCAGGTTTGGCTTCATGATTGGGTAAGCCTTCTATGGAAGGCTGTTGGCGATCGCTCGCGAGGTTCATTTGCTGCACGACAAGCGTTTTTCATCTATTTTACACTAAGATTTTACGAGGCTGAGCATGGCTAAGAAAATAACAAAAGCGATTTTTCCAGTGGCTGGTTTGGGAACGCGGTTTTTGCCCGCGACGAAATCTGTTCCCAAAGAGATCATGACCCTGGTCGATCGCCCGCTGGTGCAATACGCCATCGACGAAGCTCGCGCGGCCGGAATCAAGGAATTCATCTTTGTCACATCCCGCGGCAAGGGTGCGCTGGAGGACTACTTTGACCACTCTCCCGTGCTGGAACAGGAACTGCGCTCCAAAGGCAAAACAGAGCTGTTGGAGATCCTTAAAGACACCAATATGGACAGCGGTGCCATCGCCTATATCCGCCAGCACAAAGCACTTGGTCTGGGCCACGCCGTATGGTGCGCCCGTCGTCTGATCGGCAACGAACCCTTTGCGGTGATGCTGCCTGATGACGTGATCGCTGCCGACAAGCCCTGCCTGCAACAGATGATCGAAGCCTACAATGAAACCGGTGGAAACATGGTTGCGGCGATGGAAGTGAACCCTGAAAAGTCCTCTTCTTACGGTATGTTGGACATTGATGACGGTCCATCTGACGGGGCCTTGGTCAAGGTCAAAGGCATGGTCGAAAAGCCCAAAGCCGAAGACGCACCGTCGAACCTTGCCGTGATCGGCCGCTATATCCTGTCGCCAAACGTACTGAAGAACCTGAACCAGCTGAAGTCCGGCTCGGGCGGGGAAATCCAGCTGACAGATGCCATCGCGGCAGAACTGACCCAAGGCAATGATGTCTATGGCTACCGTTTCAAGGGCCAGCGTTTCGACTGCGGCTCCAAATCCGGTTTCCTGCAGGCGACCGTGTCTTTCGGCTTGGCGCGTGAAGAGCTGCGCGATGATCTTCTGGGTCATTTGAAGGTCAACTTGACGGCTGCCCGACTGGGACACTAATCTGCCGGGACGATACCTGAGGTTTTTACAGCGTCCGTGCGCAAAAACATAACCCGCGCGGTATTCCTCCATAAACAGAACCCTTGGCAGTTCCCAAGCAGTTCAGCGGCCCGCTTCTGTATCCACCCCCGCACACAACCGCGCATCCCCATCATCGCTAGTCCTTGCAGTTCATCCGCCTTGGCGCGAGGTTGCAGGTCAGTGTCGGTTACGCGCTTTGGGAGAAGCGGCGCGGCTGAGGGTATAAACGGGAGGGAATTTTGATGACGGTTGATGCAGATCAGTTAAGAGAATTTGCCACGGCAATTCTGGCGCATGCAGGGAAGGATAAAGACAGGGCCAAGCAGGTTGCCGCACGGTTGGTTGGTGCCAATCTGGCGGGGCATGATAGCCACGGTGTCGGGATGATCCCTGCGTATGTGGATGGCATCCTTGCAGGGCAGCTAGACCCTTTGGCTGACATTGAACTGGTGCAGGACAAAGGGCCATTCCTGCTGGTGGACGGCCATCGGGGCTTTGGTCATATCATCGCAGAGCAGGCGATGGCGCTTGCGATTGACCGCGCCCACAGCAGCCACTTTGCAGTGCTGTCCTTGCGCAACAGCTTTCATCTGGGTCGGCTGGGAGATTGGGGCACCATGGCGGCAGAGGCGGGGTTTATCTGCATTCTGTACGCGAATGTTCAGTCCTCGAGGCCTCTTGTGGCGCCGTTTGGCGGTAGTGACGCACGTTTTGTCACCAATCCTTATTGTACCGCGATACCTGCGACCGAAAAGCACCCGATGTTTGTGCTGGATATGGCGACCAGCACCATTGCCATGGGCAAGGCACGTGTTGCGCAGCTAAGTGGGAAGCCGGCACCCGAGGGGGCGTTGATCGATGCGCAGGGTGCTCCGACGCGTGATCCGTCGGTGGTGTTTGACGGTGCGGGCGGGGCGCTGACGGCATTTGGACAGCACAAGGGGTTTGGCTTGGCCTTGCTGGGGGATATCTTGGGTGGATCATTCAGCGGGGGCGGGGCCTATGCGCCGACCCGCGAAGTGCCGGACCGAATTGTGAATAACATGATGGCGATCCTGATCGATCCGAATGTCTTTGGTCTGGCAGAGAGCTTTGGCGTGGATGTGGACAGCTATACCGATTGGGTCAAGGCGTCGCCGGCGGCACCTGATACATCCGGCGTGCAGTTTCCGGGGGACCCTGAGCGGCGCAGCACAGCAGAGCGGTTGGCAAACGGGATCCCGCTTGATGCGGGCACTTTGGCGCAGCTGTCGGAGGCGGCGCGTAAGGCGGGGGTTCCCGAGGCCGCGCATCTTTCCTCTACCCCAGATTGACATCACCCCGGCGGCAGCGTTTTTCACGCGGTCTTTTGTTGACAGGACGAAAGCTGCACTCGTATCCTTTTCCACAGGGCGGAACCACGTTTCACAAGAAAACGGGCCGCTAACCCTGCCGCAAACGCGAATGGTTTGCGCGGCAGGATTTTCTGGGAGGAAGATATGAACGTATTAACAACGACGGTCGTGGCCTTTGGTCTTACGGCTTCTATCGCGGCCGCGCAGGATTTTGATCTGCCCAAACAGCTGAGCTGGACGGCCTATGACACCGGTTCTGCAGGCTATAACCAAGCGGTGGCGATTGGTGCCGCGCTGCAAGATGCGACAGAGGTCAACCTGCGGGTTCTGCCTGGCAAGAATGACGTGTCGCGCACAGAGCCGCTGCGTCAGGGGCGGGTTGAATTCTCGGCCACGGGCGTGGGCGGCAGCTTTATGGCGCAGGAAGGTGTGTTTGATTTCGGTGCCGAAAACTGGGGCCCGCAGCCCATCCGCGTGCTGCTGGCGAACAACGGTGGCGCGATTAACCTCGCGGTTGGTGTCGCGGGCGATCTGGGGATCGAAACCTACGCTGACCTCAAGGGTAAACGCGTGTCCTATATCGTTGGCGCACCTGCTTTGAACGTGAACACCGAAGCCTATCTGGCCTATGGCGGCCTGACATGGGACGATGTGGAGCGGGTTGATTTCGGTGGCTTTGGTGCCAGCTGGACCGGTCTGATCGAAGGGCAGGTCGATGCGGCCTTTGCATCCACCAACTCAGGCAAAGCCTATGAGGCCGAAGCCGGTCCGCGCGGGCTGTTCTGGCCCCCGATTGATCCCGAAGACACCGACGGCTTTGCCCGTATGCAAGAGGTCGCACCCTTCTTTAATATCAACAAAGCCAAGGTCGGGGCCACCATTGACGGCACCGACGGCTATCAGGGGGCCGGCTATGCCTATCCCGTGCTGACCGCGATTGCGGCCACGGACGAAGGACTGGTTTATAACATGACCAAAGCGATGGTAGAGCTGTTCCCGAAATACGACGGCAATTCCCCCGGTATCGGTGGCTGGGCGCTGGACAAACAGAATATGGAATGGGTGGTGCCCTACCACGAAGGGGCGATCCGCTACTTCAAAGAGGTAGATGCGTGGTCCGATACGGCGCAGGCGCATAACGACAAGCTTGTGCAACGCCAAGAAGCGCTGACGGCTGCGTGGGAAGCGACCAAAGCGGCAAACCCTTCTGACTGGGAAGCCGCCTGGTCCGAGGCACGCCGCAAGGCGCTGAAAGATGGCGGGTTCTCCGTCGTTTTCTAAACCTTGCCAAAGCTAAGGGCGGGCTGACCAATGTGTCGGCCCGTTCCTGCTATGCCAATTGCAGGCCCGTATCCCCAAACGAGAGAGCCCTCTTATGACGAATCCCGACACATCGCGTGCCCCGCAGTCAAAGTTTGAGGAAGTGGCGATCGACGGTGCCACCCCGGCCGAGCGCATCTCGGGACTGGCGCGTTGGGTTGTGGTCATCACGACGCTGCTGTCGCTGGTGTTGGTGGTAAACCAGCTGTTCAACCTTCAGATTATGGGGATCGTCCTGATTGACGGGCGGTATCTCTATATCCTTGGGGGCATGTTTCTGGCGCTTACGTTTCTGATTTTTCAGGCGAGGGGCGGCAAAGGCGGAGAGCCATCATTGCTAGACTGGGTGTTTTTCGCAGCGTCGGTAGGGACCACTGTCTATCTGTCGCAAACTGCGCAGCAGAACCTGTCGCAAGGGTGGGAATATGCAGCCCCTGATACGGCGCAATATGTGTCGGTCGTCTTCTTCTTTCTGATTCTGGAGGCAACGCGGCGGGCAGGCGGTCTGGTGCTGTTCCTGATTGTCACGCTCTTTGCGTTCTATCCAACCTTCGCGGGCCACGTGCCGGACCCTTTCTCGGGCTTCCAAAGCACGTTCCTGCAAACCGTGCCTTACCATATCTATTCGGCCGAAAGCTCTTTCGGCATTCCGATGAAGGCGTTTGGCGGCGTCGTGATCGGGTTCATCCTGTTCGGCGCGGTGCTGCAACGGACCGGCGGCGGGCAGTTTTTCAACGATCTGGCGCTTGGGCTTGTAGGCGGCTACCGCGGCGGGGCGGCGAAAGTGTCGATCTTTGCCAGCGGCTTTATGGGCTCCATGTCCGGCTCTGTCATTTCCAACGTGCTGACCACGGGGGCGGTCTCCATTCCCGCGATGCGCAAGACCGGATTTTCGGCCAAGACCGCTGCCGCAACAGAGGCCTGCGCCTCTACCGGCGGGGTGCTGATGCCGCCGATCATGGGGGCGACCGCCTTTGTCATGGCATCCTTTCTGTCACGTCCTTATGTCGAAATCGCCTTGGCCGCGGCCATCCCCAGCGTATTGTTCTACTGGGGGCTGTTTGCCCAGATCGACGCCTATTCCGCGAAACGCGGGCTGCGGGGTTTGCCCAAGCCTGACCTTCCGCGCCTGCGTCAGGTGATGATCGAAGGCTGGCCCTATATCTTCGTCTTCGCGCTGCTGCTCTATATGATGATCGGCCTGCGCAAGGAATCCTCTGCCCCGTTCTATGCCACGGCTTTGCTCTTGGTTGTGAATCAGTTCCGCGCCAGCCATCGTCTGAACTTTAGCCGACTTGGCAATATGATCGTCGGTGTCGGCATGGGTCTGTCAGAGCTGACGGCGATCCTGCTGGGTGTTGGCCTCATTGTCGGGTCTTTTTCGGCCACGGGGCTGGCGGGGACTTTGGTGAACGAGCTGGTGTTTCTCGCCGGCGACAGCACGTTGATCCTGTTGCTGATGGGCGCGATCACCGCGTTTATCTTTGGCATGGGGATGACGGTCACGGCCTGTTATATCTTCCTCGCCGTGGTGCTTGCCCCTGCGCTTGAGGCAGGCGGGTTGAACCAGTTGGCGGTGCATCTGTTCATCTTGTACTGGGGTATGGTCAGCTACATCACGCCGCCGGTCGCCCTTGGGGCTTTTGCGGCCTCTACCATGGCGGGGTCGAACCCGATTGCAACGGGGTTCGAAGCGATGCGCCTTGGCGGGGTGATCTATATCGCGCCCTTCTTCTTCGTGCTGAACCCTGCGTTAATCGGACAAGCCCCCGCGTGGGAGGTCGTCGTCGCGTTGAGCTGTGCGATGATCGGCGTGACGCTGATCTCGGCGGCGTTGCAGGGCTACATCAGCCTTGTCGGTCCGATAGAGGGCCGCGCCGCGCTGCCGATGCGGATCGCGCTGTTCTTTGGTGGCGTGCTGATTGCCATGCCTGAGAATGATCTGGCCGGCTTGGGCTATAGCCTGTCCTTTATCCTTGGTGCCGCCCTGTGTGCGCTGCCCATGATGCGCGCGTGGCAGGCGACCTCTGCCGCGCGCGTCGCGCCCTAGCCAATGGCCCTCGGGCGCGCGCAGGTTGCGTGCGCCCCCATCTACGCCCGCACCTGCGTGCGCCCGTAGGCTATATTTTAAGCGTTCCTGACCTCTATCGCCAAAAAATAAGGCGCGAGCGGTGGTGTGTCTGGTGACATGCCATTTTTTCTAGCGACTCTGCCGCTGCCCTAGGCATCTTGGCTCTGTGCCGAGAAAGGCAACACCGTCGCACGGCCAGCAATCCTGGCAGATGTAACAAGCCATGCGACGATCACAACAATATGCTGCGCCTCCTGTTTAACGTGCTTGGGGGCCCCAGAAAAGTGCGTTCTGACGCAAGGGGTAGCAGCGCCAACAGGGGATAGAAAATGACAACATTCACCAAACTCGCTGCCTGCGCGACTGCCGCGCTGATGGGCTCCACCTCGCTGGTGATGGCGCAGGATTGTGCCGATCCGGTCAAGGTCGGCGTGCTGCACTCGCTGTCGGGGACCATGGCGATTTCCGAGACGACGTTGAAAGACACCATGCTGATGTTGATCGACGCGCAGAACGAAAAAGGCGGCGTACTGGGCTGTCAGATCGAGGCGGTCGTGGTTGACCCTGCCTCTGACTGGCCATTGTTTGCTGAGAAAGCACGCGAGCTGCTGACCGTGAACGAAGTCGACGTGATCTTTGGCAACTGGACATCCGTGTCGCGCAAATCCGTGCTGCCCGTCATCGAAGAGCTGAACGGTCTGCTGTTCTACCCCGTGCAATATGAGGGTGAGGAATCGTCCAAGAACGTGTTCTACACCGGTGCCGCCCCCAACCAGCAGGCGATTCCTGCGGTGGATTACTTCCTCGAAGAACTGGGCGTCGAGAAATTCGCACTGCTCGGCACCGACTATGTGTACCCGCGTACCACCAATAACATCCTCAAATCCTACCTGATGTCCAAGGGCATTGCCGAAGAAGACATCTTTGTGAACTACACACCATTCGGTCAATCCGATTGGGCAACGATCGTGGGCGATGTTGTGGCACTGGGCGAGGACGGCAAGCAGGTCGGCGTTGTATCGACCATCAACGGCGACGCGAACATCGGCTTTTACAAGGAACTCGCCGCGGCGGATGTGTCGGCTGACGATATTCCGGTTGTTGCGTTCTCGGTCGGCGAAGAAGAGCTGTCAGGTCTCGATACGTCAAACCTTGTCGGGCATCTGGCAGCGTGGAACTACTTTATGTCAGCAGATACCCCCGCGAATGCCGAATTTATCCAACAGTGGAAAACATCTATCGGCGACGACAAGCGCGTGACGAACGACCCGATGGAGGCGCATTACATCGGCTTTAACATGTGGGTGAACGCGGTTGAACAAGCCGGGACCACCGATGTCGATGCCGTGCGCAGCGCCATGTACGGGCAGACCTTCCCGAACCTGACAGGCGGCACCGCCGAGATGCTGGTGAACCACCACCTGTCCAAGCCCGTCCTCATTGGCGAGATCACAGCCGACGGGCAGTTCGACATCATCAGCCAGACCGATCCTGTCGAAGGCGACGCGTGGACAGATTTCCTGCCCGAAAGCGCTGTGCTCACGTCCGACTGGAAAGAGCTGGAATGCGGCATGTACAACACCGAAACGGAAACATGCGTTCAGTTGACCTCTAACTACTGATCCTGAACGTCGGGGCGGCAGCATGTCTGGCCGCCCCCACCACCATATTTCCTAGATTTACCACAAGGGTCTCCTATGTTCCGCCACCTGTTAATGCTCCTCTGTTGGGTGGGCATCGTGGGCGCGGCACAGGCGCAAGATTTGCAGCCCGTGCTTCAAGCCCATGCCGAAGAAATCGCCAAACCCTCGCGCAGCTCTGTGTCTGTCGCGCTGGACGATCTGGCCGCCTCTGGCGCGCCACAGGTCAGTGTTTTTCTTGAGCAGTGGCAGGACAAAGGGGTCTGGCAGCGCGAGGCCGACGGTGTGTTCTTTTTCGGGACCGAGACAGGCGATGATCTGACCTTGCGCGATATTGACACCGGTGCGGAAAGCTCGGCACCGACAAATGGCTTTTCGCAGTTAAAGCCCAATGGCGGTGTGCGCCGGCTGATCGGGACGGCTTTGGTGCAATTCCAGCTAACCGATCCCGATCTTGCGCGCCGCCAAAGCGCTGTCGATTCCATCGCCCGCCGACCCGAGGCCGACCAGCTTGGTCCCCTGCGCGCATCGATAGAGGCAGAGCCGGACGCGGCATTGAAGGCGCGGAAAATACAGTTGACCAATTTCCTATCTGCCAGCTTTGGCGACACACCCGAGGAGCGCATCGCGGCGATCACATCAATGGCGACCGATACCTCAATCGAAGCGCGGGCCGTGATGAACCAGATATTGTCGACCAAGACGGCAACCCCGTCTCAAACGCCCTCTGGCAATGTCGCGCGGGTGCTGACGTCAGGCGATGATCTTTCACAGGCTGATGCCTATGCCCAGCTTGTGGCAGCGGGTCTTGCACCGACCATTATTTCCGCCGCTGCAATCCGCGAGGCCTTGGCTGCTCATGTCGTTGGCGGGCGGGTCGGGGGCATTCCTACCTCACAGCTGGATACCGATGCCGGACGCGCCAAGGCCTATGCCGCACTTGCCGCCGCAGGCACCGTGCCGCCACTTGTGACAGAGCTGGACCAGCAAAGCGCCGTGGCGGACATGAACTTCTACGAGGTGTATGACGAGCCCGACAGCGCTGTCACAGACGCCGCGCGGGCCACACTCGACAGTATTGAAACCCGCGTTGCCGCTGCCCAAACTGTTGACCTGACGCTGGACGCGCTGTCGCTTGCGTCGATTTATTTCCTTGCCGCGATTGGTCTTGCCATCACCTTTGGGGTGATGGGAGTCATCAACATGGCGCATGGCGAGTTTATCATGATGGGGGCCTATACCGGCTACGTCGTTCAGCTTTTCGTGCCAGATTACACGCTGTCGATCATCATCGCCCTGCCGCTGGCCTTTGCGGTAACTTTCGCCGCCGGTGTGGTGATGGAGCGGTTGGTGATCCGTCATCTCTACCACCGCCCGCTAGAGACATTGCTGGCGACCTTTGGCATCTCGATCGCGTTGCAACAGCTGGCCAAGAACATCTTTGGCACGCAGGCACGGCCACTTACATCTCCGGGCTGGCTAGACGGGGCTTGGGTGATCTCGGATGTGATCCAGATCAGCTATATCCGCATTGCGATCTTCGTGCTGGCGTTGCTGTTTCTGGGGCTGATCCTGTTTGTGCTCAAACGCACACGATTGGGGCTCGAGGTGCGGGCCGTAACGCAGAACCCCGGTATGGCGGCCAGCATGGGCATCAATCCCGACCGCATCAATATGATGACCTTTGGTCTTGGGTCCGGCATCGCGGGGATCGCGGGGGTGGCCATCGGGCTCTATGCCAAGGTCACGTCTGAGATGGGGGCCGACTATATCGTGCAATCCTTCATGACTGTGGTCGTGGGGGGCGTCGGTAATGTCTGGGGCACGCTTGCGGGCGCGTCGCTGATCGGCTTCCTGCAAAAGGGGATCGAATGGTTCAACCCGTCCAATACCCTCGCAGCACAGACGTATATGGTGCTGTTCATCATCCTGTTCATTCAATTCCGTCCCAAGGGCATCGTTGCCCAAAAGGGTCGGGCAGCGGCGGATTGATCCATGCGTAAAACATTCCTTTCACAAAACCCCTCTGTCATGTGGTTCATCGCCTTTCTGGGGCTATTCACTTTGGCTGTCGCAATCGGGTCAGAGGCAACAGGCACCGGCCTTATCTCTACCTCGATGGTCAAGACCTTGGGTAAGACGCTGTGCCTGTGTCTCATCGCCATCGCAATGGATGTGGTCTGGGGGTATTGCGGTATCCTAAGCCTTGGGCACTTTGCCTTCTTCGGCATCGGCGGCTACGCCATCGGCATGTGGCTGATGTATGCGCGGACCGAAGGCATCGTTATGACCAGTCTCGAAGGCCACGTTATCCCGCCCACGCCGCAAGAGGTGCAGGACGCCATCGGCAATCAGATTTTCGGCGTCGTTGGTAGCTCTGACTTTCCGTGGCTCTGGGCGTTCTCGGACAGTCTGTTTCTGCAACTGCTGATGGTGGTGATCGTGCCGGGGCTTCTGGCACTGGTTTTTGGCTGGCTGGCGTTCCGGAGCCGTGTGACGGGCGTTTACTTGTCGATCCTGACGCAGGCGATGACGTTGGCCCTGTCACTGTGGCTGTTCCAGAACGACAGTGGCTTGCGCGGTAACAACGGGCTGTCAGGGTTGCAGAATATTCCGGGGTACGAAGACACTTCGCAGGCGACCACAAGCCTTGTGTTCTTTATGGGGTCAGCGCTGGCGCTGGCGCTTGGGTATACCCTCTTTGCTTGGGTGGTGTCGGGCAAGATGGGCAGCGTGGTGCAAGGCATCCGCGACAACGAGGCCCGCGTCCGCTTTCTTGGCTACCGGGTGGAACGCTACAAGCTGTTCATCTTTACCCTCACCGCCGTGATCGCGGGTATCGCCGGGGCGCTATATTACCCGCAGGCCGGTATCATCAATCCGGCCGAGATCGCGCCGATTGCGTCGATCTATCTGGCGGTCTGGGTCGCGATTGGCGGGCGCGGGCGGCTTTACGGCGCGGTGATCGGGGCGGCGTTTGTGTCATTGCTTTCCAGCTGGTTCACGGGCGGCGGCGCACCTGCCATTAACCTCGGGTTCTATACGATCCTATGGACTGACTGGTGGCTGGTTCTGCTTGGCGTATCCTTTGTTTGCGTCACCTTGTTCTTCCCCAAGGGGATCGGCGGCCTGTTTGATTATCTGGTGAGGAAACCGTCATGAACGATACCCTGTTAGAAGTCTCTGGCGTGTCAAAATCCTTTGACGGGTTCAAAGCGATCAACAACTTGTCGATCCAGATCGCAGAGCCCGAACTGCGTGCCGTGATCGGGCCCAACGGGGCGGGCAAGACCACCTTTATGGACATCATCACGGGCAAGACACGCCCCGACAGTGGCCATGTCGTCTGGGGGGAGCGGAATATATCGCTGCTTGGCATGTCAGAGGCGGATATCGCGAACGAAGGAGTGGGGCGCAAGTTTCAGAAACCCACCGTGTTCGAGGCGCAGACCGTGCGGCAGAACCTTGCCATGGCGCTGAAGAACCCGCGCGGGCCGCTGGCAGTGTTGCTGCACCGCAAGACCCCGTCCAACGCTGCGCGGATCGAAGGCATCGCGGCAGAGATCGGCCTGACCGAAAGTTTGACCCGCATCGCCGGAGAGTTGAGCCACGGCCAGAAACAATGGCTGGAGATCGGCATGTTGCTGGCACAGGAGCCGCGTCTGCTGTTGGTTGATGAACCCGCCGCCGGCATGACGGTAGAGGAACGCGAAAAGACCACCGACATTCTGAAACGTGCCGCCAAGACCCGCGCCGTGGTGGTGGTGGAACATGACATGGAATTCGTGCGCAGGCTCGACTGCAAGGTCACGGTGCTGCACGAAGGATCGGTGCTGGCCGAAGGCAGTTTGGACCACGTGACATCCAACCCGAAAGTGATCGAAGTTTATCTGGGGCGTGGCCATGCTTGAAGTTGAAAATCTGGACCTGCACTATGGTCAAAGCCGCATTCTTTACGAGGTGTCCTTTCAGGCCCCCAAGGGGCAGATCACAACCTTGATCGGCAATAACGGGGTGGGGAAGACCTCCACCCTCAAGGCGATTGCAGGCCGGCATCCGGCGTCGGCGGGGACGATTACGGTTGATGGAACCCCTGTACGTTTGACCACAGCCTTTCAGGCGGCGAATGCGGGCATTGCTTATGTGCCGCAGGGGCGCGAGGTTTTCCCGATGATGACGGTTGAAGAGAACCTTGAGACGGGGTTTGCCTGCCTACCCAAGGCCGAGCATCACATTCCCGACCATATCTACGACCTGTTCCCCGTCCTGCGTGACATGAAAGCGCGGCGCGGGGGCGATCTGTCGGGCGGGCAGCAGCAACAGCTTGCCATCGCGCGGGCGCTGATCACACGGCCGCGGGTTTTGTTGCTGGACGAACCGACCGAAGGCATCCAGCCCAATGTGATCCAGCAGATCGGAGACGCTCTACGGTTGTTGCGCAGCCTAGGCGAGATGGCGATTGTGCTGGTCGAACAGAACGCCGATTTTGCCTATGCGCTGGGCGATAGCTTTATCGTGGTCGAAGGCGGGCGCAACGGTACGCGCAAGCTAAAGGCAGATTATACCAAGGACATGCTGATTGCTGATCTGGCGCTTTAGCCTGCGCACTTAAGCCACCATTGCGACGTCGGGATCTTCATCGGTGGAGGGACAGGTGAACCAGAACACGGTTTCCTCGCCGGGGACGCTATCAAACCCGATTTCGCCGCCCATTGCCTCGACCAGATGGCGCGAGATATTGAGCCCCAGACCGGTCCCGCCACGTTGCCGCGTGTTAGAGGCCTCGGCCTGCGAGAAGGGTTGGAAAATACGCTCGCGGAATTCATCCGAGATACCGTTGCCTTGATTGGTGACAGAGATTCTCGTCATGTCGCCCATCGGGGTGGCGGTCACGGTTACGGCAGTATCTGGATAGGCGAATTTACATGCGTTCGACAGCAGGTTTGTCAGCACCTGCATGATGCGGTTCTTGTCTGTCAGCACATGGTGGTCGGGTGCGGGAGGCGCGACGGCGATCTCGACCTTCCATTCGGTGGCATAGGGTTCGACCTGCTCGGCTGCCAGTGCGACAATATCACCAAGCTTTTCGGGTCTGGAGGCAACGCTCATGCTGCCCGCGTTGATTTTTTCCATATCCAAAATGTCGTTTACCAGCGCGACCAGACGGTCGCAGTTGGCCGAGGCGATCTGGACCAGACGAACGGCACTTGCGTTCGTGTTGTCCTTGGTTTGCGCCTCAAGCAGGCCCAATGCGCCCTTGATAGAGGTCAGCGGCGTGCGCAGTTCGTGGCTGACGGTGGCGACAAAGTCGTGCTTCATCTGCTCGAGCTTGTAGGTTTCGGTTATATCGATCTGGATACCCAGCATCCGCAGTGCGGTCCCGTCCTTGGCTCTTTCCACCACCACGGCGTCAGATTTGATCCAGCGCCAGTTGTCGCGACCGACCCGAACGCGAAAGCGGGCCTCGGCGCGGTCGGTCATACCGTTGATGCAGGCCATTTCGCTCTTTTCGACAATTGCGATGTCGTCGGGGTGTATATGCTGCATCTTGCTGGCATAGGGGTTCGGGCGATTGTGGTCAGCAAGGCACTGCATGATCTCGCGCCATGTGTCTGACACCACCGACGTGTCGTTTTCCAGGTCCATGTCGAAAACGCCGATATGCGCACTGCTCAGCGCAAGGCTCCAGCGTTGTTCGGTTTCCGCGATCTTGTGTGCACGGCGCTGGCTGTCGGTGATATCACGCAGCATCAGCGTAATGCGGGTTTCCCGGTCTGCAGTAAGCCAGGTGTTTTTCTCGACCTCCAACGTGCGCGGTTCGTTGGTGCCGGGCAGGGGCGGCACGACGATCTTGGTGCCCCCGTCAGCGCGATAAATGTCAACCTGGGGCAGATGGTCTTGAATGAAATCGCCGGTGGCATCCTTGGTAAGGCCTGCGGCGTTCAAGTGTCGGCGGGCGGCATTGTTGAGATGCAGGATCTCTCCCGATTGCCGCACCGAAATTATGGGAAGCATTGCGTTCTCAAGGATCGAGCGTTTTTCCTGATGCTGCGTCTCAAGTTCGCGGGTTTTGTCGGCAACGGTCTGGCTGATCGTCAGATTGCGTTTCAGGATCACCGACTGGATCACGAGGATCAGCGTGGTAATGACCAGTGAAAGCCCTAGCACAATCCACTTGGCCCTGTTGGGTTGCGCCGCTTCGAAGGTCGGCGTGCTGCCCCAACTAAAGGTCATGCGCTGGCCATAGCCATAGTGATCGCGCTTGTAAGAAAACTGGGGAACGTGATCTGGATAGGCGCTTGTTGTTCCGGGCTGAAAGGCCGTGCTGTCGGATCGATAGAAAGACACCTCTAGGTTAATAAGGTCCTTTTGAGACGGGAATAAATCGCGAAATATTTCCGGGACATCCAACATTGCAAAAGCAAACCCAAAGAATGATCCCTCACGATCGGGCGTGCTTTCGCCCGACGCAAGAGGCAGGAAAATGGGCTTGATCAGCAATGAGTGCCATTTGCCGCCATGCTCCATAGGTAAGCTGGACAGGGTTTGGTTGCTATCGCGTGCTGCTATTGCAGTGGCCAGAAAATCGGGATGATCTGAAAAAATGTTTCCCAACATGCCATCAAAAGCATTCAAGGGTGCCATATGACGCACTGTAAAATCTGTGCGGCTTGAATCCGCTTCCAAGTTATCGGGCATGGCAAAACCAATGCCATCAAGCACATAGGAACCGTCGGCGACATGGACAGATGCAGCATAGGTCAACATATCCTGCGCCGTCACCTCGTCAGAGGCCGCAATAAACCCCCCAACCCCGTCCAGCGTTCTGCCGTATTCTTCTGCGCGCTGTCCCATGGCGGCTAGTCCTTGGTCCACCAATGCATGGAACCGGTCTTGTGCCTGAACGTGCACGGTATTGCGCGCGACGAAAAAGAACAGGAACGATAAGCCGAGGCAGACGCAGAGGGTGATCAGCTGAAAGTGTGCGAGCTTACGCGGAATTATCATCTTTGCCCTGTCATCAAGAAGAGCGTCGTGGGTCGGGCGCTCTGGGTCGTTAAAGCTATCTGTGGTACGTATTGGGTGGGGAAACTGGCGGAATTATGGCGCTGTTGCGTATTTCACACAAGGCTTGCGCAGCGTTGGACGTAATTTGGGCGCATTTCCCAGAGGTAGTTCGGAACCCGCGGGGGTGACGCGTTGTTTGTTCCTTAAATGTGATTAAAAAGCCACATAGGTTCTGCGCGACGAACCGTTTAGGCTAAGTCGCGAACAATAAAGGATCGCCCCCTATGGAAGAAGTCGATGCAAACCCCGGCCTGATTTTTGATAAACTTGATGGGTGGCTGGACGGCTTCTTTAGATTGCTCCCAAATATCGGTGTCGCACTGGTGGTGGCGGTCGTCTTTTGGTTCTTGGGAATGGGCATCGGTGCGTTGATCCGCAAGACGGCAGGTCGGCGCGGGCGTGATAATCTTGGGAACGTTGGTGGCTCGCTGATGCGGTGGGCGGTGACAATTATCGGCTTTATGCTGGCCGTCACCATCATCGCGCCAACGGTCACTCCGGGGGATCTGATTGCCGGGCTCGGCGTCAGCTCGGTTGCGATAGGGTTCGCGTTCAAGGATATCTTGCAAAACATGCTCGCCGGTATTCTGATCCTGCTGCGTCAACCGTTCGAGGTTGGCGATCAGATCGTGTCGGGGGGCCATGAGGGCACTGTCGAAAAGATCGAAACCCGTGCCACGATGATCAAAACCTATGATGGTCGTCGCGTCGTAATTCCCAACTCGGACATCTATACCGACAGTGTGGTGGTCAACACGGCCTTTGACACGCGGCGGTCTGAATATGACATTGGTGTCGGCTGCAATGATGACTGGGATACGGCTCGCAAGGTCATGCAAGACGCCTGCGCTGGCGTTGAGGGCGTGGAAGCAGACCCTGCACCCGAAACAATTCCCGTCGAGCTGGGGGATTCAGCGAATATCATCCGTCTACGCTGGTGGACCAAATCTGACCGCGCGTCGCAAATCCATACGTTCGGGGCCGTGCTGCAGGCGGTCTACAAGTCGCTGGATCAAAAGGGGATCGACATGCCGTATCCGACCCAGGTGCATCTGTTCCACGACCAGACAGAAGAAACCGACGGCAACCGCCGTGCTCAGCGCGAAGGGTGGCCCGCGGGCGAGGGCGATGTGCCAAAATCGCGTGCCCAGAAACGCGACGAACAAAAGCCACAAGACCGTTCCAGCAACGCCTAGAGACCCCATCAGAGGAGGAACTACATGTTTTTCGACAACACTGTGCTCGACGTTCTGGCGCGCGGCTTTGTCCTAAGCGGTGTGGCGTTGTTCTGGATCATCTTGATGGTGCGGATCGTCGGGCTGAATTCATTCTCCAAAATGACCAATTTCGACTTTGTGACGACAATCGCCTTCGGCTCTTTGTTGGCGGGGGCGGCGCAGGCATCGGATTGGAAGGCGTTCTTCCAGACGTTGGTCGCGACGGCGTGCCTGTTTCTGTTCCAGTTTACTTTATCGTATTTTCGGCGGCGCTCCTCGACGGTGCTTCATACCATTCAGAATGCGCCGGTATATCTGATGAAGGACGGTAAAATCTGCGAAGAAGCCATGCGGGTAAAGCGTGTGTCGCGTAGCGACTTGATGGAGAAACTGCGCGAATCCAACGTCTCGCGATTAAGCGATGTACGTGCAGCGGTGTTTGAGACGACGGGCGAGGTTTCTGTCCTGTGTGGGGACGAGATAGATGACGCCATGCTGGAGTTTGTTAAAGACGTATAAGTCACATACCTGACTGTTTTAGTCGCTTGTAGTGGCGGTCGTTTTGCGCGATCTATGGGCCATGCCTATTACCTTGTCAGACTTCGAACAATCCGCCCATACGACCCTTGCCAATGACGTGTTTGCCTACCTCGAAGGCGGCGCGGAGGCAGAGCTGTCGCTAAATCAGAACCGTGCCGCCTTTGGCCGGATTGGCTTGCTGCCGAAGTTGCTGGGCGATTGCGGCGGCGGGCATACGCGCGTCACGATACTGGGGAAACCTGCCGCGCATCCTATCATGGTCGCACCCATGGCGTTTCAGCGGCTTTTCCATGCGCAGGGCGAAAATGCGACCGCGCTGGCTTGTGCGGCGCAAGAGGCGGTGATGGTGCTGAGCTGCCAGACCAGCACAGCGCCCGAAGAGATCGCAGCCATTCCCGGACGGCGCTGGTTTCAACTTTATATGCAAGCCGATCATGACAGCACGATGTCTCTGGTCACCCGCGCCGTTGCCTGCGGAGCGGAGGCACTGGTGGTCACGCTGGACGCGCCGATTAATGGCCTGCGAGACCGCGAAGTCGCGGCCGGTTTCGCCCTGCCGGACGGGGTGCGCCCCGTGATGCTGGATCCTCTGCCGCAACCGCGTCGACCTCAGTTGCAGGACGGGCAAAGCGTGGTGTTCGACGGCATGATGGTCTTTGCGCCCACGTGGAAGGATTTGACACGACTGATCGCGGACAGCCCCGTTCCGGTAATCATCAAGGGGTGCCTGCGCCCCGAGGATGCCCGCCGGTTTGTCGATGCCGGTGTTGCGGGGATCATCGTGTCGAACCACGGGGGGAGGGTGCTGGATACCGTGCCCGCACCGGTGACGCAGCTGGCCGCCGTGGTGCAAGCGTTGGGGCCGGAAGTGCCGGTCTATCTAGACGGCGGCATCCGGCGCGGGAGCGATGTGTTCAAAGCACTGGCGCTTGGGGCCGAAGCGGTGCTGGTCGGCCGCCCCGTGATGCATGGGTTGATCGTCGACGGGGCGCGGGGGGCCAGTCAGGTGCTGCGGCGTCTGCGTGACGAGCTAGAGGTGACGATGGCACTTTGTGGCTGCGCGACGGTTGCAGGCATTACCCCCGACATGCTCGCCCCGTTCGAAGAGTCGCGCCCCTAGCGGAAGCGGTAGCTGATCGGGATCGCCAGATTGAACGGACCACCCCCCATCGCCGATGGCGGACGGGGCAGGGTTTCAAGGCGGTCAAAGATGTTCAACGCGGCTTGATCCAGTACGGGCCAGCCCGATGACTTCGACACCTCGCGCGCTTTGATCTGACCGTATTGATCCAGCGTGAACGCTACCGTCGTTGTGCCCTCGGCTCGGGCGTCGCGGGCGCGGCGGGGGTAATCCTTGGCGGCGTTCAGTGCCAGTACCAGCGATTTTTGCCACTCGGTGATCTCTGCCCGCTCTGCGTCTGTCAGACCCTGTTCCTTGGCAGAGCTTTGATCCTGTTCATCCTGACCGGGGCTCGCCTTTGGGGCAGCTGCGGTGCTTTGCGCGGCGTTTTCGTTTTCGGTCTCTTCCTGCAACTCGGTCGGCGTTTCGGTCGCTTCCTTGTCCGTGTCGACTTCTTGATCGGGGTTGGCGATCTTGAATTGCAGTTCTGGGTCGTCCGGCGTGTGCGGTATCTGTGCGAGCAGCGGATCGTTGGATGCTTTGGCTTCTTCGCGCTCGGCAGGGCTTTCCAATGTGGCTTGGCTATCCTCGGCGGGCGGGCCATCGGGCAGGTCCGTTTCGGGCGCGGCCATGATCATCTCGACCTCGGCCAGATCAATCAGCTCGCGGCCCTGAATGCCCGCTTCTTCCGGCGGCTCATAGGCAGAGGCCTGCGTCAGCCACAGTGCGACCAGCGCACCGTGTAGGCCGATGCTCAGCCCCGCACCCAGCATCAAACCGGCTCCGTATTTCGGGGCGTAGGCAAAGCTCATTCGGGTGCGTCCTGCAAAGCGGCGGCAGGCGGAGACGTGGCAAGGTCGCCAGCCGCAGCGGGCGCGGGACCGCCCTCCTCCTCAAGCCCGACCAGCCCGATCTTCAGATAGCCTTCGCTGCGCATGCGGTTCATCACCGCCATCACTTCGCCATAAGGGACAGAGCGATCAGCATTGATATAGATGCGCGTGCCCAGATCCAGACGGGTCAGGATACCAAGACGCATGTTGAGATCACCCAAGGATACATCCTCTTCGCCGACACTGAGGCTCAGGTCCTGATGAATGGTAACAAAGACCGGATCATCGGGGCGCGGCGTGGGGGTGCCGGTGGCGACCGGCAGTTCCACGTTGACGTCCACGGTGGACAGCGGGGCCGCCACCATAAAAATGATCAGCAGCACCAGCATCACGTCGATGAACGGGGTGATGTTGATATCTGCGTTCGGGGCTAGGTCATCGCCGCCATCTGAAAGTCGCACGCCCATGTGGGTTACTCCGCTGCCAGTTTGGTGGCGATATCAGCGGTGGTGTGGGGCACGTCGGTGATACGCTCGGCGCGGTCCAGATCGCGCGACAAGCAGCGTTCCACCAGCGCCGCGGCATCCCCCACACGCGCGCGGTAGCCGGTGACGACGCGGGTGATGTGGTTATAAAGCAGCACGGCAGGGATCGCGGCGACCAGACCGATGGCGGTGGCCAGTAGCGCTTCGGCGATACCGGGGGCCACAACTGTCAGGCTGGTGCTGCCGCTTTCCGCGATGCCGATAAAGCTGTTCATGATGCCCCAGACCGTGCCGAAAAGCCCGATGAACGGCGCTGTCGACCCGATGGAGCCGAGGACCATCGCGCCCGACTGCATCGAGCGCGCGGCCCCCGCCTCGATCCGCGAAAGCTCGGATGCGACGCGTTCCTTGATGCCCGCCTTGTTCAACCCGTCCGAGATGTCGATCTCAGCCAAAGCGGCGCGGATCATGGCGCGCATGGGGCCGGAAAAGGATTTCGCCTGCGCGCCTTTGACGGCACCTGCTTTGACAAGCTTGCGGTAAGACCGGCGCAGCCGCGCATTGGCCCAGCTGACCTGCAGGATTTTGCCCGCCCATACGGCCCAGCCCAGAACCGAGGCGATGGCCAGCCCGAACATCACCGCCTTCACGACGATATCGGCCCCCATGAACATCGCCAGCGGTGAATGGCCGCCCTGCTGCGCAGCAATGCGCATGGGGTCGGATAGGGTAGGCCCGATCCATTCATCGACCCATGTGATCAGCGCGATGTTGACCGACGCGGTGTCGGCTGCGGCCAGTTGCGGCGTCGCGATAAGGACAGCCGCCAGAAGGATACTCGGAAATTTCATGTTAGGTCTCTGCCCATTGCCGGATGAGATTGTGATAGATGCCGGTCAGGCGCACAGCGGTCGGGTCGTTCAGACCCGCGCTGGCCGACAGCTCTTGGATGGATTGATCCAGATCGAAAAGGATCTCGCGCTGGCCGCCGTCGCGGATCATCGACTGCACCCAGAAGAACGATGCAACACGCGCACCACGGGTGACAGGCGTGACCTGATGCAGCGAGGTCGACGGGTAGAGCACACAGTGCCCCGCAGGCAGCTTGACCGATTGGGTGCCGTAATTGTCTTCGATGACCAGCTCGCCACCGTCATAGTCTTCGGGATCATTCAGGAACAGCGTGCACGACAGATCGGTCCGCAGGCGCTGGCCGGTTTGCGGGTTCACGCGGATGGCATTGTCGACATGCACGCCAAAGGTCTCTGCCTCTTCGTAACGGTTGAACATCGGGGGCAGGACATGCAGCGGGAGGGCGGCGGAAACCCACGTGGGGTTGCCCATCAACCGCTGGAGCACCAGCGTCTGCAGATCAGGCAGGACGGGGCTGTCGAGGGGAATTTGCTGGTTGCGTTTGGTTTGCGCCGACTGCGCACCGGCGGTGTTGCAACCATCATCCCATTGGGCCGTTTCAATGACAGATCTAATGTGGGCAACTTCCTGCGGTGACAGGATATTTTCGACGCAGAGCAACATGGTGTATCCTTTCGAGGGGATCGGCTGGCGGCGCGGGTCTGCGCCGCCAGCCTTGGTGTGTGGTTTAGAACTTCATGCTGACAGAGATGGACGCAGAGCGACCCGGTGCCACATAGACGAACGGCGTGCCGGAGCGGTACAGCGCGTCATAGTAGGTTTCGTCCAGCACGTTATCGATGCGGAAGTTGACCGAGGCATCATCCGTGATGTGGTAATCCGCCATCAGGTCAAAGCGCCAGTAGCTCGGCAGCTCGTTGCCGTTGGTGGCCGCGAATGCGCCGCCCTGAACGCTGCCGCGCCATGTGGCTTGACCGCCAAAGCTCCACTGGTCGTTATAGTCGTAACGGGCCAGTACGTTGAACTGCTCGTGCGCGATATTCGCGAACTCTTCGCCAACGTTGTCGGGGTTGCTGCTTTTCAGCACTTCGCTGTCCATCAGGGTCGCACCGCCGAAGAGGCTCAGCTTTTCGGTGATGTTGCCGCCAAAGCCCAGTTCGATCCCGCGGACGCGGTATTCACCGGTCGCGGTGGTCACAACAGGGGAGCCGCGGCCGCCTGTGCTTTCACGGGCGTTGTCCTTGGTGGTCTGGAACAGCGCAGCGGTGGCGGTCAGGTTGCCGAACTGCCATTTCGTGCCCAGTTCGATCGCGGTGTTTTCTTCGGGCTCAAGCAGAAGGTTCGAGGAATCGATCCCGTTATAGCTACCGCCACCTGCGTCCAGTTCATCCCCGACAGGGTTGGAGGAGGTGGCATAGGACAGGTAGACCGACCCGTTCTCACGTGGCTTCCAGACAACACCGGCGTTCCAGTTGAACAAGGTGTCATCGCGCGACAGCGTTTCAGCACCGGCTTGGGTGCTGGTCCGGCTGACGCTGTAATCATCCAGACGGGCACCAAGGTTCAGCTGCCACTTCGGGTTAAAGGTGATCGTGTCGTTCAGGTACAGCGACCGTGTGGTGACATCGGTCAGCGTCGCATCTGCGCTGCGCACCGGTGTCGCTGTGGAACAGCCGCTGGTGTCGGGGTTGTAGATCGCGACGGAGCACCCTTCAAGACGGTCTTCGGCTGTGCCGCCACCCACTTCGGAGGACAGCCCGACATAGCCACGCTGGCTGATCTCTTCACGCGAAAGCGCGAAGCCCGCGATCATGTCATGGCGCGCCGAGCCGGTGTTGAAACCAAAGGAAAGCTCGCTGGTGTTCGACGCCACTTCGTTGACCTGATACCGGCTTTTAGGAGAGGCGGTCAGCGTCCAGTTCTGCGGATCGGCATCCGAGGTGTCAGGGCGCTCAGGCGCCGACACGATATAGTCGTTCTCGGTCCGGCTCAGACGCGATCGGTTGGTGAAGGTCATGCCCGGTGTGATTTCAAAGGTCGCGCCGAATGTGGCGACGCTTTGTGTCGCATCGTGGAAGTCGCGGTCGGGGTTGCCGTAGAAGGTGTCGCGGTCCAGCGTCGGACGACCCGCACCGGCTTCGGTGAAGGGCACGTTGTTGGTGCCATCCCATGGAACGCCCCAGTCGGGCATCTGCTTCATCTGCAGCTGGTAGGCTTCGAAATCCAGTGTTAAACGGTCGGTCGCTTCGTATTCGGCAGCGATGGACAGGCCCAGACGGTCGTCTTTGCTACCATCGCGGCCTGCAACGTCGCTGACTTGGGCGACGGCACCGATGCGGGTCTTGAAACGGTCGTTCCAGACCTTGTTCCAGTCCACTTCCTGACGTGCCAGATCGGCGGTGCCAAAGGTCGTGGTGGTTTTGACAAAGTCCGTGTCCTGCGCCTTTTTGGTCACCAGATTGACCGCGCCGCCCGTGGTGGAACGCCCACCGATGGAGCCGGACGGCCCTTTGGTGATCTCGACCTGTTCGGCCATAAAGGTTTCGCGCACGGCCACGCCGGAATCCCGCACGCCGTCGATGAAGACGTCGTTAGAGGACCGGAAACCGCGAATGAACAGAACGTCGCCGAATGCGTTGCCGCCTTCGCCGGTGCCCAATGTAATGCCGGGGGGTGGTGCGGGCGAGTTCACGCACCGAGGTCGCGTTCTTGTCGCGCAGCACGTCTTGAGTGACTGCGGTGACGGTCCGCGGTGTATCGACCAGCGGTTGCGTCAGCAGCGAGTTGCCCGATTGTACGGCCTGATATCCGGCTTCGGGGTTGGCGTAGGGCGACAAGCCATTCTCGCCAGCGACGGGCGCGGCGGGGGCGGCTGCAACGGGGGCCTCGGCCACGACAGGTGCAGGGGCGGGTGCCGGTGTCGCGCGGGGGGCAGGGGCCGCCGCGGCGCGTTTCTTGGCGGGTTGTGGCTTGGGCTTGGCAGCCTGCGGCTCTGAGGTTTCAACCTCGATCCCGGGAAGCAGCAGCGGCTCGTCGCTGGATTGCGCATAAAGTGCTGCAGGAGACGTTGCGCCGATGGCGGCGGCCGTCATCATGCCGATGCTGCGGCTGGCCGTATGGCCCCGCAAGCTGTGGGGTGTTTTCATCTGTGTCATATCGCCCTCGTCATTGCCCATTCGGGCTGCTTTTAGGGGGCTGGTCACGACGATTGGCTACCTGTTATGGGGCGGGGTACTAAAGCCGATTAAAACAATCAAGTATTAAAGTTCAGTCGCCTTATGAAATTTTTTATGGGTTGCCGCCCTGCACGTTTTGCGGCGAAAAGCGCAGGCCTGCGTTAATCAATGCAGCGTTCGTGCTGCTTCACTCCGGGCGATGTCGCGTGGCGCACTCAGGTGCATGCGCTTGAGCGCGAGGCCAAAATCAGCCGCAAGCGATGCCACCAGCGGGGCCATATCTGCGCGTACCAGCAGGGTTGCGATCAGCATTGCATCTTCGCGCTGGCCCTCGGTGGCTGTAGCGATGAAATGCGCAAAGCAGGATTCATCAGCGCCAAGACATTTGCACGTCACAGAGTGGCGCATCAAAGGACGGCGACCGAACCGCGCACAAAGCGAGCAGAGCTGTTCAAACGTGGCGCGCGCCTTGGACCCGCTGGTGTTACCCAGAACGCTGGCCAGATCGCTGCCGACTTTTTCCTGCGCATCGGGCCCGTCACACCACATCCGCAAATAGATAACCGACGCCGCCTGAAGGCTGTCTAGCTCTGTGATAAACCCTACCGGCGCACCGCCGGGGTGCTGATGTGCATCCCTCATTTGGTCAGAATCAACTTGCCAGCACGCGTGATCCGCAACGTGTAGGTCTGGGTATCCAGCACGATTTGCGCCAGATCTCCGCCTTCGGTCAGGTCGCGGGCGGAATAGGTCGGAAGCGCGTTCATCGGGGTCTGGGTCTTTGGGGGGGCGTGAAAGGTCATAGGGCTGCTCTCTCGGTTGGCGTGAATAGGGGGGGCGGCACGCGGCGCGCAAAATCAGGCGGTCTGCTGGCGCAGACCTGACGGATCACGGCAATATGCGTTTTGGGAATTGGGATCATCATGGGACTCCTCACATCAAATGTGTCGGGCGTCCCCGTGATTGTACGCGGGGTGGCTAGACGTTGCACTAAACCTGATTGAATTAATAGGGCATGTCAATCCGACAGTTTTAGTCGGAATATAGAGGACGGAGGAGTGCCAGTGATATTGCCCCCGAGGCGGGGCATAAAAATACCCCCCGCAGCGTAGGGCCACGGGGGGTATTGATCTTGTCGGCGCTCAGATAATGAACGCATCAGGTTCAGGTGTTAATGCGACTTCATCTCGTCGCGCAGGCCACGAATGATGGCATAGCACAAGAACAGCAGAACCACGGTAAACGGCAAACCGGTCGAGATAACCATCGACTGCAAGGATTTGAGCCCGCCTGCCGAAAGCAGCAGCACGATCGCGACCGCACCTTCGAAGATGCACCAGAACACGCGCTGTGGCACGGGCGCATCGACTTTGCCGCCTGCCGTGATCGTGTCGATCACCAGCGAGCCGGAGTCCGACGAGGTCACAAAGAACACGATGACCAGCACAATGCCGATCAGCGATGTGATCCCGGCGAGGGGTAGCGCATCAAGCATCGCGAACAACTGGCGCGGCAGCTCTGCTTCTTGTGCGGCGGTGTAACCGTCGCTGATCACCTGGTCGATTGCCATGCCACCAAAGACGCTCATCCACAGGACGCAGACTACGCTCGGGATCAGTAGGACGCAGGTCAGGAACTCGCGCACCGAACGGCCACGGCTGACGCGGGCGATAAACATCCCCACGAAAGGCGACCAGCTGATCCACCATGCCCAGTAAAATGACGTCCAGCCTTGCATGAAGTTCACGTCTTCGCGGCCAACCGGGTTGGACAGGGCAGGCAGGTATTCACCATAGGCCAGCAGGGACGATCCAAAGGTTGACAGGATCGCCCATGTCGGACCCACCAGAAGCACAAACACCAGCAACAGGAACGCCAGACCCATGTTGATCTCGGACAGGATTTTAACACCACCGTCCAAACCGCGCAGCACTGAGACTGTCGCAATCGCGGTGATACCGGTAATCAACAGAACCTGAGCTGTCGGGCCGACTGGCAGGCCAAAGAGCTCGTTCAGACCCGCGTTGGCTTGTGTTGCACCGAGACCCAGCGACGTCGCCAAGCCAAAGAGCGTGGCAAACACCGCTAGAATGTCGATCAGGTGACCCGGCCAGCCCCAAACACGTTCGCCCAGGATCGGGTAAAACGCAGAGCGGATGGTCAGAGGAAGACCCTTGTTATAGCTGAACAGCGCCAGCGCCAGCCCGACAACGGCATAGATCGCCCAAGGGTGCAGACCCCAGTGGTAGATCGTGGCCGCCATACCCAGACGCACCGCTTCGGCTTGATCGCCCGCGGCCGCGCCCAAAGGTGCCCAATCGGTGCGCAGGCCGTCTTCGCCAACAGCAGTGCCGCCCATGGAGCTTGAGAAATGCGACAGCGGTTCAGAGACGCCATAGAACATCAGACCGATGCCCATGCCGGCCGCGAACAGCATCGAGAACCACCCAAGGTACGTATAGTCGGGGGTCGCATCCGCACCGCCAAGACGCACACGACCCAAAGGCGTGACGATCAGCATCAGGCAGAAAATTACAAACACGTTGCCGGCAGAGATAAAGAACCAGTCAAAGCCCTTTGTCACTGACGAAAACAGCCAAGTGAACAATGCGCCCGAGTGTTCGGGCAGGGCGAGCGTGTAGAAAACAAAGGCGATGATGAACACGCCCGAGATCGCAAAGACCGGGTTGTGAATGTCAAAGCCGAAGGGCCCGACGCTGCCTTCTTTGTTGTCTTGGCCAATTTCGTAATCGGTGTCGATTACGGCAGCGGCCCCGTCGGGTGTCGGGATACCCGGCGACGTTTCATCCGTCATGAGATGCACTCCATTCTAAAGTATATGCGACCGAACATAGCGCAACTCCGACAAAACGGCCACCGTGACGCGTCGGATTAAGCAATGAATATCGTGGTTTAGATCCTGAATGCGGGGTTGACGCCCATTGGTGGGGCATCGGCTATACGTTTTTACCCCGATTTACCGCGAATCCCCTGTGCCGATGCTTAGGCGCTTGCGGCAGATGCTTTGACCTATCGCGCCGCTAAGTTCCGTCTGAACGAAGGGGGCAACCGCACGGCGGCATAGCTCTCTATCCCAAAAGATACTGCCCCCTATCCGTCGATGCCCCCGACCCCCCTGCTTGCGCAAATGAAAGCGCAGCCGTCAGCGGTCACGATAGGACCATGACGATTTTTTATCTTGGGGGAAGACATGAAAGTTACACACACACTGCCAATTCTTGCCACGGCCGCACTGATGGCCGCCACCGCTGCCAGCGCTGATAGTTTCAGCCTCTCGGGCACCCGGTCAGCCATGCAAAGCGATATTTCGTTCAACGTTATGCAATCCGCCGGACAGGGGCAGATCAAACTGCGTCCCAAGGTCCAGCCCAAGGTGCATGCCCGCACGACTACCATCAGCAGCCGCAGCCGGTCCTTTCAGGCGTTCAGTGGTATCAGCACGGCGGCTGACCTCAAAAGCCTCATTGCTTGGGCCGAGGCCGGCCCTAAAGGGTACGACGCCGTGCAATACGGGGCCAAGCGCCTGCCGCCGCAGCGCCCGACACAGATGACCATCGGCGAAATCTATCGCTGGATTGACCGCACACCCGGACAGCAACACGCCATTGGGCGGTATCAGTTCATACCAGCCACCTTGCGCAGCCTTGTGCGTCAGGCAGGGCTTAGCAAAAACGACCGCTTTACGCCAAAGCTGCAGGACGGGCTGGCAGATATTCTCTTGGCCGATGCGGGTTTTGTCTCGTTTAAGAAGGGCGAGATCAGCCGTCACCGGTTCATGGAGAACCTTGCGCGCATCTGGGCCGGGTTTCCCACGGCGAGCGGGCGGTCCTATTATCACGGCTATGCCGGCAACAAGGCAGTCATTTCGTGGAACGAGTTCGACGCCGTCATGAGAAAGATTTTCGCGACCAAACGCGGCTGATCCCGCGATAGGGCTTGTTCCGGGCGGATCGCCGTGGCCCAATAGGGCGGTCTGGTGTCCGCATGGCGGAAGAATCGGGAAGCGGGTGAAAGTCCCGCACGTGCCCAACGCTGTAATGGGGATGGTTTGCGCCTAGGCCACTGGAGATATCCGGGAAGGCGCGTGAACCAGAAGACCCTAAGTCAGAAGACCGGCCAGACAGTACAGCTTGCACCGCATGGACAGCGGGACAGGCGCTGAAATGTATTGTTGGGGAATGAACAATGCCGATACCGTCCGCGCTGGCACCCGCCGCGCCTTTCTCAGATGCTGAACGTGATGCCGTGTACAAGGCGATCTTTACCCGCCGTGATGTGCGCGACCAGTTTTTGCCTGACCCCGTTGCAGATGATGTCTTGTACCGGATTTTGACCGCCGCGCATCACGCGCCTTCGGTCGGCCTGTCACAACCGTGGAATTTCATCGTGATCCGCGACCAGCAGGCGCGCGATCAGGTCTGGGAGGCCTTTAACACCGCGAACGAGGAAGCCGCCCAGATGTTCGAGGGCGACCGCCAGACGACCTACCGGTCGCTCAAGCTCGAAGGCATACGCAAGGCTCCCGTCAATATATGCGTGACCTGTGACCGCAGCCGTGGCGGCAAGGTCGTGTTGGGCCGCACCCACAATCAAAGCATGGACCTTTATAGCACCGTTTGCGCGATCCAGAACCTTTGGCTTGCCGCGCGCGCGGAAGGCATCGGCATGGGGTGGGTCAGTGTGTTCCACGATGCGGATTTGCGCAGCTTGCTGGATATCCCAGACCGCATAGAGATCGTCGGCTACCTGTGTTTGGGGCACGTCGACGAGATGTATCAAACGCCCGAGCTTGAAGTGAAGGGCTGGAGCAAGCGGCTCCCCGTAAATGATATGATCTTTGACGGCAAATGGCAGGGCGACCCTTAAAGGAGGCTTTGACCGCTGTGTCACAGGACATGTCGAATATTTGAGCAACTGGCGGAACTTTGCCGGTTCCATGACGTTCCCCCTGTGAAGCCTGCGTATGTCGCGCGGGCGCTGACAGAGGATTATTTCAAATGGGCGGCATCATTTATCTCGTAGGTCTTGTGGTTGTTGTCATGGCGGTTCTTTCGCTCATCGGCCTAGCGTAATTCAACGCCGGGGAGGCATTAACATGGATACGACACTTACTGACAAAACACCCGACGGATCATACGTCGACTGGCCTGCAATTTTCGCAGGTACCGTTGTCGCCGTGGCCATTGGCCTGTTGCTGACCAGCTTTGGCGCGGCGCTCGGCTTGGCGTCGATCACGCTGGACGGGACAGATGACTCTTCTACACTTGAACTGGTGCTGACGGCGCTGTGGCTGGTGATCACACTGGTCGCGTCCTACCTTGCAGGGGGCTATATCGCTGGCCGTATGCGCCGCCGCGTTGAAAGCGCGACGGAAGACGAAGTGACTGCACGTGACGGCATCAATGGTCTGGTTGTTTGGGGCCTCGGGTCGGTTATCACTGCCGTTATGCTGTCCACCGCCTTTACTTTTGCCGCCAACACCGCAGGCAATGTTGCTGCTGGTGCAGGCAAAGCAGCCGGTACTGTTGTCGAAGCTGCAGGCTCTGCCGTGGGCGGCGCTGCAGCTGGGCTGGCTGATGCTGCCGGTGCGGCGATTCCGGACGAAGCAAAGAACGATCCGACTGACTACCTGTCGAACCAGCTTTTGCGTCCAAATCAGGTTAACCCGACCACTGCTGATCCAGAGGAGCTGGCACAACAGACCGCCAGCATTATGGCTAATGTCTACCGGACGGGCGAAGTGAGCGAAGAGGATCGGACCTATCTTGCCGGTGCCGTCGCTGCACGTACCGATCTGACACAAGCTCAGGCGAAAACGCGTGTCGATACGGTCGTGACCGAAGCGCAGGACGCGCGCCAAGAGGCCGAAGAGGCAATCGCCGCAGCCAAGGCAGAAGCCGAGCAAGCTGCTGAAGAAGCGAAAGAAGCTGCAATTGACGCAGCTCAGGCAGCCCGTAACGCGGCCATTCTGACAGCCTTTGTTCTGGCTGCTGCGTCGTTGATCGCCGGTGTCGCATCAGTTGCAGGGTCGGTCCACGGTGGCCGTCACCGCGACCAAGGCCGCTTGTTTGCCGGTCTGACATACCGCGGTTAATCCGCATTACGTGAAAATTGAGACCCCGGCTGCACATGTGGTCGGGGTTTTTTCGTTCCAGCGGCGATTCGCGAAGGTGTGCACGGCACGGAACCGTAACTGGTCAGCAGAACGCCGATCAGCTGGGCAACTCAGCTGCGAAACTTGAACAGAGGCAAAGGCAATAAGATATGATCATTAAGGGGGATCTGGTGCTGAAGGGGAGGATTGAACTCCCGACCTCGTCATTACCAATGACGCGCTCTACCACTGAGCTACTCCAGCACTGTGGGCGGGTGATTAGCCCCATTCGCAATATGGTGCAAGCGTAATCTGGACCATATCGGTTCGCTACGCTAGACAATCGACATGTCAAAGGATACCGCCCCTCAAAAGCCGCCAAAACCCAATGAATTGCGGGAAGACAGGCTAAAGGCCGCGCTGAAAGCCAATATGGGCCGACGCAAGGCGCAAGCGCGTGCGCGCAGCGACAAAACCCAAAGCGACGACGCGCAGAATGATAGCACGCAGACAGATAACGGCCCGACCGGCCAAAGCAAGGAAGGCTGAAGGATGGATTCTATTGTGGTCAAAGGCGGCGGTGAGCTGTCCGGACAAATTCCGATTGCGGGGGCCAAGAACGCTTGTCTGACGTTGATGCCCGCGACCCTTCTGTCCGAAGAGCCGCTGACGCTGACCAACGCGCCGCGCCTGTCCGATATTCGCACGATGACCGAATTGCTGCGGTCCTTGGGCGCAGAGGTGACATCAATGCAGGACGGTCAGGTTCTGGCGATGTCGTGTCATGGCGACATCAACACACGCGCCGAATATGACATCGTGCGCAAGATGCGGGCGTCGAACCTTGTGCTAGGCCCGCTCTTGGCCCGCGAAGGGCACGCGCAGGTGTCGCTTCCCGGTGGGTGCGCGATCGGTGCGCGTCCGATGGATATTCACACCGATGGTCTGGCCCTGATGGGCGCAGAGATCGACTTGCGTGACGGTTATCTGCACGCCAAGGCGCAAGGCGGCGCATTGAGAGGTGCGGTCATCGACTTCCCCTTTGCCTCTGTCGGCGCGACCGAGAACATCATGATGGCCGCGACGTTGGCCAAGGGGACGACGGTGATCAACAACGCCGCCCGCGAGCCCGAGATCGTGGACCTTGCCGACTGCCTGCGCGCTATGGGCGCACAGATTGACGGCGACGGCACCAGCCGGATCGAGATTCAGGGCGTGGACCGTCTGCATGGGGCCACCCACCGGGTTGTGACCGACCGGATCGAACTGGGCACCTATATGCTTGCCCCCGCGATGTGCGGTGGCGAAGTCGAACTGCTGGGCGGGCGCATCAACCTGCTATCGGCCTTTTGTGAAAAGCTGGATGCCGCAGGGATCGATGTGACCGAGACCGACAAGGGGCTCAAGGTCGCGCGGCGCAATGGTGTGATCAGCGCGGTCGATGTGACGACCGAACCTTTCCCGGGCTTTCCAACCGACCTGCAGGCGCAGATGATGGCGCTGCTCTGTACGGCGGACGGCACTTCGGTGCTGGAAGAGAAAATCTTTGAGAACCGCTTTATGCACGCGCCGGAGCTGATCCGCATGGGGGCAAATATTGAAGTCCATGGTGGCACCGCGACTGTTCATGGCGTCAAAAAGTTGAAAGGTGCGCCGGTGATGGCGACCGATTTGCGGGCGTCGATCTCGTTGATCCTTGCCGGTATGGCCGCCGAAGGTGAAACACGCGTCAGCCGCGTTTACCATCTGGATCGCGGGTACGAACATGTGGTGGCAAAACTGCGCGGCGTGGGCGCAAATATTGAACGGATCAAAGAATGACCGAAGATGCACGTTTCGAAGACGGGCGCGAAGCCCCGCTGAACCTCGGCGCGTTGGACGTCGAAGACCTCAAGGTGATCTCGTCGCTGGCGCAGGATGCTGTGTTTCCGGGGTCGGAAATGCGTTGGCTGCAAAAGGAAGGGCGCTTTGCCTTGCTGCTGAACCGCGTTCGCTGGGAGGACGCCGGCAAGTCGCGTCACGCCCCGGAACGCGTGCAAACCATTTTGATGTTCAGCAACGTGCAGCGCGTCTCAAGCCAGGGCGTGAACAAGGGCGATGCGGATACCATCCTGTCGCTGTTGCAGATCGAATTCACCGAAACCGACGCGCCATCGGGTGACGTGCTGCTGACACTCGCAGGGGACGGCGTGATTCGTCTGACCGTCGAAGCGCTGGATGTGACCTTGAAGGATGTGACGCGCCCCTATGCGGCCCCGTCACGCAAGCTTCCGGAACATCCGGCCTAAGCGTTCTTTCTTGTCCCTCGTCGCGCAGCCTGACTGTGCGACGATTCTTCAAAGCCCATTGCGCCGCGCAAAGGACATCCGATGCCCCAATTCCTAGACTTTGATCAGCCCGATTTTGAACAGGCGTTTACAGCGCTGCTGTCGGCCAAACGCGAAGACAGCCCCGATGTGGACGACACGGTCGCCGACATTATCGCGCAGGTTCGCGCGTCGGGTGATGCGGCTGTGATCGCATTGACCAAGAAATTCGACCGTATCGCCCTGACGCCCGAGACCCTGCGCATCACGGTAGCCGAAGTTGACGCGGCCGTGGCCGAAGTATCGACCGAGGACCGTGCCGCGCTTGAGCTTGCCGCCGCGCGTATCCGCGCCTACCACGCGCGCCAATTGCCAGAGGATGCCGAATGGCAGGACGACACGGGTGCAACGCTCGGCTGGCGGTGGAGCGCGGTTTCTGCCGCAGGGCTTTATGTGCCGGGCGGTCTGGCGAGCTATCCGTCCTCTGTTTTGATGAATGCGATCCCTGCCAAGGTTGCGGGCGTCGAACGGCTTGCGATGGTTGTGCCCACGCCGGATGGGGTTTTGAACCCGCTGGTGTTGCTGGCTGCGCGGCTGGCGGGCGTCGATGAGATTTACCGCATCGGCGGGGCGCAGGCAGTGGCCGCACTGGCCTATGGCACCGACACGATCCCGCCCGTCGACAAGATCACCGGCCCCGGCAACGCCTATGTTGCCGCCGCGAAACGGCGGGTGTTCGGCAAGGTTGGCATTGATATGATCGCGGGGCCGTCGGAAATTCTTGTGATCGCGGATGGGGATAATGACGCCGATTGGATCGCACTCGATCTGCTCAGCCAGGCCGAGCACGATGAAAGCGCCCAGTCGATCCTGATCACCACAGATCCGGCGTTTGGCCGCGCTGTATCGGATGCCGTGGATGCCCGACTGGAAACGCTGGAACGGCGCGCGATTGCGGGCACCAGCTGGCGCGAGAACGGGGCGATCATCACCGTGCCGGATCTGGCGACCGCCGCCAAGCTGAGCAACCGTATCGCTCCTGAGCACCTTGAACTTTGCGTCGCGGATGTGGATGCGCTGAGCGCGCAGATCACCCACGCGGGCGCGATCTTCCTTGGTCAATGGACGCCAGAAGCGATTGGCGATTACGTTGGCGGGCCGAACCACGTGTTGCCAACGGCACGCTCTGCACGGTTCTCCAGCGGGCTGTCCGTGTTAGATTTTATGAAGCGGACGACTTTGGCGCGGATGACACCGGATGCGTTACGCGCCATTGGCCCGTCGGCAGAACGACTGGCGCGATCCGAAAGCCTCGAGGCACACGGATTGTCGGTGACCGCGCGGTTGCGCAAACTGAACGACTGACGCAACGGCCCCATGTTCGGTCTGCCGATGCCAATTGTAGAACCCCGCCGCCCGGTCTAAGGTCGGCGGGATTGACACTAAATGAGACGTCCCCATGTCCCGGATCACGCATATTGCGCTTGACGACGCGAACCTGCCCCCACCCACGCCCGAGATAGAACAAGAGCGCAAGGTCGCGATGTTTGACCTGCTGGAGGATAACGTTTTTACCCTGCCAGTGCGCGACGACCGTCCTGTGCCACAGGGGCCGTACCATCTGGGACTGTCGATCCGCGACAAACGTTTGGTGTTTGATGTGAACACTGAAGCCGCTGAAAAGGCGGCAGAATTCCATCTGTCGCTGGGGCCATTCCGGCAGGTTGTCAAAGACTACTTCCAGATTTGCGAATCCTACTTTGAGGCCGTCAAGAAATCAGCGCCAGCTCAGATCGAGACCATCGATATGGCGCGACGCGGGATTCACAACGAAGGCTCTCGGGTGCTGCAAGAGCGGCTTGAAGGCAAGGCCGAGATCGACACCGACACGGCCCGCCGCCTGTTCACCCTGATCTGCGTTCTGCATTACGGCGGCTAGATGATCCAGAAACTGCCCCAATCGGTGCTGTTTTGCTGCGATCACAACGCGGTACGGTCGCCTATGGCCGAAGGGTTGATGAAAAAGTTCTACGGCACGGGCACCTATGTACAATCCGTCGGCGTGATGAACGATCTCGAGATCGACGGCTTTTCGATCGCAGTTTGCCAAGAACTGGACGTTGAGCTGTCGCGCCATCGGTCGCGCAGCTTTGACGAGATGGAAAATTGGGGCGATGACCTAAGTTCGTTTGACCTGATCATCGCGCTGAGCCCTGCCAGCCAACGCCGCGCGCTGGAGCTGACACGCTTTTATCACCTGACGGTGGAATATTGGCCCATTCTTGATCCGACGGGCTTGGGTGAAACCCGTGAGGCCAAGATAGAACAGTATCGGGCGGCCCGCGATCAGATCAAGGATCGCCTGATCGACCGTTTCGGCCCGCCAACACGCCCAACGTCTTAGGGCAGGGGGCCCCCCTGCCGCCGGAACCTTAATTATTCAGGTGGCGCTGCACAGGGTCGATGCGGTCTGCCCGTAGGCTTTCCAGACGGCCCAGAAATCATTGTCGCTTTTGTTATCGGACTGGCGCGCCTCTTGCAGGGTGTGCGGGTCGCCGAATACGCGCGCACCGCGGCGTTGATCAGACGAGGAAAGCTCTCTGTCGGCGACGGCCTGAATGCATCCGCAGCGTGCGGCGCTGGCTTGTTTGCGACCCGACTGCAAGCAAGCGGAATTAATCGGTCCCGTGGCAAAAAGCACAGCGCCCCGGCCAAGTCCGCCGCTGGGGTTATAGCCGCGCGGCCCCCCGCAAGCGGCCAGCGTGCCAACAACACATAAAATCGTGAAAAGTCGTACCATCGTTTTGCCTCATCTCTTGGACGCCGGGTTGATCCCGAGGCTGCCCTAACTGCTGCTGGCATTTATGCCGTAAAACTGCAGGTTGGGCAATTCACGATTGATGATGCAAACGGAAATGCCTTTGCCCAAAAAGATCGGGCAAAGGCGAATGTTGCTTAGAACTCCCAGCGTGCGCCGACGAAGGTCACGTCCAGATCCTGATAGGATGCCGACGCGTCGTCGAAGTCATAGCTGCGGTGTGTCGCGTAAAGCTCGGTGTTATACGCATCAAGACGCTGCACAACGGCGACACCCACGGAAGAGGTGCTGGAGCCTGCGACAACGAAATCGTTCCCGTCGTAGTAATCAACCGAGAAGGATGTCTCGCCCGCGGCGATGTAATCGCGCGTGATGCCTGCTTTGATGTAAGCGTAATCCGCGTCACCCGCGACTTTGCGGCCAGCAGAAACGGCAAGGTTCAGACCGGTTGGTTGGTGCAGAACAGCGGCGGAGCCCATGACCAGATCGTTGCTGGTGTCACGGAACGAATAGCCTAGACGTGCATCGACCGAATAGTCGCCGTAGTCTTGAACGTAGCGTGTACCAACATCGGTGTAGTCGTTGTCATTGCCCGAGCTCAGGACTTCTTGACCGTAGGATACGGAGGCAGAGAAGCCGTTGAAGACTGGGGTGTCATAGCGAACGCGGAAACGACGGCTGCCGTCAAACGACCCGTTGGTGTCCCCGATTGCGACGCTCGACAGGGAGCCGTCTGCAAAACGCAGCAGTTGGCTGCCCGCGATATCGCTGATGCCTACATAGGCTGCAACGCCGGTACGCGAGAAGTCTGCTTCGGCGGAGCCGTCTGTCGACGTGCTACCCTGACCAAACGAGAAGATACCCGCGTTTGGTGTGCGGTACGCCAGTTCCAGCTTGCGCAGCTCGGTGCGGTGGTAGTCGACGTCCAGGCTGTCGTCGGAACCGTTGATGGCGGAAGACCCGGTCAGGCCAAGGCCCGCTTCGAAGGTCAGGCGCAATTCGGAGCCGTTTTGCAGCGCTTGGGTCATGGTCAGGCCGACGCGGCTGTTGGAGTTATCGTTGTCGATAAACGTGGTGTTTGTATCGACGCCGTCGTCAACGCTCAGAACGCCAAAGTTCGGGAGTGTCATGAACTTTGTGTATCTGGTCTGGCCCATGCGGGTTTTAGATACAGTCACGCATTGAAGCGATCCTCAAACATTATGGCGAAATGATTGCGGGCCGCAAACCATTCTCGAACATTTCGGCCGCCTTTCTCAAACTTGCGGATCGCCAAGTAGATCAGCTTCGTGGCTGCGCCTTCGGTCGGGAACGATCCCCGCGTCTTAATCGATTTGCGGATTCCACGGTTCAAGCTTTCAATTGCGTTGGTGGTGTAGATGATCTTTCGGATGGCGGGATCAAAAGCAAAGAACGGGATCACTTCCTGCCAAGCCCTGCGCCAGGCCGGTGCGATGGAGGCATATTTTCCGGCCCATTTTTCCTCGAAGGCATCCAACTCCAAACCAGCTTGATCGGCTGTAGGGGCGCTGTAAATCCGCCGTAGATCAGCGGCCACTTCCTTGCGATCTTTCCAGGCACAGAAGTTCAACGAGTGGCGCACGAGATGGACAATGCACGTTTGCACGGTCGCGTCCGGAAAGGCTGCTGTGATGGCATCAGGGAAGCCCTTGAGACCGTCTACGACCGCAATCAGGATGTCTTGCAGCCCACGGTTCTTAAGCTCTGTCATCACGGAGAGCCAAAATTTGGCGCCCTCGTTGTCAGCGATCCAAAGACCGAGAACCTCGCGCACGCCATCCTTGCTGACGCCAAGGGCCACGTAGACGGCTTTGTTCTTGACCATGCGGCTATCGGCGTCACGGATTTTGACCCGTAGAGCGTCAAAAATGACGATGGGATACATCCGGTCCAGCGCCCGGGACTGCCATTCCCGAACCTCATCCAGCACCGCATCGGTCACGCGGCTGATCAAGTCTGGCGAAACTTGCAGGCCATAGACGTCCTCAAGATGAGCACGGATATCGCGGACCGTCAGACCGGCTGCGTAGAGGCCAATGATCTTGTCATCCATCCCATCAATGCGGGTCTGACCCTTCTTCACCAGTTCAGGTTCGAAGCTACCGTCCCGGTCCCGTGGCACAGCGATAGGCAGTTCGCCGTCTTGCCCCTTCAATCTCTTGGCGGATGACCCGTTGCGACGGTTGGTCTGATCAGGCGGGGCATCCTTGCCGTCTTCATAGCCCAAATGTGACGTCAACTCAGCACCGAGCATTCGCTCCATCAGCTTGATCTTGAGCTCTTTCATTAGACCGGCATCGCCAAGCAGGTCTTCAGGCCGCTCGCAGCCCTTCAGTAGTTCGTCCAGCAGTTCCTCGGATATGGTCATCGTCCTTGCTCCTCTCAGGAAGCATGGACCAGATCGCAGTTACACAGAAGATCGGACACTCTCCAAAGTTCAGCTGGCCGTAAACGTCCCAGACGGGACCTTCTTGGGCCTGAGCCAACGCGGGAAGCGATGCCAAGCCAAGAGCTGCAACGGTCACTGTGCCAAGCGAGTGTTTCATCTTCATCTCAAAATTCCTTATTCGCCCTATCTGCGAGGGTGCAGATCATTTGAGAAGGTTCCTCTAACAGGAGGCTCCGATGGGTGGAACTGTAAGGCGGCCATACTAAATGGCTGTGTTGCATCCTTGCGTAGGGCGAGGGTACCGCTCGGTACCGCGCGCCTCCTTGCTACATTGGCTCGAACGACGGTATGCGGATTTTGCATGCCAGATGCCCGCGAAAAAATCGCATCTCCCCTTTGACAGTCGCGATCAGAATGCAGGTAAATCCGCCCATGCGTCCATGACGCCCCAAGGATCAACGGGAACAGGCGATCCAGCCCATTGACCAGCGCATGAATCCGCACCATATCGTTGATCCATGATACCACTTTCACATATCCGCAATTTCTCCATCGTCGCCCACATCGATCATGGTAAATCCACGCTCGCCGATCGCCTGATCCAAGAGACGAACACCGTTTCCCTGCGCGATATGAAGGCGCAGATGCTCGATTCGATGGATATCGAGCGCGAGCGCGGGATCACGATCAAGGCCCAGACGGTGCGGATCAATTACACGGCCAAAAATGGCGAGGAATATATCCTCAATCTGATCGACACCCCCGGTCACGTCGATTTCGCCTACGAGGTTTCGCGGTCCATGCGCGCGGTCGAAGGGTCGCTGCTGGTTGTCGATAGTACCCAAGGCGTAGAGGCGCAGACGCTTGCCAACGTGTATCACGCGATTGACGCGGATCATGACATCGTGCCGGTCCTGAACAAGATCGACCTGCCCGCGTCGGACTGCGACCGTGTTGCCGAGCAGATCGAAGACGTGATCGGCATCGATGCCTCCGAAGCGATACGTGTTTCGGCCAAGACAGGTCAGGGCATTGTCGAAACGCTTGAAGCCATCGTGCACAAGCTGCCCGCGCCTACCGGCACGCAAGACGCGCCGCTAAAGGCCATGTTGGTCGATTCATGGTACGACAGCTATCTGGGTGTCATCGTTCTGGTGCGGATCATGGATGGTCAGCTGAAAAAGGGCGACCGTATCCGCATGATGCAGAACGGGTCGGTGCACCACGTTGACCGCATCGGCGTTTTCCGCCCCGCCATGACCGAAATCGACAGCCTCAACCCCGGTGAAATCGGTTTTCTGACCGCGTCGATCAAACAGGTGCGCGACACGCGGGTCGGCGATACGATCACGCACGAGAAAAAAGGCACCGAGACCCCGCTGCCGGGCTTTAAACCGGCGCAGCCCGTGGTGTTCTGTGGTCTGTTCCCCGTGGACGCCGCCGAATTCGAAGACCTGCGCGACAGCATCGAAAAGCTGGCACTGAACGACGCGTCCTTCAGCTTCGAGATGGAAACATCTGCCGCTCTTGGTTTCGGCTTCCGCTGTGGTTTCCTCGGCTTGCTGCACCTCGAGGTGATCCGCGATCGGATCGAGCGCGAGTATGACATCGATCTGATCACAACCGCGCCATCGGTTATCTATGACATCCACATGAAAGACGGCACAGTCGAGCAGTTGCACAACCCCGCCGACATGCCCGACCTGACTTTTGTCGATCACATCGAAGAGCCGCGGATCAAGGCGACGATCCTTGTGCCCGACGACTATCTTGGCGACGTGCTAAAGCTCTGTCAGGACCGCCGCGGGATGCAGATGGACCTGACATATGCGGGCAGCCGCGCCATGGTGGTCTATGACCTGCCGCTGAACGAAGTCGTCTTTGACTTTTATGACCGGCTGAAGTCGGTCACCAAGGGCTATGCCTCGTTCGACTACCAGATGATTGGCTACCGCGAGGATGCGTTGGTCAAGATGTCTATTCTGGTTAACGACGAACCCGTTGATGCGCTCAGCACCATGGTGCACCGCGACCGCGCCGAAATGCGGGGCCGTGCGATGGTTGAAAAGCTCAAGGATTTGATCCCGCGGCACATGTTCAAAATCCCTATTCAGGCGGCCATCGGCGGGAAGGTGATCGCGCGCGAAACCCTGAGCGCAATGCGCAAGGATGTGACCGCGAAATGCTACGGCGGCGACGCATCGCGCAAACGCAAACTGCTGGACAAGCAGAAGGCGGGTAAGAAAAAGATGCGCCAGTTCGGCAAGGTCGACATCCCTCAGGAAGCGTTCATTTCCGCGCTCAAGATGGACAACTAAGGCAAGTTATTCAAAAGGGGGCGCATTAAGCGCCCCCTTTTTTCGAACGATTAGGGCAGGCTACGCATATCCGCTGGTACCGCCCCACCGTCCAGCAGCCGCGCCAGAAAGGCGTGGGTGAACCCCCAGATATCTTCGTCATGCACCAAGTGGTGGGTCAGAAACCCCAGCGGTTCCTGTGGGTCGGCCAGGCCGTTGCGGCGGTCCTGAAGCAGCTTGGTGATATCTGCGATCAGCGTGACCGGCGGGACAAGGCTGCGTGTGCCGCGCCAGAAAATCGGGTCGATATGGGTATTGATCTGCACCAGCCCGCTGGCGGCGATCCGGTCTTTGCGTGGCAGATAGGTCGATACCCCGACATAGCCCGCCTGCGCCAGAACCGGCAGCAACCCGTCGTCCAACCTATTCCACGGCGGCACAAAGACCGGCAGCAGGTCGTCGCGAAACAGGCTTTGCATCCGGTCCAACCCTTGGGTCAGCTCGTGCGCCGCATCAGGGCGGGGGTGGCCGAACTCTGCCTTTTTCGCCCCTTCGGGCGCGTGGCTGATATGCTGCCAGCCGTGAACCAGCGGTCGGACCAGCGGGCGCTCTTGGCAAAGCTGTGCCAGCGCGGGGTCTGCATGCTTCGGGATCACGGCGATATGCACGGGGAGTGAGAGGTCACCCGCCATTGTAGCCAGACGGTCCAACGCAGGCGTCGGCGCAATGGCATCATCGTCACGCCACCAAAGCGGCAGGGTCAGCCCATGCGCGCGCCACACGGCAAGCTCGGTGTCTAGACGGGACCAATCTACTGTCATGGCGCTGTCTTTCTGAGCGATTCGGTCAAGGTGACGGTCATCGCCGCCCCGTCAAACCCGTCGGTCCGTGCAGGGCGAGGCGTATCGGCCAGTACCGTGTGCAAGGTGGACAGCAACGCATCCGGCGTCAGGGCGGCACTGCGCAGCACCTCGATTCCCGGTAGCACGGCGAGAGCATCGGCCCGAAGCCCCTGTTCAACTTCATTGCCTGCATCAAAGGGCACAAACACGGCGCGCACCCCGCTTTGCAGCACGTCCAGTGCGGTGTTATACCCGCATAGCGACACCGAAGCGGCGGCGTGATGCAACATCTGCCGGAACTCGGGGCGGGCGGGTTCGATCATGACATTCGGGGGGGCATTCTGCATCAGTTCGGCGCTGCGCCGCGCAGCGTCCTGACCACCCAGCAGCAAGCGCCATACCCTATCCGGATCGCGCGCCGCAGCCGCAAGGCAGGTGTCAAAGACATGCGCCCCGACGTCGCCACCACCGGCGCTGACGATGATCTCACCTTCACCCAGCTGGTCGGGATGGGGGCTGGCGGCGGGCGGTGCAACGAAGCCGGTATAGTGCAGTTTGTCCTGCAACGCGAGTGACACCGGCCAGCTGAGCGACAGCGGTGTGACGTCGCCGTCTGCGTGCACCATCACCGCATCATAGTATTGCGCGATCAGGTCATCTGCCAGCTGCGCCTTGGCGGGTTTCGACGGCGGGGCGAGGATATCCCGAACCGAGGCGCAGATCAGCGGCCGCACGCGCAGCGCCTGTGCAGCGTCAAGTAGGGCGACGAATTCTGCCTTGAGCGTGCGGCGGCCAAAGGGGAACAGCTCTGTTATCAGAAGATCCGGCTGCGAAGACTTGATATGTGTCACCAGCATCTCGCGCCGTGCCGTCATGACCGCATCCGAGGCGACGTCCCCGCGATCATCCAACAAACGCGCGAAATCCACTCCGTCGGACCGCAGGGGCGGCAATTGCACCACGTCAACGCCGTCCCTGTTCAACTGTGGCGCAGGCATCCCGCCCGAGACGACCTGCACGTCATGCCCCGCCGCCCCATAGGCACGGCCTAGGGTCAGGGCGCGAGCCAGATGGCCGGTGCCCAGCAGGTGGGTGACGATGATGCTGACCTTCATAAACGCGGCTCCAGTCGGATCGGGTCGGGCAGGGCGGACCAGCCGCTCGGTGAAATCACTAGGAGATATAAGCGGTTGCGCTTGATCTGAAAGGGGGCGGGGCCGTCAAAGTCCCAGCCGGTCGCATGGGCCAGCAGTACGCGCATGACGCCGATATGACAGACAGCGACGGTATCGCGGGTCAGGGTGCCCGCCCAAGGGATCAGTCGTGTACGCAGGCTATCGGGGCTTTCGCCGTCCGGCGGGGTATAGTGCCATCCCCAATCTTCGATGTCGCGAAATCCACTGGCCGGGTCTGCCTTCAGGTCGGTGCCGTGCAACCCTTCCCATTGGCCCCAGTTCATCTCCATCAGGGCAAAGGAGGTCTCTGGCGTGCGCGCTGCGACAAGCTGGGCGGTTTCAACAGCGCGGGCCAAGGGGCTTGATGCCAGATCGGCGCGGTCCCAAGGCGCGGGTAGCTGTTGCGCGGCCAGTTGCGCACGCGCCTCGTCGTCCAGCGGGATATCCGTGCGCCCCTGAATCCGGCCAGCGCGGTTCCACGCCGTATGGCCGTGGCGGAGCAGGGCAAGGTGGATCACGGGTGCACCCCGCAGTCGGCCAGCCCCGCCAGCAAGGTCGCCGTGGCCGAGGGTAGCAAATGCTGGCGGGCGACAAAGGCGCGTGCGGCAGTGCTGCGCTGCTGGCGCATCGCGTCATCTGTCAGCAGCGCTGTGATCTGGGATGCCAGCGGCGCTTCCCCATCCTGAGGCGCGGGATAGGCGGCAGGGGCCAGTACATCGCGCACGCCGGGGCGGTCTTGCGCCACGACGGGCAGACCCGCAGCTTGCGCCTCAAGATAGGCCAGCCCGAAGGCTTCGTTCACACCGGGCCAGAACAAGAGCGCGGCCTGTTGATAGGCCTGTGCCATCGCCGCCGCATCAAGCTGGCCCAGAAATCGAACCGCGTTGCCAAAGGGGGCCAGCAACGTCGCGACTTCTGCGCGGGCGGGGCCGTCGCCTGCGATGTCTAAACGCCAAGTATCGGGGGGAAGCAGCGCCAGCGTGTCGGCAATGATTTGGTAAGAGGCGCGCTTGTCGCCTCCGCGCAGCATGCCGACGGCCAGCATGGGGCCGTTCAGCGTCGAGGGCGGTGGCAAGGCTTCTTGTGCCAAAAACGGGCGCAGATGGACGAGGCGTTGGTCCGGCGTCTGGTCGCGGCGCAGCGTTTCGGCATCCCGGTGGGTCAGATAGAAGATCACATCCGCCGCGTCACTAGCGGCCTCTGCGGCTTGGGCAAAACCGGCCCAAGGACCGGCCAGACGTTTGCGCGCGCGACTGGATTCGACAAGTAAATAGGGTATGCCCAAGGCCCGTGTGACAGCGGGGCCAATGAGGTCAGGTGCCTTGTAGTAATTATGATAGGTGATCCACGCCTGCCAGCCCTCGGCACGACCACGGGCGATTGCGTTTATGATTTCGGTCTGTGCGGCGTCAATGAGGTCGCGTTGAACTGCGCTGTCGCCTGCGCCGTCGCGGCTGCGCAGGGTGCTGGCCATCGCAACTGTAGCGCCGCCACCGTTCAACGCCGCGATCAACCCCCGTGCCATCGCACGATCCCCCGACGGCACAGGATGATCCGGCGACTTTAACGGAGCGTAGAACGCGAGCTGCATCAGCCGACCTGTGCCAGCATCGCGTTCAGCCGTTTGTGCAACTGACGGATGCCCGGGGCCATGGTGAATTCGGCGTGCAGGCGGTCGTGGGCTGCCTCGGCCAGTCGCGGGCCAAGCGCAGGGTCATCGGCGAAACGCCGCATCGCATCGGCCAAGGCGGCGGGGGCGTCATCGCTGAGTAGGCCGGTACTGCCGCTGGTGATAAATTCGGGGATGGCTGACACTGGCGTGCTGAGCATAGGGAGCTTCTGGCTCGCGGCCTCCATCAACACATTGGGCAGGCCGTCGCGGTCGCCGTCTTTGGCAATACGCGACGGCAGCACGAACAGGTCGGCGGCCCGCATGGCGTCGATCACCTCTGGCTGATCGCAGGCCCCGCGCCACGTAATACGGTCGTTGATTCCATGCGCCTCTGCCCGCGCTTGCATCGTATCTGACAGGTCACCGCCGCCGATGTGGGTCCAGTGCCAGTCAAAGCTTTCTGGCAGCAGCGCTAGCGCGTCGATCAGATTATCAAAGCCTTTTTTCTCTACCATGCGCCCGACGGACATCATCTGGAACGGATCGATTTTGGCGCGCTGGACCCGTGTTGGGGGTTTGGGAAAACGTGCCAGATCAAGCCCGTGATAGACCAGGTCAATCCGGTCGGGATCGCCAGAGAGACTGCGCAGATGTTGCGCATTGAAATCTGTGCAGGTGGCCCCGAAGGCGGCTCCGCGATTGGCGGGGTCAAGCTTTTCGCGCAGTTCCCACTCGGGCGAGGTCCAGATGTCCTTGGCGTGTGCAGAGAAGCTCCACGGCAGTCCGCGCAGGATCGCCGCGTATCGCGCAACAGACGAGGGCGTATGCAAGAAATGGGCATAGATGCCGCGGGTGTCGGCGGGTAGCTCATGTGCCATGACGCAGGCCTGCCCAAAGCGGCGACGGCGGTTAGGGGTATCGTCGCGTGCCAGATCCTGCTGAAAGACATCCCACGCGGCAGCGTAGCCAGGCATGGACTGCGCGGCGTCCTGCGCTGCGGCCACGCGTTCGGGATCGTCGCGCAGGTATTCGGGCAAGTAACGCACACGCGCCTTCAGCCGGTCGTGCAAGGGGTGGGTCTTGACATCGGTCGGGTGGCGCAAAGACCATATGTCAAACCGCAATCCCGCTTCTTCTAGCGCGACGAGCTCTTGCGCGATGAACGTCTCTGACAGGCGCGGCCAGCCTTTGACGACAATGGCGAGGGGGGCAGGGATATCGGTCATGCGGCACCATCCATCAAGGCGCGGCCCCGTTCGACAACCACGTCCAGCCCGTCCAGCAGACCGTTCGCACCCGCCTGCGATGGTTTGTTCTGATGGGGCAGGTTGCGGATCGCGGCGATCATCGCTTGTGGCGTCATGCCGTCGCGGGTTTCGTCAAGCATGCGGACCAACCCCAATTCTTCGGCACGGCTGGCACGGATCCATTGTTCCAGGCGCGGCACGGTGCGGGGCACGATCACGGCGCGTTTGTCAAAGGAAAGCACTTCGCAAAAGGTGTTATAACCGCCCATGCAAACCACGCCCTCGGCACCGACATACAATTGCTCAATCCGGCTATCAAAACCAAGCGCGGTTACGCGTCCACCCAGCTTGGCCACCCGCGCATCAAAGGCTTCGCGCACGTCGCCCGAAAGGAAAGGCCCATAGATCAGCTTGGCATTGGGGGTCAGGTCGGGGTCTTGCTCGTAGGCGTCCAGCACAAGCGACACCATCGCGGCCCCGTCACCACCCCCACCGGGGGTAATCAATACATAGGGCTCTTCGGCCGGGGGTGTTTCTTCGGGGGCTTCGCGGCGTAGATATCCTGTCCAGTGCATCCGGTCATGCGCCGCCTGTGACAGGGGCAAACCCTTAGTCGGATCATAGACGTCGTGCATGCCATAGACCCAGATTTCGTCATAGTATTTCTCTGCCGCTTCGACGGCACCTTTACGTTCCCATTCGGCGGCCAGTACATCCGGTTCGTCCAGAACGTCGCGCAGGCCAAGCACGACTTTGGTCGTGCCGTTTTCGCGCAGCCAGTCAAGGCCGGGCAGCAGCTCTCCGCGAAAGCCTGTGGGCTCTTTGTCGACGATCAGCAGGTCGGGGGTATATTCTTCAAGGGCCGTACGTATCAGGTTGGCCCGCAAAGAGGTAACCTGGTCGATATCAAGATGCAGCGACTGCGCCACATAGCTGCCGTCAACCAACTTGGTCACGCCGGGCAGACGGATGTGGTCGACCCCTTTGGGAAATGTAAACCGCCCTGCTACAGGCGATCCGGTCAGGATGATGGCGGAGGCGTCTTCGTCCCCATCCATCAACGCAGCGGCCAGTGCCCGCGAGCGGCGCAGGTGCCCCAACCCAAAAGTGTCGTGACTGTAAAAAAGGACCCGCCGCGCTGGTTTGCCGTTGCGGGTATTCTTCGAGACCGTCTGGCGCATGGGCCGATCCTAACTTGGTCAAATATTCTTGGCCGCGCCTATCAGTCGGGCGGCGAGAAAGCGTTTATTGTCGAAGGCAGGTGAACCCGTCCCGCCCGATGCACCCAGAAACCGAATACACTCACATCACCATGGTCTGCCGGCCGAACAGGCCAGTGAAAATACCTTAGGCATCTCTGGCGAACATGTCATGCATTTCAGCACCTTCCGCCATCGTCGACCCTGAGTGGGCTGCGAAAGCCGGCATTTGAACGGGGCAAGCCCACCAGAAGCTGCGGCGCCTGTCATGGTCGTCTTCCTTCGCGGTTCATTGTCAGGGGAACTAGGTGGGGCCGCGGGGTTCATATTGCAATGGTAACGGGGGTCGCATAGCGTTCTACTCCTGCTCTCCCACATCACGAGCGAGGACTTATGCGGCATTTTATCTTCACCCTGCTCATGTCGCTTTGGTTCATACCCCTAGCTAACGCATCAATGGCGCAAGGGGTTCTATCCCTTTTGCCAAAAGCGCAAGAAAAAGCCGCCAGCGACACAGATACCGACGCCGTACGGCTGCAAGAGGTCATCAGACAGGCTGCCGAAAGCGGCGTGAGCGTGGTGGTCGTCGACAGCGCAGGCGGGCTGCTGAACCAGCCTGCGCCCGCCCGAACCGGCGAGGGTGCCCAGCCAGAGGACGCGCTGGCAACTGACGCCTCGCCGCTGATGCATCTGCAGGAACGGGGCAACCAGTTCCGCACCGCTTTGATCAAGCGCATCGTGCAATTGCCCGACGCGATCAACGAGGTCGTCTATATCCTGCGCGCCGCTAGCCCGGATGGCACGCTGTGGGCCTTTGGTAAGACGCTTCTGATTGCGCTCGCGCTTTTTGCTGTCGGGGTCGTGGTCGAGGTAGAGGTTTTTGGCAAACGGATCGCGCGCAGGTTTGTTACCGCCAAGGTTCAGGAGGCCCCCGTCGGCTATGCCGAAAACGATGCCGTTCCTGGTGTTTCGCTTTTTTATGGGTATCATCGGCGTGCTGGTGTCGATGCTGGTCGCCTATGTCCTCGGGGCGTTGTTGTTCGGCCCACTTGAAGATACCGCGATCCAGTTCACTGCGACGTTGATCAACATCGGCTATTTTGTCTGTCGCGTGGCGGCAGGGCTGTGGCGGATGATCCTGTCGCCGTTCCTGATGCAATACCGCATTCCGGTGTTCAGCGACCGCGATGCCAAACGCCTGCATCGCTGGCTGTGGATAATGGCCAGCCTAGACACTTGCGCGATCCTGTTCGGGATATGGATCGGAGAGCTGGGACTGAACTACGACGTCTACGCGTTCATTGCGTCGCTGATGTCAGCGGCAATTGTGGTCGCGAATATCCTGATGATCTGGGTCAACCGGCGGGCCATTTCAAACGCGCTTCGGCAGGGCAAACCCGCCTCGGAATGTAGCGCGGTTGGGCGCTTCATGTCGCGGGCCTGGGCCCCGCTGGTGGTGGCCTATGCGCTTTTCGCCTGGGTCGAACTGACCTATGATCTGGTGCTTGAAAACCCTAGCTCTGTGCCGCTTATCGCGGGGGCTTACGGTATCTTGGTGTCGATCATCGTAGTCTACGGCGTGATCAACTATGCCATTGAACGCGGCTTTGCACGCGCGCGGATGATGCGGCGCCTGAATGCGCTGCGCCGCGAGAAACAGGCCGGTATTTTGCCGGACGATGGCGATGCGATAGCCGCAGATATCACGGGCGCGGATGGCACGAATGCGCTAGATGCTGCCGCTGAACAGGCCGCATTGACATCGCGTCAGAGCCTGACCAGCTTCGAGAGTTTGGCCCGGCGGGTGGCCGGTATCCTCGCTTTTGTCAGTGGGGCTTACGCGTTTTTCTATATTTGGGACACCGAAGCCACCGTAATGGTCGAAAGCCACGCGGACAAGCTGCTCGACGTGATGGTAATTTTGTTTATCGGCTACGTCGTCTATCACGCCTTCCGCATCTGGATCGACAGCAAGATCGAGGCCGAAACCGCCGACCAGCCCGAGGCAGAGCTGGGAGACGAAGGCAGCGGGGCGTCCTCAGCCAGCCGGTTGGCCACGCTGCTGCCGCTGTTTCGCAACTTTGTCCTGATCGTCCTGATCGTGACCATTGCTCTGATCGTGTTGATGGAATTCGGGATCAACGTCGGCCCGTTGTTTGCGGGCGCGGGGATCGTCGGTGTTGCTGTCGGCTTTGGCAGTCAGGCGCTGGTGCGCGATATCTTTGCCGGTGCATTCTTTCTGTTCGATGACGCTTTTCGCAAGGGCGAATACCTCGACGTGGGCGGGGTGAAGGGCACGGTCGAAAAAATTTCGGTTCGGTCGTTCCAGCTGCGCCACCATCTGGGTGCATTACATACTATCCCCTTTGGCGAGCTACAGGTAATGACGAATTATAGCCGTGACTGGGTGATCATGAAGCTGCCCTTGCGTGTGACCTATGACACGGATGTCGAACGGGTTCGCAAGCTGATCAAAAAGCTCGGCATCGAACTGCTGGATGATCCGGTAATCGGAGATAACTTTATCCAGCCGCTCAAATCGCAGGGCGTCATCGAAATGCAGGACTCTGCGATGATTATCCGGGTCAAGTTTATGACCAAACCGGGGGATCAATGGCTGGTGCGCAAGAAGGTCTACGAGGAAATCCGCGCCCTGTTCGAACGCGAAGGCATCCGTTTTGCCCACCGCGAAGTCACCGTGCGTCTGGCAGATGGAAAGGTGCAGGACCTTAGCGATGAGGAACGCAACGCGGTGACCGCCGCAGCACAGGCATCGATGGAAGAAGAGGCAGAAGCAAGCCCCGTGCAAAGCGAGGACGACCGTTAGTCGCCTTTGACGCAGTTGTGACATTGAAACGGGCTCCGCTGGCGCTAGCATCTAGGCATCTGCAACAGGAGAGTTCCTATGAAACAGTCCAGACGCCAATTCCTCGCGACCACAGCTGCTACAGCCGGTGTTGTGACGCTACTGCCCTATGCCGCACAAGCCGCAGCCCACGGCGGCAACATGTTCCCCGTCAGTGGTGGCGAAGTCAAAGTTCACCCCGTCGACCACGCGTCCTTCGTGATGGAGACACCAGCCGGTGTGATCTATTGCGATCCCGTGGGCGATGTTGCGAACTACAGTGATTTTGCCACGCCCGATCTGATCCTGATCACCCACGAGCACGGGGATCACTACAATGCCGAAACGCTGGCCGGTATCGTTGGTGACAACACGCAGATCATTACCAACCCTGCCGTATTCGACATGCTGCCCGCCGCGCTTAAAGCCAAGGCGAACGCGCTGGCCAACGGCGAGAACGCGATGTTCAACGAAGTATCAATCGAGGCGATCCCTGCCTATAACACCACCGAAGAGCGCAAGCAGTTCCACCCGCAAGGCCGCGACAACGGCTACATCGTGAACCTCGCCGACTTCCGTGTCTATATTTCCGGCGATACAGAAGCGACGCCGGAGATGCTGGCGCTAGAGGATATCGATCTGGCGTTTGTTTGTATGAACCTGCCGTTTACCATGGACGCGACCTCGGCTGCAGCGGCAGTGTCGACGTTCAAACCCGCGTTCGTCTACCCCTATCACTACCGCGGGCGCGATGATGGCACGCAAGACCCCGCCGCCTTTGCCGCCATGGTCGGCGAAGGGATCGAAGTCAAAATGGGCGACTGGTATTAAGCCAGCGCAGCGGGGGGCCAGCCCCCCGCACCCCCCGGGATTTAGACCATTTGGAACTGAAGGCCCCGGTGGGTCAGGATTTATACGGATCAAGACTTGCGCGCAGACCATCGCCCAAGAAGTTGAACGCCAGCACCACGACAATGATCGGCAGCATGGGAATAGCGGTCCACCAGTAGATTTCGATGCTCGCCAGATTTTGCGCGTCATTCAGCATGACGCCCCAGCTGACGGCGGGCGCGCGAAGACCGAGCCCCAGAAAGCTAAGCGCGGTTTCCCCAAGGATCATTGCCGGGATCGATAGGGTCGCGCTGGCGATCAGATGCGACATGAAATTCGGCAACAGGTGTTTGCGGATCACCCGCGCCGGGGACGCGCCCATCATCTCGGCCGCTTTGACGTATTCCTCTTCACGCAGGCTCAGGAATTTTGACCGCACCGCCCGCGCCAGCCCGGGCCAATCCAGAATGCCGAGGATGATCGAGATGATAAAGAACACCGACACCGGCCCCCAGTTCGACGGCACCGCCGCCGAAAGCGCCAGCCAGAGCGGGAGTTCTGGTAGTGACCGCAAAATCTCGATCGCGCGGTTGACCAGCCAGTCGGTCTTGCCGCCGAAGTAACCGGCCAAAGATCCAAAGAAGATACCCAGCACAAAACTGACCGTGATGCCGATCAACCCCACCGTCAAAGAAAGCTGCGCACCATAGAGGATGCGGCTGAACACATCGCGCCCCAACCGATCCGAGCCCCAGAGAAACACCGTCGCGCCGTCAGGGGCGCAAAACAGGTGGGTGTCGCTGGGGATGAGCGCAAAGAGGTGGTAGGTTTCACCCTTACAAAAATACTCAATCTTGCGCGGGTTGCTGGTATCGGTGTCGTAGACCCAGCGGAAATTCACCAGATCCGCAGTGCCCGTCGTCTCGTATACAAAGGGGCCGATGAAACTGCCCTCGTGCCAAAGGTTGATGCTTTGCGGTGGCGCGTAGATGTGTTCGGCATTGCGCTCGTTTGGTGTGTAGGGCGCGATGAACCCCGCCACTGGCAAGATCAGATAGCAGAAGGCCAGAAACAGCCCGGATACCAGCGCCAGCTTGTGCCGCCGGAACTTGCGCCACATGAGCCGTGTGACAGAGGCGTCCATCTCGGCCCGCTCAAGCGCGGAAAGATCGCCGTCGTCGGTCCAGGGGGTTGTGTCGACAAAGCGGTTGTCAGGCTGGATGCTCATGAGCTGCGTGCCCCGTAACGGATGCGCGGATCAAGCAGGACCAGCAGCATGTCAGAGATCATCGTGCCGATCAGCGTCAGCAGGGCTACGAACATCAGGATGAACGCCGCGAGGAACTGGTCTTGGGACTTTAGTGCGACCAGCAGATAGGGCCCGATGGTTTGCAGGCCCAGCACCACCGATACCAGCACGGAGCCCGATACCATAGCAGGCAGCAGGTTCCCGATATCGGCGACAAAGGGGTTGAAGGCCACGCGCAACGGGTATTTCGACAGCAGCCGTGCGGGGCCCATGCCCTTGGCCTTGGCGGTTTCCACATAGGGTTTATCAAGCTCGTCGAGCATATTCGCCCGTAATCGCTGCATCATTGCGGCGGCACCGGCGGTGCCGATCACAAAGGTCGGGACGATCAGGTGCAGCAGGACGGAGCGTACTTTTTCCCATGACATGGGCTGGCCCTCAAGCTCGGGGGCCATAAGCCCGCCAATCGGCAGGTCAAAGTATTTATGGCCATAATAAAACAGGATCAGCGCCAACAGGAAGTTCGGTGTCGCGAGCCCGAGGTAGCCCAGAAAGCCGGCGGTATAATCGACCCAAGTCTCGGATTTGGCGGCGGCGAGCACCCCAAGCGGCAAGGCGATGAGATAGACAAACAACACGGCGGCGAGATTGACCAGCACCGTCATCCACAGCGCATCGCCGACGATTTCGCCTACGGGGCGATCGAATTCGAACGACCAGCCGAAATTGCCCTGGATCAAGCCGGCGAACCCCTGTGGCCCCGGCACCATGCCGACCCAGATCAGGTATTGTTTCCAGATCGGTTCATCCAGCGCGTATTCGTGGCGCAGAAACTCGGCCTTGGCGACGCCTTCGGCCTGACCCGTGGCGCGCAGTTCGGCGATCTGGTTCGACAGATAATCGCCGGGCGGCAGGTTGATGATGACGAAGACCAGTAGGGAGACCACCCAGAGGGTCAGCAGCATGGTGATGAAACGCCACACGGCGTATCTGAGGAAGATCATCGGCTTACCTGCACATGGGGGTCTTGGAAGTAGAATTCATCGATGCGGTGAATGCCGAAATGCGCGCCGGGATCAAAGGCCCAGATCCCATGCTCCGGTACATTCATCAGATCGTTCGAGACGACGACGGGTTGCGGGGCCTCGGCCAGCAAGCCGATGGCGAATTGCTGTTCGGCGTGGATGGCGAGCATCCGCTTCCAGATGTCTTCGCGCATCTGTGGGTCGTCGGTGTGGTTCCAGTCATTCGCCAGCAGCATCAGCCGTTTCGCGGGCTGCATATCGGGGGGCGACCCGGCCTGTCCGACTGTTTGGTAGTATTGTCCCCACATCGGCCAGGCAAAGAATTCCTGATTGGTGGGCGCCAGATAGGACGGAGAGGTCGACGGCCCCGGAAGCCCGTTGTCCCAGCCGTACCACACCGACGCCATGGTCCGCCCCGCATAGATCCGGTTGCGCAGGATGTCGCGGTCCAGCGGGCGCATGATCAGGCGGATGCCCAGATCACGCCATGTGTCCGCGATGATCGCCAGCGCGTTTTCTTCCTCACTGCGTTCGCCGGCGGTTTCGATCACGAATTCCATCGGGCGGCCATCGGGCAACTGGCGCAGGCCAGCGGGGGTGCGGTCGGTCAGGCCCATATCATCCAGCAGCGCGTTGGCGTGGGCGAGGTTCATCATCGACCACGAATGCGTATTATCGTCGTTGTAAAGCGCGCTTTGCGACAGGGCGGACATGCCGCCTTCGCTGGCGAGACCAAAGTATAAGGCGCGGTTGATCATCCGCCGATCGATGCCAAGGCTGAGGGCCCGGCGAAAGCGAACGTCGCGCATCACGTCGCGCCAGACAGGGTCGGCGAAGTTCAGGTTGGGATAAATCGCGATCTGGCTGGCGGCACCATTGGCCCACAGCAAGGTGCGGTATTTGCCGCCGTCGACCTCTCCCTTTTTGAGGATCGCCACATCCGGAAAATCGAGCCCGCGTGCCTGCAGGTCGACCTCGCCCGCATTGGCCTTGGCCGCGATCAGCCCGCCGCCGACGACGGTCATCTGCACCACGTCGATATAGGGCAGTTGCACGCCGCGGCTGTCGATGCGGTGGAAATAGGGGTTACGCACGAACAGTTTGCGCGAGCTGTCCGTATCCGACGTATTGATCCACGGCTGTAGCGTTGGCTGCGCGGGATTGTCGAACTTGTACATGTTGTCGCGTTTGTTGTGCAGCGCTGCCCAGCTTTTGACTCGCGCGGATTTGACCTTTTCGATCAGCGCGTCAGGGTCGGCGAACTTCACGTGGAACTGTGACAGATAGTGGGCGGGCCGATAGATGAACGGCGGGCTGGCCTGTGCCAGCAGCGGTAGGAAATTCGGATTGGGGATCTGCCATTCAAACACGACCGTTTGCGCGTCGGGAAAAGTGACCTTGCCCAGCCGGTTGTCCACGATCATGAAATCAGGCGGCCCGCTGGGGGTGATGTCAGGGTCGTTGGCGACATTTTCCCACCAGTATTTGAAATCAGCCGAGGTAAAGGGTACGCCGTCCGACCAGCGGTGACCGGGGCGCAGATGCAGCGTGAATTTACGGCCTTCTTCTACGTCCACGCGGGCAAGGATATCGGGGGCGAGCGTGTAATCAGACTGGTACCCGACCAACCGCGCGTAGCCGTAGACGACCATCTGCCGCACATCCTTGGTCCGCGAGATCAGCGTGCGGAGTGTACCGCCCTGACGACCAAAGCTGCGGCCCTTGGCTTCGAGATCGACGACCAGCGGTTCTGACGGGATACGGTCTTGAACGTGGGGCAGGCTGCCGGCGTTGACCTCTTGCGCCCAAAAGCTACTTTCTTGCAGCACGGGGCCGTTGCTATGTGCGGCAAGGGGGGCAAAGGCGAGGGTCGCGGCGAGGGCAAGGAAGAGCTTACGCATGACAACGTACCTTATGGCCGGGCTCAAGCTCGCGCAGGGCGGGCGCGTGATGGCCTTCAAAGCGGAACTGTTCGGGCCAGAGCGTGGGAGAGCCCGCCCCCTTGGCGACCAGATCAAGGTCAATCGGGCGACTGATGTCGGGTTCGGGCTGTGCCGCGATCAGGGCGCGGGTGTAGGGGTGTTGCGGGTTGTAGAACAACGTGTCGGGCGGGGCCTGTTCGACGATAACGCCAGCGCGCATGACCGCAACCTCGTCCGCGATGCGGGCAACGACAGCCAGATCGTGGCTGATGAATAGATAGCTTAGGTTGGCACGGTCGCGGATGTCTTCGAGCAGGGTCAGGATCTGCTCTTGCACCGACACATCCAGCGCCGAGGTGGGTTCGTCGCAGATCAGCAGCTTCGGGTCGAGCGTCAGCGCGCGGGCAATGGACAGCCGCTGGCGCTGGCCGCCTGAAAACGCGTGCGGGAAACGGCTAAGCATATCAGGGTTCAATCCGACCCACCGCAGCATTTCGGCCGCCTTTTCGCGGCGGTCGCGGGCGGTGCCGATGTTGTGCACCTCCATCGGTTCGGTCAGGGCTTGCTGCACGCGCATACGCGGGCTGAGCGATGAATACGGGTCCTGGAACACCATCTGCGCCTGCCGTTGAAACGCTTTCCGCTCGGCGGGCGACAGGTCATGAACGGCCAGCGGCGGGGCAGCGGGGGCAGGGCGAAACAGCACCTCGCCGCCAGCATCGGGGCGTTCGGCCCCCATCGCGATGCGGGCGCAGGTGGTCTTGCCCGACCCACTTTCGCCAACAATCGCGAGCGTCTTGCCACGGGGCAGCTGTAGGTCAACGTGCTGGCAGGCGGATACGGCCACCGGCTTGCGCCAGCCGCCCGCCCGCATGGTATAGGTCTTGGATACATTGCGCAGTTCAAGGATCACGTCGTCGGCGGGTGTCTCAGATGCAGGGGCAGGGGCGGCCACGGCCGGGATCATCGGGGCGGCGGCGAACAGCTTGGCGGTGTAGGGGTGGGCAGGGCTGCCCAGCACATCCTGTGCATCGCCCCGTTCCATCACGCGCCCCTTGTGCATCACGACGACTTTTTGCGCCATATTTGCCACGACGCCCAGATCGTGGGTCACAAGGATGACGCCCATGCCGGTTTCAGCCTGTAGCGACCGGATCAGCCCGAGCACCTGCGCCTGCGTCGTCACATCCAGTGCCGTCGTCGGTTCATCCGCGATCAGCAGCTCGGGCTTGGCGACCATGGCCATGGCGATCATCGCACGTTGGCGCATCCCGCCTGACATCTCGAACGGATAGCTTTTCCAGGCGCGCATTGGATCGGCAAAGCCGACCTTTTCGAACTGCTGCAAAACCGCGCGTTTGGCCGCACCGCGCCCCATGTCGCGATGTAGACGCAGCACCTCGGCGACTTGGTCACCAATACGGTGCAAGGGCGACAAGGACCGCATCGGTTCCTGAAAGATCATTGAAATGCGGTCGCCCCGAATGGCGCGCATCTGTTTCTCGGGGAGCGCCAGAAGATCGACGGGGCCTTCGGCTCCGTTAAATCGGATCGAGCCGCCGCGCATCTGAGCTGCATCCGGCAGCAAACGTAGTACAGACCGGCATGACAACGTTTTGCCCGACCCGCTTTCGCCCACCAGTGCAAGGGTCTCGCCTGCGTTCAGCGCAAAGCTGACGCGATCAACGACGGGCGGGCCGGCACCGAAACCGATCGACAGATCATTTACTTCAAGAAGGGGGGCCATGGTCATCCCAAGCGCATCAAAGCGAAAATTACCAACCGAGTGAAGCCGATAAACGCCTAGGCGTCTAGGGGGCAGCGTAAAAACCAAGCGTCATCGGTACACAAAGGGGGGCTGCGTCCCCATGTTGCATCAGTACGACCCAACCCGAAGGAGAACCGCGATGAGCCGCCTGGATATTTTTATCGACCGTATGGTGTCGCAGCGTGCGTGTATCGATCATGCCGCCGCGTTGACGCAAACACTGACAGGGCCGGTGTTCGAACTGGGGTTGGGCAACGGACGGACGTTTCATCATATCCGCGAAACGATGCCCAACCGCGATATCTTTGTGTTTGAACGCGCGGTTGCATCGAATCCTGATAGCACCCCCGAAGATCATCAGCTGATTTTGGGCGATGTGCATGAAACCCTGCCGGCCGCGTTAAACCGGTTCGGACCAAATGCCGCACTGATTCACGCGGACCTCGGCGGTCATAACCTCGCGAAAAACGATGCTTTTGCGCGTGTTCTTTCGCCTCTGATCGAGCCTTTATTGGCCGTAGGCGGCGTGATGGTGTCGAGCGATAGGATGTATTTCGACAATTTGATCGAAATCGCTTTGCCGCCCGAAGCGGTCGCCGGGCGCTGCTTTATGTACCGCCGTGAAATGTCTTGATGTGACTTAAGTATATGTAAGTCTTATACAAATTATCGTCGGCACCGGTATTCCGGTGCCGTTTTAAGTTTCTCTTGCGTGTTCCAAGTCCCCTCCCTAGTGTGCGTCCGAGACATAGTGAAACGATGTTTCGCATGGTAAAACAATTCTTGGGAGGGAATTACATGTCCTTTTTGAAAAACCTATCCTTCGCAGCCGCAATGAGCGTTGCAGCCTCCGTTGCCGGTGCCGAAACCGTCCTGATCCACGGCGAAGCAGGCCCGAATCGCGGTGCCCGCGCAGACGCCTTGCAGTGGTTCGCAGACCAAGTGGCCGAGCGGTCGGAAAACGATCTGCGTCTGGACATCCAGTGGGGCGGCGCGCTGTTCAAAGCGAACGCTGCCGTACAGTCTATCGGTGACGGTGTGGCTGACATGGGGTCTGTGATCGCTGTCTATTACCCGCAAGAAATGGCCGCCTATGGCATCGCTGATCTGCCCGTAAACAACCCCGATGCCTGGGTCGGTATGCGCGCCACGGACGAGCTGATGCGTTCGAACCCAGCGATTGCGGACAACTTGGCAGACAAGGACCTTGTCTACATCGGGACATGGACCACCAGCCAGGTGAACATCGGTTGTAAAGGCGACGCGATCCGTTCGGTTGCCGATATCGCGGGCAAAAAAGTACGTGGTACAGGGGCCTACGGTAAGGTCTTTGGCGACGAAGGCGCGAACATGGTCAACATGTCGATCTATGACGCGTACCAAGGGCTCGACACTGGGCTGATCGACTGTAGCCAAGGGTATTCCTACGCCGTTGCAGCGCTGAAGCAGGCCGAAGTCATGGACAACTACACCCTGCTGAACTGGGGCCAGGTTGGCGGCGTCGGCATCTTCATGAACAAAGACATGTTCGATGCGCTGTCCGAAGATCAGCAAGGCGTGCTTTTGGAAACCGGTGCTGATCTGTCCGATGAATTCGGCCGCATGATCACAACCGCGAACGACAACGCCATTGCCGCGATGAAAGAGCAAGGTGTCGAAGTTCTGGAATTGCCCGAAGAAGAGCGTGCCAAGCTGGTCGCCGGCGGCGAAAAGTATCTGGCCGAGTGGGTCGAGACAGCCAACCGCACCGGCCTGCCGGGCGAGCAGTTGCTGGAAGACTACAAGGCGCTGATCGCGAAGTACACGAAAGAGCGCGATGAGAACGGTTACCCTTGGGCAGCTGACAACAACTAAGCATTAGCTTTGGGAGGAGCAGGGACCATGTTGGTACCACTTGAGAAAATCCTGTTGGGGTTGGGCGCGGCTGCGGTCATCCTGCTGGGGATCTTGATCACGTCCAACGTGGTCGCGCGCGCCGTCTTCGCATCTAGCGTACCCGACAGCGTTACTTTGGTGCGGGAGCTGATGGTCGCGGCCATCCTCCTGCCCCTTGCGGCAGCAACTGCCAACCGCGCGCACGTTAGCGTGGCCTTTGTGTCCGACCGGTTCGGGCCCAAGCTGCGGTCCTGGCTTATCGTGCTGGGGTCGGTCATGGGGATGATCGCCTTGGGCGGTCTGATCTATGCCGGTGGCCGCGAATTCCTGAGCGTTTGGGAAAAAGGCAGCTTTTTCTACGGCGACCTGAACCTGCCAAAATGGCCCGGACGTCTGTTGTTTGTGGTCGGTATCGCGGCCTGCTGGCTGCGTCTGGCCGAACTGGCGATCCGCGATGTTCGCACGATCCTGTCCGGCGGTACTGTCTCGGACGAAGAAAACCACACAATCGAACTCGTTGCTGAAAAAGAGGTGCTGTAATGGACGCGTCAACCATTGGCCTGATCGCCTTTGCCGCAGTGTTAATCCTGCTGGCGCTTAGGGTGCCGATTGCGTTTGCTCTGGCCAGTGTGGCCACCATCGCCACCTTCTTTATCTTCGCGTTCCGCACCGGCACATTTATGCCAGAACGTGCCATTCGCGCGACAACGTCGATGGTGTTCTCGAACTCCTTTGACCTGATACACTCCTACGATCTATCGATGATCCCGCTGTTCGTGGCCCTTGGGCACATCGCCTATCGCGCCGACATCACGACCAAGATCTACCACGCGGCCAAGGTTTGGCTGACGCGCCTGCCCGGCGGTGTTGCGATGGCAAGCGTCATGGGGTGTGGCGGATTCTCGGCGATTACCGGCAGCTCTATTGCCTGCGCCTCGACCATGGGGAAAATCTGCACGCCCGAGATGTTGCGCATGGGCTATGACCCCCGGCTTGCCACCGCGTCGGTCGCCGCAGGGGGCACGCTGGGGTCGCTGATCCCGCCGTCTGTTCTGTTCATCATCTACGGTATCTTTACCGAGACCTCTATCTCGTCGCTGTTCCTCGCGGGTGTTCTGCCGGGCTTGCTGACGCTGGCAGGCTTTATCCTTGTGATTGCCGTCTGGGTCTGGCGCTCGCCTGAAATCGCTCCGTCCACAGCGACGCGCTATTCCACCAAGGAACGGTTCGCTGCAGCTGCGGAAAGCTGGCCTGCGGTGATGCTGTTCGTGCTGATCATCGGCGGCATCTACGGCGGCATCTTTACCGCAACCGAAGCGGCGGCTGTATGTGTGGTCGCGGCGACGCTGATCGGTTTTGCGCAGCGCAAGCTGACCTTGCAGGGCCTCTGGGACGCGGTGAAAGAAACCTGCATACAGACCGCGGCGATCTTCTTTATCGCGGCGGGGGCCAAGATTTTTGTGGCCTTTATCGCCCTGACCAACGTCGCCCCGATGATCGTGAATGTCGTGGCCGAGGCCGAGCTGTCCGTTGTGGTCCTGCTGCTGGCGATTGCGGCGATTTATCTGCTGCTTGGCATGTTCCTTGATCCGATTGGCATCATGGTTCTGACCCTGCCACTGATGATTCCGCTGGTAGAAAGCTATGACATGAACCTGATCTGGTTCGGTGTTGTGGTGATCAAGCTGCTGGAAATCGGGCTGATCACGCCGCCTGTCGGCCTGAACGTCTTTGTCATCGCTAATGTGGTGGGCAAGGAGGCTCCGATCGACAAGATCTTTGCTGGTATCACGCGCTTCCTGAGCGTTGATGTGATCGTGCTGGTGCTGATCATGTCCTTCCCGATGATCTCGTTGCTTATTCCTATGGCGGCGCGATGAGTGGCGATACCACAGATCGGAAATTTGCCAACACTCTGGCGCGGGGGCTTGCTATATTGCGGGCCTTTCGCGCCAGTGACAGCGGGCTGACCCACGCACAGATTGCAGATCGCACTGGGCTGCCGAAACCCACCGTATCGCGGTTGACCTATACCCTGTGCGAACTGGGCTATCTTAGCCACGGCGGGCGCAATGACCGCTTTCGTCTGGGGCCGTCGGCCATCGCCCTTGGTTCTGTCGCGTCGGTGGCGGTCAACTTTCTGGATCTGGTGTCTGATGCGATGCAGCAGCTTGCCGATGAGACGGGCACATTGTTGCTGGTGGCCGTACGCGACGACGAAAAGATGATGCTGGTGCGCACTTGGCGCCCGCAGAATGGGTCGACCATCTGGCTGGAGCCGGGGCACAGGATTCCCGTGTTCGGATCGTCTTCGGGCATGGCCGTCGTGGCGTCACTTAGTGAAGAGCGCTTTGAGCAGTTGACGCCCGAAGCGGATATGCGAAGGTTCCGGGCGGAGGGATATTCGCAATTGATAGAACAAGGGTTCGTTTACGCGATGGAAGGCACGCGATATGCCAGAACAATCAACGCCGTAAGTGTCCCCTATTTTGCCGAAGAGTTCGGCGAGCCGGTATCGTTCACCGCCGGAGCCATGCCTCATGATTTGCCCGATTCCCGTATCGTGCAAGAGGTGGGCCCCGCCTTACGTGAACTGGTGCGCGCGCTTGAACAGCGCACCGGGCGCACGCCTGCGCTGAGCCGCCGCGACTGAAACAAGACTAGACCAAGGAATATGCTAAATGACTGACAAGATTGGATATACCCGCAAAGGCGACGTGGCCGTACTGCGGATCAAGAACCCCCCGGTCAACGCGTTGTCCCATGCTGTTCGTGAAGGTCTGGTTGCCGGCATGGCACAGGCTGAAGCGGACGAAGGCGTTAAAGCCGTGGTTATCGTCGGGGAGGGCCGTGCCTTTATCGCCGGTGCGGATATCACCGAATTCGGTAAAACGCCGCTTGAACCTTTCCTGCCGGATGTGTGCAAACGGATCGAGGATTCTCCGTTGATCGTTGTCGCCTCCATGCATGGTGTGTCGTTGGGCGGTGGGCTCGAGATCGCGCTATCGACGCATTACCGTGTGGCGCAGCCGTCGGCCAAAGTGGGTCTGCCCGAGGTACATCTGGGCCTGATCCCCGGTGCCGGTGCGACCCAGCGTTTACCCCGCCTGATCGGGGTGGATCCGTCGCTTGATCTGATCACCTCGGGCCGTCAGGTCAAAGCGGCCGAAGCCGAAAGCCTTGGCATCATCGATCAGGTCACCGAGGGCGACCCCGAGGATGTGGGCGTCGCCTACGCCGAGAACCTGATCGCCACCAACGCACCGCGCCGCCCCGTCAGCGAGATGGCCGCACCCGCGCCGATCGACTGGGATGCGGCCTATGGCGGGACGCTGAAAAAAGGTCGCGGGCAAATCTCTCCGGCGCAAGCGGTTCGTGCGGTTCAAGCCGCGGCAGAGCTGCCCTTTGACGAAGGCATGCTGGCCGAGCGCAAGATTTTCATGGGGCTGATGGAGACAGACCAGCGTCAGGGCATGATCCACGCGTTCTTCTCTGAGCGTGCGGTAGGCAACCTGCCGGAACTGAAAGGCGTCGAGCCACGGGCGTTGCAATCCATCGGCATCATCGGCGGTGGCACCATGGGCGCAGGCATCGCCACGGCGGCGCTGTTGGCAGACTTCAACGTCGTGCTGATCGAGATGAAGGAAGATGCCGCAGAGGCCGCACGCGGTCGCATCGCGGGCAATCTTTCCGGCGCGCTGAAGCGCGGCAAGATCACCCAAATGAAATACGATGCGATGACCAACACCGCGCTTGAGGTGTCGATCAACTATGACAGCCTCGCCTCGGTCGATCTGGTGATCGAAGCGGTGTTCGAGGACATGGGCGTCAAGAAAGACGTGTTCGGCAAGCTCGACGCCGTGTGCAAACCGGGTGCAATTCTGGCGTCCAACACGTCCTATCTGGATGTGGACGAGATCGCGGCCAGCACCTCGCGCCCTGCGGATGTGATCGGGCTGCACTTCTTTTCGCCCGCGCATATCATGAAGCTGCTCGAAGTGGTGGTCGCCGAAAAGACCGCCCCCGATGTGGTCGCCACGGGCTTTGCTCTTGGTAAGGCGCTGAACAAGATTTCAGTACGCGCTGGTGTTTGCGACGGCTTTATCGGCAACCGTATTCTGGCCACTTACCGCACTGCGGCCGATCATATGGTGTTGGATGGCGCGTCGCCATACCAGATCGACAAGGCGCTGGTCGACTTCGGCTTTGCCATGGGCCCGTTTGCCGTGGGCGATCTGGCCGGTCTCGACATCGGCTGGGCCACACGAAAGCGCAAGGCGGCGACGCGCCACCCTGCCGAACGCGTACCGACATACCCCGACAAGATCTGCGAAGCCGGCAACTTTGGCCAGAAGACCGGCAAAGGTTTCTACATCTATGAGGCCGGATCGCGCGGCGGGGTGCCGAACCCCGAGGTGTCCGAACTGATCGCCGCCGAACGCGCCGAACGCGGCATCACCCCGCGTGACTTTACCGACGCAGAAATCGTACGCCGCTATATGGCCGCGATGGTCAACGAGGCGGCAAAGGTCGTGGGCGAGGGCATCGCAAAGCGGCCCTTGGACGTGGATATGGTCCTGCTCTTTGGCTACGGCTTCCCGCGCTATTGGGGCGGGCCGATGAAATGGGCCGACCTGCAAGGCCTGCCCGCGCTGCTGGCCGATATCGAAGGCTACGCCAAGGAAGACGCTTGGTTCTGGGAACCCGCGCCGCTGCTGAAACAGCTGGTCGCAGAGGGTCGCACCTTTGATGACCTGAACAAACAAGCCGCAAAGTAAATGACAAGGGCGCAATGCCCGACAATATAAACCGGAGGAAGACAAATGGATCTGAGCTATAGCGACGAAGAAAAGGCTTTCCGCGCCGAAGTGCGGGCCTTTCTAGAGGAAAAGCTCCCCAAGGAAATGAGCGACAAAATCCGCAAGGGTGAAGAGCTTGGTAAAGACGGTCAGGAACAGTGGCATGCGATCCTGAACGCCCAAGGCTGGCTGGCCCCGAACTGGCCCAAGAAATTTGGTGGTGCGGAATGGAACGCGGTTCAGCGTCACATCTTCGAAGAAGAAGCCGCCGCCGCCTATGCGCCGCGCATTGTACCCTTTGGCCTGTCGATGCTGGCACCCGTGCTGCAGAAATTCGGCTCGCAAGAGCAGAACGATTACTGGCTGCCGCGCCTCTTGGCGGGTGAAGACTGGTGGTGTCAGGGCTATTCCGAGCCGGGTGCCGGTTCCGACCTTGCCTCGCTCAAGACCGAAGCGGTTCTGAACGACGAAGGCACGCACTACATCGTCAATGGCCAGAAGACCTGGACCACGCTGGGTCAGCACGCGAATATGATCTTCTGCCTCGTGCGCACCGACAAGACGGTGAAGCAGCAAGAGGGTATCTCCTTCCTGCTGATCGACATGGACACCCCCGGTGTCGAAGTGCGCCCGATTATCCTGCTCGACGGCACCCATGAGGTGAACGAGGTCTGGTTCTCGGACGTGAAAGTACCGGTTGAAAACCTTGTCGGCAAAGAGAACGAAGGCTGGACCTACGCCAAGTACCTGCTGACCCACGAACGCACCAACATTGCGGGCGTCGGTTTCTCGCAAGCGGGTCTGACCGCGGTCAAACGTATCGCCAAAGCCGAGATGTCCGGCGGCAAACCCTTGATGCAGAACCCGCACTTTGCGGCGCGCGTCGCACAGGTCGAGATCGACCTGATGGCGATGAGCACGACAAACCTGCGCATCGTCTCCAAGGCGGCAGCGGGCGCGGCACCGGGTGTTGAATCGTCCATGCTGAAAGTCAAAGGTACGATCATCCGTCAAGAGATCAACGATCTCGCGCGTCGTGCCGCTGGTGCCTATGCGATGCCATTCGCATCCGAAGCGATCGAAGGGTCAAACCTGGCCCTGCCTGATCCGTTGAATGCCGGCCCCGTCGCCGCGCAATATTTCAACAACCGTAAACTGTCGATCTTTGGCGGCTCGAACGAAATCCAGCGCCAGATCATTGCCAAAACAACGATGGGAGGCGGAGCATGAACTTCGACCTGACAGAAGAACGCCAAATGCTGCAAGACAGCCTGCGCCGTTTCCTGCGCGACAAATACGACACGGCAACGCGTAACAAAATCCTCGAGAGCGACTCCGGTTTTTCCGCGGATATCTGGAACGGTCTGGCCGAACTGGGTGTCATTGGCGCACTGTTCACTGAAGATCAGGGCGGCTTTGGCGGCGCTGGTTTCGACATCGCAGTTGTGTTCGAGGAACTGGGCCGCGCAGGCGTGGTCGAACCTTTCCTTGATACCGCCATTCTGGGCGGCGGTCTGATTGCCGATTTGGGCAACGACGACCAGCAGGCCCACATCGAAGAGCTGATCGGAGGCACGCTGCAGGTGGCCTTTGCCCACGGTGAACCCACCAGCCGCTATGACCTGAACCAGGTCACGTCTACGGCCAAGGTCGATGGCGACAACGTGGTGCTGAACGGTCGCAAGGCTGTTGTGGTCAACGCAGAAAACGCCGACATGCTCATCGTCTCTGCCCGCGAAAGCGGCGATGCGGGCGACGAAGACGGTATTTCGTTGTTCCTCGTTCCGGCGGACGCCAAGGGTATCACGCTGCAAGGCTATGCGCTGCTGGCCGGTGGCCGTGCCGCCGAAGTCACGCTGGATGATGTGTCCGTGCCTGCCTCTGCCCGTCTGGGTGAAGCCGGTAAGGCGTTCAAGGCCATTGAGGCCCGCGTCGCAGCGGCCAATGTCGCGATCTGTGCGGAAACACTGGGCGCAATGGAAACGGCAACCCGCCTGACCCGCGAATACCTGATGACCCGCAAACAGTTCGGCAAGCCCATCGGCACGTTCCAGGCGCTTGCGCACCGGATGTCCGATCTGCTGATCGAGATGGAACAGGCGCGTTCCGCCGTGATCGTTGCGGCTGGCCACCTCGACGCCGATTACAAAGCGCGCGAGACACATATCTCTGCCGCCAAGAACCTGCTGGGCCGCGCGGGCCGTCTGGTTGCCGAAGACAGTATCCAGATGCACGGTGGTATCGCCATGACCCAAGAATACGAACTGGCTCATATCGCCAAGCGTATCATCATGGCCGATCACCGCTTTGGGGACACAGACCACCATCTGGAGCGTTTCATTGCCCTTGCAGCAGCTTGATGAAAGCCAGCTGATCCGGAACGAGACCGGCACCCAAACCCTTGTCGGATATGTCGTGGATATATCCGACAAGGCCCACGGGCGCTGCTTTCTCGATCTGGGTCCGCAGCACTTTAACCGCCATGGGGTTCTTCATGGCGGTATTGCCGCCACATTGCTGGATAACGCCTGTGGTATGACCGGATCGCTCAGCGTGGACCCCACGGGCCAGCACCCGTTCCTCACGATTTCGCTGACGACGCAGTTTCTGGCCGCTGGTATGCCGGGTCGCGTGACCGCGACCGGAACGATCAAGGGCGGTGGCCGCAGCCTGCTGTATATCGACGCTGAACTCGTCCACGAAGACGGCACGGTCATTGCGACATCCACAGGCGTGTTCAAGCGCGTCCCACAGGAGAAACTGAAATGAGCGCTCGGATCGAAGACAAGGGTGACCGGATCGTCATCTGGAACGGAAACGCGCATAAGCGGGGTGCCCTGTCGCCCGAGCTTTACGCTTGCATCGGCCAAGCGATTGAAATGGCCGCCGAGCCGCGTATCCGTGCCGTGATCCTGACCTCCGAAGGGGATTTCTTTTGCGCAGGGGGCGATCTGAACGTTCTGATCGCGCGCCGCGACATGCCCAAAGATGAACGCCGCGGCAAGATCAACGAATTGCACAGCTTGATCCGCGCGATCCGGTCCTGTCCGGTGCCTGTCATCGCCGCCGTCGAAGGTGGTGCCGCGGGCGCGGGGCTGTCTTTCGCGCTGGCCTGCGATTTGATCGTTGCCGCTGCCGGTGCCAAGTTCACCGCCGCCTACGTCAAGGCGGGTCTGGTGCCTGACGGGGGGCTGACCGCCTCGCTTGCCCGTGCCTTGCCACGGCAGCTCGCCATGGAGATGTGTCTGCTGGCGCAGCCCGTGACGGTAGAGCGGATGCATGATCTGGGCGTGGTGAATGTCGTTACCGAAAAAGGCGGCGCGTTTGATGCTGCTATGGCGCTGGCCGATCGTTTGGCCGCAGGACCCCGCGATGCCCAAGGGGTGATCCGCGGCTTGGTCGCGCAGGGCTATGACGTGTCCGAGGCTGACCAGCTTGACGCAGAATGTGATGCGATGGCTCACGCCACCGGCGCTGATGAGGCCGCCGAAGGCATCGCCGCTTTCTTGGAAAAGCGCACACCGAATTACGGCGGCTGAGCCTCAGCCACCGATCTATTGACCCAACCCGCAGCCAGACGCGCTGACCGGGTTCTGACTGACTGCGGGGAGGCAGAGAATATTATGGTACGTGTAGAGCAATTTCTGGCGGATCAAGTGGCCGCACGCGGGGACGCGCCCGCGCTGAGCGACAGCACAGGGGTACGCTGGACGTACAAGAATTTCGACAAGGCAAGCGACGACATCGCGCAGGCGCTCAAGGATGCCGGTGTGCAGCCCAATGACCGCGTCCTGATGCTGTCGGAAAACTGTGCCGCCGCCGTGGCGACGGTGTTTGGCACATGGAAAGCGGGTGCCGTCATTATCCCTGTCAATGCACGGCAAAGTGCGGGCGAAATCCAGCGGATCATCGACCATGCAGCACCGGCTGCGGTGGTGCTGACCTGCCATGCTTCAATCGATGCAACCGTCCACGCCGAAACCCTGAATGCCGCAGAAATCACCGGTGCCTTCGGCACGATGCATCTGGCGACGCCGATCGCAAGCAACCCCGATGATGAACTAAGCGATGTGGCCGTGCTGCTGTATACGACCGGCACCACAGGCGATCCCAAAGGTGTGATGCTGACCCATGACAACGTGCGCTTTGGCGGCAAGGCGTCGGCAAAACTGCGCGGGATCAATCCGGGCGATGTGGTGTATGGGGTGCTGCCGCTGACCCACGTCTTTGGCCTGTGCTCGGTCATGACCGCATCTTGCTGTGCCGGAGCCGAAATCCGGCTCGAGGCGCGTTTCTCGGCCGGAAAACTCTACACGGCCCTCACAACGGGGGTGAATTTCCTATCCGCTGTGCCACAGATGCATGCGCTGTTGATGCAATACACTAAGGAGCAAGGGCTGACGCAGCTGAACTCCGAAACGCTGCGCTATGTGTCGTCGGGGGCGGCACCGCTTGACCCCACGTGGAAGCGCAAGGCCGAAGGGTTCTATGGCGTCGCGATCCAGAATGGCTATGGCATGACGGAATCCACGGCTGGTATCTCGGCCACCAGCAACCCGCTGGGATCGCCTGATATTTCGGTCGGGCCTTCGTTGCCCGGCGTCGAGACCAAGATCGACGATACAGTCGAGGGCGGCAGCAACGGCAAGGGCGAGGTCCTGACCCGCGGGGGCCATGTGATGAAGGGCTACTACAAGAACCCGACAGAGACGGCCAAAGTCCTGAGTGCTGACGGCTGGCTCCGCACTGGCGATCTGGGGTCCTTTGACGAACACGGCCACCTGCATATTCTGGGGCGCTCGAAAGAGCTGATCATTCACGGCGGGTTCAACGTCTATCCGCCCGAAGTCGAGGCCGCGATTAACGATCATCCGCAGGTTATTCAGGCCGCTGTGGTCGGCCGGTCCACCGGCAATGACGAAGAGGTCCTGGCTTTTGTTCAGATTGCCGAGGGCGACACGCTGGACCCGCAAGACCTCAAGGCCTTCGTCAAAGAGCGGCTGACCGGTTATAAACGCCCCAGCCAGTTCATCATCGGGACGTCACTGCCCGCAGCACCTACGGGCAAGATTCTCAAGCACAAGCTGATCGAGACGTTCAAGGACCAGCTTGCCTAAGTACCTTTGCGATACCCAATAGAGAAAGGCCGGTCCCCGTGCGGGGGCCGGCCTTTCTCGGTCATGGCTGGTCTGCGCTGATGCTTAGACGTAAACGCCCTCGGCCGCGGCGCGGATGGCGCGGATGTTTTCGCCGTAGGGGGCGGGGTTGCTGACAGACCCGCCACGGAACACGGCGGAGCCTGCGACCAGCACATCGGCCCCTGCTTGCGCCACGCTGGACGCAGTGTTCACATCAACGCCGCCGTCGATTTCGATATGCACCGGACGGTCGCCGATCATCGCGCGCAGGGTGCGGATCTTGTCGCTCATGTCGATGAATTTTTGTCCGCCAAAACCCGGGTTCACTGTCATCACACAGACCAGATCGGCGACGTCCAACAGGTGCTCTACTGCAGAGGCAGGCGTGCCGGGGTTCAGCGCGACACCGGCCTTGGCACCCGCGCCCCGGATCGCTTGCAGCGTGCGGTGGATGTGGGGGCCGGCCTCTACGTGGGCGGTGATCACATCGGCACCGGCCTTGGCAAACGCATCGATATAGGGATCAACGGGTTCGATCATCAGGTGTACGTCCATTACGCCCTTGATATGGGGCCGGATCGCGGCGCAGGTGGTCGGGCCAAAGCTGATGTTCGGGACGAAATGCCCGTCCATCACATCGACATGTACCCAGTCAGCGCCCTGCGCCTCGATGGCTTCGCACTCGGCTCCGAAATTGGCAAAGTCGGCGGCAAGGATAGACGGGGCGATTTTGATCGAACGGTCGAAGGTCATGGGATCGGGCCTTTTGTAGAGAGGACGGGCAGGAGCACCCTTTGCGCCCATATAGGCACTGTCGCTGTCGGAGGCAATCTGGGGAGCCTTCGGCGAGGATTTAAGACCATTTGGAAGCTGGCGAGGCTGGGTGCCGCGTGTGGTGACGGTTCGTTCTTGAGGATAGTTTTCGGGGGACGGGTGCTTGACACACCGTCTTGCCACGACCCATTGTGCGCGCAAATCCAAGGGGAGGATAGCATGACCACATTCAACCGCCGCCAGACACTGGCCACCATGGGTGCTGCCGCTGCCGTCGGGCTGGCCGCGCCGGCCATTGCGCAAGGTAAAAAGATCACGTTGGGTGCGCTGCGCTTTACCAGCCATTCAGGCACATTCGTGGCGTATCAGCGCGAGTATTTCAAGCAGGCGGGTCTGGACGTAGAGATCAAGTTCTTTCAGGCGGCGCAGCCGATGGCCGTGGCGATCGCCAGCGGGGATGTCGATTATGCCGTGACCGCGATCTCGGGCGGGTTGGTGTCCCTCGCGGACAAGGGCGCGATCAAGGTGATCGGCGGTGCGCTGTCCGAGGAAAAGGGCATCGATGGGCAGAAGTTTCTAGCCTCGGACGCGGCCTATCAGGCGGGTGTGACGGCGCCGGCGATGCTGGACGGGAAGAGCTTTGGCATGACCACGGCAGGATCGTCGTTCCATTATATGGGCTCGAAGATGGCGCAGGCCGAGGGGATCGACCTGTCGTTCAAGCCGTTGCAGAAGGTGGGAGCCATCATCGGCGCGCTGAAAACCGGCCAAATTGATGCCTGGTCGATCGTGCCGCATATCGCCAAGCCTCTGGCGGGGTCGGGCGCGGTGCATATCATCGGGAACGTGTCCGATTATCTGCCCGACTATCAGGTCACCACGGTCTTTACCTCGACCAAGAATGCGACCGACGAAAAGCAGCAAACGCAGGATTACCTTGCGGCCTATGCCAAGGGGGCTGCCGACTACAACGCGGCGATGATCGAACAGACCGCCGGCGCTGAAGGTGTGGCCGAGATGGTCAAGCTGATCCACAACTATGTCTATACCGACAAGACGCTAGAGGCCGCGACACCGGGCATCGTCAACGGCACCATGCGTCTGAACGAAGGTGCCGCGTTGAACGTGGCATCGGTGCGCGACCAGCTTAATTGGTTCCAGTTCGAAGGTCTCGTGGATGCGGATATCACGCTTGAGACACTGATCGACACGTCGTTCGTCGACACCATCGGCGCCTGATCGCGTCGCCTTCACCAACGTAAGGTCGGGCAGCCTTTGCCCGGCCTTTTATATTTCAGGACGTTTCTCATGGATCTTAGGTTAGCGAACGTCAGCCATACCTATGGCGAGACCGAAGTGCTGCGCGACATCAACCTTGATATACCGTCGGGGCAGATTGTCTGCATCGTCGGGCCTTCGGGCTGTGGCAAGTCGACCCTGTTGCGGATGCTGGGCGGGCTGGAGCAGCCGGCGTCGGGCGAGGTACTGCAACTGGGCACACCGCCTGCTGGCTGTCTGAACCCGCTGACCTATGTATTTCAGGATTTCGCGTTGCTGCCATGGCGCAGCGTGCGCGGCAATGTGGCGCTGGTGCTCGAGGATCACGGGCTGGACGCCGCCGCGCGGGCGCGGATCATCGACGATGTGCTGGCGCGCACCAAGCTGACCGAATTTGCCGATGCCCTGCCCAAACAGCTTTCTGGCGGGATGAAACAGCGGGTGGCCATTGCACGCGCCTTGGCGGTGAACCCTGCGGTGATGTTGATGGACGAACCGCTCAGCGCGCTGGACAGCCAGACGCGCGAGCTGCTGATGGACGATCTGATCAGCCTGTGGACACGCCAGCCATTCACCGCCGTCTATGTCACGCACAATCTGGCAGAGGCCGTGCGTCTGGGGCATAAGATCGTCGTCCTGTCGCGCCGTCCCGGACAAATCCGCGAGGTGGTTGATCTGACCACCCCGTTGGCAGAGCGCGCCTATGGCGACGCCGCCCTTGAGGCACAACAACAACATTTGTGGGGGCTGATGCGCGAAGAAGCCGCTGCCGCCGATGCGGAGCTCATTCATGTCTGACACAGCACACACAACCAGCCGCCGCGTCGATTTTCGCGGGGGCGGGTTCGCTCCGAAACAGCGGCGGGGCATGGGTATTCTGGTCTTTGTCCTGCTGATCCTCTTTGCTGAATGGGGAACGCGCAGTGGGTTTATCACGAACCTTACCTTGCCGCGCCCGTCGGATGTGGCGATGACCTTTGTCGAGCTATGGCAATCGGGAATGCTGTATAAACATCTTGCCCCGTCGCTGAGCCGGCTGGCCGTGGGGGCGACCCTTGGCGCTTTGGTTGGCGTGGGCGTGGGCGTTATGATCGGGTTGTTCAGCTATGTGCGTGCAGGGCTGGTGCCCCTCGTTGCGGCGCTGTTTCCGATCCCCAAGATCGCGCTGCTGCCGCTGTTCGTGATCTGGTTCGGCATTGACGAGGGCAGTAAATACGCGCTGATCGCCTTTGGGACGTTTACGCCCACGGTCGTGGCGACCTATGCGGCGGTGGACAACGTGGACCGCGGGCTGATCCGGATGGGGCAAAGTTTTGGCCTGTCATGGTGGTCGATCGTGCGGAAAATCGTTCTGCCAGGGGCGATGCCGGGCATCCTGTCGGGGCTGCGGATTTCCTTGGCAATTGCGATTATCCTGCTTGTGGCCGCTGAAATGCTGGGCGCGGAATATGGCATCGGGGCATATATCCTTGAAGCTGGCAGCCTTTACGATCTTGAACGTCTGTTCGCGGGCGTGGTGATCTTGTCGGTATTGGGGGTTTGCGTCAGTGCCGTGATCGCGGCGATCGAGACGCGCGTGTTGCGCTGGCGGGTCTGAGCCGCGGGAACCGTTTCTCGCATCCGTGGTTATCCCTCCATACACAGCAGTTGGGGGGGGGACGACGATGTCTGGTATATCCAAAGGCACAAAAGTGAAATGGGACTGGGGGCAGGGGACTGCCACCGGCGAAGTGACGGAACGGTTTACCAAAAGCGTAACACGCACCCTGAAAGGGTCAGAGGTGACGCGCAACGGGTCCGACGATGATCCCGCATTGTTAATCGAACAGGACGACGGGGATGAGGTGCTCAAGCTTTCCTCCGAAGTCGAGGCGACCTGACCGGATGGGCGGCGCGGGGCTGACCTATTACGGGGATGACCGCCCCGGCATTGCCCGCCAGCGCCACGGGCGCGGGTTCACCTATAAAGCGCCAGACGGGACAACGATTGCCCGCGGCGCGGAACGCGCGCGGCTCGAGGCGATGGCGGTACCGCCTGCTTATGAAGACGTGTGGATGACGCCGCTCGCGAACGGGCATTTGCTGGCCACGGGGCGTGATGCACGTGACCGCAAGCAGTACCGCTATCACGAGAAATGGTCCGAGGCACAGTCCGAGACGAAGTTCGCCAGTCTGATAGATTTCGCCCATGCGTTGCCCCGATTGCGGCGCTTTGTGGCCCGAGATCTGGATCAAGAGGCAGGTGAGCGAAGCTTTGCACTGGCGAGCGCTGTGACGTTGATCGATCGCGCGTCCTTGCGGGTGGGAAACGCTGACTACACCCGCGAGAATGGCAGCTATGGCACGCTGACGTTGCGGGCGAAACACGTCAAGCTCGATGGCAATGTGATCCGTCTGCGGTACACTGCCAAAGGGGGCAAGAAGGTGCGGCGTCAGATCAATGACCGGACGCTTGCCAAGACGCTCGAGAAGGTCAGCGACCTTCCGGGTGCTGAACTGCTGACATGGTCGGACGCGCAGGGTGACGTGCAACAACTCAACTCTGCCGGGTTGAACGCCTATATCGCCGAAGCGGCGGGATGCGATGATTTTACGGCCAAGACCTTTCGCACCTGGGCAGGCACCGTCGCCGCCTTTGAGGCCGCTGAACAAGGGCACGCGACGATCAAGCAACTGGCCGAGGCCGCTGCCGCACAGCTCAGCAATACGCCCACGGTGGCACGCAACAGCTATATTCATCCGGCGGTAATTGATTTGGCGGGCGCAGACGCGCCGGCGATCGACGTGGGCCGCAAAACGGGCCTTTTCGCATCCGAAGCGCGGCTATTGGCCTATCTGGAGCAGTGCTGAACGCGGGCTAGTCCTGAATGTCTGGCTTGCAGAACATCTCGTAGACCACTTCCATGATCTTTTGGGGCCGGTCATCCGCTAGCCGGTAATAGATCGTCTTGCCGTCGCGGCGCGGGGTCACCAACCCTTCAAGCCGCAAGCGTGACAACTGCTGCGATACGGCAGCCTGACGCGCCGACAGCAGCGCCTCCAGCTCGGTGACTGATTTCTCGCCGGCAGACAGATGGCACAAGATCATCAAACGCCCTTCATGGCTGATCGCCTTGAGAAAGTTCGAGGCCCGTATCGCGTTCTCGGACATACGGTCCAGATCGGCTTGGCTCATTTCTGTATCGGAACCGGGGATACGCACTGATTAAAATCCTTAGCGTAGAGAGAAGGGATTGGCGTGCGCATAAGGGATGCGCTAGCTTTTGGCGGGGTCTGGCATCAGATCGGCGTCGGATAGCATCTTTTCCAGCACGCCCCAAAAGAAATCTTCACCCGGATAGCCTTCGATCCGAGAGATTTCCTTGCCGTCGACCATCAGCACAAAGGTCGGCGTATAATGCAGGCTGCGGGCAAAGTGCAGATCCGCCGGTTTTTCATCGTTAATATCGACGCGGCGCAGCGGGGCGGCTTGGCCGGCTTGGGTCTTGGGGTAGATCGGCGCGATCTGTTCGTTCCAGCGGGCACACCACACGCAGCCCTGCTCTTCGACCATGACCAGCGTGGTCTGAGCCGCCGCGATCATCGGGGTAAACGCCAGACCCGCGGCCACCGATAGGGATAAGAAAGCAGTGCGCAGCCGCATAGGGAATTCACCTGTTGATTTCAAAATACATAATGTGAATATGTGAATGGTACAAGATAAAGGCAAGTTGCATGCTAGAAATCACCTTTGTAGGCGCGACGCTGGCTGGGCTATTGTCCTTTTTATCGCCCTGCATTCTGCCGATTGTCCCATTCTACCTGAGCTATCTGGCGGGGGTTGGCATGAACCAGATCACCGCAGACGGGCCGATTGACGCGGGCGTACGGCGTCGCGCGGTGATCGCGGCGCTGTTTTTTGCGGCTGGGGTGATCACGATCTTTGTGGGACTCGGCGCGGCAGCGACCACCTTTGGCCAAATCGTGCGTGATTACTTTGACGTTCTGCGATGGGTTGCGGCGGCGGTTATTATTGCAATGGGGCTGCATTTTCTGGGGGTGATCCGCATCGGATTTCTGTACCGCCAGTTTCGCGCGGATGCGGGCAGCACCACCGCGACCAGCTTTTGGGGGGCTTATGTCATCGGGCTGGCCTTTGCCTTTGGCTGGACGCCGTGCGTCGGCCCGGTCCTGGCGGCGATCCTGTTCACCGCCGCCGGCGCAGAAACGGCAGTGACGGGCGGGTTGCTTTTGCTGGCCTATGGCATCGGGATGACCGCGCCCTTCGTGCTGGCGGCATTGTTCATCGGCCCGTTCATGCGCTGGATGGCGCGTTTCCGGCAGCATTTGGGGACGGTAGAGAAAGCGATGGGGGTGCTGCTGATCGTGTTTGGTCTGCTGATCGCTACGAATTCGATCAACTATATTGCGCAGTGGATGCTTGAAACCTTCCCCGTTTTCAGCGTCATTGGCTAACAACCGGAGGGACCTTGTGATGAAGATGATCCGAAACAGTTTGGCCGTGCTTGTGGCTGCGGCATGTCTGGCGACGGCGGTCGGGGCTGCAACTTTGGGCGATGACGGTCTGCACAAGGCCGCATGGATGCGCGACACCTTCAAGGACCTGCGCGACGATCTGGCCGAAGCCACGGACGAGGGCAAGCGGCTGATGGTCATCATCGAACAGCGTGGCTGCATCTACTGCAACAAGATGCACGAAGAGGTCTTTCCGCTGCCCAAGATTGACGCCTACCTCAAGGACAACTTCTATGTCGTGCAGATCAATATGTTCGGCGACGTCGATGTCACCGACTTTGACGGAGAAACGCTGCCCGAAAAGGATATGGTGCGCAAATGGCGGCAGATGTTCACGCCGACGCTGATGTATTTTCCGCAAACCGTGGCCGAAGGGCAAACAGCGGTCGAAGCCGCGGTTGCGACGGTGCCAGGGGCCTTTGGTCCGGCGACGACGTTTCACATGATGAACTGGGTCGTGGACAAGGGCTATGACGGCGATGAGACATTTCAGAAATATCATGCCCGTATGCTGATTGAAGAACAGGAATAGCGGCGGTAGGAATGGTTAAATGCTTAGCTGTGCTTAGAAATTCAAAAAGTTGAATTTATAGTTGCGTCACTTTGGCGCGGGCAGTAGTGTTTTCAAAAGTAATGTCTGTGGGAGGACGCATGAAAGTTTCCGTATTTGCCTTGGTGGCCTCTGTTGGCTTTGCGGCGGCTGCCCATGCGGCCGACGTGATCCCCGGTGACGTGGCCTATGACGACTATGGCGCGGTCGAGCAATCGCTGACCGGCACGCCCGGCAACCCCGAAGAGGGGGCCAAGATCGTGGGCAGCAAAAAGCTTGGCAACTGCATTGCCTGCCACCAGATCAGCGCTTTGCCTGACGTGCCGTGGCAGGGTGAAATCGGCCCGATGCTGGATGGTGCAGGTGACCGCTGGACCGAAGCCGAACTGCGCGGCATTGTTGCCAACGCCAAGATGATGTTCGAAGGGACAATGATGCCCGCCTTTTACAAGGACAGCGGCTATATCCGTCCGGGCAAAGCCTATACCGGCAAGGCAGCCGACGACACGCTGGGGCCTATTCTGGCCGCCCAGCAGATCGAGGATGTCGTGGCTTATCTTGCCACATTGAAAGAGTAAGAGCCCCCGCGCGGGATCTGATCAGGAGTGATGATAATGGAATTTACACGACGTAGTGCGATTGTGATGGGGGCAGGTGCCTTTGCCGCGCTGTTCCTGCCCAAGCTGGCGGTGGCTGCTGCCGGTGACGACGCGATTGCTGCCTTTACCGGTGGCGCTGAGATGGCGGACACAGGTGTGACCCTGACCGCCCCCGAGATTGCGGAAAACGGCAATACCGTCCCGATCGAGGTGGACGCCCCCGGCGCGACCGAAATCCTGGTGCTGGCGCTTGGCAATCCCACGCCGCCCGTGGCGACTTTCAAGTTCGGTCCGCTTGCCGCGACACAGCACGCATCCACACGCATTCGTCTGGCCGGCACACAAGATGTGATCGCCATTGCCAAGCTGGCGGACGGCTCTTTTGCCAAGGCAACCAGTACCATTAAAGTAACAATCGGCGGCTGCGGCGGCTAAGGCTTAGAGGAAGAATATTATGGCATCTGGTGTAAAACCCCGCGTCAAAGTCCCCAAGTCAGCAGCGGCTGGCGAAACCATCACGATCAAGACATTGATCAGCCACAAGATGGAATCCGGTCAACGCAAGGACGGCGACGGCAACACGATCCCGCGGTCGATCATCAACCGTTTTACTTGCGATTTTAACGGTGAGAATGTTGTCGACGTGACGATGGAACCTGCGATCTCGACCAACCCGTATTTCGAATTCGACGCGACAGTGCCCGAAGCGGGGACATTCACTTTCACGTGGTATGACGATGACGGCGATGTCTACGAGGAAACCAAAGACATCACGATCAGCTAAGCGTCCGCATCCTTGGGAGGAACAGGAATGAGCAATTTCACAAAAGGTCTGAGCGCGTGCCTTGCTGCGGTGCTGATGTCGACGGGGGCCTTTGCTGAACCCGCTGACGATACGCTGGTGATCAACGAAGAGATCGACATCGTGACCCGTACTGCCGCACCCGCGCATATGTCGGATGCGGTCGACGAAGTCATGTCAGGCTGGCTGTTTCGCGGCACCGAAACCCGCGCGATGGAAGCAGATGACTTTGACAACCCCGGTATGATCTTTGTGGAACAGGCCGAAGAGGTCTGGAACACCGCCGACGGCGCAGAGGGTAAATCTTGCGCTGATTGTCACGGTGCGTCGTCCGAGATGGCCGGTGTGCGTCCGGTCTATCCAAAGTATGTGGAATCTGCAGGCGAAGTGCGTACGCTTGAAATGCAGATCAACGACTGCCGCGAGAACCGCATGGGTGCGGAAAAGTGGAAATACACGGGCGGGGACATGGTGAACATGACCGCGCTAATTTCCTCTGTGTCGCGCGGGATGCCGGTGAATGTCGCCATCGACGGTCCGGCCCAGTCCACATGGGAGCAGGGCAAGGACATCTATTATACCCGTTTTGGCCAGCTTGAACTGTCCTGCGCGAATTGCCACGAGGACAACTATGGCAACATGATCCGCGCGGATCACCTGAGCCAGGGTCAGATCAACGGCTTTCCAACCTACCGTCTGAAAAACACCAAGTTGAACGCGGTGCAGGCCCGCTTCAAAGGCTGCGTGCGCGACACCCGTGCCGAAACCTTTGCCCCCGGCAGCCCCGAGTTCGTGGCTCTGGAGCTTTATGTCGGCTCGCGCGGTAACGGGCTTTCGGTCGAAGGACCCTCTGTCCGCAACTAACCTGAAAAGACCTGTCTTGCTGAGGCGAGGCAGGTTTTTTTCTCACAATGTTATTCAAACATGCGCATATGAATTGCGCGTCGAAAAGGCCAATCTATGATCTCTCGTCGTGATTTTCTTCAGGCTAGTATGGCTGCAACAGCTCTGTATGGTGCGTCTTCTTTTGGCAACTGGGGCAAGCTGGCCGCGCAACAGGCGCTCACGCAGGACAAGCTGCTGGAATTCGACACGTTTGGCAACGTCAGCCTGATCCACGTGACCGACATCCACGCGCAGCTTAAACCGATCTATTTCCGCGAACCGTCGGTGAATATCGGTGTGGGCGAGAACCGCGGGCAGGTGCCGCATGTGACCGGTGCGGATTTCCGCAAGCTTTATGGCATCGCTGATGGCAGCCCGTCGGCTTATGCGCTGACCTATAACGATTTCACAGCTTTGGCGCAGGGCTATGGCAAGATGGGCGGGCTGGACCGCGTGGCGACCGTGGTCAACCAGATCCGCGCCGACCGGCCTGACGCGCTGCTGCTGGATGGCGGCGATACGTGGCACGGCAGCTATACCTGTTATCACACCCAAGGTCAGGACATGGTCAATGTGATGAACGCGCTCAAGCCCGACGCAATGACCTTTCACTGGGAATTCACGCTCGGCTCTGACCGCGTGGCCGAGATCGTGGAAGGGCTGCCTTTTGCCGCCCTTGGCCAAAACATCTTTGACGCCGAATGGGACGAACCAGCCGAGCTGTTCCCCCCGTACAAGTTCTACGAGACCGGTGGTGTCAAGGTCGCGGTGATCGGGCAGGCGTTCCCTTATATGCCGATTGCCAACCCCGGCTGGATGTTCCCCGAATACTCCTTTGGGATCCGCGACGAACGTATGCAGGAAATGGTAGACGAGGTGCGCGCCAAAGGGGCCGAGCTGGTCGTTTGCCTGAGCCACAACGGTTTTGATGTAGATAAGCAGATGGCGGGCGTGGTGACGGGGATCGACGTGATCCTGTCCGGCCACACCCATGACGCGCTGCCCGAGCCTGTGCTGGTGGGCGAGACGATTATCGTGGCGTCAGGGTCGAACGGCAAATTCGTTAGCCGCGTCGATCTGGATGTGCAGAACGGCCGTATGATGGGGTTCCGGCACAAGCTGATCCCGATCTTCTCGGATGTGATTGCACCTGATCCCGCGATGACCGCAGTGATCGACGAACAGCGTGCGCCTTACCTTGACCAACTGACCGAGGTGATCGGCACCACCGCAGAGGACACGCTGCTGTACCGGCGTGGCAACTTCAACGGCACGTGGGATGACCTGATTTGCGACGCACTGCTGTCCGAGCGCGAGGCCGACATCGCGCTGAGCCCCGGCGTGCGGTGGGGACCATCGATCCTGCCAGGGCAGGACATCACCCGCGAGGACATCTTTAACGTCACCTCCATGACCTATCCCGAAGCCTACCGGACCGAGATGACCGGTGAATTTCTGCATGTCGTGCTGGAAGACGTGGCCGACAACCTGTTCAACCCCAATCCCTATTACCAGCAGGGCGGCGATATGGTGCGCACAGGTGGGCTTGGCTACCGGATTGATGTGACCCAACCCCAAGGCAGCCGCATCACCGAACTAACCTTGCTGAAAACCGGCGAACGCATTGATCCGGCCAAGTCCTATCAGGTCGCGGGGTGGGCCAGTGTGAACGAAGGCACCGAAGGCCCTCCGATCTGGGATGTCGTGGAAAACCACATTCGCAAGCAGGGCACGGTGTCGCTGGACCCTAACACCAGCGTCAGCGTCAAAGCCACGTAACAAGGCAGCACGGGAGGGCAACGCCATGGCACCACGTAACAAAACAAACAGACGGGCCTTTTTGCGCGGCGCGGCGACGGCCGGTCTGGGGGCGATGGCCGCCCGCAGCGCCGCGGCGCAATCGCCGGACCCGTTGATCACCGACCCGCAACCTTGGGCGCAGGGACTGGGCGAGGGCGTAGATGTTACTTCCTACGGCTTGCCGATCCGGTTCGAAGACGATGTGGTCCGGCGCAATGTGCCATGGCTGACGGCGGATACCATCAGCTCGATCAACTTTACGCCGATCCATGCGCTGGACGGCACGATCACCCCGCAGGGCTGCGCTTTTGAACGGCACCATTCGGGCGCGATTGAACTGTCAAAGCAGGACTATCGCCTGATGTTGAATGGGCTGGTGGACCGCCCGCTGGTGTTCACCTACGCCGATCTGGAACGCTTTCCGCGCGAAAACCATGTGTATTTCTGTGAATGTGCCGCCAATTCGGGGATGGAATGGGCTGGCGCGCAGTTGAACGGTGCGCAGTTCACGCACGGCATGATCCACAACATGGAATACACCGGCGTGCCCCTGCGCCTGCTGCTAGAGGAAGCGGGCTATGACACCGCGGGCAAGTGGGTTTACGTCGAGGGGGCGGATGCGTCGTCGAACGGGCGGTCGATCCCGATGGACAAGGCGCTTGACGATGTGCTGGTCGCATTCAAGGCCAATGGCGAGGCTCTGCGCAAGGAACACGGTTATCCCGTGCGGCTGGTCGTTCCGGGCTGGGAGGGCAACCTGTGGGTCAAATGGCTGCGCCGGATAGAGGTCACGGACGCGCCGGTTGAGAGCCGCGAGGAAACCTCGAAATATACCGATACGCTGGCCGATGGCACCAGCCGAAAATGGACGTGGGAGATGGACGCCAAATCCGTCATCACAGCGCCAAGTCCGCAATCGCCAGTCCCGCATGGGGCGGGGCCTTTGGTGATCACGGGGCTGGCATGGTCGGGGCGCGGTGCGATCACCCGCGTGGATGTCTCCACGGATGGCGGGGCCTCGTGGCAGACAGCGCGGCTGGCGCAGCCGGGTACGCCCATGGCCCTGACCCGCTTTTATCTGGATGTGCAGTGGGACGGCGCAGAGATGCTGCTGCAATCGCGCGCGATGGATGACACCGGCTATGTCCAGCCGACTAAAACCCAGCTGCGCGATGTGCGGGGGCTGAACTCTATCTACCACAACAACGGCATCCAGACGTGGTGGCTGCACAAGGACGGGAGCGTTGAAAATGTCGAAGTATCTTAAGGCCATCGCCCTGTGTTTGGGCGTATCGGTTATGGCGCTGCCCGTGGATGCGGCCCCCTACGGGTTAGGTCGCGCAGCGCTGCCCGAGGAAATCGCGGCGTGGGATATCGATGTGCACCCCGATGGAAGCGATCTGCCGCAAGGGCAGGGGGATGCCCTCACGGGGGAGGACATCTTTACCGAGAAATGCGCTGCCTGCCATGGGGACTTTGCCGAGGGGCGCGGAAACTGGCCAGCCTTGGCGGGCGGACAAGACACGCTTGCTGATGCCGATCCAGTGAAAACGGTGGGGTCATACTGGCCGCATCTATCGACGAGTTTCGACTATATCCGCCGGTCCATGCCTTACGGCGATGCAGGGACGCTGACAGTGGACGAGGTCTATAGCATCGTGGCCTATATCCTGTATTCCAACGATCTGGTGGACGAGGATTTCGTGCTGACGCAGGATAACTTTACCTCGGTCGAGATGCCCAATGCTGACGGTTTTATCCGTGACGACCGCGAAACCGCAGAGCTTGCCCAATGGCGCGCCGAACCCTGTATGACCGACTGCAAAGACGGCGTTGAGGTGACCATGCGGGCGCTGTCGCTGGATGTGACGCCCAAGGATGAGGTCCCGGATACGGCGACCGATACAGCACAGCCAGAGACACCCGTAGTGGCCAAGGACGCGCCGAAAGAGGCCTCCGTCGACCCGGAATTGCTTGCCGATGGCGAGCTGGTGTTTCGCAAATGCAAAGCCTGCCACCAACTGGGCGAGCGGGCGAAGAACCGCGCGGGTCCGGTGCTGAACGGGATCGTTGATGCGCCTGCGGGGCAGGTCGACGGGTTCAAATATTCGCGTGCACTGACGGCGCAAGCCGACGAAGGATTGGTCTGGACACCCCAGACGCTTGACGCCTTCCTGACCTCGCCACGCGGGTTCATGAAGGGGACCAAGATGGGGTTTGCGGGTCTGAAAAGCGATGCCGAGATCGAGGCAGTGATCGCCTATCTCAAGAGCTTTCCGGCGCCTTGATCCTGCGCCCGATTGGCGGAATGACCTTTCGGTGCTACACTAAGGGCGTGCCCGTCGCGAAAGGACAGAGTATGAAACCGATGCTTATTGCCGCCGCCCTTTGCCTAAGTGCGGCCCCGCTGGCCGCGCAGGATCAGGCGGTGACCTACCCTTATGACGGCAGCTTTGACGATGCGACATTCGCGGTCGAGAACGCGATTGTCGGCAAGGGGCTGGTGATTGATCACGTCAGCCACACCGGCGCAATGCTGGCCCGCACAGCTCGGGATGTTGGCAGCGACGTAGAGATTTTCCGCGCGGCGGATGTGTTTTTATTCTGCTCTGCCGTGGTGTCTCGCAAGATGATGGAGGCAGATCCGATGAACATCGCCCATTGTCCCTACAGTATCTTTGTCACGGATATCGAGGGTGAAGTCTCTGTCGGCTACCCGACCTATCCTGACGGCCCGATGCAAGAGGTCCAGAGCTTGCTGGACGAGATCACGCAAAGCGCGCTTGACGGATTTTGAGCGCCGTCTGGGTGCTTAGGCGACGGGGATAAACGCGTAACCTTCGGCGCTTTTGTCGATGCGCCCCATACCGCCCTGCCCAAGGTGAAACCCTACAATCGGCATTTGTGAAGCGGCAAGATCGCCGATCAATCCGACCCGCGTACGCGCGGCCTGTTGCGGGTTCTGGTCTGATGGTACCTCCCAAGACGGGCGGGCCAGCGCGATATGGTCATTGCCGATGGCATCGCCCACGATCATCGCTGCACTGTTACCGGCGCGCACTTCGAATGACATATGTCCGGGCGTGTGCCCCGCCGTCAGCCGCGCCCCGACGCCGGGTAGGACCTCTGCCCCGTCGGTAAAAAACTGCGTCCGTTCTGCAATGACCTCTAGCCGGCGTGCCGCGCCCACGGCAAAGGACTGGCGGGCGCTGCCGATGGTGCTGACGGTGTTGGGGTCGGTCCAATGTGCCCATTCTTCCTGGCCCATATGATAGCTGGCGTTGGCGAACAACGGGTCGTCGAAATCATCCAGCACGCCCCACAGATGGTCGGGATGGCCGTGGGTGAACACGACATCCGTGATCTCTTCGGGGGCAACGCCAAGGGCATCGAGCGTGTCAGGCAGCTTGCCTGCGCTTGGCATAAAGGCCGATCCTGCGCCCGTGTCGAACAACACGGTACGTCCGTTACCGCGCAGCAGACTGAGGTTGCAAGGTGGGGTCAGCGGATCATAGGGTTGGCCAAGGGCTTGCAGCACCGGCATCAGATCATCCTTGGGCAGTCCCTCAAACGCAAAGCTGCCGGGCAGCTCTAGGTGGCCGTCGCTGACAACATCCAGCGTCATCTCTGCGATGGTGATGCGCGCGAGGGCGGGGTGGGCCAGACCGGTCAAGGCGAATGTCGCAGCGCTTTGCTGCAAGAAACTGCGTCGATCAAGTCTCATAATCCGCTTCCCTCGCTAAGAATTCCATAGTATGAATATGTTTGACTCGAAGACTGATGGCAAGCCTGCATTTCAGGCCGGCCAAACGCAAGTGGAGCGGATGACAATGACTGAGTACCCTGTAAATATGGATGTCACCCCTATCGTGTCGGGGCATTTTGATCCGGTGACCAATACGATCAGCTATATTGTCCGCGATCCGGATTCCAACGCCTGTGCGATCATCGATTCAGTGATGGATATCGACTATGCCGCCGGCCGGATCACCTATGACCACGCGGACAAGCTGATTGCCGAGGTTGAAGCGCAGGGCCTTGCGTTGGAGTGGATCATAGAGACCCATGTCCACGCCGACCACCTGTCTGCCGCGCCCTACATCCAGCAAAAGCTGGGGGGCAAAATCGGCGTCGGAGAGCAGATCATGACCGTGCAGGACACCTTTGGGAAAGTGTTCAACGAAGGCACCGAATTCCAGCGCGACGGGTCGCAGTTCGATGCGTTGTTCAAGGACGGCGACCGCTACAGCGTTGGCGGTATGGCATGTTTCGCGATGTACACCCCCGGCCATACGCCCGCCTGTATGGTGCATGTCATGGGCAACGCGGCCTTCACGGGCGATACGCTTTTCATGCCCGACGGTGGCTCTGCCCGCGCGGATTTCCCAGGTGGCGACGCCGGAGAGCTGTATGACAGCATCCAAAAGGTCTTGGCCTTGCCCGAAGATATGCGCCTGTTCATGTGCCACGACTATGGCCCCAACGGTCGCGATATACAGTGGGAGACCACGGTGGGCGACGAGAAGGCGCATAACATCCACGTGGGCGGCGGTAAAACCCGCGCCGAATTCATTGCCTTTCGCACCGAACGTGACGCGCAGCTTGCCATGCCGAAACTGATCATCCCGTCGCTTCAGGTGAACATGCGTGCAGGGCATATGCCGCGCGACAAGGATGGAAATTTAATGCTCAAGGTGCCGGTGAACGGGTTGTAAGCGGGTGCGTATTCCTGTCGCTGTCCGCCGCTATTTGCCAGTCCTCGACTGGGGGCGCGACTATGACAAGTCGGCTTTGTCCAATGATCTGATGGCGGCGGTGATCGTCACCATCATGCTGATCCCGCAGTCTCTCGCGTATGCCTTGTTGGCCGGACTGCCGCCCGAGGCGGGGCTTTATGCGTCCATCGTGCCGATCCTGCTCTATGCGGTGTTTGGGACCAGCCGTGCGCTGGCGGTGGGGCCTGTGGCGGTGGTGTCGCTGATGACGGCGGCTGCCTTGGGCAATATCGCCGATCAGGGCACGATGGGCTATGCCCTCGCAGCGCTGACGCTGGCGTTGCTGTCGGGTGTGATGCTTCTGGTGATGGGGGTGTTCAAGCTGGGGTTTCTGGCGAACTTCCTGTCACACCCCGTCATCTCGGGGTTTATCACCGCCTCAGGCGTGATCATTGCGGCCAGCCAGATCAAGCACCTTCTGGGCATTGATGCCTCGGGCGGCAATCTTGCAGAGCTGCTGATGTCGATTTGGGGCAATCTGGGCAATGTGAACTGGACGACGGTCTCCATCGGCGTGTCAGCGACGCTGTTCCTGTTCTGGGTGCGCAAGGGGCTCAAGCCGTTTTTACGTGCCCGCGGCGTCGGCCCGCGGGCGGCGGATGTGGCGACCAAGGCAGGGCCGGTGGCGGCTGTTGTGGTCACGACGCTAGCGGTCTGGTTCTTTGATCTCGCGGGGCAGGGCGTCAAAATTGTGGGCGCTGTCCCGCAAAGCCTGCCGCCGCTGACGATGCCGGATCTGTCGTTCGACCTGATGGGCAACCTGCTGCTGCCCGCGTTCCTGATCTCTGTCATCGGGTTTGTGGAATCGATATCGGTCGCTCAGACCCTTGCCGCAAAGAGGCGGCAGCGCATCAATCCGGACCAAGAGCTGATCGGGCTGGGGGCCGCGAATATCGGGGCGGCGTTTACCGGCGGCTATCCGGTCACGGGCGGTTTCGCGCGGTCGGTAGTCAATTTTGACGCAGGGGCCCAGACACCGGCGGCGGGGGCCTATACCGCCGTGGGGCTGGCCATTGCCGCATTGGCGCTGACGCCGCTGGTGTTCTTTCTACCGCAAGCGACACTGGCCGCGACGATCATTGTTGCTGTCCTGACGCTGGTTGATTTTACGATTTTGAAAAAGTCGTGGTCCTATTCCAAATCCGATTTCGCGGCCGTTCTGACCACCATGCTGATCACTTTGGGCAGCGGAGTCGAACTGGGGGTCACCTGCGGGGTGGTCCTTTCGATCTTCCTGCATCTTTATAAGACCACCAAACCCCATATTGCCGAGGTGGGCCTGGTGCCTGGCACCGAACACTTTCGAAATATCAACCGCCACGACGTCGAAACCTGCCCGACCGTGCTGACCCTACGCATCGACGAGAGCCTGTATTTCGCCAACGCGCGTTTCCTTGAGGACTGCATCTATGACCGTTTGGCCGGAGATACCTGCCTGCGCCACGTGGTACTGATGTGCTCTGCCATCAACGAGATCGACTTTAGCGCGCTGGAATCGCTCGAGGCGATCAACACAAGGCTGCGGGATATGGGAATCAAGCTGCACCTGTCCGAGGTCAAAGGCCCCGTTATGGATCGCCTGAAAAAGCAGCACTTCATCTCCGATTTGACAGGCAGCGTGTTCCTGTCCCAGCATGAGGCCTATGTCGCCTTGGGAAAAGTTGCCGCATAGTCACCCATAGTTTGCAAGTTTCTGATTGATCGTTACAACTGCTGTCAGGGGCTGCGGAACGGCGTTCCGCAGCGGGGAGAGAACTATTTCAGGACAGTTGATATGATACCGATCAATCCGCCGGCACCGGCAAACACACCCACGCAAACCATCGTCGAGGTCGTGCGAGGCAACGCCAAAGCGCATCCGGACAAACCCGCGCTGGTCTGTGACGGAAAAACCGTCAGCTGGGGGGCGTTCGACCAGCGCATCAACAAGATCGCCAATCTGCTGCTGTCGCTGGGGGTGGGCAAGGGCGATAACATCGCAATCATCTCTCCTAATTCCATTCCTTATGCAGAGCTGTTTATGGGCATCTTGCGGGCGGGGGCCTGTGTGACGCCGCTGTCTACGATGGCGTCGCCCGATGCGCTGCAAAAGATGCTGACCGATTGCGGCGCGCGTGCGATCTTTGTCGCGGCGCAATACCTTGAATTGGTCGACGGGTTTATTGCTGATCTGGATCTGGCTCGGTTTGCCATTGATTTTGACCACCCCGCGTTCGACCCCTATGAAGCGGCGGTCGCCGCGGCGTCTGACACCGACCCCGAAATCAAGACCGAGATGTCGGATGCGTTCAACCTGATCTACTCCTCGGGCACAACGGGGACGCCCAAGGGCATCTTGCACAATCACTGGATGCGGTCGGCGCAGATGGATCGTGTGTCGCCCAACGGATACGACGATAATGCGCGTACTCTGCTGTCGACACCGCTTTATTCCAACACGACGATCGTGTCGTTCCTGCCCACGCTTTACGGCGGCTCCACAGTGTATCTGATGCCGAAATTCGACGCGCGTGGGTATCTCGAGATTGTGCAGCGTGAAAAGATAACCCACACGATGCTGGTGCCTGTGCAGTACAAACGGATCATGGATGTGCCCGATTTTGACCAGTTTGATCTGTCGTCGATGCAGGTCAAATTCTCGACCTCCGCGCCGCTGCGGGCCGAGGTCAAAGCGGACGTGCTGGCACGGTTCCCCGGTAAGTTGCTTGAATACTATGGCCTGACCGAAGGGGGCGGGGTCACGGTGCTGAATTCTGCCGAACATCCCGACAAATTGCATACGGTGGGCCAGACTGCGCCGGGCAATGAAATTCGGCTGATTGACGAGACCGGCAAAGAGGTCCCCAAGGGCGAGGTGGGAGAGATTTGCGGCCGTGGTCCAACGATGATGGCGGGCTATTTCGGGCGCGATGATCTGACGGCGGATTACATCTGGCGTGACGAAGCGGGCAACGTCTTCTTCCGCTCGGGTGATATGGGGCGCTTTGACGACGACGGCTTTCTGATCCTGTCGGACCGCAAGAAAGATATGATCATCTCGGGCGGGTTGAACATCTATGCTGACGATCTCGAGCTGGTGCTGCTGGCGGACCCAGATGTGATTGATGCCGCCGTGATCGGTGTGCCGTCTGAGGCATGGGGTGAAACGCCTTATGGTTTGGTTGTGCTGCGCGAAGGGGCGACGCGTTCGGGCGATGACGTTTGCGCGGATGCCAATGCCAAACTAGGCAAAAGCCAGCGTCTGTCGGCGGTGGAACTGCGCGGCGAACTGCCGCGCAGCTCTATCGGGAAAATTCTCAAGAAAGAATTGCGTGCGCCTTTCTGGGCGGCGGTCTCTGCGTGAACAAGGAAAAACTCATGAACGATCAAACGGATACGGACAAGATGAACGGCGCGGATAGCCTTGTGCAGACGCTGCTCGATAGCGGGCTCGACACCTGTTTCACCAACCCCGGTACGTCGGAAATGCACTTTGTTGCTGCGCTGGATCACGTGCCCGGCATGCGGTCGATCCTTGTCCTGCAAGAGGGCGTGGCGACGGGGGCGGCGGATGGCTATTACCGTATGGCCGGCAAGCCCGCCTGCACCCTGCTGCACCTTGGGCCGGGTCTGGCCAACGGGTTGTCGAACCTACACAACGCAAAAAAGGCCGGGTCCGGCGTGGTGAACATCGTCGGCGAACATGCGGTCACGCATATCGAGCTGGACGCGCCGCTGACCTCTGACATCGAAGGGATCGCGCGGCCCGTGTCGCATTGGGTGCATACATCGCTGTCGGCGGCGGATGTGGGCGCGGATGCAGCCCGTGCCGTGCAGGCGGCGAATGTGGCACCGGGGCAGGTGGCGACGCTGATGCTGCCCAGTGATACCGCCTGGAACGAGGGCGGAACCGTCGCGCCCGCGCTTGAACCCGCAGTGCGCCCCGCCTTTGACGCGGCCGCGCTGGCGGAAGCCGTCGCCGCGCTGTCCGGTCCCGACAGCTTGCTGTTGTTGGGCGGTGCCGCGCTCAGCGCCGAGATGCTGGAGGTCGCAGGGCGGATCGCGGCAAAGACAGGCTGCAAATTGCTGAGCGAATGGGCCAATGCGCGGCAGGAACGCGGGGCGGGTCGTGTGGTGGTCAACCGCGTGCCTTATCCGATTGATCAAGCGCTAGAGACATTGGCCCCGTTCAAACGCATCGTTCTGGTGGGCGCGCGCGCGCCGGTCGGTTTCTTTGCCTACCCAAACAAGCCCGCCATCCTGACCGCCGAAGGCACGCAGATTACCAATCTGTGCACCACTGGTCAGGATATCGAAGCGGCACTGGCAGCGCTTTGCAGCGGGGCTGACGCGACGGGCACCGCGCCTGCGCATGTGGCAGAGGCATCGACGCCGGACAAACCCAGCGGCCCGCTGGAACCCGGCGGCATCGCGCAAGCCTTGGCGCGCAGTATCCCCGAGGATGCGATTATCGTCGACGAGGCGATTACCACAGGCCGCGCATTCTTCCCCGCAACGGCAGGCGTCCCGAAACACACTTGGGTGAACAACTGCGGCGGGTCCATCGGCTATGGCATGCCCGTGGCGATTGGGGCAGCGGTGGCATGCCCTGACCGCAAGGTGATGGCGCTGGTTGGGGACGGGAGCGCGATGTACACCGTGCAGGCGCTTTGGACGATGGCGCGGGAGGGGCTGGACATCACCATCGTGATCTTCGCCAACCGCGTCTATAAGATCCTGCGCGGCGAGCTGACCAACGTTGGTGTCAGCAATGCGGGGCCCAAGGCGATGGATATGCTGTCGCTTGACCAACCAACGCTTGAATTTGCACAGATGGCAAAGTCGATGGGCGTGGAGGCAACGCAGGTCAGCGATTGCGAAGCGCTGGAACTGGCGATCGAGACAGGGCTGGCGCACAAAGGCCCGTATCTGATCGAAGCGGTGATGTAGCGCCCGCGAAGACTATCCGATACAAAAAGGCCCCCGATCAGCGCTGATCGGGGGCCTTTTTTATGTCAGTCATCCGCGTCTGTTAGCGGTCTGCGCCACCGTCGCCGTCGGCATCATCGCTGTCGGGCACATCGTCGGCCTTGATCGGCTTGGACACCGTCTTGGCCTTTTTGGGGCCCTTGTCGGAATCTTGGGCTGCGGGGCCTTCGATCTTGAACGGCTGAGTGGTGCCGTCCTTGTTCTCGCCCAGCCAAATAGTTTGCTGCGGGAAGGGGATTTCGATCCCACGCTCGTCAAAGACCGTCTTGAGATAACCGTTGTACATGCGCCCGATGCCCCATTGCTTGCCCGGATCGGTCTTGATCCGTACCCGAAGAACCACGGCGCTGTCGCCAAGCGACTGCACGCCGAACCATTCCAGCTCTCCCATGATGCTATTTGCGATCTCGGGCTCGTTCTCCATCATCCGGTCATAGGCATCGAACATGGCCTGTTTGGCCTCTTCGACATTCTCGCGGTAAGCGATGCCCATGTCACACACCGTATAGGCAAAGCCGCGCATATAGTTGCTGACCACATCCACGGTCGAGAAGGGGATCATGTGAAACACCCCTTGCACATCGCGCAGGGAAACGGACCGCACTGACAGCTTTTCGACCGTGCCTGTGGTGCCGCCCACGGTGATCACATCGCCGACGTTGATGACGTTCTCGAACTGGATGAACACACCGGTGATGATGTCTTGCACCATCTTTTGAGCGCCAAAACCAATCGCCAGACCCAACACCCCAGCAGACGCCAACAGTGGCCCGATATCCAGCCCGATTTCGCTCAGCACGAACATCAGCGTCAGGATGATCAGCGCAATGGTCGCCGCGTTGCGTAGCAACGTCAGCAAGGTGGTTTCCCGCGAGGTCGGCACAGCGCCGTATTCAGGGTTCAGCTTGTAGTCAACAAAGGATGTCAGCGCGAGCCAGATGCCGAAGGCCACGGTCAGGATCAACCCAACAGAGATCAGCGCCTTGGTGACCGCCAGACCGACCTGACCCTCAAGCCAGCTGCGCATGTCGATCATGCCAATCACGTCCAGTGTAAAGAACAGCACGCAGATCAGCAGGAAAAGACGCAATGTGCTAAAGGCACGCGGGACAAACGTGTTGATACGGCGTTCAAGCAGCGGCAGTTTGGCGTTCACGTCATCGGGCAAAGAGATACCACGGTGCACGGCCTGCGCCAACCAGCCCGACAGCAGGGCTGCAATGATAATCGCGGCCAAAATCTTGCCCGACCCGACGATCGCCTCGAGCGTCACATCAGCAGGCTGGGTCATCAGGACGATGAACATTACCGCAATATATGTCAGTGCAACCCAATGCCAGATGCCGGCAAGCCCATGCAAAATACGAGCGATGAACCCGCGCCGTGCCTTGGCGATGGTGGCCGGGTCGACACCCTCTGCCGCCGTCGCCTCAACGGGGTCTGCCTCGCTTTGAAGCCAGCGGGTAACGGCCTTGCGGCGGCGCAGCACGATATAGACGAGATACAGCAGTACCATCACCGACAGCAGTGCCGAAACGCCTGCACCCGCAGCCACGTTGACGCTTTGATTGACGATGGGCACGACAAGCAGCTGGCCATACCCCAGCAGGCTGACCACGACGCTTAGGTACCGGGTCAGTGATTTGGCGGCCGCATCTCCTACGGGCACGAGCCGCAGGCCCGAGGCGACGGGGGACAGGAACGACCGGATGATAACTTTGGTCATCTCGACCAGCAGAAAGGCATTCAGATACATCGACTGACGGATGCCGATCTGGCCGGCTTCGCCCACGGCCAGGATGGTAATCAGATAGCCCGCAGCCCAGGCCACAATGACGATAAACGCGTCCAGCAGGTTCGACCCCAGAAACAGGCCGATAGAGCGGAAGATGCCGACGTTTTCAGCCGTTCGGCCCATACGGGCATACAGCCCGCGTGCCAGATAGCGCAGCACCAGAAACAAGACAACGGTGATCGCAATCACCACCAACAGGCCGGGCAGGGCGTCTAGCAAGACAGATAGCTCTGATCCGCTAAGGCCGGAGAACACGCCGCCGCCGCCTTCGATCGCGGTCCAGAACGACGAAAGCGTGCTCACCGTGTCTTGCCCGATCTGCTGGGTAATCAGCGCGATCTGGCGCCCGACTGACACACCTTCGGCATCGGCCGCAGCGGTGATGGTTTCAATCGCGGGGTTCTCGTCGCCCGCAGGGTTGCCCGAGGCGTCCAGCGATTTTTCAAGGTCCGCGATCAGCGCCTCACGCGCGTCGTCATCTTTCAGAACCTCAAGCAGGCTATCCAGCGGTGCCTTCGCTACGGCATCAGGCGCCGCTTCGGTCGTTTCTTTGTCAGAGGACCCGCCCCCCATAAACAGGGACTGCGCCTGTACCGCGAGGGGGGAGAGCGTCAGAAACACCGCCATCAAAAGGCTCGCGATGAACTGTAGCCACCCTCGGGTTGGTATCGCGCTCTTTCCGGTTCCTGACATGGGGGCCTCTTTCGACATTTCTAAATTACGCTACGAGATAGGGGAATGATCCCTATTTCCACTGTTTTGTGCTTATGGGTGGTCTTGAACGCAAAGAAAACCCGATGCGCGGGATAAGGTCGCACATCGGGTGTTGCGTCAATGGGGGGGGCGGGGCCGTGGCCTTAAGCCGTTGAACTGCTGGCAACCATCTCGGGGCGTGGGGCTGTGGCGGCTGCTGGCTGCTTTGGCTGCGGTTGTTTGCGTGCAGCTTCGGCCAGCAAGGCAGCGACATAGCAGACCGCGACCGCGACCGGCGGCAGGATCCACGGCAAGGCCGTCACGGTGGGTTCGATGTCCATCATGATTTGGCCGGCCAGTGCCAGAATGGTGCCAAGACCGAACACCAGCAGCCCGTGACTGCCCATCAGCCGGAACGGGGCGGCCAGACGGTGCGCGCATATGCGTGTCACGATGGGAAGGCAGGACAGCACATAGACCAGCGCAAGGACATGGACCAAACGCGGCAGCGCCAGCATGGACTTATTATGAGTCACGATATTAGCGGGCAGGCCAATCCCGCCAAGTTGCGCCATCTTGTGGTTCATAAAACTGCCCAGACCGGGCACGTAGCGCCACGCCGCGATGAACAGCAACACACTGACCGCCAGTTTGAACAACAGCGCAGAGTTGCGGACCAGCCGTTCGCCCTTGCGGTGGCGGACACCGATTGCCAGACCGATCACAAAGATAAGCTGCCACGTGAGCGGGTTAAAAAACCAGCCGCCGCCACCGGGGTGGTTCGGGATGGTAAGCCGCGTGGCACCCGCATAAAGCCAAAACGCCCCCGCGACAGCCAGCGTCGTACGCGGCGCATATAGCACGGCGGCAATCAGAACAGGGCCTGCCAGCAACAAGACAGTATAAGACGGCAAAATGTTCACATAGCCGATTTGGTAGCCCAACGTAACAAGCCCCGCCATCGCGGCACCGGTCTGCTCATAGAGCAAGGCGAGGTTGTGCATCACCCGAAATTCGGATCGAACAAACGTATCCGCCGCCCAAGCATACAGCCCGATGGCGGCGACCGTCAGCACGATGTGCACGATATAAAGCTGCCACGCACGCCGCCACAACGGGGCAACCGTATCCCATAGGCGCAGATCGCCCGACATCCACCGACCGATCGCGGGGGAATAGGCGATGCCTGCGGCAATGCCGGACATGATAAAGAACGCCTCTGCCGCGTCGGAGAACCCGATGTTGCGGATGGTCAGATGCTCCCACGGGTTGCCGGGCATGTGGTCGATGATGATCATGATCAGCGCCAGCCCGCGAAAGGCGTCAATGCGCGGATCGCGGGCGCGACGTGGAAGATCAACGCCACGCCGGATCGGAATAAGCTGGGCGTCAGGCCGGTTGGACGATTGGGTCATGCGACGATCCTTGTTGGGCGGTACCCGTTCTCAGGTTCTCGCGGTAGGCGGCAATTACAGCGGGCGTGACCCGTTCTTGCGGCGTGGTAAAGACACGGCCATTGCTGGGGTGCGAGGTCACGGCGATCAGCAGCGGGGCAATCGACATGGGAAGCGTCACAGGTAGCAGCCAGTAAATCAGGTTTGGCACCAACAGATAGACCGCAATTGTGACCACGATCCCGAACAGCGACACCCAGCGGCTTGCACGCCAGCTTTCCGTCAGCGTCAGTCGCCCTTCGCCACGTGCAGTCGCAGGCCAGCCGCCGTCCTTGCCCGCAAAGACTTCGGCTACGGCGCGGCTTTGGTACATCAGCATGATCGGCGCGATCAGCGCGGTGAGCAGGATCTCGGCCAACACGGACCCAAGTGCACGCAGTGCGCCGCCAAAGCCCCGTGCGCGCCCCGTTGCAGCAGCTTCGCCAAAGATCGCGAGTTTTGGCAGCAAAAGCAGCACGCCAATGCCAAAGGCCAGCGCAACAATCTGAAAGGTCTTGTCGTCGGGGAAAACCGGAAAAAGCTGATAGGCATTGGGGAAGTAATCAGGGCTGGCATTGGTCGCGGCGGCCAGCAGCGATACGATCAGGAATGCGCCCCAAGCGACCGACACCAGATAGGCCATGATGCCTTGGACAAAGACAAAACGGCTCCAGCCATGCAGACCGGGGGCACCGACAAGACGCATATGCTGAAGGTTGCCTTGGCACCACCGACGATCCCGACGCGCAAAGGCCAGAAGGTTGTCGGGGCCCTCTTCGAACGATCCGGTGATGCGCGGGTCCATTTCCACGCGCCAACCGCCACGCACAAGCAGCGCGGCTTCGACGTAATCATGGCTCAGGATTGTGCCGCCGAAAGGGGCAGGGCCGCTGAGTTCGGGCAGGCCGCAACACTGCGACAAAGCGCGTACACGGGCGATGGCATTGTGCCCCCAAAACGGGCCCGCACGGCCCTGCATCCGTGCCAGACCGCGGGCAAAGACAGGTGAGTGAAAACTCGCAGAGAACTGCATCGCACGGCCAAATAGTGACCCCGCCCCGAAAATATTGGGCAGTGTTTGCAGCAGTCCGAGGGTCGTATCTGCCTCCATCCGCGCGACGAGGTGGCGGATCGTATTGCCCTCCATCAAGCTATCGGCGTCAAGGATCACGACGTATTCATACGCCCCGCCGGATTTGCGGATGAAATCTTCGACGTTTCCAGCCTTGCGGCCATGGCGGTCTGTGCGGTTGCGGTAGAAGACTGGATTAGAGGCGCTATCATCGGCGAAAAGCGGGGCGAGTGCCGCTCGCTCTGCGATCAGCGCGTCAGGGTCGAAGGTATCGGATAGGATCGCAAAATCGACCGGCACAATGGCAGCTTGCATGGATTGGCGCATCGCAGTGATGCGGGCGCAAACCTCTGTAGGGTTTTCGTTGCAGATCGGCACAAGGATCGCTGTGGGGGGGAAGGCTGCGTTGGACAGGTCCATGTCGGGCAGCGGGTCAAAGGACGGCACGCCCAAAAATGCCTGTCCCGCCCCCCAAGCCAACCAAGCAGTAGTAAGTGCAATCAGCGCCACGGCAAAGCCGTCCCAGATATCAAAGCCCGTGTTAAGGCCTGCTTGCGCTAGCGTCGCGGCTGCGGCCGTCGCACAGAGCAGGGCAAAGCAAATGGCACCGACACGGCTGAACCGCGTGGCACCATCGCGCACATAGGAGGGCATGTCAGGCATTACGCATGAAGATACGGCTCAGCACCTCGAAAAGCGACGGGCGGGCATCATGTTCAAGTACCTGCCGCGGCATATCCAGCGGGGCAGCACGGGGCGCGTAGCGGTCAAAGTCGGTCATTGGTTCGGAAGAAGTTGATGTCACAGACGTATTCATTCTTTCAGCCATTGGTATACCCAAGTCTCGGTCAAGCGTCGGTCACCCGCGGCCAGATTGGCACGCAGTTCAACCGTAGCATCAGTTTCGGCGACGACCTCTAGAACCAGTCGCCACATGTGGTCGTGGCCGTCGATCTGCTGAAGCACTTGTCCTGCAACTTTGCCGCCGACGATGTTTACATGGGCCTCAACCACGTTCTCGGCATTTGGTTCCGCTAAAGTTGCACCTTCAAAGTCGATGACAAATTTTCGGCGATCATTGCGCGGTTTTACGCCTGCAACGCCGCCATGTCCGGCAAGTGTGCGTGAAACTTGAGCAAGTGTAGAAGAGGCACCGGGTGGGGTCATGCCCCAGTTCAGGCGGTAAGAAATACTTTTGCTGTCCCCCGCAGAGAACCCGTTTTTATAGGTCCAGAAGGCGACGATATTGTCGTTTCCTTCCAGATCCGAAGGAATCTCGATCAGGCGGACCATACCTTCGCCCCAGTCGCCCCTGGGTTCGACCATGAGGGTGGGGCGCAACTCGTAATGGGCTTCGGCATCCAGATAGTCGTCAAAGGCGCGGTGGCGTTGCACAAGGCCAAAGGACTTGGGTGATTGCGCGCCAAAGTATGAATTCGCGAGTTTCGGCGGGTTGTTGAGCACCCGAAACAGCGTGTCCTCGCCGGTGTTCACGATCAGGGCTTCACTGTCGTGGACGCGGGCGCGGTAATCATCAAAGCTGCCCTGATCGTTCAGCCCGAACAGATACATAGAGGTCAGCGGTGCGATGCCCAGCTGCTGCACGTCTTGGCGGAAGAACAATTCGGTTGTCACATCCATCGTGGTGGTGGCCCCGGGGGTCACGGTGAACTTGTAGGCCCCCACGACTGACTGGCTTTCGAGCAGGGCAAAGAAGGTCATTGCCGTCTGACCGGGTTTTGGCCGTTGCAGCCAAAAGGCGCTGAAACGGGGGAATTCTTCGGGTTCTGAGGTCGCGGTGTTCACCGCCAACCCGCGTGCGCTGAGGCCATAGCGGTTGCCCGCCCCTAAGGCGCGGAAATAGCTCGCGCCCAGAAACGACACGATCTCGTCGAACTGTTGCGGGTCATTCAACGGCGCGTTCATGCGAAAGCCCGCCACGCCGGGGAGCTCTGTGCCAGTCGGAATTTTCTCGAGCGCCTTGGCCTGATAGATGAAGTCGTCCGAGGTAAAGCCAAGCGGCTGTACCGTGCCGTCTATAACCTCGTAGAGTGCCACGGTGCCGTCGAATAGCCAGCCGGGGTGATAGGCGTGTACCACAGCCTGCGCCGCGGGGCCTTTCCAGACCGCGCTGTCTTCGCGGAACCGGATGTTGCGATAGTCGTCATAGTCCAACGAGGTAAACGGGTCGCCCAATTGCGTCGGCGCGACATAGTCTTCGCCGGCAAGGCTGCGCGCCTGTGCGATCAATGTCTCGAAGGTAAAAGGCTCTGCCGCATCGCTGGTCTGCGCCCATGCAGCCGTATCCTGCACACCTATTGCAGCTGCGAAAGCCAAGGCAGCCCCCCCTGCGCGCAAAACAGAGCGGCGAGACATCGGGCGGGTGCGAGACAAATGATGCATCAAAACTGATTCCTGTTCGTTGCTGCATTGCAGAATTCTTATAATTACGCGGGAAGTTCAATGACATGAAGCGGAATGCGCTGAATTTTGCTGCCCAATGCGGGGTTTGCGCGAAAATTGCGATTTTAACGCGGAATCAACCATCTGTAATTCCAAATTTCCAGCGGGACAGAGGGCCAATTTTATTTAGCGCCTTCAAATAACAGCGGAAAATTGCCTGAAATTTCAATCAGACGCCCTAGAATAAGATTGGTTGGCATCACAGGGCTGCAATGCCACCTTAAGGGGAATCTGTGTGTGTAAAAGTAAATAAGACAATAAAAACGAGGACAAAATGGACAATAAAGATCTTCCATCGCTCCCGCTGGCGCTGCTGCCCGTCGTTCTGACGCTTGGGCTTTTGGCGCTGCAACTCTTCTATTACGGCGATTTCACGCCGCATATTCCGCTGATCCTCGGATTGGCCATTACGTCCCTGCTTGGTGTGTTTCGCGGGCAGACGTGGATGGACATCCGCGAGGGCGTGTTTCACGTGATCCACGTGTCGATGCCGTCGCTTGCGGTGTTGATCGTGGTGGGCATGATCGTCGGTGTATGGATCGCGTCGGGCACGGTGCCGACGTTGATATACTATGGGCTGACGTTGCTGACGCCGTCGATCTTTTTGGCAGCCGCCATGATCTTGTGTGCCGTGGTGTCGCTGTCGTTGGGGACCAGCTGGGGCACGGTCGGGACCATCGGACTGGCGTTGATGGGCATTGGTGCGGGCTTTGGTATTCCGGCCTATTGGACCGCAGGTGCTGTGGTATCGGGCGCATTCTTTGGAGATAAGGTGTCACCGCTGTCGGATACGACGAACCTTGCCCCTGCGGTAACGGGCACGAACGTCTTCGACCACATCAAGAACATGCTGCCCACCACTGTGCCTGCAATGATTATCGCGCTGGTGATCTATATTGTGGTTGGCTTCATGCTGATCGAAGAGGGCGTTGGCGATGTAAGCAGCATCAATGCGATCACGACCGGTCTGGAAGAACGGTTCAGCCTAGGGATCATCCCGCTGACACCTGCGTTGATCGTGATTGTGCTGGCGTTGATGAAAAAGCCGCCACTGCCGTCGCTGTTTGCGGGTGTGCTGGCCGGTGGGCTGGTCGCGATCTTTTGGCAGGGTGCCGGTCTGCATGACGTGTTTGCCTTTGCGCAGTCGGGCTATTCTATCGACACTGGCATCGCCGACATCGACAGCCTGCTGAACGCGGGCGGCATCCAGTCGATGATGTGGACCATCTCGCTGATGTTGATTGCCTTGGGTTTTGGCGGTGCGCTGGAACGTACCGGCTGCCTCGAGGCGATTATTATGGCGATCGTCAGCCGCGTGAAAAGCTTCGGCGCGGTTCAAAGTTCGGCCATCGGGACGGCATTTGCGACCAACATGGTGGCGGGTGATCCTTATATCTCGATTGCGCTGCCGGGTCGTATGTATGCGCCCTTGTACCGTGGGATGGGGTATTCGACCCTGAACCTGAGCCGTGCGGTCGAAGAGGGCGGCACGTTGATGAGCCCGCTGATCCCTTGGAACGCCGGTGGTGCCTTTGTGATCTCGGCGCTGGGGCTGGGTGTGATGGATGGTAACCTGACCAACCTGCTGTATATCCCGCTGGCCTTTGCCTGCTGGACCGCACCGTTGATCGGCGTGTTCTATGCGGTGACCGGTCTGTTCTCTCCCAAAGCGACGGACGAGGATCGGGCAGAGTGGGAAAAATCCGGTGAAGACATCATGGACCTTGGCGACCATGAACTGGCCTACGAGCAACCGGCCGCGACCTGATCGCGCCTGAACCGACACAGATGAAAGCCGCAGCGCCAATGTGCGCTGCGGCTTTCTTTATGCCCTCAGGCCTGCGCCTTCAGCCTATCACGAAGCGTGTTCTTGACGATCTTGCCATTAGCATTGCGCGGCAGGGGATCGGGTTCGAACGTCGCGAAATCGGGGGCTTTGTAGTCCGCCATCTTTGTGCGTGCGAAAGCCTTGATCGCGTCAAGATCCAGCGCGGTATCCGTGGTGTGGATGAACACATGCATCTTTTCCCCCAGCACCGGATCAGGGCAGCCGATGGCGGCACATTCGATCACGGACGGGTGGGCGGTCAGGGCGTTTTCGACCTCGGCGCTGTAGATGTTATAGCCGCCGCGAATGATCATATCCTTACGACGGTCGTGCAGGCAGATGAACCCCTCGGCATCGCGTGACCCCATGTCGCCGCTCTTCCAGTAGCCGTCGTGAAACTCGCTAGCAGTGCGGTCAGGGTTATCCCAATAGCCGGGCACGGTCATCGCGCCCTTGATCCAAAGCTCTCCGTGGGTGCCGTCAGGCACGTCATTGCCTTGCCTGTCAACGATACGGATGTCGGCGCAGGGCACGGCGATGCCGATACTGTCCGCGCGTTTGGTGCCGAAACCCATAGGCAGGATCGATACGGCAGAGGTAAGCTCGGTCGCGCCATAGGCATTCATCAGGCAGAGGTTCGGCAGCTTTTCCGACAGTTCACTGATGGTGGATTGCGGCATCGGTGCGCCGCCGTAGCCCCCGATCCGCCAGTGTTGCAGGTCGTAGTCCTCGACATTGCAGCGCAGCAGAAAGAGGTTGTACATCGCCGGCACCATCAGCGTCTGCGTGACTTTTTCATCTGCGGTTAGCGACAGGAATTCATGTGCGCCAAAGTGCTCCATCATCACGGTGCAGCCAGCGGTTTGGAGCATGGTAAAGACGGTGGCAACAAGGCCGGTCACGTGGCTCGCAGGCACACAGAGGAGGGAGCGTTCGCGCGCGCCCAGTTCCATGCAAAGTTCAAAATGCATCGCCGAATGGGCAATGTTAAGATGGGTCAGTGTCGCGCCCTTGGGCTGGCCTGTGGTGCCGGAGGTGTAGAGGATCACCGCGATATCGTCCTCGTGCAGTGGCACGGCGTCGGTCAGCGGTGCCTCGGCGGGGAGCGTGTCAAAAACGTCAGTTCCGGCTGCGGTGCCGCCAACACAAAAGCGGTGGGTCAGAGCGGGCAGATCGGCGGGCGCGGGCAGGCGGTCGGCGACATCCGTGCCATGCACGGCGATCTTGGCACCGCATTGTCGCAAGATAAACGCCAGCTCTGGCGTGCCTTCGCGGATGTTGATCGGTACGGCAATCGCACCGAGCCGCAGACAGCCCATCATGGTCGCGATGAATTCCCAGCGGTTCGACAGCAGCAGCGCAACGCGGTCGCCCTTTTCGACCCCACGCGCGCGCAGCCCTGCGGCGATGCGGCCCACGTGCAGGTCAAGCTCGGTATAGGTCAGTCTGGTGTCGCCGCTGACCACGGCCTCTTGATCGGGGGCGCGGGCAAGGGCCGCGGCGAGCATGGCGTTCAGGTCAGCGGGGCGATCCTTAAAGCACTTGATCTCGCGACCGTCGAAATGGGTTTCTGTTTGTATGCGATCCGTGATCGCCTGTGACCAATGTGGCATCTGCGCTCCTCCCGTAGCTTGGGGTTAGTCATTGCGCAAACGATCAGGGGCTGCAACGGGCAAGAGCGGTGTTAGCGCCCTTATAGGGTAACCCTTTCCAACGGGCGGTTCGCCCTGCGAAACAAGGCGAACCGAGACGCTTATCCCAGCACAGTTTTCACCGCGTCGGTGGTTGTGGCGACGACGGTATCGACCTCTTCGCGGGAGATACAGAAGGGGGGCGCAAAGCCGGTAATGTCGCCTTGGGGCATAGCACGCGCGATCACGCCGCGTTCGAGCATCGCGGCAGAGATCGCAGCGCCCACCTTGCGTGCAGGGTCAAGCGGCGTGGCGTCTGCCTTGTCGGCCACATATTCCACCGCGCAAAGCAGCCCTTCGCCACGGATGTCCCCCACATTCGGATGATCGCCAAGCGCCTCTTTCATCGAGGCGTTCAGATATCCGCCCACCTCGGCGGCGTTGCTCACAAGGTTCAGGTCGTCGATCAGCTTGAGGTTGGCGACACCCGCCGCCGCACAAATGGGATGCGCCGAATAGGTCCAGCCGTGACCAATGGGGCCGTTCTCGTCCGTGCCCTGTTCCAGCACCTTCCACATCCGGTCCGATACGATGGAGCCTGACAACGGTGCATAGGCCGATGTCAGTCCCTTGGCGATGGTGATCAGATCGGGTTTCAGCCCATAGTGATCGGACCCGAACATCGTTCCCAGACGGCCAAAGCCAGTCACGACCTCATCCGCGATCAGCAGGATGTCGTGGCGGTTCAACACCTCTTGGATTGCGTCCCAGTATCCGGCGGGCGGGGGCACGATGCCGCCGGTGCCCAATACGGGTTCCCCGATAAAGGCCGCGATGGTGTCCGGCCCTTCGGCCTGGATCAGCGCCTCAAGCGCGTTGGCGCATTGCGCGGTAAACTCGGCTTCGGACTGGGTGCGGTCCTTGCGACGATAGTAATAGGGGGCGTCCGTGTGGATCACGGGGTTCATCGGCAGGTCGAATTTGTCGTGGAACAGTGACAGGCCGGTCAGCGAGCCGGTCATCAGCCCCGACCCGTGATAGCCGCGCCAGCGCGAGATGATTTTCTTTTTCTGCGGGCGGCCAAGGATGTTGTTGTAGTACCAGACGAGCTTGATGTTCGTCTCGTTCGCGTCCGAGCCTGACAGACCGAAATAGACCTTGGACATATGCGCCGGTGCGCGGTCCATGATCATCTTGGCCAGCGTGATCGAGGTCTCGGTGCCGTGGCCCACATAGGAGTGGTAATAGGCCAGTTGGTGCGCCTGTTCGGCGATGGCGTCGGCTACTTCGGTCCGGCCATAGCCTGCGTTCACGCAATAAAGCCCGGCAAAGGCGTCCAGCATCCGGTTGCCATCGCGGTCCTCAATATGGACGCCCGACGCCCCTTTGATCACCCACGTCGCGGATTCACCCCGCGCATGCTGTGCCAGATGCGTAGAGGGATGGAAAAAGTTTTCGCGGTCCCATGTGGCGAGTTGATCATCATTGCGAAGCATAGGTCAGGCTTTCTGTTTAGGAGAGTTTTAGGTGAGTTCGGTGGCCAGCACGGCAAGGCAATCGCCCGGCTGTGCCAGTCCGGGGTGATGGCGGGCGATCACGATGCCCCCCATCTGGGCGCGGATCTCGCGCGGGGGGGCACCGGTGAGTTGGCCGTCCCACAGACGTGCAATCAGGTCGCCTTCGGCTACGGTTTGCCCAAGGGTGACGTTGAAGTCGACGAGCCCACCTTGATTGGTGACATGAAAGCAGCGGTCGTCGTCTTGAGACAGGACGCGTGATGGGGCGGTGACGGGCCGCCCCTCAAGGATACCGGCGTGGATCAACAGGTTACGCACCCCTTTCCGAGCGATCTGTGCTGTTTCAGGCGTGGCGGTGCCACCGCCGCCCATTTCGGTGGTGACGAAAGTCTTGCCCATAGCTTCTGCCGCATCGTCGTACATGCCTAGCGCGTCGATCTCGCGCATCTCGACGCTGAACGGCGCGTTGAACGCATCGCGCGCGGCGCGGCAGCGGGCCTGCTGGTCCGCATCTTCCAGCGTGTGGCAGGCAGCGAAGGGCAGAAAATCAAGCGTTTTGCCACCCGAGTGAAAATCAAGCACGACATCCGCCATCGGCAGCAGCACCCGTTGAAAGTAATCCGCGATCTTCTGCGTGGGCGTGCCATCGGGACGACCGGGAAAGCTGCGGTTCATGTTCACCCCGTCGAGCGGAGACACGCGTGTGCCGGCCGCAAAGGCAGGCTGGTTCATGAACGGGATGATGATCACGCGACCCGTGACGTCCTTGGCCTGCAAGGTCTGGGCAAGCTCGACCAAGGCCAACGGGCCTTCGTATTCGTCGCCGTGGTTGCCGCCGGTTAGCAGGGCAGAGGGGCCGTCGCCGTTTTTCACTTGGGTCACCGGAATTTGGATCGCCCCCCAAGCACTGTCGTTACGGCTATAGGGCAGACGCAAATAGCCGTGCTGCACGCCCGTGCCTTCAAAATCGATGGTGGCCGAGATTGGATTGTCTCGCATGGCGCTATTCCTTGATCATAAGCGCACGCGGGGTGGTGCACAGACAGTCGGCACCCGTTTCGGTGATGACGATAGGTTCCGTGATCTCGATGCCGCCGTCGTCCAGCCACAGCGCTGGCATAAAGTGAAAGGTCATCCCCGGTTCAAGCACTGTGGTGTCGCCCGCGCGGAAGGACATGGTGCGTTCGCCCCAATCGGGCGGATAAGACAACCCGATCGCATACCCGCAACGGCTGTCTTTCTCGAACCCGCGTTTGCGCAGGTTGGTGTTGAAGGCGCGGGCGATGTCTTCGCAGCGGTTGCCTGGTTTGGCTTGTTCTAGCCCCGCGTCAATTGCCTCGAGAACGGCATTTTCCGCATCCAGATACTTTTGTGGCGGTTTGCCCAGAAACAAGGTGCGCGACTGCGGGCATTGGTAGCGCCGGTGCGCCCCTGCGATTTCAAAGAACGTGCCTTCGTTATTCCGCAGGGGGGCGTCATCCCATGTGATATGCGGCGCGGTGGCATCCAGACCGGAGGGCGTCATGGGCACGCAAGCGGGGTAGTCGCCCCAGTGCCCGTGGGCACCGCTGACAGAGGCGTGGTAGATATCCGCGATCAGATCGTTCTTGCGCATGCCGACTTCGGCCTTTTCGCGAATTACCTCGTGCATCCGTTCAACGATCCGGGCGGCGCGGCGCATGTATTCCAGTTCAGTGGGGGATTTGACGGCGCGTTGCCAGTTCACCAGCGCGGTGGCGTTCTGAATGTTGACGCCCGGTAGCCGTGTTTGCAGCGTCAGAAACGCAGAGGCGGTGAAATAATAATTGTCCAGTTCGAACCCGATACGGGCGTTTTCTAGCCCGCGGGCGGCGATCAGGCGGGCCAGATCCTCCATCGGGTGTTTGTCGGGGTTCTGGACATAGGTGTCGTCGTAGCCGACGATATTGTCATCATCCAGATAGGTGGTGCGCTGGGCACCTGCACTGTCCATCGCGCGGCCCCACCAGACAGGCTGGCCCTCGTGGGTGAGCAGCACGCCCTGATGCACGTAGAACGACCACCCGTCATAGCCCGCCAACCACGCCATATTTGACGGATCGGTGACAAACAGTGCGTCCAGCCCGCGGGTGGCCATTTCGGCGCGTGTTTTTGCCAGACGTGCTGCATATTCGGGCTGCGTAAAAGAATGGTCAATCATGTGGGAAATCCTGCCAGGGTATTGTGCGAGTTTAGCTTTTTCGGCCTCCGCATTTATGCGAATATCAACGTCACGTGGGTAAAAGCTGCAAACTTTTGGAAAATATGGGGAATTCAGGATGATTGACGCGATAGACCGGAAAATCCTGCATCACGTGCAGCGTGACAATCTGCTGACCAGCGCGCGTCTTTCAGAACTGGTGGGGTTGTCGCAAACGTCGATCCAGCGGCGGCTCGCGCGGCTGCGGGCCACCAAGGCGATCGAGGCCGATATTGCCGTCGTATCGCCCGAAGCGGTGGGGCGCCCGCTGACCATGCTCATCGCGGTGGAGCTGGCGCGGGAACGCTCTGATATCATTGACAGGTTCAAACGGGCGGTGCGTGAGCGGGCAGAGGTGATGAGCGCCTATTACGTGACGGGAGAGACCGACTTTATGTTGATCGTCAGCGCCAAGGACATGCAGGATTACGAGGCGTTCACCCGCGATTTTTTCTATAACAACCCGGATATCAAAGGGTTCAAAACCACCGTGGTGATGGACCGGATCAAGGCGTCTTTCACGCTGCCGGTCTGATCACCACGACGCCGTGGCAGGCTAGGTGCTTTCTGCCTGCTCTTGCGCCCATTCCGGCAGCGGAAAGAGCGTGTCGTAGATCAAGTTAAAGACATAGGCATAAACGATATAAAAAGCCGCCAATGCGATATCCAGCACGAAGGCATCCCACAGGCTGATGCCCAGATACCAAGCGATGAACGGCAGCAGCACCACCAGCAGCCCCGCCTCGAATGCCAGCGCGTGCAGCACCCGGACGATGCGCGATTTCAGGGTGGTTCCCGTCAGCCGTTGCAAGGCCAAGTCAAAAAGCACGTTATAGCCAAGGTTCCAAAGCGTCGCGAGCGTGGCGCTGACAATGCCCACGACACCAAAGTCATGTAAGGGTACGTCAAACAGGATCGCACCAGCGGGGATCACAAGGATCAGCGCGATGATTTCAAAACTGAGGGCGTGGCGAAGACGGTCTAATGCGGAGCGCATGGGTATACCTCGGTGAAGGGCCGGGTCGTCCCGGCAATTTTCCATTCAGGGGAGGTCGTCCTCTCGGTACCATAGGTGGCAAAGCCGGGCGCGGTTTGCAAGAGGCATGGGGGGCGTTGCCGCGGAAAGCTGCTTGGCTTTGCGGATAAAGCTGCGAAGCTGCATGCAAACGGGGACGCGTGAATTGGTCTGTGCGCCAAGTACCATGCCAGAGCCAAAAGGAATGGGACGATGAACAAACCAGCATATAATCAGCCGCTTAGCGGGAATTCCATGCCACGCACGGGTGGGCCTGCGACCATGATGCGCTTGCCGATGGCAGAAACGGCGGCGGGGCTGGATGCCTGTTTTCTGGGCATCCCAATGGATATTGGCACCTCGAACCGTCCCGGGACGCGGCTAGGCCCCCGCCAGATACGCGACGAAAGCCGCATGATCCGCCCCTACAACATGGCGACCGGTGCGGCCCCGTTCGAACATCTTCAGGTGGCGGATATCGGTGACGTGCCGATCAACCTTTTTGACCTCAAGAAAACCGTGGCCATTATCGCGGATCACTACCGCGAGGTCCTGTCCCATGGGGTGATCCCGCTGACACTGGGCGGGGATCACACGCTCAGCTGGCCAATCTTGCGGGCGGTCGCTGAAAAACACGGGCCTGTCGCGCTGATCCATGTGGATGCCCATTCGGATACCAACGATGAAATGTTCGGCGAGAAAGAGGCTCACGGCTGCCCGTTCCGACGCGCGTGGGAGGAAGGCTGTCTGCAAAACGACAAGGTGTTCCAGATTGGTCTGCGGGGTACCGGCTATAGTAAGGATGATTTCGATTGGGGGCGGCAACAGGGCTGGACCTGTATTCAGGCCGAAGAATGCTGGCACAAATCGCTGACGCCCATGATGGCGGATATCCGCGCCAAGATCGAGGACGCGCCGGTCTATCTGACCTTTGATATCGACAGCCTTGATCCCGCGTTCGCCCCCGGTACAGGCACGGTCGAGGTGGGTGGGTTAACCACGATGCAGGGGCTGGAAATCATCCGCGGGACGGCGGGACTAAATTTGGTGGGCTGTGATCTGGTTGAAGTCTCTCCGCCCTATGATCCGGCGGGCAATACGGCAATGATCGCGGCCAGTTATCTGTATGAAATGCTATGTGCACTGCCGGGGGTTCCGCAGGGTAGGTAGACGCCATCGGGCAGAAAGAGACGCCGGAGGGTGACGCAGACGACGTCATCCTCAAGCTGGGCGGCCCTACCGTCAGCGTTCTGCCGGACACCGGCGCAGCGGCATAGCCGCGCCGGTTCGGTTGGGGTTTGCGCACGCAGCCTTACATATCGGGTAGACCCGGCAGAATTTTGTCCATCGTCGCGGGCAAATCGCGCACACGGACGCCGCAGGCATCGTAGATTGCGTTGATGATCGACGCCCCTGCGCCACAGATGCCAAGCTCGCCGATGCCTTTAGCCTGCATCGGATTAGCCCAAGGGTCGCGTTCCTGCACGAAGTTGACTGTAAGCTGAGGCACATCAAGGTTCACAGGCACGTGGTATTCAGCCAGATCATTGTTCACCAAATGGCCGTCGCGCTTGTCGAACATCAGCTCTTCGGTCAGCGCCATACCGATGCCAAAGGTCATGCCGCCTAGACATTGAGACCGCGCCGTCTTGGCATTCAGGATGCGCCCTGCGGCAAAGCTGCCGTGCATCCTGCGCACACGTGTTTCGCCGGTGACGCTGTTCACACCGACCTCTGCAAAGAATGCGCCAAAGGTTGCTTGGCGACGGTCGGTCTGGGTATCACCCTTGTTGATTGTGCCTTCGACGGTGAGGGGGCCGTTCTTGGTGAATTCTGGCAAATCGGCGCGGCGGTTGTTGGCGGTGGCAACACCGTCTTGCAGGGTCAGGTCGCGTTCTTCTACGCCCATGGTCTCGGCAATCTTTTTGCGCAGCGCCTCGCATGCAACAAAGACTGACCCGCCCGATGATGCGGCACCCCAACTGCCCCCTGAACCGGCGGCTTTGGGCAAGCTGCTGTCGCCCAAGCGTACCGTTACACGGTCCGCCGGCACGCCCAGCATCTCGCCGGCGATCTGGGTCAGGATCGCATAGGTGCCGGTGCCAATGTCAGTCATATCGGTTTCGACCAGCAGGCTGCCGTCTTCGTTCAGCGTGACACGCGCGTGGCTTTCGCCCAGCATGTTGACCCGCGTGGCCGAAGACATGCCGTAGCCGATCAACCACTCTCCGTCTGTTTTGCCGGCCTCGCGGTCGGCCCAGCCAAAGGTCTTGGCCCCGTCGTCCAGTGCCTCGGCCAGTTTGTGGGACGAGAATTCGCGCCCGTCCGAAGGGTCCACATCAGGAATGTTGCGTTTACGCAGTTCGACCGGATCGATGCCGCTCACGTCTGCCAGCTCGTCCATCGCAATCTCGAGCGCGGTGATACCCACCGCCTCGCCCGGTGCACGAACAGAGCCGGCACACATGCGGTTGATCCGTTTGATATGCATCCCGATTTCACGGTTTTCGCCGCGATAAAGGAAAGGCGTTGCCTGCGACACCGGCTCTGCAAAGCTTTCATCCAACAATTGCGAGACGGTGGAATCATGGCCGATACCGGTCATCCGCCCATCGGCGTCCGCAGCTAGTTTGATGTGCTGAACCGTCTCGGACCGGCGCATCGTGGCCTCGAGCACTTGTTGGCGACTTAGCACAACCGCTACGGGGGCCCCAAGTTCACGTGCGGCATGGGCCGCGGCGACTGCCTCGTGGCTAATTCCTAGTTTCGAGCCAAACCCACCACCGACGTAGGGCGCCAGAATATGCACATTTTCAGCGTCGACTCCAAGCGCGTCGGCCAGTTCATTCACATTGTATTTGAGCATCTGATACGACCCGCGCAGGGTCAGCTTGCCGCCATCCCACTGGGCAATCGCGGCATGGGGTTCCATCGCAGACGAATTGTGACCGCTGGTGCGATAGGTTTCATCCACGGTATAGGCGGCATCTGACAGCGCGGCATCCAGATCGCCTTGGGACGATTGCTTGTCCTTCGGCGTTTCAATTTCTGCCACATCAAGATCGGTCACGGCATCCTCGGGCGTGATTTGAAGCTCGATCATATGGGCAGCGTGACGGGCCTGTTCAAAGGTATCGGCCACAACCAGCGCGACGGGTTGCCCGATATAGGAAATCTTGCCATCCGGCTGGACAGGGGCCTCGTTTGCGGTGCCTTGGGCAGGGTTGCGCAGGAAGGTCTTGCCGTGAAACACGTCGCGCACACCGTCAAGCTTGCGCACGGCTTCCGCGTTCATTCCGGTGATCTGCCCACCTGCAGCAGGCGCGCGGACAAGCACGCCGGTCATCATGTCCGCCGGTTGGTCTTCGTGCGCATAAGTGGCGCGGCCAGAGACTTTGAGCGGGCCGTCGGGACGGTCCATGCCGGTGTGGATCAACCCTTGAACCGTGGCATCCAGCCGATTGCGGTCGTCGGGTTCGTTCATCGTCAGTTCGGCGGTCGAGATGTTGCTACCGTCGGTCATTGCTGTACCCCCGTCAGTTCCTTGAGTGTGGCGATCAACGTGCGCCGTGCCAGTGGCACTTTGAATGCGTTGCCGTCTTTGGGTGCTGCATCTGCCACCAGAATATCGGCGGCCTTGCTGAACAAGGTGGCCGAAGGCTCTTGCCCGACGAGCGCCTCTTCGACCGCCGGGTCGCGCCACGGCATGGATCCAATGCCACCACAGGCGATTGCGGCTTGGGTAATTTTGCCTTCCGACACCTCGATCCGCGCCGCGACTGATACCATGGCAAACGCGTAGGATGCGCGATCGCGTACTTTGCGATACGTCTGGTTCCCCTCCGCAGGGGCGGGCAAAGTGACGGCGGTGATCAGTTCACCCGATTGCAAAACTGTTTCAACTGCGGGATCGGTGGGGATCAGGTAGAATTCGGACAGCGGCACCGTGCGAGAGGCACCATCCGTGCCCTCGATCTCGATTTCGGCCCCCAGCATTTGCATCGCGACGGCCATATCACTGGGATGGCTGGCTATGCATTTGTCGGTGACGCCAAGGATCGCATGAAGCCGGTTCGCCCCCTCCATCGCGCCGCAGCCTGAACCTGGCTCGCGTTTGTTGCATGGTTGGTCGGTGTCATAGAAATAATAGCAGCGGGTCCGTTGTAATAGGTTGCCGCCGGTGGTCGCCTTGTTGCGCAGCTGACCCGACGCACCGGCCAACAGGGCCGACGACAGTGCGGCATAGTCTTCGCGAACCGTCATATCCGCCGCGAGGTCAGAGTTCGTGACCAAAGCGCCGATGCGCAGCCCGCCGTCGCGCGTGGGAGTGATCTGTTTCAGGTCCAGCCGCGAGATGTCGACAAGTTTGTCAGGCGTCATCACCTCTAGCTTCATGAGGTCCAGCAAGTTGGTCCCGCCCGCGATGATTGTCGCGTCAGGGGTGCGGGTGACATCGCTGTTGGCACTGGCACGGATATAGTCGAACTGCTTCATGACTTCTCCTCCGCGGTTTCGCGGATTGCATCGACGATATTGGGGTAGGCGGCGCAGCGGCAGATATTTCCTGACATCCGCTCTGATATTTCGGCATCGGTCAGCTCGGGCGATGCGGTAAGGCTGCCCGAAACATTGGAGGGCCAGCCGGCTTTGAACTCTTCGAGCATGGCGGTGGCTGAACAGATTTGACCCGGGGTGCAATAACCGCATTGGAACCCGTCGTGTTTCACGAAATTCTGCTGCATGTCCGACAGGTTGTGTTCGTCGCCCAACCCCTCGATCGTGGTGATCTCGTCGCCGTCATGCATGCAGGCAAGGCTGAGGCATGAATTGATGCGGCGTCCGTTTATCATGACCGTGCAGGCCCCGCACTGTCCGTGATCGCAGCCTTTTTTGGTGCCGGTGAGGTTCAGGTGATTGCGCAGCGCATCCAGCAGCGAGGTGCGGGGGTCTGCATCAAGACTATGGTCTTTGCCGTTAACAGTCAGTGTGGTTCGCATGAGAGGGGGCCCTTTGTCCGATGACATCTAGGGAATAGAACCCCGGTCAGCGGGTCAGGGTTCCGCCCTGATGGCGGATCTGTGTAGGCGGCGGCGGTATAATCGCGTGGATTGCGGCTTTCTCAGGCTGTGCAACGCCGCAAAAATTCGGTGATCCGTTCGGCGATCAGGCCGCGGTCATAATCTAATGTCGCAACATGGTAGGATCGCTCGAGCCAGCCAAGCTGGATATCGCTAGACGCCACCGAGGTCGCGATACGCGGTGCATTTTGCGGATCAACGACGTTATCGCGGCGCGATTGCAAGATCAAAATGGGCTGGCGGATCAGTGGCAGCAGCGCACCGGTGGCATTGGTAAGAAGGAAACGCTCTTTCAGGGTTTCACGCGGGATGCGGTCGTAGCAGATTTCGGTGGTGCCCGGTTCGGCAATATCCGAACCGATGCCGCTGATGAACGCCGCCCCCTGAGGCTCATAAAGCGGGGCGACCACTTCGGGGCGGTACAGCCCGGTAGAGCCATTGATGCTGACCACGCCATGTATCTTGTCGGGCATACGCGCGGCAAGATTAAGAGACAGGGTTGCGCCTAGGGAAAGCCCCCCGACGATCACCCGCGCACAACGCGCCGATAGCGTTTCAAGAGCCGCTTCGGCAGAGCCGACCCAATCGCTTTGGCCGGTCTGCGCCAAGGCTGCCGGGTCTTTGCCATGCCCTGCGAGCAATGGGCAAGACACCGTCGCACCGCTTGCCGCGTGCACAGCTAGGGCGACTTCGCGCACGCTTTGCGGCGTGCTGGTGAAGCCGTGAAAAAAGAGAAAGCCGATATCGCTGCCCTCAAGGAGAAAAGGCTGCGCTTGGGGCAGGTCGAATGGGGCAATCGGCATCTGTTTCATGCTGCCATAAAATCGCGTTATGGGGCGGTTACGCAAATAGACTCGCGATATCGCGCGATAACCGAAAGCGATCAACCCAGCGGGGGGAAGTGACCGCGAAACTGCCGCAGCAAGCCGGTATCTGCCTTGATGCTCCATGCCATTGCGATCGTCGCTTCTGCATCCAGCCCCTCGACCGGTGTCAATTCCAGCGCGGCGGGCAGACTATCGGCCATGCTCGTGGGGAACAGCGTCACGCCGCGCCGCTCGGCCACGCGCTGCAAGATCACCTGTACGTCCCATGCCTCGTCCACCACCACGGGGCTAAGCCGCGCCCGATCACACGCGCTGTCGAGAAGGGCGCGCCAAGACCGCCAGTTTTCGCGCAGCCCCATGACAAAGGGCACGCCTGTTAGGTCTTCGACCCGTTCGGGGGCTTCTCCGGCGGGGGCGACCACACCAATGCGCGAGCGCCAAACCGGCATCTGGTCGATCCCCGGCGCGCCGACGGTGGGATGAGACAGCAGGAAACCAAGATCGATCACGCCAGATTTCAGGTTTTTCAGCATGTTATCGGTAGACATGACATGCATCTCGACTTGCACACCCGGCACGCTGCGGTGGAAAGCATCCAGCGCTTCAGAGATTTGCCGCGAGGTGGCAAGCGCCGAATACCCGACGATGATATGCCCCCGTGCGCCGGCCGCATTCTGGCGCGAGGCGCGGATGGTTCGTTCGAACTGGGCCACCGTCTGGCGCGCATCCTCAAGAAAGACGGCCCCCTCGGGCGTGGGCAGAACGCGCGGGCCGCTGCGGTCAAAGATACGGAACCCCAAATCGATTTCAGTGTCTTTCACGGCTTTCGAAATGGCGGGCTGCGCGATATTGAGCGTCTCGGCGGCTGCGCGAAACCCGCTGGCGTCCGCCACGGCCAAAGCATATCGCAGATGCCGCAGGTCGAGCCGGGTGGGTTTCTTGGTGTCGGTCATGCGCATGTTCCCGGGTGATCGCGTTTCGTTATCACTCGATCAATCATCGCTATTTGTCAACCGCCCCCTGAGCGGAGAGGTTGAGGCGGAATGACGGGCTTGGTCCCCGTTTTGGTATGGGGAGGAGGCCCGATGCTGACACTATTCAACAAATTATGCGCATCGCTGATGTTTATTGGCGGCTTCGGGGTCATCGCGATGATGCTGAATATCGTGGCCGATGTCGTCGCGAAACTGGTGTGGAATGCGCCGATCCAAGGCACCGTCGAGATGTCTTCCTATTATTATATGATCGCGCTGGTGATGCTGCCGATGGCCTTTGTTGAAATGCAGGACCAGCAGATCTCGGTCGATCTTTTATTCAATCACTTTCCCAGCTGGCTTCAGAAGCTGGCCTTGGTACTAAGTTGCCTTGCCGCAGCGGCGATCCTTGCGGTGATGACATGGCGTACGGGGCTTGATGCCGCGCGGGCGCTGCGCGTCGGAGAGGTGGTCATGGGCGGGCGCGAGGTCATCGTCTGGCCGTCACGCATGGTGTTGCCGCTTGGCTTCGGCCTTGCCAGTCTCGCGGCTTTTCTTCGCGCCATCCTTGTGCTGCGCGGGCAGCCCGTCACGCAATCTCAACTTGATGGGAACATGTCATGAGCAACCTTTTGATCGGATGGATCGGCGTCGGTAGCCTGTTCGGCCTGCTGGCCTTTCGGATGTCCATCGGCACGGCGCTTATGGCGGTGTCCTTTGTCGGCATCACCGTCATGTTCAACCTGCAAGCCGCACTTGGGATCGTGAGTGCGATGCCGTTTAACCTGATCGGCGACTGGTCGCTGACAGCGATCCCGATGTTTCTGTTTATGGGCTTTATCGCGGCCAATACCGGCCTGACGGCGGGCGCGTTTGATCTGCTGCGCGTTTTGTTGGCGCGGGTGCCGGGCGGATTGGCATCGGCGAGCGTCGGTGCCTGTGGCCTGTTCGCCGCGGCCTCTGGGTCGTCCATCGCGACGACTGCTGCCATGTCGAAAATCGCCGTGCCCGAGATGCTGCGGGCAAACTACCACCCGTCGCTGGCCACCGGCGTCGTCGCGGCGTCTGGGACGCTTGGTTCGCTCATTCCGCCATCGATCCTGATGGTGCTTTACGGCATCTTCACCGAGCAATCGATCGGCCAGCTGTTTATCGCAGGTGTTATTCCCGGCGTGCTATCAGCGTTTGTTTATATGGCGATGATTACCGTGCGTGCCACGGTGACACCTGCGCTTGCGCCACCCGTAGTAGAGCGGATTGACCGCAAGAAACTGCTGCGCCTGTTGTGGTCGGTCTGGCCGTTTCCTGTGTTGGTTCTGGGCATTTTAGGTGGCATCTTTGGTGGGTTTTTCACGCCGACCGAGGCAGGGGCCGTCGGGGCGTTTCTGGCTGCAACCGTCGCGCTGTTGCGTCGTTCACTGACGCGCAAAGCACTGGCCGAGGCGATCCGTCAGACGACGTTGGCGACGTCTTCGATCTTCTTTCTGTCCATTGGAGCGGTGATGTTCACCCGTTTCATGGGGCTGTCAGGTGTGCCACGGGCGCTGACCGACATGATGCTGGCCGTTTCGGATAATCAGATCGTTATTATCCTGATGATCGCTGCGCTGTTCATCATTCTGGGCATGGTGATCGATTCCATCGGTCTGATCCTGCTGACGCTGCCGATCCTTCTGCCGGTGCTAGAGGCCGCTGACATCAACCTGATCTGGTTCGGCATCATCTGCATCAAACTGCTTGAAATCGGCCTTGTGACGCCACCCGTTGGGCTGAACCTTTACGTCCTACACAGCGCGCTATCGGGCGAGGTCAAGCTCAGCGACATCATCTCGGGCACCACGTGGTTCATCGCTATGGATATTTTAACCCTGTTCATCTTGATCGCCTTTCCCGCGATCAGCCTATTCCTGCCCTCGCTCATGGCGCAGTGAAAACTTTTCAACCGGAGGAGACGACAATATGAAACTGAAGACATCCCTTTTGGCCCTCGCGGCCTGTGGCCTTGGCACTGCTGCCATCGCGCAAAACGCCAACCACTTCTTTGCCGAACGCCATTCGATGGTGCGCGGCCCCTATGTCGAGTTCGCCAAGCGCGTGGCCGAGGAAACCAACGGGGACGTGAACTTTACCGTTTTCGCCGGTGGATCGCTTCTGCCGCCGGCCGCATCCTTGCAAGGCGTGCGCGATGGCGTGGCACAAGTGACCTATCACGCGGGCACCTACACCCCGTCCGAACTGCCCGTTGCCAACCTGATCGGCAACTTTGCTTTCTATAACACCGATCCGATGGTCATGGCCTTTGCCTCGACCGAATTCGGCCTCACCAACGAGGCCGCACTGGCCGAGTGGAAAGAGAATGGCGTCGTTTTCGGCGGCGGATATTCGACTTCGCAATACTACATGATGTGCAACACGCCTGTCGCTACCTACGAGGATATTCAGGGCAAGCGTCTGCGCATGGCGGGCGGTGCCTGGTCACGCTTTGCCGAACATGTGGGCGCGGTACCCGTGTCTATCCCGTCAAGCGAGATGTACACTGGCCTCGACACAGGATCGCTTGATTGTGCGGTTGCGGCTGCGGATGCGTTGGATTCCTTCTCGCTTTCGGATGTGGTCACGCACATGAATACGTTGGCCGTCGGTAACTATTATGCCGGTTTCGAATGGGGCTATAACCCTGCGTTCTGGCAAGGCCTGTCGGAAGAGTCGCGCGGCGTATTGTTTGACCAGATGGCATACTACCTTGCGCAGCACCGGGTCGAGTTTGACAAAGATGTTGAAAAAGCGGTTTCCGCGGCCAAAGAAGGCGGCATGGAGGTGTTTGAACCTGATCAGGCTTTGACGGATGCGCTGGCGGAATTTGTGATCGCCGACGAGGCCGTCCTGATCGAGAACGCCAAGGGCCGCGGCATCGAGAACCCCGAAGCGCTGCTGGAAGACTATAAGCGCATCGTTGATCGCTGGGCCGATCTGCTGGCGGATGTGGAGCACAGCGAGACGGACGCATTGGCAGCATTGGCCAAAGCAGAGATCTACGACAAGCTGGACCGTGCAAACTACGGCATGCAGTAACTGCTAATCATCGCGTCGTTCGGTTACGCGGAGGCGGTATTGCCGACTAACAACCGGACGCGTTGGACCCTACAGGCCGCGGCTATTGTGCCGCGGCCTGTTTTGTATGCGGGACCTTGCCGATGGTGCAAAGAGCTGCGCCGAACGCCCTTCTTTTTAACGCGCAATGCGCCTTTGGGCCGCGTCAGACCGGCAGGTCGCGCCGATCGGCGATGGCTTCCATGGCGATGCAGGATGTAACTGTTTCTAGCGCGGCCCCTGCGATCAATCGCTGATAGATGCGATCAAAATCATTCATGTTCTGCGCGACGATTTTCAGCATGTAATCGTAATCTCCGGCGATCCGAAACACGTCAATGATGTTCTCGATCCCAAGGACCGTCTTGCGAAAGGTCTCGAGCCATTCCGGAGAGTGATCCCGTGTGCGCAGCATGACAAAAACCGTTAATCCCAGCCCGATCCGCTCATGATCCAGCCGCAGCGTTTGGCCGGTGATGACCCCCGTTTCCCGTAAGCGGACGATGCGACGCCAGCACGCATTCTGCGACAGCCCCACCCGATCAGCGACGTCACGTTGCGACAGCGACGCATCTTTTTGGAGCACGCGCAAAATCGCGGCATCGATCCGGTCGAGCTTTGGGGCTGGCTGTTGGGTCATTTGAACGAAAAACCTGGCAAAGTTGGTGGTAATAGGGTAAGTTTATTGCAGCTTCTCATGTCATTGTCACTTTAACTTACGGCAAGATAGAAGGATTGACCCATGACCGAGACGCCCGAGCTCTTTGACAGCTTTCGCCACGAGATAACTGCTGGCGACATCATACCCGATCTGCGCTCTGGCTTGATAGGAGAGGGCATGATGGTCCCTGGGCCACGCGGCCCCAACCCTTTGATCTATGCAGATTATGTCGCCTCCGGGCGGGCGCTAAAGCAGCTTGAAGACCGGATCGCCAAGGATGTGCTTCCCTATTATTCCAACGCGCATACCGAAGCGTCTTACTGCGGCCGACATATGAACCGTTTGCGGGCGCAAGCCCGACGCGTTGTGGCGCAGGCGTGTGGCGCGGACACGGATCATGCGGTTATCTTTGCCGGGGCCGGGGCCACAGCTGGACTGACAAAGCTGGCCGCTTTGCTTGGGGTCGATGCGATGCTGGCCGAGGGAAAGCGCCCGCTGGTGCTGATTGGACCTTATGAGCATCACTCCAACATCTTGCCATGGCGCGAATCCGGCGCAGAGGTCATAGAGATCGCCGAAGCCGCTGCTGGCGGGCCCGATATGGATGATCTGGCGGCACGGCTCGCGGCCCATGCCGACCGGTCCGTGATTGGAAGTTTTTCGGCCGCATCGAACGTCACGGGCATTGTCAGCGATGTCGCCGCGATCACCCGTTTGCTCAAGCGAAGCGGCGCGATGAGCGTCTGGGATTATGCGGGGGCAGGGCCGTATCTGCCCATTGATATGGGGATGGGGATGGATGCGGTCGTCGTGTCGCCGCATAAATTCATCGGGGGGCCGGGGGCTTCTGGCGTGCTGATCTTGCGCCGCGATGCAGTCAAGCGCGCCCGGCCGACCAGCCCGGGTGGCGGCACAGTGCGCTTTGTATCCCCCTGGGGGCAGGATTATGCTGCCGATGTGGTCGCACGAGAAGAAGCCGGCACGCCCAATGTCATCGGCGATATCCGCGCGGCACTGTGTTTTATTGTGAAAGAGGCAATCGGCGAGGCGCATATGGCAGCGACCCTGAGCGCGCATCGGCGCAAAGCTTTGACGGCGTGGCGAAACGTGCCGGGGCTGACTATTCTGGGTACGGTCGATGCCACGGCCTTGCCCATTTTTTCTTTCATGGTCCGCGACCGATACGGGAGTGTCGTGCACCCGCAACTGGTCTGTCGCATCCTCTCTGATCATTTTGGCATTCAAGCCCGCGGCGGATGTGCCTGTGCCGGTCCTTATGCACACCGCTTGCTGGGGATCGACCGGGCACAATCTGATCAGCTGCGTGCGGAAATTGCATCTGGCAACGAAGTCGCCAAACCCGGCTGGACCAGGCTTGCATTCTCGGTCCTGATGGACGACGCCAAAGTGGAATTTATCACCGATGCCGTGTCCTGTATCGCGCGCGATCCAGAAGTCTTTACAGAGGCCTACGCGGTAGAGGCGTCGACCGCGCGCTTCACCCCAAACTTACAGCTCGCTGGGTAAGTCAGTGTCGGTCGAATACTCACCCGCTTAGCGCGAAATCATGGCAAACTTCCCGCTGTGATAGTTGCGGCAACGTTTAACCAAACCCAGACGCACCGGTGGCTAATAAATAATTGATTAGACACAATTTCTAGTCAATAGTCGCTGAATAAAGAGTTAACGAGGTGCACATTGAGAACCTATCCTATTCCCTTCAATGAAGAAGCACGCCTTAGATCAGTCTTTGCTGTTCCCGGCCTGACCGAAGCAAATAGTGGCGTTTTCGATGCCATTTGCGACGCGACACGAAAGATACTGGATTGTCCAATTGCACACATCAGTGTCGTTGAAGGTGAGACCCAGTGGTACAAGTCCGTCGTTGGTATCGCGCTTGACCGGATGTCCAAGAACAACAGCTTTTGCACCCATACGATAATGTCGGGTAAACCGATGGTCGTGCCGGATCTCAGCAAAGACCCTCGGTTCGAGACCCATCCGATGGTAGCTGAAGGCGGGCCTGGTGCCCGGTTCTATGCGGGGGTCCCGTTGGTGTTGTCGTCTGGGCACCGATTTGGGAGCCTGTGCGTCCTTGATCTGGTTCCTCACGAAGCGCCATCGGATCACCAGATGTCGATCTTGACAGATTTGGGAAAAGCCGTCGTCGCCGCGTTGGAAGGCGTGCCGCCAACCCCGGTAGATCTTACGAAAGACGAAGGCGCGAAATCGACCTTTATCACCCTTATCGGCCATGAATTACGAACGCCGCTGACCATTCTCTTTGGGAGCTTGCGGTTGCTCGAGGCGATGGCAGATCGTGGCGTTAATGCAGGGCTGATCAGTTCGGCACGAAAATCGACAGAGCATCTTATGGGGCTGGTTGAAGCGATTATCACCTACAGTGACGCGTCGACCGGAGAGCTTTCCCTGAACGAACAAGACTGCGAATTGGGCGATATTCTGAACGGTGTTGCCCAATTGGTATTGCCGGGCGCGAATGGCGAGTTGAAGTCGATTGCGCTAGATGAGAATGCGCACACCGCATCCATCTACATCGACCCCCATCAGATCAAACTTGCTTTGCACGCGCTTGCCCTTAATGCGATCAACCACGGCGGATCAGAGATCACCATCGGAAGTAGGTTGGATAGCGCTAGAAATCTTGAACTTTCAATCACTGATACCGGCACATTGGACGACAATATTGATCTCGCGGCGCTGTATGAACCTTTCGTCGTCGGGGGGCATATCAGAACGAGAGATACCCGCGGGGGTTTGGGGCTTGGCTTGCCGTTAACCCGAAAACTGGTTGAGCTTCATGGTGGTGAATTCGAGGTGCAAGCCACGGATAAGGGTACAGCTGCGATTGTACGCTTGCCTGCTTGGCGCGTCGGTCGGTTGAGGATCGTGTAAATCGAAGTCGCGACAGACCTTAACCTCTTTTGACAAAGCCGACGTCGGTTTGCGATTTCTATAAGCTGTAGGCCCCTAGCCGTTGGCATTGAAAACAAAAAACGGCGGGGGCGACCCTGTCGGTATGAAATCGACCCTACCTTCGAACTCCGGCCTAGACGGAATGATCTTCGGTCGCCGCGATCGTTTTCATATCGCTAATAATTTGCGCTGTTACATAGGGCTTGGAATAGAATTTCGAACCCTCCGGCATAACCTCATCCGTCACGCCCACGACGCCCGACGCGATAAGAATTTCTACCGACGGCCAGCCTTCGCGGACGCAGGCCGCGAGTTTTAGCCCATTGATGGACCCTGGCATGTCGATATCTGTAAACAAGATTCCGATATCATTATTGTCGCGGATCAGTGCCATCGCTTCATCGGCCGAACAGGCTTCGTAGGTCTTGAAACCAGCATCGCCTATCATGTCGACGGCGTCCATGCGCAGCAGGGGTTCGTCTTCGACGACAAGAACGGCAAGCCGTGAGGTGTTTTCGGAATACATAGCGCAGCGCAACCTTTCATTCTGCAGAGACGGAAGTATCAGAACAGCAATCCGGAGCCGGGCGCACTGAGCTTAAAGTTTAAACCTTCCGGGTCGTAAGAAAGTTCCACCTTTCCCTGAAAATATCCTGCGAGTGCCTGTTCGATCATCCGGCTGCCAAAACCGCGTTTGGTTGGGGGCGAAACCCGGGGGCCGTCTGTCTCGACCCAAGTGAACGTGAAGACATCATCTTTTTTCGCCCAGCAGATGCGGACCTTGCCGCCCTGAGCCGAAAGAGAGCCGTATTTGCTGGCATTGGTGCTTAGCTCATGGATCGCCATGGTCATCGCCAGCGCCTGCTTTGAACCCACTTCGAGATCCGGTCCCTCGATATCAAAGCGACCTTCACCGGTGCGATGCGCTGCCAGTGCGGCGTCGACCACTTCGGGCAGCCGGGTTTCTGCCCAAGACGTCGCGATCAGGCGGTCATGGGCCTGGGCCATCATGGCGATACGCGATTGCAAAGACGTCTGCGCATCCCGCAGATTATCTGCCAGCCGGAGGGTCTGCGAGACCATTACATTGACCATGGCCAGCGTGTTTTTGACACGGTGGTTCATTTCACCCAGCATCAAGTGGCGCTGTTCTTCGGCGACTTTGATTTCGTGAATATCGGTGCAACTGCCATACCACCGCAGAATGGTACCGTCCTTGTCTAATACCGGCTGGGCCCGGCCAAGCACCCAGCGATAGTCGCCCGAACGATGACGCAGGCGGTATTCGATCTCGTAGTTCTCACCGGTGCTGAGGCTGTGGCGCCACCGCTCCCATGCGCGCTCTTGATCGTCGGGGTGGAAAATTCCGTTCCAGCCTTCGCCGTCGGTAGAGCCAGCAGGCACGCCGGTAAATTCGTACCATCGATCGTTAAAATAGTCGTGAAACCCATCGGGTAAGGTAGACCAGATCATTTGGTCCACCGAATTGGCAATGGCTTGAAATTTTGCTTCGCTCTCGAACAGCTGGCGTTCGCGCAATTGCAATTCTTCGAGCTGGCGACGCGCTTGATGCTGCCGACCGCGGGCTGTCAGTGATGACCGCACGGCGCGGATTAACTCTTCGGCATGAAGCGGGCGCGACAATAACACGGCGTTGCTTAACGTGTCGATGCGCTGCGCAGCCCGCTCGCTGCGGCTGCCGGTGGTCCCATTGGCAAGAACGATAAACGGCACGTCCGACCAAGACGGCTGCGCATCCAGTGCAAGGGCCAGCGCGTCGGCATCCGCGCCGCTGAGGGCTTCCTCGGTGATCAGCACCGCGCCGATATGCTGTGATATAAGCTCGGACAACTGCGTCAGCGATAAGACGGAGATCGACGCGATCCCATCCTTCGCCAGCAATTGCCGCGCGACGGTCTCATCCCGCCCCCGCGGTGCCATGACCGCAACGGACGAGAAGAAATCTAACGGCGGCGCTTCCTGAGTTTCCCCGAGTGGCGGCAGGCCTGTCACTTTGATCCATCCTTGTCGTCGCCCCTGAGCGCCATAAGGTGATCCTTGGAGGCGTTATAGACAGGGGAACCGGACAGAATGGATGAGAAGCCCCGAAGCGGCTCGCCGATGCTGATACCATCTTGATCGATTTTGAACTCACGAATACTGCGTTCATGGTCCGACGTTCGCGTCTTGATGACAGATATGGATTTGCGAATTTCGCCCTCTGCCTCGAAGAACCGCATCATCAAAACGGTGTCTGCTAAATAGCTGATGTCGATATCCGAGCGCAGGTCGCCGGTAACGCCATGTTGGCCAAGGACCATGATCGAAACCACCCCCTGCTGGGCGAGGTAGCTGAGCAGCTCGTGCATCTGGAGCACCAGAAAATTATCGCTGGGCATCGCGTGCAGATAGGCGTTCAGACTGTCGATCACCACAACACTGGCATCACTATCCTCGACCGCGCTACGCACGGCATGGGCGAACTCACCAGGTGACAATTCTGCCGGATCAACTTGCCGGATCTGCAGCGTCCCGTTGTCGATGAACGGTTGCAGGTCCATACCAAGCGCCTTGGACCGGATCATGAGCGTCGAGAGGCGTTCGTCGAACAGGAAATAGGCGGCGTTCTGTCCACGCTTCAGCGCCGCGATCATGCAGCGCACCGCAGTTGTCGTCTTACCCACGCCCGCAGGGCCTGCCATCAGCGCATTGGTGCCGGGGAACAAACCGTCGCCTAAGAGCGCGTCCAGCTCTTTGAGCCCCGTGGTAACAGGGTCCGTCGAATGCGTGCGGTGATGTTGCGCTGCGATCAGACGGGGATAGAGGCAAATGCCGCCCCGCTCGATCGTGAAGTCATGATAGCCGCCGTGGTACTTTAGCCCGCGCATCTTGATCACCCGCAGGCGCCGCCGCTCAGAGCCAAAGTCATTCGCCAAGTGCTCCAGCGAAATGACGCCGTGGGCGATCGAATGTAATTGCAGATCGCCTGGTTCGGCGGTGCGGTCATCCAACATCAATACTGTGCATTTGCGACGCGCAAAGAAATGCTTGAGCGCAAGGATTTGCCGCCGATACCGCAGCGGATTCTGGGCCAGCAAACGCAGTTCCGACAGGCTATCAAGTACGACCCGGTCCGGATTGGTTTTTTCTACCAAATCAATAATCCCGCGCACGGTTTCGCCAAGTTCAACTTCGCTTGGGTGTAGTAGGGATTGTTCGTGGTCGGGGCTGAATTCATCTTCTGCCACCATCTCGAACAGTGCGATGTTATCAAGGGTCCAGTCGTGCGACCGTGCCACGGCGGTCAGCTCATTCACGGTTTCGGACAGAGTAATATAAAGCCCCTGACTGCCCGCCGCACGTCCTTCCATCAGGAATTTCAACGCGAGCGTTGTTTTGCCCGCTCCGGGGGTGCCTTCGACCAGATAAAGCCGTTCGGGTGTAATGCCACCGCACAGCACATCGTCAAGACCCGAAGTCCCGGTTGATAACCTTTGCGCTACGTCGGGCGTTGTTGTTTCAGTCATTCTGCATTTTCTTCAGTTTGTTCATTTTTGGTTAACTAGGTCACTCGGTCAAAGTGTAAACTGGGCAGTTGGAATACGTTATCATCAGATATAAATCTTTTCATGGAAAATATATGTGCAATGCATCGACTTTTTTTAACCTCTGGTGCCAATAGAAGCTCAGGCCTTTAATCGATGCGCGATGGCCTTTGCCACCCAGATGATCGCCCCTACGATGACGCCCCAAAACGCGCCGCTTATGCCAAAAAGCGTCATACCGCTTGCCGCGATCAAGAACGTCAGCGCCGGTGCCTCTAATTGGGTGGGCGTGGTGAAGGCCGCCGAGAGCGAGCCAACCAAAGCGGGGATAAGTGCAAGCCCGGCCACCGCAGTGATCAAAGCAAGCGGTGCTAGGCTTGCCAGTGCGGTGATCAGCGCGGCAGCAAACGCAAGCAGGATATAGACAATCCCCGAAGTGATTGCCGCCCAATAGCGGGTTGCCGGATTGCGGCCCGCGTCGTCGCCAGCCATCATCGCTGCGGTGATCGCGGACATGTTGACAGGAATGGACCCGAACGGTGCAAACGCAAGACTGACAAGGCCGGTCTTGCGGATTAGGGGTTGGCGCTCGACTGAATAGCCGTTCAATTCCAGCACCGCAAAACCGGGGATATTCTGCCCCGCCATCGTCACTAGATACAGCGGCAGAGCGACAGAAAAGAAGGACTGAACCGTAAAGAACGGGGCTGTTAAAGCAAAGGTAGGGAGCCATCCCCCATCGTTCTGAAGCGGGCTGCTCGACGTATCGACGGCGAAAAAGAGGACCACGATAAACGCAATCACAGCGAAAGGCATCGCGGCCAGCCTGTTCCACGTCAAGCCCGCCAGCCATGCAATGAGCACCGGCAAAACCAGCAAGGGAATGCTGCCAAGCGCAAGCGCAGGGGCAAGACAGAGCTTGAGCAGAACGCCCGCGAGCAGGGCATTTGCAATGGGCTTCGGTATCGCGGCCACGATCCGGCCAAGCGCGGGGACCAGCCCCGTCAAAACAATCAATCCGGCGCAGTAGATCAAAGCGCCCACGGCTTCGGCAAACCCGCCAGGCAAGATGGCCGTTGTCGCAAGAAAGGCCGCCCCCGGCGTAGACCATGCCACTGCGGCGGGGATGCGCGTTACGGCAGGAAGCCAGATGCTGCAAATCCCCATGCCGAGGGTCGCGAAAAACAGACCCGTCGTCGCCTGCGCGCCAGTGGCCCCCATTGCGGTCAACCCGGCCAGTACAATCGCGAATGACGCTGAATATCCGACAAATGCGGCAAGTAGGCCCATGGAAACTGCGGGCACTGAAAGATCGCGGAACATTGAAAGATGCCTCGGTTGCGGATTTTCATCACCCTTATCGAACCGGTCTGAAACTTCCAGAGTCGCTCTTCAATAAATCCAGCTAGAATACAGTCGTGTCGGAATGAGGGTGCAGGTAGTGGGGCATTGCCAACCCTACGTATCGGGCATTTCGGACCCTACAGCGGCCCGAGGGCCTGATCTTAAGAATGTCTAAAGTGAAGTGGCTGGGATGGTAGGATTTTCTGCCATAATATCAGTGACTTGATGGCATTTGAAAGTTTGTCCGGTTTGTTTTCTTGAGAATAGGTTTGAGTCGAATGTGTGTCACGGACAAGCATGTTGGCCGTCAACCGCTATCACTCTCGGTGTAAACGAGGTGTTAGATATGCGGTGACGGCTGAACGCTCGTGGTCTGCATTAGCGAAACCGAGCCTCTCAAGGGGAAAATTTAACAATCTCGGGTAGCGGTTCTCATGAGAAGCGCAATCCTGAAAAACACGATACGATAAAGTGGGCTTACCGTATCGCTCAGGGAACCAAGTCAGGTATCACTTCATAACAGTAGTCTGAAATAGCCCCGCTTGTCGTCAGCCATACCTGGTCTTGATTGGAAACAATATGAGACAGCGCCCGGCGTAAATGTCTAAGCCTATAGGGCTGTCCGACCAAATAGGGATGCAAAGCGATGCCCATGACAAGTGGTTGCCGCGACGACTGTTCAAGCATTTCGTCAAAGTTATCGATGATCATATTCGCGAATTCGGCCGCACCATCCTTGCGTGCGGCGATAGAGGGAATGTCGTTGACCTCTTGCGGATAGGGGATCGACAAGAGACGTCCGTGGCGTGTTTTCATCCAAACAGGTTGATCGTCCATGCACCAGTTTAGCGTATATTTGTACCCAGTCTCTGAAAGTAGATCTGGCGTATCGAAGCTTTCCGAGATCCAGGGAGATAGCCAGCCCTTTGGCTGTTTACCTTCGGCATCGTTGAGGACTTTCGTAGCTTCGGAGATCAGCTCGGCTTCTCTCTCTGTCGTCAGGTCGCTTTGGCGTTCGGAATTCGTTCGCCCGTGCCCGACGATCTCGTGTCCGCGCGCGCTGAACGAGGCCATGAGGTCTGGCGCGTATTCATACATTTCACTGTTGGCGAGCACACTGGCAGGCAGCCCTAATGCATCAAACAACTCTAACAGCCGCCATGCACCAACGCGGTTGCCATAGTCGCGCCAAGCGTAGTTTAGGACATCTGGTTGCGGGCCCCCAGGTGCCAGTTCGGCACCAAGTCCAGAGCCAAAGGAAAAATGTTCGAGATTGAGTCCTATGTAGACTGCAAGCCGTTTGCCTTCAGGCCAGTTATAGTCGGCGCGTTTAGAGATTGGAGAGTAGTCGTACCTACCATGATGAGGGAGCATAATTCAGAGTTCCGCTTCTGCTAAACCAGCCTTGTGCAATATTATTTCGGCACTGTCGTTCCAGACGTCGGTGCTGACAATTTTGCCGTGGCGAACAACGAACTTATCCAAATACCGGTTCGTTTCGAATGTGGTCCCGTCCTTCCACGCCCCGTAAAGATAGCCGGTGTTGTAGACATGGACCTCCCCTGTCGCCTCGTCGAGGGCGGCGTCAGTACGTAGGAACTTCTTCTTGACCCAGTCATATCGTTTTGCGTTGAAGGCGGCGCTCTCTGCGGGGCCGGCGAAAACGCGTCCCCCGGTAAACACCAATTTGAAACCGTCACTGACATAGGCTGCGGCTCCTTCAGGATCGGGCACCATCGACCGTTCAAGATAGCTTTCCACGATTGCTTTTGCTGTGGCTACAGGGTCTGTTTGCTGGGTCATGGCGGTAACTTTCATTTTAATTGGGGTAGGGGAGCGCGCAGGTCGCGCGGCAGAAGCTTTGCACGACAGCGGATGCTGCTGCGTTCATTAAACGTGTTTGAGTGTTTGTCTCATCCAGCCGTGTAGCGGCATCCGCGGCGCGTTTAGCAAGGCTTTGTTCGTCGAGGGTCAGCATGCGGTCATTGGCGAATACATACTCACCCGCAATCATCACTTCACGCAAGCCAGCACCGTTTTCGGCAAACACAATCTGGTCAAGCGGGGTACGCAGTGGCGTATAGTGGCAGTAGCCAGCATCCAGAAACAGCATGTCTGCGGCCCAGCCTTCGGCGATCATACCAACATTCTTGAGTCCCATAATGCGAGCGCCGCCTGTCGTTGACATCGCAAAAGCATCACGGGTGGATATCCATTCTTCGCTGTCGCTTGCCTGTGCCCGACTTAGCGTCGCCGCAAGGCGCATGGCTTCGAACATGGATTGACCGTCACTGGTATTCGAAGCATCCGTTCCGACCCCCAGAGACACACCGCTATCCAAAAGCATCCGCACGGGTGCAATGCCAGAACCGAGCCGCAGGTTGCTAAGGGGGTTGTGGCAGATACAGGCGTCGTGGGCCGCAAGGAGGTCGGCCTCTGATTGCGATAGCCAAACACCATGCGCGCCGCTGAATTTCGGGCTTAGAACCTGTAGATGATCCAGATGTGCGGTAAGGCTGGTGCCATACTTCTGATGTGCGATGACCTGTTGCAGTCGCGTTTCAGCCAAATGGGTTTGCAGCGGTATTTCATGCTGTGCGGCAACGTCTGCGCACGAGGTAAGAAAAGCATCTGAACAGTGCAGCGGGATCGTTGGACCGATCCCGGGTCGGACACGCCCATCTGGTACGGGCCAAGTCGCGAAAGCCTCATTGCATACTGCGATAATATCTTGCCAGTCCGGCATCGACAGGGCGGCAACGATGTCACGCAGGGGCTGGTCAAATTGCTCCAGCAGTCCAGGCAAGGCCTGATAGATGGTCTTGTCTGCGATCATAGGGGCAACGACGGCGCGTAAGCCTGCACCTTGATACGCCTCGGCAACCGCATGGATACCTTCAACTGTCGGGCCTGGTAGTTCTATGAACAGGTCAAAGCAACTTGTGCAGCCTTTGCGGATCAACTCAGCTGCCGAAAGTTCTGCTGCGAGGCGCAGATCATGGGTGCTGCGTGATGCATTCAGCCAAGCTGATCCCGCAAGGAACGGTTCAAGCGTCATGTCACCAGCGACGCCACCACGCCCAAGCGCACCGTGTGAATGGGTGTGACCGTTCACGAGACCGGGAATGATAAGGCGGTCGCTGACATCAATGCGCTTTGCATCTTCTGGGCTGTCGCCATCTGTGAGTAGGGCCGTAATCATGCCATCCGTCACAAGAATTGAAACCCGCTCGAAGGTTTCATTCTCAACAAGAACGAGCCCACCACTGAGCAAGGTTTGATGCTTGGACATATAGTATTCCGTGAACGAATTGGGGGGAACTGAGTTCTCGAAATACCTCACTGCGGCAGGCGATCACCTGCCGCAGTGAGGCTAAGCGTTAGTTAATGGTTGTCTCAAAGCGGCGCTCATCAACCGGAGGAAGGAAGGACCGGTCAAAAATCTCTGAAGCTTCTGGCAGGCGCTCCAGATCATAGCCCTTCGCGACGATCTCGATCGAGCGGGTCAGACGTTCGTCTACAAGATCACCCATGCCGATGTCCGTGACTTCAGGGGCGTTCATCAGATTGGTCAGCGCAAATTCCAACCGCGCGCGTTCCAGGTCGGCGTCCACCAGATTGTCATATGCCATAATCGCCTCGACCGAAGTGTCTTGATTGGCAGATACCTCCATCGTCGCTTTGTTCACCGCGCGCACCAGCCCTGCAACGGCTTCGGGATTTTCAGCCAGAAGTTCACGCGACACCATCATGCCGTTGGAATACAGGTCCATGCCGTAGTCTTCGAAGTTGAACCAGTTGTAGTCATTTGCCGGGTCTTGGCGGTTTGCAATCAGGTTGAACCAGCTTGTCGAAGTGAACACGAACGCGCCATCGATATCCCCGCGGATCATCATTGGTTCCTGCAGGTTTGGTGCCATGTTTTCTTGGGCGACTTTATCGAGGTCAATGCCGTTGATTTCGGCGAAAACAGGGAAGAGCCGTGTTGTCGGCGTGCCCTGAGCGCCCCCAAGTGTCTTGCCTTCGAAATCTTCAGGGTTTTCGATGCCTGCCGTCTTAGGTGTCACAATCGCGAAAGGGGGACGATTCCACAGTTGATAAACCATGACAGGTGCCTCACCCGGGCGTGCCGCAGCATTCTGAATGATTGCGTTGATGTCGCCAAAACCTGCGTCATAGGCACCACCCATGATCCGCGTCACGGTCGCAGCCGAGCCTTCGCCTTGGTCAATGGACACATTCAGCCCTTCGTCTTCAAAGTAACCCTTGTCCAGCGCCAGAAGGAAAGGCGCATCAGAGCCCTGCGTTTTCCAGCCCAGGGTGAATCGGATGTCGGTCATTTCGGCAAACACTGGGGCTGCGCCAGCCATTAGCGCCAAGGTGGCACCCACGAGAACATTCTTCATTTCAGCTTTCCTTATTTCGATGAGGGGAGGGTTGGTTAGGACATTGCGATGTCATTGCCGCGGGTTGCCCATCCTGTGACGCGCCTCTCAAGAAGCGAAAACAGGGAGTAGAGGGCCACACCAAGCAGAGCGAGAATGATCAAACCTGCAAATACGAGCGACACTTGGAAGTTCGATGAGGCGGTCATCATGACATTTCCGATGCCACGGTTGGACGCCACGGTTTCGGACAGTACGGCACCAACAAAGGACAGCGTGATCGCAACCTTCAGCGCCGCAAAGAAGTAGGGCATGGTGCGCGGTAGCCCGACATTTACCAAGATTTCCCGCTTTGAAGCGCCAAGCGTTTTGAGCACGTCCTCAAGGTCAGGTTCTGTTGTGGCCAGTCCCGTGGCGATATTCACCACAATCGGGAAGACGCAAATCACCATCGCCGTCAGGATCGCAGGTGTCGTGCCCGATCCGAACCAGAGCACAAAAATCGGGACTACTGCGACTTTGGGGATGGATGAAAAGCCAACCAGCAAAGGAGAAGCGACGGCGTAGGCGACTTTGGATGTACCCACCATGATTCCCAATGCCGTCCCAATCGCGACACCAAGCACAAAGCCGGTGAGCGTTGAATATAATGTCTGGGCGATGTGGGGCACCAAGATCGGAAACTTGACCCAGAGCGTCACGAGGATTTCGGACGGGCGCGGCAGAACAAGGTCAGAGACGTCCAGTAAGACGCAAAGTACTTCCCATATCAGAAAGAAGCCGAAGATCAGTGAAAACGACAGCATTCGGATGCGATTTTTCTCGGTCATAGCACTCATCCTATTTACGCACCTGTGCGATCAACTCGCGCAGGCCTTGGGTCATTTCGACAAATTCTGGGCTGTAGATCATGCTAATGTCCCGGGGCTGCGGGATGTTGACGGGTTCGTCCGATATGACCCGTCCGGGTCGTGCGCTCATCACGCAGATACGTTTTGCCAGAAAACCGGCTTCGCGCAGGTCATGTGTGACCAGCAGCACCGTCGGTTTGCGGTCCAGATACAGGTCTTGAAGAATTTGCCAAAGCTCTTCGCGCGTGAATTGGTCCAGCGCCCCGAAGGGTTCATCAAGCAGCAACAGATCGGGCTCATGGATGAGTGCGCGACAAAGGTTTGATCGCTGCAACATCCCACCGGACAACTGCCAAGGATAGTGATTGGCAAAATCCTGAAGGCCTACCTGTTTTAACAAACGATGGACGCGGTCCCGATAAGCCCCTTTACGATCCTTGCGGAATGTCGCCTTGAACGGGGCCACGATCTTGAGCGGCAGCATCACATTCTGCTCGATTGTCAGCCACGGCAGCATAGTGGGGTTCTGGAACGCCATACCGATGCGCAGCTGTTTGGCTGAAGCTTCTCGCCCGCCGACAAGGACTACACCAGACGACGGCTGTATCAGATCGCTCACAAGGCGCAGGATAGTCGACTTGCCGCAACCCGACGGGCCGACAAGTGCCACGAAGTCACCTGCATCCATTTTTAAAGACGTAGGCGACAGTGCTGTAACAGCATCATCTCCCTTGCCGAAAACAACAGACGCCGACTGCAATTCTACTGCATAGCGATATGGCGACGGCCCTACTTGGAGAGGGGTGCCGGTGCTTTGTTTATGATGATTTAATATGTTCATGCAGTCATCAAACTGCAGAGCGGTGAGCCTATAAATAAAATTAAGTAAAAAGTTTTAGAATTAAAAGGCTCCGCTCAAGAAAGAGGCGCGGTCCTGGGTGCTGGCTTGAAATTACAGCACTCCATGTTCCCCTATTGGGGGAATTGACGCTTCTTTCGCTTTCGAGGCAGTTTGGGCGTCAATTCCGAAGCGGCAACAGCGTTAATGATTCTGGATGCCGAGGTAGCTCAGAATGACGTCCTTGGCGTGTTGCCGACGTTCTTCTTGCCACGCGTCGTCATGGAGGTTCTGGCCGACAACAATGCCAAGAGTGGCAGCGTTGTTCAGGTGGTGGGCTGAAAGGGCGACAATACTAAGATAAAGCTGGGCGGGATCAGGCTTTCGACTGAACACTCCGCTTGAATATCCACGTTCTACCAGATTGCGGATTGCTACGATGAGAGGCTCCGACATGTCGCGCATCACCGCTGAACGCGCGATATACATCCCGTTCAGAGCGTTTTCATTGCGCGTCATTTTGCGAAAATCGGCGTTATTTTTAAAGTAATCGAAGGTGAATTCCACCAGTTCATTCAACTTCGCGACCGGATCCCCTACGCTAAAATTTAGCTGCGCTTCTTGGTCTCGGATCTGTTGAAAAATGTCCTCAAGAGCCGCGATGTAGAGCTGCTCTTTCCCACCAAAATAATGGTAGATCATACGCGAGTTGCACTTGGCAGCCTTTGTTATGCGGTCAATCCGTGCACCGTGAAAACCGTGTTCGGCAAACTCGTCTATAGCGACGGCCAATATTTCGGCTTGTGTCCGTGTCGCATCGCGACTTCTGAATTTAGGGGATTTTGTTGGGGCGTTAGGACTACCACCACATTTTGCCGCCATAATTTCCCCGTCTCGTGTGTCGTTCTTATCTGCCAGATATTCTCAGGCCATCTAATCGGTTCGAAACCGGATGGTAAAGCTGGCGTGAAAGTCCTTTATGCTGCCGGTGCGCCCAATGAGAGGCTGCAAATTGAAGAGAGAATTTGGGGTTCAGATACCGCAAGACGCCGAAATTTATGCATTCTGAACCCCAGTAGATCACAAGAAACTAATACTAAAATCCCAAAGCCATTCCGTCTTTTCTTGAGTCACTCCCACCTGTCAGCAAGCCTGTATCGGGGTCGATATAGATTGCCTGACTCCCACCAATCGGGGATTCCTGCAAGGCCAGCACGTGCCCACGCGCCGTCAGATCTTCGCGGACTTCCAAGGCAACGCTTGGTTCAATATCCAACACACCATCATGCGCAAAGCTGCGCGGTGCATCCATTGCTTCTTGGATATCCATTCCCAAGTCCAGCACGCCAGACAAAAAGGCTGCGTGGCCAGCCGCTTGATAGTGCCCGCCCATGACGCCGAAGGGCATCACGGCGACACCATCTTTGCAAAGCATTCCAGGGATGATCGTGTGCATGGGGCGTTTGCGTGGCGCAATGGCATTGGGATGGCCTTCATTAAGCCTGAACGACGCACCCCGAGAGTGAAAAAGAACACCTGTGGTGGGGTCTAAACGCGTCGAGCCAAAACCGTGGAAGATTGAATTGATGAAAGACAGCGCATTTCCCTGTGTGTCAACGACGCTGAGATAGATCGTATCTTTATGCTCTGGCTCATTCCAAAGCGTAGGGGGCATAGCTCGGCGCATGTCGATCCGCGCGGCCAGTGCGTCTACGGCCTCGTCAGACAAGAGTGTTTCGACAACATCTGGGCAGTCTGCAGGATCAGCGATCAAAGCATCGCGGTGATGGTATCCAAGTTTAGTTGCCTCAGCGTGCAGATGGATGCGGTCAGCGTCGGAGAGGCCCTTACCCATGTCAAAGCGTGACAGGATGCGTAGAATTAGCAAGGCCGCCAACCCTTGGCCGTTCGGTGGACATTCAAAGACGTCATGATCTCCGTAACGCGATGAAATCGGTTCAACCCAGTGCGCTTGATCCCGACCTTCGTGGAAATCCGCTTCGGTGTGCAGCCCACCAAGAGATTGCAGATGTGCCGCCATTTTCGCTGCCACGTCACCTTCATAGAATCCTGCAGCGCCGTTTTTTGCTATGATGCGCAGACTTTCGGCGAGCAGGGGTTGGGCGTGCATGTCGCCCGCTTTCGGCGCTTTACCTTCGGGCAGAAACAGCTTTGCGGCATGTTCATCACCTCCAATAATATCTGCGTTCGCAGCCCAATCCATTGCGACGCGCGGTGTTACAGGGTAGCCGTTTTCAGCGTATTCTATCGCGCGTGCGAACAACTGGTCCATTGGCAAAGAGCCATGATCCTTGTGCAAAAGGCACCACCCCGAAATGGCACCTGGGATCGTGACCGAATGTGGACTTGTTTGGGGGATCTCATCCGTGAGACCTGCATTTTTTAGAGCTTCGACTGTCGCGGCAGCTGGCGCGCGTCCCGACCCATTCAGGGCCTTCACCTTACCGCCTTTTGGCGCATAAAGCGCAAAGCAGTCTCCACCTATACCGGTCATCAAAGGGTCGACGACACATTGCACAGCCACTGCAGCAATCGCCGCATCTACTGCGTTGCCCCCTTTGGTCAGGATCTCGTGGCCGGCTGAGGTTGATAACGGGTGAGAAGTTGCGATCATCGCTGAAGAAGCAAGCGTACTGGGACGGCGAGCAGAGAAGAAGTCAAACATTACGGGTTTCCTGTAGTTAGCACCACTTGCCACGGGCTCGCGATGATCTTGTTTTAGCTGAAGAGGAACGACTATTTTAATGCCAGCGGATGCAGACACGCGACTGCGCGTTGAAGGCTGAGCTTTCCCAACTGCGGATCTTTCAGCCGGCAATCGTTCTGCGCGCTTGGGCAACGTGTCGAAAAACGGCACCCTTCTGGCAAGTTGAGAGGGCTTGGGATCTCCCCGGACAATGGCTCTGAAAGCGGCTCAAAAAATTGGGGCGCAGCGGCACGAAGAGCCGCAGAGTAGGGATGAGCTGGCGCATTAAGAACAGCGTCGGTCGGGCCTGTTTCGACGATACGGCCAAGATACATGATCGCGATTTCTTGGCAAAGGAAGCTCGCGACGCCAAGGTCGTGCGTAATGAAGATAAGCGTCAGGCCCATGTCTCGCTGTAATGACTGCAACAAAGTTAACAGCTGCGCTTGGGTCGATACGTCGAGCCCTGAAACAGCTTCATCCGCCACAAGCACCGTAGGCTCCGATGCTAATGCGCGTGCGATAGCCACGCGTCGCACCTGTCCTCCTGACAACCCCGATGGATACCGGTCAGCAGCGTCTGCAGGCAATCCGACCCTATCAAGCAGTTGCGCAACACGTGAGGCTTCCTCTTCGCGCGATACGATATTGAAGTGCCGAAGCGGTTCTGCAATGAGCGCGCCAATAGTCATACGAGGGTCGAGTGACCCACGAGCATCTTGATAGACCATCGCAACATCGCGTGCAAAATCGATACCCGTGGCGCGTCCTTCCAGAATGGGTTTACTGTTATAAAGCGCACGCCCACCGCTTGGTCGGTCCAGCCCCAGCAGGACCCGAAGCAGGGTAGACTTACCCGAACCGCTTTCTCCGACGACAGCAAGGGACGTGCCTTTGCGAATATTAAGCCGAACCCCATCCAAAGCACGAAGACCTACTGTTTCGCGGCTGAAAAGGGATCGCCCTGGTTTGGGGACTTCGAACACCTGCTCGACCTCGATTAGTTCGAAGATGGGTTGCTCGGGGACAGTCGCATTGGTTTCGGTTAAGGTTTGCACAGTCATTCGGGGTTCCAACACGCAATATGGTGATCAAGCGAGCCTGTCGCGGTCTGCTGGGCCGGCACAAGGGGGGGCGCTTCGTCCGCGCATCGCGTCACTGCGCGTGGACAGCGCGTGCAAAACCGGCAGCCGTTAGGCATTTGCCCGTGAGACGGCACAGTTCCTTCGGGAACTGGTAAGTCTTTGGTGCCGATTTCGAGCACACAGGATTTTAGTTGCTTAGTGTAAGGATGGCGATGTCGTTCGAGCACATCGCGCGCCGGACCACTTTCGACGACTTGTCCCGCATAGAGCACCGCGATCCTATCACAAGCCTGACTGGCAAGGGCTAGATCATGCAACACAAACACACAACTTGCGCCACGTTCACGGGTCAGGTGCAGGATCAGACGGACAATTTGTGCTTGAATCGTGACATCCAGAGCAGAGGTCGGCTCGTCAGCCAAAAGCAAATCAGGACTACCTGCCAATGCGATAGCAACCATAACCCGCTGCTGCATGCCTCCTGATAATTGGTGCGGGAAGGCAGACATTCTGCCTTCGGGGTCGTTGATCCCGACAGAGGTGAATAGTGTAATCGCTTGTTCTCGGGCGTCTGCCTTTGATAGCCCGTGGATGCGTCGCAAGGTCGTGCTCAGCTGTCGTCCGACTGTGTACGACGGGTTCAGCGCAGTACCCGCGTCCTGAAATATCATAGACAAACGGCGGCCTCGAAGCTTCACCATCTTTCGCTCAGATAGCGTGAGAAGGTCGCCTTCGCCCGCCAAGGTAGCGCTTCCGGTGACCCTCGCGTTTTCAAGCAAGCGCATGATTGCAGTGGCGATAGTCGATTTCCCTGCACCGCTTTCGCCGACCAAAGCCAGTGTCTCTCCCTGACCGAGCGCAAGCGTGACACGATCCAAGATTTTAGCGGCACCTCGGAAGACGGTGAGGTCCTTGATCGACAAGACATGTTTCACGGTCATATCGCTCATGAATCTCTCCGTAATTTAGGATCAAACTCTTCGCGCACCCCGTCGCCGACAATCGACAGGGCGATCAGCAAAAGGGCCAGAGCAAAACCCGGCATCGCAGACATCCAAGGTGCAAAGCTGACAAAATCGCGTCCTTCAGCGATCATGAGGCCCCAGTCAGGTGTCGGGGGCGTGACGCCGATGCCCAAAAAAGACAGCGATGAGGAAACCAGAATGGCCTCTGAAACGCGTATTGTGACCTGAACGGCGAGCGGGAAAATCACGTTTGGCAAAACATGGCGTAGGATCACACGCAGGTATGAAATGGACATCAGTTGCGCAGCTTCGATGAAAAGCTGAACGCGTACCTGCATCACGTCACTGCGCACCGTGCGCGCAAAGGGCCCTATCATGGAAAGGCCAACTGCGATGACGACTTTGTCCACGCCTTGACCAAGGATCGCGATGAATGCGACGGCGAGGATCAGCGACGGCAATGCAAGGATGGCGTCGATCAAGCGCATCAGGCCCCATTCAGCCCATCCACCAGAAAGGCCAGCGGCCAGCCCGATAATGAGTCCGCCTATCGCGCCAATCATGACCGAGAAGATGCCGATAATGAGCGCATATCGTGCACCGAAGATGACGCGCGACAGGATATCTTGGCCGTAGCTATCTGTGCCCATCCAATGCACCACAGTGGGTGCTTTCATCATGACGTTAAAGTCCTGCTTAACGGGATCGAACGGGGCGACAAAGGGCGCGAAAATCGCGGCCAGCACATAAGCCGCTGCAACAAGCAAAGCTGCGGTGAAGAAAGGCCGCCGTATGAAAACAGATCGACGGGATTTTGCAGCGGGTGAAGGGGTGTCCATAATCGGTACCGCAGCGACGCCCTTGGTCATTTGAACGCTCATTTGCTGGTCCTCAGTCGTGGATCAAGGAAGGGGTAGGACAGATCGACCAGCAGGTTGACGCCGATGAACAAAACCGCCGTCATCATAACGCCAGCCTGAACCACAAGGTATTCACGCCCCAGTACAGCCGAGGTCAGCATCTGCCCAACACCAGGAAGGTTGAACACCGTTTCTGTTAGAACAGTCCCTTGTAGCAGCACACCCAATTGCAGGCCAAGGATTGTAACGAGCGGCATAGCGATGTTGCGTACACCATGCACCCAGACGACGCGCCAATTCGGTTCACCGCGTGCGCGGGCCGCCGCGATATAGGGTTGCTCTAACACTTCGATCAGTGTCGCGCGGGTAAGGCGAGTAATCATTGCAATGAAATAGGTCGAAAGCGTAAGGCCGGGCAGGATCATGTGGTAAATGCCCAGCCAGAAGTTCTCCCACGGCGAGACGTAGCCCATTACCGGAAAGAGTTGAAGCTTCACCGCAAAGAACCAGATCAGCAAGATGCCCAGAAGAAACGAAGGAAATGCCGTGCCTGTCAGGGCAAGTACAGCCGATCCGGCGTCAAATATCGTGTCCTTCTTAATGGCTGATAATACGCCCAAAGGGACACCAACAAGAATTGCAAAAAGAAGAGAAAAGGAGGCGAGGGTCAGCGTGACAGGCAACGCCTCCTTAAAGGCATAGGTGAAAATCTCTGCGCGCGCGACATAGGATGTTCCCCAATCGCCCTGCACAAACTGGATCGCCCAATTCGCGTATTGGACAAGGAATGGTTGATCCAACCCCAGTTCGGCTCTTAGTGAATCGTAGCTCGCTTGAGAGAACTCTGACCCGAGCATGATCTGAATTGGATCGCCCGGTGCCAGCTTCAAAAGTCCGAAGCTGGCGACCGATACGACGAATAGGACAACGAATGTCTGCGCGATTTTCCCCAGTGCCTTAACGAGCATTAGCCAATACTCACAGTGTGTAGATTCACAAGATCAGCCGGAATATATTGGAACCCCTTAACCTTGGTAGAGAACACTTTGTAAATTGGCATGTGGGCCATGACAGCAATGCCGGCTTCGTCCATCAGCAAGTCTTCTGCCTTGTTGTACAAAGCGCGTCGTGCTGCTGGATCCAGTTCGACCTGAGCTTGTGCGCAAAGGTCGTCAAAGTCGGTGTTCACCCAACCGCCAAAGTTCCATGCCCCGTCCGATTTAAATTCGGGATAAAGTGTTTCATCAGGGTCCAGGTCGGCCACCCATTCAAAGTCATAGAGGTCAAAATCGGAGGCGTTGCGGCGCTTGACCCATGTTGCGGGCTCCACAAGTTCCAGCTTCGCCTTGATGCCGATCTGAGCCAGCATCGGGGCGACAGTTTGAGCCACTCGTGTCCCAACAGGACCGCGTTCTGCCATCATATAGACGGCTTCCACTTCACCTTGGTTAGCAGCCTTGGCGCGGAAGGACTTGGCCTTTTCCAGATCATACCACTGACCGCGGCCGCTGGACGCAATGTCAGGATCAAAGAAGTCGGTCATCGGAGGCGAAATAGGCGTATACGCTTTCTGCGCACGACCAAAGTACGCCTGTTTCACGAGGGTATCTCGATCCAGAGCCCAAGCAACAGCGCGACGCAGGTTAACGTCGTCAAATGGACCGCGTTTGCAGTTCATCCCGACAAAGGTGTAGTTCCCCTCGATCTCTCCGTACAGGTTCGCATTCGGGAAAGCTTCGACCTGATCGACGAGCTGCATCGGGCAATCGGTCATGCCGTCGATTTGGCCGGACATTAACGCCGCAAGCGCAGTCGAGGCCTCGTTCATCAGAACAAATGTCGCACGCTCAAGCTTTGGCAATCCTGGTTCGAAATAATCGGGGTTTGCTTCCAGTTCGATTGCGTCGTTCTCTTTCCAGGACACAAATTTGAATGGCCCCGTCCCAACGGGATTACGTCCATAGTCGGCACCGTACTTCTGCACGGCAGCGGGACTAACGATCGTGCCCGCACGTCCGGTCGAGCCGTTCAGTGCGACGGGCAAGAAAGCGTATGGTTGAGAGAATGTTAGCTTCACGGTCAGCGGGTCGACAACCTCGATGGTTTCCAACAGCGCCAGTTTCCACGCGTGTGGTGACTTGGGTTCCCCTTCTTTGACACGCAGAAGGGAGAATTTGACAGCTTCGGCATCACAGGGTGTCCCATCGTGGAACTTGACGCCATCGCGCAGCTTGAAGACGTGGACCTTGTCGCCCTCGATATCCCAGCTTTCCGCGAGGTCTGGTTCAAAAGTGACGTTCTTGCCGTCGTAAGCAATCTTGAGAAGACCGTTATGGATATTGTTGATGATCTGTATGGAAGACAGGAAGCCAGTGAAGTGGGGGTCCAGCGTATCAATGACTTTAATGGACGCAATTTTGATGTGACCGCTTTGCTGTGCACGCACAAGAGAAGGTGCGCCAGCGGTTGCAGCTGTTAGAATGCCGGCACCAAGGCCCTTAAGTACTGTTCTACGTCCGAAGCGTGCGGACAGACGTTCGGCAAGAACTTTTTTGTGGTCGATCGGTTTCATATTTTATTATCCCTGTTGGCATTGTCTCCTCCCTTCGTTCGTTTCGGCCGACAAATGCTCGCGCTGGGTTTCCCCCAGTTCGCCCGCCTCACGTCGATTTTGAGGCATTTTTAACCGAACCCTCCCAGTTGCTCGGCGTCATGTGGTTAAAGCTTGCAAGCACATGTATACAAATGGAAGCTAAAAGAGCACAAAACGACGGGATTGGATGGCTGATGATTATTCGTGCAGCAGATTGCATCTTTGAAAGCCTGATAGAGACTATCATGGTCGGCGAATTGGCCGCGGGCGAACCACTTGTCGAAAAGTCACTGGCCGAAAAATTCGGTGTATCGCGTACTCCGGTGAGGGAAGCCTTGCATCGGCTGGCCCAAGCAGGCCTCGCCGAGCGTGGATCCCGGCGCGCCTACTTTGTACGCGAGATGGCACCCGAAGACCTTTCTCAATTGTTTGAAGCCACTGGCGAGATAGAGAGCGCTCTTGCCGCTCTTGCGGCCAAACGTATGAGTGAAATCGAGCGCCGTCAGCTTATGTTGATTGTTGACAGTGGCGATGCCTGCGACGACCCGACCGCATACAGCGATATCAACAGGCAATTTCATGAGGCTATAAAGTTGGGTGCTCGGAATTCAACACTCGCCTCAACCTTGGACGAGCTCAGCATGCGAACCTTTGCATGGCGAGCCGCCAATTTCCGAGAAGACAGTAGGCGGCTGGCGTCCTCTCGAAGCGAGCATCGTCAGATCGCTGACGCGATACTTAACTTAGATGTAGAAATGACGCGCAGACTGGTTTGCAGTCACGTCGCGTCTTCATATCTTGTGTCGTCCGACATCCTTGCGCGCCGCAAGAGGGAGCTACCGGTTAAACCGAACGCGTAGAGCCAAGTTTATCCGGCGCGCAATTCTTTATAGTCGAGTAGCTCTGCGCTTCGTTGAATAACATCAGTCAGCCGTCACCTGCTAAGGTAGTGGATAAGCTGATGACGGCAGTTTAATGTGTCGTAAGAGTTTACGACCACTTTTTGATGAACGATCGCGCGAGCTCGTTCACCTCTTCAGGGTGCGACGCGCTCAGAAAATGCTGGCCGAGAGTGTCCGATCTTCTGTGTAACTGCGATCTGGTCCATGCTTCCTGAGAGGAGCAAGGACGATGACCATATCCGAGGAACTGCTGGACGAACTACTGAAGGGCTGCGAGCGGCCTGAAGACCTGCTTGGCGATGCCAGTCTGAACCGCCCCGATTTTACCGGAGGGTGCTTTGTTCAACGTCAGGCTACTTTATCGAGTGTGTTTAGATTTGCATAGAATACCTCCTCTGCTTCTGCGGGTGTGATGTATCCGATGGGACCGAATAGCCGACGGTTGTTATACCAATCGACCCATTTCAGCGCTTCCCATTCGACTTCGCGCCTCGATTTCCATGGACCGATCTGGTTGATGACCTCTGTTTTGAACAGGCCAATGACGCATTCAGCGAGGGCATTATCATAGGAATCGCCGACTGTTCCAACCGATGGATCAATACCGAATTCGACAAGGCGCTCGGTATACTTGATCGAGAGATATTGCGATCCACGGTCTGAGTGGTGAACCAAGGTATTGTTATCAAGTGTTTTTCTTTGCCAGATTGCTTGATCCAAAGCGTCGAGAACGAACTGCGTCGCCATTGAGGTCGATACGCGCCAGCCAACGATCCGGCGCGCAAAGACATCGATGACGAAAGCGACATAGACCGTTCCCGACCACGTCGGGACGTATGTGAAGTCAGAGACCCAGAGCTGGTTAGGCCGATCTGCTTTGAACAAGCGGTTTACCGGGAGTGTCATGAACTTTGTGTATCTGGTCTGGCCCATGCGGGTTTTAGATACAGTCACGCATTGAAGCGATCCTCAAACATTATGGCGAAATGATTGCGGGCCGCAAAGCATTCTCGAACATTTCGGCCGCCTTTCTCAAACTTGCGGATCGCCAAGTAGATCAGCTTCGTGGCTGCGCCTTCGGTCGGGAACGATCCCCGCGTCTTAATCGATTTGCGGATTACACGGTTCAAGCTTTCAATTGCGTTGGTGGTGTAGATGATCTTTCGGATGGCGGGATCAAAAGCAAAGAACGGGATCACTTCCTGCCAAGCCCTGCGCCAGGCCGGTGCGATGGAGGCATATTTTCCGGCCCATTTTTCCTCGAAGGCATCCAACTCCAAACCAGCTTGATCGGCTGTAGGGGCGCTGTAAATCCGCCGTAGATCAGCGGCCACTTCCTTGCGATCTTTCCAGGCACAGAAGTTCAACGAGTGGCGCACGAGATGGACAATGCACGTTTGTACGGCCGTTTCCGGAAAGGCTGCTGTGATGGCATCAGGGAAGCCTTTGAGTCCGTCCACGACCGCAATCAGGATGTCTTGCAGCCCACGGTTCTTAAGCTCTGTCATCACGGAGAGCCAAAATCTGGTGCCCTCATTGTCAGTGATCCAAAGACCGAGAACCTCGCGCACGCCATCCTTGCTGACGCCAAGGGCCACGTAGACGGCTTTGTTCTTGACCATGCGGCTATCGGCGTCACGGATTTTGACCCGTAGAGCGTCAAAAATGACGATGGGATACATCCGGTCCAGCGCCCGGGACTGCCATTCCCGAACCTCATCCAGCACCGCATCGGTCACGCGGCTGATCAAGTCTGGCGAAACTTGCAGGCCGTAGACGTCCTCAAGATGAGCACGGATATCGCGGACCGTCAGACCGGCTGGGAGTGTCATAAACTTTGTGTATCTGGCCTGGCCCATGCGGGTTTTAGATACAGTCACGCATTGAAGCGATCCTCGAACATTATTGCGAAATGATTGCGGGCCGCAAACCATTCTCGAACATTTCGGCCGCCTTTCTCAAACTTGCGGATCGCAAAGTAGATCAGCTTCGTGGCTGCGTCTTCGGTCGGGAACGATCCCCGCGTCTTAATCGATTTGCGGATTACACGGTTCAAGCTTTCAATTGCGTTGGTGGTGTAGATGATCTTTCGGATGGCGGGATCAAAAGCAAAGAACGGGATCACTTCCTGCCAAGCCCTGCGCCAGGCCGGTGCGATGGAAGCATATTTTCCGGCCCATTTTTCCTCGAAGGCATCCAACTCCAAACCAGCTTGATCGGCTGTAGGGGCGCTGTAAATCCGCCGTAGATCAGCGGCCACTTCCTTGCGATCTTTCCAGGCACAGAAGTTCAACGAGTGGCGCACGAGATGGACAATGCACGTTTGCACGGTCGCGTCCGGAAAGGCTGCTGTGATGGCATCAGGGAAGCCCTTGAGTCCGTCCACGACCGCAATCAGGATGTCTTGCAGCCCACGGTTCTTAAGCTCTGTCATCACGGAGAGCCAAAATCTGGTGCCCTCATTGTCAGTGATCCAAAGACCGAGAACCTCGCGCACGCCATCCTTGCTGACGCCAAGGGCCACGTAGACGGCTTTGTTCTTGACCATGCGGCTATCGGCGTCACGGATTTTGACCCGTAGAGCGTCAAAAATGACGATGGGATACATCCGGTCCAGCGCCCGGGACTGCCATTCCCGAACCTCATCCAGCACCGCATCGGTCACGCGGCTGATCAAGTCTGGCGAAACTTGCAGGCCATAGACGTCCTCAAGATGAGCACGGATATCGCGGACCGTCAGACCGGCTGCGTAGAGGCCAATGATCTTGTCATCCATCCCATCAATGCGGGTCTGACCCTTCTTCACCAGTTCAGGTTCGAAGCTACCGTCCCGGTCCCGTGGCACAGCGATAGGCAGTTCGCCGTCTTGCCCCTTCAATCTCTTGGCGGATGACCCGTTGCGACGGTTGGTCTGATCAGGCGGGGCATCCTTGCCGTCTTCATAGCCCAAATGTGACGTCAACTCAGCACCGAGCATTCGCTCCATCAGCTTGATCTTGAGCTCTTTCATTAGACCGGCATCGCCAAGCAGGTCTTCAGGCCGCTCGCAGCCCTTCAGTAGTTCGTCCAGCAGTTCCTTGGATATGGTCATCGTCCTTGCTCCTCTCAGGAAGCATGGACCAGATCGCAATTACACAGAAGATCGGACACTCTCGCGCAAAGTGGAACATGCTCAGGCAAGATACTTCGGCCAAGTCGCTAAGGGAAATGTCTTCAGATAGGTTTTCCGTCATGAACTCGACCACACGCTTCAATCGCATCGGATCAAGGCCCTTGGCGTTTTGGGAGCTAATGTAGGCATCAGAGCGCGCCCAATCGTCGGCTCGGGTGTGCCGCTGCAATATCCGAGCCGAAAGCGCTAAACTCAATGTATCGAATACGATCCGGTTGCTTTTTGTACTTGCCTGCAACTCCTCAGCAATCGCCAACCCGATCTGATGAATTAGCGGATCGAATATGCCTCCAGTGTAAACAAGCCCTGCGTCTTCGGCATTCGTATCTCGATCGTTTAGACCGCCAGATGCGTCCTTAGATAAATAGAGATGAAGCATATCCAGGCTATCTCCATCAATATTGAGGTAGCGAACTGATACACCTTTTGGGCAAATGCAGGATACACCGGCTCGAGACTCAAATCGCTGTTCAGCGCCATCCGCACGGCGCCTGATTTCGGCACTGCCAGCTAAGGCAATGGCTACTTCGTTGATAGGCTGGATGAAGGACGCTCCGCTCAACGAATTATGGCGCCGTAGCTCTGCATTGACGGTACCTCCCCAGCCCAAGCCTTTTGATGAAGCGAGCAAGAGGCTCCCCGCGTCTTCGTACTTTTTGCCCAATACTGTATTGATCGCTGCGCCAGTATGCTGCCTACCATCTTCCCGTATCGGAATCGGCAATATCTGCGTAGGTGGTTCACCTTCAAGCAATGCTTCTCTCCCCCCATGAGTGCGGTTTCTCCCAAAGCCGCTTTAATACAGTCCTTCCGGTCACGTCGCATTGTCAATGGGACAGGGTTTGAGCCGCTTATGTTGCCAGGTAAATCGGGGTCGCCGTTTGTGCGCACTGCAGGGTTTTTTGCGCGACTTACGTTATCTGGCCTACCGAGATACGCGTGGCAGTAAACTTGGGCACAAATTTTAGGCAGTCAATCAGGTTCGCCAGACTTTTTGTCACATATTTTCGAAAATAAATTGCGCCAGACCCGACTCTGGGGCATTTAAATTAGGTGATCTTAAGTCAGATCATGCCTGGGCAATAACCAGGCAAGGGCATTCGGGCCTCGACAGAAGCAACTAAGGGTTGCTGTGTCGGGGCTTTTTTTGTGGGGAAACCATGTCTAAGACATTCGATCTCGGTGTATTGTACTCACGTTCAGGCACGTATCAGCTGTTGTCTGAGGCGTTGTTCACCGGCGCAATGTCGGCGATTGAAAGTGTTAACGCCAACCATGATTTGCCGGTTTCTTTTAACCCTATCGTCCGGGACCCAGCAGGGGAACTGACCAACTACGCCCCAATGTGCGCGGAAATCCTATCCAGTTCTAATGCGAAGCATGTGGTTGGCTGCGTCACTTCCTCAAGCCGCAAAGAAGTTATTCCTGAGCTCGATCGCGCACAGGCAACCCTATGGTACAACGTGCCCTATGAGGGGTTCGAGACGTCAGCACGTGTTGTCTACTCCCATGCTGCTACTAACCAGAACATTCTGCCGCTGCTTGGCTGGGCAACGCGTCACTTCGGTATGTCGGTCTACCTTGTTGGATCCAATTACATTTGGGGGTGGGAAACGTGCAGAGTAATGCGCACGCGGCTTGAAGCTGCGGACGGTTCTGTATTGGGCGAACGTTACCTGCCGCTTGGCGATACATCCGTAGAAAGCTTGATCGAGGATATCGAAAAAAGTCGCCCGAAATTCATCTTGAACTCACTTGTAGGAGCCTCCTCATACGCTTTCATCAAAGCCTATGCTGAACTGGGGCAACGTGACCCATATTTCGCATCTGACAACTGCCCGTTGCTATCGTGTAATCTAACAGAAGCTGAACTTCCTGTACTCGGCGACGCAGCAGAGGGATTGATTTCGGTCGGTCCATCATTCCGTAAGAACCCCACATCTAACGGGGAGGGCTCTTCCTTAGAGCGTACTGCTTTTCAGTCTGTGCTGACTTTGGCTGAAGCTCTTGCGCACGGTGCAAGTGGACCGTTCGACAGCTATTTGGCGCAACATGGGGCCCGCTACGGAATTGATCCCGCGACACAACATAAGTCGCTCGATGTGCATATCGCGCAGGTTCGAAACAGCGCTTTTAAAATTCTGCACAGTTGGTCGGATATTGCACCCGACCCGTATCTCACCCGACCATCGAGACACCCTAAGTTTAGCGATCCGATGCTGAAGGTCGTGCAAGCATGAGCACACAAATTGATATTGCGGGGTTAGAAGGGGCTCGTGCAATTGTTTTGCACCCAGCGCATGACCGTCTACAAATATTGCTGCGTCAATTGCGGGCCATCGGTCTTGAGGCGGAAACCGCTTGGCCAAAGCTGCCTGCTTCCGCGATCACAGCCGATTTCATTCTTTACGACACGGACGCAGGCCATGATGCTCAATTTCCCTGGGCGTCGGGGCAGTCGCCTATGCCCATGATTGCACTCGTCGGATCTGAAGCGCCGGGGCGGATCGAATGGGCATCCAAGACAGGGGCCGATGCATTGCTGGTCAAGCCGCTGGCTGCGAGTGGCGTTTTTGCGTCTCTTTTAATGGCGCGGCAATCGTTCGAAAGACGAAAAGCATTGTTGGCTGAAATTGGTGCCCTGCGGGATCGCGTGTCAGCGCGGCAGACGATTGTTCAAGCCGTAAGCCTATTAGCGAAAAAAACGGGCTCTGAAGAGACCGCATACGACGACCTGCGCCAACTCGCGATGGCATGGAAAATGACAATGGAGGACGCAGCGGTGCAGATCGTTAAGCATTCGGAGACGACAGGAGCTAACCGTGGCATTTGCTGAGGCGACACCTGCACTTTTGCCACCTACGGTTTGGCAGCGATTGAAGAAGCGTAAGCTTGCTCTGTTTGGCATGGCATTAATTGCTTTGACCATCTTTGGTGCTCTGTTCGCACCGTACCTCACTCCATATGAGCCAAACGATCAGATGTTTGATGGTCTCACGATGCAAGGCGCACCGATGGCACCTGGGGCGCAGTTTGCACTGGGAACCGATCTGCTTGGTCGGGATTTGTTGACGCGCATCTTATACGGCGCACGCACCTCGCTAATTATTGGTGTTTTGGCGAATGGAGTCGCCCTGATTATCGGAACTTTTATCGGTGTCACTGCGGGCTATTTCGGGGGAATTTGGGGCAACATCCTCATGAGGTTCACCGACCTCATGATGGCGTTCCCTGCGCTTTTGCTGGCAATTTGCCTCGCGGCGATATTCCAACCGTCATTGTGGATCGTTGCTATGGTTATTGCCACAGTGAACTGGGTACAAACCGCACGGGTGCTTTATGCCGAGACTGCAAGCCTGTCGCAGCGTGAGTTTATAGCTGCAGAGCGTACTTTAGGCGCAGGAAATGTTCGCATCTTATTCAAGCACATTCTGCCACACCTTACACCTACAATAATTGTCTGGGGTACACTGGGCATCTCGACCACGGTGCTGCTTGAGGCGACGCTTAGCTTTCTTGGGGTAGGGGTCCAGCCTCCCACACCGAGCTGGGGCAATATCATCTTCGAGAACCAAACATACTTTCAAGCGGCTCCCTGGCTTGTGTTTTTCCCCGGCGTGGCAATCGTTACTTTAGCCTTGGCCTTCAATCTTGTGGGTGACGCGCTGCGTGATGTGCTGGACCCTACACAACGGGGGCGCGCATAATGTTGGCCTTTATCACCAAGCGTCTTATCCAGTCCTGCCTTATACTGCTGGGCGTCTCTTTCATCACCTTCGCACTTTTGTACCTCTTTCCTGCAGATCCAGTGCGTCAGATTGCCGGTCGTTCAGCGACACCGGAAACTGTCGCCAACATTCGGGCTCAACTTGGTTTAGATCAGCCGTTTATCATCCAATACGCGCGGTATCTGGGCAATCTACTTCAGGGTGATCTGGGACGGTCTTATTTGCAAAAGACCGAAGTCAGTACGCTTATAGCAGCTCGGTTGCCTGCGTCGCTCCTTCTGATGTTGGGAGCCATCGTTTGTGAACTGATCTTGGGTATCACCATGGGAGTCGTCGCGGCAATGCGACGAGGGACGGCTACCGATAACACCCTAATGATGGCGAGCTTTATCGGCGTATCTGCACCGCAGTTCGTTGTTGGCCTACTGATGCTTTATGTATTTGCGGTCCAGTTGCATTGGTTCCCCATCGGTGGCTACGGCACATTTGCACATCTGGTTTTGCCATCGATCACCTTAGGGATCCTTGGCTCGGGCTGGTACAGCCGCATGATGCGATCTTCGATGATTGATGTACTACGACAGGATTTTATTCGTACAGCACGCGCTAAAGGGTTGAGCCGTATACGGGTTTTGATGCGTCACGCTTTGCCAAATGCCGTTCTGCCGATCATCGCGATGATCGGGATCGACGTCGGCATCTTTATGGGCGGTATCGTTGTCGTTGAATCTGTTTTCGGATGGCCGGGCATCGGACAGCTTGCATGGCAGGCGATCCAGCGCGTGGACATACCAATCATCATGGGCGTCACGCTGGTATCAGCTTGCGCCATCGTTATTGGCAATCTGGTCGCAGATATTGCGTCCCTGTTCGCCGACCCGCGGATCAAGGTCCGCTAATAAAACCTACCCAACAGGAGTAACTTACAATGAAAAAACTACTCACAACCTCGGCACTGGTTGCAGCCATTGCTCTGCCCCAGATAGCAGCTGCCGATGCTCATTCCGATCTTGATCCGAACGCTAAATCTGGTGGCAACATCACGGTGACCTATAAGGACGACGTGGCCACCTTGGACCCTGCTATCGGGTATGACTGGCAGAACTGGTCTATGATCAAGTCTCTGTATGATGGGCTTATGGATTATGAACCGGGCACAACCGAACTGCGCCCCGGACTTGCCGAAAGCTATGACATCTCGGAAGATGGCAAGGTTTTCACTTTCAAACTTCGCGAAGGAGTGAAGTTCCACAACGGTCGCGTGATGACGGCTGATGACGTGAAATACACGCTCGATCGCGTAACTAATCCGGCGACCCAAAGCCCTGGCGCGGGCTTCTTTGGATCGATCGAAGGATATGACGCTGTGTCCTCGGGCGAAGTAACTGAACTGTCTGGCGTTAAGGTGTTGGACGAGCAAACAGTAGAGATCACTCTGTCACGGCCGGATGCGACGTTTCTGCACGTTATGGGGCTGAATTTCGCTTCTGTAGTGGCCAAGGAAGCGGTCGAAGCCGCGGGTGCCGATTTTGGCAAAACAGCGATGGGTACAGGTGCATTTAAATTGGCAGACTGGACGATCGGTCAGAAGTTGGTTTTCGAAAAAAATCAGGATTACTGGCGCGAAGGACTGCCCTATCTGGATAGCGTCACTTTCGAGGTGGGCCAGGAGCCGATTGTCGCATTGCTACGTCTTCAAAATGGCGAAGTCGACGTACCTGGGGACGGTATTCCACCAGCGAAATTCCAAGAGGTCATGGGTGATCCCGAACAAGCAGCGCGCGTAATCGAGGGCGGGCAGCTTCACACCGGCTATATTACCCTCAACGTTAAGATGGCGCCTTTTGACAATGTCGACGTGCGCAAAGCCGTCAATATGGCGATCAACAAAGAGCGCATTACCCAAGTCATCAACGGGCGTGCGGTTCCAGCAACACAACCGCTTCCACCTTCGATGCCCGGATACACAGAAGGGTATGAAGGTTATCCCTACGATCCCGAAGCTGCAAAAGCACTCTTGGCCGAAGCTGGGTTCTCTGATGGTTTCGAGACAGAACTGTTTGTCATGAATACCGACCCGAACCCGCGCATCGCTCAAGCGATCCAGCAGGACCTCTCGAAAATCGGTGTGAAAGCAACTATTCAGTCCCTCGCGCAAGCCAGCGTTATTGCCGCTGGCGGTGAAGCCGATCAAGCACCTATGATATGGTCAGGTGGTATGGCGTGGATCGCGGATTTTCCAGATGCGTCAAACTTCTATGGTCCAATCCTGGGCTGCGACGGGGCTGTGCAGGGCGGTTGGAATTGGTCATGGTACTGTAATGCGGATGCAGATGCGATGGCAGTTAAAGCCGACAGCATGACAGATCCGGCTATGGTCGATGAGCGTCTGAAAATGTGGTCCGATGTCTATATGGCAGTCATGGAAGACGCGCCTTGGGTGCCCGTGTTTAACGAGCAGCGATACACCATGAAATCCGAGCGTATGGGCGGCGATGACAAACTCTACGTCGATCCAGTCTCTATCCCTGTTAACTATGACTATGTGTATGTAAACGATGTGCAATAAATGTCCTGACTATACTATTCACGGCGCGAGCCACCACTTTGGCTGGGACAACTCGTTTGTCCCAGCCATCACAGTGGCACCTGGTGAAACAATCGAATTCGAATGCCACGACAGCTCAGCGGGTCAACTGAATGCGGACAGTACCGTTGCCGATGTCGCGGCTATGGATTTTGGCAAGATCAACCCGGTGACGGGTCCCGTCTACGTGGACGGGGCAGAGCCCGGTGACGCGCTGAAAATCACCATCGAAGGGTTTAAACCTTCTGGCTTCGGTTGGACCGCAAATATACCCGGTTTCGGCTTGCTGGCAGATCAGTTTGAGGATCCGGCGCTAACAATCTGGAAGTATGATCCAGATACGCTGGAGCCAGCTCTGTTTGGTAAAAACGGGCGCGTACCACTTAAGCCTTTCGCTGGTACCATTGGTTGCGCTCTCGCGGAACCAGGGTTGCATACAGTCGTCCCGCCTCGCCGTGTCGGTGGCAACCTTGATATCAGGGACTTGGCTGCGGGAACGACGTTGTACCTGCCTGTCGAAGTCGCTGGAGCACTGTTCTCCATCGGTGATACCCATGCGGCACAAGGCGATGGCGAAGTCTGCGGTACTGCGATTGAGAGCCCTATGAATGCCACAGTAACGCTCGACCTGATAAAAGACGCAAATCTCAAAATGCCGCGTTTTACAACACCGGGTCCTGTTACCAACCACCTGGATTCCAAGGGGTATGAGGTCACCACGGGTATTGGCCCAGACCTGATGACCGGCGCAAAAGAAGCGGTAAGCCAGATGGTCGATTTGTTATGCAAAACGCGAGGTCTATCAGCTGAAGATGCCTATATGCTGGTATCTACATGTGGCGATCTGCGTATTTCGGAGATTGTCGATATGCCAAACTGGATTGTGTCCTTCTACTTTCCGCGCTGCGTGTTCGAATGACGGTACCAGCACAAATTTCATCGGCGGCCTCTGTGGCTGCCGATGCCTGCACCCCGGTTTTGTCAGTACGGAACCTTGATATCTCGGTACGCAGCGATGCAGGTATACAACCGCTTGTACGGGGCCTCAGCTTCGATCTCAAACCAGGCGAGACGCTTGCCATCGCAGGTGAAAGCGGTTCGGGAAAGTCGCTCACCTCCTTAGCTATAATGGGTTTGCTGCCTCCACCTGCTGTCCACGTTTCGGGTGGCAAAATAGTGTTCGACGGCGCCGACCTCACTACTTTGCCCGAGCATAAGTTGCAGCGCCTGCGTGGCGATCGTATCGCTATGATTTTTCAAGAACCCATGACTGCGCTGAACCCAGTGATGCGTATCGGTGATCAACTAACCGAGGCTATTCGCGCGCACGAGCCCATGTCGGGACGGGCTGCACGTCTTCGTGCCTTAGAAGCGATCAAGGCCGTGCGGCTGACCGAACCAGAGCGCAGAATGAAACAATATCCGCATGAACTATCTGGCGGTATGCGCCAACGTGTCGTTATTGCTATGGCCATTGCACTTCGCCCAGATGTGATGATTGCAGACGAGCCGACAACTGCGCTGGATGTTACCGTGCAGCGTGAGGTTTTGGACCTGCTGCGCGTACTCACCTCAGAAATGGGTATGGCGTTAATTCTTATCACCCACGATATGGGCGTTGTCGCCGAGATGGCGGACCGAGTTTTGGTGATGCAAAAGGGTCAGTTGGTTGAGGAGGCCGCGGTGCGCACGCTATTTCGCGATCCCAAAATGCCTTATACTCAGCAACTGCTTTCCAGTGTTCCACGCATGGGGAAGGGACGCGTCAACACCGTTGATACCACGGTACAGCCCTTGCTTTCCGTGAGAGACCTCAAGGTCACCTATGATATTCGCGGTGGAATTTTGGATCGTGTTCAAGCGCGCGTCCACGCCGTGGAAAAAGTAAACTTTGATATCTTTCCCGGGGAGACTTTTGCCGTCGTGGGTGAAAGCGGATGTGGCAAGTCGACTATTGCACGTGCTTTGACTGGACTTGTCCCACACGAGGGGGTCGTCAAGTTTTCCGGCAAGCCCATCTTGCGCGACCGCTCCTCGCAGCGCACCAATACGCGCGCGATGCAGATGGTATTCCAAGATCCTATGGCAGCACTTAACGGTCGCATGACCGTGGGAGATCTGGTCAGAGAGCCGATGGTCATTCATGAGATCGGGACACCTCAAAGCCGAACAGATCGTGCAGCCGAGCTGTTTAAGCGCGTCGGTCTCGGCCCCGAAGCTCTCGATCGCTACCCCCATGAATTCTCAGGCGGACAACGTCAGCGTATTTGCATTGCGCGGGCATTAGCGTTGAATCCTAAGCTTATCGTTGCCGACGAAAGCGTCTCGGCTCTTGACGTTTCAGTTCAGGCAACGGTGTTGGACCTTTTACAGGAGCTCAAGTCTGAGTTGGGCATGTCCTATCTGTTTATCTCGCATGATATGGCAGTAGTTGAGAACATTGCTGATCGCGTGGCAGTTATGTATTTGGGGCAAATTGTCGAGATCGGTACCAGCGCTCAGGTATTCGGAAATCCTCAGCATCAATACACGCGACGTCTGATTGCGGCCGCACCATTTCCGGACCCGGAACGCCAGCTTCCGGTCAGCGAAGTGTTGGGAACCGAGCTCAAAAGCCCGGTAATGCCGATTGGCCAATCTCCACAGATTCTTAAGTATAGAGCCATGGGAGACGGGCATTTGGTCGCGGTTTAGCCTAATTTCGCGCGGGTTGAGCAATAAACGGTATCTGTCGCAACGCGCGGTCCTTTGTCGACTGGTGTCACTGCTCGACCGGAAGCTGCTTTAATGGCCAGCACCAATAGTACAACATACAAATATAAAAGGTTAAGAGTAAGCGATGTGCCGCCCCCACCTTCCTTGTGAGCCTCTGATCTGAGATTCAGCCCTGACGGATGGATTATCAGGGAGTTTCTCCATGGAGCGCTCAACGGAGTTTCTCAGTAACATTGATTTGGTGGTGGGGCCGCGTGGTCACCGCCGTTGGCCGGATGCGGTGAAGGCACAGATCGTGGCCGAGACGTTGGTGGAAGGTGCGACAGTTGGCGCTGTGGCACGGCGGTATGACATGCGGGCCAATCATTTATCGGAATGGCGACGCATGGCGCGCGAGGGCAAACTGGTTCTGCCCGCTGTGACCGAGGAACCAAGCTTTGCAGCGTTGGTTGTGCGCGAAGATGTTGAGGCGACACCTGACCCTGAGCCGCCGTCGCCGTTGGATCTGATTTGTGGGAGTGTCACTGTGCGATTGGATGCAGGCACATCGGCGGCGCGCATTGCCGAGATTGCCCGCGCCTTGAATGCGCTCTCATGATGTTTGAACCGCCCCGGGTTTACCGGAGGGCAAAACTTTCGGAGAATTGCCCATTATGGAACAGTCACACAACAAGAAGACCTCGAAGCCGTATTCACCTGAGTTCCGCGAACGTGCGGTGCGGTTGGCGATGGAACACCGCGATGAGTATCGTAGCGAAGCTGCTTTATTCACAGCGATCGCAAGCAAATTGGGCTGTTCGCCAGACAGTCTTCGCGTTTGGGTCCGGCAGGCTCAGCGTGATGGCGGCGAACGGCCTGGCCAAACCAGTGCCGAGAAAGCGCGGATCAAGGAGTTGGAGCGCGAGGTGCGCGAACTCCGGCAGGCCAATGAGATCCTGAAGAAAGCATCAGCGTATTTTGCCCAGGCGGAGCTCGACCGCCCGTTTCGCAAGTGACTGCTTTCATTGAAGAACATCGCGGTGAGTTCGGGGTCGAGCCGATGTGCAAAAATGCTGCAAATCGCCCAGTCCACCTATTATGAACGGCGCTCCATCGCGCGTGATCCTGATCGGGCTTCAGCCCGGGCGAAGTCTGACGCTGATCTGTGCATCAAGATCAATGCGGCCTGGGAAGAGAACCGCAAGCTCTATGGTGTGCGGAAGATCTGGCATGTCTTACTGCGCGATAATCAGGAGATCGCACGATGCACGGTGGAGCGGTTGATGCGCAATTTGGGCATCAAGGGCGTAGTTCGGGGTAAAAAGGTTGTCACGACTAATCCGGACACCTCCCAGCCGTGCCCTGACGACAAGGTAAACCGCTTGTTCAAAGCAGATCGGCCTAACCAGCTCTGGGTCTCTGACTTCACATACGTCCCGACGTGGTCGGGAACGGTCTATGTCGCTTTCGTCATCGATGTCTTTGCGCGCCGGATCGTTGGCTGGCGCGTATCGACCTCAATGGCGACGCAGTTCGTTCTCGACGCTTTGGATCAAGCAATCTGGCAAAGAAAAACACTTGATAACAATACCTTGGTTCACCACTCAGACCGTGGATCGCAATATCTCTCGATCAAGTATACCGAGCGCCTTGTCGAATTCGGTATTGATCCATCGGTTGGAACAGTCGGCGATTCCTATGATAATGCCCTCGCTGAATGCGTCATTGGCCTGTTCAAAACAGAGGTCATCAACCAGATCGGTCCATGGAAATCGAGGCGCGAAGTCGAATGGGAAGCGCTGAAATGGGTCGATTGGTATAACAACCGTCGGCTATTCGGTCCCATCGGATACATCACACCCGCAGAAGCAGAGGAGGTATTCTATGCAAATCTAAACACACTCGATAAAGTAGCCTGACGTTGAACAAAGCACCCTCCGGTAAAATCGGGGCGGTTCAAGCTGACCAAACAACGACTGACCCTGGCTTACTGAACGTCTTGCAAAAGATGATGAGTTGGAGCGATTCTTCGGCACACGGTGTCCAGTATAAGCTCAGAATAAATACCCTCGATACTTTCTTCGGGGGTCATTCACTGGTTCAAGGCAGACTGATGAGGATAGCCGCAGATGATAGTGTCGGCGCCGACGAGAGATCATTGGCGAGCAAATTGCTTAGGAATTTAGATGATGATATCCGGTGAGAGAGAGTTCGCACTGTGAAAAGTTCACAGAACTCTCGAGCAACGGATAGGGTTGGTGGACACCTCATAAGTTACCAATGAAAAATACTTCAAATCATTGACTTGAGGGGATTTGATTGGCCCCGGCGATAGGAATTGAACCTACGACCAATTGATTAACAGCCTAATCGTTGTTTTGAACGTCACAATTATTTAAGTTTGCTGGACACTGCTTCTCTTCTTGTTGCCTGGCCGCGGCCGACTACGTCTGTCTGGTTTTCGACGCTGCCGCCATACTGCTTATACTGATCCATAAGCTGCTGCGCGAAATCGTTTGCGCCGCGAAGCCGGGTAACCTCTTCCTTAATTTCACTTAGTTGATTTCGAATGTATGCAGCATCAGCAATGCTACAATCCCTTTGCTCGACAAGCTTCTGTTTGTCTTTCTGGAGCTGGGTTATTTCCGCTTCAAGTTCTGAAATATGCCGTTGCGCCGATCGCTTATCGAATTGCAGTTCTGCGCATCGCGTCTCCGCTTCGGCCTGACATTTTGCGTTCTGCTCTGCGACCAGTATCGCAAAGGCATCGCGCGCTCCCTTCATGAAGTGATCTATTGATGCGGTGACGGTTTCGGGCAACGTAGAAAGCAATGCGCGATCCTGATTTTGTTGAAGCTCTGAAACCGCATCGTCTACAACCCGCTTTAGGCTCTCCAAGCGGATCGTGTCCTTAATGCCGTATGTCTGGCAAAGCTCTTGCTTGACGAGAGAGGCATCGATGCTGGCTCGTGGGGTCCCGTTTTCCAGAAGACGTTCGACAACCTCGTAAACCAATTCAGGCTGGTAACTCAGGGGGCGTCCGCGGTGCTTCATTTTCGATGCATTATTTGTCATTTGAAGATTGCCTTACTGTTTGTCAAACCGAGTTTGACAAACTCGGGGTGCGCATTCGTTGTCTGAAGGAAGTGGGTGTGCTTGCGATTTCACAGCAATTATTTCTGACAAATGTCCCCTCGAGCCAAATAGTATTTACTAATTGGACGTGATTGGCCGTCAGCTTTTTGCTGGGAGGCTAAGCTTGGTTCGCCAAATCTGAGATTTATTATGCGCGAGATTCAGGGGGGGGGGCGCGCGCTATCCCCAAGTGCGACTCTTGTTAGAAAACAGTAGTTTATCTAATGAGAGGAATCGGTATGGGAGCCGTTTACGACCAACTAAGTATCACAGAACGACGCAAGATAGAACGCTGGAGACACGCAAAGGTCCCTGTCGATGAGATGGCGCGCGTTCTGAAGCGCTGCAGATCAACGATATTCCGCGAGCTAAAACGCAACAATTTCTCGGATGAAAACATGCCTGGATGCGATGGCTATTACGGTGCCGCTGCGCACCTGATGCAAGCGGAGCGTCGTGCTCGGGAGCGCAAACTGATCAAACATCCCGAGCTTCGCAAGCGTGTGATTGAGCGTATCAAGAACGGTTGGACACCCGAGCAGATCAGTAACCGCATGATCCACGAGCGCACTCCCCTCAGGGTCTGCCAGGAAACCATCTATCGCTATATCTATTCCAAGGAAGGTCAGCGCGAAGACCTGTGGTGGTATCTACCGACCCACCGTGTCGCCCGCAGACCACGTCGCACCAGAAAACGCAGAGAGCCCAAATTCCACCGCGATGTCAGTATCCTGTTCCGACCTGATGATGTTGCTCATCGCCGTCAGTTTGGCCACTGGGAAGCTGATTTGATGCTGTTCAAACAAAAGCTTGGCCAGTCCAACGTTACCTCATTGGTTGAGCGCGTCAGCCGCTTCACTGTGATCCTAAAGAACCCCAACAAGCGCACCAAGCCGGTTATGGGTAAGATCATGAGTGCCATTAGAGATCTCCCCTTCGTCGCCCGTCGGTCCATTACCTTCGACCGCGGAACCGAGTTTGTCAGTTGGCCGCACCTCCAAGCCGAGATCGGAACCCAGACGTGGTTTTGTGACCCTTCCAGCCCTTGGCAAAAAGGCACAGTCGAGAACACAAACCGACGCCTTCGAAGGTGGCTGCCCCGCAAACGCGACATCCGGCAATGCACAGATCACGATATGAAGGTGATCTGTGATCGCCTCAACAACACGCCGCGCAAGTGCCTTGGATGGAAAACGCCAGCCGAGGTCTTTCGCGAAAAGATATTGGAGGAAATGCGATGACACCCCTACCCTGAGTTCGGCAAGAGTCGCGGTTCAGGTATCGCTCACAGGCTTGGCTGCAGGTTTCAATGTTTTGAATATCGTGAAATTCAAGAGAACAAGGTTAACGACTTGTTCCTGGCCGGACAGATTTAGTGCGGCGTCGTTCAATGGTCAGAGCGCGCGCAGGGTGCCCGGTTTCCTGTATCGGCTCCGGGGATACATCCCCGGCATGGAGGAGGCATTCTCCGAGCCGTGCACAAGCACTATCGCCGATGTGGCCTAATCGTCCATGCAAGTAAACTTTGGATTTCTCAGGGACGAGAACGCGGCGGCGTAGATTGAATCGTGTCGGAATGTCGATTTGCGCCTCTATCATCTCTTTCGGCTGTGCCAAGGCAAGTTCATGGGGCACCACCCCTGAAGCATTCATTGGCCCACCCCATGCAACGTCGAGATAAGTTTGACCAGCAAGTGTGCGAGTATCGACAATCAGCCCTGGACGTGGCGCGGAACCGCTTGAACCGGCGCTTCGCGTAGGAAACAAGCAGATTACAAGGTCGCCTCGACCGAGGGTAGCAGTTCGCAGATCGGCGTTATCCGCTTCCGAATTGGGCTCATGCTCAAGATTATTGTCCAACGTTGCCTGATCGCCGTGCGCACGACGCTCTTCGCGGCGCACTTGACTATAAAAAGGTTTGTCATCGACCAAAATTAGCAAATGCTCGATCGCGGCCGTTGCCTCTTCATTCGCTGGCATAGTTAATGAATACTGCCGACTGAGCGACAGGATCTGCGTCGCGGCTTCCACTGCATCAAGCGAGGCACATTCACCCCAGGGTGGTTCCGATGGGGCTTTCTGGCCTGAAATTGTTGCTTCGAAAATTATCTCGTCCGTTTCTGAATCGCGGAGTAGGACGGCGGAAACCTCTCGCTGATCGGTCATTGCCAGTTCAACATCGAGGGCAGTTAAGAGCAGCGCGCTGCTACCCGTAATAATTGGAAAATCAAAGCGGCGATCACGCCCGACAATGATGCCGTAGTCGAGAGCGTCGAGGATGTCTTTCAATTCGAGAAGACCGTGGTCTGTGTAATGGCGGTCAATGGTCGTGCCTTCAAGGTGACCAAGTATTTTTTGCCGGGTGCCCGTATCGATGCCAAGTTGCATAAGTTTAGAAGAAAGGGTTCGGCGCATTGCATAGATGTCTTCTCGTTCCGAGTGAAGCTTCAGTGTTTTAAGCATATTACGAAGCCTATCACCGAAAATTTGCGACCTACGGCCGTGGTTTTTGTCCGGCTGAATTTCAGGGAAGAGCCAAGTTTCACCTGCCTTTTTTCGCGCCACGATCCATTCTCTAAAACCGAGTTCGAGCAAGATCTGCGGAATGGGGAGAACACGCCGCGACTGCTCATTCTTGAGCATTGAATCTTCCTCGTCTCCTACAAAAAGACAAAGGATGCCATCGCGGCGGATTACGTCTGCCACGGTCGCTTGGAGAATTTCTTCAGGTCGGACTCCCATCGTGATCATTATTAAGGGAACCCAATAGATTGCATCTCTGGTGATATATCGCTTGCTCGCTGTCGCCTTGCGACTACGCTGCGATTGTGAAGAGGTGCCAAAATAAATTGGTGAGCTGAGTAATTTCGACAAGCGTTCAAGCGACCAGGACATCCGACGTTTCGGACGCGACACCCGCATCGGAAGACCGCAGGGGGTCTTTTGTGCCTTATGCCATGCCCGCATGCGACTATTCAGTTGCGCATGAGAAGGGAGGATGCGGTCCTCATCGTCAAGATCGCGAGCTACGCGCTTCTTTCCAAGCGCCGCGCGGAGTATACGATTGAACATGTCGCGCTGCGTAAACAAGTATCCATCTGTGATCCGAGGAGTCAGTTCTTGAACCAATCGGCGACGCTTGTCGGGTATCGACATCGTGTCGAGGTCCGTGATCTCCGAAATAAGTTTGGCGTCATTTGTATTGGCCTGAAGAATTTCATCGTGGGGACACAGTTCTTTTCCTACCTGTCCGTGGCGGTTCCGTCCGTGGGACTTGCCCCAGGCTTTGGGTAACATCCAGACCAAGTGTAGAAACTCGAAAGATTGCTCGAGCACGATCGCTGAGGCGGGGATGTCACCGAAGAAGGCGAGTGCGAGCTTTCCGATAACGCGGATTTTGGTCTCAACATCGCGGGGCGCTTCCGAACAGGCCTTTTCAATTGCTTCCGATAGCTGCATCGGTGGTTTGAGGGCTTCGCGGGTCGGCACGATGCCATGGCCAAGTAATATCTCTCGCCCGGCATTCAGCGGGTCTTCAAAGTTTTGCTCTACACTCAGGCTTAGATCGTTGAGCTGGCGGATGAGTGCCAACACTTGCCGAGCCACCGCCGGAGCGGCAAGGTCATCAGGATCCATACCGTTTTTACGTGCAATTTCACCGGCGAAGGGCAATGCGACAGACCAGTCCCTTGCTTTCTGAGCAGCTCGGATACGATCGCTTTCTGCACTAATTTGGCTGAGGTGTGTGTCTGGATTGCCGATTGAAAGATCGCTTTCTTGTCTGGCAATCATTCGAACAAAGGCCTGACGCACAAGCTCCTTGAGCATCTCTTGCATGCGTCCCGAGTTTACTGGCGACTCCTGAAGTTCCATCAGCATGTTTCGTTCTCCTGCTTCCACGGCGGAAAGCAGGTCAGCCGACCGCTTTACCGCTTCAGAGAGGATATTTGTTCGAAGAGAGACAGACAGAAATTCTGGGGCGCCATTTTTTCGCAATGGCGTCGTCCAGCGTCTCCGAAAGTAGAAGACCCCGTTTCTGCGAACGAGGTGAAGTCCCCACTTCCTTCGCGAGTCACTTGGCCTGCATCCCGGCCGATGTGAACCAGTTTGTGAACCACCGCGAAGTGGAGATGGGAGGGTGGCCGCTTGATCAACGGCTATCCCATTGGAAAGTATGCGATTTTTCATGTGTGTTGGCTGGGATGGTAGGATTCGAACCTACGGTACACTGTACCAAAAACAGTTGCCTTACCACTTGGCTACATCCCAACGTGTGGGCGTAATTAGTCCGGAGTGCGGGGGGGTGCAATACCTTTCTGGAGGAAAAGTGAGGAGAATCTCGGAATTTATTTTTGATCCGCGTTTCGGGCGGCGCAGGCTGTGCCTTATTGGCGGTGTTCAACGGCTTTACGCCGTCGGAGGGAACCTAACGCCTCCTAATATCGCGCTATTGAGACAAAATTTGATCGCGCGGAAAGGGACGAGGGGGCGCACCCCCGCCGTCTCCTCCGCTGCAGGGGCGCGGGGTATGCCGTGCGCTAACGCTGTCAGCCCTCGCAGTCGATCAAAATGGCACCGGCGCGGGCACCGGCCTCAACGGCCTCGTGTGCTTTGATTGTGTCCGATAATGCGAATGTCTGCTCTACCGGACAGTGCAGCGCGCCGTCGGCTAATGCCTGGTGGGTTTTTTCGATTGCCAAGGCACGTTCGGTTTCGGTCAGCAGGTAGACGAGGATGATGTCGATGGTGACCGCCTTGAAGAGCAGGGGCAGGAAAGGGAGTGTCGGCTCCATCACCTTGGCAGACCCGTAGGCCGCGATGCGCCCGTTGGGTTTGATCACTTCGGCATCCAGCGCGATATTTGCGCCGAACTCTACCTCGATGATCTGGTCGACGGGTGCGCCACCGTTGGCATCCAGCACCTGTTGCGCCAGATCGGTCGCACTATAATCTACCACCACATCGGCACCGGCGGACTTTGCGCGTTCGGCCCCGCTTTGCCCGGTGGTGGCGATGACACGTGCGCCGGCCCAAGTGGCGAATTGTACCGCCAGATAGCCGACGGTGCCCGCGCCCCCCTGAATAAGAAGTGTTTGTCCGGCGACATCCCCCCCGTTGAATACCGCATGGGCTGCGGTCAATCCGGGGATGCCAAGGCTGGCCGCTGTTTCAAAGCTCACGTCATCGGGCAGCGGTACCGCCTGCGCCTGTGGCAGGGCGATATGTGTTGCGGCAGTGCCGAAAGGCCGCTGCCATTGTCCGTTCCAGATCCAGACGCGCTGGCCGACGCGGGCGGGGTCCACACCTGCGCCGACTGCTTCGATCACGCCGGCGCCATCGCTGTGCGGGATCACCTGATCGAACGGCGGATGGGTCACGCCGGGGCGGCCGCGCCGGGATTTCACGTCAGAGGGGTTTACCCCCGATACTGACAGCCGGACCAGCACTTCGTTCGCGGCTGGGGCAGGGGTTGGCATTTCGGTCAGGGTCAGCACATCACACGCTTCGCCAAGGGTTGAATAGGTGACTGCTTGCATGGGGGCTCCTGATCGCTGGGTAAGGTGTTGCGTCACCTAAGCCCAAGATCGCGCCATGTGCAATTGCAGGGCTAGTCGCGCAGCTCTTGCGCGCCCACGCCCCACAGCCGCGCCTTAGGGGCCCAGCCCTTAAAGCCGTCGACCCGCAAGTAGCACCATTCAAGGTCGCATGCCCCGAGCCGCGCGATCACGCCCAGTTCAAGTTCTGCCTCGATAGGGGCCTTTGGGTCGGGACGCGCCCGCAATTGCAGGCGGTCCTGTTCGACCAAAACGGTGCGCGTGCCGGATAATAGGGAATAATGGACCCAGCCGCCCATGCCGTCGCGGTCTTCGACGCGGCGCCAGTGGCCGTGCTCTGCCGTGATGCGCAGGGGCAGGTCGCGATGTTTGAACACCCAATCGATCCGGTGCGTCAGCGAAGGACCGCGCCGCACATTCCCCTCGCTGGCTTTCATAGACACAAAGCGGGGCACCGGCAGGTTCGTCACCTGTCCGACCTCTTCCGAATAAACGGGGGCGCTGAACAGGTGAACAGCTGCAAAAGCGCCTAAAAGGACGGAACGTAACTTCGGTATCATGACTGCCTGTCTGGTCTATTGCCGTTGATTTAATGCAGTTTTGCCCTGCGAGGTTCTTGTGCCTCGTCTCTGCTTGGGACACCATGCCATCAAGCACAGTGCAAAGCCATATTTGGGAGGCCCACAATGTCAAAGCAACCGCTAAGTGTTGTAGTCACGCGACGGTTGCCGGAAGTCGTCGAAAAGCGATTGACGGAACTGTTCAATGTGACGTTGCGCGATGATGACACGCCGATGACCCGCTCTGAGCTGGGCGAAGCCATGAAAACCGCGGATATTCTAGTGCCCACCGTGACCGACGAAATCGACGCGGCCCTGATCGGGCAGGCGGGGGACCGGCTTAAACTGATCGCGAACTACGGGGCGGGCGTCGATCATATTGACGTGATGACGGCCCGGCAGCGCGGTATCTTGGTCTCGAACACCCCCGGTGTGCTCACCGAAGACACCGCAGACATGACCATGGCCCTGATTCTTGCCGTGACGCGGCGCATGTCCGAAGGGATGGCGCAGATGCAGTCAGGCGACTGGCAGGGCTGGGCCCCGACCGCGTTGCTTGGGGGGCGTGTCAGCGGCCGTCGCTTGGGCATTCTAGGGATGGGGCGTATCGGTCAAGCTGTCGCGCGCCGCGCTGCCGCGTTCGGGATGCAGGTTCATTACCACAACCGCCGCCGCCTGCGCCCCGAGATCGAAGAGAGCCTAGGCGCGACCTATTGGGAAAGCCTTGATCAAATGGTTGCGCGGATGGACGTGATGAGCATCAACTGCCCCCACACCCCAAGCACCTTCCACCTGATGAACGCCCGCCGGCTTAAACTGATGAAGCCGGATGCGGTGATCGTAAACACCTCTCGGGGGGAAGTTATCGACGAAAATGCCCTCACGCGGATGCTGCGCGCCGGGGAGCTGCAAGGGGCTGGGCTGGACGTTTATGAACACGGCACAGCCATCAATCCGCGTCTGCGCGAGCTGACCAATGTCGTGCTCTTGCCGCATATGGGGTCGGCCACGCTAGAGGGCCGCGTCGAGATGGGCGAGAAGGTCATCATCAACATCAAGACCTTCGAAGACGGGCACCGTCCGCCGGATCAGGTCGTACCCTCGATGCTTTAGGCGCGGCGCCGGCACGGTTCAATTTGCGCTGGCGCTAAAAACAAGTAGGTTGACCCCGAGCACCGGAACGGGGAGGGGACCATGCTTGCACATCACATTGTAAAATACATCGGGCGGACCTGCACAGCCATCGCCATAGGCGGTTTTGTAAGCGGGGCCGCTATCGCGCAACAGGCCGCCGATAGCGTCGCCCCCGAAGGTGCCGGCCAAGGCAGCTTTACCGCCATGTCGCCGCAGATCACCGCCGCCTTCGAGGCTAAGGATGCGGGCGAACCCGTCATAGCTCAGAACTGGATGGTCGCCGCCGCCAACCCTCATGCGGTTCAGGCGGGGGCGGATGTGCTGGCACGGGGCGGCACCGCTGCCGATGCGCTGGTCGCCGTCCAAGCGATGCTGGGGCTGGTTGAACCGCAAAGCTCTGGCCTGGGCGGCGGGGCGTTTCTGGTCTGGTATGACGCCGCATCGGGCAAGCTGACCACGCTGGACGGGCGCGAAACCGCGCCGCTGGCGGTCACGCCGCAACTCTTTCAGGACGATCAAGGTGTGCCGCTGGGGTTCTTTGACGCCGTCGTTGGCGGGCGGTCGGTCGGCACGCCGGGCACCCCTGCGTTGATGGCCGCAGCGCATGAGAAATGGGGCAACCAGCCCTGGGCCGAGCTGCTGGCCCCCTCTGTCGCACTGGCCGAGAAGGGCTTTGCCGTGTCCCCACGCCTTGCGGGGCTGGTGGCTGATGACGCCGAACGGCTGGCAACCTCCGCGACAACCGCAGATTACTTCATGCCCAATGGCGTGCCGGTTCAAGCAGGCGATACGCTCAAGAATCCCGATTATGCCCGCACGGTTGCAGCGCTGGCGGAACGCGGGGCCGATGCTTTCTATACCGGCGACATTGCGCGCGACATCGTGGGGGCTGTCCAAGGGGCCACCAACCCCGGTGTGCTGTCAGAGGCCGATCTGTCGATCTATCGGGTCAAGGAACGCGACGCCCTTTGCGCGCCCTATCACGGGCATGAGGTCTGTGGCATGGGGCCGCCGTCCTCTGGTGCGCTGGCCGTTGGGCAAATACTGGGGCTGTTGGAAAACGCGGACCTGAGCGCCGGACCGGCGGACGCAGATGTGCTGCGGCTGATCGGCGATGCCTCGCGGCTCGCCTTTGCGGATCGGGGGCGCTATGTGGCCGATACCGATTATGTGCCGGTGCCGGTGACCGGTATGCTCGACCAATCCTATCTGGCGGAACGCGCCCAGTTGTTGCAGGGCGACGATGCGCTGCCCGAAGTCACCGCGGGCGCGCCCGCTTTTGACCATGCCTTAAACTTTGCCGATGATATCTCTATCGAGCTGCCCTCGACCTCGCATGTGTCGATCGTGGACAGCATGGGCAATGTCGCAAGCATGACCACCACCATCGAAAACGGCTTTGGGAGCCGCCTGATGGTGCGCGGGCTTTTGTTGAACAACGAGCTGACGGATTTCTCTTTCCGGTCGCATACCGATGGCGTGCCGATTGCCAATCGGGTCGAGCCGGGAAAACGCCCGCGCTCGTCGATGGCACCGACGATTGTAATGAAAGATGGCGCGCCGGTTTTGGCCGTGGGCAGCCCCGGTGGCAGCCGCATCATCGGCTATGTCGCGGGCGCGATCATCGCGCATCTGGATTGGGGTATGGATGTGCAACAAGCTGCAGCACTGCCCCATGCGATCAACCGTTTCGGCCCCTACGACTTAGAAGAAGGCACCGACGCCGCCGCGATGGCCGATGCGTTGACCGCGCTTGGCTACGAGGTGAACACCCGCGCGCTGACCTCGGGCTTGCATATGATTTCGATTGGCGATGATCTGCGCGGCGGGGCTGACCCGCGCCGCGAAGGCATCGCCCTTGGCGAGTGATCGCCCATTCTGAACCAAAGGAAAGACCACATGGCACAGACCACCGACATGCCCCGCAACGAGACCGGGATCGACACCGCTTTGGGTATCCTCAAGCAGCAATTCGGCGAACGATTCCAGACGGGCGAAGCGATCCGCGAACAGCACGGGCATACGACGACCTGGATCAGAAATCAGGCCCCCGACGCCGTGGTCTTTGCCCGTTCGACCGACGATGTCGCCGCTGTGGTCAAGGTCTGCGCCGCGCATAAGGTGCCGGTCATCGCCTTTGGCACCGGCACCTCGCTTGAGGGGCATGTGAATGCGCCCGCGGGGGGTGTGTCGATTGACGTCACCCAGATGGACGCGGTGGTCGAAGTCAACGCCGGCGATCTGGATTGCCGCGTGCAACCCGGCGTCACCCGCGAGGCGCTGAACACCCATCTGCGGGATCAGGGCCTGTTCTTTCCCATTGATCCCGGGGCCAATGCTTCGCTTGGCGGGATGACGGCGACGCGGGCCTCGGGCACCAATGCGGTGCGCTATGGCACGATGAAGGACAACGTGCTGGCGGTCGAGGCGGTGATGGCCGATGGCACGGTAATCCGCACTGGCGCACGGGCGCGCAAATCATCTGCGGGATACGATCTGACGCGTCTGATGGTGGGCTCTGAAGGGACATTGGGCGTGATCACCGAAATCACGCTGAAGCTGCAAGGCATCCCCGAGGCGATCAGCTCTGCCCGCTGTTCCTTCCCCTCGGTCGAGGCGGCCTGTGAAACGGTGCAAAGCGTGATCCAATACGGGCTGCCCGTCGCGCGGATAGAGCTGCTGGACGCGATGGTCGTGCGCGCGGTGAACGGCTATGCCAAGCTGTCGCTACCCGAAACGCCGATGTTGCTGCTGGAGTTCCACGGCTCTGACGCGGGGGTGGTCGAACAGACTGAGACATTCGCAGCGCTCGCCGATGAAAACGGCGGCACCGATTATCAGGCGACCACCACGATGGAGGAACGCAACAAGCTGTGGCAAGCGCGCCATGATGCCTATTGGGCGATGCTGGCCCTGCGCCCCGGCTGCAAGGCGGTGGCGACCGACGTTTGTGTGCCGATCTCAAGGCTGGCCGAAGCGGTCGGTCGCGCGAACGCCAAAGCGGCGGAGCTGGACCTGATCGCGCCCATCGTCGGCCACGCAGGTGACGGCAATTTCCACGCCTCGCTGCTGCTGGATATGGACGACGCGGATGAAGTCGCCCGCGCAGAAAGCTTTATCAGCTGGCTCAACGAGCTCGCGATCTCGATGGAGGGGACCTGCACGGGTGAGCATGGCATCGGACAGGGCAAACGCCCCTATCTGGTCAAAGAGCTTGGGGCCGCAGTCGATGTCATGGGCGCGATCAAGCGGGCGTTGGACCCAGACAATATTATGAACCCGGGCAAGATTCTACCCGAAGCTGTCGCGTAACAGGTTAGCGCAAAATACTAAATCGGTCCCTGCCTAGGGCAGGGACGCGATGCCTCCGGCGGGGATTTATTTCCATTTGGAAGCGGCGGATGCGCGAGTTTTTCGACGTTGGTCGCATTTGTGCTGTCTTTGGTCGGCTGGGTTCTGCGTTTTGCGCGAAGGCTGCTAGATGTCGCTAGGACCTATTCTGGCGGAGCATCGGATTCATGAAAACTCAAGTCAAAGCACTGGTAGTGGGCGGCGGTGCCGTCGGCACATCGATTGCCTATCATCTGGCCCGCGCCGGATGGGATGATGTGATGCTGCTTGAGCGGGACGAGCTGACCTCTGGCTCTACCTGGCACGCGGCGGGGTTGTTGCCCTATTTCAACATGTCCTTTGCGACGACGCACATTCATGACTATTCGATCAAGTTCTATAAAACGCTTGAGGAAGAAACCGGTCTGAACGCGGGCTTTGCCGTGGTCGGCAACCTGCGCATGGCGCAGACGGACGCGCGCATGGACGAATACATGCTCTATGCCTCCACGGCAGAGACCTGTGGCGTGCCCTACACCTTCATGACGCCGGATGAGATCAAGGCAAAATGGCCGCTGATCAAGACCGACGATCTGAAAGGCGCACTGTATCACGATACCGACGGCTACATTAACCCCGCCGACGTCACCATGGCGATGGCCAAAGGGGCGCGGCAGCGCGGCGTGATGATCGAACGCAGATGGCAGGCCGATGCGTTTCACTGGAACGGGGAAGCTTGGGAAGTCACCGTCACCAAGATGGTCGAGAAGGGCGGCAACCTAGTGCCCTCGGACGAGCAGGTCGTGATCACCGCCGAGCATGTTGTCACCGCCAGCGGCAACCACGCGCAGCGGACGGCTCAGATGCTTGGGATCAAGATGCCCGCCATTCCGGTAGAACATACATTTATCGTGATGGATCAGGATCCGGAGCTGGTCAAATGGCGCGCCGAAGGCAATCCGGAGCATCCGGTTGTGCGCGACGCCGACAATGAATCCTACGCGCGCGAAGAACGCGGCGGCTGGATTCTAGGCATCTACGAGCACGGCGCACCGGCCCGGTTTGAATACGGCGTGCCGGACAGCTTCCGGGCTGATCTGTTCCCGCTGGATCTGGACCGGATTGCGGATCAGTATATGGCGATGGCCGAACGTGTGCCATCCTGCGCCGACTCCGGTTTGAAGGACGATTTCAACGGGCCAATCTGCTATACGCCCGACGGCAACCCGCTAGTTGGTCCGGCGCCCGGTCTGCGCAATATGTGGCTGGCCGAAGGGTTTTCCTTTGGGATCACAGCGGCAGGGGGCACGGGATACTACCTTGCGCAGATGATGGTCGACGGCGAGGCCGAGATCGACATGGCGTCACTGGACCCCAAACGCTATGGCGACTGGATGACCACCGAATATGCCGCGCGCAAGAACGAAGAAGCGTATGAGCACGTCTATATCCTCCACCATCCCGACGAAGAACGCCCTGCGTGTCGCCCCTTGCGGACCTCGCCCGCCTATGACCGTCAGGCTGCCCGTGGTGCGCAGTTTGGTCATGTGAATGGCTGGGAGCGTCCGAACTACTTTGCGCCCATGGGCTTTGACGATCACGCCAGCCGGTCGTTCCGGCGCGGTGCGTGGTGGGAGCATGTAGTAGAGGAAGCCAAGGCGATCCGCGAAGGCGTGGGGTTGATCGATGCCACGGCCTTTACCAAACATCTGGTCAAAGGGCCGGGGGCGACGGAATTCCTGAGCTGGTTCACGTGTAACAAACTGCCGTCCGTCGGGCGGATCAACCTAACCTATGCGCTGACCATCAATGGCACCACGCGCACCGAATATACCATCGTGCGTCTGGCGCAGGATGAATACTACCTCGTGTCTGCGGGGGCCTGGACCGCCTATGACAGCGACTTCCTGCGCAAGGCCATCGCCGATAAAGCGCCCGAGTTCGGCTATATCGAGTGCCACGATGTGACCACGCAATGGGGTGTCTTTGCCATTGCCGGTCCGAAATCGCGCGACGTGCTGAAAGAAATCATCAAGGACGCTGATCCCGAAACGGTGCTTAGCAACAAGCGGTTCCCCTGGCTGACCATGCGCAACATAGAGCTTGGGATGGTGCCCGTGCGTGCCATCCGCGTCGCCTATACCGGAGAGTTGGGCTGGGAGCTGCACCACCCGATCGAGATGCAGAACCACCTATTCGATCTGCTGGAGAAAGCCGGCGAGAAACATGGCATGAAACTGGTCGGCGCGCGGGCGCAAAACTGGTTGCGGCAGGAAAAATCATACCGCGCCTTCGGCAATGAACTAGGCCGCGACGCGACCCCGCTTGAGGCCGACCTGCCGCGCTTTGTCGACTTGTCGAAGGACTTCCACGGCAAGGAGGCGATGCAGGCACATGGCATTCGCAGCAAATGTGTCACGATCCTGATCGATGGACCAGAGGATGCCGATCCTTGGGGCCGCGAAGTGTTGTACCACGGAGATACGCGCGTGGGTCGCTTGACCTCGGGCGGGTATTCCGTCGCCTTCGGGAAGTCGATTGGCATGGGCTATGTCAAGCCTGATGTGTCTGAGGTAGGGACCAAGCTGAAGATCAAGATGTTCGACCAGCTGTGGGACGCCGAGATCGTCGAGGACAGTCCTTATGATCCCAAGAACGCGACGATCCGCGTGGATGGGTAAAGTCTGACCTTAACCGAGCGGCGGCCTGTTTTGCCGCTCGGCCATGCGCTGCCGATGATGTTGTAGATACGCAGGATCAGGCAGGAACCGCTCGGGCGGTTGCAGGCTTTCGGAGGCTCCGGCAGTTAGTTTGTGTTTGGCTTCATCAGGCATATCATCGGCGATGAGCATGCGGTAGTCGTCGTCAAAACTGATCAGATGCCGGTCAAAGGCGCGATCATGCAGCGCGTTCAGACATATACCGTTTTCAGGGTAAAACCGCTGCGCCTTGTCCTCCTGCCACCCGACAATGTGGCTTGCGGTCAGAAGACGCGCGTCATCGATCCCTGTCAGCGCGCAGCGTGATCGGTAATTGTTCAGGATCATTTCGCGGAAGAAGCTTTGACCGCGACGCTGCACCACCGCACGTCGGGTGACCTCTGATTGCTTGGCGATTCAGTCTGCTTGCCGCTGTTCTGAAAAACCGGCCATCTGGGACTTTGGCGGCTCAAGCTGTGCTTCATAGGCGGCAAATACAAAGGAGGGATCCTGCCGATATCGCGCCCACATCTGCCTGTCCATCGCTGACAGATTGGCGAGCCCCTTTTGCGGCAGCGTTTCGTCCAATGCGGCGAGGTTGGACAGTTTCATCGCCACAGACGACGGCGTGCGCCCGATGCGTTCGGCCATGTGGATAATTTGCGGTGTGCCAGAGTGGAACTTGCCAAAGGGCAGCCGCAGATACAGCGACAAAGCCTCTGTTACCTCGTCTTCGGTCCAGTTTCGACGCGTCGCCATGTGCCTGCCATTTCCGCTTGAGAAATCGTGCCAGCTTCACTTTATAATTGCAACGTCCAAGGTGGCACCCTGATAGATTGCTTTCGCGTCTTACCGCACCTGACGCCGCGAAAGCCAGTTTTCCCAGCTGGCGGGGCTGCCGGCGTAGACGTTGATATCGATATCGATATCGCCCTGCGCTCCGGTCACGCGGCCTGTGCTGGTATATTGCCAGAAGGTCCAGCGTTCATTCGGGTATTTCTCGGACGGGTGCGCGGCGGTGGAGCGGAGCCAGAATTCCACATCGCGCAGACGCCCCATGTCGTTCTGGGCATAAAACTCGGGCGTGGTGTAGACGACGGGCTGCTGGCCATAGTGGGCGCGCAGGATGCTCAGGAAGGTTTGCGCGTTGCGGCGTACGGTATCGGCGGGCGGGCGCAGTGTGCAGGTGGGCGAAAACGGGTTCCACTCCAGATCCAGCACGGGGGGCAGCATGCCGGCGGTTTTGGGCACATTTTCAATAAACCAGCGGGCCTGTTTTTCGGGTGTCGTGCAGAAATAGTAGAAGTGATAGGCCCCGCGTGCCACGCCAGCACGGCCTGCGCCGTCCCAGTGGTTCTGGAACATTGGGTCCAGCAAATCACCACCTTCGGTTGCTTTGATAAAGGCAAAGTTCACCCCCGAAACCCGTGCTTCGCCCCAGTTCAGCGGGTCTTGAAAACGGGCCACGTCGATGCCGTGCACCGCATAGCGGTCGGGGCTTTGGCCGGGCCAGTCAAACGGCTTGCGGTCACCGAAATTGGCTGCCGTCACGTCCCCCAAGGGCACAGAGATCTGCGGCGCGCCACAAGCAGAGAGGGCAAAAGAGCAGAGTAAGGCAAGAACGCGAAGTCGGGGCATAGGGTCACGGCTTTCGTGCGATAAAGGCCAGATTGTTGGCGGGCATCTCGACAAGGTCGATGGGGCTCAGCGCAGCATCGCTGAGCCAACGCGTGATGTCGACCGTATCTTTGTAGCCAATGGCAGGGTCGGCGGAACGCAGCTCGGCGTCGAACCTCAGGTCTCCCTCCGAGGTGAGGATGCCATCGCGGACAAACGGGCCATAGAAGATCAGCGCGCCGCCGGGGGCGAGGGCCAGGGCGGCTTCGGTGATGACACGCTGGGCCGCGTCCGTCGGGATCAGGTGCAAAAGGTTGGCAAAAAAGATCAGGTCTTGCGCTGGCAGAGTTTCGTTCCAGCTCGTCGCCGTGGCGTCGAGCGGTGCTGCGGGGGCGACATTCGGCAAGGCCGCCTTGGTGATATAGGCGTCTATACTGGCGCGGCGGTCGGGTGCGGGTTCAGTCGGTTGCCAGTGCAGATCGGGCAGGGCACGGGCAAAGGCGGCGATATGCTGGCCTGTGCCGCTGGCGATCTCGAGCGCACGCCCTTTTTGCGGCGCGTGTTCGCGCAGCAGATCGCACAGGGCGTCTTTGTTCCGGTCGGCCGCGGGCGCGTGCAGCATCGCGCCACTGGCGGGGATCGCCACGCTGGCGGAGGGGGGAAGCTTGCCGGTCATGGGCGTAGCCTGTCGGGGCGCAGTGCCGCGACCACTGTGTCGGGCAGGGAGGGGGTGTTGCCAAGGGTCAGGTCGGCCACCAATTGCGAGGCAGCAGCGCTGGTCTGGAAGCCGTATCCGCCTTGTCCCGCGCTCCAGATAAAATCGGGGTCCGCGGGATCGGGGCCAAGCACCAACGTGCGGTCAGGGGCAAAACTGCGCAGCCCCGCCCATGTCGCGATGGGTTTGGTGAGCGGCACGGCGACCATATTCTGATACCGCTCCAGCCCTTCTGCCAGCACCATGTCGTCGGCCCACGCATCATGGGGGTCTGTCGGGTCCTCTTCGGCAGGCGAGATCAGCAGCGCGCCCGCGTCGGGCTTGGCATACCATGTTTCGCCGACGCCAAAGAACATCGGCCAGCGCGACAGGTCGTACCCACCCGGTGCCGCGATCCGCGCCATCGACCGGCGAAAAGGCGTGATCCCCAGCGGTGCGACGCCTGCCAGAATGGCGATCTGGTCGGCCCACGCTCCGGCGGCATTCACAAGTTTCTTCGCGTGGTAGGTTTGTGCGCCTGCGGTGACCTCCCACATGTCGCCGTTGCGGGTGATCGCGGTCACGGGGTGCCCCGTGTCGATCTGCCCACCGTTGCGGCGCAGCTCCTTGGCGAAATCCTGCAGCAGCCGGTCAGTATCAATATCATGGGCGTCGGCGTGATAGCCCGCAAAAGCGATCCGTTCCGCAGCGAGGATCGGGACAAGACGTAGGGCGTCGTCGGGGGAGATCTGTTCAACGCCCATATGCGCAAGATCGCTATAAAACGCCTCTTCCTCATGACGATCCGCGATGATCATCAGTCCGCGCGGGGACAGGTAGCCGCCGTCGCGCAGATAGCCGATGGTGGCCTTGTTCAGCGCTTGCACGGAAGGGGCACCGTAGTTCTCTTCGATCAGCGCGGCCGACCGGCCAGAGGCGTGATAGCCAAGCGCTTTTTCCCCTTCGATCACCGTGACTTGGGCGTCACCGGACAGGCGCGCCGCCGCCGAAATGCCTGCGATGCCACCGCCGATGACAAGGATATCGGATGTGTGCTGTTTCATATGCGGCCCCTGTCCGTTGCAATGGTTTCCGCTTGGGGCTGTCTCAGCAGCCCCAAGCAGTTCGCATATGGGTGACACGGGCCGGTGGGACGTGCAACCGCGCGGTTAGGTGTCGGTCTTGCCGCGCGCGGTGGCGCGACCGTAGGCGGGGCGCGCGTGGATCATTTCGACAAATCCCGCCAGCGCCGGATAATCCTTGGCGCGACCTTGCTGCATCGCGATCTCTGCCGGAAAGCTGAGCATAATGTCGGCAGCCGACAGCGTATCCTGCACAAAGTGGCCTGACGCCCGCACGCGGCTGTTCATGTAGCTATAGTGGTTGTCCAGTTCAGACGTGATGCGCGGATGCAGTGGTGCACCGGCGTCGCCTAAACGGCTGACATAGAGGTTCAGCAGGATCGGCGTCATGGCAGAGCCTTCTGCGAAATGCATCAGTTCTAGGTGCTGCAGATAGGCGGGGCTGTCGCGATCCGGTATCATCTCGGGGGCGAAACGGGTGCAGAGCACTTCGGTGATTGCGGCACTCTCGGCAATCAGCGTGCCGTCAATCTCGACCATGGGGGATTTGCCCAACGGGTGCACGCGCTTGAGCTCGGGCGGGGCGAGATTGGTCTTGGTATCGCGGCTATAGGGAATGACATCATAGGGCGCGCCGATTTCTTCGAGCAGCCACAAAATGCGATGAGAGCGGGACCGGTTCAGGTGGTGGATTTTAATCATAACGCTGATGATAGCGTGTTGCCGCCGGATGAATAGTGGGGATGCATCCCCCGCGCCGTCTTTGACGGGTGGCGCGGGGGTGCTTTTCAGATCATGTCAGGCGGTGGCGCAGCGCGGGCAGGCGCGACAGGATCAGCACGTCGACCGCCAGCACGCTCAGCAGCACGGCCCCCGCCATGGGAAAGGCCATCGAGACGAACAGCCCGACAAGCACGGCACCTTGCCACAGCGGCAGCTCTGACGGCATGGGCGGGGCGGACAGACGGCCAGCGGCGGTAGGGCGACGCTTCCACCAAAGCACCAGCGCGCTGACGCAGAGGAACAGGACCGACAGGCAGACCAGCGTATTGGCCAGTACGCTCAGCAGACCCAAGGTGCCCATGTGCAGCGCAATCCCGACCGCCATCGCCTTGCCTGCAAGCGAATAGTCGGCATAACGCACATCGGCGAGGATATTGCCGCTGTGCTGGTCGATGTGCACGGTGCGATCCGACATCGGGTCGGAACTGTCAGAGTTCATGGAATCGCGGCTCAGCGTCCAGACACCGGTATCGCCCTGCGGCAGGTTCATCTGATAACGCGCGTCAAAGCCGATCTCGCGCGCCAGTGCGTCGATGCTGTCGATCGTGACGGCCCCTGCAACGCCCGCAGCCCCTGTGTCGCTGCCAGAAGCAGGCATCGGCGTCTGTTCCAGCGCCCAAGGCACCTCGCGGCGGTGGTGGTTCATGCTGGCGTGGATGTCGTCCGATAGGGGCACGGCATCCCACTTTTCGGCGGGGAACTGGCTCCAGGCTTGCACCATCTTGCCGCCCCAGATGCCCGCCCAAGACAAGCCCGAGATCAGGAAGAGCACCAGAAACGCAGACACCCAGATGCCCACGACACCGTGCAGCGATTTCCACGTGGCGCGACCTTTGGTGAAACGCGGCACCAGCGTTGCGCGCCAGCCTGCACCTCGGGGCCACCACATATAAAGCCCGGTTGCAATCAGCACCAAGGCGATCGAAGCCGCGGCTTCAATCATGCGATCACCGGTCACCCCCAGCATCAGATCACTGTGGATGCCATCCGCGAAATCATACCAGCCGGACCGACGCGGAAAGCTCTCGATCACCTTGGCTGTATAGGGATCAACTGCAACCATGACCGCATCACCATCGTGGTCCACGCGGAACAGCGCCGCCAGATCGAGCGCGCGCGGTGCCACATACTGAACCAGCGTGCCGCCGGGCACGGCCTCGACTGCGGCTTGCGACTGCTGGGATACCGACAGGACAGTTTCTTGCACGGTCACGGGGGTATATTCACCGTCGCGCCCGTCGATCCACGCGATCCACAACATCGCCATGCCGGTGACGGCGAGGATCGACAGGAAGGGCAGCACGAACAATCCGGCATAGAAATGCCAGCGCCACGCCGCGAAATAGAGTTTGTTCACGCGCCCTTGGGGCTGCGCGGTGGGGGTAGGGGTGGTCATATGAGGGCTCCAAGCCTAATGGCCTGCATCATCGGCAGGCGGAAAGAATGAACAGATGGGATAGATGTTCAGACTTGGGGCGGTGCGCGGGTCAGCCGGCTGGGGTCAGGCTTGCGTGTGTGCAGCAGCCGTTTCGCCACAAAGCGCAGGGTTTGCGTTTTCTCAAGCACGGGAACGGGCAGGCCGGTGACCGCTTCGGGCAGCGCCATGGCACCGATCAGACGGCAGGTCTTGCAATCGGCCATATTGCCTGAGTGCGGGCTATCACCAGTGCCGCAGAGGTCCGCCAGCGCGCCCCCATTGGCAACATAGGCTTGCAGCTCGGGCGACAAGTCTACTGGCGCGAAACGATGCGCAAACCCCGATGTCGCAAGCGACAGCAGCACCAGAATGGTGGCAAGCAGCTGACAAGGAAAGGCGGGCAGAAAACGCATGTGCTTTCTGTAGGCCGCTCGATCAAGACGCGCCAGACGCTTTTTGTCGCAAGACAGCGGGTAACGTGATGACCTCGAAATAAAAAAGGCCCCGCGGATGCGAGGCCTTTGTATTGTTTATCGGGACGTCCGGCTTAGTTCGGAATGTCGCCTTTGATGCCTTCGACATAGAAGTTCATGCCCGCCAGCGTGCCGTCATCGGCTGTTTCGCCGTCGGCCAGGAAATCCGAACCGTCCTGCTTTTTCAGCGGACCGGTGAACGGGTGGTAGGACCCGTCCGCGATCGACGCTTTCAGCGCCAGCGCTTCCTCTTTCACATCAGCAGGTACGGCGTCCGTAATCTCGCCGATACCAACCATGCCGGCACCGATGCCGTCCCATGTGTCTGTGCTTTCCCATGTGCCATCCATGACCGCTTTGGTGCGGGCGATGTAATAGGGGGCCCAGTCGTCAATGATCGACGAGACGCGCGGCTTGGGCGCGTATTGCGCCATGTCGGACGCCTGACCAAAGGTGATCACGTCGCCTGCTTCTTGTGCCGCCGCCTGAGGTGCTGTGGAATCGGTGTGCTGCAAGACAACATCCGCACCCTGTTCGATCAGAACCTTGGCGGCGTCTGCTTCTTTCGCAGGGTCAAACCATGTGTAGGCCCAGACGATCTTGAACTCGACATCGGGGTTCACCTTCTTGGCGTGGATATAGGCCGAGTTGATGCCACGGATCACTTCGGGGATCGGGAAGGACCCGATATAGCCGATGATGTTCGATTTGGTCATCTTGCCTGCGATGTGGCCCTGAATGGCGCGCCCTTCGTAGAAACGTGCGGAATAGGTCGACACGTTGTCGGCGCGCTTGTAGCCGGTGGCGTGCTCGAATTTCACATCCGGGAACTTGCCCGCGATGTTGATGGTCGGGTCCATATAGCCAAACGAGGTGGTAAAGATCAGATCCGCACCGTCCAATGCCATCTGCGTCATCACACGCTCGGAATCGGGGCCCTCGGCCACGCTCTCGACAAACACGGTTTCAACGGCATCGCCGAATTCCTTTTCGACAGCCAAACGACCTTGGTTGTGTTCATAGGTCCAGCCGCCATCGCCGACGGGGCCAACAAAGACAAAGCCGACCTTGGTCTTGTCCTGGGCATAGGCCCCGCCTGCAAGCCCAAGCGCCAAAGCCGCGCTGGCCATAAGTGTGGTGAATTTCATAACGTAGTCCCCTGAGTAACGCGCCTTTTTGCCGGCGCTTGAAGATATGCCCCTAGTTTGAGGCGTGAAAAATGCGGCCCAGCGATGCCGGAGCAGCGCTTTTATCCGCAGAAAGGATCACCAGTACAAGGATGGTGATGATGTAGGGTGACATTGCCAGATACTCTACGGGAATAGCAACGCCGGCACCCTGCAGATTTAGTTGAAGCTGGGTGATGCCGCCAAAAAGATAGGCACCCAGCAACAGCCGCCATGGCTTCCAGCTGGCAAAAACCACAAGCGCAAGCGCAATCCAGCCCACACCTGCGGTCATGCCTTCGGTCCATTGGGGCACACGGATCAGGCTGATATAGGCGCCGCCCAATCCGGCACAGGCCCCGCCAAACATGATCGCCAGTGTTCGTATCCGCACGACTTTATAGCCAAGGGCGTGGGCCGCCTCGTGGCTTTCACCTACGGCGCGCAGGATCAGCCCCATGCGGGTGAATTTCAACACGGCCCAGACCGCGACGACCAGCGCAAAGCCAAGGTACAAGATGATATCATGGGAAAAGAAAATCGGTCCGATGACGGGGATGTCATGCAGGGGCCCGAAATTCACATCCGGCAGCCGCGGCGGTTTTACCCCGACATAGCTTTGCCCCAGCAAAGCCGAAAACCCCAGCCCGAACAGCGTCAGCGCCAAGCCCGACGCGACCTGATTGGCCAATGTGATCTGCGTCAAGAAGGCGAACAGCAGGCTCAACAACGCCCCGCCCACGGCCGCGGCGGCAAAACCCAGCAGCGGCGATCCGGTTTCAACGGCAGTGGCAAAGCCGCAGATTGCACCGATGATCATCATCCCTTCGACGCCAAGGTTCAGCACGCCGGATTTCTCGACCACCAGCTCGCCCAAAGCGGCAAAGATCAGCGGCGTCGCCGCCACCAGAAAGCCGGCGACAAAGAGGATCGGATTGATTGCAGACAGATCCATTACGCGACCTCCGTCCGGCCAAGACGCAGCCGGTAATGGGTGAAAAGATCAAAGGCGAGCAGGAAGAACAGCAACATCCCCTGAAATACCTGAATGGCGGCGGCGGGCAGGCCCAACTGGCTTTGTGCGATATCACCGCCGATATAGGTCAGCGCCATCAGGCCACCGGCCAGCAGGATGCCCACCGGATGCAGCCGCCCCAGAAAGGCGACGATGATCGCGGTAAACCCGTAGCCGACGTTGAAATCGATGGTGATCTGCCCTGCGGGGCCTGCGACCTCGAACATGCCTGCCAGACCGGCCAGCAGCCCCGACATGCCCATGCAAAACAACACCAGCCGTGTCGGGTTCACACCCGAAAACCGTGCCGCACGGGGTGCTTCGCCCGTGACGCGGATGGCAAAGCCCAAACGGTGCCGCGCCAGCAACACATAGGCAAAGATCACCGCGATCAAGGCCGCGACCACACCCCAATGCATGCCCGATCCGGCAAACAGCTCGCCATTATGGGCGGATGCATACTGCTGAAGGTTGCGGCTGCCCGGAAAGCCAAAGCCTTCGGGGTTTTTCAGCAACCCAAGGCTGGCCGACGCAAGGAACTGCTCTGCGACATAGACCAGCATCAACGACACTAGGATTTCATTCGTGCCGAATTTCACCTTCAGCACGGCAGGGATCATGGCCCAGACCCATCCGCCAAGCGCCCCGGCGAGCACCATGATCGGAAAGATAAACACGCTTTCTGCCGGATAGAACGCCAGACCCGCCCCGGCCCCACAAAGGGCACCCATGATATACTGGCCCTCGGCTCCGATGTTCCAGATTCCGGCCTTGAATCCCAGCGACAGCCCGATGGCGATCAGCACCAATGGCGCGCCTTTGACCAGCAGTTGCGGGCGGTAATAAAACGCGAAATCGCCAAACAGAGGTTCCCAAAAGATCGTCATGATCGACGCTAGCGGGTCTTTTCCCAGCACTGCGAACAGCGCGCCGCCAAAAACCATCGTGGCAATCACCGCCAGAACCGGCGTGGCATAGGAAAACGCCCGGCTGGCCTGAGGCCGTTTCTCAAGCCGCATCATGCCACACACCATTTCTTGTCAAATATTTCATTTTGCAGGGAAAACTCCACGGGGGTGTGGGGGTGTGAAACCCCCGCAAGCGACGCGTCAAACATGCGCCACCTCCATCCCATTGGCCCCGCCCATCATCAATCCGATCTCGTCCACAGTCAGCCCCTGCACCGGACGTGGTTCTGACAGGCGGCCCTCGTTCAACGCGGCAAAGCGGTCCGATATCTCCATCAGCTCGTCCAGATCCTGACTAATCACAATCATCGCAGTGCCGTTTTCAGCCAGATCCAGTAGCGCCTGCCGGATCGACGCCGCGGCAGAGGCATCCACGCCCCATGTCGGCTGATTGACGACCAGCACCTGCGGCCGTTGCAACACCTCGCGGCCGATGACGAATTTTTGCAGGTTCCCGCCGGACAGCGACCGCGCGGCATTGCCGGGGCCGGGTGTGCGGACGTCGAAATCGGCGATAATGCGTTCGGCAAACCGTTTGGCGGCGGGCCAGTTCAACATCCCGCGGCGTTCCAGCTTTTCGCGTACGGCACCGGTCAGCATTGCGTTCTCGGTCAGGGACATATCTGGGGCGGCGGCATGGCCCAGACGTTCTTCGGGCGCGGTCAGAATGCCCAAGTGGCGGCGCGCGGTGGGGCCAAGTTGGCCCACGTCCTGACCCTCGAACCCGACCATGCCAGCGGCGGTCAGCAACTCGCCCGACAGCGCCGACAGCAGTTCATCTTGCCCATTGCCCGCGACACCGCCGATGCCCAAAATCTCGCCTGCGCGGACTTGCACGGTAATATCACGCAGCGGCATGCCAAAGGAACTCGGCGAGGCCGCAGACAGCCCCCTTAGGTCCAATTTCACCGCGCCGGGTGTCTTGCCCGCCCGCGTCGGCGTCTTGAGCGTGCTGCCCACCATCATTTCTGCCATGTCCCGCGCTGTCGTTTCCGACGGGGTGCAATGGCCCACGACTTTGCCCAAGCGCAGGATCGTCGCGCTGTCGCACAGGCTGCGGATCTCTTCAAGCTTGTGGGAGATATACAAGATCGCGGTGCCTTCGGCGCTGAGCTTGCGCAGGGTTTTGAACAGGATTTCAACCTCTTGTGGTGTCAGAACGCTGGTGGGTTCATCCATGATCAACAGCTTGGGGTCTTGCAGCAGACATCGAATAATCTCGACCCGTTGGCGTTCGCCTGCGGATAGGTCGCCAACGATCCGGTCGGGGGCCAGCGGCAGGCCGTAGGCCTCTGACACGTCGCGGATTTGCTTGCTGAGGGCGCGCAGCCTGGGCGCGTTCTCCATCCCGAGGGCGATGTTTTCTGCCACGCTCAGCGCGTCAAATAGGGAAAAATGTTGGAACACCATGCCCACACCGGCGGCGCGTGCGGCGCGGGGCTCGTGCGGGGCAAAGCTGGTGCCGTGCATCTGCATCGTGCCGCTGTCGGGTTTGACCAGCCCATAGATCATCTTGACCAGCGTCGACTTGCCCGCGCCGTTCTCCCCCAGCAGCGCATGGACCTCGCCCGGCGCGATCCGCAGTGACACGTCATCATTGGCGACAACACCGGGGTAGGCTTTGGTCAGCCCGGAAAGCGCTAGAAGGGGCGTGTCGGTCATGCGCAGCGTTCCTTTTGTGTCAAACTTGGCTGTTTATTCGTGCGGGCAGGGCCAAATTGCAAGAGTTGCGTGGCTACTCCGAGGGCAATCGCTTGAGGATGCTTGCCAAATTGCCGCGCGCCGATGGGACAGGTGATGCGGGCGATCTGTTCGGGCGCATGACCAAGGGCGGCCAAACGGCTGCGGAACCGCGCCCATTTTGTGTCCGATCCGATCAACCCGCCAAAGGCAAAATCGCGTTGCAGTAGGCGGTGGCACAGGTCCAGATCGTCATCATGGGCCGGTGTCATGATGAAATGCGCAGCGTCATCTTCGGCGCCGTGCAGTGCTGCACCCCAAGGGCCATCCACGCCGGTGACGCCTTCGGGCAAGGTATCCAGATAACCGGGGCGCGGGTCGGCCAGTGTGACGCGGAACTGCGGCAAGGGGGCCAGAATGCGCGCCAGCGCGCTGCCGACATGGCCCGCGCCGTGGATGACCACCTGACGCGAGGGCTGCCACAACGGCTCTGCCAACCAGCCGCCGTGCAGGGTAATGGCCAGCGGTGTCGCGCTGCCACTGGCACGGTCAATTCTGGCGCGAAAGCTGTCGGCAAGGGGCGGGGCCGCGGGATCAATCGCGCGCAGATAGATGTCGGGGTAGGTGTCGGGCAGGGCGTCCAGCGTGACGGCATCGAAAACCTCGATCACCACGGTCACCGCCCCGCCACAACATTGGTTCATCGCGGGGCCAAGGGCGGCGCGGGTCAGTTTGCTGCGGGGGCCACCCGCCAGCATCATGGCGGCATCGCGCATCGATTGTAGCTCAAGCTGGCCGCCGCCGATGGTGCCAGACGCACCGCCCGCCCAGACCAACATCGACGTGCCCGCCGGACGCGGGGCAGACCCTTTGACCTGCACCACAACGATGCGCGCCACCGTGCCATGCGCGGCGACGGCCTGCGACAGGGCTGCACGGTCAAAGGGCATTGCGGGCCTTCCCGATGGCGGTCAGCACTGCCTCGGCTGTGGCGGGTGTTTGCAGGTCGCCGAACCCGTCCCCACAGGCGCTCACCGCATCCGACAGCGCCATGAAGGCCGAGATCCCCAGCATCAAAGGCGGCTCCCCCACCGCTTTTGACCGATAGACCGTTTGCGCGGGGTTGGGTGCGTCCCAAAGCGCCACGTTGAACACATCGGGCCGGTCAGAGATGGCGGGGATCTTATAGGTCGAGGGCGCGTGGGTTTTCAGCGTGCCTTTGGCGTCCCAGACCAGTTCCTCGGTCGTGAGCCAGCCCGCACCCTGCACATAGCCGCCTTCGATCTGGCCGATGTCCAGCGCGGGGTTCAGCGATGCGCCCGCGTCATGCAGGATGTCGGCGCGCAGAATACGGTTTTCGCCGGTCAACGTGTCGATCACCACTTCGGTGACTGCGGCGCCGTAAGCAAAATAGAAGAACGGGCGGCCACGGCCCTTGATGCGGTCCCATTCGATTTCGGGCGTCTTATAGAAGCCGGTAGACGACAGCGACACGCGGTTTTCGTAAGCAGAGGCGGCGGCTTGGGCAAAGCTGATCACCTCTTCCCCGATATGAACCTGCCCATCGGCAAAGCGTATCTGGTCAGCGGTGGTCTGATAACGCTCGGCCAGATGGTCGGCGATGCGGTCGCGGACTGTGTCGCAGGCCGCTTGCACCGCCATGCCGTTCAGGTCCGTCCCCGAAGACGCCGCCGTGGCCGAGGTATTGGGCACCTTGCCCGTATCCGTCGCCGTGATCTTGACCGCCGACAGGTCAACGCCAAAGCGGTTGGCGGCGACCTGCGCGACCTTCTGGAAGAGGCCCTGACCCATTTCCGTGCCGCCGTGGTTCAGGTGGATCGACCCGTCTTGATAGACATGCACCAACGCCCCCGCCTGATTAAGGTGGGTGAGGGTGAAAGAAATGCCGAACTTGACCGGCGTCAGCGCGATGCCGCGTTTCAGGATCGGCTGCGTCGCGTTCCAGTCGGCAATGGCGGCGCGGCGGGCGGCGTAGTCTGATGTCTGGGCCAGCCGGTCGGTTAGCGCGTTGATAATGCAGTCTTGCACGGGTTGGTGGTAGGGCGTGGTTTGCATATCCGTGGGCTGAGGTGGCGTGCCGCCTTGCGGTGCAGGCGGTGCCCCGCGAGAAGCAAGGTCAGCCTCGGTATCATCGGGCACAGCGCGGTCGTCATGGACCTTTCCGGTCGCGTCAGGCTGCATCACATCAGCATAGAAATTCGCCCGCCGCACAGCCAGCGGATCAAGGCAGAGTGATTGTGCGATATGGTCCATCACCCGTTCGATCCCCACGATCCCTTGAGGCCCGCCAAAGCCGCGAAATGCTGTGGCGCTTTGGGTGTTGGTGCGCAACCGGTGCGAGGTGATGCGGATGTTATCGAGGTGATAGGCGTTATCCGCATGCAGCATGGCACGGTCGGCGACGGGCAGGGACAGGTCCATCGCCCAGCCACAGCGGGTGTAATGGGTGAAATCCAGCGCCTTGATCCGGCCATCGGCGTCGAAGCCAACGGTATAGTCGATGCGGAAATCATGGCGTTTGCCTGTCACGATCATATCGTCGTCACGGTCATAGCGCATCTTGCAGGGGCGTCCTGTGCGCGCGGCTGCGACGGCGCAGGCCACGGCGAGCGCGTTGCCCTGACTTTCCTTGCCGCCAAAACCCCCGCCCATGCGCCGGGTCTCTACCCGTACGGCATGCATCGGGGTGCCAAGCGCCTCTGCCACCTTATGCTGAATCTCGGTCGGGTGCTGGGTCGAGGAATGGACGACCATATCGCCATTATCTTGCGGCAGGGCGAGGGCGGCCTGACCTTCGAGGTAGAAATGCTCTTGTCCGCCGATATTGATCGTCCCGCTCAGGCTTTGGGGGGCGGTGGTCAACGCGGCTGCGGCGTCGCCTTTTTGGTAGATGCGGGGGCCGTCTTCGAAGCGGGACTCGGCGGCCAGCGCCTTTTCAATGGAAAGGATCGAGGCGGTTGGGGTGATGTCCACCGCCCCAAGCCGAGCCGCGTGGCGTGCCGCAAGGTGGGTCGTCGCGACAACCATGAACACAGGCTGGCCCGCGTAATGTACCGCGTTGGTGGCCAGCAACGGTTCGTCATGGTTGGACGGCGATACGTCATTGTCAAACGGCAAATCTGCCGCCGTCAGTACCGCCACCACACCGGGGGCGGCAGCGACATCGCGCAGGTCCATGCCGTTGAGCGTGCCGGCGGCCACCGTGCTCAGGCCAAAGGCGATGTGCAGCGTTGTGGCCGGTGTCGGGATGTCATCGACATACCGGGCAGCCCCCGTAACATGGAGCTTGGCGGCGTCATGGGGTAGGGATTTAGCAACGCTCATGCTGTCACCTCGTGCAGGTTCGTGGGCAAACCGTTCAGGTCATGCAAATAGCGCAACAGCAGGTTCTGGGCGGTCAGCAAGCGGTACTGCGCCGAGGCGCGCATGTCGGTCATCGGCTGATAATCCAGCGCCAAGGCATCCATGGCGCGGCGGATCGTGGCCTCGTCAAAGGATTGATTGACCAGCAGCGCTTCGGTTTGTGTCGCCCGTTTCGGCGTGCCCGCCATACCGCCAAAGGCGATGCGCGCGTCTGTGATCAGGTCGCCCTCTCGGGTAATGTTGATACAGCCGCACAGCGCCGAGATGTCCTGATCGAAACGTTTGCTGATCTTGTAGCAGCGCAGGGTGTCATCTTTGGCAGTTGGCAGCTTTGGTACGGTGATCGCCTCAACAAATTCGCCGTGGGCGCGGTCCTGTTTGCCGTAGTCGATAAAGAAGTCCTCAAGCGGTAGGCTCCGGCGGGTGTCGCCGTGACGCAGGTGCAATGTTGCCCCCATCGCGATGAGCGCCGGAGGGCCGTCCCCGATGGGCGAGCCATTGGCGATATTGCCCCCGATGGTGGCCGCGTTGCGCACTTGCGCCGAGCCATACCGCCGCAGCATCGCGCCTAGGCTGGGGTGGAGCGGTGTGAAATGCGCCTCGAGCGCTGAAATGGTGGTAGCCGCGCCAATACGCCAGTGATCGCCGCCATCGGTGATGCCGCGCAGGTCGGGGATCTGGTTGAGAAACACCACCGGCCCCAGATCGCGGAATTGTTTGGTGACCCAAAGCCCCACATCCGTCGCCCCTGCGATCAAGGTCGTGTCGGGGTGATCGGCGTACCAGCGGGCGAGTTCATCTGTGGTCGTGGGGTGCGAGGTCGCTGGGGGCTGTCCGCCCCCGTCCGGCTGCGCCGGCCCCCCCGAGAATTTAGGGCCATTTGGAAGTTTGAGGTTTTTCAAGTGCGCGGGCACGGGGGCGGTTTCTGCGGCTTGAGCGGCGCGGATGATCGGCGCGTAGCCGGTGCAACGGCACAGGTTGCCAGCAAGTTGCGTGTCGTGGTCAGTGGCCCCGTTCAAATGGTCGGTGGCCATGGTGACGGCAAAGCCCGGTGTGCAAAAGCCGCATTGGCTGCCGTGATAGTCGATCATGGTTTGCTGCACCGGATGCAGGCTGCCATCAGGTGCCGCGAGCCCTTCGACGGTTGTGACGGCTTTGCCATTGATCTGGGGCAGGAACAGGATGCAGCCGTTCAGGGCGCGGTGGCCCTGGTCGTCGCTGATCATGACGGAACACGCGCCGCAATCGCCTTCGTTGCAGCCTTCCTTGGTGCCGGTCAGATGTCGGGTTTCGCGTAGCCAATCCAGCAGCGTCGTGGTGGGAGAGACGCCGGTCAGTGACACGACTTCCCCGTTGAGGAGAAAAGTGATGTCCATAAGGTTCGTTCCGCCGCGGTACCTTAGCCCGTGATCTGCGCGACGTTCGATGCGACGTAGAACGCGGCGCGGGCAAATGTTCAGCGAGGCTAGGCGGGGGCGAGGGGGCTTGGCAAGAGATTTTGTAGGATAAGGACTTGGTCGTGCGCGGTATTGCCGGAAAACGACGCGCGTGACACCGGTGGGTCTGGTGACTGCGGGTGGGCTTGGGTAAGTTGGCGCTATGGCACAAGCACCCCGATTCATTCACCTGCGCACGCACTCCGAATATTCGTTGTTGGAAGGGGCGTTGCGGCTGAAAAAGCTGCCTGATTTGTGCAAGAGTGCCGGAATGCCCGCAATGGCACTGACCGACACCAACAACATGTTCGCCGCGTTGGAATTTTCGGTCGCTATGGCGGGGGCCGGCGTGCAACCGATCATCGGCTGTCAGGTTGATCTGGCCTATGTGACGGTGCAACCGGGGGAAAAGCCACGCGATCCTGCCCCTGTCGTTTTGCTGGCCCAATCCGAGGTCGGCTATGAGAATCTGATGAAGCTGAACTCTTGTCTCTATATCGACAAGGGCGGTGCGCTGCCGCAGGTCACGTTGGAGGAGCTGGAGGCGCTGAACAGCGGGCTGATCTGCCTGACCGGTGGCGCGGGCGGGCCTGTGGGGCAGTTGTTGCAAGGCGGGCAGCGCCCTGCCGCTGAGGCATTGATGGCGCGGTTGCACGGGGCATTTGCGGACCGGCTCTATGTCGAATTGCAGCGCCACCCCGGTGAGGACGGCCAACCGCTGGCTGAACAGTTGACCGAACGCGGCTTTGTCGAGCTGGCCTATGCTATGGGTATTCCCTTGGTCGCGACGAATGACGTCTATTTCCCCAAGGCCGAAATGTATGAGGCCCATGATGCGTTGATCTGTATCGCGGACGGCGCCTATGTCGATCAGCAGCACGAACGCCGCCGGCTGACGGCGCAGCATTATTTCAAGTCGCAGGCCGAGATGGTAACGCTGTTTGCCGATCTGCCCGAAGCCATCGACAACACCGTAGAGATCGCCAAACGCTGCGCCTTTATGGCGTATCGCCGTGATCCGATCCTGCCGAAGTTTGCGGATGACGAGATCGAAGAACTGAAGCGGCAGGCGCATGAGGGGCTGAAGAACCGGCTTAAGGTGATCCCCCATGCCACCAGCGTCGAAGACTACGAAAAGCGGCTGGATTTTGAACTGGGCATCATCGAGGGCATGGGGTTCCCCGGCTACTTTTTGATCGTTGCGGATTTTATCAAATGGGCCAAGGACAACAATATTCCCGTCGGGCCGGGGCGGGGCTCGGGGGCGGGCAGTCTGGTGGCCTATGCGCTGACCATCACCGACCTTGATCCGCTGCGCTATCAACTGCTGTTTGAACGGTTCCTGAACCCCGAACGGGTATCGATGCCTGACTTTGATATCGACTTTTGCATGGATCGCCGGGAAGAGGTGATCCAGTATGTGCAGCGCAAATACGGGCGCGACAAGGTGGGGCAGATTATCACCTTCGGGGCGCTTTTGTCCAAGGCGGCGGTGCGTGACATCGGGCGGGTGCTGCAGATGCCCTACGGGCAGGTGGATCGTCTGTCCAAGATGATTCCGGTCGAGGGCGTGAAACCTGTCAGCATCGAAAAGGCGCTGGCGGATGAACCACGTTTGCGCGAGGAGGCCAAGAACGAGGAAGTCGTCGCGCGGCTGTTGAACTATGGCCAGCAGGTCGAGGGGCTGTTGCGCAACGCATCGACCCACGCGGCGGGAGTTGTGATCGGGGACCGGCCGCTGGACGCGCTGGTGCCGCTGTATCAGGATCCGCGCTCCGACATGCCCGCGACGCAGTTCAACATGAAATGGGTGGAGCAGGCCGGTTTGGTCAAGTTCGACTTTCTGGGCCTCAAAACCCTGACCGTCATCCAGAACGCGGTCGACCAGATCAAATCTTCGGGCCGTCACCTGCATGTCGCCGCTGACGGGACAGAGCTGTTTGCGCCGCCCGAAGGCTTGATCGACGATATCGCCACCATCCCGTTGGACGACGAGGCATCCTACAAGCTTTATGCCAGCGCCAAGACGGTCGCGGTGTTCCAGGTGGAATCCAGCGGCATGATGGATGCCCTCAAACGGATGAAACCGACCTGTATCGAGGATATCGTGGCTCTTGTGGCGCTGTACCGTCCCGGCCCGATGGAGAATATCCCCACCTATTGCGAGGTCAAAAACGGCCAGCGCGAACGGGAATCCGTGCATCCGTCGATTGACCACATCCTAGAGGAAACTCAGGGGATTATCGTTTACCAAGAACAGGTTATGCAGATCGCGCAGGTCATGGCGGGCTACAGCCTTGGCGGCGCTGACCTGCTGCGCCGTGCGATGGGTAAAAAGATCGCCGAGGAAATGGCCAAGGAACGCCCGAAGTTCGAAAAAGGCGCGATGGCCAACGGCGTCGATAAAAAGAAAGCGTCGGAAGTTTTCGACCTTTTGGAAAAATTCGCCAACTACGGTTTCAACAAATCCCACGCTGCGGCCTATGCGGTGGTCAGTTACCAGACGGCTTGGCTCAAGGCCAACCATCCGGTCGAATTCATGGCCGGCGTAATGAACTGCGATATCCACCTGACGGATAAGCTGGCGGTCTATTTCGAAGAGGTCCGCAAACGGCTTGAACTGCCGTGGGTGCCGCCTTGCGTGAACCGCAGTGATGCGACGTTCAAAGTGGTCGAGGGCGCGTTGGTCTATGCTTTGGGGGCGTTGAAGAACGTCGGTGTGGAGGCGATGAAGCTGATCACCGAAGGGCGCAAGATTGACGGTGTGGACAAGCCGTTTGCCACGCTCTTTGATCTGGCGCGGCGGGTTGATCTGAAACGGGTGGGCAAACGCCCGCTTGAAATGTTGGCACGGTCTGGTGCGTTTGATCAGCTGGACAATAATCGCCGTCGTGTCTGGCAATCGCTGGACGGTTTGGTCAGCTACTCTGCCGCGATCCACGAACAAAAAGCCTCTAATCAGGTGTCGCTGTTTGGCGAGGCGGGCGATGATCTACCCGAGCCGCGTATCGTGCCGTGCGATGACTGGGAGGCCGCTGAACGACTGACCGAAGAATTCAAAGCCATCGGCTTTTATCTGTCGGGCCACCCGCTGGATGACTACATGGGGCCGATGAAGCGTAAATCCGCCACCGGCGGGGTGCCGTTTCTGACGCTGGACGAGCTAACTGCAAAAGTGTCGATCAAAGGCGCGATGAACGCCCGTTTGGCCGGGATCGTCGCCGGACGGCAGGAACGTAAATCGGCGCGCGGCAATCGCTTTGCCTTTGCGCAGCTGTCGGACCCGACGGGCGCTTATGAAGTGACATTGTTCTCGGACACGTTGGAACTGGCACGAGATCACCTTGAAACCGGATCAAAGGTTGTGGTCATGGTCGAGGCCACAATGGAAAGCGACCAGCTGAAACTGCTGGGCCGGTCTGTGGTGCCGATCGACACGGTGGTTGAGGATGCGGGCAATATGGGGCTGCGCATCTTTGTGGAGGACGCAGGGGCGATTCAGGCGGTCGCCGATGTCTTGGCAGGTGCGCGATCTGCGGCGCGCAGCGCGGGCAAGGGGCCGGTGCAACTGTGCCTGATGGACCCCACGTTGCCCGGCGAGGTCGAAGTTGACCTCTGTGCCGAATACCCTGTCACCCCCAAGATCAAGGGCGCGATCCGGTCCCTGACCGGCGTGATGGAGGTAGAGGAAATCTGACGGCGGCCATCTGGCACGACGGCAGCTGTCTTGCGCCGCCAGTAGCCCCAGATCAGTAGTGCGGCGGGCGTTCATTCCCAATAACGACGCCTTCGGAGCCTGACGCCTCGCGTTCACCTTCGCGCTGCATCAGCATATGGACCCGCCGCGTTAGCATTGCGATCTCTGTCTCCTGACGGGCAACGACATCGGACAGGTCATCCACCGTGCGGATCAGATGGGCCATTTGTTCTTCGAGCTTATCCATGAGGGCACCTTCGCAGCTTGCGCATTTGCCGCTCTCCTAACAGGTTACGCTGCGTTAGATAAGGGGGGGTGCGTGCGCAGGTCTGCACAGCGCGGGGCCGCGTCGCTTGCCCTTAGCGGGGGGTTGGGCTAGACGCGAAGCGCGATATTTAGCCCACAGGATGTGATCCAATGGCCAAGCCAAAAAAGACTCCCCGCCCCAAGGCCGAAACGCCAAAGGGATTTCGTGATTATTTCGGTGCAGAAGTCACGCAGCGCGCCGAGATGCTGCACAAGATTGCGCAGGTCTATCATCGCTACGGGTTTGACGCTTTGGAAAGCTCTGGCGTAGAAACGGTGCAGGCTTTGGGCAAGTTTCTTCCCGATGTGGACCGCCCCAACGAAGGTGTGTTTGCGTGGCAAGAGGATGCCGAGGCTGACAAGCCCGGCGACTGGCTGGCCCTGCGCTATGACCTGACTGCACCGCTGGCGCGGGTCTATGCCCAACACCGCAATGATCTGCCCACGCCCTATCGCCGCTATGCGATGGGACCGGTCTGGCGCAACGAAAAGCCGGGTCCGGGCCGGTTCCGTCAGTTCTATCAATGCGATGCCGATACTGTCGGCGCGCCGTCGGTTGCGGCGGATGCAGAGATCTGCGCGATGCTGGCCGATTGTCTGGAAGAAGTCGGGATCGACCGCGGCGACTACATCGTACGGGTGAACAACCGCAAAGTGCTCAACGGTGTGATGGAGGTCGCAGGCGTGCTCGACCCTGCCAACCCCGACAATTTTGCCCACGAGCGCGGCATCGTGCTGCGTGCGATTGATAAGCTCGACCGGCTGGGGCTGGACGGGGTGCGCGCATTGCTGGGCGCGGGCCGCAAGGATGACAGCGGCGACTTTACCGATGGGGCAGGACTGAGCGATGCTCAGGCCGACGTGGTCATGGGCTTTATGCAAGCTAAACGCGTCAGCGGTGCAGAAACCGTCGCGCGGCTGCGTGAACTGGTCGCGGGTTCCGAGACAGGCGCGCAGGGCGTGGACGAACTGGAAACCATCGCGGATCTGATGGCAGCCGGCGGCTATGGCTCTGACCGCGTAGAGATCGACCCCTCGGTCGTGCGGGGTCTTGGCTATTACACCGGTCCGGTTTTCGAGGCGGAACTCAGCTTCGAGATCAAGGATGACAAAGGGCGCGTGCGCAACTTTGGCTCTGTCGCGGGCGGGGGGCGTTATGACGATCTGGTCAAACGTTTTACCGGACAGGAAGTCCCTGCAACGGGTGTGTCTATCGGCGTCGACCGTCTACTGGCGGCCTTGCAGGCCAAAGGCCGGATGTCAGCGCAGGCCGAAGGGCCCGTGGTGGTTACCGTGATGGATAAGGCGCGCATGTCCGATTATCAGGCGATGGTCGCCGAATTGCGTCAGGCCGGCATCCGCGCCGAGGTCTATCTGGGCAACCCCAAAAACTTTGGTAACCAGCTGAAATACGCGGACCGTCGCGCCAGCCCGGTGGCAGTGATCGCGGGGGGCGACGAATTTGACAAGGGCATGATCCAGATCAAGGACCTTATCCTGGGCGCGAAAATTGCTGAAAGCGCAACGCTCGAGGAATGGAAAGACCGCCCGAGCCAATACGAAGTGGCGCGTGGTGACCTTGTCGCCAAAGTGCGTGAAATACTGGAGCTGAACCGCTGATGGCGACCCGATCCGAAATCCTTGCCAAGGCCGCGAGCCTGCGCGCCTTGTTCGAGGCGCAGGGGGCAGCGGTGGTTGAGCCGCCGATCTTGCAGCCTGCCGAAACCCTGCTCGATCTCTATGGCGAAGACATTCGCGCGCGTGCATACGTGACGTCGGACGCGATGCGGGGCGAACAGATGCTGCGCCCCGATTATACCTTGCCTGTGGTGCAGATGCATATGGCCCATGGTGCGGACCCGGCACGCTATACCTACGCAGGCGAAGTGTTCCGCCGTCAGGAACGTGACCCCAACCGCGCCAATGAATATATTCAGGCGGGCTACGAAGTCTTCGACCGCGGCGATCCCGCGGCAGCCGATGCCGAAGTCTTTGCCCTGATCCATGGCGCGTTGGACGGTCTGCCGGTCACGGCGGTGACGGGGGATATCGGCATCCTGATGGCAGCGGTTGCGGGGCTCGATACATCGGCGTCGCGCAAGGCGGCGTTGATGCGGCACATCTGGCGGCCCCGCCGGTTCCGTGCGCTGCTTGACCGCTATGCCGGTAAAACGCCGATGCCTGCATCGCGTGCCGCTTTGCTGGCCAATGATGGTGCGATCACCGCGCCGCTGATCGGACTGCGCAGTTTGGACGAGATCGAAACCCGCATCGCGGCCCTGCGTGCCGACGCCGCCGAACCGGCGCTGTCGCGCACACAGGTTTCCTTGCTGCTGGCGCTGCTGGATGTGCGTGAAACCATGCCCAATGCGATCAGTCAGTTACATGACCTTGCCGTTGATATGCCCGCCATCTCTGACGCGGTGGACCGTGTCGCGGCACGGGAAAAGGCGCTTGCCGCACGCGGTGTCGATACCGAGAACCTGATGTTCGAAGCCAGCTTTGGCCGCGTATCAATGGAATATTATGACGGGTTCGTCTTTGGCTTCCGCGCAGCGACACGGCCCGACCTGCCCACCATTGCCACAGGCGGACGCTATGACGCGCTGACCCGGCGTTTGGGGCAGGGCGGTGAAATCCCCGCGGTCGGCGGCGTGATGCGCCCCGGGCTGATGCTGGAACTGGAGGCAGGTCAATGACGATCAAACTCGGTGTGCCCTCCAAAGGGCGTCTGATGGAGAAAACCTTTGAATGGTTTGCGGTACGGGGGATCACCTTGCAGCGCACGGGATCCGAACGTGAGTACGCGGGTGCTGTCGAAGGGATAGACGGCGTGTCGCTGATCTTGCTGTCTGCGGGTGAAATTCCCCGCGAACTGGCCGCAGGGCGCATCCATCTGGGCGTCACTGGCACAGATCTTGTGCAAGAGAAACTGGCGTTGTGGGATCAGCTTGTCGCACCGGTGGAAGAGCTCGCCTTTGGCCATGCGGACCTGATCATCGCGGTGCCGCAAGCTTGGGTCGATGTCGATACGCTCGACGATCTGGATGCCGCTGCCTCGGCGTTCCGCGACAAACACGGGTTTCGCCTGCGCATCGCGACGAAGTACCACCGGCTGGTGCGGGAATTCCTACGCAGCACCGGTGTCGCGGATTATGCGCTGGTCGACAGCCAGGGGGCGACCGAAGGCACGATCAAGAATGAAACCGCAGAGGCGATTGCCGACATCACCTCGAGCGGGGAGACGTTGCGCGCCAATCACCTCAAGATCTTGTCTGACGGGCTGATCCTGCGGTCACAGGCGACGCTGTGGCGAAGCCGGATGGCGGATATGGATGACGCCGATCGCGCCACGATGACCGCCCTGCTGGCGGGGCTGTCCTGACGCGCTGACGCGCGGCATCTTGCAGATGCGCCTCCGGCGGGAGTTTAAGGGCAAAATGAAGCGGCACGCGCAGCCCTGCTTCATTTTGCAAAATAAACTCAAATCCCGCGGGGGCTGCGGGCTCAGGGGCTGCTGCTAGAGCACGCCGATCTCGGCCAGGGCGCGGTTCAGTTCTGTGGGCAGGGGCTCTTCATGTTCGCGGCCCTCTGGCAGGTCGGCGGGCGCATCTTCAGGGGCAAGGTATCGCCAGCCTTGAAATGGTCGTTTGAGACTGCCCTGAACGCGGATAATCTTGGGATCAAGTACAATCGCGCAACGCCGTACGCCGTCCGCGCCCGAAGCCTCTTCCAGACGCAGGATTTTCTGGCGGCACTGGATGACGCCTTTGATCACCCAGAAAATTGACCCGCCGTTCAGAATTTCGGGTTCGCGCTTGGGCCACATGCGAGTCACGTGACGGGGAAAACCGTCGCTGGTCCGCGCCTGTTTTTTTTCCTGCCATGCAGCTAGATCATCGACGGTTTCAGTGCCTACCGACAACTTGATGAGATTAATATGATTTTTCACAGAATCCTCCTGCATCCGCATGCTCCGGACACGACATAATGTAGACGTTAGTGCGTCGGCTTCAACCTGTTGTGCTTGCGCTTTGATTTGGGGTATGGTGAACACCTTCCCAAACAGCCCTCAAGGAATCGAATATGTCACGATTTGCCGCCCCCATCGCCGAACAGATTTGGGACATGAAATACCGTTTTAAAGATGCGGATGGCACGCCGCGCGATGTAACGGTCGAAGACAGCTGGCGGCGCATTGCCCGCGATCTCGCGCAGATCGAAGATGCACCTGAAATATGGGAAGAGGCATTTTACGAAGCGCTGGAGGATTTCAAATTTCTTCCCGCTGGACGGATCACTGCCGGGGCAGGTACTGCGCGCCGTGTGACATTGTTCAACTGTTTCGTCATGGGCACCGTGCCTGACAGCATGGCCGGCATCTTTGATATGCTTAAAGAAGCCGCCGTGACCATGCAGCAGGGCGGCGGGATCGGCTATGACTTTTCCACTATCCGGCCCCGTGGCGCGGATGTGCTGGGGGTCTCCGCTGACGCCTCTGGCCCGCTGAGCTTTATGGATGTCTGGGATGCGATGTGTCGGACAATCATGTCCGCCGGGTCGCGCCGCGGCGCGATGATGGCCACGATGCGCTGCGACCACCCCGATGTCGAAGATTTCATCTCCGCAAAATCCGACCCCGCGCGGCTGCGGATGTTCAACATGTCCGTGCTGATCACCGACCCCTTCATGGATGCGGTCAAGGCAGATGCCAGCTGGGATCTGCTGTTCAACGGCAAAGTGTACCGCACCGTTCAGGCGCGTGATCTGTGGAACCGGATTATGAAGGCGACCTATGAGTTCGCCGAACCCGGTGTGATTTTTATCGACCGCATCAACGAAGCCAACAACCTGAGCTATTGCGAAACCATCGCCGCCACCAACCCCTGTGGCGAGCAGCCTTTGCCGCCCTATGGCGCGTGCCTGCTGGGGTCGATCAACATGGCGCGGATGGTGTCCGATCCGTTTGGCGACAACCCTCAGCTGGACGTCGAGGCACTGAACAAGCTGGTCGCGACTGCTGTGCGCATGATGGATAACGTCGTCGATGTGTCGAAATTCCCGCTCGACGAACAACAGGCCGAAGCAAAAGCCAAGCGTCGTATCGGTCTGGGCGTCACCGGTCTGGCGGATGCCTTGTTGATGGTCGGGCTGCGCTATGGCTCGGACGAAGCGGCAGAGCAGACCGAAGCCTGGCTCAAGGCGATTGCGCGGGCTGCGTATCTTGCATCGGTCGATCTGGCGAAGGAAAAGGGTGCCTTCCCGCTGTTCGAGGCGGACGCCTATCTGGCGTCGGGCACCATGCAGCAGATGGACGATGATGTACGCGACGCCATCGCTGAAAACGGCATCCGCAACGCGCTTTTGACCTCTATCGCGCCCACCGGCACCATCAGTCTTTATGCTGGCAATGTCAGCTCGGGGATCGAACCGGTCTTTGCCTATGCCTACACACGCAAGGTTCTGCAAAAGGATGGCAGCCGCACCGAGGAAGAGGTCGTCGATTACGCTGTGCAAATGTGGCGCGATCTGAAAGGTGACACGCCGTTGCCCGACTATTTCGTCAATGCCCAAACGCTGGCACCGTTGGACCACGTCAAAATGCAGGCTGCGGCGCAGAAGTGGGTCGATAGCAGCATATCGAAAACCATCAACTGCCCCGAAGACATCAGCTTTGACGCGTTCAAGGATGTTTATATGGCGGCGTGGGATCAAGGCTGCAAAGGCTGCACGACCTACCGCCCCAACGATGTTACCGGATCGGTTCTGTCAGTCTCCGAAAGCGCGGACACAGCGCCCGGTGAAATTGCGGCGCAGGCTACGTCGGAAGAAGGCGGTGAAGTCGTCTATATGTCTGACCCGCTGGACCGCCCCGAAGAGCTGGAAGGGTCCACTTACAAGATCAAATGGCCCGACAGCGAGCATGCGCTTTACATCACCATCAATGATGTGGTGATCGGGGGCCACCGTCGTCCGTTCGAAGTGTTCATCAACTCAAAAAACATGGAGCATTTTGCCTGGACCGTCGCGCTCACACGCATGATTTCCGCCGTGTTCCGGCGCGGTGGCGATGTGTCCTTTGTCGTCGAAGAGCTGAAGGCCGTCTTTGACCCGCGCGGCGGGGCCTGGATGCGGGGCAAGTACATCCCGTCGATGCTGGCCGCTATCGGTGGCGTGATAGAACAACACCTGATCGCCACCGGTTTTATCGCCGGCGAAGGGCAGGGGCTGAAATCCGACCCGCAAGCCAAGGTCGTCGGCCTTGACGCTCCGCGTGGTAAAGCCTGCAGCAGCTGCGGCCAATACGACCTACGCATGGTCGAAGGCTGCATGACCTGCGGCAGCTGCGGTCACAGCAAGTGCGGGTGATTTAAGGTTAGGCACATCTGTTGATGTTTCGGCGGGCAATTGAGGGACATTCCGGCCTAAAAAACGGACTCTTGCTGGGTATAAAATGACCACTGGAAGCTAAGTCTTTGATAATGCTTGATCTGAAGAATGCCGGTCCGAGAGGTCCGGCATTCTTGCGTTCCGGGCGGTCTCCTTGGCACCCAGGTTGACCCGGCCGGCGCCATGTTCTCATAACGTTCTCAAGGATCCGGATCCTCTTACTGAAACCCCTGGCAGCCCCGCGCTGCCAAATGTTGGTCGCCAATCGAATGGCGCGCCCGCTCAGAGAGGACATCCAATGCCCCGAATACCGTTTGCCGATGTCAGGTTCCCTCCCGAAAACCTGCAGTCTGAATTCGAGATCAATACGCGCCTGAAACGTTTCCTGCGGCGGTACAGGGAGCACATGGAGAATCCTCCCGATGAGTTGGGCTTGTCGGAAGAGGACCGCGCAAGGATAGAGCGCCGGACGCAAAAATATCTCCGTACGGTCGCGAACCAATCCGGGTTGGCGCACCTCGACAGAAAAGATCGTGCGCGGCTCGAGGTCTTCCGGAAGGGTGCAATGCTGATGCCGGTCGAGACCGAGCACCGCGCCGACGAGATCGCTAGCGCCATTCATACCGCCATGCCGTGGATGGCACCTGCCACCGATCGTCTCTGGCAGGATATGCGGGCTTCGGTCCGCAAAGGCGATCCTGCGCCCCGTCTGAGGCCGATGCTCCTCGTCGGCCCGCCAGGGATCGGGAAGAGCCACTGGGCACGCCTGCTTGGGGATCTGCTCTCCGTGCCAACGACGATCATCGAAGCCACAGGGGAGCCTGCGCCATTTGCTGTGACGGGGTCTCAGCGGGGCTGGGGATCGGCGAGCCCGGGAAAGGTTCTGGACGGGATCATGGCGTCTCAAATTGCCAATCCTGTGATCGTGATCGACGAGATCGAGAAGGCTGGGGGTGTCCAGACGACTGGCGGTCAGCGCTATTCTCTGGATGAGGGGCTGCTGCCGCTGCTCGAGAGGTCTACTGCGCGCCACTGGCCATGTCCGTACTTCCGCATTTCTTTCGACATGTCCTGGGTCACGTGGGTGCTCACCGCCAACACCGTCCGCGGACTGTCAGAGCCATTCCTGAGCCGTTGCCCTCCCACCGAATTGACGGCCCTCACACAGGAACATCTGACCGGCTTTGCGGACCAGGAAGGAGCGCGTCGCGATCTTCCCCAGGATGCCGTTGATGCGGTCAAGGAGGTCGTCGAGGCCATCCGGACCCCGCACCATGTCAGCCTGAGATCGGTCGTTCGGATGCTGGATGCCGTCGAGCATGCAGTGAACCGCCCAGTGTTGCACTGAGAATTGTCGCGAGGGGATGGCAATGACCTCCCCGACCGCCGTCGTCCATCAATCATGCCTTTTCAATTTTGGAGTTCGCCATGAACAAGAAACCTGCTCAGCCCCACTGGGCCAAAAAGATACGTGCCGCCATCAAAGCCGCCGATGGTGGCCCTTCCGAAACTGACCTCGCCGAGGCACCTGTGCTGAACTACTGGCGTCCCCATGTGTCTCGCCACGGCGCACCAATCCTTTGGGGCATGGTGTCGGGTCACCCGAGACTTGCGGGCGGTTGGATCACGACCTCACAGCTCGTCGCGATTGACGCCAACCGGGGTTGGGCACGCACGGCATCCCGGTGGTATGTGCTTGGTCGCCAATTCTCCGATTATGAGAGGTCCATCGCCATGGGGCTCGGGGTGGACGAGGCACCTGCCGGATTCGTGCAGAGCGACGTGCCTGGGTATCGGCCGCTGGATGACTTGTCGCTGCTTGATGAACTGTTGGGGGCCTGGCGAGAACGTATGGTGTTCAACGACAATGGGGAGGGATGACATGCGTGACGAGGATGGTCCCAAGTGCTTCGATTTCGAAGAGCGGCAACGGCAAAAAACGCGAGCTCGGCAACGCGACGAGGAGCGGCTGGAACGTGGGGAGATTTCACCGCGGGAACTGCAGGAGGAGAACATGCCATTTCGAAAACTCAGGCGCGACCGGGTGGCGATCCATAGGAACAAGAAGACTGGCGAGTTCGTATGGACGTCTTTCGAGCGGAAACGCGGGGCCGAAGATGGCAGTGAGGATTGACGTTGCACAACAGGGACCGGCCGCAATTCGGCGTGTGACGAGCCTTCGGTTTCGTGATGTGAGAGGTTGCGGCTGAATTGAGGGCTCGTGTGCAGCGGCGTGGGGCTAAAGGAATAACGGCGCATTGCCGCCGGTCTCGGAAGCTGCCGTCGCCTTGATGAGCGCGGCCAGCATAAAGAGACTATTTTCAGTTCGCGTGGGTTCTAGGGCGAAAGCACTCGAGCCAAGGGCAGGCCCGCGATCCTGAATTGCGCGCTAGGTCACTCCGCGGCGCCCAATTCGCCATTCAACGGGACGACTCCAGTCGCCGGGTCTCGGAACTCCGGCAGGTTAGATTTCGCTGAAACCATTCATGACGATACTTTACCTGCAGCCTCGTCGGCGTCCAAGTGCTTGGCGACTTCGGCCAGCGGGTGACGGAAGAAGTGCTGGTTGAGAGCGTCGGCAAGCGCCTTCTCTTTTCCCGCCCTCGCCAGTGCCAGAACGGCATCGCCGCCCTTCCAGTCGATCTTCGCCTTCACGCGGCGGATCTGCTCCTCTTTCAGCTTCGCGAGCGCATCAGGTGCGATACTGCCACTCGTCCAGATTTCGAAGCGCTGCTCTGCCTCACGTAAATACCCGTGGTGAGCGTAATGAGCGCGGAATGTGGGAATCTTCGCGAGCCATTCCTCCACCTCTGCCAGGCTCAACACACCGCCCGGCTCCTTACCTTTGCATTCAATGGCCGTGACAACTGCGTTCTGGTTGGTGATCGTCTGAACGTCGATATCCGCTGTTCTCCCGGTGTGCGGGTCTTTGGCGGTGACGCCCATATCCATCGTCATGGCTGTGCGCCTGGCAAGATAGCCCGCTACCATCTCGAACAGGACACCCCGAAGGTTCTTGTTGCGCCCTTCGATATCGAACAGGTTGTTCAACAGCATGGTGAGGCGTTCGGGGCTCGATGATGCATATTTCGCGGCATTCTTGAGCACTTCGCAGAGCGAGGCGATTGCCTCCCCGACACGCCTCCCGAACAGGTCTTTCGGGGTTGCCAGCATAACGCCTGCCGCATGTCCTGCAGTCATGGTTTCGCCCGTGAAGCCTTCCGCGACGATGATCGGCAGAATGCCGATATCCTTGAAGCTGGCTTTGAGAACGCGAGCTTTGCGGATGAAGAACTGAATCTCATGGACGGTCAAAATGCCTTCGGCGAAAACATCCGCCACAACGAAACCCGGTTTGCTTGCCGATCCCTGCAACGGTAGAAGATAGCTCGGCCCGGCAAGATCGAATGCAAAAGGCCCGATCGGCTTCAAATCTTCGTCGCCCCGGATGCGGATAGCGTTGTAGCTCGCGAGGCCAATTTTTCGACACCATTCGCGCAGGCCATCCAGCAAGACACGTTCCGTAATGTCCCGCGCCCGCATGGCAGCGGGTGTGCCCATGGCCAAGCTCGGAGCCGTATGGAAACAGCGGCCATATTCCGGGTCGTGGAATTCCTTGAGGAAGTCGGACTTTATGAGACGGCTGGCGACCGTATCGGCCGGGACTTGCCCGGTCTTGGGCCTGACCGTCGCACCGCTAACAACCGCGAATTGCTCGGCAGGAATTATGCCCCCCCGAGCGATCACGCCGTCGATAGCCGCCGCCGTAATCGAATTGGTTTCGCGGAGATCGCGCAGGAAATGTTGCCAGAACCGTTCGCCGTTACGATCCTTCTCCAGATAAAGGAACGCCTCGCGCTTAGGCAGGAGCGGAACAGGAAAGCTGCGGATCGGCGGCTTGGCTCGCGATACGCGCTGACGCGCTGCCTCTGCGGATAAACCAGATGCGACAAGTGCCTCAACGATCCGTGAGGAACGTGAGGGACCATGTTCGGAAAGGTACTGCGCAACGGTCGTCATATGGCATGTCACACTGCTTAATTTATTAATATAACTACCTTGCAGCCCGTCGTTTTTCAAGTCGTGTGATGGGTTGTTAAAAAACAATGACTTACAGGGCGTTCTTCGAAGCCAACTTTTTGACCTCTGTCACAATAGCTTTTGAATCACCGTTCTTGGCCGGCCCTGAGCTGAAGTAGACACGCCCTGTCATCAACGTCCGCTTCGCCCACTCACACTTAATTAAAAGAAACTCCTGGGCTCTCCATAGCAGTCAGAGGATCGATGCCGTCATGTACGAGGAACTGGGGGTATGTTGGATCCCAATACGTTGTGAGTAAGAGTATTTTGGCGATGAGACCGGCGGATCCGTCCCTTCCGAGATCGCCCGCTAGATCTTATGGAATTCGACTGCACAACCGAAACTTGTGAGGAGCGCCTGCATCCCACACGCTGTGTTCTTTGGGATTGCCATAACCAGCAGCCGCTCGGCGCGTGACGCCGCGACGTAAATTTTCCGCGCATCTTCATCGGCGCCATTTGTTGTGTCGCCCTCAAGGTAATCGAGTATTTTGCCAGCCTTCTGGCTCGTCATCACGACACACACCGCCGGGAATTCCAGCCCTTTTGCAGAGTGAATTGTGCGTGGCGGTGGCGCATCCACTGGTGCAGCCGCCAGAGCAGTCGCGAGGTTGGCATGCGATCGAAGACGCTGATTGACATTTAGGCCCCTAACCATGTCGGCTTCGACAGATAGGCGAGCCTTGGCGAGCCATTGGCTGGGAGTTTCTCCCGGCTCGTATCTGAGTTCGTTCGCCACGGCGATGACATCTGGCCGCCAGCGCCCGTCTATCATACCGCTTTCGGCGAGATGGGCGTGGTAGTCGCCCATCGTCCCGATGTGGCCCTGTATGAACAGGATTATCCTGTGCAGGGACGCCAGTGCTTCCCGGCGACCGCCGGAGGTAAAGGAAAAATGATAGTTCATCACAGCCTGCGCCAGGAGCAGCGATTTTTCGTTCGTTTTGCCCAAGGTGGGCTGTCCGATCGCTTTCGAGGCGCTTGATAGCGTTGATGCCAATAGCGGTGCGTGCCCAATCGTAATGTCCAGCGAACGGACTAGGTCAGCAAACTTTGCCCCAATCGCGGTCGAGACACCGTTCCCACTATAGGACAGCAGATGGATCGGCGTTGCATCGTCCTTGTGCTTACCGATGGCCTCGTCTTTATCGACCCGTGCGCTCGGCGGACGCAACGCGACGATGGCCGAGCAAATCGCTGCCGTTGACCTAAAATTCCCGTTCATCACGAGCCGTTCTGAAGGATCGAACGTAGCTGCGAAGTCGAGCAACTCGTTGGTGATGCCGCCCCGGAACTTAAAAATCGACTGTTGAGGATCGCAGATCACTTTTACAGACAGCCCTGATCGGCGCAGCCAATGGACCACGGAAAGGTCGGATGGATTGCAGTCCTGCGCTTCATCGACAACGATTTCGCGAAAACGGGCGGCGAGCGCCTTGCCAACACGCTCGGCAAAGTTCGTGTCCCCAAGCCGTTCGGCTACGCACGACCGTACATCGTCAAAATCGACCAGCCCATTGGCCCGTGCGCTTTGGATGATCCTGCGGGCGCATGTTTCCCAAGCTGCGGGATTCCGCTCCGTCGTGTCGAACCCGTGTTCTCCAGCGCGAGCAGCATCGATCGCACCTGTCTTCCTGTCGAAGCACTCGAGGGTCAGCGCATGCGCTTTCGCAAAAGGTGGCTTAACCTCCCAATTATTCTTGTCGACCACCAATTGCGGCAACACCGTGCAGCCAGGGATGCCGAACGGGGCAATGAAGAACTGCCACAGGAACCGGTCAAATGTACCGATGAAGCTCGGAAACAGCGGTGAAGTCAGCAGCCCGAACAAGCCCAGGCGGCTCTGAAGCTCATCCACCGCGGCGTTGGTGAAGGACAGAAAAGCGACCCCACGCTTGTCGTCAGTTCGGTCGGCGAGATGCCGGGCACGTTCAACCAGCGTGCGCGTCTTGCCAGCGCCCGGGCACGCCGTCACAAAGGCCGAACCATCGTGAATGATGACCGTCTTCTGTTGGCCGGTTGGACAATAAGGTGCGGTCACGGCGCCACCACGGCTTGGATCGCAGCTGCCATGTAGTCTGGGACCACAAAGGTGTCTTCGCCATCTTCTACCAACCGTGCAAGCACTTGGGCGAAGTCGCCCTTGCGGGTCGTCTTGAATAGATCATGGACAGCTTGCGCACGCTCATCGCCGGACAGAGCTGCAACGGCGTCCCACTTTTTCTGCGATCTTTGGTGAAGAGTCAGATAGGCCTTGCGAAGGATATTGCCGTTCCCGGCCTCAAGCAGTTCGGCCTCCAGCGAGTAGGTGCTGGTAAGGACTGCAAGATGCGCCGTTGCATCCAAGTCCTCGGCGAGCTTTTCCAGGGCCGCCTTCCGCTTCTCGCCCGGAAGCGCCGACACCGGTGCCGGAGCGACTTTTCCCTTGTGAGCAGGTGTCAATGGTTCCGCCCCCTTGATCCCATCCGCCACGTCATCCTTGGATAGAGCGGTGTCTTCCACATTTAATTGCACCGCATCTGGATCAGGAATGCCCCCCTCCAGATTCTCGGCATCATCTTCATCGCCGTCTCCGCCGGTCGCCTTGTCGCCGTCTGTCATGATGACGACGCGGTCCGCGATCCGCGTGCCGTTGACAGCGGACAGCAGCAACGTCGCGTAGGGGCCGAAATCCACGCCGTCGATCGGGATGAAGACGGCTGAACGAAAGAGACGGAGTTTGTCCTTGTCGGATTTCAAGGTGTGGTGCTCCGCGATCGCGGGCAATAACAGCGCCTCGGCAATCCCTTCCACCAGAAGGACCCGGCCGCCGAATAATAGCGCGGCTTTGGTGACATCCAGATACCTGTCCACCTTGCGGCGATCGATGGGATCAAGCTCCATCCGAGCAAGCGCGATGCAGCGAGTGGAGCGGCGGGAAGCGGCGGCTGCGACTGCCGTCGCAAGGCCATCAGTAGGCTCGACACTTTCTTCGGGGCCACTTCGCGCGAGGGAATCTTCGGTCACAATGGAAACGGAGGCTGGAGATTGGGAGGCACTGGCGTCTTCAGTCTTGGTCTCGGGTGATGCGATGATGGATTTGAAGACCACCAGCCGGTCGCTGCTGACCCACGCAGACAGATTGGGGGAATGGGTCGCCACGATTACTTGTAGCTCGCCGGCAGGACCATATGTGTTCGTCATTTGCTGCTTGCGCGAGGCGTCAGCTCGGTCACGCAAGAAAGCAAGCACGGCGGCCTGTAATTGTGGGTGCAGATGGGCTTCGGGCTCCTCCACCAAAAACAGCGTAAGGTCAGCCGATTGCACTTTCTCAAGTTCAACCGCAATGATCGCTATGAAAAGGAGGTTCGCGTAACCGTGTCCGGAGTAGCGCAAATCCTCCGGCACCACGCCATGATCGGCAAGTTTAAAGCGCAGATCCCGTGCGATGTCGATCAGGGACTCGTCGGATGCGAAGCCGAGCGAAGCGGTCTGCCGTCGAACCCCGGCAGTGAGTTCAGCGAGCCCCCTCTCCACGGCTCCGTCCACACTCCTCAGGACGTCATGTGAATGGCTACGGGCGAGGTGTTTTGCCAGTTCGTCAGGTGTGGTCTCGCCGAGAAAGTGATTCAATAGCGCCATGATGCGCGTGGGATTGCCGGACGCCAGTGCCCGTTTTGCGTCCCGTAGCGGTGGCAAATAGACATGACGGACCATGTCCTGGCAACCTGGTTCGGGCGCGTTATCATCCTTGCCAGCCCAAATTGTCGGGCGGGCACCTGTCCGGCTGCCATCAAATCTTAGTCCGAATAAAGCTTCGGTCAGTGTTGTATCCTTAGCCGCGCTGATCAACCGCCCTTGCTGGCCCGGCGTCAGGCCCGTAAAATGGGCTTCGAGTTCGAAGTGCGGGATAGCGCTCTCAAACCTTACATCCGTTGGTTCGCAATAAATCTCTCGGCGGCCGCCAAGTGGGAGCGTCAGGAGACGGATCGCATCAATTGCATTGCTTTTCCCACCGTTGTTCTCGCCCACCAACACGGTAAGGTCTGGCTGAAAGTCGATCTCACAATCGTCGAAGGAGCGGAAGTTTTTCAGCTTTGTTGAAGATAAATACATTCGCTGCCCCAAAATGCTATTTTAATGCCGTCGTCGCATAGACTACGACTAAACAGGGGCGTTCGGCCATACCTTGATGGAAGCCGCAAATCGGTTCCATTGCTTAAGCGGTCTTGTTTCCCGGACGGCATGAAATGGTGCGTGCCCGATGCCCGCGACCAGATTCGATAGCCGGCTCTGGGTCGGCGCACTCACTGGGGGAATAAGCATGGACCAGAACTACGCCGGACAGATTGCGGTCTTACTCAACACGCGCAATCAACTCGTCAAAAACTACAATGCCAAGGACATCCTCGGTGCTCGCGCACGGTTCCTTTTCGAAGTGCGAGATGATCAGGTCGTCGGCTGCGTCGAAGTAAAGAAGGTCCAGTGGTACCAGGCGGAGGTCAATCACCTCACGGTCCACGAGGAGTATTGCCGACGGGGGATCGCGCAAGCGCTTCTCACTTCAGCTACCGCGCGGGCCATCCGAGACAGAGCGCGCATCTTGCAGTGTACCATTAGGGACAACAATAAAGAGAGTACGGGCTTGTTTGTGAAGAACGGATTCTTGCGTACAGCTTTGTTCCTATATCCCGACACCGGAAACAATGTCGGGGTGTACCAGAAAGTGATTTCGCCGCCCGAAGCGGCCGCATTGAGTGTAGCAACCGGCCAATAGCACTTTGCGTTGCGCTTTCGCGCATGTAGGCAGCGTGCCGGTAGCTGTTGCACGATGTGGTGGAAGGGGTAGCGATTTACGCTCCACCCTCCAGCGCGCACCCGCACCGGACCAGTTGGAAGCGGTTCCATTTCAGTCATTCGACCGACACGCAACGAAGGTCGGCTGTCCGCTCTTCGTGTAGGGTGTGCCCAGTCGATGACCGCAGAAGCATCAGCCGACTTTCTGCTTACCCATGTTCATAGTGCTATTCACCGGTCGTCTCACCTCCGTAAATGTCCAACGCCTTGACGACATCATCAATCTGGTAATGCGGCCGACCATCCGCCATAGGCATTTTCGAGCACACGCAATTCGCCTCAAGGATTTCGACAACCCTCTCAGGGAGGTGCTTTGGATCGATAGGCTGTCCAGCCCTGAGCGCTCTGCGGATAATCGACAAAGTAACCAGGGTGTCCGCATTAACTTCGTCGGTCTTGGTCAGCTTCCGTGGCATCTTTGCCCCCGTTGGGGGCTCAGGAGGGCCGATGAAGCTCTCTTGGTCGCGCCGGATGTCATCAAAGGTGGGGCGATCACTCATGGGCTGTCTGTCGCTGCTCCCTGGCAAGCCTTGCCGCCAATGCCATCACGGCGATAATCTTGGTATTGGCGACCAGGTCAATGTTGTCAGTCGTGCTAAGAGGGTGTCCCATGACAGGTCCACATGCCCTTGCGGAAGGACGGGAGCGCATCGAGAGAGAAGACCTGCTGGGCTGCCCTTTCCAGGCACCCTCCTACCGGCGACAGATGATAGAACGGGAACTTCGGGCATGACGGGAGAACCCGCATGGCCGCTGCACCCGCCCCCCAAGGAGATCGAGACTTTGCGGCAGTATGTGCAAGGTTTGGCTCGTCTCTATGGGGTCACCTTCGAAAGCTTCTGCTATCATGCTCTCAAGATTGCGCATGCGGATGAAGAGGCCCGTTCCTTCACGCAACCCACAGAGGATGTCTTGGAGCGCCTCGCTTTCGACCTTGGTATTCCAATAGATGAATTGCGCGGTTTCGAGGCGCGCCGTCGCCGCAATGTCGCACGCCTATACGCGGAACTCGAAGCATGGATAGCCACGCCCGAGGGTCGGCAAAGATATGAGTGGGCTTTCCCGCCGAAATCGTAACATTTGGGCACACCCTTGAGAGACGCATAAATGTGACAGCAGAAAATGTCACAAATGAGTGGCGCGGCAGGCATAGTGACAGTATCAGGTTTTCAGCCACCCTAAAGTGACATTTTTCCATGCCTAAGATCGGTTACGCTCGCGTTAGCTCAACAAGTCAGGACCTCGAAATCCAGAAAGCCAAGCTGAAAGATGCAGGCTGCGAGATCATTCGTTCGGAGACCGGTTCCGGTGCGTCCCGCGACAACCGCACCGAACTGGCAACCGTCCTGGAGTTTTTGCGTGCAGGTGACGAACTGGTCGTGCATCGCCTCGACCGCCTTGGGCGGTCAACCCGAGACGTTCTGAATCTGGTGCATGAGCTGGATGCGAAGGGCGCATCGTTGCGTATCCTTGAACCCGAGGTGACGACGGCAGGCGATATGGGGCGCATGGTGATCACTGTCCTCGGCATGGTCGCTGACATGGAGCTAAAGTTCATTCGCGACCGCCAGCGCGCAGGGATTGAGGCCGCAAAGGGTAAAGGGATCTACAAGGGGCGGCAGAAGGAGGTCGATGACGCTGAAATTCAGAGACTGGCTGCAGCTGGCACGTCCAAAGCCCAGATTGCCCGAGACCTGGGTGTTTCGCGCATGACCGTATACAGGGCGCTGGATACAGGAAATACCAAAGCGGACGCCGACCCGGATTAGGTCCGCTGGCAGCTACGCGGACAAAACAGTCATCGACTTGCAAATTGCCGAATGTCCGCTACACCCTTTTTCTATCTCATGATGCTGGTCAAACCAGAGCGATAGCGCGTCCCGGCCCTCCGGTACCTCCGGCAAAGCGCGGTGCACCGGCGACAAGTGTTGCGCCTAGTGCAGGCAAACCAGCAAGTCCGGCCAGACATTCAACGCCCCATCTCCCGGATGGAAGCCAAGCGTAGTGTACCGGAGAGTCTGTCGAGGGGCCGTGATCCAGTGAAAGCGTATCCACGCCAATCCCCTTCACCTCACGCTCGCGCATGAGGAAATCAGCAGCCTCAACGTGGAAGCCAGGGAAATGCAGTGCTCCATCGGTATCCGCACCTCGGAATTGATCGGTTGCGACGTGATCCGCCCAACCCGAAAGCATCGCAACACATGCGCCTTGTGGGATGTCGCCATGTTCTGCCTCAAATCGGCGTATATCGTCGGGTGTCAGCCGATAATCTGTGTCTTCTGTCACTGCCGCCCGCACGTCGATGACCGCGAGAGGGCAAACAAGGTGTTCCACTGCTATTTCATCTACCGTGGCGCCGTTTTCAGAAAAATGAATGGGTGCATCAAAATGGGTGCCGACGTGTTCTGGGTACGTCAGGGTTTTCAAGTTCACTTTGTTCTCGTCCCACGTGAACGTATCTTCGGCGGTGAACGCGGGCGTTCCGAAGTAGGTTGGAAAGTCTGGTGTCAAACGATGTGTCAGATCAACCGCACGGTTGAAGCTGACGGGATCTTCACTTTGAGCCATGACACGACTTGGCGTAAGTACCAGTCCGCTTGCGGCGGCTGTCGCTGCTCCGGCCATCATTGCGCGGCGGGTCACATCCGCCCGAACACCTTCCGTTATACAGACATGGCACATCGTCATTCTCCCTTGATTGGTTTTCGTTTTCTGTCGTTCAAACAGTCGCTAAATCCTCAACCTTGCGGGCATCTTCGGCTGTTCCGGTATTGATGGTTGTCGCGGGTTCCAAAAGAACCACTTCACAGGTTTCCGTCAAGGCGACAGGGCAGTGTTCCACTCCGTGCGGAACAACAATGAATTCCCCTTCTTCGACAACTTCCTCGCGGTCACGAAAACGCATCAGCAGACGCCCTCGATGGACAAGGAACAATTCGTCCTCGCGTTCGTGAAAGTGCCATGTGAAATCGCCCTCGAATTTGGCGAGCTTGATCTGCATGTCGTTCACCTGACCCGCGATACGCGGTGACCACGTTTCCGTGAAACTTGCAAAGGCGGTATCGAGACCCTTTTTCCCGAAAGGTGACAGGTGCCCATTTAGATTGGCGACATCGCGAACAATGGCTGCCAGTTGGGTTTCCAACTCTATGCCATTTGCCGGATACTCGCCGTCCAGCGCAGCGGTTCCGATCGTAAACCCGGTTGCTCCGGCCTGCCGCACCAATGCGATACGATCCTTATCCGCAATGGACCCCGCGACGATCACAGGCTTGCCAGCCGCTTTGCAGACAGCCGCGATCAAGCCGGGAATATCCGGCAGCGGCGAGCGATAAGCGAGTAGGTCAAGGCCATGCACGCCGTCCCGTGACGCGAGATCGCGTGCGCTGGCGGCTATTTCCTCAACCGACCCTTCTAGAACGCTCGGATGCCCAACGATGCGGCCCGGGAATGGGTAGTATTCGATGCCTGTGCCTTTCAACACGGGCAAAACGTCATCAACGCGCGTCCCGCCAAGCAAAATATTGATCCCAATATCAACAGCGGCTTTGGCAGATACGACTTCGCTGTCTCGATCAAGCGACACCACTTCCAGGTACGACGTGGCCCCGCTGGCTTGTATCGTCGCATTCAGGGCTTTCAGATCACCGACAGGTAAGCCGATATCTTTGAACCCGATATGACGCACACCGAGGGACAGTGCGGTTTCAAGATGTTTGGCGGCATCATCCACAGTGCGATCGTTGCGGGTGAGCATGAATATAAAGCGTAGACCCATCAGGCGGCTTCCTTCTTTTTGGTGCTGGTCGAGATAAGGCGGCGGGCATAGTCGATTGCGGTGGACAGGCTGGTGGCATCGGCGATGCCTTTGCCTGCGATATCAAAAGCAGTGCCGTGATCTGGCGATGTCCGCACGAAGGGCAGACCAAGCGTGATGTTGACGCCTTTTTCGACGCCGAGATATTTTACGGGAATGAGGCCCTGATCGTGGTATTGTGCCACGACTACATCAAAGCGGTGACGGCGGGCCTGCATGAAGACCGTGTCTCCGGGCCAAGGGCCACTCGCATCGATACCTTCATCGCACGCAGCCTTGATCGCGGGCGCGATAATTTCTATTTCTTCGCGCCCGAATAATCCGCCCTCCCCAGCATGCGGGTTCAGGCCCGCAACGGCTACACGTGGTTTTCTAATCCCAAGTGCGCGACACCCTTCATGGGCCAGTCTGATGGCGGACATCTGTGCTGCATAATCCGCTCGCTCGATTGCATCGCGAAGCGAGCAATGGATTGTCACAAGGACGGTGCGGACCTCTTCATTGGCAAGCATCATCGCCACGCGGTCAGCACCCCCAAACTCAGCAAGCATTTCCGTATGGCCGGGAAATTTGAGACCGGCGGCGGAAAGTGCTTCTTTATGAATTGGTGCGGTTACAATGCCAGCGGCGCGTCCGTCTTTGGCAAGTTTGACCCCTGCCACGATAGCATCGTATGCTGCACGTCCACTGGCTGGTGAGACTTCGCCAACAGGAAAGGGACCATCGCCACCGGTCTCCAAAACCTCAATGCAGTCTTTACGACCTGTCGCCTGTTCGATCTCTGATAATTCTTCAATTTTCAGATCAAGGCCAAGGGACAAAATAGCTTCGCGCATCACGGCGGCTGATCCTGCCACAACGCAAGCACCAGCGTTTCCTTGGGCAAGTGCCTTGGCAACAATTTCCGGCCCTATACCGGAAGGGTCGCCCATCGTGACGATAAGAGGGGGCTTAATCATGCAGTAGGTTCCTTGAATTTGGTGAGGTGTTTGGCGGCATTAGCCAGTGTATCCGCTGTTCCGAACCCGCCCGCCTTCATGCCAAGAATGAGTGGCCGACCACCGTGACTGGATAGCCCTACCGGAAAACCCGCCTCGACTTCGCCACTCAGTGTAAAACAGTGGATGCCGAGACCATCGAGAATAGCTTCCATTGTGTCGCCGCCGGTTGCGATAACCGCGCCAAAATCCCCAGTTTCCAATGCGCTGATCGCGGCTTGCACCAGTTTATGTAGAGTGCCTGGGCTATCCTGTGTCCGAGCGGTAGGAGCTCGCAGAACCGAAATGCCCAAAACTTTTTCGACTAAATCGCACTGTTCATGGCTTACGGCGTTTGCGCTTCCCACCACGACCAAAACCTTGCGCGACGTCGTCGGAACCACAGGGGGGCGTTCACTGGAAATGCGCGCAGCCAAGGCCTGCGCCATCCCAGGCGATCCGACCCAAAGAACGTCGTGTGGATTGGAAATTGCCGCAATTTGCGTATCCAGATCATCTTGCGTTTCTGCATCCAGAAGAAAGGCAGAGCGCGCATCAGAGGGTACAAAATCAGCCAACACCGAGGTTGTCGCGGGGTGAACCGGATCACGTGCATAGCGACTTTGATCTACTGGCACGCCATCTACCAACTGAATACCGTTACGCGTGGTTCGCCCTGCTTCAGGGAAAGCAGGTGCAAACACCAGTTTTTTCCGGCCGCTCACTTTGAGGGCAGCGTCAATTTCAGCACGAACATGACCGCGAAGTGTGGAGTCCAGAGTTTTGTACAGTATCTCAGCGCTCTTCATCGAAGCAGTGAACCTTTGGGTCACTTCAACGGCTGCCTTTACGCCTAATGATCGGGAACGTGTGTCGATTGCAAAAACATTAGCGTTCGTTGTTGGAAGGCAGGCCCGTCCGACTAGCGCGGACAGCCCCCGACCAACGAAAGGGCCAGCACCGTCAGCGGCGCTCGTCAGATCATCGGCCAGGATGCCGACACGGGGAGGATAATGCATAATCATATTGGTGATTATGCCGATTACAAAGATTCTGAATAGCAATGGTTTCGCACCATTACCGGTGATATATAATCACCAATGAAGAGATCAGATATTCCTTACCTCGACGATTTACGTGCGTTCGAGACAACAGCCCGCTGCGGAACTGTTCGCGGGGCAGCCGATGAGCTGTCGCTGACCCATGCGGCAATCAGCCGTCGTATCAACCGGCTCGCAGACATGATCGGAACGCCGTTATTCGAGCGAAGCGGGCGAGGGTTACGTCTGACCACCGCTGGTGATCAACTCGCGGACGTTTGCCGTCGGAGCTTTGATGATTTGTCGCGCACAATAGCAACGATACGCGAGGCACAGGTAACAGAGCCAGCCGCCATTCTACTTTCCTGCGAACGCTCTGTCGCGATGCGTTGGCTCATACCGCGCCTCAGTCAATTTCAGGATGCGCACCCAGAGATTGCCGTTCACCTTTCTGTCGGCGGCGGGCCGGTAGATTCAAAACAAAACCGGGCAGCATTGGCATTGCGGCGTCTGGATTTTGAAATCGCTAGTGGATGGTCTGTCGTACCGCTTTTTGATGAAACCATCGGGCCTGTAATGTCGCCTGATATGCGTTCAAGCTTTGATCAAGGCGACTACATCGCTCTTGGATCAAACACACGGCCAGACGCTTGGGATGATTGGCTTCGTCTACATCCTGACGCGCCACGCCCGCGTGAGCGCCGCATGTTTGATCATCATTTTTTGATGGTTGAGGCAGCGTCAAGCGGACTTGGGGTTGGTCTTGTTCCACTCATCGTTGCACTAGATGATATCAACCGCGAACGTTTGGTTGCCCCATTCGGTTTCGACCCAGACGGATCGAGGTACGGTGTTCTACACCCGTCCCAAATACCCCTTGGCAAGGATGCCTCGCTACTTCTGGACTGGTTGCGGGACAGGTCACGGGACATTTGACGAAAGTGAGCCGCAAGAACGATAATTCCGAAAAGCCGACATTCGCTGCAATACAGAAAGTAAGAAAAGAGGGTTCCTTCAAGCCGTTCGCTGCGGTCTGCACGAACGGCTTCTTCGATGCTGCGGCCGCTCACTGAACCGTCTGTGACAGGCTGCTGAACTTATTTGTGAAAAACGACAACAATTGCTACCACTGCACCTAACCGTTGTTCTAACTGACTCCCCGAGGGCGACTGGCCCCCTGCTGGTTGTGCAGTGCGGTGACGATCACATCATCTGCTGTAACTGATGCTGTTGTAAGTGACATCCCCGCCGGGCACGCATGTGAGAAGCTGGAGGCTGCCCATGGTTTTCAGCTTGGGCTCTCTGGTGGCTGATAAATTTCGGCTCTGAGATTGCGTATGATAGCGGGAAGTCTTTGCTGATCCTGGGGGCAGGAATCGTTCGCTTCTGGGAAGCGCCGTTTGCCTTTTCAAGCTTCGACACGAAATAAATTCTGGGGTCACGGGCTGCTTTTGGCGTGAGCCGAAGGGCATCGCGAGCTGGTGACGAAACTTCCCTATCACCCACGGGTCGGCAAATCTGCCCTGATAGGGAAACCAATGCCTGATCTCGACAAGAGGCCGCAAGCATGCTGATGCGGTCTTTTCAAAATTGTGGCGCTGGGGCCACGCCTTGCCCGCGGCCTGTGTTTTCTGACCGGGAGAAATCTTGTCGAGGAGTGGATGGAATTTCTATGTTTGGGTCATGACACAGCAACGCATCCATATCTCGCCTCGGCTCATACTGTTCATATGACGTGAACCCGCCCAATCGCTTCCCCTGCGGTTGGCATCCGAGATTTGAGAATGGAGAGTGTATCGATGGCTGTCGAACCCATCCCCCAATTGCCTGCCCAGGATTCTGCAGTCCCGTCTCGTGGAATCGCACCTCGAAAATCGCGTGGTGATTCTCTGAAAACCGACGCAATCAGCGGTGTGATCACCATGGTTCTGTTGCCGAATATCCCGTGGGAAGCCTATATCTCAGCCCGTTTCACTTTGCGAAAACGTCAGCAGGAGTCGCAAGGCCTCGGTGATCTGCGGGGTGGGGAGAGCGGATCCGCACAAGATGATGTGCCTGCGAGAAAGCAGAAAAGATCCGCGGGTTTCCTTTTCGCAATCTGATGGGTGATTCCTGACGCTAACCCATTGTCGACAAAAGAAAAATTCTTTCTGGAGGCAAAATCGGTGGCTACCAAATATCCAACGCCGCAACAGAGGAGGCACTGACGATGTAGCAGGAAACGAAACAGCGATCTGCGCCAACAGACCGCTCTCTCAATTTGGAAGACCGAGATCCACCTCTTTCATTCAGAAACCTATCACCCAATCGGGGCGGTTTCAAGGACTCGGATGCTTCCAGAACATGACGACCTTCTTTTCTGCGACGCATTTGTCGCCACGGGAAAGGTCTGCCCGCAGCCAACCGCAATGTAGCCCGAGTGGGCTTGTGCTGGGGCAGATCCATGGGGTCGCACACTTTCCGACCGACCGGGGAGTGCAACCTGATTTGGAGATAGAAGACCATGTCCTACCATTTTCGCGATGTGCATCATCATCTTGACGCACTCCCTGATGAACTTACCGGCATCGTCTTGCCGGCACCCTCTCAAGCGGTCCGCGATGTTCCCGCTGCATCTTCCGCACACTGCACGGCACACTCGGTGCTTGGCGATGGGGCCGGTGTTCGGATGCAGCACGAGAGCCATCTGGAAATCGACAGTTCCTACATTCTGAACTCCGTCCGGAATGTCGCCAGCATGCAGGAGCAGGTGATCTTTCACTTTGGGTGGGATCGGAAAAAACAGAAGACGCACATCTTCGACGTGATTGTGACTCTCGTGTCCGGGGAACGCATTGCCTTCGCAGTCAAACCGGAAGTCCGCCTCTATTCGTCGAAGAAGAAAAGCTTCGAGGAGCACATGCAGGCCGTCACCTGGTGGGCCTACGAGACGGGTTTCGTGGATGAAGTGCGTATCCTCACCGAAGTCGATCTGGATCCGGTCGACCTGTACAACGCGAAGGTCATGGCTGCAGTGCGTGCCGTGGACATCGACGCCGACGATGCCGCTCAACACGCTCTCAGCAGTTTGCCGGCCGGCGGTGGCTTGAGCTTGCGCGAGCTTACTTCGGCCGTGGGTCTGGGCGCACGGGGGTATCGGGCGCTGATCCGTCTGCTTCGGACAGGTGAAGCACGACTTCAGGCGAAAGAACGGATTTCGCCGGACGCTGTGATCGTCAATGCCCGGGTTGAGAAGTTGATCCAGCATCTGCCGGATCGCCCTGTGCTCGTCGCGGAACCGCAACCGGCTCTGACGGTCGTCTAGGCCTAACCGAAACATTCAAGTTTGCCACCCGTGCGCAATGCCGCGCGCGGGAACAGCACCCCCTTGCCCAATCACGGGCGCCAACCTTGCCTAAACAGGAGACTTCCCATGTCCATGCACGAAAAATCCTTCCTCACCTTCAGCCTCGACAAAGATCATGTGTACTGCATGCATGGCGAGAGCTGGGGGTACGCCTACCAGACGAATGGTACGGCCACCTTCTATGCCATTGATGATCCGCACAAGAAGGCCACCTATGACCTCGGCACGCTCAACCGGCTGAACGCCAGCGGGGAGATCGAAGTGCGCCCCTATGCGCAGCTGCCGGAACATCTGCGCCCCGCTCAGGCCAATACGGTTGATGACGTGTTCATGGCCGGCCTCAGCCTTACGAAGCGCAAGCGTGCCAATCAGCGTGAAGCCATGGTCAAATCCTACTTCGAGCTGAAGGAACGGAAAATCTTCAAGGTCGATGATACCGAGATCAATCATGCAATGTCGCAAATCCGCGATGGCGCTGAAGCCTACCTGGAGGAAACGCTTCCTGATCCGGAATACAGCCTGAAGGTGGCCAAGTACGAACGTGGCGAAGGGCCGAAACCCCGCTCCAAAAGCTCTGTCGTGCTCCCTGACAAGGTCGCCGCCAGCACTCTGCGGAAATGGGCGGCCGCCTACAAACGGGGCGGGAAGAAGGCCCTGATCGACAACCAGGACAAGCGTGGCAACACCAACAGCTATTTCACGATCGAAGAAATGGCTCTGCTCGCCGAGGTTGTGAACAAGGAGTACATGTCCCGTCAGCGCAAGAGCAAGGCAACTGTGCTGGCCGATGTGAAGCTCGCCTTCAAGGAGGAAAATGCACGCCGCGCTGAGGAGGGGGAGGTCAAGCTTCGCACCCCGGGACGCGATGCGGTGAGCAATTTCATCAAATGCCTCGATAAGTTCCATGTCATGGTTGCACGGCATGGTCACGGTGAGGCCATGAAGAAAATGCGTCCGGTCAACAAGGGGGTTGAGGTTCTCCGTCCGTTCGAGCGCGTCGAGATGGACGAGTGGAAGATCGATCTTCTGACGATCCTGAGCAAGAGCAAGCTGCTCCTGATGTTCACGCCGGAAGAGCGGGTGGCAATGGGCTTGGACGGAACCTTGAAGCGCTGGTGGATGGTTGGAGCGATCGACTGCCGGACCAACTGTCTGGTGGGCTTGGCGCTGACGCTGAACCCCAAGACCAGCAGCGCCCTTAAATGTCTGCGTATGGTTGTCAGTGACAAGGGGCAGTTCGCCGACAAAATGGGTGCGCTGTCGCCCTGGTCGATGTTCGGAACGCCGGAAACGCTCTATGTCGACAATGGCGGGGCGTTCAAGTCTCTGCTGTTCACCAATGCCTGCACGGATCTCGGCATTGCGAAAGTCCAGACCATTGCCGGCCAGCCTTCGATGCGCGGTAAGATTGAGCGGGTGTTCGGCACGCTGGCGACGACTTTGCTGCCCCGTCTGTCGGGCCGTACCTTTGGCAGCGTGGTCGAGCGCGGAACGCACCCTTCCGAGAAACTTGCCTGCCATGCCCTTGAAGACCTGATCTACGCTCTCGTGCGTTGGGTGGTCGATGTTTACCACAACACGCCGCAGGAGTCCCTGGGGCTGCGGACGCCGCTGGAGCAGTGGGAAAAGGATCTCGAGGATGGCAACTATCCCCTGATGTCTGCCCCGACCATGCGGCGCAAACGTCTCGCATTCGGATTGCCCCTGCAGCGTGAGCTGCAAAAAGACGGCATCCGCATCCTGAACGTCCGCTACCAGACCGGCGACTTGGCGGCCAAGTATCTGATGCGTGGCAAGCATCCGGTGAATGTGCGGTGGTTCGAGGAGGATATCGGGACCGTTGAGGTCGAGCTTGATGGTACCTGGTACGCTGTTCCTGCAGTCAGTGACGCTTTCCAAGGGGTCGATGCCTCGACCTGGGTGGCCACGCGCCGCGCACTCCGCTCCCGCGATCAGAAGCGGGTGGAGTGGGAAGAGGATGTGATCGCCCAGACCATTGCCGATATCGAAGCCCTGAACGCCGAGCGTAAAGCCGCCCGCCACATTATCGACCATGGCTGGGATGAGAAACGTTTCAAGGCTGTCGAGCAGGAAGCCATGGCAAGCTTTGATGTTGTTTCTCCCCGCGAGAAACAGGTTTCGGCTTCGGATGGCGTGGGCCGGACCGTGACGCCGGTGGTGCAGACCAAGCCCAACACCTTGAAGGATACGGCCGGAGATTCCGTTGCGCAGGAAGCGCCTGCCGATACCTGGAAGATGCGTGATTGATCCCCAAGGCACCGTGAAACAGGAGAAAAACCATGACTCTTTCGAACAAAGAAATCGCCGCCGTGATGAAATCCCTGCGGGCTGCCCATATCGAGACCGATCGTGACAAGGCCTTCGAGAAGCAGCTGAGTCGCAAGTTCACCCGTGATGAGGACGGAGAACTCACGCATCTTCCTGTCCGCTGCACCGGTGGGACGGAAACCGAGGGGATCGCCTTTATCGAGGGGTCCGGAGGAGGGAAAACCACGGCTATCGTTGAAGTCCTGAAGAACTTCGCACCCTTGGCCCACAATCCCCAGACTGGCGCGCCTCGCTATGTCCACCTGAAGGTGGCGGTCCCTGCGACCTTGCGCAGTCTCGGCGTCGACATCCTGGAGAAGATGGGTGTCGACAAGGTCAGCGATCGGACGCGTGTTTACGACGTGTGGGATATGGTGCGTCATCGCCTGAAGGTCATTGGGGCAACGCTGCTCTGGATCGACGAAGCGCATGACATGTTCAAATCCGCCTCGGGCGCCGAGACAGAAAACATGTTCAAGATGCTGAAAGGACTGATGCAGGGCGAGCACCCTGTGGTTCTTGTGCTGAGTGGTACCGAACGTCTTGGGGCGATCACGGGCATTGACCCGCAGGTAAATCGTCGGTTCACCAAAATCCGGCCAGCTTCTCTGGCCTTTGGCGTGGACAACGCTCGGATCAAGGGCCTGGTCGGAGCGTACGCCGCGAAGGCCGGGCTGGATGTTGCGATTGATGACGATACCATCAATCGGCTTATCCATGGCAGCCGGTATCGGTTCGGGCGCAGTGTCGTCTGTATCATCGAAGCCATTGAGTGCGCGCTCTACGACGGCGCCTCGACTCTTGAGGTGCATCATTTCGTGGACGCCTGGGGCGTTCGTGAGGGATGCGCGATTGAGGCCAACGTCTTCGCCGCGGCTGACTGGATGGCCATCGAACTGGAGGATGAAGGCGAGGAAGTCAGTCAGAGCCCCACAGTCCAAAAGAAGGTCAACCGGAAGAAGGTGGCCTGATCATGCCGTTGTTGCCCAAGCTCGAAGCTCTCCCCGGGGAAAGCATGACCTCATACTTGAACCGTGTGGCGCGGTTTCACGGGGATGTGCCCTTGACCAAGTTTCTCGACATGATCGAGCTGCCTCGGCACGAAATTCTTGCGCCGGGGCCCAAGACCATTGAGCGAGTGTCGTGCCTGACTGGGGAGCAAGTCTGGCGGCTGGAGCGCATGACCTTTCTGCACAACGGGCAGCGGAGGCGCAGTATTGGTGGCCAACTTGTCCAGGCCGAATTCGTTGATACGGGTGCTCGTCGGTTTTGCCCGAGATGCCTTCTTGAGGATTTGGCTTCAGGTAGCCCTTCCGACGGAATGCCAGTCGGGCGCATCGTATGGCAAATCAAGGCAACCCAAGTTTGTCATCGGCACAATCTGGTTCTGAAGAGGCGGTCCATTAATGCCTACCCGGACCGCTTCAAGAACTTGCCAGAGTTCATTGACAGCGAGGCCGAGTTGGATCGATTGGCTGCTTCAGCCGAGACTTGTGAAGTTTCAGATCTCCAAGACTATATGATGAAACGGATCGCCGGTGTGAAGGGGCCGGATTGGCTTGACGATCAACCGCTGGACGTTGCCATCAGGGCTTGCGAACTCCTGGGCAAGCACTTGATCGGGCAGCCAGGGGCTGACCTGGAAAAGCTCGCGCCAATTCAACGTATTGCTGCGCAGGTTGAGGGCTACGAGTACGCAAAGGCTGGTTCAGCGGGCCTGCTCAAGGCCTTTCAGGTGATCTATGATCAACATGTGGAATCTGGAAGGATTGGAGGTGTGCCGAAAGCGTTCGGCAGCCTGTATCAGTGGCCGTACCTCAGTAAGCCAAACGAGGATCCCAATAGCTTCCGAACCTTGCTTCGGAAATTTGTTCTGGAGCATTCCGCTGTCCCGGAGGGTGTCATTGTGCTGGGAGAACCCGTGGATCGTCAGCGTATGCATACGACCCATTCTCTGGCGGGCAAGGCCAGAGTCCCAGTGGATGCCTTGCGGATTGCTTTGGTCAATGCAGGGCTCATTGCGGATGTAAAGGGAAGAAGTCTACACTATCAGGTTTTTGATGCGCGGGCGGGGGAAAGCGTAGCGGAAAAGATGCGAACTTCGATTTCAACCAAAAGACTGGAAAAATTCCTGAACTGCACCCGGGGGCAGGCGGAGCAGTTGACGCGGTCCGGCACGATCCCGAGATTGGTACCGGTGGGTGAGGCCTGCAGTGGGGTCCTGACGAACGTGGCGCGAGAGGACGCAGAGGCGTTTCTGGCCAAGTTGATGGGAAATGCGGTCAAGGTCTCGAGGCCGTCGAAGGGCTACCTGGACATTGCAGGCGCTGCGGAGGCCTTGCACCGGCCAGCTCTCGATATCGTCGTCGCTATTCTTGATGGCGTCTTGGAGCGAATTGAGGCGTGCCAACCGCGCCGTAAGTTCAAAAGCTTACACGTCCACCCGGAAGATGTTCGTCGCGCCATGTCGTACAATCCGCCGGCTGGGTTCATGACTGTCGACCAGGCTTCTGGCAAGTTGGGGCTTCCGCCCGAAAGCATCTACGCACTTTCTGCTCTTGGTGATGCAGATGGGAAGCCCTTCTTCTCAGAGCATTTCTTCAGCAATTCGGGCAGTGCCCAACAGCGTATGATTGCGGCCGAAGAGGTTGCCGAGTTTTCGACGCGATACATCACTTTGAAAGAGTATTCCGAGACGATGGGGATTGGCTCGAGGAGTGCCAGCATGAAGCTGACGATCGAGGGCATCTCACCCATTGCGCCGCGGGAAGTCGTGCTTCGTGCGATCTACGTCCGGCAGGAGGTTCTTGAGCTCGTAGATTCGTAGGTCCCGGCCCCAAGAAACTGTTGATAGTGAGATGAGGTCGCCCGATTGGGCGGCTTTTTTGTTGGAACTTGCGAACTATTTTTGGCAGTTTTATGCCCGCCCGACTGGCGCTTTTGCCTGCAGGGCCGCTTAGAAAATTCAATGAAATCAATGGCCGATTTTGTGGAGTGTCTCTCAATTGGCCGTATTTTCAGTTGAGATAACACGCTTACTTTGGCCATTTTGGCCGAAAAAACGGCTATTCGCACGCTAACGACGTCCATTGGGGAATTCCGCTGGGAAAGCGGGGTTCCCGTGCCTGTGCGGTCGATTTCGCGCTTTGTCGGCCTTGATTGGAATATGGGTCCGGTAGGCCGAGACGGAAAGCGAAAGTCGAAACTTTTTTCGAGCGGTAATCCTGATGGGAGTGATACCCGGCGCACACCATTCCAACGAAGAAGGCCGCAGGTCTCCCTGCGGCCTTCTTGGTGCGGTGGTGAGCTGACGACCTTGCAGGCCGAGGTCCGGCCTGGCGTCTGAGACGCAATCAGCTGATGACGCGAGCCCGCTTCACGCCGCTTTCAGCAGGGCCAACTGGCGGTGCGCATCGACCCGCGCCGAGAGCAGCGCCCGCATCGCGGCGATCATCCGCAAACCCTGGAGCATGCCTTCCAGAACGCATCCCTGTTCCGAAAGGATGGGGACTGCGCGGACTATGCCGACTGCGCCGTGATCCGGGTCGTTGTGGCCGTCGAATACCCCGCGAAAGCCGAGGGTTTCGCGGTCGACGGCTTCGACCAGCAGGGCCTCGATACGGCTGACATGATCCTCGGCACCGTCTGCCAGGGGGCCATCGTGGCGGAGCCTGGCAATGGATTGCAACAGCGTGTTCCGTTCGGTTGCCGATAGCTCTTCTTCGGTCCGCTCGGTCTGAGCGTGGAGGCGGTCTATTTCTTGGAGCGTCCGGGTCCAGAACTCTTCCAGGGACAGGTGTTCGAAGTGCTTCATCGCGGTATCCTCATGTCGTTTGAAGGTGGGCCGGGGGCGGGTTCAGGCTGCGTCCTGGTCGTGGACTGCCAGCGCGAAGACGTCCATTTTGTCGTCCAGTTTCCCGATTTCGACGAGCAGGGCGAAGAGTCCCTCCGCCAGCAGGCAGATATCCTCGACCTCCCGGCTGCCCGGATCGAGGAATTGCCAGGGGCCCGCATCTGTCTCCGGATCGCCGAACAGCGGGTCGAGAGAGATCATGCGGTGGAGATTGACCAGACGGCGCCGCGTGGCGAGCTTCAACTTGGTCGTCGTGCGGAGGTCGGACATGATCCGCAACACGCGGGCCTCGCCGGTCTGGCCGTGTAAGAGGTTGGCGGCATTGCGGAGCGCCTCGCCCTGCTGAGCAAGGTGCCCGCTGACAGCAGCGTGTTGAGGGTCAGTGGACTGGTTCGTTGATAGGGTGCGCAGCATGGTATTCCTCCTGTGAGCTGTGCTGAGCCATTCATGGCAGCTTCAAGCCTGTCCGCCGATGTCATCCTTTGCTGGTCGTTTCGTTGTCGCGCGCGCAGCGTATCTGCTGCCCTTGCATAGAAGAGATTGGCCGACTCTACCGATGACGAAGAAAAAAACAGGGACCGCGCTAAGTTTTCTCGGGGCAGTTGGAAAGTCGCTTCGACCAGAAGAAAACATGTCTGACGCGGCCAGGAAAAAGCCCCCGCAGCCGTCAATGACTGCGAGGGCTTAGATTGCACTCGAGGTGGCGTGTTAATTGTCCTCGATGGACCAGCCCACGTCGGAGTTGGTGAGGCCGTAGACGTCGACCGCGTCCGTGGCACCATGGATTGCGGTCGCGTCAGTTGCGGCAGCTTTAGAGCGCGCGGCGCGCTGGCGACCCGAGCGCGATTGGTTAGTGAGCAACTCCGCGCCGAGGCCATCGTCTCCGGACGGAGCAATGGGCTCGCGGGGCGTGTCCTCGACCTCGAAGCCGATCAGCTGTGTGTCTTCGAGCCGCTTGAGCCGTTCCTCGGAGAAATCCTCGACGAACAGTCCCTGGCGCGCCATCGCGTTGGCATTCATGGCCACGATGTGGTCCATGGTCTGGGCGATGATCTGCTCGCTAACCTTGGCCTCGGCAGCCCGCGCCGCACGGATTTCACGCACGGCCATCAGCCACGTCTGCGCACGCTGACCACAGAATCGCGTCAGAACCGCAGGGATCTCGACGAAAGCGCCGTTCAGTTCTACTGCGATGGCACCGATGTCCTCAGAATACCAGCGAACACGGACTTCCCTGTCCCGTGCATGCATGAACCACCGTGCAAATACCTTCGAGTGGTAGCGAACGCCCAAGATAGTAATGCCATCTTTCTGCGCGGTGTATTTTGTGCGCGTTCCCAGCGCCTTGCGGCGACGTTCCAGCGACGGCATTGGGGCGACCCCGAATTTCTCGACGAGGCGGTTCCAGCAATTCAGCGGCGTTTCCCCGCCAAGGCCCGCATGCGGGCGGCGGTGGTAGACGTCCACGACCCAACGCACGAGGGCTTCGCTGAGCTCTTCAGACGTCAGTGCCGCCCGCTTGTCGGAATCGTAGTCGCCCTTGACGACCGTGTTGCGGAATGTGCGGCCCGTGAAGCGCCCGATGAAACTGCTGGCCATGGTGCCAAACATCCTCTCTATCCTGGCGCGAAACTCGGGCATGCCGGCCGGCCCTGCATCGATGGCGATGCCCAAGTCGGTAGCCCCTGCGCGGGTGTCGAAATCGATGAAGCCCGAACCGGCATCGGTGACGATGAGTTCGGGCGTTCCAGACATGTTCCAAGGGGTTAGGGTGCCCACGGCATCAGCCCAGACCCCCTTGTCGCGCACGATCATATCGATCGTCTGGACCGCAGCCCGGCCGCTTTCGGCGCGGGCCAGCTTCATGGCGAGGATACACCGCGTTGTCGTGCACATGGCCGCGATCAAGAACCAGCGGGTCTTTTTGCCATCCTCCAGGCCGAAGGCAGCTTTCTCTTTGTCTTCGAGCTTCGACCAAATCCCAGCGGTCGCCATGATAGTCTTGAGATCGACCTTCCATGCGTCCATCTCGACCCGCTGGAGCGGCCGGGTCACGGTCAGCCCCATGCCAACTGGGGCAAATTTCTTGCGTGCCTTCTCGAGGCCTTCACGCGAAACGACGACTTCGAAAGGGTCGAGCTTGCCGATTTCTCGCCGAATGGTTTCGCGGGATGGCAATTCCAAGAGGGAAGTTTTTCGCCCCCGAACTTCGCCATTCCGTTCCTGTTCGATCAGTGCCTTTCGGCGTTCGTTTTCCGCAAGGAAGGCGCGATGGACGTCTTCGACAACGAAAGCAATCGTGGGCTGCTCTGGGGACAGGTAGTTGCGAATTGTCCTCGACAGCAGGCACAGTTCATCCGGACCGATGCGCCGCGCGCGGTTGTTCTGAATGTCCTGCCCGTACAGCGCCGTGAGACCATCCCGGGAGTATGCCGCAACGCGCTTCAGCAGCCTGCCTGCACTGACCTTGTTGGGTGACACTCGCGTGTTCCTTTTAACTTGTCCTTCATCGGAGTCGCTGGGCACCGAGTAGTATTTACCTGCTCGATATTTTATCTCTTCAAGGACGGTCTTGGTGGACGCTTCGGTACGTTTGACCTTGCCCTCCTTTTCCATTTTGAGGAACGCCAGAACGAGTGACTCGTGATACTTGGCCCTGCGTTGAGCCTTCGGCGAAAGGGTCGATAGTTCCCGGGTCGGCTGGCGAAGGCGCCGTTTTGCATTTTCCGGGAGGAACTCGTCACGCCGATGTTCGAGCGTCCCGTTTGCTACGCGCTGGGACAGGACGGCGTGGGGAAAGGACTCTGCAACGCCTCTGGCGTCGGTTCGGACGAACACGTAGCCGTCGACGGAGCAATCCGTCGCGCGGTACGAAACCCCGTCGATGAGCACCTCATCATATTCGCCAAAGGCAAAGCGCGGCATGTTCGGGCTGCATTGTAAATTGAGCATCAGGCAACACCCCGCATGACCAGGCTATCGTAATCCACGCGGACCCGTTCCTGGAGTGCGAGTTCGCGGGACCCGATGAGGCGCGCTATGGACCGAAAACCACGACCCTTCAGGCCGGTATGAGCGATTAGGTCACCAACCTTCGCGGCGCCATTCAGCCTGCGGATGGTTTGGCGCATGATGGCGTCGGCTTCATCGTCCGGGTGCCGGACGGAATTGAACAGGGTTGCATTGAACACGTCGATGGGATCGAGATGCTTCTCGGTCATCAGTGTTACGCGGTCCGCGAACTCCGGGGTGACCTGGGTTGCAATTTCGGCGATCTCGGCCCGGAACTCTTCCTGCTTGAGCTTCGCGTCGTACTTGACCATGATCGCCACACGGATGCCATCCACCATTGTCGCCCGGAAGTCGAAGAAGTGCGTGTGAGTCGACCCGTCGCGTGCCTCCCAGATGAAGCCTACCTGGTTTTCCAGCTTGACGACATCGGGTCGCGCCAGCAGCACGAGCGCGACACGTTTCTCGGTGAGGCTGTCCGTGTTCATAACAACACCCGCGCCAGGGCCGTACACGAAGGCACAGGAGAAGTGCTTCTTGGCACCCACCCCCGGTTTGCGGTCGGTGTCCGGACGCTCAGGCAGCGCATCATTGGCGGGCGCGTTGGCGGTGGCATCGTCGGCCCGATGGGGCATCATGCCCTCAGCCCTCTCGCTGGAAGTGCCAATCCGGTCTTGATCCATCTTTGTTCCCTTTTTGCTATGCTAATGGCCGGACAATGCCCGACCTAAGAAGGAGGTTGGTCGATATGAAAATGACGGAAGGAATCTTCGGCAGAAATCTCAGAAATCTGGCCGTTTGCAGCGTAATGCGATGATCTTAATAGATAAAAAATTTGGCTGTCCTGCGAATTGTAACCCCGTTCGCATAGGCTGGTGCATCGTCTATCCGCGGCGTGCAGGCATTTCTGGACGAAACCGTTTTGAGCTGACGGCATTCGTTCCATCTCATACCCAGGACTGTCATGCATATAGATGCCTGTCGAAGACCGTTCGACGAGCAAAACGAAATGAGGAAGTACCTATCCAGAGGGCATGCCGGGAGTGCCACGTGACCGACGCTTTTTTCAGAGTAGATACCTAAGTCGCGTCCGAGACCGACAGGCCGGCGCCCGACTGCCTCATAGAATGGACCCCGGTGTTCACGACTTGGAATGTCGATGAGCGCGATGGCCTTTATTGTGGCATCTGGCGTTCGACACTGGGCAAGTCGCGCATCCGAACGATGAATGGAAATAGTGCGGCATCCTGAACGGCCATTTCATCGTCACCAGCCACGACGGAACCGATTACGAGGTTCACGAAGGCCGCAGCTTCATCCTGCGGGCCGGGTTCACCAACTCTCTGCTGCAACTGAAAATTTCGGGAATGTGGGAAACGGTTCTCTGACGAGTTTTATCGCGCCACCTGACGCCGTCGAAATTTGGGTAGTTCGGAATTTTGTTCTCCCAAATTTGGCCCTGATGCGGTGCATTAAAGTTTTTCAACACAATAGGCGTATTTCGTTGAAAAACTCCGATATCGGACCTTCAGGGCAAATCTGGCAGAATACTATTTTGATTTTCTAAAGTTTTTCCGTATTTTCTGAGTGTGCTATGATTAACGGAGAACAGGTTTCTGATTTCTGAAAATTTGCAGACGCAGCGAAGAGTTTTTCAACAGAATGGGCGGAAAGCGGACCTCCGCTGCAAGTGCGAAGCGGCGACTTCGGTGATCTTAAAGCGGACATTTTTGGACTGCCGTCACCAACGTCGTGGCGGCCTTCGGGTTCCGAGTGAGCAGTGGCTGGCGGCGCTGGTGCGCCCCGCGCGTGCCAAGGTTTTGATCCGGGCGGATGACCGAAGCTTCAGACCGGGGCCCGCTCCGGTCCGAGAGGAACGATACCGGTGGGGTTCAGCGCCTTGATCGAGTAGTAGCCGCGCTTGATGTGGTCAATGCTGACCGTATCGCGCACCCCGGGGATGGCGAGGATACGGGCTTGATAGCGGCTCAGGGCGGGATAGTCCGCGATGCGGCGCAGGTTGCACTTGAAGAGACCGAAATAGGCCACATCGAAGCGCACCAACGTCACGAAGAGCCGCAGATCGGCCTCGGTGAAGCGATCTCCCAAAAGGAACTTGCGGCCGTCAGCGAGGCGCTCCTCAAGTTCATTGAGCATCGCGAAGACATCGTGGAATGCTTCCTCATAGGCGACCTGCGTCGTCGCGAAGCCCGTGCGGTAGACGCCGTTGTTCAAGCTTGGATAGATGCGGTCGTTCAGAGCGTCGATTTTCTCGCGAAGGTCCACCGGATAGAGATCAATGTTTTCGTCTGTTAGCTCTCCGAAGCCGGAGTTCAGCATCCGCAGGATGTCGGCGGACTCGTTGTTCACGATGGTCCCGCGCTTCTTGTCCCAAAGCACCGGTACCGTCGCCCGGCCCGAGATAGTCGGATCGGCCCGGGTGTAGATCTCGTGCATGTAGGAAGCACCCTCAGCCTCGGCCGGATCGCCGAACCGCCAACCCTGGTCGGAGAGCTCCGGTTCGACCACGGAGACCGAGATCGCATCTTCCAGCTCCTTCAGCCTGCGCCCGATAAGCGTCCGCGAGGCCCACGGGCAGATCAGTGCAACGTAGAGGTGGTAGCGCCCCGGCTCGGCCTTGAAGCCGCCCTTGCCGGTCGCCCCGGCGCTGCCGTCCGGCGTGATCCAGTTGCGGAAGCTGGAGGTCTGGCGGACAAAGCCGCCTTTTTCGTCCTTGGCCTGGACCGGCTGCCAGTCGGCAACCCATTTTCCGTTTTTCAGCATGGTCGTCTCTCCTCAGGTCCTGAGCGTGATGGCGGTGCCCCAGGGGTCGTGCAGGGTGAGGCCGTTCGTGTCCGTGATACTTGCATTGCCGGCGCTTTCGGCTCGTGCGGCAATGGCCGCGAGGTCGTTCGGGCTCCGGACAAGAATCTCTACAGCATCGAGACCGGCCATCCCCTCGGGGCGTTTGCCGACCCGCCGGCTGTTCCAGATATTGCCGGCAAGCTGATGGTGGTAACCGCCGCTGCCGTAGAAGCTGGCACCCGGATAGCGCGCCGCGATATCAAGGCCGAGCACGTCGCGGTAGAAAGCATCGGCCTCGGCCGTGCCGCCCACTTGCAGGTGGACATGGCCGATGCTGCCGTTGTTCGGAAATCCTGACCATTCGGTGCCTTCGGCACTTTGCAGCAAGCCTGGCAGATCTAACGGGTCAGTGCTCATCTGGATCTCGCCGGCCTCACCAAGCCATGCCGAGACCGGTCGGTCCGCATAGACCTCGATGCCATTGCCCTCTGGATCGGCAAGGTAGATTGCCTCGCTGACGATATGATCCGAGGCCCCCTGAAGCGGCACCCGCGCCTCGGCGACATGGGCGACCCAGCGGGCCAGGTCAGATCGGGTTGGCATAAGGAAGGCGGTGTGAAAAAGTCCGGCCTGGCGCGGATCAAGCGGGGAGAGACTCGAGTCGCCCTCAAGTACCAGAAGTGGAGAGCTGCCGACGCCAAGGGTGACGCGATGGTCGCTGGTCGCGACCGCGCTAAGCCCGAGTACACTCTGGTAGAAGGTGGAGACCGCATCGAGATCACGCACCTTGAGCCGGACAGTCCCAACGCGAAGCGGTGCTGCATGCGTGTCGAAAAAGTTATTGTTAATGGTCATGTCAGTTCTCCTTCGTAGAGAGCGCGGCCGCGGGCGGTGGCTCGCGGCCGCCAAGGGCGTTCAGGCGAACTGGCCGCGCCGACGGTCGAGTTCCGTGATGTGCAGCGCGAAGGCTCCGCGTCCCAGGACGGCAACAACACCTTGCACTACCGCCCAGAACAGCGGGTATTCCCAGCCGCCACCTTCGTTCGAGAAGCTCCAACCAAAGCCGGAATGGGCCCAAGTCGCGCCCAGGAGGACAGGGATCAGTGCGAGCGAGACGAGGCGGGTGCCGACGCCGAGGATCAGGGCGATGCCGCCCGCCAGCTCTGCGAAGATCGTGAAGTAGGCGAGCACGCCGGGCAGGCCGAGGCTTTCGAAGAAGGCTACCGTGCCGGGGATCGTGAAGACGCTTACCTTCATCCAGCCATGGGCGAGGAATAGGACACCGGTCGAGATGCGAAGGGCGGCGGCGGCATAGGCGGTATTAGTTTGCGTGGTCATGTGAAATACTCCGTGGGGGTAGGTTAAGAAAACTGCCAGCGCGGTGCGATCTCGGTGCCGTGACCGAAGACGTAGCCGAACTGGATATTGAGGAAGCCGATGGGTTCGAGATAGCGAGCGTTGACGAGCGGGCCGGCATCGACCGGCTCGAGGCCAATATCGGCTGCCAGGGTCTTGACCGTTCCGCGCGCGGCATCGTCATCGGCGGCGACGAAAGCCCGGATCGGTTGTCCGTTCACCTTGAGGCCCTTGCCGTAGTTCTTGGCGAAGATCGTGTTAAAAGCCTTCACCATCGTCGCGCCAGCCCGCAGGGATGCAATCTCCTCGGCGGCCGAGGTTTTGTGCCTGACTTGAAGACCTGAGAAATCCTCGGTTACCGAGTTCGAGACATCGATGACGGTCTTGCCGATGAAGTCGGCCTTGCCGGCAAGTTCCGCAAGGGCGCCGTATGGCGTGGCCAGAACCACCAGCTCCGCCGAAGAGACGGCGGCGGAGAGATCGTCGCTGCGGCCGATGGTGGTCACCTCGTGACCGGCCCGGCCCAGCGCCAAAGCAAGCCCGGAGCCGACGTTTCCGTTTCCTATTACAGCGATACGCATTGCACTCTCCTTCGCTTCGCCGCCCTCGGGGCAGCCTGTGTTCACTGGAGCGAAAGTAAGGCTTCCCAATCTTCCATCAAATGACGATGTTATGGAATGACTGTCGCGATTTTGTTCCTAAAAGGATGCCCATGGATATTGTCGACGAGCTCAAGGCCTTCGTGGCCACCGCGCGGACCGGCTCCTTCACCGCGGGCGCCGCACAACTGGGTGTATCGAACCGCCTGACCTCGAAATACGTGGCCGAATTGGAAGCGCGCCTCGGCACGCGGCTACTCCAGCGAACGACCCGGAAGGTCGGGCTAACGCCGGCCGGAGAGGATCTTCTCGCGAGGGCGCCAGCCGTCCTCGATGAACTCGACGCTCTTCTGGGCTCCGTGTCAGAGGGGTCGCGCGGTTTGACCGGGATCATCCGGGTCTCGGCGCCTGTAACTTTTGGTGAGGTCTACGTGGCTGGCATGCTGGCCCGCTTTGCCGAAGCACACCCGGATGTGACTTTTGACCTGAGGCTGGACGATCGCTACGTCGACTTGGCCGCCGACGGCATCGACCTCGCGTTCCGGATGGGCGTGTCGGAGACGCTGTCACTGAAGACGCGCAAGCTCGGCATGTTTCACACCTCACTGGTGGCACATCCGGACTACGTGAATAAATATGGTTGTCCGCAAATACCAGATGACCTCTCTCGACACGCCTGCATCGTCGACACCAACCGGCGCCAGCCACATCGGTGGAGGTTCAGAAAGGACGGTGCTGAGGTCATCGCCCAAGTGCGAGGCAGATTCCATGTCAACTCAGCCAGGGCAGCAATCGAGCTGGCCGCGGTCGGCATGGGAGTCGCCTATGCGCCGCGGTTTGCTATCTCGGACATGCTGGAGACCGGGCGCCTTGTTCCTTTGCTGGAGGATTTCGACATGGATGGGGGGCCGATTACTGCCGTTTATCTTGAGGGTCGGACCTTACCTCGAAAGATACGGACGCTCATCGACTTCGCTGCCGAAGATGTGCGCGCCTTGCCTTGAAGAGGCGCGAAAAGCCAATCCGAGTGGGGTCAATCGACGCAACAAGAATGACAGCTTCGGGTAGGTTGCGACGCAGCGATAATCTACCTGACGACGGTCCGGTCTGTGCCGGGAGCGACTATAGGTATAACGGGCGGAATGCGGTCGTTCGCAGCGGCTTAAAATACGATTTCTCGCGATTTCGAAAGTCGACATTCCTGAGACTGTGCATTTGGTTTGATGATAGCTACGCTTCATGAACAGAAATTAGAAAAAGAAAGGTTTACTCGGCCATTGGCTTATTCCAACTGACGGACCGCTGTACCCTATACTGTCAATCTCCATGCACAGCCAATTTGTGTCGCAAATGGAGCCGCGGCCTGAACGGCGGTTTTTTTTAGGTCCTATTCTATGTTTCGACCTGCAATCAGCCATGGTTTTGGTTGCCCGTGCAAGGCTCGATAATCGGCTGATGATCCAAGTCATGATGCGGCGCAGGCGCGGGCTCTCAAATGCAGCATTGCCGCGAAGGGTATCAACCAAGACCTGCCCGTGTATCGCCGACAACCACTCCTCCTGCGCATTCTGATCCTCGAAGCATCATTGCTACCAGAGGACGCCGCATGACCAAGATTGATCAGATTGAAACCGTCGTTGTCGATGTCCCGACCATTCGCGGCCATGTACTTTCGATGGCGACGATGCGCTCGCAAACGGCCGTTCTTGTGCGGATCAGGTTTTCGGATGGATCGACTGGAATCGGGGAAGGCACGACAATCGGCGGCCTCACATATTGTGTCGAGAGCCCCGAAAGTATTCAATCTGCCATCGCTACTTACATCGCACCTGCACTCAAGGGCAAAGGTGCGGACGATGTGAACACCTCAATCCAGCTGATGGACAAGCTTGTGCGCGGCAACCGGATTGCCAAAGCGGCAGTTGAGATCGCGCTATGGGACGGGCTGGGCAAGCGTCTTGGTGTGCCGGTTTCGCAGTTGTTTGGCGGGCAGGTGTATGCCCGCATGCCGGTGGCATGGACGCTGGCTTCCGGCTCCTCCGATACCGATATCGCTGAGGCGCTGGAGATGATCGAGACGCGCCGCCATAATATATTCAAGCTCAAGATCGGCAAACGCTCTGTTCGCGATGATGTAGCCCATGTGGCCGCCATCAAACGCGCTGTGGGCGATGCAGGTTCTGTGCGGGTGGACATCAATCAAGCGTGGTCGTTACACGATGCGCGCTGGGGTCTCAAAGGGTTGCAGGACGCTGGTTGTGAGCTGGTCGAGCAGCCAGTGCAGGGCCGCTATGTCGAGGCGCAGCGCGAACTGACAGCGAAATACGAGATTGCGGTCATGGCGGACGAGGTACTGAACGGCCCCGAGGACGCGCTTGAGATTGCTGCCAATGCGGCGGCGGATGTCTTCGCGGTGAAAGTCGCACAATCGGGCGGGATCAAGCGCGCCTCCGAGGTTGTGGCCATCGGGCAGGCAGCGGGCCTTGGCCTCTACGCAGGCACCATGCTGGAGACTGGGCTGGGCACGGCGGCGGCGCTGCAGCTTTTCTGCACCGTCGAGAAGCTGAGTTGGGGGACCGAGTTGTTCGGCCCGCTTCTGCTGACCGACGATATTCTGGCAGAGCCGATAAATTACAATGATTTCTGCGTTGAGGTCCCGCAAGGCGTCGGCATTGGCGTGGCGCTCGACGACGACAAGGTCGCCTATTTCGACCGTAACAAGAGCACCCCGCAAAAGCATCTCGCGGAAGTTTAACACCATCAAAACGCCGCCAGCCACAAAGGCGCGGCACCCAGAGGAGGACTGAATATGTTTACCCATTCAAATCTCGACGAGCTTGAAAGCCGCCTTGACGGCATCGTGCAAGACGACCCAGAAAAGGGAATTTTCCGCGCCCGCCGCGACATGTTTACAGACGAAGAGCTGTTCGAGCTGGAGATGAAGCACATCTATGAGGGCAATTGGATTTACATGGCCCACGAGAGCCAGATCCCGAACCCGGGCGATTATTTCACACTGCATATGGGCCGCACACCTGTGGTCATCACCCGAGACAAAGACGGCGAGCTGAACGCACTGGTCAATTCCTGCTCGCACCGCGGTGCCATGCTGTGCCGGTTCAAGCGCCGCAACCAAAAGACATTTACCTGCCCATTCCACGGGTGGACCTTTGCCAACACCGGTAAGCTCCTGAAGGTCAAAGACCCCAAAGGCGCGGGCTACCCCGAGCAGTTCAACAAAGACGGCAGCCACGACATGACAAAAGTGGCGAAGTTCCAGAACTATCGCGGGTTCCTGTTCGGCTCGCTTAATGCTGATGTTGCACCGCTCGAGGAATACCTCGGCGAGGCCTGCAAGATGATCGACATGATCGTTGACCAGTCCGAGGACGGCATGGAAGTGCTGCGCGGCTCCTCCACCTACACCTTCGATGGCAACTGGAAGCTTCAGGCCGAGAACGGCGCGGATGGCTACCACGTCTCGGCGGTTCACTGGAATTACGTTGCCACCACATCGCACCGCACCGTGGACGGTAAAGAGGACAATATCAAAGCGACTGATGCCTCCAAATGGGCCAAGCAGAAGGGTGGTTTTCATTCCTATGTGAACGGCCACCTGCTGCTCTGGACCACATGGGACAATCCGACCACACGCCCGAACTATGCCCGTCTGGACGAATGGACCGAGACCTACGGCAAGACCAAGGCCGAATGGATGGTCGGCGTGCTGCGCAACCTCTGCGTCTACCCCAACGTCTTCTTGATGGACCAGTTCAGCAGCCAGATCCGAGTGTTTCGCCCGATCAGTGTCGATAAGACCGAAGTCACGATCTATTGCATCGCGCCAAAGGGCGAAGATCAGGTGTCACGCTCCTTGCGCATCCGCCAATATGAGGATTTTTTCAACGCTTCCGGCATGGCGACGCCCGATGACACCGAAGAATTCCGTGCGACCCAGCGCGGGTATGCGGGCGCTGCACACGCCAAATGGAACGACATCTGCCGGGGTGCAACCCAGTGGATCGAGGGGCCGGACGAGGATGCAAAGGCATTGGGGATCAATCCGATCATGTCAGGTGCGCGCACCGAGGACGAGGGATTGTTCGTGATCCAGCACACTCAATGGGCCGAGCGTATGGCAGCAGCCGTTGCCAAGGAACGCGAAAACGCAGCCAGTGCCCAAGTTGCGGCTGAATGAGGAGATAAGATCATGACAACTGCAACACTCGAGAAGACATCATCGTTGGGTTTCGAAGACATCCAGTCGTTCCTTTATGCCGAAGCGCGTGCCCTTGATGATCGCGATTGGGATACATGGCTGGGGTTTTATCACGCTGACTGCCCGTTCTGGATGCCCGCATGGGACGATGAGGACATGCTGACGGAAGATCCACAAAACGAGATGTCCCTGATCTATTACCCGAACAAATCGGGGATCGAGGACCGCGTATTCCGCATCCAGACGGACCGTTCCTCGGCCACGTCTCTGCCAGAGCCGCGTACCCAGCACCACCTTGCCAACATTGAGGTACTGAGCCGCGAAGGGACGCAGATCAAATTGCGCTTTAACTGGCACACGCTGACCTACCGCTATGGCAATACGGACAGCCATTGGGGGATGTCGTTCTACACGCTGGATACGTCCGGCCCCAAGCCTCTGATCACGGACAAGAAAATCGTGCTCAAGAACGACCACATCCACCACGTGATTGACGTCTACCACATCTAAAGCAGGCCAATACTGCGGTTTTTGACACAGCGCGCGCCCACCGACGGGCGCGCGACCAAGGGAGGAGTATGCCATGACAACCTATAACGTAGCCCTGAATTTCGAGGATGGCGTCACCCGCGTCATTCAATGTGAAGACGACGAGATGGTGACCGAGGCCGCCTTTCGCCAGAAAATTAACATCCCCATGGATTGCCGTGATGGCGTTTGCGGGACGTGCAAGTGCTTTGCCGAAAAGGGCGAGTTCGAGCTGGAATTCTACCTTGACGAAGCGATGACGGAGGAGGAAGCCGCCGAAGGCTATGTCCTGACCTGTCAGATGTCACCGTTGAGCGATTGTGTCGTGCGGGTGCCTGCTACCTCTGCTGTCTGCAAAACAGCGCCTGAGCCTGTGGTCGGCGAAGTTCTGGGTGTGGACCGGCTGTCCGATACGTCGTTTGGCCTGCGCGTTAAGATGGCCAAGACTATGGGCTTTCTGCCCGGTCAATATGTGAACGTCAGCGTGCCGGGCACAGACAAACACCGCTCCTATTCATTCTCGTCCAAACCGGGCGCGGATGAAGGCCATTTTTTGATCCGCAACATCCCCGGTGGTGTGATGAGCAGCTATCTGGGCGAGCGCGCCAAGGGTGGTGATGCAATCACGCTGACCGGACCGATGGGCGCATTCTACTTGCGCCCGATGGAACGTCCCCAGCTTTGGCTGGCAGGTGGTACGGGTCTTGCCCCCTTCCTGTCGATGCTGGAGCATCTGGCGGAGCAGGGCAACGATCAGCCGATCACGCTCTATTATGCAGTAACCCGTGCTGCGGATCTGGTGGAACTGGACCGCGTGCAAGCGCTGGCCAAGCAGATCGGCAATGTCACAGTGATCACGGTTCTGGCGGCAGAAGAGGACGCGCACGAACGTAAGGGTTTTGTCACCGATCATCTCTCGGGGGATGATCTGAACGGGGGCAATGTCGATGTCTATCTGTGTGGCCCGCCGCCCATGGTGGATGCGGTGCGTGGCCATTTCGCTACACTTGGTGTGGAACCTGCCAATTTCTACTTCGAGAAGTTCAACCCGACAGAAACAGAGGCGGATGCCGCATGATCCGCCGCTTTGAAGATAAGGTGATGGTCGTGACCGGTGCCGCCCAGGGCATCGGCCGCTGCGTGGCCGAGCGTGCAGCGGGTGAGGGCGCAAAGGTGCTGATCGTAGACCGCTCGCCCGCGCGCGACAACGTGGTGGCAGCGATCCGCGCCAACGGTGGTGTAGCAGAGGCGATCAATGTCGATCTGGAGACATGGACCGGTTGCGACGAGGCGATGGAAAAGGCCCAGAGCCTCTGGGGCCGCATTGATATTCTGGTCAACAACGTGGGCGGGACCATCTGGGCCAAACCATATGAGCATTATGAGCCCGCGCAAATCGACGCCGAAGTGCGCCGCTCGCTGTTCCCGACGCTTTATTGTTGCCGCGCCGCGATCGAGCGGATGCTGCCTCAAGGGTCAGGCGTGATCGTCAATGTCAGCTCCATCGCGACACGCGGGTTGAACCGTGTGCCTTACGCAGCGGCGAAGGGCGGCGTGAATGCCATCACTGCCAGTCTGGCGTGGGAAATGGCTGAGCGCGGTATTCGCGTTGTAGCCACGGCACCGGGCGGCACTGAAGCCCCCGAACGTGTGACCCCGCGCAACCCGGACGCAGAGCAGGAACAACGCGCGGATTGGTACCAGACCATCGTCGACCAGACGATCCAGTCCTCGCCCATGAAACGATACGGAACACTCGACGAACAGGCAGGGCCAATCCTGTTTCTGGCGTCGGATGACGCCTCCTACATCACGGGCCTCACTGTGCCCGTGGGCGGCGGCGACCTTGGATAGGCCGACATAAGAACGGTCTGAAAATCAACTGGAGGAACCAAAATGAAAACGACAACACTGGCGGCCATCGGCCTTGCCACCACTATCGCGACCACAGCAACCGCCGAGGACATCAAGATCGGCCTGCTGCTGCCCTATTCCGGCGTTTATGCGGCCCTTGGCAACGAGATTGACGCAGGCTTTGCGCTGGGGCTTGAGCAATTCGGCGGCGAGACAGATGCTACTTTCGAGATTGTCCGCGAGGACACCGAAGTGAAACCACCGGTTGCCCTTGGCAAAGCCAAGAAGCTGATCTTGCAAGAAAATGTGGACGTGATTGCGGGTATCGTAAGCTCGGGCGTTCTGGGCGCTGTTCGCGATATGGTCCACGGTGCAGGCGTGCCGCTGATTGTGTCTAACGCGGGCAATGATGAGGCGACGGGCGCAGATTGCTCCCCATTCATCACACGTATGTCGTTTTCCAACGGTCAGGTAAATCGCCCCATGGGCACATGGATGTATGAGCAGGGTGTCCGCAAGGTGTATACCCTTGCCCCTGATTATGCGGCCGGTCGTCAGATGATCGAAGCATTCGAGGCCACATTCACTGCCGCAGGTGGCGAGATTGTCGGGCAAGACTTCACGCCCTTCCAGAAAACACAAGATTTTGGCCCCTACCTGACCCAAGCCAAATCCAGCGGTGCCGATGCGGTCTATGTGTTCTATGCAGGCGGTGAGGCGATCTCCTTCGTCAAACAATACGACAGCTTTGGTCTGAAGGCTGAACTGCCGCTCTATGGCTCGGGTTTTCTCACATCGTCGCTTTATGTGAACGCACAAGGTCCTGCGGCTGAGGGGGTGATCGCTGCGTCACATTACGTCCCAACAATCGAAAACGATGCGAATGTGGTCTTCGTGGACGGCTTTACGGCCAAAATCGGCCGCGCCCCGTCCGAGTTTGCGGTTCAGGGCTATGATGCCGCACGCGCGCTCATCGAGGCGACAAAAGCGGGTGCGACAGACCGCGCTTCGCTTGCTGCCGCCCTGCGTCAGGTCACGTTCGACGGACCACGCGGCACATTGTCGATTGATCCTGCGACCAACAACATCGTGCAGCCGATCTATGTCTACGAGACTGTCGCAGGTGCAGATGGCCTCACGCAAAAAGTTCTGGCCCAGCTGCCGTCCGAAGCTGATCCTGCCAATGGTTGCGTGATGGATCCGGTATCTAACTAAAACAACAACCCGGCTGCGTTTTGTGGCCGGGTTTTTCATGTGGGGGGAGGTCCTAAAATGACAACCGATCTTGGCTTCTGGACGCTACAGGCGCTCAACGCGCTACAGCTGTCGATGCTTTTGTTTCTTCTATCTGTCGGCCTGACTGTGATCTTCGGCCTGATGCATTTCGTTAACCTTGCCCATGGTGCGCTTTATGCCCTTGGTGCGTATTTCGCGGCCTCTTTTGCCGCGATCTGGGGCTACTGGGCGGCGTTTTTACTCGCGCCTGTGGCTGTCGCGGGAGTGGGGGTTCTGCTCTATTCTGGCTTCATCCAGCGGATGCGCAAATCGGGGCCGATGGCGCAAGTTCTGGTGACTTTTGGCCTTATTTTCGTGCTGTTAGACCTGACCCGCATCGTCTGGGGCGATCTGCCTCTTGCGATCGAAGTGCCAGCAATGCTGGGCGGACGGCTCGCGTTCCTCGGTGTCGAATATCCGACTTATCGTTTGTTTATCATTGTTCTTGGCCTCGTCGTTTTAGCCGGTCTCGCCTTCGTTCTGGGGCGGACTCAGATCGGTGCGATGATCCGGGCAGGTGTCGACAACGACGAGATGGCCGCCTGTCTGGGCATCAACGTGGAGCGTCTTTTCTTCTGCGTTTTCTGCGTCGGTTGCGCGCTGGCGGGTCTGGCCGGTGCAGTCGCTGCGCCGCTGCTCAGCGTCTCGCCCGATATGGGGCTGCAAATCCTGATCCCCACGCTGATCGTGATCGTGATCGGCGGTCTCGGGTCGCTCAAGGGCGCTGTCGCGGGATCGCTTATCTACGGCTTTGTGCAGACTTTCGGGGCCGTGTTGGCACCGCAACTCTCTTCTGTTCTCATTTACGCCCTGTTGGCCGCGGTCCTTGTGATCAAGCCGGTGGGCCTCTTTCCGGCGAAAGGATAGATCATGTTCCATCACACGCCTTTCCGATATGCGGCCTTGGTGCTCTTGGCATCGGGTGCGCTGTTTCAGGCCTTCACGGCACAATACTTCGGGCTGGAAATTCTGACCGAAATTCTCATCCTCGCCATGTTGGTGCTGGCGCTTGATATGGTAGCCGGATTTGGCGGCATGGTATCACTGTGCCACGGCGCGCTAATGGGGGTGGGGGCTTATGGCTATGCTGTGCTCTCCACCACGGCAGGTCTCACCCCGCCAGTAGCGATGGCGGCGGCCGTGGGTATCACCGCTGGCATCTCATGGGTCATCGGTGCGATCTGTTCGCGCAGCCATGGCATCTATTTCATCATGGCAACGCTCGCCTTTGGCCAGATGGCCTATTCCTATGTGTTCGAGGCTCCGATCTTTGGCGGTGATGACGGCTTGGGCGGGATCGAGCGTCTTGATCTGTCCATCATCGGCGTCGATCTGAATGACACGCGCACATTTGCACTGTTCTGCCTCGTCACACTGGCCGCCATGTACGGGCTTGCGGTTATGATCCTGCGCTCGGGGCTTGGCCGCTCCTTCTCAGGGGTGATGCACAATGAGCAGCGGATGCGCGCACTCGGCCTGACCGTGTGGCGGATAAAGGCCGATGTCTTCGGGCTTTCGGGCATGATTGCAGGCGTTGCCGGCGTTCTGGCAGCACAACACATCATGTATATCTCGCCCGGATTGATGGCCTGGACCGTCTCAGGCGAAGCCCTTGTTGTCGTGATCCTTGGCGGGCTTGGCACATTGGTTGGGCCGCTGGTGGGAGCTGCAGTCTTTGTGGTGCTCAAGCACGAGCTGAGCTCCCTCACGACCTACTGGCACCTGATCGTGGGCGTCATTCTGATCGGTGTCGTGATGAGCCGCGCCAATGGGATTTTCGGCTTCATCGAGAATTCCTTCGCAGCGCGCAGCAAGACGACAGAGATAAACCCGAAAGCCATGGAGGTGACAAAAGATGCTTGAGACACGCAACTTGAACAAAAGCTTCGGCGCGGTTCATGTCACCCGAGATGTCTCGCTCAAGCTTGAGCGCGGCGAGCGGCGGGTGATCCTCGGGCCGAATGGGGCGGGCAAGACTACGCTGTTTAACCAGCTGGTTGGCGAGCTGACGCCCGACAGTGGAACTGTGAATCTGGCGGGTGAGGATGTTACCGCACTGCCGGTGGCCAAGCGTGCGCGGCAAGGACTATCGCGCAGCTATCAGAAAAACACGTTGTTCGACGGACTGACCGTTGAAGAGAACCTTGGCCTTGCGGCTGCGATCCATACGGGCAATGCAACCACGTTATGGTCGGACAGCCTTGGCAAAGCGGAGGTGCGCGAGATCGTCAAGGATGTTGCCAATCAGGTGGACCTGATGCCGTTCCTGCATGCAAAAGTCTCGCAGATCAGCTATGGTGTGCGGCGTCAGCTGGAGGTCGGTGTGGCGCTGGCCACGCGTCCGCTGGTTCTGTTGATGGACGAGCCGACGAGCGGTGTGGGGCCGGAGATGGCCAAAGGTTTCCATGATCTGCTGAACAACCTGCCACGTGATTTGACCTTGTTGATCATCGAGCATGACATGGACCTCGCTTTTGACGTGGCCGATACGATCACCGTGCTGAACTATGGCGAGGTCGTCTTTGATGGGCTGCCGGATGCTGCACGCGGGTCTGATCTGCTCAAAGAAATCTATTTGGGGAGCTGGGAAGATGCTTGAACTGAATGCAGTGAATTCCGGCTACGGCGAAACACAGGTCCTGTACGGGATGAACGTCACCGCGCAACCTGGCCGCGTGCTGGCCATTCTGGGGCGCAACGGAGCGGGCAAATCTACTACCCTCAAGACGATCATGGGGTTGTTGCCGACGAAGTCTGGCACGATCACATTTGATGGCGCACCCATTGCCAAGCGGCCTTTTGACATCGCCAAATCCGGCATCGCCTATGTGCCTGAGACGCGCGATATCTTCCCCTCGCTCAGCGTGCGCGAAAACCTCGAGATCGCCTCGAAACGCTTTGGTGATGGTGCGTGGACGATCGAGCGGGTGATCGACCTGTTCCCGCGGCTGGGCGAGCGGTTGGACAATGGCGGCATGCAACTGTCGGGCGGAGAGCAGCAGATGCTTGCCATCGCACGTGCGCTACTGATGAATCCGCGCCTGCTGGTGCTGGATGAGCCGACAGAGGGGCTTGCTCCAATCATTGTGAAGCTGATCCATGACAAATTGCAGGATCTGCGCCGCGAAGGCCTGTCGATGGTGCTGGTCGAGCAGAACTTCGGGTTTGCCACATCTCTGGCCGACGATGTCGTCGTCGTGGGTAAAGGTCAGGTGGTCTGGAGCGGCAGCGCGGATGAAATCCGTGCCGACGTTGAAACACAGCATAAATGGCTGGGTGTCTGAACCCGGAGAGGTGCGGGTTTTACCGTGCCTCGCGTGCGACGCTTTGTGCCACCTTGATGAAGTTCTGCACATGCACACCCTGTTCGTCGACGCGGTAGTTGACGGATAGGGATGTCCGCGCAATCTCCGGCTCGATCCGCAGGAACTTGATCCCGTTGCGCGGGGCAGAACCTACAGAGCTGGGCACGACACAAACCCCTTCGCCAATCGCCACAAGGCTCAGCGCGGTTTGCAGGTCCATGGTGAATACTCGCTTTGGCACAGGAAACCCTGCTTCTGTGCAGGCGTTTATCACTGTATCGGCATAGCTGGGGCGGGGGTATTCAGGGTATAGGATCAGGTTGTGCGTCTCAAGGCGCCGAAGGTCGGCGACCTCGCGCGTGCCTGTATCCAGCGTGTCGGGAAGTGCCAGGATCAGATCCTCTTTAACTAAATGCTTTACCGCAAATTCTGCATCATCCAGCGCAGGACGTGCAACAGCCACATCAATCATGCGCGCCACCAGTTGCTTTCGTAATTGGGCGTTGTTCATCGGCTGGAGGCTCAGGTTGATCGACGGATAGGCGGCGCGGAACGCTTTGACGATATTCGGTAAAATTCCATAGGTGGAGGAGCCGACAAAGCCGATGCGCAAACGCCCTTCCGCCCCTTGGCCAAGCCTGCGCATTTCGAGCTTTGTATCATCCAGCAAGGCGAGGATCGCGCGGCTGCGCTCCAGCAGTTTCTCGCCCGCTTGGGTCAGGCTGATCGCACTGCGCCCGCGGTTGAATAGGACCGCTTCCAGCTCCTCCTCGATCTGTTTGATCTGTCGGCTCAGCGGCGGTTGCGCCATATCCAGCCGCTCTGCGGCGCGGCCGAAATGCAGCTCCTCCGCGACGGCAATGAAATAGGTCATCTGTTTGAAGTTCATTTATCCTCCCGTGAAAATGGAGATCTCCCGCAAACTGCTCTCCCAAGCAATCGTTTCCGGTTTGCTACCTTAGACCGCGTGTTTGCATAAAAAAAGGCCCCCGCATTAGCGGAGGCCAGTCTCAGGGAGATTTTGCGGTTTACTCGGCGGCGATGGCCTCAGACTTGATGACAAAGTCGAATTCGAAGTGCAGGTCTGTCTTCAACTCGGGTGCTGCTTTTTTGAACGTACCGATCAGGCTTTCCTTGACAGCAAACACGCTATCATCGTCGAGCCATTTGCTCTCTGCATCATAAATCTGGCTGATCAGCGGGCGGAAGCCGTCTTTGGAAATGATGAAGTGCATGTGCCCCGGACGGTTTGGGTGGTGCCCCATATAGCGCAGCAATTCGCCAGCGGTTTCATTGTCGGGGATCGGATAAGGCACGGGGCGCACGGCGACAAAGGCATAATGGCCATTCTCGTCCGTCTCGAAGCGGCCGCGCAGATTATATTCCGGCTGATCGGGGTCGAGGTTTTCATACACGCCGTTTGGCGCATCTTCCCAGACGTCCATCTGGACACCGGCCACGCCATTGCCGTTTGCGTCACGAATGTACCCCTCGAAATAGGCGGTTTCTTCGTTGTCGTAGTGCTTTTTGATGGTAGACGCACCTTTTGGTAGAACCGGCGGGTTTTCACGGTAGAAGGGTCCAAGCACGGTGGACTCGCTCTCGGGTCCGTCAACGGGGTTGGACAACATATCCACCAGCACTTCGACGCCCAGAATGTCACCCAGCAGGATGAATTCCTGACGGTTCTCGTCACAGGTCTGGCCTGCGCGCTTGAGGTATTCGCAGCCCTCAAGGAATTCGCCGTGCTGCAGGTTCACGTCTTTGCAAAAACCGTGCAGGTGACGGATGAGCGATGACATGATCTCGCGCTGGCGGTCGGTGATGTCACCGTGCTGACCCAGACTTGCGATGACCACGTCGCTGATGTTGTCGATGTTAACGATACCCATTTTTCTTCCTCCAAAGTGGCAATGTTGGTGCCGGTTTGGGCGCCTTGGCGGGCGACCCTTGGTGTGTACCGTCTGCGAAAGGGGCAGATGATCCAATGCCGTGGGCGGTATTGCGTAATACCCGCATCGGTATGGCCGTAAAGCCCGCCCTCATGGCACCACAGTGTCAGGGATATGAAGAGGAAAGCGCGATGATTGAGACGTTCCACACCATGCAGGCAAAGCTGGAGGCCACGCCGCATTTGCTGCGCCTCGGGCGCTTGTTCTCCGAGAACGTTCTTGTTCAGGTGGGCGATGATGAGATTTACCTGACCTTCGATAAGGGGCATTTGACCCACGTAACCGCAGGCCCCAGTCGCAAGACGCCTTGGCGCTTTGCGCTGCGCACCGATGGAGAGGCGCTGGCGCAGTTTTGGCAACCGCTGCCGGCACCGGGGTTTCACGACATCTTTGGTCTTCTAAAAGTCGGCCGTGGCAACATTGATGGTGATATTCTGTGCCTCGTCAAAAACCTGCGCTTTTTCAAAGAATTCATGGCGCTGCCCCGCGCCAAGCGGGAGGACGCAGCATGAGCATTGAACCGATCACAGGCCGCTACCTCACCGTCACTGTTGAGGGCGCGCCGCGCCGGATTTATTTCGAGGAAGCGGGGCAGGGCCGTCCTGTCTTGTGCCTGCACACGGCGGGTGCGGACACGCGGCAATGGCGGCATCTCATGAATGATGCGGGCATAACGGCAAACAATCGCATGATCGCCTTTGATCTTCCATGGCACGGCAAATCCTTGCCGCCTGAAGGCTTTGAGACGGAAGAATACCTGCTCACCACCGAGGCCTACATAGAGACAGTCCTTGCCGTGATTGATGGGCTGGGGCTGCACCGCCCCGTGCTTGCAGGCTGTTCCATGGGCGGCCGCATTGCGCTGCAACTTGCGGCGCTGCATCCGGATAAATTCAGCGGTTTTATCGCCATCGAGGCGTCGGATTTCCAACCCGCTTGGTATGACATCGACTGGTTTCACCGCCCCGATGCCCATGGCGGCGAAATGGGTGCGGCGCTCGTCTCTGCCAATATCTCGCCCTTTGCGCCAAACGCCGAGCGGTGGAATACGCTGTGGATGTTCATGCAAAGTGGTCCGGGCGTGTTCCGTGGGGACCTGAGTTTCTACACCAAGGATGACAGTCTGATTGCCCGTTTGGGGGATATCGACACGGCCAAAACGCCAGTTCATCTGATCGTGGGTGCATATGATCTGACTTGCACGCCCGAGGACGCAAAGCGCACGGCCGACGCCATTGACGGTGCAACCCTCGCGGTGATGGACAAGCTGGGCCACTTCCCGATGAGCGAGCATCCTGTGGGGTTCCGTCCCTTCTTTGTCGACGCACTCAAGCGGATGCCTGCGGGAGGTGCCGCATGAGTAACCCATGTATCATCTGCGTTGCCATCACAGGATCATTGCCGACAAAAGCCAACAACCCCGCCGTGCCTGTGACAGTCGCTGAGCAGATTGAGAGCACCCACGAAGCCTTCGAGGCGGGCGCCACCATCTGCCATGCCCATGTGCGTAACGAGGACGAGACACCGTCGTCGGACCCCGAGAAATTTGCGCGCCTCAAGGAGGGGTTGGAGAAACACTGTCCGGGCATGATCATCCAGTTCTCAACGGGTGGACGTTCGGGCGCGGGGGAGACGCGTGGTGGGATGCTGCCGCTTTCGCCTGATATGGCCTCGCTGTCTGTTGGGTCCAACAACTTTCCGAATCGCGTGTATGAAAATCCGCCCGCGTTGGTCGACTGGCTTGCGGGGGAGATGCTCAAGCATGATGTGAAGCCCGAGATCGAGGCGTTTGATCTGTCGCATATCCTCAAGGCCAAGGACATGGCCGACAAAGGCCAGCTGGCGGGTACGCCTTATGTACAGTTTGTCATGGGTGTGAAGAACGCGATGCCCGTGGACCGTGATGTGTTTGATTACTACATCCGCACCGTGCGCCGCCTGTTTGGGGCAGATGCGCCTTGGTGCGCAGCGGGGATCGGTGCGCAGCAGTTCACACTGAACGACTGGGCGATCTCTTCGGGCGGTCATGCGCGCACAGGTCTGGAGGATAACGTCCGCCTTGATCGCGACACGCTGGCCCCATCGAATGCGGCCCTCGTAACCCGAGCAGCGCAACTGTGCGAGAAATACGAACGGCCCGTGGCCAACTGGCGGCAGGCCCGCGCGATCCTTGAATTGAAAGAAGTATCAGCATGAAAAAGGTGTTTGAGACAGCGCAGGCAGCGCTCGACGGGGTGCTGGAGGATGGGATGCTGATTGCGGCCGGCGGCTTTGGCCTCTGCGGCATACCCGAATTGCTGATCGACGGAATTGTCGCGCATGGCGCCAAGAACCTGACGGTTGCGTCCAATAACGCAGGCGTGGATGATTTCGGTTTGGGCAAACTGCTCGCCACACGTCAGATTTCCAAAATGATGGCGTCCTATGTGGGTGAGAACGCTGAATTCATGCGCCAATACCTGTCAGGTGAGCTGGAGCTGGAGTTCAACCCGCAAGGTACATTGGCCGAGCGGATGCGCGCAGGAGGTGCCGGTATTCCCGGGTTCTACACCAAAACCGGCGTAGGCACCGTGATTGCCGAGGGTAAGGACGTAAAAAGTTGGGGTGGACAGGATTACATCCTCGAAGAAGGTATTTTCGCCGATCTGTCCATCGTCAAAGCATGGAAGGCGGATGCCACGGGCAACGCAATCTTCCGCAAGACAGCGCGCAACTTCAATCCGCCCGCAGCCATGTGCGGCAAGGTCTGCGTCATGGAGGTCGAAGAAATTGTGCCTGTCGGCAGCCTTGATCCCGATCACATCCACCTGCCCGGCATTTATGTGCATCGCATCATTCAGGGCACCCATGAAAAGCGGATAGAGCAACGCACAGTGAGGACAGCATAATGTGGGATCGCAATTTGATGGCGGCACGCGCCGCACTTGAGCTGCAAGATGGCTGGTACGTCAATCTTGGCATCGGCATCCCGACGCTGGTCAGCAATCATATCCCCGAAGGCATCGAAGTAACCCTGCAATCGGAAAATGGCATGCTGGGTATGGGGCCGTTTCCAATTGAAGGAACCGAGGACGCCGACCTGATCAACGCAGGCAAACAGACCATTACCGAGCAGCCGCAGACGTCGTATTTCGACAGCGCCACCAGCTTTGGCATGATCCGCGGCGGCAAAATCGCTATGGCTATTCTGGGTGCCATGGAAGTGGCGGAAAACGGCGATCTGGCGAACTGGATGATCCCCGACAAGCTGGTCAAAGGCATGGGCGGTGCGATGGATCTCGTCGCGGGCGTTGGCCGTGTCGTTGTTGTTATGGATCACACCTCCAAACACGGCGATAGCAAGGTTTTGCGCGAATGCACGTTACCGCTGACGGGCAAGGGGGTCGTCGATCTGATCATTACCAATCTCGGTGTTCTTGAAGTCACCGACAAGGGACTGCGCGTCATGGAACTGGCTGACGGAGTCAGCATGGATGAGATGGTCGCTGCCACTGATGCCAACCTTGTCTGAGGGGATCTCCACAAAGCGGCCGTGGTGGCGGGATGTATCAGGCACGGCAATCGGCGCGGGATTTCTCGCGGTGCTGATCTCGTATTCTGGCCCGTTGCTGATCTATCTTCAGGCGGCTAACGCGATGGCAGTGCCGCCTGCTGTTTTCACGTCGTGGGTCTTTGCGATATCGATGGGGGCGGGTTTGTCATGTATCTTTCTTAGCCTTTGGTTGCGCGCGCCCGTAGCGCTGGCATGGTCCATCCCGGGAACCGTGTTGCTGATCTCCATCGGCACCCAACTGACATTGGGAGAAATTGTCGGTGCGTATTTGCTGGTTGCTCTGGCATTGATCCTGCTGGGCTTGTCGGGCCTTTTCGAGCGTTTGGTCCAGTTTTTGCCCCCCAGTGTGACCGACGGTATGATGGCAGGTATCTTATTCGGATTCGGATTGAATGCGGCACGCAGCCTTGCTGCTGATCCGTTGATTTTCACTGTTCTGGTTGTTGCATTTGTCCTGCTCACCGTTCTTTTACCGCGCTATGCGATTATCTGCCTTGTCGGCATTGCGATTGCATTGACTGCAACTGTGTTCGACGCACCGATTGGTGACGTTGGTCTGGCATTTGCATCGCCCATGCTGGTTCAACCTGTGTTCTCGATGGCTGCGGTACTGGGCCTTGCAGTTCCACTCTTCATCACAACGCTTAGCGGACAGTTCTTGCCGGGCATGGCTGTTCTTCGGACTTATGGTTTTGAAGCGAAGTCGCGTGGTGTTCTGGTGAGCGCTGGGATCGCCTCGGCTGGAGCGGCATTTTATGGTGGCGTTACGGTTGCTTCGGCGGCGATCACTTCTGCCTTCTTCGCAAGCGAGGCATGTAACCCCGACCGGAGCCGCAGATACATCGCAGGTGTTGCGGCGGGTGTTTTCTTTTGTTTAGGGGGCATTTTTGCAGGCACGCTTGTTGACCTATTAGTCCTGATTCCTACAGCGATGATTTCAATTCTCGCAGGCCTTGCGCTGCTGGGTGCCATTCAGAAAAGCCTGTCGGATATGATGTCTGCCGACAACGTGCAGGTTGGGTTGCTGACCTTTCTTGTCACCACCTCGGGCGTGACATTGGGTGGGATAGGATCGGCCTTCTGGGGTGTCGTTGTAGGCCTCGCTGCATGGTATTTGACGCGGATCGCCGCAAGGTTCAAACCTTCTTAGACGAGGCCGATGTCGTGCCAATTTGAAGGGTTTCTGCTTGATGGAGACAGTTTCGCGGTCCAGTCGCAGTGACGGCCGTACTTAGCTCGGCGTTGAGCGACGATCTTTACCAAGTGACCTCAGTGTTGAAAGTCAACTTTTGAGCAGCTACATTAAGGCAATGGCGACGCTTTCCAAAGTCGCTTTGGGCCGATCGTTACTGCGGCGCAAGGCCTGCCGGAAAGTGTAGCGGCGCTTGGAGCTAATCACGCAAAAGTCAGTTCTAAATTGCGACGCGGCTACCGAGTTGGATGGCTTTGTTGATGGCGTGGATACCTCCTCTCGACGGCATCGCAATGTGTCATTGTCATTGTCGTAGGCGTTCAAGCCAAAAACAAAGCCGTGGCCATCGCCTTGTTCTGCCAGGTCTTCAAGATCCAGACCGGCGTCACGGTGGAAATCGTCGTCCATACCGGCCTCGCGGAAGGCTTCGTGGCGCTTGCGAGCTTCGGTGCACGCACTTCATCGTGGATACTGGCTGCTGCGCTACTCGCGCACGGGATATTTGATGTGTTCGCCGGACCGGTCATAACGAACCCCGCGCCGGGTTGGTGGGGACAGTTCTGTCTTGGGATCGACGTGGTCCTGGCCCTCGCACTTGCCATGATGCTCTGGCGCGGGCAGGCGCTCGAGTAAAAACCTACCGGGGATGCCTTCTGCAATAGACCGATCAACTCATTGGGGCGGTAAGGCCGGATGCTTGCGGGGTTCCTACATTTCAATGGCATTTCTCGACAATGATTAGGCTGGCATCATTGAGAACGACAGAACTGAGAGGCTGCGAACTGTATTGCTCTGTTTGAAAGAAGGCTCTCCCTCAGGACTGACACCCTTCACGCTTTTCACGAAAACTCGCAACACGTCCGCCGCCCGGTGGGTATCACTTCAGACCGAACGGGTATTGGATTGCGCGTTCGATATCTGCCATCCTGAGCGACAATATTGACGCCGCGCCCCTGGCCTGGTGATTTGAAACAAGGAAAACATCGTGACTGAATCACGCATTGCCATCATTGGTGCCGGGATCGGCGGACTTGCTTGCGGGCTTGCCCTCCAACAGGCAGGTGTCCCCTTCACGATCTACGAACAGGCCCCGGCTCTGACCGAAATCGGTGCCGCCATCGCACTTTCTGCCAACGGGTCGCGGGAATTGGCGCGTTTCGGCTGTCTGCCGGGGCTGGAGGCCGCTTCATGCGAACCCACCGAACTGATCTGGCGCGGCTGGCGGGACCAGACCCGTGTTGCTGCCCATCCTGTGCGCAAAGACGGCACCTATCGAGAAGCGTATGGTGCACCTTACCTCGGCATCCACCGCGCAGATCTGCAGAAGGTTATGCGCGCGCAATTGCGCGGTAACGCCATTCGCATGGGCCACCGCCTGACCGGCCTGACCGAGACCGATCAGGGCATCCGGCTTGACTTCTATGGTGAGGATAGCGCCGTCGTCGATCTGGTCATCGGTGCTGACGGCATCAAAAGCCGCGTGCGCGACCATGTCGCGGGGCCGGGCGCAATCCGCTATTCAGGAACATCGGCATTTCGCGGAATCGTGCCGACGAAAGATCTGCCGCATCTGCCTGACCCCGAAGCTATTCAATTCTGGATGGGCCCGGACGCGCATCTGCTGCATTATGCGATCGGACCGAACGGCGAAGATGTCAATTACTTCGCAGTGACCGAAGGACCTGACACATGGCCCGACCCCGACCGCTGGGTGATCGAGGCGACGCGCGACGACCACCTGAAACCGTTTCAGGGCTGGGACGAAGCGGTGACGGAAATGGTCGGCCAGTCGCACCATTTTGCCCGTTGGGGCCTCTTCATTACCAAGCCGCTGCGGCACTGGCACAAGGGCCGTGCTGTGCTGATCGGCGACGGGGCACATGCGATGGTGCCGCACCACGGGCAAGGTGCCAACACCTCTATCGAGGATGCCGTGACACTGGCCGGTCTGATCGCGAGCTTGGGACTTTCGGACCTTGAGGGCTTGCTGACCCGTTTCACGGGCTTACGTCGGGTGCGAACGACGGCCATTCAAAAAAGCGCTACGGCGACAAATCATGTCTTGCATTTGCACGATGAAGAAGACCTGCAGGCCAGGGCCACGCGGTTGAAGAAATTCCCAGACGAATTTGGCTGGATCCATGCCTTCGACACGTCGAAGGTGAAGTCGGAGCCAACACGAAATATCCGTCTTCGGGCGCGTTAGACACAAAGCTGTAAGACGCTTACGATAGTTCGAAAATTATGTGCAGACTTAGCCAAAAAGTTCGTTTCGAATCCGATCCGAAGCCCTGTTTCCTTTGCTTTTGAAGCGTTTTTATCCGAAAGCGCAATCAGAAGAAGGTGAGAGATCAGCCGAGCAAGAAACGGCTGCACAGCGTTTTCGACCAAGACGCACTTCTGGATCCAAATGCTCATGGAACATCGGTTTGCTGATTTTATGAATTGCTCACGTATCACTCAAACTGCGGTTGATCGAACCATCTGAGAAACTGTGACAGACTGTCGACCTGATCGTCTTGTTTGGCATTAGGGAACATTGTCAGTTCTCGGCGGAACTCAGCGGCACAGCAACGCGATTTTGAAAGCCGCCCCGGCGTGCCAACGTAGTTTCGTGCGTCAAGCACGGTATCAGCTCATACTTATTGCAGTCCTGCAAATTCACGCTCAGTACGCTGATCGCCTATTGAGCCGTCAAATTGCTGCGAAATGCATGAACGGCAGCAATGCAAAAACTGCAGCGCAGCGCGGAACTGGCCGATGAAGGTCTCCTTAGGGCCGTCCTTGTCGGAACGGCCCAAGTACTTATATTTCAATAGCCTCTGCTATTGCCAACGCATCTTCAAGTTCAACGCCCAAGTAACGAACTGTGCTGTCCATCTTCGTATGCCCCAACAGCAGCTGAACGGCACGCAGGTTGCCCGTTTTCTTATAGATCTGGGTGACCTTCGTGCGTCGCATCGAATGGGTGCCATAGGCGGTCACTTCCAAACCGATAGATGAAACCCAATCCCGCACGATGCGGGCATATTGGCGTGTTGAGATGTGAAGCCGCTTGTGAAAACGCCCAGGCCAGAGATATACGGAGCCGACCATCAACGGATCGTCCATCCACTTCGCCACCGAGGCGCGGGTGCCTTCGGAAATCTCGAACCGCACCGGTTTTTGGGTTTTGTTTTGCAGCACCGATGCCCGTTCTTTGATCTGTGCGGACGCCATGACATCGACGACTTTCATCCGCACAAGGTCACAGCCGCGCAGCTTGCTGTCGATCGCCATATTGAACAAAGCCAGATCGCGATAGTTTTCAGCAAGTTCCAGCCTGACACGGATCGCCCAGACATGTTTGGGCTTCAGTGGTCGCTTTTGACCAACAATGCGCCCCTAATTCCACGCGGGGCGAAGTGCGCGAATAGCCGGTAAGTTTGGTGTTTGCACGACAGTTCCTCCGATCCACCATGCCCTCCCACATCGACAACCCGACATTGACATTGCATCATATCATGAAATGCTGAGCTGCATCCGAGGTCGGCTGGGAGCCCTTCTTGATGCGGTTATTGGTCTTAGCGAACGTTTGCAACTGAGTGCGTAGCATGTAAAGCAGAAGACCACCGATCAGGCTTTCAACCTGAATGTTTGCCGCCCCAACATAAAAGTGACCACAACATCGGATGTGCTTGCCTACGAGGATCAGTTGGGAAATCCGATGATCTTAAAAAGAGACACTTTCAAAAGTTTTTCATAAGAGCCAGCATCGGTCGGCCCCCGGAAGTCGCGACGCTCTTCCGAAGGCCGTTATTATGTCAGTTCGTCGGGACGCTGCGCTGTTCTGGGCGGGCGGCGACCGGCACCATGAGGTGAACATAGGGCGTTCCAGTCCACATTACATAGGGGCCGTCCGTTTCAATAACCGTCGGCAGATCTGCAAAGACGGCTGGATCTGGTGTGATGACCATCATGTGCGGCCCTTCGACGACCCATTCATTATCGGCAGTCGGTTGGGTGGCTGCGGGGTCGATGTTGCTGGCACCGCCTTCTGGCCCGTCGCCGGCAAGCATGTAGGCAATGGCGACATGCTCAGCCGTAAACGGCTTGCCGCTCATCCACGCCGCCATCCAGCGCCGCCATTCGGCATCCATGCACATCGGTCCCGCAAGCCCATCTGGTGCGGGAAAGCAGGTGTAGTCGCTTGTACCTTCGCGCAGGATATTGCCTTCCAGATCGGAAACGGTCGCGGTTGCAAAAATACCTGCCGGAGCCGCGGTAAGGGCTTCGGCAATCATTGCGGTGGCTTCGGGGGATGACTGGGCGAAAGCCGAAGTAGCCAGTGCTGTGCAAGCAATAGCCATGCCCGTTACGCTGCGCAGTCCGCTGATCATGCAGGGAGCACGGCTGCCCTGTTCCGGGCAATAAGTGCGGCGAGGTGAGATCATGTGAGAAAGCATATTAAAGCTCCTTTCAAGAGAAGTTCGCCTGTCCTGATCGGATGACGAAACATTCCTGAGGTTGAGGCAGCGGGCCTTGGGCCGATAGTCCAGAAACTGGACCGGTTGGGCCTGCTGGAGTGCAGCGTCAGTGAACCAACTTCGACTGCGCCGCGAATGGGCTGAGACCAAGCCAAGTCTGCATCGTTCGGGCAATTGCCGGATCGCCGTCGAGTTGGATTTTATCACGTACGCCCGAGACTCTGTTCAGTCCCATCCAAATCGCGGTCATCGTGCGCAGGTCGGTCGTCACCCAAAGATCGACGTCGAAACCCGGATCGGTAGAGCAGATGTCGACCTCTGCCTCTGGGTCCACAACCAGCCACCAGTTGCGTCGGGATTCGACCAGCTCAGGATACCTGAAATTGACAACAATCCGGCGCGCAGGCATCGGCGAAGGATCGAGATTGCGGCGCATGTCCCACATAAGCAGTGAGGGGTCGAGGTTCTTCAGCGTGGCCTGCGTCTCGATCCACTTTTGCCCCCAAGTCCCGAAGGCCTCGACAATAGATTGCAGGTCTCGACCAGACTCTGTGAGACGGTACTCCTGGACGGCTGGTTCGTCGGCGGCAGGCGTGCGGGTGACGATCCCGGCGGCCTCAAGCTCTTTCAAGCGCTGCGACAAAAGGCTTGGCGACATGCGCGGCACGCCGCGCCGCAGGTCGTTGAACCGGGTCGAACCGGCCACCATTTCGCGCACCAGTACCATCGTCCAGCGCGTGCAGAGTTTCTCGGCCGCCATCGCGACCGGACAGAATTGCCCGTAACTCCCAAGCGTCATTGTGCTAATCCTTCGCGGCAATTTCATCTTTGCCGGCTGACATCGTATCACAAATAACCCCGATTCAGGCAGAAAAAGGCCCGGTCCAGTTTCAGGACTGGCCTGGTTACGGGTTAGGGCGCAGCCTTTGGTCATACCGAAACTCAATTGGAGCAACCGTCATGACCCAGATCCTGAAGACATTGAACGGCGATACCGTTGATGTCGAGAATGCCAAACTGGCCAACCTTAGAGCATCACTTCGCGGTAGCCTGATCGACAAAATGAGTGCGGGTTACGACGATGCCCGGGCGCTGTGGAACAGCATGGTCGACCGACGCCCAGGCCTGATCGTCCTTGCGCAGGACACAGACGACATCCGGCTTACCGTGAACTTTGCGCGTAAAAACAATCTTTTACTGGCCGTTAAAAGCGGTGGGCACCAGATCGCGGGGCATGCAGTGGCTGACGGTGCCCTTTTGCTGAACCTCTCGCAGATGAAAGCCGTCCATGTGGATTCCGATAAGGCGACTGCAACCGTAGAACCAGGCTGCCTTTTGGCCGATGTGGATCAAGAGACCCAACGTTATGGCCTTGCCGTGCCGCTGGGGATCAATTCGACCACGGGCGTCGCCGGTCTGACGCTTGGCGGCGGTTTCGGCTGGATTACGGGCAAGCATGGCCTGACCATCGACAACTTGCTGTCTGCCGAAGTTGTCTGTGCCGACGGTGAGGTGCGCGTTGCAAGCGCCACACAAAACGCTGATCTGTTCTGGGCAATTCGTGGGGGCGGTGGGAATTTCGGGGTCATATCGTCTTTTGAATTTGCGCTGCATCCGATCGGTCCAGAGGTCCTTTCGGGCCTTGTCGTGCATCCTTTGGCTGACGCGCGCAGTTTGTTGCAAAGCTATCGCGATATCTGCGCTCGCGCGCCGGATGAACTGACCATATGGGCCGTCTTGCGGGCGATATGAAAGAGGGTGAAAAGGCTCTGGAGGAACTGCGTGGCCTTGGACAGCCGATTGCCGACGTAATCGGCCCGCATCCCTACGCGGGGTGGCAACAGGCATTCGATCCGCTTTTGACGCCCGGTGCGCGCAACTACTGGAAAAGCAATGACTTCTTGCAACTCACCGATGAGGTGATTGATAGCGCTCTCGCCGCCGTCACAGCACTTCCGGACCCACAATCGGAGATTTTCATCGCCCACTTAGCTGGCGCCATGACCCGTGTCGACCCAGCAGCGACCCCCTTTCCACAGCGCGCGCGGCACTTCGTGATGAACGTCCATACGCGGTGGTCGGACGCTGCAAAGGACAAAAGCTGTATTGCTTGGGCCCGAGACCTCTTTGACCGCACTGCGCCCCACGTGCGCTGGTGGTGTCTATGTGAACTTCATGCCATCCGACGACAATGTCCGGATGTCGGAAGCTTACGGCTCCAACATCGACAAGCTGCGCCAGATCAAGGGAAAATATGACCCGAACAACCTGTTCCGCCTGAACCACAATGTTGATGTCGCAGAAGGCGTGACATTGACGACCTGACGCCTTTGTTCAAGTCGATTGCGCCACGTGCGCTGGTGGTGTCATTCGGAGCGCGATACCGGGTTTACTTCGAAAATGGAGCGCAGATTCGGTATCGGGGGCTGCAACTTGGTCGCTGATACTTGCGCAGTATCAGAAAAGGGGACATTCGGCATGCTGGGGCGGACGGCAGAAAAGTCCGCGGACCGACGTTCCAGCCGACAAAATGCTGCACTGCGCATGAATGTCAGCAATGCGAAAGCTGCATCGCGGCGATGGGCGCCTTAGTCAATGGCCGGTTAGGGCCGTTCGCTTCCATTTATGACCGACGACTTGGGGTTTTCGATGATGCTGCCGCTCAAAGCACAGAGGCCTGTTTAGGTATCCTTGTGCTGCATCCAGCCCTTCGCTTCACATGGCCGAGTGTGAGGTGAAAGAAGTTCACGTTGTTCAGCTTCACGTTGAACTTGGGCGGAAGAATTGGCGCCCGATCCAGCCGAGAAGAAATTTAACTCGATATTGCGCGCATGACCTCACTATCGATGTCTGCAATGATCGAAAAACGCCTTAAAATCAGCTACGCCAACGCTTTGTTCTCTCAACCAAACGCCGAACGCGCTCAGGATCATGAGGTCGATCCCGTCCGCTCGTACGGATGATTTTTCGAACATACCAAAGGCCGCAGAGTGCAATGGCGACACTCCCAGCCGATATCATTATCTCGAATAGGTCCATTTGCGCAGTCCTCTCGGCAGGTCGCAATAAATCATCATATCAGATTTCCGGCCAGATCGGCATGAACCCAAATCTTCTTCATGTCGATCTATCAAAACCAAAAATCATTTATACCCGCCCCGGTCGATCTCCCGATCAGCAGTAAAGAGCTGTCGCGAAATCTCGACAAATTTTACACGAAGCCGGAGATAGCACGCCAGTGTGTAGCTGACTTCGAAAGTTGGACAGGTATAAATCTGAACACGACGAAAACTGACATCTTGGAGCCAAGCGCCGGCGCAGGGGCGTTCCTCGACTTCCTGCCGTCGCGCACGCTGGCCTACGACCTACTGCCCGAAGACCCGAGGATAGCGCAACAAGATTTCTTGAAACTTGAGCGCCGCACGCCTGCTATCGTAATTGGCAACCCGCCTTTCGGAAGGAGCTGCTGCCTCGCAATCCAGTTTTTCAATCACGCGGTAACGTTCGCCGACCAGATAGCGTTCATTGTTCCGCGCACCTTTGAGAAGGTCAGCATCCAAAATCGCCTTGCTCCTCAATTCCATCTCCTTGAGAAGCGCGTGCTTGAATGCGATAGCTTTACGTTTGAGGGTAAAAGCCACCCAGTTCCTTGCGTCTTCCAGGTTTGGCAGCGAAGTGAGAATCTGCGACCTAAAATTAAATTGCGAACTGAACATCCGGATTTCAAGTTCGTTGCGCGAGCTGACGCAGACTTCGCTGTTCAGCGGGTTGGCTCTCGTGCAGGCGCGGTTAAAGAGAATTTTGAAAATCTTGTCGAAACAACACACTACTTCATACGCGCAAATATACCTGTTCAAGAGCAACTCGCACTCTTCCGGGAGATCGACTTTTCTGAAGTCAAAGCCAGAACGGCGGGGCAAGCCTCAGTCGCGAAGACGGAGATCGTTGCACTTTACTCCGAGCTAAAGGCTAATTCGCGTTGAAAAACACGATTTCTGTCGAGACGCTTCCCTTCACTGATCGCCTGGGGGTCCCGGAGCATTGGGCCCTATAGGCACTCAACTTGGGTACCATTCTCCGCCAACCAAGCCTTCCGGTTTTGCCAATCCGGCAGATGCTGTTCCACCTTCATATGAATTAGTCAGGGACTATCCCTGCACTTCATTTCCTTTAGTTTTTTTCCGTTGGAATCCATCAATCGATTTAGGTGGCTGAGGCACTTTGAATTTCAACGACTTCGTGAGTACAAAAGCGCTGTTGTGTCGATGCAGGAAAGTCTTTTTCACCTCGTTGTTCCGACACCCAGTTAAAGCTCGCAGCTTTTAGGGCATCAGTGGCCAAATGAGCGGGATCAGAACAACGGTTGCTGACCCAATGATAATGTTCATTGGAACACCAACTTTTAGGAAATCGGTGAACTTGTACCCTCCGGCGTTGTAGACAAGCGTATTGGTCTGATAACCGATTGGCGTCGCAAAACTTGCGCTTGCGCCGAACATCACGGCCACAACGAAAGGGCGCGGGTCAAGGCCAAGTTGAATGGCCACACCAGCTGCGATTGGTGCCAGCAGGACCGCGACGGCATTGTTGGTGACAAGTTCCGTCAGGATCGACGTCAGGGCATAGACCAGCGCAAGGGCGACGATAGGTTGGACCGTCGACAGCAGCGGTGAAACCTTGGCCACAATCAGCGCAAGCGCGCCCGAATTGTCCAATGCACTCCCCAATGTCAGCATCGAGACGATCAACAACAGCAACCGGCCATCAATCGCGCCCACACCTTCATCCGCGTCAATGCAGTTTGTCAGCAAAACCACAGCGACCCCGATCAGCGCAAGGGTCAAGATTGGCGCCACATTCAGAGCCGCCAAAACGACGACGGCAACCATGGTGGCGATCGCAATGGGGGCTTTCTTGCGGCGAAAACTACGAGAGGTGACCAAGGACAGTTCGATCAATTGTTCTTCATCGGTAAGCCGCGCGATGTCTTCCGGCGCACCGTCAAGTAGTAAAGTATCCCCGACCTCCAATTTCATCATCGCAAGGCGCATGTCGACCGCTGCTCCCTTTCGGTGGAGTGCGACCGGATAGACCCCAAAACGACGACGCCACTGCAAACGCCCGACCATTCTGTGCAGCGCTTTCGAATTTGGGCCGATTAAAACCTCTACCACAGAGGTTCGTCTCGCGGTCGACGGCTCGGTGCCCAGAACGGTGTTGCCCACGGCTGCGCCGTCGCGAAAACCCATAATCTCGGTATCTGTGGTCTTCACAACCACGACATCGCCAGCCGCCACCGTCGATGTGGCAAGAGTTGTGCGCAGGGAAAGGTCTCCACTGACAAGATCAACGACCCGACTTCCGGCATTCTTGAAAGCGTCAACTTCCAGCACAGTCTTGCCGATCAATGGCGAGCCTGCGGGAATAAACAACTCGACCAGCCAGGTGCGCCCGTCGCGCTTGGACTGAACCTCTCCAACCGTCTGTCGCACAGCGAGAAGGCGCGGGGCGGCGATTACCAGAAAAACTCCACCAACGACGGTGACAACGATTCCGACAGGCGCGATCTCGAACAGACTGAACGGTGCCATCCCCAGATCGCGCGCAACGCCATCCACCAGCAGGTTCGTCGAGGTCCCGATCAGCGAACAGGTTCCGCCAAGAATGACCATGTAGGACAGCGGGATAAGAAGGTGCGAAGCCGCAATCTTCATCTGACGCGCAAGGGTGATCACCACCGGGATCAGCACGATGACCACCGGTGTGTTGTTCATAAACATCGAGGCCCCGGCGGCGGCACTGAAGAACAGCGCGAGTGTCAGGAACGGACGGGTCGATGCATATCGACCAAGGACATTGCTGAGGGCCTCAAGTACGCCAGTCCGGACAAGGGCCGCGCTGAGGACGAACATCGCGCCGATGGTTGCAGGTGCAGGATTAGCGAGCGCGTCCAGAACATCGGTCGGCTTGACAAGTCCAATGGCAAGAGCTGCGGCCGCCCCGCAAAAGGCGATAACATCTGGGGATCGCAGTTCCATGACAAAGGCTGTGAATACGCCGATGAACAAGATTACGGCAGCGTAAGGAGCCAGTGTCAAAAGGTCGATTGCCATGATGTGTTAAGGCTCCGTTGGGCCAGTGGCGACGCGGGTTCAGATTTTCTCGACTTGAACCGCATCCTTGTTTTTTGATCATACACTCAGCTGCAAGAAACGGTCAGCGTGACATTGCTCCGTCGACCGCAATAGGAGGTATCTCGCCGGGGGATTGCGCCCCCGGCGATGGTCGCTTTCAGGCCTGATTGCTCAGGGCATCCTGCATAGCCGCAACCTTTTTGCGCTGCGCGAGCCAAGCAAGGACCGGCCCCGCCACAAACAACGAAGACGCGGTGGCAATGGTCACGCCCGCAATCATCGGCCAGGCAAATCCGGATACCGCTGGCCCGCCCCAGATCGCCATCGGCACAATCGCTGCGAGCGTCGTGCCAGAGGTGAAGATGCACCGTGCCAGAACCTGATTGAGGCTGCGGTCGATGACATCCGCCAAGGGTTCTTCACTGCCGCCTGCAAGGTGTTCGCGGATCCGGTCATATACCACGACCTTGTCGTTGACCGAATAGCCGATCAGCGTCAGTAGGGCGACGATGGTGGTTAGGTTCACCTCCCATCCCATCAGGGCGATGACGCCGAAGGTCTTGGTGACGTCGAGGAACAGCACAGCAATGGCCCCAGCGGCAAAATACCACTCGAACCGGACCCAGATATAGGCCAGCATCGCCAGTACGGCGAGGCCAAGCGCCAGCAGGCCGGTGGTTGCCAGCTCGCCACTGATCGTCGGGCCGACAAGGTCGATCTGGTTGAACACCGCATCAAGGATCACGTCTGCTGCAGCACGTTCGACAGCGGCAACCGTGGCCTGTCCGACCTCTCCCTGCACTCGGATCAGCACCTCATTGGGGTCGCCGAAGGCCTGCAGGCTCGCGTCGCCCGGAACCTGTTGCGCGATGGCGGCACGCAGCTCGGACAACGGGACGGGCGCGTCCGAGCGTAGGACCATCTGCACCCCACCCGTAAAATCAATTCCAAGATTCGGCCCGGGCATCACGAGCAAACCGAGCGACCCCACAGACAGCACTGCCGATATCACAAGCGCCAGGCGTCCGCGCCGCATGAAGGGCAGTTTCCCCGGCGCTGGCACGCCACCGAACAGCGGCGCGATGTCGAGCCGCTTGAGTTTGCGGCGACGCACCAGCGTTTCCATCATGAACCGCATCAGCGCGACGGCCGTGAACATCGAGATGACGATGCCAAAGCTCATCGTGACGGCAAATCCCCGGATAGCACCGGCACCAAACATGAACAGCAATACCATCGCCAGAAGCGTGGTGATGTTGGCATCAAGGATTGTCGCCCAGGCCCGCCCATAACCAAGCGTCAGCGCCTTGATCGCAATCGATCCCTTGGCCGTTTCTTCACGGATACGGCTAAAGATCAGGATGTTGCTGTCCACAGCGATGCCAAAGCACAGGATGATCCCCGCAATCCCAGGCAATGTCAGTGTGGCACCAAGAAGTCCCAAAGCGGTCAGCGTAAGCATCACGTTCAGTCCAAGGATGGCGCTGGCCAGAAGGCCCCAAGCCCCATAAAGCCCGACCATAATCGCGACCACAAGCGCCAGACCGACGGCACCCGTGACCAACCCGGCGCGAATGGAATCCGCACCAAGCGCAGCGCCCACGCTGCGTTCCTCAATCACTTCGAGAGATGCAGGCAGTGCACCCGACGTCAGCAGCACAGCCAGCGTCTGCGCCTCTTCGAGCGTAAAGTCGCCGGTGATCTGGCCCTGACCACCCGGAATGGCCTGCTGGATGACCGGAGCGGTCAAAACCTCGCCATCCAGCACGACCGCAAACCTCTGACCGATATTGGCGGCAGTGATTTCGGCGAAGGCCGCAACACCCTGTCGGTCGAAATTAAAAGTGACCATTGGCTGGCCGGTGTCGGGTTCGAACCCCGAGGCCGCCGCGTCCAGCCGATCACCCGACAGAGCGACATCGTCATAAACCGGAATGTCGCCGGAGCCGTCCCGAAGCGGCAGCAGCGTGGCGCTCGGTCCCGGCCCCGGTGCGACCATCTGGAAACTCATCTTCGCGGTCGATCCCAGCAGTGTGCGCAACTGGGCCGGGTTCTCTACGCCCGGCATCTGGACAAGGATGCGGTCATCGCCAACCCGGCTGATCACCGGCTCGGAGACGCCGACCTGATCGACCCGGTGGCGGATCACTTCAAGACTGGCATCGGCAGCGTCGCTTGCCGCTCGGTCAAGGCCGGATGCAGTCAGGGACAACCTGATTATGTCACCAGAAAGGTCGACGGTGAAGTCCGGTGGGATACCGGGCTGAGTGGTGGCAGACGCCGCCGCCTTCAGAGCCGTCAGTAGCGCTTCGTTCGCTGGAGCGGACAATGAGGTGACGTCGGCCCGGATCGTTGCCGGGTTAAGGTTCAACGTGCGCATCTCTGATACAAGTATCTGACGCAAATCCTGAAGGCGCGCGGTCGCCAGATCCGCGCGATCGACGGCCAGCAGCAGATGCGCGCCCCCCTGCAGATCAAGGCCGAGTGAGACCGTTTGACTGGTTGCCCAAGGCGGCAGCGTGTCGCGGATGTCTTTGGAAAGAAAGTTCGGGAGGGCCGTCACAACTGCCAGAAGCAGAAGAACGGCATAGGTCATCACGACCCATGCTGGTCGGCGCATTTTCGATATCCTTAGGTGCCTGAGTATTTGGTCTGACGTCGAAATGTCAGACCGCAGGCGGCCCCCGGACCGGTGGCAAGACATTGATTACAGAAGTAGGAACAGTTGCAAAAGGTTGCCGCGGAACACTCGCCAAAGTTTGTCGTGGCTTAGGAGTTTCTGATCGTGGCGCGGTGGCCTGAGGTGTGTCGCCTTCAGGCATTGACTCGCGGATGAGGTGGGTTTGCGCTGTCAGGATGAACGGTGCAATTGCGGTCTCAGGTACCGCAACGTGGCCATTGTGCGTGGCAGTTCGTTCTGCGCCGACATGATACGCCCCAAAAAAACCTACCGTCAGTACAAGGAAAAGCCGCGACACAATCGCCGCCATCCTCCTTGCGGCTTGGCCAAGCCCCATTTTCATCCCTGAGCAGCCCACACATAGGCGAAGTAGCCCGTCAGCATCACGACCCCAACGCCGCGCCCGATCACCGGCCGAGCAAGCAGAAGCCCGGTTAGCACCAGCGACACGGCAATCATCACTGGAAGGTCGAAGGTCAGGAAGCGCGACGCCACCGGGATCGGCGCGACTAAAGCGGTGACGCCAAGAATGCCCAGAACGTTAAAGATGTTCGATCCGATGATATTGCCGATGGCGATTTCGGACTGGCGGCGGAAGGCTGCGATCAGAGACGTGGCCAGTTCCGGCAGAGATGTGCCAACGGCAACAATGGTCAGGCCGATAAACGCCTCCGAAATGCCGTATCCGCGCGCGATCGACACCGCGCCGTCCACCAGGAACCGCGCGCCAACCATCAACGCGACAAGGCCGCCGAGGACCCATAGCACCGAAACAAGGGCCGAGGCCGGAGGTTGCAGTCTCTCGTCCTCTGCTTCTGCCTCACCCGGCTTGAGATACGCCCAGACAAGATAGGCCATCAAGCTGGCAAACAAAACCAGCCCGGACAGCCGCGACATCTGACCAAAGGCGAAAATCGGGACCAGTAAAAGTGCCGCGGCCATCATGACCGCCGTGTCACGCCTAAGGGTCGCACCCATGACCTTTATTGGCCAGACCAGCGCAGAAATGCCGACGATCAGCAGGATGTTGGCGATGTTGGAGCCGACGATGTTGCCCAACGCAATATCTGGAACACCGCGCAAGGCTGCATCGACTGAAACCAGAAGTTCAGGCGTTGACGTGCCGAAGCCCACAACCGTCAGACCTATCAGCAGCGGCGGGATCGCCATACGCCGGGCGATGCCGACGCTGCCACGCACCAGCGCCTCGCCACCGAAGAACAGACCTATCAATCCGATAAACAGGTATACATAATCCAAATCGTTGTTCTCCGAGGGCAAGTAATCTGCCCTTCACGTAAAATTGTGGATGCGATAGGGCGCTTGCAAGTGCCTCATAAAGATAATTTTCGAATGGAGAAGACGCACAAATATTCTAAGCAGCAAACCTTGAAGGAATGCTGTGGCGGCATGATCTGTAGGTCAGTATCTGAGGAAGGGAAAAGATAGCGTCCCTGAGAAAACGAAGATCGCATCAGCACAGAAACGAAGGGGGCCATAACCTCACCGTCAAACCCGACGTCAAAAGACTATGCCACCGGCATGACGAACAGCCATACGTTTTTTTGGACCGACGGGCCAGCGTTGGCGGGTTCATCAATCACCACTTTACCTGGTCAGTAACCTTGCATCTTCACAGCGCTGCGATTGGCTGGGATGTCCTGCGCGCGCCGATCAACGCGCTGCTGTAGCCGTCCTTGTACTGATACTGCAGCAACTGCCAGCTTGCTCGCAGCGCGGCGTATCCTGCTGCCCATCGCGGTCTCGCGCAGGGTAGAGGCGCTGATTGCGACTGACCTTCTGGACCTCCCTCTGCCACAGTGATCAGCGGCACATGATGCCGGTGCGCTGGCGCGCTCTGTTCTTGCGGCCCCCCAGTTTCGCGAACTGATCCGAGAACGTACTGAAGTGGCAGAGGTGCAGGTTCTCGGTCAGCGGATCGCGGGTGCGCTTAGAGTTTATGCGGGAACACGTCGGCGGTGGTAGAGATGACCACGGCCATCGCAACGCTGGCCGTGGGCGCGTTGGTGTTCCAAGCTCTGGCCCCCGGCATGATCTCGATGGCACCCGACGTTGCGAATGCGGTGGCTCGGACCACTGCGATTGCGCAGTTTCCGTTGGCACAGCCCATCTGAGGCCTTTGGTACGACATATTCCCCACAGGGCTCATCGCCGGGACTTCTCGCCGCAAGTGTCGCGATTCCTGTCATGATCGGGTCGGTCTTTGCCGCGTTTGCAGGAGCACTGGCCTATCCGATCCAAAGTTGTCATGGCATTCACCGTCGGCGTCTCATGCGCTTGATCGAAACGCTTGAAGTCGAGCATTCCGATCCCGGCGACAAGCCCTTCGCCGTACGCGAACACCGCTACGCTCGACTATTAGACCTTTGGGATGTCATCGGCAGCGCATTTAGGTTCTTTCGAAATAAACACGCTGCTTGATTGTCCCGCATCGTGGTATTTACACGAGACTGGCGAGATGGATTCCGGAACTGTCTGGCAAAAAGTTGGAGAAAATGGTCTTAGAAATTTCAGTCGTCATTCTGCTCACGCTGATCAATGGCGCGCTTGCGATGTCTGAACTTGCCATCGTCTCTGCTCGCACCGCACGATTGAAGCTAATGGCCGATAAGGGCAGCAAGGGTGCTGCCATCGCAATCTCACTTGCACAGGACCCCGGCAGGTTCCTGTCCAGTGTTCAGGTCGGGATCACGCTTATAGGGGTGCTGGCGGGGGCTTTCTCGGGCGCGACACTGGGTTCGCGTTTGTCCGCAGGGTTAATTGAAGTGGGTTTAGCGGCGAATCTCGCGCAACCGCTCGGTGTGGCGTCCGTAGTTGTAGCGATCACCTACCTGTCGCTGATCGTGGGCGAACTTGTTCCAAAACAGATCGCCTTGCGTGCGCCCGAAAAGGTCGCCGCCCGCATGGCTCCGATGATGGGGCTCATCGCGCGCGCCGCGGCACCGCTGATCTGGGTGCTTGATTGGTCCGGCAAAGTAGTATTGCGCCTACTGGGTCAGTCCGGCGCTCAGTCGCGCAAGGTAAGCGATGAGGAAGTGCGCCTAATCATCGCGGAAGCCGAAAGCACCGGTGCCATGCATCGCTCCGAAAGCGGGATGATCGCGGGCGTGATGCGCGTGGCTGACCGTAACGCACGCGGACTAATGACGCCGCGCCACGAGGTCGAGACGCTCGACGCATCCATCAGCAAGGCGCAGATTCTCAAAGAGCTGCGCGGGATGAGCCGGTCCAGACTGCCGGTCCAGGATAGCAATCCAGACGACATCATCGGCGTGTTAATGACGCGTGATATTCTGGGGCCCGCCCTGATGAACGAGCCCTTCGATTTCCGCGCATTGCTGCGTGAAGCGCCGGTCGTCCAGGGTGGACAAAGCGCGCTGGAGGTTATTGACAGGTTGCGCACAGCACCGGCGCATATGGTGCTGGTCTATGACGAGTACGGCCATTTCGAAGGTGTCATTACGCCGATGGACGTTCTGGAGGCCATAACCGGCGAATTTCCGGACAGCGAAACTGATGAACCTAAAGTCGTCATCCGTGCCGACGGGTCGTACCTCATAGCAGGCTGGATGCCTGTGGACGAATTCGCCGATCTGCTAACGCTCGAGCTCGAGGATGATCGTGATTACGAGACGGCAGCCGGGTTTATCCTTGAGAAATTTGGCAGATTGCCAATGGTTGCGGAGCGATTTGATTTACAGAACTGGTCAATTGAAGTCGTTGATTTGGATGGTCGTCGCATCGACAAAGTTCTGGTGACACGCGCCGGATAAAAAACAATGCGACAGTAGGCAAGCTAATGTGAAGTCACAAATTCGTCTGTATCTTTGCAGACATCACTCAACGTTAACCTTAGCCGCACACTACGCGAATGATCCTGGGTCAGTGGTTAGGAGCAATAATCAGAATGACGTTCTACTTTTGCGTGATATCGTCGTGATCGGATGCCTGCACAATGAAGGGCACAACAGCTAAAATGGTCAACACGATAACCGTTGAAAGGATCGCGGTTGCTTCGAGACCAAGCCCGACGACTACTCCAATTCCTGCAGTCACCCAGATATTTGCTGCTGTGGTCAGCCCGAGTATTTTTTGCTGCCCGGCACGGACAAGAATTGCTCCAGCTGCCAAAAAGCCGACGCCCTGAACGATACCTTGCAACACACGCGACATGTCCGAAATTTCCATACCGGCTTGAAGTGGGCCAATAACGAAAAGCGCGGCACCGACGGCAACCAGCATATGGGTTCTTACACCGGCACTGCTTGCCTTGCGCTCGCGTTCATATCCGATGACACCCCCCAGAATTGCGGCCAGCACCAGGCGCAGCACAATGCGCGTCATGGTGGCCAGATCGGGAATGTCGGAAAATTCGACTATGACGGCCGTCCAGATTTCTTGCCACATGGTGGCTTCCTCACATTATTCCAAGCAAAGAGTGTCCGGCTGGATTAGCCGGGTTGGCATACCGACCCTAAGGAAATCTATCGTGGATGAACTACAACGTAGCACACCGCCTCCTTTCGAAGGCGGTGTTCAAAAGGTGGTTAGTCGAAAAATTCCGAGAAGATCGATTTTTTCCGCCGTCGTTTTTCGTAGCGGTCATCGTCATCATACTGGTCATCCCGGCGTCGGTCACCGTAGCGGTCGTCATCACCTTTCAGGAGCGATGAAGCCATCCCCATAAGCCCGCCGCGTTCTCCGCGTCGGTCGGAGCTCCTTTGAGGTTCCATCTCTCGCGCTGCCGGCGCAGTGGAGCGCTCGATGATCTTGTCGAGTTCCCCGCGATCAAGCCAGACACCCCTGCAAGAAGGACAGAAATCAATTTCCACCCCGCTCCGGTCAGACATCGACAGCCCGGTCTGGCAAACGGGGCACAGCATGGCCGAGACAGTTTCTTGAGTTCGCATGATTGATTATCCTTCCTGCCGTTGGCCAAAAAGGCTCAAAAGCATCTGAAACAGGTTGATAAGATTAAGATAGAGAGAGAGTGCCCCCATGATCTGTAGTTTCCCGAGATCAGCTGTGGCAGACATCCCACCTGCCTCGTGATACGCCAGATACTCGTTCCGAAGGCGCTGCATGTCCCAGGCAGTTAGGCCAGTGAAGACGATCACCCCGATGACAGAGACGGCCATGGCCAGTGCGCCAGATGCCAAGAACAGGTTGATAATCGAGGCACCGATGATACCGATCAGGCCGATCACCAGGAAGCTACCCCAGCCGGACAGGTTGCGTTTCGTCGTGTAGCCCCACAGGGCCATCGTCAGAAAAATGATTGACGCGCTCAGGAACGCCGTGACAATGCTCGTGCCTGTGAAAACCAGCAGCGCGCTGGCCAACGACACGCCCATCAATGCTGCAAACCCCCAGAAGAGACCTCGTAGGGCACCGACGGACAACCGGTCAAAACGGAATGAGGCGAACATCACCAACGCCAGTGGTGCGAAGATTGCGACCCATTTAAGCGGTGTGCCAAAGATGAAGGCTGTGACCAGGGCGAAATTTGCCACAGCAAATGCAACCAGCGCCGACAACACCAACCCGCCGCTCATGTAGGTAAATACGCCTGTCAGATACTTGCGTAGTCCTACGTCGTATTGACGCCCGTCGGTTGCTACGTAGTCGCGTGGTGGAACAGATCTTTCCATTGATTACTCCTTCGGTGTGACCCTGAAGGAAAGCGGCTTTTTGATGCTTTGGATGGCGAGCATCGGTTAGTCCACTCCCCTTCGGGGGAGCGATCCGACATCACGGCAGATGCTTGCAATGCATCATCCGTCAGAGGGGCCCGGCTCGCATGACTAAAGTGGCTATTGGCCGGAAAAGCTTCAATAGATGAATGAGGATGTTTCGCTGTCCGGGCGCGTTTTTGCCAGTCGGTAAAAATCAAAAGAAGTTCAGCATGGCGAAAGCTCCGGCAGCGAAAATAGCGGCAACGACCGCAAACGACGCGAGGCTGACGATAAACCCTCCGACAAGCCACAGCCCATCGCGTTCGCCCAAGCTCAGGGCCAACATGATGACCGACAGCGCTGGCAGCGTGTTTCCGAAAGGGATAGGCAGGAACATGAAAATCGCCATCACGAGACACGCGATACCGACGGTAAGATCGGCCGCTCGTCGTGACAGAACCCAGAAACGGGGATGTGCCAATCTTTCCACCCATTCGATCCAAGGCAAGGCACGCGTGACGATCCGCGCAAATGCCTGATGCTCGATTGACCGCTTTCCCAGAAAGTTCGGCAGCCAGACAGCGGCGCGTCCGAGAACAAGTTGTGCTGCGACAAATATGAGCGGGGGTCCAGTGATCACTGACGCCCCCGGAACGAAGAAAAACAGGTTTGGCAAAGCAAAGATGATAAGCAGCGGCACGAAGCTGCGATCACCCAGCATGACGATCAGATCGTTGAGCGATATGCGCTCGCTGTGAGCGGACGCGAGCTCGCGGAGGACCGCCGATAGCTTCCTGTCCAATTCACTGCCATCATTAGGCTTGAAGGGAAGCGATCCGCTCAATTGCAATCCGAATTGTCCATGACGTCGTCAGGAAGCTGAGTGTTGCAAAGCCGAGCCGTTTGCATGTCCGTGCGGACCAGAATTGCCCCCTCAAAGATAGCGCCCCTCAGGTCTGCGCCGTCAAACATCACATCTTCGAGGCGCGTTCCTACAAAACTGGCACCGCTGAGGTCTGTATCGATGAAGCTCACACCACGCAGGTCAGCGCCTTCGAAAATCGCGATGTTCATAGCGGTCCGGTCAAAGCTGATATCGCTCAGCTGCGCGGAGACGAAGTTGATGCCCGTCAGCTTGCGGTCAGAGAAATCCTGTCCCCCGAACACACAGTCTTCGCAGTTGCCAAGAACCCTGACATCCGTAAGCCGCTCGCCTTCCTGCGCCACAGCCGCGAGCGCGAAGGTAAGCGTCAGAACGCCCGCAATCGTCGGGACGAAGAGGCGGTCAATGGTGCCCATATGTCACTTCTTTCTTGATAAAGGAGGGGAGTTTTGGCCTGAAGTCAAAGCCGAGGGGGTGCTTTGGGTCATGCGGCTGCAACAAGCCATCCGGTGTAAGCGGCATAGGCTCCAAGAAATAAGATGCCGGTCACCCGCCCAATCTGTTGCCACGCCATGACTGCAATAATCAGCGCCAGCGTGGCTGCCGACATTACCCAAACGTCGAGCTGTGCGATCTGTGGCGGAATCGGGATCGGCCGGGCCAGTGCTGTGACACCTAAGATCCCGAGAATATTGTAGATGTTCGACCCGACGACATTGCCGAACGCGATACCGGATTCACGGCGCAGCGCTGCCATCACAGACGTCACCAGTTCGGGCAGCGAGGTGCCCACAGCCACGATTGTCAGCCCCACGACAGTCTCGCTCATGCCCCAAAGGAGCGCGACTGTGACTGCCGCGTCGACCGTCAGCCGGGCTCCCAGGATGGTCACCACAATACCGCCGACCGCGAGAGCGATTGCGATCCAAACCGGTCCAGGGATGGGCGTGGTATCGGGAGTGACTTGAGCGCTGTGCGCGGCGACGGCAGTGCTATCGCTGCGATAAGCGATCCAGAGATAGGCCAGCAACGCGACGATCAGGACGCCGCCCATCCACCGATCAAGTGACCCGAATAGGATCACGCCGACCGCGAGAGTGGTCGCGATCGCAAGCGCCGTCCCGTCACGACGAAACGCGACGGAATCGATAGCCAAGGGCATTATCACCGCCGCCACACCGAGGATCAACAGAATGTTTGCGACATTTGACCCGACAACATTCCCGACAGCGATACCGGGAAAACCGCCGAAGGCGGCCTGCAAACTCGTCACCAGTTCTGGCGTCGAGGTTCCGAACCCAACAAGCGTCAGGCCGATGAGAAGAGGCGATACGCCAAACCGAGCAGCGACAGACACAGCACCGCGTACCAAAGCTTCGCCTCCCGCAACCAGAAGGGCAAATCCGAAAATAAGCTGAAGAAAAACCATATTATTTAATGCCTGTATCGCAAGATTGGCGCGCACGGGATACGCGGCTCGATAGCCTCTTCCGCAGCACTAAGTTGCTATATGCTCAGCTTTCAAGTGGGAGCGCTAAACTTTCAGTTGTCGCCTAATTCCATATAGCCGGGAGTATTTAGTTTAGAGAATGGTCTGTTGGCAAAGACGCTCGTCCTTGAAGCACCCGAATTGCGTGTCATTTGATCCTTTCGCAACTCCTGGTCAAATCGCAGGAATTTACGGAAGGTTTGTGCCGATACAAGAAAGCGGCGATTCGCAGCATCGCAGAATTACAGTCAAGAGGGCTCGGAGCGGCCTTGCGGCAGCGCAGAGCAACGCGCGATTCCGAAGTCTTGTGAATGTCGGCTTCCATGTTTGTGGCGTGTCCGGCTCGCATTTGCGGCGAATGGCCGGTTTCCGCCCATTTCAACACTCTCGCGGATGTTGCATCCACCGGAAGTTGCAGCTCAAGTCCAACAGATTAGGATATCTGTTGAGTTAAACTGCGGCAATTTCACGTCGGGGATGCTGAGATTTATATTTCTTCTTCTTTTCAGACAAAGACGGCCAATGTCGTTGCCGATGCAGCTTGCATGAGGCGAGACACGATATGAAAAAAGCTACTGACATCGAAGCATACGCAGCCTTGGACTTTGAAGCATCAAGTCTTACGCCGCAGAGTTGGCCAATAGAAATTGGCCTGTCTTGGCTGAAGAATGGGGACGTTCAAACCTGGACCTCATTGATCCGGCCCGCGGCGCGTTGGAGCTTTTCCGATTGGTCAACGCAGAGTGGTGCCGTCCATGGCATTGTGTTCGAAGATTTACTCGACGCACCTACTGTATCGGCGGTCGTCGAAGATTTGCTCCCTCTCCTGGAAGGAAAAATACCTGTGTCCGATGCGCCGGAGTTCGACCGGCGCTGGCTCTCACGGTTACTACGCGCAAGCGGACACGCGACCATGCCGAAGATTGAAGACTATCACGACGTATCCTTTGCACAGTTTTCCGGTTTGGCGCTCGATATGGTCTACGAAAACCTTGAAAGGCATCCCGCCCCACATCGTGCAGGACCGGATAGCGCGCGGCTCGTCAGGGCCTGGCGAAAAGCTCAGCAATACTGAAATTTGTGGCGCGGCTCGCTGCGCGATCTTTCACATGAAAAGTGCTTCGTCCTCGAGCAAAAGGGCCAATGTCGTCGTCGGTAGCAGCCATTGATCAGCATGCCGAGAAAAGGACAGCACGCCGACATTTGGAATGGTGTTGGGGATGAATTGATAAGGAGGATCTGAGCATTCTTGTGCACCCAAAAGAGCACAATGAGCTGCGTGGCGTTTTTTGCGACAGGGCGCTAACGGGCCAACTAAAGCGAAGAAACAAGTTGACGTAACGTAATCTTCTTTCCGTTGCGAGAAGGGTGAACGCAAATTCTCGTTACGGACCGATGCTTACAGTCTCCAGCAGAGCAGCAGCCGGAACCGGAAACCGTTTAAGGAGCCCAAACTTCATGGCTAAAGACACTTTCGCTTCACAGCAGTCAATTTCAGCAATCGACGCACTTCGTGCAAAATATATCACGACGGCGCGCGACCAAATCTTCGAAACACACTTGGATAGGCAGTTCCAACGCGACGCCGTGGGGCTATTGATCGCAAAGCCTCGCAAATTCACTGCGACCGGGGATACACATGGCGTGATTTTGATCGAAGGAGCCGGAGGAGGTAAGACATCTCTGGTTCATCATGTACTGAACAACCATCCAGCTTTGCAGAGCGATGATCCTACGTGCAAGCCATGGGTTGGGGTGCGCGTTCCGAGTCCTGCGACGCTTAAGAGCCTCGGCCTCGAGATCTTGCGTGAAACCGGTTATCCAAGCGTATCAAATGCACGCAAAGAATGGGATATTTGGTCGCTCGTACGCACTCGGTTGAAGTTGCTCGGAACCGTCGTTCTCTGGATTGATGAAGCGCATGATCTCTTCCGGGCGGGAAAGGCGATCGAAGACATCCTGAAGATGTTGAAGTCGATCATGCAGGGGGAGGGCGCCGTGATCCTTGTTCTGACCGGAGTTGATAAGCTCTGGGAGATGGCATCTTACGATGATCAGGTGAAGCGCCGCTATTCCAAGGTTACCTTGCCGGAAATTTCAGCCTCAACACACGACAAGATGTTTCGCGGGATCATCAAGGCATTCTGCGAAAAAGTGGAACTGGTTGCGCCTGATGAAAATGATTTGATCGACCGTCTCGTGTACGCCAGTCGGGGCCGGTTCGGTCGGTGCATCGAGAACATTCATGCAGCGCTGGAGGCCGCTATTCTGAATGGCGACACAGCACTCACCGTTCAGCATTTTGCCGAGTCATGGGGGATGAATGAGGGTGTCGTCCCGGGCAAAAATGTTTTCTTGGCACCGCGTTGGGCGGAAATCGATCTCACCCAGCTTCATAAGCCGCTTTGAGGGAGACATCGACATGACTGTACTTTTCCCTCAACTGGCGTTCGAAAATGATGAATCCCTACTGGGGTTTGCCGCTCGCCTTGCAGCATTTCATGCTGACAATCGCACAGGACCTTTTCTGCGCGATATGAACATCAAGATTTCTGACCTCGCTCGCGGTCAGGAAGATGCGATCAACCATTTGGCAGTTTGAACCGCCCCGATTTTACCGGAGGGTGCTTTGTTCAACGTCAGGCTACTTTATCGAGTGTGTTTAGATTTGCATAGAATACCTCCTCTGCTTCTGCGGGTGTGATGTATCCGATGGGACCGAATAGCCGACGGTTGTTATACCAATCGACCCATTTCAGCGCTTCCCATTCGACTTCGCGCCTCGATTTCCATGGACCGATCTGGTTGATGACCTCTGTTTTGAACAGGCCAATGACGCATTCAGCGAGGGCATTATCATAGGAATCGCCGACTGTTCCAACCGATGGATCAATACCGAATTCGACAAGGCGCTCGGTATACTTGATCGAGAGATATTGCGATCCACGGTCTGAGTGGTGAATCAAGGTATTGTTATCAAGTGTTTTTCTTTGCCAGATTGCTTGATCCAAAGCGTCGAGAACGAACTGCGTCGCCATTGAGGTCGATACGCGCCAGCCAACGATCCGGCGCGCAAAGACATCGATGACGAAAGCGACATAGACCGTTCCCGACCACGTCGGGACGTATGTGAAGTCAGAGACCCAGAGCTGGTTAGGCCGATCTGCTTTGAACAAGCGGTTTACCTTGTCGTCAGGGCACGGCTGGGAGGTGTCCGGATTAGTCGTGACAACCTTTTTACCCCGAACTACGCCCTTGATGCCCAAATTGCGCATCAACCGCTCCACCGTGCATCGTGCGATCTCCTGATTATCGCGCAGTAAGACATGCCAGATCTTCCGCGCACCATAGAGCTTGCGGTTCTCTTCCCAGGCCGCATTGATCTTGATGCACAGATCAGCGTCAGACTTCGCCCGGGCTGAAGCCCGATCAGGATCACGCGCGATGGAGCGCCGTTCATAATAGGTGGACTGGGCGATTTGCAGCATTTTGCACATCGGCTCGACCCCGAACTCACCGCGATGTTCTTCAATGAAAGCAGTCACTTGCGAAACGGGCGGTCGAGCTCCGCCTGGGCAAAATACGCTGATGCTTTCTTCCAGGATCTCATTGGCCTGCCGGAGTTCGCGCACCTCGCGCTCCAACTCCTTGATCCGCGCTTTCTCGGCACTGGTTTGGCCAGGCCGTTCGCCGCCATCACGCTGAGCCTGCCGGACCCAAACGCGAAGACTGTCTGGCGAACAGCCCAATTTGCTTGCGATCGCTGTGAATAAAGCAGCTTCGCTACGATACTCATCGCGGTGTTCCATCGCCAACCGCACCGCACGTTCGCGGAACTCAGGTGAATACGGCTTCGAGGTCTTCTTGTTGTGTGACTGTTCCATAATGGGCAATTCTCCGAAAGTTTTGCCCTCCGGTAAACCCGGGGCGGTTCAATGCTCGGTGCTGAGTTGACGTCACATTTGGGCTATGAAGACGGCAAGGATGCCCCGCCTGATCAGACCAACCGTCGCAACGGGTCATCCGCCAAGAGATTGAAGGGGCAAGACGGCGAACTGCCTATCGCTGTGCCACGGGACCGGGACGGTAGCTTCGAACCTGAACTGGTGAAGAAGGGTCAGACCCGCATTGATGGGATGGATGACAAGATCATTGGCCTCTACGCAGCCGGTCTGACGGTCCGCGATATCCGTGCTCATCTTGAGGACGTCTATGGCCTGCAAGTTTCGCCAGACTTGATCAGCCGCGTGACCGATGCGGTGCTGGATGAGGTTCGGGAATGGCAGTCCCGGGCGCTGGACCGGATGTATCCCATCGTCATTTTTGACGCTCTACGGGTCAAAATCCGTGACGCCGATAGCCGCATGGTCAAGAACAAAGCCGTCTACGTGGCCCTTGGCGTCAGCAAGGATGGCGTGCGCGAGGTTCTCGGTCTTTGGATCGCTGACAACGAGGGCGCCAAATTTTGGCTCTCCGTGATGACAGAGCTTAAGAACCGTGGGCTGCAAGACATCCTGATTGCGGTCGTAGACGGTCTCAAGGGCTTCCCTGATGCCATCACAGCAGCCTTTCCGGACACGACCGTGCAAACGTGCATTGTCCATCTCGTGCGCCACTCGTTGAACTTCTGTGCCTGGAAAGATCGCAAGGAAGTGGCCGCTGATCTACGGCGGATTTACAGCGCCCCTACAGCCGATCAAGCTGGTTTGGAGTTGGATGCCTTCGAGGAAAAATGGGCCGGAAAATATGCCTCCATCGCACCGGCCTGGCGCAGGGCTTGGCAGGAAGTGATCCCGTTCTTTGCTTTTGATCCCGCCATCCGAAAGATCATCTACACCACCAACGCAATTGAAAGCTTGAACCGTGTAATCCGCAAATCGATTAAGACGCGGGGATCGTTCCCGACCGAAGACGCAGCCACGAAGCTGATCTACTTGGCGATCCGCAAGTTTGAGAAAGGCGGCCGAAATGTTCGAGAATGGTTTGCGGCCCGCAATCATTTCGCCATAATGTTTGAGGATCGCTTCAATGCGTGACTGTATCTAAAACCCGCATGGGCCAGACCAGATACACAAAGTTCATGACACTCCCAAAAAGAAGGCACCGAAGCGCCTCCTTTAAAACTTTTAATCCGGTACCCGCGTTAAATTAGTCGAGACCCAGTTCTTCGGCGAGACGGATGCCCGGCTCAAGAATGCGTACTTCGGCTTCGTTGAATTCCGGCATGCTCTCCAGACGCTCTTCGGTCACACCGGGGACGATCACTTCGTCCTCACGCAGGAGCAGCTTTTCAACTGGGATGGCGACTTCGTTTTCGCCCATACCAAGGAACCCACCGACACCGATGATAGCAACGATGGTATCGCCCCGCACACCGATAAAGTCGATCTCGCCAACGTCTTCGCCAGTCTCGGTGGCAACGCTGCGGCCGGTCAGCTCTTCAGGGGAGTGTCATGAACTTTGTGTATCTGGTCTGGCCCATGCGGGTTTTAGATACAGTCACGCATTGAAGCGATCCTCAAACATTATGGCGAAATGATTGCGGGCCGCAAACCATTCTCGAACATTTCGGCCGCCTTTCTCAAACTTGCGGATCGCCAAGTAGATCAGCTTCGTGGCTGCGCCTTCGGTCGGGAACGATCCCCGCGTCTTAATCGATTTGCGGATTCCACGGTTCAAGCTTTCAATTGCGTTGGTGGTGTAGATGATCTTTCGGATGGCGGGATCAAAAGCAAAGAACGGGATCACTTCCTGCCAAGCCCTGCGCCAGGCCGGTGCGATGGAGGCATATTTTCCGGCCCATTTTTCCTCGAAGGCATCCAACTCCAAACCAGCTTGATCGGCTGTAGGGGCGCTGTAAATCCGCCGTAGATCAGCGGCCACTTCCTTGCGATCTTTCCAGGCACAGAAGTTCAACGAGTGGCGCACGAGATGGACAATGCACGTTTGCACGGTCGCGTCCGGAAAGGCTGCTGTGATGGCATCAGGGAAGCCCTTGAGACCGTCTACGACCGCAATCAGGATGTCTTGCAGCCCACGGTTCTTAAGCTCTGTCATCACGGAGAGCCAAAATTTGGCGCCCTCGTTGTCAGCGATCCAAAGACCGAGAACCTCGCGCACGCCATCCTTGCTGACGCCAAGGGCCACGTAGACGGCTTTGTTCTTGACCATGCGGCTATCGGCGTCACGGATTTTGACCCGTAGAGCGTCAAAAATGACGATGGGATACATCCGGTCCAGCGCCCGGGACTGCCATTCCCGAACCTCATCCAGCACCGCATCGGTCACGCGGCTGATCAAGTCTGGCGAAACTTGCAGGCCATAGACGTCCTCAAGATGAGCACGGATATCGCGGACCGTCAGACCGGCTGCGTAGAGGCCAATGATCTTGTCATCCATCCCATCAATGCGGGTCTGACCCTTCTTCACCAGTTCAGGTTCGAAGCTACCGTCCCGGTCCCGTGGCACAGCGATAGGCAGTTCGCCGTCTTGCCCCTTCAATCTCTTGGCGGATGACCCGTTGCGACGGTTGGTCTGATCAGGCGGGGCATCCTTGCCGTCTTCATAGCCCAAATGTGACGTCAACTCAGCACCGAGCATTCGCTCCATCAGCTTGATCTTGAGCTCTTTCATTAGACCGGCATCGCCAAGCAGGTCTTCAGGCCGCTCGCAGCCCTTCAGTAGTTCGTCCAGCAGTTCCTCGGATATGGTCATCGTCCTTGCTCCTCTCAGGAAGCATGGACCAGATCGCAGTTACACAGAAGATCGGACACTCTCCTCTTCAGCAGTCAGGTTGAAGATTGGCAGACGCTGCACATCCTCCTGATAGCGCTTGCGGTCTTCATCGGACATGTTGCCCTGCGCGTCAGCATTGAAATCTTCCATCAAGACGCGTGCCTGCTCTTGCTCGACTTCCACGTCAGCAGTTTCGGAGCCTTCGATATTCACCGTTGGATCTTTGGCTTCTTCGACAACCACATTGGCATCGTCGCTTTGCTGCACATTGACGTTGGCTTCTTTCTGCTGAACGGCGACTTTGGCCTCGCCGGCTTCGTCTACGTTCACATCAGCTTCAGCATTTTCGATGGTCACCTTCGGCTCTGCTTCCTCGATGGTGATTTTGGGCTCGGGGCGTACAAACTTTACGACGGGCTCGGGCTGATCCAGATCAACAATCGGCTCACCGGTGTTCACGTCGACCTTTGGCTTCGGCACTTGCACGGTGACGACCGGTTCGGGAATGCGAACGGTAACTTGTGGCTGGGCCTGTTCGATGGTGATAATCGGAGCCTGCTGCTGCACACGTACGTTTGGCTCAGGTACCTGTCGGTCACTTCTGGTTGACCTTGCTCAACAGTCACGACAGGCGCATCCTGAGATACATTCACATCTGGCTCGGGTACTTTAACGTCGACTTCCGCATCTTTCTGCTCGACAACGACCTTGCCGCCGGCCACGTCCGCGGCCGCAGCAACACCGGTTTCTGAACGTTCGATTTTCTCTTCAGCGTTCTTGCTTGGATCGGCGGGGTGCGTTTCAGCCAACACCGGAGCAGCTGCGAAAAGGGCTGCGGCGGAGACGCCGGCCAAGAGTGTTTTTGTATAGTTCATAAGGTCTCTCCCATATGTTTGGTCTCATTTTACGAATTGGCTTTCGCCGTCTCGTGCATGGGGAAACAATCGATAAATAGCCGCTGTGTTCCATAAAAAGCTTGCGGATATTGTTCGACGTCGTGAACCGCTTGATGACGCGGTCGCCGGTGACAGCGACAGCTTCGCATTCCGGCACGGCGAGGCGCAGCAATCAGGCAGTGGACCCTCCGGTAGTCACAGGAGGGTCCGACCTTAGTACAGTAAGGGGGGTGCGGGCGTACCGAGCGCTTAGTCCGCTGCCGCGATGGCCAGCACCTCGATCAGGTAATGCGGCTGCGCCATGCGCGCTTCGACGCAGACCCGGGTGGGGGGCGTTACAGGCGCGACCCATTCGTCCCAAACCGCATTCATCCCGGCGTAGTTATCCATATTCGCGAGCCAAATTTGCACCGAGATCAGGTTTTCGCGGGTGGTGCCCGCCTGATCAAGAAGGTCATCGACCTTAGCAAAGACATCGCGGGATTGGGCGGTGATATCACCATCTTTCAACTGCGAAACCTGTCCGGCAAGATGCACTTGGCCGTTGTGAATGGAAATCGCGGAAAAGCGGGCCGAGCCGCCGATTTTTCTGAGGCTGTCTGTCATTGGATGTTCCTTACAACTATCTGCAGCCATGTAGACAGGGGGGCTATGTTCAGGCAAAGTTCATTATCTGAAATCTACTTCAGGAAGTTTGAAATTGGCGATCAAGATCGAAATGCTACGCTGCTTTTGCGCAGTGGTGGAACAAGGCAATCTAAACGATGCCGCATTACAATTGGCGCGCACGCCTTCGGCGGTTTCGATGATGCTCAAGCAATTTGAGGAACATATCGGCGCGGCTCTGTTCGAGACGGCACGGAAAGCACGGCTGACGCCATTGGGTGAGATGATCTATAGCGAGGCGCGGCGCGAAATTGATCACTTCGGGCGGACTGTCTCAGCCATTGAAGGGCTGTCGCGCGCCGAAGAAGGGCTGGTGCGGCTGGCAGTGACGCCTTCGGTCGCGACTGTGGTGTTGCCTGCTGTGATCCGGCGGTTCCGTCGTGATCATCCAAAAGTACGGATCGACATGCGCGACATGGACAGCGCCGCCGTGCAGCGCGAGATGGAGGCCGAGCGGGCCGACATCGGGCTGGGCAGCGTTGCGGGCGGACCGAACTTTGATCGCAAGCTGCTTTTCTCTGATCCTTTCGGCGTGGTCTGCGCGCCGGAAGACCCGCTGGCCCTGCGCGCAGAGACGGTGGCCTGGGCTGACCTCGTTGCAGTTGATTTCATCACACATGGGCTGTGCCACTTGATTGATGACGTGGCGTTTGCCCCCATTCTTGAGGCCGCGACAATGTCGGTGCCCAATACCGCGTCGCTGCTGGCGCTGGTGCGCGGTGGGGTCGGCCTTACCCTTCTGCCGCGCCGTGCGGTGCCAGAGGACGATCCCAGATTGGTCTTTCTTCCGCTCGCGCAGAGCAATGCACAGCGTCATCTTTACCTCGTTTCACAACCCCGCCGTCTGCTACCGCCAGCCGCGGAGGCATTCTTGGCGGCGCTCGAAGCCGAGCAGGACGGGTAGGAATTTCAGTTTTCCTGTAGTAAATTAAATTTAATCGAATTTGATTGAAGAGCCATGTTCAGGCTTACTGTCGCCAAGCATCCGGGACACCCCGGCCAGACAGGAGACAGCCCAATGAACGTCATGACAGACCTAAACCGCAATTACATCGCAGGCGCATGGGTTGCGGGCAGCGGCGAGATCGAAAACCACAATCCATCCGACGTGTCCGAGGTGGTCGGTCGCTACGCACAGGCCAGCGCCGCGCAGCTGGATGAGGCGCTCAGCGCGGCACGGAAGGCTCAGGCGATCTGGGCAGGCTACGGCCCCGAGCGTCGGCACGACGTGTTGATGGCCATTGGCACCGAAATGATGCGCCGCGCCCCCGAACTGGGCGAACTTCTGTCGCGCGAAGAGGGCAAGCCACTGGCCGAGGGCAAGGGCGAGGTCTACCGCGCCGGGCAGTTCTTTACCTACTACGCCGCTGAATGCCTGCGCCAAATCGGTGACACGGCCGACAGCGTACGCGCAGGCGTGGAGATTGACGTGCGCCGCGAGCCGGTGGGTGTGGTGGCTGTGATCAGCCCGTGGAACTTCCCCACGGCGACCGCCAGCTGGAAAATCGCCCCGGCGCTGGCCTATGGCAACGCGGTGGTCTGGAAACCCGCCAATGTAACCCCCGCTTCAGCCGTGGCACTGACCGAGATCATCAGCCGCCAAGACATTCCCGATGGTTTGTTCAACCTCGTCATGGGCGCAGGCCGCGAGATTGGGCAAAAGCTGGTGGAGAGCCCCGAGCTGGATGCAATTTCATTCACGGGCTCAGTTCCAGTGGGGCGCGGCATAGCCGCTGCCGCCGTGCAGAATTTCACAAAGATCCAGATGGAGATGGGCTCGAAAAACGCGCTGGCCGTGATGGATGATGCCGATCTCGACCTCGCCGTGAGCTTGGCACTTGGCGGTGCCTTTGGCGGCTCGGGGCAGAAATGCACAGCGTCTTCGCGGTTGGTGGTCCACGCGGCGGTGCATGACGCCTTTGTCGAGAAGCTGGTCGCGGGGGCCAAGGCTATGAAGGTCGGCCCGGCGCTGGCGGACGGCACGCAGATCGGTCCGGTGGTCAGCGAAGAGCAGCTTCAAGCCAATCTAGGCTACATCGAACTGGGCAAATCCGAAGGCGCGGTACTGGAATGTGGTGGCACGCGGCTGAGCATGGAAACCGAGGGCTACTACATGTCACCCGCAGTTTTCACCGGCACGACCAATGACATGCGCATCAACCGCGAAGAGATGTTCGCCCCCATCGCCTGTGTCATCAAAGTCGGCAGCTATGCCGAAGCGCTTGAGGTGGTGAACGACACCGAATTTGGCCTGACCTCGGGCATCGTCACCCGCTCCATCGCGCGGGCCACGCATTTCCGCCGCAACGCGCGCAGCGGCTGCGTCATGGTCAACCTGCCCACTGCGGGCACCGACTATCATGTGCCCTTCGGCGGGCGCGGCAACTCGTCTTACGGCCCGCGCGAGCAGGGCTCTTATGCCGCAGAATTCTACACGACGGTCAAGACCGCCTATATCGCGGCAGGCACGCCGGAGGAGCTGGCGTGACCTATCGCATCGACTGTCTGCAATATGCGAACTGGTCAGAGAAGATCTTTCGCCAGATGCGCGAGGGCGGTGTGGATGCGGTGCATGTCACCATCGCCTACCACGAAAACTTCCGCGAGACGGTGCTGAACATCGAAGCCTGGAACCGCTGGTTTGAACAATTCCCGGATCTGATTTTTCAGGGCCGGACCGGCGATGACGTGCGGCTTGCGCGGGAGACGGGGCGCACGGCGATCTTCTTTGGTTTCCAGAACCCCAGCCCGATCGAGGATGACATCGGCCTCGTCGAGATCGTCCACACCCTCGGCGCGCGGTTCATGCAACTGAGCTACAACAACCAGTCCCTGCTGGCGACGGGCTGCTACGAGGCCGAAGACCCGGGCCTGACCCGCATGGGTCGCGAGGTGATCGAAGAGATGAACCGCGTGGGCCTTGTGGTTGATATGAGCCATTCGGCGGACCGCTCCACGTTGGAGGCGATTGAGCATTCCACGCGCCCCATCGCAATTACCCACGCGAACCCGGCACAATGGGCACCAGCACGGCGCAACAAATCCGATGCGGTGATCCGTGCGCTGACCGAAAGCGGCGGCATGATCGGGTTTTCGCTCTATCCGCATCACTTGAAAGACAAGAGCGCCTGCACGTTGCATAGCTTTTGCGAAATGGTGGCACGCACCGCCGAAAAGTTCGGCAGCAGCAGCCTCGGGATCGGATCGGACCTTTGCCAAGACCACCCCGACAGCGTCGTTGATTGGATGCGCATGGGGCGCTGGACCAAACGGGTCGACTACGGCGAAGGCTCGGCAGCCGCGCCGGGCTTCCCTGACATGCCCGACTGGTTCCGCGACAACCGCGATTTCGGCAACCTCGAAACTGGTCTGCGGACGGTAGGTTTCGACCCGGAGGAAGTGGCCGGGATCATGGGAGAGAACTGGCTTCAATTTTTCGACTTGAGCTTTGGTACTGTGCGTAAGACGCAGGCCCACTGGGCTGCGGAATGATCCGTTAGTCCGATTCATCACGACCATAGTCCTTTAGGGAGGATTGAATGACGGACCAAACTCAAAGCCCGGCGGCGCAAACGCCAAGTGCCGGGCATATCAACAAGCCCCTCTTTGCCATCACGGGGGGCTTCATCGCGGCCTTCTGTCTTCTGGCTCTTTTTGACCTAGAGCTGCTCTCGGTGATTGTCGACAGCAGTTTTGCCTTTTCGGCCAAGTACTTCGGCCTCTATTGGCAGGTGCTTTTGCTGGCCACTTTCTTGATCGGCTTGGTGCTGATCGTCCTGCCGGGCAGCCGCGCGATCATGGGCGGGCTGGCACTGCCGGAATTCTCGACCTTCCAGTGGGGGTCGATGATCATGTGTACCCTGCTTGCGGGGGGCGGCGTTTTCTGGGCCGCGGGTGAGCCGATGGCGCATTTCCTGTCCTCGCCGCCGCTTTTTGGTGCCCAAGCAGGCACACCCGAAGCTGTCGCGCCCGCGCTGGCGCAAAGCTTTATGCATTGGGGGTTCCTCGCCTGGGCGATCCTTGGCGCGCTGACCACGGTGATGCTGATGCATTACCACTATGAAAAAGGCCTGCCATTGGCCCCGCGCACGCTGCTTTATCCGCTGTTCGGCGAGCGTGCGATCAAAGGGCCGATCGGGCTGGCAGCGGATGCGTCCTGCATCATCGCCGTGGTTGCGGGCACCGTGGGGCCAATCGGCTTCCTTGGGTTGCAGGTCAGCTATGGTCTCAACACGCTCTTTGGTATCCCCGACAGCTTTGCCACTCAGGCCATTGTGATCGCAGGGCTGGTTGCACTCTATACGATCTCGGCGATGACCGGGCTGACCCGTGGGATCCAGCTGCTGAGCAAGATCAACGTGATCCTCGCTGCCTGCTTGCTGCTGTTCATGCTGGTGTTCGGTCCGACGGTCTTTATCTTCAAAAGCTACTTCGCGGGCCTTGGCTCCTACCTTGGTAACTTCTTCGGTATGGCGCTTTATCGCGGCGAGGCTGGGCTTTTTGGAGAGCCGGGCTGGCTCGGCTGGTGGACCGTGTTCTTCTGGGGCTGGTTCATGGGCTACGGGCCACTGATGGCGATGTTCATCGCGCGTATTTCGCGGGGGCGGTCGATCCGGTCGATCATCATCATGCTGTCGCTGGTTGCACCGATCATCACCACCTTCTGGTTCACCATCATCGGCGGCACGGGCATCGCGTTCGAGCTTGGCAACACTGGCTCGGTCTCGACCGCCTTTGAAGGCTTCAACCTGCCGGCGGCGCTTTTGGCGATCACGCAGCAACTGCCTATGGGCTTTATCATATCGCTCTTGTTCCTGATCCTGACCACGATCTTCGTGGCCACGACGGGCGACTCGATGACCTATGTGATTTCGGTCGCCATGTCGGACGAGGATATGTCTTCGATGCCGGTCCGGGTGTTCTGGGGCATCGGCATGGGGCTGGTGGCGATCATCCTCGTCTCGCTCGGCGCTGGCGGTGTCGGCAAGCTACAAAGCTTTATCGTCGTTACCGCGGTGCCGGTGTCGCTGGTGCTGTTGCCCTCGCTTTGGGATGCGCTGCGCATCACGCTGGCAAAGGGACGCGATACTAAAGCCTGAGAAAACCGCCGGGCGGCCCGCAAAGGGGCGCCCGGCATGAGACTATGATATCATCCAGGAGGAGGCACGTGATGAAACATGACCAGCTTAACCCCGATTGCGTCGCCTTGCGCCCGGCTGAAACCGTGATGCGACTGGCGCGGATGGGATCATTTCACCAATCACGGCTGTCCTTCATGCGGGTGCTCCTGCGGCGGCTCAAGGCTGAGAACTGGCGCTTTGAGCGCCGCGCCTTCGAGATCGACGAGAACAGTGTTGGCCATGCGGTCTATACCATGCACGGACCTTCACACAGCTACAGCCTTGTCGCTTTTGCCCATGATCTGCCCCCCGAGCAACGTTCCGACCGTGTGATCGCTACCGCTTGGGACACGACCTTTGCCCTATTTGATGGCCTGCCCACTGAGGCCGACATCACCCGCCTGTCACAGAATGTCCCGCTGCAAGAGGCTGGGCGCGTCACAACCTCCGAGCTCACAGTCTCCCGCGCGAACCGTTCGGTGCGGCTGTTCGATCACGTCGTTGATTGTCTGAGCCGGGGCGAACAACCGGAAGCGGCGGATGTCGACGCGGTGGGCTATCTGATGCGAACCACGGCGGTTTACGGCTCCGGCAAGCTTGGTGCTGCCGACCGCGAGAGCATCGCCGATCGCCCTGAGTTCGCCGCGCCCTTCCAAGCCGAAATGCTGACTGTTTTCTTGATTCGAGGCTTCGTGCTGGACCTTGTTGAACATCTCGCTGCGCGCAAGGGCGGGGCCGGGGCCGTGAAGCTCGATCCTGCCATGCGCCGCCACTTTGGCATCGGCAATTCCACCGGCCTTGGTATGGCGCCTTTCTTACTGAACCACCCCATCCTGCTCAACAACTGGATCAAGGCCCGCGAGACCGCACTGGCCCGCGTGCGCTCCTTGCCGGTCATCTCTACCACGGAAACCGAGGCCTTTTTGACCATGCTCCGCCGCGGCCGGCGTAATGTGGACGACTGGCATTCCGAGCATCCGTTGCAATGCGACAAGATTGATGGGCTGAAGGCTGACCTTGATCGGCTTGACGCACATCTGGCTAGCGGCGCGCTCACGGCGCCCATGCCATGGGATGCGCTCTACCGCTGGGCCGAGGGCGCGCTGAGCTTTGAGGGGCAAGAGCTTCTCGTGGCGCTGATGATGGAGCCTTACGGTGCACTTGTCGACGATCTGCCCAACCAGATGAGCGCGGATGAGGGCGCTGGGTTCCGCATCGACGGCAGCATGACCGCGGCCCAGTTGCGCGGCATCCTGGAGCGTGACTATGCGTGGGCGCTCAAGATCGACTGGGACAGCCCCGAGAGCCAGGCCAAGGCCTGGTATGTCTCCATCGAGAAGCTCGAGCCGCGCCTTGGTGAGCGGCATCTGGAGCCGGTCGCCCCCTATGAACAACCACTGGCACCGGGACGGGATGCGGCGTTATTGTTCAGGGCACTTGACGATGAGGCCGATCAGACCCGCGTGGCGGATTTCCTGCTGCGCCATCCGGAGCATCGTCACATCCTGCGCCGCGTGCAGATCGTCGCCCGCCATCCCTATGCCGAGATCCGCGACAACACGGTCGGTGCTGATATCCTGCCCATCGACCTGTTGCGCGCCAAACTGTCCTTTTTCGGGGCCTGCCATTTCGACCCGCGCTCAGACCGTTGGGTGCGGATCAACATGTTCCGCAACGCGCCGTTCCCGCATGAGCTGGCCGAAATGGAGTTCGCGGGTTGGACCTATCCCGCGTTGGTAGAGGTGCCGGTATGATCTGTTCGCTGAATGAAATCGAAGCCCTCGCACGCAAGGCCGCGCGGGGCGGCGGCATGAGCTGGGGGCTTGCCGAGGAGGCCGGCAAGGCCGTGCGCTGGCTCAGCGATAATGGGTTCCCGGGGCCGTCGTTGCTTGCTGAATTGCTGCGGCAGAACGATGGTAAAACCTATTCCGAACTTGCGGTGCAGCAGGGGAATGACGGTGTTCTCCGCGCGCAAAGCGGTCTGCTTTGTCCGATCATCGCCGGGGCACTGATCTGCGATCAGGCCGACGATCTGAAGGGCGGGGCAGAATTGCGGCTTGGCAATGTCGCGGTGCCTTTGCTGTTGGCCCCCTTTGCCAGCGAAGCCGCCCGTTCCGCCGGGGTCAGCATTGCGTTGGAATGGAGCGGGGTGAAGCTCAATCTCGGCGGTGCCGCGCCTGGTGGGGAAGGTGCTGAGGCTGCTTTGCGCGTGGCTTCCACAGAAACGGTCACCTTGTCCCGCGCCATTCGACCGGCAGACGGGACGGTTCGGCCATGCTCTGATCGGGATGTATCAAGCGAGACAATGCAATCGCTGGAAAACTACGCGCAGCGCACCTATGCCCCTGCCACTGCCGAAAGCCGCGCCGGGGCGGGGGCCGGGCAAGAGAGCGACTAGCAGTGTTCTCGCGGGGCAATTGCGCGGACATGGGGTGCGGGGGGCAACCTTTCCACCTTCGATGGGGACCAGCCATAGCAATCAGGCGGTTTTATTTACGTCTTTTTCGCCGCGCTAGGGCTCGCCGCGTGATCGAAAAGAGAAGGATTAGGCGGCGTCTTGCAACGGCAGCCGCTTATCTTCGATGCCGATAGGCACGACGAAGTAGAATTCGCTTCCGACACCCTCGACACTGGTCACGCCGATATCGCCGCCGTGGGCCACGATTATGCCCTTGGAAATGGCCAAACCCAGTCCGGTTCCGCGGTGTTTTCGCGTGTCTGATGAATCGACTTGGGTAAATTTGTCAAAAATTCTCGCGCAGTCGTCTGGTGAGATGCCGCAGCCAGAGTCCGCAACAACGATCCGCACCGCCCCGGTTTCCGCTCTGACCGACACGAAAACCCCTCCATTTCTCGGTGAGAATTTGACAGCGTTTGAAAGCAAGTTGCGAACCACCTGGGCTATTCTGTCAGGATCCACATTGCCGATAATCGGTCCGTCATCCCCTGTATAGAAATACTCTACCTCTTGTTCCGTATCATAGGACATCATGGTCTCGATTTCATCTTTTACGATGGTGACGATATCCGAAGGGCGCTTGGACACCTCAAGGTTTCCTGTATCTATTCTCTCGAAATCCAAAAGATCGTTCACGAGCAAATTTAAAATATTCGAATTTTTTGCTGCCATCGCGACCAATCTTTCTGCGGGGGCCGACAATTCAATTATTTTTCCAGATTTCAGCATTTCAAGGGAGCCTTTTATCGATGTTAAAGGCGTCCGTAATTCATGGCTGACCGTCGAAATAAACTCGCTCTTGCTTTTGTCAGAGGCCATTGCGCGTATCTGGGCGAGCCTCAATCGTTCATTGTTGTATTTAAGCCGCCGGAACATAAGCCATAAGCCAGCCGATGGGATGGAGAGTGCCAGCAGGATCATACCGGCCATCAGCACAGCGACGAAGGCGTATTCAACGCGCACAGCCGCCGTTTTGCTTGTTTGGTCCATGTAGGTCTCAGCGATCGCGACCAATCGCCCGCTGTCATATACTGGCAAATAGGTTTCGCTATATAAATCGGGGCGATTGGGCTTCGACCGCCCGTTCTCTACGGTAGTATAGGCCTCTCCGGTTTTCACAACGGATGCGGCAATTGCATTGTGCTTGCCCAGACTTTCACCTGTGGCGGCGGGATCATCGGATTCAAAGCGGAGCACACCATCGGGGCTGAAAATTTTGAAACGGAAGACACCGCCAAAGCTGGCGAGATCACGGAACGCATCCCAATGTTCCGGTTCAATCCGCTGCCCGTCAGCCAAGGCAGCTATTTCTGGAACCTGCTTTACCGCAAATTCCGCCCACTCGAGCGACCGCCGGGACGCATCACGTTCCACCCCATGGTGAACCATAACGATGGCGATCTGATAGGTCATGAACGCCAATAAGATAAAAAACCCAAGAGTAACGGCTATGATGGCTTTCGGATCAATACGTGCGGGCACAGGTGCTGTTGGGGCCGTAAGGCCGTTTGCGCTGTGGGGAGTGCTGTTAGATTTTCTCATGCACTTTTCCTGATGTCCAAACGTCGCTTTTGAAGGGAATTCAAAGCCCTGCCGTTTAGCATAAAATTTTACGCTTCTGCGCTACTAAGTAACTTAACCAGCTTTTTTGCTAGTAGGCGAATTAGGCAAAATTGAGGCCCATTAGGTGCTTACTCTGGGCATCTGGTGGATCCTGCGCTCCACCAGACACGCTGACATGGACAGCCCGCGGTCAGCGAGCTGTCATATCAGCGGATCTGAGAACGGTTGTGGGCTGGAACTCAGCATCTCAGTCGTGAGGGGATCGTTCTAGCCGCTGAAAGCTAGATATATCAGGGGCGGTCCATCAGGCTGATGTCTGCTTTTTATTGTGGAAAATGAACCCGATGAAGTTCAGCAAAAGCTGTGCGGCCAAGATCTGCGTGCTTTCAGAAGGGTCATAAGCTGGGGCGACTTCAACCAGATCAATGCCCACCACATCGCCCCGCTTGCTGAGACCTTGAAGGATTTCTAATACGTCATAGTAGTGGAATCCGCCATGACTTGGGGTGCCCGTGCCCGGCGCGATGGACGGGCAAAACGCATCAATATCAATTGTGACGTAATAGCGAGCACCTTCCGGAATCCGCTCGAGTACCGACTGCGTGCCAAGCGCGCGCACTTGTCGCACAGATAGGATATCGGATCCCCGTGCGCGCGCATCAATGTAGCCTTCTCTTGCGGTGGAGGACACGTTGCGGATGCCCAATTGGGTCATGCCGGATACATAGTCCCTTTCTATAGCGCGGCGCATCGGGTTGCCGTGCCCGTCGGTTACGCCCTTGCGTTCATCGACGAAATCAAGATGAGCGTCGATCTGCACCACATGGATCGGGCCGTTTTCGGCACAATTATCTTCAAAGGCTTTGATGCAAGGAATGTTGATCGAATGGTCGCCACCAATGGTCACGGGCAGGGCACCAGCGTCGAGAATTTTCTTAACCCCATAGGCAATACTGGCGTGGCTTTCGTCAGTTTTAGTATGGATGATATCGGCATCCCCGATGTCGACGATCCGCACAGACGCATCCAGATACGTCGCGTCGTCTTCGTGATCATAGGCACCGGCATGACCAAAGCTGAAAAGCGTGGATGCCTCACGAATAGAACGCGGACCGAACCGCGCCCCTGCGCGGTACTGACACCCGAAATCAAACGGTGCTCCTAGTACCGCAACATCAGCGTCGATCTTGTCCCAATCCTGCACGTAGGGCTTCTTGCCAAAAGTTGCGATCCCGACAAAAGGCAGGTCGAGCCGCCCCGTTTCATAGCCATGTGATGACATATTTTATTCACCTTCAATTGTTTGTTTTTAAAGGGCCGTGCGTTTTATCATATATCGCTTCCACCAAAACAGGGCCGGAACCCTCGGAGGTTTCAATCTGCTCTCCATAATGTGCGCGCAGCATAGTCGCACACAAGGAACGAAAGCAGACAGGACACGTTGTTTCCATACAATTCATTTGAAATTACTGCGGAGGCATTCATGACCGGCCAGATCACCACCATCAATCCAGCGACAGAGCAAACTCTGGAAACCTACACCCTCATGACCAACGACGAAGCGCGAGACGCCGTGCGTGGTTGCCATGATGCTTTCCTCGACTGGCGGCTGAAATCGACCAAGGATCGCGCCGAGATCATCCGAGCTATCGGCAAGGAACTTTCCAACAGCAAAGAAGATTTTGCCCAGCTCATGACTCGCGAGGTCGGCAAGCTAATCGGCGACAGCCGCGACGAAATCGATCTGTGTGTGCAAATCTGTAACTTCACTGCTGATCACGGACCTGACGCGCTGGCCGACGAGGAACGCGATATTCCCGGTGGCACGGGTGTCGTCCACTATGCCCCTCTGGGTGTCATTTATGGTATCCAGCCGTGGAATTTCCCCTGCTATCAGGTGGTGCGCTATGCCATCTCCAACTTGATGACGGGCAACGGCGTTCTTCTCAAGCACGCGGAAAACTGTACCGGGTCGGGGCTTTTCCTGCGTGATCTGATGGAGCGAGCAGGCCTTCCAAAGAACCTCTTTACGGTGCTCTTGATTGACCACGACCAGTCCGATCTGGTTATTGAAAACGATCTGGTGCGCGGCGTGACCCTGACAGGCAGCGATACCGCTGGCCGGACCGTGGCGCAGAAAGCGGCGGAGCAGCTGAAAAAGTCCGTGCTCGAACTTGGATCGAACGACGCTTACATCGTTCTGGACGATGCCGATATCGATCTCGCGGTGGATACTTGTGTCACGGCGCGGATCTACAACAACGGCCAGACCTGCGTGAACGGTAAGCGCTTTATCGTCACGGCGAAAAATTACGACGCTTTTGTCGAGGGCTACACCCAGAAGATGAAAGCGATCAAGATGGGTGATCCGACGGACGCCGACATCGGTCTTGGACCAATGGCGCGCAACGATCTGCGCGACAAGCTGGCGGAGCAGGTGGCAGAAAGCATCAAAAAAGGCGCGCGCGCCGTGGTCGGAGGCGAGACACCGGACCGCAAGGGTGCCTATTACCCCGCGACCGTGCTGGTCGACGTGAAGCCTGGCCAGCCCGCCTATGGCGATGAGCTGTTTGGTCCCGTCGCTTCCGTGATCCGCGCCGAGAACGACGAAGACGCCATGCGCATCGCCAACGACAGTCGCTATGGCCTTGGTGGTGGTATCTTCAGCCGTGACGAGGCGCGCGCACGCAAGCTGGCGAGCGAGCAGTTCGATACCGGTATGATCACGCTCAACGGGTACAATATTGCGCTTCCGAACATGCCATTCGGCGGTGTGAAAAACTCGGGCTACGGGCGCGAGCATGGCGGCTTTGGCATGAAGGAGTTCGTCAACGCCAAATCGATTTATATGACGGATCAAGAGGCGAAGTGATGGCGCATCATGACACCGATGTCGCCATCATCGGGGCCGGCACTGCCGGCCTCGCTGCCGAGCGGAGCGCGCGTCGCGATGGCGCGCGCACTCTCCTGATTGACGACGCCTTCCGTGGCACGCTGTGTGCAAATACGGGCTGCATGCCGTCCAAGCTTCTTATCGCTGCGGCAAACGCGGCGCATAATGCCCATGGCACGGGCGTATTCGGTGTTAATGTGGGTCACGTCGAGGTCGACGGGCAGGCGGTGCTAGAACGCGTCCGCCGCGAGCGCGACAAATTTGTGAAAGCAACGCGTGCTTCGTTTGACAAACTTCCGGCTGGAACCTGCATTCAGGCGCGCGCGCATCTTGCCGGTCTGAACGCACTCACCCTCGACAACGGTGACACGGTAAGCGCCAAGTCGATTGTGATCGCGACCGGATCTTATGCGCGCATCCCCGAGCCGTTCGAAGGCCTCGGCGATCTTGCCCTCACCAACGAGAGCGTGTTCGAGATGAATGATCTCCCCGGCTCGCTTGCTGTGATCGGGGGCGGTGCGATCGGGCTGGAGCTGGCGCAGGCTATGTCGCGGCTTGGTGTCGAAACGGTCCTTTTTGATCAAGGCGATACACTCGGCGGCGCGCGGGATTCAGACGTGCAGGCCGCAGTTGTCAACATCATCGGGGAGGAGCTTCCGCTCCATCTTGGCGTCGACCTGAATGTCGAAAAACTCGATGGTCGCGTGCAACTGTCGTGGTCCGGTGCCTCTAGCGGCAAGCGCGCGTTCGACCGCGTTCTCGTCGCGACAGGCCGTCCGCCTGCCTTTGAGGGACTCGGGCTTGACGCGGCAGGGCTTGAGCTTGATGAACATGGCGTGCCGGTCTTTGACCGCACCACGATGCAATGCGGCGACACGTCCGTTTTTATCGCGGGTGACGTGAACGCTGACGCGGCCGTGCTGCACGAGGCAAGTGACGAGGGAAACGTGGCAGGGAGCAACGCCGCTGCCTATCCGTCGATAAATGCCCACCCGCGTATGCCGACCTTCACGCTAACCTTTAGCGATCCGCCGCTCGCCATACTCGGCGAGGGTCCGGATGAGAACACGTTAACCGGCTGTGCCTCCTATGCGGATCAGGGCCGTGCCAAAGTCGAAGCGCGCGCGAAGGGTCTTGTCCGGCTTTATGCTGCGCCTGACGGGCGTCTGACCGGCGCCGAATTGTTTTGCCCCGGTGCCGACCACATGGCGCATCTGCTTGTTCACGCAATCCAGCGTGGCGAGACGGCAAGCGACCTGCTGAACATGCCATTCTACCACCCAACCCTTGAGGAAGGCCTGAAATCGGCGCTGCGCGAGATCTGTGCCGCAACGCCAGCCGCCCTGCCGATCGGACGCGGGTCCAACGACCCGCCGGGGGCCTGACCCTTAGGGTTCGGCGGTCAGTCGCCCCACTCGATGCGGATGGCTAAACTATCGATCAAAAAGTCGATCAAGATCCGTGTTTTCGGGGTGAGCACGTTCGAGCGGGGATAGACCAGCCACAAAACCGAATTGTCGTTCAGCTTCCATTTCGGCAACACCCGTATCAGGCGGCCCGAGGCAAGCTCGTCAGTGACGCTCCAGAGCGAGTTGATCGACACGCCCGCACCGGCAAGGGTCGCTTCGCGCTGCGCGTCGCCGTCGTCTACGATGGTGCGGCAGTTCATACATGCCGGATCAAGAAGCGCGGTCGCCCCCTCGGGCCCGATCAGTTCGCGTGGCTCTAGGTCTTTCCAAGCGGTAAAACGATGCCCCTCAAGCTCTGCCGGGGTCTGCGGTGCGCCATGTGCTGCGATGTATTCAGGGGAGGCGCATAATACGCGGGTGTCCTCTGCCAGCTTGCGCCCCTTGAGGCTGCTGTCTTTCAGGGGCGCGCTGCGTAGGGCAAGGTCAAAGCTGCCCTCGATCGCATCGAAACGGGTGTCGGACAGGCGGAGGTCCAGCGTCAAATCGGGAAATAATGCGTGGAACCTGGGCAACAATGGCATGATATGCCGCTGCGCAAAACTGCTCGGTGCGGCAAAGCGCAATGTGCCCTTCGGGCTGGTTTCACTGCCGCCAAGGACGGCTTTGGCTGCCTCTGCCTGCGCTAGAATTTCGCGTGCATAGGGTAGGAAATCGGACCCCTCGAGGGACAGCGACACCTTGCGCGTGGTCCGGTGCAGCAGCTCGACACCAAGCTCGTGCTCTAATTTGGCGAGCCGTGCGCTGGCCACCGCCGGCGCAAGACCAAGATCGCGTCCAGCGGCAGAGATATTCAACCTATCGGCGGCCATAACAAAAAGGCGCAGGTTATCAGTGTCCACGGCATTATCTCCAGAATCCGAATAATTAACTCTGAAAACTGCTGTATTTTTACGGTTTCGCAAGGGCTATCTCTCCTCCAACAGAAAAAAGGATCAACTCATGAAAGTCATCGGCTACAACGCAGCGGGCAACGCAGACACGCTCGAAATTATTGAAATGGATCAGCCAGTGGTCGGACCACGCGATCTTTTGGTCGCGGTCGAGGGGATCTCGGTCAACCCGGTGGATGTCAAACTGCGCGCCGGCGTAGAGCCTGATGGCGCTGAGCGCGTGCTTGGATTCGATGCGGCTGGCGTCGTCACTGAAATCGGCAATGAGGTGACAGGCTACAAGGTCGGCGACGCGGTATATTACGCCGGTGATGTCACCCGCGCCGGTACCAATGCCGAATTTCATGCGGTGGATGAACGGATCGTGGGGCGCAAGCCTGCCAGCCTTGATTTCGTCGAGGCCGCCGGACTGCCACTTACATCCATTACCGCTTGGGAAATGCTGTTTGACGCCTTTCGCTTGACCGAGGGGGGCGGCAGTGGCCAGACGCTACTGGTCATCGGCGGTGCCGGAGGGGTGGGCTCGATTTTGATCCAACTCGCCAAGGCGTTGACCGGGCTCACGGTTATTGCCACTGCCTCACGGCCCGAAACGCAGGACTGGGTGCGCAAGATGGGAGCGGATCACGTGGTGGACCACCGTGGCGATCTGGCTGCGCAGGTGGCTGACCTTGGTCTTGTCCCCAGCTATGTCGCTGCGCTGACCGCGACGGACCAGCACTGGCCCGCGATCATCGACCTGATCGCCCCTCGCGGGCAGATCGCCTTGATTGATGATCCCGAAGCTCTCGACATTAAGGCTGCCAAGCCCAAGGCTTTGAGCATCCACTGGGAATTCATGTTCACCCGCTCGATGTTCGGCACTGAAGATATCGGTGCCCAGCGGGACCTGTTGAACCGTGTCGCCGAGATGATCGATGCAGGCACTCTGCAATCCACCGTCACCGAAAAAGGAGACGCCCTGACCGTTGACGCCCTGCGCGCCGCCCATCTGAAGCAAGAAAGCGGCCGCGTGATTGGCAAGCAGGTGTTGGGCGGCTTCTAAGTCGGCACTGACTGAAGGGCAGGGGTCCTGGAACCCGATGCCCCTGAACAAGGCCGTGATGTGATGTCACGGCCTTGAGCCGTATCGCAACCGGTCAAGGGCGCACGTGGGTAGTATGCGGCCTATGGCTTTGCATTGCAGGGCCACGGTCCAGCCGTTTGCCGCGGCGCGCAATGATGGGTGCATGCGTGGCGGCTGCCAGTATTGTGTTGCCGATGGTCTCGTGAGATGAGCAGCAGCGACGGGAACAGCATGTCCCCCACCCGAAGTCCCACCGCTAACCGTGCATAGGAACAGTCAAATGTCAGACAAGAAATCTAACGGCCAGATCATTCGTCATGTCGTGTTTTTCAGCAGCAAAGACGCCAAAGATATTGACCAAATTGTCGAAGGTCTGTCCATGCTCGGCACCATCCCATCAGTGAAGCATTTCGAGGTTTCGCGGAACCGGAATGAAGATCGCTTTGCCAATGATGTTGATGTGATCGTCTATGCCGAGTTCGAGAATGAGGCTGCGTTGAAGGCGTATCGGGCGCATCAGATATACCAAGACTGTATCGACATTGTCCGCCCGCTGCGTGAAATGCGTATCGCAGCTGATTTCTAAATGGCACATTCCGCGCAAGGTCCGTCGATCCTGTTTGACCGAGGGCCACTTGGAACCGGCTCTTGGTTTCATAGACCGGCACATATCATCGAGGCGTGGCACCCCGACGAGGTGGCCGATGCCCTGCGCGCGGTAGAGACCGAACACAAAGCCGGAAAATGGCTCGCAGGGACAGCTTCCTACGAGCTGGGCTACGCGCTCATTCCGAAACTGCGCGGCAGATTGCCGGCAGACCTGGGCGAACCGTTGCTGCGCTTTGGCGTCTTTGATCGGGTTGACGCGCCGCCCGCGCCGGTTGCGACAGGCGACGCCAGCCTTGGACGTTTCAAACCGGAGTGGGATTTTCCAACCTACAAGACGGCGTTTGATACCATTCAGCGCTACTTGCGCGACGGGGATATCTATCAGGCCAATCTGACGTTCCCTATGACGGCGACTTACGAGGGCCGTCTTGATCGTCTTTATGAGCAGCTGAAACAAAAGCAGCCCGTGCCCTACGGTGCCTTTGTTGATCTTGGCGGCGCAAAGCTGTTGTGTCGTTCGCCGGAACTGTTTTTCTCGCTTTCGGCCCAAGGCCAGCTGCGCACCCGTCCGATGAAGGGGACGGTCAACCGTGGCGCGGATGCTGCAGAAGATGAAGCGCTTAAGACGTGGCTGCGTGCGTCCGAGAAAAATCAGGCCGAAAACCTGATGATCACGGATCTTTTGCGAAATGATTTCGCCCGTATTTCAGAGATAGGCAGCGTTCGGGTGCCGGCCCTGTTCGAGATCGAAAGCTATGCGACAGTGCATCAGATGATCTCGGAGGTGACGGCGACGATCCGTCCCGACTGTACACTGACCGATATCCTGACGGCTGTTTTCCCCTGCGGATCAATTACAGGTGCGCCAAAAATCCGCGCGATGGAGATCCTTTCGGATCTCGAAACGACGGCCCGTGATGCCTATTGCGGCACGATCGGATGGATTGCGCCCGATGGGTCGATGGAATTCAATGTCGCTATCCGGACCTTGGCCTGCACCGCCGACGGTCAGGCAAAGCTGAATGTCGGCGGCGGGGTCGTGTACGATAGCACCGCTCAAAGCGAATATGACGAAGCACTGCTAAAATCGCGGTTCGCCCAGCTATAGGGCGATTGGCGGCCCGTGCCTTGTCGCTTGAGGCAGGCTAGGTCAGCAGGACAAGCGAGATCGACGGGACCGCCAGTAGCAGCGCCAGTCGTACGATGTCGGCGATCCAGAACGGCAATACGCCGCGAAAGATTGTGCTCAGCGAAACGTCCTTGAGGACAGAACGCAGGACAAAGACATTCATACCGACAGGCGGTGTGATCAAGCTGATCTCGGTCACGACGACAACGATCACCGCAAACCAGATCAGAACAAGTTCCGGGTCGCCCAATACACCGCCGCCGAAGTCCAGCTGGCTCACAACCGGATAGAACACAGGAACGGTCAGCAAGATCATCGACAGGCTTTCAAAGACGCAGCCCATGATCAGATAGATCGCGACCATGATAAAGATCACGCCCCATGCGGACAGGTCATACGTGTAGACCAGATCGACCAAACCATCGGGCAACCCTGCAAAGTTCACAAACGCCGAGAAAATTTCGGCACCGATGATGATCGCAAAAATCATACCCGACGATGACACGGTCTGGCGGCAGGCATCGATGAAACCGCTCCAGTTCAGTCCCCGGATAAGCAACGCAAGGACGAGCGAGAAAATGGCCCCCATGCCAGCGGCTTCGATCGGGGTAAAGAACCCGCCATAGATGCCGCCCATGATGAAGACAAACAGACCCAATGTGCCAAATACGCCGATACGATCCTGTTTCGTCATCGGTTCCGACTGCGTCACAGGCGGGGCAAGATCGGGCTTTAGCCTGACGGCGACCACTACGGCGACCATATAAAGAATGATCCCAAGCAGCCCCGGCAGAAGCCCTGCGATAAACAGCTTGCCGATATCGCTTTCGGTCAGAAGACCGTAGATAATCAGGATCACGGAAGGCGGAATGAGGATCCCGAGCGTCCCGCCCGCAGCGATCGCACCGGAGGCGAGGCTATCGGAATAGCCGAATTTTCGCATCGGTGGCATGGCGACGCGGCTCATGGTGGCTGCGGTCGCAAGCGATGACCCCGAGACCGCAGAAAACCCGCCGCAGCTTAGGATCGTGGCAAGGGCCAGCCCGCCTTTCATACGACCGAACAACCGGTCAGCACCGGCAAACAACCCGTGCGCGATGCCCGATTGCGCCAAGATATTGCCCATAAAGATGAACAGGGGCACGACGGATAGCGAATAGCTGAGGCCAGTTTCGAACACCGCATTGCCCACCATGGCGCCAGCGGCATTCCAGTCACGCATGAGGCCAAAACCGATGCCGCCCACCAGCGACATCGCAAAGGCAATCGGCATCCGCAAAAAGATGAGACCCAGAAGAACCAGGATCCCGACGGTCGATTCAATCATTCTTGGCAGTCCCTTTTATGATCCCATAGGTCGCCGCAAGCAGACACATGAAGGCTCCAAGCAGCGCAAGCGGCGCATAGGGGACGCCCCAGGCCACCGACCGTGCACCATCACTTGCCTGCGCTTGGCTGAGCAGCCCCAAGCGCCACGCAAAGAACAGCAAGGTCCCCGCGCACAGGATCGCGATGACCAGCGAAAGCGCGTGTTGCAGGCGGGCAGGCAGGAAGCTCGTGGCTATGTCGACATCCACGTGTTCCCCCGCGCGACTTACCAGTGGCAGCGCGGTGAATACGAGGGCGGCCAATAGGATTTCGGTCAGTTCGAACGCCCCCTTCAAGGGCGCGTTCAAGAAATATCGACCAATTACATCAAGGCCCGTGACGGTCATCAGACCAAGGAGAAGTGCGATTGAACATACTTCAAGTCCTCGGCCCAACAGGCGCATGATCATTGAGCAACACCAGAGATTTCGCGCAGACGTGCCAACGCGGCGCGCCCGTCAAATTCGCTGCCAAGGCTTTCTGCCCATGTTGCCTCTAGGGCGGTTGCCGATGTGCGCGCGGCGTTAAGAACCGCGTCAGGTGCGGCATAGACCTCGATACCGGCTTCTTCGATCTCGACCACGGCCGCTGCGTCCGCCGCGTCCCATGCCGCGCCAACCCGCTCTGCAAAAGCAACACCCGAGATGGCGTCAATCGCGGCTTGATCTTCGGCGCCGATGCCGTCCCATTTCTTTTCGTTCATCACCAGAAACCACGACGTGTTATAGATCCCGCCCGGAACGGTCATCGAATACTTGATGTCGTCTGTTAGGTTGAATGCGGTCAGGGCCTCGTAGGTAAAGGCCGCGCCGTCGATCACGCCGCGCGACAGTTTCTCGTAGACCTCGGTAGAGGACATGAATAACGGCGTCGCACCGAGGTCTTCCACGAATTCGGCAATATAGCCGCCGGGGACGCGCATCTTCAGGCCGCTAAAATCTTCGGGCGTTTCAATACGGCGCACGTTGTTGTGCAGTAGTCCGGGGCCATGGACGAACAGGCTAAGCAGATGGGTGCCTTCGTGATCGTCGCGCGCGCCCAGATCTTCGGTGTAGACGGTCCAGAACGCTTGCGACGCGGTCACGGCGTCATCACCGATAAAGGAGAACTGTCCGACCTGGGACGCATCGAAACGATCGTCTTGGCTAAAGCTGTGCAGCCCATAGGTAATGTCGGCAATGCCGTCTTTCGCCATGTCAAAATGCGCCGGTGGGCTGCCCAAGGCACGGCCCAGAACCCGCACGGTGACACGGCCTTGCGTGACCTCTTCGACCTCCTTGGCCCAAGGTTTGATTGCGTTGACCACGATCGGGTGGCGCGGTGGCAGCCAGCTGGACAACACCAGTTCGGTATCCGCGAAGGCTGGCACAACAGCTGTGCCCGATAGCAATGCGCTGATCAGCGCGATGGATGTGAATTTAGTCATGAGTAGTCCCCCCTTTGGGTTGTTTCAACGCGGCCTCCCTGCCGCGATGTTGCGATGTCCGATGTTTCGAACGGTGTTACTTTGCGGCGTTCAACGCGGAGCGCAGGATCGCCCTGTCGCCCACGTGGTTGGCCAGAATAAGGATCAGCCGCGCATTGAACGCATCACTTTCGTCCTTGCTCAGCCCGCTGTGCGCCCCAAGCAGCTCATCATAAAACCCGTCGGGATCTTTGATATTCGGGTTCAGATTGAGTTCCATGTTCACTGCCCTCTTCCTGTCGCAATGCGCACACCGGACTGGATGTCGGCAGCGCTGGCTACTGCCCAACGGGCCGCGACATGTTGGTCCGGGCGGATCAGATAAATGCCGCTGGGGGCGTCGCCCAAATAGCGCGCGGCGATCGCGCCGCTTACGTCGTCGCGGCCGGTATCCAACGTCACGGTTTTCAGTGTGATCCCGTCAACATCCGCAAGCTGCGGCACCTCTGTGTCGATCGCCAGAACGGTAAAATCTCCCCCCAGAACATTCAGCAAGAACCCGTCTTTCAGGGGGGCGTCGCTGCAATTTGCACCGACCCGGCTGACCGTCGGGCCATTCAGCGCATCGGGCCCGTTCAACGACAGACCGTCATAGCTGCAAGGCAGCGACAGCCGACCGGAATTCACCATGACCCGCGCGAAAGAATGGGCATGGGCAAGCTCGAGCACAGCGTCGCGGAAGATTTTGCTCATCTCGGTCTTGGGGGTCAGGAAATCGGTCGCTCGGGTCGAGTTCAGAATGTTTTCATCGGCACCGTGCACCCGTTCTTCTGAATAGCTGTCCAGCAGCGTATCGGGGGCAAGACCTTTGACCACCAGATCAAGCTTCCAAGCCAGATTTTCCGCATCCTGCACGCCGGAATTCGCGCCGCGTGCGCCAAACGGCGACACTTGATGCGCGCTATCCCCCGCGAACAGCACGTTCCCATGACGAAACTTCTCCATGCGTCGACATTGGAATGTGTAAATCGAGGTCCATTCCAGTTCGTACTCGGCATTTTCGCCCAGCATCGCATCCACACGTGCACGGATGTTTTCAACGCGAAGCTCTTTGGCGCGGTCAATGTCCCACCCAAGCTGGAAATCAATACGCCAGATATCGTCGGGCTGTTTGTGCAGCAGGGCAGAGGCACCGCTGTCTTTGAAAGGGGGGGCAAACCAGAACCAGCGTTCGGTCGGAAAATCAGCCTTCATTTTGACATCGGCAATGAGGAAATTATCCTCAAAGACGCGCCCCTCAAAGCTGAGCCCCAGCATATCGCGTGTGGGCGAACGCGCCCCATCACAGGCAATCACCCAATCCGCCTCAAGCTGGTAGGGGCCATCGGGCGTATTGACGTCAATCAGCACATGATCGCCCTGCTGCGCCATACCGGTGACCCCATTGCGCCCGCGGATTTCGATGGGCGCGCCTTGCGACTGTGCCACGCGAATTTCCTCTACGAGGTGTTTTTCGAAATAGGGTTGTTGTAGGTTGATAAACGCAGGTGCCTTGTGCCCGTCTTCGGGCGACAGGTTAAATTCGAACACGCGTTTGTCGCCGTGGAACACCTTGCCGACGTTCCACACGACACCCTTGTCGACCATTCCCTTGGCTGCCCCTAGACGGTCGCAGATTTCAAGCGTGCGTTTGGCAAAGCAGATGGCGCGACTGCCTTGCCCGACGCCTTCGTGGTCATCGAGCACCAGAACAGGTGTACCCTTGCGCCCAAGATCAAGGGCCGTTGCCATCCCCACAGGCCCGCCCCCGACGATCACCACAGGGTGTCGTCGAGGTGCCAGATCTTGATCTGCGACCTTTTCGTAAGGGTACAGTTTGAACGCGATGTCGTAGCGGACGTCGACCATGAGTAATCCTCCCAGACTTGGCCTTAGCCCTGCAACTGCGCCCACATTTCCAGATCGCGTTTGTCGGTCCAGATACGGGGGTGCCAGATACCACGGGCCTCGTCGAAGGCGCGGCTTACGTTAAACGGCAAGCAGTGTTCATAGATCGCGTAGTCGTGGAATTTCGGATCACACTCGGCGCGCACGGCATCCCATGCGTCTTTCAATGTGCCGCCCTTCATGGCGACCCGTTGTGCGGGTTTGTATGTGCTTTCGACAAAGTCACGCGTGCTTTCAATCGCCCGTTCAACAGCGTCTTTTCCGATCAATGCCGCCCCGCGACCCGGTGCGATGGCATCGACATCATAGGCTTTGATATTATCAAGCGTCTGGCCCCAATCGCCAAAATACCCGTCACCACAATAGCACGCGGAATGGTCTTCGACGATGTCGCCGGTGAACATCACATTCTGGTCGGGCACGTGGATAACCGCATCACCTGCCGTATGCGCACGACCGATGTGTTTGATATCAACGCGACGTTTGCCCAGATAAACGGTCATGCTGTCGTTAAAGGTGGTCGTCGGGTAGGTGAGGCCGGGGATTGATTCATGGCCTTCAAACAGACGTGGGAAACGCTGGAATTCACTGTCCCAATCTTCCTGACCGCGCTCTTCGACCATGGCGCGGGCGGCGTCCGACATGATGATCTGATCCGCGCCGTAAGCCGACGCACCCAACACGCGCACGGCGTGATAGTGGGTCAGCACCACGTGGCTGATCGGCTTGTCGGTGACTTCGCGCACCTTTTCGATGACCTTATTGGCCAAGCGCGGCGTTGCCTGCGCTTCGACGATCATGACGCTGTCGTCGCCGATGATGACGCCCGAGTTCGGGTCGCCCTCGGCTGTGAAGGCCCACAGACCCTCTCCGACTTCGTCGAAGGTGATTTTCTTTTCGGACAGATCCCCTTGGGATGCGAATGCTTTTGCCATTGTTTTGGTCCTTTATGTGGGGAATTTAACGGCGGGACGGATCGTGCCTTCGCACGTGCCGAACCCGATTTGATACCCATCGCCCTTCGCGGCACCGCGCAGGATCAACGTATCGTTGTCTTCGATGAATGTGCGGGTCTCGCCGGTGTCGAGCGTGAAGGGGTCGCGCCCCGCCCAGCTCAGCTCCATCAGGGACCCGTATTCGGATTTATCTGGCCCCGAGATCGTACCGGAGCCCAGCAGATCACCAGAGTTCATGCCGCAGCCGCCGCTGGCATGGTGGCACAGCTGTTCGGCGGCGGAATAATACATCCGGCTATAGTTGGTTTTTGACAGGGACGTTGCCTTGGCGGCCCCTTCGGGTTGCATCAGAACTTCAAGCTCGATGTCGAACAAGCCGTCGATGGTGCTGTCGAGATACGGCAGCAGTTCCTTTTCACGCGCTGGTGTCGCCGTCCGGAAGGGATCAAGTGCCGCCGCAGTGACGATCCACGGAGAGATCGACGTACCGAAAGCCTTGCCCTGAAACGGGCCAAGCGGCTGATATTCCCAGCCCTGAATGTCGCGGGCAGACCAGTCATTCAACAGCACATAGCCAAAGATCATCGCATCCGCCTGATCGACCGTGATCGGGGTGCCAAAGTCACAAGACGTGCCAACGATCGCGCCCATCTCAAGCTCGATATCCAACCGTTTAGAGGGGCCGAAGGACGGCACATCGGCGTCAGGAGCCTTGGATTGGCCATTGGGGCGATGGATGTCGGTGCCAGAAACAACAACTGAAGATGCGCGACCGTTGTAGCCGACTGGAATGTGCAGCCAGTTGGCCGGCAGATCTGGCGACCCGCGCAGGATCGCGCCCATGTTCTGTGCGTGCTGACGGCCCGCATAAAAATCGGTGTATTCGGATACCATCAGCGGCATATGCAGTCGCGCATCCGCAAGCGGCACAAGGTAGGGTTCAATCGCCGCCTGATCCGCCGACCCTTCGGCCAGCATTTCGTGCAGCCGTGCGCGCAGCTTGGCCCAGATGTCGGGGCCCAGCTCCATCACATCATTCCAGAATGGCAGGTCGAAGGCGGCGTCGTCGTCCAGATGGATCAACTCTGCTGTTTCAAGCGCTGCCATATCAAGGATCATATCGCCAATCGCGACCCCGCAGCGGGCGTCTTCGTCGCCGACCGAAAATACGCCGTAGGGCAGATTGTTCAGAGGGAAGGGTGTGTCGGGCGTGTTTGCGCTGGTTACCCAGCTTTTCATCAATGTCATGTGGCTACTTTCGCGTCGGTCCGATTGTCGGGCTGAGTGTCGGGATGCGCATCGGCGATGGCCGGGATATTCAGGCAAAGCCTTTCAATACGCGCGGTTTTGGGGAAGTGCGTCAGGTCAACGCCCCAACGATGGGCATTATAGACCTGAGCCGTGATGCAGATATCGGCGATGTTGGGGGCGTCACCAAAGGCAAAGCTGTCGCCGGCTGGCAGCATGGCCTCGAGCGCTGCGAACCCTTCGTTCATCCAGTGGCACATCCAATCGGTCGCCTGATCGGGCGTCGCACCAAAACGGGTCCTGAGCTGCCCGATCAGACGCAGATTGTTCACAGGATGAATATCAAGCGCGACAGTATGTGCCACCGCCATTACCTGCGCCCGCAGCAAAGCATCAGCGGGGATCAGGCGCGGTTCGGGCCATGTCGCATCAATATACTCGAGGAGCGCCATCGACTGGGTCAGCGCCGTGCCGTCCTCTAGCACCAAGGTTGGCACGCCCTTGCCGGCGTTCAACGCAACATAATCGGGCGCGCGCTGATCGCCAGCAACGAGGTCAACCGGCACCGCGTCATACGCCAGCCCCTTAAGGTTCAGCGCTGCGCGAATGCGGTAGGATGTGGTCGATCGCCAGTAGGAATAGAGTTTCATTTCTTACCCGGCGTCCCGTCGAACTTCTTTTCGATGTCGGCCCAGCAATCGATATAGTCATCCTGCAACGGTGCCTCATGGCTGGCGAATTTTGTCAGTTGCTGCGGGAAACGGGTCTCGAACATGAACGACATCGTATTATCGAGCTTTTCGGCCTTGAGATCCGCGTTGGACGCCCCCTCAAAGGCGTTCCGGTCCGGCCCGTGGGGCAACATCATATTGTGCAGGCTGATGCCGCCGGGGATGAACCCTTTGGGCTTGGCATCGTATTGGCCGTAAATATTGCCCATCAATTCGGACATGATGTTCTTGTGGTACCAAGGAGGACGGAAAGTATCTTCGGCGACCATCCAGCGTTCGCGGAACAGGACGAAATCGATGTTCGCGGTGCCTTCTTGCCCAGACGGGGCGGTCAGAACGGTGAAAATCGAAGGATCAGGATGATCGAACAACACTGCGCCTACGGGGCAGTAGGTGCGCAGATCGTATTTCATCGGCGCGTAGTTTCCGTGCCACGCCACCACATCCAGCGGCGATTGTCCGATCTTGGTTTCGTGAAATGCGCCGCACCATTTTACAGTTACGGTCGATGGTACTTCGCGGTCTTCGAACGCGGCCACGGGGGCCTTGAAGTCACGCGGGTTGGCCATGCAGTTGGCACCGATGGGCCCCCGCCCGGGCAGTTCGAACTTCTGCCCGTAGTTTTCACAGACGAACCCGCGGCACGGACCTTCAAGGACTTCGACACGGTAAACCAACCCGCGCGGAATAATGGCGATCTCTTGCGGCGCGACGTCGATAATTCCCAGCTCGGTTGAAAAACGCAAACGGCCTTCTTGCGGGACGACCAGCATCTCGCTGTCGGCGGAAAAGAAATACGCGTCGATCATGGAGTCTGTCACAAGATACACATGCGTCGCCATGCCAATCTGTGTGTGGACATCGCCTGCGGTCGTCATCGTGCGCATGCCCGTCAACCATGTCAGCGGCGTGTCGCTGTGCGGCAGCGGGTCCCAGCGGTATTGGCCAAGGCTGGTCACCTCGTCCACGATATTGGGTGCGGATTTCCAATGCGGCAGATTAATCTTCTCGTAGCGATGCGAATGTTTGACCGATGGACGAATACGGTAGCACCACGTGCGCTCGTTCTGATGGCTCGGTGCGGTAAAGGCCGTCCCGCTCAGCTGTTCGCCGTACAGGCCATAGTTACATTTTTGTGGGCTGTTCATCCCTTGGGGCAGGGCATCAGGCAGCGCTTCGGTTTCAAAATCATTGCCGAAACCGGGCATGTATCCCGCGTGCGGCCCTGCAAGGGAGGGGGCCTGGGTCATGCGGGTTGGATATTTTTTATCAGTCATCGTCGCCTCCATGGGTCCGGTTCTTCGACTGCGTAAAGGTTGCGTTTGTAACTAACAACGGTTTTTTGGGGGAGAGTGAAAAATAATTGCCCCGCTGGACTGCCCGAGGGGCGGGGGCTTTCGCTTTGGTTTTACTCTGGGGGCGCATGGGCGTAAGACGGGCGCAGAGCTTTGCTTCTTTCCCACCCCTTCAAAAAAGGCTTCTCGATGGCCACCAAGACCAATCTACACCCCCGTAACCCGCATAAAGAGGGCTATGATTTCGCGCGCTTGGTCGCTTGCCTCCCTGAATTGGAGCCCTTCACGACCCGCAACCCCGCGGGTGAGACCACCATTGATTTTCGGGATGTGGCAGCTGTTCGCATGCTGAACCGGGCGCTGCTCAAGTCGCACTACGATGTCGAGGTCTGGGATCTTCCCGCCAATTATCTTTGTCCCCCGATTCCGGGGCGTGTCGATTATATCCACCATCTGGCGGACCTGCTGGCGCGCAGTAACGGGAACGAAATTCCGCGCGGGGCGAAGATCAAGGCGCTGGATATCGGGACCGGTGCCAGCTTGGTCTACCCCCTAACCGGGCAGAGCGCCTACGGCTGGCACTTTACCGGCGTGGATATCGACCCTGTGGCGCTTGAATCTGCGCATCAGATTTGCCGCGATAACACTCTGGATGTGGACCTGAGGCTGCAACCTGCCCGTGAAGATGTCTTTAACGGTGTGATAAAGCCCGACGACCGTTTCCACGTCAGCCTGTGCAACCCGCCTTTTCACGCCTCGATGGAAAAAGCCGCCAGAGGCACCCAGCGAAAATGGGCCAATCTTGGCAAGGGACGTTCTGCCAAGCTCAACTTCGGCGGACAAAACGCCGAGCTTTGGTGCCCGGGCGGCGAGATAAAGTTCATCGCCAATATGGTCGACCAAAGCCGAGCCTATGCCGATCAATGTCTGTGGTTCACGTCGCTCGTGTCGAAAAAGGACAATGTGCAAACGCTGTATAAAATCCTGAAAAAGGCCAAAGTGGCCAACTGCGACGTTGTCGAGATGGCGCAGGGGCAGAAAACAAGTCGGTTTATCGCGTGGTCCTTTATCAGAAAAGACCAACGCCCAGCCTTTATGAAAGCTTAAAGGCGTTAGGGGGGAGCGCCGTACGGTCGGGTCGAACCCGCTGCCCGTTCGACCTGCGCTGCCTAACCGCTGGTGTCGCCTTTGGTCTCGATCTTGAGCGTGGTGCCGCAATGCTTGCAGTGTACAGCATCAGACTCGTGGCGGCTTAGCCCGCATTCCGGGCAGGTGTGTTTCACCTTGGCGGGCTGAAAGATTGTACGCGCCAGCTGCACAAAAAGCGCGACGCCGACCACCATAATGAAAACCGACAACAGCTTGCCGCCCGTCGTGGTCAATGTGATGTCGCCAAAGCCTGTCGTTGTAAGCGTTGCCACAGTGAAATAGAGCGCATCGACATAGCCCGCGATGCCTGCATCCCCATCAAAGGTCAGGACGAAAACCAGCGACGTGATGACAAAGATAAAGACCAGCAGGTTCACCGCCGCAAGGATCGCATCCTCGTGTTTGCGAAAGAACATGCTTTCACGCCTGAGATCGTACAATAGATGGTACGCATGGATCAGTCGAAGCCCGCGCAGCACCCGCAAGAACGCAAAGCTTTCGGCCATCAGCGGCGCAAGCACCAGCGAAATCACCACCACAAGATCGGCTAGCGTATAGATGCGCATCAGCTCTTTGCGCAGGTTTGTCGAAATCCACAGACGCGCGGCAAGATCGAGAACGATGAACACGCCAAAGATCGCGTTTAGCGTGACGAAAAGGGGCGTCGCAGTAAGGGCCGCAGTGGTGATAAAGTAGACGATCGAGATTGAATCAAACAGGATCAGCCCATAGCGGAATCGCCGCGCGCGGGCGCTGCGACCGTCGTACAAAGATTTAAGCGTGCTGCGAAGATCGTCCATCGGGTCAACTTGTTATTGGTTTCGGGGACGGTCACACGACATGCCGCTGCATGTCAAATTGGCGCAACTGCCGCCAATATCAATGGCTTGCGTTTGCGCTGTCACCGGTGGGCACTGCGAACCATGCACAACCGCGTCGGATACCGCCCGTGCAACAGGCGGTATCCGACATTTAGCTTACCAGGATGTAATCACAGTCCCGTGGTAGCTTTCGTCGATGAACGCTTTGATCTCGTCCGAATGATACGCCTCTAGCAGGGTTTTGACCCAAGGCGCGTCTTCGTTGCCCTTCTGCACAGCGATCACGTTCACATAAGGGTTATCGGCGCTTTCCATCGCGATGGAATCTTCCTTGGGGCTGAGGCCCGAGGCAATCGCGTAGTTGGTGTTGATCAGCGCCGCATCAAGGTCCGCCAGCGAACGGGGCAGCTGCGCCGCGTCGAGTTCTTTGAACGACAGGTCTTTGGGGTTCTCGATGATGTCCAGAACCGTCGGCACCAGACCCGCTTCGGGATCGACTTTGATCATGCCAAGTTGTTGCAGGACCAGCAGCGCACGGCCGCCATTGGTGGGATCGTTCGGGATGCCAAAGGTCGCGCCCTCTTCAAGGTTGGCGATGTCGGTGATCTTGTCCGAATAGACGCCCATGGGCGTGGTGATCGTGTTGCCCACAACCGCCAGCGCAAAGCCGCGGTCTTTCATCTGTGCTTCAAGGTAAGGCACGTGCTGGAAGGAGTTCGCCTCGATGTCGCCATCGGCCAGCGCTTGGTTTGGCACAACGTAGTCAGAGAATTCGATGACGTCGATTTCAAGGCCCATCGGCTCTGCAACGCGAGCGACTTCTTCCATGATTTCGGCGTGCTCGCCGGGGGAAACGCCGACTTTGATCTGCTCGGCCATCAAGGATGTAGCCATCAGGGCAAGTGTGGATGTCAGGGTTACAAGACGTAGCATGTGTATGCTCCTTTAACTGGGAAACGAAGTAGGGGGAGGAGGCGACGGGACGCTATTGCCCGCCGCTTTTGGTGGCGCGTTTGTCGACAGCGGCTGCGATGCGTTCGCCGATCGATTGCACAAGCTGGACCAGCACGATGAGGATGATCACAACGACCGTCATAACATCGGGCATAAACCGTTGATACCCATAGCGAATGCCCAGATCGCCCAAACCTTCGCCGCCCACGGCGCCGACCATGGCGGAATAGCCGATCAGGCTAACGATGGCGAGTGTAAGGCCAAGCGTGATACCGGGCAGCGCTTCGGGCAGCAGCACCTTGCGGATGATCTGCAACGGGGTCGCCCCCATGGCGCGCGCCGCCTCGATCAGGCCGGAATCGACCTCGCGGATCGCGTTTTCGACCAGCCGGGCGATGAAGGGCACTGTGGCAATTGTAAGCGGCACGATAGCCGCGGTAGTGCCGATCGACGTGCCCGCAACCATCCGCGTGAAGGGGATGATCGCGACCACCAGTATGATGAACGGCACCGACCGTGTGGCATTGACGACGAGACCGAGGATTTTGTTGACCCACGGAGCCGACAACAGCTCGCCGCGTTGCGATGTCGCCAGAAACAGCCCTAAGGGCAGGCCAAGCAGCGTCCCCAGCAGCGCCGAGATGGCGACCATATAAAGCGTCTGGCCCGTGGCCTCGATCAGTAGGGTGATAAGGTTAGCCGACATAGCCAAGCACCTCCGTCATAAGCCCGTGGCTTTCCAAAAATGAACGCGCCTCTGCGGCCTTGGCCACAGGCAGCGACACCAGCAGGTTGCCGAAGGGGCGCGTGCCGATTTCCTCGACCGCACCTGCAAGGATATTGACCGGAATGCCCATGTCCTGCGTCAGCCGCGCCAGCATCGGGTCGGTGGCATGCTGGCCTGCAAAGGTCACGCGGATCACCTCTTCGCCGCCCTGCGCGGGTGGGTTTGGCATCAGACGGTCCTTGACGAAAGCGGGCAGGGTGACGCCGGTCACCCCCGACAGGAAGGACCGTGTGGTCGGATGCTGTGGCGCGGTGAAAATATCATAGGTCTCGCCATGTTCGACGATGCGCCCGCTGTCGATCACCGCGACATGGCTGGCGATGTCACGGACCACGGCCATCTCGTGGGTGATCAGCAGAATGGTCAGCCCCAGTTCGCGGTTGATGTCTTTGAGCAAGGACAGGACGGTTTGTGTCGTTTCGGGGTCCAGCGCGGATGTCGCCTCGTCCGACAGCAGCACCTTGGGGCCTGTGGCCAGTGCGCGCGCGATCCCCACCCGTTGTTTTTGCCCGCCCGAAAGCTCTGCCGGATAGCGTGTGGCGTGCGAGGTCAGCCCGACCCGTTCGATCAGGTCGGCGACACGTGGTTTGATTTGCGATGATGGCACACCGGCGATTTCCAGCGGCAGGGCGATGTTGCCCGCCACGGTGCGCGAGGCCAGCAGGTTAAAGTGCTGAAAGATCATCCCAACATCGCGACGGATCGCGCGCAGCTTGGCCCCTTTGGCGGCCCCCACATTCTGCCCGCCCACCAGAACAGAGCCCGTCGTGGGCCGCTCAATCCCGTTGACCATGCGCAGCAGCGTCGATTTGCCACCCCCCGACCGTCCGATGATGCCAGTGATTGATCCCGGCTCCATCGCCAAAGAGACGCCTTCAAGCGCCGTGACAGTCGTGCCGCCGGATTTGGAATAGGCTTTGCCCACGTTCTCAAACGTGATCGAAGCGCCGTTGGGTTCTGTCATAATCGGTCCAGCCTGCGGTCGGTTGCGGTGGCGCCCGTAGACAGAAAGGCAGGGGGCATTGCAAGCGCAGTTTTCGCATACCCGCCCTGACTTTACCGATGTGGTGAACGCTAGGTTTTCACAGGTCCAGCACCAGATGCCCACCCGCTGCCGCCGCACGTGACTGGCAGGTGATCAACGTAGTTTCACGCTGCGCCTGTGACAGCACATAATCGCGGTGATCGGCGTCGCCCTCGACCAGCCCGCAAGCGCAAACCCCGCAGATCCCGTCGGCGCATTTCACATCCACCGGCACGCCCGCCTCTGTCAGCATATCAGACAGGCTACGGTCGGCGGGTACGTGGATGTCCTTGCCGGTCTTGGCCAGATGGACCGTAAAGCTGTGATTTTCGCGCGGGGGGGCTTCGGGGACGGCGAAATATTCGATGTGACACTGATCCTCGGCAAAGCCTGCGCAAGCGGCGGCGTTCATTGCGGCCTCCATATAGGCCGGGGTGCCGCAGGCGTAGGCGTGGCTGCCCTTAGGGTGATCTGACAAGATTGCATCAAACGCTGCCCGACTGCCCTGATCGCTGATGTGCAGCACGGCCTGGGCGGCCCAAGGTGCGGCAGCGATCTCGGGCGCAAAGGCCAGATCAGCGGCGGTGCGGGCGGAATAATGTAGCGCGAAAGGGCGGCCCAACTGATGCAGCCGGTGCGCCATGGCGATCATCGGCGTGACGCCGATGCCGCCGCCCATCAACACGCTGAAGGGGGCGTCTTCGGTCAGGGGGAAATGGTTGATCGGACGCGCGGCGAAAATTTTGCGGCCTTGGCTAAAGATACGGTGCATCAGGGCGCTGCCGCCGCGGCCCTGATCCTCGCGCTGGACGGCTATGACATAGCGCGACCGGTCCGACGGATCGCCGCACATGGAATACTGGCGCAGGTATTCGGGCGCGATCACCACATCCAGATGCGCCCCTGCCTGCCACAGGGGCAGATCGGCCCCGTCAGGGTCGCGCAGTTCATACCGCGTGATCCCGTCGCTCAGCACGTCAGCACGCGTGACGGTCAGCGCCTGCACCGGACTGTCGGCCAGCGGTTTGAGCGCAGGAACCAATCCTTGCGTCTCGCCGCGTGCGACCCGCGCGCGGTGCGTTGCGGCAGGGATCATAGCGCCATAGGCGCGGATACCGGCCTCGCGGTCCATCGGGTCGGGATAGGGATAAGGATGCGGGGCCAAGGATGCAGGGTAGACGGCAAGCGTCTGGTCTTTCGCACGCAGCTTCAGGTCTTTTTGCAGGCCACGGGTGTTTACCGGCTTGTCCGTGGGTCGATAGCCGCCGTCGTCCTGCACCTCTAGATCCCACCACCATTTCTTGACAGGGTTGATGTCGCCGCGATCCAGCAGATCATCCAGCTTGGCAAGGGCGGGGGCCGTGGCAGGCAGCTTCATCGCGGTCCAGCGCCATACGCTGTCGGCCAATATCCCCTCAAGGTTCCACGGGCAGGTTTTCATGCAACGCCCGCACATGGCACCGCCTTCGGTCGTGATCCTGTAGGTGGCGCATTTCTGGCTGTCCGATTTCCATATCTCATAGCCGTTGAACATCAGCTTTGGCCCAGCGGTGATCGCCCCCGAGGGGCATTCGCGGGCGCATTTCTGGCAGCTTTCGCAGAATTTCTGCAGGCCGAAATCGATCGGCTTGTCGTGGGTCATCGGCAGGGTCGTCGTTACCGCCCCCGATTTCAGACGTGGGCCAAGGTAGGGGTTCAGGATGACCTCGCCGATGCGGCTGACCTCGCCCAAGCCCGACAGCAACAGCAAAGGCGGTTGCAGCACATCGCCGTCCATCACCGTATGCGCCTTGGCCGGATAGCCCAAGTCGCGGATCAACCGCGCCAGCACGCCGCCCACAAGGCTAAATCGCAGATAGGCCCGCATGGATTGCGCCACGCTGATCCAGTCATCGCCCGAGGCCCCCTCCATCGTGTCAAATCCCTGATCGATGACAAGGCTGATCGCCTGATCATGGGGCGGGTCAATCGCGGTGCCGGTGGCGTCATGGCTGTACCACGCCCAATCGGGACAACGGCTAACGCCCACGGCATCGGCCCCCAGAAAATAGGCGACGGCTTTGACCATCTCTGCGGCTTGCTGAGGGGCTGGGGCTGTTTGTGTCTCGGCCGCCTTGCCATCCTGCAGCAGGCAGAAAGCCCCCAAGGCACGCCGCTGCGCCATGGAAGTCGGCGTTTTGCGGATGTACCGACCGCCGGTGGCCCCGTCTTGCAGTTTCTTGCCCATATCGCCGAACAGCGCACGGCTGAACATATCGGTACGTTTGGGCAGGCGCGGGATGCGGGGCTCATCCATATAGGTCGTGGGGCTGTCCACGCGTTTAAGCTTTTCGAACGGCTGCGCGCCATCGGCAAAGCGCCGCGTCGCATAGGCGGGCGGTGTGCGGGGCAGGGTGGCTGTGGCGGCCAAGGGCCGGTCGCAGGCCACGTCCATTGCCATGGTGATCGCGGCCAGCGAAAACCGCGTGCCGACGAAGGGGGCGGTCAACTGGCCGTCTTGGGGCAGGGCGAGCCCCGCCGCCACCGCCAGCTGGCTCAGGTCCACATCACTTGCCGTCATGGTATGCCCGCGCGCCGGACGCCCCAGCAGGCGAATGTAATTTGACAGCACCGCCGCCGATTCAGCGGCCAGCAGAGAGGATCGGTGATCCTCCATCCCCGCAATCCACGCGGAACCTGGTTCATTCTGCTCAACGGCGCGGGGGTGCGCAAACAGGACCACCAGCGCGTGGGTATGCCCGTTGATGTCCGTCTCTGGTGCCGAGACTGAATCGCGCAGGTCCGCCATGATCGCATCCACGCCCGAGGCGAGCGTCTTGACCTGACGCTTCTGCAAATCTTGCGCCAGCCGCGCCACATTCGCATTGCGCAGGGGCTGTGCCAGATGGTGGTCAGGAGCAAGCTTGCAAATCCCCACCATCGTCGCGTCGTTGAAATGGGCAAATGCCTTGAGATGCTGCGCGCGCTCGGTCAGATCGGCGGGGATCTCGGCCATGGCCTTGTTCACCAGACCCTCGCGGATCGCATCCAGCATAGCGCGGTGATCCCGCGTGGCTTGTGCCAAAGGGCGGTCATCCTCCGCAGGCCCCAAAGCTTTGAAAGCTGGCACAGGCCCTGCCGCACCATCAGCGCGCTGCAGCTTTTCAGTCGGATAGGCACCCATATGGATGGGGCGGTTTTTGCGTGAACGCAGCCGTGGAGTCATGGGTGTTGCCTCGTAATTCGTAGCTATAGTTGTCATGGATCAACTATTTTGCAAGCAAACAGTAGCGATGCGGCAAAAATGAAGTATTCATGCGTTATGACCGGACCCGAAAGCACCTCTGCCTCTGCCTCGTATAGCCTGCACGACAGGCTGGGCTTTCGCGTGTCGCGGCTGGCGGCAATTATGCGCGCAAGTCTGGACAAAGAGCTGTCGCAGCTTGGGTTGACACGTTTGGAGTGGTGCGTCTTGGCAAGCATCGCGCTGGAAGGCATCACCGCGCCCTCTGGTATCGCCGAGAATATCGGCATCACCCGCCCCACGGCGTCGCGGACGTTCAAGCAGATGCGCGACAAAGGTTGGCTGGTGCAAAACCTGACAGAAGGGGACGGGCGCGCCCGTGCGATCACGCTGACCGACGCGGGGCAAGACCTGCTGGCACGTGCGCGGGGGCTGGTCGACGCGCATCAGGCGCGGTTTCTGGACAAGCTCGCCCCCCAAGCGGCCGCGCATTTTCTGTCCGCACTGGATACGCTGCTCGAAGGTGTCCACGACCGGTTCGACGACCCGTAGATGGCTTAGGTCACCACGGGAAAGACGTTCGGCTGCTTCAGTACCCCATAGGCAAAACTGCAATCAATCGCCAGCAAGCCGCGCGAGGCGTCGGCGACAAAAAGCGTGCCGCCGCTTACATTCTATCCCCAAAGGGCGACCGTCGGTTTGCGTAAAGACGCTGATCGCCCCGTCGGCTTCGACCCGCAGGATTTCACCATCGTGGGTGGTGGCGCACAGAGTACGGTTGCCGATCCGCTGCGCCGGTTCAAGAGCCAGCATGCGAAGCCCCCGCAGTGATGATCACCGCGAGGGAAGCTTTCGTCAGCTTTCTACGTCAAAGCTGAGCCCCGCATTGGCGGTCAGCCGGTCGATGATCGCGCTGCCAAAGACGGGTGCCGCCGTCAGCACGCCACCGGGGGCGGATGCGGCCTCTTCGATCAGGCAGATAGCGGCTTCGGTCAACATCTTGGAGGTAGACCCGTAGCCCGGATCGCGGTCGCCCTTAACGCCGACAGTCAGCCGCTCGCCCCCGTCGGAAACGCCGGAGAACATCAGGTCATAGCTGCCGTTGTCGCGTTCCTCTTTCGAGGGGCCTTCGCCGGGTTTGATATCACCGTCGCCCATGGGGTTGGATTTGGCGATGCTGCTGGCGATTGCCTCGCCTTTCTCGCCTTTGCCGGTGAACATCATCTCTTCGTAGGTGAAATCCGTGCCGTAGGGGTGGCCCATCAACATGTTTGATCGGTGCACGTTCTTGGTGTTGATCGATGCCATCACGAAGGGGGCGACCCAGATGCCGAAATCAGGGTCTTCGTAGGGCTTGTTGCCGTACGGCTGTGTCGGCCCCTCGAACCCCGGTGTCAGTGCGAAGGATGAGACCAAGCGTTTCATCACATCGGGATCACCCATGGCCAGCTTCATCGTCTCTTTGCCCGACGCGGCTGTCCCGCCAGAGAAGGTCCCCTTCATGCCGCGCACCCGACCTTTGACGTCTTTCAGCGGCGCGCCAAAGCGTTTCTGCGCCTCTTGTTGCAGAAAATAGACGCCCATGTCGAAGGGAATGCTGTCGAAGCCACATGAATGCACGATGCGCGCACCGCTGGCTTTGGCAGCATCGTTGTATTTCTCGATCATGTCCCACATGAAGGGCGGCTCGCCCGACAGGTCGACGTAATCGGTGCCGGCTTTGACACAGGCCGCGACCAGCGGTTCGCCATACAGCAGATAGGGGCCGACCGTGGTGATGATGACCCGCGCCCGTGCGACCATCGCGTCCAGCGACGCCGGGTCAGAGGCATCTGCCTCGATCAGGGGCGTATCGGCAGGCAGGCCCATCTCGTCGCGCACCGACGCAAGCTTGGATGCGCTGCGACCGGCCATGGCCCAGGGACGATCCGGATAGGTCGCGTGGATGTATTCCGCGACCAGCCGCCCCGTAAATCCAGTTGCGCCGTAGATGATGATATCGAATTCAGCCATGTGCCGTTCCTCCCCGATTGGTTGCATGTCTTTGCGCAACTATGGGGCGAGGCAGGCGGTATTGACCATCACCGAGTTTGGGAACGCTGCGTCGGGGTGCAAAAGAAACGGGCCGCAGCAGATGCTACGGCCCGTCTCGAAGTCAGTAAGCTGCGTTCAGATCACTCTGCGGGGAGCTTCCACGCGTCGCGGTCGATGTCCAGATCGGCATAGTCATCGGGGTTCAGCACAGGACGTTCGATGCCGGCCTTAAGCTGCTGGCGGAAGTCGCGCAGCAGGCGCATGGCCACAGGAAACAGCATCATGATCGCAAGCAAGTTGACCAGCGCCAGAATTCCCATCATCGGATCCGAGAAGAAGAACACCGCTGTCGCCGCCGGTGCTGTCGCCCCAAGGAAGACAATGGCGATGATCGCGATCCGCAGACCCAGAATACCCAAGGGGCTTTTGGTCAGTACCGTCATCGCGTTTTCACCCAGATAGTAGTTGTAGATGATCGACGAGAACGAGAACAGCAAGATCGCGCCGCTCAGGAAGTACTGCACCCATGTGCCCAGATGCGACACCATGCTTTGCTGCGTCAGCGCCACACCGTCGATGCCTTCGGCACCGGGGACATAGACATCGCCCAGCAAGATCACGAAGGCCGTGCACGAACAGATGATGATCGTGTCGATAAAGACCGAAAACGACTGTGTGATGCCTTGGCTGATCGGGTGGCGTACCTCTGCCGTGGCAGCCACGTTCGGGGCCGAACCCAGACCCGCTTCGTTCGAGAACAGACCGCGACGCAGACCTTGGGCGACGGCCGCCCCCATGCCACCACCGACGGCTTCTTGCAGGCCGAAGGCATTGGTGACTATGTCATAGATCACGCCGGGCAGGCTGGTGATGTTCAGCAAGATCACGATCAGCGCCATTCCCAGATACCCGATGGCCATGATCGGCACGACAACGTCCGACACTTTGGCAATGCGGTGGATGCCACCAAAGATGATAAAGCCCGAGATGATCGCCAGCGCGATGCCGGTCCAGAGGCGGTCAATGCCAAAGCTGTCTTGCATGGACCCGGCGACTGTGTTGCCCTGGAACGCGTTAAAGCCGAGGCCGAAGGCGGCAATCAGGCAGATCGCGTAAACCACGGCCAGCCAGCGGTATTCTTTGCCCAACCCGTGAATGATCGCGCCAGCCGGACCGCCGCGGTAGGTGTGCTCTCCGACTTTGCGTTTGAAGAGCTGCGCGAGCGAACATTCAACAAGGCTGGTGGCCATGCCGACCAACGCGATGGCCCACATCCAAAAGACAGCACCGGGACCGCCAAGGGTGATCGCAACCGCGACGCCCGCGATGTTGCCGCCGCCGACACGTCCGCCGACCGACACCAGCAGCGCTTCGCGTGCCGAAATCTGATTGGAATCATCCGCGTTATTCTTGTTCGACAGGACGCGGAACATGCGGCCAAAGTATTCAATCTGCACGAAACCGGTCGCGATGGTGATGAAGATACCGAAAATGACGAGGATCGGGATCAGCGACCATCCCCAGGTGAAGTCTCCGATCCAGCCGAAGAGAAGTTCAAGAAATTCCATAATTATGTCCCTATGTTTTGCCGCGTTTTAAGGCGATCGTGCCCAAAGCGTAAAGCCGAATGACGCGGCAAGATGGATGGGCCAATCCTGTCGCATCTAGTGCATTGAAACTTATGGGCTTAATTTTTAGGCAAACGAGGGACGGAGTGGTTATTTGGGGGGTTAAACCGCCATCTCTCCGCATTGGTCTGTCGCCAGATAGCGTTGTAGCGCGTCGAAATCGCTTTGCTGGCTCAACGCGAACTGGATTTTCACAAAGGCCATTTCAGGTGTCATCTGGCCACCATCGACCGCGCCGCTGTCTCGCAGCGCCTTTCCCGCAGCATAGGTGCCGATCTGCATGCCGCCTTCGGCACATTGGCTGACGGCGACCACCAGAACGTTTCCGTCTTGGGCCTTGCGCAGCGCGGCGCGCAGGGCAGGGCTATCCGGGACCGTACCCGCCCCAAAACAACGCAGGACGATCCCGTCGCAGGTGCCCGCTGCGTGATCCAGCAAGGCGGCGCTGAAACCGGGGGTGACGGTCAGCACTGCGACCTCATGCGGGCGCAGCGGGCTAAGATCGGGGGCAGGGGCTGCACTGCGCGGCACGCAGTCGGTGGGCGCGGCGGTAAAGGCGTCCAGCGCTTGCGAATGGGCCTTGCGCACGCGTGCGCCATGCAATTTTTTTCCGCCGAACTGGACCCAGACACCAGCCGCCGCCGTACGGGCAGTGGTCAGCGCATCGATTAGATTTGCAGTGCCATCGGTGTTGGGCACGGTCAGCGGGCGCATGGCACCGGTCACGATCACGGGGCGTGCCAGTCCGGGCAGCGCAAGGCACAGCGCAGCGGCGGTATAGGCCAGCGTATCCGTGCCATGGGTTACAACAAACCCGTCAAAGCGATCACGGTGCTGGTGGATGGTTTCAGCGATGCGCAGCCAGTCCTGCGGCGTAGCTTGGGCGGAATCGATCAAGGGATCAAGCCTCAGCACCTCGACTGTGTCTGCGACGACACCACCGGCAACCAAGGCAGCCACGGCGTCTTCGACCACGCCCGCACGCGGTGCGAATCCGTCGGGGGTCTGGGCCATGCCAATCGTGCCACCGGTATGGATCAATAATATCGCCATGCTGCACCCTTTGTGCTGATTGCCCCTGCAAAGGCCTCTGTTGGTGCCGCACGCGGACCAGATGCGCCCGCTGCTGTCAAGCCGGCATCAGGCGGGATAGATTGTCATGCGTCGGGCGGACCCGATCAGAGTACCGGCACAGGGTGACAGTCAGGCCCTGTCAAAGGTATCGGCCTTCGTGATCGCTTTGCGAAGCGCGGCGCTAAAGCGATCCATCATCGCGGTATCCTCAGACAACGCGTGGCGCAGGGATCGGGACAGTTCTAATTGCACGCCCGCGCCGCTGAGGGTGCGATTGCAGATGTTGGTCGGATGCACGCCGGGCAACGCCGTGTTCAGTTCGGCCGCAAACCCCGCGTCGCGCAGGGCGTCGCCAATGGCGTCGCGCAGGCCTTCGGCACGCCCCCCGAGCCAGACCGCGTCGGTACCGTCGTTCTTGCGCCCGTGCACCGCGACCGACGTGACAGATCGCGCCACCAATGCCAGCGCGTTGGGTTCATCAAACCGGTGCGAGGTGATGTGGAAATCGCCATGGGCACCGGGGTGGAGCGCCTCGAACAGATAGAACGACAGATCATCCGCCGCCACCGCCTGCGCGATTTGCGCCGTCTCGGGCTCGATCGTGCCCCCATGTGGTGCAAGGATCACAACGGGCGTGCCGCGATCCTTGACTGTGATCTGGTAATCTTTCCCTGCCTCATGCGCGGCGGCAAGCGTGGCGAAATCGGGATATCGGTCGGCCATGTATGTCCTTTCCAGCGTGCAGAGGGGGGCGGCTATACGTCCAGCTTGGTCACGGTCTTGGAGATTTTGCCATCTGTACGGCGCAGGGCGACCATCTCTCCAAAACGGATATGCAACCAGTCATCGCCGTCTTCGGTCAGCGGTTCAGACGCGAAAATGGCCGAGGTCGCTTCCCCTTCGGCGCTGCTGTCGACCTTGTAGCTGTCGGCGTAGTCCTGATAATTTTCACCCATCAGCAGGTACATCGGTTCCAGTAGCATCGACAAAGAATAGTCGTCGGTGCCGGGGCCTGCCTTGCGCAGCTCTTTCCAGTCACCCTTGGGCGCTGTTTCGCCCTTGTGACCTGCGCCATAGTTCACGCCGATGATCCGGTCGGGGGACACCAGCGCGATCTTGAGCTTAGTGAGGGCCACCAAGTCCAGTTTGCGCACCGCCTCCAGCACCGCGCCAAGCAGCTTTTCAAACGCCGCTTGCACATCGTCATCGCCGTCGCCCTCCATCAGAGACAGCAGCAGCACATAGAAGAATTCGGTATCGGTTGTGCCCTTCATCTGGCGCAGGTATTCGTCTTTGCACAGCGTCAGCAATTCGCGTTGCAGCAGCCGCCAATGGGGCAAGGCCCCGTTCTGTGCGATGATCCACGTCGTGCCCTTGAACGAGAAGGGGTGGCAGTTTTCATCGGCCAACACGTTGCGCGCATCATAGGCCGCGGCGCGAACGTGGGCGAGCATGGTGCTGGCTTGAAGACTGGGAATGATCCCGGGGGCGTTGTCGTCATGAAACGCTGCCAGCGGGCGATGATACAGTAGCGGCTCTTCTGGTTTCAGCAGATGCGCGCTCCATAACCCAAATCCCCAGCCCGCGAGTTGCAGGTTCGGGTGCAGTTCGGGATCAAGGCTCTGGTTGATCAGGCTATTTTCCGGCTTGGTGAGCAGGCTTTCAAGCGGAATTTCGGGCCCGATATAGGCGAGAACGCGACACATAGGTTTCCTATCTCTTCAAAGGGCGATCACGAGCATCAGGGCAAAAGCGCTGCGCCGTGTCTTTGTGGCAGGACAGGTAGAGCGTTACCGATCAAAGGCCAGATCACTGGCGGAATTAATAGTATACGATTTACTTGATCGTATTTATTTGGCAGAATGAGCGGGGAGAGGGGCGCGCCTATGACACTTCGGCAATCGAAATCAGACATCCTGTTCGACAGGCTCCGACAAGACATCCTGACGCTGGAATTACCGCCTGGCATGGTCCTGCGCCTGCCTGCCTTGTCCGAACGCTATGCCATCGGGCTGACGCCCCTGCGCGAATGTCTGAACCGGCTTGCGGTGGAACAGCTGGTCGTGCCCGAGCATAACAAGGGCTTTCGCGTCACCCCGCTGACCCGTGCCGATCTGCTGGACCTTGAACGCAGCCGCGATGCCATCGAAGGCGCGATGCTGGCCCATTCCGTCAGCCACGCCGATGACGCGTGGGAGGCAGGGGTGATCGGCGCCTATCACCACCTGTCGCAAACGCCCGTGCCGTCGGTGATTCATGAAGATGACGCGCTTGCCCAATGGACACGGCGGCATCTGGCCTTTCACCAAGCGTTGGTCGCCGGTGCGCGTTCGCCTTGGATGGCGCGGTTTGCGGGGCAGTTGCAGGATCAGCTGGGCCGCTATCACCGCTTTATTCAGTCAGGCCTGCGCGATCTGACCCAAACCGCGCCATCGCTTGCGACCAAAGCGGCCGCTGTCTCTGCTGCTGGCATGGCGCTGGAACCGCACCGTGCGCTGTATCAGGCAGCACTTGATCACGACCCGGCTGCGGCGCTTGCGGCTTTTCGCCATCACACCGGCCTCAGCATCGCCGCGTTCGAGGAGCTTTCGACGCTGATGCCTGCCCATTCGCCGTTTGCTAAGACCCTCGGCCCCCAATCGGAGACTCCCGCATGACCGGCTACAACCCCGCTGACGAGGGCGCGCAAATGTCCTTTGCCAAGGATATGTCCTATACCGATTACTTGTCGCTCGACCCGATCCTCGGGGCGCAGAACTGCAAATCGGACGCCCATGATGAGATGTTGTTCATCATCCAGCACCAGACGTCCGAGCTGTGGATGCGTCTGTGCCTGCACGAGCTTTCCTCTGCCCGGACCCATTTGGCCCAAGGCGATTTCGCCCCCGCGATGAAGATGCTGGCCCGTGTGGCGCGGATTTTTGAACAGCTTAACAGCGCGTGGGACGTGCTGCGCACAATGACCCCCAGCGAATACACTGATTTCCGCGATGACCTTGGTGCGTCGTCGGGGTTCCAATCGCATCAATACCGGCTGATCGAATTCATCCTCGGCAACCGCAATCGCGCGATGATGAAGGTGCATGAACACCGCCCGGAACTGCACCATATGTTGACGCAGGAATTGGACACGAAATCGCTGTATCACGTGGCGCTTGACCTGCTGGCAGAGGCGACCGGGCAAAGCTTTGACACGCATGTCTATACGCTGGACACCCCCCATGCGGCGGATGATGCGGTCATGCAGGCGTGGATCACTGTATACAAAGACCCGCGCGCCCATTGGCAGCTGTACGAGCTGGCTGAAAAGCTGGTCGATCTCGAAGATTACTTTCGCCGCTGGCGGTTCAACCATGTGACCACGGTGGAACGCATCATCGGCTTTAAACGCGGCACGGGCGGCACGTCGGGGGTGAAATACCTGCGCCGGATGCTCGAAGTCGAACTTTTCCCCGAACTCTGGAACTTACGAGGTGCCCTGTGACCCAACTGCCGATGAAAGACCGCTTCTCCCTGCCCGAGGGCATGATCTATCTTGATGGAAACTCGCTAGGGCCGCTGCCTGTGGGCACGGCCGAAAAGGTGCAAGATGTGGTGCAGGCGCAATGGGGCGCGCATCTGATCAAAGGCTGGAACCTTGACGGCTGGATGGCCCAGCCCGCAAGGGTCGGCAACCGCATCGCTCGCTTGATCGGCGCGCCCGAGGGGACGGTGACCATGGGCGACACGCTATCGGTCAAAGTGTTTCAGGCTTTGTCTGCCGCGTTAAAGATGCGCCCTGACCGGCGGGTGATCCTGTCGGACAGCGGCAACTTTCCATCGGATCTGTATATGGCCGAAGGGTTGATCAACCAACTGGGGCAGGACTACGAGCTGCGTATCGTCGCCCCCGAAGAGGTGGCCGGTGCCATGACCGACGACGTCGCGGTCGCGATGATCACGCAGGTCGATTACCGCTCGGGCCGGATGCACGATATGGCTCAGGTGACCGCGGCGGCCCATGGGGCTGGGGCGGTGATGCTGTGGGATCTGGCGCATAGCGCAGGGGCCGTGCCCGTCGATGTATTGGCCTGCAATGCAGAATTCGCCGTTGGCTGCACCTATAAATACCTCAACGGCGGGCCGGGGGCCCCGGCATTCATCTATGCCCGGCCTGATATTGTTGCTGAAATCCAACCCGCGCTGGCTGGATGGCTGGGGCATGATGCGCCTTTCGCGTTTGAAACAGGCTATCGTCCGGCACCCGGCATCGAACGCATGCGCGTCGGGACACCTCCTGTGATCCAACTGGCCGCGCTGGAACACGCGCTGGGCGTTTGGGACGACGTGGATGTGGCTGACTTGCGTGCCAAGTCCGTCGCGCTGAGCGAACTTTTCATCCAGCTTGTCGAAAAGCATTGCCCCGAGCTGACGCTGGCCAGCCCTCGTGACGCAAGCCACCGCGGCAGTCAGGTGTCGTTTGCATCCAAGAATGGCTATGCGGTGATGCAAGCCCTGATTGCGCGCGATGTGATTGGTGATTTCCGCGCGCCCGACATCATGCGCTTTGGTTTCACGCCGCTTTATATCGACGAGGCCGACGTGCGCGGTGCGGTGGATATTCTGGCCGATATTCTGAACACCCGCAGCTGGGATCGACCCGAGTATCATCAAAAGCGCGATGTGACCTGACCGGCACAAACCATGCTCTGCCACAGCAAGCGACATCGGGACGCAGCGCTGTGGCGGGGCGCGTCTTGGCGATGGTTATTCGCGCAGTTGGGCGCTATGGTTGTGCCATGCTTGATCTACAGTCCCGTCCGAAATGCAGTGAATGCCCGATCCGTCACCGTGCCGTTTGTGCGCGCTGCGACGACGACGAGCTGCTGATGCTTGAACAGATCAAAACCTATAAGTCATTCAAGGCGGGGGATCAGGTGCTGTGGCGCGGCGACGGGCTGACTTATGTCGCGTCGGTCGTGGCAGGCGTCGCCAGCCTTGGGAAAACGATGGAAGACGGGCGCACCCAGATGGTCGGCTTGCTGTTGCCGTCGGATTTTATCGGCCGTCCTGGGCGCGAGGCGATTGATTTCGATGTGGTGGCGGTGACCGATGTGACGCTGTGCTGCTTTCACCGCAAACCCTTCGAGGCCTTGATCGAAACCACGCCCCATATTGCCCAACGGCTGATGGAAATGGCGCTGGATGAACTGGACGCCGCACGCGATTGGATGCTGTTGCTGGGCCGCAAGACCGCCCGCGAAAAGATCGCGACCTTCATCGAAATGCTGGTGCGCCGACAACAGCTTACCATCGCCGACGCAATGGATCAGGAGCTTGTTCTGCCCCTGACGCGGCACGAGATCGCCAACTACCTGGGTCTCACGCTCGAGACTGTCAGCCGCCAGCTTGGCGCGATGAAGAAAGAGCGTATCGTCCAGTTCGTTGACCGCCGCAGGTTCCGCGTGACCGACCTTGAGGCGCTGCACGTGGCGTCAGGTGACGACTGCCTCTAAAGATATTTTTCTACTGATTTGATCTGCATCAACGCGGATGCCCATATGGTAGTGTCTGATGCCTGCACCTTCATAGGAGAGTGCAGCATGTACAAGAATATCCTGATCCCCGTTGTTTTCGAGACCCCCGAAATCACCCAGACCGCTTTTGACGCGGCGCAGGCGCTGGCGTCAAAGGATGCCAAGCTGACGTTGCTTCACGTGATTGAAACAGTGCCGATCTATGTCGCGGACTATATTCCCACGGACGTTTTTAGCGTCGCCCGCGAGACGGTACAGGCGCAGCTGGAAGCGTTGGCGCTAGAGCTGCCCGAGTGTACCACCGCCATTGCTGACGGGCGGGCGGGACCGCGGGTGACCCGCTGGGCCGAGGAAAAAGGGATGGACTGCATCGTCATCGCGTCGCACCAGCCGGCGTTTTCGGACATCCTGCTTGGCTCTGTCGCGCAATATGTGGTGCGCCACGCCAAATGCGCGGTCCATGTCGTCAGATAATCGGCACCCTCACGGGCAAACTTGACCCAGATCAAAGACCGGTTCGCGTGGCCCCTTTACGCCCAAAGCGCGAACAGGAAAGCGCCGCCCCGATCAGGGCGGGCGCATACATAGAGGTCCGATATGAATTACTTGAAACTCGTCATTCTGGCGCTGGTGGCGTTGATCGCTGCGATGGGGGCCAGTTGGGCACGTGATATCGCCTATCAGGTGCATGCGCTGATCATCATGAGCATCGCGGGGGGCATGTTTTTATGGGTCCTGCGCCACACGGACGAGCCTGAGCGGCCGCGGCCCATGTCCACCGGCTATGCCGATGGGGTGATCCGCGCAGGCGTGATTGCCACGGCGTTCTGGGGGATTGCGGGGCTGCTGGTGGGGACGTTTATTGCGTTCCAATTGGCCTTTCCGGCGTTGAACTTTGACTGGGGGCAACCCTTTACCAACTTCGGCCGACTGCGCCCTCTGCATACGTCGGCGGTGATTTTTGCCTTTGGCGGCAACGCGTTGATCGCGACCTCTTTCTATGTGGTGCAGCGCACCTGTTCGGTGCGGTTGTTTGGCGGCAACCTCGCGTGGTTTGTGTTCTGGGGCTATCAGCTGTTCATCGTGCTGGCCGCCACCGGGTATCTGCTGGGGTCCACGCAATCCAAAGAATACGCAGAGCCCGAATGGTACGTCGATATCTGGCTGACGATCATCTGGCTGTGCTATCTGGCGGTGTTTCTGGGCACGCTTATTATCCGCCGCGAGCGGCATATCTACGTCGCCAACTGGTTCTATCTTGGCTTTATCGTGACCGTCGCGATGCTGCATGTGGTCAACAACCTATCAGTGCCGGTCAGCCTCTGGGGGTCGAAATCGGTGCAGGTTTTTGCCGGTGTTCAAGATGCCATGACACAGTGGTGGTACGGGCATAATGCGGTCGGCTTTTTCCTGACGGCGGGCTTTCTGGGGATGATGTATTACTTCGTGCCCAAACAGGCGAACCGCCCTGTCTATTCCTACAAACTGAGCATCGTCCACTTCTGGTCCCTGATCTTTCTTTATATCTGGGCGGGGCCGCACCACCTGCATTACACCGCGCTGCCTGACTGGGCGTCGACGCTTGGCATGGTGTTCTCGATTATCCTGTGGATGCCCAGCTGGGGCGGTATGATCAACGGCCTGATGACGCTGCAAGGGGCGTGGGACAAGCTGCGCACCGATCCGATCTTGCGGATGTTCGTACTGTCGCTTGGCTTTTACGGCATGTCCACGTTCGAGGGTCCGATGATGTCGATCCGCGCCGTGAATTCGCTGAGCCACTATACCGACTGGACCATCGGACACGTCCATTCCGGTGCCCTTGGCTGGAATGGCATGATCACCTTTGGTGCGCTTTATTTCCTGACGCCGCGGCTTTGGGGGCGCGCAAAGATGCATTCTATCTCGGCGATCAACTGGCACTTCTGGTTGGCGACCATCGGCATCATTTTCTACGCGGCCAGCATGTGGGTCACCGGCATCATGGAGGGCCTGATGTGGCGCGAGGTCGATGATCAGGGGTTCTTGGTCAACTCCTTTGCGGACACCGTGGCGGCGAAATTTCCGATGTATGTGGTGCGTGGCATGGGCGGTATTTTGTACCTTAGCGGCGCGCTGATCATGGTCTGGAACATGTGGATGACGATCAAAGGGGGCGCAAAACAGTCCGCACCCGTTGGCGTTCCGGCGGAATAGGGGCAATCACAATGGCACATAACAGTAAAATCACCGATCCCGCGCAGGATCCCAATGTCTCGACCCTGTCGGACGCTCCGCAAAAGATTCCGAACGAGCTGCCGCATCACACCGCATTGGTGAACCGGCACGCGATCCTCGAGAAAAGCCCGACGCTGTTGTTGATCGCGTCGCTGCTGGTGGTATCCATCGGCGGCATCGTCGAAATCGCACCGCTGTTCTGGCTTGAAAATACGATCGAAAAGGTCGAGGGCGTGCGCCCTTATTCCCCTCTCGAACTGACGGGGCGCGACATCTATGTGCGCGAGGGATGCTATCTATGCCACAGCCAGATGATCCGCCCCATGCGCGACGAAGTCGAACGTTATGGGCATTATTCGCTGGCGGCGGAATCCATGTATGACCACCCGTTCCAATGGGGGTCGAAACGCACCGGACCGGATGTGGCACGTGTGGGCGGTCGGTATTCCGATGCGTGGCATGTGGACCATCTGTCCGATCCGCAATCGGTCGTACCGGAATCCATCATGCCGAAATATGCGTTCCTTTCCGACACGCGGATTGACGCAGACCACGTGCAGGATCTGCTGAAAACCCACCGCTTTGTGGGCGTCCCCTATACGGACGAGCAGATCGAACAGGCCGCATCGGATTTCAAGGTGCAGGCTGACCCGGATGCCGACTATGACGCGATGCTTGCGCGGTATCCCGGTGCTGCGGTGTCGAACTTTGACGGTGCGCCCGAACTGACCGAGATGGACGCGCTGATCGCGTATTTGCAAGTGCTGGGGACGATGGTCGATTTCTCGACCTTTACCCCCGACGCCAGCCGATAAGGAGGTTTTGCAATGGATACCTATTCATTCCTGCGTCAGCTGGCAGACAGCTGGGTTCTGCTGGCGATGTTCAGCTTTTTCGTGGGCGTGATCCTGTGGGCTTTCCGGCCCGGCAGCTCTGACACCTATGCCGCCGTGGCGCGCATTCCGCTGCGCGAAGACGCGCCCGCTGCGTGCAGGGGCTGTAACGGCGCAGACTGCGCCGCCAAGAAAGGAGCCCGAAATGACTGATCACAAGCAAGACGATGTGACCGGCATCGAAACGACGGGCCACAGCTGGGACGGCATCGAAGAGCTGAACACCCCGCTGCCGCGCTGGTGGCTTCGGACGCTGTATCTGACGATCATCTGGGGCATCGGCTATAGTGTGGCCTATCCCGCGTGGCCAATGATTTCAGGGGCGACGAGCGGTCTGTTGGGCTGGTCCACCCGCGCCAATGTGGCGCAGGACATCGACGCGCACGCGCAAAAGAACGCGCAGCTGGTGACGGATTTGCTGGGCACCGATATGGAAGCGTTGCCACAAGATGCCGACCTCAACCGCTATGCTATCGCGCGTGGCGGGGCAGTGTTTCGCGCGAACTGTTCGCAGTGTCACGGGTCGGGCGCGGCAGGGGCCAGGGGCTATCCGAACCTGCTGGACGACGACTGGCTTTGGGGTGGCGCGATGGCGGACATCGAATACACGGTGCGCCATGGCATCCGCAACGAACAGGACGCCGATGCGCGCTACAGCCAGATGCCTGCTTTTGGCGCGATATTGGGCAAGGATGAGATCGCGGGGGTTGTTGAACACGTGATCTCGCTTTCGTCGTCGGACTTTGATGCGGCGCTGGCCGAAACGGGTGCCGAGGTGTTTGCAGATAACTGCAGCGCTTGCCACGGTGATGCGGGGCAGGGTGATCGCAGTCAGGGTGCCCCTAATATTGCCGATGCGATCTGGCTGTACGGCAGCGGCCGGCAGGCGCTGACCCAAACTGTGACGAATGCGCGTTTCGGCGTTATGCCCCCCTGGGGCGGGCGGCTGGAAGAGGCCGATATCCGCGCGGTTTCTGCCTATGTCCACTCTCTTGGAGGGGGGGAATAGCGTAGAAAGCTGACGGTGGCGGCTCTGCCCGAGCGCCACTGTCCATCCCCAAGGCGGTCCTGTTCGCAAAACGAACCGCTTTGGGGGTGTTTTTGACTCAGATCAAAGTGCGCTGTCTTGACCTTCGATAAGGTGGCGGTGCGAACAGGATACATCTGATGACACAAACGTCACCTCCATCTCTTTATGCCCCGCGAGTGCCGGTTTTTCCGCGCCGCGTCGACGGGTTCTTCCGCCGCTTTAAGTGGGGTATCATGGCCGTTACGCTGGGGATATATTATCTCACCCCGTGGCTGCGGTGGGACCGCGGGCCCAACTTGCCGGATCAGGCGGTGCTGATCGATCTGGCGCATCGGCGGTTCTATTTCTTCTGGATCGAGATCTGGCCCCATGAATTCTATTTCGTCGCCGGTCTGTTGATCATGGCGGGGCTTGGGTTGTTTCTGTTTACCTCTGCTTTGGGGCGTGTGTGGTGTGGTTATGCCTGCCCGCAAACGGTCTGGACCGATCTGTTCATCCTTGTCGAACGCTGGATCGAGGGCGACCGCAATGCCCGCGTCCGACTGCATCACGCGGGCTGGAGCGCACGCAAACTGCGCCTGCGCGTCACCAAATGGGTGCTTTGGCTGGGGATTGCGGTGGCGACAGGCGGGGCGTGGGTGTTCTACTTTACCGATGCACCGCAGCTGGCCCTTGATCTGGTCACGCTCGACGCGGCTCCGGTGGCCTATATGACCATCGCGATCCTGACCGCCACGACATTTCTGTTGGGGGGCTTTATGCGGGAACAGGTCTGTATCTATATGTGTCCCTGGCCGCGTATCCAGGCCGCGATGATGGACCCCGACACGATCACGGTCGCCTATCGCGACTGGCGCGGAGAGCCGCGCGGAAAGGGCAATCTGCGAAAACGCGAACGTGCCGCCGCTCAGCGCGCCCAAGACCAGATCGCCGCCGCATGGCCGGGGGCCGCGCGCTACGGGCCTACCCCATACCCCGACCGGGGGCGCGCCGCATTGCCCCCCGTTCCGCGCGCAGACACCCAAGGGGATTGCATCGACTGCATGGCCTGCGTCAACGTCTGCCCCGTGGGCATCGACATCCGCAACGGCCAGCAGATGGAGTGTATCACCTGCGCCCTGTGCATCGACGCCTGTGACGATGTGATGGCCAAGATTGGCAAGCCGCGCGGATTGATCGACTATCTGGCGCTGTCGGACGAGACAGCCGAACGCGCCGGCCAGCCGCCCAAGCCGCTGTGGCGTCATATTCTGCGACCGCGCACGCTGCTTTATACCGCCGCGTGGGCGTTGATCGGGGTCGCGCTGGTCTATGCGCTGTTCATCCGCAGTGCGATTGAACTGACCGTCAGCCCCGTGCGCAACCCGACCTATGTCACCCTGTCGGACGGCGCAGTGCGCAACATCTATGACGTACGCCTGCGCAACAAACAGGGGCGTGATGCCACCGTTCAAATTGGGATCACGAGCGACAGCGCGCTGACTGTCACGCTCGAAGGGCAGGGAAACGCGGGCGCAACCGTCGTGCTGCCTGCCAACCAGACGATCCTGCAACGGGTCTATGTCACCGCCGCGCCGCAAACCGAAGCGTCGACCGCTGATATGACGCAGTTGCGGCTGTGGGTCGAGGATACCGGCACCGGCGATCGCGCGTCGAAAGCCACCAGTTTCAATGGAAAGGACCGCTAGAATGGTACAGGAAATCAAAGGCTGGCATGTGTTCGGCGTCTTTGCCGCGGCGTTTAGCGTGATCATCGCGGTGAACCTGACGTTGGCATTTAATGCCGTGCACAGTTTTCCGGGGCTGGAGGTCAAGAACTCTTACGTTGCATCGCAAAGCTTTGACGTGGACCGCAAGGCGCAAGAGGCGCTTGGCTGGGAGGTGTCGGCAACCGTCACGCAGGGCGTGTTGCGGGTCGCGGTGCTGCGCGAGGGAGAGCCGCAAGAACCGCAGGTCACAAGCGCCGTTTTCGGACGGGCGACCAGCGTTGCGAATGACCAGAACCCGGTTTTCGTCTTTGACGGTCAGGCACTGGTCGCGCCTGTTGTGGCGGGACCGGGCAACTGGAACCTGCGCCTGAAACTGCGCGACGCCGAAGGCACGCTCTTTCAGCAACGTGTAATCGTAAAGGTAAAGGAATGAGCGCCATCGCCGCATGCCCCGGCTGCGTTGTAGCACCGGCAATCGCGCAGACGGCACCGCACTCGGGCCCGCCGGATCTGGTGCTGTCACTGCCCGCAATTCACTGCGCCACTTGCATCAACACGGTCGAACGCAGCCTGCGCGCCTTGCCGCAGGTCCGGTCGGCGCGGGTCAATCTGTCGCTCAAGCGTGTCTCGATCCACGCCAGCGATCTTGACGCCGAACAGGCGGTCGCCGCGCTGGATCGCGCAGGAATTGAGGCGCATCCGCTGGACCAAAGCCTGCTGGAAAGCCGGCAAGACGACATCGGGCGTGGGCTGCTGATCCGGCTTGCCATCGCCGGTTTCGCGATGATGAACGTCATGCTGTTTTCCGTTGCGATCTGGTCAGGGGCGTCAGATGCAACCCGCGCATTGTTCCACCTGATCTCTGCCGTGATCACCCTGCCTGCGGTGCTGTTTTGCGGCCAGCCGTTCTTTGCCAATGGGATGCGGGCGGTGCGCAGGGGCGGGCTAAACATGGACGTGCCGATCTCGCTTGCGATCCTGCTGGCTGCGGGGATGTCATTGTATGAGGTTCTGAACGGCGGGCATCACGCCTATTTTGACGCGGCATTGTCGTTGACATTTTTCTTGCTGGTTGGCCGCTATCTGGATCACCGGACCCGTAGCTCTGTCCATTCCGCCGCAAAGGAACTGGCTGCGCTCGAGGTGCAGACTGCGCAGCGCATTCATGGAACCGGTGTCGAAAGGGTTGCGGTCGGCCTTTTGCGCGTCGGGGACACGGTGCTGGTGCCGACAGGCATGCGCGTGCCTGTTGACGGGGTGCTGAACAGTGCCGCGGCGCAGGCCGACCGGTCATTTCTGACCGGCGAAAGCGCGGCTGTCGCCTTGACCCTTGGCGATGTGGTTCAGGCCGGAGAGATCAATCTGGGCGCGCCCTTCGAGATGACAGCGACTGCCGTGGGCGAAGATACAACCCTGCGCCGCGTTGCCGCGTTGGTTGAAATGGCCGAGAACAGCCGCAACAGCTATACCAATCTGGCCGACCGTGCCGCGCGCATCTATGCGCCGATGGTACATCTGCTGGCGCTGGCGGCCTTTGTCGGGTGGGTGGCCTATGATGGCGACCTGCGCCACGCGCTCAACGTGGCGGTTGCCGTGCTGATCATCACCTGTCCCTGCGCGTTGGGGTTGGCCGTGCCTGCGGTGGCAACCACGGCCATTGCACGACTGTTCGATATGGGGTTTCTGGTCAAATCAGGTACCGCCCTTGAACGGCTGGCAGAGGTGGACATGGCCGTGTTCGACAAAACCGGCACGCTGACGCGGCAGGGGAAACCCGCGCCACTGGCAGAGCTTCCGGTCCAGGAAGCTGCCATCGCAGGAGCCTTGGCCCAAGCATCGGCGCATCCGGTGGCGCAGGCTATTCTGGCAGCCTTGCCCGTTCATACGCCCGCTGAGCTGGCCGATGTCACCGAAGTCGCCGGGCAAGGTATGCAGGGGGACATCGACGGTGTGACTGTGCGGTTGGGACGTGGCGAATGGCTGGGGGCTGCGTTCTCCGGCACCGGTCTGCGCATCGGGAGCGCACCTGCCGTCCCGCTGGCCGTGACAGAGACCCCGCGAGAGGGGGCCGCAGATACGTTGGCATGGCTCTCCTCCCAAGGGATCACGCCGCAGATTCTAAGTGGCGATCAACAAGCTATTGTACAGGCGTTTGCCGCAAGGCTTGGCGTGCAGTCGGCCTGTGGCGATGTAAGCGCACCGCAAAAACATGATCGACTGGCGCAGCTTCAGGCGCAGGGGCACCGCGTGTTGATGGTCGGCGACGGGTTGAATGATACGGCTGCCTTGGCGCTGGCGCATGCTTCTGTCGCGCCGTCCTCGGCGCTGGATGCGTCGCGCAATGCGGCTGATGTGGTGATGCTGCGCGAAGGGTTGGACCGGTTCCCGCTGCTGATCGTAATCGCGCGCGCTCTGACCCGTTTGTCACGTCAGAACTTTGCCATCGCGGCGGGTTATAATGCCATCGCCATTCCGGTCGCGCTGCTGGGATATGCCACCCCGCTGCTGGCCGCGATTGCGATGTCGGCGTCGTCATTGACCGTTCTGGCCAACGCGATGCGCGTGAAATATGTGAAATGAGGCATCTGCAATGAACGTGCTTTTCATCCTGATCCCCGTGTCCGTGATCCTTGGCGGTCTCGGGCTTTGTGCGTTTCTCTGGACGTTGAAGTCCGGCCAGTATGACGATCCGCAGGGCGCATCGGCGCGGGTTTTGTTGGATGATGATGCCCCGCCCGAGAGCCGGCCTTAGCCACGCGTTTCAACGGCCGCGGTGATCCCTTCCGCAGTGGCGGCGACGCGGGCGAACGCGACGCGGTCTTTACGGGCGATCAGCCACAGATCATGAAACCGCCGGTCGGGCAGCGCATGCACCGATAGCGCATCGCGCTTGGGGAACGCCTCCACCCCAGAACGTGGCAAGATCGTATAGCCCAGCCCTTGGGCGACGGGCAGGGGAATTTGCCCGATCTGGTTGATCGAGCTGCGGACCCGCAGTTGTTCTGCCCCACGGTAATCATCGAAATTACGCGCCAAAAGGTCGTCCGCATAGGCGTTGCCGTCGGGGTGCGCGATGAACCCCAACGCATCAAGACGCTGTAGGGTCAGGTCAGTGGTATCGAAAGCGGCTGGCAGAACCAGACACAGCTCTTCTCGGCACAGGGGGGTCGCCGTGATACGCGGCATATCAGGGGCACGGGTCACCACGCCCAGATCCAGTCTGCCCGCCGCCACCTCGGCCATGATTTGCGACTGCGGTGCCGCGTTTAGGTCGATCACGAGCTTTGGTGCCTGCAACATCCGCGCGATCAGTTGCGGATAAAGCCAAAGCGCAAAGCTCCCCGAACAGCCGATCCTCACGGTGCCTATCAAAGGGTCATCGCGCTGCATCCTGTCGCGCAGCGCGCGTTCCTCTGACCGGCGCGCGCGGCCGATGGAAAGTAGTTCCTCTCCTGCAGGGGTCAGGGTAAAAGACTTGCCGTCCCGCAAGATCAAGGGCTGACCCACCTGCTGTTCAAGTTTGCGCAGATGCTGCGACACCCCCGGTTGCGTCATGGCGAGCCGATCTGCAGTGCGCGTGAAATGACCGATGTCGCAAAGGGTCGTGAAAGTCTCCAGCCACGAAGCATTCAACATGGTTCATTCCAAAATGTTATTAAATCCATTCCATATGATAATTTTATGTTTGTGGGCGGTCCGCCTAAATCATGGGGGTATCAGTGAACAAAGGATAGATCATGACACCGACACCGCGCAGCTTTTCTCACATCGGGCTTTCTGTGCCCGACCTTGATCAGGCCGTTCAGTTTTACGCCGATATTCTGGGATTCTACGTCATTATGCAGCCGACCGAAATCGTCGAGGACGACAGCGATATCGGGCAGATGTGTACCGATGTCTTTGGCGCGGGCTGGGGGCGGTTGCGTATCGCCCACCTTGCGACGGCGGACCGCATCGGGATCGAATTGTTTGAATTCGAGGACAACCACGCACCCGCCGACCCGCTGAACCTCCGCCAGCACGGCACCTTTCACTTCGCCATCCAGGACCCAAATCTCGAAGATCTACTGGCCAAGATTATCGCGGCGGGGGGCAAGCAACGGATGCCCGTACGGGAATATTTTCCTAACGATAAACCCTACCGCATGGTTTATGTCGAAGACCCCTTTGGCATTGTATTCGAGCTGTATAGCCACAGCTACGAACTGACCTATTCCGCCGGTGCTTATAGCTAAGCACGCGGGAATTTAGTCGGCGGTGATGGCCTTCTGCCCGCAGAGATCAAGGCACGTTGCAGAAAATAATCGCTGGCGGCGGGAACCCTCCTGCGTGGGAGGGCCGTTTTATTGCCATAGCAATTTTACGAAAGGTCTTCTCATGTCATATTGGCGCTTCTTTGCAATGATCATTACCTCGACCGTAGTGATGTTCGGTTTGATGTACCTGAACACCTACGCCATCGATCACGTCTTCTTTAGTGAAACCCGCAGCTATATGGCGCTGTATATGGGGGCGGTGATGGCGATCATTATGCTCGCTTTCATGTTGGGCATGTACAGCAACCGCGGCGCGAATATCGCGATCTTTGCCGGCAGCGCATTGGTGTTTGCGGTGTCGCTGTTTTTAGTGCGCAGCCAATCCACGGTGGATGACACTTCGTGGATGCGCGCCATGATCCCGCACCATTCGATTGCCATCCTGACCAGTGAGCGGGCCAATATATCGGACCCGCGTGTGCGCAAGCTGGCCGATGATATTATCAAAGCACAGCGGCTGGAAATCGACGAGATGAAGGCGCTGATTGCAGACCTTGAAGGTGGGTCGGCCGCTACACCTGAGATCGACGGAAAGTGAGGTAATCCATGGCTGATCAACACACACAACCCGCCAAACTTTACCGGATGATGATGCCCGACCATACCTGTCCCTATGGGCTGAAATCCAAAGACCTGCTGGAGCGTCAGGGATATGAGGTCGAGGATCATCCCCTCACAACCCGCGACGAAACAGACGCGTTCAAAGATAAGCATGATGTCGAAACTACGCCGCAAACCTTTATCGGCGGGGACCGGATCGGCGGCTATGATGATCTGCGGATCTACTTCGGGTTGGACAAACCCAAGGATCAGCAATCTGACACGTCCTACCAGCCAGTGATCGCCATTTTCGCGGTTGCCTTCCTGATGGCGCTTGGCCTGTCATGGTTCGCCTTCGATAGCATCCTGACTGTCCAGGCGTTCCAGTGGTTTGTCTCAATCTCCATGTGTTTTTTGGCGGTGCAAAAGCTGCAGGACATTGAGAGCTTTTCCACGATGTTCCTGAACTATGATCTGCTTGCCAAACGCTGGGTACCCTATGGCAAGGTCTACCCCTTCGGGGAGGCCTTCGCGGGCATCGCCATGACCGCGGGGGCCTTGCTGTGGCTGGCCGCACCGGTTGCGATCGTAATCGGTGGCATTGGTGCAGTGTCGGTGATCAAGGCGGTTTATATCGACAAGCGCGAGTTGAAATGTGCCTGTGTCGGTGGCAGCAGCAACGTGCCGCTTGGCTTTGTGTCCTTGACAGAGAACCTGATGATGCTGGGTATGGGGCTTTGGATGCTGGTTCGGTTGTTGGGCTGATGCGCAGTCGCGTAGCCCTGCCATCCGCGGCTGAACCTTTTCGTGTGATCCCCCTCGTGCCGCTTCTGCGAGACGAGGGGGCTTTCATGGGGCAGGTCGAATGCCCCTTCTTTTTAAACGTTTGAGGGGCCGCCTTAGGGCGCGATACGCACCTCGAAGGTAACGGACCCCGTCGCGCCGGGGTTATGCGACCCAGTGCAGTTCCATTGCAGTGACCCCGCGTAGCCCGCCGCATTTGTTACCGGCGTGGTCACGGTGCACGCCACGTCCCCGCCGATGGAAACCGGGCTCGGGATGGCGGAGGCCAGTTCGGTATAGGGCGGCGTGCGGTCGTGGATGACGATGTTGGTTGCCGGCAGCTGTCCGGGGTTGTCGAGAAAGATGCGGTATTCCAACACATCCCCTGCTGCTGCACCGTTGCTAACCCCTTCGGGCGTACCTTGGGTCACGTTGCGTACCGTCTTGCGCAGCTTCAGCACCCCTTCGGAGGATTCCACCCGCACCAGATCGGTATTGCGGTCCTGTTCGGTCACACCCGACGCGCCGTAGGTTGTATCAGCGACGACGTCGAAAGCGATGGCTGACCCCGGTGCCGCAGCACCCGAGGCGGTAACCCGTGCCACCAGACAGATGCGCGTGCCGATGGTGACAGGCAGGGCCGCGGTGATCGGACTGGTCGCCGTCCCGTCGCAGGCCGCGTCCTCATACAGCGCAACAGAGAAAAGGCCCGGTGCGGTAATCGACTGGATGTCGGTGTCAAACACCACGGACCCTTCTGCATCGGCAAGGTACTCGTGCCGCAAGCTTACCACCTGTGCAGGCCGGATCGCGCTTTGCTGGCTTTCACTTAGGCGGGCTTCTTTGACTAGGCCGACATCGAGATCGGGGTAAGAGGTTCCCGCTGCTGGCGTGAAAGTGAACGCGCCATCGCGGATGTCGGGATTGACCAGCCCGGGGGGGGAGCCCGGATTTTCCGACACGGCGAGATACCCGTTACTTGGGACGACCGTGATGGTGACGGCATCGGAAAACCCTTCGGGTAGGGTCAGGCTCCAGCTACCATCGCGGGCGATTTCAGGTGATCCAACAAGCGTGCCGTTGCTGTCGGTGATCCGGATCTGGGCCGCACTGGTGTCCGCTTCGGTTGCGCCTTGGAGGGCATCGTAAGCCGTATCCGACCCCGCGCCATTGTCGACAAAGACACGCCCCGACAATGTCGGACCTGAACCGGCGAAGGTGACGCTGACAGAGGCTTCGTCATCATCGGCGATCCCGTCGCCAAAATCGTCCGTCAGTGCACCCACGGTAGGGTCACTATCGGGGTCCGGCAGATCCGAGGCGATGAGTTCGGCAGCGTTCGTATGCTCGCCCGTGGCGTTCATGGTGACCCGCAATGTCAGTGCTTCGCTTGCGCCATTGGCGACATCTCCGATCTCCCAAATACCGGTGCCGGCGTCATAGGTATCCGTACCATCTGCCGGGGTGGCAGAGACAAAGGTGAACCCGTCGGGGATAAGGTCGCGCACCCGGACCCCGGTGGTGCCATCAGGCCCGTCGTTTGTGACGGTGAGGACAAAGTCGAGCGCGGTGCCCGACCCTGCTTGGGTGATTGGCTGGCCGCTGGCGTCGAACACAGTCTTGGTCAGCGACAGATCTGCGGTCGCCCCGCCGTTTACAAAGCCAAAATCGACGTTGCGCACACTGCCGGCTGTGATCGTGACACCGGTCTGCGGGGTTATCGTACCCGGAACCAGCCCAGCAGGGATGTCGGGGTCGGCTTCATCAACCTCTACGCGGTAGGTGGTCGTGGCAGACAGATTAAGGAACTGATAGGTCCCGTCGCTGGCGGTTTCTACGCTGCTCAGGAACGTGTCATCTGCCGTGTCAGCCGTGCCATTGTCGTCATACAAAGAGACAGTCACGGCGCTGAGCGCGGTTTCGCCGGGCTGATAGGTGTCGGAGTAATTGCTGTCGCGGTAGACAACGCCCGCCAAGGTGCCTTCGGGCGGTAGGGGACCCAAGCGGGAAGGGCAGTTCAGCCCGTCGTTCACGCCACCATCACCGGAGGGCACGGTATTGATCAACTGACCGCCGCCCGAGCCTGATCCCTGAACGCCGACATCTGCTTCATAGATATCGTTGGTCACGTTCTGGTTGAGGTACATTCTGCCATAAAGGTCGAACCATACCGCGCCATAAGACTGATCCCAGGCAGTCGGGCCGAATTCCACCGGTGCGCGTGTGCCCGGGGTCCCGTCCGCAGGGTCGATATAGAATAGACGGTCAGACGCTTCGTTCACCCCGTACAACATACCGTCGTTGGGGTTATAAGCGATGTCAGAGGGCTCAACGGCAGCTGACAGCATGATCAAACCCAGATCCACCGGCGCTGCCGGGTCGGTCAGATCCAGCAGTTGCAATGCGTTGGCACCCTCCACACGGTAAATCATCACCCCATTGGGAAGGATATCGCCCGCCGAGGACCCATCAGCTGCTGAGGCGGGCAGGGTGGCGACCAATTCGTAGGCACCGGCGGCGTCCAGACGGATCAGCTCGCGGGTGCCAGTCCGCACGCCATAGAGCAACCCGTCGAGCGCATTATACCCCCAGCCGGCATCATATTGCGCCCCTGCAGGTGTGCCGATATCGGTTGCTGCGATGCTGTACACGCCGCCCGATTCTGCAAAGCTGAGACGTTGCAGTTGCGAATTCGCCTGTGTCACGCGGTAGAGCGAGCCGTCGCAGCTAAAAGGCACAGCCCCCGCCGAGAGGATGACCTTGTAATCTTCGACTTCGCCGTCAAAATTCAGCCCATCGAAAGGGTCCGCCGCAACCGCACTGGACGTAGACCAGCGAATGCGTGCATGGGTAAAGCCGCTGGTGATATTTGCCGGCACCGGGATGTTCAACGTGATCTGGTTGTTGAACAAACCGTCCGTGTCCCCTGCGCCACCATCGCGGTAGTCGATCGCGATATGCTCTGATGTGTCGAACGTGCCGCTTTGGTCAAAGTCTACCCAAAGTTGCAGGTTCGTGATGCCCGATACCACTGGAATACCCAAGGCAAGTTGCAGGCTTAAGGTTTCATGGGTGACGATCGTCAGTGGCACGGTGGTGCCTGCCTCGAGAATGGGAAAGACGGCAATGGAGTCTTCATCGTCAAAGCCGGACAGATCATCCGCGTCGGAATCGGGACTGTGCTGTGGCGTTTGTTCAGTGTCGGGTTCGCCGGCACCCAGATAGATGTCCTGCACGACGACATGTCGCGGATCCCCATAGGAGGCGGGCGCATCGCCACGGTCGGACAGATCAGCGGCCGCGATGACCAGTGAATAGTCCTCGACCTCGCCATCTACGGCAAAGTTCGACGTGGACAAACCGGGCTCCGAGCCATAGCGGAAGCGTGCAAAGGTGGTCGACGTCGTCGCATCTGACGGCACAGTCACATCGATTTGGATGACGCCGTCGCCTGCGACGTTATCGAATTGCGTACCGTCGTCCTTAAGATCCAGTGCAACCCGCTCGCCGAGCGTTTCCTCGAACAGGCCGTCACCGTTAAAGTCGATCCAGGCCTGCAGGTTGCCGCTACCCGTAATCGCAACATCAAGGGTGCTAATCATCCCTTGGGTGAGGACGGGAAAAACGACCCCGTCTTCATCATCGGTGCCAATCAGGTCATCTGCCGTCGCAGTCGCATCGGACTGGGCAACCAGTTCGATATCGGGCTCGATCAGGCCAAGGTACACATTCGGTGACGCATCCACGCCGTGGGTCGGTGTGAGATAGCTTAATGGGGCATCGCCAAAGTCCACACCCAGGCCTGCGAAGACTGCAATCGTCACCAAGGCGCGGTCGCAATCGGTGGGTTCAAGCGCGTCGCAAAGTTGATATTCAATCGCATAGACGCCAGCGGGCACACCGGCCGGTACAACGACGCGGCCCGCGTCGGCACCGCTTATCTCCAGGAAGGGCACCGGGTCGCCGGTGTTTTGCGGAACGGCCTCGGTTAAGACGGCGAGCGTGGCGGTCGGAAAGGCGGCGGGCAAGCCATTGATGGTATCATTCGCCATGATCTCGCCAGCAGTGCCCCCGAGCAGTGTATTTACGGGCGACGCGGTATAATCATCGTCCTGCGCCACAACATTGGGCGAGGTGTTTGAAATCGCGCAGAGCTGGATGCCGGAGCCGCGCGTGGCACTGCGGTCGGACGACCCGGTGTAGCCGTGGATGAACTCGGCCTCGACGAAGGTGCTGAACTCATAGGTCACATAGTTGTCAAAGCTCGTCTCGTTTGGCTCGTCCTCCCAGTCTAACGGATTGCCTACCTTTGCAGGGTCCATCGAGATTGCATTCGGGCCCGCCGGAAAGGAAGACAGGGGCGTGGTATTAAAGAAAGAGGTAGCCGTCGGCGTGGTCAGGGAGCCCACCACATCGGAGGAATCGTCATCATCGTCGCGGCTGTCCACGTCGGTTTGCTGGACGATGATGCCGTTGATGCGGCTTTGATCAATCGCCAGACCTTGGGGATTTGCTGATGTGGCGCTGCCGTCCTGCACCAAGCGAAGCCGATACGTAATATAGGCATTATCCTCGGGCGTCATCTCCGCCTCGAGCGAGGTGTTCAGCTCGAGCGAACTTGCGTTGTTGATGCTGGTGACCTGCATCACGACATCGATCGGGTTGCCGTTGATGTCGGTCGTCACGTCTTCGTACAAAAAGATGTCGGACAGCGTCACATTCGACTGGCTGCCTGAACCTGCGAGCTGACTAGAGGGTTGGCTGAATACGGATTGGGGCGTGCAGCTTTGCGAGCCGGTTTCGCCGGATAGAACGCTGCTGACGATGGACAGCGATTGGGTGTTCGATTGCAGGCGCGACACGAAGGGTTGACCGATACGCCCGATACCGGCCACAGCACTGCTGTCTACGGTGCCAGTCAGCACATCTGAAGCCTGAATGGTATAGTCGGCTTGGCAGACCACTGTGCCCCCGGGGGCGACCGGTATACTGATGGCCGGGCAAAGTACGGGCCCAAGCAGATCATCCTCGATCACGATATCCTGTCCGGTGTTAAAGGGCAGGGCACCGGTGTTCGTGATGGTATAGCTATAGGTAACCGTTTCGCCCTGCGTCCCCGTGCTGGGGCTGGCACTGCGGGTCAGGGAAATGCTTTGATCGACGTTAAACGATGCATTGCCCAACACACCAATCGCCCGTGCCCCTGGGTCGTACTCCGTCAACGCGCTATAGTTTCGCACGTCCGCAATCGATTCATCGTACCAGAAAGTCACGGCAGACGTGGCATCGGGGAATGTCGCGCGCACCGTGCCCCGATCATCATTGCCCGATGACGCAGAGGGGGTCGCCCCTTCGAAGTAGATACACTGAGCCTGGTTCGCGCCGATCGGTCCGGTGAAGCCCGAACCCGGACCTGGACCTACAAGGACAACCGGGGTCGTACTGACGGTTGCAAAGGTCGGATTCCCGTTGTCCCCAAAACCCGTAACAAAATCGCAGCGATCCCCCAAAGAATTTGTATCAGTTGTGTCGATATCAAGAACATCGATCACCAGATTGTCGATCGGAAAGGCAACGCCGCCCGAACTGGTAGAGACCGAAGTGGTCGTTCTGGCATCGCCGAATGCGCCGCTGTTCTCGGGCGCGTCTGAAAAGACGACAAGCGCTTCGACATTGCCACCAAGAAATGCCACGTCATCCGGCGTGGGGGTTGAGCCGAACTCCGCGAAGATACCGGTGTGTGCTATTCTAAAATCAACCTCGAACCCGTATTGGTCGCGCAGGGTCGCAGTCAGCGGGCCAAGATTGCCTGCCGGCCAGTCATAAAAACTCCAGTCAAGGGTGAACTCGCCTGCATCGGCTTTGCCTGCGCCTGCCGCAACCAAAGCTGCCAAAGCGGCGCAGCGGAACGTGCTATAGGTTAAATCTGCGATCGACATCATACGGACCTCTTGTTGCGGTGTCCCAAACACCTTGTACATTGGCCGAAGACGAACGCGCCGCCTTTCCTGCCCCCCGGGATAAGTCCAAAGTTCTCACACAAGGTTAACGCGAGCGAGAATGCTCAGGTACAATCTGACTGCCTTCCAGAATAGGCCGCTATACTTTCGAGAGCGCGGCACGCAGAATCGGTAGGCAGGGCGAGGCGGAAAAGCCTTTACCCCATAGTCGCTTGCCTTGTTGCCGTTTGCCTGAGGATCGTGAATATGGCGTCACCCATTCCCTGCCTCCGGACGAAAGCCATTATTTTGCAGACAATTTTCGATACTTCAGGAGCGTCTGCAGAAACTGCGCCTGTCTTCGGTCATTTCGGTGAATGGCTGCAGGGCCGTTTGGGGCCGGCGGGGCCGGTTGTTCTGGTGACGATGGTGTGCCCTGCGCATGGGGTGCAGGCACGGTTCACGCGGGGAAGCAACTTGACGTTGGTGCATGACGGGCCTGCGGCGATCAACTGGGAACAGCTTGAGCGTCTGATAGATATCGCCGGCGCGGAAAAGGGTCGGTTTGCCTTGTCTGGTAACCTTCCCGTTGCCGTTGGGGCCGGGGCGTCTACGGCGGGTCTGGTCGCAGTGGCGCGGGCGGCGGGCGTGGCCGAAGACCGGTTGCCGTCGCTTTGTCTGGCGGTCGAAGGGGCCACTGATCCGTTGATGCTCCCCCATCCCGACCGGGTCATCTGGGCCTCGCGTCTGGCCCAACGCAAGGGCGAGATTGCCGCGCCGCCACGGGCCGATATCATCGGCGGATACTTTGGGGCACCGATCCGGACCGATGCGGCGGATGACGGTTTCGCAGACATCTCTGACCTACTGCCGGCGTGGGAAAACGCGACCGCACAGCAGGATTTGCCACAGGCCGCGCGATTGGCCAGCGTCAGTGCAGACCGGACAACAGCATTGCGGGGCCCCCGAAACGATCCAAGCGCGGCATTGGCACAGCGGCTTGGCGCTTTGGGGTATGCGCGCGCGCACACCGGATCTGCCCGCGCCTTTATATTTGCGCCCGGCAGCGCTCCGGATGATGCAGAGCAGGTGCTATCAGACTACGGCCTGACGGGCGCAATGCGGTTCAAGACCGGAGGCATGGCATGATCGGTGCGGCAGGCATCCTGCTGGGATTTCTGGTCGAGGCGGCGCTGTCCTGGCCCGCACGGCTTTATACCAAAATCGGGCACCCTGTTTCATGGATTGGCCTTGTCATCCGCGCGATCGAGACGCGCTTGAATACCGCAGACCAAACGCCGGCGCGGTTGCGTTTGTCGGGCGGAGTCGGCGTCTGCATGGTGCTGACGCTTGCTGTCGTGCCTGCGATTGCGGTCGCTGCGGTGCTGCCTGAAGGGTGGGCGGGCACCGCCATTGGCGGCGTGCTGGCTTGGCCGTTTCTGGCGCCACGGTCGTTGTTTGAACACGTAGCAGCGGTGGCCAAACCCTTGGCCAAAGGGGATACTTCCGCAGCCCGCTATGCCGTTTCCATGATCATCGGGCGCGATCCTGACAAGCTGGACGATGCCGCAATTGCGCGCGCCTCGCTTGAAAGTCTGGCTGAAAATGCATCGGACGGGGTGGTGGCTCCTGTGTTCTGGGGCGTTGTTTTAGGGTTGCCGGGGCTAGTCGGCTACAAAGCGATCAATACGATGGATTCGATGATTGGCCACCGGTCGGTGCGGTATCGCCATTATGGCATGGTGGCTGCGCGGCTGGATGATCTGGTCAATCTGATTCCGGCGCGCCTGACGGGGCTGCTCTTTGTGCTGGTATCGGGTCACACGCAGCGGGGCGCCGCCGTGATGCTGCGCGACGCGCGCCACCACCGGTCCCCCAATGCCGGTTGGCCCGAAGGGGCGATGGCCGGGGCACTGGACGTCCGCCTGTCCGGCCCGCGTGTCTATGGTTCAGAAATCGCGGATGAACCTTGGTTAAATGCGGAGGGTCAAGAGGCGGACGCGACAGGGCTGCGTCGGGGGCTGGCGCTTTACCTTCGCGCCATGTTCGTATTAGCAGTCGTGTTGGCGCTAGTGGCGCTGATCTGACAGGGGCAAGCGATGCGAGACCACGGCGGCAATCTGGATGGGGCGATCAGGACGTTCGGCGGGAACCGCGCCAGCTGGATCGACCTTTCGACAGGGATCAACACGGTGCCATATCCGGTGGGGTCACTGACGCCCGAAGCGTGGACGCGGCTGCCCGAGCGCAGCGCGCTTGACGCGGTGGAGGACGCGGCACGCCGGGCCTATGGCGCAAGCTGCGCAGTCGTGCCAGTGTCGGGGGCGCAGGCGGCGATCCAACTGGTACCGCGCCTGATCGAGCCCGCGCAGGCCGCGATCCTGTCGCCCACCTATAATGAGCATGCCGCGGCGTTGCGGGCCGAAGGCTGGCAGGTGACCGAAGCCTCTGACCTTGATGCGCTTGAAGGGTACGCCCTCGCCGTGGTGGTCAACCCCAACAACCCCGACGGGCAGCGCCACGCCCCTGACACCTTGCGCGCCTTGGCCGAAACGGTCGAGCTTTTGATTGTGGACGAAAGCTTTGCTGATCCCGATCCAGAGCTTTCGCTGGTGCAAGGCGGGGCTAATCTGCCGAAGAATATCCTTGTCATGCGGTCATTTGGCAAGTTCTACGGGCTGGCGGGGCTGCGTCTGGGGTTTGTCTTGGCGGCAGAGCCACTGGCCGCAAAATTGCGTGCGATGACAGGCCCATGGCCGGTGTCGGGCATGGCGATAGAGGTCGCCTTGCGCGCGCTGAACGATGCGGAATGGGCGGCGCAGACCACAAGACGTTTACAAGGCGAGGCGGCGCAGATGGATGCGATGGCGCTGCGGGCAGGGTGGACGCTGGTGGGCGGCACGCCGCTGTTTCGCACCTATGCCACGCCGGATGCCACAGCGGCCCAGAACGCTTTGGCCGCACATCACATCTGGTCGCGGATTTTTCCATATTCCGACAGCTGGATACGCCTTGGCCTGCCTGGCCCGCCCGCTGATTGGGTGCGGTTGGAAGCTGCCCTGAGGGGCGGGGCGTGATCGGGCAGCGGGCATTGCGGGTGCTGGCTGCTGCCATTGCTTGCGGAGCGATGCCAGCCGTTCCCGCCAAGGTCTACGCCCAAGACCTGCCGCGCGTGGTCTCGATGAACCTGTGCACCGATCAGATGGTGTTGCTGCTGGCCGACCCCGAACAAATCGTCTCTCTCAGCCGCTTGGCGCGTGACCCGCGGTCGTCCTCGCTGGCGCAAGAGGCCGAGGCCTATCCTCAGAACGCGGGGGGGGCCGAAGAGATTTACCTGTCGGACCCTGATCTGGTGCTGGCGGGGCGGTACTCTGACAAGGCGACGCTGGCGATGCTGCGCCATCTTGGCCTTCAGGTGGCGCAAATGCCGCTCACCAAAAAGCTTGACGATATACCTGCGCAAATCCGCCAGATGGGCAATCTATTGAGACAACCCACGCGGGCAGACACGATGGCACGTCAGGTAGAGCAAACATTGGCGGCGCAGCCCGCTTTGACGCCAGATGCACCCGTGGCCGCGTTTTACTACCCCAACGGCTATTCGCTGGGGGTGGATACTTTGGGGCATGACATCGTGACAACGGGCGGTCTGCGCAACCTGTCGCAAAAACTGGGCCGCCAAAACAGCGGGCGTCTCGCGCTTGAAGAGTTGGTGATGAACGCCCCTGATCTGCTGGTCACCACGCAGCCCTATCGCGGTGGTTCCCGATCCGAAGAGATCATGCTACATCCTGCCCTCGCGCAATATGCCCAGACCGACAGGATGGTGTATAGCTCCCCCGATTGGGTCTGCGGCACGCCGCTGGCGCTTAGGGCGGTGCAGGACGTGCGCAGGGCACGCAATAACATACGCCACGAGGAGAAATAACAGATGACCGACAGCACCCCAGAAGAGAACAAGCGCCACGCCGAGAAGATGGCAAAGGTCCAGACTGCCCGCGCCAAGATGATGGCAGAAAAGACGGTGACCAAGGGGCTTGTCATCGTGCACACTGGCACCGGCAAGGGCAAAAGCAGCTCGGCCTTCGGGATGATCATGCGCTGTATCGGTCATGGTTTCCCCTGCGCCCTTGTGCAGTTCATCAAAGGGGCGCGGGTGTCAGCAGACCGTCAACTGCTGGAAGACCGCTTTAGCGATATCTGTCAGGTTTATGTGATGGGCGAAGGCTTTACCTGGGACACGCAAGACCGCGAACGCGACGTCGCTGCCGCCGGTCGCGCGTGGGACAAGGCCAAAGAGCTGATCCGCGATCCAAACAACCGCATGGTGCTGCTGGACGAGCTCAACATCGCGCTGCGCTATGGCTATATCGACGCGCAAGATGTGATCGATTTCCTGCAGGCCGAAAAACCCCATATGACCCATGTAGTAATCACCGGCCGCAACGCGCCCGACGCGTTGATCGAGATCGCAGATCTGGTGACCGAGATGAAAGAAATCAAACATCCGTTCCGCAAACAGGGTATCGCAGCACAAGCCGGTGTGGAATTCTGATAGACACCGGGGCAGGGCATCGCGCCTTGCCCTGCCAGCCAAAGGGCGGACATATGGACAAGATCACGCTGGTCACCGGCGGTGCAAAATCGGGCAAGAGCCTTTTTGCCGAAACCCACGTCCGCGCCTATGGGCTGCCACTGGTCTATATCGCCACCAGCCAAGCGTTTGACACCGAGATGGAAGACCGCATCGCCGCTCATAAAACGCAGCGCGGCGCTGGTTGGGACACGGTGGAGGAGCCGCTTGATCTGTGCGGTGCGCTGGCACGCACGGACGGGGCGGGCGCGCGCTTGGTGGATTGCATGACGCTTTGGCTGTCCAATGTGATGCATGCAGAGCTGGACTGGCAGGCGGAACTTGAAAAAGTGCTGCAATGCTTGCGTGAACAATCTTCCCCCGTCGTGTTGGTCACGAATGAAGTGGGCGGCGGCATTGTTCCAATGTCCGCGCTGGCGCGGCGTTACCGCGATGCCTCGGGCCTGATGAACCAGCGTCTGGGGGCTCGTGCGGGTCATGTGGTGCTGGTCACCTGCGGCTTGCCACTTGCGCTCAAGGGCAGTGCCGCTGCTCCGGCGTCGCTTGCCTGATCCCTGATCCCGACATACGATATTATTCAAAACGAAAGAGACCCTTTGCATGGCGCATGTGACTTTTCCCCTGACTTCCCTGTCCGACCTCGGGGCGCTGACACGCGACCTGCCACAAGCTGACGTCGCAGCCCAAGACGCCGCGCGTGACCGTCAGAATGCGCTGACCAAGCCACCCGGATCGCTGGGCCGGCTGGAAGAACTGGCAGTGTTCATGGCGGGTTGGCAGCAACAGGCTGTGCCACAGATCGACTTTGCACAGGCGCTGGTCTTTGCTGGGAACCACGGGATTTGCGCGCAGGGGGTGAACCCCTTTCCGCAAGAGGTGACGGCCCAGATGGTACAGAACTTCAAGGCGGGCGGCGCGGCGATCAACCAATTGTGCCACGTGAATGACGCGCGCCTGTCGGTGATTGATCTGGACCTGGACCGCCCCACGGCTGATTTCACCGAAGGCCCAGCAATGACCGAAGCCGAGTGCTTGGCAGCGCTAAACGCAGGTGCCGCGGCACTGCATCCGGCGGCAAGCGTGTTGATTCTGGGAGAAATGGGGATCGGCAACTCCACCGTCGCGGCGGCGTTAACGGCTGCGGTCTTTGGGGGGGCTGTGCAGGATTGGGTCGGGCGCGGCACTGGCGCTGACGACGAAGGCGTGCGCCGCAAGGTTGACGCCATCACGCGCGGCCTTGCCCGCCATACCGCGACACCTCAGGACGGTGCCGCGATCCTGACGGCCTTGGGCGGACGCGAGCAGGCCGCGATTTGTGGCGCTGTTCTCGCGGCGCGGCAACGGCGTGTTCCCGTGATCCTTGACGGCTTTATCTGCACGGCTTCGGTCGCGCCGCTGTTCGCGCTGTCTCCCGCGACGCTGGACCACTGCCTGATTGGCCACTTAAGCGTCGAACCCGGGCATAAACGTCTGCTGGACGCGATCGGCAAAACCGCGGTGCTGGATTTCGATATGCGGTTGGGCGAAGGATCGGGCGCCGCGCTAGCGCTTGGTATCCTGCGCTCGGCTCTTGCGTGTCACAGCGGCATGGCGACCTTTGCCGAAGCAGGCGTGGCGGGCGGCTGATGCTGCGTGCACGGCTGGCAGAGGCACGGCTGGCGATCCTGCTGCTGACCCGTATCCCCGTGGGATATCTGCGTGATCCGATCCCTGCGACGGGGGCGTCGGCCTGGGCGTGGCCTTTGGCAGGCTTGATCGCGATGTTGCCCGCAAGCTTGGTGTATTGGGGATTGCATGCGGCGGGCTTTGGGCCGACGGTCGCGGCCCTTGGTCTGATCTGTGCCGCGACCGTGCTGACGGGGGCGATGCATGAGGACGGGCTGGCCGATATGGCCGACGGTTTCGGCGGCGGGCAGACCCGCACGCGCAAGCTTGAGATTATGCGCGACAGCCGCATCGGCAGCTACGGTGTCATGGCGTTGATCCTGTCGGTGGCGCTGCATGTGTCGCTGATCGCGCGGTTGGATAATCCGGCGCTCGTTGTACCTGCCGCCCTCGGGCTGTCGATGGCAAGCCGCGCGATGCTGCCGTTCTGGCTGGCGCGGATGCCTGCCGCGCGGGCCGACGGGCTGGGGCATGGGGCGGCGCAGGTGCCTGCGACCTGCGTCTATGTTGCGGTCGCCCTTGGTCTGTTTGGGGTCCTACCCTTGGGGTTCGGCGTAGGGGCTGTGATCTTTGCGGGTGTCGTGGTGGCCACTGCGCTAGTGGCGGCGCTGGCGCTGCGCCAGATCGGCGGTCAGACCGGCGATGTGATCGGGGCGATGCAAAAGCTGGCCGAACTGTCGGGCTGGGGCGTCGCCGTTTATCTTGTCGGCTAAAGCTTGGGTCATGCGCCCCTTTGACAGGCTGCAAATCCGATGTAGCAAGGCCCTATGTCGAAAAAGACCCTGAACACCGCAAATCTTGCTGCCCTCGGGGCGGACCGTCTGGCCGAGCTGTTGATCGAGGTCAGCACCGGCAGCGCCGATATGAAACGTCGCCTGCGGCTTGAGCTTAGTCACAACCTTGGCCCCGCGGAACTGGCGCGTGACGTCCGCAAGCGGCTGGTCACGATCCGTCGGGCCAAAAGCTATGTCGGGTGGCGCAAGCGGAACGCTCTGATCAAGGACCTGCGCACGCAGTCCGCGATGATCATCGACAAGATCGCCCCAGACGCGCCCGCAGACGCCTTTGATCTGCTGTGGGAGTTTCTTGAACTTGCGCCCTTTGTCATGAGCAGGGTGGACGATAGCAAAGGCGATGTGGGGGCGGTTTTCTGTGATGCTCGTGAAGAGATCGGCCCGATTGCGGCCCGTGCCCCGCTGGACCCGATCCCGCTGGCCGAACGCACGTGGGAGGCGGTGCAAACCAACAGTGATGGTGCGTTTGACGCGGTCATCACGCGCATGGCCCCGTCGCTTGGCGAAACGGGGATGGCGCATCTGAAATCCTTGATCCACCAGTTCGAAGCCGCACCGCTGGACGCCACCGACGATCACCCTGCGCTGCAATTTTTGCGTGAACTGCGGGGGCGGAATGGGAATTACGCCGCTCAGCGCAAACGGCGCTTTATCCAGATGCACCTGCGCGAGGTTGCCTTGGCGCAGGGGGATACGGAAACCTATATCTCGCTGTTTTCATCCACCGATCTGGCGCGGCCCACCGTTGCGGTAGAGGTGGCCGAACTATGGGTCGCGCAAGGCAACCACACGGCCGCGCTGGATGCCCTTGAAGGGGCGCAGCCCAAGGGCAGGGTCGCGGGGCGCGGCGCATGGGATGCGGCCTATGTCAACGTGCTCATGGCATTGGGGCGGGAAGACGATGCCCAAGCGTACCGCTGGCACTGCTTTGCCGAAACGCTTGACCCTGACATGCTGCGCGCGCACCTCAAGCAACTGCCGGATTTCGACGATCTGGAGGTAGAAGAAGCCGCCAAGGCGCATGCCGCAACGTTCAAAGACCTGAACGCTGCCATTGGCTTTTTCCTCGCGTGGCCCGATTTGCGCGGGTTGGCCACCATGATCGAAACGCGTGCCGACAGGTTGAGCGGTACCCAAGTCGCGGCCCTGACAGAGGCAGCCGATGCGCTGCGGTCCCGCCATCCTTTGGCGGCGGCGCTGTGCTGGCGCACGATGATCGAAGCCGCCCTGCGGGAAGGTGCCAAGGCGCGCTATGCGCAGGCGGCGGATCACCTGATGGATTGCGCGGCAGCGGACCTCGAGATCGAGGGCTATGGACGTTTCGAGAGCAATGACGCCTTTGTCCAACGGTTGCGCAAGAGACATGCGGGCAAAGTCGCATTTTGGACGCGTGTCACTTAAACGGCGGGGGGCAGCGAGGTTCTTGGGCACCTGTGGGAACTATATCGGCTGTGACGCGTATGGATGCATGAACATATTCAAACGCGCCGCCTTCGTCCCCATCGCCGCCCTTGGCTTTGTCCTTCCAATGACCGCAACCGCCGATGTTGTGGGCAATGTGGACGTGGACTGGCTGGGCAATGACATTGTGGTTGAGGCTGTCGCCGACCCGGATGTCAAAGGCGTTACGTGCCACCTGGCCTACTTTGAACGGGGCCTGATCGACCGTCTGCAAAAAGGCAACTGGTTCGAAGACCCGTCGAACTCCTCCATCTCTTGCCGACAAACCGGCCCGATCGAAATCGGCGATATCTCGCGCGATGACGAAGGGGAGACCGTGTTCAGCGAACGCCGGTCCGTCATCTTCAAGACGCTGAAAGTCAAACGCATTTTCGACGAAGAGAACAACACGTTGGTCTATATCAGCCACGCGCGCGATGTGCAGAACGGATCGGCCAAGATGTCGATGTCGACTGTGCCGCTCTATATACCGACCAAATAGGCAAAGCTTTGCCAAGGCGTATCATCCGCTTTGCCCGCCCCCGTGCTTCGGCTATTCTATGCCGAAGTCATAACGAATAAGGGCGCGGGCAGTATGAGTATTTCAAGAAGAAGTTTTGCAGTCGGAGTGGCCGCGTTGGGCCTTGCGGCATGTACCACGGGGAACAGGGCGGGCAGCTTCGCACCGCGTGGTGATGCGGGGCTGGCAGCAGACCTACAGCCGCAGCCGAATGCAGGCTATGATGCGTGGGTGTCGGCGTTCAAATCGCGTGCTGCGGCGCAGGGCATTTCCGACAGCACCCTTCGCCGTGGCTTTGCTGGTACGGGCTATCTGCCGGGCGTCGTCAAGCGCGACCGCAACCAGACCGAGTTTAGTCGCTCGCTTGAGGATTACCTTGCCATTGCGGCATCGGACGAGCGTGTCACCAAAGGGCGGGCTGCATTCGCGCGTCACCAAGGCGTGCTGCGCCAGATCGAAGCGCGCTATGGCGTACCCGCCGAAGTGGTCACCGCCGTTTGGGGGCTTGAAAGCTTTTACGGCGAGCGACGCGGGAATGTGCCGGTCGTGTCGGCCACATCGACGCTGGCCTATGACGGACGTCGCGGGGCGTTCTTTGAAAAGCAGCTGATCGCGGCACTGCGCATCCTTGAACGCGGCGATGTGTCGGCAGCCGGTCTGACCGGCAGCTGGGCTGGCGCGATGGGGCACACGCAGTTCATCCCCACCTCCTACCAGTCCTTCGCTGTTGATTTCACCGGTGATGGCAAGCGCGATATCTGGTCGGATGACCCGTCGGATTCGCTGGCCTCGACCGCGGCCTATCTGGCGAAGTCAGGCTGGAAATCCGGCCAGAAATGGGGCGCAGAGATGGGCACAGCGGCGGCAAGCTCTGCCACGCCGGTACAAATCTTGCAGCCGGATGCAGGCGGGCCACGCTTTGCGATCTTTAACAACTTCAAAGCGATCAAACGCTATAACAACTCGGACAATTACGCGATTGGCGTCGGGCATCTGTCGGACCGTATCGCGGGGGGCGGGCCAATTCAGGCAAGCTTTGGACCGGACAAATACGGGCTGACGATCGAAGACCGCAAAGCGTTGCAGGAACGGCTGACCGCCCGCGGCTTTGACACAGACGGCACCGACGGTGTGATCGGCCCGAACAGCCGCAAGGCGATCACCGCCTATCAGCAAAGCCAAGGACTGCCCGCAACCGGCGACCCGTCGCGCGCGCTGCTAGCGCGGTTGGGCTGATACCGCGATGAAACGATGATCCGCCCGCTTAGGTCGGGCGGATCAGATCGGCGATCTCGGACAGTTTGCTCGCCAGCGGGCTGGTCTTGCGCCAGATCATCCCCACGCGGCGCGTCGGTTCGGGCGCGGGGAAAGCGTTGACCGCCACCTGTGCCGACCGCGTTTCAACCGCGACCGCCATTTCGGGGATCAGCGTGACGCCGATACCTGCGCCGACCATCTGCACTAGTGTGGACAGTGAACTCGCATCCAGCCCCTCGCGCGCGGTTTCCGACTGCATGTCACAAAACGACAGAGCCTGATCGCGGAAACAGTGCCCTTCCTCAAGCAAAAGCAGCTTCATTTCGTTCAAGCGTGCACTGCTGGGGATCGGTTTGCCCCGGTCTGCCTCGGGGCGGACCAGCATGAATTTTTCGTCGAACAGGGCAACTTCGGTCAGGGATGGCTCTGACACGGGCAGGGCGACAATGGCGGTGTCGATGCGGCCTTCTGTCAGCTCGTTGATCAGCCGCGGGGTCATCGTTTCGCGAACGTGGATATCCAATGCGGGGTTCATCTGCGTCAGCTTGGTGATGATCGAGGGCAGCAGATAAGGGCCGATGGTGGGGATGATCCCGATTCTCAGCCGGCCCATCAGCCCGTCCTTGGACGCCCGCGCCATATCTTGCAGCTCGTCCACGCCTTGCAAGATCGCCCGTGCGCGTGGCGCGAAATCGACGCCAAAGCTGGTCAGTGTGATCGTGCGACCGCCGCGATCAAACAGGGGCGTCTGCAGGTTCTGCTCTAGCTCCTTGATTTGCACGGACAGGGCAGGCTGCGAAATCGCACAAGATTCAGCGGCGTGGCCGAAATGACGGTGATGGGCGACGGCCTCGAAATAGCGAAGCTGCTTTAAGGTGATGTTAGTCATAGTTTGTAGTTATCAAACTGATAGGAAATGCCAACTTAAACTAATCAATAACTGCTGTTAGAACAATTCCAGAAAGACGGGGGCAGACTGTGTCGCGCCCCCGACATCCATCCCCCGTGACGCGGCCCAAACCGCGCACCAGACAGATAACATCGGAGACCACCATGGACGGAAACGACGTCGAAAACATCAGCAAATGCCCGGTTGTCGGCAGCCACGGCCGCAACTCGAAGCGCGGTGCGCGGTCGTTGAATGAATGGTGGCCGAACCAGCTGAACCTCAAGCTGTTGCACCAAAACTCCATCGATTCGAACCCGCTGGGGCCGGATTTCAACTATGCTGAAGAGTTCAAGAAACTGGACATCGAGGCGGTCAAGGCAGACCTGCACGCGCTGATGACAGATTCGCAGGACTGGTGGCCCGCAGACTACGGCCACTACGGCCCTTTCTTCATCCGTATGGCGTGGCACGCAGCGGGCACCTACCGGACGGCGGATGGCCGTGGCGGGTCCAGCACGGGCACACAGCGTTTCGCGCCGCTCAACAGCTGGCCGGATAACGCCAATCTCGACAAAGCGCGACGCCTGCTGTGGCCGATCAAGCAGAAATACGGCAACCAGATTTCATGGGGCGATCTGATCATTCTGTGCGGGAACATCTCGCTTGAATCCATGGGATTGAAAACATTCGGCTTTGCCGGTGGCCGTGTGGACCGTTGGGAACCCGAAGAGGACGTTTACTGGGGCCCCGAAGACGAATGGCTGGGCAGCAAGCGTTATAGCGAAGAGCGCGCCTTGGAAGACCCGCTGGCCGCTGTGCAGATGGGCCTGATCTATGTGAACCCCGAAGGGCCAGACGGCAAACCCGATCTGCAAGGCTCTGCCAATGACATCCGCGACACCTTTGGCCGGATGGCAATGAACGACTATGAAACCGTGGCGCTGATCGCGGGTGGGCACACCTTTGGTAAGGCGCACGGTGCCGTGGGCGGCGAGAATGCCGGCCCCGATCCCGAAGCGTCGCCACTGGAAAGCCAGGGCTTTGGCTGGACCAACAAGCACGAGACCGGCCACGGCATCCACGCCTTGACCAGCGGGCTTGAAGGCGCATGGTCGCAGACCCCGACAAGCTGGGACATGACCTATTTCGACAATCTGCTGGGGCTCGAGTGGGAAATGACCAAAAGCCCTGCCGGTGCTGTGCAGTGGACACCAAAGAATGGCGACGCCGCAGGCACCGTGCCGGATGCGCATGACCCGTCCAAACGTCACGCGCCTATCATGTTCACCTCTGACCTCGCGCTGCGCGAAGACCCCGAGTATTTCAAAATCTCGACGCGTTTTCACGAGAACCCCGAGGAATTCGCCGACGCCTTTGCCCGTGCATGGTTCAAACTGACCCACCGCGACATGGGGCCGATTGCCCGCTATCTGGGCAAGGATGTCCCCAGCGAGGAGCTGATCTGGCAAGACCCGATCCCCGCCGTGACGCATACGTTGGTGGATGACGCGGACGTTGCATCGCTGAAAGCCAAAGTGCTGGCATCGGGCCTAAGCGTTCAGGAACTGGTAGCCACCGCTTGGGGCTCTGCCGCGACCTTCCGCGGGTCGGACAAACGCGGTGGTGCCAATGGCGCGCGCATCCGTCTGGCACCGCAGAAAGACTGGCCAGTGAACGAACCCGATCAGTTGGCCAAAGTGCTGGACGTACTGGAAGGCATCCGTACCGAGTTCAACGGCGCCCAGTCAGGCGACAAGGAAATCTCGGTCGCTGACCTGATCGTGTTGGCCGGTGCGGCCGGGATCGAGAAAGCTGCAAAGGACGCAGGTCACGACGTGACTGTGCCCTTCGCACCAGGCCGCGGCGATGCTTCGCTTGAGCAGACCGAAGTCGATTCCGTTGCCTATCTCGAGCCTGTGACAGATGGCTTCCGCAACTTTGCCAAGACCCGCTATTCGGTCACCACGGCAGAGCTGCTGGTGGATCGCGCCCAGCTTCTGACGCTGACCGCGCCGGAAATGACTGTGTTGGTCGGTGGTATGCGTGCACTGGACGTGAACGTAGGCCGCTCTAAACACGGCGTGTTCACAGATGCGCCCAGTACGTTGAACAACGATTTCTTCACCACGCTACTGGACATGGGTACTGTGTGGTCGAAGGCGGAAGAGACTGCCACCGACGACATCTACGAGGGCCGGGACCGCGCCACGGGTGAGCTCAAGCACACCGGTACCGCTGTCGATCTGCTGTTCGGGTCGAACTCGCAGCTGCGCGCCATCGGGGAAGTCTATGCCGGCGACGTCGCGAAAGACAAATTCGTCACCGACTTTGTGGCGGCATGGACCAAGGTGATGAACCTTGATCGTTTCGACCTCGCGTAAGCACGCGTAACGACACTCCAAGGCGCGGCCGGTCCCCGGTCGCGCCTTTTTCTATGCCAGTGTCCTTTGTGGGACGGTGCGCGGGTAGGGGCCCGTCAGGTGCCGACGTGGCGCAACAAATGGGCCTGTGTTTGCTCGGCGGTCGGGGGCGTGCTGGTACCCAGCAACAGCAGATGCCAGTAAAACTGAACCTCGGCGGGGTCCGACATCAGCGCAGCAAAGGCGTCTTGGTGCCACTGGATCGCAGCCTCATGCGCGGAAGCGACGCCCGTCAGGGCCCGCAGGCGGGTCATCTCTGCCTTGGTCGCGGCCATCATCGGGTCGATCATCGTGTCTTTGACCGTGTTGAAATTCCGTTCCGCCCAGTAATGCAGGTCCAGTGGCTTGGTCGTCCGGTTGGGCAGGCCGCGTCCGCGTTTGACCATGAACTCTGCCGCTGACCGCAAGGAATAGTGGTTCAACCGCGCCCGCGCGTGGGTCTGTAGGGTGCCGAATATATTGATCCGGTTGTCATTTTCGGCAAACCCGCCTGGGGCCGCCTGCACACCGCCAAGATTCCACTGCGGGCTGGTGCTGCCCTTTTTCTTGGGTCGGTGCACCCCGAGCTTCTGAAAGGCTGCGGGGCGGTGCAGGGTTTTGAAGAAGCTGCCAGCGGGCAGGTGAAAGGGCTCGGGTGCGGCCCGGCGAAACCGGAGCGGGGTCAACGCGTCCTGCAGAGCCTCTTGGCCATCTGCACCGAAAAATCGCCACGGCAGGGCGATCGCGTCGGTGTCAGTCGGGACCGCGGCAATCAGATCATTGAGGCTAGCCATCGGAGCCTGAAGGCACAGGAATTCGTCACAATCAAAGAACAGCGCCCAATCGGCCTGCTTCATCAGATCATGGCGATCCGCCAGCCGCATCGCTTGCCACTGAACCGATTTATCGACCTCGGGCACAAAGGGCACATGGGTTACATCGCCAAGCAGATCCAGCAGTTCTGGCGTGCCATCAGTGCAATCATGCGTGAAAATTAGAAAATCGGTCACCCCCGCGGCGCGGTGATGCGCGATCCATTCAAGGCAGTAAGGCCCTTCGTTGCGCATACAGGTTACAGCAAGGATACGTGTCACGTGTGGCGGTTCCTTGGGTTAAGGGGCAGGTGCTTTCCAAACGGGTGTCACGCGGGTCGGGCCAAATGCAATCTGCGCCAAGGCCGGTGCCGCCCCCGCTTTATGGTGTCACAAACGGGGGCAGTAAAAAACGGTTAGCCCGCGACGCTGCGCAGCCCGAGAATGTCGCGCGCTTGCTGCCATGTCGCAACGGGACGTTCGTATTTCTCGCACAGATCTGCGGCACGTTTGATCAAGGCCGCGTTCGACGGGGCCAGCGTGTCTTTGTCCAGACGTACGTTGTCTTCCAGGCCGGCACGCGTGTGGCCGCCTGCGGCAATGGCCCATTCGTTCACAACAATCTGGTTCGGCCCGATTCCTGCGGCACACCAAGCGGCTTCGGGGGCCCGCGCCTTCATCTGTGCCACATAGAAATCAAAGACCTCTTTGTCGGCGGGCATGGCGTTTTTGACGCCCATGACGAATTGCACATACAGCCGCCCGAACAGTTTGCCGTTCTTGTGGTGCTGGATGGCTTGCAAGATATGGCTCAGGTCAAAGGCCTCGATCTCGGGGACGACTTCGTAGGTGCGCATTTCCGACGCCAGCCATTCCACTAGATCCGGCGGGTTCTCGTAGACGCGGGTGGGAAAGTTGTTCGACCCCACCGACAAAGACGCCATATCGGGCCGCAAGGACAGCATGCCGCCACGCGCCTCGCCCGCACCGGACCGCCCGCCCGTCGAGAACTGGATGATCATGCCGGGGCAGTGTTTCTCGACGCCCTCTTTCAGCCGCGCAAATTTGTCAGGGTCCGACGAGGGGGTCTCGTCGTCGTTGCGCACATGAGCGTGGCAGATGCTCGCTCCGGCCTCGAATGCCGCATGGGTGCTTTCGATCTGTTCATTGATCGTGACAGGCACATTGGGGTTGGCGGCTTTGGTGGGCACGCTGCCGGTGATGGCAACGCAAAGAATGCATGGATCAGACATCTAGGAACACTGTCTCTTTCTCGCCCTGAAGGTAAATATCAAACCGATAGACGCCATCGGCCTCTTTCTCCGCGATCAGGGTCGCTACGCGGTTTTGATGTTCGATGCGGGTCAGCAACGGGTCTGCGCTGTTGTCGCTATCGGGGAAATACATGCGTGTATTCAAGCCGATATTGATCCCCCGCGCGACAATCCACAAGCTGATATGCGGGGCCATCATCCGCCCGTCAGGAAAGGGCACGGCACCGGGTCGGATGGTGTGGAACACCCATTCGCCGGTGTCATAGTCCCCCGCTTTGCGCCCCCAGCCGGTGAAGTTCGGGTCCGCCACGCCGCGTGGATCGTTGCCGGGATAGATCCCGTCGGCATCGGCCTGCCATATCTCGACCATGGCATCCTTGATCGCGGTGCCGGTGCCGTCAAAGACCGTCCCCTTGAGGGTGATCCGTTCGCCCTTGGTATAGGCATTGACCATCTGCGCGCCCAGATCCTCAGGGTAAACACCGGTGATATCACAAAAATTAGGCACGCAGCCGATATGGACATAGGGCCCTGCTGTCTGGGACGGGCTTTCTTTCAACTGGGTCAGCTCTTGCATCAGGTCCCCTCCATCCGGTTTTCAAACAGGGTCGACCGGCGGCCCCGTAGCACGATATCGAACTTATAGGCGCGGGCATCCATTGGCACGGTATTGTCCATGTCCAGCGGTGCGATTAGCTGTTCAACGGCGGCGCGTGACGGAATGCTTTGGACAATGGGGCATTTCCAGATCAGCGGGTCGCCCTCAAAATACATCTGGGTGATCAGCCGTTGCGCAAACCCCTGTCCAAACACGGAAAAATGGATATGCGCAGGGCGCCAGTCGTTCACCCCATTTGGCCAAGGATAGGCACCGGGTTTGACGGTACGCAGGCTAAAGCCGCCGTTCTCGTCCGTCACCGTGCGCCCGCAACCGCCAAAATTGGGATCGAGCGGGGCCAGATAGCCCTCTTTCTTATGGCGATAGCGCCCGCCCGCATTGGCCTGCCAGAACTCCAACAAGGCACCCGGCACGCCGCGCCCGTTCTGGTCCAGCACACGACCATGCACGATGATCCGCTGACCAATCGCCATCTCGCCGTCAGCGGCGTAGTTAAGGATCAGGTCATTATCCAGTGCGCCCAGCATAGTGTGACCAAAGACCGGTCCGGTCTGTTCGCTCAACGTTGTGTTCATGGAAATCAGCGCCTTTTGTGGCGACCGCACCACCGACGTCTTATAGGCCGGTGCCAGCGCGGGCGGGTGCCAATTGCGGTCTCGGTGAAAGAACGCTCCGTTCTGATCGGTCATTCGCCAGCTTCCATTTCCTGATAGGTCTGTTTCGCGAGCTTAAGCGCATGGTTCGCCTTTGGCACCCCCGCGTAGATGGCAACATGCTGGAACGCCTCTATCACGTCGGATTTGCTGGCACCGGTATTGGTGGTGGCACGGATGTGCATCGGGATCTCGTCAAAATTGCCGGTCGCCGCCAGCAACGCCAGCGTCAGCATTGATCGTTCGCGATGGCTGATCTTGTCACTCGCCCAGACCGTGCCCCAGGCTGCTTCGGTGATCAGGTTTTGAAACGGTGCATCCAGTTCGGTCTTTGCCGCCTCGGCGCGGTCGACATGGGCGTCGCCCAAGACGGCGCGGCGGGTTTTCATTCCGATCTCGCTTCGGTCTGCCATGGTCTTCTCCTCGGTCACGGTACGTCATCCTTGTCGCAGAACCGATTGAACAGGAAAAACACGCGGCGCACAAACGCATATACATGCTTCCAAATGGCTGGAAATCCCGGGGGAGGGGCCGCAAAGCGGCTCCGGGGGCAGCGCCCCGAGCGGCAGACCTTGCCGCTTAGCCATACCCTCTTGACCTTGACAAATCGGCTCGTTTTCTCCCTTTTGTCCCAAACAGCAAAAGGACGCTTCTTATGATGAAAACACGCGCCGCCGTCGCCGTTGCCGCAGGTCAACCGCTTGAGGTGATGGACGTAAATCTGGAAGGCCCCAAGCGGGGTGAAGTCCTGATCGAAATCAAAGCCACGGGCCTGTGCCACACGGATGAATTCACCCGTTCGGGCGACGACCCCGAAGGTATCTTTCCCGCCATTCTGGGTCACGAGGGCGCGGGTGTTGTGCTGGAAATCGGCGAAGGCGTCACCACGCTGGAGGTCGGCGACCACGTCATTCCGCTTTACACGCCCGAATGCCGCGAATGCGAATACTGCTTGTCGGGCAAAACCAACTTGTGTCAGGCGATCCGCGTGACCCAAGGTCAGGGCCTGCTGCCCGATGGCACAACGCGCTTTTCGATGATGGATGGCACGCCGATCCACCACTATATGGGCTGCTCTACCTTCGCCAATCACACGGTCATCCCTGAAATCGCGCTTGCCAAAGTCCGCAAGGACGCGCCCTTTGACAAGATCTGCTATATCGGCTGCGGTGTGACCACGGGTATCGGCGCGGTGATCAACACCGCTAAGGTCGAAATCGGCGCGCGCTGCGTAGTCTTTGGTCTGGGCGGCATCGGCTTGAACGTCATCCAAGGTCTGCGCCTGGCCGGAGCCGACCAGATCGTCGGCGTCGATCTGAACGACGACAAGGAAGAGACAGGCCGCTACTTCGGCATGACCGACTTTGTGAACCCCAACAAGGTCGAAGGCGATATGGTCGCGCATCTGGTTGAATTGACCAAGGGCGGCGCGGACTATACTTTTGATGCGACGGGCAACACCAAAGTCATGCGTCAGGCGCTTGAAGCGGCACATAAGGGCTGGGGCGAAAGCATCATCATCGGCGTTGCACCGGCAGGGGCCGAAATCTCGACCCGTCCGTTCCAGTTGGTGACGGGTCGCGTCTGGAAAGGGACTGCATTCGGCGGGGCAAAGGGCCGCACTGACGTGCCCAAGATCGTCGACTGGTACATGAGCGGCAAAATCGAGATCGACCCGATGATCACCCACAAACTGACGCTGGACCAGATCAACGAAGGGTTCGAGCTGATGCACAAAGGTGAATCCATTCGTGCGGTCGTTGAATTCTAAGCGCGATTTCGTAAAATCTATGGCAAACGCCGTCCCAGTGGGGCGGCGTTTTATGCTTTCTAAAGCCCCCTAGGCCATCATGTTTTGACGTGAGGGCAGAGGGGGCTGCGGGACACGGTGGGTTTACCACGTCGTTCCCGCTGGTATTTATAGAGTGAACGTTGGGAGACAGGGCATGAAACTTACGGTGAATGGCGTGATCCATGATGTGGACGTCGAGAAAGACATGCCGATGCTGTGGGTCTTGCGCGATATTCTGGGCATCACGGGTCCAAAGTATGGGTGTGGCATCGCACAGTGCGGGGCTTGTACCGTGCATATGGACGGGATCGCGGTTCGCGCCTGCCAATTGGCTGCTGGTGACGTAGCGGGCGAGATTACCACCATCGAGGGGTTGGGGACCCCCGCCGTGCGCCATGCCGTCCAAGAGGCATGGATCGACCTGCAGGTCGCGCAATGCGGCTACTGCCAATCGGGCCAGATCATGCAGGCGGCCTCGTTTCTTGAGCTGAACCCGACGCCTACCGACGACCAGATCGATGCCGCCATGAGCGGCAACCTGTGTCGATGCGGTACCTATCCCCGTATCCGCGAGGCGGTAAAGACCGCCGCGCTCAAGCTCAAGGCGGTGTGATATGGGGCGCGTGAAAACCATAGCCCGCCGGAGCTTCCTTGTCGGCTCTGTTGCTGTTGCAGGGGGCGTTGTCTTTGGCACTTATCTTTACAAACGCGCGGGCGAAAACCCGCTGCTTGACGGGCTGAAACCCGGTGAAACCGCTATCACGCCTTACGTCAAGGTTGATGCCCAAGGGGTCACGCTGATCACGCCGCGTGCGGATGTGGGGCAGGGTGCGTGGTCGATGCAGGCGCATATGATCGCAGAAGAGCTTGATATCAATCCGCGCAACGCCAAGCTGTCGCCCGGTCCGGCGGATGCGATCTATTACAATGGCGTTGTCGGCGCAGAGGCGCTGCCGATTGCCGCGACCTCTGACACGCTGCTGGCACGCGGCGGGCGCGGCGCGGTGGATGTTGTGGGCAAGCTGATGGGGCTGCATATCACCGGCGGCTCGTCGACTGTGCCCGATATGTACGACCGCCTACGTATGGCTGGTGCCGTCGCGCGCGAGACGTTGATCAAGGCCGCGATGAAACAGACCGGCCTGCCGCGCGATCAACTGGGCACCGAAGATGGTTGTATCGTGCTGCCGGACGGGCTGAAGATTGAATACATCGACCTTGCCAGCATCGCCGCCGAGATCGAGCCTGTGCAGGATGTCATCCTGCGCGACCCGTCGGAATGGCGCTATCTGACCAAGCCGCAAAAACGCACAGATGTGGTGGCCAAATCCACGGGCACGCAGATCTATGGCATCGATATGCAGATGGACGGTATGGTGATCGCCACGACCCGCACCAATCCGGCGATTGGCGGCGGGTTGAACAGTTTTGATGCCGAAGCGGCGCAACAGATGCGCGGTGTGTATGCGGTTTTGCCGATCACCGGTGGCATTGCTGTGGTTGCCGATAACACATGGCGCGCGTTTCAGGCCGCGCAGGCGGTTGACTGTGACTGGGGGCCGTCGCCCTACATCGGCAACAGCGCCGACCAGTTTGCGGCCGTGGCGGCCTCCTTCACCGACGACCACCGCGACAGCCGTTTCAAGGATGAAGGCGACGTAGAGGATGCGCTGCAAGACGCCTCAGTTGTCGAGGCGGAATACCGCATCCCCTATCTGGCCCACGCCCCGATGGAACCGATGAGCGTCGTGGTCAAGCTGACCGATGGACGCCTTGATATTTGGACCGGCACGCAAATCCCCCGCTTTGTCAAAGCCAACATGGCGCGGCTGACGGGGTTGGATGGCGATGACATCCATGTGCATGTGCTGATGTCCGGCGGCAGCTTTGGACGACGTCTTGAGGATGACTATATCGCCCAAGCGGTAGAGATCGCGATGCAGCTGCCCGACACGCCGATCAAGATGATCTGGCAGCGCGAGGAAGACTTCACCCATGACTTCCCGCGCCCGCTGGCGATTGCGCGCGGACGCGGTGCTGTGGCGGATGCCGGTATCGCAGCGTTTGATTTATCCATTGCCGCCCCTTCGGTCGCTGAATCCTCGCTCGCGCGGTTGAACCAACCCGCCTTTGGCCCGGACGTGGCGATTGTCGCGGGGGCATGGGACCAGCCGTTTCAAATTCCCAACTACCGCGTGACCGGCTACCGCACGCCTGCGATGGTGCCAATCAGTTCTTGGCGGTCGGTCGGGGCGTCTGGCAACGGGTTTATGCATGAAAGCTTCATGGATGAAATGTGCCACGCCGCGGGGGTAGACCCGTTACAAGAGAGGCTGCGCTTGTGCTGGCACGATGCTTCGCGCAAGGTCTTGGAAGCCGTGGGCGAGATGTCGGAATGGGGCAGCGATCTGGGGCCGAACCGCGGACGGGGGCTGGCCTTTACGCTGGCCTTTGGCGTGCCCGTGGCCGAGGTGGTCGAGATCACTAACTCGCCCGACGGCATCCGTATCGACAAGGTGTTCGTCGCCGCCGATGTGGGCCGCGTACTGGACCCTGTGAACTTTGAGGCGCAGCTGCAAGGCGGCGTGATCTTTGGCTTGGGCCACGCGATGAACTGCGAGCTAACCTATCGCGACGGCTTGGCAGAGCAGGATAACTATCACATGTACGAGGGCATGCGGCTGCATCAGGCTCCGCAAATCATGGTGCGCGGGCTTGAGAATGGCGACAAGATAAGGGGTATCGGCGAACCCGCCGTGCCTCCCGCCGCACCCGCCTTGGCCAATGCGATCTTTGCCGCGACGGGGCAGCGTATCCGCGAACTGCCGCTGTCCAAGTCGATCGGTTTTGTATGAGGACCCTTCGCGGGGCGATCACCGGCGGGATCATCGCGCTGGCCTGCGCGGGCAGTGCTCGGGCGCAAGATGTGCAGGGTCGCGCGGCGGCGCTGGCTGCGTGGGATGATATTCACGCCGTCGTCTCGCATCCGCGCTGCACCAATTGCCACGTCGGCACCTCTGGTCTGCCCCTGTGGGAAGGGCTGGGGTATGGGGGGGCGCTAGGGAAAGAAGTGGTGCACGGCATGAACGTGCGTGCTGACGACAGCCGCATCGGAGCAGAATCAATGCCGTGCCGGACCTGTCACATCAGCGCCGCGTCAGCCAACAGCGTGCCCCATGCACCACCGATGATTGCAGATGCGTGGCGGCTTCCTCCAATTGAGATGGCGTGGAAAGGCAAAACCAGCGCCGAGATTTGCGTGCAGCTGCGTGACCCCGGCCGCAACGGTGCTTTCACGCCCGAAGAACTGTCCGATCACGTCGGCAGCTCGGCCTTTGTCGCGTGGGGGTTTGACCCCGGCGCAGGGCGCGTGGCCGCCCCCGGATCAATCCCCGAGATGCAGGAGGCGCTGGCAATTTGGGTAGTAGGCGGGACACCCTGTGTCGGCGACCCGTAAAATGCGCTGTTATGCTTTAAACAGATCCGCGTAAATCTCGCGCAGAAGGTTCTTTTGCACCTTACCCATGGTGTTGCGGGGCAGGGCGTCGACCACCACCAGCTTGCGCGGACATTTGAACCGCGCCAGTGACTGCGCGACCGTCTGCGACAGCGCATCAAGGTTCAGATCAGCACTGCCATCGGCGACCAGCACGCCGACAGGGGCCTCTCCCAGATCAGCATGCGCCACGCCAATCACCGCGCTTTCCAGAACGCCGGGTTGATCGTCCAGCACCTGCTCGACCTCTTTGGGATAGATGTTGTAGCCGCCGGATATGATCAGATCCTTGCCGCGTCCGACGATCTGCACATAGCCGTCTTCGTCAATCAGCCCCAGATCGCCGGTGATAAAGAACCCGTCCGCGCGCAGTTCAGCGGCGGTTTTTTCGGGCATCTGCCAATAGCCTTGGAAAACATTCGGGCCGCGTACCTCAACAACGCCAATCTCTCCCTGAGGCAGGGTCTCTCCGGTTTCGGGGTCGCAAATCTTGAGCTCGACACCCGGCAACGGCGTGCCCACCGTGCCCCCGCGTCGCGGTCCGTCATAGGGGTTCGACGTGTTCATATTGGTCTCCGTCATCCCGTAGCGTTCCAGAATGCGGTGACCTGTGCGTTCTTCGAACTGCTTGTGGGTTTCCGCCAGCAGCGGCGCAGAGCCTGAAATGAACAGCCGCATATGTGCGGTCAATCCGGCGGTGAAATCATCAGAGCAGAGTAAGCGGGTGTAGAACGTCGGCACGCCCATCAGCGCGGTGGCCTGCGGCATAAAGCGGATCAACTGGTCGATATCGAGCTTGGGCAAGAACACCATCGCGCCGCCACTCAGCAGCATGATGTTGGTCGCCACAAACAACCCATGGGTATGGAAAATCGGCAGCGCGTGCAGCAGTACATCAGCCTTGGTGAAGTGCCAGACATCGACAAGGGTTTCGGCGTTGCTGAGCAGGTTTTGCTGGCTCAGCATTGCCCCCTTGGACCGGCCCGTGGTGCCGGAGGTATAGAGGAACGCGGCTAGATCATCGGCGGTGCGGTCTACGGTGTCGAATGTGTCGGGCAGTGAGGCTGCCAGATCGCGCAGCGTGCCGCGGCCGGTGGCGTCCATGGTTTCAACAGCCGCGCCAGCCGCAGCGGCAACGGGGGCCAGTGCGCTGACATCGGCAGGATCACACACCAGCAGTCGCGCACCGGAGTTGCCGACGAAGTAATCCACCTCGGAGGCGGTGTAGCCGGGGTTGAGCGGCAAAAACACCAGCCCCGCTTGAACACAGGCCGCATAAAGCGCCAGCGCATCGGGCGATTTCCCGATCTGCACCGCCACACGGTCGCCCGCTATCAGTCCCTTGTCAGCAAACGCATTGGCATAGCGCGCGGCAGAGCGGATGAATTGATCATGGGTGATGGTGCGCCCGTCGGGCAGGATCAGAAATGCCGTGGATTGCCCGATATGGCGACCGAATAAAGCGTCGTAAAGCGGGTTGGGCATTGTCGTCTCCTTGTGTTCTTTCGCGTTGCCGAATTTGCGTCATTGGTCAGGCGAGGTAAAGGGCGGCGCGCGGCGCATTCTGTTCTTTCCGACATCTTGCCCTCGCAGACGGCCTTGACGACCCGTGGCGGATGACTTACCTCTCCTTTCGTAGCGCGGGCGTTGTGTAATGGTAAGACCTCTGCCTTCCACGCAGAAGACGCGGGTTCGATTCCCGCCGCCCGCTCCACTCTTTCCTGAAATTCCTTTGATTACTCGTATTTGCGTTGGATCAATGCGCTTTTGTCGCAAGTTCGCTACGGGGGCAGCACTTGACCCCGCGCGGCGTGCGGGCGATGACACGGCAGCACTCCAAAGGATATCACATGGCACGTACCCCGACGCCCGGCCCCGGCACCGAAGAACGCGAAAAATCGCGTGAGTTGGGGGCTCTGCGTGCGCTGCTGCCGTTTCTCGCGCCGTATCGGGGGTTAATGATCGCTGCCATACTGGCGCTGGTGCTGACGGCGATGATTTCGCTGACGCTGCCCTTGGCGGTGCGCCGGGTGATCGACACCTTTGGCAGCGGCGAGGCCGAATTGCTGGACCAGTATTTTGTGGCGGCCCTGATCATCGCCGGGCTGTTGGCCGTCGGCACGGGGCTGCGCTATGCGCTTGTCACCCGCTTTGGCGAAAGGGTCGTCGCGGATATCCGCAAGGCCGTGTTCGACCGCGTCATTTCCATGAGCCCCGCGTTCTACGAGAACCTGATGACGGGCGAGGTGCTGAGCCGGATCACGACCGACACGACGTTGATTCTGTCGGTGGTCGGGTCGTCGATGTCGATCGCGCTGCGCAATATGCTGATCGTGACCGGTGGTTTGGTGCTGATGTTGTTTACCTCGGCCAAGCTGACGGCGATGGTGCTGCTGATCGTGCCCGCGGTGATTGTGCCCATTCTTGTGTTGGGACGTCGCCTGCGCGTGCTAAGTCGCGAAAATCAGGACTGGATCGCGGCGAGCTCGGGGAACGCGTCCGAAAGCCTTGGTGCGGTGCAGACCGTACAGGCCTTTACCAACGAGGCCGCCAGTCAGGCGCAGTTCGGGCAGATGACCGAAGCGTCCTTTGATGCGGCACAGCGGCGGATCAAGACCCGTGCGCTGATGACGATTATCGTGATCTTTTTGGTCTTTGCCGGTGTGGTGGGCGTCTTGTGGATGGGCGCGCGCGATGTACGTGCTGATCAGATGAGCCCCGGTGCGCTGGTGCAATTCGTGATCTATGCCGTCATGGTCGCAGGCGGCGTCGCCGCCCTGTCCGAGATTTGGGGCGAATTGCAGCGTGCCGCCGGCGCGACAGAGCGTCTGGTCGAACTGCTGCGGACGCAAGACACCGTGCAAGACCCTGAAACCGACATTGCCTTGCCCACCCCCGTCGTAGGGCGCATCGCCTTTGAGAATGTGCATTTCACCTATCCTGCGCGCCCCGACGTTCAGGCGCTGGACGGGATCAATCTGTCGATCGACCCCGGTGAAACGGTCGCTTTTGTCGGCCCGTCGGGCGCGGGTAAAACAACGATCATCCAGTTGATCCTGCGGTTCTATGACCCCGCCTCGGGGCGGATTACCCTTGATGGCGTGGACCTGCGCGACGTGTCGCGTGCGGTCTTCCGGCAGTCGGTTGCCCTTGTCCCGCAAGATCCGGTGATCTTTGCAGCCTCTGCCCGCGAAAACATCCGCTTTGGCCGCCCCGACGCCACAGACGCGGAAATCACCGCCGCCGCCGAGGCAGCCGCCGCGCACGGGTTCATCACCGCGCTACCCGACGGCTACGATAGCTACTTGGGCGAGCGTGGGGTGATGTTGTCGGGCGGGCAAAAGCAACGTATCGCCATTGCCCGCGCCATCTTGCGCGACGCGCCGGTCCTGCTGTTGGACGAAGCGACTAGCGCTTTGGATGCCGAAAGCGAACGGGCAGTGCAGTCCGCCGTGGACAGGCTAAGCGCTGACCGCACGACCCTGATTGTCGCGCACCGTCTGGCAACCGTGAAAAAGGCCGACCGCATCGTTGTGCTGGAAGCAGGGCAGATCGTGGATATGGGCACCCATGACGAACTGGTGACCAAAGGCGGGCTTTATGCGCGGCTGGCACGGCTACAATTCACCGACGGGCGCGGAGAAGTATAAAAAACCTTGTGAAATGCTTGGCGAGGTGGAAACACTCGTACCCGAGTGGATCCAGAAGGAGAGCAACATGGGTTTGTGGAGTTTCGTAAAAGACGCTGGCAAAAAAGTATTTGGCGGCGGTGATGATACCGAAGTCACCGGGGCCGCGCTTCAGGACGAATTGAAAGATCTCGGGCTTGATGCCGACGGGCTCGATATTTCGGTCGAGGGCGACAAGGTTAAGGTCTCGGGCAAGGCTGCCAGCCAAGAGATGAAAGAAAAGGTCATTCTTGCTGTGGGGAACGTCGAAGGCGTTGCCGCGGTCGAGGAAGACATGGATGGTGGCGAGGGCGACGGCACTTTCCACACGGTTGAAAAAGGCGACACGCTTTGGGCGATCGCGGCCAAGACATTGGGCAACGGCGCACGCTACGAAGAAATCTTTGAAGCGAATAAACCTATGCTGTCGCACCCTGATAAAATCTATCCGGGCCAGATGCTGCGCATTCCTGCCAAATAATCGTACCAAACATATAACGGGGGGCATTACACGCCATTTCCCCATAAATCAGAGCGGCAGGCTGGGTCTGCCGTTCTTTTTTTGGCCTTCCGTTGGGTCAGTGGGCGTGAACGCAGCGTTTGGGGGCCTGCAAATGCTTGCGAAAGCTGAATTTAGCAATCATCTTTGACGACAGGGAATAACGGGATGCGGGCAAACCGCACCACTAAGGGAGGAAAATAATGTCATTTGCCGGTATAGAAGACCGTAATGCAATCGAAGCAGAGATGCCGTGGGCTGACCGCGATGTGCCTAAAACCCTATGGGGTATGCTCAGCGAAACCGCGGGAAAGTTTCCCAGCCACGATGCCATCAGCTATCAACTGTTCTCGGGACCCAAAGATCACGCAGAAACCCTTAGCTGGTCGCAGCTGCGTGGTCAGGTGGGGCGTGCTGCCAACCTGTTCCGGTCGCTGGGTGTCGGGCCGACCGATGTGGTCGCCTATGTTCTGCCAAACTGCAATGAAACGGTCATCACGCTTTTGGGCGGTGCCGTTGCAGGGATCGCGAACCCGATTAACCCGCTGCTAGAAGCGGAACAGATCGCGTCGATCCTGCGCGAAACCAATGCCAAGGTCGTTGTGACCCTGCGGCCTTTCCCCAAGACGGACGTGGCTGACAAAACCGCCGAGGCGGTCAAACTGGCCCCGAATGTCACGACCGTGCTCGAAGTGGACCTGTGCCGCTATCTGACCGCACCAAAGTCGTGGATCGTGCCGCTGATCCGCCCGAAAATGACGGTGACCAATCGGGCGACCTACAAAAACTTTAACGCGGAAATTGCCAAACAACCCGCCGAGCTGACCTTTGACGATCCGCAAGAGGATCGCGTCGCATTCTACTTCCACACCGGTGGGACGACGGGCATGCCAAAAGTGGCGCAGCATAAATATTCGGGCATGGTGTATAATGGCTGGCTGGGGCACACGCTGCTTTACACAGAAAACGACAACATCATGTGTCCGCTGCCGTTGTTCCACGTATTTGCCTGCCACGTGATCTTGATGGCGGCGGTGAAATCCGGTGCCCATGTCGTGTTCCCGACGCCCCAAGGGTATCGCGGCGAAGGCGTCTTCGATAACTTCTGGAAGCTGGTCGAACGCTGGAAAATCACCTTTATCATCACCGTGCCTACGGCGATCTCGGCCAAGATGCAGCGGCCGATCAATGCGGATATCTCTACGGTTAAGACCGCCTTTTCGGGCTCGGCCCCGTTGCCGCTGGAATTGTTCCGTCGCTTTGAAAAGGCCACAGGCATCACGCTGATCGAAGGCTACGGCCTGACCGAAGCGACCTGCCTTGTGTCGTCGAATCCGACGGATGGCGTGCGCAAAGTGGGCAGTATCGGCATCACCTTCCCCTATACTGATGTGAAGATCGTCAAAAGCACCGGCGAGGGGCTGGTCGAGGCTGACGTGGACGAGATCGGCGAAATCTGTATCTCAAACCCTGGTGTCTATGCGGGCAATACCTATACCGAAGCGGACAAAAACAAAGACCTCTACTATCAGGACAAGTACCTGCGCACAGGAGATCTGGGCCGTATCGACAGCGACAAATATCTCTGGATCACGGGCCGTGCCAAAGACCTGATCATCCGTGGTGGTCATAACATCGACCCCGCCGAGATCGAAGAGGCCTTGCTGGGTCACGAAGCGGTGGCCTTTGCTGGTGCCATCGGTCAACCGGATGCCCACGCCGGAGAAGTGCCCTGCGCCTTTGTCGAACTGGTTGCCGGGGCGTCGGTCTCCGAAGCCGAACTGCTGGCGTACTGCAAAGAGCACGTGCAAGAGCGCGCGGCGCAGCCCAAGCACATGACCATCATGAGCGAACTGCCCAAAACCGCTGTTGGCAAAATCTTCAAGCCTGACCTGCGCAAAAACGCCATCACCCGCGTCTATGATGAAACGCTCGTGGCCGCGGGGCTGCCTGCACGGGTTGCCTCTGTCACAGACGATAAAAAACGCGGGCTGGTTGCACAAATCGCTATGAATGGCGCAAGCGAGGCCGATGTAGGCGCGTCGCTGAATGCCTTTACCTTCGGTTGGGAGGCCGCGTGACCTAACGCGAGGGCGTTTACCATCGGCTAGCAGCGCATTTTCTATCATCGAATGTGCGCTGCTTTTCAGCTATCTTACCCCGACGGGGCAGCACATGGGACGTTCCTTCCAGAGGCGTCCCATGTCGCGTTTTAGGGGGGTGTTAGAGGCTCGAGCGTGCTGCTCGCACGGCGGCACTGTTCATTGATTTTCTCGGTGCTGCTAAAGTGCGAGGGCTACTTCAGGAAAGACTTCGCCTGCATCGTGTCGGCGATAGGCGCGCCCAAGCGGCCAAGGATTGTCGGCGCAAGCTGTAGCTGGTCGATCACGGTGTCCTCTGACGGGCCCTCGGCATCACCAAAGTAATACAGCGCGGTTTCCTGCTGCAATGCGCCGCGTCCGCCGTGGTGCCCGCGTTCGTCTTGCCCGTGATCGGCCGTAACGATGACTTCGTACCCCATCGCACGCCATTTGGGGATGAAAGGGGCCAACATCTCGTCCATCACGGCGCAAGCGTGGTCCATTTCCTGACAATCGTGAAAGAACCGGTGCCCCATGCTGTCCAGCGTGCAGGTGTGCAGCATTCCGTAGTTCAGCCCGAACCGCAGCGCCAGATTGGTGAGAGAGCCGAACAGGTCTACATCCGAGGGCGTCATCTGGTTCACCAGCCCATAGCCGGTCATCGTATGAAACCGCCCGTGGTTGATCGTATCGCTATCGGGTTCGTCATATTCAATATCACGCACATAGTCGAATGGATGGCGGTTGAAAAATTGCGACCAGAAGGAATGGGCGACAGCGCCCGTCACGCCGCCCGCAGCGCGTGTCTGGGCAAAGACGTCCTTGTGCTTGAGCCGGAACACATTGCCATTGCCGGTACAGCCATGTTCAGCCGGTGCCACGCCCGTATGGATCGAGGCATAGCAGGAAGCAGAGATCGACGGCAGCACTGCACGCTGGGTCCAAACCCGCGCCTCGCCACTATCAACCCAACCTTCAAGATTGCCGAACAGACGGCGGAAATTGCGGTAGGGGACACCGTCGAGGATGATCAAAAGCAGCTTGTTCTTCATGTGGGCCTCCCTTTGGCCGGCGGCGGATATTGCATTTGTCCGATATGAACCCCTGCAATATCCACAGCTCTAATTGCCAGCGCTTTCCATTTTGCGATGTGCGATGGTTTCTTCCAGCCAGCCGATCTTCATCTCAGGGACCGAGCTGAGCAGCAGGTCGGTGTAATCGTCAAAGGGCGGTGACAACACCTGACTTTTGGTGCCATAGCGCACGACTTCGCCCTGATACATCACCGCGATGCTGTCGGCGATGGCCTTTACCGTGGCCAGATCGTGGGTGATGAACAGATAGGCCACATCCTCGATTTTTTGCAGGTTCAGCAGCAGCTTGAGGATACCGTCGGCCACCAGCGGGTCAAGCGCACTTGTGACCTCGTCGCAGATGATCAGCTTGGGCTTGGCGGCCAGCGCACGGGCGATGCAGACACGTTGTTTTTGTCCGCCCGAAAGCTCGGCTGCATAGCGGTCCTGAAACCCGTCGCCGAGTTCGATCTCGTCCAGCAATTCCTGAATACGCTTCTGTTTGGCTTTGCCTTTCAGCCCGAAATAAAACTCAAGCGGGCGGCCGATAATGGTGCCCACGGTCTGACGCGGGTTCATCGCGGTGTCGGCCATCTGATAGATCATCTGCATTTCGCGCAGGTCTTCGATGGGGCGTTGGGCCAGCGCGGGGGCTAATTCGCGTCCGTCAAAGGTGATGGTCCCGTCGCTTGGTGGCAGCAGGCCGGTAATGACGCGGGCCAATGTCGATTTACCCGAACCGGATTCCCCCACCACAGCCAGTGTCTGGCCCGGATGGACGTCGACATTGATCTTCTTGAGGACGTCAAAGTCCGTGCCGGCATAGCGCGCGGTCACGTTTTCCACGCGCAGGACAGGGGTGTCGGTCGGGGTTTTCTCTTCGTGACGGATCGACCGGACCGATACCAGCGCTTTGGTGTAGTCCTCCTGCGGGTCGTTAATGATCTGATCGACGGTGCCGTATTCGACCATATCGCCCTGTTGTAGGACCATGATGTGATCGCTGACCTGCGCCACAACCGCGAGGTCATGGGTGATATAAAGGGCGGCAACGCCGGTCGCCGCAATGGCTTCCTTGATGGCGGCCAGAACGTCGATTTGCGTCGTCACATCCAGCGCGGTCGTGGGCTCGTCAAAGACCACCAGATCGGGCTGGGGACACAGCGCCAGCGCCGTCATGCAGCGCTGCAACTGCCCACCCGACACCTGATGCGGATAGCGGTTGCCGATGGTTTCGGGGTCGGGCAGGCCAAGCTTGCGGAACAAATCAACCGCGCGTTCCTCGGCCTCGGCCTTGGTGAACTTGTTCTGGTAGATCGCGGCTTCGGTCACTTGCTCCATGATCTTTTTCGCAGGGTTGAAAGACGCCGCCGCGGATTGCGAGACATAGGTCACCTCAGCACCGCGCAGGCGCCGCACGGCGCGCAAACGTTCCTTAAGGATATCGCGCCCGTTGACCCAGACCTCGCCGCCGGTGATCTCTACCCCGCCGCGGCCATAGGCCATTGCGGCCAGCCCGATGGTGGACTTGCCCGCACCGGATTCCCCGATCAGCCCCAATACCTTGCCAGGTTGCAGATCAAAATCGACGCCATGCACGATCTTGATATCAATAGGCTTTTCGCCGGGCGGATAGGCCGTCGCGCCGATTTTCAGGCCGCGTACTTTGAGAAGTGGCTCGGTCATCCGCGGCCCCCTTTCAGCGATGTGGTGCGGTTCAAAATCCAGTCCGCAACAAGGTTGATAGAGATACATAGCGTGGCGATGGCATAGGCAGGATAGAGCGCCGCTTGAATGCCATAGTTGATGCCTTCCTTGTTCTCTTTCACGATGCCGCCCCAGTCCGCTTGAGGGGGCTGCACGCCCAGACCCAGAAAAGACAGCGTCGACACAAAGAGCACCGCAAAGATAAAGCGCAAGCCCATTTCCGCGATCAGCGGCGATAGCGCGTTCGGCAGGGTTTCACGGAAAATGATCCAGCCGATTTTCTCGCCGCGCAGACGGGCGGCTTCGACATAGTCCATCACGGTGATGTCCACGGCCACAGCGCGCGCCAGACGGTAGACACGGGTGCTGTCCAGCAGGCCCATCAGGATGATCAGGATCGGCACGGTGGTCGGCATGACCGACAAGACGACCAGCGCAAAGATCAGCGACGGGATCGACATGATCAGATCGACAAAGCGCGAAATGGCTTGGTCGACCCAACCGCCGGAGACGGCTGCGAAGAAGCCCAGAATGGACCCCAGCGTAAAGCTGAGGATCGTCGCCGCAGTGGCGATAAAGATCGTCGTGCGCCCGCCATAGATCATCCGCGACAGCAAGTCGCGCCCGATGCTGTCGGTGCCCAGCAGGAACTCCGACGATGAAGGCTCCCACACGTCACCGACGATTTCAGCCATGCCATAGGGGGCCAGCCAAGGCGCAAAGATGGCCATGAAGAAATAGATGCTGGTAAAGAACAGGCCGATCATGGCCGAGATTGGGATATTTTTCATAGGTTGGCTCCCAAACAGATGAAGGGGTCAACGGTTGGCGGTGATGCGGCAAATGGTCGGTTCCCTACGCATTTGCTTTGTACAAACGTTCGGTTGCGCATGGCGCGTTTGTTCTGGGATAAACTCATTTGGGATGCCTCAGCCTTGGGTTGGCAAGGATCGACACGATGTCCGCAACAAGGTTGAGCCCGATATAGACCGCGGCAAAGATCAAGCCGCAGGCCTGTACCACGGGCACATCACGTTTGCTGACGTGATCCACCAGATACTGCCCCATGCCGGGATAGGCAAAGACGACCTCTACCACGACGACACCGACCACCAGATAGGCGAGGTTCAGCATCACCACGTTGACGATCGGGGCGATGGCGTTGGGGAAGGCGTGTTTGCGGATGATCTTGAGCATGCCCAAGCCCTTGAGCTCGGCTGTTTCGATATAGGGCGATTGCATCACGTTCAGGATCGCAGCCCGCGTCATGCGCATCATATGCGCCAGCACAACCAGCGTCAGCACCATCACCGGAATGGCAATCGCGTTCAGCTTGGCCCCAAGGGACATGCTGTCGTTGATGATCGCCACAGACGGGAACAGACGCCATTTGATCGCCACCCAGTAAATCAGCACATAGCCGATCATGAATTCGGGGATAGAGATCGTCGTTAGCGTAATCGCCGAAATCAGTTTGTCCGGCCAGCGGTCTTTATAGCGCACGGCCAACAGGCCCAGAAAGATCGCCAGTGGTACAGAGATGGCAGCGGCCCAGAAGGCGAGGAACAGGGTGTTTTTCAGACGCCCGCCAAGGCTTTCGGCTATGTCGCGGCCATTGGTCAGCGCGGTGCCCAAGTCCCCCTGAAGCACGCCGCCCAGCCAGGCGAAATAGCGGGTCATGGCAGGATCGTTGAGGCCAAGCTCGCGGCGCATGTTTGCTAGGGCTTCGGGCGTGGCCGATTGACCTAATATGGATTGTGCCACGTCGCCGGGCAAAATCGAGGTACCTACGAAGATCAGGATCGACGCGGCAAAGAGGAGAAGAAGGCCCAACGCTAAGCGTTGGGCGATCAGTTTGACGATGGGATGCATAAGCTGGGTCTACCTTATGCGTCTTTGACCCAGCATTTGATTCCGGCTTTGTTGTTGGACATCTCGGCGTTGGGATCCACGACCCAGCCACCGACATTGTTGGCAACGCCATCCACAAAGTCGTTGAACATCGGCAGGATCAACCCGCCTTCGTCGCGGACCATCTGACCCATCTTGGAGTAGATTTCCTTGCGTTTGGCTTCATCCAGCTCGGCGCGTGCCGACAGCAGCATGTCGTCAAATTCGGGACGCTTCCAGCGTGTGTCGTTCCAGTCAGCTGTCGACAGATAGGCGGTCGAATACATCTGGTCCTGTACCGGACGGCCACCCCAGTAAGAAGCACAGAAAGGCTGTTTGTTCCAGACTTCGGACCAGTACCCATCGTTCGGTTCACGCTTGATTTCCAGCGGGATACCGGCGGCTTTGGCGGATTCCTGAAACAGAGACGCCGCATCTACCGCACCGGGGAAGGCACCGTCTGAAACGCGCAGGATGATCGGGCTGCCGTCATGACCAGAGGCCGCGTAATGCTCTTTCGCCTTCTCGACGGAGTATTCACGCTGCGGGATGGTGTCGTCGAACAGCGGATAAGAGGCGTTGATCGGCATGTCGTTCCCGATGGTGCCGTAGCCGCGCAGGATCTTGTCGACCATTTCCTCGCGGTTGATCGCGTATTTCAGCGCCAGACGCAGGTCGTTGTTGTCAAAGGGTGCGGTGTCGATGTGCGCGATGAACACATAGTGACCACGACCGGCGACGGATTTCACCGACAGGTTCGGGGCACGGTCCAGCAGCGCGGCAACCTTGGGATCGACGCGGTTGATCATGTTGACCTGACCCGACTGCAATGCAGCCGTACGAGCGGTGGCATCGTTCAGCACCAGTACTTCGTTATAATCGGTGTGGCCGCGGTTGTCGGCGTCCCAGTAGTTTTCGTTACGCTTGAAGCCGTGGCGCACGCCGGGTTCGTCGACCTCAAGTGTATAAGGGCCGGTACCGATGCCCGCGCCGGGGTTGTCCATGCCGCCATCGGGCTGGATCATCAGGTGGTAGTCGGCCAGCAGATAGGGAAGGTCAGCGTTACCGACGCCCAGTTCCACGATAAAGTTGTCGCCGTCGACCTTCATGTTCTCGATGCCGCGCATAATGCCCAAGGCACCGGACTGGCTGTCTTCGTTCGAGTGGCGCTGCATGGTTTTCAGCACGTCTTCGGGGGTCATGTCCTTGCCGTTGTGGAACTGGACGCCCTTGCGGATCTTGAACGCCCAGGTCTTCGCATCGGCAGAGGCCTCATAGCTTTCGGCCATGCGGTTTTCGATTTTACCGTTCGGATCGACCTCGACGAGGCTTTCGTAAAGGTGGCGCAGGTTGTTCAGCGGGACTTCGGAAGCGGTTAGCGCCGGATCGAGCGTGTTGGTCGATTCGCCGCCCGACGACCCGATCTTGAGCGTGCCGCCGCGAATCGGTGCTTCGTGGGCCGCAGCTTGTGCATTATTCGCCAACATCGAATTTGCGACGGCGGCTGTCACGCCCAAAGCAGCGGCGCGGCCAACGAATTCACGGCGTGTCATCGTGCCCTTAGCCACTTGGCCGGTCATATGTTTCAGTTGATCATCCATGATGAGAACTCCCTGTTTTTGGTGATACATCCGCGCATTTTCACGCAGGTTTTTTTATTGATTGGTGGCACAACGTTAAGCATTTCAGCCCGTGTCGCAAGCAGTAATAATGACGCCTATGTGACGAGTTTGTTATATAAAGTGTCGCTTAATGTCTTCCGTCACGTCGCGTTCATATATCAATTTGTCGTTTTCGTACGCCTCTAGTCGGGCAGATAGGTGAAAGTGGGTGGCGTCCGACCACATCTGCGACCGAGTTTCGGTACGCAGAAGGATACCGTCACGCTCCAGCTCTTCGGTCCAGTGACAGCTGCCTTTGGCCGAGAGCGGGTCGTCTGGATGGATGGTCCATGTTTCGCGTGCAATAGACCCTGCGATCAGCCCGTGATCGGCATCACGTAGCTTGCCGAAATCATCCTCGATGATCAGTGAGATATTGCCGGTGACGCGATCGATCTCTTGTCGGCGGATATGGTTTTCAGGGCGCAGTGTCTCTGTCTCCCACGGGGCGGCAGAGGTGGGCGGGGCAAAGCTGTATTCGTCGCCGCCATTGGTAGGGCGCTGCGGCAGGTCGATATGGCCCGACGACAGCGTCACCTCGGCGGCCTCTGGCGCGGGCCAAAGCAGGGGCCAGTAGGCGGTCGAAATTGACACCCGCAGCCGGTGCCCTTTGGGAATACGGTAGGCGATGTGATCCAGATCAAGTGTGATATCTGTGGCGGCACCTGGTGTCATTGCCTTCGGATGCTCGGCGCTGTCACGATGGCTGAGGTTCAGGACGCCGTAAGTGATCCGCGCCGATGCGCCGTCGGGATGGATATGGTTCAGCCGCACGGCGATCTGCCCCTGCGGTTTGTCGCACGCCAGACGTAAATGCAGGCGTGGCGCGCCAACGATATCCATCTGTTGATCCAGTGGCCCGCTGTCAAAGCAGACCGAAAGCGCATCATCTTGCCGCTGGTCGCCGGGCATCTCGGGTCCAAGCCAGATCGCGCAGTATTCGCCGCTATCCGCACCGCAATGGGCGGGGGAGGCGATGCTTTGGTTCAGTGGGGCCGGTGTGTCATGCAGCCCGTCGTTGGTCAGGTGCAGCGTTTCAATCGGCAAGTGCGAGGTCGCGCCCGTGGCTTGCGCGATCCAGCGGCCAGGGCGCGCGTGTGTCCATGTCGCGGGGCGCATGCCGTCCATCAGATACGCGCGATAATCGGGGTCGTCTTCCACGCCGGTGTCGATGTCCTTGAGCCATCGATCCCACCAGCGCAGGGCTTCTTGCAGAAAGCCGATGCGCGGTTCGGGGATGGCGAAATGCGGGTATTTATGCACCCAAGGGCCGACGATCCCTTTGGCATCGGGCAGGGCTTCGACCAACTGGGGCACAGCGTTTTTGTAGGAATCGCCCCAACCGCCGACCGCCAGCACCTTGGCTTTGATTGCGCTGTAGTCCTCGATTACCGATCCTTGCTTCCAATAGGCGTCGCGCGATTGGTGGCGCAGCCAAAGCGCCGGTAGAAACGGTTCTGCCTCCAGTCGTCCCAGCCACATCTCGCGCCAGTCGGGGCGCAGGGCGGGGTCGGGCGCACGGCTTGAATACGCCCACATCGTCGCCCCCCAACCGAGGTTCTCGTTCAACAGGCACCCGCCTTTGTAGTGGATGTCATCGGCAAAGCGGTCGACGGTCGAGCATAGTGTGATCACTGCTTTCAGCGCGTCTGGCGCATGGGCCGCGACCTGTAGCCCGTTAAAGCCGCCCCAGCTGATGCCCATCATGCCAACGGTACCGCTGCACCACGGCTGTGCGGCAAGCCAGTCGATCACCTCTAGGCAGTCGGCCTGTTCTTGCGGGGTGTACTCGTCTTCCATCACGCCGTAGCTGTCGCCGTTGCCGCGCATGTCGACCCGCACGCAAGCATAGCCCCGTTCGGCAAACCACGGGTGCGTCAGCGCATCACGGGCCGTCGTCCCGTCGCGTTTGCGGTACGGCAGGTATTCAAGGATAACGGGAACAGGCGCGCCATCTGAATTTTCAGGCCGCCAGATCCGTGCAGAAAGCCGGCATCCGTCCGAGAGGGTAATCCCCATATCCGGGTCTTCGATCAGCGGCAGCGGGATGTTTTGAGAGATGTTCATCTCCCGAAGGTTGCGAGGAAACCTATTTTTGTCAACAATTTAGGCGGGGGAAGGGGTCGCGCGTGGGAGGTTTTTCCTGAATAAATTGAAATGGTTAATTCTGAAGTGCGTTAACCTTTATTAGCGCCTACCCGTTCTAATGGAAACTGTGGCAGCGATGCACCGTGGAAATAAGGCAATAATGTGGCGTGTCAGTTTAAACTTGGCTTTTATGTGTTTTGGCGGCTATCTTCTGCAACAATAATAGCGTCGATTTAAAGACGAACATATTCAGGCGGCTGCACGATGCGATCAACGCGTGGGCGGTCATAAAATTTTCTCAGGTGTCGCGCGTAGAATGCGTACCGAGGTGGAGCAGATATTATGAAGACGATAGATTTCGTCGTTCGCGATCAAGCGGGCGCATTGCAACGTGGCACGGTTGCGGAAAACGCAAACTTCCACGTCATTCAGGCTACATCAGGTCAGGAAATATCGCTGAACCTGCGTCAGACCGATTTCCAGTCGCATCAGCGCTCGGGCGACAATCTTGTGCTCACGCTCAATGACGGGTCGGTCATCACCATCGAGAATTACTTTAACGACACCGGTGTCGCGAACCGTTTGTTTATTTCGGCGGATGGCTATCTGAACGAAGTCGCCTTTGTCGAGGGCGAGGGTGGCGGTCTGTATGCCCAGTACGGCCCGACCGAACAATGGGGCAAATGGAGCCCTTCTGACGATCTGATCTATCTGGGTCGCAGCGATGTGGCATCAGTGCCGGGCGGCGTAGAGCCGGGCGATGACGAAGTATCCATGCTCGCAGCCCCCTTGTTGGGCGGCGTTGTCGGCGGCGGTGGTGCTGCAGCAGCAGCCGGTGCGGCAGTTGTGGGTGGCGCGGCGGTCATCGGCGGCGGTGGCGGTGGCGGCGGTTCCTCTGCGGCGGCACCCTTTGTGAACGATGCGGAAACCACCGGTACCGTGGGCGGTGACGATGCGGTTGAACAGATTATCGTCACGGGCGGCGGCGAACCGGGCTCTGACGTTGTCGTCACGATCGGCGACAAGGACGTCACAACGATCATTGGCGAAGACGGCACATTCGAAGCGGTGTTCGAGGGCGACAACTTCCCCGAAGACGGTGATCATGAGGCCGAGGTGGTCGTTACAACCGACGGAACCGAGGCAGTGCTGGACGGTCCGACGTTCATTATCGACACCACAGCGCCCACGGTCACGTTGTCCCAAGGTACGCAAAGCGTCGGCGACTTCTTTAACGGTGAAGCTTTCGCTGATGGCGTTACTTTGGCCGGCAACGGCGAGGCGGGCGCATCTGTCGATGTGACAATCGCCGGCATCACGCGCAGCACCACCGTGGCCGAAGACGGTACATGGTCCGTCACCTTTGAAACCGGCACATTGCAGGGCGGCGAATACGAATCCGACGTGCTGATTTCGACATCCGATCAATATGGCAACACCTCGACCAGCACTGAAACGCTGGTGGTGGATACTGTTGCGCCGACGGTCGCTGTCACATCCGGCACGCAATCCGTGGGCGACAGTTTTAACGCGGCTTCCTTTGCGGGGGGCGTCACGCTGAACGGCACCGGCGAACCCGGCTCGACCGTGCAGCTGACCATCGGGGGCATCACCCGCAACGCGACCGTGGGAGACAATGGCGCATGGTCCGCGACATGGCAGGCCGGCACTTTGCCCGCAGGTGAATACATCAGCGATGTGACCATCGTAACGACCGATGCTTTTGGAAATAGCTCTACTTCGACCGAGCAGCTGGTGGTGGATACCGTCTCCGAGGTCGCGATTGCGGCGGATGCGGTCGAAGTCGACGGCGTCATCAACGCGGCAGAGCGCGGCGACGGCGTGACGCTGACCGGCACATCGCAGCCGGGTTCGACCGTTCAGGTCAGCTTTGGCGGCGCGACACGCGATGCGGTGGTTGATGCAAACGGCAACTGGTCCGCTGATTTCGCGGCCACTGACATTCCAACCGGCGAGACAACAGCGACTGTCACGGCTGTGGCAACCGATACGGCGGGCAACACCGCGACCGCAACCAGCCAGGTCGAGATCGACACACTGGTGAATAATCTGGCCTTCACCGGTCAGACCGGCGGCAACGACGGCGTGATTAACGCGACAGAGGCAGCGCAGGGCATCGTCATGACCGGCACGGTCGAGCCCGGCTCGTCTGTTATGGTCCAGCTTGGTCAGATCTCGCGCGCGGCGACGGTTGCGGCAGATGGCACATGGACAGTCAGCTTTGCCCCCAGCGATATTCCTGCAGGCACCTACACCAGCACAATGACCGCCACCGCGACAGACGCAGCGGGCAACGTGGATAGCGTGTCGCAAACAGTCACTGTTGATACCGAAGCCGGATCGCTCACCATCAGCCCGCTGCCGGTTGAAGGCGATGATGTGGTTAACGCTGCCGAAGCAAGCGACGGTGTGGCCATTTCCGGTACCGCAGACGCGGGCGCGGTCGTACAGGTCACGCTGGCCGGTGTAACACATACGGTTGTGGCGAATGGCAGCGGCCAGTGGACAGCATATTACGCCGCCGGCGAAGTTGCCCAAGGCGTCTATACCGCCGACATCAGCGCGACCACGACCGACGCCGCAGGTAACAGCCGCAGCGCCTCTGACAGCGTGCGCGTGGATACCCGCGTCGACAACCTGTCGCTGAACACGGTCGAAGGCGATGACATCATCAGCGGGGCAGAGCGTCTGGCGAACGGCGGCGTGCTGGTCACTGGTACCTCTGAAATCGGGTCGTCCATCATTGTGACGCTTGACGGCGCGTCGGTTAATGGGGCTGTGGATGCCAATGGCAACTGGTCCGTGACCTTTGCGCCGGGGCAGGTGTCCCAAGGCACGATCAACACCACCGTATCTGTCAAGGCGACCGATGCAGCGGGCAACACCGCCACGGCAAGCCACGGCGTGCTGATCGACACGGTCGTTGACCCGCTCGAGATAGCGCAAGCAGGCGGGAATGACGGTGTGGTCAGCTCCCGCGAAGCGCAAACCGGCATTGATCTAAACGGTCAGGTTGAAGCCGGATCAAGCGTTGTGGTCAACTTTGACGGTACCAACTACACCGCTTTCGTAGATGGCGCGGGCAACTGGTCGGTGACGATCCCGCCCTCCGAAATCCGCGAAGGCACCTATGATGCCAATATCTCGGTCACGGCGACGGACCGTGTCGGCAACATCGCATCGATCACCGACACACTGGCGATTGACACCTATGCCCCCGAAGGCCCCGTCATCGCGTCCTATACCCGCGACGGCGACGGCATCCGAGGTATCTCTACCGAGATCAGCCCCGATACGTTGGACGTGCATCAAGTGCATGCAGACCGCTCTATCTCCGAAGTGGAGTCGACCAGCTTTGACATCGACCCCATCGGCGAGCGGAACTTTCAGTTCAACAGCAATGTACCGGACGGGTCCGACCTGATCGTGACGGCAACGGATGCGGCGGGAAACTTCTCGGGCACATATCTGGCGCTGGATGACGAGGCGGCAAATACGCAGCTTAACCTGACCAACCCGAACCTGGGCAACTACAACATCGAAACCGTTGATCTGCAATTCGCCGAAGAGGCGCAGCTGACCATCACTGAAACCGCGCTGGTCAACCTCTCGAGCAACACAAACGAGCTGATCATCGACGGGCATAACGACGACACCGTGACGATCACCGGCGCGCAGCGTGGAGGGTCCGAGGTACGTGGCAACCAGACCTATGACATCTACACCTTGGGTGACGAAGCCACGCTGTTGATCGACAACGACATCAACGTCATCGTCTAACGACTGCACCGCGCCCTCTGTCCAAGGGGGCGCGGGTGGCACACGCAGGCGGCAACGACCGCAGGCGTTTTTAGAATAAAAAAACCGGCACGCTAAGGGCAGGCTAATGAGGCAGAGTGTAAAACGGGCAGGGGGCATATGCGCAGCAGCGCTGGCCCTATCCGGCTGCATGTCGGATTTCGGCAGCGGCATGATGCCCGGTGACCTGATGCCCACCGACATCGTCACACGGTTCCGCACCCCCGACGCCTCGCAGGCGATGAAACCCACCTACGCTGAAAAAATCACCGCAGACAGCCAGATCATTCAAGGTCTGGCGCTGCGGTCTTCTGTTTTGCCCGATGGTACCGTGTCGGATCAGGTGGCCGCCGCCGTGCTGGCCGCCAACAGCCGCACCGCCGAGGCAGAGCTGCGCGCCGCAACGTTGCGGTCCGAGGCCGCGAGCAAGAACTGGCTCCCCAAGATCGGGCCACAGGTCAACCTCACCTCGCTGGGGTCGCTCGCGGCCAATCTGGTGGTGGATCAGGTGCTGTTCGATAATGGCCGCCGCGCGGGCGAACGCGCTTTTGCTGTGGCCGACGTCGAAGTCGCTGCCGTATCGCTGGCGCAAGACACCAACAACCGCGTGGCAACCGCGCTGAAGCTCTACACCAACGCGATCGAGGCGCGCGATACCGCGGCGCTGAACCGTGTCGCGCTCAAGGATATGACCCATTTCGAATGGGTGATGCAGGAACGTGTCAAAGGCGGCGTATCGGATGTGTCCGACCTGACCATCCTGCGCCAGAAACTACTGGAAATCCGCGCCACGCTTGATGCCTCGGTCGAGCGCGAAGCGACCTCGATGTCCGAGCTGAACGCGATGTCGGTTCACCCGCTTGACGCGATGCACGGCGTGCCAGAGGTCCCCGTCAACAGCTTTGCCGGCGCGCCGCTGTCCGTGGTCCGTGCCGAAGCCGAAAAGACCCGCGCCATTGCGGCGTCCAAGGTCGAACGTGCCGGTTTGCTGCCGGGCCTGTCCGCGGGCGCGACCATCGGTGAAGGGGGCGGTGCAGGGCTGTCACTTGGGTCGGATCAACTGCTGGGTCTGGGCACCAAGGCGTCGCTTGACGCGTCGGGCATGGCCGAGGAAACCGCCACACGCAAAGTGCGCCAATCGATCGAAGACGCGAACCGCACGTTGCGCCGTCTGGAAAAGCAGCTGAGCGCCAAAACCCGTCAGGCGAGCGAAGCCGCGACCCTTGCAGTACAGGCCAAACGCAACCTCGATCTGTTTCAGGAACAGTATGACGCCGGTCAGCGTCAGGTCATGGATGTGGTCGGCGTTTATGAGACATACTCGCGCCAGCAACAATCGCAAATCACCCTTAAATACGAGGCAGTGCGTCTGAAGATCGAAATGGCGCAGATTCAGGGTGTGCTGGCGGACGGGAGCGCGATTTGACCCAGAAGCCGACCTTTACGCTGACGATCACCAACGGCAACCAAGGTCGAATGGCGGCAACGGAGGCGGTGCAGCCCAAAGCAGAGAATGCCAATCGCCCCGAGGACCGTATCATGGCGCGCGCGAAACTCGCCGCGACCTATGCTGGATTACTTGGGGTCACCACCGCCGCCCGCGATATCTTTGACGTTGTTGCCGCGGCCCCGCAGCATGGCAACGATCCGCATGTCGAGGCCGAAGCGCTTGCGCGTGGGATGGAAACAGCAGGGCTGGTCACTCAGGTCAGCCGCGTGCAGGGCATTTCGAAAGATATGTGGCCGGCCCTGGCCTATATGACATCGGGGCAGGTGCTGTTGGTCATGGGCCAGCAGCGTGGCGATCTGATCCTCTATGACACAACCTGCACCGACAATCGCGCGATGGTGCCGATCAGCGATTTCAAACCCTTCTTTGCAGGCTTGGTGCTGCGCGCCGAAGCCTCGCTGAAGACAGTGGCGGAAACCCATAAAACCGACGGTGCGCCTGCGCATTGGTTCTGGGGGCAGTTTCCGCGCTTTCGTCGCCAGTTGATAGAGGTCGCAACGGGGTCGTTTGTGGCGAACCTGCTGGCTGTCGCCGTGGCGCTGTTTTCCTTGCAGGTCTATGACCGTGTGATCCCGCATCAGTCCGAAGCGACGCTCTGGGTGCTTGCAGCTGGTGCAGGGCTCGCGTTGCTGATGGAAGCTTTCCTCAAGATGGCGCGGGCGCGTCTGATGGACGGGGCAGGGCGGCAGATCGAACTGTCGGTGCAGGACATCCTGATGCGTCGGTTGCTCGGGATGCGATCCGACACGCGCGGGCAAGCCCCCAACCAGCTGTTTTCCGCGATGCGTGAATTCGGGTCGGTGCGCGAATTCTTTACCGCGTCGACCATTGGCACCATCGCGGATATCCCCTTTATCTTCGTGTTCCTCTTCCTCGTGGCCAGCATCGCGGGGAATGTCGTCTGGGTGCTGGTGCTTGGCGGTGTCTTGATGCTTGTGCCGGGGTTCTTGCTGCAAAAGAAAGCGATCCAACTGACGCAGGAAACCCAAGGCGCGTCGACCAAATCCTCGCGGCTGCTGCACGAGGCGATATTCGAGCTTGATACGGTCAAGACCCAAAGGGCAGAGGACCGCGTGCTGCGCCTGTGGACCGAGCTGAACACCCTGTCGTCGGTTAAGTCGTCAGAGCAACGCAAGCTCGCGTCCTTCCTCACGTTCTGGAGCCAAGGGGTCCAGCAGGCCACCTATGTCGCGGCGGTCATCGTGGGCACCTATCTGGTGTTTGCGGGGGAATTTACCGTGGGGTCGATCATTGCGGTCGGTATCCTGACGGGCCGGACGCTGGGGCCGCTGACGCAACTGTCGGGTACCATGGCGCGGTGGGGCAATGTCAAAGGCGCGCTTGACGGGCTCGACGCGATTGTCGCAGCACCGCAGGACACCGCAGAGGCGCGCACCTATCTGCGCCGTGAAAAGCTGAAAGGCCAGTTCGAACTGCGCGACGTGATCTTCCGTTACGAAGATGACGGCGCACCGACGGTTGATATCAAAGCGATGCTGATCCAGCCGGGGCAGCATGTCGCCGTGCTGGGGGCCAATGGATCGGGCAAATCGACACTGCTGAAGATGCTCAGCGGGCTCTACGCTCCGACCGAAGGGCGCATCCTGATTGACGGCACAGAGCTGGGCCAGATCGAGCCGCGCGACCTGCGCCGGCTGATCGGCTATCTGGGGCAGGACGTGCGCCTGTTCTCGGGCACGCTGCGCGATAACCTGAACCTCACCATGCTGGAGCGTGACGACGACCGCCTGCACGCAGCGCTTGATTTTGCGGGTCTGGGGCCGTTTGTGCGCAACCACCACAAGGGTCTGGACCTAGAGATCAAGGACGCAGGCGCGGGCCTGTCTATAGGACAGCGTCAATCTATTGGTTGGGCGCGCCTGTGGTTGCAGGATCCGGCGATCTGCTTGCTGGATGAGCCGACGGCCGCGCTGGACCAACGACTGGAAGCAACGCTGGTCTCGCGGTTGCAAGACTGGATGGCCGGACGCACTGCGATCATCGCGACGCATCGTGCGCCGATCCTTGCACTGACGGAACGCACGTTGGTGCTGCAAGATGGCCGTATGACCGTTGACGGGCCAAAAGAAAAAGTGCTCGCCCATTTGGCGGGTCAGAAGGGGCATGTCGCATGAACTCTGTCAGCACCACGCCGCTGGGGGCGCAGATGACGGGGCAGATGCGCGGGCCGTCCATGGTGATCTGGCTCTGCGGTGCATCCGTGCTGGTATTCCTGCTGTGGGCTGCCTTTGCTTGGGTCGATGAAATTGTGCGCGCCGAAGGGTCGATGATATCTAGCTCGCGGCCCCAGATCATCCAGAACCTCGAGGGCGGTATTCTGGCAGAGCTTGCCGTGGGCGAGGGTGACCATGTGGAGAAAGGCGACGTGCTGGCAAAGTTGCACGGTACGCAGTTCCAGTCCTCGGTGGATGACTTGCGCGATCAGATCAGCGCCTTTGAAATCCGCCGTCTGCGCCTAGAGGCAGAGCTGGCCGGACAATATGATTTTGACGTGCCCGACGCCTTCGCCACGCGTACCCCTGATATCGTAGCTTCTGAACGCGCGTTGTTGAGGGCGCGGCAATCGGACTTTGTCTCGCGCTCCGAAGGGGCGGGGCGGGTGCTGACCGAGGCCACGAAAGAGCGTGAACTGCTTGAAAATATGCTCAAGAAAAAGATCGTATCACTGATCGAGGTGACGCGTGCACGCAAGACCCATGCGGATGCGCGGATAAAACTGGACGAGATCGTCACCGGCACAGAGCTGGACCGTGCGCAGGAGTATTCGGACGTTCTGAAAGAGCTGGCAACGCTGAAACAGAACCTCAAGGCGAGCACGGACCAGTTGAACCGCACCGTGCTGGTCAGCCCGCTGCGCGGCATCGTCAACAACCTGAGTGTGACCACCATCGGCGGCGTCGTGCGCCCGGGCGAGGAGATCTTGCAGATCATCCCGCTGGACGAAGAGCTGGTCGTAGAGGCCCGCGTCAAGCCAGAGAACATCGCCGGCGTACGTCCGGGGCAAGAGGCGACGGTCAAGCTGTCAGCCTATGACTATACGATTTACGGGACGTTGAAGGGCACGGTCAAACTGATCTCGGCTGATACGTTCAAGGACGAACGGTCCCGCGCGGCAGATGGCGATCCGCATTATAAGGTGACGCTGCAGGTGGATACTGAACACCTCACCCCGCGACAGGCGTCTTTGCAGATCCGCCCGGGGATGCAGGCGAGCGTCGAACTGCACACAGGGTCTAAGACGGTTTTGCAGTATCTCTTAAAGCCGCTCTATAAGTCCAAAGAGGCGTTTCGCGAGCCGTAGACGTGGCAAGGGGGCTGTCGGCCCCCCTGACCCCCCGAGGATTTTTTCCATTCGGAAGATCAGGGGTTTTCCGTGTCGAGCCAGAGGGTGACGGGGCCGTCATTGGTCAGGGCGACGGACATGTCGGCCCCGAAAGCGCCGGTTTGGACGGGGATGCCGAGGGCTTCGATGCAGACGATGAAATCTTGGTACAGCATCTTTGCCTGATCAGGCTTGGCCGCGCGCGAGAAACCGGGGCGGGTGCCGCGGGACGTATCGGCGGCGAGGGTGAACTGGCTGACAATCAGAGCGCTGCCGCCCGTATCGGCGAGGCTACGGTTCATTTTGCCGGCTTCATCCTTAAACAGGCGCAGCTTGGCGATCTTTTGAGCAAGTGTCTGAGCGGTCGCTTGGGTGTCATCGGGCATGGCGCAGACGAAAATCAGGAGGCCATGCTCGATCTGCCCGATGATCTGGCCGTCGACGGTGACAGAGGCGTCGGTAGCACGTTGGAGAAGTGCGCGCATATCAGACCTTCCAATCGATAATGTCGGCGGGTGTGGCCCGCTGCGTGCGGAAGCGGTTGACCGGTGCTGTGTCGTCCGCATAGCCAAAGGAAATCGCGCAAAGGATCAGACGGTCTTGCGGCAGGTCGAAATGGCTGCGCACGGTGGGCGCATAGGCAGCGATGGCGGCTTGGGCAATGGTGGCGACGCCAAGCGCAGTGGCAGCCAGTGTAAAGGCGGTGACAAAGCCGCCGCTGTCCATCGCGCCGTAAGCCCCAAGCTCTGCCGGGGAGGTTACGATCGCCACATGGGGCGCGCCAAACAGCGCATAGTTTCGCATCATCTGCGCTGTGCGACCTGCGCGGTCTGCCTTGTCGATGCCAACCGCGTCATAGAGCTGGAAACCGCAGGCCCGCCGCCGATCGCCGTAAACGCCACTGTAGGATGCGGGCCAATCGAGATCGGCGGCGGGGGGCGTGCCCTTGGCAATCTCTTGCGCCAGCGCGTCGCGGAAGCGGTCGGTCGCGGCCCCTTTGGTGACGGTCAGCTGCCACGGCTGCGCATTGCACCACGACGGCACATGGCGGGCGGTTTCGACGATGCGCGTGATCACCGCGTCATCGACCGGATCGGGGCGGAAAGCACGGCAGGACGACCGCGCCTTGAGAATGTCGGTCAACGTATCGATCTGGGTCATTTTTGCAGTGCCATAAAATAGCCGACGATCCCGGCGACAATCAGGCCGAGGATCACCGCAAAGGTGATCTTGACGGTGGAATAGGGGCGTTCCCCCTGAACACTGCCGGTGCGGCCGTTGACGACAAAACGATAGGTCTTGCCGCGGTATTTATAGGCCGCCAGCCAGACCGGCAGGAGGATATGCTTGAACGTCACATCACTGACCTGCGTCTGGATATTGTGGATGCGCTGGCGGTCGCCGCCGATATCAAAACGCACGTCGCGCTGGATCATCGCGTCCATCACCTCGCGCGCCTGCGCATAGCCTTCGTCAAGCGTGACCGCATAGGCTTCGGCGCGAAAACCGGCGAGGTATTCCGGCGCATAGGGTTCAAGCGCCGCCAGATCCCACGGGGCGAGTGCATCGGTAAACCGTTTCGGGAGCGATGTTGACGCCAGCACCAGCACATCATCAAAGAAACGCGCCACACGACCCGAGGTCGCCCGCCAGCGGATTTTGGGCACCTGCTGCTGCACGCGCTTGCCGTCGCGCATGACGGTCTGGGTCACGTAATAGACCGTGCCCCTTTCGCCCGAATAGCTGGATCGGGTGTCGGCGTCATAGGTCCAGTAGGGCACATAGATCCCCTGCATCTTGCGGCCCTTGCGCGCGTATTCTTGCAAGCCGTTGGGGGCAAACCAAAGGCTGCCCAGCCAGTCTGTCATGGCATCGCGTGCGGTATTTTCGGTCAGGCCAAAGGGCAGCACAGCGCGGGGTTTGATGTGGCGGTTCAGGCCTGTGTCGATCACCACAGGCGTCGCGCAGAACGGGCACTCGGTTGCATGTTTGCCGGGGTCGAATTCCACTTGCGCCGCGCAGTTGGGGCAGGTGGTAACGCGGGTCTCCTCCATCTGGGATTGCGGGAGCGCGCTGGCGAGGGCGGCTTGAAAATCGAGCTCGGCGATGGGGCTATGCACACCGCGCGCCCCCGAGATTTCCTCGGTATTGCCGCAGTGGTCGCAGACCAGCAGATATCTTTCGGGATCAAACCGCAGATCGGACCCGCAGGTATCGCATGGAAAACGGTGTTCCTCGCTTGGCGTTCGAGGGAGGGCGGGGTCGTCAAAGCCGGTGCTGGCGGGCATAGAGCTGTCCTTTGGTCAGGCCTGCACCAGACATAGGGCACCGCGCCCGCTGCGACCAGAGCGGGGCTATAAAAAACGGTGCAGCAGCTTGGGGGCCATGATCCGCAGGGCGTTATCGCGCAGACGAATGTGGCGCCAGATGTGAAACCCTGCATGGGCGAGCGCGATGCCTGCAAGGGCGTAAAATTCGATACTGTGGATCAGGCCGACCCAGTCGTTGGCACGTGGCAGGTCGAACGGTACGGCAATCGGGACAATGCCCCCGGCCCATAGCTGCACAGTAGAGGTAATCCCGATCATAAGCCCCGTGAGCGCGACACCCAAGATACCCCAGATCAGGGTTTTATGCAGCACAGGATGCAGCCAGCGGGCCCAGCCTGTCAGTTTGGGGCCGGGGCGGCCCAGCAATCCGCATCGCATATAGTGGACCCACCACAGCAGCGCCGCACTGACAAAAACAAGTCCCATGACAGAATGAAACCGCACCGCCGCAGGCCCGATCCGCGCCACGTCAGACGGTTGCACCAGCAAGAACCAGACGAACAGGGGCACCATGCCCCAATGCAACAGTTTCATCAGGGTGCGCCGGTGGGGCAGCAAGGGTCGGCGGGGTGTGATCATAGCCTAGACACGTGGGCCGCCCCATCTGAGTTTCAGATCGCTTTATGCACCGGCGGGCGGCGGCGGGGGCGGCAGCACGGTAAAGAGCTGCGCCAGTTCTGCCACGTCGTCAGCTTTCAGCCAGCCATCCTGACCCGGTGTCCAGACATAGGTTTCGCGTTTCAGCCCGCCATCGGCAGCCATGCGCCCCAAGGCGGCCTTGGAAAACGGACCCTTGGTCTGGCCGTTCTCGGCCAAATGCCAGACCTTGTCAGGCTGAGGTGGCGGAGGAGGCGTGTGGGAGGCAGGGGCCGCAGCAGCGGGGCGGGGCCCCCACGGGCCTGTCTGGGCGGCAGCAGCCTGACCCATCTGCATCCCCAACCCAGCCCCAAGGCCGGTTTGCAGGGCGGCACCGGCAGCACCTTCGCGGCCTAGGGCTTCGGCGGCCTGAAACTGGGTGAACTTGTTAAGGTCCCCGATCACACCCATGGAGGAACGCTTGTCCATCACCTCTTCTACGGCAGGGGGAAGCGAGACGTTTTCAATATAAAGCTCGGGGATGGTCAGGCCGTATTCTGCAATCGTGGCCGAGATTTCAGTGCTCACCAGTTTGCCCAGTTCGCGGGTATTGGCGGCCATATCCATCACCGGAATATTTGACAACGCGATGCTGCGCGAAAATTCCTGCACGATGATGTTGCGGATCTGATAGCTGATCTCGTCCATGGTGAATTCGCCATCGGTGCCGACGATTTCGGTGAGGAACCGCGCAGGGTCCGACACTTTGACAGAGTAGGTGCCATAGGACCGCAGGCGCACAGGGCCAAATTCGGGGTCGCGCACGATGATCGGGTTCTTGGTGCCCCATTTCAGATCGTTGAAACGCGTGGTGTTAACGAAATAAATCTCGGATTTGAAGGGGCTTTTAAAGCCGTGGTCCCAGTGCTGCAACGATGTCATGATCGGCATGTTGTTGGTTTCAAGCATATAAAGCCCGGGCGTGAACACATCGGCCAGCTGGCCTTCGTGGGCGAACACCGCAGCTTGACCCTCGCGGACGGTCAGCTTGGCACCGTATTTGATCTCGTGGCCTTCGCGCTCAAAACGCGACACCATCGTATCGCGGGTGTCATCGGTCCAGTGGATAACGTCGATGAATTGGCCAGAGAGAAAATCGAGAATACCCATGTCTTGGTCCTTTCGGGGGAAGTCGGTGGCGGGTTAAACGGGCCCGCCAAGTAGTTCATTTGCGATCTCGCGGGCGACGGGGGTCGCCTCTTCGGCGGTCATGCCAGCATGCAAACGAGGATCATAAAGCATCTTGAGCAAAAGCTCGTCATGGCGGGTCAGCAGCGCGAATTCGTCGTCATCGTTGAAGATCGACGGGCGTGCGGTGGGGCTGTCATTGGCAAGGCCAAGCCCCTGCGCGAGTTCTTCGTGGATGCACGACAGCCGCATAAGCGACGGGTTTTCTGCCCGGATCACGGCCACGGCAGCAGTATAGATGTTGGGGTCCGCACCCCCGGCATAGGCTGCGACGACGCAATAGGTATCGCGGCGCAGATCACCGAGCGCGGCAAGGCTTTCGGCAGTGACACCGGGGATACGCTTGGCTGCAAGGGCCAGAGCATCGGACCGGTCATCCTCGCCGACGACGATCACCATAAAGTTCGGTTTCCCCCCGACTGAGACGGAATGCTGCGTCGTCGCGGCCAGACGGGCGGCGTATTTTTTGATCGAAGCCTCGTCACGCGCGCGTTCGGACGGGGGCACGCCGTCGCCGAAAACCACCTCCATCCGCACGGGGCGTTCCCAGCGACGCATCGGGGATTTGTCCCCACGGCCGGTCAGAGTGGCGTTGTATTCGTTGTAAAAGGCGATTTGTTCAAAGTTGCGCACCAGCATGCCGGCAGAAAAAGGCGTATCCTGCCCGCCACCATCACGTCGCAAAAGGCCCTGGCTAAGCTGCGCCTGCTGAATCTGATGGAAATAGCTGCGCAGCTTGGCGCTTTTCTGCGACGTCGGCTTGGCCACCACAGGCGGCGGGGCCGGTGGCGTTTCGGGGCGCGCGATGGGCTTCAGCGTCGGTTCAACCGGGGGCTGCGGAGTACAGGCGGCAAGCGCGGCAACCATTGCCACCGTGCCGAACCATCCTGCCTGCCCTAACCGTTGCCATGCCATATCGCGCGCTCCAAGCGTAAAAGGGATTAAACCGAAGAGGGTGCGGGCTTGACCGCTTTGGCAGAGGCCAACGTGTCGCGCAGATTGGCTTCCATTTCCTGCAGGTCTTTTTCGGCAGAGGCGCGGCGCGCTTTGCCTTCGTCCGCAATTTGCAGGGATTCCTGAATGGTCCCGATCAGGTCAGCGTTGGCTTGTTTGACGGCTTCGATGTCGAAAACGCCGCGTTCCATCTCGGTGCGGATGACCTTGTTGCTTTCGCGCAAGTTCTGAGCGTTCGACGTCAGCAGTTCATTCGTCAGATCGTTGGCGTCGCGCACGGCAGCGGCGGCTTCGACGCTGCGCTGGATGGTGACCGCCTGCGCCAATTGGGTTTCCCACAGTGGCACTGTGTTCACGAGGGTGGAATTGATTTTGGTCACCAGCGACTTGTCGTTTTCCTGCACCAAGCGGATGGAGGGCAGCGACTGCATCGTCACCTGACGGGTCAGCTTGAGGTCATGCACACGGCGTTCCAGATCGTCACGCGCGGCGCGGATATCGCGCAGTTCCTGCGCGACCATGACCTGATCCGCCTCGGGCGCGGCGTCGACCTCTGCCTGTTTGGCGGGAATGGTGGTCGCGTCCAACTCTTCCAGCTTGGCCTCGCCTGCTGCGATATAAAGGGCGAGTTCATCATAGAACTGCAGCGTTTTTTCATACAGCATATCAAGTGATTTGATATCTTTTAGCAGGGTGTGCTCATGGGTCAGCAGCTCGTCCGTGACGCGGTCGATCTGACCTTGAACCTGTTCGAACTTGGCGGTGAACTTGGCAAAGGGGGCGGCGCGACCCAGCAGGCGTTCCCACCAGCTGCGTTCACGGCGAACGTCCAGTTCCGATACCGAAAAACCGCGGATGGTTGTCACGATATTGCGCAGGCTATCACCGGCAGGGCCCACATCCTTGTTCCGCACGTCTTGCAACATCGCTTGGCTGATTTCTTGCAGCTCAGCCTGCGCACCGGAGCCGAAACCGATAATCGATTGCGTGTCGCCCATGTCGATCTCTGCCATGCGGCTTTTGATTTCGGCCGATTGGGGCGCATCTGCCTTTTCAAGCGAAACGACAGCATCCGCGGGCGCGGGGTCGGCCAGCACTTGGGCGTTTACCTCATCCACCAGCGCGACAGATTGGGTGGCTTTTTCACGAACGGTATCAGACATGGTTCAAGTATTCCTATGTTCTTGCGGGTGCGACAGATTAATCGAGGCGCACGCCTTCTCGGGAAAGCCGCTCGCGCAGCACGTCGATTTCGATGTTCAGGTCGGTCTTGTCTTCCAATAGCGATTTTTGGGTGCGCGCGGCAAAATTTTTGTCCAGATCGTCCAGCAAGGCCAGATAATCGGCACGCGCCTGCGCATCGCCCGTGCTGGCATATATGTCAGCGAACTTGATCGTCGCGTCCCGCGCGCCCAACAGGTAGACCGACAGGTATTTACGCGCACCCGTCAGATCGCGCGGGTCATCCTGCACTGTGCGGATCAGGGTACGCGCCGTGTCCTGAAACTGAGCCAAGCGGTCCCGTGCTTGGCGGTCGCCAGCGCGGGCAATGGCTGTGTTCATAGCAGCAAGGTGCTTTTCGGCTTCGTCCACAACTCGGGCGACGCGGTCTTTCTGAAAGCTGTCCACGCCTTCCATCCCTTTGGCGGTCAGCGGATCGATGCCAAAGGCCGACACATGCAACCCCATAGCGGCCAAGCCATAGAGCACGGGGGCCACCAGGCCGGGATCATTTTTATAGGCAGCCAAGGCCACACCCGCACCGGTAAGCAGGCTGGCGATGATCTTGCGCGGCAGGGCGGGGCGTTCAGCCACTTTGCGCGCGGTATAGGCGGCTTCGGCTTTTAATCCTTCGCGCAGCATCCACGCGGCACCGGTCAACGCCGCTGCGGCCACCAAGCCAAGGACAAGCCCCTGAGCCCCGTCGTTCAATGACAGGAACACCAGCGGAATGGCGGGGATGAACAAGAGCGTTGCCCGCCCGCTTGCGGGGTCCACCTCTATGCGTTTTGCACGGGCTTCACGCGGGGCTGACGCGTCGCCGCCGGTGTCTTGATTGCTGTATTTACCGCCAAAGCGCTGTGCCATGGATCAAAGCCCCCCAAGCCAGCCGGTGGACACGCCGAACAGCAAAACGATCAGGGCGACATAGGTGATTTTCTGAAACGGTGTCGGTGCCATGGGGCGATAGATCTCCTGTCCCTGCGCGGGTGCCGATGCGCGACGGCTTGCGTCCAGTATCTTTGCGACGTTTGTCACCAAAATGGCGACAAACGCAACAATCAGCGCCAGCGTGGCGACAATGACTAGCAATCTACCCATCAGACCTTCCTTTGCACGACATATAGTCGCGGTACCGCCCATCGACTAGGGTCGCGCACGTAAAAGAAGCTGACAAGAGGCCGTAAACCCAAAGAAATCAGGGTTTACGGGTGGATTTCACGCGGGTGCCGAATTTGCGCGGCGCAGGGGCGTCGAACGCAGTGCGGGCAGGCTTGGATTTGCCATAGCCGGGCTTGGGCTTGCCGGGGATGGTTTTGCCGGTGGCGGTCTTGTCGCCGGGTTCTTTTGGCAGACCGGGGCGACCGGGGCCTGGATCTCCGGGTTTGCGCGTCTTTCGTTTGACGATACGCGCGGGCTTTTTCTTGACGGCGGTACCAGTGGAATCCGCAATCTCAAGCCCAAGCTGGTCACGGACGATCTTGCGTTTCAGCTCTTCGACCTCACCGGGTTTCAGCTCGCCCAACTGGAACGGACCATAGCTGGTGCGGATCAGACGGTTGACTGACAGGTGCACCGCTTCCATCGCGCGGCGAATTTCGCGGTTCTTGCCTTCGCGAAGACCGATTGTAAGCCAGGCATTTGCACCCTGTTGCCGATCAAGCGATACCGTCATGGGCTGGAAATCCTCACCATCGACGGTGATGCCCTTGCGCAGCGGTTCGAGCATATCATCGGTGGGCCGACCATTTACCCGCACGCGGTAGCGCCGCAGCCAGCCGTTCGAGGGCAATTCCAACCTGCGTTTGACCTCGCCGTCATTGGTCAGCAGCAACAACCCTTCGGAGTTAAGGTCAAGGCGACCGACGCTCATGACGCGGGGCATGTCTTCGGGCAGATCATCAAAGATCGTGCCGCGACCTTTTTCGTCGCGATTGGTGGTCACCAGCCCCGTGGGCTTGTGGTACAGCCAGACGCGGGGTGGTTCGGGCTCGCCGACGGGCTTGCCGTCCACAGTGATTGCATCGGCAGGCGTCACGTTCAACGCGGGCGAATCGATCTGCGCGCCGTTGACCCGCACGCGGCCGGCCTCGATCATACGCTCTGCTTCGCGGCGGCTGGCAAGTCCGGCACGGGACAGGACTTTGGCAATACGGTCACCGGGTGGGGTGCCGGATTTCGGGGGCTGGGAGGGTGTATCTTCGCTCATACCACAGCGCTTACCCTGTTTCCTGCGCTTGCGAAAGGGCGGCGTTTGCGGGCATGAGACATGAATGAGCTTTACCTCTTATATGTCCCTCGCATTAGAACAGGCCCGCGCCGCAGCTGCCCGCGGCGAAGTACCCGTGGGCGCGGTCATTGTCGCAGCTGATGGCACTGTCGTGGCCCAAGCGGGCAACCGCACGCGCGAGCTGAATGATCCGACCGCCCATGCCGAGGTGCTGGCCATTCGCGCCGCCTGCGCTGCGGCGGGGTCCGAACGGCTGGGCGGGCACGCACTTTATGTCACGCTGGAACCCTGCGCCATGTGTGCTGCGGCGATCTCCGCGGCGCGGCTGGCACGGTTGTACTACGGCGCGTCCGACCCCAAATCAGGCGGAGTGGCACAGGGCGCGCGGGTGTTTTCCCATGCCCAATGCCACCACGCCCCCGACGTCTATGACGCCATCGCCGCCGCCGAGAGCGAAGAGCTGCTGAAGACGTTTTTTGCTGCGAAACGAAAAGGATAAGCCCCATGGCCCAACGGGATGAATTAAGCATTTTCGTGCGCGACGCGCTGACGGCAGGCAAGTCCCGCCCCGAGATTGCTGCCGCGCTGGCCCACGCGGGCTGGCGCAGCGCAGAGGTGCAGGACGCCCTGAACGGATGGGACGAGATGCCGTTCTCTCCGCCCGTTCCGCGCCCCGTGGCGACGGTGTCTGCGCGGGATTTCTTTACCTATGCGCTGACGTTTTGCGTCCTGATTCTTGGGGCATTCAATCTGGTGGTTGTGTTGCAGGCGCTGGTTGATCTGGTCTTTGCCACAGGGGACGGCGACAGTGACCGGCCAATCCGCTGGGGTGTTGCCGTGTTGATCGTGACTGCGCCGCTGTACCTCTGGCTGACCCTGCGGGAGCGGCAGAAACTTGCGCGCGACCCTGCGCATTACCGGTCCGCGATCCGCAAATGGATGATCTATATCGGGCTGCTCTTGGCTGCGCTGACCCTGCTCGGGGATGCAATTGCCACGATCTATGCACTGCTGACCGGTGATCTGACGCTGCAATTTATCGTTAAGGCGCTGGTGGTACTGGTAGTGGCGGGAGGCATATTCGGTTTTTATGTGCGGGACCTGCGCGAAGAGGCCCCTGCGTGAACAAACTGCTACTGATCTGCATGTGCTTGCTGGTCGGCGGGGCCATTGTCGGTGGTTTGATGGTGATAGGTGGACCAAAGCAGGCGCGACTGGCGCGCGAGGACAAGCAGCGCATCAGTGACCTGCGGATCCTTCGCAGTCATCTCATGTGCATCGGCCACCCGCGCAAGCCGCTGCCCCAGACCCTGACGGATGACGCCTATTGTCCCAGCACGCGCCACAGCCTGCACGATATCCTTGCCAGTGGCGACCCAGCGAGCGGCGCACCTTATGTGTATCGTCGCTTCAGCGACACCGCGTTCGAAGTTTGTACGACGCTGGCGCTGAACTCGCAAAAGGCGCGCAAAGCTGCGTTTGATCAAGGCAACATTGCCCTGCGCGCCGACGACACCCTCTGCTTTATCGGGGAGCGTGCCGTCTCTATTGAATAGGGGGATCCTATAGCGTGATTGCCTTGAGCACTTCGGGCTCGATCACGTCCACGCCGGGCAAGCCGTCGACCAGCACCTGAGCCGATTGCTCAAGCGCGTCAAAGGTGCGGTAGTGGCAGGGGATCACGGTTTTGAAGTCGAAATACCGCTTGGCCGCGTAGGCCGCGCCAGCCATATCCATCGTGAAATGACCGCCCGCGCTCAGGATGCCGATGTCGGGTTTGTGGTAGTCGCCCATCCAATCCATATCCGCCATAATATCGGTATCGCCCGACACATAGACCGTGTGACCTTCGCCCTTGATCATAAAGCCGATTTCAGCCCCCATATAGATCGGGCCCGCGTCCCCATCGACCGAAGAGGAATGCGATGCCGGCACCATCGTCACGTCAACCTTGCCGCAGCGGATCGTGCCGCCTTTGTTGAAGCCCGTGGTGTTTTCCACGCCTTGCGCGCCGAAATACCCCATCAGTTCAACCATGCCCGCAACCGGCGCACCGGTTTTTTCCGCGACCATCTTGAGGTCTTGGGTGTGGTCGAAATGCCCGTGGGTCACCAGGATTTGCGTCACGCCGGACAGTGCGGCATCGTGCTGCGCGTCGCCCAGCATCGGGTTGCCAGTAAGCCAAGGGTCGATCAGCAGGATCTGATCCTCGATCTCGATGCGAAAGCTGCCGTGGCCGAGCCAGATGATATCCATTTTTGGTCTCCCTTTATGTGGTGTCTTTCGCGGACTGTAGCGCGTGTTTGTACGAAGGGGAGCCTCCGGCGGGAGTTTATTTGGCAAAATGAAGGATCAACCGGCGCGATCGAGCGCTAGAAACAGTGGCCAGACTTGCGGGGGCGGGCAGGGGGCGATAAACGGCACCCAATCAGATGAAGGAGCGCCCATGTCCATTGACGAGTCCACAGCCGCACGGGTGGCGAAACTGGCCCGCATCAAGGTCGAACCCGACGCCTTGCCCGCGCTGGCGCAAGAGTTCAACAATATCCTCGGCTTTATCGAACAGCTGAACGAAGTCGATGTCGACGGGGTAGAGCCGATGACATCCGTAACACCTCAGGTGCTGAAAAAGCGCGAGGACGTGGTGCGCGATGGCGACCAGCAGGCCAAAGTGTTGGCCAATGCGCCCGATGCGCGTGAAGGATTTTTTGCGGTTCCGAAGGTGGTTGAATAATGGCTGATTTGAACAAACTGGGTCTTGCCGAAGCACGTGATGCGCTGCGCAAAGGCGATGTGACCTCGGCCGAGCTAACCGGCGCATGTTTGACCGCCATCGAGGGCGCGGGCGCGCTGAATGCATTCGTGCACCACACCGGTGATCTTGCGATGGATCAGGCCAAGGCGGCAGATGCGCGGATCAAATCCGGCGATGCGCCTGCGATGTGTGGCTTGCCCATCGGCATCAAGGACCTGTTCTGCACCAAAGGTGTGCCGTCGCAGGCCGCGTCGCGGATCCTTGAAGGCTTCGTGCCCGAGTATGAAAGCACTGTGTCGCAAAATCTGCTGGATAGTGGCGCGGTGATGTTGGGTAAGCTCAACATGGATGAATTCGCGATGGGCTCGTCGAATGAAACCTCCGTTTATGGCAATGCTGTGAACCCTTGGCGGCGGTCCGGCGATGACACTGCGCTGACCCCCGGCGGGTCTTCGGGCGGGTCGGCCGCGGCTGTAGCCGCAGACCTGTGTCTGGCGGCAACCGGCACCGATACGGGCGGCTCGATCCGCCAGCCTGCGGCCTTTACCGGCACTGTGGGGATCAAGCCGACCTATGGGCGCTGTTCCCGCTGGGGCGTTGTGGCGTTTGCCTCTTCGCTGGATCAAGCGGGGCCAATGACCAAAACCGTACGCGACGCGGCAATCATGTTGGGCGCTATGGCCGGGTATGACGCCAAAGACAGCACCTCTGCCGAGCTGGCCGTACCCGATTTCGAAGCCGCGCTGACGGGCGACATTCGGGGCAAAAAGATCGGTATCCCGCGCGAATACCGCATTGATGGCATCCCCGCAGAGATCGATAAACTGTGGCAAAACGGTATTGCCATGCTGCGCGATGCCGGGGCCGAGATCGTCGATATTTCCTTGCCGCACACGAAGTACGCTTTGCCTGCCTATTACGTGATCGCACCGGCGGAAGCCTCGTCGAACCTCGCCCGCTATGACGGGGTGCGCTATGGCCACCGCGCCAAGCTGGACCACGGCGACGGCATCACCGAGATGTACGAAAAGACCCGCGCCGAAGGGTTCGGGGCCGAGGTGCAGCGCCGTGTTATGGTTGGTACCTATGTGCTAAGCGCGGGGTTCTACGACGCTTACTACAACCGGGCACGTAAGGTCCGTACCTTGATCAAGAAAGATTTCGAAGACGCATTTGGAGCAGGTATCGACAGCATCTTGACACCAACCACGCCGTCGGCGGCCTTTGGTCTGGGCGAGATGACGGATGCCGATCCGGTGGCGATGTATCTGAACGACGTCTTTACGGTCACCGTGAACCTCGCGGGGCTGCCTGGTATCGCGCTGCCGACTGGTATCAGCGACAATGGGCTGCCCCTTGGTTTGCAACTTATTGGTCGCCCATGGGAAGAGGCCGATCTACTGTCTACCGCCTATGCGCTAGAGCAGGCGGCCGGCTTTGTAGCCAAGCCGCAAAAATGGTGGTAAACCCCCGCCGATAAACCAGAGCAGATAAAGCAGGTCCGATGATGATACGTTGTTCAATTGTTGCAGCCTTGGGGCTCGCCCTTTCGGCCTGCCAACCCGCGGTCCCCGACAGTGGACGGGGCGTCGGGTTCGACGGCTCATTCGATGCCGCGCAAGCGCAGCGGGATACGGCACTGGCCGGCGGGGCGGTGGCAAGCATGCCGGCACCGGCTGCTGTGGATGCCACGCCGCTGGATGCCGTCAATGATGGCTCCCCCGCGGCTACGGCCGCTGCAACGGCGCGTATCCTCGATGCCACGCGTCCCGGTGGTCTGGGCAACGATGCCGCGACCAATTCGGGTGTGGCACCGGTCAACGCCAGCCCGTCGAACCCTGCGCCGCCAGTATTGGGGGCAGGGGGGATCTCGCAAGAGAACAACTTTGACGCGGTGGCCGATGAGCGCAGTATCGAAGGCGATGCGGCCCGCATCGCGGCCAACCGTGCGCAATATCGTGTGGTGCAGCCCGAGGCGCTTCCGGATCGCGCCGACGCCGGCCCCAATATCGTTGCCTACGCATTGCAGAATTCCCATGCCGTTGGCACCGCGCAATATACCCGTCGCGGGTTCAACAAAGAACGCAAGTTCGCGCGGGCCTGCGCACAGTATTCACACCCCGATCAAGCACAGATCGCCTTTCTAAGCGCTGGCGGGCCGACCAAAGACCGCGATGGCATGGACCCTGACGGCGATGGATATGCCTGCAACTGGGATCCAAGCCCCTACCGCAAAGGGGTGCGGGGCTAGGCCGGATGGTTGGCACGCCGCTGCACTATAAATCTCCAAATCATGGGCCGCGCCGGAACGGGCTGCGGCCCTCTTTGATCGTGTTGCACTATACCGCAATGGATAGCGCCGAAGCCGCCTGTGCGCGCCTTTGTGACCCCGAGGCCGAAGTTTCGGCCCATTACCTCATCACCATGACGGGCGACACAGTGCCGCTGGTGCCAGAAGATCAGCGTGCCTGGCATGCGGGGGGCGGAGAGTGGCAGGGGCACTCTGACATCAATTCCCGCTCCATCGGGATCGAGCTCGATAATCGGGGCACTCACCCGTTTCCCGAACCGCAGATGGCCATGCTCGAGACGTTACTGCGTGGCATCATGGACCGTTGGGCGATCCTGCCAGAAGGGGTCATAGGCCATTCCGATATGGCTCCTGGGCGCAAGGTAGATCCCGGCCCACGGTTCGACTGGCCCCGTCTTGCACGACAGAACCTCGCCGGAAAAGGAAGCAGCGAGCCCGCGACTGTCGATCCTACGGTCGATGCCTTTGTCACGGCAGCACGTGCGGCGGGCTACACGGCCACGCATGACGTAGACCTTTTGTTACAAAGCACACGCCTGCGCTTTGCACCTTGGCGCAAGGGGCCACTTTGCGCTGATGATATGGTCCTTGGGCATAATCTGTAGCATCATACCCGTTTCCAAATGGTTAAAAATCCTCGCCGAAGGCATCCGTCTGGCGAAACACATTGACCCCACCCGAATTTAGGCGCTAGGCGTGCAGCGCGCGGAAGGCTGGATGGCCGCGGTCTTGGTAACAAGGTCGAGGAAAGTCCGGACTCCCAGAAGAAACGGTGCCGGGTAACGCCCGGGCGGGGTAACCCGACGGATAGCGCCACAGAAAACAGACCGCCGCTTTGACGGGTCGGGCAACCGATACCACCAAAGAGGTAAGGGTGAAACGGTGCGGTAAGAGCGCACCGCGGAGGTGGCAACATCTCTGGCAAGGCAAGCCCCACCGGGAGCAATGCCAAATAGGGACCGCGCGCCGTGTCTGGCAACAGGCAAGGCGGGGCCACTTCTGCCCCAGCAGGTCCGGGTTGGCAGCTGTAGCCATGCAGGTAACTGTGTGGTCAGAGGAATGGTCATCCCCCGTTGTAAAGCGGGGACAAAATCCGGCTTATAGGCCTTCCGCGCATATTTATGGGCCAGCTCTCCTTATTTCGGGGTGGGAATGCCGGAAAATATCAATTTTTACGGTTCGTTTGGGCCGTGAGTTCGAAATAGCGGTTGACTCAGGCGCAGGCGTGACTAGAACCCAAAACTCAGGATTTCACGAGCGGTCGAACAGCGGCCGGCTCGTCGTTGCAGGAGAACGACTATGGCGAAGCCAACCACGATCAAGATCCGTCTGAACTCGTCCGCGGGCACAGGCCATTTTTACGTCACTAAGAAAAACGCTCGTACCATGACCGAGAAAATGGTCATCAAAAAGTACGACCCCGTTATTCGCAAGCACGTTGAATACAAAGAAGGCAAGATCAAGTAAGATCTTACCGTCGACGCGATATGAGGGCCGCGCCTAGTGCGCGGCCTTTTGCGTTTCTATACCCCGGACAGTTGAACAGGCCTGCCGTTGCGGGCCTGTGTCGCGTTGAGCGCAAGGAGGCGGGTCATGCCCAAGGAAGGCCATTACATCAACCGCAGCAACTGGCTGCGCGCCGCCGTCTTGGGGGCGAATGATGGTATCGTTTCAATCTCTAGCCTTTTGGTCGGCGTCACCTCGGCAGGCATGGAGACGGGCAATATCGCCCTAACCGGTTTCGCCGGATTGACGGCAGGGGCGTTATCGATGGCTGCAGGGGAATATGTATCTGTTTCGGCGCAGGCCGATGTGGAGGCCGCTGATCTAGAGCGTGAACGCGTCGCTCTGGAAGAAGACCCCGACTACGAGCTGGAAGAGCTGGCCGAAGGGTTAGAGAGCCGCGGTGTCGATGCCGCGCTCGCCGTTGAGGTTGCGGCGCAGATGACGGACCATGACGCCCTGGGGGCGCATGCGCGTGAAGAGCTTGGCATGTTCGGTTTGGCAGGGCAGGCGAACCCGCTACAGGCCGCAGGTGCTTCGGCCCTTGCCTTTGCCCTAGGTGGGGCCTTCCCTCTGCTCGCCGCGCTCTGTGCGCCTGTGGGGCAGGGGCTATGGCCAATTGCCGTAACTGCCGTGCTCGCACTGATTTTACTCGGTGGTGGCGGTGCCCGGCTCGGGGGGGCACCCATGCGGGCTGCCAGTATCCGCGCCGTGGTCTGGGGGGTGCTAGCGATGGCGGTAACCGCTGGACTGGGCCACATCTTCGAAGTGGCGGTATAGGGTCGCCGCAGGCCGCTAAGTCCAACGCGGGAGGTGTCTCGCACACGGCCGGAGCATCCGTTCTAAGTTATGTCTTAACGGAGCAAATTGGTCTGAACGGGCGAGGCTTGTTCAGCTCAGACCTATTTTCACCCGCCAAAGTTCTCGTGTATTTACGACAAAAAAAACGCCCACCGGATCGAAAGCCGGTGGGCGTTATTCTTATGTCTGCCGTATCAAGCTAGACAACGTGTCTTACTCGCGGTTGCCGAACAGCTGGAGCAACATCATGAACATGTTGATGAAGTTCAGGTATAGGCTCAGGGCCCCCATGATGCCGGATTTTTGCAACCATTCCTGATCACCGTGGTGCGCGTGGGCGAGATAGGTGTTCTTGATATTTTGCGTATCATAGGCGGTAAGACCAGCAAAAATAAGAACGCCAATAGCCGAGATCGCGAAAACCAGCGCGGGCGAGGCAAGGAAGATGTTCACGATCGATGCGACCACCAGACCAATCACCCCCATTATAAGGAAGCTTCCCCAGCCAGAGATGTCCTTTTTGGTGGTGTACCCCCAAAGTGACAGACCAGCGAAAGCAATAGAGGTAACAAGGAAGATCTGGATGATCGAATATCCGGTGAAGACCAAAAAGATCGAACTGATCGAGACGCCCATAACCGCAGCGAAGGCATAGAACAACGTTTGGGCCGTCGCAGCCGATATCTTGTTCATTGCAGCGCTAAGGCCGAACACAAAGGCGAGCGGAGCAAGCATCACCACCCATTTCAGTGGCGACGTATACAAAGCAGCCCCTAGAGCTGTCAGATATTTGTCAGGACCAATCTGCGCCGCTGCAGCGGAAGGATCAGTTGTAACAGCGAGACCAGAAATGGCCCAAGCCGCTGCAAAGGTGATCAACATGCCGATAGACATGGTGCCATACACCTTGTTCATATGGGTGCGCAGCCCCTCATCGATAGCGGCGGCGCGGGATCCGGCAGCGGACCGGATTGTGTTCACGTCGGCCATGAATATCCTCCAAATAATAGACGTGTTGCAAAGTCGGTTTTCCGACCTTGGTATTGTGTCAAATATCGGCATCCACGCCATTGTTTTCAAGTAGTTTCGTACTCAAATACGCGAGGTAGCGAAAGTTCGAGGCGATGCTATGCCAAATGTCGCACAATCCACCTTACGCACTGTGAAGAGAGAGAAGCGTAGGGGGCTTCTTTCCCGTTTTGAACAAGGCTAAGAGACAACTATGAAGTTTTACCTAACGATAGTGTTGTTTTAGGAAATCGCGAACGCGCATTAAGTCGCGTCTGCAAGCATCAAGCCCTACACGATGTGTTAAGGTTTGTGTTGCAATCATCCGGCTATGAACCTGATGATTCTCGGAGATGCCTGCTGGCCATACTTACATAACGTTATCGTTACCCGCGCCATATGCGCGGCTAATTTATGCTATGAGCGAAACACCGCGTACCACCCGGTGATGTCAAAGTGTCACATCCCGTGCCGTCTATAGTGTTGATAGATAAGATAATCTGATTTTCACCTAAGCAAAGAAAGGTCACCTGAGGCGAATGGTAAACAGGGATGCAGCTTAACTATAGGTGCAGAATTGGCAAAGAAGATATGCAATTTAACTTTCGCCCGCTAGGTTTATTTCTCGTATAAGGGGTAATCCGTCCGCTAAATCAACGCGTGATTGGGTGTCGCAGATGAATAGGATGATAACTGAACGTATGTCCATTTTCATTTTATTTGCGCATAGCGATGAGATTTGTAAGTAGCACGTTTTGTCGGAAAGGACCACGTGAATTGGTCACTTCCTCAATAATACAAATGCAAGCGTCGAAATTATGGGCGCTGAATTAGAAAGAAGATCGTGATGCCTCACAAAGTAGATGTTCATGTTGGCCAGCGGATACGACAGCGCCGTTGGTTGACCGGCATGACCCAGCAGCGCCTGGCAGAGCTTGTTGGCATAAAATTTCAGCAAATCCAGAAGTATGAGACAGGCGCAAACCGCGTCAGCGCCTCTAGGCTCTGGGATATTGCCTTTGCTTTGAACGTCAATGTAGCCCATTTCTTCGAGGGGCTAGAGGCGGAAAAACCTCAAGCCGAGAAGGGGCTGGAAAACATACCTGCGGATCTGGTCGGGGATAAAGAAGCGATGGACCTCATCCGCTCCTATTATGCCATCCCTGAAAACCAGCGGCGGCGGTTGTTCGAATTGGCACGTGTGCTGAGTGATGTTGCTTAATCGCTAACGCAAACTGTTATCTTGCAAGGATCTGGCGAAAGTGTCAGATCGGTAGCCATGATACAGAACTTGCATTCGGATCCCGATATACTTCGTGTGGGTCATCTACTGGCTGATGCAGCGCGTACGGCAATACTCCCCCATTTTCGAAAACCTGATCTGCTTGCGGACAACAAGTTTCAAATCGGCTATGATCCGGTTACGGAAGCTGATCGAGCAGCCGAACGGGCAATGCGCGAGATTCTAGAGCGCGAACGGCCAGACGATGCAATCTTGGGCGAGGAATACGGCTCCACCGAAGGAACTTCCGAACTAACCTGGGTATTGGATCCGATCGACGGAACCCGCGGATTTGTATCCGGTACGCCCACTTGGGGCGTGTTGATCGCGCTCAGCGATGCGAACGGCCCGTTCTTCGGCATCATCGACCAACCCTATATTCGCGAGCGTTTTTTAGGGTATGGCGAACGGGCCGAGGTCATGGGACCGTCGGGGGCATACGCCCTGCAAACGCGAAGCCCCCAGCCCTTGGCCCAAGCCACTGTTTTCACGACGTTTCCCGAAGTCGGCTCGGCGCATGAAGGTGCGGCCTTTGCCAAAGTTTCCCAACAGGCGCGGCTGACGCGTTTTGGGATGGATTGCTATGCCTATGCTTTGGTGGCTTCAGGTCAGGTCGATCTGGTCATCGAAGCCTCGCTGCAACCCTACGATATTCAAGCACCTATTGCTGTGGTGCAGGCAGCGGGCGGTATCGTGACGGACTGGGACGGTGGCCCGGCGCATAACGGCGGCCGTGCAATTGCGGCAGCCAATCGCGAAATACACGCCGAAGCTTTAGAGTTCCTTAAGAATTGTCCGGTATGACCGAACTGCTGATACGCAACGCCGACTATCTTCTTACGATGGATGACACGCGTCGCGAATTGGTCGCGGCTGATGTCCTGTTGGCTGACGGTGTCATTGCAGCGGTAGGCCATAACCTGTCAACCGAGGGGGAGGTGATTGAAGCATCAGGGTGTGTGGTGACGCCCGGGTTGGTGAATACCCATCACCACCTCTATCAAAGCCTGACGCGGGCAGTGCCGGGTGGTCAGGACGCGCTGCTGTTTGGTTGGTTGAAGACGCTCTACCCTATCTGGGCGCGTTTCACGCCGGATCATATGTTTGTTTCGGCGCAGGTCGGGCTCGCCGAACTTGCCTTGTCGGGGTGCACTTTAAGTTCGGATCATCTTTATATGTATCCTAATGGCAGCCGGCTGGAAGATACGATCCATGCTGCCGCAGAGCTGGGGATACGATTTCAGCCAACGCGCGGCGCGATGAGCATCGGAGAAAGCGACGGCGGCTTGCCGCCTGATGCTTTGGTCGAGCGTGAGGCGGCGATACTGGAGGATTGTATTCGGCTGATCGACGGTTTCCACGACGGCGCGGCATCCTCTATGTGCCGTGTTGGGATCGCGCCTTGCTCACCTTTCTCTGTGAGTAGGGAGTTGATGCGTGATGCGGCACTGTTGGCACGGGACAAGGGTGTCATGCTTCATACGCATCTCGCTGAAAATGCCGAAGATGTTGCCTATTCGCTGGCGCGGTTTGGCTGTCGCCCGGGACAATATGCGCAGGATCTGGGTTGGGTCGGTCCCGATGTCTGGCACGCGCATTGCGTCGAACTTGATCCCAGCGAAATCGCGTTGTTTGCGCAAACAAAGACAGGCGTTGCGCATTGTCCCTGTTCGAATTGCCGCTTGGGGTCGGGGATAGCCCCCGTTCGGGCTATGCGGGATGCAGGTGTGCCGGTGGGTCTTGGGGTCGACGGGTCGGCAAGCAATGATGCCGGAAATCTTGTGGCCGAAGCCCGGCAAGCAATGCTGCTGCAACGGGTCTCGGGCGGGGCCGACGCGATGAGTGCCCGTGAGGCGCTAGAGATCGCGACGCGGGGCGGGGCGGATATTCTAGGGCGGCCCGAATGCGGGCGGATCGCCGTCGGTGCGCGAGCGGATATCGCCATCTGGGATGTTAGCGGGATTGCAAGCGCGGGCAGCTGGGATCCCGCCGCGTTGTTGCTTGCGGGACCAACGACGGTTCGGGATCTACTGGTCGAAGGGCGCAGTGTGGTAAGGGACGGGCAGGTTGTGACGATAGACTTGCCCGCGCAAATCGCGCGGCAGAACCAACTGGCGCGGGCCCTTCGCGATACTCTTTGATACCGCATTTGGCAGCGCGAGTTTATGAACGAAATCCGTTTGTATAAGTGCTGTGGAACGAGGGTGATTTGATAACACGTATTGCTAGACCGCTTGGCATCGCGATTGGGGTGATCGTTGCTGCGATCTGCTCTGCCGCGGCAGACCCGCTATCGGTGCAAACGCTGAACGCGATGCGCGCCCGCGAGGGCGTCGCCCCGTTAATTTATTCGTCCCGCTTGGAGGCTGCAGCGCGCGCCCATGCGCTGGACATGGCCCGGCACGGGTATTTCGCTCACAGCGGTCTTGATGGATCAAGTGTTGGCGACCGGGTGCGCGCGCAGGGGTATCAATGGTGCTATGTCGCTGAAAACCTTGCCAAGGGTCAGCGTGAACTGGCGCAGGCGATGCAGGGATGGGCGCAGTCACCACCGCATTTCCGCAACATGATGAGCCGCAAGGCGCGCGCCTTTGGTCTCTATCAGAGCCCAGACCGCATTTGGGCGATGGTATTGGCTGCGCCCTGCTAGGATAGACCCGCGGCGGCGCTGCCTGTTCTTCGTGCGGGACGCGCCGCGGGGAGTTTAAGGGGCAAAATGAAGGAGGCTGGCGTCAGCCTCGGCGCACCCCGTTGACCCAGACATCGCTGATCGCACGATCGTCGCCCATCATGATGGTCGCGAAAAGCTGGGCCCAGGTGTTTTTGGCGTTCTCGCTTCGCTGCTTGATCGCAGGGGTGGAGGCGAGGTCAAGGATGGAGATGTCGGCCTCGTATCCTTCGGCGAGCGTGCCGATCTTGTCGTGCAGATGCAGGCTGCGGGCAGAGCCGGCGGTGGCAAGCCACATCAACTGCGCTGCATGGGTGGGGGTGCCGCGCAGCTGGCCGATCTCATAGGCCGCAGCCATTGTGCGCAGCATCGAGAACGACGACCCGCCGCCGGTGTCTGTCGCCAAACCGATAGGGATGCGCCGCGCCGCGATTTGCGCCATGTCGAACAAACCTGACCCGATAAAAGTATTCGATGTCGGACAATGCACAACGGATGCGCCGCTATCGGCAAGGCGGTCGATCTCGCGCGGGGTCAGATGGATGGCGTGACCAAAGACGGCGCGATCGCGCACCAGCCCGTGTTCCTCGTAGGTGTCCAGATACTCGCGGGCGTGGGGCACAAGGTCTTTGACCCAGGCAATTTCGTCGACCTGTTCGCTCAGGTGCGTCTGCATCAGGCAGCCGGGGCGTTCCGACCAAAGCGCCCCGAGCGCCGCCAGCTGTTCGGGCGTCGACGTGGGCGTGAACCGTGGCGTGATCGCATAGCTGGCGCGGCCCTTGTCGTGCCAGCGGTCAATCAGGGCCTTGCTGTCGTCATAGGCGGATTGCGCAGTGTCGCGCAGCCCGTCGGGTGCATTGCGGTCCATGCAGGTTTTGCCCGCTACGACCCTTTGGCCACGCGCTGCCGCTGCCTCGAATATGGCGTCGACGCTGGTGGGGGCGATGGTGGCGAAAGAGCAAACCGTGGTGGTACCATTGGCCAGTGTCAGGTCCAGATAGCGCCCGGCGATATCGCGGGCATATTCAGGGTCGGACAGGCGCATTTCTTCAGGGAAGGTGTAGGTGTTGAGCCAGTCGATGAGCCGTTTTCCCCAGCTCGCGATGATTGCGGTTTGGGGATAGTGCACATGGGCGTCGACAAATCCCGGACAGATCAGCCGGTCGCCGTAGTCTTTCACCGTTGCTTGCGGATGTGCTTTGCGCAGATCGCCGGCGCGGCCCACGGCCTTGATATGCGCGCCCTCGATCAGAACCGCGCCGTCGCTGTCGATACGGACTGTATCCTCCCACGGGTCAGAGAGGGGATTGCCCGTAAATCGGAGCGTTTGGCCAAGGAGGAGTGTTTGTGTTTTCATGCGGTTTGTCTAACCCCAGCCTGCAGCGGCTACAATCCGTTTGGATGCGGTTCCGCGCCATTGTATCCGCGCTTTGCCCCGCATATGGTCTGCACAAATTCGCAAGTGGGGGCAGCCATGGTTGACGACGCGCAGGAACTTGAACTCTCCCCCGATGCTGAAGATGAAGCCGAGGCATACCGGCTGAACAAAAAGGCCGTGGCATCCATCCTATATGCGGTGGAAATCGACGACGCCGCCAAGCTGACAGAGCTGATGGAACCGCTGCATGCGGCCGACATCGCCGACCTTCTGGAACAGATCAGCGCTTTTGAGCGGACCAAGCTGATCCGGCTTTATGACCGTGAGTTCGATGGTGAAATCCTGTCGGAGCTCGACGAATCGATCCGCGAGGAAGTCGTTGCGATCCTGACGCCCGAGGTGCTGTCGGATGCTGTGCGCGACATGGACAGCGATGATGTTGTCGACCTCATCGAAGACCTTGAGGATGCGCAGGCCGAAACTATTCTGGGTGCCTTGGAAGATGCAGACCGGGTCGCGGTTGAGCAGGCGCTGACCTATCCTGAATATTCAGCCGGTCGTTTGATGCAGCGCGAGGTCGTGATGGCACCGGAGCATTGGACGGTGGGCGAGGTGATTGACCACCTGCGCGCTACCCCCGAAGAAGACCTGCCTGACCAGTTCTATCACATTGTTATGGTCGATCCGCGTCTGCATCCGGTGGGCAATGTTACGTTGGGCAAACTGATGCGGTCCAAGCGCGCTACGCCCATGCGTGATATTCTGGAAGACACATTTCAGATCATCCCCGCCTTACGTGACGAAGGCGATGTGGCCTATGCGTTCAACCAGTACCACCTGATTTCGGCCCCGGTTGTCGACGACGAAGGCCGTCTGATCGGTGTGATCACCATTGATGACGCCATGTCGGTGCTCGACGAAGAACATGAAGAAGACATTCTGCGGCTTGCCGGTGTCGGGGAGGGGTCTCTGTCCGACCGCGTGATAGAGACGACCAAGCAGCGTTTGCCTTGGCTTGCGGTGAACCTTTTGACTGCGATCGCAGCGTCGATGGTGATTTCGCAGTTCGAGGCGGCGATTACGCAGATTGTGGCACTGGCCGTTTTGATGCCCATCGTCGCCTCTATGGGCGGCAATGCAGGCACTCAAAGTTTGACCGTCGCCGTGCGCGCCATTGCGACCCGCGATTTGACCGGATCGAACGTCTGGCGCGTGATCCGTCGTGAATGTCTTGTGGGGCTGGTGAATGGCCTGATTTTCGCGATCATCATGGGGATCGTCGGTATTTTGTGGTTCGGGTCACCCGCGCTTGGCTATGTAATCGCGACGGCTATGGTCATCAATATGGTCGTGGCGGGACTGGCAGGGACGGGCATCCCGATCCTGCTTGAACGCTTCGGCGTCGATCCCGCGCTTGCCTCTGGGGCTTTCGTGACAACAGTGACGGATGTCGTGGGCTTTTTTGCCTTTCTCGGGCTGGCCGCTGCGGTTTTGCTGTAATGGATATGGCTGCGACCAAAGCTGCGGCACGCAAGGCGGCTTTCGCCAGTCGCAAGCCGCTGTTTGATGCGGCAAATGCAGCCCAGGCGGGGTATTTAAGCGAAGTGCTGGCAGGGTATCGCGGCGTGCCACTGTCCGGTTTTCTCCCCATCCGCACAGAGATCGACCCGCGCCCTGCCATGGCCGAAGCGGCCGCGCATGGGCCCGTGGGTGTGCCGGTGATTATGGGGCCGGCGCAACCCTTGCGGTTTTCGCGCTGGACATCCGAGACCGCGCTGGTGGACGGTGCATTCGGGGCGCAAATCCCTGCATTGGATGATTTTTTCGACCCCGAGATTGTGATTGTACCGCTGCTGGCGTTCAACCGCTCTGGCGGGCGTCTGGGGTATGGCGGCGGATTTTACGACCGCACGCTTGAACAGCTGCGCGCACGTCGGGCGACCTTGGCGATCGGATTTGCCTTTGCGGGACAAGAGGTTGACGATCTGCCGCTTGAACCCACAGACCAGCCGCTTGATCTGATCGTGACAGAGACGGGCGTGATCGAGATCGGCTAGCCCGACCGGCACAAGCGCAAAAACTCCAGCGTCGCCCCTTGCCCTCGGGCGCTGCGCAGCCTAACGCTGGGGGTATGAAAATACTCTTCCTCGGCGATGTCATGGGCCGCGCGGGCCGCCGCGCAATCAGCGAAAACCTTTCCCGTTTGCGGACGGAATGGAAGCTCGATTTTGTCGTGGTGAACGGTGAAAACGCCACCTCTGGCATGGGGCTGTCTGGCAGCCACGCCAAAGCGCTCCTGGACGCGGGCGCAGATTGCCTGACCCTGGGCGACCACGCGTTCGATCAAAAAGACATGCTGAGCTTTATCGAACAAGAACCGCGCGTCATCCGTCCCCTGAATTTTTCCAAAAACGCACCGGGTAAAGGCGCACGGTTGTTCACCGCCCAGAACGGGCGCAAGGTGCTGGTGACGCAAGCGCTTGGTCAGGTCTTCATGAAACGCCCCTTTGACGATCCGTTTTCGGCGCTCGAACCCGTGCTCAAAACCCATCCGCTGGGGGGCATGGCCTCTGCGGTGATTGTCGATATGCATTGCGAAGCTACATCCGAAAAGATGGCGATGGGGCATTGGTGCGATGGCCGCGCCAGCCTTGTTGTGGGCACGCATACCCATGTGCCGACCTCTGACGCGATGATCCTGCCCGGCGGGACAGCCTATTTGACGGATGCCGGAATGACCGGCGACTATCATTCGGTCATCGGGATGGAAAAGACCGAACCCCTGCGCCGGTTTATCACGGGCATGCCCAAGGACCGGTTCACCCCCGCCAACGAAGAAGCGACCCTGTCCGGCGTCTATATCGAGACGGACGACCGCACCGGCAAGGCGACCCGCATCGTGCCTGTGCGTCAGGGCGGCAAGCTGCAGCAAAGCGCCCCATAACCGCCATGCTGCGGGGGATGACAGACCCGTATCCGGAATAGCGCAGGGCAGGGGCATCTGACAGTTGCCCCAAGGCGGCGCTTGCCGTGGACGAAGCAATCGACGAAACTGCAGTCTGATTTTCCTTTGCCCAAGGCCGGATATACCTGAATGGACTTTCTAAACCTGTCGGATAGCACCTCTGCAATCCTGGCGTTGACCGTTGTTGTGATCATGTTCGTCATGTTCCTGCGCGAATCCCTCCCGACCGAGGTCGTGGCGCTATCGGGGGCGGCCATCATGCTGGCGCTTGGCATCTTACCCTATGATGATGCGCAGGCGGTGCTTCAGAACTCGGCCCCCTGGACCATTGCCGCGATGTTTATCGTGATGGGGGCGCTGGTGCGCACAGGTGCGTTGGACGTGCTGACGCGCATGGCCGAACGCTATGCCAAGACGCATCCGAAAACCGCGGTGGTGGGCGTGATCATAGCGGTGATGGCGGCGTCGGCGGTTATGAATAACACGCCTGTGGTGGTGGTGATGATTCCGGTCGTGGTGCAACTGAGCCAGACGCTTGGCACCAAAGCCTCCAAACTGTTGATCCCGCTTAGCTATGCCGCGATCATGGGTGGCTCGCTGACGTTGATCGGGACCTCGACCAACCTTTTGGTGGATGGTGTCGCACGGTCGCAGGGGCTGGAGCCTTTTGGCATCTTTGAAATCATGCCCATCGGGCTGGTGGTCTGCGCCTGGGGCCTGATCTATATGGCTGTCTTCGCGCCAAAGCTGCTGCCTGCGCGTGACAGTATGGCGAATATGTTGTCGGACCGGTCCAAGATGAAGTTCTTCACCGAAGCCGTGATCCCGCCGGACTCCAACCTGATCGGACGCGAGGTGCTGGACGTGCAGCTCTTTAAACGCGAAGGCGTGCGGCTGATAGACGTGGTGCGCGGCGATCAGTCGTTGCGCCGCGACCTTGCCAGTGTCGAACTGCGGGTCGGTGACCGTGTGGTTCTGCGGACCCAGATGACGGAACTGCTGAGCCTTCAGGCCAACAAGGAACTGAAACGTGTCGATCAGGTTTCCGCCGTTGAAACCTCTACCGTAGAGGTGCTGATTACACCGGGCTGCAAAATGGTGGGTCGCACGCTTGGGGCGCTGCGCTTGCGGCGGCGCTACGGCGTGTATCCTCTGGCGGTGCACCGCCGCAACCAGAACATCGGCCGCCAGCTTGACGACCTCATCGTCAAGGTCGGTGACACGCTCCTGCTCGAAGGCGCGATGGAGGATATCCAGCGGCTTGCCTCAGACATGGATATGGTCGACGTCTCGCAGCCTTCGGCGCGGGCCTTCCGGCGCGGGCATGCCCCGATCGCCATAGCGGCGCTGGTGGGAATCGTGGTCTTGGCCGCGCTGAACGTCGCGCCGATCCTGCTGCTGGCGGTGCTTGCTGTGGCGCTGGTGCTGGTCACGGGCTGTATCGACGCGGAAGAAGCGTTCAGTTTCGTCGATGGCCGGCTGCTGGCGCTGATCTTCTCGATGCTTGCGGTCGGGGCGGGGTTGCAAAACTCCGGCGCGATCAGCCTGATCGTTGACAACATCGCGCCTTTCCTCGGCACTCTGTCACCCTTCTATGTGATCTTTGCGGTGTTCCTGCTGACGACAATCCTGACAGAGATCGTGTCGAACAACGCGGTGGCAGTGATCATGACGCCGATTGCCATCAGCCTCGGGTCCGCGCTTGGCATGGACCCGCGCCCCTTGGTGGTCGCGGTCATGATCGCAGCGTCTTGCGCCTTCGCGACACCCATTGGCTACCAGACGAACACGCTGGTCTACGGTCCGGGCGGCTACCGTTTCACCGACTTCATGCGCATCGGCATTCCCTTGAACCTGTCGATGTCGTTGCTCGTCTCCCTGATGATCCCGTTGTTCTGGTAGCGCACAGCCCGCGCTTCCAAATGGATTAAATTCCGGGGGTCCGGGGGCTGGCCCCCGGCTCCTTCACTTGGCTCTGCCCCTAAAGCGGCCAGAACACCAAAATGGCCGGAATAGATACCGCTACGACGATGATCTCCAGCGGCAGCCCCATGCGCCAGTAATCGCCAAAGTTATAGCCCCCGGGCCCGAGGATCAGGGTGTTGTTCTTATGTCCGATGGGTGTCAGAAACGCGCTTGAAGCCGCGACGGCGACCGCCATCAGGAACGGGTCGGGCGAGACATCAAGGCTTTGCGCCATCTGGATGCCCACAGGGGCGGCGACGATGGTGGTGGCGGTGTTGTTCAACACATCCGACAAGGTCATCGTGACCAGCATCAACACGGTCAGCACCACCCACGCGGGCATCCCTTGGGTCAATCCGACCAGCGCACCGGCAATCAGTTCCGTCCCGCCAGAGCTATCCAGCGCAGCCCCCAGCGGGATCATTGACCCTAGCAGGACGACGACGGGCCATTCGATATGAGTGTAAAGTTCCGACAGCGGGACGATCCGCGCCAGTACATAGGCAATCACCACCAGCCCCAAGGCCACAGGCAGATAGATCAACCCAAAGCTCGCCGCCGTGACCGCGCCGGCAAACAGGCCGATGGCAAGCCAGACCTTGTGGTTTTCAGTCACCGCCAACCCGCGGTCGGCCAATGGCAGCACGCCCAGCCATTCAACCACATGGGAGGCGGTATCGCGGGGTACCAGCAGCAGTAAAATATCGCCCACCTGCAATTCGGTCTTGCGCAGCTGCGACGTGATGCGTTTGCCGCGCCGCGACACCCCCAGCAGCACTGAGCGTTGCCGCCACGACAGACCAACTGCCTGTGCCGAACGGCCATTCATACGGGAATCGCTGGTAACCACGACTTCGATGATCTCGACCCCTTCGCCATCGGCGTGCAGCCGGTCCTCGCGGTCGGCGTCGGCGACGTGCAAATCCAGCGTGCTGCGAAACTCGTCGAGCGCGTCCGGGGTCGCTTCAAGCACCAGCGCATCGCCCGCGCGCAGGGGCAGGTTGCGCGATTGGCCGTAGCGGCGCTTGCCGTCGCGGATCACCCCCAGCATGGCGACATCAGCCTTATCGGCAACATCCTGAAGTTCGGCTAGACGCTTGCCGATCTGGGCGTTGCCTTCGGGGATCGTCAGCTCTGCCAGATAGGGGGACAGGTCTTCGGGGCCCAATACGTTGTTTTCGCGTTGCGGGATAAAGCGCCAGCCGATCAGCGCGACAAAGGCCAGCCCCGCCGCCGCCGCAATCCCCCCCACGGGGGCGAAATCAAACATGCGAAATGGCTCGCCAAGGGATTCCTGTCGGATCGAGGCGATGATGATGTTGGGCGGCGTCCCGATCAGCGTCGCCATGCCGCCAAGGATCGTGGCAAAGCTCAGGGGCATCAGGCTTAACCCCGGTGATCGCCCCGCCTTGCGAGCGGTCTGGATGTCGACCGGCATCAGCAACGCCAGTGCGGCGACGTTGTTCATAAAGGCCGATAGCACCCCGCCGATCACCCCCATCAGGGTGATATGCCCGCCCAAACTGCGCGAGGCATCGACCAGCGTGCGGGTGATCAGCAACACCGCGCCTGACCGCGTCAGCCCCGCCGATACGATCAACACCAGCGCCACCACCAGCGTCGCGGGGTGGCCAAAGCCCGCAAAGGCGTCCTTGCTGTCAACGACCCCCAGCACCACCGCGACCATCAGCGCGGAAAAGGCCACAAGGTCATAGCGAAAACGCCCCCACAGCAGCATGCCGAACACGGCGGCAAATAGCGTAAACAGAATAATTTGGTCAGTGGTCATTTCGGCATACCTTGGGTGAACTGCGCTTGCAGCACTAGCAGCCGCACCACAGGCTGTCTGCCCCAAACGCAGCCATCCCCTCTGCGTGCGCGGTGGCTTGTTCAGGTGCCTAGGCTGCCGTATAGAGAGCCAACACTGAATTTTAGCATATGAGGTCACCATGGCAGGTCACTCAAAATGGGCAAATATCCAGCACCGTAAGGGCCGTCAGGACAAACTGCGCGCCAAGGTGTTTTCAAAGCTCTCCAAGGAAATCACCATCGCGGCGAAGATGGGCGAACCCGACCCGGACAAGAACCCGCGTCTACGTCTTGCGGTGAAAGAGGCCAAGGGCCAATCCATGCCCAAGGACAACATCGATCGCGCGATCAAGAAGGCGGTTGGCGGCGAGAGCGAGGATTACGAAGAAATCCGCTATGAAGGCTATGGCCCCAATGGTGTTGCTGTCATCGTCGAGGCGATGACCGACAACCGCAACCGCACCGCGTCGACTGTACGTTCCACGTTCACCAAGAACGGCGGCAATCTGGGCGAGACAGGGAGCGTCGGCTTCATGTTCGACCGCAAGGGCGAAATCACTTATCCCGCCAGCGTCGGCGATGCCGATACGGTCATGATGGCAGCGATCGAAGCCGGTGCCGAAGATGTTGACAGCTCGGACGAGGGGCATGTGATCTGGTGCCTGGACACCGACCTCAACGAAGTAAGCAGCGCTCTCGAAGGCGAGCTCGGCGAATCCGACAGCACCAAGCTGGTCTGGCGTCCGACGACCACGACAGAGATGGACCTCGAGGGGATGGAGAAGCTGATGAAGCTGATCGACGCCCTGGAAGACGACGATGATGTGCAACGCGTCACGACGAACTTCGAAGCCTCTGACGAGGTGATGGAACAGCTTTAAGCAGCGCGCCCCGCCTCTGATATCAGTCGGGGCGCGGGGTTCGCCTTTGCAGGCACCGGTCACCACGACTTTAGAGACATAAAAAAACCGCCCCTGGCTTGCCAGTGGGGCGGTTTTTTTAATCAGCGCTTGGGCCAGAATTTATCCCAGAAGTCGCGCCATACGAAACAGACCACCCCATGCGGGTTTGGCTCTTGTCTCGGGGGCACGCTGTTGCGCAATGGCTGACAGCACGCGCTTGACGTCGTTCAAACGTCCCAACGCCTTAGAGCCGCCTGCGCTTGCCTGCACGCTTAGGATCTTGGATTGCGTGTGCAGGGCTGCTTCGATGAGCGCCAATTCATCCTGGCTGATTTCCAGCTTCTGTTTATTGTCGAACATGACAGTATTCCTTGGTTGTCTTAGAGGGGTCAGATAGGCGCTCTATCTGTGGTTCGCTAGTAGTAACGGGCCCAATCACGCAAATGTTTCGCGCCCGCAATAATAAAATTGGGGTTGCAGCGGGGGAAGGTTTTGCTTTTTGGTGAACGGCGGTGTCGCATCCTGCCGATACCACCCCAAATTCCCGACGGAGTCCTCCAGACATGACCGCTTTTTTCCCCGGCTTTGCGCTTGGTCTAACGTTGATTTTGGCCATCGGCGCACAGAATGCTTTTGTGCTGCGTCAGGGATTGCGGTTGCAGCATGTTTTCTGGGTGTGCCTGACTTGCGCCCTATCCGATGCCGTTTTGATCGCGGCGGGGGTGGCAGGATTTGGCGCGCTGGCCGTGGCGGTGCCGTGGTTCGAGACGGTTATGCGCTTTGGCGGCGCGGCGTTCTTGATCTGGTATGGCTTCCAGAATGCACGGTCTGCATGGCAGGGGGGGCATGCGCTGTCGGTCGATGGCACCGCGCCGACCAGCCTGCGCCGCACGATCCTGACCCTATTAGCACTGACTTGGCTGAACCCGCACGTCTATCTGGATACAGTTGTGCTGCTGGGGTCGATTGCTGCGCAATATGACAACCGCTTTGCCTTCGGGCTGGGGGCGGTCAGTTCGAGCTTTGTCTTCTTCTTTGCACTTGGCTATGGCGCGCGGCTGTTGGGGCCGTTCTTCAGCAAGCCGCGCAGCTGGCAGATACTGGACGGCGTCATCGCCCTGACAATGTGGGCCATTGCGTTGAAACTTCTACTGATGTGACCTTGCTCTTGCCAAAGCATTGCGGAATGTTGCGCAGATGAAAACTGCACATCCCCAAAGCCCCGTCACCGGTATCTTCTGGATGGTCGTGACCGGCCTTTGTTTCATCTGTGTGACCGCTTTGGTCAAGCATATGGGGCCGCGCCTGCCATCCTCAGAGGCTGCTTTTATCCGCTACGGCTTTGGTCTGGTGTTCCTGTTGCCTGCCATAGGCGCGCTGCGAGAGGCCAAGCTGTCGCGCCGGCAATGGGCGCTTTTCAGTGTTCGGGGCGGGCTGCACGGGATCGGGGTGATCTTGTGGTTCTACGCGATGACCCGCATCTCTATCGCCGAGGTAACGGCGATGAACTATCTCGCGCCCATTTATGTTACCGTCGGGGCCGCGCTGTTTTTGGGCGAAACGCTTGCGCTGCGCCGGATCATTGCGGTTGTGCTCGGGTTGGTCGGGGCCGCGATCATCCTGCGGCCGGGGTTTCGGGAACTGACCAGCGGACATTTCGCTATGTTGATCGCGGCGGTGGTGTTTGGCGGGGCATATTTGCTGGCCAAAGTGCTCGCGGACGAGGTGCGCCCCTCGGTGGTCGTGGCGATGATGTCGCTGTTCGTGACGCTGTTTCTGGCCCCCTTTGCACTGGCATCCTGGATTACCCCCACATGGGAGGAGATCGGAATCCTTGCCGCTGTCGCCTGCTTTGCAACCGCAGGTCACTACACGATGACGTTGGCCTTTGCTGCTGCACCCCTGACGGTGACCCAACCTGTGACCTTCCTGCAGCTGGTATGGGCAACGGCGCTTGGCGCGATTGCTTTTGCCGAACCCATTGATATCTGGGTTGTTCTTGGTGGTGCCGTGATCCTTGGCTCTGTCACCTTCATCACCTGGCGCGAAGCGATGTTGAAACGCCAGATCACACCCGCTGCACCGGCGACGAAATTTTAGCGGCACCGGCTGCTTGGATGTGACTAAATCGGGGGTTGATCCACCCTGAGGTTTTTATTGACTTGTCAGTCAATAAACGTAGATTTGATAGCCAGACGCTATCAAACCACTAAGGATTCTTTATGCCCAAAGTCGGAATGGAGCCTATTCGCCGCGACGCATTGGTCAAAGCGACGATTGCCGAAATCGGTGCCGCACAGTCTTTGGATGTGACGGTTGGCCAGATCGCGCGCCGCGCTGGTATGTCATCCGCGCTCGCGCACCACTACTTTGGCGGCAAGGATCAGATTTTTCTGGCGGCCATGCGCTATATCCTATCGGAATACAGCGCCGAGGTGCGGCGCGAACTCCGGCTGACCAAATCCCCCCTCGGGCGCGCCGAAGCCATCATCCGCGCGAGCTTTGAGGAAAGCTATTTCGATCCGGCCACTGTCAGTGCGTGGATGACGCTCTATGCCTCGTCGCGCACCAATACTGAAACCTATCGCCTGCTCGTGGTGTACCAGCGGCGCTTGCGGTCGAACCTGACCTATGCGCTGCGCCCGATCTCGGACGATCCGTCCGGGGATGCCGACACGCTGGCTGCCTTGATTGACGGTTTGTACCTGCGCGCCGCCCTGTCCGATGATGGAAATGCGCGCACCGCCAGTGACCGTGCCTTATCCGTCCTTCATATGCTCGTGGGGACCGCGGTATGACCCAGCCCAATATCCTGATCCTGATGGTTGACCAGTTGAACGGCACGCTGTTTCCCGACGGCCCCGCCGAGTGGCTGCATGCCCCGAACCTCAAAAAGCTGGCGGCGCGGTCGACGCGGTTCAAGAACGCCTATACCGCCAGCCCGCTGTGCGCGCCGGGGCGGGCGGCGTTCATGTCGGGGCAGCTCCCGTCGGCCACGGGCGTCTATGACAACGCGGCAGAGTTCGCGTCGAGCGTGCCCACCTACGCCCACCATCTGCGGCGTGCGGGCTATCAGACCTGCCTGTCGGGCAAGATGCATTTCGTCGGCCCCGATCAGTTGCACGGGTTCGAGGAACGCCTGACCACCGATATCTACCCCGCCGATTTCGGCTGGACGCCGGACTATCGCAAGCCGGGGGAACGCATTGACTGGTGGTATCACAATATGGGGTCGGTCACGGGTGCGGGCGTGGCGGAAACCAGCAACCAGATGGAATATGACGACGCCGTGGCCTATGAGGCGACGCGCAAGATTTACGACCTGTCGCGCGGTCTTGATCCGCGTCCGTGGTGCCTGACAGCCAGCTTTACGCATCCGCATGATCCGTATGTAGCGCGCAAGAAATACTGGGATCTGTATAACGATTGCGAGCACCTGCTGCCCGAGGTGTCCGATCTGGGGTACGACAATCAGGACAACCATTCGAAACGTATCTTTGATGCCAACGACTGGCGCAGCTTTGACATCACAGAGCGGGACATCAAACGCTCGCGTCAGGCTTACTTTGCCAACATCAGCTATCTCGACGACAAGATCGGTGAGATCCTGCAAACGCTTGAAGACACGCGGCAGGAGGCGATTATCGTCTTTTGCTCGGACCACGGCGATATGCTGGGGGAGCGGGGGCTTTGGTTCAAGATGAGCTTTTTCGAAGGCTCATCCCGCGTGCCGATGATGATCGCCGCCCCGCAGATGGAGGCCGGTTTGCAGACAACCGCCGTTAGCAACATCGATGTCTGTCCGACGGTCTGTGATTTGGCGGGCGTGTCCATGGACGAGGTGCAGGAATGGACCACGGGGCAATCTTTGGTGCCCATGGGGCAGGGGGTGGAACGCACCGAACCCGTCGCCATGGAATACGCGGCAGAGGCCTCTTACGCGCCGATGGTGTCGCTGCGCTATGGCAAGTGGAAGTTCAACCGCTGCGCCCTTGATCCTGACCAACTGTTCGATCTGGACGCTGATCCGCACGAGCTCACCAACCTTGCCGAGGAACCCGCCCATCAGGGGACGCGGCTGACCCTGTCGGCCAAGGCTGATGCCCGCTGGGATCTGGCTGCCTTTGACGCTGATGTGCGCAAAAGTCAGGCCCGCCGCTGGGTCGTCTACGAGGCGCTGCGCAAGGGCGGATATTATCCTTGGGATCACCAGCCGCTGCGCAAAGCGTCAGAGCAGTACATGCGCAACCACATGGATTTGAACGTGCTCGAAGACAACAAACGTTTTCCGCGCGGCGAATAGAACGACAGCCCAAGGGGTGCGGGCACTTAAAATTATAATGCACCCCAAACACGGAGGGACAATATGTTAACGACCATCATTTCGTTCGGGGTCATCATGGCCTTGGGCCTAACCGTTTTTTGTACGATCAAGTGGTGGAACCTGCCGCTGACCGGTGTGACGCCGGTGCCGCTGTTCACCTTTATCGCGATCCTTTTCACCTCGGGTCTGGATGTGGGGCTGATCATGTTCCCACTGGCCTTTGACTATCCGCTTTATGCGGACACGGGCGCGGAGCCTGCCTATGCGTTCACCAATCCGCTGGCGCTCGAATTCGGGTTCTGGGGCTTTCTGATCTGGGCCTTCTACTTCCTGACGACCTTTTATTTCTGCGCAATCGAACCGCGGGTGAAGTTCTTTGAAATTCCCGCGATCAAGCTGCTGAACAACATCGTCATCATCACCACATGTGCCTTCACCGGTGCGTTGTTCCTGATCTATATGCCGTATTACATCGCCGAGGTCGGCGACGGAGAGACGATCCTGCCGGTCTTCTACCTGATCTGCTTCCTCGTGATCCTGATTGCGGCCTTCAGTTCGACGGACCTCAAGTTCGTGCGCGTGCTTTCTGTCAGCTCGACGCTGCTGTTTCTGGCGCTGATTGCTTACATGTGGCTGAACGCCGGCATGGGACTGGGCGAATTCGCGTCAACCGCAAGCAATCTGGGCGGCTATTTCACCAACATCCACAAATTCGTCATCCCGCTGACGGATTACCACGAATTCTACCTGTTCTGGTGGTTCGCATGGTCGATCATGATCGGGCAGTTCGTGAGCCGCTTTGTGGGCGGGCTGAAGACGTGGCAGCTACTGGCGTCCTTGCTGGTGTTCCCGTCGATCCCGCTGGGGCTGTGGTTCTCGGTGCTCTATTACTACCACCTGAATGGCATCGGCACCGAAGGCTTCCCGAACTGGGCTATGACCATCGTGGGCATCGTGTTCGTGATCAACTCTTTCGACAGTCTGATCCGGCTTTACACCGATAACTTGAACTTCACGACAGAACGCTTTGGCACGGTGTCTTATGTGCTGGCCAACGCCATCGGCCTATTCGTGCTGACCCTACTGTTCCAAAGCCAATGGCTGCAAATCCAGTGGGTCGGGACCATCGTGATCGGCATCTACCTGCTGGCGCTTGGCTATATGTTCTTTGTCAAACGCCGCCACCTGCACGGGCTGGATGGCAACGCCAATGTGGCTGCCGAATAAACCGTAAACCTATCACAGGCCTCGCCGTACGGGCGGGGCCCAACCGAAAAAGAGAGACCTATGCAAACGCAACCCAAAGCAAGCCATTTCATCAACGGCGAATACGTCGAAGACACCAATGGCACCCCGATCGAGGTGATCTATCCGGCCACCGGCGAAGTGATCGCGACCGTCTACGCTGCCACGCCTGAAATCGTGGACAAGGCTATCACCGCCGCGCGTGATGCGCAGGCTGGTTGGGCGGCGATGACCGGCACCGAACGGGGCCGTATCCTGCGCCGCGCCGCCGACATCATGCGCGAGCGTAACCACGATCTGTCGATCCTCGAAACCTATGACACCGGCAAACCCTATCAGGAAACCTCTGTCGCGGATGCGACCAGTGGTGCCGACGCGCTGGAATATTTCGGCGGGCTGGCCGCATCGCTGACGGGCGAACATATCCAGCTGGGGGAAGACTGGGTCTATACCCGACGCGAACCTCTGGGGGTCTGTGTCGGCATCGGCGCGTGGAACTATCCGACGCAAATCGCATGCTGGAAAGGCGCACCGGCGCTGGCCTGTGGCAACTCGATCATCTTCAAACCGTCCGAGACGACGCCGCTTTGCGCGCTGAAAGTCGCGGAAATTCTGGTAGAGGCAGGGCTGCCCGCCGGTCTTTATAACGTTGTGCAGGGCATGGGCGAAGTGGGGGCCTCCCTCGTGACCGACCCGCGCGTCGACAAAGTATCGCTGACCGGCTCTGTGCCCACGGGCCGCAAGGTCTATGCCGCCGCTGCCGAAGGCATCAAGCACGTCACGATGGAACTGGGCGGCAAGTCCCCGATGATCGTGTTCGAAGATGCCGATATCGAAAACGCCATCAGCGGCGCGATCCTGGGTAACTTCTACAGCTCAGGTCAGATCTGTTCGAACGGTACCCGCGTCTTTGTGCACCGCGACATCAAGGAAGCTTTCCTCAAGCGGTTGGCGGAACGTCTGGAAAACGCTGTGATTGGCGACCCAATGGACCCCAACACCAGCTTTGGCCCGATGGTATCAAAGCGCCAGATGGAGATCGCGCTTGGCTATGTCGAAAAGGGCAAGGCCGAAGGTGCGCGTCTGGTTTATGGCGGGGCGGCGATTGACCGCGATGGCTTCTACATGCAGCCCACCGTCTTTGCCGATGTGACCGACGACATGTCCATCGCGCGCGAAGAGATTTTCGGGCCGGTCATGTCGGTGCTGGATTTCGAGACCGAGGAAGAGGTCATGGCCCGCGCCAATGCGACCGAATTCGGTCTGGCCGCCGGTGTGTTCACCAAAGACCTGTCCCGCGCGCACCGCGTCGCGGCGGGGTTCGAGGCGGGCACCTGCTATATCAACACCTATAACGATGCGCCGGTCGAAGCGCCGTTTGGCGGCATGAAAAACTCCGGTGTGGGGCGGGAAAACTCCAAGGCGGCGATTGATCACTATAGCCAGTTGAAAACCGTCTACGTGCGCATGGGCGATATGGAAGCGCCTTTCTAAGGCGCAGGGAAAGGTGCTGCGAGGTGCCTTTGGGATCGGTCTGATCCTCAAGGTTCCTTGTAAATGTTGGGATGCAAGTCATGAGCGCATCAAGGACAAGCCGCGCCAGATGCGCGGCGGCCTAGGGCCGCCTTGACCCGCCCGAGACATACGGAAGAAAGGCGATAAGATGGAAGCTGAATTTATTATCGTAGGGGCGGGCAGCGCGGGCTGTGCGATGGCGTATCGTTTGGCGACGGCGGGGCGCAAGGTTCTGGTCATTGAACATGGCGGCAGCGATGCGGGGCCGTTCATCCAGATGCCTGCGGCGCTGTCCTACCCGATGAATATGAAAACCTACGACTGGGGGTTCCAGTCCGAACCCGAACCTCATCTGGATAACCGCCGTCTGGCGACCCCGCGCGGCAAGGTGATCGGTGGATCGTCGTCGATCAACGGGATGGTCTATGTGCGCGGGCACGCGATGGACTATGATCATTGGGCCGAACAGGGCGCCGATGGTTGGGGCTATGCCGATGTGCTGCCCTACTTCAAACGTATGGAAAGCTGGCACGATGGCGGCCACGGGGGCGACCCCGAATGGCGCGGCACAGACGGCCCATTGCATGTCAGCCGTGGCCCGCGTGAAAATCCGCTCTTCAAAGCCTTTGTCGAGGCGGGCAAGCAAGCGGGCTATGAGGCAACCGACGACTATAACGGCGAGAAACAGGAAGGCTTCGGCCCGATGGAGCAGACGGTCTGGAAAGGCCGCCGCTGGTCCGCAGCCAACGCCTATCTGCGGCCTGCGCAAAAAACCGGCAATGTTGAATTGGTCCGCGCCTTGGCGCAGCGCATCGTGATTGAAGACGGTCGCGCTGTCGGGGTCGAGGTGCTGCGCAGTGGCAAAACCGAAATTCTGCGTGCCAGCGGTGAGGTCATCATCGCGGCGTCGTCGATCAACTCTCCTAAACTGCTGATGCTGTCGGGCATCGGCCCTGCGGCCCATTTGGCAGAGCACGGCATCGACGTGGTCGCCGACCGCGCGGGCGTCGGGCAAAACCTGCAAGACCACCTTGAACTGTATATCCAGATGGCGGCCAGCCAGCCGATCACGTTGTACAAGCACTGGAACATCTTCTCGAAGGCCGTCATCGGGGCGCAGTGGCTGTTTACAAAAACCGGCATGGGCGCGTCGAACCAGTTCGAAAGCGCGGCCTTCATCCGGTCCAAAGCGGGGATCAAATATCCGGACATCCAGTATCACTTCCTGCCGATTGCCGTGCGCTATGACGGGCAGGCGGCGGCTGAGGGGCACGGGTTTCAGGCCCATGTCGGGCCGATGCGATCCACGTCGCGCGGGTCGGTCACGCTGGCGTCCGGCGACCCAGCCGACGCGCCGAAAATCTTTTTCAATTACATGTCGCAAGACAAGGATTGGGAGGAGTTCCGCAATTGTATTCGTCTCACCCGCGAGATCTTTGCGCAGGACGCGTTCAAACCTTTCGTCAAACACGAGATCCAGCCCGGGGCTGACCTGCAAAGCGATGACGACCTTGATGCCTTTATCCGCGAACATGCCGAAAGCGCCTATCACCCCTGTGGCACCTGCCGCATGGGTCGCGCCGATGACCCGCAGGCGGTCGTCGATCCTCAGGGCCGCGTGATCGGGGTAGAGGGGCTGCGCGTCGCCGACAGCTCGATCTTTCCGCGGATTACCAACGGCAACCTCAATGCGCCGTCCATCATGGTCGGCGAGAAAATATCGGACCATGTGCTGGGGCTTGACCCGTTGGCCGCGTCAAATGACGCGCCTTGGATCCACCCCGATTGGGAAACCTCGCAGCGATAAGGCAGGCGCTATTGGGTGACAGGGACGACATGACACTGTGGTTAATGAAAATTAACCTACGTTAACATCTCCGGTTGATTAGGACGCGGAAACGTCCCAATCAGCCGGATATGAAATTAATACTTCAAACACTATTATCCGCGGCTTTTGTGGTCGCAGCCATGCAGCCGTCTGCGGCGGTCGAACCGCGTATCACCGGTGTGATCAGGGTGATTGACGGCGATACAATCGCCCTTGGCAAAACCCGCATCCGGCTGTTCGGTATCGACGCCGTCGAGGGGGATCAACCCTGCACCGCTGCGGATGGTACCGTGTTGAACTGCGGCGCTTGGGTGTCGTCCTTGGTCCACCAAAGCTATGACGGGCAACGCGCTGATTGTGTGAGGGTCGATACCGACCGCTATGGTCGGACCGTGGCACGCTGCAAAGCGCTCGGGCAGGATATGGGGCAGGCTCTGGTTGCGGCAGGGCTGGCGTTTTCCTATGCGCGCTACAGCCGTGCTTACGTCAAGACCGAAGCGGCAGCTAAACGGGCAGGGCGCGGGGTACACGCTTATGAAACACAGCGCCCTGATGTCTTTCGCAAGGCATCCAAAGCAGCGACCAAGCCCGCCGCGTCAGCGGGTCCGGGCGGTTGCGAGATCAAAGGCAACGTCAGCAGCAAGGGCACGCGAATATTCCACATGCCGGGTCAGCGCGATTATGACCGCACCGTGATCCGCACCGACAAAGGTGAACATTGGTTCTGCACCGCTGCGCAAGCACGTGCCGCAGGGTGGCGGGCGGCAAAGCGGTAAACGGTCAATCCACCTGATAGGGCAGCACGTCGCGCAGGTTCGGGTCCACCACCAGCTGACGTTCCAGCGGCGGCACCGACCGTTGATGGCAATGTTTACGTTCGCAGATGCGGCAGGATATGCCGATGGGCTCAAACGCAGAGGCGCGGGTGGTGTCCATCCCGTCGGCATAGACCAGCGCGGGCGCGTGGCGGACCTCGCACCCCAGCGAAATCGCATAGCGTCGCACCGGCGCGCCAAACCGCCCCGCCGGTTTCGATATGTCGCGCGCGAGCGAGATATAGCGCACCCCATCCGGCGTCTCGGCCAGCTGGCGCAAGAAACGGCCCGGCGTTTCGAACGCGCTGTGCACGTTCCATAGGGGGCAAGCTCCGCCAAAACGCGCGAATTGCAGCCGCGTCGCCGAATGGCGTTTGGTGATCGTGCCAGCTTGATCCACGCGCACAAAGAAGAACGGAATGCCCTTTGATCCGGGGCGTTGCAGCGTCGACAGCCGGTGCGCCACCTGTTCGATCGAGGCTCCGAATTGCGTCGCAAGGACCTCAAGATCATGACGGCAGCTTTGAGCGTGTTCCAGAAAGCGGCCATAGGGCATCAATGCGGCCCCGGCAAAATAGTTCGCCAACCCCATCTTCGCGATGTCACGGGCAGCAGGGCTGTTGAAGCGGGCGAAATCCAGTGTCGCTTCAAGCAGGTCGTTCTGCCGCACGAGCGCGACTTGCAGCAACATCTGGAAGGTTTGCGTTGCCTGCGAGGCGCGGGCAGAGACATGCAGCACGCCGCTGGCCGGATCATAGCGGCGCAGGGCGTCCGTCTCGTCGAACGCGACCGTGATCCCGGCGGCGGATAGGGCGGCTTTGGTGGTGTCGCGCAGGCTTTGGCCGCTGCCGGTATCGCGGGCGAAATATTCGGCGGCACGGTCCACCGCATCAATGTAGTTGTCGCAATAATGGAAGAAATCGCGCACCTCTTCCCATGGGCTGGGGGACGGGCGGGCATCCTCGCGGCCCAAGGCTTCGTCCAGATAGGCCAGACGTTCCTGTGTCTGTCGGTGGCTTTGATGCAGCTTGATGAACGCCCGCGCCAGCCCCGGCGCATTAGAAGCCGCCAGCTGCACATCCGCCAACGGGAGCACATCGCCTTCAAATACAGGGTCCGACAGCACTTCGCGCATGTCACTGACCAGCCGTGCGCTGTCGCCGCTCGACAGTTCGGTCACGTCCATCCCAAACTCCGACGCCAACGCCAACACGACAGTGGTGCTGACCGGACGGTTATTATTCTCCATCTGGTTCAAGTACGGGAGAGACACGCCAAGCCGCGCGGCGAATTCCTTTTGGGTGTGCGCCAGTTTGGTGCGCAGCTCGCGTAGTTTTGCGCCAGCGTAAAGCTTTTGGATCGCCATCAGGAGAGGGGCCTTTGCAAAGTTTGCGTTATACCAACCGTATCTTTGCAAACTTACCGCGGCAAGGTTTGTCAGGTGATGCCAAGCGCCCGTTCACGGCGAATCACGACCAGTATCGACGCCACGCCTGCGACGGCTGTGGCCAGCATGATCCAAAGCAGCGGGTAGGCACCTGTCTCTTCGCTCAGCAAGGCACCGGCCAGAATGCTCAGCCCTGCACCGCCGCCGATCATGATCGCCCCGCCAAGCCCCGATGCCGTGCCCGCCAGATGCGGACGCACCGACAAAAGGCCCGCCGTCGCGTTGGGGATGCACAGCCCGTTGCCAAGCCCGACCAGCGTCATCATCCCAAAGAACGACAGCGGCGAGCCATAGCCCAGCAAGAAGATCAACATAGAGACAGAGCCACCAACAGCATTGGCCAGACAGCCCCACAGCACCAGCGTGTTCACACCGACGACCGTTGCTTGGCGGGCCGTGATGAAATTGCCAAGGAAATAGCCCACGGCGGGCGCCCCGAAATAAAGGCCAAGCTCTGCCGGTTCCATGCCGAAGACCACGCTGCCGACAAAGGGCGCACCGCCCAGATAAGCAAAGAACGCGCCCGAGCAGCAGGCCGCTGCCATCGAATACCCCCAGAACCGCGGCGAGCCGAGCAGTTCAGGGTATTCGGCAAATTGTTGGGCCAGTGTGCGGCCCGATGCGACATGGGTTTCGCCAAGATCGAACCATGTAATCGCCAGCACCAGTCCGCCGATCCAGAACATTGCCCAGAAGGTTGCCTGCCAGCCAAACGACTGTTCCAGCAACCCGCCCACAGCAGGCGAGATCATCGGCACCAGCGCCATGCCCATCGTGACATAGCCAATCATCGACGCGGCTTTGTCTTGGGCGAACATGTCGCGCACCACGGCACGGCTGAGCACCATCGATACGGCCACGATCGCCTGAACGCATCGGAACGCGAGAAACACGGCCGTCGTGGGCGCGTAGATGCACCCGACCGTCGCGACCATATATATCACAAGCCCCCACAGCAGCACATTACGCCGCCCCAGATTGTCAGAAACGGGCCCGATAATGACCTGCAATACCGCGCTGCACAGCAGATAAAGCGGGACCGACAGCTGCATGACCGAATAGTCGGCGTCAAAATATTCAGCCATAGCGGGAAGGCTTGGCAAAAACATGTTCATCGCCAACGCGCCAATCCCCGACAAAAGGATTAACGTCGAAATATGCGGGGGAGAGGTTTTATCCAGAAAACGGACGGGGTTATCCTTGGCCATATCATATAAGTATGCCTGCGGTTGAACCTTGTCTATCCAGAACCATACGGTAACCGAACAATTTGCAATTTTCCAATTAGCAAATAACCAAGTGTATATTATTTGCAAATTTGCAAAAATGGGCTTTGGTTCGCGCGGACCTGACGCTAGCATACCGGAAATCTTATAGAGGTGCGTGATGAAAGATATTCTGGAACAGCTTGAAACCCGCCGCGACGACGCTCGATTGGGCGGCGGGCAAAAGCGTATCGACGCGCAGCACGCCCGTGGCAAGCTGACCGCCCGCGAGCGGATCGACCTGTTGCTTGATGAAGGGTCGTTCGAAGAATTCGATATGTTCGTCACACACCGCTGCACCGATTTCGGGATGGAACAGCAAAAACCCGCAGGCGACGGCGTTGTCACAGGCTGGGGCACCATCAACGGTCGTCTGGTCTATGTGTTCAGTCAGGATTTCACCGTTTTCGGCGGATCGCTGTCGCAGACCCACGCGCAGAAGATTTGCAAAATTCAGGACATGGCGATCCAGAATGGTGCGCCGGTTATCGGTATTAACGATTCCGGTGGTGCGCGTATTCAGGAAGGTGTCGACAGCCTTGCCGGTTATGCCGAAGTGTTCCAGCGCAATATCGAAGCCTCGGGCGTGATCCCGCAGATCAGCGTGATCATGGGGCCGTGCGCGGGCGGGGCGGTCTATTCGCCTGCGATGACCGATTTTATCTTCATGGTCAAAGATACCTCTTACATGTTTGTGACCGGCCCTGATGTGGTGAAAACCGTGACCAACGAACAGGTCACCGCAGAAGAGCTGGGCGGCGCGTCCACGCACACGCGCAAATCCTCTGTCGCGGATGGCGCGTTCGAAAATGACGTCGAAGCGCTGGCCGAAGTCCGTCGTCTGGTCGATTTCCTGCCCGCGAATAACCGCGACATGCCACCCGTCCGCCCGTTCTTTGATGAACCTGACCGGATCGAGGCGTCGCTGGATACATTGGTGCCGAGCAACGCCAACACGCCCTATGACATGAAAGAGCTGATCCACAAGCTCGCGGATGAAGGCGACTTTTACGAAATTCAGGAAGACTTCGCCAAGAATATCCTGACCGGCTTTATCCGGATCGAAGGGCGCACTGTGGGCGTCGTCGCGAACCAGCCGATGGTGCTGGCGGGGTGTCTTGATATTGACAGCTCGCGCAAGGCCGCGCGGTTTGTGCGGTTCTGTGATGCCTTCGAGATTCCGATCCTGACGTTGGTCGACGTGCCCGGCTTCCTGCCCGGTACGGGGCAGGAATACGGCGGTGTGATCAAACACGGCGCAAAATTGCTGTTCGCTTACGGCGAGGCAACAGTGCCGATGGTGACGGTTATCACCCGCAAAGCCTATGGCGGGGCCTATGACGTGATGGCGTCCAAGCACCTGCGGTCGGACTTTAACTATGCGTGGCCCACAGCCGAGATCGCTGTGATGGGGGCCAAGGGCGCGACAGAGATCATCCACCGTGCCGATCTGAATGATCCCGAAAAGATCGCCCGCCACACCGCCGATTACGAAGAGCGTTTCGCAAACCCGTTTGTCGCGGCAGAACGCGGCTTTATCGACGAAGTGATCCAGCCACGCATGACCCGCAAGCGGATTGCCCGCGCCTTTGCCTCGCTGCGCAACAAGAAAGCCGCGATGCCTTGGAAGAAGCACAACAACATCCCGCTTTAACGTCGTTTAACGCGCATCCCTCGCGGTGCCCCGACAGGTGCCCCGAGGGGCAGGAGACCTCTTTGCGTGACAGTTCGCCCCGCCCTTTATCAGCTTAGCTGCACGGACCGCCCCCTTCGGGCGTCGGCGGTGACGTGGCTTGCTGCATCGGTGTTGCTTGCCGCGACGTCCGCAGGTGTCGTCGCGGCAAGCGCGGTCGATATGCCGTCGGGGCAAAGCCTGGAACTGCAAGAGGTTCTGGTTGATCAGGTGGCGACCGAAACATGGCTGCGCTTCCGTTTCGTCGCACCCTATATCGCGCGTGATACAGGCGCTGTGGACTTTGCGCAGGTAGGGGCCGATATGACCTATCTGTGCGACGCGCTGGCCATTCCCTATATGGCGCAACACGCGCTGAACGGAGAGGTCATTGTGATCTCTTTGGCTGATCGCGTCACGGAATTCGGGGTATCAGACCCCGAGGCCACACAGTTTTTCGAGGCGTTTCGCCTGAGCAACGACACCTGTATCTGGGAGGGTCTTTGATGCACCCACAACATCTTGCGAGCGCTGCGGTACCAGCGCACCGAACTGCGACTTTGGCGTCACATTTGGGCGGATTGGAAACCACACCGTATCCAACCGCTTTGAACTGCGATAATGTCGCGGCGGGGAATACCGATGTATTGCCCACTTTAAAACCGGGGTCTGATTGGCATGAGGCAGTGCCGGGCCCTTTAAACAGTGACAGGAGACTTAGATGTCCAAGAGCATCACAATGCTGGCCGCATTCGGCCTTATCGCAGCCGTTTCGGCATGCGCACCCAAGCAGCAAGAAGAATATGTCGTGGTCGCACCCGAGCCCATCTCGGTTGAGCCCGTGTACACAGGCAAGTACAAGTAAGACTTGCTGGGGGCAGGCGTCTGCGCCTGTCTCCATTCCCTCTGCGGCAATTAACGCAGGGGTTTCACCGCGCATTTCCCCTGTCGTCTGGGGGGCATCATGCTGAAGCATCGCGGTTTCCCGGGGCGTATGCCCGGTTCAGACTATCAATTCGTCATTCGTCGCGCCAACCCGCGCGGGATCACACCGTTGACCCGTCGCGAACGCCGGTCTGATCGCAAGGCGGCGGACCGTCGCGTTGACACCGCCTTTATGCGCGCGCTCTGGGAAGCGTTTGGCGACCAGCCGTTCGAGAGGGGCAATCTTGATGCCGGGCGTTTGTCGTGGCTGTTTGGCCGCGAAGTGGTTGCGGTCGACGATCCGTTTGATCCTGCCGACTACGAGGCGATGCTGGTCATCAACGAAGCGCTGGCCCGTGCGTCGTTCCCAGACGCCTTCGAGGATTAAACCATGCGTGTTGCCCCCATCATTCAGGCTGCTTTTCGCCATGCGCTTTGCGTATTGGGCAAGAGTACGCCCAGTTTGACGGGGGCGCACGCTCTTTTCCCGACGGCTGTGGAACCTTCTTTGAAATCATGCGTTAAGCAGTATCACATCGCGAATAACGCACGTTCAATAAAAGGTTTATACCCATGTCCATCAAAACAATTCTTCTCGCCGTTACTGCGTCCGCTGGCCTTGCCGCTTGTGGCGACACTCTGGGCGAGCAAGCGCTTGGCGGTGGTGTCGTGGGCGCTGGTGCCGCAGCGGTTACAGGCGGTAGCCTTGCACAAGGTGCAGCCATCGGTGCCGGCGCAAACGTACTGGCCTGCCAGTCCGGCGCAGTACGCTGCCAATAATCTGACATCTGCTGCGGCCACGCGCCGCGGTAGCAGTATTGCTCAAGATTTTGCCCCGCTCAGCCTCGTGCTGATGCGGGGTTTTTCCGTTCACTCAAGACCAAAAGGGACAGTCGATGTTCAATAAGATCCTGATCGCCAACCGCGGCGAGATTGCCTGCCGCGTTATCAAGACCGCCAAGAAGATGGGCATTGAAACCGTCGCTGTCTATTCAGACGCGGATGCGCAGGCGTTGCACGTCCAGATGGCCGACGAGGCGATCCACATCGGCCCTCCCGCTGCGAACCAATCCTATATCGTGATCGACAAGATCATGGAGGCGGTCAAGAAATCGGGCGCCCAGGCTGTGCATCCGGGCTATGGCTTTTTGTCCGAGAACTCCAAGTTTGCCGAAGCGCTTGCCGCTGCGGGCGTCGCCTTTGTCGGCCCGCCCGTCGGCGCGATCGAAAAGATGGGTGACAAAATCACCTCCAAGAAAATCGCTCAAGAGGCGGGCGTTTCCACCGTCCCCGGTTACATGGGCTTGATCGCCGACGCTGACGAAGCGGTTAAAATCTCGAACGAGGTCGGCTATCCGGTGATGCTCAAGGCGTCAGCGGGCGGCGGCGGCAAGGGGATGCGTATCGCGTGGAACGACGAAGAGGCCCGCGAGGGGTTCCAGTCGTCCAAGAACGAGGCCGCCAACAGCTTTGGCGACGACCGTATCTTTATCGAGAAATTCGTCACCCAGCCGCGCCACATCGAGATACAGGTCCTGTGCGACAGCCACGGCAACGGCATCTATCTGGGCGAACGTGAATGTTCGATCCAGCGCCGCAACCAGAAGGTCGTTGAAGAGGCCCCGTCGCCCTTCCTGGACGAAGCCACCCGCAAAGCCATGGGCGAGCAATCCGTCGCCTTGGCGCAGGCCGTGGGCTATACCTCTGCCGGTACGGTCGAATTCATCGTGGACGGCGACAAGAATTTCTACTTCCTTGAAATGAACACACGTCTTCAGGTGGAACACCCCGTGACCGAACTGATTACGGGCGTTGATCTGGTTGAACAGATGATCCGCGTCGCCAATGGTGAAAAGCTGACGATCACCCAAGACGACGTCAAGCTGACCGGCTGGGCCATTGAAAACCGTTTGTATGCCGAAGACCCTTACCGCGGCTTCCTACCCTCGATCGGACGTCTGACGCGCTACCGTCCTCCGATGGAGATCGCGGCAGGCCCGTTGCTTGACAACGATAAATGGCAAGGCGACGCGCCATCGGGCGACATGGCCGTGCGCAATGATACCGGCGTCTATGAGGGCGGCGAGATTTCGATGTATTACGATCCGATGATCGCCAAGCTGTGCACATGGGCACCGACACGGGCCGAGGCGATTGAACGGATGCGCGTGGCGCTCGACAGCTTCGAGGTCGAAGGCATCGGGCACAATCTGCCGTTCCTGTCCGCCGTGATGGATCACCCGATTTTTGTCGAAGGGAATATGACCACCGCCTTCATCGAAGAGCAGTATCCGGACGGGTTTGACGGGGTAGACCTGCCCGAAGCAGACCTGCGTCGCATTGCTGCCGCCACAGCAGCCATGCACCGCGTCGGCGAGATCCGCCGGACGCGCGTGTCGGGCCGTATGGATAACCACGAACGCAAGGTCGGCACTGCATGGAATGTTGCGGTGCAAGGCCACTCGTTTGACGTGGATATCCAAGCGGACCCCAAGGGGGCGACCGTTACGTTCGACGACGGTACAGCGCTGCGCGTCGCGGGCGATTGGACGCCGGGCGACCAGCTGGCAGAAATGACCGTCGATGATACGCCACTGGTGTTCAAGGTCGGCAAGATCTCGGGCGGGTTCCGCGTCCGAGCGCGTGGCGCGGATATGAAAGTGCATGTGCGCAGCCCCCGTCAGGCAGAACTCGCGCGTCTGATGCCTGAAAAGCTGCCGCCCGATACATCCAAGCTGCTGCTATGCCCGATGCCGGGTCTGGTGGTGAAGATCGACGTTGAGGTGGGCGACGAGGTCCAAGAAGGCCAGAACCTGTGCACCATTGAGGCGATGAAGATGGAGAACATCCTGCGCGCCGAGAAAAAGGGCAAGGTGTCCAAGATCAACGCCGCAGCGGGCGACAGCCTTGCTGTGGATGATGTCATCATCGAGTTTGAATAAACACCATGCCAGCCGTTGTGATCATGGGATACGATACGGCGCTGCGGGGGATTCCTGCGCAGCACCGCCCCATATCGTTGCGGCTGGCGTGCCTTCAGTCAAAGATTTTACCTGACTGTTCCTTCGCGTCGCGGATTTCGCGCTGCCGGATGGTCATTTTGTCGATGCTGCGGGTAATCTCGCGCACGTCCCAGGGACGGGGTTTGCGCAGCTTGATGTCGCCGTCTTTGCCGACCAGCACCAGCATAAACCCGCGTGGCCGCATCCGCAGCCGTAGCGTGCTACGTGCGGCGGGGTCTGTGTCGGTCAATACGACGACATCACGGCTCACTAGGTCTTCGGGCTGCTCGCGCAAAAGCTCCATCTGGGTCTGGTATGCGGGGTCGTCCTCACTGTCTGCAAAGACCAGAATGGGCCTTTTTTTCCAGTGGAATTCACTCAAATTTTCCATATCGGCGGGCAGGAACAAGTCGGGAACCTGTGGTTCAGAGACCGTTTCCGCCCCCGCCGAGACCGCAAACAATCCTGCAAAAACAAGGGCTATCACTGATTTCATCATTTCTCCTGTCCGTACAGATATAAGATTGCGCGACGCGATTGCGATGCACAACCCGACATCTGCGCATATTAAGCACTCTGCAACAGGTTTGCAGGCATGACTGTGGCTCAAACACTTGGTGGGCCTTTTTGGCTGACCACCTTTCAAGGATTGGGCAAGCAGATCATGGATATCCTTCTTCACGTTGGCGCACACCGGACAGGCACGACCAGTTTTCAACACTATCTGGCCGACCATTCAGAGGAGATCGCGGCGCGTGGCACCTGCGTCTGGGGGCCGCGCCAGACCCGCGGGGGGCTTTTTACCGGGCTGTTTCCTGCCTCCGGCGGCCTTGGAGCCGACCCCAATCTGGTCAACGGACGCGTTTCGCTGCTGATGGGCAAGGCCCGCGAGCTTGGTGCGGATCAACTGCTGATTTCAGACGAGAACATGATCGGGTCGGCACGTCATTCGGTGCGCAGCGCACGGCTTTTTCCTGCGATTGGCGAACGCATGGCACGGTTCGGGTCTAGCTTTGGCGGGCGCGTGACGCAGGTGGTGCTGGCCATCCGGCAAACCGACCAGTGGTGGACCTCTGCGCTGGCCTATACCGTGGGGCGCGGACATCCGGTGCCCGATGCGGATCAGCTTGACCGGATTGCCCATGATCCGCGTGGCTGGCGCGATGTCATCACCGATCTTGCCTGCGCCTTGCCCGAAGCGAAAATCACAGTCGCCCGCTATGACGACTTCGCCGGCCACCCCGACCTGCTGTTTTCGCAACTGACGGGGCGTGCTGCACCTGTCGTAAACGACGGATACTGGCTGAACCGGCGTCCGGACGTGGCTGCCTTGCACGCGCAAATGGACCCCGAAGCGGCAAAGCTGCCCAGCGATGATCTGGGCCACTGGCAACCTTTTACTCAAGACCAGACAGCGGCTTTGCGCGAAACCTATGCGGACGATCTGTTCTGGCTGACCGCCGGTGCCGATGGTCTTGCGACCCTGACAGAGAACTCAACCGCCACAAGAGCCAGCACAAGCTGGCCGGAAGGCGACAGAAGAAAAGGACACCACCATGACAGCGGACAAAGAAAACTGGCGCAATCTGGCTGCGGCGGAATTGCGGGGGCGTAGCCTGGATGATCTGACGTGGAACACGCTGGAAGGCATCGATGTCAAACCGCTTTATACGGCCGAAGACACCGAAGGGCTGGATCACCTCGGGGGCATCCCCGGCGAAGCGCCCTTTACGCGTGGCGTCAAGGCGACCATGTACGCTGGCCGTCCCTGGACCATCCGTCAATATGCAGGCTTCTCGACGGCTGAGGAATCGAACGCCTTTTACCGCCGTGCACTGGCAGCAGGGCAGCAAGGTGTCTCGGTCGCGTTCGATCTGGCCACCCACCGCGGCTATGACAGCGACCATCCCCGCGTAGAAGGGGACGTGGGCAAGGCGGGCGTTGCGATCGACAGCGTCGAGGACATGAAGATCCTGTTCGACGGTATCCCGCTGGACAAAGTATCGGTGTCGATGACGATGAACGGCGCCGTGATCCCGATTTTGGCGAATTTCATCGTCGCGGGCGAAGAACAGGGGCACGATAAATCCATGCTGTCGGGCACCATTCAGAACGACATTCTGAAGGAATTCATGGTCCGCAACACCTATATCTACCCGCCTGAACCCTCGATGCGGATCATTGGCGACATCATCGAATACACGTCGGACCATATGCCGAAATTCAATTCGATCTCGATCTCGGGCTACCACATGCAAGAGGCGGGCGCGAACCTTGTGCAGGAACTGGCCTTTACCCTTGCCGATGGCCGCGAATATGTGCGCACCGCCATTGCCGCAGGCATGGATGTCGACCGTTTTGCGCCGCGGTTGAGCTTCTTTTTCTGCATCGGCATGAACTTCTTCATGGAGGCAGCAAAGCTGCGCGCGGCGCGCCTGCTGTGGTCGCGGATTATGGATGAATTCAAACCGCAGAACCCCAAATCCTCTATGCTGCGAACCCACTGTCAGACCTCGGGCGTCAGCCTTCAGGAACAAGACCCCTATAACAACGTGGTCCGCACGGCGTATGAAGCCATGAGCGCAGTGCTTGGCGGCACGCAGTCGCTGCACACCAATGCGCTGGACGAGGCGATTGCGCTGCCCACGGATTTCTCGTCGCGCATCGCCCGCAACACGCAGTTGATTTTGCAAGAAGAAACCGGCGTCACCAATGTCGTGGACCCCTTGGCGGGCAGCTACTACGTCGAAAAGCTGACCGCCGATCTGGCAGACGCCGCTTGGAAGCTGATCGAGGAAGTCGAAGAGCTGGGTGGTATGACCAAAGCCGTCGCCTCCGGCATGCCAAAACTGCGCATCGAAGAGGCCGCCGCCACCCGTCAGGCCAAGATCGACCGCGGGACCGAGGTGATCGTCGGCGTGAACAAATACCGCCGCGAGGTCGAGGATGAGATCGACATTCTCGATGTGGACAACGTCAAGGTGCGCGACAGCCAGATCAAGCGTTTGGAAGCGATCCGCGGGTCTCGAGATGAAGCGGCATGTACCGCCGCGCTGGCCGAACTGACCCGTCGTGCCTCCGAGGGCGGAAACCTGTTGGAAGGGGCGGTTGAAGCTGCCCGTGCCCGCGCCACCGTAGGAGAGATCAGCATGGCGATGGAAGAAAAATTCGGGCGTCACCGCGCCGAGGTCAAAACGCTGGCCGGTGTCTATGGCGCAGCCTATGAAGGCGACAGCGGCTTTGCGGAAATTCAGAAATCCGTAGAAGACTTCGCCGAAGCCGAAGGCCGCCGCCCGCGTATGCTGGTGGTAAAAATGGGTCAGGACGGGCACGACCGCGGGGCCAAGGTGATCGCGACGGCCTTTGCCGACATCGGCTTTGACGTAGACGTAGGCCCGCTGTTCCAGACCCCTGCCGAAGCCGCACAGGACGCCGTGGACAATGACGTGCACGTCATCGGTATCTCGTCACAGGCGGCAGGCCATAAAACGCTGGCACCGCAACTGATTAAAGCGCTGAAAGAGGCAGGGGCCGAGGATATTCTGGTGATCTGCGGCGGCGTTATCCCGCAACAGGACTATAAGTTCCTTAAAGATGCGGGGGTTAAAGCGATCTTTGGACCGGGCACCAACATTCCGAACGCGGCGCAGGATATCCTGAAACTCATCCGCGCCGCGCGGGACTGAGCTGGGCGCGAGGGGGCTGTCTGCCCCCTCACACTCCCCCGAGGATTCGAACCATTTGGAAACATGAAGCATGATTGAACTGGATCACCTTGCAGTCGCAGGCGAAAGCCTTGAGGCAGCATCAGACTATGCCGCGCAGGTCCTAGGGGTCCCGTTGCAATCGGGTGGCGCGCATGCGGTATTTGGGACGCATAACCATCTGTTAGGCCTGTCAGATGCGCTTTATCTAGAGGCGATTGCTGTTGATCCCGATGCGCCACAGCCCGCCTATGCACGGTGGTTTGATCTGGATCGGTTCAACGGGCCGGCGCGTCTGTCCAACTGGATTTGCCGCTGCGATGATCTGGCGGCGGCGCTGGACGCTTTGCCAGAAGGCTATGGCGCGCCGGTACAGTTACAACGCGGTGATTTGAGCTGGCGTATGGCCGTGCCGGAAAACGGTGTCTTGCCCTATGATAATTGCGCCCCTGCTTTGATGCAGTGGGATGGGGATGCACATCCGACCCAACGGCTTGATAACTCGGGCTGTCGGCTGGTGACATTCATGGTGCAGCATCCGCAGGCAGAGGCGTTAGCGGCTGCGTTGGCACCGTTGTTGAAGGATGCGCGGGTCATGTTCGAGGTCGGAACGCCAGGGCTGTTTGCAACCTTTGATACCCCTGCGGGCAGGGGCGTGTTGGCGTGATACTGCGGACGGCGTGCGGTGACGATGGGGCTGCGGTGGCCGCACTTTGGAATAGCATGATCGCCGATACGCTGTTTACCTTTACCACGGACGTTAAAACGGCCGCCGAGGTCGCGGATCTTATCGCTGCGCGTGCAGACCAGTTTTGGGTCGCAGAGGCTGATGGGATCGTTGGGTTTGTGACTTTCGGCCCCTTTCGCTCTGGGCCGGGATACCGCGATGTGGTGGAACATTCGATCGTGCTGGACAGATCCGTGCAGGGCACCGGCGTGGGGCGCGCCCTGATGCAAACCGCTTTTGACGCCGCAGCCGCACAGGGGCGGCGCATCATGGTGGCGGCCATCAGCGGGGCCAATCCCGGTGCTATCGGGTTTCATACCGCACTCGGCTTTGACCAGGTGGGCAGGATGCCGCGCATCGGGCAGAAGAACGGCCAGCAGCTTGATCTAATTTTGATGCAGAAAATGCTGTCGGCCCACTGACTTCCCCGGCGCTGCCCCGTATGGTGGGCGTTATGTCTATTTGGTCTCGCATTACCGAAGCTTTGTCAGCGCTCACCGCCGGTGAGGGCCTGTCGGCTGTTTTCGACCGTCTGCGCACCCCGCCCGAGCGGTCGGTAGCCTTCACCATTGCCGTGATTGCCCTGGGGGCCAAGATGGCCAAGGCCGACGGACAGGTGACCCGCGACGAAGTTACCGCCTTTCGCGAGGTGTTCCAGATCGCCGAGGCCGACCAACAGGGTGCGGCGCGGGTGTTCAATCTGGCGCGTCATGATGTGGCCGGTTTCGAGGATTACGCCGCACGCATTGCGCAGATGTTTGCGGACCAGCCCGAGATGCTGCACGATCTGATCGAAGGCTTGTTCCATATTGCCATGGCCGACGGCATGTACCACCCGAATGAAGACGCGTTCTTGGTGCGGGTGGCGCAGATTTTCGCGATGGATGACAGCGACTTTGCCTCGCTTCGCGCGCGGTTTGTACCCGATACCTCGCCGTTGCCCCATGCGGTTTTGGGCATACGACCCGATGCTTCGCTTGAAGAGGGGCGCGCGGCGTGGCGCAAGCTGGTGCGCGCCAATCATCCTGACGCGCTGGTCGCCCGCGGTCTGCCACAAGAGGCTGTGGCGATGGCCGAAAAGCGCATGATCGACATCAATCGCGCATGGGAGACCTGGTCAGGCAAGGCGCGGTAATGCGGATCGCGACCTATAATGTCGAATGGTTTACCGGTTTGTTCGACGACAATGACCATCTGCTGCTGGATGACGGCTGGTCCGCCCGCCATGATATTACCCGTGCGCAGCAAGCACAGGCTTTGGGCGCTGTGTTTCGTGCCTTGGACGCCGATGCGGTGATGGTGATCGAGGCCCCCGATCAAAGCCGCAAGCGCGGGACGGTGGCTGCGCTGGAACGTTTTGCCACGCATTTCAATCTGCGCACGCGCAAGGCCCTGATCGGCTTTGCCAATGACACGCAGCAGGAAATCGCGCTGTTATTCGATCCGGACCAATTATCGGCAACCCATGCGCCCGCTGGATCGGTCGGGCAGGGGGACGCGCCGCGGTTCGACGGGACGTTGGCCATTGATCTGGATATCGACGCGCGCGAGGATCACGTGGTCTTCTCTAAGCCGCCGCTTGAGCTGGATATCGTCACCCGTGACGGGTTCGCTTTTCATATGATCGGCGCGCATCTGAAATCCAAAGCACCGCATGGGGCCAAGACGCCGCAAGATGCGCTGCGCATCGGAATCGCAAACCGGCGCAAACAACTGGCGCAGGCGGTCTGGCTGCGCCGCCGCATTGATGCGCGGTTAGACGCGGGAACCCCGTTGATGGTTCTGGGCGATCTGAACGACGGGCCCGGGCTGGACAGTTTCGAGGATCTTTTTGGGCGGTCCTCGGTAGAGATCGTGATGGGGCACCGGCAGGATCGGGCTTTGCTCGACCCACATGCAACCCGTGCGTTGGGGCAGCGGATCGGGGCGATGCCCACGACCTCGCGCTTTTGGATCGCACCCGAGAAACGCTATCTTCAGGCGCTGCTGGATTACATCATGATCAGCCCGGCCCTGACCGCGCACCACCCCCAGTGGCGCATCTGGCACCCGATGGACGATCCGGAATGCTGGGCCGATGCAGGTTTGCGCGATGCGTTAATCACGGCGTCGGATCACTTTCCAGTGACGATTGATCTGGACCTATCGACTCCCGCTTTCCTCGTGTCTGGAAATAGGGCAGTGTCTTAGGCATGAGACAGTTTCTTTTGACCACCACTTTGATTTGTCTGTCCGGTTTCGCGCTGGCACAGGAGAGTGACGACGATACCTCCGGCTTTTCGTTAATGGAACGCGGGGCCAGAAATTTCTTTGACGGCATGAAAAAAGAGATGGCCCCCACGCTGGACGGGCTTAGCGACTGGGGCCGCAAGGCCAGCCCCGCATTGCGCAATTTCGTGTCCGAAATGGGGCCCGCGCTCACCGATTTGTTGGATGAGGTCGAGGATTGGAGTGTCTATGAGCCACCTCAAAAGATGCCCAACGGCGATATCGTGATCCGTCGCAAGCCAGACCCCGCGCCCGAAGCCGAGACCCCAGAAGATACACCGCCTCCGCCCGCGATCTATCTGGACGAAGTGCCACAGATTGACCTTTGACAGTTCGATCCGGCTCTGACTCACCTTTCTATTTGCAGGTTTTAAGCTGCACCTCGGCCCCGAGCGATAGGGCGAGGGAATTCAACCGCGCTTCAGCGACTTCTCCGAACAGGGGCATCATGTCGTCGGTCAGCCACAGCTCCAGCAGCTTTTTCTTGGGGAACCAGCGCATGTGGCCGCGCTCTTCCTCGGGGTTCATCCACAGCATGGCGCCAAAGCGCATGGCCTTGCCCAGAATCTCAGCCTCGTTGCGGGTCTTTTCATCGACCATTTCATAGAGGTCTTCGAAACGGGTGTTTTCGCGCTTGTTGGAATACCGGTGCAGCAATGCCAGCCCCAGATAGATCCGTTCAGCATGCTTCAGCCCGCCCAGATTGGCGCGGGTGGCATTGTCAAAGCAGACTTCGGCGCGGTAGTCGGGGTGCGCGCGCCAGCTGACGTCGTGCAGCAGGCAGGCAGCCTTGACCAGTCGTTTGCGCTGCGGCGACGCCGATTTATAAAGCGGCAGGATGAAGTCGAACAGCGCCTTGCCGAACCCCGGCGACCGCGCGTCTTTGGCTTCGGCAAAGCGGCAGGCTTCGATCAGCGGATCACGGTCACGTAGGCGCTGCGGCATCTGTTCGTACAGCATCCCCTCGCGGATGCCGTAGCTGGAAATCGCGATATCCTTGGGTTTGAATGTCTTGACCAGCCGTGACAAAACTTCAGCGGCGAAGGGCACCAGCGCCATCCGGCTGGCCGATACGCCGCTGATTTTACGCAGTTCTTCGTGGTCGCTGGTCTGGATGTGCTTGACCGTTTCGCGCACCGATGTGGGCGTCATACGGTATTCATGCAGCACGTGCAGCGGATAGCCGCGGCGCACCATGTCGATCCGCGCAATCGCACGCCATGACCCGCCGACCAGAAACAGGCGGTCGCGCTGTGCGCCCATCTTTTCCGCCAGCCCTTCGATCACGGTCTTGATCTGGGCCTGACGCGCTTTGGCCCCGCCCTTGATGTCACGCAGTTTCAAGGGACCAAGCGCTGAGGTCACACGTTTGCCCACACGCCCGCCGGAAATCTCGGCCAGCTCCATTGAGGATCCGCCGATGTCACAGACCAACCCATAGGCACCGGGCCAGCCCAGCAGGACGCCCTGTGCGGACAACCGTGCCTCTTCTTCGCCGTCGATAACCCATATTTTCAGCCCCGTCTCGCGCTGGACTTCGTCGCAGAAATCACGTCCGTCGCTGGCGTCGCGCACCGCAGCGGTGGCCACAACAGTCAGCTCTGACAGGCCCATGCTTTGGGCCAGTTTGCTGAAACGTCGCATGGCAGAAAGCGCCCGGACCCGCCCGTCGGGGGACAGGTGGCCGGTTTCAGCCATGCCGGCCCCAAGCGCGCACATGATCTTTTCGTTATAGAAATACGCAGGCGATCGCGCGGCCCCGTCAAAGACGACCAAGCGGACAGAGTTCGACCCCACATCCACCACACCGACACGCGCCAGCGCGCGGGCGGACGGATCAAGAAACAGGGGTTTTCCGAACAAGCCTAAATCAGCGACGCCCGTTTCAGGGACGGGCGAGGGCGGAGGGGTGTCGGTTCTATCTGCCACGAACGCTCCTGCGGGGGCTTTGGTCTTGGGGGGGCAAGGTGGCCCAGCCGGGCTGCTAGGTCAATCGCTAAGACGGGCAGGCAACTGAAAAACCTCAAGGGATAGAGGGTGTATAAACGCCAGCGGGAACGCGGGCGGATAGATGCGCCTTCGGCGAGAGTTTACATAGGCAAAATGAAGCGGTCAGTCTTCCGTATGGGTCAGTTTCGGAACGTCCGATGCGCCCGCCGTGCCGCGCCCTGAGAGGGAGGGGTTCTCCATGAAAAAGCGGTGGCAATTGAACGCAAATGTGCCGTCGGCAATTTCGGGACGTTCAAAGCTTCCATCGGGCGACATGACCCAGCTTTGGGCCACATCTGCCAGATTGGCCGCCATAACCTGACTGGTGATCTGTGCCTTAACGGTAGGATTTTCGATCTCGACCAGTGTTTCGACACGGCGGGTCAGATTGCGGCCCATCCAATCGGCGGAGGACATGAAGACCCGCGACTTTTTATGCGGTAGCCCGTGGCCATTGCCAAAGCAGACAATGCGCGAATGTTCCAGAAAGCGCCCGACGATGGATTTCACGCGGATGTTTTCGGACAGGCCTTTGATGCCGGGGCGCAAGCCGCAGATGCCGCGGATCACGAGGCTGATTTTTACTCCTGCTTGGCTTGCGGCGTACAGGGCGTCGATCACATCCGCATCGACGACGGAGTTCATCTTGGCCCAGATTTCTGCCGGTTTGCCTGCGGCGGCATATTCGGCTTCGGCGGCGATCATGGCCAGCAGACGCGGTTTCAGCGTGATGGGCGATATGGCGAGATTGTCCAGCGTGTCGGGCTGCGCGTAGCCTGATAGGTAGTTGAACACTTTGGTCGCATCGCGGCCCAGCTTCTGGTCACAGGTGAACAGCGACAGATCGGTATAAATGCGTGCGGTGATCGGGTGGTAGTTGCCGGTGCCATAGTGGGTATAGGTGACCAGTTGATCGCCTTCGCGGCGCACGACGGTCGAGATTTTCGCGTGGGTTTTGAGGTCAAGGAAACCATAGACCACATGCGCGCCTGCGCGTTCCAACCGGCGCGACTGGCGGATGTTGGCGGCCTCGTCGAAACGCGCCTTGAGCTCGACCAGCGCGGTAACCGATTTCCCGTCTTCGGCGGCCTCGCACAGCGCCTCTACGATGGGGCTGTCGCGCGAGGTGCGATAGAGCGTCTGTTTGATCGCCACCACATCAGGGTCACGTGCGGCCTGCGCCAGAAAGCGCACGACCATGTCGAACGTCTCGTAGGGGTGGTGCAGCAGCATGTCCTTGGACCGGATCGCCGCGAACATGTCGCCTTCGTGGTCGGTCACCCGCTCGGGAATGCGCGGCGTGAATTGTGGCCACAGCAGATCGGGGCGGCTGTCGACCACCAGTTCCGCCAGATCGCTGATGCCGATCATCCCGTCCAGCTCTATCACGTCTTGCGGGCGCACGCCCAATTCGGCCATGACCACGGATTTTAGTTTTTCAGGCGCTCCGGCGGAATGGGTCAGACGCACGACCTCGCCGCGGCGGCGGCGTTTCAGGGCGACTTCGAATTCGCGCACAAGGTCTTCGGCTTCTTCTTCGACCTCGAGGTCACTGTCACGTAGGACCCGAAATTCGAAATGAGCCTTTAACTTATAGCCCGGAAACAGACCGGGAATCTTGAGCACCAGCAGATCTTCGAGCGGCAGGAAGCGCAGCGATCCTGCGGGGGCAGGCAGGGAGACAAACCGGTCGATCTGCGCCGGAATTGGCAGCAAGGCTTGCAAAGGGCGCTTGTCGCTGGTGCGTTCCAATTGCAACGCCAGCGCATAGCCGGTGTTGGGAATGAACGGGAAAGGGTGTGCGGGATCGATGGCCAGCGGGGTCAGCACGGCAAAGACGCGGTGCAAGAACACATCATCCAGATAGGCCAGGTCGGCCGCGTCCAGATCAGCGGCGCGTTCAAGCATGATGTTCTGATCGTCCATCTTTGACATCAGATCGACCAGAACATTTTGCTGTTCGGTCATCAGCCGGCGCGCGTCTTCATTGATCAGCACAAGTTGCTGAGCAGGGGTCAGCCCGTCGCTGGCAGGCGTTGTGTTGCCCGCCTGTGCCAGTTCGCGCAGGCCAGCGACGCGCACGGTATAGAATTCATCCAGATTGCCCGCCGAGATCGACAGAAAGCGCAGCCGTTCCAACAGCGGCACGCGGGGGTTCTTGGCCTCTTCCAGCACACGCCAGTTGAACCCGAGCCAGCTGAGCTCGCGGTTGTAAAAGCGACCCGGTCCGGTGATATCCAGTTCAGGCATATCTTGGGCCGGTACGAAGGCGGATTCGAGAAAGTCAGCGTTTGTCATGACGGCCTTATGGCGTTGGAATGTAATGGGTTTGTGACGCGATCTATAAAGACTATCGCGCAGCGGAAATCCCATTGTCCAGCACTTGTGCCGCGAGGGTGCGTGTCACCGGCCTTTGTAGAGCCAGACTGGCGGCATCCAGCGCAGCCACCAGATCGCCCGCCGCCGCAAAGGACCGGTCCATCCGCAGCAGCAGATAGGGGATCACATCAGGTTTTGGCGTCAGCTGCCGGTCGGCCAGCAACTTGGCCATCACAGCCGTCAGCAAACTGTCATCGGGCGCTTCAAGCGCTGCAGCCGTGGCGGCGCGCATACGGCTTGTGAGGTCGGGCAGGTGCAGTCCCCAGTGGGGCACCGCCGGCGCGCCGGTCAGCAGCAGGCTGTGACCCTCGGCCAGCGCCAGATTATGCAGGTGGAAAAGATTTGTCTCGGCGGTGGTGTCACCGGCGATTGCGGGGATGTTTTCAACCGCCAAAGGCCCCTGGGCCAGCGCGGGGATATCTGCAGTGGCAATATCGGCCGCGTCGATGATCTGTGCGCCCGACAGGTTGGCCCAGACATGCGCCAAGTGGGTCTTGCCCGACCCGGGCGGGCCGGTCAGCACCAGCTTGCGGCCGGCCCACGCCTGCCAGCCCTCGATCATCGCCACAGCAATCGCGTTTGACGGGGCGACAAAAAAGTCGTCCCGTCCCAGTGCTGGGCGGCTGGGAAGGTCAAGTCCAAGCTGTTGTGCCATGCTATCAGTCCGCCGTTTCGTCCAAAGTCGATCGTTGCGTGCCCTGATAGAGCGAGCTTTCGACGTATTGTTCGGTTGCGAACCGCGCGATCACCCCAAGGGCGGCGGCAATCGGCACGGCAGCCAGCATGCCGACAAACCCGAACAGCGAGCCAAAGACCGACAGCGCGAGGATCAGCCAGACCGGATGCAGCCCGACCGAGTTACCGACCAATTTAGGCGTAAGCAGATTACCCTCGATCATCTGGCCCAGCACAAAGATACCCGCGACCATCCCGATAGAGAACCAATCCCCCCAGAATTGAAACAGCGCCAGACCGATGGCCAAAGCACCGCCCAGAACAGCCCCGAGATAGGGAATAAAGGTGACCAGACCGGCGATAAAGCCGACAACTAGGCCAAATTGCAGCCCCACCAACATCAAGGCAATGGCGTAATAGGTGCCCAGAATCAGGCAGACCGTCCCCATGCCACGGATAAATCCCGCCAGCGTGCGGTCGATATCACGTGCAAGCCGGCGGATCACTGGCGCGTGATCGCGTGGCAGTAACCGGTCGATCTGGCCGACCATCCGGTCCCAGTCCAGCAGCAGGTAGACCGCAACCACCGGCACGATCACAAACAAAAGCAGCACATTCAGCACCGTCGCGGCCGAGGCGATTGCGGTGTTTAGAAACTCTCCGCCACGTTCCTGAATGGTAGACCCGATAGAGTTGATCGAACTGCGCAGCGTCGACCCTTCGACCAGCAGCGTGGGAAAGCGTTCGGTCAGGAAATTGGTGAAGTTGCGCGTCAGCTGGGGTGCTACCTCTATCAGGTTCACGGCTTGGTTGATCAGCGCGGGGACCACCAACAGCGCCATCAGTACAAAGATCAGCAGCGCCATCAATGTGATCACCATCGTGGCCATCGCGCGGCTCAAGCCGAGCGCTTCGAGCCGGTCCGCCACGGGGTCCAGAAAATAAGCAATCGCCGCGCCAATCAGAAACGGCAGCAGTATGTCGCCGGTGAACCACAAGACAACAAGAAAGACCGCCCCGGCGATGCCCCAGTATTTCATCTGATCTCTGATTGGCAGGCCCATGCCGCGTCCTCGCACTTTGATTTGGGTCGACATTGCGCAACGTGGCACGTTTTTCAAGGCCCGTGGTGAAATGGGCGGCCTGCGCGCGTGGACGTGTCAGGTGCCTTCGGCGAGGATTTTTACCATTTGGAAGCAGCCCTTGTGGATCAGAACACGCGGACGCCCTGATCTTGCAGGGTTTTTTGCAGGCGCTCTAGCGGGACGGCGTCCAGCGGGCAGCCTGTCGCCAGCGCAATTGCTGCCGCGACGCCCGCGCCTTGGCCCGCCACAGTACAGCACGCCATGTTGCGGGTGGCGGCATGGGCGATTTTGTCGCCGCCAATAGCGCGCCCTGCGACCAGCAGATTCTTGACCCCTTTGGGCAGCATCGCACGGTAGGGGATGTGCATGTAGCGCCCCGTGGTGGGGATGATCAGCACGCCGTAGCCGTCGATGAATTCAGGGTAGATGCCGATGCTGTCGTCAAAACGGGCCTGCTGGCGCACGTCGGTTTCGGTCATGTTATAGACCGCGTCGATCTTGCGGGTGTCGCGGATGCCGATGCTCATGCCAAAATTGCGCAGCCGCGCGGTCTCGCAGCCGGGTGTATACGCCTTGAGCGCGTCAATTGCGTGCATCGCCTGGGCGCGGCCCTCGATCTCGAAGCGGGTCATGCTGTCGGGGTCGGTGCCGTCGCATTCTGCAAGGTGGACGAGATTCATATAGGTCATCTCGCCGCTGTCATGCACTGCGCCCCACGTGCCCCCGATGGTGTTGAGATTGGCGGGCATACGCCCGTCGCGGATAGCCTGGGCAAAGGGTTTGGCCAGAAACGGAGAGAACATCGCGTCTTCCTTGCCATCGGTTTCGACCACCCATTCGCCCGTGGACCAATTGGCATAGGTCTGCGGGTCGGCCTTGACCCCCGCCATAAAGGCCGCCTTGTCGACGCCCGCGATGTGGAACATGACCGAGGCGGCCTGCATGTCCTCAATCGGGGTTTTCTGTGTGGGGGCACCAGCGCGATGTGCGACATCGGCGTCGCCCGTGGCATCGATCACGATTTTGGCGAGGATCGCCTCGCGGCCCGCTTTTGATTCGACGATGACGCCCTTGATCGTGTCGCCCTCCATGATGGGTGCTACGAACTGGCGGTGTAGCATCGGGTGGATGCCTGCTTCGGTCACCAGCCGGTCGGCGACAAGTTTGAATCCCTCGCTGTCCAGCTCGTAGCTGAGCGATTGGGATTCGGGGCTGGCAGCCCCCATTGCCTTGGCGCGTTCTTCGAATTCCCAGCCGATGCCGCCGGCCTCTATCGTCTGTTCATGGCGGTACCAGGCAAAGCCTTCGACCCCGACCACGGTAATATTGCCACCAAAGCAGCCGAAACGATCAAGCAGCGTCACCTCTGCCCCCGCACGTGCGGCGGCAAGGGCGGCGGCCAGACCGCCGGGGCCGGACCCGATCACCAGCACGCCGGTCTCGTGGATCACAGGGGTTTCGCGCGCGGGCTCGAGGATCATGGTCATGGGGCGTCCTTTGTGGTTTGGCGATCTCGGTAAGAAACGCGTCTGCGCCCCAAGCGTCAATCACCAAGCGTGCGCCCGTCTAGGTGCCCGCTTGTTGGTGCCCGCTTGTTGGTGCCCCGTCTGTTGGTGCCCCGTCTGTTGGTGCCCGCTTGTTGGTGATTGTCTCGACGCGGGGATTATCATAGTCAGGTGCCAATTCACTCTGAGAGGATCATCATGCGTCTGTCCCGTTATTTTTTACCTGTGCTCAAGGAAAACCCGTCCGAGGCGCAGATCGTCAGCCACCGGTTGATGCTGCGGGCCGGCATGATCAAGCAATCGGCTGCGGGGATCTATTCGTGGTTGCCGCTTGGCTTTAAAGTGCTGCGCAAGATCGAAACCATCGTGCACGAAGAACAGCAGCGCGCCGGCCACATCCCGATGCTGATGCCGACGCTGCAATCGGCGGACCTGTGGAAGGAATCCGGCCGCTTTGACGCCTACGGCCCCGAGATGTTGCGCATCAAGGACCGTCAGGACCGCGATATGCTTTATGGTCCCACGAACGAGGAAATGATCACTGATATCTTCCGCAGCCATGTGGGGTCGTACAAGGACCTGCCGATGACGCTGTACCACATCCAGTGGAAATTCCGCGACGAGGTCCGCCCCCGTTTCGGCGTCATGCGCGGCCGCGAGTTCCTGATGAAGGACGGCTATACCTTTGATCTGACGAAAGAAGACGCGCTGCACGCCTATAACCGTCATCTGGTGACCTACCTGCGCAGCTACGAGCGCATGGGCTTGCAGGCGATCCCGATGCGCGCGGATTCCGGCCCGATTGGCGGCGACGACACGCATGAATTCCTCGTGCTGGCGGAAACCGGCGAATCCGAGGTGTTCTATGACAGCCAGATCACCGAGCTCAAGTTCGGCGACCGCGAGATCGATTATGATTCCGTCGACCAGTGTCAGGCCGTGATGGAGGAGTTCACCTCGCGCTACGCCCGCACCGATGAAACCCACGACGCGGCGCTTTTTGCCGAAGTGCCAGCCGAACGCCAGCGCAGCGCGCGCGGGATCGAAGTGGGGCAGATCTTTTATTTCGGCACCAAGTACTCCGAACCGATGGGCGCGACCGTGCAGGGGCCGGATGGCAAGCCTGTGCCGGTTCACATGGGGTCGCACGGGATCGGCGTCAGCCGTCTGCTGGGCGCGATCATCGAGGCATCCCATGACGACAAGGGCATCATCTGGCCCGAAGGCGTCACGCCGTTCCACGTAGGCATCGTTAACCTCAAGCAGGGCGACGATCAGGCGGATGCGGCGTGTGACGCGCTCTATGCCAGCCTGCAGGCCTTGGGGCTGGATCCGCTTTATGACGACACCAAAGAACGCGCGGGCGGTAAGTTTGCGACGATGGACCTGATCGGTCTGCCGTGGCGGATCACCGTTGGGCCGCGGGGTCTGAAAAACGGCGTGGTCGAGCTCACCTCGCGCCGCACCGGCGAGAGCGAAGAGATGACACCCGAGGCCGCGGTTGAAAAGATCGCCGAGATCTATCGCGGTATCGCCTAACCTTGAACGACGGGCCTTTTAAAAACGGAGGCGGATCATGGAACGCTGCATAATGGACCTTTGGGGCGTTTCATGATCCTGCGCGCGCTGACGCTTGCTGGCGGTGTGGCGGGGGCTGCGGTAACGTCGCAGTTCCCCGAATACTCGCAACAATACCTGCAACGGCTGGGTGGGGCTGTCGATGCGCTGCACGAGGTTGTTGCTGATTTCGATGCCAGCGCCCAAGCGGTCGGTCTGTCGCGCAGTGATGCGCTGGCGCAGATGACCGGCACCGCCTTTATGGCGCGACGTCGCACCGACATGGCCGAGACATTTGCACGCTACGATGCATTGGATACCGCATTGACCCGATTGCAGGGGCAGGGGCCGTTCATGCGGGCCTATCACCTATCGCAGATGTCCGACCCGCAGATTGCGCGGGCGGCATGGCAGGAGTTCCAGCCTGCCGTGCCCTTGAACTTTGCGGGGGTTATCTTTGCGAGCGTGGGCTTTGTTGCGGGCGGTTTGGGTCTGGGGCTGCTGCTGCGGCTACTGCGCACCCCGTTCCGACGACGGCGCCCCCTCACACCGGCGCAGGGCCGCTGACCTTACCGCCTATGCCCGCCTTGCAGACTGCTGCGCAACCACTCCTCGCTTGACCCGATGCGCCGAAACCGCGAGGTTGCGCGCGATTGATCCCAGATCGGAGCCATCCCTTGGCCAAACCAGTTTCCTCGACACCGCCCTTCGCTGCCTTTGAATGGATGATCGCCTGGCGCTACCTACGGGCGCGTCGCGCCGAAGGCGGCGTCAGCGTGATGACTTGGATCAGCTTGATCGGGATCACCTTAGCGGTCTTTGCCCTGATCGCGACGCTTGCCGTACGCTCGGGCTTTCGGGCTGAATTCGTCGACACGATCCTTGGGGCCAACGCCCATGTGACCGTGTATAATATGGCGACCGTGGATGATAACGGGGTCTCCCAGACGGGGATTGCGAACTACACCGAGATGGCTGAAAGCGTGGCCCAAGTGCCGGGCGTCACGCACGTGTCCCCCTTGGTGCGCGGTCAGGTGATGGCGAACAAGGGGCAGGCCAACGCGGGGATCGAAATTTTCGGCATTGATGCCGCTGATCTGGCCAATATCCCGCGCATCGCCAACCCAGAAACTGCCAAAGGTAATCTGGCCGATTTCGAACAGGGCATTGCCATCGGGTCCGGCGTGGCACAGGCGCTGCGGGTCGGCTTGGGTGACACGATCAAGATCATTTCTCCGAACGGGGTTAAAACCGCATTTGGCACCTCGCCACGGGTAAATGGCTATGAGGTCACCTATATTTTCACTGCCGGTCGCTATGACATCGACCGTACGCGCGCCTATCTGCCGCTGACCGAGGCGCAGTCGTTTTTTAACCGCGAAGGCGTCGCCGACGAGCTTGAGGTGATGGTCGAAAATCCCGATCGCGTGGACGATCTGACCGTGCCGTTGCTGTCCGCGGCAGGGGATCGCGGCATGATTTGGACATGGCGTGATGCGTCGGGGTCGTTCCTGAACGCGCTTGATATCGAAGACCGCGTGATGTTCGTGATCCTCAGCATCCTTGTGCTGATCGCGGCTATGAACATCGTGTCGGGCCTGATTATGCTAGTCAAAAATAAGGGCCGCGACATCGGTATTCTACGCACCATGGGCCTGAGCGAAGGGTCGATCCTGCGCGTTTTCTTTATCTGCGGGGCCTTCACCGGCATCATCGGCACGGCGATGGGGGTGATCCTGGGCTGTCTCTTTGCGCTGTATGTTGATCAGATTTTTGCCGCCGTGAACTACCTCTCGGGCGGCAACGCATGGGATCCGTCGATCCGCGGCATCTATTTCCTGCCGGCCAAGCTGCAATTCGGTGACGTGATGTCGGCCATAGGCCTGTCGCTCGGGCTGTCTTTTGTTGTCACCATCTTCCCTGCGCGCCGTGCCGCGCGCATGAACCCAGTCGAGGCGCTGCGCTATGAATGATCCTGTTTTGCGGCTCTCGGGGATCGGAAAATCCTACAACCCCGGCCAACCGAACGAAGTCAACGTGCTGCGCGGCATTGACCTGACTGTCGCCCCGGGCGAGGTCGTGGCGCTGGTCGCCCCGTCAGGCGCGGGCAAGTCGACGCTGCTGCATATCGCAGGGCTGCTGGATACGCCCGACGCGGGGACAGTTGAAATCGGCGGCACCGATATGACGGGGCAGTCCGATCGCAAACGCACAGGCGTGCGGCGGCGCGATGTGGGGTTCATCTATCAGTTCCACCACCTGCTGCCCGAGTTTTCGGCGCTGGAAAATATCGTCCTGCCGCAGCTTGCCAATGGCGTGTCGCAGTCCGATGCCCAGACCCGAGCGCGGTCTTTGCTGGACGAGGTCGGTATCGGCCACCGTGCCGACCACCGGCCCGCGGCGCTGTCGGGCGGCGAACAGCAACGGGTCGCTTTCTGTCGTGCGTTGGCCAATGCGCCGCGGCTGCTGCTGGCGGATGAACCGACGGGCAACCTTGACCCGACCACCTCGGATCAGGTCTTTGCCGCGCTGATGACGCTGGTGCGCGGCACGGGGCTATCTGCGGTGATCGCGACCCATAACCTTGAACTGGCCGCGCGGATGGACCGTCAGATCCGGCTGGATGCAGGGCAGTTGGTCAGCCTTTAGACCTCTGCCCTCAGGCCTGCTGGGTCAGCCACACGCCGGCGCACATCACCGCGATACCCCCCGCGCGCGCGGCACCCAAGGGCGACACTTGCGCGCCGAACAGGCCAAAATGGTCGATCGCCGCCGCGCTGAACAGCTGCCCCACCAAGACAAAGAACACCGCATTGCCCACGCCGAAATGCGGCGCGATAAAGGTGATCGACAAGATGTAGAAGGCCACCAGAAAACCGGCCAGCAGCAGATGTTTCGGGGCCGCGGGGATCTGCGCAAACCCTTGCCGCCCCACCAACAACGCGACCACCAGACTGACCGCGAAAGCGACCACAAACAGCACCGTTGCCGCCGCCGCAGGAGACCCGATCCGGCTGCCAAGACCCGCGTTCAGCGCGGCCAGAACCGGAATACCGATGCCAGCCAACAGCATCACAATTGCATAATGTGCCATGATATGCCCAAATTAATTCAATTACTTGATCTGGATCATGGCGAAGACCCGTAGCAAGGGCAAGCATCCCAGTGACCTACCGGAGGATCAAATGATGAAAATCACCACAGCCCTTGGCGCGACGCTCTTGCTGAGCCTTGCCGCCTGTATGCCCGCCAAGCCGATGCCCGACGCCCCCGACCGTGCCGAAGGGGCCGCGTTCTTCGCGCAGAACTGCGTGCAATGCCACGGGCGCAACGCGCAAGGCGATGGCGCGGTTGCCAAGGGGCTCAGCGCGCAGCCACGCGACCTGACCTTGCTCGCGCGCGACAACGGCGGGCGGTTCCCACAGACCAAGACGCTGGCCTATATCTATGGCGATCCTGAAGATGATTTCGGCGGGTCTCACCTGAAACGGGTGATGCCGAACTTTGGCGAGGGCATGGCGCTGGATCTGGTGCCGGTTGATCTTGACGGACAATTGACGCCGACGCCACGCGTCCTTGCCGGCCTGCTGGTCTATCTCGAAAGCATCCAGCGTTAACCACAAATCCCGTTCACTTCGACCCCGTCCCACGGCATCCGCACAGCAGAGGCGCGGCTTTGGGGTAGGGGGGCTACAGGCATGACCTGCGAGATCAGCGCGTGCAGCCGTTGCGTGCGTGGGGCCTGCGGGTCCAACGCACGGCAGCAGACAAATTCCTCGACGATGGAGCCTTGCTGCTCATAGGCGAAATCCAGAAACTGCGGATCGCTTTCAAGATCAAAAAGGTACGGATCAGCCCTGCCGCCATGCTCAAAAGCCGCACGCAGCGGGGTGTAGCCCGTCGTCTTGCGGTTCTGCCATTGCCAGATATGGGTCAGCTCATGCGCAAAGATCATCGTCGCGATCAGCCCGATCCGGTCGGGGTAATCTGGCAGATAATCGTCTAGATACCAGTCCTCGTCGAACAGCACCGTATTCCACAGCGCCACGGCGGCGGGTTTGGTGGTGATCACCTCGCCCACTTTTTCGGGCGGCAGAATACGTTCGCGACAGGTCGTGCGCGGCCGCGCCTTGCGCGTCATCGTCACCCCCCGCGAGGGCGACCCGTCATGCAGCCGCACCTTGGGGTAATTCAGCGTGTCGCCCATGATGTCGCCCGCGAACAGCATCTCATTCTCCGTCAACGGCCGCCCGCAAGAGGCAAGAAACATTAGGAGGATGAGGGCGCGGATCATGGCGAAACGTTGAGTGAAAGCGGGTGGGGGATCAAGCGGTATTTTTGAGAGAAGTGAGACCCGTCTCGGAAACCTTCCGGGGGAAGGTTTCAGGGTCGAATGGGCAGAGTCCCGGGGGGTGCATCGGGCGTAGCGTTCATTATCAAAAAGGAATGTTAATTGGTGCCATTTTCAAATGCGAACAAAGTTCACGTGGTGTCAGTAATTTGACGTTTAATCGATACACGCCCTTCCTACTTTGATAGGTAGAAAATGCATTTATCAGCTTTTGATCTATCGTTAAGAAAACTTCGATGTTTCCAATATCGCAGGCTATAATGTGAATAAGGTCCTTTTTATGAGACTTTCCACTGAGATGTCTAATTAGAGTTACGTACTTTGTGTCAATTTGATATTTTGGTCCAACGATGCTGGTTGAGTCTATACTCATCCGACGGAAAAGCTCCCCAGATTCTTCTATCAAATCTAAAAAATCAAAAAGTTCGTAGCTTACGCCGTAGTCCAGGCGGAGGTGACCATGATGACGAGAGAGATGAATGTTTTTTGCTCCAGCCTGCTCCCTACCTATACTTTCGAGTTGAATTGCTCTGAGGTCTCCCGTCCGAAACGCTTCACAGATAGCAAAACAAAAGCTCATTTCTTCTGTTTTTTCAAAAACTTGGAAATCTTCGGACTTACTTAAGTGCCGAAAGGCTGTATCTCTCTCTTTCCAAGACGTCCACATAACCTCGGGCGATACAACCTTTTTCCCGAAAAGCTGCAGGACGCCGGTATCAATGGCAATCCTTGGGGGCTGACATATCGCTTGTCGGTTAAGTGTTATTCGTCGCGAGTTCGCGCTCGAAGCCAATGTGCGCGAATACATTGAGAGAATGAAGTGAATAGCCCATCTCTGGCGCAAAAGTGAATGAGTGAACCGTTTCAACAGCCCCCTCAAACATCCAGCTCTTCCACAAACTGGGCGTTCTCCTGAATATATTGATACCGCAGCTCCGGTTTCTTCCCCATCAGGCGCTCGACCAGATCGCTGGTCTCTCCGGGCATGTCTTCGTCGACGGTGACGCGGATCAGCTTACGGGTGTTGGGGTCCATCGTGGTTTCTTTCAGGTCCTTCGCGTCCATCTCGCCCAGACCCTTAAAGCGTTGCAGGTCAATCTTGCCTTTGCCGCCCAGACCTTTTTCCAGCCACATGTCTTTCTCTGCGTCGTCAGACACATAGACCCGTTTTGCCCCTTGCGTCAGACGGTACAGCGGCGGGCAGGCGAGGTAGAGATGGCCGGCGTCAATCATCGGGCGCATCTGGGTGTAAAAGAACGTCATCAGCAGGGCCGCGATGTGGGCCCCGTCGACGTCCGCATCGGTCATGATGATGATCTTGTCATAGCGCAGATCGTCCAGCACGAATTTGCTGCCCATGCCCACACCCAACGCTTCGCACAGATCGTTAATCTCGGCATTGGTGTTCAGCTTGCCCGAGGCCGCCCCCAGCACGTTCAAAATTTTGCCCTTCAGCGGCAGCAACGCTTGGTTCACGCGGTTGCGCGCGCCCTTGCCAGAGCCGCCAGCAGAGTCGCCCTCCACGATGAACAGCTCGGTGCCTTCGCGGGTTTTTGACGTACAGTCGGTCAGCTTGCCGGGCAGGCGCAGCTTCTTGGTTGCGGTCTTGCGGGCGGTTTCCTTTTCCTGACGGCGGCGCAGGCGTTCTTCGGCGCGCAGCACCAGAAAATCAAGGATCGCACCTGCAGATTTGGTATCCGCTGCCAGCCAGTTGTCAAAGTGGTCGCGCACGGCGTTTTCCACCATGCGCTGCGCATCCACCGTGGCCAGCCGGTCCTTGGTCTGGCCGACGAATTCAGGCTCGCGGATAAAGCACGACACCAGCGCACAGCCGCCGGTGATCAGATCGTCGCGGGTGATGGTGGCGGCTTTTTTGTTGCCGACCAGCTCGCCATACGCTTTGACGCCTTTCAGGATCGCGGACCAAAAACCGGCCTCGTGGGTGCCGCCTTCGGGGGTCGGGATGGTGTTACAGTAAGACTGGATGAACCCGTCGCGCGACGGCGTCCAGTTGATCGACCATTCGACCTTGCCCGGCGCATTGAACTTCTCGCGAAAATCGACGGTGCCGCCAAAGGGGTGTTCGGCGTAGGTCGTCGACCCTTTCAGCGTTTCGTTCAGATAGTCCGAAAGACCGCCGGGAAAATGGAACGTCGCCTCTTGCGGGGTGTCGCCGTCGGTCTGGGCGGTTTTCCAGCGAATTTCGACGCCGGAAAACAAATAGGCCTTGGACCGTGCCATCGCGAACAGCCGCGCGGGCTTGAGTTTGAGCGCGCCAAAAATGTCGGGATCAGGGTGGAAGGTGACAGCCGTCCCGCGCCGGTTCGGGGCCGCGCCGATTTTTTCAAGCTTGCCTTGGGGGATGCCGCGCGAAAACTCCATCGCGAAAAGCTCGCGGTTGCGTGCGACCTCGACCCGCAGGTGATCGGACAGGGCGTTAACCACCGATGACCCGACCCCGTGCAGACCGCCCGAGGTCTCATACGAATCGCCCGAGAATTTGCCGCCCGCATTCAGCGTACAAAAGATGATCTCCAGCGCGGATTTACTGGGGTCTTTGGGGTGCGGATCGGTGGGGATGCCGCGCCCGTTGTCGCGCACGGTGACATGGCCGTTCTCGTGCAGTTCCAGTTCGATCCAGGTGGCATGGCCCGCGACCGCCTCGTCCATCGAGTTATCGATGATTTCCGCGACCATATGGTGCAGCGCGCGGTCGTCCTTGCCCCCGATGTACATGCCCGGGCGCAGGCGCACGTGCTCCATATCCTCAAGCACCTGAATTGATGAGGCATCATATTCCTTGGCGTTGGTCTGCGCACCGGAAAGAAGATCGGACATGTAGGGGCCTGCCTGTCTGTTGCTTTTGTTGAGCCTGCCACTATGCCAGAGCGCCATGGTCGGGGGAAGGGCGGATGACGTCGCAATGCGGGGTTTCCTGTGGTTGTGCCTTTGCTATCATCGGTGCAGGAAACCGTTGGAAGGCTTGCCATGACATTTGACACCGCTGCCCCCACAACCCTGCGCGATGTGCCCGACTGGCGCTATATGATGCAGGAATGTGACGAGCTGTACCGCTACCTGCCGGCAGGCGGCAGCGACCGGATCAAAAGCCACCAACGCAAAGCCCGCGAGGCGATTGCGCGGCTGCTGCGCGGCAACGCCGAACTGCGCTTGCAACCGCCTGCCGTCAAACCCGTGACAGCGCATCTGCGTCGCGCGCTTGACGAAGGTAAACAGGGGGCCTTGGCACCGGCTGTGCGGGCGCTGGATGCGATCGCCCATGACCTCAGCTGGCAATACGGCTACGAGAAAGTCCCCAAAGGGCTGACCAACAGCTATGCCTATGCCGAACTGGCGGGGGCGCAGGGGCCGGTCGTCAGCCATGATATCATTCTGGGTGTCGTGCTTTTTGCGCCCGCCTGCACATATCCGTCGCATGCCCATAAGGGGATCACCGAAAGCTACGTGTGTCTGTCCGGCGCGGTGTCGGAAAACCATCAGGGCGTCTATGTGCCCGGATCAATGATCTTTAACCCGCCGGAACATCTGCACCGGATCACGGTAGGGGACCGCGAACCGGCGCTGCTGGCCTATGCGTGGATGGGCGACCCTGCCGATCTGCACCAGCAGAAAATGGTCTTTACCCGCGCCCGCAAATAACGCGCGGGACGGGGCAGGCGTGGCCTAAAGCCAGTTCAGAATGGCCTCCGCCGCCTCTTGCGGTTTTTGGTGGTGCAGCCAGTGATCCGCGCCCTCGATGGTGACGCGGGTCAGGTCTGGGGCGTACGCCTCAAGCCCGCGGGTCGTTTCGGGCAGCAGCGCGGTATCGTCCGTCCCCCAGACCAACAGGTGCGGGCAGCGGACCTGCAACCGCGCCGGATCAAAGCTCAGCGCGTCGTCAATCGCCTCGCCCTCGGCCCCCAGTCTCAGCGGTGAGGCGCGGTACCAGTTCACCATCCCGCGCAAGCCCGCTGCATCACGCCATGCGCCTTTGTACCCCGCCAGCGTCTCGCCCTCTAGCCAGCTCATATCCATATGCGCCGAGAACAGTCCCATCAGCTTGTCGAAATCATCCGCGGCCAGAATATCCTCTGACCCGTCACGGCGTAGGAAATGGATGTATTGCGACGCGTCCGTCTGCGCGCCCCCCTTAGCTAGCTCGCGCTGGAACGGGGCAGGGTGGACGCCGTTCATGATGATCAGTTTGGACACCAGATCAGGCCGCCCGATGGTCAGCGCATAGGCGACAGAGGCCCCCCAGTCATGTCCTAGCAAGATCACCGGTTCATCCCCGATCAGTGCCACCATATCCGACACCAGCTTTGCGGTCTTATAGTGCTCTACCTCGGCCGGTCGCCAACTTTGACCATAGCCGCGCTGGTCGGGGGCGATGCAGTGAAACCGGTCGGCCAGCAGCGGGGCCAGATCGTTCCACGCGCCGGAGTATTCTGGAAAGCCGTGCAACATCAAAAGTTTGGGGGCATCCTTGTTCCCCCAGTGGCGGATAAAGAACGGGTAGCCGTTCAGCTCTGTGGTTTCGGTCCAATGGGCGGTCATCACGTCTCCGTTTCATCACTGTCTTAGGCGGGGGAGGCACGAACATCCCCTTTGCTCTTGTTGACCGGACTGTGGCCCGCGCAGCGTCAGCGTGCAAGCCCGTCTGGCGCCGCCACCCCAGGGCCATCGGCTCTTTCCTTGGCGGCGGCTCCGGCGTAGGAAAGGTGGATGAGAAAACACATGACATATCCGGGCCACGCCCGGGCCATCACCGTGATGGGGCTTCCGCTTGTGGGCGGGCATTTGGGGCAGATCGCGATCGGGGTCTCCGACACGGTTATGGCGGGCTGGTACAGCGTCGAGGCGCTGGCCGCTGTCACCCTCGCCAGTACCTATTTCTTCGTGCTGCTGATCTTTGGCTCGGGCTTTGCGTGGGGCGTGATGCCGCTCGTCGCCGCCTTTGACGCGGAAGGCGACGAGGTCGGGCTGCGCCGCGCCACGCGTATGGGCATGTGGCTGTCGATGGGCTTTGCCGTGCTGGCACTGCCGCTGATGATCTGGTCGCGGCCCATCATGGCGCTGATGGGGCAGGATCAGGCGCTGGCCGATATGGTGGACGGCTATCTGTTCATCGCCGCTTGGGGCATTTTCCCCGCGCTGATGGTCATGGTGCTCAAAAGCTACCTTGCCGCGCTGGAGCGGACGCAGGTCGTGCTGTGGATCACGCTGCTGGCAGGCGTTGCGAATGTGTTGGCCAACTATGCGTTTATCTTCGGCAACTGGGGCGCGCCCGAACTGGGCGTGCGCGGTGCGGCCATCGCCTCTGTCACGTCGCACAGCGTGTCGCTGGTCGCCGTGGTGGTCTATGTTTTATGGAAAATGCCGCAGCACCAGATGTTCGTCCGTCTCTGGCGCCCCGATTGGGAGATGCTGGCCCGCGTGTTCCGTCTGGGCCTGCCCATCGGATTCACGGGGCTAAGCGAGGTCGGGCTGTTCGCGGCCAGCGCCGTCATGATGGGCTGGCTGGGCACGGTGGCACTCGCCGCCCACGGCATTGCGCTGCAGCTGGCGTCAATCACATTCATGGTGCACCTTGGTATCAGCAACGTTGCCACCATTCGTGCGGGCAATGCCTATGGCCGCCGCGATCCGGCGCATCTGGCGCGTGGTGCGATCATGGCGACAGTGATGTCGGCGCTGGTCGCAGTGGTCACGGTCTTTGTCTTCGTGATGTGGCCCGAACCCCTGATCAACCTGTTCATGCAACGTGATGAACCCGCCCGCGAACAGATCCTTGCGATCGGTGTGGCACTGCTGGCGATGGCGTCGCTGTTCCAGCTTGTCGATGGCGCGCAGGCCGTGGCCCTGGGCATTCTGCGCGGGGTGCAGGATACCACGGTGCCGATGATCCTTGCTGGCTTTAGCTATTGGATTGTGGGCATGCCAGCGTCATATCTGCTGGGCTTCGTCTTCGATTTCGAAGGGGTGGGGGTCTGGCTCGGGCTGGTCTTTGGTCTTGGGGTGGCGGCAATCCTGCTGAATGCACGCTTCTGGGGCAGCGTGCTGAAACGGCTGGGGCCAACCGCACCCACTGCCGCGTAAGGGCACCCGCGACCGGCAGCTTAGGGCAGCCGGTCGGCTTTCTTGCGCACCAGCGTGCTGCGCAGATCATGCATTGCCAAAAGCAACGCGTCCGTCACAGCATCAAGCTGTTCATCTGTGGCCTTTGACTGCACCCATTGCGTGGTCAGGTTGAGGTGATCGACAGCGCGGTGAATATCGTCGATGTCGCGCTGCGCCAGCACCTGCGCGCGCGCGTTCATCCACTGGCGGATACGCTCTATATCACCGTCCGATAGCACACGGTCGCCCTGCGGCTTGATCTCGCCGTTGCGGATATTCACAACGGCGATCTGGTCCATCTCGATCCGCCGCTGGCGGTTCTCTGCATCCACGCGAAACACAGCCGCGCCATTCTCGCGCACGCGAAAGTAATACTCTGGCAAATCGCTCGACATGGCGGCTCCTTTTGGGTCCGGCTTAGCTTAACGCGGCGCAGAACTTCTGCAAACGCATGCAGGCTTCTTTCAGTGTTTCATCCGAGGTGGCATAACTGATGCGGAAGTTCGGGCTAAGCCCGAAAGCCGCGCCAAAGACGACAGCAACGCCAGTGTCTTCCAGCAGCGCGGTGGCGAAAACCTCGTCATCGGTGATGGTGATCCCCGACGGGGTGGTCTTGCCGATCAGCCCTGCGATGGACGGGTAGACATAAAACGCGCCCTCGGGTTTGGGGCAGATCACGCCGTCGATCTCGTTCAGCATATCCACCACCAGATTGCGACGGCGGGTGAACATCTTGTTGTTCTCTGCAATGTAGTCCTGCGTGCCGTTCAGCGCCTCGACCGCCGCCCACTGGCTGACGGTGCAGGGGTTCGACGTGGATTGCGACTGTACCTTGCGCATCGCGCCAATCAGCTTTTCCGGCCCCGCAGCATAGCCGATACGCCAGCCGGTCATGGCATAGGCTTTGGACACACCGTTAACCGTCAGCGTACGGTCAGAAAGGGCAGGCTCCACCTGCGCGGGGGTGCAGAATTTAAAATCATCATAGGCAAGATGTTCATACATATCATCGGTCATTGCCCAGACCTGGGGGTGACGCATCAGTACATCGGTGAGCGCCTTCAGCTCATCCCAGCTATAGCCCGCGCCCGTAGGGTTCGACGGCGAGTTGAAGATGAACCATTTCGTGTTGGGCGTGATCGCCTCTTCCAACGCCTCAGGCGTCAGCTTGAAATCATTCTCCAGCGTCGCAGGCGCGATCACCGGCGTGCCACCGGCCAGCAGCACCATATCGGGGTAGCTGACCCAATAGGGCGCAGGGATCACGACCTCTTCACCGGGGTTCATCGTGGCCACAAGCGCGTTGTACAGGATCTGCTTGCCACCCGTCCCGACGCTGACCTGCGACGGGGTATAATCCAGCCCGTTGTCACGCTTGAACTTGACGCAAATCGCCTGCTTCAGCTCGGGGATGCCGTCAACGGCGGTGTATTTGGTCTTGCCCGCGGTGATCGCGGCGATACCAGCGTCCTTGATGTTCTGGGGTGTGTCGAAATCCGGCTCTCCGGCCCCCAGCCCGATCACATCCTTGCCTGCGGCCTTCAGCTCGGCAGCTTTTTGGGTCACGGCGATGGTGGGCGACGGTTTTACGCGCGCAAGGGTCTTGGACAGCAGTTCCATTTCGGCCTCAGTTTGATATGTGTACAGCACCCTCATAGGGCGCACCCCCGCACCGATCAAGCCAGATTGGTCCAAACAGGAGAGACGCAATGACCGAGAACGAAGACTGGTACGCATCCGACGTGGCAACCTTTGGCGACCGGGTCGCTGCCGCGCGCGAGAATGCGGATATGACGCAAGCCGCGCTTGCCAAGCGCTTGGGGATCAAACAATCCACCCTGCGCGGCTGGGAAGACGACCTGTCCGAACCCCGCGCCAACCGCTTGGCAACGCTCGCGGGCGTTTTGGGCGTGTCGATGATGTGGCTGATCAATGGCGAGGGTGACGGGATCGACGCCCCCGATGATGCCCAGACCTCGGATGACAACATCAAAGAAGCATTGATCGAACTGCGCGACATGCGCGCCGATCTGTTGAAACGGGCGGAACAAATGGGCCGTCTAGAAAAGAAACTACGCCGGATTTTCAAAGGGACCACCCATGGCTGAGCTGCACGAACACAAGGTCAAACGTCTGCATATGCGCTCCATGCGGCGCGGTATTAAGGAAATGGATCTCATTTTACCTTCTTATGCCTCAACCCGCCTTGCGGCGATGGATGACGCCGCGCTGTCGCTGTATGGTGAAATGCTAAGCGAGAATGATCACGATCTTTATCAATGGGTTACGGGTCAATCCCCCGCGCCAGAACCCTTTACTGCGCTGATCGCGGACATCCAGACTCATCTGGCTGCAAACCCGCTTTAGGCGCGGTTTGCGCATTGGATGTCGGCCGCGCTGCGCCGGCATCCGCCCAGTTTAACGATATATTTTAGTTTTATCTTCAGCTTCCGCCCCAATCGCAATGTCGGAGTTGAATATGAGCATCCAAAACCCCATCCCCCTTCCGCCGTCAGAGGCGGGATTCATGCAAAGCTACCTCGATGCGCTCGGGCTGGTGGAACGATTGCACCGTTTGCTGCTGGACGTGATCAAGGACTAATTCGAACGTGTCGGCGTGATTGAGATCAATCCGGTGCAGGCGCTGCTGCTGTTCAACGTCGGCGACAATGAAGTCACCGCCGGAGAGCTGAAAAGTCGCGGTTATTATCAGGGCAGTAACGTCAGCTATAACCTGAAAAAACTGGTGGATATGGGCTATATGCACCACCAGCGCTGCCAGATCGACCGCCGCTCGGTTCGGGTGCGGCTGACCGGCAAAGGGCGTCACATCAGCGGCGTCGTCTCGGACCTTTTTGGCCGCCACGCCAGCGGGCTGATGAACAAGGGCGCGCTGGGCGCATCCGGCATGGATGACATCACCCGCTCTCTCAAACGGATGGAACGATACTGGACAGACCAGATCCGCTATATCTACTAAACGGTGCGGCGGGAGGACATGCTATTCGGCCAGTTGCGCCAGCGATAGCACTGCCAGTTCGCGCAGCAGCTTGGTGGTCATGGCCGATTGATAGGCGTCAAACCCCGCGGCGGGCAGGGCAAAACCTGCGGGGCCGGTGACCACCTCTGCCGCGAAATACGCCGTCAGGGGCGCATCATTCCCCGCCGGTTCAATAACCAGCGCATTCACGGTCACGTCTTTGCCAGCCAACTGCTGTTTCACATCGCGAGGGCGGGGCCCAAGGTTAGAGGTGCCGTCGCCTGAAATATCCAACGTGTGCTTTAAACAGTTGGGCTGCTGCGCAAGATACGCCGCCCCCGCCGCCATCGCCACGCCAAGCGCGGTGCCGGGCGACGCTGCCGAGCGTTCAACCTGGCGCAACCTGTCAATCATCTCCTGCAAGGCGGCACCATCCGTGATCGACCGCCAGGGTGCGATCACGCGCTGGTCTGTCGGGCCGCTCCATTCATAGACCAGCAGGGACACCGGCGCCTCTGGTGCCGACAGGATCGCCGCGCGCACCAAAGGGTCGTCCAAGGCCCCCGCGACGCCATCCAATTGCAAGTGATACTCTCGCGCATCGACGGACCCCGACACATCCAGCCCCAAGGCCAAGGCCTGCCGACAGTCCGCCGAACCCGCCGACGCCCAAAGCATTGCGCCGACAGCAGCCACAGCACCGGCGCGGATCATCCCGCGTCCTTGGCCACAGGCAGGCTGCCAATCGCAGGGGGTGTCAGCTCGCGTTCCAGCTTGATCCGCATGGCACGTTCAAAATCCTCGAACCCGTTGGCGATCACCAGAAACGCACCGGGGCCGTGCAAGACCTCGCGTTTGTAAAAGGCGATCAGCCCCGTCTCGGCCTCGAAATCGGCGGCATTCACCACCAACCCGTTGACAGTCACATCGTCAAAATCGAACGACTGATAGGCCAGTTGCGGGCCAAAGCCTTCGTTGTTCTGACCATCCCCAGCCAGATCAATCGTCTTGTACAAACAACGTGGTGCCTGCGCCATCACCGCCGCGCCAAAGCCCAGCGCATAGCCCATCGCCGTGGGGAAATCATTATGACTGCGTGTGCTGCCCGCTACCACGCCCGCCGCGCGCGTCAGATCATCGGGGGAATTGATCATTTGCCAGTCCAGCACCATCTGCTGATTATAGCGCCCCGACCATTCATAGACCGCCAGCGCCACCGGCAGATCGCTGGCGAAAAACGCCCGCCGCACGGGATCGGATAGCAGCGCGGCGGCGGTCCCGCCACGCTGTAAACGGTCCTCGACCGCATCGACCGAACTGGACACATCCATCGCCAGCACCAGCGCCAGCCTGCACTCCGCCGCCCACAGGACAGCAGGTGCAAAGCCCAGCGCAGTGGCAAGGAAAGCCGTCCGGATCATCGGCCTACCAGTGGCCGGTATTTTCCATGCTGGCCCAAGGTTCCTGCGGCTCGAGCCGATCCCCTTCTTGCAGTAATTCAACCGACACATTGTCGGGCGACCGGATAAAAGCCATATACCCGTCGCGCGGAGGCCGGTTGATCGTGATCCCGTTCTCTTGCAGCATTTTGCAAGTTTCGTAAATGTTCTCAACGGTATAGGCGAGATGCCCGAAATGGCGGCTGTCATCTGGCAGCGCATCGTCGCCGTCCCAGTTATAGGTCAGCTCCACATCCGCATGGCCGTCGTCCTGCCCGGGAGGGCACATGAAAATCAGCGAAAACCGCCCATCCTCATTGTCGATCCGGCTGCGCTCTTTCAGGCCCAGCAGCTCGTAGAAGGCTTGCGATTTCTCCAGATCTTTGACGCGCACCATCGTGTGCAAATATTTGATCGGCATGGGGTCGGCTCCTTTGCTTTCATCTTCGACACGCAGAGTAGCACGGCTGGCTGCAGTTGCCAGCGGATGTCAGAATTTTGACTGAAATCCTAGCGACACAGAAAGCTCACGTGTTTCAAACCGGCTGACGTTAGAACGTGTCCGTCCGGCGCGAAAATTCACGCTAGGGGCAAAGCCGGCGTAATCCACATCCGGCAGCAGGACGTTCACATCTGCATAGGTCGCGTAATCTTGTTTGCCGCCGGGCACACTAAACACCGCGACATAGTCGTCATAGTCGGTTTTACCCAAGACCAGACCCGCGCTCACTATGGCCGGACCAATCTGGTCGGCAAAACTATAGGTCAGGCGTAGCGACGCCGCCGTCGACGCATAGTTGATGAAATCGCTTTCGGTCTTGCGCAGGTTGACCGAGAGCCCGATCCCGTCGCCCCCGGCCACCGTGTGGGTCGCGCCCGCGCTTACCGACGCAGTGCTACTATCGAAAAAATGCGTCCGGTCGCTAAAACGCTCTTCGATAGCGGCCCCGAATGAGACGGACGTCGCAGCTGAAACCTGCCAACGGTGCCCTAGTCCGACCCGCGCGAATGTATAGCTGCGATTGCCGCCGGACCAGTATTCACCAACCGATCCCGTCACATCAACCGTGTTGCCTCGTGTCCCAACCGCATAGGTCTGCCGCAATGTAACGTCCGCATAAGTCGCGCCGAAGTCACGATTGCGTACTTCAGGCGCAAGGTGGTGCGATCTGCTATCAAGCGCGATACGTTGCACAAAAAGCCGCGCAGCGAGGTCTGTGCGTGCCCTGTCTGTACTGCGCAACCGATAGCCAGCGACAGCGTCAACGGTGCCCACCACGCCGGATAAGGCCTGCGCACCACCACTAAGCCGGCCCGTAAACGGCAGCCCGTCGATGACCTGCTGTGCGGTGTCGGCTCCGTTGTTGACGTTGCTCGATGGCTTCACGCCACCGCTGATAGAAAAACGAAACGGGTTTTCGCGCCGCACACGGGCATAATCCCGTGCAAGCTGCTCTTCGATCTCGGGGGAGGGCGCATTTTGCACCGCGCGCCGCAGCCAAAGCTGTGTGCGTGTCGGATGCCCTTCGGCAAAGGTCAGCCGTGCCGCCAACTCTGCTGCTTGAAACTTCTGTACCGTCGTCTCGGCATAACGGTAAGCCCGCGCCGCTGATCTTCGCCCTGCAGTCGCGTCGCCCATATCCGCATGTGCCGTCGCCAATACGTAATGCGCATAGGGCGAACGTGGGTCAGCAACCAGCAAACCATGCGCAATCTGCGACGCGAGGGCAGGCCGATCCCCCTGCAACGCATGCACCGCCAGCGACCGCGCTTCGGGGAGGGTCAACGCCACCGACGGTTCTGCATGGACAGGAGCAGCCGCCAGCAGGCAGCCGCAGGCCAACGCGCCGTTCCTCACCTGCTGGGATAGGGCCGCGATACGCACGAGGGCTATCGGACGGGCTGGTCGCAGATCGGGTCTTCACCGGGCTGGCCGCACTGCGTGAGCACAAACGCGCCATATTCGATGGGCGTGCCTGATCCCCCTATCTCAATGTGGTCTTCGGCATGGATCACCCCTGCCACCTCGGTCGCCCCTATGCCGCCAAAAATGCCGCCGTATTCGCCGACCGTATTATTTTCCTGCGACGCCGTGCCAAAGAACGTGCCATCATCCGCTATAGCAGTACTGTCGAGGGCAATATTCTTCGCCTTGAACGGATCGGCCGAATTGGGATCAAGACCACCAGCCGCATTATAGTCGGTAACCTTGCGGTCATAGATGATCCCTGCAACCGCAGCGTCTGTAAAGTCTCCTGTCAGTACTACTTTGCCGGTCACCTCTGCCGCCTGTTTTGATAGCGGATCAGACGCCGTTCCCCCCGTCACGGGCAATAGATCCTCATCAGACCCGGACCCGTTCAAAAGCCCCACATAATTCCCCGCATAGGTCACCAGCCCGCCCTCGGATTGCGTGCCCGGAGCGACCGGCGCGGAATAGGATGTGCTGCTATAGGCCGCGCCTGAAAAGACCTGCTCAAACTGGCCGCCCGTCATCACGACAGCCGCGCGGGTGCCGTCGATATCCTTGACATACGCGGTGACATGGCGGTCCAGCGACCCGTCCTGCGCGGTATAGGCCTCATAGCCGTTGCGGTCCAACCCGGGGCGGCGGCGATAGGCAGCAGTGAACGCGCTGTCATCTGCGGTGATGCCGGTGATCGACAGCGTTTCCGACGCCGGATCATAGCTAAAGCTCTTCAGGTCATTGGTCAGCGCTTCGGGGATCGCACTTGCCCCCGTGCTCCCGTCCGTCCCCGTATCGACGTCTACCTTGCCGTTAAACGGCGTGCCACTACCACATGCTGCCAAAAATGCGCACAGCGCCAGCGCTGATGTCCCGAATTTCATAACTGTCTGCCTCGAAAATTTCTTGATTATTGCCGCGACAGTCGCCAATCCCGCGCCCTGCTGTCAACGCTCCACCGCACCGTCCATGCATTTGCCGACAAAGTGCATCCCAAAAACAATACCGCATATGGCGGTTCCTGTGCCTTGCTGCCACAGATATAGTAAACTCCGAATCCACGCCCATATGACAGGACGCCCCCCCATGCCGATCAGCCCCGACCAACAAGCCGAAATCGACGCCCTGCGGGCCGAGCCGAAACAGACCCTGCGCGCCGTCTCGGACGGGATAGAGGCGCATCTCTACAAGGCCATTCCCGTGCTCGACCACGGCTTTGTGCGCGTCATCGACTATATGGGCAACGACGAAGCGATCTGTCAGGCGGCCCGCGTCAGCTATGGCCGTGGCACGAAATCGGTCCAAAACGACGAAGGCCTGATCCGCTACCTGATGCGCCACTGGCACTCCACCCCCTTCGAGATGTGCGAGATCAAGCTCCACGTCAAACTGCCCGTCTTTGTCGCGCGCCAGTGGATCCGTCACCGGACCGCCAACGTCAACGAATACTCCGCCCGCTATTCGATCCTCGACCGCGAATTCTACATCCCCGAACCCGCCCATGTGAACGCGCAAAGCGTGGTGAACAATCAAGGCCGCGGTGGCGTGCTCGAAGGCGCCGAGGCCGCCCGCGTGCTCGAGACCCTCAAATCCGACAGCAACCGCGCCTATGACAACTACGAGGCGATGATTGCCGAAACCGGCCCCGACGGCGAACCCCAGGATGGTCTCGCGCGAGAGCTGGCGCGGATGAACCTGCCGTCGAACATCTACACGCAATGGTATTGGAAAGTGGACCTGCACAACCTGTTCCATTTCCTGCGTCTGCGCGCCGATGCCCACGCCCAATACGAAATCCGCGTCTATGCCGATGCCATCTGCAACGTCGTCGCCGACTGGGTCCCCGCCGCCTACCGCGCCTTCGAGGATTACCGTCTAGGTGGCGCAACTGTGTCAAATACAGCTCTTGAGTGTATCCGTCGGATGGTGAAGGGTGAGGAGGTCACGCAGGAGACCTCTGGCATGAGCAAGGGGGAATGGCGGGAGTTTAAGGGAGTGATTGGGTGAGTACTAATTCTGCTAACTCTCTTGCAGGGCAATGGATTGGTGAAAACGATGGCGACCCCGAGGGAACCATGGTTATGGATTTAGACAGTATAGATGGAATTGCGAAAGGAGTTCTTTACCTATATCCAAAAGGGGATGATTTGCCGTCTTCGCTCGCGCCGATCGAAGCAGAAGATTTTCTGACAAAGTTTGATATTTCGTGTACACCGATCCACTTTATTGCAGATAACGGATATATTCCCAATTGGTCAGAGCTCAGCGATCGTTTTCCGGGCGTCAGGCTGCCGCAGGTTGTCGATGGTATCTTTACACCAATCGATGCGGGAACGATAAATCTCAGTTGGAAAACAGAGATTGGAACTGGTGGATCAGCGCGGCTTATTCGATCAGTGGCTGCTACCAATTCTAGAGTGATAGCCAACAATCAAGTGAAGACTTGGGCAGAATTTCAAGCGTTTGTAACCGATAAGCCGAACTTGGGTTGGGTTTTCCGCGGTCAAAGTCAACCTTGGCCTTTGATGACAAGTTTCCATAGAACGAATAGGCGTGACTTAAGACGATATTTCCACGAGGATCTGAAGCGACTTCACAATGCTTTGAGTGCGAGAACTAAGCACCTATTTAATCTCGAAAATCCAATTGAGTTAGGGGCATTCTTCAATCTCGCCCAGCACCATGGCTTCCCAACCCCGCTTCTTGACTGGACACGATCACCATTTGTCGCTGCTTTTTTTGCTTACAAAGACACAAACCCAAATCAGAAAGAACCCATACGCATATATGCTTTCAATAGGACACTGTATCAGCAGAAATATCATCAACTGACACACCTTAACTTAGTTAAACCTCATTTTTCTAATCTCGAAACACTCGCAATCGAAAATGAAAGAGCTATTCCCCAACAGGGTGTTTTGAATCTTACAAATCTTGAAGATATCGAGCGCTTTATTCAAAATTTGCAAGAGGCGGATGGCCAAACCTATCTTCATGCATTCGATTTGCCAGCGTACGAAGCTAAGAAAGCTATCGGCGATTTGCGGTTAATGGGAATTACAAAAGCTTCTATGTTTCCAGGAATTGAAAGTATCTGCGAAGAGTTGCGTGATTTAAATTTTAGTTAGTGCAATGCCAATCTCCGATTGGGCAGCGCCCGAACCGCCCCCACGGGGCGGGTCAGCGGATGCAAAGCATCTGCGTCACCGACTCCGCGAAGGCTTGCCTTCGCGGAGTCGGCGCTTCACTTCCACCCCTCGGTTCGGGCGCGGCAGTTCCTGTTTAGGTCACCTCATTCATCCCCAGCAAAATGCGGGGTATTCCGCGTTCGACCCCTCAAAAGTCGGCCACGGTTTTTGACTCATCTGTGCCGGACCACGCCTCATCCCAGCAAACGCACTCCACCGCACGCACCCATAACAAAAAATAAACAAACAATAACAATAGGTTAAGTTACCCATGGGTAACCCGAGACCCTACGACGGCGCAAAGCCCGCCCCGCCAGTCCCGCCAGCCTCCAGCCCCAAAAGGCGAAAAAGCTAGACTTGGCGCTTAAGTCTGGGCAAATTAAAGGAAATTGAAAAGAACGGGGGATATTATGCGTATAACAACAGGAATGATCGCCGGATTGGGTTTGATGGGCGCAGTTTTGCTGCCCGCGCAGGTCTCGGCAGAGCCAAAAATCTACGCCTATCCGTCCTCCGCCAACTTCTGCCCCGCAGGGCTTCAGCCGGTCACAATCTCCGGCGTGATCTGCTGCGGCACGCCGAACACGGCCACCAGCTACCAGCAGATGATGTCGCACCCCGCGCCGAAAAAGCACAAGGTCCGCCACTATCACCCGCGCCGCGCCAGCTATTCTTGCGTGCCGGGCGAAAAGGGCTGCCGCTAAGCCGCAGCCCCGATTGATGCCCGCATAACTGGATCCGGCGCCCCTCGGGCATCGGATTCTTTACAGCAGCTCCAGTTCCGTCGCCATCTGACGCCCGTCGCGCCCCTCGGACATTTCGAAAGACACTTTCTGATCGTCCGCCAGACCGGTCAGACCGGACTGTTCCACTGCCGAAATATGGACAAAAATATCCGACCCGCCGCTCTCCGGCGCGATAAATCCGTATCCTTTGGTGGTGTTAAACCATTTGACTGTACCCGTAGGCATATCTCAACGCTCCTCATTACTCGCTGTCGCAGGCCCGAAAATTGCTTTCGCCGCCCCACGCGGTAAAAGGTTGTTCGCCTGCGTCGAAAATCAAGAAATTTTGCGCTGCCCGATTATCTTAGGACATATGAAACCCGAAAAAGTGAGACGAGAATGCTGATCTACGGTCTGAAGAACTGCGATACCTGCCGCAAGGCGATCAAGGCGCTGCCCGACGCGCAGCTGGTCGATGTCCGCCAAGACGGTGTCCCCGCTGACGTTCTGGCCCGCGCCCACGCCCGCTTTGGCGCAGCACTGATGAACACGCGTTCCACCACATGGCGTGGTCTGGACGATGCCGAACGCGCCTCCGATCCGCTTGAACTTCTGGTCGCCCATCCCGCGCTGATGAAACGTCCCCTCATCGCCGTGGGGGAGGATCTTTTCCTCGGCTGGAATGACACGACCCAAGCCGAGGTCAAAGCCGCGCAGTAACCCTCAGCGGCGGCGCGCCAGCAAAATACGGTCCAGCGCCACCGGCCCGCCGCCCCTGACCACCAGCACCACCAGCAGCAGCACCCAAAGCCCGCGTTGGTCCAGAATGGTTCCGTCCGGCAGACGGTCAAACCACTGGCCAAGCGCGCTCCATTGCCCGTGGCCGTACAGATCCGTAAGCGATTGCAGCACCACAAAGCCGATCATCCCCAACGCCGCAAACCGCGTGAACAGCCCCGCCACGATGAGCGCCGGCAGCACAAACTCCGCCAGCGTCCCCGCATAGGCCACCAACCCGTGGAACGCCGAAAGCGCTGTCGCGTCATAGCCCGCCGCCTCGAACGCACGGGGGAAAATCTGGACATAGGCACCGGTGCTCAGCGTCACCAACCCGTCGAGTTTGGTAAGGCCGGAGGCAAAGAAATACTGCATAAGGACGGCAGCAAATAGAAACCGTGCAAGCGTCGGCAGCAGCCAGTCCTGCGCTGAAATCCAGTGGGTGGCGCGGTCATAAAGGGTGAGGGTCTTCAGCATCTTATCCGCCGTTCTTTGCGCGAAATGCGCCAGTTGCAAAGCACAGTCCCAAGGCCGCACCAAGATCGAAATCAGGCACAAGCGCCAGCGCGGTGTCATGGGCCTGATCAAGCGTTGCGCCCTCGGCCAATGCGGCGAACCAATCACCGCCGCCGGGGGGCAAAAGATGCGGGGCGGGGTCAAACTCGGGGCGGGTGATCAACACGTCTTGGGCCTGCATTTGCGGCTTGGGGGCATCGGCCTGCATGTTGAACCGCCAGATATCAAAAAGCGGCCAGCTTGACCGCAGCAAAACCGTCGCAGGGGCGGGGATGAGCTGTGTTTGCATCATCTCTTCTGGCGTAAGCTGCTGGAACGTTTCGAGGTCAAAGGGCGCACTGTCAGCCGCGTGGTAGGATCGGCGCAAGGCAAGGTCGAGGCGGGCGCAGTCGGGCAGGTAACCCATTTTAGACAATTGCGGTTGTGCGGCGAGAAAGTCGGGAAAATCAGCGCCGTAATGCATCATGAGCGGAGAGGTCGGCGGGTGCGCACGGACGTAGGCAGGGGCCAGCCGGTCGAAATTCTGCGTGCCTAATACTTTGAGCACCAAGGGAAAAGCGCTGTGCAGCGCTGCAATTAAGGAATGGGTGACGTTGTTGCGGTAGACGTCATAGCGCGTGTCGGCGGGCGCGCCAGCGGCACCGCGCAGCCCCTCGGGGCGGTCCTGCGTCGGGTCCAGCAGGGGCGTACGAAACCGTTGCAGCGTGGTCATCGGGTCAGCACATCCGCCGCACGCTCTGCCTCTGTGCGCAGGGTCGGCCAGTCGGGCACGTCATTGTCCCATTCCACCAGCACGGGCTTGGGGCCGGTGCGGTCCAGCGTATAGGCCAGCAAATCCCAGACGGGGTCGACAACGGGGCGACTGTGGCTGTCGATCAAAAGCGGCTGGTTGAAACCAACGCTGTCTTCTTCGTGGCCGCCAACGTGAAGCTCGCCCACGGCGTCGACCGGATAGGCGTCGATATAGTCGCGGGGCGCGAGACCAAGGTTTTGGGCCGAAATGAACACATTGTTGACATCCAGCAATAAACCGCAGGAGGTTCGATGGGTAAGTTCGGCTAAAAAGTCGGTTTCAGACAAGGTGGATTCATCAAAGGCGAGGTAGCTGGAGGGGTTTTCCAGCAGCATTTGACGCCCAATTGTGTCCTGAACCTGACTGATGTGGTCGGCCACGCGGGACAGGGTGGATTCCGTATAGGGCAAGGGCAACAGGTCGTTCAAAAACTCGCTGTCATGGGTGGACCAGGCCAGATGTTCTGAAAAACTGGCGGGCTTTGCCCAGTCGCAGAGCTTTTTCAGACGGGCCAGGTGGTCACGATCGAGCGGCATTTCACCACCGATGCTGAGGCCGACACCATGGACTGACAGCGCGAACTTTTCGGACAGCGCGCGCAGCTGCGCAAGGGGACGGCCGCCGTCGCCCATATAATTCTCTGCATGGATTTCGATCCACTGTACCGGACCAGGATCGTCCTGCAGGTCTTTGAAATGCTGGGGCTTATAGCCAACGCCGGGGCTGGCGGGCAGGGTGGCGAAACGGGCGGTTCCGTCTGGCATGGGGGGCTCCCTATCGTAGGGGTCGCGTAAGGGGCCTGCGCAGCCGGATGCTCCGTGCTGCACAGGCGAGGGGTTTAAGCCGCAAGGGGCCTTAGGCTGGCAGATCGCGGTCCAGCGCTTCGAGCGATCCCATACGCTCGGAGCCGTCAGCCATTTCGGGCAGCTCCATCTCGGCGCAGGTGCCTGCGTCAACTAGCGTCCAGGCGTTGCCTTGGTAATCAGTGACGGATGTGCCGGCGCATGTGGTGCCGGGGCCTGCTGCGCAGTCATTCTGACCGGCAAGCGCGACGCCATAGCATTTTTCTTTGGATGCCGCATTGGCTGTTGTGCCATGCGCGGACATTGCTGCGGCAACAGCGCCGGCAACGGCGAGCGTTTTCATCGTGTTGGACATTGGTGTTTCCTCCTGATTGGGTTGCGTGTCGATAAGGACATTAAGCCGCGGGGGGTGCGACAAAGCTACTCACATCAAAGTGTGTCACAGAGGCGTCAGGAAATCGCCGGTTTTTTTGTAACAATGCGTGAGAATCCCGCGTCGTAAGGCGCAATATTGAAACATTATGACAGCTTCGGGGCGCAAGATCATTGCGCCCCGAGACGTTTGTTACAGGTTTCAGCCGTGCAGATCGGGCGGTGTGGCTTCGATGCCAAGCGCATCTGCCACGTCCGATAGCGCCTGAACGGAGGTTTGCTTTTCACCCAGACGGCGGACGGACACGGTTTTCTCTTCGACTTCGCGCGCCCCGACCGCAAGGATCACCGGCACTTTGCCGACCGAATGTTCACGGACCTTGTAGTTGATTTTCTCGTTGCGGACATCCGCCTCGGCGCGGACGCCTTGTGCCTTAAGAGTGGCGACGACCTCGTGGACGTAGTCATCGGCCTCTGAGGTGATGGCGGCCACGACAACCTGACGCGGGGCCAGCCAGAAGGGCAGTTTGCCTGCGTGTTCTTCGATCAGGATGCCGATAAAACGTTCGAATGATCCCAATGTCGCGCGGTGCAGCATGACGGGGCGGTGTTTTGCGCCGTCCGATCCGATATAGGTCGCGTCCAGCCGTTCGGGCAGCACAAAATCCACCTGATGGGTGCCACATTGCCAGTCGCGGCCGATGGCGTCGGTCAGCACAAATTCCAGTTTCGGGCCATAGAACGCGCCTTCGCCGGGGTTGAGCGTGGGTTCGATGCCAGCTGCGCGGGTGGCAGACAGCAACGCGGCCTCGGCCTTGTCCCAGACCTCGTCCGAGCCGGAGCGTTTTTCAGGCCGGTCCGAGAATTTGACGCTGAAGTTTTCAAACCCGAGGTCTTTGTAGATGCCGGACAGAAATTCAATGAATTTCGCGGTCTCGGCTTCGATCTGGTCTTCGGCACAGAAGATGTGGCCGTCATCTTGCGTAAAGCCGCGCACGCGCATGATCCCGTGCAGCGCGCCCGAGGGTTCATAGCGGTTGCACGATCCGAATTCGGCCATGCGCAGGGGCAGGTCGCGGTAAGATTTCAAACCTTGGTTAAAGATCTGCACGTGGCAGGGGCAGTTCATCGGTTTCAGCGCGTTGACCGATTTCTCGCGGGCGTGTTCCTCGTCCACTTCGACGATGAACATGTGGTCTTGGTATTTCTCCCAGTGGCCGGAGGCTTCCCAGAGTTTACGGTCCACGACCTGCGGTGTGTTCACCTCGACATAGCCGCCGGCGCGTTGTTTGCGGCGCATGTAATCCTGAAGCTCGGTATAGATATGCCAGCCGTTGGGGTGCCAGAAGATCTGACCCGGCGCTTCTTCTTGCATGTGGAACAGGTCCATCTCGCGGCCCAGCTTGCGGTGGTCGCGTTTGGCAGCCTCTTCGAGCATGTTCAGGTGCGCTTTCAGCTTTTCCTTGCCGGTGAAGGCCACACCGTAAATCCGTTGCAGCATCGCGCGGTCGCTGTCGCCGCGCCAATAAGCGCCCGCGATGGACATCAGTTTGAACGCGTCGCCCGGCACCTGCCCAGTGTGTTGCAGGTGCGGCCCACGGCAGAGGTCTTGCCAGTCGCCGTGCCAGTACATGCGCAGCGGCTCGTCGCCGGAGATGCTGTTGATCAGCTCGACCTTATAAGGTTCGCCCAAATCCTCGTAATGCTTGATCGCGCGGGCGCGGTCCCAGACCTCAGTGCGGACGGGGTCACGCTTGTTGATGATTTCCTTCATCTTCTTTTCGATCAGGCCAAGGTCTTCGGGGGTGAAGGATTCCTTGCGGTCAAAGTCATAGTACCAGCCGTCCTTGATGACGGGGCCGATGGTGACCTTGGTATCGGGCCACAGGTCTTGCACGGCGCGGGCCATGATGTGGGCAAGGTCGTGGCGTACCAGCTCGTTCGCTTGCGCTTCGTCAGCCATGGTGTGGATCGCGATGTCGGCATCTGCGTTGATCGGCCAGGCCAGATCAAAATGCGCACCGTCCACGGTGGCGCTGATCGCTTTTTTGCCAAGCGATTTGGAGATGTCGTTGGCCACGTCGCCCGCAGTGATACCTGCGTCGTACTGACGTGCGTTGCCATCGGGAAGGGTGAGGGTGATCTGGGCCATGCGGGCCTCCTCGTCGGTTTGGCGCCTACGAGACGCCCGGTTGCGGGTTATATGCGTTCGGCCTGTTTGGCGTCGGTGGTCTGGGTTGTCAATATCGCGGTGGGGTCCTTTCCTTGGCGGCCCCTTGCGATAGATTGCAGGGGATTACCAAGAAGCGACGGGACCGGAAGATATGCAAGATGATATGGCGCAGCGGGCGTTTGATACCCTTTCGGGGGCAGAGGGCGACGCGCAGGACCTGTCGCCCCACGCGCAAGAGGCCGAGGCCCGGAACGCCCTGCGCCATATCGCCAGCCTGACGATGACCAAAGTCGCGGACGGGCTGATTGACCCCAAGCTGATGTTGTCGTGGCTGCTGACAGCGCTTGGCGCGCCGGCTGTCTATGCGGGGGCGCTGGTGCCGATCCGCGAGGCGGGGGCGCTGCTACCGCAGATCGTGATGGCGGGCTGGGTGCAAGCGATGGCGCGGCGCAAATGGGCTTGGGTCGCGGGGTCTGCGGGGCAGGGCATTTTCGCGGCGTTGATCGTGCTGGCGGCGCTCATGTTGGACGGATCAGCGGCGGGGCTGGCAATTTGCGGGGCGCTGGCGGGGCTGGCGGTCAGCCGTGCGGCCTGTTCGGTGTCGTACAAGGATATCCTCGGCAAGACCGTGGGCAAGTCGCGGCGCGGATCGATCACGGGCACTGCGGGCTCTGTCGCCTCTGCCGGGGTGCTGGTGCTGGCGCTGTTGCTGATGTCGGGGCTGGTGCAGGATCGCGGCGTGGTGATTGCGGCGATTGCGCTGGCCGCGCTGCTGTGGGGCGGGGCGGCGCTGCTGTTTTCAACGCTGGACGAGGCCCCGAGCGACAGCGCCAAGGCCACGCCGGCCAGCTTTGCCATCCTCAAAGAAGACGCAAACCTGCGACGGTTCATACTGGTGCGCGGGCTGTTGGTCGCCACATCGCTTGCGCCGCCGTATTTTGTGGTGCTGGCGGGGGGCGAGGATCAATCCGCCCTCGGCCAGCTTGGCGCGCTGGTGCTCGCCTCGGCCTTGGCGTCGCTGCTGAGCTCGTACGTCTGGGGGCGGTTGTCGGATCGGTCGAGCCGCCGTGTGCTGATGTTGACCGGCATTGTCGGTGCAGTGGCGATGGTGGGGGCGGTGGCGCTGGCGCTGCTTGGCATGGCGACGCAGATCTGGGCGATGCCGCTGGTGCTGTTTGTCCTGATGATCGCCTATCACGGGGTGCGGCAGGGGCGGTCGACCTATCTGGTGGATATGTCGCCCAAGGACCAGCGGTCGGCCTATGCCGCCGTGTCCAACACCGTGATTGGCGGGCTGCTGCTGATCGCCGGTGTGGCGGGTGGCGGCGCGGCACTGATCGGGCCAGTGGCAACGCTGGTTTTATTCGCAGCCATGTCCGCGGCGGCGGCGTTGGCGGCGCTTGGCCTGCGCGAAGTCGAAGCGGCGGATTGATCGTTGGGGCCGCGCGCCGTATGACTGGGGCGCGCATTTGACCCAAAGGGGGGAAGCCCATGTCCAAACACAACCGCAACTTTGAGCTGACGATCAGCGATATTGACCTGATCGAAGCGGCGCTGCATGTGACCAAACGTGACCTGTCGATGGACGCGCTGAATGAAACGGCATCGATGCTGCCCGCCGATGCCGCCAAAGACAGCCTGCGCCGGATCGACGATCTGCTGGGCCGTTTGCACAATCAGAAAATCTTTTACCGCCCCGCCAAGGGCACCTATCTGGGGGGCTGAGGATGACGGCTCCGATGTATCTGGAAACGCCTCAAGGGCGGCGGCTGGCTTATCACAAGACCGACGGAAAAGGCCCTTGCGTGGTGTTTCTGGGCGGTCTGAAATCCGACATGATGGGCACCAAGGCGGTGTTCCTTGAAGACTGGGCCAAACGCGAGGGGCGGGCCTTTTTGCGGTTTGATTATTCGGGTCATGGGGAATCCTCTGGCGCGTTTACCGACGGCTGCATTGGCGATTGGGCCGAAGATACCTTGGCGGCGGTAGCAGCACTGACCGCGGGGCCGATCTTGCCGGTGGGGTCGTCCATGGGCGGTTGGCAGTCGCTGCTGTTGGCGCGCGCGCTGCCGTCGCGGATCGCGGGTCTGGTGACCATCGCCGCGGCCCCTGATTTTACCGAAGACGGTTATTGGGCCAGCTTCACCGATTCGCAGAAACAGACTTTGGCCGAGGCGGGGCAGGTCGAGCTGCCGTCTGACTATATGGAGCCCTACATCATCACCCGCCGCATGATCGAGGACGGACGCACGCAGCTGGTGCTGCGCGATCCGCTGCATCTGCCGTTCCCGACGCGCTTCCTGCAAGGCACCGCAGACACCGCCGTCAGCGTTGCCACCGCTGTGCGGCTGCTGGAACATGCGCAGGGGCCGGACATGCAGTTGCAACTGGTCAAGGATGCGGACCACCGCTTTTCCGACGACCGCTGTCTGGGCCTGCTGATCCAAGCGGTGGAAGAGGTCGCCGCAGCGGCCTGAGGGAAAGGGGCTTCGCCATGCGCAAACCGGCCAGCATGTGGAGCCTCGAGACTTTTGGGCGGGTCCGCCTGTCCCGGCATTTCTTTATGCGCGATTTTATGTACTCTGAGATTTCGGGCTTTCACGGACAGCCCAATATCCCCGACGATCCTGATCTTGCGATCGAGAACGGGCGGGCCTTTTGCACGTCGTTGCTGGACCCGCTAGAGGAAACCTTTGGACGTATCGCTGTGCGGTCAGGGTATCGGTCGGCGGCGCTGAATGCCTATGGCAACCGGCGCAAGCTGAATTGCGCGGCCAATGACAACCCGATCGAATGTCATATCTGGGATCGCGGGGCAGGGGCGCAGGCAATCGCGGGCGCCAGCATCGTGGTCCCGTGGTTTGCCGACCAGTATGATCAGGGCCGCGACTGGCGCGATCTGGCGTGGTGGGTGCATGATCATCTGCCCTATTCCGAGATGTGGTTCTTTCCCAAGCTCGCGGCCTTTAACCTGACCTGGCGACCAGAGCCGCAGCGCAGCATTTCCAGCTATATCGCGCCGCGCGGGATATTATTGCGTGGCGGGAAGTCGCCGTCAGAGCCCTTGGCGCAGCGCCGCACGCGCTATAAGGATTTTCCGCCCTTGCGTGGCATCGCCTATCCATGATGAGGTACGGCGCAGCAGCAGTGTCCCGAAGTGGCGCGAATTTATGACTAATGACAGGGACATACATGGCTGACCCTCTTGTTCTTCTGCCCGGCCTCATGTCTGACGCGCGGGTGTTCTGGCCGCAGATTGCCGAACTGTCGGCGAAAACCGCCGTTACCGTGGCCCCGATCACCCAAGGCGAACGGATCGAGGAAATTGCCTCCGGTCTGCTGGATCAATTGCCCAAACGGTTTGCGCTGGCAGGGATGGGGTTGGGCGGTGCTGTCGCGCTTGAGATTTTGCGCCGTGCGCCGGATCGGTTGACGCGGTTGGCGTTGATTGATGCCAGCCCGCTGGCCGAAACGCCGCAGACCGCCGCCGCGCGCGAGATGTTGATCGTCAAGGTCAAGTCGGGGCGGCTGGCCGATGCCATGCGCGAAGAGCTGGACCCTTTGTGGTTGGCCCCCGGCCCGAACCGCGCGGCGATCCTAGAGATCGCGATGGATATGGCAGACACGCTGGGACCCGAGGTCTACATCCGTCAGGCCCGCGCCTTGCAACGGGCACGCGACCAGCAAGCGGTGCTGCGCAAATGCAAGGTGCCGACGCTGGTGATGTGTGGCGAGGTGGGCAAGCTGAACCCCGTCAAGCGCCATAGTTTTATGGCCGAACTGCTGCCCTATGCCATTTTGCGCGTGATCGAAGGGGCAGGGCATTTGCCCACGCTGGAGCAGCCAGAGGCAACGACCGCAGCAATCAAGGAATGGATGAAGATGCCCCTGACCCCTGCCTAGCGTCTGAGGACGGGATTAACGCAGGGCGTCGAGGATGGCTTGGCGCTGGTCGTTCGGCACGATCTGCACAGGGCGGTTGGGCGTCGTGGTATCGGGATCGATAAAGGGGTTGGTTTTCCACCGTCCCGTTATCTTGGCCCCCGCAGCACGCGATAGCGCCCCCCAGATCAACCGCGGCAGTCCCTCGTTGCGGGTTTTGCCTGACGGTGTGGGGATATATCCGGTGCCGACGATGGGCCCAAGCGCCGAAGGGTCGGACAGAGCGCTGGTCATGATGCTGGCAAAGGCAAGCTTGGGCTTGCGCAGCGTGTTGAACATCGGCGTCCCGCAGCAGGTCGCATACCAGCGCAGCAGGCTCTTTTCACCAAAAGCAAACACGCCCAGTCGGTCGAACCCCTGATCAAAGTCGAAACGGTCGGGCGTGGTTTGGAACAGTTGGACCGCCTGTGGCGCAGGGTCGGGGTGGTTCAAGTACACCTCGGCCGCGCGGCAATCGATACAGTGACACTGGGCATGGCTGCCGCGTGCGGGTGTCACGCCGCGCAAAGTCCCTTTGATAGTCCCACAGGTGCAGGCAAAGGGCAGATCACGCGGCGCGGCGGGCATTATGCTGTCGACTTCTGGGCCGGAACCGAAGTCTTGCCGGCATTGGCTGGGGCGGCGGGGGCTTGGGGGGCCGCTGCCTTGGCCGTGCGCTGGTTTTCATCGATGAATTTCAGCACCAGCGGGCGGATATTCTCGCGCCAGCTTTTGCCTGCGAAGATACCATAGTGCCCTGCGCCGTCTTCAAGATGGCTGGCCTTTTTGTCGTCGGGCAGGCCGGTGCATAGGTCCAGCGCGGCGACACATTGGCCAGGGGCCGAGATATCATCCTTGGTGCCTTCGACGGTTTTCACCGCAACATCCGTGATCTTGCCGATGTCGACGGGCTGGCCTTGGATCGTGAAGCTGTTGGTGCCGATTTCATTGTCCTTAAAGATCCGCTGCACGGTAGACAGGTAGAATTCGGCGGGCATGTCCATCACGGCGAGGTATTCGTCGTAGAACTTGTTATGCTTGTCATGGTCGCCTGCCGTCCCTTGTGCGACGCGCATGATCTGGTCGCGGAAGGCCTTGGCATGGGTTTCGGCGTTCATCGTGATGAAGGAGTTCAGCTGCAACAGACCGGGATAGACCTTGCGGCCCACGCCTTGGTGCTGGAAGCCGACCTGCTGGATCATCATCTCTTGCAACTGGTTCATGTTCACGCGTTGGCCGAAATCCGTCACCTCTGTCGGGCTGGCGGCGGTATCGATCGGCCCGCCAATCAACGTGAGCGAGCTGGGCTGCGCCTTGGGGTCCTGTTCGGCCAGATAGGCGGTTGCGGCAAGGGTCAGTGGCGCAGGTTGGCACACGGCGATCACATGCACGTCGGGGCCCAGATGGCGCATATAGTCGACGAGCCGCAGGGTATAATCCTCTACGTCGAACTTGCCGGCGCTGACAGGGATGTCGCGGGCATTATGCCAGTCGGTGATGTACAAATCGGCATCGGGGATCAGGCTGATCACGGTGGACCGCAGCAGGGTCGCATAGTGGCCGGACATGGGCGCGACCAGCAGGATCTTGCGCTTGGGCGTGTCGCGGCCCTGCACAACGAAATGCACCAGATCGCCAAACGGACCTTGAAGCTCTTTTTCAATCAGGACGGGATGATCCAGACCATCGGCACCAACAGCCGGCGGAATGTCCCAATCAGGTTTGACCACCATGCGCGAAAAGCTGCGTTCGGTCACTTCGCCCCAAGCGGCCATCCAGTTCAGCGCGGGGTTCGGAACAGCTGCAAAAGCGGGATACGATGCCATCGCCAACGCGGTGGCGCCAAGCCACTGATTGGTGTTTCTCATCGTTTCCATTAAATCGTAAGATGCCATATACTTCATGTAAGGGGTCTCCTGTTGGGGGGCCTTGCGCCCTGCATCTTGTCGGACCCTCCCCCAAAGGTCGGCGCGATGCTGCAGGTGCAAACATAGGGAGGAACGGTTAACATGACAATAAAAACAACTAAGACCGACGTTGAGAGTTCCAAGGCACAGGAACGTATGGAGGAAAACCTGCGCAAGGTCGAAGCGCTGGGGGCACGACTGTCGCAGATCATGGTCGGGCGGGACACGCATCAGGCGAGCTTGGACGGTCCGAATCAGGAGCTGTTTACAAAGGCTGCGACGTCCTATTGGACCGAAGCTGTGCAAAATCCGGCCAAGATGATCGAGCAGCAGGTGTCGTACTGGAGCAAATCTGTCAGCCACTTCGTCGAGGCGCAGCAGGCGCTGGCCAAAGGCAAGCTGGAAGCTCCTGAAGATACCGCGCCCGAGGACCGCCGCTTTGCCAACCCGTTGTGGAAATCGCACCCCTATTTCAATTTTGTCAAACAACAGTACCAGATCAACGCAGAGGCGCTTGGCCAAGCGGTCGAGAACGTCGCCGATTTGGCCCCACATGAACGCAAACGCCTGAGCTATTTTAGCCGCCAGATCGTTGATCTGATGAGCCCGACGAATTTTCTGGCCACCAACCCCGATGCTTTGGAACGTGCCGTCGCCACAGAAGGCGAAAGCCTGATCCGCGGGCTTGAGAACCTGATTGCTGACCTAGAGGCCAACAACGGCGAGCTGGTCGTGCGGCTGGCGGATGAGAGCGCGTTCGAGCTGGGTCGCAACATCGCCACAACCCCCGGCAAGGTCGTGTTTCGCAACAAACTGTTCGAACTGATCCAGTATAGCCCCAGCACCGAAAAAGTGGACGCCACCCCAATCGTGATCTTTCCACCGTGGATCAACAAATTCTACATTCTTGATCTGAAAGAGCAGAACAGTCTGGTCAAATGGATCGTGGATCAGGGCTATACATTGTTCATGGTGTCATGGGTCAATCCGGACCAAAGCCATCGTGACATTGGCATGGGCGACTATATCGAAAACGGGTTCCTGACCGCGATCAAGGAGGCCAAGGCGATCACGGGTCAAGACAATGTGCATGCCGTGGGGTATTGCATTGCAGGCACGACACTGGCGTTGGCGCTGTCGCTGATGAAACAGCGGGGCGATACGTCGGTCAAATCCGCGACCTTCTTTACCGCCCTGACCGACTTCTCCGATCAAGGTGAGTTTCAGCCGTTCCTGACCGATGATTTCATTGACGGGATCGAGGCAGAGACACAGGATAAAGGTATGCTGCCGTCGCTTATCATGGCACGTACGTTCTCTTTCTTGCGGTCGAATGATCTAGTCTATGGGCCCGCGATCAAAAGCTACATGCTGGGCGATACGCCGCCCGCCTTTGATCTGCTGTACTGGAACGGCGACGGGGCGAACCTGCCGCAACGCATGGCGATGGAATATTTGCGGGGGCTTTGCCAGCAGAACAAGCTGGTCGACGGCGGGTTCGACCTGCTGGGCCACCGGCTAAAGCTCGAAGACATTGACGTGCCGCTGATGGCAGTCGGTTGCGAGACGGACCACATCGCGCCGTGGAAAGACAGCTATCGCGGCGTGGGGCTGATGGGCAGCGCTGACAAGACATTTGTCATGACGCAGTCGGGGCACATCGCAGGCATCGTGAATCCGCCCAGCAAAGGCAAATACGGCCACTATACCAACGCTGATGTGTCGCTGGACCATGAGGACTGGCGAGAGGGCGCGACCTTCCACGAAGGGTCTTGGTGGCCCCGCTGGGGGGCATGGCTCGAGAATCAGTCCGACGGTAAGGTGGATGCACGTATTGCAGGTGAAAATGGCCGCGAGACGTTTGGCGATGCGCCCGGCACCTATGTGGCGCGCAGGGCAAGAGGTTGATCTGATTGCCCATTTTATTAAGGGCGCAAGTGTCTGGAATCGATGATGCTGCAATGCAGAAAAAACCTTGCAATGCCGCACTGCAGCATCTATCTTAAGTTTAGTCATAACGAAGCGGTAGACGCCGCTTACCCCCATAAGGAGAGTTTACCATGACGAAGACACCAGATTTCGCCGCGATGATGAAAGACATGATGGGTGCATTCCCCGTTGACACATCCGCAATGAACGATGCGTTCAAAACCACCGCGACGCTGAACGAAAAGCTGTCCGGTGTGGCCTTGAGCGCCGCTGAGAAATCCGCAGCGATTTCCAGCAAATGGACTCAAGACACCCTGACAAAAATGTCGGAAATGTCGAAAGCCAAGCAAGAGCCTGCTGACTACGCCAAAGCAATGACCGAGTTCACCTCGGCCTCTGCCGAAGTTGCGTCCGAGCACATGGCCGCTTTTGCCGAGATCGCCAAAAAGGTCCAGATGGACACTGTTGAGCTGATGATGGCTGCTGGCAAGGACATGTCCGAAGAAGCAACGGCCGCTGTCAAAAAGGCAACTGCCGACGCGACAGCCGCGACAAAGAAAACCACAGCGAAGTAATCGCTCTGGCCTTTGGTTCAGTAAAGATTGATGAGGGCAGACTTTGCGGTCTGCCCTTTTTTGTGGCGCCTATCTTTTTCATTTAAGCTGCCCTAAGCTGCAATGCAGCATGCCTATTTGGGAAGGACCTAGTGTGACCGAAACAGTCAAGCCCCTGCTTATCAAACGATATGCAAGCCGCCGCCTGTATAATACCGAAACCAGTGATTATGTCACTTTAGACGATATTTCGGGCTTTATCCGCGATGGCCGAGAGGTGAAGATTGTAGACCTGAAATCAGGCGACGATCTGACCCGTCAATACCTGCTGCAAATCATCGCCGAACACGAAAGCCGCGGTGAATCCGTGCTGCCCGTGGATGTGCTGAACGATCTTGTCCGCAGTTATATGTCCCCCGATGCCAGTGTCGTGCCGCAGTTCTTGAAATCGTCGTTCGATATGCTGCGCGATGGTCAGGCACGGGTGCTCGAGAATATGAATACGATCAACCCGATGTCGAAAATGCCGGGCTTCGAGGTCATGCAGGCCCAGCAAGAGGCCTTTATGAAAGCGATGACGGGCACCATGCCGACGCCCTGGAATGGCATGGGGGGGGGCGATGCGCGCCCCGCCAAGGGGGGCGGTCAGGATGAAAGTCTTGATGCGATCAAACAGCAGCTGGCCGAACTGCAAGAGAAACTGTCAAAGTTGAAGTAACCTCTTTCTCGGTGCGTTTTAGATGCGTTAGAACGGTCAAAGCCCATCCGCTGACGGGTGGGCTTTGTTGTGTCTGCCGGATGCCTCCGGCGGGAGTTTATCTGGCAAAATGAAGCCTTAGGCCGCGGCGGATTTCGTCACCGTCGCCAGCGCGCCTAGCAGCACATTCACAATCGCGTCGAGCTCGGCTGGTTGCAGTTGCACGGGCAGGCGCACGTCGCAGGCTGTCATCAACATGGCGCGGGTCTGGGGCAGGTCGGGCAAATCTTGAATGAACTGCCAATTCCAGAAAGCGCGCGCATTGTCGGTGCTTTGACCAAAGACCTGCACCTTGACGCCCGCCTTGGCGCTGGCATCTGCAAAGGCGCGGATGGCCGCGTCGTCCAGACCCACAAGGTTGAACTGGATGGAATCCGGTGCCCGGGTCTCGGGGGGGAGCGGGGCGGGGACGTCGATCTGTGGAACGGCATTCAGCTTGGCCGCGACATAGTCGTGGTTACGCAGCCCGTCGGCCACACGGCGGGGCAGTTCGGCCAGTTGAGCCCGCACCAGCACCGCCGACAGGTTGTTGAGCCGCAGGTTATAAAGCGGCAGCTGGTTCTGCCACCGCGCACAGGCGTCAGCGATGCCGGGGTGTTTCTTCCAGTTGTGCTCGTACGCCCCTGACATAATGATCGCACGCGCCACGAGATCGGCGTCGTCGGTGATCAGGATACCGCCTTCGCCCGCGTTGACCATCTTGTAGGACTGGAACGAGAAGCAGCCGATCTTGCCGATGGTGCCTATCTTGCGGTCATGCCAGAGCGTGCCGAGCGAATGGGCCGCGTCTTCGATCACGGGTATATCTGCGGCATCGCAAAGCGCCATGATCGCATCCATATCCGAGGTATGCCCGCGCATGTGGCTGATGATCACCGCATCTACCGTCGGCAGCTTGGCGGCAAAATCCGCCATATCAATCCGGTAGTTCGCCCCGACTTCGCACAGCACCGGCGTATAATTGGCGTGGATCACAGCGGAGGGCACGGCAGCAAAGGTAAAGCCGGGGATCAGCACCTTGGCATTCTGCGGCAGATCCAGCGCCAGCAGTGACAGAAACAGCGCGGCAGAGCAGGACGACACCGCCAGCGCATAGCGGCTGCCCATCATTTGCGCGAACTCGGCTTCAAGCAGGGACACCGGCGCGTCGGCAGCAGCGGTGTAGCGAAACAGATCGCCGCTTTGCAACAGCTGCTCTATCTCGGCGCGGGCAGAGTCCGGAATAGCTTCGGCGCTGTGCATGTCGGGCAGGGTCATATTTCAATATCCTGAATGTTTGTTTTCAGAATGGTAAAACAATGCGCCTGTGGGACCAAGCGTTTTCACCGCTCGGCTTCATGAATGTTTTGTGACTAGATCCCCAGCCGATCGCGCAAACTGAACCAGGTCATCGCCAGCGCAAGCAGCGGACTGCGCAAGGCTCCGCCGCCGGGGAAGCTGGGGGTGGGCAGGGCGCTCATGGTGTCAAAGCCATCGCCGTCGCCTTCAATCGCACGTGCCATCAGCTGGCCTGCGTGGATCGCCGTGCCGACGCCGTGGCCGGAATAGCCAGAGGCCGACAAGATATTCGGCGCAATACGTGCGAGAAACGGCAGACGCTTCATGGTGATCGCCAGCGTGCCGCCCCAAGCGTAATCGATTTTTACATCGCGCAAAGCGGGGAAAACCTGGGCCATGGGCTTGCGGGCTTTGGCCGCGACATCACTGGGGAACCGGTAGCCATAGCTTTCGCCGCCGCCAAACAGCAGCCGCCCGTCATGGCTAAGCCGGAAATAATTCACCACGAATTTGCTATCGGCCACGGCGACGTCACGGGGCAACACTTCCTTTATGCGATCCCCCAAGGGTTCGGTGGCGATGATAAAGTTGTTGATCGGCATCACCTTGGCCGCAACCTTGCGGTTCAGCCCGCCAAGATAGCCGTTGCAGGCAAGGATCACATGATCCGCCGTGACCCGCCCGCCATCGGTTTGCACAGTGGCGGGGCTGCCTTCGGTGATGTGATGCACGGCGCTGCGTTCATAGATTTCGACCCCTGCTGCCTGCGCCGCCCGTGCCAGCCCAAGGGCGAGGTTCAGGGGATGTAGATGCGCGGCCCCCATATCCAGAATACCGCCAGCATAGGCGGGCGAGGCGCAGACATTGCGCAGAGCGTTGCGGTCCAGCACCTCTATCTGGTCGTAGCCATAGCGGTCCTGCAAGAAGCCAGCATAGGCGTGCAGGTGGTCCACATCCGTCGACGCGCTGGCGGTCCAGGCCACACCGGGCTTGAGGTAGCAGTCAATGTCATGGGTGGCGATCAGCTGCTTGACCAGCGCCTTGGCGTCTTCGCCTAGGTCCCACAGACGGCGGGCGGCGTTAGCCCCGACCATCTTTTCAAGCGCGTCCTGTTCGACCCGCTGACCACTGCCCAGCTGACCGCCATTGCGGCCCGATGCGCCAAAGCCCACGCGCTGCGCCTCGACCAGCACGACGCGGCGTCCGGCTTGTGCCAGATGCAAGGCGGCGGACAGTCCGGTATAGCCGCCGCCCACGATGCAGACATCGGCGCGCTGGTCCCCCTTTAGGGTTGGGTAGGGGGTGCTGGGGGTCGCGGTCGCAGCGTACCAGCTGTCGGGGTAGCGCCCCGGCGCGTCATTTTCATATAGCAGATTCATGGCAGATAGGCCCCCTCGACCGCTTCCAAATGGTCCTAAATCCTCGCCGAAGGCTCCCGCGGGTGCGGCGAACCTAGACGTTCATCAACAGGTGCTCACGCTCCCACGGGGAAATCACATGAAGGAATTCTTCATACTCGGCGCGTTTCACGATGGCATAGACGCGGGCGAACTCGGGGCCTAGCACGTCGTGCAGGGTTGTGGCCTCTTCGAACAGATCCAGTGCTGACCCTAGAACCTGCGGGATATCCCCGTCGCCATTATAGGCGTCACCCTTGAATTCGGGTTTGGGGTCTTTCTGCTCCATCAGGCCCAAATAACCACAGGCGAGCGAGGCGGCGATGCCGAGGTAGGGGTTGCAGTCCATGCCGGCCAAGCGGTTCTCGACGCGGCGTGAAGCTGGGCCGGACAGGGGCACGCGGATGCCCGTGGTGCGGTTGTCGCGGCCCCATTCCAGATTGATCGGCGCGGCGTGGTCTTTGACGTAGCGCCGATAGCTATTCACATAGGGTGCAAGGACGGCCAGCGCGTCGGGCATGTGGTTTTGCATACCGGCGATAAAGTGATAAAACGCTTCCGTTTCGCCACCCTCCGGGTCAGAAAAGATGTTCTTGCCCGTTGTCGCGTCCAGCACCGAATGGTGGATGTGCATGGCGCTGCCGGGTTCGTTGGCGATGGGTTTCGCCATGAAGGTGGCATAGCAATCGTGGCGCAGCGCGGCTTCGCGGATCAGACGTTTGAAATAGAATACCTCGTCTGCCAAACGCACAGGGTCACCGTGGATCAGATTGATCTCCAGCTGGCCCGCGCCGCCTTCTTGGGTGATGCCGTCAATTTCGAAGCCCTGCGCCTCTGCGAAATCATAGATGTCGTCGATCACGGGGCCGAATTCGTCCACGGCGGTCATGGAATAGGCCTGTCGCGCAGCGGCGGGACGGCCCGAGCGGCCCATCATCGGCTTGATTTCGTGGGCGGGGTCAAGGTTGCGGGCGACCAGAAAGAATTCCATCTCGGGGGCCACAACGGGTTCCCAGCCTTGCGCGCGATACAGCTCGACGACCCGCTTTAGCACATTGCGTGGCGAATAGCCGACAGCATTGCCATCGCGGTCATAGGCGTCGTGAATGACTTGTAAGGTCCAGTCACCGGTCCAGGGGGCGGCGGTCGCGGTCGAGATATCGGGGCGCAGGATCATGTCTTTTTCGATGAAGCCGTCAACACCGGCGGCATCACCCCATTCGCCGGTGATGGTCTGGTAGAAGATGCTGTCGGGAAGGTGAAAATACTCCTGACGCGCAAATTTCGTCGCGGGCACTGCCTTGCCGCGTGCGATGCCGGGAATATCAGGGATGATGCATTCAACTTCGTCGAGCCGTCGACCCTCTAGATATGTACGTGCTGCGGGGGGAAGCTCTTCAAGCCAGTCGGACATCATAATCTCTCTTTCTTGAGGAAGTCTGCAATGTGGTCGGCGATTTTCGCGTTGTTAGTGGGGGCGTCCAGCAGGGCGGAGGCAGATTCAAGCTGGTGGTCGGGGACCACGCCTTTGCCTCGGGTGCGGATCAGCCCGTCGATGAAATCTTGCGTGAACTCGGGGTGGGGCTGGATCGTCCAGATTTGATCATCATAAAGGAGGGCGGCATTGGCACAGAAATCTGATGCGCCGACGACCTTTGCGCCTTGGGGCAGTTCGGTAACCTGATCCTGATGCCAAGCGTTCAGCGCCAGCGTTTCGCCGTCGATGGTGTATTCGGTCCGGCCGACAGACCAGCCCCCCGCGAATTTTTCGACTTTGCCGCCAAGGGCTTGGGCGATAATCTGGTGGCCAAAGCAGATGCCGACCAAGGGGCGGCCTGCGTCGCGTATGCCACGGATCAGCTGTTCAAGCGGTTGGATCCAGTCGTGGTCTTCGTAGGCACCGTGTTTGGATCCGGTGATCAGCCAACCATCCGCATCCACGGCAGAGGCGGGGAAGTCGCCATCAACCACCGACCAAATCTGAAAGTCAAAATCATGCCCGCCCAGCAGTTTGACGAACATATCACCATAATCGCCAAGCGCGTCTTTCATGTTGTCGGGGGAGTGGCCGGTCTGGAGGATGCCGATTTTCATGCGCGCCATCTGTTTACACCGTGTCCAGATAGATTTCGACCTGCTCTTGCGGGGTCAGTTCTTGCATATAATGCAGCTCTTGGCGCTTGGTTAGGATGAAGTTGCGCACCATTTCGGGGGCAAAAATGCGTTTCACCTCTTCCGAGTTTTCGAAGGCATCGATCGCGGATTTCCAGTCGCCCGGAATTTGCGGCAGTTCGGCGGCATAGGCGTTGCCGGTGATCGGGGCAGGGGGTTCGGCCCCGTCTTCGATGCCGTTCATCGCGGCCCCCAGTACGGCGGCCAGCATCAGATAGGGGTTCACATCACCGCCCGACACTCGGTGTTCGATCCGCCGCGCCTTGTGGCTGCCCGACGGGATGCGGATCGACGAGGTACGGTTCTCATAGGCCCATGAAATGCCCGTGGGCGCGTGGGCACCGGGTACCATCCGGTCAAAGCTGTTGGCATGAGGGGCAAAGACCAGCGCGCAACCGGCCATGGCGTTCATGCAGCCCGCAACGGCGTGGCGCATGATCGCGGTGCCTTGGGGGCCGCCGTCATCAAAGACGTTGTTGCCGTTCTTGTCGAGCACAGAGAAATGCGTATGCAAACCAGAGCCGGGGTAATCCTCGTAGGGTTTCGCCATAAAGCTCGCGGCAAAGCCGTGGCGGCGGGCAAGTCCCTTGACCAGCATCTTGAACAACCACGCATCATCGGCGGCGCGCAGGGCGTCGTCACAGTGCATCAGGTTGATTTCGAACTGGCCCAGACCTGCCTCTGAAATCGCGGTATCGGCGGGGATATCCATCTCTTCGCAGGCGTCATAAAGGTCGGTGAAGAATTCATCGAACTGGTCAAGCGCGCGGATCGACAGGGTTTCAGCCGCCTTACGGCGTTTGCCCGACCGCGGCGACAGGGGCACCTGAAGCTTGCGGCCCGAATCGTCGATTAGAAAGAATTCAAGCTCGACTGCGCAGACCGGTGTCAGCCCGCGCGATTTATAGCGATCAACCACCGCGCGCAGGGCATGACGCGGGTCACCGCCATAGGGGCGGCCATCCTCGTGGAACATCCAGATCGGCAGCAGGGCGGACGGCGCATCAAGCCATGGCATCGGCAGAAAGCCACGCTCTGTCGGGTGCAGGATGCCGTCGGCATCGCCACTTTCGAATACCAGCGGGCTGTCGTCGATGTCTTCGCCCCAGATGTCGAGGTTGAGCACCGACATCGGAAAGCGCGTGCCGTCCTCTACGACCTTGTCGGCAAAACGCGTAGGGATGCGCTTGCCTCGGGCCTGACCGTTCAGGTCGGCGGCGGCCACACGGATTGTGCGGACCTGAGGATGTTTGCGAAGCCAGTTTTTCATATCACACCTTGCAAGCGGCGGGCGTGAACGGTGTTCTTAAAACATGAAAACCGAAAGTAGCGCCCACGCGCTAAATAATTTGATCAAAAAATAGATACTACCGGATCAGATTTAGACGCAAGCGAATTTTCCGCACCGATGACTGGGGCAGGTGGCGGTTTAGACGGCGATTGATCAGCCCGAAGACAGAGATGATCACGAGTGTCAGTAGAATGAAATAGCCGGCGAGAATGGGATAGGGGGTGAACGGGTTGAACGTTTTATCCGCAAAATAGCTGGCATAATAAAGCGCATCGCCGCGTTGTTGTAGCGCCGGAAAACCGGTGAAAAAGACCAGTGTTGTCGCATGAAACAAGAAGATCGCCTCGTTGGTATAGGCGGGCCAGGCCAAACGCAGCATGGTCGGCCAGACGATGCGCTTGAAACGCGGCCAGCCCGAAATGCCATAGGCATCAGCGGCTTCGGTGTCGCCTTTGGGGATGGATTGCAGCGCGCCATAGAAAATCTCGGCCGAGTAGGCGGAGGTGTTAAAGAACAAAACGATCAACGCCCCGAGCCACGCGGAGGTGAACATATCAAAGAACGGATGCACAGATTTTAGGCTAAGGAACAAAAAATAGCCGAAAAAGAACTGGATGAACAACGGCGAGCCGCGAAACAGAAAGATAAACCATTCCGACGGTTTGCGCAGCCAAGGGCTGGGGTGCGCCTTGCCCACGGCCAGAACCGTTGCCAGCAGAAAGCCGCTGATCAGCGCGAAAAATCCGTAGTAGACGTTCCAGATCATGCCCGACCCGATCAGGGTGAATTGATCACACAGCGTAAAGTCACTGCGCGGCAGCAGCCGTTCACCATAGCCAAGCGAGCGCAGCCCGTAGGATTGGATCGTTTCCCAACAGGTCATGCGGCGGCCTTTCGCTGCGCTTCACCACCGGCGGTGGCCTGACCTTTGGTCAGTCGCCGCATCAGTCGGTCAAGCACGATTTCAGACACACGGGTAAAGCAGAGGTAGAAGACCAGCAGTGCTAGGAAATACCACATGCGCCAGTCGGGGTGGGGGTAATCAGTAAAGCGCGGCGTCTTGGCCCCGCCCAGATCACGCGCCCAGTACACGATGTCTTCGATACCCAACAAGAACAGCAGCGGGGTTGCCTTGATCAGCACCATCCACAGGTTGCCCAGCCCGGGCAGCGCATAGACCCACATCTGCGGCACAAGGATACGCCAGAAGGTCTGGCGCGGGCTCATGCCGTAGGCTTCGCCGGTTTCGATCTGCGCCCGTGGCACGGCGCGCATCGCGCCATAAAGCACATTAGCCGCAAAGGCACCGAACACGATCGCAAAGGTCAGGACGGCGAGCGAAAAGCCGTAGGCTTCGTGGACCCATTGCGCCGAATTCCCAAGCGGCATTTTGGCGGCCTGACAGACAAGAAAATCACTGCCCTGCCGGATCGGTTGATCCCAGTCGGGGCATTTCACCTTGTGGCGCAGGTATTCGATGCCCTGATCCAAGGCGATGACGAAAAATAAAAAGAACGCAATATCCGGCACGCCGCGCACAACGGCGATATAGGTGCGGCCCAGCCATGACAGCGGTGCAAAGGGCGACCGTGCGGCCATCGCGCCGCCAAAGCCAAAGGCAAGTGCTGCGGGGGCGGTGATGGCAAGCAACAGCAACACTGTGCCGAATGCGCCATAGAAAGCCAAATGCTTGCCCGTGGTCAGGTAGCACGTCAGCCATGACAGGCCGGAAAGCGTTTCTGGGTCGGTGCAAGCAAAAATAGCGAAATGTCCCGGTGGTATGCGCCCTTTTGCGGGCGTCTGTATTGGGGTCTTTAGTCAGATCGGTAGGCAGAGAAAAGGGGGCGGCAAACGTGCCGCCCCGATCAGGATCAGAATGTTTTGGCGTCTTCGCCGAACCACTTGATGATCAGCTTGTTTAGGCTGCCGTCATCCTTCATCGACTGGATGGCGGTGTCGAACTTTGCTTTCAGCTCTGTGTCGCTTTCGCGCAGGCCAAGACCGATGCCGCCGCCCAGTGGTACGTCATCACCGACAAATACCATCTCGCCGCCGGATTCCTCGACCGTGGGGACCAATGCGTCCTTATCGGCGAAAACCGCGTCGGCTTCGCCGTTGTTCACGGCTGCGACGGTTTCGTCATAGGTGGCGAATTCCAGCAAGGTGGCACCGGATTCGGCGACGTGACCCGCTTGGATCGTGCTGGTCTGCGCGGAAACGACGCCGCCTGTGATGTCGGCATCAGCCGATTTCGCGGCATAGGCAGAGGCCGCAGGCGGGAAGTAGTTCTGTGTGAAATCAATCACTTCTTCACGCTCGTCGGTGATGCTCATGCCGGCAATGATGGTGTCGTAGTTGCCCGACGTCAGGTTCGGAATGATGCTGTCCCATTCGTTTGTGACCCATTCGCAGGTCAGCTCGGCGCGGGCGCACAGTTCGTCGCCGACTTCGCGCTCAAAGCCGTCTACTTCGCCAGCATCGTTCAGGAAGTTATAGGGAGGGTAGGCCCCTTCGGTCCCCATACGGATGGTTTTGCCGTGGGCATCTGCCATGGCGAAACCTGTGCTGAGCGCCAGTGCGGCAGTGGCAAGAACGAGTGTTTTCATTTTTGAAGTCTCCCAGTTTATTGTTTTTTGGTCGTTTTTTAGTCCGCGTGGGTGGCCGAGAGGAACCCGCGCAGACGTTCCGATTTAGGAGCACCGAACAATGCGTCGGGGGCCCCTTGTTCTTCGATCAAACCCTGATGCAGGAAAACGACGTGGTCCGACACATCGGCCGCCAGTTTCATATCATGGGTTACGATCATCATGGTCCGCCCTTCGGCGGCCAGATCCTTGATGACTTTGACGACCTCTTGCTCAAGCTCGGGATCAAGCGCCGAGGTCGGTTCGTCGAATAGCAGTGCTTCGGGTTCCATACACAGCCCGCGTGCGATGGCGGCGCGTTGCTGTTGGCCGCCCGACAGCTGCGCCGGAAAGACATCGCATTTGTCGCCGATGCCCACCTTATCGAGATACGCCCGTGCTGCTGCCTCTACCTCGGCGCGGTCGCGGCGCAGAACGGTGAGGGGGGCCTCCATCACGTTTTGCAGAATCGTCATATGGGCCCACAGGTTGAACTGCTGAAACACCATCGACAGGTTCGTGCGAATGCGCAGCACTTGCTTGGGATCGGCGGGGCGGCGGTTGTGGCCCGTGCCTTTCCAGGTCACGGCCTCGCCGTTAAAGCGCAAATCGCCCTGCTGGCTGTCTTCGAGCAGGTTACAGCAGCGCAGCAACGTGGATTTACCAGAACCGGACGACCCGATCAGCGAGATGACGTGCCCCCGAGGGGCCTTGACCGACACCCCCTTGAGCACCTCCAGAGGGCCATAGGCCTTGTGCAGATTGTTGATCTCGATAACGGGGGGCTGTTCTGTCACTGTGCTGCCTTATTGTGCATTCCGCAGCAAGTTAAGGTGATTTTCACGGGGATTTGCAATCTTGAACTTGGGTTTCGCCCAATAATTCAAAGGTTGACCCCGCGTAAGATCGCCACCTGCGCGTAAACTAGTCTTTGTCTTCAATCTGTTTGCGTACGATGGCGCTGTCGGTGTCCGAGACCCCCAGCAAATTGGTCACCAAGCGGAGCAGGGCGTTCTCTTCGTCAGAGCGCATGCCGTCAGCCAGCACGACTTCCCACAGCGCTTTGATCACGGCAAGGCGGGCGTCATAGGGCACGGCATCTTTGATCGCGCGGGTAAAGCGAACGGTATCGGGGGCTTCGGCTTCAAGCGCTTCGGCGTCGGCACGCAGCGTGGCGGTGTCGTCATCATCCAGCGCATATCGTTTGGCGATGATCTGGTCGATGCGCGCGCGCTCGGACGGGGCGTATTCGTTATCCGACTTGGCGATGCGCACCAACAGCGCGGTCAGCGCAAGGCGGGCATCCCCGTCGGGAAGCTGGGCGGGATCAGGCTGGGTCAGCCGTTTGATGAATTCTGCAAACATGGGCGTGATATAGAGCGGTTGCGGCGCGAGGCCAAGGTCACAAAGCTTTCAACGCTTTTTCGCGGGCGGCGGACATGTCTTTGTCGCTGAGCCCAAGCGCGGTTTCGATCGCCAGCAGCTGAATTTCGATGTCGTCGTCCCGCGCCCCATCGGCCAGCGCCACGGACCACATCGCATCGCCAAGCGCCTTGCGGTCGTCATAGGCGACTTCCTCGCGCAGGATTTGCGCAAATTCAGGCGTGCCCGGCGCGTGGCGTTCCAAGGCTTCGCACGTGGCACGTAGTTTCGCCGCCTCGATCGGTTTCAAACCAAAGGTCTGCGCCAGAATGCGGTCGATCTGCCCGACTTCGGCCGCACGGTAGGTGCGATCGGCCAGCGCCACACGCACCAGCAATGCACCAAGCGCAAGCTGTGGGGTCGGCTGTGGCAGCGGCTTGGGGTCCGGCTTGCGGCGGGGGAATAGACGTTCAAACATGGCAACTCTTTATCGTTCGGGGCGTTCTAGGCTAACTCAAATCAAAGCCGGACGTTCCAATTGGCCCATATTCGCAAAGGGGTGATGTATAAAAAGCGCAATTCTAAACGCGCACACAGCTGCTGTTCGTGGCCTCAGGCGTCATAGCCTTCGACGATGACAAGATTGCCATCCGACACCGACGACCGGATGTCTTTGGCCGCCTGATACCCGTCGCTTTCATAGCAGGCCACGGCATCCGCAAGAGAGGCAAATTCGATCACAACGATGCGCGGGTGTGACGTACCTTCGCGGATGTCTGGCGTGGCCCCACGGACCAGAAACTTTGCCCCGAAATCGGCAAAAGGCTTGGCATTTGCAGCGCGGTATTTGTCGTAGACCTCGGCGTCACGAACGTCGACATTTGCGATCCAGTATCCTTTGGGCATCGGTAGCTCCTTATCGAGGTAGGGTTTTGAACTTGGCCGTCAGACGGGCCGCTTCTTCCTTGAGCCCGTATGGCGGGTTCAACACGAACATGCCCGATCCGACCATTCCGTGACCACGGCGGGCAGGGGCAAAGCTGACCTCGTGGCGCAGTGCTTCGGGGTGGGCCCCCATCAGCGCGCTGAGCATGGGTTGGTGCGCCTTGCTGGTCAAAATCGGATACCACAGCGCAATGATGCCGACGTTCCATGCGCGGGCGAGCTTGCCAATGTGGCGCGGGATATCGACGTAATCGGTTTTGATCTCAAAACTCGGGTCGATCAGCATCAGGCCACGGCGCGGGGTGGGGGGCGTCAGGGCAAAAGCCATGTCGAACCCGTCGCGGTAGTGACACTTGGCATTATAGGGCGACATCGCCAGATCAAGCGCGGCATGTTCACCGGGATGCAGTTCGGCCAGATGGATGCTGTCGCTGTCGCGCAGCAGCTTGGCGGCCAAGAGCGGCGAACCGGGATAGGCATCGGTCCCTTGCTCTCGCGTGATCTGATCGAGCACCTGCGCATAGGGATGCGTATTGCCGAACCAGCCACGGGCACGGCCAATGCCCTGCGCCGCCTCGCCGGTTTTCAGGGCAGGGGTGTCGGACAGGTCATACAGCGCCCGACCCGCATGGGTTTCCAGATAGGACAGCGGTTTGTCCTTGCGCGTCAGATACCCCAACATCCACGCCAGCAGGCTGTGTTTGTGAACATCGGCCAGATTGCCGGCGTGGTAGATATGTTGGTAGCTGAGCATGCCGATGGCCGCCTTTCGCGAGGGTCAGACCAGCCGCGACATTTCCTTGGCGGCGCGGATGAAATCCTTGAACAAGGGGTGCGGATCAAAGGGTTTGGATTTGAGTTCGGGGTGGAACTGCACGCCGATGAACCACGGGTGATCGGACCATTCCACGATCTCGGGCAGCATGCCGTCGGGCGACATCCCCGAGAAGGTAAGACCCGCTTTTTCAAGCTGTTCGCGGTAGGCGGTATCGACCTCATATCGGTGGCGGTGACGTTCGTCGATGGACGTGGTGCCATAGACTTTGGCCACGTTCGACCCTTCTTTCAGCGTCGCGTCATAGGCACCAAGCCGCATGGTGCCGCCTTTGTCGTCGTCCAGCTTGCGTTCGACCTTGTGGTTGCCCTGCACCCATTCCTTGAGGTGGTAGACGACGGGTTCAAAACGCTTTTTGCCGCTGGATTCGTGGTCGAATTCTTCGGAGCCCGCAGTCGTCAGGCCCGCCACGTTACGCGCGGCTTCGATGACGGCCATCTGCATGCCCAGACAGATCCCCAGATAGGGGACTTTCTGTTCGCGGGCATATTGTGCGGCCTTGATCTTGCCTTCAGTACCGCGTTCGCCAAACCCGCCGGGCACGAGGATCGCGTGGAACCCTTCGAGGTGCGAGGACAGGTCGTCGCTTTGATCAAAGACCTCTGCATCGACCCATTCGATCTTGACCTTGACCCGATTGGCCATGCCACCGTGGGTCAGCGCCTCTGCGATGGATTTATAGGCGTCTTCAAGCTGGGTGTATTTGCCGACGATGGCGACTTTGACCTCGCCTTCGGGGTTGTGCACGCGGTCAGAGACATCGCGCCAGACCGACAGTTCGGGCTTGGGTGCGGGGGAGATATCGAACGCATCCAGCACGGCCTGATCCAGCCCTTGGGCGTGATAGGCCAGCGGCGCGTCATAGATGGTTTTCAGGTCATAGGCCGCGACCACAGCCTCTTTGCGGACGTTACAGAAAAGGGCGATCTTCTCGCGCTCTTTTTCGGGGATCGGGTGTTCTGAACGGCAGACCAGAATATCCGGCGCGATCCCGATGCTTTGCAATTCCTTGACGGAGTGTTGCGTCGGCTTGGTCTTCAGCTCGCCGCTGGCTGCCAGATAGGGCAGCAGGGTGAGGTGCATAAAGATACACTGGCCGCGCGGTTTGTCGTGGCTGAACTGGCGGATCGCTTCGAAGAAGGGCAAGCCCTCGATGTCGCCCACCGTGCCGCCGATTTCGCACAGCATAAAGTCGACCTCGTCATCGCCGACATGCAGGAAATCCTTGATCTCGTTAGTGACGTGGGGAATCACCTGAATGGTCTTGCCCAGATAGTCGCCGCGACGCTCTTTCTCGAGCACGGTGGAATAGACCCGACCAGAGCTGATCGAATCCGTCTTGCGTGCCGCGACGCCGGTAAAGCGTTCGTAGTGGCCCAGATCCAGATCGGTTTCGGCACCATCGTCGGTCACGAAAACTTCGCCATGTTCAAAGGGCGACATCGTGCCGGGATCGACGTTCAGGTACGGGTCCAATTTGCGCAGACGGACGGAAAAGCCACGCGCTTGCAGCAAGGCCCCCAACGCCGCAGAGGCAAGGCCTTTGCCAAGGCTGGAAACCACACCACCGGTGATGAAAATATAGCGTGCCATGTGATGAAGGCCCCCGTGAGTTCAGATTTGATGCGGCAAAAGCCAAGCAATTGAGCTGCGGAAAACCGCAGCATCACGGGACTTATACCTAACAGGATTCGGATGGAAAAAGCAAGGCCAAGCCGCAACATCCTGTTGCGTAACTTGGCCTAACCTCAAGCTGTTGTAGTGTCTGGATTAATCCGCAGTCGGAACTTGCGGTGTGTTTTCCGCAGGTGTCGGCGGCAGCAGTGAATCGGTATCGGGCAGCGCTGGTGCGTCACCTTGGTTCAGAGCTGGTGGCGTGCCGCCCAGACGGTCGATAACCGAGGAGCCGGCGGATTTTTCTGCCGCGATGATGGTCAATGTGATCGACGTCACGATAAAGGCCGCGGCCAAGATCCAGGTCAGTTTGCCCATGGCCGTGGCTGCCGAGCGACCGGAAACGGCACCGCCGCCCCCACCGCCCATGCCAAGGCCGCCCCCTTCGGACCGTTGCAGCAACACGACTGCAATCAGGCCAAGGGCCAGAATGAGATGGACAATCAGGACTACATTTTCCATTGGTACCTACGGCTCTGCGGTTTTGACTTTGGGCGTGTCTAGGCAAGTTTGCCTATGGGGGCAAGGGAGGATTGGCCCGCGTTGCCCCGCTTGGGCAGAAAGCCGGTGTGAAACCTCGCTTCAGGTTTCCACATCGTCCACATCTGCCTGCCCCGATACGGCGCGGCGAAAGATGCTCCAGCTAAGGCCGATGCCCAGTACAAAGCTCAGTGCGACTAGGCCAAGCCAAAGGTTAAAGCTGCCGTTGTCCAGCCGCAGGACCCCCAGATCATAGAGCACCCAGAGGCTGGCCCCGACCAGTGCCAGCACCAGCAACATCCCCAGCCCGCCGATAGAGCGCAGCGTCGCACGCAGATAAACAACGTAGCCGATGAGCAGCAGCAGCCCCAGCAAGACGGCGATGGACAGATTCATATGGCCGTAGCGCATGACCCATGTGACATAATTATAAGACGTCGGATTAAAGGTCGCGGCCAACAGCACAAAAGCGCAGGCCCAACGTATGAAAAAACCCATCAGTGGTACTTCCTTGTTTGGTCTGGCTTGGAATATCGGCGCTACCGCGCCAAAGTCTATGGGGGCGGGTTCAAGTTTTACCGCCCAAGGCCGATAAATGCCGAGAAATGTGACGCCGCGGCGTTTTGGCTGCATTTTACAGTTTCGGACCTTGGCGGTCGTCGCTATACCTCCACGGGTTTGCACGGTTATTTGAACTGTTAAAGGAATATCTTCATGGCCAACGTCGTAGTCGTAGGCGCCCAGTGGGGCGACGAAGGAAAAGGCAAAATCGTTGACTGGCTCAGCGAACGGGCCGATGTCATCGCCCGCTTTCAGGGTGGCCATAACGCGGGCCACACGCTGGTCATCGACGGCAAGGTCTACAAGCTGCACGCGCTGCCCTCGGGTGTTGTACGCGGCGGCAAGCTTTCGGTTATCGGCAACGGTGTTGTGCTTGACCCGTGGCACCTGCTGAAAGAAATCGAAACGATCCGCGCCCAAGGCGTCGAGATCACGCCCGAAACGCTGATGATCGCGGAAAACACGCCGCTGATCATGCCCTACCACGGCGAGTTGGACCGCGCCCGCGAAGAGGCCGCGTCAAAAGGTACCAAAATCGGGACCACCGGTCGCGGCATCGGGCCGTGCTACGAGGATAAAGTCGGTCGCCGCGCCATCCGCGTTGCCGATCTGGCCGACCCCGCCACGCTCGAGGCACGCGTCGACCGCGCGTTGCAGCACCACGATCCGCTGCGTAAGGGTCTGGGTGTCGAAGCGATTGACCGCGACGGGTTGGTTGAACTGCTTAAAGAGATCGCGCCGAAGATCCTTGAATATGCGGCACCTGTCTGGAAGGTGATGAACGAAAAGCGCAAAGCCGGTAAGCGTATCCTGTTCGAAGGGGCCCAAGGCGCGCTGCTCGACATCGACTTTGGTACCTATCCTTTCGTCACGTCGTCGAACGTGATTGCAGGGCAGGCGGCGACGGGTGTCGGCATTGGTCCGGGCGCGATCAACTATGTGCTGGGGATCGTCAAAGCCTATACCACGCGCGTCGGCGAAGGCCCGTTCCCGACTGAACTGGACGATGCCGACGGTCAACGTCTGGGCGAACGCGGCCATGAATTCGGCACCACCACCGGGCGCAAGCGTCGCTGTGGCTGGTTCGATGCGGCCCTCGTGCGCCAGACCTGTGTCACCAGTGGCGTGACCGGCATCTCGCTGACCAAGCTTGACGTGCTTGACGGGTTTGAGACGCTCAAGATCTGCACCGGCTACGATCTGGATGGTCAAGTGCTCGATTACCTGCCCACGGCAGCCGATCAACAAGCGCGCTGTACCCCGATCTACGAGGAAGTGCCGGGCTGGTCCGAAAGCACCGAAGGCGCGCGCAGCTGGGCTGATCTGCCCGCGAACGCGATCAAATACGTGCGCCGCATCGAAGAGCTGATCCAGTGCCCCGTCGCGATGCTGTCAACCTCGCCAGAGCGGGAAGATACGATTCTGGTCACTGACCCCTTCGCCGATTGATCTATATCGCCGGGGCCCTGCGGGGCCCTTGGCACCTGATGAAAGGACACCACGATGGCCCTTGGATATAAAGCACGACGCCGTTGGGCGCTGGTCATTCTTCTGGTCGGTCTGCCGCTCTATATCATTGCCGCTGTCGTCGCAGTGTCGCTGTTTGACCGGCCGCCGTTCTGGGCTGAACTGCTGATCTATATTGCGCTTGGCGTGGTTTGGGCGATCCCGCTCAAGTTCGTGTTCAAGGGCATCGGTCAGGCCGACCCGAACGCGCGCGACGACGCTGAATAGAACCGCTTTGGCCGGCCTGGCTTGCGGATACACGACCATACATCACAATAAAAAACGGCCCCCGAGGGGGCCGTTTTGCGTTTCGGACTTTCTGTTTGTCCAGCTTATCCGGCGGCGCGCTCATCTGGCTGAAAGCCGATTTGCTCTGACGCTTTGAACCGGCCACCGTCCAGCTTTTGAAGCTTGCCGGTGCGCAGCAGTAGGCCAAACGACCGCAGGCCTTCCTCGCGGCTAAAGTCATCGGCACCGCCTTGGCGCACTGTGTTCATCAACTGCGGGCGCGAAAATTCGTCCATCCCTTCGACAAAGGCCATATAGGCCGCTGCGGCTTCCAGCAGGTCGGGCAGTTTAGTCGCTCCCATCTCTTCGGCGAACTCAGCGAACCCACCGGCCTGTGGAACAGGCGCGGGAGCTGGCGCGACTGCGGCCACGCGGCGGGGGCGTACAGGGGTAACGTTGCGCGGCTGGTGGGTGTCGATCCGCTGTGCTGCCACCAGCTTGAGCGGTGCAGGGCGTGGTTCTGCCGGACGCTCGGTGCGGGCGGTGGTCGTCGCGGGACGGCGCGGTTTCACCGCTTCAGCCAGATCGCTGCGGTAGGCGTTGTTCTTCTGCTCTGTCGTGGCGGGCGCGCCAAGGGCGATGTCGGCCTTTTTCGCGGCCACGGCTGCACGCAGATGGGTGATCGCGTCGCGGCGGGTGGCGGCTTCGGGTTCGTCCATCTGGTTGTCGGTTTCGGCGAGCAGACGGTTCATGTCCGGTCCGGTATCCGCGTCGAGCGTTGGCAGGCTGCGACGTTGCGCGGCATCTTTGGGCGCTTCGGCTTCGGGCTCTGCCGCCGTTTCAGTGTCGTCTTCCGACATTTCGGCATCTGTATCTTCTGATACGTCCTCCGCGCTGGTTTCGCCTTCCAAAGTGATCTCGTCTTCCACCGCAGTGTCGGCATCCTCGTCGGGCGCGTCGGCCAGCGTGTCGGCGGAGGCAGAGGGCAATGTCGCCTCTAGCTCGGCCAGCTCGCGTGCCAAGTCTTCTTCGTCCTCGTCCGAGAGCGTCGATTCTGGATCACGCGGGAGGCGCGCGGCGGGCCTATCGGTCTCTTCCAGCACAGCGGGGGCGTCTTCTTTGACTTCTTCCAGCTCGCCCGCGGCGATGGCGCGGTCGATGTCGGCGCGTTTCACCTTGAGCACGCGACCACGCGGCGCGGTGTCTTCGACGGCTTCAAGCTCTGCGCTATCAGCTGTGTCGTCGTTCTGCGCATCATCTTCGTCGGACGCGTCGTCTTGCGCCGTTGCGTCAGGCTGCTGTTCTAAGGCGTCGTCGTCTTGGGGCGCAGTTTCGGCCGGCGCTGCGGCTTCTTCAACCTGCGCATCGGCTTCACGTGCGTGGGCAATATCTTCGACAGTATCATCCGCATTCAAGGCATCCTCGATGTCGTGAATGGCACTGGCGATCACATCATCGGTTTTTGCCTCGTTTTTGTCTGCAGTGTCATCCCCAGAGATCTGGGGATGTTGCGCAGCGGGCGCATCCTGATTGGCAACCACGGCGCGGATGCGCTGCAGTTTGGCCGCGATGCTGTCGACGGCGGGTGCCGCGACCGGTTGGATTTCGGCGTCCTGGTCGTCGAGGGTCACAGTGGTGCGTGGGCTATCGGCGAAGAACGCCTCGACGTCTTCGTCGGGCTGGCCGGGTACGATATCCACCTCGGCGGGTGGCGCTTTGGGGGTTTCGGCCTGCGGCGCAGGGGCGTCGTAGGCAGGCTGCGGTGTCTCGACGGCGCGGCTGACCGCATCAACGCGCTGAGGGGCGGTTTCTGCCTGAGCTGCAGGGGCGGTTTTAGCTGTGTCGGCTTTCAAGGCGTTGACGCTGTAGGCGTCGTAATAGGCGGAAATTTCCTGAGGCCCGCGGGGCGCAAAGGAGGTCGACACAACCGACGGGCTGGCAGGTGCAGCTACAGGGGTAGGGCTTTGCTGCGCTTGCGCTGCGGCTTTTTCGGGCGTTTGTGCGCTCAGGACAATCTGTCCGTCTTGCTGACGCGCCTCGACACGGCGCGAAATCTCTTTTTGGGCGATATGTGCCAGCATCTCCGCATCGGGCTGTGCGGGTTCTGCACCGAAATACCGATCCTCCGACGACAAATCGCGAAAATACTCCGCGATGGCCTTCATGGTGCCGAATGAATCGTCAAAGCCTTCCAACGTGCACGAGAAAGTGCCGTATGAGACCGTCAGAATTTTGTTGTTATTCATCATCGGATGGTCGTCCTCTGCCTATTTGCAGCTTACTGTTTACCATAAGGTTCAAGACCAATTCGGCTCGAATCTGTGCCCTGCAACGTATCATTTAATGTCAAAATTGCGGCATTGTTTCCAATTTGAGGTAAATCGCCGTGAAAACAACGTTTGTTGCAAGCAACAGCCCTATAACGGTCGTTGGGGGCGGGCAGGTGGGTCCGGATGACCTGAAAGACGCGCTGCAGCTTGCGCCGATGTGCGTAGCGGTCGACGGTGGGGCCAATCTGGCCGTTGCCCAAGGGGCAGAGGTCGCGGCGCTGGTCGGCGACTTTGATTCCGTATCGTCCGAAACCCTGTCCCGCATCCCGTCTGCGCGTCAGTTCAAACTGGCAGAGCAAGAGACGACGGACTTTGACAAAGCGCTGCGGTCGGTGGCTGCCCCCTTGATCGTGGCGGTCGGATTTTCGGGCGGGCGCGTGGACCATCAGCTTGCGGCCCTGAGCAGTCTGGCGCGCCACCCGCACCAACGCTGCCTGCTGATCGCTGGCACGCAGCTTATCTTTCTCGCACCGCCAAACATAACCCTGCCGACGCGGGCAGGCGATGTGGTGTCGGTATATCCGCTGGCCGCAGTGCGGGGCCAAAGCCGCGGGTTGGAGTGGCCGCTTGACGGGCTGGAGCTATCGCCGCTTGGGCGCTTGGGCACATCGAACCGTGCCACAGGTGCCCTGACGCTTTCGATGGACCGCCCCGCCGCGCTGCTGATGGTGCCACGGGACCTCATGCAGCAGGTTGCACAAGCGTTGCTGCGGCCAGACGCCGCTGGGTGGCCTGCTCTCGCAGAATAATATAAAGCCCCGCGGCCATAGTGATCCCCATGCCGAGCGCCGCCAGCGCATTGGGGAAATCGCCAAAAACGATCAACCCGACCAGCGTCGCCACGGGAATTTCGAGATATTGCATCGGGGCCAGCGTTGCCGAGGGGGCGTAGCGCAGGGACCATGTCATCAGCAGATGCGCGATGCTTCCCAGTACGCCCATGGCGATTAGCAGCGACCAATCTGTTGTGTCAGGCGCGATCCATCCCAAGGCGGGCAGCGCCATGCCCTGACCAAGGGCCAGGAACGGCAGCATAATCACCAAGGCCATAAACCCGCTGACCGTTTGCAGGCTGATCGGGTCGGTGTGTTTCGCAATCTGACGCGTCACCAGCATGAACAGGGCAAAGTTCAGCGCAACGCCAACGGGCAACAAGGCGGGCCAGCCGACCTCGGCAAAGCTGGGTTGCACCACCAGCAGCGTGCCGCAAAAGCCGACGATGCACGCGATTAGCCGACGGGGGCCGACCTCTTCCTTCAGGACATATTTGCCGAGCAACAGCATGAAGAAGGGCATGACAAAGATAATCGCCACCGCATCGGCAAGCGGCAGGTACTTCAGCGCGGAGAACATCATCGCGATCCCGATGACATGCAGCAGCGTGCGCACAAACGTCAGCCACAGCGTTTTGCCCCGCAGGATCAGGGGCCGACCGGTCAAAATCACAATCGGCAGCAATATCAGCAGCTGGACGGCGAAGCGGAGGAAGACCACCTGACCCAGCGGCACCGATGCCCCGAGCAGTTTGGCGATCGCATCCCCCACAGGGGCGATGATGCAAAAGCCAAGCATCATGGCAATACCGGTCATCGGTTTATCGGGCAGCATGGCGAGGCCTTTGTTGTAGGGCTGGGATACGCGTCCGGGCTATTGCTAAACGCGCAAGCACGAGAGTGGCGTGTTTTTCGCCGCATTGCAAATATCCCGCGTGGCACCGTCATGCGGCCGACCGGATCAGCCCCACTCGGTCGCGCCCGCCGTGTTTCGCGCTGTACAGGGCTTGATCCGCACGGTCGATCAAACGGGCGACGAGATCCTGTGCGCTTTGCGATGTGCCCAAAGGCGGGCTGTCTTCCGGCTGCGCGATGCACAGCCCGATGCTGATGGTGGTATGGATCGGCTGCACGCTTGCGGGGATGGTAAACGGCGTGGTGCGATAGGCGCGGCAAATTCGCTTGGCCATCTGCGCCGCTTCGTCCTCGGTTATTCCGGGCAGCACAAGCAAGAACTCCTCGCCTCCGATGCGGCCAGCGACATCCAGCGGGCGCAGACATGATTTCAGCCGGCGCGCTGTTTCGACCAGCACCGCGTCGCCGGAGGCATGGCCGAAGGCATCGTTCACCCGTTTGAAGTGGTCTATATCCACCAGCATCACCGCCAGCGGTAACCCTTTTTGGCGCATGCGCACCGCAAGACGTGCCACTTCCGAGAGGGCATGGCGGCGGTTGTACATACCGGTAAGCGGATCAAACACCGCCTCGCGCAGGCGGGCATCCACGTCGCGCCGGATCGTGTCCCCCTGTTGTTTGCGCTGCAACAAGCCTTCAAGCCGTAGCACCAATTCTTCGGCGTTAAAGCCGTGCTGCATCAGGTCATCTGCCCCCAGATCCAGCGCATGTGCCGCGGCAACGGGGTGGGGCTGCGTCTGCAGGACAAGGATACCGCAGTGGCGCGCGGTTGCATTCGCCCGCAGGGTAGAGATCACCCGCAGCTGCTCTTCATCCGTCTCGTCCGCGCCGGTCAGGGTCAAGATAAACACGTCGGGCAGGGTCTTTTGCCTGAGACAGGCAAGCGCATCGCGGGGCGTCGTTTGTGTCACCATGCCGCCCAGTCGTTTGCGCAGCTGCGACAGGCAGGCCGATGTCCGCGGCTGGCCACTGCTGACAATCTGGAAATTTCCCGGAAGCGCAAAGCCACCGGCCGGTTCCGCTAGACCGGGCGCGGGGCAGAGAGATTCGTGCATATAAAACGGGGCAGGCGTATTTCGTGCGCGTATGATGCTGCGCACCCGCCCTAGAAAAAGAGAGTCGCTTACCGGCTTTACCATCGCCTCCTGTGCGCCATGGGTTAATAAATGGATACAGATCGCCGGATCCCCCCCGTCAGCAAGCGCAAAAACCGGCATGCGTGATGTTAGGGGGGACGCTGCAAGCGCACGGCACAGTTGCGTGGCATCTTGGCCCCCCGGGTGGTGCGTCGCGATAATGATGTCTGGCGCGTATTGCTGCGCTATTTCAACGGCCTGCGATACCGCTGTCGCCTCGCGTACCTCGTAAGAGGCCGTCGTGAGTTTGGTTTTCAGTGCGATGCGGTTGGTGGCAACAGTATCGACGATAAGGACTTTACCCGGCACTTGTCTTCAATCTCCGCTCGCGTGTAATTGGCTTGAATGCTCTTTGTTGCCGTGAATGGTTAACAAAGTGTTTCGATTATGAAGCCGCGAGGGAATTTAATATGATGAAGCAAGATGCCGCTGAAACAGTCGCCTTGCAGGCGCTGGGTTGGCTGGCTGCCAACGAAGACCTCATGCCGACATTCATGGGGGCAACCGGTGCCTCGGCCGAAGACCTGCGCACGCAAGCGGGTGACCCGGTGTTTCTTGGCGCTGTGCTTGATTTTATCATGATGGATGACGCATGGGTGACGGGGCTATGCGACACGATTAATGTGCCCTACGACCGTATCATGCAGGCGCGGCAGTCTTTGCCGGGCGGCGCGCAGATGAATTGGACTTGAGAATGATCAAAGCCCTGCTGTTCGACAAAGACGGAACCCTGTTCGATTTCGCCGCCACATGGGAGGCATGGGCCCATTCCTTCCTCACGCGGCTTGGCAAGGGGGATGCGGATCGGACCGCCCTGCTGGGGCAACAAATCGGGTTTGACGTGCGGACGCAAACGTTCTGTGCTGACAGTATTGCCATTGCCGGCACCCCGGGGGAGATCGTGGAGGCGCTTGCCCCTCAGGTCAGCGAGATGACAAAGGCGGAATTATTGCAGCTGTTGAATTACGAGGCAGAAAACGCCCCGCAGGCAGAGGCCGTGCCGCTGATTGCTTTGCTCGAAGTGTTTAAGACGCGCGGGTTGACGCTTGGTGTTGCGACGAATGACGCCGAAGCCCCCGCGCGGGCGCATCTGGGAGAAGCCGGGGTGACCGGATATTTTGATTTTATCGCGGGTTTCGACAGTGGCTACGGTGCAAAACCCACATCGGGGCAATTGCTGGCTTTTGCCAAGGCCGTTGGATTGGCCCCGTCAGAAGTGGCAATGATCGGCGACAGTCTGCATGATATGGCAGCGGGCCGTGCAGCGGGTATGGCATGTGTTGCGGTGCTGACTGGAATGGCTACACGGCAGGATCTTGAGGCCGCAGCGGATGTGGTGCTGCCTGACATTGGCCACCTGCCTGCGTGGCTTGACAGTCGGTCGCAATAGACGCGTTGTCGGACGTTTGCCTTTGAATTGATATAAATTTGATCGGCTTTCGCCCCTCGGGGGCTGTTTCCGTTGGGTGTTTATTAACGGTCTTTAGTCACCTTCCCCCCTGAAAGCGGCAGAGAGGGGTGCGATGCACGGGCTGATCAACCATACGATCCAACGGTTCGTGCTGGACAGTTTTGGGGGGGCGGTATGGACGCAAGTCGCCCTGCGCGCCGATCTATGTGGCGCAATGGGCTCGAGCGACTTTGAGCCGATGCTGACCTATGATGACGCCATCACGCCACGGGTCGTTGCGCGCCTGTCTGCGGTGGTGGACCGCCCGATACCGGACCTGCTTGAGGATTTAGGCGCTTGGCTGGTGTCTAACCCCGCACGTGACGGGGTGCGCCGTCTGCTGCGGTTCGGCGGCGTCGATTTCGAAGAGTTTCTCCATTCTCTCAATGATCTTCCTGAACGTGCCACCCTCGCGATAGAGGAACTTCGTCTGCCCGCCATGGAGGTCACGCAGCTGGACGACTGGCGTTTCGCGCTGACGTGTCGCGGGCCGGTATCGGGCTTTGGGTATGTGATGATGGGCATTATGCGGGTGATCGCGGATGATTATGGCACATTGGCGCTATTGGACTGCAAAGGGTTCACTGCGGGGGAGGAGATCATTATCGTCACCATCATTGACCGGGACTTTGCACAGGGACGCAGCTTTGAGTTGGGCGCAAGCGAATGATCACCGCTGCTGCCTATGAGGCGGCGCTGGATATGCTTTGCCCGATGCATCTTATCGTGCGGCCTTGTGGACGTATTCGCCATGTGGGGCCCACAGTTCAGAAGCTGTGCCATCGCGGTACATGGGTTGGCAGAAACTTCTTTGATCAGTTCGTCATACGGCGTCCCAATATGGCTTGCAGCATCGCGCAGATCCGCCCCTTGGCAGGGCGCAAGCTGCATTTAGCGCTACGTGAAAGGCCGGAATTGATATTGAAGGGGGTATTGGTCCCACTGCCGGATCGCAGTGGGGGGCAGGATGCAGAAACCGCGGAAGACGATTGCGTCATCAACCTGTCCTTCGGGATCTCAATCCTGAACGGGGTACGCGCGTATCGGCTAAGCAATGCAGATTTTGCGCCAACGGATCTAGCGGTTGAAATGCTATATCTCATAGAGGCGAAATCGGCGGCGATGGCGGCTTCGCGTGCGTTGAACCAGAAGCTAGAGGTCGCCAAGATCGCCGCGGAAGAGCAGGCCTTTACTGACACGCTGACGGGTCTCAAGAACCGCCGTGCGATGGACCATGTGCTTGCACGTCTTATTGCGGGGAAAAAGGGGTTCGCGGTGATGCAGATCGATCTTGATTACTTTAAGGTGGTCAATGACAGCATGGGGCATGCGGCGGGCGATCATGTGCTACAGGCTGCCGCGCGTGTGATGATCGACACCACCCGAGAGATCGATACCATTGCCCGCGTCGGCGGTGACGAATTTACGGTCCTTCTACCCGGTATCACAGACGGTGCCCATCTCACTGAGGTTGGCAATCGGATCATAGCACGGCTAGAGCGGCCAATTGATTTTGACGGTGCGGCCTGCAGGATTTCGGCCAGCATTGGCAGCATTTGGGTCGACAAGGGGCAGGATGCCGTCGCGGAGGATGTCTTGTCGGACGCTGATGCGGCGCTCTACCGCTCCAAGCACGCTGGCCGTGCGCAACATACGCTGCACATCTAAGCGCAAAGCGACAATGCAACGAAACCTTAGTGGAAGGGGGAGAGGAAAGAGATGGGCGAGCTATCGCGGCAAAATAGCATGCGAGATATATACCAGCTAGATAGGGCGACGCAGGCCCAGAATAGAAGGCATCCCCAGTATAGAAGATTGCGGGACCGGAAGGCTAAAGTGCCAAAGCTACCCTCGCTGACAAAAGGTGTCTTAACCCGCTAGAGCCGCTTTTAAGTCGGAAATCCAAACTGAAAATACCAAATGTCGCGCTGGGCGAGAGGGGATTTCAATCTTGCGGCGAACCGCTTTGACGTCGAGGGCGAAAGCCGCCTGTCGATCTTCTTCGCTACCCAAGACGCTGTATTAGCAAGTGGGCAAGCTGTGAGGACCAGACCGCATTCTCCAACCGTTCTGAACTATCTGGCCCGTTGCAGGCTGATCCCGCCTTCGGGGTCCGTCAAATGCCCGTCGATTGGGCGTTGCGCCTCTTAATCAGACGGGTTTTCCCGACCTTCTGGGTTTAGTGCCCTCAGGGCGGGGGCCGCGGCATGCTGGCTCGTCGCGCGCAGTTGTCTGCGCTAGGGTTCTGGAAATGGCTCTTATACAAGGCAATAGATCATGACGGACAGCGCGCGTTCTCTCGGCTATCGGCTTCGTGCATTGCTGGGCGAAATCTACCCCGAACTGGATGTCGACATTTTGGCCAGCATGGTATTGGACGCCTTTTGGCCCGAGGACACAACCCGGCGCAAGAGGGGCCGTGTGGCGGGCAATACGCTGTGGTCGGAACAGGATGCGCTGTTGATTACATACGGCAATTCGATTGTGGATGGTGCGCATAAACCGCTGGATCTACTGAACGATTTCCTGCACCGATATCTACGCGGAATTTTGAATAGCGTGCATATTCTGCCGTTCTTTCCCTATACGTCTGACGACGGCTTTGCGGTGTCCGATTTCCGCGCGGTGAACCCACAGCTGGGTGACTGGCCTGATATTAATCGCATCGCCGCCGATTTTACTCTGATGTCGGATCTGGTGCTGAACCACGTCTCAAGTCAGGGTAATTGGTTCAATGCGTACCGTCAGGGTCAGTCCCCTTTTGACACGTTCTTTTTCGAAGCCTCGCCGCAGGATGATCTGCGCGATGTGGTGCGCCCGCGCACAACGCCGCTGCTACAAGAGGTAGAGACCCCCAATGGGCCGCGTCACGTGTGGTGCACCTTTAGCCACGATCAGGTCGACCTCGATTTCCGCAACCCCGAGGTGCTGCTGGAGTTTTTGCGGATCATTCGCCTGCATGTGGACAATGGCGTGCAGATCATTCGGCTGGATGCGGTGGCGTTTCTATGGAAGCAGATCGGCACGCCGTCGATCCATCTGCCGCAGACCCATGCGATTGTCCGGCTGATGCGGTTGCTGTGTGATTATGCGCCCGAAAAGATCATTTTGCTGACGGAAACCAATGTACCCAAGGCCGAAAACCTAAGCTACTTCGGCGCGGGGGACGAGGCGCATGCAATCTATAATTTCCCGCTGCCGCCGCTGATTTTGCATGCGATGATGTCGGGAAACGGGGCGCATCTGCGGCGCTGGCAGCGCACCATGCCGCCCGCGCCGATGGGCTGCGCGTATCTGAATTTTACCGCCAGTCACGACGGCATCGGCATGCGCCCCGCCGAAGGGTTGTTGCCCGAGGATGAAAAGCAACAGGTCATTGATACGGTGCTACAGGTCGGCGGGTTGGTGTCGATGCGCAGCCTGCCTGACGGCGGGCAAAGCCCGTACGAGCTGAACACGACCTTCTACGACGCGCTGTCGCGGACCTTTAAGGGCGAGGACGACCATCATCATGCACGGTTCATCTGCTCGCAGACCATCGTCATGTCGCTGGAGGGGATACCCGCCTTTTATATTCACGCGATGCTGGCGACGCCCAATGATCATGCGCAGGTCGAACACCGCGGGATGAGCCGCGCGATCAACCGCCATCGGTGGGACTATCCGACGTTGCGTGACCGACTGGCCGATGGGGCCAGCGCGCAGGCGCGGGTTTTGGGCGATTTGTCGGCGCGCTTGAAGGTGCGGCAAGAGCAAAAGGCGTTTCACCCCAATGCCACACAGTTCACCGTGAATCTGCAAGACGACCGCGTGTTTGGCGTGTGGCGGCAAAGCCTGGATCGCAAGCAGTCGATCTTTGCGTTGCATAACGTCAGTGATGCGTCTGTTGCGATCTCTGCAGCGGCGCTGAACCTGATCGAGGACCAGCCGTGGCTGGACCTGATCAGCGGCGAACCGATTGCCACCAGCGCGGATCACATCACGCTGGAGCCTTATCAATGCATGTGGATCACCAATCGCTTTTGACTGGGCGAAAGACACTGCCGTGATTAGGTGTATTCGGCATCATCCGCCGCCGCAGCTTCGCGTAGTTTCGTCAGAAAATCCGGTGCCGCTGAATGGACACGGTTCCACGTGGGAATAAAGGGCGTCTCGTGCGGGTTGTCCAAAAAGAAATGCCCCGCCCGCATAATGTTTTCGGTAAACAGTTCAATCGCGCGCTCTTCTTGGTGGCGGTCGATGCTGAGGCCGTTCATCTTGGCATCGTTGTAATAGGCGTCCAGCAGGTCCAGCGCACAACGGTAGTAGGTCGCTTTTAGAGTGCGGAACACGTTGGGCGTGAACACCGTGCCATCCGCTGCCAGCTTGCGAAAGATCGCTTTGCAGATGTCGGTGGACATGCGGTTCAGGCCCGCGTCGGCATCCGCTTCGCTCAGGTCTTGGTGCTTGTGGTCATAGTCGTCCGCGATTTCGACCTGACAGACTGATTTCGGGGCAAGGTTGCGCCATGCCTCTGACAGCACGCCAATCTCTAGCCCCCAGTCGGATGGGATGCGAAGGTCGGGCAGGATATTGGTACGCATGGCAAATTCGCCCGACAGCGGATAGCGGAAGGCGCGCAGGTAATCGATATAGTCACGATCCCCCACGACCTTTTTCAACGCTATGAGCAGCGGGCTAACCAGTAGGCGCGTGACCCGCCCGTTCAGCTTGTCGCTGCCCACCCGCGCGTAATAGCCTTTGGCGACCTGATAGGGGAAATTCGCATTGGCGACCGGATAGATCAGGCGGGCCAGCAGGTCGTTGGTATAGGTGACAATATCGCAATCGTGGATCGCCATCACGGCGCTGTCCTGACAAGCGATCAGATACCCGAGAGAGGACCAGACATTTTTGCCTTTGCCCTTCTCGGCGGGGGCGAGCCCCATATCTTGGAGCTGAGCCTCAAGCGCTTGCATGCGCGGGCTGTCGTTCCAAATCACAATATGGTTCTGGTTTAAGCCTTTGAAAAACTCTTTGGCGTGGCGGAACTGTGCCTCGTCGGCGCGGTCCAGACCGATGATGATACGGTGCAGATAGGTGACCTTGGAAAGTTCATCCAGAATGCGGGGCATCGCTTCGGTTTGTAGCTCGGAATAGAGGCACGGCAGGATCAGCGTCATTTTGCGGGTCTGCGCGAATGTTTCAAGCTCGTAGGTCATCTCGGCCTGAGAGCGGGTGCGCAGATTGTGCAACGTCGCGATATTTCCGTTTTGATGAAAATCAGCCATGCTTTGTCGCTCCTTCGTTCAGATTCAGACGCGCGATCATATCAAGCACGGCGGTGTTCCACCCAGCGGGGCCGGCAAGCGTGGTACGGGTGATCCGGCCCGTGTCTTCGCCGGGCATCGGGGGCAGGGGGGCACGGTGAGGGTTGGCAACGATGACGCCGAAATCTGCCGCTTGCAGCATCTCTATGTCGTTGGGGGCATCGCCAAGCGCGAGCGTATGGCGCGGCGCAAAGGCATCGGTCAGCGCGGCCATCTGGTCGGCCTTGGTGCGCCCGTAGGACAGTGTGAGAAATCTGCCGCCTTCGCGGGCATGGATGTCGTGGTCGTGCAAGGCGTCGATAAATGTGCTGCGCAACTCGGCGCTGCCGGACCAGATGCCAGGTTCAGAAAAGGCCCGCTCCGCCGCGTTGGCGGCACCGCTGTGCGACAGGCCCGTGATCTGCGCGATCTGCGCCACCGTCATGTCGCCGAAACCGCGGAACGGGTCACGCAGGTTGGCGGGCAAGCTGTCCAGTGCGCGGCGCAGCCGGACATAGGTCTCCGTTTTGGGTGTGTCGGTGCTCTCGGGGGGCAGAATGCCTGCGCCGTTTTCAATGATCGCGGGGCAATTGGTCCAGCCCAATTGGGCGCGAATCTCTATGATCTCCGGGGCAGATTTGGAGCTGGCGATCACCAGCGCCGCACCGATATCGCGCAGTATATCCAGCGCCTGTGTGGCCGCGTCCCAGCGATAGGAGGTATGCGACAGCAACGTGCCATCAAGGTCGGTAAACACCAGCAGAGGTGGGGGCATAGTCATCTGTTTAGCGTGTGTCGTGGGGCTGATTGTTGCAACGGCGCAAGCGGGCTGATGGCGCGGTCCGTGTCGTTTTTTCTAGCGTTTGCCTAAAAAATGTGCGTTTATCGGAACGCGGGGCGTGTGCACGTATAAATAGAATCGGTCCTGTGCCACGGTGGGCGATCCGTGTCGGGTTCAACGCAAAGTGCCGTCGCGGCAACTAGAGGTGTTTTCACTCTGACAATAATTTTTATTGTTGACGTAAACAAAGTTGCGCGACAGTCTGTGCGCCAAGATACGCCAAAGCGTGCTTTCGGGGGATTATTTGTCAACAACAGCGATACAGGCGGCAACGCTTTCGCCACCGGATGGATTGGGCGATCGCATGCGGATGCAGCGTCACCGTATGGCGATGACATTGCAGCAGCTGTCCGCCGCGTCCGGTGTGTCGGTCGGCTATCTGAGCCAGGTGGAACGTGCCAATGCGACGCCGACGCTTGGCACGCTTAGCCAGATCGCCGCCGCGCTTGAGGTAGATACGGATTTCTTTGTGCGCACCCCGCGTACGGTCGACAGTCTGACCCGCGGTGCCGGACGGCCCCGTTTTGCGGTGGCAGGATCGTCGATTGAATATGAACAGATCGGTGCTGAACGCGCGGGTCACGAGATGACATCCTATGTGATGAATGTCCCGCCCGGCTACGAGTCCGAAACAGTGACCCATGTAGGCGAAGAGATCATCTATATCCTTGAGGGAGAGATCTCGCAGATGGTTGGCGAACGAGAGTATCTGATGACGGCGGGCGACAGCCTGCATTATCTGGGTACCACGCCCCATTGCTGGTCCAACAAGACAGATCGGCAGGCCCGCATATTATGGGTCGGTCGGATGAAATACGATAAGTCCGGGGAAATCGGACAGAATGAGGCCGCGCCGGTGGAAAGCCTGCGCGAAATGTTACCCCTCAGGCGTTAACCCTATCGCCCTCATCGGCCCAAAGAGGCCGTGGGGACATACCACTTTACCAACCAGGAGAGTAAATCGAATGTCTTTTAAGAAAATCATGGCCACTGGCCTGCTGCTGAGCACGCTTGGCGTTGCGGCGCAGGCGCAGTCGCTGGTCTATTGCTCGGAAGGGTCGCCCGAAGGCTTTGACCCGGCCCTGTACACATCGGGCACGACCTTTGACGCGTCCAGCCACCCGGTCTACAACCGCTTGGCGGAATTCAAGGTCGGCACAACCGAAACCATTCCCGCGCTGGCCGAAAGCTGGGACGTGTCCGAAGACGGCAAAACCGTCACGTTCAAGCTGCGCAAGGGCGTCAAGTTTCACAGCAACGCGCAATTCACGCCCACGCGTGATTTTAACGCCGATGACGTGATCTTTAGCTTTGACCGTCAGGGCAACGCCGAAAACCCTTACAACAAAGTATCGGGTGGCACGTGGGAATACTACGGTGCGATGTCGATGCCAGATCTGGTCGAAAGCATTTAAAAGGTTGACGATTATACCGTTCAGTTCAACCTGACCCGTGCCGAAGCGCCGATCATCGCGAACATGGCGATGGATTTCGCGTCGATCGTGTCCAAGGAATATGCTGACGCGATGCTGGAAGCCGGCACGCCGGAAATGCTGAACCAGGCACCTATCGGTACCGGCCCGTTCACCTTCCAAGCCTACCAGAAAGACGCCGTGATCCGTTACGTGCGCAACGACGCATACTGGGGTGACCCGGCTAAAGTCGAAGCATTGATCTTTGCGATCACACCGGACGCCTCCGTGCGCTACCAGAAGGTACAAGCGGGCGAATGCCACGTCATGGCCTATCCGAACCCTGCCGATGTGCAGGCGATGAAAGACGCCGAAGATGTGGTCGTGATGGAGCAAGAGGGCCTGAACGTGGGCTATCTGGCGTACAACACACAGATGCCTCCGTTCGACAACGCCAACGTGCGCAAAGCGTTGAATATGGCGATCGACAAACAGGCGATCATCGACGTGGTTTTCCAGGGCTCCGGCGAAATCGCCAAGAACCCGCTGCCGCCAACAATGTGGTCCTACAACGACGCGATCGAGGATGACAAATACGATCCCGAAGCCGCGAAAGCCGCGCTGGAAGCCGAAGGGGTATCCGACCTGACGCTGAAAATCTGGGCGATGCCGGTTCAGCGTCCCTACAACCCCAATGCCCGCCGTATGGCGGAGCTGATGCAGGAAGATTTCTCTAAGGTCGGTGTCGACGTAGAGATCGTTTCTTACGAATGGGGTGAATACCTTGAGCGTTCCAAAGCGAAAGACCGCGATGGTGCCGTTCTGCTGGGTTGGACAGGTGACAACGGTGACCCCGACAACTTCCTCGCGGTTCTGCTGGGCTGCGACGGCGTAGAGAAATCCAACCGCGCACAATGGTGCAACGAGGAATTCGACGCCCTGGTTCAGGAAGCCAAGGTTCTGCCGACACAAGAAGAACGTGCGCCGCTGTATGAAAAAGCGCAGGAAATCTTCAAAGACCAAGCCCCTTGGGCAACCATCGCGCATTCGGTTGTTTACATGCCAATGCGCCCCGAAGTTGAAAACTATGTTGTGCACCCGCTGGGTGGCCACATCTTCAACCAGGTTGGTCTGTCGCAATAACAGCGATGACAAAGCAATGGGGACGGTGCATATCGCGCCGTCCCTTCCTCTATTCTAGGCCCCGGCCACGTTAACGAAAGGCGCAACCCCCCGTGTCAGAAAATCTCTCCCAACGTCTTGCCGACTATGCCGCTGTGGCCGCCAATTTGGGCGTCGATGCCGTGGCGCTGGTGCCCGGGCCCAATTTTTCGCGTGCCGTTGGCCAAAGCTTTATGAGCCACGAACGCCCCTTTGTTCTGGTGATCCCTGCGGATAAACCCGCGGCTGTGCTGTTGCCGAACCTTGAACTGGGCAGCTGGGATACAGTCGGATTTGACGGTGCGGTATTCGATTGGCGTGATCAGACAGGCTATGCCGATGCCTTTGCCGCGCTTACGCAGCATTTGGGCATCACGTCGCTGGCGGTTGAGGGGCAGGTGATGCGCGTGTTCGTGCACCATGCGTTCAAAGACGCGCAACCCGATCTGATCATCACCGATGCAGAGCGCGAAATCTCGGCACTGCGGATGATCAAAACCCCTGAAGATATTTCTGCCCTGCGCGAGGCGATCGGCATTTCCGAACGCGCCCTCCAGCGCACGCTGGACAGCGTCAAGCTGGGCCAGAGCGAGAAGCAGATCGAACAGACGCTGGTGCAGGCGCTTTTCGCGGAAGGGGCGGATGACCTGTCCTTTGGTCCCATCGTGGCCGCCGCGGATGGCTCGGCTCGGCCCCATGCCCACGCGCGCGAGGATTACGCAGTCAAGGCGGGCGATGCGCTGCTGCTGGACTTTGGCGCGCGCAAGAACGGCTTTGCCGCCGACATCACCCGCACCGTTTTTCTGGATCATGTCACCGACGAGGGGCGCGATGTCTATGACACCGTGCTGCGCGCCAATATGGCAGGGCTTGCCGTGACCCGCGCGGGGGTGACCGCGCATGACATCGACGATGCCGTGATCTCTGTGCTGGAAGCCTCGCCCTATGGGGACCGCATCCGCACCAAGACCGGCCACGGTCTGGGCCGCGAGGTCCACGAGGCCCCTTATATCATGCGTGGCAACCACATGACTTTACCCGCCGGGACGGTTTACACCAATGAGCCCGGCCTCTACGAGATCGGGAATTTCGGCGTGCGCATCGAGGATGACGTGCTGATTACCGACGACGGCTATGAAACGCTGACCAACTTCCCCAAAGAGCTGATGGTGATAAAATGCTGAACTATGTTCTGGGACGACTGCTGACGTTCATCCCGACCTTCATCGGGGTGACGCTGATCTCCTTCGGGTTCATCCGCGCGCTGCCGGATGACCCCATCCAAGTGATGGCGGGCGAGCGCGGAATCTCTGATGAACGCTATGCCCAACTGGCCAAACAATTCGGCTATGACCAGCCGATCTATGTGCAATTCTGGGACTATCTGACCGGCGTGCTTCAGGGCGATCTGGGCAATAGCTTTGTCACCAAGCGCCCGGTGTTCGACGAATTCTTTACGCTGTTCCCCGCGACGCTTGAGCTGTCGGTCTGTGCGATGATCTTTGCCATCGCGCTTGGCCTTCCGGCGGGGGTGATTGCGGCGGTGAACCGAGGCAAGTTTTTTGACCGGGCGCTGATGTCCACGGCACTGGTGGGCTATTCGATGCCGATCTTCTGGTGGGCGTTGCTGCTGATCATTGTCTTTTCGGGCAACCTGCAATGGACGCCTGTGTCGGGGCGGATCGATCTGCTGTACTATTTCCCCAACCCCACCGGCTTTATGCTGATCGACAGTCTGGCGTCAGGCCAGAAGGGCGCGTTTATTTCGGCGGTGCGGCATCTGATCTTGCCGACGATTGTGCTAGGGACGATCCCGCTGGCCGTGATCGCGCGCCAGACGCGGTCGGCCATGCTGGAAGTTCTGGGCGAGGATTACATCCGCACCGCGCGCGCCAAAGGCATGTCGCCGGGACGGATCAACGGCATCCACGCGCTGCGTAATGCGCTGATCCCCGTGATCACCGTGATTGGTCTGTCGGTGGGCACGCTGCTGGCCGGCGCGATCCTGACCGAAACGATCTTTAGCTGGCCGGGCATCGGCAAGTGGATGGTCGATAGTATTTTCCGCCGCGATTACCCCGTGGTTCAGGGCGGGCTGCTGCTGATTGCTGTGATGGTGATGGTCGTGAACCTGACCGTCGACATGCTGTACGGCGTCATCAACCCCAAAATCAGAAAGCGATAATATGGACGACGCACTCTCTGCCGAAGCCGCAATGGTTCAGGAACGTCAGGGCCGCTTGCGCGAATTCTGGTTCTACTTTCGCGAAAACCGTGGCGCTGTCATCGGGCTGTATATCTTTGCGGTCTTTGCTTTTCTGGCCTTGTTCGGCCCGTGGGTCGCGCCGCATGACGCAACCGAGCAATTCCGCGCCGCCACCCTACAGCCACCCGCGTGGCAAGAGGGCGGCAGCTGGACCCATATTCTGGGCACCGACCCGCTGGGACGCGATATGCTGTCGCGTCTGATCGTGGGCGCGCGCTATTCTTTCTTTGTGGGGGTCGTCGTCGTTTCAATCGCGGCGAGCGGCGGGATCATCATCGGCTTAATCGCGGGCTTTGCACCCAAATGGGTCGATAGCATCATCATGCGCGTGATGGATATCGTTTTGGCATTCCCGTCGTTGCTGCTGGCGCTGGTGCTGGTGGCGATTCTTGGGCCATCGCTGACCAACGCGATGATCGCCATCGCGATTGTATTGCAGCCGCACTATGTGCGCCTGACCCGTGCCAGCGTCATGTCAGAACGGCAAAAGGATTACGTGACCTCGGCGCGTGTGGCAGGGGCGGGGATATTCCGGCTGATGTTTGTCACCGTGCTGCCCAACTGCCTTGCGCCGATCATCGTGCAGGCCGCGTTGTCGTTTTCGACCGCGATCCTTGATGCGGCGGCTTTAGGCTTTCTGGGGATGGGGGCGCAGCCGCCCACTCCTGAATGGGGCACCATGCTCGCCGAAGCACGCGAGTTCATTTTGCGCGCGTGGTGGGTCGTGACCTTCCCCGGCGTGGCGATCCTTGTGACCGTGCTGGCGATCAACCTCATGGGTGACGGCCTGCGCGACGCGCTTGATCCGAAACTGAAACGGAGCTGAGCCATGACACTTTTGCGTATCAGAAACCTAAGCGTTGATTTCGCCACGGCCTCGGGCAAGTTCCGGGCGGTGGACGGGGTCGACCAAGACGTGAACGAAAGCGAAATCCTCGCGATTGTGGGGGAAAGCGGGTCGGGTAAATCCGTGTCGATGCTGGCGCTGATGGGGCTGCTGCCCTGGACGGCTACCGTCACCGCGGACGAGCTGACCTTTGACGGGCACAACCTGCTGACGATGGATGCCAAAGCGCGCCGCAAGATCGTCGGCAATGATCTGGCGATGATCTTTCAGGAACCGATGTCATCCCTGAACCCGTGTTTTACCGTCGGCTGGCAAATCCGCGAGGCCCTACGGGTGCATCTTGGCATGGGCCGCCGCGAACGTCAGAAACGCGCGATTGAGCTCTTTGAACAGGTCGGCATCCCCGATCCCGAAAAGCGGCTGTCCGCCTTTCCCGCACCAGATGTCGGGCGGGATGAACCAGCGTGTGATGATCGGCATGGCGATTGCCTGCAAGCCCAAGCTGCTGATTGCTGATGAACCCACCACGGCGCTGGATGTGACCATTCAGGCGCAGATCCTTGACCTGCTGGCATCCCTGCGCGAGGAAACCGGCATGGGGTTGGTCTTGATCACGCACGACATGGGCGTGGTTGCGGAAACCGCCGAACGGGTCAGCGTGCAATATGCGGGCCAAAAGATCGAAGAGCAGCCGGTGATCCCGCTATTTGACGCGCCGCACCACCCCTATACCTCGGCGCTGCTGGACGCGCTGCCAGAGCGGGCGACAGAAAAGCGGCTGCCGACCATTCCGGGCGTGGTGCCGGGGCAATTCGACCGCCCCGCAGGATGCCTGTTTTCGCCACGCTGCAAATTCGCCAACGCCAAATGCAAGTCCGAAGCGCCGCCCGCCTTGGGCCCTGATCTGGGCTATGCGCGTTGTTTCTACCCCTTGAACACAGACGAAAGGGTCGCATCATGACCGCACCTGTGATGACTGCAACGGCGCTAGAGCGTCACTACGAAGTCGGCGGCGGGCTGTTTCGCAAGCCGCGCACGCTCAAGGCCGTCGGCGGGCTCGATTTCGCGCTGTATCCCGGCAAGACGCTGGCCGTCGTAGGCGAAAGCAGCTGCGGGAAACCGACGCTCGCGCGGATGGTCACGATGATCGAGGACCCGACCGCCGGATCGCTGACACTGGATGGCAAACCCGTGGTCCGCGAAGACTGGGCATCGCTGCGTAAATCGGTGCAGATCGTGTTCCAAGACCCCTATGGCTCGCTCAACCCGCGCCAGCGGATCGGCGCGATCCTCGAAGAACCTCTCAAGATCAACCGCCCCGACATGAGCAGCAAGGAGCGTACTGCCAAGGCGCGCGAGATGCTGGGGTTGGTGGGTTTGCGGCCTGAGCATTTTGACCGCTATCCGCATATGTTCTCCGGCGGGCAACGCCAGCGGATCGCGATTGCGCGGGCGTTGATGCTGGACCCCAAAGTGCTGGTGCTGGACGAGCCTGTGTCCGCGCTGGACCTGTCGATCCAGAGCTCGGTGCTGAACCTGCTGGTCGATCTGCAGGAACGTCTGCAACTGGCCTATCTGTTCATCTCGCATGACCTTAGCGTTGTACGTCACGTCGCCGACGAGGTGATCGTGATGTATCTGGGCCGTGCCGTCGAACGCGGTAGCCGCGAGGATGTGTTCGGCACGCCGTTTCATCCTTATGCCAAAGCGCTGCTGTCGGCGACGCCGCAAGCAGACCCCCGTGCCGCGAAAGAACGGATCAAGCTGGAGGGAGAACTGCCATCGCCCTTGGCCATTCCCGACGGGTGCCCCTTTGCGCTACGGTGTTGGAAGGTGCAGGATAAATGCCGTTCTGAACGGCCCGAACTGACCCAAGGCCACCATGCGGCGGCCTGCTTCTTTCCCGAGAACGGTGGCACCCCGGCCTAAGGCCGGGGGCTTCCCCTTAGGTGTGCCCGTCTCGTCAGTTGACGCTTGCCTCTGCACAGACCTGAAGCCCTGCGCGCAGTTGCTCCCTGCGCGAGACATCTTGTGCCAAGACACCCTGCGCTTTGAGCGCGCGTGTATAGAGTGCCGAAAGCGGGCTATCCGATAGGATCACGACTTCGCGGCCCAGCCAGTAGGGGCGCGATCCGGCAAGCTCGAGCCCGATAAGAGCCCCCATCAGCCGCGACCAGCCTGCATCGGGACTGGCCCCCTCAAGGGCGGCTTGCGCAGAAGTCTCGGCAAGGGCGGTGCCAAAACTTTGAGGGCGGGCCATGATGTCATTCACGGCCGTGTCAAACGTCTCTTCAATCAGCGTCCCGCCGGCAACGGCCTGCGACAGGGGGGCGGCACCGCCGAGCTGGAGTGCCATCGCCGGTGTCATGAATGTTTGAAAGCTGACCACCTCGCGGGCGCTGATGTGGCTCCATGTAGACTGTGCATCAAGAGTACAGATTACGCCGTCAAACTCTGGCAGTGCTTGCAGGTAGCCCGCGATCGCAGTTTCGGGGCCTTGCATCATCTGCGGCGGAGTGGCCTGTTTCAGCCCCGGCACTGCGCGTAAATCCAAGCGTGGGTCGTCGGCATCCAGACCCAAAACCCCGTCAACGGGCAGCGCTGGCACCGGCCTCAGACTGTGTGCGGGCAGGGCAGGCAGCCCAGCCACAATCACCGGCAAGCGCTGGTGATCTGACAAATAGGGCGACAGCAGGTCGGTCAGTGCGGCAACAAACCCCGCCTCGGCGGGCAAATCGGCAACTGGCCCGTCGGCCTGTGCCAGCACGTCACCACGGGGATCATGCACCCACAAATGCACATGTCCGTCTGAGACATCGACGCCGATCCACGCAGGGCTTGCGCCGCTCACGCGGGGCGACCTGCGTAAAGCGGACGGTGAAATTGGGGCATGCGGATCATTGGTTTTCTCCTTGTCCGCACTGCATCATGCCGCGCGGTCCTATAGAAATCGGGTTGCATCGAAGGGCGCGATAGCGCTCTATTGCGCGACCAACAATAAACATAACGGGAGTTCCTCTGCCATGAAAATCCTTGCAGCAACCACCGCGCTTACCTTGTCGCTTGCCAGCAGCCTTGCTGCGGCCAGCTGTGACGAAATCACTTTTTCCGACGTAGGCTGGACCGACATCACCGCAACAACCGCTGCGACCACCGTTGTGCTGGACGCATTGGGGTATGAAACCGACGTAAAAATCCTTTCCGTTCCGGTGACGTATACGTCGATGGCTGCGGGCGATGTAGATGTGTTTCTTGGCAATTGGATGCCGACAATGGAAGCCGACATCGCGCCTTATCGCGAAGACGGTACGGTTGACACCGTGCGCACCAACCTGACCGGCGCGAAATACACGCTGGCGGTGAACAAAGCCGCCGCCGATCTGGGGATCAAGACCTTTGCCGATATCGCAGCCAATGCAGACGCGCTGGACGGCCAGATTTATGGCATTGAGCCGGGCAACGACGGCAACCGTCTGATCCAGTCGATGATTGACGACAACGCTTTTGATCTGGCCGAATTCGAGGTCAAGGAATCCTCCGAGCAGGGGATGCTAGCGCAGGTGAAACGCCTGTCCGCCAAGGGCGAGCCGATCGTCTTTCTTGGCTGGGAACCGCACCCGATGAACGCGAACTTTGACCTGACCTATCTTGAAGGCGGGGACGACTTCTTTGGGCCCGATCTGGGTGGTGCGACAGTCGCGACCAACACCCGCGCCGGTTTCGTCGAAGAATGCCCGAACGTCGGCAAGCTGCTGAACAATCTGGAATTCACGCTCGCCATGGAGAACGAAATCATGGGTGCCATTCTGGATGATGGCGAAGAGCCACGTGATGCGGCAACGGCCTGGATCAAGGCCAACCCTGACGTGCTGAACACATGGCTGGACGGCGTTACAACACGTGACGGTGGCGACGCGATGGCCGCGGCTAAGACCATCGTCGAGTAATTGATCCAACAAAATGTGAAAAGGGCCTGCCACTGGGCGGGCCCTTTTTGCTATGATCGCACGATAACAGTCCTCCGGAGGTTCCCATGAACTGGCTCACCGACAACAAGATCCCGATTGATGACGCCGCAGAGGCGATCTTTGATTGGTTGCTCATCAACGCCGGGTGGCTGTTCGACGGGCTGGCCGTCGCGATGGAATGGTTGATTGACGCAATCCTTTGGGTGCTGCAAACGCCGCATCCGCTGATCATCATCGCCGTCTTCGGCGCGCTGACATGGGCGATCCAGCGCAACTGGAAAACCCCGTTGCTGATCGTGGTGGGGTTTTTGTTCATCCTCAATCAGGACTATTGGGAGGAAACGACCGAAAGCCTGACGCTGGTGCTGTCGGCCTGTGTGGTGTGTATGGGCGTCGGCGTCCCCATCGGCATCGCCGCGGCGCACCGCCCGCGGATGTATCGCTATATGGCACCGGTGCTCGATCTGATGCAGACGCTGCCCACCTTCGTCTATCTCATTCCCGCGATTGTCTTTTTCGGCATCGGCATGGTGCCGGGGCTGATCGCGACGGTGATCTTTGTGCTGCCGGCACCGATCAGGCTGACGCAGCTTGGTATCGCATCGACCCCCAAGGCGCTGCTCGAGGCCGCGCAGGCCTTTGGCGCGAAGCCCAGCCAGACCCTGTGGAAGATCGAGCTGCCCTATGCGTTGCCACAGATTATGACCGGTCTGAACCAGACTATCATGCTGTCGCTGTCGATGGTGGTGATCGCCGCCCTCGTGGGGGCCGATGGTCTGGGCGTGCCGGTGGTGCGGGCGCTTAATCAGGTGAACACGGGGCTTGGCTTTGAATCGGGGCTGATCATTGTGGTGGTCGCCATCATGCTGGACCGGATGCTACGGGTGACACGTAAATGAGCGATCAAATGAACAACCCCGCAAACGCCGTTGAATTCGACAACGTATCCATCGTGTTCGGCACGAAGCCGGCCAAGGCGCTGCCCTTGATGGATGCAGGCAAAGACCGCGCCGAGATCGAGGTCGAAACCGGCCAGATCCTTGGGGTGCATAACTGCACGCTTGACGTCAAACAGGGCGAGATCCTTGTTCTGATGGGCTTGTCCGGCTCGGGCAAGTCCACCTTGCTGCGTGCAGTCAACGGGCTGAACCCGCTGGTGCGCGGATCGGTGCGGGTGCATGATGGCGACTGGAGCTGTGATGTCACCGCAAGCTCTGCCGCTGATCTGCGCCGTGTGCGCCGTGAATGTGTGTCAATGGTTTTCCAGCAGTTCGGATTGTTGCCGTGGCGCACCGTGCGTGACAACGTGGCGCTTGGGCTGGAACTGGCGGATGTCCCCAAGCGCGAACGCCTTGAACGGGCAGAGGCGCAACTGAAGCTGGTCGGGCTGGCCGATTGGGCCGACCGCAAGGTCAGCGAGCTGTCGGGCGGCATGCAGCAACGTGTGGGGCTGGCCCGCGCCTTTGCCACCGAAGCCCCGATCCTGCTGATGGACGAGCCTTTCTCTGCCCTTGATCCGTTGATCCGTACCCGCTTGCAGGACGAGCTGCTTGATCTGCAACGCGAGCTTAAACGCACGATCATCTTCGTCAGCCACGATCTGGACGAAGCCTTCAAGCTCGGCGGGCGCATCGCCATCATGGAAGGTGGGCGCATCGTGCAATGCGGCACCCCGCGCGAGATTTTTTCGAACCCCGCGTCAGAATATGTCGCGGAGTTTGTGGCCAATATGAATCCGCTTGGCGTGCTGACGGCACGCGATGTGATGGGGCCACCGGCTGCCAGCTCGGACGGGGCCGTTGCCGCGGAAACGCCGGTGTCGGAACTGATTGGCAAAATCGGCGACGATGGACAGGCGATCCCCGTGGTCGAAGACGGAGAGACGATCGGCACGGTCACAGCCAGCAGCATCGTGTCGCGGTTGCACTCTGAATAACGCTATGACTCCGGCGGCCTTCATTGCGCGGGCGTGGCGGGCTGAAAGACGGTAGGTGTGACCCTATGACAAACGCGGCCAATGCAGGCGGTCAAAGTAATGCGCGTGGCATCGCGGGGGTACTGTTCGCGGGTACCGTTTGGGGCACGACAGGCACGGCCGCGACTTTCGCCCCCGATGTCAGCGCGGCTGCCATCGGGGCTGCTGCTATGGGGATTGGCGGTCTCGGACAGGCTTTGCTGGCATTGCGCGGCATTGCGCGGGCCCGCGCCGCACTTTGGCAGCACCGCGGGCTTCTTGTGCTGGGGGCCTTGGCCGTCATGATTTATCCGCTGGCCTTTTACAGCGCGATGCGGCTGGCGGGGGTGACCATCGGCACCGTCGTCACCATCGGCACCGCGCCCTTGTTTGCCGCTCTTATTGAATATGTGATGGAACGATCCTTGCTGACCCTGCGCTGGACCGTCGGCGCGCTGTCGGGCGTTGCGGGGATGGTGTTGATTTGTCTGGCCGAGGGGAGCAGCCACAGCGCTGTGGGCGGTTCATCTGTCCCGCTTGGCGTGGCGCTTGGCCTGCTGGGGGGCTTTACCTATGCGCTGTATAGCTGGACGGCGCGGTCGGTGATGTTGCGTGGCGTGCGGTCATCTGTCGTGATGGGCGCGACCTTTGGTCTGGGAGGAATGTTTCTCATGCCCGTGCTGATCGTAACGGGTGGCCCGCTGCTGGCCTCATGGGGCAATGCGGCGGTCGGGCTTTATATGGCGTTTGTGCCGATGTTTCTGGGCTACATCTGTTTCGGGTACGGGCTGTCACGGGTGCGGGCCAGTACGGCCACCACCCTGACGCTGATTGAACCGGTGGTTGCGGCGGTGCTGGCCGTGGTCATTGTGGGCGAACGCTTGCCCGCCTTGGGGTGGATCGGTGTAGGACTGGTCGTGGTGTGCCTGCTGGTGTTGACCATACCTAGGGGACACCGTGCGCAGACCGTCCCGCCCATCCCGTCAGAGTAGCATTAAATCGACTGACGCTGCGACACGCGTAAATTCTTTCGGGTTTTGCTACCTCAACCGCGATGTTTTGGTCTAGAAGCATGCGCAATCACTGTGGCCCATGCCTGTGCATGCGCCACAGTGATTGCAATGACGTACCTTATACAAAGGACCGCCAAGATGAGCGCAACAGCCCGCAAGACTGCCCCGATGCCGACGGATATTCTGGCTCGAAAAGGGGGGGCTCCGCTGGTGAGCCTGACGGCCTATACGACGCCGATGGCACAGGTGATGGATGGCATCTGCGACTTTGTGCTGGTGGGGGATTCAGTGGGGATGGTGCTGCACGGGCTGCCGTCGACGCTCGAGGTCACGATGGAGATGATGATCCTGCACGGTCAAGCGGTGCGGCGCGGGCTGACACAGTCGATGTTGGTCATCGATATGCCGTTCGGCAGCTATGAACAAAGCCCGGCGCAAGCCTTTGAAAACGCGGCGCGTTTGATGCGTGAAACCGGTGCCGGCGCGGTCAAGCTCGAGGGAGGTGAGGTGATGGAAGACACCATCGCTTTTCTGACCAAGCGGGGCATTCCGGTGATGGCGCATATCGGGCTGACGCCGCAGTCGATCCACACGCTTGGCGGCTATAAGGTGCAGGGGCGCGGCGCGGCAGGCACGCAGCTGATGGCCGACGCGCAGGCGGTGACGCGGGCAGGGGCCTTTGCCGTGGTGCTTGAAAAAGTACCGCAAGCGCTGGCCAACCAGATCACCGAAACCGTCAGCATTCCCACCATCGGCATCGGTGCATCCGCGCAATGCGACGGGCAAATTCTGGTGGTCGACGACATGCTGGGACTGTTCACCGCCTTCAAGGCGAAATTCGTAAAACGCTACGCCCATCTGCGCGATGACGCAAAAGCCGCGGTTCAGGCCTATGCCGACGAGGTCACGGCGCGATCCTTCCCCGGACCTGACCATGTATTTTCTGACGAGGTTTCTAAAACATGACACCCGAAATTATCCGCACGCTGGTTGAACTGCGCAGCAAAGTCGCCGGATGGAAAGCCGCGGGCGAAAGCGTCGCCGTCGTGCCCACGATGGGTGCGCTGCATCAGGGGCACCTGAGCCTCGTTCGGGCGGGGAAAGAGGCCTGCGACCGCGTGATCGTGACGATCTTCATCAACCCCAAGCAGTTCAACAACCCCGATGATTACAAGAACTATCCCCGCACCGAAGAAGAGGACGCGCGCAAGCTGATCTCGTTGAAGGCGGATGTGGTTTACGTGCCTGATGGGGCGCAGATGTACCCCGATGGCTTTGCGACGACCGTATCCGTCGATGGCATTACCCAAGGGTTGTGCGGTGCGCATCGGGCAGGGCACTTTGACGGGGTTGCGACCATCGTGACCAAGCTGTTCACCCAGACCCAAGCCGACAAGGCGTTCTTTGGCGAAAAGGACTATCAGCAGCTGCAGGTGGTCACCCGTCTGGCCCGCGATCTGGACCTCCCGATCGAGGTCGTCGGTTGCCCCACCATCCGCGAAGAGGACGGGTTGGCCATGTCGTCGCGCAACCTGATGTTGTCGGATCGCGCCCGTACGTGGGCACCAGAATTGCACCGCGCGATGGAGGAGATGTCAGAGGGGCTGCGTGCGGGGGGCAATCTTGAAGCCCTTCGCGCGGTGGCGGTAAAGCGGATTGAACGCGCGGGCTTTACGCAGGTGGAATACCTTGATTTGCGATCTGCCGACCGGTTGGAACTGATGACCACGCCCGACCGTCCTGCACGCTTGCTTGCAGCCGCTTGGTTGGCCGGTGTGCGGCTGATCGACAATATCGCCGTCGGATAACACAGCGAAACTAGACATAGCAAAGCGGGGCCCGATAAGGCCCCGCTGATCGCGTGCAATAGATAGGTCGGTGTTACTTGCCGCCAATGCTTAGCGCTGACGCCATACCGGGGGCTTTGGATTCGCCGCCCAGCTTTTCACGCACACTGGCCTCGATCTTGTCGCCAGTTTCCTTGTCGATATTGCGCCAGTATTCAAAGGCGCGGACCAGCACCTTTTCACTGACGCCGTCACACAAATGACCCACGACGTTCGACACCAAACGTTCACGGCCGTCAGCGTCCATGACCTCGCGGACAAGCTTGCCAGCCTGGCTCCAGTCGTCATCATCAGGGCGCAGGGTATAGGCCTGACGCACCATTTCACCGTCGGAATACCACAGGCCAGCCTCATGCTGATGTGGCTGCGCAGAGGGGCCACCGTAGGAGTTGGGCGCGTACACCGGATCAGAAACCTTTTCAGTCCGGCCCGCACCATCCTTTGAATAGCTATGCGTGGGTGACACGGGCTTGTTGACGGGAATCTGCTTGTAGTTCACCCCCAGCCGCGCTCGGTGCGCGTCAGCATAGGCAAAGCCGCGTGCCATCAGCATCTTGTCCGGCGACAGACCCACGCCCGGCACCATATTGTTCGGCTCGAACGCGGCCTGTTCGATCTCTGTATGGAAATCGGTAGGGTTGCGGTTCAGGGTCAGCTTGCCGACCTCGATCAGCGGGTAGTCCTCGTGCGGCCAGACCTTGGTCAGATCAAACGGGTTGATGCGATAGGTCTTGGCATCCTCATAGGGCATGATCTGCCACATGAGCGTCCAGCTGGGGTGGTTCCCGTCGCGGATGTTATTGAACAGATCGGCGCGGTGATAATCGCCGTTGGTCCCCGCCAGCTTGTCGGCTTCTTCCTGGCTAAGGTAGGCGTTACCGTCGCCCTGATCGGTGTGGAAGTGGAACTTGACCCAGAATTTATCGCCCTCGGCATTGACCAGCGAATAGGTGTGGCTGGAATAGCCGTTCATCTCGCGCCAGTTTTTCGGAATACCGCGGTCGCCCATGAGATAGGTCACCTGATGCGCGCTTTCTGGCGACAGGGTCCAGAAATCCCACTGCATGTCGTGGTCGCGCATGTTGTTATCCGCGCGGCGTTTCTGGCTGCGGATGAATTGCTGGAACTTGATAGGGTCGCGTACAAAGAAGATCGGGGTGTTGTTGCCGACCATGTCAAAGATGCCTTCGTCGGTGTACATCTTGACCGAAAAGCCGCGCGGGTCGCGCCATGTGTCAGGGCTGCCGCGTTCCCCCGCCACGGTAGAGAACCGCATCACCACATCGCATTTCGCACCGGGCTGGAAGATATTCGCCATCGTGTATTTCGACACGTCCTGCGTCGTCTCGAAGGTGCCGAACGCACCGGAGCCTTTGGCGTGGGGCTGGCGTTCTGGAATGCGTTCGCGGTTAAAATTCGCCATCTGTTCAAGAAGATAGGCATCATTCAGCACGATCGGGCCATCGGGGCCAACGGTCAGCGAATGTTCATCGCTTTGAACGCGAATACCGGCGTCAGTGGTGGTGGGAGGGGTCTGCTTTTTATCGGTCATCTGTAGCTACTCCTTCAGGATCCTTAGGTTAAACCTAAGGAGAGCGCGTAAGGTTCCCGACCGGATGTTTAAGATAGTTGTCAAATGGTGTGCAGGTTGCGCCGACTAATGCGCCGCGGTGTGAAAGCGGATCACTTGGGCGTTGTCCGCCGGATCCGTGAGGAAGTGACCGCAGACGCCAAAGACCTCGCGCAGCAGAGGTTCGTTCAGGATCTCGGACGGGGTGCCAATGGCACGCAAGGTGCCATTTTGCAGCACGCAGATACGGTCGCAAAGGGTGGCTTGGTTCAGGTCATGAAGCGCGATGATGGCGGTGGTTGGCAGGCGCTGGATCAGCTCGAGGATCGACAGTTGGTGCCGGATATCAAGGTGGTTCGTCGGCTCGTCCAGCAGCAGCACTTGCGGCCTTTGTGCCAAGGCACGCGCGATATGTACGCGCTGTTGTTCGCCTCCCGACAGCGTGTGCCAGTGCCGGTCGCCAAAGCCCGACAGGTCCACATCCGCCAAGGCCTGCGTCACGATGGCATCATCCTGATGGCTCCACCCGCGCAGGGCCGACAGCCACGGTGTGCGGCCCAGTTCAACGGCATGGCGCACGGTGATACGGTCAGCCGTGTCGGCGTGTTGTTCGACCAACGCCAGCCGCTGCGCAATGTCGCGCTGGCGCATCTTTGCAAGCGGTGCGCCGTCCAGTTCGACCCGCCCGCGCGACGGTTTCTGAATACCGGCAAGCATATGCAGCAGCGTGGATTTACCCGATCCGTTCGGCCCGATCAGCCCCAGCTTTTCGCCCGGTCGCAAGGACAAGGACACATCGTTGACAATGGCGCGGTTGCGCACCCGCCAGCCCAGTTCGTGACACGACAGGATCATGGCGACGTCCTTTTGCCAATCAGGATCAGCGCAAACACAGGCGCGCCGACCAAAGCGGTAACGACGCCAATGGGCAGCACTTGGCCCGGTACGATCACCCGCGAAATCACATCGGCAAAGACCAAAAATACCGCTCCAGCCAGTGCAGATGCAGGCACAAGGATCGCGTGACGATGCCCTACGACAATGCGCATGGCGTGGGGGATCACCAGTCCCACAAAGCCGATCGCCCCGACCACCGAGACCATCACCGCCGTGACCAGCGCCGCCGTGCCGATCAGCAGCAGCTGCACGCGGCGCACCGGAATGCCCAAGGACGCGGCGCTGTCGCTGCCGAAGGTAAAGGCATCCAGCGCGCGGGCGTGCCACAGGCAGGCCAGCAGACCGATCATCGCGGCAGGCAACGCGCTGAACACATCCGGCCAACGCACGCCCGACATGTTTCCCAAGAGCCAGAACATGATGGCGCGGGCCTGTTCCGCATTCGCGGATTTGGTGATCATCAGTGCGGTCAGGGCGTTGAACATCTGGCTGCCCGCAATGCCTGCCAGCACGATCACACCCGCTGCCCGCAGCCCGACGCCGCCCCCCGCCGCCTGCGCCAGCACGGCGACAAAGGCAAAGGCCACAAGCGCCCCGCTGAAGGCCCCGATGGACAGCGAGATCGCACCCCCCCCCAGCCCGAGGATGGTCACCGCGACGGCACCCGTCGACGCGCCCGCCGAGATGCCCAGCAGATAAGGGTCTGCCAACGCATTGCGCAGCAGCGCCTGCAACACGACGCCTGACAGTGCCAGACCGGCCCCGCAACACATCGCGACCACGGCCCGCGCCATGCGGTAGTTCCACACAATGCCTTCGTCGATCTTGTCGACCGCATAACCCGCGTTCAGCACCTTATTGGCCAGCACTTTCAGCACCACCTGCGGCGGGATAGAGACCTCGCCGATGGCAGCACCAAACAGCAGCGCGGCCAACAGCGCGGGCGGGATAATCACCCACCAGTGCCACTGCGGTCTGCGCATTACGGGGCGGTCGATTGCGGTCATTCGGCCAGATCGAAACCGGACAGCGCGTCGGCCATCGTCTCGAGCGCATAGATCGCGCGCACGGTCGGGTCCATCGCATGGGCGTCCATGGTGATGATCCGGCCCTCTTTCACGGCGGTCATCTCGCGGGCGACGGGGTCAGTCATCAGGAATTCGCGCTTTTTCTCGATATCATCGGCCGGAAAGCGGCGACGGTCCATCTTGGCAAGAACAATGAAAGTCGGATCGGATTTCGCCAGTGTTTCCCAGCCTACCAGCGGCCATTCCTCGGCCGAGGTCACAACGTTTTCGACGCCAAGCTTGTCCATCATATAGGCGGGCACACCCTGCTGGCCGGCGACATAGGGGTCCGCCGCCATTTCCGACGCTGAGAACCAGAACAACGCTGATGTCCCCTGAGGCAGGTTCAGCGATTTGGCCTTGGCCACGGCCTTTGCTTCGCGCGATTGCAGATCTTGCAGCAGGGCGGCACCGGCATCTTGCGCGTTGTAGATCCGGGCAAGTTCCTCGATGCTGGTATAGAGCTGCTGGGTGGTGAACAGTTCAGATCGCGTGCCATCCGCCCCGACCGTATTGTCCTTTGCGGCGCAGTCGGTGGGCATCACATAGGTCGGAACGCCAACCTCGTGAAAGCTGTCGCGGGTGCCAACCATACCTTCGGGACCGACGTGCCATTCATACATGACGGTGACCAGATCGGGACGTTTGGCCAGAACGCTTTCAAAGCTGGGGTCATTGTCGGCCAACCGGTCGATGGCGGCGTTGGTTTCGTTGAATTCTGGCAGGACAGAGCTGAACCAGACCGACGTCCCCTTGATCCGGTCCTGCTGGCCCAGAAGATACAGGATCTCGGTCGTGGATTGCCCGATGGTCACGGTGGCCTCGGGGGCGCTATCAAAGGTCAGACTGTGGCCGCAATTATCGATGGTCAGCGGATAGGTTGTTTCTGCCGCCAGCACGGTGCTCCCTGCTAGAGAGGCGATCAGGGTCAGTCCGGTAAATGTCGCTTTTGCGCGTGTGGTTGTCATGTCGAAGGCTCCGGTTGGTCCGACGCCGGGGTCTTTGAATAGAAAGAGAAGGGGCCAGCAAAACGGCGCGCGGGCGCTAGGTGGTCTGCGCGTGTCGTAAGGCTCGGTCCCATCATCATCCTCTCCCGAGCAACCCCGCCCGGTGTTTCAGGTTCAGTGTCGGCAGGTCTCCTGACTGACGGATCGCGGCTGTCCCCGCCTTCCCGGGCCAAAGGGCCCAGTGGCATGATGGAGGTAGCTCACCGTCTACAGTTGCGGGGGCAGTTTCGGTTCATCCAAGACCAAGCTCGAATGGCGAATTCCCTATTATTTCCCGAAGGAAACCGACCGCATTTCGATGACAGTTGTTCCGGCACCCGTCAAGCCGCGTTTTGCACGCTGCCCTCGGCGTCAGACATGATTGGTGCGGCCCAGTCTTGCAGCGCCATGCCACTGCAGGCCCGAACCGACCGTCGGGTGGGCCAGTAACTGCGGCAACTATAGATTGGGGGAAAGTACAAGTGGCAGCCCGTAGGGGAATCACACAGGACTAAATGTAGAACATGCTTCAATATCAATTAAATAAAATCAATTACTTAACGAATTTTAGATTCTATTTGCACAACATGTAGTTGGGGGTTAGTTTGGGGGTCAGTTCTTAGGGGTGCGAAGCCCGACCAATAGAAAGTGACTTCCAGATGTCAAAACTGAAAGCGGCAGAGCTACAGGGTCTACCTGTTAAGAAGCACCATGACGGCGCAGGGTTATACTTCGATAAGAAAAAGCGGGGCGCGTCATGGATATACAAGTACACGCTGAACGGCGCAGCGCGGGAAATGGGTTTGGGTAAGTATCCTGAAGTATCACTGGCAAAGGCCAGAGAGCTGGCGTCGAAGGCTCGGGGCATTAAGGCAGAGGGACGCGATCCTATAGCAGAACGTACCGCCGTTAGGCGGCAAGGGGTTACCTTTGAAGAAGCTGCCCGGGAGTATTGGCAAGTACATTGCCAGCATTACGCAAGGCCCCTGAATTGGCTGCGGGGCATGGAATTGAATGTCTTTCCGCACATCGGTCGCAAGGGCGTCGCAGACCTCACCGCCGATGATCTTATCAAGTTCCTCAAACCTATGTGGGGGCAGGAGAAGACACGCAAGCTGCGCCAATGGATTAACGCTGTAGTTGGCTACGTGTCGGTAGATGATCCAAGAGTCGACCGCGATCTAATGGACCGTGTCGCAAATCGCCTAGGGCCTCAGAACATCGAACATGAAAACCATCCTGCAATCCCGTGGCAAGACGCGCCTGCGCTATGGTGTGCGTTACAGGACACGTCCGTAGGCCTCTCCATGAAGCTGCTCATGCTGACAGGCGTTCGCGTCAACTGCATCGTCATCGCGGAGTGGTCTGAATTTGACTTCAAAGAAAAGGTTTGGACCATCCCAGCGGGCAGGGTGAAGCACTGGGAGTACGTCTTCCGCGTCCCCCTGACGGGGGCCATGATCGACATTCTACGAACTGCACGGCGCAAATGGGGCGGAACGGGGTATGTCTTCCCGTCAGAGGCATCGAAGAGCGGGCATCTTAGTAACAATGCGCACCGCCTTTGGCTCCGCAAGTATGAATGGAAAGATGCAGAGGGCCGTCTCGCCACAGCGCATGGTCTGCGGACCACGTTCCGCAATTGGTCGGATGACGTTCTGCGTATCGACTTCATGCTAGGTGAGCATATCATCCAGCACATGAAGGGCCGGGGGGATCGCGATCAGCGTGCCTATCTACGTTCCGATAAGCTGGAGAGGCGTCGCGAGGTTCTGGAAGAATGGGATACCTATTTACGCAGCCTCGCGGAGGAGCGTTACCGCAGTGATAAGGAGCGGCGCTCCTTGGATGACGTGATTGAGCTTAGTAGTGGGCGAACGAAGCGCGAGGTTCTGGAATGGGTGCATAAGGAAATGACACATGAGGAGTGAGCCGCGTTAGCGGCAAGGCTTGTCAGGCTTACAGAGAGGCCCCTGACGGGGCCTCTGCTCATTCTATATACCATCCCGCCAAAGCATCGCGGATAGGGCCTACGCTGGCTCTCCTAGTACTTCCAGAGCTTCAAGCGCATCGCGCAAGTGGGCCGCTACTTCGAACTTCATTTCCTTACTGAAATTGAGCTGAGCCGCGTTAGCGGCGTGGTGGTATCACCTGTCTAGGTGAACCGCGTTGCCTGCTGTCATGGTGGCTTCCTGCATCGCGGATAGCTGCTCCTGTGCCTGTGCCAGCATCACGCTAAGCTGTTGCAGTAATGTCTCAGAGATGGGCGCGAGGGCGGCATCTGCCATCCTCGATGTCGCGGTAATTAGGTCGCCGTGCATCTGCTCGGAAATTGTCATGATTCGGTTTCTCCATTTGGTGTGATTAACACCTAGGAGGCTATAACCCCACTATGTATCTGTAAACGATAGAGATTCTTGCCATGAAATGTCATTTTTCCTGGCATCTCGCCGCAATTACTTACCATTTTCTGACCCGTTTTGTTGATTCGATTGACTCTGGCTGCAATACTTAGTAGGTTAAGTCAACAAGAGAATTTAACATTAACAAAATGAGCAGGAAATAATGAATATAACAGTTTTTGACTACGCAGATGCCGTCGGCGTCCATCTTGGTACAGCACGACGGCGGTTGGAGTGCGTACCCCGCGACGTGCGATCAAGGCCGCACCGATTTGGTCTGGCGGATGCCCTCCTAACCCTGAAGCAAAAGGAAGTGGATGACGGGGCCATGCGGCGGCTGGTCGCTACAGTCTCAGTCAACGGCGACCGCCTGTACGTCGCTGATGATGTGACTACTGCAAAGGCGCTGTTTGCCTTGCTTCCGCAGGATTGCCGTGCACGTTTTGATGTAGCGCGTAGCCTCTTCTTTGCGTCGGTGGCGAACAGTGCGATGGCCGTGCCTTCCGTCATGGAATCTGTTGGGACCCTTTCGGACCTTCTGCTCCTGCAACGTGACGTTTTGCGATGTGTCGTCGGAGTCGATGCGACCTGCGATGTCGCAGGTATTGCCCCAGCGTTTGCGCTCGTCAATTGCAACAATTCTTACCTTGAGGGGGCTGCATGATGTCCCAGAATTTCGAAACATTCACCAATATCGTTAATTCCAGCCCTGTTTTGACAGATCGATTTTCTGCACTAGTACAGGACACGATCAGCGCTGCCAGAGAGCGGCACGGTGTAGACCTCACCATCGAAGACTGTACCTCCATCGCGGAGCTACGCAACGCGACACTCGGGGCCGAGCTGGATCGCGACGAGCTGGACCGTCAGTTGCAGGAGCTACCGAAGCTCTCAGACAGCAAGCTCAAGGTTGATGTGGCGGCTGGCGATCAGGAAGCCATGGCGGTGGCATTGCAGAAGGTTAACGCTGGCAAGGAAGCAGTGCACCATGAGCGCAGCAGTGAAGACCGCGCTCGGCGAATTTCGCTGGCTCGCGAACTGGGCATCGCAACGCCACCGCCCGTGCAAGATGATCTTCGATCCCGCGCTGAAAAGATTGAGCTTTTGCAAGAGGTTAAGAATCCGGCGAATCGTGTTGCGCTGGCAAGAAAGTGGGGGCTGCTGTGAGCCGCGAAAGCTTTCTAGATTCAATCACAAGTGACCATCACAGCGATGCTTCAGCACGGCCTCGGCGGCGATCTAGGAAAGAAGCTCAAAGGCGTAAGCAAGCTCGCGAGCGGTTAGAGCGTGCCCTGGCGCTCAGGAAGGCGTGGACTCCTGAAATGATCTCTGCCGAAGAGGCTCGCCTGCGCGAGGAGGTCGCCAAAAAAATCTCTGAGCGCCGAGCGCAGGATCAAGATCAAGCATCGTGAAAGAATACTGGCCTGCCCACGCGGCCAGCCCATCCGGCGGCGACGTTTCTCCCGTCGCCGGATCACCTCCAACAACTAAGAGAAAGAACTGATAAATGTACGAACAGACAGCAGGTTTGAGCACGCAGCTCGCCAGATTTTTAACAAATTCGATGGAGGCGTTTGAAGCACGCGGCCAAGGATTTTACGTCAACTTTAACCGCTTAAAGCGCGAACTGGATGACGATGCAGTTCTGACCATGTCGGTGCTGCTTCAAGCTGGTTTTGCCCAGTCTACAAACACCGATGGAGAGTGGACCACGGCACGTGGCGCAGGAGGAAAGTCTGACCTTTTCACTGCATTCCCGGACGGCGGGCTGGTTGATATCTTAGACGTCTTGGAGCCTGTGTGATGGCAGCAGAATTACCCAACAAGCAGCACGAGAGATTTGCGCGGTTGCTCGCCGGGGGGGGCAAGCAACGAGAGGCTTATGCTCGCGCCGGATATGCCACCACTAACAACAGGGCGGCGGCATCGCGCCTCGCGAAAAACGTCGCAGCTCGAGTCGAGGAGCTGCGACGAGAAGAGTCCATCAGGGTATATGCCAGCATGGGCGCGAGAAGCTCGGGCGGGAGCCTCGCTGACCTAGGCATTACCATTTCTTGGTGCGCAGAACAGTATCGTAAAATTTTAGCGAAGGCCCGCGCCTCTGGCGACTGGAAGTCAGCCACAGACGCGACGCGGTCCTTGGAAAAGTTGATCCGAGATGCAGAAACGCGGGGCAGTGACGCACCTAAGACCAGCGGTCCCAAGGTCGATATCGAGCATATGATGTCGATCCTGTCCAAGCTGGCTGCGCCTTCAGTCAAGATCGTCGATGAACAGAACCAACCTGCGAATTACTCGGCTGAGGTAGGCACGATGGCGCGCAACCGAGCCTTGGGCAAAGCTGCAGAGCACGACTGAACGAAAAACGCCGCCCCGTAAGGAGCGGCGCATGGGGTGGGAGAAAGAAACCACCCCTGAAAAGATGATAGGGACACAACCCCCTACTACTATAAACATAACCCGGGGCACCCCCATTTGTCAAGCATTTTCTATGCTTTAGCGGTTTTTCGTGACCCGGACGCTACAAAAAAAACAGAAAACACGAGAATCATAAAATGATTCGTTGATCGAATCGTGATTCACAAATACAAGTTAATTACAAGATGTAATGCGAAAAGACATTTCAGCTTGAAGCTAAAATAACACAGCAGCCCAGATTGGGCGAAAAAGAGAGAAAGAAAACCACAGCTTATGACTAGTACTACTACTACCCAGCGCAGCGATGCGCCAACTATCAGCGATCTTGAAGCTGCGCCGGAAGAAACGATTGCCAACCCCTTCGCGGAGGTAAGTCTGAACCTGTTCGGCCTGAAGGGGGCACCTAAGTGCGCGGAAGAATATGCTGCCATCTTGCAAGATTATGCTGAGACAAATGTAATCAATATCGCCGACTACCAAGACGGCAGCCGGGAAGTTCTTGCTGATGAAGATGAATCTTCTGCTCCCGAACTACTGAACGACGCGGAAATTCTGGGGACTGAGCCGGAAGGCTTTGCGGATTTTCTTGGGCGTGAGGCTACTCTTCTCGTAGGCGAGATGTGGGGTGCGCGTGATCGTCGTAACACCCAAGATTCAGAATGGGTATCTCCCACCATGTCTTGGAGCAATTGGGTCATAGGGGGAGCTGGAAACGGCAACGCTCCTGCATGGGGCTTCTCCCGACACCCTGCTGGGAAGAACAAGGCTGGGCCATGTATCGTGCTCGGATCGTCTGTAGGTGGTGCACGCAAGGCCAAGGCCATGGACACCATGTACGCTATGGGTCTGGATATCGACTCCGGCGCAAAGCTCGATGACGTTCTCGTGGATATTGAGGAGAAGGGCCTTCTGTGTCTTGTCTATACTTCGTACAACAACGGTACCAGTGGTCTTGAGCTAAAGCGTGATGAAGTTCTTCGAAAGCTGAAGATCACCCGCGACCCGACCGAGGCCGAGATCAGACAATATCTGCGCGAGTTTGACAAGAATCGATATGAAGATTCGTTCATTTCAGAGTGCAAGATCAGTACGCAGAAAAGTCAAACAACTGAAGGGGTGAAGATTATTCTTTCTACCCCGCCGCTTGAAAAGTTTCGTCTAATCTTTCCTCTGGAGACACCTGTAAAGCTTATCGACCTCGCTGACACGCAGCAGGCCTCCTTGGACCTGTGGGAAGACAAGATCACCGGTCTAGCCCAGAATGTGCTTGGTATCCATTTCGATACCTCCTGTACCGATCCAAGCCGCCTATTCTACACGGCACGACACCCCAAGGGATCCACGGATTGGTATGCCGCTGTGGTGATGGGTACTCCCCTAAAGTTCGATGACGTCGAGCCGATGCGCAAGAGCACCTACACGTCCAATCGGGAGGTGAACGCCTTCACGATGGCGGCAGACATGTCTGGCGACGAACGTCCGCCGATGGCGCTGACACCGTCCGGGAAGAGCCTGAACGACTGGCACCGTACCGCGAAGGACCGCTTCATGCTCGCGGACCTGATGGAGACCCTGTGCCCAGATCGTGTGCGCAACGCAGGTGGTGAAGCACAGGGACACGTCCACACCGAATGCCCCTTCGAACATGAGCATAGCTCTGAAGGTGGTACAGCGACGATGGCGGTTAACGCAGTGGACTCTCAGTCGGAGTATTGGACTTGGTTCTGTCACCACGATTCATGCCAAGGCCGCCATAAGCTGCAGCACCTTGAAGAGGCTCTTCGGCAGGGATGGTTCGAGGAAGATGCGCTTTTCGATATGGACCTTGGCTTCATGCTCGCGGCAGCGGATGGAGAAATTGATCCATTTGAAACGGAAGAAGCGAAGGAAGACCGCCGCGCCGAAGTTCTGGGGGGCCTGATTGCCGAAGCCAAGGTGCTGGACAACCAGTCCTCCGACCGGGCTGTCTCGGAGCTGCTGACGCAGGCCTACACCAATTTCGACGTGATCGGCGAAACAGGCAAGGCCGCGCTTCTAGAGGCAATTGCAAGCGAAACCAGTTTGGGCGTACGTGAACTCAAGCCGATCTGGAAGAAGATCGCGGAAGAGGCTGCGGCGACTATCGCAGCCGAGGAAGCTCGTCGTCGTGCTGAGATGGAGACGCCGAACTATGTTTCGGTGTCTGAGGCCACGCCTGAATCCGTCAGCAATGCCGCCGCCGCGTCCAAGTGGTTGCCCAGCGGATTCGTACATCGTGGCGGCTGGTTTGCGCAGGTGCGGGACGACAAGGCGATGCGTGTCTCTCGCGAGTTTGAAGTGCTATATTGCGCCGATGGCGAAAAGGGCAGCACCCGGACCAACGAAGTGACGATCCGGTACCAGCACCGAACAAATTCGCTGGGGATTGTGGAATCCACTTTCCGAATTGGCGACACGTACAAGGACAGTGGCACCATCTTAGGGCGGCTGAGAAACGAAGGACTCGACTTCGCGCCGAGTGCCCCGACCGAGGCAGTCCTGACCCTGCTCCGTGCCGTTAATTCCGAACGGGAAGCCGTTTACGTGGAGCAGTCTGGGTGGCTGTCCGACAAGGTGTATGTAAGCCCTACGGGGGAAGTGGTGAAGCATCCGGCAGACGAGCGTCTGTACGTGTTGGATCACACGATGCGGGTCAGCGATGCCAAGGCCGGGAATTTAGTGATGGCAGTAGAGGCCGCGTCAGCGGCGCTGCGCGGGCGCAACGCAAAGCGTTTTCTGCCGGGTTTCTTGGGTGGTCCCGTCGGGTGCCTCGCCGACTTCCTAGACGAAGAACTGGCCGTGATTGTTGCCAACGAAGGCAAGGCTAAGCATGGTAAGACGACGTCGCTTAAGGCAGGTATTTCATGGTTTGCCGTCGCGTCGGCGGAAGGCCTTCTGATCACCGGAAATACTACTCCGACTGCGCAGGAAGGCAAGGCGGTTGTGGCATCCGGGGCTATGTTCGCTGCCGATGAACAGGGCACGTCGAAGGCAACCGCAAACGACGAACAGGCCAACGCCTTGCAGTTTGCCGGTCGTATAGGGGGGGCACGGGGCAAGACAGACGGCACGTTGCGTGACGTGAACACGTGGCACGGTTGCATGGGCATGTCGACGGAACGCGGGCTGCTGGATCGGCTGGAGGCAGAGCAGGCGCAGGATAGCAGTATCGACATTCGTTCGGGTGCACTGTCGCGCATCTTCACCGTGAGCTACGACTCTGCGGTCAAGTTGGATCGGGAAGAAGATGCCGCCGAACTGGCCGCGTATGACGTGCTGGCGCATGGCGGGGCATATGGATGGCTGGGTCCGATGTTTGCCGCTAAGCTGATTGAGCTGGGCGTGGATGAGGTGCGGGGGCGCGTTAGCGCCTTGGTGTCGGAATGGGGAAAGGGCAGGTCAGGTGCGGCGGAGCGGGTTGTAAGGACCGCTGCACTGTTCGGTGTCGCGGCGCAGATCGGGCAGGAAGCCGATCTTTTGCCCCAAGATGTCAACTTGAAGGCGATGCTGTCGGAACTTCTGACCGAGACGCTGGACCAGCGGGCGCACCATCTCGACACCGAACGGCAGGTCAAGGACGCCCTGCGGCGCACGATTATTCGAATGGTGAACCGCCGACAGATTGTCGAAGTCGGGCACGCAGACGAAGCTAGAGGAGAAATAGTCGGATACTGGACGTCGAAGAGCAAGTTCGATGACCTCGCCGCCCGAACCTACATCCTGCCTGTTGATCGTCTGGGGATGCTAGTAAAGACCGAGACCGGTGCGCTGGTGGACCAGATGCGTGAAGAGAGCGCAGTCGTTCTGCCGAGTGCAGGCACCAAGTTCTTCAAGCGAGGGCTTTGGGAAAACACCCCCGGCGAAGGTAAGAAGGTGCTCAGCCTTCGGATCACGGGCGAATGGGTGCACGGCGACCTCGACACCGACGAAGTTGCCGCCTGAAATGCACATCGTCCCCCCACGGGGGGACGATGGGGGGACGGGTTGGGGGACGAAGAATTAGGCTATAAACCCTTATTTTATTGACGGAAACAGTCCCGTACCCCCTTGTACCCCTTGTACCCCTAAAAAATAGATACCTTCTTGAAACCTGTATCTTTTCTATGGGTCACACCCGCCCTAAGAAAACTTTGCCCCGCTGCCCCCGAGTGTATTTTTCAGGGGAATTGGGGGGATTGGGGGGATGCGACTGATAAGTTTCTGGATTTAAAGGATAATTCATTGTGACATCCGTCCCCCCGCCGTCCCCCCAAGGGGGGGATGCCCAAACCAGCCTCCAGTCGCATCGCGACCCTGATCGCGCAACCCGCCAAAATCGCTGCCAAAATATTCAATATGTTGAATTTGTCCATAAAACACAGGGGCTTCGGCCCCTGTAACCGGCAGGTGGCAAAGTTGCTCGTATAATCACATTAGGGTAATAAAATTACTTTATGGCAAAGTGGGCATTCCACCCGCTAACGCGGGGAATACCATCAACCCACATCACCGACACGCTGGCCTATTGCCCCTACGACCTATCGAGTGGGCATCCCCCGCGTTAGCGGGAACCAGAACGCCGCGCCCCTTCGGTTTCTGATCTAAGTCACTATCAATAGAGATGTCCCTAAAGATATTTGATAGATATCTTGGATTCGCTATCAATAGAGGCTGGACTCAATCCTAGTGATACACTATCTCTTGATCTAGTAGCATGTGATAAAGGAGGGAGTATCGTGGAAAACTGGGGTTATGTGAGGGTGAGCACGAATGCCGATAAGCAGGCTGCTACATGGCAACATCAAGCAGACCTGCTGACGCAGGCAGGCGCAACGAACATCTTCAAAGAAGAGTCGAGTGCTGGCCATCACCGACCTATCTTTGAAGACATGCTAGAGCAGGCAATGGACCGTGCGGAACAGACAGGCCAGCCCGTCAACATCCACATCACTAAGATGGACCGCGCCTTCCGGGATATTGAGCATGCTATCCGGACCGTGAAGCGCTCACACAAGCACGGGGTCCGCTTCACACTACATGACATAGCCAAGACGCCTCTGGACCCCACGGACGCCGCGCAGAGCCTTCACTTCCACGTGCTTGCCGCTATCGGGCAGTTCGAGAAAGACCGCTTTGCTGAGCGTCGCGCCATCGGGATCGCCAAGGCGAAGAAAGAAGGCAAGTACAAGGGCAGAGCACCTACGGCACGGGCTAAGTCAGCCGAAGTGCTGGCACTCCACACCCGGGAATTCAAGGCACCTGAGATCGCCAAACAGCTAGGTATCGGGGTTGCATCCGTCTATCGCATCCTAGCCGCCCACAAGGCCAAGGCTGACGCCTAACACGTGCTAACGCACGTCAGCGACCTTTACCTGATCCACCGACACACCAGACACGATGTACCGTGGATGCATCGGCACGGGTGACACGGTGTACTACCGATGGCCTGCGTTAGCAGGTGTACCAGCGCGGGCACGACCAGCAGTCGATTCAGATCGCAACGTGAAAATCATTAATGTATACGTTTAAGTAATTGATAATAAACGGCTAAGGGACCCAAAGGGGTAGTACGGGTAGGGGTGACTTAAGCGCTCGGGTGCTACGCCATAGGTTCTCAGCAAGTGCTTGTTGCTAAAGTTCTGATACAGGTAGAGATTTTTTCATCGGTCGGAGGGGGTACCCCCCCCAAAAAAACCGAAACACCAACACCCTGCAAAGATTTCAAAAATTCATGCGCAAAAGTTGCTCGAACCATTGCCCTAGGGCAATGCGAGCGCATCCTCCGGACATCCACTTGAACAGAATGTGTATCAGTATCGGCGTGTGCTTGGGGGAACTTGAACAACTTAAAGTATTGCCTCATGGTGATCTGTGGCAATCATTGTCTCAAGGAGGAAATAGAACACTTGGGTGTGTCACTTAGGTGAAGTTTTAAACAATTATGATAAAAAAAATTTTCAAGAATACGCTTTGCTTTGTTGGTATCCATTCATGGCGTGAGAGCAAAGCTATGCCTGAGAAGGTTTGCAGAAACTGCGGGCGCAGGCATTCGTACTATTGAAGCTCATATGAAAAGAAAAAAGATTCTCTTCAGAATCCCCCTGCACCAAGCAAGATCGAATTGCCTCAGTACTGATGTTGCATGGCAACCGAACTAAGTCATGCAGGGCATCGAGCTCTAATGCCTACCACTAAACAGAAACACAAAAAAAAACAGCTACCCAATCAACTCGGGTAGCTGTTCAAACTTAGGGTCCTGGAGGCCTTACAGTTTAGAAGCGGTAGTTCACACCGAACTTGATTTGTTGAAGATCAGCTTCAAGCTGGCCATCAGTGTTATCAACATCGCCGAAGTCAGTATAGGTATACTCTGCATAACCGGTCCAGTTTTGCGTGAACATGTATTCACCACCGAAACCGATTGTTACGCCGTCAAGATCTTCGGATTCCGAGTCCCCACCGAGTGAAACTTCACCTTCGGCCTGACTGTAGCCCAAGAGGCCGTACGCAAGGAAGTTATCCTTCACGAGATAACCGCCACGTGCAAAAATCGTCGCCATATCTTGGATTTCGACGTCTACGCCAGAACCTGCCAAAATGCCTTCGCCGTCGCCGTCATAGGAGCCAAAGTTGTACTCTGCGCCAAGGCCAAAAACGCCGCGGCCAAATTGCCAGTCATATCCTGCCCGCAATGCAGCGGATACACCGTCAGGCTCGGATAGATTGTCGCTGAAGCCGTTGGTGGTCAAAGCCGAAGCCAGATCATCATTCGCATCAAGCGAACCGAAACCGTAGCTGATGTTGCCACCGACGTACCCGCCAGTCCATGCAGGTGCTGGAGCCTGTTCAGCCATCATAACAGGCTGTTCCATAACTGGAGTGACCAAGTCACCCGCCAGTACTGGTGTAGAAACGAGCAAGGCCAACGCCGCGCCATAGGTAAAAGTCTTCACTGGAAATCCCTTCCGATAATATCGCTAACCATCGTCTCTTCACACGTATTTCAACTACGTGCAATGGCACCCTGAGGTTGCTTCTTGATATCTGTAATACATGTTGTAATTGAGCATCAGCGATAAGTAGGCACCCCCTACAGTAGAAAAGTACAGCTCTGGGAATTACACAGACAAAGTCCGCCATTGCATCTAAACGCGCTACACTTCTAAGCAAAGCACGGGCGATGGAACTCGTCGCGAACAACAGCTTTGTGACCATGGAAGCAGCGAAGCTCTTTGCGGATGCCGAATTGTCCGGCGCGGCAAATGTCGATGCAAAGACGCGGGCTATGCTTGCCCAGATCGATGCAGCGGAACAACTGAAGGACGCACAGGCCAGCCCCATGGACGCGGTCATGGGCGATCTGGAGGGCAATTTTAAAAGCGCTCTATCCAGTGCGTTGCAAGGTGACTTTGACCTGTCCAGCATCGCCGAAGGCATCCGCGCAAGCCTAGCTGACGCTATGGCGGAGCAGATCACGGACGCAATCTTTCCCGAGCTGAATAGCGGCGCATCAGAAGCAGCGCAGATGCAGGCCGCGCTGACAGCGGGCGGGGCTAACGCTGCTCAGCAGATAAGAGCCGCAATGGCAACAGGAGCAACAGGAGCAGGCCAGAAACTAGGCTCAGGCGTCCGAACGGCATCTATACAGGGCGCAAGTGCTCTACAACGCGCTGGTATAACCTCTGCAACTTCGATGGCGACTGGCGTCTCCGCAGCAGGCTCCGCAGGCGCAACACAGATGCAATCAGGCATCATCGCAGGTTCCACGGTAGGTGCACAGAAGATGTAAACCGCGACATCCGGCGGCGGTAATGGTGGTGGTGGTTTCGGTAGTATGTTCAGCGGCGGCAACTGGCTGGGCATCGGTGTAGGCCTGCTAGGCGGTCTCCTAGGGGGTAGTGGCGGCAGTTCGTCTAGCTCCTCCACATACACACCCGTCACAAAGGTCAGCAGCTACTACGGTCCAGACGACGTGCCTAGCTACGCGGATGGCACGGCCAATACATCGGGCATCCCCGCCGTTCTACATCCCAATGAAGCTGTCATCCCGCTTTCCAACAACCGGAAGGTACCTGTGGAAATGGGTAGCGCAGGTGGTCCAGCTCCGATGACGTTCAGCGTCGTGAACAACGTGACGGTGGAAGGCTCAGAGGACGATCAAGAGAATGCCTTGAACATCGCGACATCAATCTCTGAGCGCATGGAGATGATGATCGAAGAGAAGATGATCGAGCATTCCCGCTACGGTGGATATCTTAATCCCCGGGGAAGTTGACGGAGGGCGGCGTTAGCCGTCTCTTCACATCAGGACGCCAGCAGCGACCAACATCGCGGCAATCCACAAGGTGAGCAGGGCAACCAAGAACATCGCGCTTTCTGGTTCGACCCGCTTATCGCGTCTCTTCTTCTCTTCCTCATCATCTGGAGGCATATAGGTCATAGGGCACCGAGTTTTTAATTCGTCGTGAGCATTAACCTAGACTTGAGACACGGAGCGACAACCAAACGCTAGAGCGCCAAACTGTCGCATCGGCAATACTATCCATAAAAATATACTGCTACCACCGATTAGCCCTACCTGCCGCCCGCCTTTCACCAGCCGCTTTTAACGCCCCCCGATTGACGCCCTCCGCATCGCTTGCCCGCAATGTTAAAGGGATGCTGAACTGAACGCGGCTAATCTCTTCATTCTGTCTTGTGTGAGTGCCGTCAACGCCGACCTCCGCAGAGAAAACTTTAAGGCCAGCTCTACCACCACCGCCTGTTTTAGCCGCTGCGGTCACAGCTACGTCGAAGTTGACGTTCTGAATCTGTCGGTAGATGTTAACCGTGCTACCCTCATCAAAAACACCAGATTGCTTGTAATCAATCGGCGGATTAACGATGACACCATCATCGCTCCACTTCTCCTGCAACTCATTTGTCGCTTCGATGATACCCGTGATAGTTTCAGTAATAAATTCTTTCAGGTCCATGCAGTTCTCCCTTTCGGTAACGCTAGGGCGGTGCAGTTTACATAGCAAGCGCGTTGCCTATGGTGATCTAGGTACAGCAAAGACCTACATTTTCACCGATAGGACATTTTGAAATGAAGATACTATTAGCGGCAGCTACTGCACTGTTATCTACCCCGCTCTGGGCAGAAGGCGATCTATCGTCGCTCTCTCATTCTGAGCTGGTGAGCAACTGCGTAGAAGTTCTGGACGCCGGAGGGGATGCAACAGACCAAGCAGCGGAGCTTCTGTCACGCAGTGGTTTCAACCTTGGTGAAGAAAACACACGCAAAGGGCAGAAATGCTTAGGAGCGACATACGGCGCAGCATTCGAATTCGTCGGGGGACGCTTCGTTAGCCCAGAGCTACAGGCCCTTGCATTAGAGGATGCAGAGGCAAAGCGTGAAGCAGCGCGGCAACGGGAACTCAGATACGTTGAAGCGGTAGCAGAGGTCTGTGTCGAAGAATATGCCGCTGACCGCTTCCGTGCGCTCACAACTCCGATTTGCGGAGAGGTCTTCAAAGCTCAGGGCCTGCCAAGTTCCGACTAAGGCCAAAACCACTATTCGGGGATTCTACAAATGCCCGACCGACGCCAGACAGGGGAATCGAAACTTAGGGACCAAACTCACACTTGGGGGTTCATTTGGGGGTCGCCTCCGCACAGTGGCGCTAAGCATTTGTTTTTATTGAGGGAAGTAGGCACAAGTGGCAGCCCGTAGGGGAGTCGAACCCCTCTTTTCAGGTTGAAAACCTGACGTCCTAACCGATAGACGAACGGGCCACTTAACTTGTGAGCGCTTCTTTAGGGAAAGCAGTAGCAAGGCGCAAGAGAAACTGCGCAGGAAAAACACGAAAATCGGGCGAAAAATTACATCTCGCGCAGTGCTCGTGTGGGGCTCACAAGGGGCGGTACCAGCCTCAAAGCGCGCTGATAAATAGCAGCGCAAAGGCCTATAAGTCTATGCTAATGCTGGAAAGGCACAAGTGGCAGCCCGTAGGGGCCTCTCAGAAGTGTACTATATCCCAATGAAATATGGAAGTAGGTGTCCCACGAAAACCGAATGCGGTAGAAGGGAAATCAATAGGTTACGACCTGGGTGTCCCACGCTCACATACGACCTTTGACCTGACATCGCGCATTAAGATCACAAGTTGAGAGAGACGACCGCACCTTTTATGATGGTCATTGGTACATAGAAGGGCCCCGTCCTCACTTGTGATTTCTAAAGGTCGCAACACTTTTATCTTTTGAGTAAGATTAAGTGTTTATTGCGAAATACCGTTTACGGACATTTTCTATGCTCAGAAAGAAGTCGGAGATGCGGGCTGAAGGCTGACGTTGGTCGTATCGCCCATCAGAAATCGATTCGGGTCGAAGGGGAGCGTCACATTCGGAAAAGCTAAAATTCCAATGCGATACGGTCAGCGGGAACATACAAAGTCTGAAAGTAGAATGGGCGTTGGTCTGTGAGGAATGTGCTGGCTTCGACTTCGAAAATTGGCACGTCTGTTGATAATTCGAAAAGCGCTGATTGTCTCGGGTCGATACCTCCGAGCGTTACCTGCCGCTTGCCTTGAATTGCGACCACCCCGAGGCGGGCCTCCAAAACCGTCCGAACGTTGGATTGTCGAAGCGCGTGTGCCGTGATGCTGGCCGCGGGCACCAATCGAGCGTCAAGGATCATCTCCGCGCCCACACACATTCCATCCGTTCCCTTTATGCTTCGTCGGATCACCGTATATTCTGGACAATGCCCCAAATGCTCGCACCAGCGGCCAGATGCGTCAGTGCTCGCAATTTCAATCCGTTGGTCAAGAATGCGAAACACGTTACCTGTCTCAATGGAGTGCATTCGGAAATGCCAAATACTGGACGGCAAGACGGAGCTATCAAGTACCCTTGTCCCATCGCCCCGTCGGCGCTTAATTAGGCCGAGATCTTGCACCTGCCCCAGTGCGGTCTGCACGGTTCCTATGCTAACCCCAAGGCCACGTGCTAAATCTGTTTCTGTAGGCAGACGGAAGCCAGCAGGTAGTGTGCCACTGTTGATCGCCCAGACAAGTACAACGCGTAGCGCTTGCCTTTTAGTCGCACCTTCGATCGCCATCTCGCGCTGCATTGCCTTTTTTAGCATTGGAGTGGGGTCTGTTTGATCGGTGATCGGCGCGTGCTGCTTCATTCGGCTTTCCTTTGAGATACCATAAATGCACGGACCATTACACCAATTGTAAGTGCGATAAACAGCAACGCAACAGGTGATAGGATAGCTTCGGCGTATTTTCCATTATAAAGAAGCAGCGTTTGACGGAATGAGGTTTCAAACAAATCACCAAGTAGAAAACCGATGACCAGGCAAACCAGAGAAAAACCGGTTCTAATCATCGCGACACCCAGTCCGGCAAATACCAGCATCACACCAACGTCCCAAAGTGATTGCGAAGGTAGATAGACCCCGACAATACAGAACAAGATGACAGGCGGTAAAATAATGCCGCGTGGCACCACTGCAAATTGAACCCATAAATTCACCCCAAGTCGCCCGACAATCAAGTGAATGACATTGGCAATAATCATGGATGCAAACAGCCCATAAACCAGATCACCATGCATAGTCAGCATGAAAGGGCCGGGTACGATACCATGCATTACAAGTGCACCTATCAATAGGGCTGCTGCGATATTTCCAGGGATACCCAGTGCGATTGTGGGTACTAAATTTGCACCTACAACTGCGCTGTTGGCTGCCTCCGTCGCGATAATGCCTTCTGGTTCTCCAGTGCCAAACTTGTCCCCATTGGGTGAAGCCCGGCGCGCTGCGCCGTATGAGAGGAATGCCGCCAATGTGACGCCCAGTCCAGGCAACATGCCTACGAACGAACCAATAAGAGAGCTACGCAAAATAGTTCGCCAGTAGGAAAGGAATTCGCGCAAGGGCAACGCGGTGCTGATCCCGGAGCGGGGTTGTTCAAGCGTGAAGCTATCTTGGCCTTTGGCGCGGCCGAGGCCAAGCATCTCTACCATGACGGCTGATAGGGCCAGCGCCCCGATCGCGATAGATGTGAGCGAAAAGCCGTCATAGAGATTTACCTGGCCAAAGGTCATACGCTGGCTGCTATGGACTGGATCCAGTCCAATCGTAGATAGAAAAATTCCTGCAAAGATTGCGATTACGCCCTTTAAGGGTGAGTCACCCGTTATTCCAGCCAATAATGCAAAGGCGAACAGCAACACGCAAGTGTACTCCAGTGGGCCGAACTGCAGTGCCACAGCAGCGAAAGGAACAACAAGTAGGATGAGCATTACGTCTGAAATCATGTCTCCTGTCACGGATGAAAAAATAGCAAATTTTAGGGCGCGCTTTGCCTCACCGCGTTTTGCCATAGGATGCCCGTCCAGCGCCGTTGCGGCAGCCTCAGGAGTGCCGGGAGAATTGAGCAGAATGGCCGGAATAGCGCCGCCAGATGTCCCACCTTTGTTGACCCCAACAAGAAACGCGATCGCTGCAAGGGGCGACATATAATAGGTGACAGGAATGAGTACTGCCATCGCAGTTACGCTGCCCAGCCCAGGGATAGCGCCAATAACAATACCTAAAACTATACCCCCACAGATTGCTACAAGGTTCCAGAAAGTGAAGGCCGCCTCGAATGCGCTGGCTATCTGTTCGAACATTTGATGTTCCTTACGGGAGTTGGATTGAGAAGATCTGCCAGACAGAGACTTTCAACAAGAAAGGCAGGCCAAATGCGATTAAAGCCAGTAACCAAAGGTGCTGTCGGTAGCGCGTCACGGTCATAGCGCAGAGGACTGCAAATGTGCCCGATGCAATGAAGCCCAAACGGTCGAATGCAAGCAGCGTAATGCCTGCTATGGCAACCCACCCAGCAAGTTCTGCCAAAAGCCGCGAGCCGCCGCTCATATCTGTCGAACGGAAGTTACGCCAGTTGGTGATCATGAGCGTTAATGAACAAATCAGAACTACAAACGCGGTGAGGTAAGGAAAGGTGGACGGCGCAATTTCGCCACGTACCGCTTCGCCGGGCACATAACGCGGAATTAGCCAGAAGATCGCAACTAAGCTTGCTATTGTCAGTGCCGACCCGGATTGGAAGTCGAGGCGCCCACGAGCGCCCCGGTCATTTTCGTTGGAATCGGTCACTGGTCTGCAACCACCTTTTTCAGGCCTTCATTCGCGGCGTTCAGATCGTCGGTAACCTCATCCGCGCCTTGAAAGCTAAGCGGGAAAAGCAGTTTTTCCGTCATCAAATTTTGGAATTCAGTGTTCGCCATCGCGGCTTCGGCTTTTTCAGACAAGACGGCGATACGGTCTGCGGGCGTACCAGCAGGAACTGCCAAAATAGCTTGGCTTGGCATGGAGATACCGTACAATTCCTGAATGGATGGTACATCCGGGCTTGCAGCGAGGCGACTGGAGTTCATCGAGAGCAATACCTTGATCGTGTCTCCGTAACGGCCATGCACGCCACCAGACCACGCAAAGTCGATCTTGCCGCCCAATAGGAAGGGCACCATTTCCCCACCACCCTTTGTGGGGATACCATTCCACTGAATGCCTTCTTGCGCTGCCATGAAGTCCGTGAACGCCCGCGATAGCGTGCTTTGGTCGCCATAGCTCAATGAATTGTCTTTAGAGTAAGCGATAAGTTCTTCCATCGTATCAAAAGGAGCATCCGCTTTAGCAACAATAGCCTGCTGGTAATCACTGATTTTTGCGACGTAGTCGAAACTATCGAAGTCATACTCAACATCTTGGGTGAGCGGTGGCCACATTAGAGACGACGAAGATGTGAAGATAATCGTGTAGCCATCAGCTTCGCTTTTGGCCACTTCAGTAGCGCCAATCGCACCTCCGGCGCCAGGTCGGACGCGGACAACGACAGGCTGGCCCAATTCAGTAGCGAACGATTTTGAGAATACGCGAGCCATTGTCTCGGTCGATCCTCCCGCTGCGAACGGGATGACAAGTGTGATTGGTTTGGTCGGATATTCCTGCGCCTGAACTACGGTTGCAGCCAGTAAGCCTGCTGAGGCGAAGGTCAGAAGTTTCTTAAACATTTTTTATCCTCTCTTTGATGAATTGACGTTACTATGTAGTTATTACTAAGCAAGAAGAATTTTTTGAAACGCCTCAATTTACCTGTAGGGCTAATATTTATTAGACTTTTTGCCTAAAAAATTCACATTTTTATGGTAATGGATTTGGGCAAGTAAAAAATGTTGCTAAAACTGCATAGATATGGAAGGTCTTGGGGAATTCATAGATTTGGAGGTCTGCCATGACAAATATCCTGAAACCAGTCCGTCAGGATTTGATCGGAGAGGCTGTTTCAGCCACCATTCCGAGTGATGATCAAAGCTTATATGGTTCGGCTGAGTTGCATGGCCCCAAGAACGCCGAAGTTCGCACTTGGCAGACCTTCCGACTCACGTACACGACCGGAAAATTGGGGATCGACGATACAGGAGGCATCCGTATCGCGTTCCGTTTTATTTCTGACGCAGGATTTCTTCAGACGACAGACCCGACTGCTCCAAATTATGTATCCGCGCGCAGCAATGGCGATGGGCGGCTGGAGCTGAAATACGACCGTGCTGGCGGGCAGCGTCCTTGGAATGAAACACTGACGGTGTATCAACGAGGTGGCTATCTGAAACCCGGGGAGCAGATCGAGATAATCTTTGGCGACACAGCTGGGGGTTCCTCTGGCCTACTGATGCCAACGTTCTTCGATTCAGGGCGTGTTTTCCGCGTGATGGCAGACGTGCAGGCAACTGGTGTTTACATTCCGCTGGACGCTGATCCGCTCTACGTTTCTGTAATTGCTGGACCGCTGGATCGCTACCGCGCCGCACTTCCTACCCTACGTCGCCCTAACGAGGTATTCCATTTGGGCCTGAAGGCTGAGGACATTTGGGGCAACCCAACCTCGCAAGGGGCAACTCGTTTTGCAGTCAGTGCAAGTATGCCTGTGGACGGATTGCCAAGCCATATCGACTTTGCACCTGAAAACGGCGCTATGACGATTGAGGGGCTGCGCTGCTCACATGAAGGCACGTTAAAGATCACGATGAGTGATGTTGATGGGCAAGAAATAGTCGCAGGCCCGCTGGAAATCGCACAAGGCGATGTGGCGCACTTCTGGGGTGATCTCCACGGCCAAACGGGGGAAACAGTAGGAACCAACACGGTTGAGCATTACTTTGATTTTGCCAGAAATAAGTCGTTTCTTGATGTGACGAGCCATCAGGCAAATGACTTCCAGATCAACGCTACGTTCTGGGCACACCTGAATGATTTGACTGCAAAGGTGAATGAACCAGGGCGGTTTACAGTTCTTCCGGGCTATGAATGGTCAGGGAACACGGCAGTCGGTGGCGATCATAACGTATTTTTCATGAATGAGGGTGCGACAATTCATCGTTGCTCGCATGCTTTGGTACAGGATCGTGCAGATGCTGAAACGGATGCGCATACATTGACTGAATTGTATTCAAAGCTGCACGAAGAACCGACAGAAACAGTGATGTACGCCCATGTCGGTGGGCGTTATGCAAATATTTTCTATGATCACGACGCTTCGCTTGAGGCTGCCGTTGAGATGCACTCGGCTTGGGGGAGTTTTGAGTGGATTCTCACTGACGGTTTCCCGCTTCGCCGCCGGGTTGGCGTTGTTTGCAACAGTGACGGTCACAAAGGGCGCCCTGGTGCCAGTTACCCTGGTGCCTCTGTATTTGGAGCGTATGGTGGGCTGACTTGTTTTGTCACTGCTGAAAACACCCGTCCGGCAATCTTTGAAGCTATCCGTCGGCGGCACACCTACGGCACAACAGGACCGCGGGTCTATTTGAACATTTCCGCAAATCTACCTGACGGGGGTACGCTGTTTCACCGCAACCCAGATGCTATGCCAGATACGAAAACCGAACAGGTTACCGATTGTATGATAGGTGATATCGTTAGGACCAACGGGGATACAGCGAAGATTTCTATCTCAGTCCGGGCGCCAGTTGGGATCGTAAGTGTCGAACTACGCGATGGGACCAAAGTTTTGCATCGTGAAACTACATATAGCGCTGACGAGTTGGGCGACCGTATTCGTGTGATGTGGTCGGGCGCCGAATATCGCGGACGCGGGCGCAATACAGCTTGGCATGGACGCGCTACCCTTACTGGCGCGCGCATCGATGCGCTGGAGCCGGTAAACAAGTTGAATCCCGAGATGAAGATGCAACAGACAGGATCCACCGCAGTTGTTTGGGATGGCGTAACCACCGGTAACATGATGGGATTTGACCTACGTCTGACTAATCTGGCTGATGGTGCAGACCTGGAGATTGCCACTAATCATGGCAATCTGGATCTTGCCCTTTCCGATATCGGATTTGACACTCAAACAATGGATGCAGGCGGTCTTCACCGAAAGCTGGAAGTGACGCGTTTGCCAAATGTGCCCCTTCCCAGTGAGGTGGTTTTGACGCAAGATGTGAAGGTGGCTGAGGTAGGAGATACGCCGATTTGGGTGTGTGTGACACTTGAAGACGGAAATCAGGTGTGGTCCAGTCCAATGTACCTCTTTCAAGACTAATACCTATGATTGGAAAACGAACGGGCCATCAACAACGGAGTAATAGTTGATCACTTTGCTTCGCGCCCTGAGTTTCATTCTCTCACTCATTGACAGTCGTGTTTTAAGAGATGACCGTGAGCCTTTCCTCGGTTGACGGTCTGAACTGGAGTCGATGCGTTTTGCAGCGAAGAGTTCAACGTACCGCCGAACCCAATTGAAAGAATTGACCGCATGGCTTGTCGCGTCTTCGGTAAGCGGTGCGCCCACCCCACCTTCCTTGTGAGTCCCCGATCTGAGATTCAGCCATGATGGATGTATTGTCAGGGAGTTTCTCCATGGAGCGCTCAACGGAGTTTCTCAGTAACATTGATATGGTGGTGGGGCCGCGTGGTCACCGCCGTTGGCCGGATGCGGTGAAGGCACAGATCGTGGCCGAGACGTTGGTGGAAGGTGCGACAGTTGGCGCTGTGGCACGGCGGTATGACATGCGGGCCAATCATTTATCGGAATGGCGACGCATGGCGCGCGAGGGCAAACTGGTTCTGCCCGCTGTGACCGAGGAACCAAGCTTTGCAGCGTTGGTTGTGCGCGAAGATGTTGAGGCGACACCTGACCCTGAGCCGCCGTCGCCGTTGGATCTGATTTGTGGGAGTGTCACTGTGCGATTGGATGCAGGCACATCGGCGGCGCGCATTGCCGAGATTGCCCGCGCCTTGAATGCGCTCTCATGATGTTCCCATCAAACCGAGTGAGGATCGTTGTCGCGACCAAGCCGGTGGACTTCCGCAAGGGTCATGATGGGCTGGCAGCGCTTGTCAAAAACGAGTTGCGCAAGGACCCGTTCACCGGGATAGTTTTTGTGTTCCGCTCAAAGCGGGCAGATCGGCTGAAGTTGCTGTATTGGGACGGCACTGGTTTGGTCATGGCTTACAAAAAGATTGGAGGAACAAACCTTCACGTGGCCCGCTATCAAAGATGGTCTGATGTCGCTAAACCATGCCCAGTTTGAAGCACTGTTCTCGGGTTTAGACTGGCGCAAAGTAAGGGCTTTATCAGTGCGTCCGCCGACTGCGGCAGAGTGAATCAGGCTGTCTTTTGCAGAGGTGTTGAGCTGCAGGAAATGGTAGTCATTCCCCATGTCAAAACCAGTTGATCTCCCTAATGATGTTGAGGCCCTGAAGGCGTTGCTTGTCGCCTCAGAGGATCGCAATCTGCGCAAGCAGGATCGTATTGGGGAGTGTCATGAACTTTGTGTATCTGGTCTGGCCCATGCGGGTTTTAGATACAGTCACGCATTTAAGCGATCCTCAAACATTATGGCGAAATGATTGCGGGCCGCAAACCATTCTCGAACATTTCGGCCGCCTTTCTCAAACTTGCGGATCGCCAAGTAGATCAGCTTCGTGGCTGCGCCTTCGGTCGGGAACGATCCCCGCGTCTTAATCGATTTGCGGATTACACGGTTCAAGCTTTCAATTGCGTTGGTGGTGTAGATGATCTTTCGGATGGCGGGATCAAAAGCAAAGAACGGGATCACTTCCTGCCAAGCCCTGCGCCAGGCCGGTGCGATGGAGGCATATTTTCCAGCCCATTTTTCCTCGAAGGCATCCAACTCCAAACCAGCTTGATCGGCTGTAGGGGCGCTGTAAATCCGCCGTAGATCAGCGGCCACTTCCTTGCGATCTTTCCAGGCACAGAAGTTCAACGAGTGGCGCACGAGATGGACAATGCACGTTTGCACGGTCGCGTCCGGAAAGGCTGCTGTGATGGCATCAGGGAAGCCCTTGAGACCGTCTACGACCGCAATCAGGATGTCTTGCAGCCCACGGTTCTTAAGCTCTGTCATCACGGAGAGCCAAAATTTGGCGCCCTCGTTGTCAGCGATCCAAAGACCGAGAACCTCGCGCACGCCATCCTTGCTGACGCCAAGGGCCACGTAGACGGCTTTGTTCTTGACCATGCGGCTATCGGCGTCACGGATTTTGACCCGTAGAGCGTCAAAAATGACGATGGGATACATCCGGTCCAGCGCCCGGGACTGCCATTCCCGAACCTCATCCAGCACCGCATCGGTCACGCGGCTGATCAAGTCTGGCGAAACTTGCAGGCCATAGACGTCCTCAAGATGAGCACGGATATCGCGGACCGTCAGACCGGCTGCGTAGAGGCCAATGATCTTGTCATCCATCCCATCAATGCGGGTCTGACCCTTCTTCACCAGTTCAGGTTCGAAGCTACCGTCCCGGTCCCGTGGCACAGCGATAGGCAGTTCGCCGTCTTGCCCCTTCAATCTCTTGGCGGATGACCCGTTGCGACGGTTGGTCTGATCAGGCGGGGCATCCTTGCCGTCTTCATAGCCCAAATGTGACGTCAACTCAGCACCGAGCATTCGCTCCATCAGCTTGATCTTGAGCTCTTTCATTAGACCGGCATCGCCAAGCAGGTCTTCAGGCCGCTCGCAGCCCTTCAGTAGTTCGTCCAGCAGTTCCTTGGATATGGTCATCGTCCTTGCTCCTCTCAGGAAGCATGGACCAGATCGCAATTACACAGAAGATCGGACACTCTCTCGTATTGATCAGTTGGAGAAACTGGTATCTGACTTCAAACGTGCGCTGTTTGGCGCAAAGTCTGAGAAGGCCGATCCCGAGCAATTTGAGCTGTCACTTGAAGACATTGAAACCTCGATGGCTATGGTTCATGCTGAAGACGAAGCGCTTGATCCGCCTGCATCGCGCTCGGCAAAACCGCGCAACACCAATCGTGGGTCACTGCCAAAGCATCTGCCCCGCATTGAAGAGGTAATTGCGCCCGATAATATGACCTGCGGCTGCGGTGGTGAGCGCCATGTAATTGGTGAGGACACGTCTGAGCGCCTCGACATCATCCCCGCCCAGTTCCGTGTGATCGTCACCCGCCGCCCAAAGTATGCTTGCCGATCCTGCACCAATGGTGTGGTGCAAGCGCCTGCACCAGCGCGCCTGATCCCAGGCGGCATGCCGACAGAGGCAACGGTGGCGCATGTTCTTGTCAGCAAATATGCGGATCACCTGCCACTGTATCGCCAGGCACAGATTTACAGCCGCCAAGGGATCGATCTGGATCGCTCCACCCTCGCGGGATGGGTTGGCAAAGCGGCCTATGAGCTACGCCCTGTCTTCGATGCGTTAATGGCTGACCTCAAATGCTCAACCAAACTCTTCATGGATGAAACAAGAGCACCAGTGCTCGACCCGGGTAGACGCAAAACCAAAACTGGCTACTTCTGGGCACTGGCCCGCGATGATCGACCTTGGGGCGGTGCAGCCCCACCGGGCGTCGCCTTCACCTATGCGCCAGGGCGTTCTGGCCAATATGCGGATGACATTTTGAAAAGCTTCTCCGGCATCCTCCAAGTGGACGGGTATGCAGGATACAATCGCCTGCTCAAACGTGTCGATGATAGGGTTGCGCTGGCCTACTGTTGGGCCCACGCACGCCGCAAACTGCACGAAGTTGCACAATCTGGCACCGCCCCAATCGCCGAAGACGGGTTGAAACAGATCGCTGCACTCTACCGGATCGAAAAGGATATCCGAGGCCTGACCTCCGAGGCGCGACTGGCGGCAAGGCAAGACCGGTCAGCGCCATTAATCGCCGCGTTTGAAGCCTGGCTTACGACCAATCGCGCGCGGCTGTCTGCCAAAGCCCCTTTGGGCGAAGCTCTCAAATACATCGCAAAATACTGGGATGGACTGTGCCTGTTTCTGACTGACGGCCGCATCGAAATGGACAGTAACGCAGTGGAACGCACGATCCGTCCCATCGCTCTGAACCGCAATTATGCCCCCCCCCCCGATGATTATGTGCAGTTCGCCGAGGAAAGTGCGCTCAAGTGCCGCCGCAGTGGCGATTTCCAGTGCGACGAACTGCGCATAAGTTAAAGGCTCTGAAGGAATTGCATCAACTGATCCGGAGGCCGATACCGACCGGGGCGCGCGCCGATGGGTTGCAGGCGCTCAAGGGTGCGCTCCTTCATTGATAGGTCGGCCTGGAGGTACATATGCGTTGTGGCTGAGCTTTCGTGACCCAGCCAGAGCGCGATGACGGTGATGTCGACCCCAGACTGCAAAAGATGCATCGCCGTGGTATGGCGGATCGTATGCGGTGATATCGAACGTTGCGCGAGTTGCGGGTGACGTTCAGCGGCAATTGCAACGGCAAGCTTGAGGCGCTGCGTAACATTCGAACGCGCCATCTTTTCTCCGCTCCGGTTTGGGAATAGGAACCCATCATCGGCAGCACTCTCCAGCCTGCGCTTCCAGCCACGGATCAGCGATGCGGTTGGACGCCAGAGCGGCACGCTTCGTTCCTTTCGCCCCTTGCCGTGAAGGTGTGCTACCATTGTCTGGTCGATGACGACATCGCGGACCCGCAGGCCTATGGCCTCCGACACGCGCGCGCCAGTGTTATACATTAGACTGAAGAGCGCCCGGTCCCGCTGACCTGCCCAGGTTTGCGGATCAGGGGCCTCGAGGATCGCTTGCATCTCTGGTCGCGATAGATACCCCAGTACCGGCTTGTCAAACCGCTTCATAGGTATAGCCAATGCTTGCTGGATCACTGCGATCGCTGTCAGGTCGTAGTGTGCAGCATACTTCAGGAAAGATCGTAGCGCCGCCCAACGAGCGTTGCGGCTGCGCGCACCGTTCTTGCGATCATTCTCCAGATGATCGAGGAAATTGAGAATGAATGAACCGCCCCGATTTTACCGGAGGGTGCTTTGTTCAACGTCAGGCTACTTTATCGAGTGTGTTTAGATTTGCATAGAATACCTCCTCTGCTTCTGCGGGTGTGATGTATCCGATGGGACCGAATAGCCGACGGTTGTTATACCAATCGACCCATTTCAGCGCTTCCCATTCGACTTCGCGCCTCGATTTCCATGGACCGATCTGGTTGATGACCTCTGTTTTGAACAGGCCAATGACGCATTCAGCGAGGGCATTATCATAGGAATCGCCGACTGTTCCAACCGATGGATCAATACCGAATTCGACAAGGCGCTCGGTATACTTGATCGAGAGATATTGCGATCCACGGTCTGAGTGGTGAACCAAGGTATTGTTATCAAGTGTTTTTCTTTGCCAGATTGCTTGATCCAAAGCGTCGAGAACGAACTGCGTCGCCATTGAGGTCGATACGCGCCAGCCAACGATCCGGCGCGCAAAGACATCGATGACGAAAGCGACATAGACCGTTCCCGACCACGTCGGGACGTATGTGAAGTCAGAGACCCAGAGCTGGTTAGGCCGATCTGCTTTGAACAAGCGGTTTACCTTGTCGTCAGGGCACGGCTGGGAGGTGTCCGGATTAGTCGTGACAACCTTTTTACCCCGAACTACGCCCTTGATGCCCAAATTGCGCATCAACCGCTCCACCGTGCATCGTGCGATCTCCTGATTATCGCGCAGTAAGACATGCCAGATCTTCCGCACACCATAGAGCTTGCGGTTCTCTTCCCAGGCCGCATTGATCTTGATGCACAGATCAGCGTCAGACTTCGCCCGGGCTGAAGCCCGATCAGGATCACGCGCGATGGAGCGCCGTTCATAATAGGTGGACTGGGCGATTTGCAGCATTTTGCACATCGGCTCGACCCCGAACTCACCGCGATGTTCTTCAATGAAAGCAGTCACTTGCGAAACGGGCGGTCGAGCTCCGCCTGGGCAAAATACGCTGATGCTTTCTTCCAGGATCTCATTGGCCTGCCGGAGTTCGCGCACCTCGCGCTCCAACTCCTTGATCCGCGCTTTCTCGGCACTGGTTTGGCCAGGCCGTTCGCCGCCATCACGCTGAGCCTGCCGGACCCAAACGCGAAGACTGTCTGGCGAACAGCCCAATTTGCTTGCGATCGCTGTGAATAAAGCAGCTTCGCTACGATACTCATCGCGGTGTTCCATCGCCAACCGCACCGCACGTTCGCGGAACTCAGGTGAATACGGCTTCGAGGTCTTCTTGTTGTGTGACTGTTCCATAATGGGCAATTCTCCGAAAGTTTTGCCCTCCGGTAAACCCGGGGCGGTTCACGGAGCCATTCCTCCATGATTTGGAGATACTCATTGATTTCATGAGAGTTGAAATCGAAAAAGATGTTCAGACGACGTGGATCGCGGATGAACACAACGTGCATGGTGGGCATCATCAGCGCCATTTCGATACGCGCACACATTCTTTGGCGGTCGCTGTCGGGCATCTTATTGGGCTCTACGAGGCGGTCACCGAAGTAATCGATACGGTCCAGGCCGAGCGGTTGATGGACGATCTTCTTCAGGGATGACGCAGGACGGCGCTGAGGTTCAGCGCCGTCATCTTGAGGGCTGAGATGCCCAGAGGTTGCCTTGGGCAGCCACCAGCCAGCGCGTGCCGACCTTTCACCCCAACTGCTGCTCACGGCCTGCACGCGTTTGATATGCAATCTGTCTCGACAAAGGCTTTTGTCGATGTTGATTACGCCGCGACAGGCGGATCTCCAAAGGAGCGCTCGAGATAATTCGAAAAAGGGTGCAGAGGAAGTCGTAGTTGATCAGCTGCGCTCTCAGTTTTGAGTTTTTATCAATACGGTGAATTTAATTCAAGTCAATGATTTATAATGATTATTTTTAATTATCTACCGGAATTCGAGAGATATCGAACCATAAACACAGATGTCCCCGAAATGCGAAAATCCGACGCACATCCTCGAAAATGAGGAAACACAATGCCAGCCGCACGTCCATCTCAAGCTTCTCTATCAAATGCCATCAGTGCCGTGATTACCGCAGGGCTCATACCCGGTGCTCTTCATGTTCACGGAGACGGTTCTTTCCGGATCGAAATATCTGTCTCAGATGCAATCGATACGAAAATTCCAAGCGAAGAGGCGTTTTCGGACGAGCCAGAAAGATTTGAGGACCTACGATGAGAGTTTGGACAGAATACCCGGGTCTTCTGGAGGAATTTACACCTGCGGGAAATCCCCGTTGGCGAGTTCGTGTAGAAGGCGATAAATCTCGGCGTATCACAATACCCGTGGGCCCGAGTAATCCAGCTTTTAAGGATCACTACGAGGCTGCGAGGCTTGGAATTAAGCTGGAGGCTCAAATTCCCGCTAAGGTTGCGCGTGGCACCTTTGATGAACAGTGTGAGCGTTTTAACGCAGCGATGGTAGACATGGTAACGGCTGGGGTTCTGAATGAAGACACAAGGACCGGTCGGCAGCGTGGACTTCGACAGGCAGCCAATGTGAAAATGCGCGGGCGGCGCATGGGGGAGCTCAATGCGGACTTCCCCAGAGAAGCATTCGTTCACATCCTCGAATCTTTTGGTTCGCACACAGGTGCTGCGGAAACGTGTCTTAAAGCCATGAAGGCCGCTTATCGCTGGGGTGAATCTCGTGGGTTCCCAGAGAAGTCGGAAGTTTTCGTAGTTTCAAGCCCACATAAGGGGCGTGGTGGCGCAATAGCGTGGACAGAAGAAGAAGAGAAAAAATTCTTGGAAACACATGGAAGTGGCACCATGGCGCGGCGCTGGTTTTATTTGACCAAGAATATGGCAGGCCGCATCGGAGACACTTTCGATATTGGACCGGAGAGCATCAAGCTCAAGCAAGGACGTGCCTTTTTTTGGGTTGGCAGCCAAAAAAGAAGGGCTCTAAGTATGTGGAGGTGCCTCTAATGAAAGAACTTGCTGAGGAACTGGAGCTCGGTGTGCATGAGGACGCTTTTTTGCTCACTGAATACGGTCGTCCGTTCGCTTCGAAAAATTCATTGGGAAACAAGATTTCAAAGTGGGTTGTGCAAGCAGGATTCTACAAAAGTATTGAAGTGGTAGATAACAAGACAGGTGAAAAAAGGACTGAAAAGAGGGCCACGCGCTCTCAACACGGAGTTCGAAAAGCTACTGGACACGAGATGGCCCTATCGGGTGCCAATGTCTATGAGATTGCCGCTCGCCTGTCTCACTCGGACTTCAAATCGTCGGCACCCTATGTCCAGGGAGTTGACCGCGCCCGATTGGTGGAGTCTGGCTTCGACAGGGTTGAGAGAGCTCGCCAAGAGCGAAGTGTCCCACGCCACGAAAACCGTGGGACACCTGAAGTATCAGATGCCAATGAATAAAGGCTTTGAGGAGAGATGTGGCAGCCCGTAGGGGAGTCGAACCCCTCTTTTCAGGTTGAAAACCTGACGTCCTAACCGATAGACGAACGGGCCACTTAGCTTGTGAGCGTTTCTCTAAGGAAAGCGGGGCAGGCACGCAAGCAAAAATCGAAAGAAAGTGAAAATTTTTTATGCAGGGGCTGCGTCTTCCAGACGCAGCTGCACCGACTGTCGCCCCCGCCATGTGTTGATGTCCAGACGCCCCGCCAGATGGAACCGCGCGCCGCCGTGGTTTTCCAGCGCCGGACCAAGCGGTCCGTCAAAGGCGCCAAAGGCGATCGCGTCCATTTTGGTATTGTTGCCGTCGCCAAAGCTGATCTTGAGATGGCTTTCACCCACCCGTTTCGCAAAGCGGATCTGCATATCTGCAAACACATATCGCGGGGCAGGGGCACCGGCGCCAAACGGACCTGCCTGTTCCACCTGCTGTGCCAATTCAACTGTGGCAGCGGCGGGCATCAGCATACCGTCAAGCTTCAGGTCTGCTGCGCCCGCCAGATGCGCGCCCTGTTTGGCAAGCAGTTCCGACAGCCGCGCCATCGCTTCGTCGAGCTTGTCCTCGGCCACGGTCAGGCCTGCGGCCATTTTGTGTCCGCCACCCTTGATCAGCAGGCCCTCGGCTGCCAGCCGCTGGATCGGGGCACCCAGGTCGATCCCCGAGATAGAGCGCCCGGATCCTTTCCCGATGCCATTCTCGAACCCGATCACAACCGACGGACGGTTTGACGCCTCTTTCAGACGGGACGCAACAATGCCCACCACGCCGGGGTGCCAGCCCGCGCCCGACGCCCAAACCAGCGGCGCGTCATACCCGCGTGTTTCCGCCTGATCGAGCGCAGCGGCGCGTACGGCGGTCTCTACATCGCGCCGCTCGGTGTTCAACAGGTCGAGCTTTTCAGCAAGGGATTGTGCCTCGTGCGGGTCATCGCAGGCCAGCAATCGCGCACCGAGATCGGCCTGACCAATGCGACCACCTGCGTTGATTCGGGGGCCCAGCAAAAACCCAAGGTGATAGGCCGCGGGGGCCGTATCCATGCGTGCCACATCGGCGAGGGCCGCAAGACCGACCCGGTCGCGCCGCGCCATAACGCGCAGTCCCTGACGCACAAAAGCGCGGTTGACGCCGATCAACGGAGCCACATCCGCCACCGTGGCCAGCCCCACCAGATCCAGCATCGCCATCAGGTCGGGCCCGCGTGCACCCGCTTCACGCAGCTGACGCCCTGCCTCGACCAGCATCAAGAATACGACCGCCGCCGCACATAGATGTGCCAACGTGCCATCTTCATCCTGTCGGTTCGGGTTCACAACGGCCAAAGCGTCGGGCAGGGTTTCTGCGCCAAGGTGGTGATCCAGAATAACCACATCCGCCCCGACGGCAGCGGCCACGGGCCCATGAGACAGGGTGCCGCAATCGACGCAGACAATCAGATCATGCGCCGCCGCCAGTTCCGCCATCGCCGCGTCATTTGGGCCGTAGCCTTCGTCGATCCGGTCCGGCACATACAGCGTCGCGGCGCAGCCCATCTCGCGCAGCCAGACCAGCAGCAGCGCGGCAGAGCTACCGCCATCCACATCATAATCCGCAAAAACGGCAATCCGCTGACGCGCTTTGACCGCAGCCAGAAAACGGGTCGCGGCCTTTTCCATATCGCGCAGGGATCGCGGGTCAGGCAGCAGGTCGCGTAAGGAGGGGGCGAGGAAGGCCTCGGCCTCTTCGGCCGCCACGCCGCGCCGCGCCAATACCTGACATAGGGCCAGCGGCAGGCTGGTCTGCTGCACCAGAACTTGCGTGGCGCGTTCCACCTCGACACCGGGGCCGACCCAGCGACGCCCTGTCAAAGACGCATCAACACCTAGAAAGCTCATGCATCCCTCACTTCCAAATGGTCAAAAATCCTCGCCGAAGGCATCCGGCCTGTCCTGCGCATACTCCGCAGATCGGGGCCCAAACCTCGCCTGCTTCGGTGTTAAAGATCCTCGATACGCAGCGCCACAGGGTCGCTTGCCAGCACACCGGTATGCGCCATCGCGTCCAGCGCCTCGTCCAGCGCGGTACGGCTGCATTTATGCGTAACGATCAGCACCGGGGCCTGATCGCTGCGATGTTCGGTCTGGCGCATGCGGTCGATGCTGATGCCGGCCTCGCCTAGAACGGTGGCGACCTTGGCCAAGGCACCGGGTTTGTCCAGTAGGCCCATGCGCAAATAAAACGCGGCAGGACGCTGCGACAGCGCCGCAGTGGCCGAGGCGAGCGTCGTCGCCTTCTGGCCAAAGACTGGACCATGCCAGCCGCGCGCGATATCGCAGATATCTGACATTACGGCACTGGCCGTGGGGCCTTCGCCGGCACCGGGGCCGCGCAGGACGATCTGCCCAATTGCGTCGCCTTCCAGCACGATCATATTGGTTCCGCCCGCCAGTTGCCCCAGCGGAGAGCTGTCAGGCACAAGACAGGGCTGCATGCGTTGTTCCAGCCCGCGGCCGGTCATTTGTGCGACGCCCAAAAGCTTGATCTTGTAGCCCATATTGGCGGCAGCCAGAATGTCGTCGATGCTGACGCGCTGGATGCCTTCGATCTCGATCCCGTCGAAATCCACCTGTGTGCCAAAAGCGATGGACGACAGGATCGCCAGCTTGTGCGCGGCGTCAATGCCGCCCACATCAAGGTTCGGGTCCGCCTCAAGGTAGCCAAGCGCCTCGGCCTCTTCGAACAGGGAGTTGTAGCCGTTGCCGGTTTCTTCCATGCGGGTCAGGATATAGTTGCAGGTGCCGTTCATCACGCCCATGACGCGGGTGATCTCGTTTCCGGCAAGGCTTTCCGTCAACGCCTTGATCACCGGGATGCCCCCTGCGACGGCGGCCTCATAGCGGATCAGGCAGCCGGCAGCTTCGGCCTGTTCGGCCAGCGCCTGACCGTGGATGGCCAGCAATGCCTTGTTCGCGGTGACCACATCTTTGCCCGAGGCCAGTGCGGCCTCGGTGGCGTCCTTGGCGGGACCTTCGTCGCCGCCCATCAGTTCGACAAACACATCGACGTCATCGCGTTTCGCCAGCGCGACCGGATCGTCTTCCCAAGCGTAGCCGGACAGGGACACACCACGATCCTTGTCGCGGCTGCGTGCAGAGACGGCGGTGATGGTGATAGGGCGGCCTGTGCGCGCTTCGATCAGTGCGGCCTGCTTGCGGATGATCCGCACCACGCCAACCCCAACGGTGCCCAATCCGGCAATCCCAAGACGAAGCGGTTGTGACATGGTGCAATCCTTTTGGTGGTGCGCGGCAGCGGGCTGCGGCGTTTAACGGGGTTCGCCGCGATGTATCCTTTTCCCGCCGCGCACGCAACGCGACATTGCATCTGCTTTACTGTAAACCTTGGGACAAACGCTGCTTTTCAGGCCCCGACAGGACCGATCCACGCAACTGTGCAGCACGCGCCTGTAACCGTTCGACCCGAGAGGTCAGACCGTTTTCGATCTGCGGGATGTTGACCTGTCCGCCCTCTGCCTTGGCCAGCAGCGGATCAATTGGCACCAACGCGGGGTAATCTGCGGCGAGAAGTTCGGGCGTGGCACGGCTGTCGAGCGCGGGAAACTGGGTGCACGCCGCGGGCAGGACCAGCGCGGCAAGGCAGAATGATAAGAGAATACGGTTCTTCATTTCCCAGTCATGCACCAGCGACAGAAATCGCGCAAGCAGGGGTTTGCCTTTGTACATGTGTTCAATTAACCTTTGCCCCATGGGGCGTACAACCGGATCACATTCTGACATCACTCGGCCAAAAATCCGCGCGGCTGCGCTGCGGCTGTTTGCGCGGCACGGCTTTGCAGCCGTATCCATGCGCGCACTCGCGACCGAGGTGGGGGTACAGGCAGGGGCGCTCTATAACTATACGCCGGACAAGCAAACGCTGCTGTTCACGCTGCTGCAAGATCACATGAACGACCTGCTTGAGGCCTGCACCAGTGACGCTGCCCCGACCGCGCTTGAACGCCTGCGGCATTTCGTTGATTTCCACATCCGGTTCCACGCGGATCGCCCGGACGAGGTGTTCATTTCCTATATGGAGTTGCGCAACCTGACGCCCGAGAATTTTACCACTGTTGAAACCCTGCGCCGTCAGTATGAGGACCGGCTTGAGGCGATATTGCGCGATGGGGCCGCCGCCGGAGATTTCGCCATCGCAGATACCAAGATTGCCACGTTGGCGGTGATTGCGATGCTAACAGGGGTGAACACGTGGTTCCGCGCAGGCGGACGGTTGTCGCTGGACGAGGTGATCGCGCAATATTGGGATATGGTGCGAAAATCCGTCATGGCGGGGTAGGGCCGAGCCGGCCCACACCCCTTTAACTTAAAGTAATATTTAGTGTGCGGGTTTGATGAATGTCCCGTTGTTCAAATCGCGCATCGCCTGACGCAGTTCCTCTTGCGTGTTCATCACGATCGGACCGTGCCACGCGACGGGTTCGTCAATCGGTGCACCCGAGATCAGCAAAAAACGTACGCCTTCCGGTCCTGCCTGCATCGTGACCTCGTCACCTGTGCCAAAACGGATCAGGGTGCGGTCGCCACTGAGATCGCGGATGTTCACCTCTTCGCCGCCGACCTCTTTCTCTAGCAAGACCCCTGACGGGGCAGAGGCATCGGCAAAAGCGGCGGCCCCCTGAAAAACATAGGCAAAGGCGCGGCGGTAGGTGTCGATGCGAAAGGTTTTGCGCACACCGGCTGGGACCGTGATATCAAGATATTGCGGATCGGCGGCGATGCCGTCCACGGGGCCTTTTTTGCCCCAGAATTCGCCTGTGATCACGCGTACTGTCGTGCCATCGTCATCGGTGACCACGGGGATATCCTTGGCCGTGACGTCCTGATAGCGCGGCGCAGTCATCTTTTGCGCAGAGGGCAGATTACCCCACAGCTGAAACCCGTGCATTTGACCCTTGGCGTTTCCGTTGGGCATCTCTTGATGGAGGATGCCGGAGCCCGCCGTCATCCACTGCACATCACCAGCACCAAGCGTGCCGACGTTGCCCAGGGAATCCCCGTGCTCGACCGTGCCTTCCAGCACATAGGTGATTGTTTCGATCCCGCGGTGCGGGTGCCACGGGAAGCCTTTTTCGAAATCCTGCGGACGTTCGTTGCGGAAATCGTCGAACAGCAGGAAGGGGTCCAGTTCGGACGGGTCCTGAAACCCGAAAGCACGGTGTAGCTTCACGCCTGCGCCTTCCATCGTTTGCTGGGCCGCGCGGGTCTCTAGGGTAGGGCGGATCGACATGGGGCTCTCCTTATCCTGGTCTGGAGCTTAGATAAGGGGCGTGCGTTCATGCGGCAATAGTCGCTGTGCGAACCATAAGTGTGCATGGTCGCACAGGGAGGGCAGCGATACCTTCCCCCGTGCGACACAGTCAGATATATCAGTCGTCGAAGCCGACGAAGCGGGTCACCTCTTCGACGGGACGGCGGGTAGAAACGACGGCGTTGGCCGAAAAATCCTCGTCGGGCCAGCCCATAGCGACACAGGTCATGATCACCTGATCGTCGGGGATTTGCGCGTGTTCGCGGACCACGGGCGATTGCATGATACCCTGACCGTTAATGACGCAGCCCAGTCCCTTGCTCCAGGCGGCAAGGACAAGGCCATAGGTCACCGCGCCCAGATCAAAATGCGCGATGGTGCCGTTGTCATCCAGCGACTTGTCAAAGCACACCACGATGGACACGGGCGCATCAAACTGGCGGAAACCGCGCATGACCCAATCCTGACGGCGTTCCTTGTCTTCGCGTTCAATCCCCATAGCGGCAAAAAGCTGTTTCGCGATGCCGACCTGCCGGTCACGGTGGATACCGGCATAGGCCCCGTGGTCGCTGATTTCACGCACGGGCGGCACGCCTTGCAACATACGGGTAGAGTTCCCCTCGCGGACTTTTTCCAGCGGGTCACCCGTCAGGACGTGCAGATGCCAGGGCTGTGTGTTCATCGACGATGGCGCACGGTTGGCCAATGCGACGACCTCTTCAAGCAGTGCACGCGACACGGGTTCTTTCTTGAAGCCCCTGATGCTGCGCCGTTCCTGCATGGCCTGTTTCAGTTCCATCTTGCCCTCCCGCAAATTTCCTGACGGCTGTCAGACTGTTGTAGTTCCGCGGTGGGGTCAAGCGCGGGCAGGGCTGTGTGCCGCTGCGTAAGATCAGCAGTTGGGAACGTTCACCGCCAGCCCGCCAAGCGAGGTTTCCTTATACTTCTCGGACATATCCGCACCGGTCTGGCGCATGGTTTCGATGCAGGCATCCAGCGGTACCAGATGGGTGCCATCGCCACGCAGCGCCAGCGAGGCCGCCGACACTGCCTTGATCGCGCCAAGCCCGTTGCGTTCGATGCACGGCACCTGCACCAGACCGCGCACGGGGTCGCAGGTCATGCCCAGATGATGTTCCAGCGCGATTTCAGCGGCGTTTTCGATTTGCGCGGGCGTCCCGCCCATCACGGCACAAAGCCCTGCGGCAGACATCGCCGCGGCGGATCCGACTTCGGCTTGGCAGCCTGCTTCGGCCCCCGAAATCGATGCGTTGAACTTGACCAGCCCGCCAATCGCCGCGGCGGTCAGCAAGAAGTCCTCGATATGTGCCTCCGACGCGCCGGGCACGTGGTCCAGATAATAGCGTAAGGTCGCGGGCATCACACCTGCCGCCCCGTTGGTGGGGGCAGTGACGACTTGCCCACCGGCGGCATTTTCCTCGTTCACCGCCATGGCGTAGACGCTCATCCAGTCGTTGATCGTGTGAGGGGCGCGCTGGTTCTGGCCACGCTCTGAGACCAGCGCATCATGGATCGCCTTGGCGCGGCGTTTGACGTTTAACCCACCGGGCAGGATGCCGTCGGTTTCGAGCCCACGGTTGATGCAATCGTTCATCACCTGCCACAGACGTTTCGTGCCGTCGCGCAGGTGTTCTGCCCCGCCGCGGGATTCTTCGTTTGCGCGTTTCATCTGCGCGATGCTCTTGCCGGATGCCGTCGACATTTGCAGCATTTCCGCCGCGGATTTGAACGGGAAGGGGACCGGCGCGCCTTCGTCCGTGTCCTTGCCCGACGCGAGCTCACTTTCGGTCATCACAAAGCCGCCGCCGATGGAATAATATGTCTCGCGCAGGCTGACGTCGCCTTGGGCGTCGGTGGCCATCAGCATCATCCCATTGGCATGGCCGTCCAGCTTGGTGTCGTAGTCAAAGATCATATCGACCTTAGGAGCGAATTTCAGCGTGCCAAGGTCAGGTAGCGTGATCTGGTGCGTCTCGTTGATCTCGGCCAGCAGCTTTTCGGCGCGGTCATTGTCATAGTCTTGCGGCGTGAACCCCGCGAGGCCCAGTATCGTGGCGCGGTCAGTGGCGTGACCGACGCCGGTAAAGGCGAGGCTGCCATGCAGGGACGCGCGCAGACCTGCGAATTTGAACGGTGAGGCGCGCATCAGGTCCAAAAAACGCGCGGCTGCCACCATGGGCCCCATTGTATGGGATGAGGACGGGCCGATGCCCACTTTGAACATATCGAAGACAGAGAGAAACATCAGGTGGCACTTCCTATGGGTGGGGTGGCAAGGCGGGGCTTAGTAAAGGGCGTGGGCCCCAACCCTTCGGCGGTTTGCGCGGCGGCGGTGCACGGCAGTGCTTCAACCCGAGCGCAAAGCGCGTGCAGATGCGCCATGCCGCGCAGATCAAACCAGCTGCGATCGCGGCTCTGTGGATACAGCGCGCACCAGCGCAACAGCGGAGCGAGGTAAAACGCAAGCGCGAGGGGCAGCGTATCGGCAGCAGCCCGATCCTCAAGCGCACGCAGGTGGGTCTGCAACGCTTGGGTTATGGTTGCATGCAGCGCGTCTTGGGCGGCACCGTCGGAGCCTACGTATTTTTCCGGGTAAAACAGCATACGCAGGGCAGGGTGCACTGTATTGGCAATGAAAAACAACCACTTGAGGAAATCTGCCCGCGTAGCATCCGTCGCGGCAGGGGCCAGCCCCCTATGCCGGTCCGCCAGCCACAGCAGGATCGCGCCGGTTTCAAACATCGGCCCGGCCGGTGTCTGCAGCGCGGGGATCAGCCCGTGCGGGTTCAGCGCCCGATAGGCGGGGGTGGACTGCCCCTGCGCCGCGCGATCGACCAGGCAGGTGTCATAGGGCACGCGCTGCGCCTCAAGCGCGAGGCGGATGATCAGGGAGGCATTATCGGGGGCGTAGTGCAGAGTGTAGTCGGTCATAGGCCGGTGGTATCCCATTGCGCCGGAGGCGGGCGATTGAAAACGACCGATCTGCGCGGTTTGCGGTACTCTATCGTGATAAGCGCTGCATAAAACCCCCTGCGCGGGTCGCATTGGCGGGCACGAGGGCCACAACTGCCACCAATATCGCGGTTTTGAGGGTCGCGCGTGCGGACGGCTGCGTCTATAAGGGCATCGATTAACGAGGAGTCGCTGCCATGACCGGAGAATTGTCACCCATCGATAAGGCCAAATTTGTCGCCGCCAAACGTGCTGCGCAATTTGTAGAAGACGGCATGCGCGTCGGATTGGGCACTGGCTCGACCGCTGCGTGGCTAGTGCGCTGTTTGGGCGAAATGGTGCGCGACGACGGGTTGCGTATCAAAGGCGTGCCCACCTCCACCCGCACAGCACAGCTGGCGCGCGAAGTGGGGATCGAGGTGATCAGCCTCGATGAAGCCAAGTGGCTGGACCTGACCATCGACGGCGCGGATGAATTCGACGGCGAGCTGAACCTGATCAAGGGCGGCGGCGGTGCGTTGTTGCAAGAAAAGATCGTGGCGACCGCGTCAGATCAAATGGTCGTGATTGCCGACATCGGCAAAGAGGTCGAAACGCTGGGTGCATTTCCCCTTCCGGTAGAGGTTATTCCCTTTGGCTGGCAGACCACACAGGCGCTTGTCGAAGAGACTTTGGTGTCTATGGATGTGCTGGGGCGCAATTCGACGCTTCGGATGAACGGCGAGATCCCCTTTATAACGGATGAGGGAAACTACATCCTTGACCTGCACCTCAAGCGGATCGGCAACGCCCGCCAGATGGCTTTGGTGATGAACCAGATGCCGGGTGTAGTTGAAAACGGGCTGTTCATTGATATCTGTGATGCTGTGGTGATCGGCTATGGCGATGGCCGCGTCGAAGTGCGCGACATCAACGAAGGCACTGTTGATCGCGATAAGATGGAGTTCGTCGAGACAGATAATCTGTTTTCCGACCTGAGCGATTAACAAAGAAAGGCCTCGGCCCAGATGAGCGATTTTGATTACGACCTTTTTGTCATTGGTGGCGGTTCCGGCGGGGTACGCGCCGCGCGTGTTGCTGCGGGTGAATACGGGGCCAAAGTCGCCCTCGCCGAAGAGGACCGCTATGGCGGGACGTGCGTAATCCGGGGCTGTGTGCCGAAAAAGCTGATGGTGTTTGCGTCGGGCTATGCCGAACTGGTGGACGAAGCACAGTGCTTTGGCTGGGACATCAAGCCCGGGACATTCGATTGGCACGCGTTCAAGGGCCGTCTAAACACCGAGCTGGACCGGCTTGAAGGCGTCTATCGCAAGCTGTTGGCCAATTCAGACGTTGATACCTTCGACCAGCGCGCCACGATCAAGGATGCGCATACGGTGCAACTGGCGAACGGCGAAACCCGCACCGCCAAGCATATTTTGGTGGCCACCGGAGGCCGCCCCGTCCGTCCCGAGGTTCCTAACGCACAGCTGGGCATTGTGTCGGATGATATCTTTCATCTTGAAACCCTGCCCAAGTCGATCTTGATCATCGGCGGCGGCTATATCGGCTGTGAATTTGCCTGTATTCTGAACGGTTTGGGCGTCGAAGTGACGATGTACAACCGTGCGGCGCAGATTTTGCGCGGCTTTGACGACGAAGCCCGCGGGCTGATCGCTGAATCCATGACTGAGGCGGGTATCGATATCCATTGTGGCACCAATATCGTCGAAATGGCATTGGAATCCCAACACGAAGCCGGCACCATGCCCAGCAACTCTGATGCGGCGATGGGTGCCACAGCTGAGCAGTCGAACGAGTTGAACAGCAGCGCCACACCCCAAGGCACGCAGGGGCCGGTTTGGGTTAAGGCATCCAACGGGTCCGAGAAAGTGTTCGATATGGTGCTGTTCGCCACAGGGCGCGCGCCGAACACCCAGGATATGGGGCTGGAAGAGGTCGGCATTTCGCTTGGCCGCCGCCAAGAGATCGAAGTCGATGAATACAGCCAGTCAGGCGTGCCGTCGATCTACGCCATTGGCGACGTCACCGACCGCGTGAACCTGACACCTGTCGCGATCCGCGAAGGGATGGCCTTTGTGCAGACCGTCTTTGGCGGGAACCCGACGCCGGTGGACCACGATCTGATCCCGTCGGCCGTGTTTACTCAGCCGGAATTCGGCACTGTTGGCATGACCGAAGAGCAAGCCGCAGAGCAGGAACCGGTCGAGATTTACTCGGCATCGTTCCGGCCGATGCAAACGGCCTTTGCCGAAAAGAACAAACGTGTGATGATGAAGCTCATTGTGAGCAAGGAAACACGCGTTGTACTGGGGTGCCACATCGTCGCACCAAACGCAGGCGAGCTGATCCAGCTGGTGGGCATTGCCGTCAAGGCAGGGCTCACGAAAGAGCAGTTTGACGCGACCTGCGCCGTGCACCCGACCATGTCCGAAGAACTGGTCACCATGCGCAGCCCGACACGCACTGCTTGAAGTCCGGGCGATTATGCCCGACTTTGCACATGATCAAACCGCTTAGGCGGTTGGGATAGGGCCGCTGAAGCGGTCAATAAATAGGGAAGAATTAATGGCTGGAAATACAGGCGGTCCTTGGGGCGGCGGTGGAAACTCAGGCGGAGGTAACAACGGCGGTGACCGGAACCGGCCCGGCGGTGAACGACCCACCGGTGGCGGCGGACGTGGACCGGGCGGTGATAAAGGCCAACGCCCCGAAATCGATGATCTGATGAAGAAGGGGCAGGAACAACTGCGCGTTCTCATGGGGGGTAAAGGCGGCGCGCGGAATTCCGGTGGAGCTGGCGGCAGCGGCGGCGGTGCGGGCCCGAAACTTACCCGTGGCACAGTCGGTCTGGGTGTGCTGGCCGCTGTCGTCGTCTGGGGTATGGCTAGCTTTTATACCGTGCGCCCCGAGCAGCAGTCGATCGAGCTTTTCTTGGGTAAATTCTCGGGTATAGGCACCGAGGGTTTGAACTTTGCACCTTGGCCGCTTGTGACAGCAGAAGTATTTGACGTGACCACAAACCGCGCCGAAACCATCGGTGCAGGTCGTAATTCGAACGACAACGATGGTCTGATGCTGACGACCGACGAGAACATCGTCGACATCGATTTTCAGGTAGTCTGGAACGTGAAAAGCGCGCAGGATTTCAAATTCTCGCTGCGTGATCCGGATTCGGCCGTGCGCGCGATTTCTGAGTCCGCAATGCGCGAGATTATCGCCCAGTCCGAGTTGGCACCGATCCTGAACCGCGACCGTGCCGCCATTGAAGCCGCTGCGCGCGAGTTGATTCAAACGACGCTGGACAACCGTCAGACCGGGATCAACATCATCCGCGTCAACTTTAACAAGGTGGATCCGCCCAGCCAGACGGTAACAATGACGGACGCCGAAGGTCGTACGACACAGCAGACCGTGATTGATGCCTTCCGCGATGTTCAGGCCGCCGCACAGGAGCGCGATCGGGTGGAACGTCAGGCGGACGCCTATGCAAACCGGCGCACTGCCGAGGCACGCGGTGAATCGGCACAGATTTTGGAAGCTGCAGAAGGTTACCGTGCCCGCGTTGTCAACGACGCCGTGGGTGAAGCAAGCCGGTTCGAAGCCGTTTTGCAGGAATATACCGCAGCGCCTGAAGTAACACGCAAGCGGCTTCATCTTGAGACGATGGAAAAGGTTCTGGGGGATGTCGACAAGATTATCCTTGAGAACAATGAACAAGGCGGCGGACAAGGTATCGTGCCTTATGTGTCGCTGAATGAGTTGCGCCGCAATGCTGGCAACGCTGGAGGGTCAAACTGATGAGCAAACTAAAATTTATTGTTCCCATCGTCGCCGTGGCGCTCGTGGGCCTGCTGTCAGCTGTTTATATTGTGGACGAGCGTGAAAAGGCGCTGGTGCTGCGGTTTGGCCAGATTAAACAAGTGCGCGAAGAGCCGGGCCTTGGCTTTAAGCTGCCCTTGCTTGACGAAGTTGTGCGTTACGAAGACCGTATCATGACGCTGGAAACCCCGATGATCGAGGTGACCCCAGCTGATGACCGCCGGCTTGAGGTGGACGCGTTTGTTCTTTACCGGATCTCCGACATTCGTCAGTTTCGCCAAGCTTTGGGTGTTGATGGTGGGCGTCAGGCTGAAATCCAGCTGAACGGTATCCTCGACGGTCAGATCCGTGCGGTGCTTGGTTCACAGGGTGTGACGTCTGATACGATCCTGTCGCCCGAGCGCTCTGCCCTCATGGACCAGATCCAAGTACGCAGCGATCAACGTGCGAAGGCATTGGGTCTCACAGTCGTCGACGTGCGTCTGCGCCAGACCAATCTGCCCGAGCAGAACTTTGATGCGACTTTGCAGCGTATGATTGCCGAGCGGGACCGCGAAGCAACTGACGAACGGGCGCGTGGTCGCGAGGCGGCTTTGCGTGTCACCGCCCTTGCGGATCGTACCTATACCGAAATCCTGTCGGAAGCCCGTCGTGATGCCCGCATCACCGAAGGTGAAGCAGATGCCGAGCGAAACAAGATCTTTGCGCAGGCCTATTCCAAGGATGTAGAGTTCTTTGAATTCTACCGCTCGCTTAGCGCCTACGAGACGGCGTTGCAGGGTGAAAACTCTACCATGGTTATGTCACCTGACGGCGAGTTCTTTAACTACTTCAATTCAGGCGAAGGCAGCCGAAGCACAAGCGCGACGACGACCCCCGGCCCGACGACCCAGGGCACGGCGACCCCCGGCACGACGACCCAGGGCACTGGGACCGGAATCGGCACAACAACCGGCAACTGATCCCAATCAAGTTGACTTTTAAACAGGGGCTGGCAGCAATGCCGGCCCCTGTTTCGTCTGGGGCGCGGAATGTGCTGCCGAGGGTATGCGGAGCGGCAATTTCGGATAGAAACCGCTGCACGCGTTGACATGCGCGTGAGGATGACCATCTTTCACCTTGCGGCAGTGAGTTTGCAGATGCACTCTGCCTAGACATCAAAAACGGGGTCTAGTGCCCCTTACATAACCGGAGTTGACGAATGCAGCCAAAGGCCGTTTCCCAGTCGCGTACCGACGCAATATCACCCCAGATCAAATGGTTAATGATGGGTATGCTGGCGCTGGCCTTTGTCCTGATGCAAACCGTGGTGGCGCTGGCCAAGCCCGAAAGCCTTGCGCCGCTTGCTGAAAAGATCAGCCCGTCAGTTGTGAATATCACCACCTCGACCACCGTCGAAGGGCGCACGGGCCCCCGCGGCATCGTCCCCGAGGGATCCCCCTTCGAAGATTTCTTCAAGGAATTCCGTGACCGCAACAATGGTGACGAAGCCCCGACGCCGCGTAAATCATCCGCGCTCGGTTCGGGTTTTGTGATCTCCGAGGATGGTTTTGTCGTGACAAACAACCACGTGATCGAAGGCGCGGACGAGATCACCATCGAATTTTTCACCGGCCTTGAACTGAAGGCCGAAGTGATCGGCACCGACCCCAACACCGACATCGCGCTGTTGAAGGTCGAAGCCCCAAGCGCCTTGGCGTTTGTCAGCTTTGGCGACAGCAACGCCGCGCGTGTGGGCGATTGGGTGCTGGCGATGGGGAACCCGTTGGGGCAGGGGTTCTCTGTGTCGGCCGGTATCGTATCGGCGCGCAACCGTGCCTTGTCCGGCACCTATGATGACTATATCCAGACCGACGCCGCAATTAACCGTGGCAACTCGGGGGGGCCGCTGTTCAACATGGACGGCGAGGTGATTGGCGTGAACACGGCGATCCTGTCCCCCAATGGCGGGTCCATCGGTATCGGTTTCTCGATGGCGTCCAATGTTGTGACCCGTGTGGTCAACCAGTTGAAAGAATTTGGCGAAACGCGCCGCGGTTGGCTAGGCGTCCGCATTCAGGACGTCACACAAGACGTGGCCGACGCGATGGGGCTTGCCAAAGCAACCGGTGCGTTGATCACGGATGTACCAGATGGCCCCGCTAAGGATGCTGGCCTTAAGACCGGTGACGTCATCCTTAGCTTTGCGGGGGTCGAAGTCGAAGATACCCGTGGTTTGGTCCGTCAGGTGGGCAACAGCACCGTTGGCGCATCGGTTCGCGTGACCGTTCTGCGCGAAGGCAAATCCCAGACGATCAAGGTGAAACTTGGCCGCCGCGAAGATGCGGAGGGGACAGGGCCAACCGTATCCGCACCAGAGGACGAGGCACAGCCCGAAGCGCCTGCGGTGAAATCTGTGCTTGGCCTGACTGTCACACCGCTGACCGACGACATGCGCACCGACCTCGGGGCCGATGATTCCGTCGAAGGTCTGGCCGTGACCGAGGTCGACGAGATGTCGGAAGCCTTTGAAAAAGGCCTGCGCGTTGGTGACATTATCACCGAGGCAGGGCAGCAGCCGATCCTGTCGATCACCGATCTGGAAAACCGCATCACAGAGGCCAAAGACGGTGGTCGCAAATCGCTGCTGCTGCTGGTGCGCCGCGCGGGCGATCCACGGTTTGTAGCCTTGGGTCTGGACGACTAAACCGCCCCTAAGGATTGATGAAAACGCTGCCCCCGTCGGTCCCCGTACCGGCGGGGGTTTTGCATGGAGCGGGCGCGCACGCTTGTCGGTTGTTTCGCATATCGAAAGCCGATAAGATTTAGGAGAATTAAAGGACAGCTACATGCACGACATATCCTCTTTGGCCATCCGCAGCGACAGGCTGTCTGTACTGCGCACGCAAATGCTGGCAGAGGCGGAAATTACCAATGTGCAAAACCAGTCGCTGATCCAAAGCCGCCGCGAGCAGATTTGCGAAGCAGCGCTGTCGTTGTTTCTGGAAAAGGGCTTTGCCGCGACGACGATCCGCGACATCTGTGCGCGGTCGGGCGTCAATCAGGCCAGCATCTATGATTACATCGCCAACAAAAATGACATCCTGCGCCGGCTGCTGAACCAGTTGTGGTTTCGCGAAGACGTATCGACCCTGCCGATCATCCTGCTGGATCAAGACCTGTCACTGGAAGACGCGTTCGAGAAATACTTTCGCGAAAGTTGGGCGATGAAACGGGACGGCACCCTGCTGGCCTATCGTTGTGTGCCGCATATGAAGGCCGAGGATCGCCGTGCCCTTCATGCCCGTGAATTCGCGGTGATGAAGGACCTGGCCGACCAGCTTGCGCCGCGATTGGGGCTGCAAAGCGACGATCAACGGCTTGATATTGTTGCAAACCTGATGGTGTTCTTGTCGGCCTTTGGCCCCATGCGCGACTGGCTGATCCGCGACATCCCCGACGAAGTGATCTTGCGCACGATTTCAGCCGGTGCCGCTGCGATGGTCAAATCCCTCGCGGATCAAACGCAGACCTAAACCTTGCGCGCGCGGATCACCGTGTGGTGGCTGACCAGCTCATAGCCCATTTCGGCGGCGACGCGGTCCAGCAGACTTGCGATCTCTGTCCCCGGAATTTCCACCAGTTCGCCGCTGTCCATGTCGACCAGATGGTCGTGGTCGGTTTGGGGCATCATCTCGTAGCGTGCAGGGGCATCCTCGAGTACCAATTTACGCACCAGCCCTGCATTTTCAAGCACTGACATGGTGCGATAGACCGTGGCGACGGACACCGTATCATCCAGCGTACGCGCCTTTTCATACAGGTCTTCGACATTGGGATGATCGTCAGTCTCCGACAGCAGCGATACGATCGTTGTCCGCTGTGGCGTGACCCGCAGGCCTGCTTCGCGCAGCAGTTGCTTGTAATCAATACTCTGGGTCAATGCCGGCATCCTTTGTCGTCTGTGGTTCTTTTAGGCGAGTTTCCCCTTGTCCGCAAGTTTATGCGACCTATTCTTAATTGCATGTTTGACATATGCGATTAATTCGCATTTACATCTAGCGAATGCATTGGTCCTTGGAGGAACAGAATGAAAAAAAGTGTGCTGGCGTCGGTTCTTGGCGTTGCTGCGATGGCGGGAATGCCCGCGGTCGCGGCTGATTTCAAAGTTGTTACCACCTTTACCGTGCTGGCCGACATGGCGCAGCAGGTGGGGGGCGATGTGGCAGAGGTCGTATCCATCACCAAGCCCGGTGCTGAAATTCACGGCTATGAGCCCACCCCGCGCGATATCGTTGGGGCGGTGGATGCTGATTTGATCTTGTGGAACGGCATGAACCTAGAGCTGTGGTTTGAACAGTTCATCTCCAACCTTGGCGATATCCCGTCGGTCACGCTGACAGATGGTGTCGACCCCATCTCGATCGGAGAGGGGGAGTATGAGGGCAAACCGAACCCGCACGCATGGATGGGGTTGGAAAATGCGTTGATCTATGTCGACAATATTGCCGCCGCCTTTACCCAGCATGACCCCGACAATGCCGCGACCTATGCGGCCAACGCTGAAAGCTACAAACAAGAGATTCGCGACACGATCACGCCTCTGCGGGACCGCATTGCGCAAATCCCCGAAGATCAGCGTTGGTTGGTGACCTGCGAAGGGGCCTTTAGCTATCTTGCGCGGGATTTCGGGATGAAAGAGCTGTACCTCTGGCCGATGAACGCGGATCAGACCGGCACGCCGCAGCAGGTGCGCAAGGTCATCGATTCCGTACGCGACAATGATATTCCGGTCGTTTTCTGTGAAAGCACGGTGAACACCTCGCCTGCAAAGCAGGTCGCGCGGGAAACCGGCGCGGCCTATGGCGGTGTGCTTTATGTCGACAGCCTCAGCACAGCCGAGGGGCCCGTGCCAAGCTATCTGGACTTGCTGCGCGTCACCTCGCAGACTGTCGCGGACGGGCTGGATGCAGGCCTGAAGTAAATGGACACCAGTATGCACCCCGCCCCCACGACGACCCCAGATGCCGGGCTTGCGCCCGATGCGATCGGCATCAAGGCCACCGATGTGACCGTGACCTATCGCAACGGCCACACCGCGCTTTATGATGCCAGCTTCGAGATACCGCGCGGTACGATCACGGCGCTGGTCGGGGTGAACGGGGCGGGGAAATCCACGCTGTTCAAGGCGATCATGGGCTTTGTGCCCGCCGCGCGGGGGCAGATCACCCTGCTGGGCAAGACCGTCAAACAGGCGTTGCGAGAAAACCTTGTGGCCTATGTCCCGCAATCCGAAGAGGTCGATTGGGCCTTTCCGGTGCTGGTGCAGGACGTGGTGATGATGGGGCGCTATGGGCATATGGGGTTCTTGCGCCGCCCCAAAGCCGCCGATCATGCGGCGGTGGACGATGCCCTGCGCCGCGTAAACATGACCGAGTTCCGCCACCGCCAGATCGGAGAACTGTCCGGCGGGCAGCGCAAACGGGTCTTTCTGGCGCGGGCGCTGGCACAGAACGGTCAGGTGATCCTGCTGGACGAACCCTTTACCGGCGTGGACGTGAAGACCGAAGACCAGATCATCGATCTTTTGCGCGAGCTGCGCGACGAAGGGCGAGTGATGCTGGTGTCGACCCATAACCTGGGCTCTGTGCCCGAATTCTGCGACCGGACGGTGTTGGTCAAAGGCACGGTGCTGGCCTATGGCCCGACGGAAACGGTCTTTACCCACGACAATCTGGAAACCGCCTTTGGCGGGGTACTGCGGCATTTCACCCTTGGGGGCCAAGACCTGCACGACGACGATGACGGGCGCGAACTGCGGATCATCACCGACGACGAACGGCCTTTCGTGCATTACGGCGAACGCATCGATACAACTGAGGACGACAGATGATCGACCTCCTGCTAGAGCCGTTCAGCTATGACTATATGTTCAACGCCATGTGGGTGTCAGCGATGGTGGGGGCGGTTTGCGCCTTTCTGTCGTGTTATCTGATGCTCAAGGGATGGTCGCTGATCGGTGACGCGCTGAGCCATTCTGTGGTGCCCGGTGTGGCGGGGGCCTATATGCTGGGTCTGCCCTTCGCGCTTGGGGCGTTTTTGGCGGGCGGCATGGCGGCAGGGGCGATGCTGTTTCTGTCGGGGCGGTCGGGGCTGAAGATCGACGTGATCATCGGCATCATCTTTACCGCGTTTTTCGGCTTGGGCCTGTTCATGGTATCGCTGTCGCCCATGTCTGTCAGCATCCAGACCATCATTATGGGCAATATCCTTGCCATCGCCCCGCAAGACATCGTGCAGCTGGCGATCATCGGGGTCGTCTGTCTGACCGTGCTGCTGCTGAAATGGAAAGACCTGATGGTCACATTCTTTGATGAAAACCACGCACGCTCCATCGGGTTGCGGCCCGAGCTGTTGAAGGCGGTGTTCTTCATGCTGCTGTCGGCGGCCGTGGTGGCCGCGATGATGACCGTCGGCGCCTTTCTGGTGATTGCGATGGTCGTGACACCGGGGGCGACGGCCTATCTGCTGTGTGACCGTTTCCCACGGCTGATCATCGTGTCGGTGCTGATCGGCACAATCACCAGCTTTCTGGGGGCCTATGCCAGCTATTTCCTCGACGGTGCCACGGGCGGGGTGATCGTCACCCTGCAAACCGCTATCTTCCTGTTGGCCTTTGTCTTTGCGCCCAAACATGGTGTGCTGGCCGCGCGGCGCAAGGCAAAGTCTGCCCTGAAATCTTTGCGAGACGGGGTGGCCCCATGATCGACACGTTGCTGTTTCCGTTCCAGTTTCCCTTCATGCAGAACGCCTTTTGGATCGTGCTGCTGGTCGCCCCGCCCACGGCGCTGCTGTCGTGTTTTCTCGTGCTCAAAGGGTGGGCGCTGATGGGCGATGCTGTTAGTCACGCGGTGTTGCCCGGGGTGGTGCTGGCGTGGATCACGGGGTTGCCCCTGATCGTCGGCGCCTTTGCCGCGGGAATGTCCTGCGCGATGTTGACCGGATATCTGAGCCATAACAGCCGGATCAAACAGGATACCGTGATGGGGGTCGTCTTCTCTGGCATGTTCGGGATCGGCATCATCATGTACACCTCGATCACTACGAACCAGCATCTCGATCACGTGCTGTTCGGCAATATGCTGGGCGTCGGCGCGCAGGACCTTTGGACGGCTGGGCTGATCTCGGTCTTTGTGACGGCGTTTCTGGTGCTCAAGTGGAAAGATCTGCTGCTGCATGCATTCGATCCGGCGCAGGCACAGGCAAGCGGGCTGCACACGGGGTTCTTGCACTATGGGCTGCTGGCGGTGTTGTCGCTGACCATCGTGGCGACGCTAACGGCGACGGGGCTGATCCTTGCGGTGGCGCTGCTGGTCACACCGGGGGCGATTGCCTTTCTGGTGGTGCGCAGCTTTGGCCCGATGCTGATCGTATCTGTGCTGGTCTGCATCGCGTCGATGTTCGCGGGTGTCTACGCCAGCTTTTTCCTTGATAGCGCACCGGCACCGACGATCGTGCTGATCCTGACGGCGATCTTTGTCCTGGCCTTCATCAACCGCCTGCTGGTGACGCGCCGCACCTCGCGGCAAGCGGCGCGAGGGTAATCTTAAGGGTGGGGCGGCCTCTAGACCCGCCCGACCTTGAACCCGCGCGACAGGTGGTTGCGCATGGCAAAAAGCAGCAACGCCCCCGGCAGCATCGAGGTCAGCGTGAACGCCATGACCATGCCGATATCCGTGTGAAACCCGAACATCGCGCTGAGCGCCATAGAGATTGGTTTGCCATTCGTGGTGGTCAGGATGCGGGCAAAAACGACCTCGACCCAAGAGAACATGAAGCAGAAGAACGCCGTGACCGCGATGCCCGGCGCGATCTGCGGCAGCAGAATTTTCCAGATGTAGCGGGGACGTGAATAGCCGTCGAGGAACGCCGTCTCGTCCATCTCTCGCGGCACGGCGGCGATAAAGCCCTGCAAGATCCAGATCGACACCGGCAAGTTGAACAGACAATGCGCCAAGGCGATGCCGGTGACCGAGTTGACGATGCCAAGCACGGAAAACAGCTGGAATATAGGCAGGGTCAGCACCACCGGCGGGGTGATGCGAAAGGCGATGAAGCTGAAGAACAGGTGTTTGTCCCCCAGAAATGACAGCCGCGCAAAGGCATAGGCGGCGGGCAGGGCGACGGGGATGGTGATGGCAATATTGATCAGCACATAGGCGACTGAATTGCCAAAGGCCGCGCGCAGGCTCGGATCGGCCCAGATCGCGCGATAGTTGCGCAGCGTCGTCTCGCCCAAGCTCAGCCCGTCCTGCGCGAGCGTCGCGGTAAAGCTCAGCACCGTCATCTGCACCAGCGGCAGGATGGTAAAGAGGATAAACGCCCCCAACAGCCCCAGTTTGATTACAGGCCATGCCCGACGCGGTATCATCACGGCACCCCCGGTTTGGGATCATCAAGCTTGGCCTGAACCTTGGTGAACACCCACGCCACACACAGCACGATCAGGAAATACAGCACCGATCGCGCGGCCGAGGGGCCGTAGTTGAACGCCTTGATCTCCTCGCCCAGATCGACGGCGAGGAACAGGCTGGCCTCGGCTGGGCCGCCGGCGTTGATCGGGAAGGCCTCTGTGTAGATCATGAAACTGTCCATGAACCGCAACAGCACCGCCATGAGCAATACGTGCTGCAAACGCGGCAACTGGATATGGCGGAACACCTGCCAGGGCCGCGCGCCGTCGATGGCAGCGGCCTGATACAGCGGATCGGGGATTGTCGTCAGCGCGGAATAGGCAAGGATGACCACGAGGCTGGTCCAATGCCACGTGTCCATCGCAAGGATCACCACCCATGTCAGCACGGCGCTGTCCTTCCACGCGGCGGGCCAGCCATAACCCGCCAACCACTGCCCCAAAATGCCTGTCCCGCCATTCATCAGGCTCAGCCAGAGGGCAGGGATCATGTTCCACGGTACGAGCAGCGGCAGCGATAGCATTGCCAATGCGGCCCCCGCCCAGAACCGCCCGCGCGGGATGCAAAGCGCCAGCGCGATCCCCAGTGGGATCTGGATGCACAGCACGAAGGTTGAAAACAGCGCGCTGCGCCCGAAGCTCGCCCAGAAACGCGGTGCGGTGATCAGATCGCGAAACCACTCTGCCCCGATCCAGAAGCGCGATTGCAGGGTGAAAATTTCGAAGAATGAATAGTTGATGACGGTGACCAGTGGGATCAGCCCGACCACCCCCAGCAAGAGGCAGGCGGGGGCGACAAAAAGCCAGCCGCGTGGGTCTTGCTGCTTCATGGGGTTCTGTCCATGCTTGGGTCAGGCTGTCACAACCGAGGTGCCCCAGCCCGCGCATTCCGCCTTGAGCGCATCGGGCAGGTGGTGGTCAGTGAACAGCGTATTCACATCGCGCAATGAACAAATGGTCAGCGGGGCCTTACGCTGGAATTTCAGGTGATCGGCCACGACCATCACCGTGCGCGACCGCCCGATGGCGGACCGGCTGACCAGCACCTCTTGCCCATCGAAATCCAGCAGATCGCCATCGGCATCAATGGCAGAACAGCCCAGAACCGAGAAATCGAACTTGAACTGTTTGACCATCTCGGCGGTCAGCCCGCCCACCATGCCGCCATCCGCACGGCGCAAGACACCACCCGTCAGGATGATCTCGCAGCTTTGGTTGGCGGCGAGGATATTGGCGATGTTGAGGTTGTTCGTCACCACCAGCAGGTTTTCGTGATGCAGCATTTCCTGCGCGACCGCCTCGGTACTGGTGCCGATGTTCATGAACACCGATGCCCCATGCGGGATCGCCTGCGCGCAGTGTTCGGCGATGGCACGTTTGCCTTCTTCGTTCAGGCGGCGGCGTTCGTCATAAACAATGTTCACCACCCCCGACGGGATCACCGCGCCGCCATGCACCCGTTCCAGCTTGCCACTTTCAGCAAGCTCGGACAGGTCGCGGCGGATGGTCTGGACGGTGACATTATACGCCTCTGCCAGCCCGTCGACGGTGACTTTGCCGTCTTTGCGTGCCAGCTCTAGAATCTCGCGCTGTCTGAAATTTGACATATATCCCCCCGGTCTTGGGCCGTGGATGCAGTTGTTTTCTGCACACCCGTCCAAAGCGTACAATCTACGTTAAGCGAAGCACGTCAAGGCCGCGAATCGTGGTATATCGTTCATACTGCGCGAAAATGCGCGTCTATGGGCAGATTAAGACGCCTAAAATCAAGGCTCTAGGTGAAAACGAAAAGAAACGAACGTTCGATCTTGAAAAACGAAGGGGCTTGGTGTCTTTTGTCACGACGTCCCGCAAACCTGTCTGCGAGACGCGATAATGATGCGGGGAGGCTTCATTGAGCCAGCTTGATACAGAACACAGCGTCGATCTTTTTCGTGATTGGCGGGGGCATCAACGGCTGCGGTATTGCGCGCGATGCCGTGGGCCGTGGGTTTAGCGTTGAGCTGGCCGAGATGAACGATCTGGCCTCTGCGACATCCTCTGCTTCGACCAAGCTGTTTCACGGCGGGCTGCGCTATCTGGAATACTGGGAGGTCCGCCTTGTGCGCGAGGCGTTGATCGAACGCGAAACCCTGTTGAAAGCGATGCCGCATATCTCATGGCCGATGCGGTTCGTTCTGCCTTATCATAAGGATATGCGCTTTGAGGGGGCTACACCCACGTCCAAGCTGCTGAATGTCTTTATGCCGTGGATGAAGGGGCGTCGCCCTGCGTGGCTGATCCGCTTGGGTCTGTTCATGTATGACAATCTGGGCGGGCGGCAGATCCTCAAGGGGACGACCGCGGTTGATCTGACAAACACGCCCGAGGGCGCACCGCTGCACGACAAGTTCGAAAAGGCCTATGAATATTCCGACTGCTGGATCGAAGACAGCCGTCTGGTGGTGCTGAACGCCCGCGACGCCCAAGCCCGTGGCGCGCGGATTAACACCCGCACCAAAGTTGTCTCTGCCGAGCAGATCAACGGCATGTGGCAGGTCACGCTGGAGCCAAAAGACGGCGGCCCCCAACGCGTGGTACACGCCAAGATGCTGGTCAACGCCGGTGGCCCTTGGGTGGAAAACGTGATCCGCAACACCGTGCGCATCAACTCCTCGGAAGGGGTGCGGCTGGTGCGGGGCAGCCATATCGTGACACCCAAGCTTTATGACCACGATAAATGTTACTTCTTCCAAGGCGAAGACGGGCGTATCATTTTCACCATTCCCTACGAGACGGATTTCACCCTGATCGGCACCACGGATGCCGACCACGAGCACGTGTCCGAAAAACCGGTCTGCACGCCTGAAGAGCAGGACTATCTTGTCCGGTTCGCGTCGAAGTATCTGAAAAAGCAGATCACCACGGATGACATCGTTTGGACCTATTCCGGTGTGCGACCGCTTTATAACGACGGGGCGAGCTCTGCCACAGCGGCGACACGGGATTATGTGCTGAAGGTCGACACATCTGCCGGTGCGCCGATCCTGAACGTTTTTGGCGGCAAGATCACCACCTACCGTCGCTTGGCCGAAAGCGCGCTGGAAAAAATCCAGCCCTATTTTGCCAACGACGCCAAGCCATGGACGGCGGGTGTGGCCTTGCCCGGCGGCGATTTTCCGGTAGACGGCGTGGCGGGGTTGAAACAAGAGTTGCAGGACCGCTATGGCTTTGTGACGCCTCGCTGGGCGGACCGTCTGGTCAAGGCATATGGCCGCGAGGCGTTCGATGTTTTAGGCGACGCGCAGAATGCAGCTGATCTGGGCTGCGACTTTGGCGCGACCCTGACTGAACGTGAAGTCAAGTGGCTGATCGACAAGGAATTTGCCCGCACCGCCGACGACATCATCTGGCGCCGGTCCAAACTGGGCCTGCGGCTTGGTGGGGATGAATTGAACGAATTAGAGGCATGGATGGTGAAAAACACCGCCTTGCCCACAGGAAACACTACCGCCGCCACCGGCGCGTGAAGGGGAGAGGAACATGTCGCTCGTTTTGCAAGGCGTGTCCAAGGTCGTAAACGGCCAGACGCATATTCATTCGACAGATCTTGAGCTGCAGTCAGGCACCATGAACGTGCTGCTGGGGCCGACATCTGCGGGCAAGACATCCCTGATGCGGTTGATGGCAGGGCTGGATGTGCCCAACACCGGCAAGGTGATCTGGAACGGCGAGGATGTCACCGGCATGCGCGTTCAGGATCGCGGCGTGGCGATGGTGTATCAGCAATTCATCAACTACCCGTCGATGACCGTCTATAACAACATCGCGAGCCCCATGCGGTTGCTTGGCAAGTCTAAGTCCGAGATCGACAGTGCCGTGCGCAAGGCCGCCGATCTGATGCAGTTGACGCCGATGCTGGACCGCAAGCCACTGGAACTGTCGGGCGGCCAGCAACAACGCTGTGCCTTGGCGCGGGCATTGGTCAAGGACGCAGGGCTGGTGCTGCTGGACGAACCGCTGGCGAACCTCGACTATAAACTGCGCGAAGAGCTGCGTGCCGAGATCCCCAAGATCTTTGAAGAGGCCGGGTCGATCTTTGTCTATGCGACAACCGAACCCGAAGAGGCACTTTTGCTGGGCGGGAACACGGCAACCCTTTGGGAAGGGCGCATCACGCAGTTTGGCTTGACCCCTGTGGTCTACCGCCAGCCCGTTGATGCCACCACCGCGCGTGTCTTTTCTGATCCGCCGATGAACTTTTTGAACATCACCAAAGCAGGCGACACCCTGACCTTTGGCGACGGCAAGAAAGTCGCGGTATTCGGCAGCTTCAAGGCTGTGGCCGATGGCAGCTATGTCGCGGGCTTCCGGCCCAACCACCTTGAGCTGAGCAAACAGTCCGCCGACGCGCTGGAATTTGCAGGCAAGCTGAACGTGACCGAGATCACGGGCTCCGAAACCTTTATCCACCTTGATCACCACGGTGAAAACTGGGTCGGTCTGGTGCACGGGGTCAAAGACCTCAAGATCGGGGCACCGCTGAACGTCTATCTTGACCCGACACATGTTTATATTTTTGCCGAAGACGGCACATCCGTGGCCCCCGCATCCTATGCGGCAGCGGCCTGAGGGAGGACCGGACCAATGGCAAAAATCACCCTTGATAACCTGGCGCATTCCTATTTGCCCAATCCCACCAGCGAAGATGATTTCGCGCTGAAAGAACTGAACCACGACTGGGTCGACGGCGAGGCCTATGCGCTTTTGGGTGCGTCGGGCTGCGGGAAATCCACGTTGCTGAACATCATCTCGGGCCTGCTGCACCCCAGTCAGGGGCGCATTCTGTTCAATGACCGTGACGTGACTAACGACCCGACGACCAAACGCAACATCGCGCAGGTTTTCCAGTTTCCAGTGGTCTACGACACGATGACTGTGCGCGACAATCTGGCGTTCCCGCTGCGCAACCGGGGCGCGGATGCGTCCTATGTTGCCGAGCGTGTGCAGCAGATCGCGGGGATGATCGGCATGGAAGATATGCTGAACCGCAAGGCACGCGGGCTGACGGCGGATGCGAAACAGAAAATCTCGCTCGGGCGGGGGATGGTGCGCGAAGACGTGAACGCGCTGCTGTTTGACGAACCGCTGACCGTGATCGATCCCCATATGAAGTGGGAACTGCGCACACAGCTGAAATCACTGCACCATGAATTTGGTCACACGATGATCTATGTGACCCACGACCAGACAGAGGCGCTGACCTTTGCTGACAAAGTTGTTGTCATGTACGATGGCCGCGTGGTCCAGATGGGCACCCCGCAAGAGCTGTTCGAGACACCGCAGCATACCTTTGTGGGCTATTTCATCGGCTCGCCCGGTATGAATGTGCTCGACGCGACGGTGACCGGCGACAAGGCCGTTATCGGCGGCCACGAGATCGCCTTGGGTCACGGCTTTGCGCCGCTGGACGGCAAGGTCGAACTGGGCGTGCGGCCTGAATTCACACGGCTTTCCACGGGCGAGACGGGGCTGCCTGTCACGATCAAACGGATCGAGGACGTGGGCCGCCACAAGATCGTGCGTGCTGACTTTAATGGCAATGAAATCAACGTGATCGCCGAAGAAGGTGCCGAGATTTCGCCAGATATGAACCGCATTATTTTCGACCCTGCCGGGGTGAATGTCTATGCCAACAGCTGGCGCGTTGCGCCGCAGGGGGCGTGAGATGATCCAATCCGCCGCTTTCCCGCTGACCCTCGCTGAAAGGACCGCGTCATGAACAAGACCGTCAATCAAAAGGCCTGGTTCCTTGTGCTGCCCGTGCTGCTGCTGGTGGCTTTCTCTGCCGTGATCCCGCTAATGACCGTGGTGAACTATTCCGTGCAGGATGCTTTCGCCGGAGATTTCTATCCGCTTGACGACAAACTCGAGTGGTTCAAACAAATGCTGGCGAGCGAACGGATGTGGAATGCCTTGGGGCGCCAGGTAACATTCTCAGTAATCATTCTGGCGATTGAAATCCCGTTGGGGATCTTCGTGGCGCTGAACATGCCGAAAAAAGGGTTCTGGGCGTCGCTGTGTCTGGTTCTGATGTCGCTGCCGCTGCTGATCCCGTGGAACGTGGTGGGCACCATCTGGCAAATCTTTGGCCGCGTCGATATCGGCCTGTTGGGCTATACGCTGTCTGCTTTGGGCATCGACTATAACTACACCCAGGATTTCTATGCCGCATGGATCACTGTGATCGTGATGGATGTCTGGCACTGGACGTCGCTGGTGGCGCTGCTGGCCTATGCCGGTCTGCAATCCATCCCCGACGCCTATTATCAAGCAGCCAAGATTGACCAGGCGAGCCGCTGGAAAGTCTTCCGCTATATCGAGCTGCCCAAGATGATGGGCGTTCTGATGATCGCGATCCTGCTGCGCTTTATGGACAGTTTCATGATTTACACCGAACCGTTCGTCGTGACGGGCGGGGGGCCTGGTAACTCTACCACCTTCCTGTCGATTGATCTGGTTAAAATGGCCCTCGGGCAGTTTGACCTTGGTCCTGCGGCGGCGTTCTCGATCATGTATTATCTGGTGATCCTGCTGATCTCCTATGTGTTCTACACCGTGATGACGAACCTTGATAAAAGGGATGGCCACTGATGTCTGATCTTGCACAAAAACGAGGGTTTGCCCTGCCCAAGATCAAGGGCAATGCGATTGTCATGGCGCTCTATCTGCTGTTCTTGCTGCTGCCGATCTATTGGCTGCTGAACATGAGCCTCAAGACAAACACAGAGATCCTCAACAGTTTTACCCTGTGGCCGCGTGATCTGACGTTCGACAATTATCTGACGATCCTCACGGACGCGTCATGGTACACGGGCTATCTGAATTCGATGGCCTATGTGGTGATGAACATGGTGATCTCGCTCGCGGTGGCGCTGCCTGCGGCCTATGCCTTCAGCCGCTATTCCTTCATGGGCGACAAGCACCTGTTCTTCTGGTTGCTGACCAACCGGATGGCCCCGCCCGCGGTCTTCGCGCTGCCGTTCTTCCAGCTTTATAGCTCGGTCGGGTTGTTCGACACGCATATCGCGGTGGCCTTGGCGCATTGTCTGTTCAACGTGCCGCTGGCGGTGTGGATCCTCGAAGGGTTCATGCGCGGCGTCCCGAAAGAGATCGACGAGACGGCTTATATCGACGGCTACAGCTTCCCGCGATTTTTCATCCGCATCTTCACGCCGCTGGTGGCATCGGGGATCGGGGTCACGGCCTTCTTCCTGTTCATGTTCAGCTGGGTTGAGCTGCTGCTGAGCCGGACGCTGACCAGCGTGGATGCCAAGCCGATTGCCGCCACCATGACCCGCACCGTCGGGGCCGCCGGCATCGACTGGGGTGTGCTGGCCGCGGCAGGCGTGCTGACCATCTTGCCAGGCGCATTGGTGATCTATTTCGTGCGCAACTACATCGCCAAAGGCTTTGCCTTGGGCCGCGTTTAATAAAGAAAGACCGGAGGACACATTATGGACTGGATGGCTTGGACTTGGCCCACCGCCGCTTTCTTTGGGATCATCGCGGTGACGTTGATCACCTTTACGATCCTTGCAATCAAATTCCCCGAAGTGCCGCGCGCCGGTATACTGGGGATGGAAACGACGCGCGGTGACCGTTTGTTCATCACGCTTCTGGGCTCGGCCTTTATCAATCTGGCTTGGCTCGGGCTGCTCAGTGCACCCCAATGGGGGGCATTGGTTGTCTGCCTTTTCTATGCCATCGCGGTTTTCCGCTGGGTATAAAAGAGGAATATAAGGGGGGCCGGTCTGCAAGAACCGGACCTCTCAAATGTTCAATTCTAGGGAGGAACATCATGAACTTGCGCTTAAAGGGAACGACTGCGATCGGACTTGCGGCTTGCATGTTTGCCGCACCTGCGTTCGCCGACATGGAGGCCGCAAAGGCTTTCCTTGATAAGGAAATCGGCGATCTGTCCGCGCTGTCGCGGGAAGACCAAGAAGCCGAACTGCAGTTCTTTGTCGACGCTGCAAAACCGTTTGAAGGCATGGCGATCAACGTTGTGTCCGAAACAATCGGCACGCACACATATGAATCCACAGTTCTGGCCCCCGCTTTCGAAGCGATCACCGGCATCAAGGTCACCCATGACCTGATCGGCGAAGGTGACGTTGTCGAAAAGCTGCAAACACAGATGCAGTCGGGCGAGAACATCTATGACGCCTATATCAACGATTCCGACCTGATCGGGACGCACTGGCGCTATCAACAAGCCCGCAATCTGTCCGACTGGATGGAAGGCGAAGGCAAGGCCGTGACCAACCCCGGTCTTGACCTCGAAGACTTCATCGGCCTGTCGTTCACGACCGGCCCCGATGGCAAGATCTACCAGCTGCCCGACCAGCAGTTCGCGAACCTTTATTGGTTCCGCTACGATTGGTTCAACGACGAACAGAACAAGGCTGATTTCAAAGAGAAATATGGCTACGATCTGGGTGTTCCGGTCAACTGGTCCGCATATGAAGACATTGCTGAATTCTTCACCGGTCGCGACCTGTCGCGTCTTGGCGTCGAAGGCGAAGTCTTTGGCAACATGGACTACGGCAAGAAAGACCCGTCGCTTGGCTGGCGCTACACCGATGCGTGGCTGTCGATGGCTGGTGCCGGTGACGTAGGTGAACCAAACGGTCTGCCCGTCGACGAATGGGGTATCCGCGTCAACGAAAACTCGCAGCCTGTAGGTTCTTGCGTTGCGCGTGGCGGTGCCACAAACGGGCCAGCAGCGGTCTATGCTGTGACCAAAGCGATCGAATGGCTGCAGAAGTATTCGCCTCCGGCGGCTGCAGGCATGACCTTCTCTGAAGCGGGCCCAATTCCAGCGCAAGGCAACGTCGCCCAGCAGATGTTCTGGTACACCGCCTTTACCGCAGCATCGGTAGAGCCTGATCTGCCCGTGATGAACGAAGATGGCACGCCGAAATGGCGCATGGCACCTTCGCCACACGGCGCATATTGGTCTGAGGGCACCAAGATCGGGTATCAGGATGCCGGATCGTGGACGCTGATGAAATCCACGCCAGTGGACCGTGCACAGGCCGCGTGGCTCTATGCGCAGTTCGTCACCTCCAAGACAGTGGACGTAAAGAAAAGCCATGTTGGCCTGACCTTCATCCGTGAATCGTCAATCCAGCACGAAAGCTTTACAGAGCGTGCACCGAAACTGGGTGGTCTGGTTGAATTCTACCGTTCGCCAGCGCGCGTTCAGTGGTCCCCAACCGGTACCAACGTGCCTGACTATCCAAAGCTGGCGCAGCTGTGGTGGCAGAACATCGGCGACGCAATGTCCGGTGCAAAGACCCCTCAGGAAGCGCTGGATGCACTGTGTGCCGATCAGGAAAAAGTCCTGATCCGTCTGGAGCGTGCAGGCGTTCAAGGGGAATTTGGCCCCAAGATGAACGAAGAGCGTGACGCTGAGTACTGGCTGTCGCAGCCCGGTTCGCCCAAAGCGAAACTGGAAAGCGAAGACGAAGAGCCGCAGACCATCGCTTATGATGAACTGATCAAATCCTGGCAGTAAGCCAATCTTTCCGGGGCCGGTTCGCTGGCCCCGGAACCTTTAATCTACTGAAAACACTTACATCCGTCATTGCCCCGACATCTGGTCGGGCCTGCCGACCCTTGCTAGGATGCGGCCAGAGTTGACGGTTGCTAAACTTCCAAAGGGACGCGCATGACGTATATCCTTGCCATTGACCAAGGCACCACCTCCACACGGGCCATCGTTTACGATGACACGATGACGTCGATTGCCAGCGCCCAGGAAGAATTCCCCCAGCATTTCCCCCAGTCCGGCTGGGTTGAACATGATCCCGACGATCTGTGGCGCACGACGCAGGCGACCTGCCGCGGGGCCATCGACAAGGCAGAGATCAAGGCAGGCGATATCGCCGCCATCGGCATTACCAACCAGCGCGAAACCGTCGTGGTCTGGGACAAGGCGACCGGCCGCCCGATTTATAACGCCATCGTCTGGCAGGACCGCCGCACCGCCAGCCAGTGCCGCACCCTGCGCGATGCGGGCCACGAAGAGATGTTCACCGACCGCACCGGTCTGTTGCTGGACCCCTATTTCTCGGGCACCAAATTGGCGTGGATATTGGACAACGTCGAAGGTGCACGCGACCGCGCGGCCAAGGGCGAGCTGCTGTTTGGCACTGTCGATTGCTTCTTGATCTGGAAGCTCACCGGTGGGGCGTCCCATGCGACGGACGCCACCAATGCCGCGCGCACCATGCTGTATGACATTCGCAAAGGCCGGTGGAGCCGTTCGATTTGTGACCTGCTCGACATCCCGATGGAGATGTTGCCAGAGGTCAAGAATTGCGCAGATGATTTCGGCAGCACCGCCCCCGATATTCTGGGCGCTGCCGTGCCGATCCACGGGGTCGCGGGCGACCAGCAGGCGGCGACCGTGGGGCAGGCGTGTTTCGAGCCGGGGATGCTGAAATCCACCTATGGTACGGGCTGTTTCGCGCTGATGAACACGGGCGACACGCCGGTGCGGTCGGAAAACCGGCTGCTCACCACCATTGCCTATCAATTCGATGGCAAGCCGACGTACGCGCTCGAAGGGTCGATCTTTGTCGCAGGGGCCGTGGTGCAATGGCTGCGCGACGGGTTGCAGATCATTCAGGATTCCGCCGAGACTCAGGGGCTGGCTGAACAGGCCGACCCGCATCAGAACGTGGTGCTGGTACCAGCCTTTGTCGGGCTGGGTGCGCCCTATTGGAACCCCGATTGTCGCGGCGCTGTCTTTGGTCTGACCCGCGGCACCGGGCCTGCCGAAATGGCCAAGGCAGCGCTGGAAAGCGTTGGCTACCAGACACGCGACTTGCTGGAAGCGATGGCCGCCGACTGGAAAGCCGATGGCGTGCAGCCTACTTTGCGGGTGGATGGTGGCATGTCTGCCAGCGACTGGACCATGCAATTCCTGTCTGACATCATCAACGCCCCCGTCGACCGGCCCACGGTGCATGAAACCACCGCCCTCGGGGTGGCGTGGCTTGCGGGGATGCACGCGGGCGTTTATCCTGATCAGGAACAGTTCGCGAAATCGTGGACACAGGAAACCCAATTCACGCCGAAAATGGACGATGACCAGCGCGACGCGAAATATGCGCTCTGGAAAAAGGCCGTTGACGCGACCCTGAATTTTTAAGGAAATCTTCATGACAGCCCCCACGCTTCGCCGGTATCTGACACACAACAGCTTTGATCCCGATCTGGTTTTTCTGCTTGAAGACATCGCCTCGGCGTCGCGTTTGATCGCCGGTCTGGTGCGCCGCGGCGCGTTCGAGGGCAACCTTGGTGCCGCCGGAGAGATCAACGTTCAAGGCGAGGCGCAGAAAACGCTCGATATCATGGCCAACGATGTGTTCGAGCGTGAGTGTGCCAACAGCCCGCGTCTGGCAGCACTTGTGTCCGAAGAGGTCGAAGAGGTCACCTGGCTGAAAGAGCCGCAAAAGGGCGACTACCTGCTGTATTTCGATCCGCTGGATGGGTCGTCGAACCTTGATGTGAACCTGTCGGTGGGCTCGATCTTTTCGGTCATGCAGGTACAGGCCGATGGGGACCGCAACGTGCTGCACAACGGCCGCAACCAGATTTGCGCGGGCTATGCGATCTACGGCCCCTCGACCATGTTTGTGGTCACCAAGGGCGACGAAGTGGCAGGCTTCAGTAGCGATCCGGACACTGGCGAGTTCAGCCTGACGCACCCCCAGATGACCGTACCGGCAGAGACCTCGGAATATGCGATCAACACCTCGCGCGCACGCTATTGGTATGCCCCCGTCAGCCGCTATGTGGACGAGGCTGTCGCCGGCAAGGAGGGCCCCCGTGGCCGGTCGTTCAACATGCGCTGGACCGCGTCGATGGTCGCGGATGTGCACCGCATCCTCACCCGTGGCGGCGTCTTTCTGTACCCCGCTGACAGCAATAATCAAAAGACCGGCGGCAAGCTGCGGCTGATGTACGAGGCGAACCCGATGGCAATGGTGATCGAGGCCGCGGGTGGTGCGGCATCGACAGGGCAGGGCGCGATCATGGATGTCGCCCCCACGGCACCGCACCAACGCGTGCCGGTGATCCTTGGCTCGCGCGACGAGGTTGCCGTGCTCGACGCCTATCACGCAGATGCCGCTGACAGCTAAGCCGATGTTCTCGTTCTACTCTCCGCAAGCGCTGCACTTCGGGCGTGGACAGGCCGCGCAGACCGCAGCGTTGGCCGCTGGGTTTGGGTTGCGGGTGCTGATCGTGCACGGGTCCAATGCTGCGCGTGCCGCTTGGCTGATCGAAGATTGCCACGCGGCGGGGTTGTCTGTTGTCAGTGAAGGCTGTGGGGCAGAGCCAAGTTTACCTGCACTGGAGGCCGCACTTGGCCGTATAGGCGCAGATCAACCCGACGTGCTCATCGCGGTTGGCGGTGGCTCGGTGATCGACTTTGCCAAGGCGCTTGCGGCGCTGATCCCCTGCGCGAAGGCACCTTTGGAGTACCTCGAAGGGGTAGGGGGCGGCAAACCGCTCGACACCGCGCCTTTGCCGATGATTGCCCTGCCGACCACGGCGGGCACGGGGGCAGAGGTCACCAAGAACGCTGTGATCGCCGTGCCGGAACACGGGGTCAAGGTCAGCCTGCGTGACGCGCGGATGATACCCAACATCGCGATTGTGGATGCGGCCCTGATGCAGGGCGCACCGCGCCACGTGACTCTCGCGGCAGGGTTGGATGCGGTGACGCAGGTGATCGAACCTTACCTGTCGGTCAAGGCGACACCGATGACGGATGCGCTGTGTCAGGCGGCGATCCCCAAAGGGCTGGCTGCGCTGCGCGCGATCGTAGAGCAGGACGCAGCAGATGCGTGGGACGACATGGCATGGGTCAGCACCTGCGGTGGTTTGGCACTCGCGAATGCAGGTCTGGGGGCTGTGCATGGCTTTGCCGGTGTCATCGGTGGCCAGACCGGTGCCCCGCACGGAGAGATCTGCGGTGCCTTACTGCCGGCTGTCCTGGCGTCTCATGTGGAAAAGGCAAAAGCGGGCACGCAGGTGCACACACGGCTGATGTGGATCTTGGACCTGATCGATACCGCATTCGAGGTGGAGACAGGGGCAGGGCTGTCTGCCTTGCGCAACTGGTCCCGCGACATGGGGTTGCGCGATCTGGCTCAGATGGGACTGGTCCCCGAGGATCACGCGCAGGTGGCCAAGCTTTCGGCCGGGGCGTCGTCGATGAAAGGCACGCCTTTCGCCCTGACGCACGAAGATCTTATCGCGATCCTACGCGCCTGATGTAACGTATTGGGGCGTAAAACCCCTAATGTTTCACGCAGCTTGGCAACCGCGGTGATGCCACCGTTCGTCATACCAATCCATCGAAAGGGACGGCACCTTGCGAAACGGCGGTTCTTTTGCCGTAGAGGATGGCTATCGTTAAACCGTCTCTTGCGCCTCGGCCAATGTCTGCATGGCGTCTAGTGCTTCGAGCAACACCTGACGGTCGGCACCGGGTCTTGAGGCTTGCTCGGACAGCGTCCGTCGCCAGACCCGCGCGCCGGTGCGCCCCGCGAAAAGGCCCATCATATGCCGCGTGATCTGGTTCAGCCTGCCGCCCTGATCAAGATGCGCATCGATATAGGGCAGCATGTGCGCCACAACATCTTCGGGAGTGGTATCTTGCCCCGTGCCGTAAATCCGGCGATCTGCTTGGGCCAAAATATCGGTGGGATTGTGATAGGCGCTACGCCCGATCATCACACCGTCCAGCCCTGCATCCAGAAACGCCTCTGCCTGATCAAGAGACGTGATGCCGCCGTTAACCGAGATATGCAGGTTCGGGAATAGCCCCTTCATCCGGTGGACAATGTCGTAGTCCAACGGCGGGATGTCGCGGTTTTCCTTGGGGCTCAAGCCTTGAAGCCACGCCTTGCGCGCATGGATCGTCACACGTTCGCAGCCCGCACCGACGATCTGAGCCAAAAATTCGGGCAGCACCTCTGCCGGGTTCTGGTCGTCGACACCGATCCGGCATTTGACCGTGACGTCCACATCAACCGCACGGCGCATGGCTGCAACCGATTTGGCCACAAGAGCCGGCTGCTCCATCAACACCGCGCCAAAGCAGCCCGACTGCACCCGATCCGACGGGCACCCCACGTTCAGGTTGATCTCGTCATACCCTGCCTGCGCCCCGATCCGCGCCGCTTCTGCCAGCTCGTCCGGATCGGACCCGCCGAGCTGCAAGGCCACGGGGTGCTCTGACACATCGTGATCCAGCAAATGCACAGCACCGCCGCGCACCAAAGCCGGCGAAGTCACCATTTCTGTATAAAGCAACGTCTCTTTCGAAAACAGCCGGTGCATGTAGCGGCAATGACGGTCGGTCCAATCCATCATCGGGGCAACGGACAGGCGCGCAGCGCGGGTGATGTTGGATTTATATCCCATGAGGGTCTGAGCCTTGTCGTTTCTCGAACTGGAAATATGGGGGTTCGGAAGGGTCAATGCTATAGCCGCGCGCCCAAGGCAAGGGCCAGCGGTTCACATACCGTGCACCAGCGGGTTGCCCAAATCGGAGGCATCAGTTTGTGCCCTAGGGCTTTCAGCGCATTTATTACCCTGATTTTGCCTAAATCCTGCCATATCTTCACACTTATATCACACTGTCGGAGCCAAACTACCGACAGGCGACCGAGAATCGAATCGATCGGCGCACAAATTGAACGACACGAGAGATGGCAGAGATGAAGATGACCAATACAGTGCAAGATCAGCAGACCAATATCCTCACGTTTGTGCCCGCTGTTGCGACATGGAAATGTATTACCGTGGCACAACATTTCGGGTCGACACCGGTGGTGCCGGCGGCGAATGAGAACTACGCGCCGCAGGATCACGAAGGCGCACAAACCCGCAGCGAAATGCTTGATTTCCTGTACCGCGTCGCCCGCTGAACTAAGCGCGTGACGTCTTAATCGTTGGCACCGCGTTTTAGCCGTGCGGCCCGACCGCCACGCCGTTTTGCCAACGTGCCCGCCCGCGATGGAAGCTCGGCCATGACGCTACGGCGCTCTTGGGGCGACATGCGCGACCAGGCACCGATTTCGTCGATGGACCGAAAGCAACCTGTGCACAAACGTGTTTCGGGATGCACCACGCAGAGCTTCACGCAGGGGCTTTCTACTTCGTCCCGTTTCCAAATATCGTCGCTCATGCCTGTTTCCTTACGCTTTCTCGCGATTGACGCCGTGGCCCTATGCCGATGTCCCTTGCGCCTTGATGACACGTAAGCGGTCGAGCACCCCTTGCAAGATATAGCCCGCAGCCACGTGGTCGATCACCTCGGCGCGGCGTCGGCGCGACGTGTCCGCCTCGAGCAGGGCGCGTTCTGCCGCGACCGTGCTGAGCCGTTCATCCCAGAACCCGATGGGGATATCCCCCAACCGGTCAAAGTTGCGCGCAAAAGCCCGCGTAGATTGACAGCGCGCGCCTTCTGACCCGTCCATATTGCGGGGCAGTCCCAACACGAGGCCGCCGATCCTGCGTGCTGCGATGATCTCTGACAGGCGGGCAGCATCAACGCCAAACTTTTTCCGGCGCACGGTTTCCAGCGGCGTGGCGATCGACAGGAAACTGTCCGTGACCGCAACGCCGATAGTTTTCTCGCCAAGGTCCAGACCGATCAGTGCCTGCATCGGGGGCAGGGCGGCGGCGAATTCGGTGATATCGTCATAGATCATTCGGTCACTCCGGCGCGTTCGCCCGCGCGTTGAATATCATCCATTGCGGCAGGGTCATCGGCAAACACCTCTACCGCGTTTTCATAGATCGACCGGGCGCGTGCCGTTTCGCCAAGCACCCCTAACGATGAAATCAGTCGCGCCCAATCTTCGACGGGTCCGCCTTGGGTTGCCAGCCGTGATGACAGCGTTTCAACCATGCCGCCAATCATTTCCATACGCTCGGCGGGGGTCATGTCCTGTGCCGCGTCCACATCCTCTGCCGACGGGCCCCGCAGCGCACCGCTGCCAATCTCGGGGACGGTGTAGTCCACGCCGGCCAGCGTGGCGATAGGACCGATCTGCGCGAGAATAGGCGCGATCCAGGGGGCGTCTTCGGGGCCGCGCCGCAGCAACCCGTCCCACATGCGGAACGCGAGATCGGGGCGCCCCGTTTGCACCAACATCAAGCCCCAATAATACCGCGCGGTGCCGTTCTCGACCTCACGCGATAGCACAGCACGCAGCACCGCTTCGGCCTCGGGCGAGACATAGCCGCCTGCGGCCATTACCATCAGTTCGGCATAGCCCGACACTTCCTCGACCGAGGCTTCCGTGCCTTTCAGGCGCACGACTTTGCCCTGTGCAGCCGCCGCAGCGGCGTAGTTGCCCACGCGCGCCTCGTTCTGGGCCAGCAGCATGTTGCCTTGGATGTCATCGGGTCGCGCGGCAACCGTGTCACGCAGACGCGTCAGCAAGGCTTGATACTCCGAGCTTAGCTCGGGCGGCAGGTCGGCGGCAGGCAGCTCTGCTTCGGCGGTGGCTTGATCAGGACGGTTCAGGCGCATGTCTTCGGCCCGTGCGATGCGGTCCTGCAACGCAAGATCGCCATAGCCCGGTGCCCCCAACTGCCAGTACAGGGCCAAGCTGCCGCCCAGCAATACAACCGCGATGACCGAGGTAACGACAGGCGAGGGTTTGCCTCCGGCGGATACAACGATGTGACCCGCGGCATCAGCGGCCAGAATACGGCGCGAGATTTCGGTACGCACACGGGTCGCATCGGCGTCGGGCAAAACACCGCGGGCCACGTCACGTTCGACCTCGGCCAGTTGATCGCGATAGACTTGAACGTCATGCGCAGTACCGGTTTCGGCGGGAGCGCTCGCTCCTCGGGACAAGGCACGCGCCAGCAATACGGTCACGAGGGCGGCCCCTGCGGCGGCAATGATCCAGAAACTCATAAAGATGCGGTCCAGTAATTATAGCTGCTGCACACCTAACCGCTGCGGGGCGGTGACAAAAGGGGCCATATTGATGCACCTCGTCGCGGCCGGGGCATGGTTTTTGCCCGATTGCGGCGTATGTCGCAAAACTGTTATGGAGTGCCGCGACGGGTATCCTCTTTTTCCCCCGAGGACCCAGAAAGAAGCCAAGCCGAGTGCGGCTGCCCACGAATCCTTGCCGGAGACCGCTTTCATGAAGAAATACTCAGCCTTTGCCGTCGCCCGCGAAGCTCTGCGCCATCACACCGGTTGGCAGCGGGCTTGGCGCGATGCGCAGCCCAAGAAACGCTATGACGTGATCATTGTCGGTGCTGGCGGTCATGGACTGGCGACGGCCTACTACTTGGGTAAAAACTTTGGCATCACCAATGTGGCGATCCTTGAAAAAGGCTGGCTGGGGGGCGGGAACACGGGCCGCAATACGACGATCATCCGCTCGAACTACCTGCAAGACCCCTCTGCTGCGATCTACGAAAAGTCGCGGTCGCTGTATGAAACCATGAGCCAGGACCTGAACTATAACGTCATGTTTAGCCCGCGCGGCGTGATCATGTTGGCGCAGACCCACCACGAGGTGCGCGGCTACCTGCGTACCGCCCACGCAAACGCGCTGCAGGGTGTGCAAACCGATTTTATCGGGCCTGAAAAGGTCAAAGAGCTGGTCCCGATCATCAACATCGATGGGCCGCGCTATCCGGTTCTGGGTGGTCTTTGGCAAAAGCGTGGCGGCACGGCACGGCATGACGCTGTGGCGTGGGGCTATGCGCGGGCGTGTTCGGATATGGGCATGGACGTGATCCAGAAATGCGAAGTCACCGGCATCCGGCAGGAAAATGGCAAGGTCACCGGCGTCTCAACCAATCGAGGCGACATTGATTGCGACAAGCTTGCTATGGTCGTCGCAGGGCACTCGGGGCATTTGGCAGATATGGCGGGCTTCCGTCTGCCGATCGAATCTGTCGCCCTTCAGGCGCTGGTGTCCGAACCGATCAAGCCCTGCATGGATGTGGTGATCATGGCCAATACCGTGCACGGCTACATGAGCCAGTCCGACAAGGGTGAAATGGTGATTGGCGGCGGCACCGACGGGTACAACAACTACACTCAACGTGGGTCATTCCATCACATCGAAGAAACCGTGCGCGCCTTGGTGGAGACCTTCCCAATGGTCTCGCGGCTCAAGATGCTGCGCCAATGGGGCGGGATCGTGGATGTCACGGGGGACCGGTCTCCGATCCTGTCGAAAACGCCGGTGGAAGGCGTATTTGTGAACTGCGGCTGGGGCACTGGCGGGTTCAAGGCGATCCCAGGATCGGGCTGGGCCATGGCTGAACTGATGGCCAAGGGCCGGTCACCATTGACCGACGCATTTGGGCTCAACCGGTTCCAGGAAGGGCGCTTTATCGACGAATCCGTGGCGGCAGGGGTGGCCCATTGATCAGCGTGCGTAACTCAGTTCATTTCGGCAAAGTACGGAACTTTTTAGGGCGCAGCGGCGTTTGCACTTCATATCAAGTTTATGAAGGACCATTCACATGGCAGACCCTGACCACAACCAAGCGCCACACACCACACAAGCGCCCCAAACCACCGTTAACAAAACCAGCGGCACTGGTTCCGGTATCATCATCGGTGTTCTCGTCGTTCTGGTCCTTGGCTTCGGCTTTTTCTTCTTTTCGGGCGGTACGCCTGCGACTGATTCCGGTGATATCAACGTCAACGTCGAAGGGGCCACAGATGGCGCTGCCGATGCCGTTGAAGGCGCTGCAGAAGAAGCAACCGGCAACTAAGCCGCTTTCCACTCTATCTATGATGACAAAGGCTGGCCCCCGTGATGGGGCCGGCCTTTTTGCGTTTCACGCCAACCTCAAAGGGAGTGCCCCATGCTGACACTGACTTGCCCCAACTGCGGCATCACCACCGAGGAAACCGAATTTCACGCCGGCGGTGAGGCGCATCTGAAAAGGTTTGGTCCGGGCTCCTCTGATACCGAATTCGAGCAATATCTGTTTATGCGGGACAACCCCAAGGGCGTGCATTTCGAACGTTGGCGCCATGTCTATGGATGCGGCAAGTGGTTTCACGCCGCGCGCGATACCATGACGCTCGAGGTATTTGGGACCTATACCGGCCAGACCAGCACCGTCCCTCAAGATATCATCAACAAGATAATGGACCGTCGCCCCGACTGGCAGGCATCGACCGCCCCATGATCGCCGCGCTCCTTCATTTTGCCAAGAAAACTCCCGCCGGAGGCGTCCGCGCTTTCGCAATATTCCAAGGTTTGACTTCATGAGCACCAGAATTGCCACAGGCGGCCGCCTGCTGAACAAATCAAATGCAGTCAGTTTTTCGTTTAACGGAAAGCAGTTGCGCGGTTTCGAGGGCGACACGCTGGCCTCGGCTTTGCTGGCGAATGACCAGATGCTGGTGGGGCGTTCGTTCAAATATCACCGTCCGCGCGGCATTGTCGCGGCAGGACCGGAAGAGCCCAACGCGCTGGTCAATTTGGGACAGGGAGACCGGTTCGAGCCCAATCAACGCGCCACCACCACCGAACTTTTCGACGGCCTGCAGTCCGAGAGCCAAAATCACTGGCCCAGCCTCGAATTCGATGTGGGCGCGATCAACAAGCATCTTAGCCGGTTCTTGCCTGCGGGCTTTTACTACAAGATGTTCATCCACCCGCGTCCCTTCTGGAAGCACGTCTACGAGCCGATCATTCGCCACTCTGCCGGTCTGGGCAAAGCGCCGAAGGATTTGGACGGCGACACCTATGAACATTTTCACGCTTTTTGCGATGTGTTGGTCATCGGGGGCGGCGTCGCAGGCCTAGAGGCCGCACGCACAGCGGCGTTGTCTGGTGCAAAAGTGATCGTGTTGGAACAGACCGCCCATTGGGGAGGACGTGCACCGGTGGACGGTGGCACCGTGGATGGCACGCCTGTTGGGGCCTTCGTCGATACTTTGGTAGCAGAACTATCGACGATGGAGAACGTCACCCTGCGCACCCGCGTCATGGGGGCAGGTGTGTATGACCACGGTTATGTGCTGGGCTATGAACGACTGACCGATCACGCGCCCAAGACGACCGGACCGCGTCACCGGCTGTGGCGCATCCGTGCCGGGCATATCGTGACGGCAACCGGCGCGATTGAACGTCCTTTGTCCTTTGCTGGCAACGACATACCCGGCGTGATGTTGGCCGCGTCCGTGCGGGATTATCTGGTGAACTATGGCGTCTCGGTCGGGGATCGCACGGTTGTTGTCACCAATAATGACGATGCCTACCGCACCGCTATCGCCTTGGCAGAGGCAGGCCTGACCGTGCCCGCCATTCTGGATGCTCGCGTATTGCCACAGGACTCCGCGTTGATGGCGCGGGCCAAGGATCTGGGCATCCGCGTGATGATGGGCCACGCTGTGGCGCGGGTCACAGGTGGCAAGCGCGTGACCGGCGTCGAGGTATGCAGCCAGTCAGGCGAAGGGGCGGTGCTTGAAACCTTCCCCTGTGATGCGGTGGCCATGTCGGGCGGATGGTCGCCCGTGGTGCATCTGTGGTCCCACTGCGGCGGTAAACTGACGTGGGACACGGCCGGTGCGATGTTCCGTCCTGATGTGAACAATCCGCCGCTGGGGGCGGACGGGCATGGGTTTGTGACCGCTGCCGGTGCCGCCGCTGGTTTCTTTGCGCTGGATGACATCTTGCACGACGCCCATGCTGCAGCCGATGGCGTGGCCACCACTCTGGGGTTCAAGCTGCCCGCTGATGCCGTATCGCCGAACGCCGACCGGCAAGAGGAAGCGCCGCTCGCCCCCGTCTGGATGATGCCTCAGGGTGCCAACGTTAAACTACGCGAAAAGACGTTTCTGGATTATCAGAACGACGTCAAAGTGTCAGACGTGCGGCTCGCCGCGCAAGAAGGGTTCGTCAGCGTCGAACACGCCAAACGCTATACCACGCTGGGGATGGCTACTGATCAGGGTAAACTGAGCAATATCAACGGACTGGCAACGCTTGCCGGCGCGATGGATGCCGATATTCCTGCTGTGGGCACCACCACCTTCCGCCCGCCGTACCACCCGATCTCTATGGGGTCGATCGCGGGCGAGGCGCGCGGCGACGTGTTCCAGCCGATCCGTCGCACGCCGCTGCATGACTGGCACGAGACGAACGGAGCCGACTGGGAACCTGTCGGCCACTGGCGACGCCCCTATGCCTATCCCCGCAAAGGCGAAAGCACCCATGACGCGGTCATGCGCGAGGTCACCAACACGCGCAGCAAACTGGGGATGCTTGATGCCTCCACCCTTGGCAAGATCATCGTCAAAGGGCCGGACGCGGGGCGCTTCCTCGATATGCTTTACACCAATATGATGTCATCGCTGAAACCGGGCAAATGCCGCTATGGTCTGATGTGTTCGGAAAACGGTTTCCTGATCGACGATGGCGTGGTTGCGCGGATTGATGAAGAAACCTTCCTCTGCCACACAACCACGGGCGGCGCGGAAAGCATTCACCAGCATATGGAAGAATGGCTGCAAACCGAGTGGTGGGATTTCAACGTCTACACGGCCAATGTGACCGAACAATACGCGCAGATCGCCGTGGTCGGTCCCAATGCCCGCACATGTCTTGAAAAGCTCGGCGGCATGGATCTCAGCCAAGAAGCGCTGGCCTTCATGGAATGGGCGGACGGCACGCTTGGCGGGTTCAAATGCCGCGTTTACCGGATCTCGTTCTCGGGCGAGCTGAGCTACGAGATCGCGGTGGACGCAGGGCAGGGACAGTCCTTCTGGGATGCGCTGATGGTGGCGGGCAATGATCTGGGCGTGATGCCCTATGGCACCGAATGTCTGCACATCTTGCGGGCCGAAAAGGGCTTTATCATGATCGGGGATGAAACCGACGGCACTGTGATCCCGCAGGATCTGGGGCTGAACTGGGCGATCTCTAAAAAGAAGGACGACTACCTGGGCAAGCGCGCGCAACAGCGGACGCATATGGCCGATCCAACGCGGTGGAAACTGGTCGGTCTGGAAACCACCGACGGCAGCACCTTGCCGGACGGGGCCTATGCCGTGGGCGAGGGCGAGAACGAGAACGGCCAGCGCAATATGATCGGGCGCGTCACCTCGACCTATCATTCGCCGACCTTGGGCAAGGGGATCGCCATGGGGCTGGTGTTGAACGGGCCGGACCGCATGGGCGAGGTGCTCGACTTCCCCGGGACCGACGGCAAGACCTATCAGGCGAAAATCGTCGATCCGGTATTCTACGACAAAGAAGGGGCCAAGCAAAATGTCTGAGGCGGTAAGCGCATTGAAAGCGGCAGAATTCACCGGCGGCATTGCCGAGGTAACCCTGATGGATCCGATTGGCATGATCTCTGTCCGCGGGGATCTAACGGCGGCCTATATGAAGAAAGCGCTGAAAAAGGCCGTCGGCCTGGGCCTTCCCGACACCCGCAGCGTCCAGATCAACGGGGATCGCGGTGTCGCATGGATGTCACCGGACGAGCTGCTGTTGCTCTGCCCCTATGATCAGGTCAGCGACACGATCGACATGCTGACCAAATGCTTTGGCAGCAATCACACGCTGGCGGTCAATGTATCCGACGCGCGGGCGGTGTTCCGCATTAGCGGCGCGCACAGCCGCGACGTGCTGGCCAAGCTTGCGCCTGTGGACCTGTCGCCAGCGACCTTTACCCCCGGCATGATCCGCCGCACGCGGCTGGCGCAAGTACCGGCGGCGTTCTGGATCGAAGAGGGTGACAGCTTCCGTCTTGTCTGCTTCCGGTCGGTCGCGCAGTACGTGTATGATCTGCTTAAGATCGCGGCGCAGCCCGGTTCGGCCCCTGTATTTTATAGCGCCAAGCCGTAAGTCGCTGATCAAGGGTAGGGCGGTGCGCTGGCGGGAACATTCCCGCTGGCCAGCCGTTTTACCTTTAAGCGGGTGACAATCCAAGCGCCCCGTCAGCCGTGTCGGTTTCCCCCTTGCGGGTCGATCAGCACTTGACCTTATGACGGGACGGGCTTCATGTGACCCAGACGCAATTCAATAACGGAGGCTTTTCTCATGGCTTTTACTCTTCCTGATCTTCCCTATGCCCACGATGCGCTTGCATCCAAAGGTATGTCCAAGGAAACGCTGGAATATCACCACGATAAGCACCACAACGCCTATGTGACCAACGGCAACAAAGCCATTGAAGGCACCGAGTGGGAAGGCAAAACCCTCGAGGAAATAATCAAGGGCACCTACAACCCTGATGCGGTCGCGCAAAGCGGCATCTTCAACAACATCAGCCAGCTGTGGAACCACAACCAGTTCTGGGAAATGATGTCCCCCGACGACAGCAAAATGCCGTCCGAGCTGGAAAAAGCGATCACCGAAAGCTTTGGGTCGGTCGATAAGTTCAAGGACGAATTCAAGGCGGCCGGTGGCGGTCAGTTCGGCTCCGGTTGGGCGTGGCTGGTTAAGGATACCGACGGTGGCCTGAAAGTAACCAAGACCGAAAACGGCGTGAACCCCGTTTGCTTTGGTCAGACCGCACTGCTAGGTTGCGACGTTTGGGAACACTCCTACTACATCGATTTCCGCAACGCGCGCCCTGACTACCTGTCGAACTTCCTCGACAATCTGGTGAACTGGGACAACGTTGCATCGCGCATGTAATAGCGATTTAATCGGTTAAGGCATCGCGCCAAGCCGTTGATATACCTATGTGAAAGGCCCTGCAGCATTCCGCTGTGGGGCCTTTTCTTGTGGAACCACCCGTGTGACTGGGGCGTTTTGTCTGTGAACCCACAAGATGAGAAGGAGACCACAATGGCAGAGCGTCACAGATCGAATGACGGCGTCAAGGAAACCGACAAATACATCAGCGAAGCCGATGATATTGACCATCAGGGCCGCGCTGGCGGCGGGCTGCAACGCGATGTCGGCACCCAGGATGAAGAGAAACAGGTGGTCGACAAACCCGGCGCTGACACCCGCGTAACCGGCGAAGACAAACGCAACCACGGAGAAGACGCATGACCAAGATTGAAAATGGCACTTGGGTATTGATCGCAGACGGTGAGAAAGCCCTGTTCATGGTGAATGAAACCGACGGAGAGGATCCTTTCTTTCAGGTGTTTCGCGAAGAAGAGCAAGAGAATCCACCAAACCGTGATCAGGCCGCAAACCGACGGGGGCGCTTTAACGATGGCCCATCAGTGCACCGGTCCGCTGTGGATGACACCGACTGGCACCAGCTATCCAAGGACCGTTTTGCAGCAGAGCTCGCCGAAATCCTGTATAAGCAAGCACACAAGGGCAAGTTCGACAAGATCGTTCTCGTCGCTCCGCCGAATACCTTGGGGGAGCTGCGTCGCGAGATGCACCAAGAGGTCGCAAACAAAGTCGTAGGCGAAATCCCCAAGACATTGACCAACCACCCCATCGAAGAAATCGAGAATATCGTGAAATCGACACTCGACACAGCGTGATACTGTGGCGGTATAGACACACCATAGCTGCTGTTCTGCTGCCATATTTGTAGACGGATATCTGCGTTTTTTAGCGGAGTAGGAATGGGCACCTGTTTATGGGTGCCCTTTCACATTTAAAGTGAGGTGGGATCGGAAGATCAGGCAGAAGCTGTGTTTAAAGCACAGCTCCCACAGATTTTGCCTTGGCGCTTCTCAAACCAAGTCCCGATGGTGCGCGGCGACTTGCTGCCGCTTTCGGTCCCGTATCTGACAGGTACTTAAGCTGTCAGCCCACGCCGCAAAACCTCGAGCGCGGCATCGACATCATCCACGGTGTCGATATAGCCGAGCAGGCTTTCATCGGCGAAGCCATGTGCGACGACATGATCCAATAGCGCGGTCAACGGGTCCCAGTAACCGTTTGTATTCAATAGAATTACCGGCTTTTGGTGCAGGCCGAGCTGGCGCCAGGTCAGGACCTCGAAAAGCTCGTCCAGTGATCCGGCACCACCCGGCAAAACCACCACAGCATCACAGTTCATGAACATCACTTTTTTGCGTTCATGCATCGTCTCGGTCACGACATAGGTGGTCAGATCGGTCTTGCCGACTTCCCATTTCACTAGGTGGTCGGGGATCACACCAAAGGTCGTGCCCCCGGCTGCCTGTGCCGCCCGCGCCACAGTCCCCATCAGCCCTACATCACCTGCGCCATAGACCAAACGCCAGTCGTTCTGCGCCAAAGCCCGTCCCAAAGCGTCGGCTTGTGTGGTATATTCGGGGTCATCACCGGGGCGCGAGCCGCAGTAAACACATACGGATTTCTGGATCATAAGCGGGGGTCCTTTTTGCGAATATGCACTTGGCATGCAGCTGTATTTTGACCGGTGATAGCCTGCTTGGTACAAGTGCTCAATGTGGGGAAGTTCAAAGGGATGAACGGAATGGCGGTGTTTCAAACGCGGGGTGCTCAGATTGCAGGCGCGGTCTTGGTCGTGGCGGTTGCAGTGGCCGGATATTTCTGGTCGCAAGATGCTGATCCTGTCCCGCCCGTGATGTCGCAAGACACCGCGCCTGCTGTGGTCGTGACGACGCAAACGGCCCCGGCGCAGACTGGCATCACGCAGACTGGCAGCTCGCCTGCTATAACCACGCAGACCAGCGTCGCCCCCCAAGACACCGCAGCCGTGCCCGATGTCGCACCGGCACCGCAGACACCCGAACCGGCAGCATCGCCCGCCACACCCAGTTTTGACGAAGTCCGCCGCGAAAGTGACGGGATGACCGTGATCGCTGGCCGTGCCGCCCCCGGTGCCCGGGTCAACGTCATCAGCAACGGCGCAAAGGTCGCCAGTGCGCACGCCGATGGTTCTGGTAAATTCGCCACCCTTGCCATTCTGCCCGCCGACGGCAGCGGCAAAATCCTGAGCCTTACCGCGGATGCTGATGGCGGCCCCGTCGCCTCGGTCGAGGAGGTCATTCTGGCCCCGATTACCGCACCAGCGGTGGCGCAAGTGGCAGTCGCTCAAGCGCCTTCAGGCGATGATCCAGTGCCGTCGGTTGGCACCAAGATTGATCCCGTCGCGCCTGCACGTGACGGTATGCCAAACGACACGGCGCCAGAAATGACCGAGGTAGCCGCGCTTGATCCGCAGCCCGAACCCGTCGCTCGCACAGCCCCATCGCCCCCTGCGACCGAAACGACGGTAGCGTTGCTCAAATCTGACGCCGACGGGGTAGAGCTGCTGTCAGCCTCAGCACCCGAGGTCACCGACCGGATTGCGCTGGATACGATCACCTATTCCGAAACAGGGCAGGTCCGACTGGCGGGGCGGGCCCAGACAAAGGCATCCTCGGTACGGGTCTATCTCGACAATCGCAATGTCGGCGCGCTTGAGGTCGATCCCGAAGGGCGCTGGCGCGGCGATATCGAGGATATCAAGACCGGCATCTACACCCTGCGCGTGGATGAACTGGATCAGGGCGGCGACGTGATCAGCCGCGTTGAAACCCCGTTCAAACGGGAATCCCCCGAAGTGCTGGCACGCGCCACGGCAGGCATCGACGGCCCGATCAAGGCGGTCACCGTGCAGGAAGGGGCGACGCTTTGGGCGATTGCGCGGGAACGATATGGCGATCCGACGCTCTATGTGCGTGTCTTTGCGGCGAATCGCGATTCAATCCGCGATCCAGATTTGATTTATCCGGGTCAGGTCTTTGACCTGCCGGATTGACTAACAGCTATGCATGCAGATTGGGCAGCCGCACTGGCATGATCCGACGGAGGGGCCTATGTAAGGGGCAACTACACAGGATCGTTCATGTCAGCCGATAGCCCGCGCACCGCAAGCCAGCCCAAACCCGCCACCCAGTATCCCATGACCGAAGAGGAAATTGCCCAAGCTGCAGAGCGGCAATCGAACCTGCTGGTCTTGCGCAAAGTGGCCCCGTATCTGTGGCCCGACGATATGCCGTGGGTCAAAAAGCGAGTCGTGTGGGCGCTGATCTTCCTTGTGGTGTCCAAGCTGATTTCGGTCGTCATTCCGGTGATTTACAAAGACGCTGTTGACGCCCTTGCGAACGAGGGCGTGCCGTTTCTGGCGCTTGGCGCGGTAGGGCTGACGATTGCTTATGGTATGGCCCGCGCGATGAACGTGGGCTTTCAACAGCTGCGCGACGCGGTGTTTGCCCGTGTGGGGCAGCGTGCTCTGCGGATGCTTGCGCTTGAAACATTTGAACATATTCACAAGCTGTCGATGCGCTATCATATCACGCGCAAGACCGGCGGGCTGAGCCGGATCATCGAACGCGGTGTCAAAGGCGTGGAATTCCTGCTGCGCTTCTTGCTGTTCTCGATCGGGCCGTTGATTTTAGAACTGCTGCTGGTGGGCATCATCCTGACGGTGTTGTTCGATGCTTGGTATCTGCTGATCGTGACGGTCACCATCGGGCTTTATGTCTGGTTCACCTTTGCGGTGACCGAATGGCGTGTAAAGCTACGTCGCCAGATGAACGACCGCGACACAGACGCGAACCAAAAGGCCATCGACAGTCTGCTGAACTATGAAACCGTCAAGTATTTCGTTGCCGAACAGCGCGAGGCGCAGCGGTATGATGCGGCGATGGCCGGCTACGAAGAGGCGGCGATCAAGACGAATTACTCGCTCGCCTTTCTGAACTTTGGCCAGTCGTTGCTGATCACCTGTGGGTTGGTCGGCGTGATGATCCTTGCCGCGATTGGTGTGCAGAACGGTGATCTGACCGTGGGTGATTTTGTCATGGTTAACGCCTATATGGTGCAATTGACCGTGCCGCTGAACTTCCTCGGCACTGTCTACCGCGAAATCCGGCAGGCGCTGGTGGATATGGGGCAGATGTTCACCCTGCTGGATCAACCGGCTGAAATTTCGGACAAGCCCGACGCCCCTGCGCTGCAAGTCTCCGGCGGGCGTGTCACGCTGGACAACGTGCGCTTTGGCTATGACAACGACCGGGAAATCCTCAAAGGCGTGTCGATCGAGGCAGCTCCGGGCGAGATGGTGGCGATTGTCGGCTCTACCGGATCGGGTAAATCTACCATCGGGCGGTTGTTGTTCCGGTTCTACGATGTGCAAGGCGGCGCTTTGCGCGTGGACGGGCAGGACGTGCGCGATGTGACCCAAGACAGCCTGCACCGCGCGATTGGCGTGGTGCCGCAGGATACCGTGCTGTTCAACGACACGATCGGATATAACATCGCCTATGGCCGCGATAATGCCACACAAGAAGACATCGAAGCCGCGGCGCGTTCCGCACAAATCCATGACTTTATCCAGCGCTTACCGCTTGGATATGACACTGCCGTGGGCGAACGCGGGCTGAAACTGTCGGGCGGGGAAAAACAGCGGGTTGGCATTGCGCGGACCTTGCTGAAAGACCCGCCGATCCTGCTGCTGGACGAGGCGACAAGCGCGCTGGACAGCGAGACGGAGCACGAAATTCAGGATGCCCTGCGTCAGGCGGGCAAGGGCCGCACGGTGCTGACCATTGCCCACCGTCTGTCCACCGTGGCCGAAGCCGACCGGATTGTCGTGCTCGAACAGGGCGAGGTGGTTGAACAGGGCACCCATGACGATCTTTTGGCACGAAACGGGCGCTATGCGCAGCTGTGGCAACGCCAGCAATCCGAAGGCGAATAGCTGGCGTCAGGGGTTTTGGGGCAAGGCAGAGATTATTCTGCGATGGCCTTGTCGGTCAGTTTGTCCAACGCGCCGGTCATTTTGGTCAGATATTCGGCGTCATCGGGCAAGCCGTGGTCTGCCGCCAGCGTGGCGGGGTCGTGATAGCTGACATGCACCATGCCGCTGTCATCTGCATAGGCCAGCACGCGCATGGGCAGGTCCAGACCGGCGGTCTGACCGTCCAGCATCGCAGGCGTGCCCAATTTCGGGTTGCCAAAGATCAGCAGCGTGGTGGGGCGAAGCTCCATCTCTACGTTGGCGGCACCTTCTGCATGGTCGACGCGGGCAAAGACCGTGGCCCCTGCTTCGGTCACCGCGCTTTCAAGGCGATCGATCGTATCTGGCACAGAGTGGGGGCTTGACTTGGTCACGATTTCGGCAGCAGCGGGTAGGGCTGTGAGCGTCGTCAAAGCAAGCGTTGTCGCGGCAAGAGTTTTGCGGATCATCGGGGTGTCTCCTTTGTTTTAAATGACCTTTTGGTCACGGGTACCCCCCATACCTAATGCGGTTCGGCGTCTGTGCGACCGAAATTTAAGCAGCCAGCAGTATTCTGCCGCTATAGGTGCACAAACGACGGGGTGTATTCTTGCTCATGGAGGCGTATGTGCTAGCTCAGCGCTGGCCGAGCGCAAGCGAACGGCACTCTCTCAATTTCAAAGGACTACCCATGCCTGCCGGAATGTTCCGTACCGCCCTTATTCTTGGCTCTATCTGTGTGACAGGTCCTTTTGCCATCGACATGTATCTGCCCGCCTTGCCCGCGATTGAAGAGGCGCTGGATGTCTCTGTCTCGGCGGCCCAGATCACGCTGGTCGCCTATTTCCTCGCCTATGGCGTGTCGCAGCTGGTCTATGGGCCGCTGTCCGACCAGATCGGGCGCAAAAAGACCCTTGCCATCGGGATGAGCATTTTCTGCGTCGGCGCGGTGATCTGTGCTGTCGCCCCCGACATCGAGACGCTGGTCTTGGGGCGTCTGGTGCAGGGCATCGGCGGGGCGACGGTGATGGTCATTCCCCGTGCCATTGTGCGCGATATGTACACCGGTGCGCAGGCGACGCGGTTGATGTCGTCGATCATGCTGGTGATCTCGGTCTCGCCCATGCTGGCCCCCTTGGCGGGCAGCGCGGTGGTCAGCTTTGGCAGCTGGCGCGAGATTTTCCTCGCTCTTGCGATCCTTGCGGCGGCGACGTTGACGATGGCGCAGATCGCGCTGCCTGAAACGCTGACCGCAGACAAGCGCCGCAAGGTCAATCTGCGCGAGCTGTCGCGCAGTTGTGGTATTCTGTTCCGCGATCCGGTGTTCGTCGGCCTGACCTTTATTGCGGGTTTCGGCATGGCGAGCTTCTTCTTGTTCATCTCCAGCGCGTCCTTCGTCTACACCGGTCAATTCGGGCTGACCCCGACCGAGTTCTCGCTGGCCTTCGCCTTTAACGCGGTGGGGTTCTTTATCGCCACACAGGCGGCGGGGCGTCTGGCCGATATGTGGGGGCTTGCCACGTTGATCGGGCGCGGTGTCACCGGCTTTGCCGTCTGCTCTGCGCTGTTGACGGGCGTTGTGCTGGCCGGTTTCGGCACGCTTCCGGTGCTGTTGATCGGGCTGTTTCTGGCCTATTCCTTTCTGGGGGTCGTTGTGCCTTCGGCGATGGTCGCGGCGCTGGATGCCCACGGGCGGCGCGCGGGTATGGCATCTTCGCTCAGCGGAAGCTTGACGATGCTAACGGGGGCTTTCTGCATCGCTGCGACGACGCCGTTCTTTGACGGCACCGCCGTGCCCATGGTGGTGAGCATCGCGCTTTGTGGTGTGGCCGCATTGGGGCTGGTGATCTTTACCATGCCCAAGCTGCGCCAGCAGCAGGATGCCGCGGCGGCCGATCAGATGCCCGCCGCGGCCTAAGGGTCATTCTGCCGGTGGGTATGGACCGGCGGTCCGGTGTCCTCCCACTGGATCACGGTTGTTTGCAGCCTGCGTGCGTCGCGCGCCAGCGCCCAGTCCTGCGCGGATTTGCTGGCGCGCCCCAGTGACATCTTGGCGAGCAGCCGCGCAATCCAGCGGGCATAAGTCGTGGCCCACACGCGGATCGCCAGCATTGACGGGGTGACCAGCAGCGTCAGAACCGTGGCGATGCCCAGACCAAAGACCACCGCCGTTGCCAACTGTTTCCACCATAGCGCCGTGGGGCTGTCGATAGTGTAGCCGCCATTGGCAAAGTCGAGGCTCAGCCCGAACATCATCGGCGCAAGCCCTGCCATTGTGGTGATGGTGGTCAGTAAAACGGGGCGGATACGGGCCTGCGCCGTGCGAATGATCGCCTCGATCCGCGGCATGTGCTGGCTGAACTCCTGATAAGTATCGATCAGGATGATGTTGTTGTTCACCACGATCCCCGCCAGCGCCACGATCCCAGTGCCGGTCATGATGATCGAAAACGTCTGATCCATCACCAACATGCCAATCAGCACGCCCGTGGTCGATAGCACCACCGCGAGCAGCACCAGCACCGAGTTGTAGATGCTGTTGAACTGCGCCAGCAGGATGATGAACATCAACCCCAGTGCCGCCGTAAAGGCCGAGGACAGAAACGCCTGACTTTCGGCCTGATCCTCTTGGTCGCCGGTCCATTCATAGCTGACGCCATCGGGCAGAGGCTGCGTCTCGAGCCATTTTGTCAGCTCCGCAATCCGTTCGTTGGCATTAATCGGGATCATGCGCAGGGTGCCCTTGTCGAGCTGCTGCTGTAGATCGACGCCTTGGGCGGCATTGGTCCGGTGGGTGATCTTGAAGGCCGCGCCGTCCGGCCCCGTGATATCGCCCGCGTCCCCCGCAGGGCGCATCGTGGCAAGGGTGAGCGTCGTCGCCCCATTTTCCGCGGCGCTAGCGTCAGCCTCTGGCCCGCCGACTGTGCGCACCAGCTTGACCAGACCGGGGAAGACATCTGCCTTGAGGTCGAGATAGCGTTTCTGGTCGATCCGGTTGATCTCTGCCAGTTTGGGCACGGGGGTGCGGGTGATAAAGTTCGACAGCGGCACCAGCCCATCCGCCGTGCGCACCTTCAACGTGTCCAGCGTGCTTAGCACACGGTCTTTTTGCGGCAGACGCACGCGGATCTCGATCTCTTCGTCCGAACTGTCGACCCGCATCGTGTCTAGCAGCAGCCCGCGTGTGACCAGCTGAACCATGGTGCCGACGGTGACCACGTCAGCCCCGTATTGCCCCGCCTTGGCGACATCCACGTCGATCTGCCAGTCGATGCCGGGCAGGGGGCGGGTGTCTTCGATGAGGGTCAGCCCGGGCATTTTATCGAAGGTGTCGCGTGCCACGGCGGTGGCGCTGATCAGATCGGTGAAACTGTCGGATTTCAGGCGCAGATGTACCGGCTTGCCCGAGGCCGGGCCAAGGGCCTGCGCGAGGATCTCGATCTTGATGCCGGGGATCGCGCTCAGCGCCTCTGTCAGCTCTGCTATGACGATGTCACCATCCAGTTCGGGGCGCAGGGCCCGGTCTTCCCACGGGATGGTTTCCAGCTGCACCTGACCGATGCTGTCCTTGGGCGCTTGGACCCCGCCGGTGTTGCTGTCCAACCCGCCTTCACCCGCAAAAGCGAAAGCGGTGGACACACCGGGATGCGCCAGCACGATGGCCTCGGCCTGCTGCATGATCGCGTCTTTCTCAGCCAGCGACAGGTTGCCCCGTGCCAGCACATAGACGATTGCCTGCTCGGGTTCAGATTCGACGAAGAATTCGACGCCTTTGTTGTTGTTTCCAAAGAAAATCATCGTGGTGCCAACGAAAACAAAAACGACCCCCGCAACCACGAGCGGCATCACCGGATTGCCTGCGATAAAGGCGATGACCCGCCCGAAGCCTGAGCGGCGGTAGCCTGCTTTGATCACATCAGGCCGCTTGCGGAACAGCCGCGACGTGACCCACCTCCCGCCGCGCCCCAAGCGGGTGAACAGCGCGAAAAAGCTGGTCAGTCCCAAAAGCACGCCCGATATTGCAACCGCCACAAGCGCGCAAAGCACGGCAATGCAAACGAAGACCACGGCAAGAACCGGAATGACCGATCCCGGAATATCCAGCCCGTCCATCCCCGCAAACTGCCCAGAGATCACTGCAAACAGCGGCGGCATCAGCGCAACCGGCAAGGCGATCATGGCAAACACGACGGGGAACAGCAGCAAATGCAGATAAAAGGGGAGCTTGGAAATAGCGGTCATATTCTGCGCCATCCAACGTTCCAGCCGTCCGGTGACGCCGCCCATGACGGGCAGGTAGATCAGCGCCACCACCAGCGAGGCAGATAGTACAAAGATCAACGTGACCGGCAACATGCCCATGAACTCCCCCGGGACGCCGGGCCAGAACAGCATGGGCAAAAAGGCACATAGCGTCGTCGCTGTGGACGAGATGATCGGCCAGAACATGCGCTTGGCGGCCTCTACATAGGCGGCCATCGGGCCTTCGCCCTGTTGCTGGCGGGCGTCTGCGTATTCCACGACAACAATCGCGCCATCCACAAGCATCCCCACGGCGAGGATCAGCCCGAACATGACGATGTTCGAGATGGAAATCCCCATGAGCGCCAGAAAGGCAAAACACAGCAGAAACGACGTGGGAATCGCAAAGCCCACCAGAAGTGCCGCGCGGATGCCAAGGGCGGCCAGCACCACGATCATCACCAGCGCAATCGCGGTAAAGACCGACCCCAAAAGCTGCTGCACCATACTGTTGACGATCCGGCTTTGGTCGTTGGAGGTGCCAAGCGTGACGGCGGCTTTCAGCCCCTCGGGCCAGGCGGCGCTTTGGGCGGCGACGATCTCTTTTACCTGCGCGGAGGTGTCGATCAGATTATAGCCTTTGCGTTTGACCACCTGCAGCGCCAGTGTCTTTTCGCCGTTAAATCGCGCTGTGCCTTGGCGGTCTTCGAATGTCAGGTTGATCGTCGCCAGATCGCCCAGTGTCACCACACGGTCGCCGTTGGTTTTAACCGGCAGGGCATAGACATCGCGCGGGTCGTTGAACGACGACGGGATCTTGACGGAAAAGCTGCCCTGATCCGATCGCACTTCGCCCGCAGCAATCAACTGGTTATTATTCTGCACCACATTGATCAGCTCGCCCGCGGTGACGTCATAGGCCTCCAGCCGCAGGGGGTCGATCAGCACCTCGAGCATCTCGTCACGGTCGCCCGCCAACCCCGCCTCAAGCACGGCATCCACGCCTTCCAGCGCATCTTGAAGATCGCGCGCGACGCGGGCCATGGTGCGTTCGGGCACGGGGCCGGTCAGGTTGACGATGATGATGGGGAATTCGGAGAAGTTGATCTCTGTGATCGAATATTTCTCGTAGCCTTCGGGAAATTTTGCTTCTGCCGTGCTCATCGCGTCGCGCACGTCGGCCATGATCTTGGACTTGTCCCAGCCGAATTCGAATTCCAGCGCCACCCCGGCATAGTTTTCGGCGGCTGTGCCGGTCATGGTTTTCAGGCCGTCCAGATCGGAAAGTTCTGTTTCCATCGGTTTGACCAGCAGGGTTTCGCTATCCGCGGCAGAGATGCCCGGAAACTGGACCGAAACGAAAAGGGCAGGGATCTCGATGTCGGGCTCGCCCTCTTTGGGCAGGGTCGAATAGGCATAGCCGCCCACCACAAGGCTCAATAGGATAAAGGCCATGACCATACGGGCACGGCCTGCGGCCCAATCGACGATACTGCTCATTGCGGGGCCTCGCCGCGGAAGGTCGGGGTCACGGTCACGCCAGCGGTCACATATTCCTGCCCCATTACGATGACATTGGCCTGTGCGGGAAGACCCGTCACCCAGATGCCCTGCGGCGTGTCGCGCAAAAGGTCGACGGCGGCAAATTCAACGATGTTTTCGGCATTGATCATCCGCATGCCAAGGGTGCCGTCATCGTTCAGTGTCAACGCCGATTGCGGCAGCAGATGCGCTTCTACCCCCGCTGCGGCGATGGCGATTTCTGCAGTTTGGCCGTCGCGGATGCTCAGGTCGGGGTTGGGTACGTCGATTTCCACCTGAAAGGTGCGGGTCGTGGGATCGGACGCGCGCGAAACAAAGGAGACCGTGCCAGCGATTTGCTGGTTACCTGCGGCCAGTCGTGCCTGTGCCTGTGCGCCAAAAATGACGCGGTCGATTTCGGTTTCGGGGACAAAGCCCACCAGCTTGATCGGATCGAGCTGGATCACCTGTGCACAAAGCGATCCGGTTTGCAGCAAGCTCCCGAGTTCGGCAGTGTCGCTTTCCAGCAGCCCTTCGAAGGGGGCGGTAAGGGTCAGGCGGTCAATCTCGGCTTGGGTGCTGGCGACGGCGGCATCGGCGGCGTCGATGCCCGCACGGGCGGCGTTCAACCCCGCCTTGGCCGAGCTGACAGAGGCGCGGGCGGCAGCAGCGGTCGCTTCGGCAGTGGCAAGTGTGGTCTGCGATGAAAACCCGCCTTGGCCCAGCTTTTGCGCGGCGTTGAGCTTGATCAGCGTTTCCTCCAGCCGTGCCTGCGCCTCGGCCACGCGGGCCTGCGCTTCTGGGACGCGCGACCGGGCCTCTTCACGACGGGCCTGCGCCTCTTTGAGCTGGGCACCGCGGGGGCCGGGGTCCAGTTCGCACAGCACATCGCCTGCGCGGACCGTGGCTCCTTTGCGCAGCGGGGTCGAGATCACAACCGCAGAGGTCTCCGCCTTGACCGCCACCTGCCGCGCGGCGGTGGTCTGGCCGCGCACGATGACCGCAGACGCCAGCGGGGCCGCAGCACTGCGCTGCACTATGACTTTGACGCGGTCAGGATCCGCAACATCCGACGCGCCGGCGGGATCAGGCCCGCCGGTTTCAGCTGCGGGCGTCTGCGTGGTCCCTTGCGTCAGCCCCAACAGGGCGTCGCGTTCGAAGATTGCCATATACATCAAAGCGGAAACGGCGAGTGCCGCAAGAAGGGGGAAGATACGCATTCGGGCCTCGGTTCAGTGGAACGCGGGCATTGCGGCACCGCAGTATGTCGTATGCTATAGGGCCAAGGGATTAAGTGAAAATAACTGTTCTGCATAGTTCACGGTTCAAAAAACTTGGGCAAAGCGGCCTTGTCGACAGAGCTGTGTATCAATGCTGTGCAGCCAAGCCCTTGGCAGCCCTGCACCCGCAGGTTAAGAGGGGCGTTAAATCAGGCGGGACGGGTACCACATGAGCGATACAGACAGTTTCATCGACGAAGTTAACGACGAGGTCCGCCGCGACCGGTTCTACTTTATGCTCAAGCGCTATGGCTGGATCGCGATCCTTGCCGTGGTCCTGCTTGTCGGCGGGGCGGCGTGGAACGAATACAACAAGGCACAGACCCGCGCCGAGGCAGAAACCCTTGGCGATGCGATGTTTGCCGCGCTGTCTGTCGAAGACACCGCCGCCCGCGCCGCTGCGTTCGAAAACATCGAAGCGACGCACCCGCGGGCCGGTGTCCTGCTGGGGATGCTGCAAGCGGCAGAGCAAGCCGAAGCAGGCGAGACCGACGCAGCTGTCGCAACCTTGAACGGCATCGGACTGGACGCGGATGTGCCCGCGATCTACCGCGAAATCGCCCAGTTCAAGGCGATCACGCTGCAAGGATCGGATATGCCGGCCAATGAACGCCGTCTGGCACTGGAAAATCTGGCGCAGCCGGGCAGCAGCCTGCGCCTGCTCGCGCAAGAGCAGTTGGCCATGATCGACATCGAAGAAAACGCGCCCGAAGCGGCTATTGAACGGTATCAGGGTATCCTGAACGACGCCGATGTGACCTCGGACTTGCAACAGCGCGCCCTTCAGGTGATTGTCGCCTTGGGGGGCGATCCGGAAATGGGCACCGCAGTCCCCGCGCCGCAAACGGATACCGTGCCGGCGCTGGATGCAGACAACAACTAATCCTGCCTGATCCCTTCAGGTGACACGGACTTTAAGAGCAAAGCGAGCAGGGCCATGACCATTCTCCACAGCATCTTCACGAAACCCACGTCGACGCGCCGTGCCTCTCTTGGGATGGGGGCGGTGGTGGCATCGCTGCTGTTGTCGGCCTGCGCCGAACCAGAGGTAATCTTGCCCGGTGTGCGTCAGGATGTGCGGTCTGTGCTGCAAGGCAACGACGGGTTCACCGCACCCGCTGATCTGCCGGTGCCTGCCAACACAACGCGTGCTATTTCGTTGCCTGCCGCAACGGCCAACTCCAGCTGGTTGCAAAGCTCTGGCACCCCCAGCACGCGCGTAAGTCACCCCGCACTTGGTGCTGCTCCGCGGTTGGCATGGTCGGCTGGCATCGGCAATGGCGACAGCCGCAAGCAACGCATCACCGCGACGCCTGTGGTGTCTGGCGGGCGCGTCTTTACGATTGATTCCGGCGCGACAGTTACCGCCACTTCGGCGTCCGGCGCGACGCTCTGGACCCGTGATCTGACACCGCAAAACGACGGGCAGGGCGATGCGACAGGCGGCGGCTTGGCGGTGGATGGTAACACGGTTTATGTCTCGCTCGGCTTTGGTTCGGTCACCGCGCTGGACGTGGATAGTGGCGGCACGCGCTGGACACAAGACATCGATGGCACCGGATCGGGTGCACCCACGGTCTTTGGCGATATGGTATACTTTACCTCCGGTGATGACACCGGCTGGGCACTGAACAAATCCGACGGTCGCGTGCAATGGCAGACCGGATCGACTGCCAGCATCAGCAACGTGCTTGGCGCACCGGCCCCGGCCATCGGATCGCAGATTGCGGTTCTGGCTTTTGGCTCGGGCGAGGTGCAGGGGCTGTTCCGTCAGGGCGGTCTTGACCGCTGGAGCACATCTGTTGTGGGCAAGCGCCCCGGCCGCGCGTTGGCCAATGTCTCTGATGTGACAAGCGCGCCGGTGATTTCTGGCGATACCGTTTACGTGGGCAACCAGTCTGGCCGTCTGGCCGCGCTGAGCCTTGGGGGTGGCGACCGTCAGTGGACCGCACGCGAAGGGGCGATCGGCCCTGTGTGGCCCGCAGGCGATAGCGTTTTCGTGGTGACCGACCTGAATGAACTGGTGCGTCTGGATGCCAGCAAGGGCACGCGCATCTGGGGCACGCCGCTGCCGAATTTCGTCAAGGACAAGCCCAAGCGCCAGTCCGAGGTTTTCGGCAATTACGGTCCCATCATCGCCGGTGGCCGCGTGATCGTGGCGTCAAGCGATGGCACGCTGCGCAGCTTTGATCCGACCAACGGGGCACTGGTCGCACAAGCCGATATTCCCGGTGGCGCGACCACTGCACCGGTCGTTGCAGGGGGCGTTCTGTACGTCGTATCCGCGAAAGGGCAATTGCACGCTTTCCGTTAGGCTGCAAATAGGCTAAGCGGCAGGCTTGATCTAGTCTTCGGAGCCGTTCCATGTCCTTCACCCTCGCCATTGTGGGCCGTCCCAACGTTGGGAAATCCACGCTGTTCAACCGTCTTGTCGGTAAAAAACTGGCGTTGGTCGATGATCAGCCCGGTGTGACGCGCGATCTGCGCGAAGGGGCGGCGCGGCTTGCCGACCTGCGATTCACAATTGTAGACACCGCCGGACTTGAAGAAGTCACCGACGACAGTTTGCAGGGGCGCATGCGCCGTCTGACCGAACGTGCTGTCGATATGGCAGATATCTGCCTGTTCATGATCGACGCCCGCGTCGGGGTTACGCCGTCCGATCTGGTCTTTGCCGACATCCTGCGCAAGAAATCCGCGCATGTCATTCTTGCTGCCAATAAGGCCGAGGGCAAAGCCGCCGACGCCGGTGTGATCGAGGCGTATAGCCTTGGGCTGGGCGAACCCATTCGTATGTCTGCTGAACACGGCGAAGGGTTGAACGATCTCTACACCCATCTGATGCCGATCGCGGACAGTTTTGCAGAGCGTGCACAGACCGATGCGCCCGAGACTGACGTGGATCTGACCGAAGAAGAAGCCGAGCTGGGTGACGAAGACGCGCCAATGCCCGTGCCGACTGACGCAAAACCGCTTCAGGTTGCCGTCGTCGGGCGTCCGAACGCCGGCAAATCGACTTTGATTAACCAGATCATGGGCGAAGATCGCTTGCTGACTGGTCCCGAAGCGGGGATTACCCGCGATGCGATATCGCTGCGCACCGTCTGGGACGGCGTCCCGATGCGGATTTTTGACACTGCTGGTATGCGTAAAAAGGCGAAAATTCAGGAAAAGCTGGAAAAGCTGAGCGTGAGCGATGGTTTGCGTGCCGTCAAATTCGCCGAAGTGGTGGTTGTTCTGCTCGATGCTGAAATCCCGTTCGAACAGCAAGATTTGCGTATTGCTGACCTTGCCGAACGCGAGGGCCGCGCTGTGGTGATAGCGGTCAACAAATGGGATCTCGAGACGGACAAGCAAGGCAAGTTGAAAGATCTGCGCGAAAGCTTTGAACGTCTGTTGCCGCAATTGAAAGGTGCACCGTTGGTAACGGTCTCGGCCAAAACCGGTCGGGGGTTGGACCGCTTGCAACAAGCGATCATGCGCGCCTATGACGTCTGGAACCGCCGTATCACCACCGCGCAGCTGAACCGCTGGCTGGCGGGCATGATGGAGGCGCACCCGCCCCCCGCGCCCCAAGGCAAACGCATCAAGCTGCGCTATATGACCCAAGCCAAGACCCGTCCACCGGGGTTTGTGGTCATGTGTAGCCACCCTGATAAAGTGCCAGAAAGCTATAACCGCTATCTTGTCAACGGGTTGCGGATCGACTTTGACATGCCGGGAACGCCCATCCGTCTGTGGATGCGCGGCCAGTCGGATGCCAACCCCTATAAAGGGCGCAAGAAGGCCAAGCCGTCGAAGCTGCGCAAACACACCGATGGACATCGCAAGGACCGGTAGGGTTTTCGAGAAGTTAAAATAAAAGAACCGGCGCTTAGCCCAAGCGCCGGTTCTTTGCGTTCCAGACGCTGCTTAACCGCGTCGCCATGAACGGTAGGTCGGCAGAATCAGCGCAATCGCACCCCCCGCTGCCAGTGCCGCGACCGATGGTGCTGTCGCCATATTCGCCACCACCACAGCGACCAGCGCCCAGATCACCCCGATCCCATAGGTCGGCGCGCGCATCAGCGACGATTGCACCCCCGCCGCGATCACAATCGCCAGCCCGACAAAGACCAGCCCCGCGGTCGGGCCGCTCATCCAGCCATAGCCAGCCGCAAGCAGTCCCAGGGACACGCAAGATGCCGCGCTCAGCCACCCCGCATACAGCCCCACGGGCAGGGCGGCAAAGCCGCGATCCTCGCGTGGGGATCGAAACAGCGCGTAGAGGGCAGTGATTAGCATCACCCAGATCAGCACCGACGCCCAGACGGGGCTTGCCACCGCGACGGCAAGCCAGAAGCACCCCACAAACAGCGACAGGGCCAGCGGCAGGCGCATGTCGTGCCACAGATAATCCTCGCGGCGTTTCCACAGGCCCCAGCCCATACCAACGATCAGCCAGACATAGATTAGCCCCCAGATCGAAAACGCATAGCCTGCGGGCTGCACCGGCGGGTTGTCTTGGGGGATCGGGAATTGATCCGGCGAAAAGCCGTTAAAGCCGGACACGAAAAAAGGCGATACGGCAAAGCCGATCGCCAGCAGAAAGGTCATCAGGGCAGTAAGGGGACGGGACATCGGGCTACCTTGCGAAAAGTGGTTTCGCCTCAGATAGCCCGATGATCTCCGCATTCAATCAGCTAAGGGTGCCGTCGACGCCCAAAGTGGTCTTGCCGCCCAGATAGGGGGCCAGCACCTCGGGCAGCTTGACCGAACCATCTGCTTGCTGGCCGTTTTCCAGCACCGCGATCAGGCAGCGCCCGACGGCCAGACCAGACCCGTTCAGCGTATGTACGAACTGCGGTTTGCCACCATCTGCGGGCTTGAACCGTGCATTCATCCGACGCGCTTGAAAATCCCCAGTGGTCGAAACCGAACTGATCTCGCGGTAGGCGTTCTGACCGGGGAGCCATGCCTCGATGTCAAAGGTCCGGCGCGCGCCAAAGCCCATGTCACCGGTGCACAGGATCACGGTGCGGTACGGCACGCCCAGACGTTCCAGCATGTCTTCGGCACAGCGCAGCATACGCTTTTGTTCGTCGTCCGATTGATCGGGGTGGGTGACCGACACCATCTCGACCTTCTCGAATTGGTGCTGGCGCAGCATACCCGATGTGTCGCGGCCCGCGCTGCCTGCCTCGGAACGGAAGCACAGGGTGTGGGCGGTCATCCGGCGGGGCAGGGCAGCTTCGTCGAGCACATCCCCCGCCACCGAATAGGTCAGCGTCACTTCGGAGGTGGGGATCAGCCACCAGCCGTTGGTGGTCTGATAGCTGTCGTCGCCGAACTTGGGCAGCTTGTCAGTGCCATACATCGCCTCGTCGCGTACCAGAACCGGCGTCATATATTCTGTCAGCCCGTTGTGATCGACATGGGTGTCGATCATGAACTGTGCCAGCGCGCGGTGTACCCGTGCCAAGGCTCCTTTCAGCATGACGAACCGCGCGCCGGAAGTTTTCGCGGCGGTTTCGAAATCCATCGACGCCGCGACGCTGGCGATCTCGAAATGCTCTTTCGCGGTGAAATCAAACTCCGGCACGTCGCCCCAGCGGTTCACTTCGACATTGTCGGCTTCGTCTGCGCCGTCGGGCGCATCATCAGCGGGCAGGTTGGGGATGCGCGCCAGCATATCGGTCAGCTGCGCGTCGAGATCCTTGGCCTCTGCCTGCATGGCGGTGACTTCGGCTTTCTTGTCGCTGACCAATGTGCGCAGACGCTCAAATTCGGCCTCGTCGCCCTTGGCCTTGGCAGCGCCCACGAGCTTGGAGGCTTTGTTCTGGTCCGCTTGTGCGGTTTCAGCTGCTGAAATCTTGGCCCGCCGCGCCTCGTCCAGTGCCAGTACCTGCGCGGTCACAGGTGCGTCGCCGCGCCGTGCGAGGGCCGCGTCGAAGGCATCGGGGTTTTCGCGGATGGCTTTGATGTCGTGCATGGGCTGTTCCTTTGTCGTCCGAGTCGCATGATCTGCGTTGCGCGCGTTATGCCCGATTGTGGATCGCGGTGCCAGATGTGGTTGCGCGGGCAGGGGCAAACGGGCCTTGGATGCTTGCGCAAACAGGTAATTGCGCAGTGCGACACCGGACAGCGGTATTTCCCCCTGAACCCGCCTTGCAATGCCCTGCGTCTGACCATAGGTTCCGCCAAACTTAGACGGCAGGCCGTTTGCGGCATGCGCCCAACACAAAGGACGACCTCCATGGAAGCCATTCAGCAATTTGTACCCCTGATCCTGATCTTTGCGATCATGTATTTTCTGCTCATCCGCCCTCAGCAAAAGAAGGTGAAAGAGCATAAGGCAATGGTGGACGGTTTGCGTCGTGGCGATCAAGTGGTCACCGCTGGCGGTCTGATCGGCAAAGTCGTCAAAGTCAAAGAGGATGGCGAGCTGGAAGTCGAACTGGCCGACAACGTCAAAGTGCGCGTTGTGCAATCGACCGTCGCCACCGTCGTATCCAAGACCGAACCAGCCAAGTAAGCGCCCCTTCGGGCGTGTCCAGAAAAGGGCAGTACCATGCTTCAGATTGATCTGTGGAAACGGGTGTTGATCATCCTCACCTGTGCCGCTGGCCTGTGGCTGGCGCTGCCCAATGCGTTCTACGGCCCCGTTGAACAGCACAATGATGCGGTCAAGGCGATCAGCGTCGCCGGATCCACCCCCGAGCTTGAGGCGCAAAAGGCGCTCTGGCCCGAGTGGATGCCGGAACGTCTGGTTAACCTTGGCCTCGATCTGCGCGGCGGGGCCCATTTGCTGGCCGAAGTGAATGTCGAAGACGTTTACGCCAACCGGATGGAGGCCGCTTGGCCCGAGGTCCGCGATGCGTTGCGCTCGATCACGCCGGTCCGCCGCGTTGACGCCCCCATCGGCGAGCTGCGCGTGCGCATCAATGATGCCTCTGTCATGGCGCAAGCGCTAGAGGCGACCCGTGCGTTGGCCCGCCCCGTGCAGTCGCTGACGGGCACAGGGCAAAACGACATCGTGGTAAACGGTGCCAATGACGTCATCACCATCACGCTGACCGATGCCGAGAAACAGGCCACGGACGAGCGCACGATGCAGCAATCGCTGGAAATCATCCGCCGCCGCATCGACGAGGTGGGCACACGCGAACCCACGATCCAGCGTCAGGGTTCGGACCGTATCCTTATTCAGGTGCCCGGCATCGGGTCGGCCGCAGAGCTAAAAGCGATCATCGGTACTACGGCGCAGCTGACCTTTAACCCCGTGGTGAACCGTGGCGCGAATGAAAACGCGGCACCGGGTCTGGGCAATTCGCTTTTGCCCGACGCCGAAGCGCCCGGTGTCTTTTACATCATCGAAACCGCGCCCGTCGTAACCGGCGAACAGCTGGTCGATGCGCAGCCCAGCTTTGACCAGAACGGCCGCCCCGCTGTCAGCTTCCGCTTTGACACCACCGGCGCGCGCAAGTTCGGTACCTACACAGCAGAAAACATCGGCGCGCCTTTCGCCATCGTGCTGGATGATGAGGTTATCAGCGCCCCCACCATCCAAAGCGCGATCCCCGGCGGGTCGGGCATCATCACCGGTAACTTCACGGTCGAGGAATCCACCAATCTGGCCGTCTTGCTGCGGGCAGGGGCCTTGCCTGCCGGTCTGACCTTTGTCGAAGAACGCACCATCGGGCCGGAACTCGGTCAAGACAGCATTGACGCGGGCAAGATCGCGACCAGCGTCGCCTTTGGCGCAGTGCTATTCTTTATGTGGGCCAGCTACGGGCTGTTCGGGCTCTTTGCCAATATCGCGCTGATCATCAACGTCGGTATGATCTTTGGCCTTCTGAGCCTGATCGGTGCGACGCTGACCTTGCCCGGTATTGCGGGGATCGTTCTTACAGTGGGTATGGCGGTGGATGCCAACGTGCTGATCTTTGAACGCATCCGCGAAGAGCTGAAGACCGCCAAAGGGCCTGCCCGTGCCATCAGCCTTGGCTATGAACGCGCGCTTAGCGCCATTCTGGACGCCAACATCACGACCTTCATCATTGCAACGATCCTCTTTGTGCTCGGCTCCGGCCCTGTGCGCGGGTTTGCGGTGACGCTGGGGCTTGGCATCATCACGTCGGTCTTTACGGCATATTTCGTCACACGTCTGATCGTGGTGTTCTGGTTTGAACGTCGCCGTCCCAAGACAATCACGGTATAGGAACCTCACGTCATGCGTCTGAGACTGATCCCCGACGATACGAATATCGACTTTTTCAAACATGCCAAATTGACCTTTGGTGCGTCCTGTGTGGCGGTGCTGCTGGCCTTGGCTGTGTGGTTCACCATGGGTCTGAACTACGGCATCGACTTCCGTGGCGGTACGACCCTGCGCACGCAAAGCGACGCAGCCGTGGACGTCGCGGCCTACCGCGAGGCGCTGGCACCGCTTGAGCTTGGCGATGTGTCCATCTCCGAAGTGTTCGACCCCGCGAGCGACAGCACCAAACATGTCGCCATGGTGCGCATCCAAGCGCAAGAGGGCGAAGAGGCCGCATCCCCCGAGATGATCCAGAACGTCGAGCAGGCGTTGCAGACTGTTGCCCCGAACATCGTCTTCACTTCGGTTGAATCCGTTGGCCCCAAAGTATCGGGCGAACTGATCCAGACGGCGTTTCTGGCGGTTGCCGCGTCGCTTGGCGCGATCCTGATCTACATCTGGCTAAGGTTCGAATGGCAGTTTTCGGTCGGCGCTGTGGCGGCACTGTTCCACGATGTTGTGTTGACCATCGGCGTGTTCTCGATCTTGCAAATCCGCTTTGACCTGCCGGTGATTGCGGCGATCCTGACCATCATCGGGTATTCGATCAACGATACAGTGGTGATCTTTGACCGGCTGCGTGAAAACCTGCGCAAGTACAAGAAACGTGACCTGCGCGAGATCATGAACCTCAGCGTTAACGAAACCCTAAGCCGGACCTTGATGACATCGGGCACCACCTTGCTCGCACTCATCGCGCTGCTGGTTCTGGGCGGCGATGTGATCCGCGGCTTTGTCTTCGCGATCACATGGGGCGTTGTCGTGGGGACATATTCTTCGGTCTACGTCGCCAAGAACGTCGTGTTGTTCTTGGGCGTCAAGCGCGACTGGTCCAAGAAGGACGGCAACAATACGGGTCAATACGCCAACATCGACGCGTAAAGCGTCTAGCTGCCAGCGGGGGTGTTCCCCGCGCTGGTAGCGCAGCCCGCGCCATCATCCGCCGCGACGTCATGCGCTTGCGCGACCGCCCCGTTCCGCCGCCAGTTAACCTGTATTCTGCGCGCTTGATCGGCTATGGTGGCGCAGCCGCTGCCCAAAGGAGAACATCATGCGTTTGAACGAGGTCGTGTATTCGGATGCCAAACCCGTCGAAGGCTATGGCCCCGGCTTCTTTCGTATCGGGGGCGAGGTGTATAAGGGGCCGGTGATCGCAGGGGACTCCGGCGTGTCACCTTGGGCCGGTTTTGATGATCATGCGCCGCTGCTGGCGTTGGCGGGCAAGATCGATATCCTGTTCATTGGTACGGGCACCGAGATCAGCCATATCCCCGCCGACCTGCGCAGCGTATTGGAAGACGCAGGTATCGGCGTCGACGTAATGTCGTCCCCCGCAGCGGCGCGCACCTATAACGTCTTGCTGAGCGAAGGCCGTCGCATCGCCTTGGCCCTGATCCCTGTCTGACATGACCTTGCGTGTCACCGACCTTGCTGTTGCGCGCGGTGGCGTGCCTGTGCTGGACGGGGTTACTTTTGCGGTTGCGCCGGGAACGGCCCTGATCCTGCGCGGGCCAAACGGTGCAGGCAAGACAACGCTTCTGCGCTGCATCGCGGGGCTGCAACCGCCCTTGTCCGGCCGCATCGACGGTGCCGAAGAAACCATCGCCTATGCGGGCCATGCGGACGGGTTAAAGGCGATGCTTCGCGTGCGCGAAAACCTTGAATTCTGGGCGCAGGTTTTTGGTCAAACGGATATTGCGCCAGCCCTGATCGCCTATGACCTCGAACCGCTGCAAAATCGGCTGGCAGGTACGCTTTCGGCGGGGCAAAAACGCCGTCTGGGTTTGGCACGACTGATGGTGACGGGGCGGCCCGTCTGGGTGCTGGACGAACCGACGGTGTCGCTGGATGTCGCTGCCGTTGAGCTATTCGCCGCTGCCGTGACGGCGCATCTGGCGGGCGGGGGGATGGCGCTGATCGCGACCCATATTAATCTTGGTCTAGACGCGCAAACCTTTGACATCACGCCCTTTCGCGCCAAGCTATCCCAGCGCAGCGCTGCCAGTGACGAGGCTTTCCTATGATCGCCCTGCTGCGCCGTGACCTGATGCTCGCCTTTCGGGCGGGCGGGGGCTTTGGCTTGGGGTTGGCGTTCTTCCTGATCGTGACCGTGCTGGTCCCATTCTCGGTTGGGCCGCAATCGGACCTGCTGGCAACCATCGCGCCCGGCGTGCTCTGGCTGGGGGCGCTTTTGGCCTGCCTGCTCTCGCTCGACCGGCTGCTTGCGCTGGATTTCGAGGACGGCACACTGGATCTTCTGGCCACGGCTCCGCTGCCGCTTGAGGCGGCGTTGAGTGTCAAGGCGCTGTCCCATTGGCTGACCACGGGGTTGCCGCTGGTGCTGGCCGCCCCGCTGCTGGGGGTGATGCTAAACCTCGCGCCGTCGGGCTATCTGTGGCTGGTGGCATCTTTGGGTCTGGGCACGCCCGCACTTTCGGTAATCGGGGCTTTCGGCGCAGCGCTGACGGTGGGAATCAAACGCGGGGGCCTGCTGATGTCGCTGCTGGTGCTGCCGCTGTATGTCCCGACGCTTATTTTCGGCGCAGAGACCGCGCGTCGTGGCGCTATGGGGCTGGATGCCACAACCCCGCTGATCCTGCTGGCAGGTATTACCTTTGGCACCATCGCGCTGATGCCGTTTGCCTCTGCCGCAGTTTTGCGGATGACCTTAAGGTGAGTGTGCGCTTTTGACCATTGAGTGCCAATTAACGGAGCGATAGAACCCCGCCATGTCTTTATGGGAATACGCCAATCCGGTGAAATTTTTGGGCCTCTCGGCCCGTGTGCAACCCTTTGTCTGGGGCGGCGCTGGCTTATGTCTAGCGGTTGGCCTGCTTTGGGGGTTCTTCGCCACCCCCGATGACTACCGGCAGGGATCAACGGTCAAGATTATCTATCTGCATGTGCCCGCCGCGCTGATGGCTATTAATGCGTGGTTCATGATGCTGGTCGCATCGCTGATCTGGCTGATCCGCCGGCATCACGTCAGCGCGCTCGCGGCCAAAGCCGCAGCACCCGTGGGCGTTATCATGACCGTGATTGCGCTGATCACCGGTGCGATCTGGGGGCAGCCCATGTGGGGCACTTGGTGGGCATGGGATCCACGGCTGACGTCCTTTCTGATCCTGTTCCTCTTCTACCTTGGCTATATCGCCCTGTGGGAGGCCGTCGAAGACCCCGACACCGCGGCGGACCTGACGGCGGTGCTCTGTCTGGTGGGATCGGTCTTTGCGGTGCTGTCGCGCTATGCGGTCAAGTTCTGGAACCAGGGGCTGCATCAAGGCACCTCTGTCCCGCTGGCGACCGGCGGGCGTACCGTGTCGGATGTGTTTTTCTACCCCTTGCTGATCAGCATGATCGGCTTTGGCCTGCTGTTCCTGGCACTGGTGCTGTACCGGACAGGAACCGAAATCCGCCTGCGCCGCGCCCGCGCGCTGCTGGCCCGCAGTGAAAGAGGCGCATGATGCCAGACCTTGGAAAATACGCCGCCGAAGTCCTTGCGGCCTATGGCGTATCACTGCTGCTGCTGGCAGGGCTCGTGGTGCTTAGCCTGCGCAAGGGGCGCAAGGCCCGCGCGACACTGGCCGAAGTAGAGGGACGTAAACATGGGTAAAATCTCTCCGCTGATGATCGCGCCACCGCTGGTGTTTGCAGGCTTTGTGGCACTTGCCGCCTTTGGGATGTTCCGCGCCGATCCCGAGGGGCTGCCCTCTACTCTGGTCGGGCAAATGGCCCCCGCGCTGCCGGAAAAACCGCTCGAAGGGTTTCCTGCCGCCGCGCCGGACGTGCTGACCAATGGTGAAGTGACGCTGGTGAACTTCTGGGCCAGCTGGTGCCCGCCGTGCCGCGCAGAGCACCCTCAATTGTTGGATATGCAAGCCCAAGGGCTGTCGATCATCGGGGTCAATTTCAAGGACCTTGTTGGTGCCGCGTCCGGTTACCTGACCGACGATGGCAGCCCGTTCGAGGGCGTTGCGTTTGATCCGCAGGGCCGCACCGCGATCAACTGGGGCGTCACTGCCCCGCCAGAGACCTTTATCATTGCAGGTGATGGCACGGTCCTGTTCCGCTATGCGGGCCCTCTGGTGGGGAGCGATTATGAACAACGCTTCCTGCCCGCGCTGCAAGACGCGCTCGGGAACTGACGCCCGCTTCCAAATGGCCCTAAATCCTCGCCGAAGGCACGGGTGACTATCCGCGCAGCGCGTCTGGGGCGCGCCGCGCTTTGATCCTGCCTCTTATTGCCCACTGACCAAACATGATCCATCTATCTGACAGGGAGAGCCCATGCCCGTGATACTGCAAACCAGATTGCCCGAACAGCAAACAGGCACGCCGGGGCTGCCGGGCACGGGGCCATGCGGGGCGGATGACTGGCTGCTGATGGACGAAGCCTATGCCCCGCAGATGGCATATCGCGAGGCGCTGCTGGCAGAGCGACCCGAGGCGGTTTTCTATCAAAGCGAGACAGCAAAGCCTGCGGTGTCCGAGCTGTTGGAACACGCGCTCGCACTGCTGCCGCGTTTCGGCTTTGGGATCGACACAAAGGCCGTGGTCTGCCCCGATGGGCGCAAGGTTATGCTGGACCGGTCGCAACCGCTCTGGACGCTGGCGCATCTGGTACAAGAAGATCTGTGTATTCTGCAAAAGCGTGGCGATGAACATGTGCTCAATGCAGCCGCGCTGTGCTTTCCGGCGAATTGGCGGTTGGCAGATAAGATAGAGCAGCCGTTGACCGCTATTCACAGCCCGGTCGCGGAATACAACGCTGATATTGCGCGGCGCGTTCAACGTCTGTTTAACGGGGTGCGGGCAGGGCGGCCTTTGTGGCGTTTCAACAAGCTGCGCTATGCTGATGCGGACCTTCACCAGCCCCGCCGTCGCGAGACGGGCAGTGACATGCCCTTTACCCGATCAGAGCGGCAGTGCATCCTACGTCTTCCCGAAAGCGACGCGGTCGTCTTTACCATCCACACCTATGTGGTGCGTGACGGGGACACAGTTGCCTGACAACGGGCGATGTGGCCAGCGAGGGGATGTGGGCCGCATCTGCCGGCGGATGGGCTGAGAGGGCGGGATGCCTTCGGCGAGGATTTTCTGCCATTTGGAAGTAAAACGCGCGCCTTGATTAGAGGCGCGCGCATGAGTGTGTCAGTATGGGATCGGGCGGATTAACCGTCGATGCGGGCGGCCATGATGGCGATGGCCTTTTGATAGACGCCAGCCGCATTCCATTGCTTGATTACATTAAAGTTGGTCTGGCCTTCTTGGTAGCCAGCACCCGTTTGCCAGCCTTTTTGGCGCAGGAAGTTCGCCGTGGAGGCCAGCGCATCGGTCTGGTTGTAGAAATCGACACGACCATCACCGTTGCCGTCCACGCCGTAGCGCAGCGCATTTCCTGGCAGGAATTGGGTGTGTCCGAGCTCTCCGTGTTTCGCCCCTTTGGTGCTGCCGCTGATCGCGCCGGTATCGACCAGTTTAAGAGCACCGATGGCGTGAGGGGCGAAAAAGTCTGAGCGGCGGCAGTCATAGGTCAGCGTTGTGATGGCCGAGACAACTGACGTATCGCCCATAAATCCGCCAAAGGCCGTTTCCATGCCGTGGATCGCGATGATCACCCCGGCAGGCACGCCATAGCGGGCTTCGAGAGACTGGTAGAAGCCTGCGTCACGGGATTTGCGTTTGCGGCCTTGGGCGACGATTGTATCGGCACCGCGCACCTGCATGAATTTATCGAGCGAGTAGTTAAAGGATTTCTGGTTGCGGTCGGCGGCGATGGTGCTGCTGGCATAGCGCGCATTGGCCAGCGCATCGAGGCCGCGTTGGCCAACCCCTGCGGCTGCGGCCTCTTTGGCAAAGGCGGGCTTCCAGGCGTCAAAGCCCCCTGCGTTGTTGCCACATTGGGCCGCAGCAACGGGGGCGGCGAAGCCCATGGACAGCATAAGAGCAGTGGCAAGTCGTTGGGTGGGGCGCATAAAAGTACCTCTGGCTAAATTTGACTTCGGCTGACTCTAGCTCAGGTGCGGCGAACTTCAAATAAGAAGCAGCTTTGAAAGCGAAAGGGCGCCCCACTGGGACGCCCTTGGCTGGTAATATGGTCCACCCCTGCGGGTGGGCGATGGGATTAGCAGCTGTAGTACATGCCAAATTCAACCGGGTGTGGTGTTTGGTCGTACTTGAGAACTTCTGCCATCTTCAGGTCGATATAGCCCTGAACCTGGTCTTTGGTGAAGACGTCACCGGCCAGTAGGTAGTCCATATCCGCTTGCAGTTCGTCCAGCGCTTCGCGCAGGGAGCTGGAAACGGTTGGGATATCGGCCAGTTCTTCGGCGGGCAGATCATAGAGGTTTTTGTCCATGGCTTCGCCCGGATCGATCTTGTTCTTGATCCCGTCAAGGCCGGCCATCAGCAGGGCTGCAAAGCACAGGTAGGGGTTGGCTGCCGGATCGGGGAAGCGGGCCTCTACGCGTTTTGCTTTGGGGGATTCTGTCCATGGGATACGAACACAGCCCGAACGGTTGCGTGCGGAATAGGCGCGCAGAACGGGGGCTTCGAAACCGGGGATCAAACGCTTGTAGCTGTTCGTCGTCGGGTTGGTGAAGGCGTTCAGCGACTTGGAGTGGGACAGGATGCCGCCGATAAAATACAGCGCTTCTTGGCTGAGGTCTGCGTATTTGTCGCCTGCGAACAAAGGCTTGCCATCTTTCCAGATCGACATGTTCACGTGCATGCCAGAGCCGTTGTCGCCATAGATCGGCTTGGGCATGAAGGTTGCGGATTTACCGTAGGCGTGGGCGACATTGTGCACCACGTATTTGTATTTCTGCATCTCGTCAGCTTGCGTGGTCAGCGTGCCAAAGATCAGGCCCAGTTCGTGCTGGCAGGACGCCACTTCGTGGTGGTGTTTGTCGACCTTCATACCCAGACGTTTCATTGTCGACAGCATTTCGGCGCGCAGGTCCTGTGCTTCGTCAATGGGGTTCACGGGGAAGTAGCCGCCCTTGAGGCCAGGGCGGTGGCCCATGTTGCCCATCTCGTAGTCGGTGTCGGAATTCCAGGACGCGTCGGATGCGTCAACTTCATAGGATACCTTGTTGATCGTGTTCGAGAATTTGACGTTGTCGAACAGGAAGAATTCAGCTTCCGGACCCATATAGGCCACATCACCAATGCCGGAGGATTTCAGATAGGCCTCGGCTTTTTGCGCGGTACCACGGGGGTCGCGCTCGTATGGTTCATTGGTGTCAGGCTCTACGATTGAGCAGTGCACGCAGATGGTTTTTTCAGCATAGAACGGATCTACATAGGCCGTGTCTGTGTCCAGCATCAGCTTCATGTCGGATGCTTCGATGCTTTTCCAGCCTGCGATCGAAGAGCCGTCAAACATAAAGCCTTCTTCGATAAAGTCTTCGTCGACCAGATCGGAAACAATTGTCACGTGCTGCAGCGTACCGCGTGTGTCGGTAAAGCGGACATCAACGTATTCGATGTCTTCGTCTTTGATCTTCTTCAGGAAGTCCTTGGTGCTCATTGGATGATATCCTTTTCTTGAATCTCAGAAATTCGATTAAAGCGCGTCTGATCCGGTTTCACCGGTACGGATGCGGATTGTCTGTTCGATGGGGCTGACGAAAATCTTGCCGTCGCCGATCTTTTCGGTTTTCGCCGCGTTGACGATGGCCTCGATGGCACCGTCGACCTGATCGTCGTCCAAAACGATTTCGATTTTCACTTTGGGCAGAAAATCGACGACATATTCAGCGCCACGGTACAATTCAGTATGGCCTTTTTGACGACCGAAGCCTTTGACTTCGATAACGCTAAGGCCCTGAACGCCAACCTCTTGGAGCGCCTCCTTGACTTCATCAAGCTTGAACGGCTTGATTACAGCTTCGATCTTTTTCATCTGAGGCCTCCCTGCCAGACGGGTGATTTTCGTTCTACATCGGTGTCATCTCACCGTGCGAGCCGACGGTCTACCAGACGCGGGGCGGAGTCCACCGAAAGAGGCGAAAATTTGTGCGCATTGCTCGTTTTATATGCGGTGCGCTTAAAAATAAGTCAGTTTAAAAAATGGGCCGCGGTCGGGCTTGGATATCGCGCGCGCAGATGGTCTATCTCTACCGCGACGACCGACTGGAAAGGGACCCCATGCAGCCGATTGCCATCACCTACGAGACGCTGAATTTTGATCTGTTGGCCAAAGGGCAGGGGCATAAGTTCGATCACGGGCATGCCGTTGTCATGACGGGAGGTGCCGGACGCACCGGGGCGGCACGCCTTACGGGGCGCGCGGCTTTGCGGATCGGGGCGGGGCTGGTTACCTTGGCTGTCCCTCCGGCGGCGCAGATGGAAGTGGCGATGCACATCACCGCGTTGATGCTGTCCCGTGTCGCCGGCCCCGAGGCGCTAACAGAGCTTGCGTCGGACAAGCGCATCGGCGCGATCTGTATCGGGCCGGGGCTGGGGCTGAAGCCGGCGCAGGCGGCGCTGGTCGAAGCGGTGCTGGATAGCGGCAAGCCCTGCGTGCTGGATGCCGATGCGCTGACCCTGATCGCGCAGGACCCCGCGCTACGCAAACGTTTGGGCCCGCACTGTGTGCTGACACCCCATGCCGGCGAGTTTAAACGTCTGTTCAAAGGGCTATCGGAAGACGATGCCACCAAGGTCCAACAGTGTTTGACAGCAGCGCAAACGGCGGGGGCCGTGGTGTTGTACAAAGGGGCCATGACCGTCATCGCACATCCGGACGGACGTGTTGCCACCCATGACAGCACGGCAGACCGCGCTGCCCCGTGGTTGGCCACAGCCGGCGCGGGAGACGTGCTTTCAGGGATGATCACCGGTCTGCTCGCCCGTGGGTTTGCCCCGATCAAAGCCGCGCAATATGCAACGTGGCTGCATGTAGAAGCCGCGCGGCGCTTTGGTCCGGGGCTGATCGCCGAAGATCTGATCGAAGAAATTCCGCATGTCTTTGCGGCGCTCAACCTCTAGCGCCTCACAGCCCTCACTGTGCAGGACAAAAACCTTGCGCCGCGGGTGTTTTTCCCTCTCGCCACTGGCAGATATCTTTGATACTGAACGCGCAATGCGGGTGTGGCGGAATTGGTAGACGCACCAGATTTAGGTTCTGGCGCCTATGGCGTGGGGGTTCGAGTCCCTTCACCCGCACCACTTTTCCAATATTTATACCAATGAGATATGTCGCTTTGTGCCGCGTGGCGGCCTTGGCCTGAGTTGTGTGTCAAAACCAATGCGTCGCGCCCAAAAATCTCGGGCGCGACGGGATTTGCGTGGGTTATGCTGCTGCTTCTAGCGGTTTGACGGCTTTATCGGCGACGGGGTCAGCGATAGATTTCGCCGATGCTGCCTCGGTTGGGGCGTTCGATTTCAGCAATGCCGACAGGTAGGATTTATTAGCCTGTTGGGGCGAGCTGCTGACTGGTGCGATCTGGTCGATCAGACTGCGTGCCTGCGTGGCTTCGATGCGGGCTTCTGCGGCGGCGCGGGCTTGCGCCTCGCTCATACCGGTATCTTTCGCATCTGGCGTAGCGGTGGCGGATGCCGGTGCTTCGGCCGCGGGGGCTTGCGCTTTCTGCGCAGGGGGCGCGGGCTGTGACGACTGCGCCGGAGCAGCTTCAGCAGAAGGCTGCGTTTCTTGCGCGGCCTCCTGATTGCTTTGTGTTTCGGCTTCGTTGGTTTCGGCCGTGTCTTTTGGCTTCTCGGCCGGTTTGGGCTGAGACTGCTGGCTAGAGCCAGAGAAAAGTGAACTTACTAACATAGATGTGCCTTTTCAGTTGGTTACCTACATGACTGAAGCAACTGCCTGAACGGTGTGGCGAAAAAATGGTGCAATTGAGGTATATACAAAGCCCAAATACCCGTGGTGGTGGAAATGGGTGGGGGAGACGCAGCCGATCACGCCTCTGGCGGGCGCAGAGCAATGACTTGGATGCCTGCACCGCCTTTGAATTCCTCGTTCTTGCGCATGAACTTGATCTCGCCGCCGGTGGTGATCTGCGCCAGCAAGCGCGCGTCAGGGCTTTCATTGCGCCAGTCCTCCAGCGTGAATTCCTCTGAGAGGCGCGTGCTGCGGAACTGCCATCCTTCGGCCACCAGTTGGCGCAGTTCGGTATGGGTCGCATCAAGCCCTAAAGGACGCCCGCCAAGGGTACGGGGCAATTGGTGGCGGCTGCTTTCGGATTTTTCGCGCATCACTTGAAATACGTTCTCGCGGCCGAATTCCGGGGCAAGGTCGGTGGTGACCAAGGTGTTATAAGCGTCGTTTTCTGTGGCTGCGATCAGGGTCGCATAGCTCACAAGCTCGACCCGCTGCTCTGCCGCCTCGGATAGGATATCGCCTGAAAACGTGTCGATCCCTGCTGCGCGGGCCTTGCGCAGGCGGATGAAGTTGGGGTCGGTCATCAGGACGGGAATGTCCACTTTCTTCAACACTTCGGCCAGTTGCGTGGTCCAGTCGGACCCGCCGATGATGACCACACCGGGCGTATCCGCCCCCGTAAGACCCAGCAGCCGCGCAAAGGGGGCGAGGGTGAAACCGTTCACGACCACCGTCACTGCAACAAGTGCAAAGGCCAGCGGTGCGATCAGGGCGGCGTCTTCGAACCCGAGGCTCAGCAGGCGTTCGCCAAACAGACCCGCCACGGCCACCAGCACCACGCCGCGTGGACCGGTCAGGGCGACCAGCAGTTTCTCACGGAACGGAATGCCCGACCCGATAAGCGAGATGAATACCGTCGCAGGCCGTGCCACCAGCACCACCACGGCCACAAAGACCGCGGCACGCCAATCAAGGTTGCTTAGGGCCTCAACGTCTAGACCTGCGGCCAACAGGATGAACACGCCCGATACCAGCAGCACAGTCGCGTGTTCCTTGAAGCGGCGCATTTCTTCGTAGCTGGGCAGTTTGGAGTTCGCGATCACGATCCCCATAATGGTCACCGCCAGCAGCCCGCTTTCGTGAAGCACCGAATCAGATGCCGCAAAGACCCCCAAGAGCAGGGCAAACAACACCGGCACTTTCATGTATTCCGGAACCCAGCCGCGTTTGAAGGCCCGCGACAGACCAATGCCAGCAGCGACACCGGCAGCTGTGGCCACGGCGGCACCGATCAGCAGCTCAAGCATCGCCTCGGATGCAGTGGTGGCCGTGTTCAGCGCGATCACCACCTCGAACGCCAGCACGGCGGCAAGGGCACCGATGGGGTCGTTCAGGATGGCTTCCCACTGGAGCAAGGTCGCGGGGCGGCGTGACAGCCGCGCGGTGCGCAACAGCGGCGCGATCACCGTGGGGCCGGTCACGATCATGATCCCGCCAAAGACGGCAGAACTGGACCAGCTGAGCCCCGCCACATAATGCAGCGACAGCGCCGACATCAGCCAGCCAAGGGGCGCGCCGATATAGACCAGCCGCCGGACACCGCCGACCGCGTCCTGCAGCGTGTGAAAGTTCAGCGACAGCCCGCCCTCGAACAGGATAATCGCCACGGCGATAGAGATCATCGGCCCCATCAGCGGGCCGATATCCCGTGCGGGATCAAAGATGCCCAGAACCGGCCCGATCAGGATCCCCGCCACCAGCATCAGCACAATCGCCGGCATGCGCAGCCGCCATGCGATCCATTGTGACCCCACCCCGATCGCGCCCACCAATGCGATAGCAGTTACAGGATTTAGCGCGCCGAGTGTTTCTGTTGCCACAATGTGAACCCTTTATAATCAATGCGATGACCTAACGCGCGCCATCACGGTGACAATGGCCGGTATGAAATTCTAGTGGTATTTTTCGCGCCAAGCCAGTGATCTGTCGTCCCAAACGACAAAAGGCCCCCACATTGGGGGCCTTTTGCGCCGGTTCAGCGGCAAGGCGCGCGTGACCCAAGGGGGTCAGTCGTCGATGCGGCTTTCGGCCAAGGTGCTATAGGCGAGGTTCTTGAAGATCAGGCGCAGCGGCCCGCGATTGGCCGGCGACTGGATCATCAACAGGGCAATCATATCTTCAGCGGGGTCCGCATGATAGCCCGTGCCTGCGGCACCGCCCCAGTTGTATTCCCCAGCAGAGCCTGACGACGGCGCATTGCCGGTTTCAAGCCGCACACCGTATCCCAGACCAAAGCCGTACCCGGGGCCGGGCAGGTAATATTTCCCGGGTTTGATGCCTTCAAGGTGGTTCGAGGTCATCAGCTGCACGGTCTTGGGCGACAGCAAACGGGTGCCGTTCAACTCGCCGCCGTTCAGCATCATCTGCGCGAATTTGGCATAGTCATGCACGGTCGACATCAGCCCGCCGCCACCCGACTGGTTTGGTTTGCGCACGCGCGGATCAAATACATCGCGGCTGCCCAGTTTGGCTTGATCGGCGAAGGGTTCGGCGATGCGGGGGAAATCTGCCGCGTCGTCGATATAGAACGCGGTGTCGTCCATCCCCAACGGATCAAAAATACGCGCCTTCATGAACGCTTCGAGCGTTTGGCCCGACGCGACCTCTACCACCGCGCCCAAAACATCTGTGGCGCGGGAATATTCCCATGTGGTGCCGGGGTCATGCTCTAGCGGTAGTGACGCCAGTAGGTTGGCCTGTTCTATCGCAGTGTTGTCCTGCGATCCGACCTCTGCTGCGTTATAGGCCTCGCGTGCTGGACCGGCCCCGAAGAAGCCATAGGTAAGCCCCGAGGTATGGCGCATCAGGTCTTGCACGGTCATCACGCCTTTGGCGGGGCGGGTCACAGGCTTGCCTTCGGCGTCTTTCTCGCCAGTGGCGACCGTCAGTGTTTTATAGGCAGGCAGGTAGGTGGAAACGGGGGCGTTCAGCAGCAGTTTGCCTTCTTCGACCAGCATCATTGCAGCGACGGATGTGATGGGTTTGGTCATGGAATAGATGCGGAACAGCGTGTCTTCGGTCATCGGCTCCCCGTCGGGGGTGCGTTTGCCCATTGTCGATACATGCGCAATCTGACCGTCGCGGATCAACATCAGCACGGCTCCCGGCGTCATCCCCTTGTCGACAAGTGCGCCAAACGTCGCGTCCATCCGCGCCAGGCGGTCAGGGTCGAAGCCCAAGGCAGTCGCGTCGCCGCGTGGCAACTCTTGGGCCCATGCAGGTGTTAGCGTGGCAACGGCGGTGCCAAGGGCCAGCGCCCCGGCGACCAAGCCTGATCTAAAATGTCTCATTATATCTCCTCCCGGTTGTTGTGATCCGGTGGGATCACGATCCAAGGTTAGGAGTGTGCAAGCCGCTGTGGCAACCTGCCTGACGGGTGTCAGGACGTAGCGCGGCGTTCGTGACGTAGGGTAACTTGTGCTGCAATGCAGCGTATATCGGGGCAGGGTGTAACGGTTGCCGTTTTAGGCGGGAAAAACCGTGGGCGCGTCGCCCTCTGCCCATTGCGGGTATTTGTTTATCACGGCGGCAAAACTGTCGGACGTCAGAAACCGCTCTAGCCAAGCCTGAAGCTGTGGCCAGGGCTGCGCGTCGAACCATTGTTTATCGATGAAAGCGAACTGGCGCACGAAGGGGGCAATCGCCATGTCGGCAATGCTGGGGGCGTCAAAAATATGGGTTCCGATTTGCCCGTCCAGTGCCGCCAAGTGGGTCGCCGCCTTAGCGCGCTCTGCCACAGGATCGGCGTCAGGATAGCGGGTGGCGTATTTGGTGCGGTCTAGCGCCTGTTTAAACGGCCCATCGCAACGGCTGATCCAGTCCCATCCCGCGTCAGGCATATCCAGCAGCCCTTCGGGATCGTGTCGGCGCAGCGCCCAGATCATGATGTCGAGGCTTTCGTCGATGACCTTGCCCGTCTCAAGCGCAAGGCAGGGCACCGTTCCACTGGGCGAGGTCGCCAGAAAGGCAGCCGGTTTGTCGCGCAGAACAACTTCGCGCAGCTGCACCTGTTGGCCCCCCGACCGCAAGGCCAGACGCGCACGCATCGCGTAAGGGCACCGGCGAAAGGAATAGAGCACCGGCATCATGGCAGCACGCTCAGCCACAGCCATGCCGTCAGCACCGATCCCATTGTCGCCACCAACACCGAGCTTGCGGCCACACGGCGCGCACGGCCATACATATTGGCGAAGATATAGGCGTTGAACCCCGGTGCCATCGCCGCCGTCAACACGCCCGAGCGGAACAGGTCTTGGGGCAGGCCAAAGCTGCTGCCCATCATCCAGACAATCGCGGGGTGCACCATTAGGGACAAGATACAGACCATCGCGATGGTCTTGGTGTCGCCTTCGGGGCGGTATTGGATCAGCACGCCGCCGAGTGCAAAAAGCGCCGCGGGCAGGGCGGCGCGTACGATCAATGACAGCGCGTCATCGATCACGCCGGGAATCGCCAGCCCGCTCAGGTTCACGGCAAAGCCCGCGATAATGCCCAAGACCAGCGGATTGTGGAACATCGCCCGCGCCACATTGCGCGCTAAAGCGGGGCCGGATTGGCCGCGGTTCCGGACAAACTCCATCACCGTGATCCCCAGCCCGTAGCAGAAAGGCGAGTGGATGGCGATGATCGCGAAGTTCCCGATCAGGGCGTCGGGGCCATAGGCGCGTTCGGTGATGGGCAGGCCGAGCAAGACGGAGTTGGAAAAGAGGCTGCAAAACCCGATGGCGACGCAGTCTTCCCAGTCTCGTTTGAACAAGAACCGCGCACCAAGCAGCCCCAGCGTAAAGCAGACCGCCGCACCGGTGTAAAAGCTGAACAGCAGTCGTGGGTCGAAAGAGGCCGACAGATCCAGATGCGCAATGGACTGGAATAGCAAGCAGGGGATCGCAAAGCTTTGCGCGAACCGCATGACACCGTCGATGCCCGAGACCGGAAAATACCCCCGCCAGACAGAAACATAGCCAAAGCCGATGACAAGGAAGACGGGGAGGATGACTTCGAGAAGGGTTTGCACGTGAAATATGGCCTTGGGTGCGGGAGGCGCTGTTGCAGTGGGGGTTTCACACCCCCACGCCCCCCGTGGAGTTTAGTGGGCAAAATGAAGTCTAGGCAGGCAGGGCGCTGTTTAGACGGGGAAGCTCAGGGTCATGCCGTCAAAGGCAGGTTCGATATGATCGGGAGTTTCCGCGGCCAGCGTGTCATAGTCGAGATCGTTGTGCATATTGGTCAGCACAGCCGTTTGCGGGGCCATCTGTGTGATCCAGTCAAGGGTCTGGGCAAGGTGGCTGTGGGTCGGGTGCGGGGCGCGGCGCAGCGCGTCGACGATCCAGCAGCGCAGGTCCCGCAGGTGGGGCCAGATGTCGTCGGGGATCTGCGCCACATCGGGCAGGTAAGCCACATCGTTGACGCGGAAGCCAAGCGCATCCATCCCGCCATGGTTCACGAGGAAGGGCGTAAAGGTCAGCGGCCCGCCGGGGCCATCAATCGTCACGTCGCCGTCGATGTGGTTCATTTCAAGAATTGGCGGGTAGGACGATCCGGAGGGCTGGATAAAGACGTAGCCAAAACGGTCCAGCAGCGCCTCGCGCGTGGGCGTGTCGGCCCAGACCGGCAGACGTTGGCGCATGTTGATCACGATCATCCGCAGGTCATCCAGCCCGTGCACATGATCGGCGTGGGAATGGGTATAAAGCACTGCGTCCAGCCGTCCGACGCCCGCGTCCAGCAGCTGGCTGCGCATATCGGGGGAGGTGTCGATCAGCACCGATGTTGTGCCTGCGTCCGTGATACGCTCGACAAGGATGGAGCATCTGCGTCTTGCGTTCTTGGGGTTGGCCGGATCGCAGGCACCCCAGTGCCCGCCAAGGCGCGGCACCCCGCCAGACGAGCCGCAGCCCAGAATGGTGATCTTCATCTGCGCCATCAGGCGGCGTCCTGATACTGTGCAACCTTGGTAAACAGCCGGTCAAAATTCGCCTGCGTCTGCGCGGCAAAGCTGGCATAATCGATGCCAAAGGTTTCGGCACCACGCCGTGCCGTGTGCGCGGTAAAGGCAGGTTCATTCCGTCTACCGCGATGCGGGGGCGGGGCCAGATAAGGGCTGTCGGTTTCCACCAATATCCGGTCCAGCGGTGCCTCGGCAAAGATGTCGCGCAGGTCTTGGGATTTGGGGAAAGCGGTAATGCCCGACATCGACAGGTAGAACCCCAGATCCAGCGCCGCACGGCCAAGCGCTTGTGTCGAAGAGAAGCAGTGCATCACGCAGGGGTAGGCACCGTTGGCGTGCTCCTCTCTGAGGATGCGGGCCATATCGTCATCGGCGTCGCGGGCGTGGATGATCAGGGGCAGGCCGCTGTCACGGGACGCGGCGATATGGGTGCGCAGGCTGGTTTGCTGCGCTTCGGCGCTGTCTGCGGTGTAGTGGTAATCCAGCCCCGTTTCGCCAATGCCCACCATCTTGGGGTGTTTGGTCAGGGCCATCAGATCGTCATAGCTGGCCATGGGCTCGGTCGCGACGCTCATCGGGTGGGTGCCAGCGGCATAAAAGACCGGAGCGTGAGCCTCGGCGATGGCCCGCACGGCGGGTTCGTTCTTGAGCTTGGTGCAGATGGTGACCATGCGCGTGACGCCTGCGGCTTGGGCGCGGGCAATCACATCGGGCAGTTCGCCGTCGAAATCGGGAAAATCCAGGTGGCAATGACTGTCGGTGATCGGGTGAATGTCGAGAGTACTGTCTGTCATGCCTAGTGTCCTGCCTGTTCGTCTTGTGTGGGCTAGCGGGGTGCGGCGTCGCCCATCTTGAACAGGGTATCTAGGACCAGTGCGGCAGGGTCAAGGTTGACCGCCATCCCGTGACGCGCACGGGTGCCGATGTCGTGGGCGGTCTCTGCCCAGACCCGTCCTTGGGCCGGTGTGGGCGACAGTCGGGCCAGCACCGCGGCCTCGTTCGGGGCGGCGGCGGTTTCAGGCGGGTGGCCAAGGGCACCGGTGCGCGCCAGTCGCAGCATCAGCAGATCAACAAGCGTGAACAGCAGCGACAGTTTCTCTTCGGCCCCGCGGGCGGCGGCGGCCTCTGCCAGTTTGAGCGCGCGGGCGCGGTCCAGACGGGGCATCGTATCGAGCAGGGCGACCAGTTCGCCATACATCGCCAGCCCGCCCATCAGCGACAGGGACAGCGCGCCGCCCACTGACCCGCCAGAAAGCGCCGCGAGCGCTGCGGGATCGCCCTGAATGTCCACCTCTGACTGGCCGAGCGCCAGTGCCATGTCGTCCGGCGTCAGCGTACCAAGCCGCAGGGTCCGACAGCGCGAGCGGATGGTGGGCAGCAACCCTGAAGGGCGGTGGCTGATCAGCAGCATGATCGCGCGGGCGGGCGGCTCTTCGAGCATCTTGAGCAGAGCGTTGGCGGCGTTGGGGTTCATCAGGTCGGCGTCATCGACGATCACGACACGGCGCCCACCATCGGCGGCGGACATCTGGAAGAACCCGTTCAGCTTGCGAATGTCATCCACCACGATCTGCTTGCGCAGACGCTTGGTTTTCTCGTCCAACGACCGTGTTATTACCTTAAGAGCCCCTTCGCCCCCTGCGGCCACACGACGCGCTACAGGGTGGTCGGGATCGATATCGAGGCTGGTGGGGGCGGGGGTGTCGAACATGCCGCCATCATCCGCATCAGGGGTCGCTAGCAAAAATCGCGCAATGCGCCACGCCAATGTGGCCTTGCCGACGCCGCGCGGGCCGGTCAGAAGCCAGCCGTGGTGCAGTTTGCCAGAGTTGAACGCATCGAGAAACGCCGCTTCTGCCGCCGATTGGCCGAACAGCTGCGGCGTATCGCGCGGGTGGCGCGCACCGTCGATACGGTCAGGCTGGGGGGCGTCATCACTCATGTCACGTGGTCTAGCAGATTGCAGCGGCAGGAAAAGGGGTTAGCGCGGATCAAGACGCGGGCGCACCTGCGCAAAGATATCCGCAGCCACCTGATCAATCGATTGCGCGCCATTGATGGTCACGAAACGATCGGGGAATTCAGTGGCCAAAGACAGGAACCCTGCGCGCATGGCGACCTGCAGGCTTTCGCCAAAATCCTCGAACCGTTCCTCGACCGTGTTGCGGGATAGGGCACGGCTGAGCCCTTCGCCAGGGTCCATATCGATCAGCACAGTTACATCAGGTTCGACGCCGATCATCAGGCTGTGCAGCTGGTCGACCGCACCGCGCAGATCACCACGGCTGAGGCCCTGATACATGCGGGTGGAATCGGCAAAGCGGTCGCAGATAACGATCTTGCCTGCTTTAAGCGCGGGTTGGATCGTACGTTCAAGATGATCACGACGGGCGGCGGTGAACAGCAGAATTTCGGTCTGTGCAGACCAGCGGTCGGGGTCGCCTTGCAGCACCAGCGCACGGATTTCTTCGGCCCCGGGGGATCCTCCGGGTTCACGGGTCAGCACGACCTGATGTCCGTCAGCCTCTAGCCGGTCCTTCAGCAGTTTAGTCTGGGTTGATTTGCCCGAGCCGTCGATGCCTTCGAAGCTGATGAACAGGCCCTTTGGGGTATCGCTCACGAAGCTGCCTCTGGTCCTTCGTTCAATCGGGTCAGCAGGTGGCGCGCGGCTGCTTCAAGCTTGACCATAAAACCACCCGCCGCGACGCTGTCTTTGGCCACCAGCGGGGCGCGCACTTCGGGCAGGTCGCCACGTGTCAGGACAAGCTCGCCGACGGTCTGGCCTTTGGTGATGGGCGCACGGAGGGGGCCGGTATAAACCACCTCGGCCGAGACATCACTGCCGCCCGAAACAGGCACAAGCACTGACAGATCGTTTTCCAGTTCAAGACCCACAACACCTTGTGCGCCAAGGGCAACAGGGGCTTCGGCAATCATCGTGCCGGCCTTGCCCATCGAGCGTTGCGAAAACTGGCGAAAGGCCCAGTTTACGATCGATTCAGATTCTTGCGCACGTGCCTCGGCGCTGTCGAGACCGGAGAGCACAAACACAATGCGGCGGTCCCCCTGTTTGGCAGAGCCGACAAGCCCATAACCTGCTTCTGACGTATGGCCGGTTTTCAACCCGTCCGCGCCGATGCCAAGCCCCAGCAGCGGGTTGCGGTTGGTCTTGTTTTGTGGCGCGCGCCCGTCAAACAGAAATTCTTGCTGCGAGAACATGGGGTAATACTGCGGGTAATCCTCGATCAGACGGGTGGCCAGCAGCCCCAAATCGCGCAGCGACATGCGGTGACCGGCGGCGGGCCAACCGTTGGAATTTGCGAAGGTTGAATTGGTCATGCCCATCTGCTGCGCTCGTTGCGTCATCAAGCGGGCAAAACCGGCCTCTGACCCATCTGGGCTGAGCGCCTCGGCGATGACTGCACAAGCGTCATTGCCCGACAGCACGATGATCCCGCGCAGCAGGTCTTCGACCTTGACGCGGTCGGTGGTGTCGAGAAACATGGTCGACCCGCCATAGGACATGGCGTGCTGCGAGACGGGCAGCTCTTCGGTCAGATCCAGCCCGCCATTGCTTTTGCCGCGTTCAATCGCTTCGAACGCCATATAAAGCGTCATTAGCTTAGACATAGAGGCCGGCGGCAGCGGTTCATCCGCGTTTTTGGTTAGCAGCACAGTGCCGGTGGTCTGGTCGACCACATAGGCCGCGCGGGCCTGTGTTTCGAACGCCTGCACGGGTAGGGCCAACAGAAGGGTCGCAATCGTGGCTGCAAAAATACGGATCATGGCAGTTTCCTTTGGCGGTGGGTCAGCTCGACACGGCGTAGGCGTCAGAGAACCCTTCGGTCTTGATGGATTTCAGCAAAGTGTTCATCTCGGATTTCGAACCGGCCGGGCCGACGACGACACGCCAGAACGCCTTGCCGTTGATCTCGCTGCGTTTGACGGTGGGCAACATGCCCGCGCTGCGCATCTGGTTGGCGGCGCGTTCGGCATTTGCCTCAACGCTAAAGATACCGATCTGGACAAAGGGTTTCGCCAGCGATGATGTAGGCTTAGTCGCAGCGGGTTTGGGCGCGACGGGCGCGGCGGGCTTCGCCGCTGCCGGGGCGGCTTCGATCGCGGTGCCTGCGGTAACGGCGACGGGGTCCAGTGTGGTCTCGGTCACCTCGGAGGGGGTTTCAATCGTCCCTTCGGGGGCCGCGTCGGGGGCAGGGGTGTCGGCTTCTTGCCGGCGTAGGGCGGTCACGTTCAGAGGTGCTGGTGCCCCAGCAAGGATACCAAGGGCGGCGGCCGCATCCGATGACATTTGCAGCTTGGGGCCGGGCAGGTCGCGTTCACGGCGGAACAGCGCCCCAATCACGAACTTTCCATTGGTTTCGTTGCGGATGATCACACGTTCGGGGTCGGTCACGTCGGGATGTGCCACCCAGACGCCGCCCAGACTGGGGCGACCGTCCCAAAGACCCTGATCGCTGACCGAAAAAACTTCGGGCGCTTCGACATCACGTTCCACCAGTTTCGTAGAGCTAGAGGATGCCGCAGACGCGCCTTTCTGACCGCCGGTCAGATTGTCGACCGCATCACAGCCCGCCAAGGTTGTCATCATCAGCAAGACCCCCACCGTGCAGCGAAGCGGCCGGATGCCTGAAAAGGGGTGAAGCCTGGGGCTGTTCATGTCCGTCGTCCTTGCCTGCTGGCGCGCCGTTATCCGCCGCCGCCTGATCGCGCCGTCAATACGGCATGTTTGATGCCCCATTGCCGGGGTCTTTGCGCTACACTAACGCGGGTGCAGGGGCTTTGGAAAGGCTCACAGCCCCGCGTCGGCAAATTTCCCCACCTACATCGCAACCCGCCCCACATGCGCCTATCTACGCAGTCCAATGGCGCTGACGGCTTAACGACATATCCGTCAATTTCGAGGTTTGCAGAATCAATGGCATCCCTCTATGCGGTGCGTGCTGCGGAGGAGTGGCAGAGTGGTCGAATGCACCGGTCTTGAAAACCGGCGTGCGTGAGAGCGTACCGTGGGTTCGAATCCCACCTCCTCCGCCAATCCCCCCCCCCACCGCAAATCCCGAGCCAACTATAACTTCCACCCTTCGTATGACCGGCGCGACGGCGCGTGTTGTGGCTTGGTACCGCGGTACGATCTCGTAGGTCCAAGATATAGGAACAAAGGTTGGTAGATTGGCCCGGGTGCGCTAGCTCAGTCTCAATGACGACTTGTCACGCGGGTGCGCGACGCCGGAATGGAGAGTGTTTTGATCAATCTGAGATATATCGCGGGGCTGTTGGGCGCGCTGTTGATTTTTGCAACGCCGCTTTGGGCGCAAGATAAGGAAGAGGCTTGCGATAGCGCGCATTGGTATTGCGTCGAGGCGCTGAATGTCGGCTTGCCCGCTGTGCCGTCGGAGATCGATCGGGAAACTCCGCGCGCCACGATGGAGAGCCTGGTGCGGGCGGTCCGGCGTGATGATTGGGTCGGTGCGGCGCATCTGCTTGATCTGTCGGATATACGGGAAGACCGCCAACAGCAGGTCGGCACCTCGTTGATCCGTCAGCTTGAAACTGTGATCAGCCGAAAGACCGTGATTGATTGGGATAAACTGCTGGACCGGCCTGATGCGCTGGACGCGACGGCGACGTCTGATCGGGCGATGGCGGGGACGCCGCGCAAGTCCTTGCTGTTGTGGACGCTGGATATGGAGGACTACCCTGCCTCGATCCGTCTGAACCGGATCAAGGCGGAGGACGGGGAGCCGGTCTGGGTTTTCTCGCGTCACACCGTGCAAAATATCCCGCGTCTTTACGAGCGCTACGGTCCCGGTCGACTTGAAACGATGCTGCCGGACGTGCTGACACAAAACACTGTTGTCGACCTTGCCGTGTGGGAACTGATTGGTCTGCCAGTTCTGATCGTGCTGGCAATCTATGTGGCGCGTCTGGTCTGGCTTCTGACCAGCTGGGTCGCACAACGCATACCGTCGCGATTGGCGCAGCAGATGCTAAACTCGGTGCGCGGGCCCGCCTGCGTTGTTGTCTCGACACTGTTTGTGATGGTGCTCGAGGCCAAGATATTCTCGTTTTCGGCAGAGTTGACAACGATATTGGTGCCGACGGCGTGGCTGGGTCTGATTGGTGCGGGGCTGTGGTTTGTGGTCAACTGCGTCGAGGTGATCTTGGATCATCTGACGAAGGTCGAAGAAACCGACCTGACCCTCAAGGAGGAGGTGCACAAGCGCACCACGGCGACCCGTATTTCAGCCGCGCGTCGTGTGTTCGTTGTGGCGGTGGTCCTGGTTGGCGGCGGTATATTCTTGTCGCAAACCAATGTGTTCCAGAACCTTGGGCTAACGCTGTTGGGCACCGCAGGTGCTGTTACGCTGGTTTTGGGCTTTGCCGCGCGCAGCATCCTGAGCAACATCATGTCATCGCTTCAAATCGCGTTGAACGGGTCCGCCAAGATCGGAGACCGGATCGTGTTCAACGATGCGCTGTGTCATGTTGAACGGATCCATTTCACCTATGTCCAACTACGAGACTGGGACGGAACGCGGCTGGTCGTGCCGGTGACTGAATTCGTTTCCACGCCATTCAAAAACTGGACCATGCAGGAGCCCGAAATGTTGCGGATCGTCAAAATTAAGCTTTCTCACGCGGCTGATGTTGATGCGCTCCGCGATGCTTTCGACAAGGTGATCGACGAGATGGAAGATAAATATATTGGTAAACGCGATGACGCTTGCGTGCGGGTCGGCGGGCAGGATGTCTTGGGTATGGAGGTCTGGTTCCTTGTTCCCTGCGCCGATCCCAATACCTCGTGGGAGGCAGCCTGCGATGCACGCGAAGGCATCGTGGCTGAAATTCACAAGCTCGCTGAAAAGCAGGGAGTGGAATATTTTCCGCAAGTTTCGGCAGCAGAGGAGAGTGTCCGATCTTCTGTGTAATTGCGATCTGGTCCATGCTTCCTGAGAGGAGCAAGGACGATGACCATATCCAAGGAACTGCTGGACGAACTACTGAAGGGCTGCGAGCGGCCTGAAGATCTGCTTGGCGATGCCGGGCTAATGAAAGAGCTCAAGATCAAGCTGATGGAGCGAATGCTCGGTGCTGAGTTGACGTCACATTTGGGCTATGAAGACGGCAAGGATGCCCCGCCTGATCAGACCAACCGTCGCAACGGGTCATCCGCCAAGAGATTGAAGGGGCAAGACGGCGAACTGCCTATCGCTGTGCCACGGGACCGGGACGGTAGCTTCGAACCTGAACTGGTGAAGAAGGGTCAGACCCGCATTGATGGGATGGATGACAAGATCATTGGCCTCTACGCAGCCGGTCTGACGGTCCGCGATATCCGTGCTCATCTTGAGGACGTCTACGGCCTGCAAGTTTCGCCAGACTTGATCAGCCGCGTGACCGATGCGGTGCTGGATGAGGTTCGGGAATGGCAGTCCCGGGCGCTGGACCGGATGTATCCCATCGTCATTTTTGACGCTCTACGGGTCAAAATCCGTGACGCCGATAGCCGCATGGTCAAGAACAAAGCCGTCTACGTGGCCCTTGGCGTCAGCAAGGATGGCGTGCGCGAGGTTCTCGGTCTTTGGATCGCTGACAACGAGGGCGCCAAATTTTGGCTCTCCGTGATGACAGAGCTTAAGAACCGTGGGCTGCAAGACATCCTGATTGCTGTCGTAGACGGCCTCAAGGGTTTCCCTGACGCCATCACTGCAGCCTTTCCGGACACGGCCGTGCAAACGTGCATTGTCCATCTCGTGCGCCACTCGTTGAACTTCTGTGCCTGGAAAGATCGCAAGGAAGTGGCCGCTGATCTACGGCGGATTTACAGCGCCCCTACAGCCGATCAAGCTGGTTTGGAGTTGGATGCCTTCGAGGAAAAATGGGCCGGAAAATATGCCTCCATCGCACCGGCCTGGCGCAGGGCTTGGCAGGAAGTGATCCCGTTCTTTGCTTTTGATCCCGCCATCCGAAAGATCATCTACACCACCAACGCAATTGAAAGCTTGAACCGTGTAATCCGCAAATCGATTAAGACGCGGGGATCGTTCCCGACCGAAGACGCAGCCACGAAGCTGATCTACTTGGCGATCCGCAAGTTTGAGAAAGGCGGCCGAAATGTTCGAGAATGGTTTGCGGCCCGCAATCATTTCGCCATAATGTTTGAGGATCGCTTCAATGCGTGACTGTATCTAAAACCCGCATGGGCCAGACCAGATACACAAAGTTCATGACACTCCCCAGCAGAGGCCAGCTAGGCGCTGCTACATCACAGGTTGTTCGGCACCCCTAGACATAGAAAAAGCCCCGCTGAATTAGCGGGGCTTTTGTGTGCGTAGGGTGGCGGGCAGGGCCAGCCAACGTCGGCTTAGGCAGCAGCTTTGTTCACGCCGCCAGTTGCAATCTCGGTCATGCGGCGATCGCCGTCATAAGTTTGATCCAGACATTCTTGCAAGACCGCACCGTCTTCGTCTTTGCCCAGACGGTTGGCGAACGCCACGAGGCAGCCGTAACCGGCTAGCGCATAGTGTACCATACGTTGGTACTGCGTGATGATCATCGCGTCGCGCACATCGTCGTCGCCAAAATCTTCGTTCAGGACGTGCGCTTTGGCCTCTGCGACCAGACCTTCCATACCTTTGCAATGTTCGCCGCTTGGCTTGATGTCATGGGCGTTACAGATTTCGGCAAGCTTTTCCATACCTTCACTGATGCCATTCGACCCTGCGATCAGAGCTTCGGACAGGTCTTTGTCCGTGGCGGCGCGACCAAGTGCGACGACCACATCAAGCGACTGTTTGTTGGCGCTGTACATATCTTGCAGTTGGTCATGGTACACGTCTTTTAGGCTGTTCATCGACATATCGATCTCCTTTGGGAAGTGATTGCATTCGGTGTCAAACGCCGCAGCGTCCGAATGTGTTCCATGCTGTGTTCAGCGATTATTCGCCTCGCGCGTGCCTATGTACGCCCCCCGATTTTCACCGGCTCGTCGCAGATTTTTTATTGCTTCGGGCGTGTGGGTGCGGAACGAAATTCAGCACCGGCCGTTGGTCCCTCGATGACAGGAACGTGACCAACTAAGGAGAATTCGAATGCATGGAGTTTTTTACCTCATCGGCCTGATCGTGGTCGTTCTCGCCGTTCTCAACCTAGTCGCCTAATCAAAAGGAGCGCACCATGACTGATCACAAAAATAGCAATCCTGCCGGCGCGCAGGACCTGAATGAAAAAGCAAAAGCAACCGCAGCTTCCGCCACGCAAGAGGCGAAAACTCGGGCCAAAGATGTGGCCGATACCGTTGCTTCCGACGCCGCAAGCTATGCAGACGACGCCAAGGGTGCCGCTGCAGACGAAGTTAAGGGCGTGGCCAGCGCATTGCGCACTGCAGCCGACGAATTGCGCAGCGGTTCGCCGCAAGAACGTACCTTTAGCCAGCTTGCAGACGGCCTTGCCGATGCATCGGATTCGATGCGCGACAAAGATCTGGGCGAGATGGTTGGTGCTGTCACCGATTTTGCCAAGCGTAACCCGTTTGTCTTTCTAGGTGGTGCCGCATTGGTGGGCTTCGCCGCAACTCGTTTTGCCAAAGCCTCCGAGACGGGTGCCCGTGGTGAGCGCTATGCCTATGAGGGCCGCGACATGGAACGCCCCGTTCCAACCGAGCGTACGCAGGGTCTGAACACCAATGATGTGGCCGCACCTGCCGTGAACACTACCTCGAAGGGGGGCACACAATGACCACCGATCCTAATAAATCCACAGGAAGTTTGCTGAGCGATGCACTGACCCACGTCAGCTCGCTTGTGCGCAGCGAGGTCGATCTGGCCCGTGCCGAGGTGAATGAAAATCTGAAATCAGCGGGCGCTGCCATCGGTTTGATCGTGGGGGCCGTCATTGTTGCTTTGACAGCATTGAACGTACTGACTGCGGCGCTTGTCGCGGCCTTGACCGAGGCAGGCATTCCCGCCGGCTGGTCTGCATTGATCGTCGGCGTTGCCTTTGCCTTGATCGCCTATCTGATGGCGAGCAAAGGCACCAGCGCTCTCAAGCTCAGCAGCTTGGCACCGAGCCGTGCCACTAAAAACGTAAAGCGCGACGCGCAAGCCGTGAAGGAGGTTTACAATGACAAATGATAGCCGCACGCCCGAAGAAATCGAACGCGAGATCGAACGTGAACGCGCCGGACTGACCAACACCTTGGATGATCTGCAAGATAAATTCTCGGTAGAGACAATTGCCCGCCAGTTTTCGGATCAGTTCCGTGAACATGGTGGTGACATTGGACGGTCGGTCACCGACGCGGTCAAGCGCAATCCTATCGCGCTGGCGCTGACCGGGGCAGGGCTGGCATGGCTGATGGCCGGCGACAGAGCCCCGGGCCGTGACCGTATGGGTACACGTGACAGCTATGACCACCGTGATCCGCGCAACCGCACAAACTACTATGGCGATCGCGACGACCACAGTGGTTTGCCCGTCGCCGCACAGCAGCATGGCGTGATCCCCGCAGGACAGCGCCGCGATCTAGGGCCACAGCCCGGTGATCCGTCCAAACCCTACTATTCGGGCGAAGTCGCACGGTCAGGTGATGTGCCATCTTGGGCACGCCATGACGATGACGACGACACCCCCGGTCTGGCACAACGCGCAGGCGACGCCGCATCGCGCGCAGGTGGTCGCGTATCCGGTGCCGCGTCCAGCGCAGGGTCGACCGTTGCGGGCAAGGCGAAAGGAGCCGCAGGTGCGGTGTCTGATGCCGGTCATTCCGTTGCCTCGGGCGCACGCGACTTCACGTCTTCCACCGCTGATCGCGCCGCGCAGCTACGCCGCCGCCTGGCGGAGGGGACCGAGGATCTGTCCGAAGCCGCACGTGAACGCGTGATTGCAGCCCGTGAAAGCGCCGTGCGTGCACGTGCGTCAGCAGCATCCTATGGTCGCGAAGGCCGTGATCGCGCGGTCGATATCTTCGAAGATCAGCCCTTGGTCGTCGGTGCGCTTGCACTGGCCGTCGGGGCCGCCATTGGCGCGGCATTGCCGCGTAGCCGGACCGAAGACCGTTATATGGGTCAGCACCGCGACCAGCTGATGGCCGATGCAGAGCGTATCTTTGCGGAAGAGAAGTCGAAGCTGGGTAAGGTTGCGCAGGCGGCATCGGACGAGGCCAAGAAAGTCTTGCGCGAAACCAAAGAAGATGCGGACGCCGCTGCCCCCGGTTCCTCAGCTGCAGATGCGTTCGTCGAAAAGGCCAAGGCTTCCGGTCAGCGCGTCGTTGACGCGGCAGAGGCCGAGGCAGACAAACAGAAGGTTGGCGACATCAAAAAGTCCTGAGGTCTCGGTTGAACAAATCGAAAAGCCCGCGCTGGTAAGCGCGGGCTTTTTGCATGTCGAACTAAGATTAACGGTGACCCACGCGTGACGAGCTTACGGCAGAATTACCCGAACCCCGGGAATTTCTTGGATACGCGCGAGGTCTTCATCATAGACCTCTGTCATATCCTCGACCAGTTCTTCGGTCCAGTCGGGCATATCCAGCTCTTCTTCAAGCGCGTCATCTATCGCGTATTTATCTAAAAACGCGGCAATCACCCGCTGGTGTTGGGCCGCAGTGATTTCAGGGTGTGCGGCCAGATAAGACGTAAAGCGTTTCATCCCCTCCGGGCGCATAATCGTTTCGAGCAGGTCAAACTCCCCCTTGAGCGGGGTCGTGGCAGGCAGACCCGCCATGTCGCGCATGATATGTCCCCAGATCAGCGGCGCATCTTCGTTGCACCAGACCGTGATATTAATCTCAGGGGCGGAATCGCGCAGCAATCCCAGCGTGTCTGACCAGCGCACATCCAACGGATCCTTGTCGCCCCAGAACTGTGTCGGAGATTTGTCAGCCGCCACATCATAAAGCACTGGCAAAAGCGTTGCCGGATTGCGGATCCCCATAAAGATCTGCAGTTCGTCATCGGGAAACAACTGTGCCATCCGCATCATACGTACAGGGGCGGCGGGATAGAGCATCCCTTCGACAACAGCCGTAGCGGGGGTGCGAAAGAAATTCGCGTCGGAAAAGATCACCCGATCCGCTTCTGACTCCCCCATGACCGCGTCCAGCAGCACATCCCGCGCCCCGTCAGCAGCCGAGGATTTATGCATCGCATTCAACGTATCGCGAAACAAACCGCGGTAGGTGCTGGGGCTTGGCGTATGTGTTCCTGCCTGGGTCAGTAAATTATGGTTAGATTGCAGGCTTTTCAGCAATCTGTCTTCTTCGGTGTAATGGCCACCTGTGTGCAAAATCAACTGCATGAACGCTTTCCCACCCCTACTGGTACCTGCATTCCAATAGCCTTTTGCGGGACTTGTGTAAAACTGCAAAAAATTGACATTTCCCCTCTTGCACGGCCCGCAGCAATCTCTTAAACGCTCCCTCAGTGCCCCTATAGCTCAGCTGGTAGAGCAACTGATTTGTAATCAGTAGGTCCGCGGTTCTTATCTTACCTTGACATTAGAACGCATTAAAACAGCCCTACACCTCTACCAAATGCTTGAAGCCGTTAACGTTTCCTGACCTTACTGCGCGTATTGACATGCACACCTTAATGTGTATCGTCGGAGCCCCTTTTGGAGGCACTGGAACAAATGAAGAACTTTACACGAGTCCGCTCTAAATGGGGAAAATATGACACCCTTAGGTTGATTGATGACGATGGAGAATTTCTGGATGTCATGGACACGTTTGTGGCCGCACTCATCAAACGCGGAGAAGCTTCTGCGACCGTAGACAGATACTCAAATGTAGTTGCCCAGTTTTTAGACTACCTAGTCGAGGTCGGAGTGTTTGGCCAACCCAGTTCGCGCTACGAGATCCTGAATGCCGTTGACTGGTATTTGGCTGCACGTGTCGCTCGTCCGGATGCACTTAACATTAGCTCTGATGCTGAGGGATACTTCCAAGCTGTTAGCAATTTGAAACAGAAAACATTGAGCCGGAAGTCCGCTCAAAACGCCGCCGCCGCCATAAATCGTTTTCTCGAACTCTCTGATTACTGGTCCACGCTGACAAACGATATGGCTGATTGGGACGGCATCGAAGTCGTTGAAGGAGCTGCACCAATGGAGCTATTCAAGGTTCTGAAGAAAAGCCATCGTTCTGCCACTGAAATTAAGAGAATGATGCAGAAGTCCATGCTGGCGGGTGTAACGCGTTGGAAGCCCAATGGGATCGACAGGCCGAAAGGTGGGATGTCTATATCCAGCAAGATTGGCGGAGAAACATCCAGTAAAGATAATGAAATGCTGGATTATCCCGCAGAATACCTGATGCCTCTTCTCGATGCTGCCAACTGCTTCCGTGATCAAGCCGTCTGGTCACTCATGGCAGGCGCGGGCCTGCGCACAAGTGAAGCCATACAACTACCATGGGAGGCTATCGACTTCGATAATCGGGAGGTCTTCGTCCATGACCCAGAGAGCCATCGATATGCCGACCAATTACCTCAACGATATGCGCGACGGTTTAAGGGGCGCAGATTTTCTGAAACCTATATTATACCTCAGCTACGAGACATATTCTTCGAAGCTCTCGAAAACTATCTTCGATATGAACACAGACCTATCACTCCTGATCGCATGGTCTTTCAGGACATTAGAACGCTCGGGAACGGACGTCCCTATAGCCTCGTGCAGGACAATAATCGAATTAAAGCCTTTCATGCGGCGGGCATTCGATCTGGCGCTCCTCGCAAGCCGAATGGTAAACCATATACGCCCCACTCGCTGCGCCACTTCTACGGCGTGTTCATGCTGAACTTCATTCCAGTTGAAGGAGGATATGGGCTCAGGCTTCCGGAAGTTCAAAAGTTGATGGGTCATGAGGACAGTTCATCGACAGCGCACTACGCGCGTGAAGATCCGATTATTCTTGAGAGCAAACTAAGAATGATCGATCACTTTGCAATGGGACAGACTGACAAAGAGCGCGACATAAGGGCCTGGATTGCCAAGCGGCACACCGACATTGCACAGCGAATGTTGTCCAATATGCCCCATGGAGACAGCATATGATCAACTTGAGCAATCACCTGCTAATCAAGTCCATCAAGCTGTCAGACCTCCACCGAGCCACGACGGATACTGTTGAACGAGCGCGAGTTCGATACGACAAAGAGGGGACCAAGACAGTCCGATACGCGAAGTTCCGGGCGCAAGAGGTCCGTGACGCGGTATTTGCAGGAACCGATCCAACTCGGATCGTTCAAGAGCTGTTCGATCTCGCGCAAGGAGTGAAGAACATCCATAATACACTTGTGCAGAAGCTCAAGTGGTTTGAAACGGCCCCTGAGGGTATAGTTCGCAAAGGACTGCGATCGACCGCAAGACTAGTTTTATTCCGCCTATGGCGAGAGGCGAAGATCATATTACCCATTGGCTTCGGATTTCGAAAGACCGTTAACCTCGAACTGAGGAAAACAATGGGCACGGAGTTGCTGCGCTTCATTTCATCATACGAGGCTGATCAAGACGCGATGAATGATCATGGCGTCCAAGTTGAATATAGAGTTAATCAGCACAGCTTGTCCTGGATTTACTCGACCGACTGGCACAAATTCTCCGACATCACAGTAGAAGAAGTATTCAACCTGAACAGTCATTTGGTTAATCTTCACCAATCTGCTACAGCAAAGTGCCCTCCGCCATCAGTTCTAGTTGTGATTAACATTTTATCTGAAACGAACCTTCTTAGCTTCTCGTCTGAAGAGGTCGAACAACAGATCAAACGCAGAGCAGCAGAATTTTCTGGCAAGCGATCGCAGGACCGAACAACGGAACCATATGTCCACGGGGGGCGTCGCAATTGCGGCTATTTTTCCTTGCCGGTTCACTTAAATGGCACCCGTTGGGAATTTCCAGAATCCGTAGCAATGAATTGGAATGAACTTTTCGAACAGTTCATCGAATACAGACAAAAAAGAGGGTTTGAAGATCACAGGTTTGGGAAAAATCTACACGCTTTCGCTGACTACATCTCATTTTACCTTCCACAAATCTGTCATGAATCGCGGATCGCTCTCCCCCTAATTCGTGCTCCAAAAGACTTCAAGCGTTACCCCTTTTTGGATCAGGTTGGGAAAGCGCAATCATTCCCAACTTTTGTAGACTTCCTGAAGTCGAGAAACCTGACACCGGATAGCCAAAGAACCCACGTTTCGGCTCTCAACAAGTTCTTCGATTGGGTGGCCTATATCTACGGTGATCATGAGTTTGAGCATATCGCGGGAGGCTCGTTTGTTAACCCGATCATACCCGAATTTCTCATTCCGAAAACGAAGAAGCGCTACAAGACGAATAAGATTCCGTTTAAGGCCGACGCCTTCCCCCACCTCATCAAATGGCTTTACACGATTGAGAGCTTCGGCGATCAGCTTACCAAGGAAGACGGAAACCAACTCCTTGGTTTGAAGCTCACCCACTACAACGATCATCATCAGATTCTAACTGACATTCACCAAGTCCCTCTCTGCTATCAGCATCAGGGCGAGACCTTTCAGGTTCACCGTATCCCCCAAGTCCTTCTGGTTGGCTCCAAGAGCGCGGCAAGGGGTTTAAACCTCAGCGCACTGAGGATGGTTATTCTCGCCTTGGACACCGGTCTCCGCTTCCAAAGTTGTCAGTGGATCGATCGCGAGGCTTGGGGAATGCATTTACCCAAACTCACGCCAGACGATGAATATTTTAAGCTCCACATCAACACCGACAAATCGAGAGATGAACCGTGGGATACGATTGTTCCCATTCGAACGTTTCAGATGCTTCAAAGACAACAGGAGTATCTGGAAATGCGTGGAGTGCAATCCAGAAAGTTTCGCTACGAAGGTCGCGAAAGCAGCAGGTTTGGAGATGTAACACCCCTTTTCGTTGATGCTTATGGCAAAGTCATTGCCGACCGTTCTTACGATGATTTTTGGTCTGAGGTTCTCTACGCCTTTACAGCATTTGCCGCTTCTAACACTCTCGGCCTTGATCCAATGATTGAACTTCGAAAGCCGCCAAACGTCAAAGGGGAGATCGACCCAGGGTCAAACAACAGGCAGGGATATCCATATTGCCGAATCCACATAAAGAGGATTCAAACTCCTCATTCCTGCCGTTCAACCTACGTTTCGCGTAGAAGTGGCGCCACGGGCCTGACCGTTATTGCTGATCTCATCGGTCACCTCAATGAAACTACAACCGCCCACTATGACTATCCTGATATGCAAGAGCTTTTGAAAGCATTGAGATCGGCAGAGGAAGACCTTGAACATCCAGAGTTAGCGCGCACAAAAACAGCTACAATCAAGCATGGTCCTGCCGCTATTAAAGCTCGATCCGTCAACAGCGCGCTACAAAAGTCTTTCCGGGCGGACCGAAACGAAACAATTCATCGATTTAGGATGATAAGCTTGTCCTCGGCGTTATCTGAAGCGGACGCGACTGGTATTCAGATCCTGCGGCAGTCTCCTGCGGCCACTATCGTTTTCCGTGATACGCACATCTGCCCGGTAGGCGAAGAGTGCCCCGTGGATGTTATCCAGACTGCTGGAGGCCCTATGCGCTGCGGGGTTTGCAAGCTCTCCTGCAAAAGCATCGATCATCTTCCGGCAATTACCGCCAAAATCCGCGCGCTAAAGTCTCGTATTGCATACAGCAGCAATCTTTTTTTAAGTATCAAAGCGTCTGGAGATCGGAACGAAGAGCTTCATTCAATCGCAGCTCAGAACGAGCTCGACTCCTATGAACTCGCCGGGTGGCAAGAGACGGAGATCGTTCTTCGGGATATGCTCGACGACGACGCAGGTGGCATCCATACAGACGAGCCAGAAATTATAAGAGATCATCTCCAACGAGTTGTTCGCACTTCTGATCAATCGCAGTTCTTGGCGGAACGTCTTCTCGATTCAGATGCTTATCCAGCGCTGATCACCGATGATCTTAGAATTAAAGCGGGACGCCTTCTATCCAGAATCCGCCGCACTGATGTTGAAGAACCTGATCCTGACGCTGAAATAAAAGCGCTTTCAGGGGCTTTAAAATCGCGAATGAAGGCTCTTGGCATCAAACCTTCAGAGGCTGGAACACTCTTGGACAATCCAAAACAACTGTCGGATAAAACACCGCCATCGATTACAGCCGGAGACGATTGACATGCCAGCTCCTAGAGGGTCAAGAAATGCCGCCTTATATCAACAAAGACTCATGGACCATACGGCCAGTAGAGTTGAATTGGCACTATCTGCGCTCAAAAAATCAGGCGCTCTTTTCAGGAATATTACCAACCTCTCCCGACAAGTATCCGGGCAAATCGGCATAAGCGATGTATCTCTACGTCGAAATGAGCGGTATCGAGCTATGCTCGATGAATATCTCGTTTCGCAAAAAGGTGCCGCAAGTATTCTTTCTCCTCTCCACCAGGACCTAACGTTCCTCCGGTCCAAGATCAAAATGCTGCAACTGGAGAATGCGAACAAGGAACAAAAGATCCGAAGGCTTGAATTGGCTCTCTCGAAAGTGGGCTTACCGGAGCCCATCGTCGAAGCCCCCCTCAATTGTAATATCGGCGGTTGGACCTCTCATTTCATACAAACCGCCAACTTGGTGTTGGCCTTGGTGGACTGGGGGGACTTGAAGCTCGACGCGGAGATGCAATCCATCGTTGACGACTACGCGCCACCAGGGAGCGACGTTATCGCAAACGTCAATCTTGCCGGGCCATTCTTTGAATGGCTCGCCGATCAGGAGAAAGGTTCATGACCAAAAATACTGGCGTAGCTCGACTGCTGCGCGCCATTGATATGTTCATGGAGAAATTCGATGCTGAGGAAATTCCGACAAATTCGCGGGGGCAGATTGACTATAAGAACCTTACCCTCACGCTGCGTCAACTTACTTCTGAGGACGGTGAATGGCAGGTTAGAACCGAGGATCGACAGAACTTCTACCGTGAGGAGCTCAAATCCGCCATCGATATCATCACATCCAATTGCCGCATTGCAGAACGCGGAGATTTAGAGATCGACGATATTGCGAAGTCTCGGATCGCCGCCACGGCAAAACGCGCAAAGGCGGACAGAGATGGCGCCGTGGAAGCAAGAGCACAATATGCCGCTGTTCTTCAGAAGCTAAACGAAGCTGAGACAAGACTTACTGCTCTTCAACGTGAAAACGATGGTCTGAAAGCTCAATTCGAAATGGTCAAAGCCGGCTTGCTGCCGAAGGTGAATTAACATGGAGCTCGCCGTCAAAAGTATCGTGAGCCAGCTTAATGCAGGTGTCATCTTCACCGGAGAGAATAGCGAAGGTAGGGTCTTTAGGGTGCGCGTCAAGGAGCCGCTTTTTCCGGCTCTTGGTGAGACCTACGTGATAACTGGAGATTTCACGGAGTATAAAGACGGCTACGGTCGGGCTTTCGCGCAGATAGAGGCATCCAACATCGAACGCACCGCAACCTCCGGCCGTTTGTTAGCTGGTTATCTGATGACGCTTTCAAATGTCGGAGAGGCGCGTGCCAGGAGGCTAATCGATAGGTTCGGCGACGACATCCATGATGTGCTTTCTGCGCCGGAAAGGCTCGAAGAACTTGGTGAAACGTTGCAGCCCGGTCGCCCCAATCTCGGGATCAAACTGGCCATACATGTTCAAGCCGAATTCGCTCAGAAGCTTGCAGCTGACAAAGTTCAGGTTGAGCAATTCGAGTTCTATAATCGCCTTGAGCACTTGGGCGTTCAGGATCGAGGGGCTGCACAGAAACTCTGGCGCCTCCTCGGAGCCTCCAAAGCTGGAGACGCGCTGCTCGCAAACCCATACCTTGCTGCCGCGCTCCTCCCTTGGTCGGCAGCGGACGCACTGGGTCAGGCGGTTCTCCGGGGTTCTGGCGTAGAGCGCCTAGCAAGCCATCCAGAGCGTCTGCGTGGCGCCGTAGATGCTGCGACCCGCAAACTACTCTCTAAGGGCCATACTGCGGCCACAGAAGCGCAATGGCGCAAACTTGCACCTCAGGGGGTCGCAGGAGCTTCCATGGTGGCAGAGGGGCTCGAATACGGATCGCTCGTGAGACACGGCGATCTAATTCAGCCCTTCGGAGCCAGATATCTGGAAACGGATGTGGAAAAGAAGTTAACGGCAATCGCAGCCAGCGCCTGGCCCCATTCAATCTCTCAGATTTCCGATGTTGTATCCGACACTGAAACGGCGATTGGGTTCAATTTGACTGACGAGCAGAGATATGCAGTGGGTCAGATCATCGCCCGACCACTTGCCTGCCTCCAGGGAGGAGCTGGCGTAGGGAAAACGACGGTGATGTTGGCAGTCACTCTCGCATGGGAAGCTCTTGGTGGTAATGTCCTCATGGCCGCCTTAGCGGGGAAGGCCGCCCTTCAACTCAGCCGATCAACATCACAACCAGGCTCCCCAAGGTTGGCGGTCACTATCGCGAGGCTCATCAATGGATTACGCGCGGTTAGTAATGGTCGAACCGGTGACCACCTTCCTAACTTGACTAGGGAAACTTTGTTGATCATCGACGAGGCAGCCATGGTCGACACCGCAACGCTGCACGAACTGCTAAGTGAGATTTTCAAACTGCAACCGGACGGATGCCGAATTCTACTTGTTGGAGACTCCGGGCAGCTTCCTCCGGTAGGGTTTGGCGCAGTTTTTCACAATTTAGTTCAGAAGCCCATCATCACCAGCCAGTTGACGAGGCCTCTTAGGCAGATCAACGGTTCTTCCATCCCCCTTGTTGCGGGACAAATTCGGGCTGGAGAAGTGCCAGACATTCCAACTTATCTTAACCAAGCGAACGGAGTGTATTTCGTCGAGGCTAACGCAAAGACTTTGGTCGCGAGAGCATCTAATGTCTATAGGCAACTCCGCAACTCTAAGGGAGTTAAAGACGTCATGGTCTGCGCGGCGAGAAACCAAACCGTCGATGCCTTTAACAAGACCATGAGTGCCGAAAACTGGGAGATTGCCAAACAACTCGGTCTTTATGCTCGGGTTTACCCGGGCGACCCCATCATTTGCACTAAGAACCATTATAGCAGTGGCTTATTTAACGGGATGCTAGGCGTAGTGCGTGACATCGAAAACGACGTCATGGTCAACTGGGAAGGAAGTGATATTGACCCCCATACCGGCGGACCAGTCCTTCAAACGGTGCCTCTCGAGGCGGCGATCGACATAAGGCTCGCTTATGCAATAACCTGTCATAAGAGCCAAGGCTCCTCAGCGAAGGCCGTGATCGTTGTACTTGAAGACACCTCTTTCCTGACAAGAGAATGGCTCTACACCGCAATCACTCGAGCCGAGACACAGGTAATAATCATCGGCTCAAAAGATGCTCTAAGAATGTCGGTCGAGCGGCGAACGAAACGAGTTACGGGGTTCAACTTTTTATGCCCTGCTGACGCTGCATGACGTCTTACTGTGACCTTCACCGCTATATGGCGCGGTTTCTCCATCGCTAAGTGGCGCCGATGACCAGCGTAGAGCGTGCGGCTTCGACCACATCGTCGGTGACAAGCGAGAGTTCGTTAATCTTGTGGATTCGCTCAATCTGGACGAACAGCCGATGCAGCAAGCGGAAGTTGCCGCCGGTTATGCGAGCGATGGATGCGACAGCCTGAAGGTCGGTGAAGTCCGCGTCATCCAGTTGTAGGCCGAGCTTTCTCCAGTGGCGGGTGAGCACGAAGGTCAGTTCGTCACCCTCCAGAGGGCGGTAATGGTGGCCGAAGCCGATCCGACTGTAGAGTTGTGGGTAGCGTTCCAGCTTTCGTTCAAGGTCGGGCATGCCGATCAGAATGAGGCCGATCCCGGTCCGGTCGAAAATGTCTAGGACATGTTCAAGGCTCGGAGTGGACAGGCGTTCAGCCTCGTCGATGACCAGCAGCTCGATTCTGTCCCGGCCTTTGGGATCGACCAGAACTCGATCAGGGTAAAGCGATGCATTGCTTCATCCATGATCTGCTTCCCAAAGGTGTCCGCAAGGGGATCGCTTACCGGACGCCGAAATATCGACGAACTGATCCCAGTGTTTACAGCAGAAAACGATTCTCATTTGGCTGGTCCGACTATAGTATCATTGAAGGGGCCTCTTGCGTTACACGCGACGGCGGCCAGAACGAAACTCGGCCAATTTCGGCGCAAGGATCACCCATGTCAAAAACCCGCATCGGCTATGCCCGCTGCTCGACCGACAAACAGGACCTCGCAGCACAGCGGGCAGCCCTCCTCGATCTCGATGTGGCTGAAAATCGGATCTACACCGATCATGGCCTAACTGGCACGAACCGGGAGCGGCCAGGTCTGTCCCAGGCCCTGGCAGCACTCCGCGAAGGGGACACGCTTGTCGTGCCGAAGCTGGACCGGCTGGCGCGGTCGGTTCCCGACGCCCGGGCCATCGCCGATGAACTGGAAAAGCGCGGGGTGAAACTGGCATTGGGCGCATCAGTCCATGACCCGACCGATCCGATGGGCAAAATGTTCTTCAAAATCCTCGCCACCTTTGCTGAGTTCGAGGCTGATCTTGTCAGGATGCGCACCAAGGAAGGCATGGCCATTGCCCGTGCCAAGGGACGGCTGAAGGGCAAAAAACCGAAGCTATCGGATCGTCGTCAGACGGAATTGCGCCGCATGTATGACACGGGTGATTACTCGATCAGCGATCTGGCAGAGCTGTTCGACGTATCGAGGCCGACCGTATATCGGGTCTTACAGCGGACACCGGGCGCCGATGCGTCTTCGGCTGCGATATAGCTGCCGTTCGTTGCGCGGCACATGAACTCACACAACGCGGACAAAGCGCCAACTACCTTTAGACCTCCCAATGGCTGCTCTCGAGAACTTTGAACGACAGAAACTGTTTCCTGCTGCTATCACAAATAGTGGCTTGTGCTCTTTAACAGACACTCAACCAGCGAGAACGAAACTCGATACTGTTAGGCGCCCAACGTTTCACTACCGAATGATAGCAGTGTCGGTCGTTGTTGCGGTAATGGCGCTCTGAAAAAGCGACCACCTAATCTTTCGCAGAGAGGATTGAGCAGTCCGCTTGAGCCGCTTTCACACGCCATGCTGGCAAGCGGATCACGGCAGATGTGTGATGGTCATCAGCTATCACTTCGAATTCGCCCCCATGAAGCTCTACCAATTTCCGGGTCAGTGGCAGGCCCAGACCTAACCCGCCCCGTGTATCCCTGTTAGCAATATTACCACCGACAACAAAAGGCTCGTAGAGTGCTGCCAGTTCAATCTTTTCGTCCAATTTTCCATCATCAATGATCGAAATATCGATGTTTCCGGATGCGTCCTTGCGGCTCCCCATAGTAATTTCTGAACCGCCATGATTGATCGCGTTGAGAACAAGCGCGTTTAGAGCCAGTTTGATTTGATCGGGGTCGACGTAGATAGGTGTCGTAAGTGAATCTTCGGTGACAGAAACCGACTTTAATACACCATCCGCACCCGGCAAGGTCAGTTCAGCGGTATCGTTGAACAATTCGTGCAAATTGCAGGTTTGCTCGTTTAGCCTCAGCTCACCGGTTGAGGCGTCACTATAAGCGATAATGTTTTCAACAAGGCCGATGAGGTGCTTTGCCGATTTCCGCGCCGAACTTACCAACAATTTATTGATGCCTTTTTCAGCAGTTGCTTCAAGGAGTTGAAGACTGCCAAAAAGAATTGTCAGTGGCGTTCGCAGCTCGTGTCCGACTAAGGCTATGAAAGTGGACTTTGTGGCTTCATCTTCTCTTTGATCCTGGGGTGTTGGCGGGAGATTTTCTAATGCGGCAACAACTGCCTTACCTAAATCTGTAAGAACTGCCATCTGTTTGTCAGATGGCGCTTCATGAGGCACAAGGTCTATTCCACACAAACTTCCGAAGCGCTGCCCTGACGACAGTATCAGCGGCACTCCCGCGTAGAAGCGGGCGCCGGGCCCACCTTCCGCGACCATGGGGTGAGCCTCAAATCGGGGGTCTGCCCTCAAATCTGGAACGACCATAGGTTCACCTGACATAATTGTATGGGCGCAAAAACCGTTGTTTTTTGGCATACGGTCAAGCTCGAACCCAACAACTGACTTATACCACTGCGTGTCGTCCTCAACGACACTGATAAGGGCGATTGGACAGTCGAGAAGCTTTCTTGTTGCTTCGCAGATTGCATCGAGGAGCGCGGCGTTCTCTTCGCGCAAACCCGGGATAGCAAACACGGCGCGCAGCCGTGCTTCTTCATTGAAGGGTATAGGATATGTTCTCAAACGACTGCTCTCTCGGTCTTGCTTTAACGAATGAGCATCATGGCTGTGTGACGCCATGTCAATATTTGATAGCTTCAAAGCTCACAGCGGAGTGTGGTGATCACAATAACCAAAAGATTTGCGAACTCGCGAAAATTCCTGGATTGGTGTTCTCAGGGTATTGGCCGCCACTCACAGAGCCGACGTTCGCTCACAGTGCGGCATTGGTCACTCAGGGCTCTTTGAAGACCTTCGCCGCAGACCTCGTCGAAGCCGGCTATGCGGGACTTTGCTGCCGTTCGAGTTTTGGCTGTTAAGGTCCGCTTTATGCGGTTTGCGACAGCCGTCATTCGTCCTTGGGGCTATCCGAGATTTTCACGGTTTCGATTGCGCGGCCAAGTTCACCCGAAAGCAGAGGCTTTGACAGCATCACCAGCGGACGGATTGCCGCCCTCTCCTCGTCGGTCACCTGGTGCATGCTCCCGCTCACGATGATGGACGGAATATCCATCTCCGCACGAAGCACGAACGCCGCATCCTGCCCACGGCTCCCATCAGCAAGCTGAAGATCGACGATTGCAAGATCAGGAACCGACTTTAGGGCCATCTCGATCGCCTTCGTCGCGGTCGCGGCAATGCCGACGACGTCATGTCCCATTTCTTCGAGCTGCCCTTCCAGATCAAGCGCGATAAAAATGTTGTCTTCAATTACTAGCACTTTCAGAGCGGCGGCTTCTTCACTCGGGAAAATAAATGCGTGTCCGCCAGCCATTCTTGCCCTCTACTTCGATTGTCCCGCCCAATTGCGACGCCATCCCCTTAATCAAGCGTTGTCCGAGACCCGACGATGGTGACTTGATCTCTAAACGATCAGTAGACGAGCTTGTTCCGTCATCTGCGACCTCGAGAACGATCGTGTCGCCGCCGCTACGCCGTAGGCTGATGGTGACAGCGCCTTCGTCTTCGTTCCCGAAGGCGTGCTTGAATGAGTTGGTCACCAGCTCATTCACCGCCAGGGACAGCGTGATGGCCTTGTCGGTTGGAAGCCGGATCGGTTCCACGTCGAGCGCGATTTTCACGCCCCGACCTTCACTCGAAAGCGAAGCGTCAAGGTGCTCTTTCAACCTTTCCATATATCTGTCGATCTGAACCGAACTGACGTCTTCGTCCTCGTAGAGCGAGGCATGGATCGCCGCTACGGCGTTCACGCGCGTCGTAGCGGCCTTGAGCGACGCGCGAGCCGCCGCGTCCTCGGTCGCGGATGCTTCCAGGTTAAGGATGCTCGTCACCATCTGGAGCGAGTTCTTCACCCGGTGGTTAACCTCTGCGATCAGGAGGTCACGCGCGCCGACCGCCTCGCGCAGGCTCTCTTCGCGTTCGCAGATCGATGTCGCGTCAAGCACGATGCCGACGATCCTGACATGCTGCGTATCCGGATCTCGAACAGATTCGCCGTGCCCAATGGCCCATCGCACGGTTCCGTCGGGGCGCATTATCCGGTAGTCGAGATGCAGGTCCGACCCAATGGTGCGACCGGCGCGCTCAATCTCGGCTATGGTCGCCCCATGGTCATCGGGATGGATGCGGTCAAAGAACTCCTGTGCCGTTGTGACAGTCTCTCCTGGTTCAAAGCCGAACAGGGCATCCAATTGCGGCGAGCGGGTCAGCCTCCCGGAAGCCGGGTCGAACTCGAAGTAGCTGAGCTCCGCACCGCGCATTGCAGCCCTTCGCTTCGCAGCGTCAGCGCGCTCCCCCAGAATGCTCCGCGTGACGTCTTCGGCTGTATGGATCACGTGGGTCACCCGTTCCGGCTCGGATGCGTCGGCGAAGACGGGTGAGTTCAGGATGCGCCAATATCTTGTGCCGTAGCGACCGTCGACTTCCTGGACATCGTGCTGTCGCAACGGCATTTCCTGTGCCTCTCCAGTCGCGACAACTGCGTCTGTCGAGGCCTGCAATTCCGCCTCGGCGTCCGAGTTCGGATCATCTGGATTAGCTGGGAAGGCCTCGAAAACCCGGTTCCCGATTAGTTCTTCGGGCTGGCGGCCCAGCATGGCGCAATAACGTTGGTTCGCCGCGACGATCCGGAGGTCCGGCGTGAACACCATCTGCGCCGTCGGCGCTGCGTCGAAAAAAATGCCCAGATCGATACCGCTGACTTCATCCATTCTAGTGCCCTCCAGCAGCACGATTTAGCGAGAGCTCAGCACAAATATGCAAGCTTCAGCGTGATGTTGGAAAAACGGATACCAAACAAACTCTTGAGTGAGCAAGACGCATTCTTAGGGCTGCTATATAGCTTTTCGGTTGTCAGTAGCCCTCAAAGATGAGCACTGGTCTTGCTGCGACAAGTTCCAAAGGCCGGTTCAAGGGGTGTCAGCTGAGGTGGCTAATTGGCAGCTGAGGCATGCTCGCGGCTCGGTTGATGTCGGCTTTCAGCGCTTCCAACCCGTTTGTGCTTCGCGCAGCAATTGGGAGGTATGGGCTCACAGCGGACATTAGCTGCATCGAACACTGAGGCCCGCGGCGGGACTTAGCTGCCCTCCAACGCGCCTAATCGACTGTCAGCGCGCATTGCGCATCAACTATGGTTCCGTCTCTCGCTTTCAAACCGTTCTCGCCACTCGCGGCTCAATGCATCGGCAAGCTTTGCTGTTGGCGTCTCGACAGCTTGGGCTTTGGTTGGATCAAGGCACATCTTGGAAAGCACCTGCGCCAAGACCCGTTTAGGATCTTTAGATAGAACGTCATAATTGATGCGTAGGGGCTTTATCCCTTCCCGTTCGAACCAGCGCTCCCAAGCTTCATCCAGTGCTGCGAGTGAGGACATGTGGTGCCTGATGGCAGCGGCATCGTATCGCGCTTCCTGCGGAGGGGCGAGGCGCTCCAGCTCTGTGCCATCCGCGTTGCGATGCCACAGGCCCGTCTGTTCCGCACGCACACGCGAGATTGCCTGACCCAGCCGGTCGGGACGTGAAAGATGGACGTAAAGAGTTGAGCCAAACGCTTTCTCAATTCTTTCCACGTCGCTCATACTGCCTGGAAAGAGCACTCTGAGCTGCTGCATGAAATGGTCGAAGCTACCACGCTGCATTCGTAAACCGAAAATTTCTGTGTCGCCTTTGCCCCGCGACACAGCGCACTTGAAAACGGCACGAAGGCATTCTTCTCTCGATGCGTAAACCGTCTGCTTCAGGCCGTAGTCATCCAGCCAATTGTCGAGCGATGATGAATGAAAGTGCGAGTCCGGGTTTCCCCCAGTGCAAGTCGCGACAAGCAAACCGCACAGCAGCGTGCTTCCGCTGCGTGGGGCGGTGCAAATCATGTAGGATCGAAAGGGTATACTTGTCATGACGCGATGGCTCGTAGATTTTTGCTGCTTCATAGCAGCCTTTCAAAAGCGGTGCAGCGTTTGTAATTATGGGCTCGAAGAAGACGTTATCTGCAGCGAGCACCGAGGTCGGCAGAGCGGACTTTTCGAAGGTATGCTGTGCTGTGCAATAACTTCCGCTTCAGTCGATCATATTCGGTAGGACGTTAAGGAGGAGCGCTGGCTCAACATGAGGAGCGCTCGTTCCCAAATCCTTCAGTCAGCGCTCTCCAAATAGCCACTGTAAGAACGGCGGTTAGCAGTCCTGCGAGGGCAAAGGGTGCCAGCAGGGCGAGATCGCGATCGGCGACGGTCTCTGCGAGGCGCACGGTCACGCCCGACAAGAGTAGTCCGATTGGCATCATGCCCCATGACAGAAGCCGGTAGATGCCGTTAACCCGGCCGAGAAGCGCATTGGGTATGACGCGTTGACGGTAAGAGATGGAGACAACGTTCCAGAACACGCTTTGGAACTCGAAGAGAACAAGAACAATGGCGAGCGCCCAACCGTTCGGCGCAAGACCGATGGATACGAAGCAGATGGCGGAGGCTAAAGTGGACCACTGCGCCGCGGTGCCGGCTCCGATCCGAGCAATGCCGCGCTCGGCGACGAAGCCGCCCGCTACACCGCCGACAGCCCCCGCGCCAAGGATCAGGCCGTAAATGGTGGCATCAAGACCAAGGTTCTCTTGGACGTGCAGGATGAGGCCGATTACCACCATCTGATGGCATAGGTTCCATGTCGCGGTGACGACAGCGAGCACTTGGAGGAACGGGGCATCACGCAGGAAAGTCAGTCCTTCGCGCAGCTCGGCGCGCCAGTTGGGTCGGCTCCGGACGGGGGGTGCGAAATCGCCGCGCAGGCCCGATAAGACGATGAGCGCAGCGAGGAAGAGCGCGGCGTTCGCTCCGAACGGCAACCAGACAAATGCGCCAATTAGTATCGCCCCAAAGGCGGGGCCGAGCAGAGCGTTGCCGGTCAGCTCTGCGGCGTAGAGCCGCGCGTTGGCGCGTTCCAACCCTCGAGATGAGACTAAGGTGGGCAGGATGGTTTGCGCGGCGGTGTCTCGAAAAACTTCAGCCGTCCCGACTAACAAAGCACAGATGACTAACGTGGTAAAAAGAACAGGCTCAGCCGTCCCCGTTTCAGTTGCGGGCGCAAGCGGAAGAACGAGCCACACAGCCAAGCCGGCACCAGCGAAAGCCGCTATGCGCACCATGTCCATCAACCGCATCAAGCGTAGTCGATCCATGCGATCCGTGACCACCCCGGCGGGGAGCGAGAACAAGAACCACGGCAGTCGGATCGCGACGGGAAGCACCGCCACGAGGATCGGATCCCGAGTGAGCAGGCTCGCCATCCATGCCCAGACGAGCAGCGCGATGCCGTCCGCGAGGTTGGTCATGCCCGCAGCAGCAATCAGGCGTCGAAGACCAGTAGGGGCGGTAAGGAAATTAGATGTGACCATTGTAAATCCATTCGAATCGAGGAATGGACAACTTATAGAACCTCAAGTAATGTTGAGATCAATGGCTAAGTCGTCTACATCTCTTCCTATTGGTAAGATTGCAGCTCGCACGGGGCTCGCGGTCTCAGCTATCCGTTTCTATGAGGAGCAGAGACTCGTCCAGCCACATCGAACGGCTGCTGGACACCGTGTCTTCACGAGAGCGGACATCAGGCGCCTTTCCTTTGTGATGGTGGCTCAGCGGCTCGGCTTTTCTATCTCGGATATCCGGGAGGCGCTTTCTTCCCTGCCAGAGGGTCGGACGCCGACCAAGACGGATTGGACACGTCTCGGCCAAAGCTTTCGGGCCGCACTCGACGAACGCATTGCAGGGCTAACCGACCTTCGCGACAAGCTCGATAGTTGCATCGGCTGCGGCTGCCTGTCTCTCAAGGCATGTATGTTGCATAACACGGAAGATGTGGTCGCCAGTCGAGGCACCGGGCCGCGTTACCTCCTCGGCGATAGCCCTACTGACATTTAGAGGTTAGCAGCAGATCGCGGAGGAACGTCTGGCAACATTCGAAACACCGGGAGTGGCCGTTCATGTACTGCGCAGCATCGGTTCGAATGGGCTCAAACCGGGATTTCGCGGCATCACGCTCGAACGTCCGCTCTTCTTTTATGCCAGATCGCGCCCGCAAATACGCCATTTAGCGCTGAAGAAGTTGCGCCAGATTGCGGTGAAGGTCACACGTCTTACGGTGTCTCGCGCAAAAATGGCATCCGACCGCTCTAATCATAGAGGGCTGTAGGGCGGATGCCATTTATGTCGCTTTAGCGGCATTCTCTTCTGCACCGACCATGACTTCAGAGGTATCCGAGCAGTGTCCCAACAGTTGGTGTAACTCCCGCTGGTAGCGCGGGCTGAGCGGAGCCTTCGCATAGCGAAGCGAGGCCCGTGCGGGTCGCTTGGCGGCCATGGTTGTTCTTCGGCTAAGGTTTGGTTTGCGGACCTAACTTTGACCAAGGAGAACGACCATGACCAAGAACAGTCTATCAGATACTGCCGCGCTGCGTGCGCTTTTGTCGGAGTCATCTGACAGCAACCTGCTTGCCGAGATGCTCGGGTTCGTCGCCGACCGCCTCATGGCGCTGGATGTCGATCAGCTCTGCGGTGCCAGCGCGCACGAGCGAAGCAGCGACCGCATGAACCATCGCAACGGATATCGGTCCCGAGCTTGGGAGACGCGTGCAGGAAGGGTCGACGTTAAGATTCCGAAGCTGCGTAAGGGCAGCTACCTGCCCGAGTTCCTTGAGCCCCGCCGGGCGGCGGAGAAGGCCATGACGGCCGTCATTCAAGAGGCCTATGTTCAGGGCCTATCGACGCGCTCCGTGGATGATCTGGTCAAGGCGATGGGAATGACTGGCGTATCGAAGAGCCAGGTCTCGCGGCTCTGCGGCGAAATTGATGAACGCGTCGATGCATTCCTGAACCGCCCGCTGGAAGGCGAATGGCCCTATCTCTGGCTTGACGCGACTTACATCAAGGTCCGCCGTGGCGGTCGGATCGTCAGCGTCGCTGCCATAGTGGCAGTGGGGGTCAACCTGGATGGACGCCGCGAGGTTCTGGGCATCGCTGTCCAGCCCAGTGAAGCCGAGGTCTTCTGGGACGAATTTCTGCGTTCTCTGGCCGATCGCGGACTGCGCGGCACCCGTCTAATCATCGCCGACGACCACAAGGGACTGAAAGCCGCCGCAGCAAAGGTGCTCGGTGCGACAGTCCAGCGCTGCCGCGTCCACTTTATGCGCAACGCACTTGCCTGCGTCGGCAAGAAGGACAAGCCCATCGTCACTGCGGCGCTCCGGACGGCCTTCGACCAAGACACGCTTACAGCTTCGAAAGAGCACTGGGCCAAGTTGATCGACGCCTTCGAACCGCGGCATGCCAAGCTTGCAGAGCTGATGCGCCGTGCGGAGGATGACGTGCTGGCCTACAAGAGTTTCCCCCGCGAGCACTGGGTCAAGATTCACAGCACCAACCCGCTTGAACGCCTCAACAAAGAGATCAAGCGGCGGACCAACGTCGTTGGGATCTTTCCCAATGAAGCCGCAGTCACACGATTGGTCGGAGCACTGATGCTGGAGCAAAATGATGAATGGGCGATCACGCGGCGCTACATGACACTGGAAACCGTCGCCGCCATTTGCGACACTACCCCAATGGACCCGGCGACAATCGCCGCCCTGTAACTGCGGCCAAGCCAAGGCCGAAGAACAAAGTTACACCATTCCTTGGGACACTATCGGTATCCGTCCGGTGAAGGCGGTATGGGGTTATGCTGAGACCATATTCCAATGGACATCGGTGGTTATTGATACGACGAAGCCATTCTGCTCATACAACGTTTTGGCCCGTAGGTTTTCTTTCAGGGTTCGCAGCCTGATTTGGACATTTCGCGCAGTAGCGATTGATTTTATATACTGGATTACTACGGTTCCTATGCCTCGTCCTTGCTCTGTCGGTAAAACGAACAGTTCTTTGAGCCATAGATGATCTTCTTTTTCCTCCCACCCCACGACGCCAACCCGTCGTCCTTCAAAGTGTAAGATCTTGATATGTCCGAGCTGGAATTTCTCTGTGGCGATCTTGTTTTGTAGCGCCTCGTTCCAGCCAAACATTTTTTCGACCGTAGCTCGATATGCGGTGTGATGTGTGTGAATGAAGAAGCCCAGATCGGCCTCGGTGGCTGCTACAAAGTCCAGCTCCATGAACCAACTGCTCCGTATGCTTTTTGGGGGCATACCACGGCTACATATCTGACTGGAAGTATTCTCTTGGATTAGGCGCAATCCGGGTGCAGCAGCGACCATCAGCGCCATCGCCAATCTGCCACCGGCCCAGATCGTGAAGGCCTAAGATGCTCTCGCGACCGCGCGCCCTCGGGCGAAAGCCGTCGTCGAGATCGACACTGTGGGTAAGGCGAGGCTGAACGCTCCGGAGGCGCTCAATGTGGTCGGCGCGACGTCGGAAGAAGTTTGAAGGCAGATCGTCATTAGGATCAGCCAGTTTCCTGGAAACAGCTCGGAAGTCGTCGGCTCTGGCTTGATCTCCGAGCCAATGCGCTGAAAATCCTAAGGTCTCGCCGACGAAGCCTGTGGCATAATCGCAGGGATCAGCGCCGAGATAAGCAAGCATTAAACTCACTAAGCAGTTTAGTTGTCTTCTGATGACTACACATTTACTTGATTTAGGCCTAATTGATAAACCATGGCAAACACCTTCAGAATCGTCGCGCTAATATTTTTCGTTTCGCCATTGGCCGCGATGTTCTCTGAACCGTTCTTTGAGGCCGCATTCGATCTCATCGGCTGGGATACAGAAAGCTGGGCAGCTCCGGTCATGGGTGCGATTATGACTGGAGCTGCATACATAGGCAGCCCCGCACTCGTTAGTTTTACGAGTTACTTGGCAGTTCTTGGATTAGGGGTATGGATACATTTCATAGCAACGATCAAGGATCGCTCTAAGCCGACGAAAAGCTCACAGTTCTACACTATGCAATACAGGATTTATAATTTCAGGCATTCATACTCACAGCTTATTGGCCACTGGCGATACTACAGCACCGCTATAGGCGATAAAGGGAGGTGGTCCGCGGACCTCGCCGCCGAATACATTGCACTCAAGAACGATTTATCGAAGTTATCCATCGAACTTCCTATCGTCGATGTCGTCACCTCTCCTGACGATTGGGAAAAGAAGTCAGAATCTTTTACAAACTTGCTCAGTTTTTTATGGAAGTTCAGCGAAACCGGGAGTTACGAGGAGGCTAAGAAAAATTCGGAGCAGATGACGAGATCAATCAATGCGCGATTCTCCGAGACCTAACGGCTTCTCACGTTAGGTTCGGCTATACACATGTTACGAAGTTCGCGAAGTTGCAGCGTTTTTGCAAAGGCGAAAACTCGTTGAGGCCCGCGCCCCTTGTCGGGATTCTTGGTAAATGACCGGCGGAGTGCAACACTGCCTGCATCTTGGCATGAAGATCGGTGCAGGGCGGTTTAACTACCAATTATATTTGCTTTTCTCATAGCATGAAGAGATTGGCCGTAGAATATCACCCGTTTCCAGATGCCGTTTGACTATGTGATAGGTGCCATTTGGGGGATTACTATAGTATATTACGCCCAAGGAGGCTGGAATGGCTATTTGCAAGAAGTGGGCTGGAAAGGTCTACGGAACCAACACCGGCAATCTGTATGCGACGTTTGAAGGTCATAGCGACGCACTCACTGGTAAAATACACCTGAACGACCCCGTTTTCGGATTAGCGGTCTACGGGATTACCGGTTTTTTTGATGGACAGAGACTTTCTCTCCAAGGGAAGCCAGAAATGCCGCTTGACGGCGCAGAACTCGGAAAGCTGGAAGCGCAGGCTCTTCTCAACACAAGAGGTGAACTTGAAGGCGAATGGACGACAAGCATCGGTTCTGCGGGCACCTTCATCTTGTTTCCGCATCATCATATTAGCGACAATGAAGGCGGTGTTAAGCAGGAACAACTACACACAGCTCGCCACAACTTTGGAGCTGTTGCTGTTGATCGCCAACAAATCACCGAGCTCGCGGCCGAAGTGCAAGATAGCTTCAAAAACACCCAAGTTGTGATCACTGTTCTTGCAGGCACTGAAAAGGCTCGATTACTGGATGACTTCAAGAACGCTACTTTCAAGAACGAGCGTGCCACTATATTTAAGATTTTCGCCCGGGAGCCGCAAACTAGCGGGATTGATCGCATCGTCATGATTGAGTTCGGCCCCGCGGTGAACTTCGCTATGACACAGGGCGAGAACGAGGCCTGGGTTTTGGGTATGCTGGAGAAATTCAAGAACAGCGTAGAATCTTTAGAGAGAAGATACGCTACCAGCTTTCAGAAGTTCGGCTTCGGCATCAATCAGCTCTTGTTTGTGGGAGCTATCGTCTATCTTCCCAGTCTACCCGAACTGGCGTTCCGTATAGCACTAATGACAGGCGTTCTTGGAATCATTGGCTTCGTAACTTGGGTCCATCGCCGCTATCTGCCCTTCGCTGAGCTTTATCTCGGCAGCAAGCCAGAAGGCTTCATTGCTAAATCGCTTCCAAGCGCCCTTTCTTGGGTTATCGCCGTAACCTCGGCGGTCGCTGCTACGTTGCTCGCTACTTATTTGCAGGGACTACTTCCTATCAGTCCGTAAGTTAATAGTCGCGACCAAGTAGCGCGCAGACCTTCTCACCGCGTTATGCGTCGATCAGTCGAAAAAATTCGTTATCATGCAAAAGCGACGGCAAGTTTGAGGAGCGCGAGGGCCACTTCAGAGTAAAAAAGTGACCCCCATCCGTGCCTCATGTAAGCAAGCTCGCGATAGCTGGCCCCGACTGTTTGTAACGGTTGATCCATCGGGACTCAGCGTGAGGGTGCTCAGTGAAATTCACCCGCGCGAATGGCGTAAACCTGCCCCCTATCTTCGCTGGAAAGATGAGTAGGATCATTGGTCAACGTCAGAGCGGCTATGTGTTTGGCCGTGTTAGTGCTCAAGCTAATCTTTAGCAGTAGGCATCACATACGCCAGAGGACTCGCGGCACAACCTATGGGTGAACGCGGGTCGATTTTTGGTGTCATCCCCACTTGCGCGCAGGCTACGATGTATTTAGAGAATTTTTTGCGAATTCGCGCAATTTGGACCTTGTTATTTAATCCGTTCCGCGATACGTGCTTACTGTGACGAGGGAGTTGGCCTTGTCGCTCTTGGCAACCATGCCGCCGAACGCATAGTGCTTCGGCAGATTACTGTGAAGAAAGTTTTGTATTAGTGCCCCTATAGCTCAGCTGGTAGAGCAACTGATTTGTAGCGCCGCCTCAGGCTCCAATACTGAGGCATGTTGCAGCCCTCATTGGAAACGGTGAGGTGAACTGGTGTCAAATTCGGGGAAACCTTAGCAGCTTCAAGCTGTTGGCAATCCCGAGCGAAGCTTTTCAGGTCTTCCTGAATTGAACGTGTAGAGACTTGACGGCACCCACCTAAAACCTCTCTCGGGAGGCATGGTGAAGAGAAAGTCCAGACCACAAAGCGCCTTTGGCGTGGCGGCGAAAGTCGTAGTGGTATGAATCAGTAGGTCCGCGGTTCGAGTCCGTGTGGGGGCACCATTCTAAACATACGACTATATTTACACACACACACGTTGAACTGGGTAAGATAAGAGTTCGAGTCCGTGTGGGGGCACCACTTTTTCCTTATATTTAGTAGATTTAGTCGCCGTGGCGCGCAAGCGTGGCGTATTTGCGGCGCATCTTGTGACGGCCCTGGTTGGCCTTGTTCTTTTGGGGCTAATGTTTGCGATGCACCATGGGCAAGACGTTGTTTTGGCGCCTCATTCGGGCAAACTCCTGATCTGCATCTTTTATGCAGGAGGGGCAGATCGAATAGCTTTTGGCAAAATTACCTGGGTCCGGCGGGGTGCGTAGATCGATCCATTTCTCTCCGATCTGAAAGGCGCAGCAAATGGAACATCTCGTGGTGTCGTAAAAGGTATCGAACGCGCCAGCGGTGGCGGTGGGGTGGCTCGCAACGGAATGGACCAACATGCTGCCCAAGGTCAGGCTGTGATCCGGCGAGGGCCAGACTGTCAGCCGAAAAAGCCGGCGCATATCGGGCCCGTCGCAGCGATAGAGGATGCTGAACAGCTGCTGTTCCATCCGACAGGTCTGCAAGACGCCGAACAGATAGGCGCGGGTATTATCGCCTTCGATAAAATCCCATACCTCGCGTCCGATCACCCGGGCAGATGTCGCCCCCGGTGCATCATTTTCAAGCGCGAATTGATCCCATTCAGACCCGACTGAAACGATGCGGTTCTGGCCATCCACGACATAACTGTTCGCTTGGAGATCCAAAAAGAAATCCTTTGAGACAAATTTAAAGTCGAAAAAAGCTAATCGTTAATCTGTCTGGTATACCCGAAATCCTTCACAAGACCAAATTTTTATCTTTAGAGTTTGATCTATCTGGGCCAGCTGACCGTCAAGCGCGCTTTTATAGAGTGCTGACAGTATCCCGCGGCAGGGTCAGGCTAAAGGTGCTGCCGACGCCAAGTTCGCTATCCATCGATAGCGATCCGCCGTGAAGCGTGGCCAATTGTTCAGAGATCGCCAAACCCAGCCCCAATCCGCCATTCTGCCGCGTCATCGACCCGTCAACTTGCTGGAACCGCTGAAAGACGCGCCGTGCATCGGCCTTGGAAATGCCGTTACCGGTATCGCTGACGCTGAACACAATCTTGTCGTTTGAATGGAGCATCGACAAGTTGACCTTGCCCTCATTGGTGAATTTGATGGCGTTGGTGATCAGGTTATACAAGATCTGTTTGACCCGAACCTTATCGGCGATTGTCGCAACGGGGCCGTCACCAATGTAGGTTAACGTCAGCCCCTTGGCCTCTGCAGCGGGCTGCAGTTCTTGGGTCACGGAACGGGCGATTTCATCAAGCTGGATCGGGGCCATATCCAGTTCAAGCTGACCGCGAGAGACTTTGGTCCAATCCAGCAAATCTTCGACCAGACGGATCATATGCTGCGCGGACTCGGCGATGCCAGCGCCTTGATCGGTCATAAAGCGCTGGTAGTCGCGTGCGGCGCCGGCGGCCACAGGGCAGCCCGTGCCATCGGCCTCGAGCGCATCCATAAGACGCTGAGATTGGGGCATTTTATCGCTGTGGCGCATGAAAGAGGCGCGGCCAAAAATGACCGTCAGCGGCGTGCGCAGCTCGTGTGACACGTTGTTGAGGAATTCGGTTTTTTCACGGTCGGCTGCTTCGGCTGCTTCCTGAGCGCGCTTTTCGGCCGTTACGTCCGTCCAGATGCCAACGGTATAGCCATGGGGCGTCTTGGCCTCGGTCACTTTAAGCCAGCAGTCATCACCGGTGTCTTGCAAAAAGGCGCTGCCCGGATTGCGAAAACTCTGCAGGCGGTCGCGGATCCAAGCCTGTTTGCTGGCCGTGTCTTCAAAGTGATCAGACCGGTCGACCCAATGCATGACGAGCTCTTTCATCGTGGCACCGGGGACGATCAGATCAGCAATCTGAGGGTGGTAGTCGCGGTATTTCTGGTTCACCACCATCACCCGTTCCTTGGCATCAAATGCGATGAACCCTTCATTGATCGCGCCCACGGCTTCGGACAACAGCGCATGGGCGTTGGCTTGCTCCAGCGCCATGCGGCGAAAGGCGAGCAGGACACCCAGTAGAAATATGGCGGCAATGAGGGCAAAACCCACCAGATTCCGGCTTTGGGGTGAATAGGCGGGCCAGCCTCCGGCGGGGCGGACGGCGGCCTCCCAAGTGACACCAAGGACATTAAACGTGGTGACCACCGGCTTGTCCTTCAGCTTGGTCAGCCGGTGATCGGGCAGGGCCTCTACCAAGCCGGAGGCTTTAAGCGGATAGAGTTCAAAACTGTATTGGGCGGGGTCAGAGAAATCACGCTGCGGGGTTTGCAGCAGGCCTTTTTGATCCATCACAACAGAGATCACGCCCCAGAATTGATCGGTCGACAGCTCGGCATTGGGCAGGAAAACCGGATAATGCATGATATAGCCTGTGCCCCCTTGGACAAGGTCGACGCGGTCATCGATCACGGGCGCGCGGGTGCGGTATGCTTGCGCCACACTGGGCATTTGTGCGTGCAGCTGCGAATAATTCATTCCGATGGTCACGCGGTTATCCGTTTGCGGAAAACTGTGTGTAATCGATAGGTTAGGGGCTAAAGCTACGGCAATTACATCGGGGTTATGGCGTTGAAGATCGCGCACGGTACGGGCGATCTGGCGTTCGTCAATCTCGCCGTCAATCGCAAGCGAATTCTCGATGTTCTTGGCGACGAGAACCGCCTCGAAGAAGCGCAGCTGGATTTGATCGGTGACGGAATTTAGCTCCTGTTCGACATCGAGACGCAGGGCGGCCAGATGATTGTCGCGGTCGAGCTTAACGATAGAATAGGCGATGCTGCCGACGCTAACGAGCAGGATAATCGTCAGGACGATAAAGACCTTAGAGGCAAGATACCCCGTAAATTTGTTAAGCAAATCACCACCCTCATTCGTCCAAGCTGCGCGGTGCCCGACTTTGTGTCGATGTCTTCGCGGCTTGGCTTGATCCTCGTAAACGTCCCGCATCATCGGTACTGCTGCGGACAAAATGCAGGCGCAATCGCGGCATTTTTTAGACTTTTGCGTACGGCGCTCTCTCAGCCTTGGTTCGGAAGGATGGTAGGCGTGCGATGACAGTCCAAAGCGGCGTCAAGCGCTCCGGTCGGGGCGATATCGGTGATCAGGCAGCCCATCTCGTCAAGGGCAATGACCTGCGTCAGATGACGTTTGCCAAACTTGCTGCCATCAATCAGAAAATGCCCGGTCCGGCTTTGCGCAAGCATGGTGCGTTTTACCTCTGCAAAGCCCGCAATCGCTTCGGTGACGCCGGTTTCATCCAGGGCCGACGCGCCTAGAAAACAAGCGTCGACATTAAACATCCGTAGAAAGTCGCATGTTGCGGTCCCCGTCAACGCGGCCTCGGCGTTTAGATAGTCGCCCGGCGTCATGATCACGCGCACCGCGTCCGATGACCCAAGGATCATAGCGACCTGCAGGCTGTTTGTGAGCACAGTTACTGCTTTGCCCGACATGGCCAAGGCGCGGGCAAACTCCATCATCGTGGCGCCTGCGTCGATCATCAGCGTTTGCCCGTCTGTCACCCGTTTCGCGGCAAGCTGCGCCATCTGGCGGCGTTCATCCACATGTTCGCGCTGCCGTTCATCCAGCACGCTTTGCGCCCCCGGCGCGCGGGGGGAGGCCCCGCCGTAGGACTTCTGCAACAGCCCCTGCGCGCTGAGCTCGGCAATATCGCGGCGGACGGTTTCGGTGGTCACATCAAAGCTGGCCGCTAGGTCCGACACACGCACATGCGGGGCAAGGCGCAGTTCCAGTAAAATCTGCGCGTGGCGCTCTGCTTTGCGCAAGTTTCGGCGTTCCGTTCCGGTATCCATGCTGCGGTTCCTTTCGGCGGAGGGGCGATGTGTCCGACCGTCAATATTTGGCACTTGCCAAATTATTAGGCGGAAAATGTTGCGAATCGAAAGCTTCAATGCTCGTATCGCGTAATTAATCGTGCAGTACACTCTGCGCGGGTATTCTCGGGGAGGAGAAACAAGATGATCAAACGCAGCTTTATCACGGCGGGCCTGATGGCCGCTTTTGCCATGACCGGCACCACCGCACTGGCCCAAGAATGCGCCGAGCGCGGCGCGCTGGACGCGATGTTCTGTGACGCCAACGGCGATCTGGTGGCCGACGCGCCCACGGACGAAAGCATGCTCAAAGACCCGTCGACGCTGGTCTTTGCCTATACACCGGTCGAAGATCCCGCGATCTACGAAGACATCTGGACGCCCTTCATTGACCACCTGTCCGAGGTGACCGGCAAGAAAGTCCAGTTCTTTGCCGTCCAATCCAACTCTGCCGAAGTCGAAGCCATGCGCTCGGGCCGTTTGCATATCGCGGGCTTCTCGACCGGACCCACACCTTTTGCTGTGAACCTTGCAGGCGTTGAACCCTTCGCGATCATGGGTTCCGAAGACGGGCAGTTCGGCTACAAGCTGCAGGTCTACACCCAAGCCGACAGCGACATCAAAGAGATGCCCGATCTTGCTGGCAAACGCGTCGCGCATACATCGCCCACGTCGAACTCCGGCAATCAGGCACCGCGCGCGCTGTTCCCTGATCTGGGCGTCGTGCCGGATCAGGACTATGAAGTGACGTACTCGGGCAGCCACGACCAATCCATGCTGGGTGTGGTTGCGGGCGACTATGATGCGGCACCGGTTGCGTCTGAAGTGGTGGACCGCATGGCGGAACGCGGGCTTTATGACCCTGCCGAGGTGCGCATTGTCTGGGAAAGCGATCCGTTCCCCACGACATCTTACGGCGTAGCCCACGACCTGACGCCCGAACTGAAGGACAAGATCAAAGAAGCGTTCTTTAGCTACGATTTCACCGGCACCGCATTGGGCGAAGAGTTTTCGGGCGTGAGCAAATTCGTCCCGATCACCTATAAAGACCAATGGGCCGTCATTCGCCAGATCCAGTCCGCCAACGGTGTTGAGTACACGCCGCAAGGCCTTGCTGCTGAATGATTTTTCCGTCGAGGCCGGTCCCAATGGGCCGGCCTCACGCATAAGGTATCCTACATGTTGAAAATTACTGACCTCGTCAAACGCTACGGCTCTGGCGATCCGGTCCTCAAGAATCTTGACCTCACCATCGAGGGTGAAAGCGTCGTGTCCATCATCGGGTCTTCTGGTGCGGGCAAAAGCACGTTGCTGCGTTGCATCAACCGTTTGGTTGAACCTACGTCGGGCACAATCGAGCTTAACGGCACCGACCTGACCCGCCTGCGGGGCAAGAACCTGCGTGCCGCACGGCGCAAGATCGGGATGGTGTTCCAAGGGTTCAACCTCGTCGATCGTCTCACCGTGATGGAGAACGTCCAGTCGGGCCGTCTGGGGTATATTTCAACATGGTCCGCCATCACGCGGCGCTATCCCAAGCAAGACATCCGCCGCGCTTATGAACTGATGGAGCGGGTGGGCATCGCCCATTACGCCGACACCCGCGCCGACCAGCTGTCGGGCGGTGAACGTCAGCGTGTCGGCGTGGTCCGCGCCCTGATGCAGGAGCCCGATATCCTGCTGGCGGACGAGCCTACCGCATCGCTTGACCCCAAGACATCGGAACAGATCATGGGCCTGCTGCGCGACCTGTCGCGCGAGCTAAAGCTGCCGGTGCTGATCAACATCCACAACGTGAACGAGGCCAAAGAATACACCGACCGCATCGTCGGCATGCGCTATGGCCGGATCATTTTTGACGACAAGCCCGACATGCTGGACCCTTCCGCGATGGAGGCGATCTATGCCGGCAGCCCCCACGCAGACCGCAGCGGCGGGCCGGATGACAAGGCAGCCGCATCATGACCGCACCGCGCGACACTTGGGTCAAGCCGCCCTTCATCGCCAACCCCGTGCTACGTTGGGCCGTGTATTTGGGCGTTATTGCCTATTTCGGTTGGGTCGGGCTGACCATGCCCATCGACTGGAACCGCGTCGCCGAAGGTATCGGCCGCGCAGGCAAGATCTTTGGCGGAGCCTTTCCCCCGAGCTTTGAACGCAGCGGTCTGCTGATCGACGGGTTTCTCGAAAGCCTCAAGATCGCGGTGCTGGCCACGGCGCTTGGCGTGCTGCTGTCGATCCCCATCGCCTTTATGTCCGCACGCAATGTGGCCCCCAAGCCCGTGTTCTATCTGGGCCGGGCCATCATCATCATCGCGCGCAGCTTCCATCCGGTCATTGTCGCGATCCTCTTCGTCAAGGCCGTTGGCTTCGGGCCGTTCGCCGGTGTGCTGACCCTGACCGTCTATTCCATCGGCTTTGTCGCCAAGATGCTGGCCGAGCGGATCGAGGAGATTGACTTTGGGCAGGTCGAGGCCATGCGCGCCGCCGGTGCGCCGTATTTCTCCACGCTGTCGTATGCGATTTTCCCGCAGATCATGCCGCGCCAGATCGGTCTGACGATCTACCAGCTTGATTCCAACTTGCGGGCCTCTGCCGTGGTGGGGATCGTGGGGGCAGGGGGCATCGGTGCGACGCTCGCCAATGCCTTTGGGCGCTATGACTATGACTTTGCCCTTGCCATCACCATCGTCATCGTGGGCGTGATCCTCTTTTCCGAGGCCGTCAGCGGCGTTATCCGAAAGCGTATCCAATGACCTCACTTTCTACGCAATTCGGACGCGACGACTGGTCCCGCTTTACGCTCAAACAACGCATGATGCGCTATGCCATCTTTCTGGGTTGCGGGTTGGCGATCGCCTGGGCGCTCACGTCGATTGAAGTGATCTGGCCTTGGGTCTGGGGCGCACCTGAACAGATCGGCGATCTGTTCAGCCGCATGTATCCGCCGGACCCCACCAACTTGGAAACCATCCTCAAGGTGCTGTGGGATACGGTAAACATCGCGACATTCGCCACCACCTTTGCGGTGCTGCTGTCGCTGCCGGTCGCTTATATCTCGGCGCAGAATACCACGCCGAACCGCGTGACCCTGTGGCTGGGGCGGTTGATCCTTGTGACCTCGAGGTCGGTGAACACGATCATCTGGGCGCTGCTGTTTGTGGCGATCTTCGGGCCGGGTGTCGTGGCCGGTATCGTGGCGATCATGTTCCGCTCTATCGGGTTCATCGGTAAACTTCTGGGCGAGGCGATTGAGGAAATTGACACACGCCCTGTCGAAGCGCTCGAGGCCACGGGCGCGTCGCGCTTCAAGGTTATCGTCTATGCGATCGTGCCGCAGGTCATGCCGACCTTCTGGGCGGTGGCGATCTTGCGGTGGGATATCAACCTGCGCGAATCCACCGTGCTGGGTCTGGTGGGTGCGGGCGGCATCGGGATCATTCTGCAAGGCGCGATCGACACCTTCAATTGGCCCGAGGTGGCGACCATCCTGCTGGCGATCATCGCGCTGGTGGTGGTGGGGGAAGTCATCTCTGCCTATCTGCGGCGCCGTATCCTGTGACCCAAGATTACGGCGTTGACCCGCAGACCGCCTTTGCACGGTACCTGCAAATTGCCGACCGTCTGCCGCGCACTGCGGCGGGCGGTCTGGCGGAGACCGGCGTGTTCACCGACATCGCGGCGCGGTTCGATCTGATCCTGTTTGACGCCTACGGCGTGCTGAACGTCGGCGAAACCGCGATCCCCGGTGCGACCGATACCATCGCGGCGCTGCGCGCGGCGGGCAAGGCGGTTGGCGTGGTGTCAAACTCCGCCGCCTATCCCAAGGCGCATATGATGGCCCGCTATGCCCGTCTGGGGTTTGATTTCACCACCTCCGAGGTCACCACCAGCCGCGAGGCGCTGACCGCGCATATAGCCGGGCTGCCGCCGTGCCGATGGGGCGTGATGATCAACCCCGCCGTCGATCTGGGGGAATTGACGACGCTCAACACGACTGTGCTCGACGACCGCGCCGAAAGCTACGATGCGCAGGACGGGTTCTTGCTGGTGGGCGCAGACGGCTGGACCGACCGGCGGCAGACATTGCTGGAGGCGTCGCTAAAACGCGCGCCCCGTCCGGTGCTGGTGGGCAACCCCGATCTGGTCGCACCGCGTGAAACGGGCCTCTCGCGCGAACCGGGCTGGTTTGCGCACCGGCTGGCCGATCGCACGGGCGTCACGCCGGTGTTTCTGGGCAAGCCGTTCGGGCAGGTCTTTGATATCGCGCTTGACCGGTTCAACCGCGCAATCCCACCCGCGCGTGTGCTGATGGTCGGCGATACGCTGCACACCGATATTCTGGGCGGCGCGCAGGCGGGTTTTGCCACGGCGCTGGTCACGGGGTATGGGTCGCTCACGGGGCTGGATGTCGGGGATGCGATTGCGCAGGCTGGCTTGTCGCCGGATTTCATCGTTCCCAACATCTGACGCTGTTGTCCCAAAGGGCGCAGGGTCGGCGGATCATCCCCCGCCGGTTGATATGACGGTTTATTTTGCGGCTTGCGCAGGCTACCACCGAACCCGAGGCTATTAGAACAAGGGCAACAACAATGCGCAAAGCAGTGACCGCCGCAATATCGGCATTGGTGATCGGCACCACAGTATCCGCAACCCCCGCAACCGCAGGATCGCTGGGCCGCTTTGAAGTGAGCGGCGTGGACGGGGATGACATGCTCAAGATGCGGGCAGGGCCGGGGACGGGGTTTATCGTCTTGTTGGGACTGCCCAACGGCACCGTTTTGCAGGTGCACGAATGCCAGCAGACCGGCGGCACACGTTGGTGCGAAGTCTCGCTTGATCAGGCGCGTCGTGTGCGCGGGCATGTGTCCTGGGCCTATCTGCGCAAACTGCGCTAAGGCGTCTGGCGCTCTTTGGGTGCCGGTGGTTGTAAGCGTCGTTAAGGTTAACACAGCGCCATTGAACAAAGGCGTGTGACGCTTTTAACATGGCCACAACCTATTGTTTCTCATAACTAAAGAACGCACGTATTTATCTGGCTATCACTAGTATAACGTAAACATGCCTCAAAACTGCCGCTTTCCGAGGCGATCAACGCCCCTGAAATTAGCAGTTAGAGTGCGCCGATATGATTAAAGTTGCCCACACCATTCACCATGACCACGACTTCAGTCTGGTTCTTTTGGCGCTCTTGCTGTGTGCGTTTGGGTCTTGGGTTGTTTCACGCCTGTATCAGCATGCTTTGGGGCGTCCGCGCAGTCAGGCGTTGATCTGGTATATGCTGACGGCGCTGACTGCTGGGGTCGCTATCTGGTGCACGCACTTCATCGCGATCCTTGCCTACCAGCCAGCGGCGCCGGTGACATTCAATCTACAACTGACCTTTATATCTCTGCTGATAGCGATTGCAGGCTGTACAGTTGGCATCATTATCGCGGGCATGTTCCGGTCAGTCGTAACCACCATAATCGGCGGCGCGGTCTTTGGTATGGCGGTATCTGCAATGCACTACACCGGCATGGTGGCATACCGTGTCGAAGGGTTGGTAGATTGGGACCGCAGTTATCTGATCGCCTCTATCCTACTGGCAATCGTTTTTTCGACCTTCGCGTTGTATCTAGGCAGCCGTGTTTCGCGCCACAGCGGGCTGCATATGACAAGCGTGCTGACACTGTCCATCGTTGGTTTGCACTTTACCGGTATGGCGGCGTTCAGCGTGAATAGCATCGGGCTGAAACCTGGTTACGCCAATCCCGAGGAATATAAACTGCTAGCGTTGCTCATCGCGGGGACTGCGACGATGATCACACTTGGCGGGTTGTTCACCTATTTCATCGAAATCCGCACCCGCAGGGAAAGCATCGAAGAGCTACGCGAGGCCCGTGATGCTGCCGAAGCGGCGAGCCGTGCCAAATCCGAATTCATGAGCGTGCTCAGCCACGAGCTGCGCACCCCGCTGACCATCGTGATTGGCTACGCGAGCTTCCTGACCAAGCTCAAATCCAGCACAACGGCTAAGCTGCCTCCGTCCGAGCCGATTACCGAGAAACACTATAACATCATTGGCGATCAGGCAGAGCTTTACGGTCAGCGTGTCAAGTTTGCGGGCAACCACCTGCTGACCATCATTAACGACATCCTTGACTATACCAGCATCGAGTTGAACGACATCAAACTGGCGAAAAGCACCTTTCCAACGCAGGCTTTGCTGGCGCAGGTCGAGGATCAATTTCAAGGTTTGGCGCAGGGCAAGGACGTGGCATTGCATGTGCCCGACGGCAGCCTTGACGTGATCGCCGACCGTGGGCGCTGCCTGCAGATCCTGATCAATCTGGTGGGCAACGCTCTCAAGTTCTCCAAGGCCAAAGACATATACCTGCGGGCCGAAGTCGACGGCGGTGGCTTCCGCTTCGAGGTCGAAGACAACGGTATCGGGATGGCGCAAAAAGATCTGGAATCCATCTTCGAGGCGTTCACCCAGATCGAAAACGCTGACAACCGGTCAGAAGGTGGCACGGGGCTGGGGCTTGCGATCTGCAAAAAGCTGGCACTCGCACATGGTGGCGATATCTCTGTGTCCAGCACTGTAGGGAAGGGCACGAGATTCTCGGTCTTCTTTCCGCATAGCCTGGTCAGCACCGGGCGTCCGTCTTTGCCCGTGGCGGCGTGATCGGCACGCTCCGTTAGCGTTCATGCACACCCACCAAGGGCCGCAGCGCGATGCTGCGGCCCTTGGTGGGTGTGCCGCGTAGAAAACCTAGCGCTTCAGCAGGGGGGCCACGCCGGAGGATAGCACGAACAGCAGCGCCGCGACGCTGACGATGCTGGGGCCGGTGGGCGTGTCAAATGCAAAGGACGCGGCCAGCCCGCCCAAGGCGGCGATCACCCCGATGACGCAGGCGGTCGCGGCCATGACCTCGGGCGTTCGGGCAAAGGGGCGTGCCGCGGCGGCGGGAATGATCAGCATCGCCGCGATCAGCAGCGCCCCGACGACTTTGATCGCGACCGCAACGGTCACCGCAAGCGCCAGCGTCAATATCAGCTGTTCACGCCGCGGGTTAACGCCGCTCGCCGTGGCCAGATCAGGGTTCAGCGTCGCCGATAACAATGCTTGCCAGCGCCAAACCAGCAGGGCGATCGACAGCAAAGCGCCGCTCCAGATGATCGCAAGATCGCTTTTGGTGACGGCCAGAATCTCTCCGAACAGATAGGCGCTGAGATCAACGCGCTGGTTCGGGAGCAGCGACACCGCCACAAGGCCGATGGCCAGCGCCCCGTGGGCCAGCACCCCCAGCAGCGTATCCGTGCCCAGGCTGCGCCCGTTCAGCGCCGTCACAATCAGCGCCATCGACAGGGCGACCAACAACACCCCGGCAAAGACCGGTAGTTCAAATGCCAAGGCCAGCGCGACACCCAGCAAGGCCGCATGCGATGTCGCATCGCCGAAATAAGCCATCCGCCGCCAGACCACAAAGCACCCCAAAGGGGCGGCTGCGAATGCCACGCCAATACCGGCAAGCCCGGCGCGTATCAAAAAGTCATCTAACATCTTGGTCCCCGTGCGCATGGTTGCAGCCCGCATCATGTGTATGGTCGTGGGTGTGATCATGCGAATGCGAATGTTCGTGCCGGTACAGCGCAAGCGCCCCTTGGGTGCCAGTGCCGAACAATGCGCGGTATTCCGGCGCGTCGGCGACGATTTCGGGCGTGCCTTCGCAGCAGACGTGACCGTTCAGGCACAACACCCGATCCGAGGCCGCCATCACCACATGCAAATCGTGGCTGACCATCAGTACGGCGCAGCCCATATCGCGGCGCACCTCTTCGATCTGGCGGTAAAACGCGGCAGAACCGGGTTGATCCAGCCCTTGGGTCGCTTCGTCCAAGATCAGGATATGGGGCTTGTTCAGCAGCGCACGGGCCAACAGGACGCGTTGGAACTGTCCGCCCGACAAATCGATCATCTGCTTTTTCGCAAGGTCCGTTACCCCCGCCTGCAGCAAGGCTTGGGCGACGGTATCACGCGGCTGACGACGGGGCAGGTTCAGAAACCCGCGCACCGTCAGCGGCAGCGTCGCATCGATTTGCAGCTTTTGCGGCACATAGCCGATGCGCAAATCCGGCGCACGGGTGATTGTGCCCGCGGCAGGTTTCAGCGCGCCAATCAGGGCGCGGAGCAGGCTGGACTTGCCCGATCCGTTAGGGCCGACGATGGTGACGATCTCTCCGGCATTTACGGCAATGTCGACGTCGCGCAGCACCGTTTGACCGCCAATGCGCAGGGTCAGATTATGGGTGGCGATCAGACTCATACGGCGGCCTCGTTCTGACACGCGGGACAAAGGCCTTGGGCCTCGATCACCGTGCGTTCAATCTGGAACCCCGCCGCGCGGGCCGCGTCGCCCAAACGCCCCTGCGTCAACGCCGTTTCGCTTTCGGCGACCGATTGGCAGCTGCGGCAGATCAGAAAGGCCGGCGTGTGGTCCAATCCGACATGGCTACAGGCGGTATAGGCATTCAGCGCCTCGATCCGGTGCGCAAGTCCGGCCTTTACCAAAAAATCCAGCGCGCGATAGGCGACAGGGGGCTGCGCGCCAAGCCCTTCGGCGGACAGATGCCCCAGAATGTCATAGGCCCCAAGGGCGCGGTGTTCGGCCAGCAACAATTCTAACACCCGGCGGCGCACCGGGGTCAGTCTTAGGTCCGAGGCCGCGCAACGCGCCTCTGCGGCGGCCATCGCGTCGTCGACACAGGCACCGTGATCATGCGTTTCAAATCCAAGGGTCGACATATTTGGCTCCGTAGCAGGGTTCGGTATTGATATGTTATAACGTGTGATCTATCAAGGTTATAGTATAACACTTTATGGGAGCCCCCTTATGCGCCGTCTGCTTTGCACCACCCTCCTTTTTTCTGCCGGTCTGGCCCACGCAGAGGTACCCCGCGTCGCCACCGACATCGCGCCGGTGCATTCGTTGGTGTCTATGGTGATGCAGGGGGCAGGCAGCCCCGATCTGATTATCCCGCCAGGCGCGTCGCCCCACAGCTATGCCATGCGCCCCACCGAAGCCCGCAATCTGGCGCAGGCTGATCTGGTGGTCTGGGTCGGGCCATCGCTGACCGCTTGGCTGGAGGGGCCTTTGGATAGTCTGGCACAGGATGCACAGCGCCTGACCCTGCAGGATGCGGACGGCATCCGCCTGTTGACCAACCGCAGCGGTGTTGCGTTCGAGGCGCATGACCACGGCGATGAAGCGGGGCATGAGGATCATGACGGCCACGACGACCATGATGACCATGAGGATCATGATGACCATGAGGATCACGAAGGGCACGATCATAGCGGCGATGACAATGGCGACGAAAAAGACCACGCCGATCATGAAGCCACTGACGCGCACGAAGGGCACGATCACGCGGCGGGCGCATTGGACCCGCATATGTGGCTCGACCCGCAGAATGCGATCGTCTGGCTGGATCAGATCGCGGCCATGCTGTCGCAGCAAGACCCTGAAAATGCTACGCTCTATAGCGGAAATGCCGAAAAGGCGCAGGCCCGTCTGACGGATTTGCAAACCGATCTACAGGCAGAGTTGGCACCGCTTGCGGGGCAGAAGTTCATCGTTTTCCACGATGCCTATCACTATTTCGAAGCCCGCTTTGGCGTAGAGGCAAGCGCGTCGATCTCCCTGAGCGATGGGGCGGCCCCCAGTGCTGCACGATTGGCCGAGGTGCGTGATGTGGTGAAAGATACTCGAGCGGCTTGCGTGTTTACAGAACCGCAGTTCAACACCGGCCTGATCGAGGCCCTGCAAGACGACGCACCGCTCAAGTCTGCCTCGCTTGACCCGATCGGCGCGCAGCTGGCACCGGGCGTCGAGATGTATCCATCCCTGCTGCGCGACCTGTCGGGGGCCTTCACGGCCTGTCTGGCAAATTAAGACCAGCTTTGGGTTTCACAGTGATACCCAAAGCTGAAACAGCAGCCCCGACACAAACGACCCTGTCAACGCGATCCCGATATACAGTGCAAAGACAGGGCGTTTGACCAGCGCCCAAACAGCGATGGCCGCGGGCAGGGATGTGACCCCGCCTGCGACCAGAAACGCGAGCCCGGCACCGGGTGCCATGCCTTGACCAAGCAGCCCGCCGACCAACGGCAGCGCCGCATAGCCGTTCAGATAGGCCGGTACCCCGACCAATGTCGCGACCCCGATTGGGACGATGCCGGTGCCGCCAAGGACACGCGTCACCAGCTCTGCGGGAATCCACGCCAGCATGAGGCTCTCGAGCAAGAACGCCAGCGCCAGCCATTTGGTTAGGAACAACGTGGTCTTGACGGCTTCGCGCAGGAATTTTGCCACCCGCGTGTCGTCGTGCCAAAAGGCCCAGACGACCGGCTGGGGCGTGCGCACCTTTGATGCACCGCAGCCGCCATTGCCGACACCGTCGCGCAACGGGTCTGCCAAGGCACCAGCGCGCGACAAGGCGTGTATGATCGTCCCTCCGAAGATGCCGAGCCCCACAGCGGCGAGGGTTTTAGCGATGGCAAACTCTGCCCCCATAACGCCGGTGGTGAGCAAGAACATCGACGGGTCCATCACGGGCGATGCCAGCCAAAAGGCCATGACTGCGGAGAGGGGAACCCCCATGGCAAGAAGCGCCGCGATCAACGGGATCACCCCGCAAGAGCAGAACGGCGACAGCCCGCCTGCCACGGCTGCGACGGCGATCATCACGGCGGGCGATCCGGTGAAAGCGCGCGCAATCAACCCGTCGGCCCCCGTCGCACTGGCGTAGGCCGCGACGCCGATAGACAAGAGCAAGAACGGCGCAACATCGATCAGATTGCGGATTGTGAACTGCACGCTGCTGGTCCCCAGCGGTGCGTCGACCACAAAGACCACCGCCAGCAGGCCGGCAAAGGCCAGCCATACACGTTCACGGGTCCAGATGTGATGCACCGCGTCGCGCAAGGCACTGCGGGAGGGGTGGGAAAGGTCGGTCATGCGGCGGCATCCTTATTGAGCGAAACGCCGGTGCAGCATTCCGAGGTTAGAAACGAAAGCGTTGCGCGCATGGCGTCAAAGTCCACGCGGTTAACGATGCGCCGCCCGTCGCGCCGCTGAATGATCAAACCGGCATCGACAAGCGCCCCTAGATGATGGGCAAGAGTGGAAGGGGCGGCGTTCAGATGCGTCCCGATTTCACCAACGGTCAGCGCATCGTCTCCGGCGCGCACAAGAAGGCGAAAGATCTCGAGGCGGGTGTCGTGGCCAAGGGCGGCGAGCGCGCGGGCGGTTTTTTGATGTGCTGTCATGGGGCTAGGATAAAACTATAAAACTAGTTTTGTAAAGATGATTCGGGCGGTGCGCACTGTTTAACCAAGCCGCCAAATCCTCGGCCAGCCAGATGATCGGGCCTGCCCCCCTTGAACCCCTTAGATGCCGCGATTAATCTTAAGCCAAGGTTTCGCGGGTATGGTCCGGCGAACGGCAATATCAGGCAGGCTTTATGAACGATCCACACGATACATATATGAACACGCTGGTCCCTATGGTGGTTGAACAGACCAGCCGGGGCGAACGTGCGTACGACATCTTCTCGCGTCTGCTGAAAGAGCGGATCATTTTCCTGAACGGGCCTGTCCATGACGGTATGTCCTCGCTCATCGTTGCGCAGCTTTTGCATCTCGAGGCAGAGAATCCCTCCAAGGAAATCTCTATGTATATCAATAGCCCAGGCGGTGTTGTGACCTCCGGTCTGTCGATCTACGACACGATGCAGTATATCAAACCGAAGGTATCGACGCTGGTCATCGGGCAAGCGGCGTCCATGGGGTCGCTGTTGTTGCAAGCGGGCGAAAAAGGCATGCGATTCTCGTTGCCCAACAGCCGCGTCATGGTCCACCAGCCATCCGGCGGGTATCAGGGTCAGGCGACGGACATCATGATTCACGCGCAGGAAACGCAAAAGTTGAAAACGCGCCTGAACGAGATTTATGTTAAACACACCGGCCAGCCGTTGGAAAAAGTCGAAGCCGCACTCGAGCGGGACAACTTCATGTCCCCCGAGGAAGCCAAAGACTGGGGCCTGATTGACGAGATCGTCGAAAATCGTGGCAAGATGGATGATCCTGACGCGCCAAAAGCTGACGACAAAAAAGGCAAGTAAATAAGGCGTGCGTGGCCCGTTATTTTACGATTGTGGACCACGCACCGCTGGCCTAAGCTGGCACCGAGCAAAAAAATATAGATGGCTGCCGTATGGCGGGCACGATCAAACGACAGACCTGAAAGGGTTGAAATGGCTAATACTTCGAGCGGCGACAGCAAAAACACACTTTATTGCAGCTTTTGTGGCAAAAGTCAGCATGAGGTGCGCAAGCTGATTGCAGGTCCGACTGTCTTCATTTGTGACGAATGTGTCGAACTTTGCATGGATATCATCCGCGAGGAAACCAAAGCCTCGGGGCTGAAGGCCACCGATGGCGTGCCGACGCCCAAGGACATTTGTGATGTTCTGGACGATTACGTGATCGGGCAGGCAATGGCCAAGCGGGTTTTGTCAGTTGCCGTGCACAACCACTATAAACGTCTGAACCACGCCCAAAAGGGCGGCGACATTGAGCTGGCGAAATCCAACATTCTGCTGATCGGCCCGACCGGTTGTGGTAAAACGCTACTGGCGCAAACGCTTGCACGTATTCTGGATGTGCCATTCACCATGGCCGATGCGACGACACTGACCGAAGCGGGCTATGTCGGCGAAGATGTGGAAAACATCATCCTCAAGCTGTTGCAGTCGTCGGAATATAACGTTGAACGCGCACAGCGCGGGATCGTCTACATTGACGAAGTTGATAAAATCACACGCAAGTCCGAAAACCCAAGCATCACCCGTGATGTGTCGGGAGAGGGTGTGCAGCAGGCCTTGCTGAAGCTGATGGAAGGCACCGTCGCCTCTGTGCCGCCGCAAGGTGGGCGCAAGCATCCGCAACAGGAATTCCTGCAAGTGGATACCACGAACATCCTGTTCATCTGTGGTGGTGCTTTTGCCGGCCTGGACCGGATCATCGCAGCGCGCGGTAAAGGGTCCGCCATGGGCTTTGGCGCTGATGTGCGCGACAAGGATGCCCGTGGTATCGGCGAGATCTTCACCGACCTCGAGCCCGAAGATTTGCTGAAATTCGGCTTGATTCCGGAATTCGTTGGCCGTTTGCCGGTTCTGGCAACGCTTGAGGATCTGGACGAGGATGCGCTGGTCACAATTCTGACCGAACCGAAAAACGCATTGGTTAAACAGTACCAGCGTCTGTTCGAAATCGAGGATACGCAGCTGACCTTTACCGATGATGCGCTTTCGGCAATTGCGAAACGCGCCATCCAGCGCAAAACCGGTGCACGTGGCCTGCGCTCCATCCTCGAAGACATCTTGTTGAACACGATGTTCGATCTGCCCGGCATGGACAGCGTGACCGAAGTGGTCGTTAACGAAGAAGCCGTGAACTCTGATGCGGCACCGCTGATGATCCACGCCGATGCCGAGAAAGAGCCCGCAACCGCAGGCTAAGATCAACGGCATTTTATCCGATCAAGGCGCGCCAGAGATGGCGCGCCTTTTTCACATCCAGCCGCAGTTCCAGTTTTGCCGCTTGACCTCTGACGGGCCAAGCGCTTTGACAGAGGCGTAGGCATGACAGACAAGAGGCGCATCATGACAAGACGTATTTTTTCGGGCGGTGAATTTGAGGCCAAGATCGGCTATTGCCGCGCCGTTGTGGCGGGGGGCTTTGTCCATGTGGCGGGCACCGTGGGGCAGGGCGATACCGTGACCGACCAATGCCGCGCCGCCCTTGCGACCATCGAGGGGGCCCTGCGCGAGGCAGGCTGCACCATGGCCGATGTGGTCCGCGTCAATTACTACCTGCCTGATCGCGCCGAGTTTGAACCCTGCTGGCCTATCCTGTCAGAGGTTTTTGGCGATGCGCCACCAGCGGCAACCATGATCGAATGTGGGCTGATCGATGACAAATACCGCATCGAAATTGAAGTCACCGCCTGCCTACCCGGCTGAAAACCGCGGCTATGCGCCCCGAAGCCCGCTAGACCTTTGCGCGGCCTTGGTGCATATATCCATCAAAGCTTCAGGAGACCACTATGGGCATTCTCAACTCTCTTTTGCGCGGCGTGACGTGGTGGAACGGCCAGACGCTGAACACACAGCTGTTCACGTGGCGCAAGGGCATCAAGGTCGGCGAAGACGCCGAGGGCAATATGTACTACCGCAACGCGGACAGCAGCAAACGCTGGGTCATCTTTAACGGCGAGATCGAAGCGACCCGTGTGAATGCAGACTGGCACGGCTGGCTGCATCATTCGTGGGATGAAACTCCGCAAGATCGCCCGCTGGTACATAAAACGTGGGAAAAGCCCCACCAAGAGAACCTGACCGGCACCGCGCTGGCCTATGCGCCTGCGGGATCGATACGCCGTGAAAAGCCCGCCGACCGCGGTGACTACGAGGCATGGCAACCCGAATAAAAGCCCCCGTGCGCCTTTACGGGGGCGCACGAAGCTGCGGGCGTCTGGCCGGTACGTGGCACTGAAAGACGCCGTTTTGACGTTCAAGGAACCCATGTGATGCGCAAGATTTTTATGATCCTCGCCGTGATGGCCGCGCCCGTGCAGGCACAGCAAGTCGCCAGCGCTGAAGGCGGCGTCTTGCGGGCGCTGGACAAGGTATCGGGCCTGTCGCGTGACGTAGAGATGCAGCGCGGAGAGACGTCGCGCGTGGGTAGCCTGAATGTGACCCTGAACGAATGCCGCTATCCTGAGGGCAACCCTGCGGGCGACGCCTATGCCGAGCTTGATATCGTCGAGACTGGCGAGGAGAACCGGCTTTTTGCCGGCTGGATGATCGCCTCTGCGCCTGCGCTTTCAGCGCTGGAACATCCCCGCTATGATATCTGGGTCATCCGCTGCTCCACATCCTGAGGCGTGGCAGCATGGGGCGCAGTAAAGTCCGCGTTTTTCATCAAGGCCATTTCTAGCCGAGCGTGATAGGCGGCGCGAGTGATCTCCTGCGCACCAAGAGACGCCAGGTGCGGTGTCAGGAACTGCGTGTCGAACAGGGTAAACCCGCCGCGGTTCAGCCGGTCCACCAGACAGGCCAGCGCGATCTTTGATGCATTATCGCGCCGCGAAAACATGCTTTCGCCAAAAAACGCGCGCCCCAGCGTGACGCCGTAGACGCCACCCACTAAAACATCGCCTTCCCAGACCTCAAGCGCATGGGCGTGACCTTGGGCATGTAGCTTAGCGTACAGCGCAAAAATCTCGGCGTTGATCCATGTATCGGCGCGGTCGGCGCAGCCGGATACGACGTCTTTAAATGCGGTGTCGATGTTGATGGTAAAGCGTGTCCGCCGCATCGCGCGCGCAAGGGACCGCGAGATGTGGAACCCGTCCAGCGGGAAGATGCCCCGCCGCCGCGGGTCGACCCAGAAGATTTCCGGGTCGTCGCGGTGTTCGGCCATGGGAAAGATCCCCATGGAATAGCCGTGCAATAACAGCTCTGGCGTCAGGTCAGGCATTGCCCAAATTTGTTTCAAGCCAATGCTCTAGCCAGTGGATGTTATAGTCCCCTGTCAGCACGTCCTGTTCGTCAAGCAGCGCGTGAAACAGCGGGATCGTCGTGTCGACCCCGTCCACGATCAGCTCTCCCAAGGCACGGCGCAGACGCGCCAGCGCTTCGGGACGGTCGCGCCCGTGAACGATCAGCTTGCCGATCAGGCTGTCGTAGTAGGGCGGGATTTTATAGCCGTCATACAGCGCACTATCCATCCGCACACCAAGCCCGCCTGGGGCATGATACTGCGTGATCTTGCCCGGGCAGGGCGAGAAGTTCGGCAGTTTTTCAGCGTTGATCCGGACCTCGATCGCGTGGCCGTTGATCTTCAGGTCTTCTTGGGTAAAGGACAAATCCATACCGGCAGCGACGCGAATTTGTTCGCGCACCAGATCGACCCCAAAGATGGCTTCGGTGACGGGGTGTTCGACCTGCAAACGCGTGTTCATTTCGATGAAATAGAACTCGCCGTTTTCATACAGGAATTCGACCGTGCCCGCGCCGATGTAGTTGATGTTGGCCATCGCATCCGCGCAGACTTTACCGATACGCGCCCGTTCTTCGGCGGTGATCGACGGGCCGGGGGCTTCTTCGAAGACCTTCTGGTGGCGGCGTTGCAGCGAACAGTCGCGTTCGCCCAGATGGACAGCGCGACCTTTGCCATCGCCGAACACCTGAATTTCGATGTGGCGCGGCGTGGTGAGGTATTTCTCGATATAGACTTCGTCGTTGCCGAAGTTCGATTTCCCTTCGGCACGGGCTGTCATGAAGGCACGTTCCATTTCAGCGGCGGATTGCGCCACTTTCATGCCCTTGCCCCCACCCCCGGCGGTTGCCTTGATGATTACCGGATAGCCGATTTCCTCGCCGATACGCTTTGCGTCGGCCAGTGTGGGCACACCACCGTCAGAGCCGGGAACGCAGGGCACGCCAAGCTCTTTCATGGTGTCTTTGGCGGTGATCTTGTCGCCCATAATGCGGATGTGTTCCGCTGTGGGGCCGATAAAGGTCAGATCGTGGTCTTCGACGATCTGCACAAAGCCCGCGTTTTCGGACAAGAAACCGTATCCGGGGTGGATCGCTTCGGCACCGGTGATTTCGCAGGCGGCGATGATCGACGGAATCGACAGATAGGATTGCTGCGAGGAGGGCGGGCCGATGCAGACAGATTCGTCTGCCATGCGCACATGCATCGCATCGCTGTCTGCCGTCGAATGGACCGCGACAGACCCGATGCCCATCTCGCGGGCCGCACGGATCACGCGCAACGCGATCTCGCCGCGGTTTGCGACTAGGATTTTTTTGAACATAGGTTTCGCCTTATTCCAGGATCACCAAGGGCGCGCCAAATTCAACGGCGGCGCCATCATCGACCAAAATCCGCTTTACCGTGCCGGAACGTGGCGCTGGAATGTGGTTCATTGTTTTCATCGCTTCAACGATCAGCAGCGTGTCGCCTTCGGCAACGGAGGTCCCGACCGAGATAAACGAAGGCGCGCCAGGTTCGGCTTGCATATATACCGTCCCCACCATCGGAGAGACGACAGCACCGGGGTGATCCGCGGGATCGCTGGCTTCTGCTGCAGGGGCTGCGGCTGCCGGGGCGGCGGGCGCGGGCGCTGCATAGTGCGCAGGGGCCGATTGCGCCTGATGCGGTGCTACGATCTGTTGCGGTGGTTTGCGGCTGACGCGCACATTCAGGCTGTCATCCTCGGCGTAATCCCGCTTGACCTGCAATTCGGTCAGATCGTTTTCGTTCAGCAACTCGGCGAGCGCTTGGATAAAAGCCACATCGGCGTCATGGGTGTTTTTTGTCATATTTTCCTCAGCCAGTCAAAGTCGATAGGGCGCTGCCTGTGCCCTTGAATTGCTGCCTTATAGGGCATGGGCGCAGTCATGAAAAGCAAGCAGTTGCCTAACGTCACCTATGCCGCGAGAGGCGGCGGATCGGGGCAGGGGGGATATGCAATGGGGCAAGGGGACGCGGACGCGGAAAAATGCCGGTTTGAAACGCATGTTTCGCCAGAAATTACCGCGTCCACATAATGTTAGGGTCAGATTGCCAGATATTCGGCCCGCAGTTCGGCATTGTTTAACACCTCTTCGGCAGTGCCGTCAAAGACCACGCCGCCGGTATCAAGGATCACCGCACGATCCGCGAGCTTGAGCGCACGCACCGCGTTTTGTTCAACCAAAATGGTGGTAATGCCTTGGGATTTGATCAGTGATAGGGTCTTTTCGATCTCGTCCACGATCACGGGGGCAAGCCCCTCATAGGGTTCATCCAGCAATAGCACCTTGATGTCACGGGCCAGCGCGCGGGCAATCGCCAGCATCTGTTGTTCGCCGCCCGACAGGGTCACGCCCTCTTGTTTGCGGCGCTCTTTCAGACGGGGAAACAGGTCATAGATGCGGTCAAGCGACCAGCCGATGGGTGGGGCGATCTGCGCCAGTTGCAGGTTTTCCTCGACCGTGAGACCCGCGATGATACGGCGGTCTTCGGGGACCAGCGCCAGACCGTTGGCGGCGGCCTCGTGGCTTGCCATCTTGTGCAGCGGCTGGTGGTCGAGCCAAACCTCGCCCTTGCGCAATTCGGGGTCGCCAATCTGGGCGATGGCCCGCAGGGTCGACGTTTTCCCCGCCCCGTTGCGGCCCAGAAGCGCCAGAATCTCGCCTTCGTGCACGTTAAAGCTGACGCCCTGCACGATATAGCTTTCGCCGTAATAGGCGTGGATGTCCCAGACCGAAAGATAGGCGGGGGCAGTAGCGGCGTGGTTGGCGCTGTTCGAGAAATCGGGTTTCGTGTTCATAGTCTTGTCCTTGCAAAGCCTCTGGTGCGGGGTGACGCGCGAAGGGCGGAGCCCCCGCGCGTCAGGCGGCGTCCTGGGATTCGCCCAAGTAAGCCTCGCGCACCTTGGGGTGGCCTTTGATGTTGTCGGGGGTGTCTTCGACCAGCGGGGTGCCTTGCGCCAACACGGTGATCCGTTCCGCCAGCGAGAACACCACATGCATGTCGTGTTCGATGATGGCGATGGTGATGTCGCGTTCGTCCTTGATCTGTTTCAGCAGGTCGATGGTATTGTTGGTATCGGCCCGCGCCATGCCCGCTGTGGGTTCATCCAGCAGCAGCAGTCGCGGGTCTTGCGACAGGCACATCGCGATTTCCAACCGACGTTTATCACCGCGTGACATAGAAGCCGCGTGCATATGGCGCTTGTCGGCGAGCTTCATCTCGACCAGCATTTCTTCGGCTTTTTCGATCACGTCGCGCTGGCTCGACATGGCGGTAAGCGCGTTCATCTGGAACGCCCCGTCACGTTTGGCAAAGCAGGGGATCAGCATGTTTTCCTGCACACTGAGATCGCCAAAGATCTCGGGCGTTTGAAATACGCGCGAAATCCCCATCTGGTTGATCTCGTAGGGTTTGCGCCCCAGCACCGACTGCCCGTCGAACATAACCGATCCGGTATCGGGGATCAGTTTGCCCACCAGACAGTTCAGCAGCGTGGATTTACCCGCCCCGTTCGGCCCGATAATGGCATGGACCGAATTTTCCGCAACGCTGAGGTTCACGTTGCTCAGCGCTTGCAACCCGCCGAAACGTTTGCCGACATTTTTGACTTCGAGAATGGCCATCTGTTCAGCTCCTTCTTATTCGGCTGGGGGTGTGTTGCGTTGTGCGGCGGCGTCGGCTTCGACCGATCCCGCGTTCCGGTCCTTGCGACGGAACACGCGACCGATGCGTTGGCCACCTTCGACCAGACCACCGGGCAAGAAGATCACGACCAGCATGAACAGCAGACCCAAGGTTAGGTGCCAGCCCTTGCCGACAAAGGGGTGGATCACCGCGATCAGCATGTCTTCCAGCCCATCGGGCATGAAAGAGAACCAGCCGTGCAGAACGTTATCGTTGATCTTGGAAAAGATATTTTCAAAATACTTGATAAAGCCCGCGCCCAGTACCGGCCCCAGAAGGGTGCCCGCACCCCCAAGGATGGTCATCAGAACAACCTCGCCCGAGGCGGTCCACTGCATCCGTTCGGCCCCAGCAAGCGGGTCCATTGCCGCCAGCAGGCCACCGGCCAGACCGGCATACATGCCAGAGATAACAAAGGCCGCCAGCGTGTAGGGTTTGGTGTTCAGGCCGGTGTAGTTCATCCGTTGCTGGTTCGATTTCACGGCCCGCAGCATCATCCCGAAGGGCGACCGGAAGACGCGGATCGAGATATAGAACGCCAGCAGCATGATCACTGCACAAAGGTAGTAGCCGACCGAGAAGGTGAAGGACCAAGCCCCGAAATCCAACGTCGTCGCGGCATTCATCTGCGCCCCGAAAAGGTTGGGGTAGCTGGGCGCGTTCGCACCGTCCAGAATACGCGGATCGCTGAGCGAGATTTGCAGCCCGGTTTCGCCATTGGTGATCGGCGTCAGCACCGAATAGGCAAGGTTGAACGACATCTGCGCAAAGGCGAGCGTGAGGATCGAAAAGTAGATCCCCGACCGGCGCAGCGAGACAAAGCCGATCACGACAGAGAAGAGCCCCGCCACGATCACCGACAAAAGGATCGCGGGGATCACGTTCATCGACAAGAGCTTCATCATCCACACGGCAGAGTAGGAACCGACCCCCAGAAAGGCCGCGTGACCAAAGGAGAGGTATCCGGTCAGCCCGAACAGAATGTTGAACCCGATGGCAAAGATGCCAAAGATCACAAAGCGTTGCATCAAGTCAGGGTAGCCGGCGTTGAACTGCGCCAGCCCTGATCCGGCGGGGAAGGGGTTCAGGATGATAGGGGCTGCCATGGTCAGGAATGCCACCACCAACAGAAGGAGAAAGTCTTTTTTAGTGAGTGATTGCATGGGTTATTCCTCCATCACGCCTTTGCGACCCATTAGGCCACGGGGGCGTGTCAGCAAGATAAGGATCGCGACAACGTAAATGATGATCTGGTCAATGCCGGGCAGGATGTTCTTGACCTCGTTCATAGAGGCAAAGCTTTCCAGGACACCCAGCAAGAACCCCGCCAGAACGGCCCCGGGTAAAGACCCCATGCCGCCGACAACGACGACCACAAAGCTCAGCACCAGAAAATCCATACCCATATGGTAGTTGGGCGAATTGATCGGCGCGTACATGACACCGGCCAGACCGGCGACCGCGGCGGCGATGCCGAACATGATGGTGAAACGTTTGTCGATGTTGATGCCCAGCAGACCTACGGTCTCGCGGTCAGCCATACCGGCACGCACGACCATCCCGAAGGTGGTGAACTGCAAGAAGGCAAAAACGCCGCCGATGATGACCGCCGAGAAAGCGAAATAGATCAGGCGCCAGTAGGGGTAGATGATCGCATTAGGATCAAAGCCCAGCATCACGCCAAAGTCGAACGACCCGCGAAAGGCTTCGGGGGCAGAGGTCGGGATCGGGTTGGCACCGTAGAAGTACTTGATCACCTCTTGCAGCACGATCGCCAGACCGAAAGTCACAAGGATCTGGTCCGCGTGGGGGCGTTTGTAGAAGTGTTTGATCAACCCGCGTTCCATAACAAAGCCGATGACCAGCATGATCGGTACGGCAAAGAGGATCGACAGGGGAACCGACCAATCCAGCATCCAGGCACCGGCGGTCTCTCCGAACCAGTCCTTGATATAAAGGATGTCATCGTACTTTGGTTTGCCCAGAAAATCGACGCCGGACGGTTCCGATGCCTTGTGGCTCAGCGTGAAAATCTTGCTTAGCGTGACGGCGCAGAAGGCACCGATCATGAACAGCGCCCCATGGGCAAAGTTCACGACACCCAGCGTGCCGAAAATCAACGTCAGACCAAGCGCGATGAGCGCATAGGCTGAACCTTTGTCCAACCCGTTAAGAAGTTGCAAAAGAATGGCGTCCATCGCGGTGCCCTCGAATTTTTAAGAAGTGAAAAACGGAAAAATTCCGCCGGCAAGGTAAGGCAGGGGTCGCCCCCCGCCTTAGACTTGGATTTACGCGCCGGGGTTACAGTCGCCCAGCTCGCCACCCGCAAACATCGGGTGATCGACGTCATAGGTGACTTGCTCGGCTGGGGTGACTTCGACGATTTCCACGAGATCGAATTCGTTCTCGGGATTCTCTTTGCCGCGCACGACCACAACGTCCTTAAAGCACTGGTGGTCGCCAGCACGGTACAGCGTTGGACCGTTGCCCAGACCATCGAATTCGAAACCGGCAAGGGCTTCGCCAACGGCGCAGGGGTTAAACGAACCGGCACGGGCCACAGCATCCGCATAAAGCAGTGTTTGCGCATAGCATGTCTGAGCCGCCTGGCTGGGTGGGAAGCCGTATTTTTCGCCAAAGGACTGAACGAAAGCGTTGGTGCCTTTGTAGCGGTCTCCCATCTGGTTCTCGAGCTTCCAGTCCCAGTTTTGCGAACCGACGATACCGGTGATGTTCTCACCCGCACCGCGGGCCATCAGCTCGGAATATAGCGGCACAACGATTTCGAAGTTCTTGCCGTTCACCTGCTTGTCGCGCAGGCCGAACTGCACGGCGTTGGTCAGCGAGTTGACCATGTTTCCGCCGTAGTGGTTCAGAACCAATACATCGGCACCGGAATTCAGCACAGGCGCGATGTAGGACGAGAAATCGGTCGCGGCGAGCGGCGTGCGCACGTCGTTGATGGTTTCCCAGCCCATGGCTTCGGTCGCGGCCTGAATGGATTCCTGCTGCGTCCAGCCCCATGTGTAGTCGGCTGTCAGACTATAGACCTTACGGTCGTCGCCATAGAGGTTCTTCAGCACCGGAGCGAGCGCCGCAGCGGACATGTAAGCGTTAAAGAAGTGGCGGAAGCCGTTGGCTTTCTTGTCTTTTCCGGTGGTGTCGTTCGAATGGGTCAGACCCGACATAAAGATCACGCCGGCCTCTTGGCACAAGCCTTGAACAGCAACAGCTACGCCCGAGCTTGAGCCGCCCGAGATCATGATCGCGCCGTCTTTCTGGATCATCGACTGCGCCGATGCGCGGGCCGCGTCCGATTTCGTCTGCGTGTCGCCGGTGACGAACTGGACCTTCTTGCCCATGATCCCGTTACCTTCCAGCGCCTTGGAGCTGAAGGTGTTCAGCATGCCGCCGTCGCCCTGACCGTTCAGGTGTTCGACCGCCAGCTCGAACGCGCGCAGTTCGTCTGCGCCCTCGTCCGCGTAGGGGCCCGATTGTGGCACGTTAAAGCCCAGCGTCACCGTGTCGCCCGTTGGCGCGTTCGTGAAACCGGAATGCGCGGCAGCGCTTAGATACGTCGGCAAGGCAAGACCAGCACCGGCAGCAGCGCCGGTTTTGATCACGCCGCGACGCGTCAAGTTAGAAAATGTCATGTATTTCCTCCCAAATGTTGAAACCACGGCCCGATTATTTTTCCGGGTCCATGATGCACAGAGGTGCAAATATGATATGAGAGGAAAACTGAAAACCGATCAACAAGCCCCTTGATAAAAACAACTATTCTGTAAATATATTCGCAGAGGCCTAGGGGGATTTGTAAATTTAATGATATTGCAGCGCAGAAAGCCGTTGATAATGCGGCATAATCCCGGCGGCTGTGTCGCATGACCCGCGATGCGTTGACCGGCAGTCGCATCCGCGAGCGGCGGGTGATGGCAGGGCAAAAGCAGGCTGATCTGGCCAAGCGGATCGGCATTTCGGCCAGCTATCTGAACTTAATCGAACACAACCGGCGCAGAATCGGCGGGAAACTGTTGCTGAACATCGCAGGCGCGCTTGGGGTGGAGCCGACAGCGCTGACCGAAGGAGCCGAAGCCGCCTTGATTGCTACCCTGCGCGAGGCCGCGGATGATGCTCGGCTGAGCGGGCCAGAGGTGAACCGCGCTGACGAATTCGCCGGACGCTTTCCCGGTTGGGCTGATGTGTTGGCCAGCGCGCAACGCCGGATCGCCACGCTTGAACGCACCGTCGAGACGCTGACCGACCGTTTGGCCCATGACCCGCATCTGGCGGCTTCTATGCACGAACTGCTGACCACCGCGGCGGCGATCCGGTCAACCGCGTCGATCCTTGCCGATACAAAAACCCTTGAACCCGAATGGCGCGACCGGTTTCACATCAACATCGATCAGGACAGCCGCCGCCTTGCGGATAGCGCACAGGCGCTTGTGGGGTACCTTGAGGCCGACCCCGAGATCACCCCCGCCGCCAACTCTCCGCAAGAGGAGGTCGAAGCGTTTCTAGCCGCGCACCGCTATCGTTTTGCAACGCTAGAGGTCACAGATGGGGATGCAGGAGCCATTGAGACGCTAATCCAGACTGCTCCCGACCTGCAAAGCGTTGCTGCACGGCATATCGCACGAGACGTTTTGCAGCAGATCGCCATCGATGCAGAGGCGCTGCCGATTGCCGGGCTGACGCAAGCGCTCGATGAGCTAGGGCCGGACCCCGTTGCACTTGCCGCGCTGCTGCGGCAGCCCGTGGCGCGTGTTTTGCGCCGTATGGCGACGGTGCCGGAACTGGGCGCGGGGCTGGTCGTTTGCGACCGGTCAGGCACGTTGATCTTCCGCAAATCCATCGACGGGTTTGTCGTGCCCCGCTTTGGCGCCTGCTGCCCGCTTTGGCCGTTGTTCAGCGTCTTGGGCAGCCCCGGCATGGTGCAAAAACAACGGGTGACGCAGCTGGGGCGGGGGTATTCCTCGTTTGATTGTTATGCGACCTGTGAACCCCAGAATGCGCGCGATTACAACGCGATGCCCTTGCTGCAGTCGGTCATGTTAATCCTACCCGCCAGCCCCGAAACCGTAGCTGTGCACGATGTCGGTGCCACGTGCCGGGTGTGTCCGCGCACCGAATGTCCGGCACGCCGCGAGCCGTCAATCTTGAATGATGGCGTATAAGGGCGGGCAACAGGCTTTTGACAGGGCAGGGTTTTCCGTGCATCCTGCCTCTCGGCCTACCAAGATCGCGTCCTAAGGCGGCCAGGGCCACAGGGAGGGATTTTGCCAATGGGCAAACACGTCGTGCTCGTAGAAGACGAGACGAACATCGCCGAGGCGATACGATTTTTATTAGGCCGCGAAGGCTGGCGCGTCGAAACGCTGGCCAACGGGGCCACGGCTGTCGACGTCATCCGCAATGCCAACCCCGATCTGGTGATGCTGGATGTGATGCTGCCCGGTAAAAGCGGTTTTGAAATCCTTAAAGAGCTACGCGCGGACGCGGCGCTGGCCGATCTGCCTATTTTGATGCTGACCGCCCGCGGCCAGACCCGCGACCGCGAAATCGCGCTAGAGGCGGGCGTCAGCCGCTTTATGACCAAACCTTTCTCTAATGCCGATATGCTGGCGGCCGTGCGCGATCTAACAGCTGCAGGCACTGCAGAGGCATGAGTAAACTACCCGGCTCGCCGCTGTTTCTTGAACGGCGCAGCTACCGGTTTCGCCGCATGATGGACGCCGTCCGGCTGCTGCCGCTGCTGGTGCTGGGGTTCTGGATGGTACCGCTTTTGTGGCCGGTGCCAGACCCCTCTGCGGGCGATGCTGTTCCCATGTCACATGCGCTGCGCTATGTCTTTGGCGTCTGGCTGGCGGGCATCGCCTGTTGCTTTTTGTTGTGGCGGCGGACAGCGCGTCAGATCGCACAGGAAACGCAAGGCTGATGGTGTCGCTGAACCAGCTGGTTGCCGTCTGTTTGCTGTATGTGGTGGGGCTTTTTGCCGTGGCCTTTGCGGCTGAACGCGCTGCCGCCCGCGGGCGTGGGGACTGGCTGTTGCGCTCGCCGTTGGTCTATACGCTGTCGCTGTCGATCTATTGCACCGCTTGGACCTTTTATGGCGCGGTCGGCTATGCGGCGCGATCAGGGCTGGAATTCGTGACGATCTATCTTGGCCCGTCGCTGGTGATGATTGGCTGGTGGTGGATCTTGCGCCGTTTGGTACGCATCGGACGGTCTCATCGCGTGACCTCGGTCGCGGATCTTATTTCGTCACGCTACGGGAAATCGAACCTCTTGGCGATATTGGTCACGATCATGGCCGTCATTGGGGTGACGCCCTATATTGCGCTTCAACTACAGTCGGTTACCCTGTCCTTGTCGATCTTTGCCAGCGCCGAGCCTCAGGCCCCGTCCGGCGGCGGCCAGATCAATTCGGCACAGGCGGCATTCTGGGTTGCGGTGGGGCTGGCGCTGTTCACGGTGTTGTTCGGCACCCGTAATTTGAACGCCAACGAACGCCATCACGGCGTGGTCATCGCCATCGCAGTAGAAGCGGTGGTTAAGCTGCTGGCGCTGCTGGCGGTTGGTGCTTTCGTGGTCTGGGGGGTCGCCGGTGGTGTCGAACAGACACTGGCGCAGATTGACCGGTCCGCGATCGGGCAATGGCAGGTCGAAGGGGGCCGGTGGACCGCGTTGACCCTGCTGGCCGCTGCGGCTTTTATTTGCCTGCCGCGCATGTTTCAGGTCTTGGTCGTGGAGAACGGCGACGAGCGCCACTTGCAGACCGCCAGCTGGGCTTTCCCGCTGTATCTCATGCTGATGAGCCTGTTCGTCGTGCCCATTGCCGTGGTCGGGCTCGATCTGCTACCCGAAGGGTCGAACCCTGATTTGTTCGTCCTGAGCCTGCCGCTGAGTCAGGGACAGAATTCGCTCGCGATGTTCGCCTTTCTCGGTGGGTTTTCCTCTGCCACATCAATGGTGATCGTCGCGACGCTGGCGCTGTCGACGATGGTGAGCAACCATATCGTGATGCCAATCTGGCTGACCTATGGACAAAACACTGTCCAGCAGTCGGGCGATGTGCGTCATGTGGTGATCCTGTCGCGGCGGCTGTCGATCCTGCTGATCATTTCGCTGGGGTATTGCTATTACCGGCTGTCGGGCGGGGGCGGTGCGCTTGCGGCGATCGGGACAATCTCTTTCGGGGGGGTGGCGCAATTTTTGCCGGTGCTGCTGGGGGGTATCTTCTGGCGCGGTGCGACGCGGACGGGGGCGATTTGTGGGCTGACCGTCGGCTTTGCACTTTGGGTCTATACAATGCTGTTGCCAAGCTTTGGCCCAGGGGCCGCGCTGTCGGCGTCTACCTTTCAAAACGGGCTGTTCGGATTGCAGTGGCTGCGACCCGAGGCGTTGTTCGGAATCAATGGGTTAGATCCAACCGTTCATGCCGTCCTCTGGAGCCTTTCAATCAATGCCTTGGTATTTATCGCTGTGTCCCTGTTCAGCTTTCCTGCCCCCGTAGAGCGGCTGCAAGGGGCGCAATTCGTGAACATCTTTGACCATTCCACGGCGGCACGCGGATGGAGCGCGTCGGTCGCGGCGAGCGAGGATCTGATGATCATGGCACAGCGCATTTTGGGCGCTGCAGAGGCGCAAGGCTTCTTTCGGGCGCAAGCGCAGTTGCAAGAAAAACACGACGGCCTACCGGAACCGACACCGCGATTTGTGCAGGCGCTAGAACGCGAACTCGCAGCATCTGTGGGGGCCGCTACGGCGCATGCTATGGTGGCGCAACTGGTGGGTGGGGCCTCTGTCTCGGTTCAGGATCTGTTGGCTGTGGCGGACGAATCGGCGCAGATGCTGGAATATTCCAGCCAGCTGGAAATCAAATCCCGTGCGCTGACAGATACCGCTGCGAAACTGCGCAGCGCCAATGACAAGCTGACCCAACTGTCGCATCAAAAAGACAGTTTTCTAAGCCAGATCAGCCATGAATTGCGCACGCCCATGACCTCTATCCGTGCCTTTTCTGAAATTTTGCGTGACGCCGAAGGGTTGGGACCGGAAGAAAAGACCCGCTACGCGTCGATTATTCACTCCGAAACCATCCGGCTTACGCGCTTGCTGGACGATCTGCTGGATCTGTCTGTGCTTGAAAACGGCGAGGTGTCGTTGAACCGACAACGTGGCGTTCTGCGCGATGTGCTGGATCAGGCGGTCACCACCGCGCGGGCGGCAAATACGCGTGTGATCAAGATTGATCGGGAAAGCGCGGGTGAAGATATCGTGCTGGATACCGATCTGGATCGTTTGGTGCAGGTTTTCATAAACTTGATTACAAATGCACAGAAATATTGTGTGGCTGATGACCCGCAGCTGTCGATCCGGGCGCATCAGCGGGGGCGGCGTATCATCGTTGATCTGATAGATAACGGCGCAGGAATTGACGCCGCTTCGCAAGCACTGATTTTTGAAAAGTTTAGCCGTTTACCGGGGCAAGGCGGCGAGGGGGCAGGTTTGGGGCTTGCTATCTGTCGCGAGATTATAAAGCGGCTAGAGGGAGATATATCGTATCTCACTGATGTGTCGGGCACCGGCTTCCGTGTCGAGCTGCCAATCGCGCAGACCGACGTCTAAGTCGATTTCTCATCGCATCTAAGCAGATTCGTAACCTTTGTCCGTCATCTTGAAGGGGATGAAGCAGCGGGAAAGGATGCGCGCTATGGGATGATGTAGATGAACGTGGCTGTGTGGGGGACAGCGCCAAGGCGGCGCTATCCGCTGTCGTGATGGAGCAAGAGGGGCTCTTAGGCGTAGGGGGCGCTGAGCACGTCACGCATATGGCTTAGGTCATAGCCGCCGGCACGGGCGGCTTCTATCAGCGTGTCAGCCGGTTGTTTGCCAGCCTGACCCAAAGCCCAAGCAATCGTGGATCGTGTGCCAGAGGCGCAATAGCCCAGAACGACTTCGTCCTGCGCCACGCTGATTTCGCGATTATGGGCAATCACGTCGGGGGTCATCGTTTGATGGGTCAACTCCTGATACGCGAAACGCAGTCCGGCAGCCTCTGCCGCGGCTTGAATGGCCGCATGTTGATGGCTGGGGGGAACCTCGGCGTCGGGGCGGTTGCACAAGATCAAGGTGATGCCTGCCTCTTTGATCGCGCCCATATCGGACGGGTCGATCTGAGGGGAAGCATAGAAGCGGGGGGTGATTTGACGAATATCCATAGTTTGATTTATCCAGCCGTCCGCGGTGTGTCTAGTATCCGCCGCGCTTTGGGGGCGATCATCATGCCTGCCAGCATGGCGATCAGGAAAATAATGCCGCCCAAGCCGCCGAAACCCAGCGACGCCAGCGCCGGACCCGGGCACAGCCCGACCAGTCCCCAGCCTGCACCAAACAGCACTGCGCCGATAATCAACTTGCGATCCAAGCGCGCATCGGGGCGGGCGGGAAAGTCACCACCCGTAACAGGGCGACGCGTACGGGTCATCGCCCACGCCACTGCCATAGGCAGAATGGCCCCTCCCATGACGAAGGCTAATGTCGGGTCCCAGCTGCCAAAGAAATCCAGAAACCCCTGGACCTTTTGGGTGTCTGTCATGCCAGACAGGTACAGTCCGGTGCCAAACAAAGCGCCCGCAAGCGCGGCAATCATGTTACGCATCTCAAATCCCTCCGACAAAGCTGCGCAAGACGACGACCATCAAGGCCCCCGCCGCAATATAGACCAATGTGGCGACGATGCCGCGGGGGCTCAGCCGCGAAATCCCGCAAACGCCGTGGCCGGACGTGCAGCCGTTGCCAATACGGGTGCCCAGACCGACCAGCAGCCCTGCCACGCCAACCAGCCAAAGGTTTTCGGTCAGGTGGGTCGTCGCTGGGGTCGGGGCCAGGGTCGCAATTGCCGCAGGAATAAGGATCAGGGCCGCCAAAAAGCTGATGCGTTCGACCCAAGTGCTGCGGCCCGATCCGTCGACCAGCCCGCCCACGATGCCACTGGCCCCCATGATGCGGCCGTTGCCCAGCAGATACACCGCGCCACCACATCCAATCAACAGCCCGCCAATCAGGCCCCAAATCCAATCTGCTTCAATCATATGCTATATTGCCCTCAAAGACCGCCATAAGTGGCAGGTGTCAGAGAGACATATAGTGACTTTTGAATGTGTGGCAAGGCGCAAGCGGTGAGAAGGCGGCCGGCAGAGCGCGCGATGACGTGCAAACAAGCGTTACCCGAGGATAATACCCACGACGACCATCATCAGCCCGATCACCGACAACAGCAACGCGCCAAGGTTCAACGGCAGGACTTTTTGCAAGACGACGCGCATCTCTTCTTCGGTGAGGGCGGCGCGTTTGGCGCGGGCCACGCGCACGATACACCAGACAAGCCCGACCAGCCCAACAAAGGAGATAGCTGCCCCCGCCCAGATCAGGACGTCAAAGATAGTTAGAGATGCGTTTTCCATAGGGCGCGAGCTATCCGAATTCCGCCCAATGGGCAAGAGTGGCTTGCGGCAGGGCAGGCACGGGGGTAGTCACTGCGCTGACCCATTCAAGACATAGGACGCCCCAGATGAGCGACAGTGCCACCAATCCCGAATCCGCAGACGCCATCGGTGATGCAACGTATCGTGTCACCGCAAACGAACTTCGCCAGTTCGTAGAGCGGATCGAGCGGCTGGATGCCGAGAAGAAAGACCTGGCCGAGCAGCAAAAAGAGGTCATGGCAGAAGCCAAGTCCCGCGGTTACGACACCAAAGTTCTGCGCAAGGTTATCGCGCTGCGCAAGCGCGAGGCGGATGATATCGCCGAAGAAGAAGCCGTCCTTGAAATGTACAAAGAAGCACTGGGCATGACCTAGGCTTGATCGGGGCCTGAGGCGGTGACCCTTCGCCGCTTGAGGACCACGCGAGACGTTATTTACCACCCGTAGGCGGGGGCAGGGGGCAAATTGCCCCGTCCCACGGGACCCCGCCGCCAAATCCGCTTGCGCCCAAGCGCAGGCCCCAATAGAAGAGCGGAAATTTTTCCGCCCGCGCCCCGCAATGCGCGGCCTTACCCTATGGAGCAAACATGCAGGTCAACGAGACGCTGAACGAAGGTCTGAAACGCGGCTATGCCATCACTGTGACAGCAGCTGAGCTGGAGGCCAAGGTCAACGAAAAGCTGGCCGAAGCGCAGCCCGAAGTCGAGATGAAGGGTTTCCGCAAAGGTAAAGTGCCAATGGCGCTGCTGAAAAAGCAGTTCGGCCAAAAGGTTATGGGCGAAGCAATGCAGGAAAGCATTGATGGCGCCATGCAGGAACACTTTGAAAAGTCCGGCGATCGCCCCGCGATGCAGCCTGACGTCAAAATGGCGAACGAAGACTGGAAAGAAGGCGACGACGTCGAGGTCACCATGACCTACGAAGCGCTGCCAGAAATCCCCGAAGTCGACCTGTCGTCCATCACGCTGGATAAAATGGTTGTCAAAGCTGACGACGCTGCCGTTGATGAAGCGCTGGCCAATCTGGCAGAGACCGCACAGGACTTTGAAGCCCGCGAAGAGGGTGCCAAGGCCGAAGATGGCGATCAGATCACATTTGATTTCCTTGGCAAGGTAGACGGCGAAGCCTTTGAAGGCGGCGCTGCAGAAGACTACCCGCTGGTTCTGGGTTCCAACTCGTTCATTCCCGGCTTCGAAGAACAGCTGGTCGGTGTTGTTGCGGGCGACGAAAAAGACGTCACCGTGTCCTTCCCCGAAGATTACCAAGCACCTCACCTCGCGGGCAAAGAAGCCGTGTTCGAGTGCAAAGTTAAAGAAGTGAAAAAGCCCGTCGCTGCCAAAATCGACGACGAGCTGGCCAAGAAATTCGGTGCAGAAGACCTCGCCGCGCTGAAATCCCAGATCGCAGAGCGTCTGGAAGCGGAATATACCGGTGCGTCGCGCGCTGTCATGAAACGCGGTCTGCTGGACGAGCTGGACAAGCTGGTCAGCTTTGACCTGCCGCCGTCGTTGGTTGAAGCCGAAGCCGGCCAGATCGCGCACCAGCTGTGGCACGAAGACAACCCCGAAGTCGAAGGCCACGATCACCCCGAGATCGAGACCACAGACGAGCACAAGAAGCTGGCCGAGCGCCGCGTGCGTCTTGGGCTGCTGCTGGCCGAGCTGGGGCAGAAAGCCGAAGTTCAGGTGACCGACGCGGAGATGACCCAAGCGATCATGAACCAGGCACGTCAGTACCCTGGTCAGGAGCGCCAGTTCTTTGAATTCGTTCAACAAAACCAGCAGATGCAGCAGCAGATGCGCGCACCGTTGTTCGAAGATAAAGTGGTCGACCACGTGTTCGAACAAGCGACATTGAACGAAAAAGAAGTGTCGAAAGAAGATCTGCAGAAAGCCGTAGAAGAGCTGGAAGACGAATAAGTCTTTCACCCTCGCCGGTGACGTAAAAAGAAAGGGCCGCCCGATTGGGTGGCCCTTTTGCTATCTGGGGGGGCGGTGCTGGCAGCGGCCCCGTGCCGGACGTCAGCGCAGCGGCTCAGCCCTTGCGCAGCGGCTCAGCCCTTGCGCAGGCCGGTTTCAACCAACATGCCGCGCCGTTTTGCTTCGTAATAGTAGCCGCGCGCGTACCATTTGATTGCTGTGGCGTGATCGCCATTGGACAGCAGCCAAGCGCCGCGCAGGTATTTGACGCCGTACTTCAAATTGACATCAGGATTTAGAAGCTCGCCGGCATCGCCTCTAAAGCCCATGCCGCGTGCGGTTGCGGGCAGGATCTGAAGCAGGCCGAAATACGGCCCATTGCGCGCCTCGGGACGGTGCGTGCTTTCGCGGATGGCAAGGCGGTGGACCAAGGGGCGGGGCACTTCGTAGTGATCGGCCCATTTATTGATCAGGCCACGCAGCTCTGGCGTCTCGTTCGGGTGTAAGGGCAGTTTACGGGCCACGGCGGGCGGTTCTGCTTCGGTACTGGCGCAGGCGGATAGGGCGGGTGCGCAAAGCAACATCTGACAAAGGGAGCGGCGTGTGAGCGTATTCATGCGGGTGACTCGCATCGTTGATGGGAGCCCCATGCATACAATCCATGAAATACCGCGCAATGACGCTGGTTTTTGATGGGCAGAGCGTCGCTTACCTAAGGGCGGCATGTCGCCGATTAGGCAACGAAAAACGTCGCCGCTGAAGGCTCAGCGGCGACGTTTCATTTGGAATCAGGTCGAAAGACTGAGGCTTACGCTTCGTCTTCGTCCGATTTCTCTTTTGCTTGTGGCTGATCATCATCGTCGTCGGATGCGGCGGAGCCGAGATCGTCAAACAGTTCAGAGATCTCGAATTCGGCGGCAGCTTCTTCTTCTGCGGCCAATTCCTGGATCGACTTGCCAGCAGCCTGAAGCTCGGCCTCTTCGGCGGAACGTGCAACGTTCAGCTGAATGGTGACTTCGACTTCGGGGTGCAGAACGACGGTAACGTCGTGCAGGCCCAGATCTTTGATGGGGCTGCCCAGAACGACCTGCTTGCGGTCGACTGTGAAGCCTTCGGCTGTTGCCACATCGGATGCGTCACGTGTTGTGACGGAACCGTACAGAGCGCCCGAATCGGAAGCGGAGCGGATCACAACGAACTGCTGACCGTTCAGCTTGTCCGCCATGGCTTCGGCTTCTTTTTTGGTCTCGAGGTTTTGCGCCTCAAGCTGTGCTTTCTGACCTTCAAAGGCTTCGATGTTGGCTTTGGAAGCCGACAGCGCTTTGCCTTGTGGCAGCAGATAGTTGCGTGCGTAGCCTGGCTTTACGTCCACGACTTCGCCCATTTGGCCCAGCTTGGCCACACGTTCCAGAAGGATAACTTGCATGTGCTTTCTCCTTACTTAACGGCGTAGGGCAGCAAGGCGAGGAAGCGGGCGCGTTTGATGGCACGGGCCAATTCACGCTGCTTTTTCGCGGAGACTGCGGTGATACGGGAAGGAACGATTTTGCCGCGCTCAGAGATGTAGCGCTGCAGAAGACGTGTGTCTTTATAATCGATTGCCGGTGCGTTGTCGCCCGAGAAGGGGCAGACCTTACGACGGCGGAAAAATGGTTTTGCGGCCATGGTTTATGTCCTTTATTGCAAGCTGATGATCAACGACGTTCGCGGCGTTCGCCACGCTCGGGGCGTTCGTCACGTTTTTGCATCTGGACCGATGGCAGCTCTTTATGCTCATCAACTTTGATGGTCAAAACGCGCATCACGTCATCATGCAAACGCATCAGGCGTTCCATTTCCTGAACGGCGGTCGCAGGTGCGTCCGAACGCAGGAAGGCATAGTGGCCCTTGCGGTTTTTGTTGATCTTATAGGCCATCGTTTTGACGCCCCAGTATTCGCTGTCGACGAGCTTGCCGTCGTTGTCAGCCAAAACTGTGCCAAAATGTTCGATAAGGCCTTCTGCTTGCGTGTTGGACAAGTCCTGACGCGCAATCATAACATGCTCATAAAGCGGCATGTGCACTCCTATTTATATCAAGGCGCATTTCATAGGTAGGGCATTTGCGTTTTGCGGCCCCACCACGAGAGTCTGCGCGGTTCAAAAGATAATGCAAAACGAAGGGCCGATATACACGGTTTCGCGGGCAGGGCAAGGGCGTGTGACGCGCAGGGCCAGACGGACCTCGAATTTGTGGCAGACGTATTTATAAACGGACGTTTGCATAGGTCTACTTTGATCACGGATGGGTCACGAGTGCGCCTCTTTTTCGTCATGAACTCATACGAGAACTGATGGGGAGAGAACATGGGTTGATGAAGGTTGGTCAGAGAAATGGGCGCAGTGACGAATTTTACGGCAGACAGCGTGCAGTTTTCAACGCAGGCCGGAATGGTGGATGGATCGCGGGCAGTGCTGCGCAGCGGTCAGCGGGTGCTCGGGGTGGCTTTGGTTTTGGCAGCGACAGGGCTGTGGCTGACGCCGGGGTCGAACTTTGGCTCGGATGTGATGTTGTTCAAGGTGGGGCTGTCTGTGCTTTCGCTTATGCTGGGCGCAAGCCTGATGCTATCAGGTCAAAAGCCCGCGTTGCCCGACATACAGATTGATACGCTGCGACGCGAGCTTCGGCTCGTACGCCCCCGCGCGGTAGGGGCCAAACGCGTGCTGCACCGGTGCAGCTTTTGCGATCTGGGAAGGGTAGAGCGAATTGGCCGGAATTTCCACTTTTGGGACGAACGGGGCAATTTCATTGTGGATGTTCATATTGCAGAACGTCGTGTGGTCGATAACCTGACCTTTAGCCTACGGGATTCCGGCCAGGTGGTCTGATCCTATCCGGGTGTTGTACGGCAAAGCGGGCATCTAAAAGCGAGCATCTAAAGGGCGCGCGACTGTTCGCTAATGCGCACTAAGTGTTGAACGCTGCTGGGTTGCTGAAATATTGAAATGCTTCATGTATACTCCAGACACACGCCAACAGGAGAATTCCAATGAACATGAAGTCTGTCCTTCTTGCTACTGCCCTTACACTGGGTGCCACATCCGCGTTCGCAGCCGAAAAATACGTGCTGGACGCAAGCCACAGCCAGATCGTTTTCACCTATAATCACCTCGGGTTCTCGACCACCACGTCGATGTTCAGCGGATTTGACGGTGAAATCATGATGGACGAAGCGGAGCCCGCGAATTCCTCGGTATCGGTGTCGTTTCCGGTCAAAGACATGATCACCGGCTGGGAGCCGCGCACCGAGCACTTTATGACAGGTGACTTCTTTGGGGCCGAAGATGGCGACATGGTGACATTTGTCTCCACGGGCATCGAAGTCACAGGCGAAAAGACCGCGTTGATCACTGGCGACCTGACCATGAACGACGTCACGAAATCCGTTGTGCTGGACGCCAAGCTGAACCAGATGGGCGAGCATCCAATGGCCAAGAAGCCTTGGGCCGGTTTCGACGCGACGACCACGGTCACACGCACCGATTTCAACCTTGGTCAGTTCGCGCCGTTCGTCAGCGACGAAGTGCAAGTGAACATCTCTATCGAAGCGATGAAGGCTGAGTAAGCTTTTTATTGAGTGAGAAAACGAAGACGCCGGGGCAGGTCCCCGGCGTTTTTGCGTTTATGGGGGCGGGGCCATATGGCCCGCGCCGTTGTGGATCGGATTACTGTCCTCGTGTGGCGGTGAGGTCGATATTCACGGTGACGCTAAAGGCGAGCGTGCTTTCATCCGTCACCGTTTCCCCGATGCCAAAGTCGCGACGGTCCAGCGTAGTGGTGCCTGTCATCTGCGCGGTGTCGTCCTGAAGTGTCAGGGTGAAGGGCAGTTCGACCGGTATGGACTGGTCCTTGATCGTGAGCGTCCCTGCCGCGATGTAGCCATCTGCGGCGACATTGATATCAGCTTGGAAGGTTGCGGTGGGGAAGGCCTCGGTATTGAAAAAATCCGCACCCATCGCCTGATCCGTCACCGACCCGAGGCTGAGCGTCGGGATCGCGACCGTGGTTGTCACCTCGCCGGCTTTGCCAGTTTGGACTGTCTCATCAAAGGTAATCGCGGATGTCCAATCGGCAAAGCTGCCTGCCACGACGGACCCGAACTGCGTGACCTCAAGCGCGATGGTGCCATTTTGGACCTGCCATTCGGACGCCACGGCGTCGAGCGTTGCGGTCTCTTCTGTATCTGCCGGTTGGCCCAGACCCAGCCCCAAACCCAGGCCGATTGCCGCGATCCAGACCACGGTCGCGGTTACCACCGGCGCAGCAGAGTGGTGTTGCGCAGGGAGCGGGCCAATCGCCGGCTCGCCCGGCAACATGCGTCGCAGCGTCGAATCGCGGTCGATGACATGATGCTTCACTGCGCCTGCCACATGCAGGACCAGCGCCCCGATCAGCAATTTGCCCGCGATAATGTGTACCGCGCCAAAGGCATGTTCGAGGGAGGTATTTTTAGGAATGAACGGCAGGGACTGCCCCAAAGGCCACCAGATCGGCGCAAAGCCGGAGGCCGCGGCGTGGCTGATCCAGCCGGCCAGCGGCACGATCACCAAAGACCCGTAAAGCACCCAATGCACCGTTTCGGCCAGCCAGCTTTCCAGTTTGTGATCCGCATTCAGCAGCCCCGGTTTCGTTTGAGCGAAGGCCCAGACGATGCGGGCGAGGGCGACAAAGAACACCGTGACACCCAGCGTTTTATGTAACGAAAAGAACCACGCCTTGCGGGTCAGGGCGTCTTGGGTGTCGTGAGGCAGGTCGCTGGCATAAAGGCCAAGTGCGATCAGCGTCAGGATCAGCAGGGCGGTGAGCCAGTGAAAAAACTTGGTCACCCCGCCGTAGCGGATTGCGGTATTGGAAAAGGCCATCGGGTTGCTCCGTCGGGAATTAAGGTGGCTTATCCATACTATAGCGGCTGGTCGGGACCAATGCGGATCAGCGCACAGTCGCCGTGCAGGCTTGTTTGACCGCTGCCCACGCGCTAAAGCGCTGGAAACGCAAATTCGGGGGACTTTATGACCATTGCATTCGTATATCCGGGCCAAGGCGCGCAAACCATCGGTATGGGCCGCGATCTGGCTGACGCTTATCCGGCGGCAAAAGCCGTGTTTGACGAGGTGGACGAAGCCTTGGGCGAAAAGCTGTCGACGCTGATCTGGGAAGGCGAGGCTGACGCGCTGACGCTTACCCAAAACGCACAACCTGCGCTGATGGCAACGTCAATGGCGGCGATGGCGGCGTTGAAGGCCGAAGGCATTACCGTCGACAAGGCGGCCTATGTCGCGGGCCATTCGCTAGGTGAATATGCGGCACTTTGCGCGGCGGGAACATTCTCGCTGTCGGATACGGCGCGGTTGCTGCGCATTCGCGGTCGCGCGATGCAGGCGGCTGTGCCTGTGGGGCAGGGCGCTATGGCAGCACTTTTGGGCCTCAGCTTTGAGCAGGCCGAAGCCGTCGCCGCAGAGGCCGCCCAGGGCGAGGTCTGTCAGGTCGCCAACCAGAATGACCCGGCGCAGAATGTTGTATCGGGCAGCAAGGCAGCCGTCGAACGCGCGATTGATCTGGCGAAAGCCGCCGGTGCTAAGCGTGCCTTGTTGTTGCCCGTGTCTGCCCCGTTCCACTGTGCCCTGATGGCCCCTGCCGCAGAGGAAATGGCCGGTGCGCTGGCGGATGTGACAATGAATGCCCCCGCCGTGCCGGTTGTGGCGAATGTAGTGGCCGAAGCGGTTACCGACCCCGATCAGATCCGCAAGCTGTTGATCGAACAGGTCACCGGTCAGGTGCGCTGGATGTCGTCGGTTGAATGGATGGGCGCGCAAGGCGTGACCGAGGTCTGGGAAATCGGCGCGGGCAAGGCTCTGTCCGGCATGATCCGCCGCATCAACAAGGAAATCACCTGCGTGAACATTGGCACCGCTGCCGATGTCGCCGCGGTGAAAACGGCCTGAGATAGGCCGCGAAAGGAATTACATATGTTTGATCTTACTGGAAAAAATGCGCTGATCACCGGTGCTTCGGGTGGTATCGGCGCTGAAATCGCGCGCAGCCTGCATGCACGCGGCGCGACCGTCGGCCTGTCTGGCACCCGCACCGAACCTTTGGAAGCATTGAAGGCAGAATTGGGTGAGCGCGCCCACGTGCTGCCCTGTAACCTGAGCGATATGGATGCCGTTGATGCGCTGCCCAAACAGGCGGCAGAGGCGATGGGTTCGGTCGATATTCTGGTCAACAACGCCGGCATCACCCGCGACAACCTGTTCATGCGCATGTCGGATGACGAATGGAATTCGGTGATCAACGTCAACCTGACCGCGACCTTCAAGCTGTGCAAAGGCGTAATGCGGGGCATGATGAAGGCGCGTTGGGGCCGGATCGTAAATATCTCGAGCGTGGTCGGTGCCACCGGAAACCCCGGTCAGGCGAACTATGCCGCGTCCAAGGCCGGTATGGTGGGCATGTCCAAATCGCTTGCCTATGAAGTTGCCAGCCGCGGGATCACCGTGAATGCTGTTGCCCCCGGTTTCATCACCACAGCAATGACCGACAAGCTGACCGACGACCAAAAGGCGGGAATCATGGGGCAGATCCCAGCGGGTCGCATGGGCGAAGCATCGGAAATCGCATCGGCTGTCGTCTATCTGGCCAGCCCGGAAGCCGCCTATGTCACCGGAACCACCTTGCATGTGAACGGCGGTATGGCCATGTTGTGAGCCTGCGCTGCAAAGCGTTTGCCAAATCTGCGCGTTGTGCTAAATGGGGCGCAGAATCCACGACAGGGAGGCTTGATTGCCCCCCTTACCTTGTGACAACAAGGGCCATAGCCGCCCCTCGGGGCACGATCCATACGGACCGCATAAGGTTCTGACGGAAACAGAAGAGGGCAGGATTGCCCGAATGAATGAGGACTGAATATGAGCGACGTCGCAGACCGCGTAAAGAAGATCGTTGTAGAGCACCTGGGTGTTGAAGAAGACAAAGTTGTTGAGAACGCATCGTTCATCGACGATCTTGGCGCAGACAGCCTCGACACTGTTGAGCTGGTTATGGCGTTCGAAGAAGAGTTCGGCATCGAGATCCCCGATGACGCAGCTGAGAACATTCAGACCTTCGGCGACGCGGTCAAGTTCATCAAAGAAGCGTCCTAAGACGTTTTCGCCAGCCGCAGCCCAATAGGCGTCGCGGCGGCACGAGATTTAGAGAACGGCGTTCTTCCTAGCGGAAGGGCGCCGTTTTTGCTTGGGGGGACCGCGCGTCTCTTGTCTTGGACGGGCTGTGGCGTGACACTGGTCATGACAGAAATTCAAGCGTGAAGGTAATTCACCACATGTCGCGATCAGTACCGACCATCAATACCGCCCGTCTCACCCTGCGCGCCATGCGGGCCGAAGACTTTCCTCGTTATGCTGACATCTGGGCCACGCCCGCTGTGGTGACCCATATTACCGGCAAGCCCAAACCCAAGGCTGAAAGCTGGGATGCGTTTTTGCGCAATGCCGGCCATTGGCAGATTGTCGGGTTCGGGCAATGGGCGATCCAGTCGCGCGGCACCCGCAAGATGGAAGGTCAGGTCGGTTTTTTCTTTGGTTCCCGCGGGTTTGGCGACGATTTCGATCCCTTTCCAGAGGCCGGTTGGGTGTTGGCCCCCGAAGCGCAGGGCACGGGGTTGGGACTTGAGGCCGCGCGCGCGGCGCATGACTGGTTCGACCGCGTGGTGACGGGGCGCACGGTGTGCATGATTGCCGTGGCGAATGCGTCGTCGCTGCGTCTGGCCGAGACCTTGGGATATACCGCGCTGCGCGACATAGAGCTTGACGGCGACGAGATACGTCTGATGACGCGCAAAGGCCCGCCGGTCTGACTGTGGCTTGGGCGCTTCGCGTCTTGAAATTTACGGTCTCGGCAAGGTATAGCCGGTCAACGCAAAGAAACACCAAGGGGCTTGGATATGCGCAGAGTAGTAGTGACAGGTTTGGGATTGGTAACTCCGTTGGCCGATGGCGTGGAGGCCAGCTGGTCCAGAATTTTGGATGGTCAGTCCGGTGCAGGCAGGATTACGGGCTTCGATCCCAGTAAACTGGTCACTCAATACGCCTGCGAAGTCCCCCTTGGTGATGGCACCGACGGCACGTTCAACGGCGATAAATACATGGAGCCGAAAGAACAGCGTAAGGTAGATACCTTTATTCTGTTCGGCATGGCGGCAGCACAGCAAGCGGTCGAGGATTCCGGCTGGATGCCCACAGACCGCGAAGATCTGGAACGCACCGGCGTGTTGATCGGGTCTGGCATCGGTGGCTTGAATTCTATCGCGAATACCGCTGTCATGATGCACGAAAAAGGCCCACGCCGCGTGAGCCCGTTCTTTGTGCCCGGCGCGTTGATCAACCTGATCTCGGGTCAGGTATCGATTCGCTATGGGTTCCGTGGTCCGAACCATTCGGTCGTGACGGCCTGCTCTACCGGAGCGCACGCAATTGGTGATGCGAGCCGTCTGATCCAACATGGTGACGCCGATGTGATGATCGCTGGCGGGGCCGAGGCCGCGATTTGCGAGATCGGCATGGCGGGCTTCAACGCCTGTAAAGCACTGTCCACCAAGCGGGGCGACGATCCGACCAAGGCAAGCCGCCCCTATGACGCCGATCGTGATGGTTTCGTCATGGGCGAAGGCGCGGGCATTGTGGTGTTGGAAGAATACGAACACGCCAAAGCGCGTGGCGCCAAGATCTATGCCGAGGTTCTGGGCTACGGGATGTCGGGCGACGCCTATCACATCACCGCACCTGCCGAAGACGGCGACGGGGCGGAGCGGTCCATGCGCAATGCTTTGCGCAGTGCCGGTCTGGCACCAACCGATATCGATTACATCAACGCCCATGGCACATCGACCATGGCCGATGTGATCGAACTGGGTGCCGTAGAGCGGATGCTGGGCGATGCGGTTGAAACGGTTACCATGTCGTCGACCAAATCCGCCACCGGTCACCTGTTGGGGGCTGCGGGCGCAATCGAGGCGATCTTCTCTATTCTTGCGATCCGCGATCAGGTGGCACCGCCGACCATCAACCTCGACAACCCTGCCGTTGAAACCAAGATCGATCTGGCACCGAACAAGAAGGTGGAGCGCAAGATTGACATCGCGCTGAGCAACTCGTTCGGCTTTGGCGGCACCAACGCGAGCGTTATCTTCGGGAAAGCATCCTAATGTGGCGGCATATCGCGTCTAACGCTGTTACGTTTCTGATTTTAGGTTTGTTTTTGTTAGGCGGGATTATTCTGTGGGGCCGGGGGCAGTATGATGCGCCCGGACCTCTGTCGCAGGCGATTTGCTTGCAGGTGGAACGTGGGTCGAACATGCGGGCTGTCGGCGATGATCTTGCCACACAAGAGGCCGTAAGCTCGTCCGCGATCTTCCGTCTTGGGGCCGAATATGAGGAAAAGACCCGCGCCTTGAAGGCGGGGAGCTTTCTGATCCAGCCCGAAGCCTCGATGAAAGAGATCGTGGATACAGTCACGCGCGGCGGGGCCAGCACTTGCGGCACCGAGGTCGTGTACCGGATCGGCGTCAATCGTATCAGCACGCAGGTACGCGAGCTGGACCCGACCACCAACCGTTTCGTCGAACGGGCTGAGTTCTCTCCTGGGGAGGATGAGGTGCCTGAGGTCTATACCCAGACCAAAGCCAAAGCTGACACACGTTTCCGCATCGCAATGGCCGAAGGCGTAACCAGCTGGCAGGTCACCGAAGCGTTGAAATCCATCGACTTGCTGGCTGGCGAGATCGAGGCGGTGCCCGCCGAGGGGACCTTGGCCCCCGACAGCTATGAAGTGTCCGAGGGCGATGACCGCGCCGCGATCCTGGCCCGCATGGCTGCCGCGCAAGAACAGCGTCTGGCCGAGGCCTGGGATGCCCGCGATCCTGATCTGCCGATTGAAACGCCGCAGGAGCTGTTGATCCTTGCGTCGATCGTCGAAAAGGAAACGGGCGTGCCGGAAGAGCGCGAGCAGGTTGCCAGCGTGTTCGTCAACCGTTTGAACCAGGGCATGCGTCTGCAGACCGACCCAACCGTGATCTATGGCATCACCAATGGTCAGGGCATTTTGGGGCGTGGACTGCGCCGCAGCGAGCTGCGCAAGGAGACACCGTTCAACACCTACGTCATTGACGCGCTGCCGCCGACGCCCATTGCCAACCCCGGTCGTGCGAGCCTGATGGCCGCCGCACAACCGGCCAGCGAGGACTATGTTTTCTTTGTTGCCGATGGCACGGGCGGTCACGCTTTTGCCGAGACATTGGAAGAGCATAACGCCAATGTGGCACGCTGGCGCAAGATCGAGGCAGAGCGCGGCGCGGAAGCGGCGGGCAATGCATCAACGGGCGGAAACTAAGTGTCAGAGCGGGTGTAGGTTAGGAATTTGTTAACCATCGTAAGGGGTTGAAAGGTTTCGGTAACCTTGTTTTCCTTGACTTTGCGTCCGCTCTGACATAGAAATACGTCCATGCTAGAAGACATGGGCAAACGGCCCCGGATTAAGTTCCGGTGGCCGTTTTTTCGTGTTTGCTCGGGTTGGAGGTCCAAAACGAGAGGTAAGAGCAAGATGACGATGAATACCCCGGAACAGGAAATTGCTGCCAGCCAAGAGCAGCTTCAAGCGTTGCAGACCGCGATCCGCGATTTGCGCCGCGAGATAGAGAGCCTGAGAGAACAGGCCCGATCCGGGGAGGAAGTAAACGAAACAGCAGCGTCGAAAGCATTGGGTAAAGCCAGTGGCATGGTGGCGACCTGCGTCAAAGTGGAGACCTATCTGAATGACTGCAGAAACAGACAAGCGGGCATTGCCCGAGGCGGATACGCGCTGGACATGGAGCAGGCGCGGGCTGACATCGGGTGCAAGCTGGATCGGCTCCGCCGATGTTGCGGTGCAAGACCGGTTCTTGAATGATCTGGATGAGGGAGAGCTTTTGGCTCTCCCTTTTTTATTCGAGTTCTGGGCGATGCCGCATCAGCTGCCCCCGACAGGCGACTGGCGGTCCTGGCTGATCATGGGCGGGCGCGGTGCGGGCAAGACGCGGGCGGGGGCGGAATGGGTGCGTGCGCAGGTCGAAGGGTCGCGGCCCTTGGATGCGGGGCGCTGTAGGCGTGTGGCGCTGGTGGGCGAGACGATAGAGCAGGTGCGCGAGGTCATGATCTTTGGCGATAGCGGGATATTGGCGTGCTCGCCCGCGGATCGGCGACCGGACTGGGAGGCGACGCGCAAGCGGTTGGTCTGGCCAAACGGGGCGGTGGCGACGGTTCATACTGCGCATGACCCCGAAGGGCTGCGCGGGCCGCAGTTTGATGCGGCGTGGGTGGACGAATTGGCCAAGTGGAAAAAGGCCGAAGAGACGTGGGACCAGTTGCAGTTTGCTTTGCGGTTGGGGGATGACCCGCGGGTCTGTGTGACCACGACTCCGCGCAATGTCGGCGTGCTGAAGGCGTTGCTGGCGTCGCCCTCTACCGTGACCACCCATGCGCCGACAGAGGCCAATGTCGCGAACCTTGCGGGGTCATTTCTGGAGGAGGTGCGCGCGCGCTATCGCGGGACGCGGTTGGGGCGGCAGGAGCTGGATGGTGTGCTGTTGGCGGATGCGGAAGGGGCATTGTGGACCTCAGAGAGGATCGAGGCGGGGCGGGTGCGGGATGTGCCTGCGCTGGACCGGATCGTCGTGGGGCTGGATCCGGCCACGACGGCTGGTGCGGGATCGGATGAATGCGGGATTGTGGTCGTAGGCGCGCAGACGCAAGGCCCGCCGCAGGACTGGCGAGCGGTGGTGCTGGCCGATTGCACGGTGCAGGGGGCGACCCCGTCGGCTTGGGCGCGGGCCGCGATCTGCGCGATGGAGCAATTTGGCGCGGACCGCTTGATCGCCGAGATCAATCAAGGTGGGCAGATGGTGGCGGAGGTCTTGCGACAAGTCGATCCGATGGTGCCGGTCAAATCGGTTCATGCCAGCCGTGGCAAGGTGGCGCGGGCAGAGCCTGTGGCTGCGTTGTACGAGCAGGGCCGCGTGGGCCATGTCGCGGGATTGGACGCGCTGGAGGACCAGATGTGCCGGATGACAGCGCGGGGGTACGAGGGCGGCGGATCGCCCGACCGCGTGGATGCGCTGGTCTGGGCGCTGCACGAGCTGATGATCGAGCCTGCGGCGCGGTGGCGAATGCCCGGGGTGCGGGGGTTGTGAGCGGTTCGAGGAGGAGAACGGCCCTTCGGGGAGAGTTTAACCGGCAAAATGAAGCGGTGTTGCGAGCGCTGCGTTCGGTCTGGTCGGGCGGCGTTAAGAGATTGGTGAGATTTTCATGGGGCGGTCAATGAGCAGGGAGAGCAGCGGCATGGTTTTTGATTTTCTCAAACGGGGGGCGGGTGAGGCGGTTGCGCAGACGAAAGCCTCTGCCACGGGGCCTGTCGTTGCCTATCAGACCAGCGGGCGTGTGGCCTGGAGCCCGCGCGACGTCGTCAGCCTGACGCGCACCGGCTTTTGCGGCAACCCTGTGGGGTTTCGGTCGGTCAAGCTGATTGCGGAGGCCGCGGCGGCCTTGCCCTTGGTGTTGCAGGATGCAGAGCAACGGTTCGAGACCCACCCACTGCTGAAGCTGGTGGCACGGCCAAACGGAGCGCAGGGGCGGGCCGAGCTGCTGGAGGCGCTTTATGCGCAGCTGCTGTTGACGGGTAACGGGTATATCGAGGCGGTTGGGGCTGGCCCGGTGCCGGCGGAGCTGCATGTTTTGCGGTCGGATCGCATGTCGGTGGTGCCAGGGGCGGATGGCTGGCCGGTGGCCTATGAATATGCCGTCGGCGGGCGCAAGCACCGGTTTGACGTGTCAGGGGATACGGCCGCGATCTGTCACATCAAGAATTTTCACCCGCAGGACGATCATTATGGCTTTAGCCCGATGCAGGCGGCGGCGATAGCGCTGGACGTGCACGCGGCGGCGTCGCGGTGGAGCAAGGCGCTGTTGGACAACGCAGCGCGGCCCTCGGGGGCGATTGTGTACCGCGGGGCCGAGGGGCAGGGCAAGCTGAGCGACGACCAGTACGACCGTTTGGTGAGCGAGATGGAGAGCCACCATCAGGGCGCGCGCAATGCGGGGCGACCGATGTTGCTGGAAGGCGGGCTTGATTGGAAGCCGATGGGGTTTTCGCCTTCGGACATGGAGTTTCACCGCACCAAGGAGGCGGCGGCGCGGGAGGTGGCCCTGGCGTTTGGGGTGCCGCCGATGCTGCTCGGGATCGCGGGAGATGCGACCTATGCCAATTACCAAGAGGCGCATCGGGCCTTCTATCGGTTGACGGTGTTGCCATTGGCCACGCGGGTTGCGGCCGCACTTGGGGCTTGGCTGGCGGGATTCACGCAAGAGGCGGTGACGCTGAAGCCCGATCTGGATCAGGTGTCGGCCTTGGCGCAGGAACGCGATGCCCAATGGGCAAGGGTGGCGGGGGCTGATTTTCTGACGCAGGCGGAAAAGCGGTCGTTGTTGGGGCTGCCGGCGGTGGCGGCTGATGGGTGAGGAGATGGGATATGACCGGTTTGAATGTGCGCCGGGCTTGCGGTTGCAGGCGCATGAGAGGGTGAGTGCAATCCACCACGAGAACCTCTTGCAGCGGTTGGACCGGCTGGAAGAGATGATGGAGCGGCTGGAGCGGCGGTTGTGGTTGACCGTCTACGGTGTGGTCGCGGTGATTTTGGCGCAGGCGGTACAGTCGTTTCTGGTGGTCGCGCCGTAGCAATTTGAACGCAAGGGAGGGTGTCATGGAAGATGGCATGCGCTTCGGCCTCGGGTCGGAGAACGGGAGAGGTTTGCCCCACATGGGCGACGAGTTGGAGCATAAGTTTGCGCGTTTTGACGAAGGGCTTTTGGTGGAAGGCGGCTTTGAGATCAGCGGCTATGCCAGCCTTTTCGGCCGCGTCGATCAGGGCGGCGATCTGGTGGCGCGGGGGGCTTATGGCGCGTCGCTGGCGGCAGCAGAGGCCGCGGGTCGGCGGATCAAGATGCTGTGGCAGCACGATCCGGCCCAGCCCATCGGCGTGTGGGACGAGCTACGCGAGGACGCGCGCGGGCTCTGGGTCAAGGGGCGGCTGCTGGACAGTGTGGCACGGGGCCGAGAGGCGGCGGCGTTAATCGAGGCAGGGGCAATTGATGGCCTGAGTATCGGCTATCGCACGCAGCGGGCGGCCAAGAATGACGCGGGCCAACGTGTGCTGCAGACGCTTGATCTGTGGGAGGTGTCGCTGGTGACGTTTCCCATGCTGCCCACCGCGCGGGTCGCGGCGAAGCGGGATTTCATTGCCGTCGGAGAGGTCTTGCGCGGCATGGCAGGTGTCTTTGACGAGGCACGGCAGAATTTAAACCGGAACGGAGGGTGAGCGGATGGAGCGGGCAGTGGAGGACACGGGTGATGAGCGAAGCGGCGCGGTGGAGGAGATGCGCCGCGCGGTGGGTGGATTCGTACAGGATTTCAAAGGGTTTCAGGACGATATGACGACCAAGTTGCAACAAACAGAAGAGCGAATGACTATGTTGGATCGAAAGATGACTGTGCCGGCGCGGACCCCTCTGGCGGGGGTGGTGGAGAGCGGTGCGCCGCATCAGAAAGCGTTGCAGGCCTATATCCGTAATGGCGATGACGACGGGTTGCGCGGGCTTGAACTGGAGAGCAAGGCGCTGTCGGCGGCGGTGAATTCGGATGGCGGCTATTTGGTGGATCCACAGACGTCGGATCGGGTGATGTCGGTGTTGAATGCCACGGCGTCGATCCGCGCTATCGCGTCGGTCGTACAGGTGGAGGCGACGTCCTACGATGTGCTGGTGGATCATGCCGACGTGGGGGCCGGTTGGGCGACAGAGACGGGTGCCGTGTCAGAGACCGACACGCCGCAGATCGACCGGATCACCATCCCATTGCACGAGTTAAGCGCGCTGCCTAAAGCGTCGCAGCGGTTGCTGGATGACAGTGCCTTCGACATCGAGGCCTGGTTGGCGGGGCGGATCGCCGACAAATTTTCGCGGGCCGAAGCCGCGGCCTTTATCCACGGCGACGGGATCGACAAGCCCAAGGGGTTTCTGGCCCATGCCACGGTCGACAATGTGATCTGGGCGTGGGGCAATCTGGGCTATGTGCCCACCGGCGTCGCGGGGGAGATCACGGCGGATGCGGTGGTTGATCTGGTCTATGCGCTTGGGGCGCAGTACCGCGCGCAGGCCAGTTTCGTGATGAGCTCGAAGACCGCGGGCATTGTGCGCAAGCTTAAGGATCTGGACGGGCGGTTCTTGTGGTCCGACGGGATGACGCAGGGCCAGCCCGCGCGGCTGATGGGCTATCCGGTGCTGGTGGCCGAGGACATGCCCGATGTGGCAGCGGATTCATTCTCGGTCGCGTTCGGGGACTTTGCTGCCGGCTATACCGTGGCGGAGCGGCCAGACCTGCGTATTTTGCGCGATCCCTTTAGCGCCAAACCGCATGTGTTGTTCTACGCAACCAAACGGGTGGGTGGCGACGTGAGCGATTTCGCCGCGATCAAGTTGCTGAAATTCGGCACCGCGTAAGGCGCGGGGTCGAACACGGGGGGCCGGTGATGTCCGGCCCTCACCCCCGGGCGCGCGACGATGCGCCGGGTGCATTGCCTAGCTGCTGCCTCCGACCGAGCGATGCAGTCGGGGTGCGCGTCCGGGGGGCTTTGGCGGGCTAGATTTGGAGCGATGAGATGTTGATCGAAGAGACAGGGGTGGCGCAGGCCGATCTGCCGCTAGAGCCGTTCAAGGCGCATTTGCGGATGGGCAGCGGCTTTGGCACTGAGACGGTACAAGAGCCGGTGCTGGCGGGATTTTTGCGCGCAGCCATCGCAGCGATAGAGGCACGCACGGGCAAGGCTCTGATCACGCGACAGTTCGCGCTGACTTTGCCGGAGTGGAAAGACACGCAGGCGCAGGCTTTGCCCGTGGGACCGGTGCAGGGGATCGTGAGCGTTACGGTGGTGTCGCGGGATGGGCCGGAGACGATGATTGAGCCGCAGCGGTATTGGTTGGTGCGGGACATGCAGGTGCCGCTGCTAAAACCGTCGGGGGCAATGCTGCCCTATATCCCGCCACAGGGATCGGTCGAGATCGTGTTTGAGGCGGGGCTTGGGCAAAGCTGGGGCGCGGTGCCTGCGGATTTGCAGCAGGCCGTGCTGATGCTGGCAGCGCATTACTATGAGTATCGCCACGAAACCCGGTTGGGCGACGGCTGTATGCCCTTTGGTGTAAGCAGCCTGATCGAACGCTACCGCCCGCTGCGGATCGGCTTGGGGGCACGCGCATGAACCAGCTGTCGTTGAACCGCCGCTTGGTGCTGGAGGCGCAGGTGCCCCAGCCTGATGGTGCGGGTGGAGAGAGCCGGACATGGGTGCGGGTGGGCGATCTGTGGGCGGATGTCAAAGCGCGGCGGGGGCGGCGATTGGGCAAGGGCGGTATCGAGGTAAGCCGCGGGGTTTGTGTGGTGACGGTACGCGGTGCCCCTGTGGGTGATCCGGCCCGCCCCTTGCCCCAGCAGCGGTTTCGTGAGGGCGCGCGGGTCTATCAGATCCAGTCTGTGGCCGAACAAGACGCACAGGGGCGGTATCTGGCCTGCCTGACCCATGAGGAGGTGGCGGTATGAGCTATGGCATGGGGTTTGCCCTGCAGCAGGCGGTCTTTGGCGTGCTGAACACGGATCAGGCGGTCACGGCGCTGGTGGGGGATGCGGTTTTTGATGCGGCCCCTGCGGGGGAAGTGCCCGCGCTGTATGTGCAGTTGGGCGCAGAAGCGGTGCGCGATGCCTCTGACGGGACGGGCGGCGGGGCCGAGCATCGGTTTATGGTCCTTATCGTGACGTATCATGCGGGGTTCGCCCCCGCGAAACAGGTGGCCGCGGCGGTGAGCGATGTGCTGATCGGAGGGCAGTTTGCCCTGAGCCGCGGGCATTTGGTTAGCCTGACATTCGAGCGGGCCGTTGCGCGTCAGGTTGGGGCGGAAGCACGTCGACAGATAGAGATGCGGTTCAAGGCACGGGTTCAGGACGGCTGAGCCGGATTTTCAGAAAATTATCAGGAGAATGGATATGGCTGTTCAAGCGGGCAAAGACCTTTTGGTCAAGGTGGATATGACGAGCGATGGTCAGTTCGAGACGATCGCGGGGCTGCGTGCCACGCGGGTGAGCTTTAACGCGGAGCCGGTTGAAGTGACCTCGCTTGACAGCGAGGGGGGCTGGCGGGAGCTGCTGGCGGGCGCGGGTGTCCGTTCTGCCGCGATCAGCGGGTCGGGCGTGTTTCGCGATGCGGGCACAGATGAACGCGCGCGGCAGTTGTTTTTTGACGGGCTGACGCCGGATTTTCAGATCGTGATCCCCAGTTTCGGTATTATCGAGGGGCCATTCCAGGTGGCGGCCATTGAATATGGCGGGTCGCTCAATGGGGAGGCGACCTATGAGCTGAGCCTGCAATCCGCGGGGCAATTGAGCTTTACCGCCGATACTGACGATGCACCGCAGGGCGGGGTCTGATCATGGTGAACCGGTGGCGAGGGGATGTGGTGCTGGTGGTGAATGGTCAGCGGCGCGTGGCGCGGTTGACCCTTGGGGCCCTGGCCGAGCTGGAGGACGCGCTGGAAGAGCCGTCGCTGGTGGCTTTGGTTGAGCGGTTCGAGGGTAATCGGTTCAGCAGTCGGGATGTGCTGTTGCTGCTGGCCGCGGGGCTGCGTGCAGGGGGCACCGAGGTGAGCGCCGAAACGCTGGCGCAGGCCGAGATCGAGGGCGGGCCGGTTGCCGCCTCTCAGGCCGCCGCAGAGCTTTTGGCGCGTGCCTTTGTCGTGCCGGTATGAGCCTGCCGCCAAAGAGGATCACGACAGAGACCGCGCGCGGGATGGGCTGGGCCGCGCTTATGCGAGCGGGGCTGAGAGGATTGACGCTGACGCCCGACGCCTTTTGGGCGCTCACGCCGGCAGAGCTTCAGCTGATGCTGGGGAGCGAGGCGGGGCGGGCTCCGCTGTTGGGGGATGGGCTGGCGGCTTTGATGGCGGCTTATCCCGATAGGGAGAGAGAGGAAGAATGATGGCACAGAATGATACATTCGACGGGCTAGAGGATGGCGCAGAGCGGTTGAATGATACGCTTGGCGCGACGGCCACGCTGGTAGCAGGTTTCGATACCGAACTGCGCCGTATGCGCAGTGCATTGGCCGCGACGGGCAAGGATGTCGCCACGCTGGAAAAAGGGCTGAGCCGAGGGTTGCGCAAGGCATTTGATGGTGTCGCGTTTGACGGGATGAAACTGTCGGATGCCCTGTCCACCGTGGCGCGTTCGATGGTGAACACGACCTATAACGCAGCGATGAAGCCGGTCACCGATCACGTCGGGGGGCTGATCAGTCAAGGCGTGGGATCACTGATGCAGGGGATACTGCCCTTTGCTGATGGGGCACCGTTTTCTCAAGGACGTGTGATGCCTTTCGCCCAAGGGGGGATTGTCAGCACCGCCACGGGCTTTGGCATGCGCGGGGGGATGGGGCTAATGGGCGAAGCAGGGCCGGAAGCGATTATGCCGTTGGCGCGGGGTCCGGACGGTAAGCTGGGTGTCAAAGGGGGCGCGAGCGGCGGGACGACCGTGGTCATGAACATCACCACCCCTGATGTGCAGGGGTTCCAACGCAGTCAAAGCCAGATCGCCGCACAGCTGAGCCGCGCGCTGAACGCTGGCAACCGTAACCGCTAGGGGAGCAAGCCCATGAATTTTCACGATGTCAGATTTCCACCTAGCCTGAGCTTTGGATCCCTTGGGGGGCCGCAACGCCGTACCGATGTGGTGACGCTCGCCAACGGGTATGAGGAGCGCAACACTCCCTGGGCCCATTCACGCCGTGTGTATGATGCGGGGCTGGGAATGCGCTCTATCGATGATGTCCAAGCGCTCACGGGGTTCTTTGAGGCGCGTATGGGACAGATGTATGGGTTTCGCTGGAAAGACTGGGCGGACTTTAAATCCTGTGCGTCCTCTGTCGGTGTTGCGTTCGAGGATCAGAGCCTTGGCTTCGGGGATGGTGTGCGCACGGACTATCAACTGGTCAAGACCTATAGTTCGGGCGGGCATAGCTATCTCAGACCGATCACCAAGCCGGTTGCCGGAACCGTGCGCTTGGGGATAGAGCAGGACGCCCTGCAAGAGGGGAGCGACTATGACGTTGATCTGAGCACCGGCATCATTCGTTTCGCCCATGCGCCGGATCCTGAGATGCAGTTGTCGGCGGGGTTCGAATTCGACGTGCCTGTCCGCTTTGACACGGATCGCATTCTGGTCAGCGTTGCTAGTTTTCAGGCGGGGCAGGTGCCGGATGTGCCTGTGATCGAGGTGCGGGTATGAGCGGGGCGGATAAGAGTGCGTTGTTGGCACATGCGCGGACGGGACTGACGACGCTGTGCTATGCTTGGGCGATCCAGCGGCGAGACGGTGTGACTTTGGCCTTCACCGATCACGACCGGCCGCTGGCCTTTGACGGGCTGGCGTTTCGAGCGGACAGCGGTTTGAGCGCGGGGGCTTTGGCGCAGAGCACGGGGTTGTCGGTGGATAATACAGAGGCGCTGGGCGCGCTGAGCCATGACGCAATCCGCGAGGACGAAATTGAGCAGGGGCGCTTTGACGGGGCGGACGTGCGGTGCTGGCGGGTGAACTGGGCCGATGTGACCGCGCGATGCGTGATCTTTCGGGGCAGTATCGGCGAGATGCAGCGCGCCGGTGGGGCCTTTCGGGCGGAGCTGCGCGGGCTGACCGAGGCGCTGAACCGGCCTATGGGGCGGGTGTTTCAGAAGCCCTGCACGGCGGTGCTGGGGGATGCGGCCTGCGGGTTCGATCTAGCGACAGCGGGCTATGCGGTGACCTTGGCCGCAAAGGACCATGACGACGGGCGGGTGTTTCGCTGGGATGGCATCGGCGGGTTTGAGGATGGGTGGTTCGCGCGAGGGCGGCTTGAGGTGCTAGACGGCCCCGCGGCAGGGCTGTGGGGGATCATCAAACACGACCGCGCTTTAAACGGTCAGCGCGAGGTCGAACTGTGGGAGCCGATACGCGGTATGATCGCCAGCGGGCATCAGCTACGACTGACCGCTGGGTGCGACAAACGCCAAGCGACCTGTCGGTTGAAATTCAACAACTTGCTGAACTTTCGGGGTTTTCCAGATCTGCCGAGCACAGACTGGATGATGGCGGTGCCGAAATCCTCGGGCAGCAATACTGGGGGATCACTGCGATGAACGCGCGTGGGGCATCCGTGGTCGTAGCAGCGCGGGGATGGATCGGTACACCCTATGTGCATCAGGCGGCGCGCAAGGGGGCGGGCTGCGACTGTCTGGGTCTGTTGCGCGGCGTCTGGCTAGAGGTGGTGGGGCAGGAGCCCGAGGCGATCCCTGCCTATTCGATGGATTGGTCCGAACCGCAGGGCGAGGAGCGCCTATGGCAGGCCGCGTTGCGCCACCTGTCGGCGAAATCCCTGACCGATGAAGCCCCCGGCGATGTGCTGCTTTTTCGCATGCGCAGCGGGGCGGTGGCGAAACATTTCGGCATAGCGACAAAGGTCGGCCCGCAGGCGCGCTTTATCCATGCCTACAGCGGTCACGGGGTTACTGAAAGCCCCCTGAGCCAGCCGTGGCGCAGGCGCATTGTAGCACGTTTTGAATTTCCGGCGGAGGCGATCTGATGGCGACGATACTTCTTTCAACGGCAGGTGCCGCGATTGGCGGATCGGTCGGGGGGACGCTCGCGGGGCTTTCTTCGGTCGCGGTGGGGCGTGCGGTGGGTGCGACCCTTGGGCGCGTGATCGACCAGCGCCTGTTGGGACAAGGGGCGCAGGCGGTAGAGACCGGCAAGGTTGACCGGTTTCGGGTGACGCAAGCGGGCGAGGGCGCGGCTGTACCGCAGGTCTTTGGCCGGATGCGGGTTGGGGGGCAGGTGATCTGGGCCTCGGATTTTGCCGAAACGACGACGGTAACGGGCGGCGGTGGCGGCAAAGGGGCCCCTTCGACACCCCAAACGACTGAATACAGCTATAGCGTCAGCCTAGCGATTGCGCTGTGCGAGGGCGAAATTACCAGCGTTGGCCGGATTTGGGCCGATGGGGAGGAAATCTCGGTCCAAGCGCTAAATATAGCGGTCTATCGCGGGACGGGCGATCAACTGCCCGACCCGACGATTGCCGCAATCGAGGGCGCGGATGATGTACCAGCCTATCGCGGGACGGCCTATGTCGTGATGGAGAACCTCGCGCTTGGACAGTTCGGCAACCGTGTGCCGCAGTTCTCGTTCGAGGTGCTGCGCGCCGAAGAACCCGGCGCGCCCGACGCCGAGATCAGCGTCACACACGGCGTCAAAGGGGTCGCGCTGATCCCCGGCACGGGTGAATACGCCTTGGCCACGACGCCTGTGCAATACAGCGACAGTAAAGGCGGGCGGTGGAGCGCCAATGTCTCTACCCCTGACGGGCGCACGGATTTCGTCGCGTCGCTGGAGGACGTGACCCAGGAGCTACCGCAGCTGGCGGCCGCGTCGCTTGTTGTGTCGTGGTTCGGCAATGACCTTCGCTGCGGGGAATGCCGTGTGCGCCCAATGGTGGAAAGTGCGGTCATCGATGGCGAGAATATGCCATGGCAGGTGGCGGGGCTTGTCCGTGGCGACGCCGAAGTGATCGCCCGCGAGGACGACCGTCCCGTCTATGGTGGCACGCCGACGGATGCCTCTGTGATCGAGGCGATCCACGCGATGAACGCGGCGGGGAAGGCAGTGATGTTCTACCCGTTCATTCTGATGGACCAGCTTGACGGCAACACACTGCCCGATCCCTATAGCGACGCGGCCACACAGCCCAAACTACCGTGGCGTGGGCGGATCACGCTGGATAGGGCTCCGGGGCGGGCGGGCAGCACGGATGGGACACTGGCAGCGCACAATGAGGTGGCGCAGTTTTTCGGGACTGTCACGGCGGCTGATTTCTCGGTCGCGGGAGGGGAGGTAGTCTATACCGGCCCTCAGGAATGGTCGATGTCGCGGTTCATTCTGCATTACGCGGCACTGTGCAAAGCCGCCGGCGGGGTCGACGCGTTTTGTATCGGCACAGAGATGCGCGGGCTGACGCAAATCAGGGGGGCAGGTAACAGCTTTGTCGCGGTGCAGGCGTTTCGTGCCTTGGCCGCAGAGGCACGTACCCTGTTGGGGTCGGACACTAAGATCAGCTATGCCGCTGATTGGTCAGAATATTTTGGCTATCATCCTCAGGACGGCAGCGGCGATGTGTTCTTTCACCTTGATCCATTGTGGGCCGATGAAAACATCGATTTCATCGGTATCGACACCTACATGCCGTTGTCCGATTGGCGCGACGGTAGCGATCATCTGGACGCGCAGCACAGCGAGAGCATTTACGCGTTGAACTATCTGTCGGGGAATGTGGCGGGCGGCGAAGGGTTCGACTGGTTCTACCATTCGCCAGAGGCGCGCGCAGCGCAGATACGCACGCCGATCACAGACGGTGCATATGGGGAACCTTGGGTCTACCGATATAAGGACCTGCGCAGCTGGTGGGAGAACCTGCATCACGACCGAATTGGCGGCGTACGCGCGGCGGAACCGACTGGCTGGAAACCCGGGTCCAAGCCGATCTGGTTTACGGAATACGGCTGTGCTGCGGTGGACAAGGGGACAAACCAACCCAACAAGTTTCTCGACCTCAAAAGCTCGGAAAGCAGCTTACCACGGTATTCGACCGGCGCGCGGGATGAGTTGATGCAGATGCAATATCTGCGGGCCTTGGCGCGCCATTGGCGGGATGCAGAGAATAACCCCCTGTCGGCAGAATATGGTGGCCCGATGGTGGATATGACCCGCGCTTTTGTCTGGGCATGGGACACGCGGCCCTATCCGTTTTTTCCCAATAACCGCTCCTTGTGGAACGATGGTCAAAACTACGCACGCGGGCATTGGTTGAACGGGCGCAGCGCGGCGCTGCCGTTGTCAGAGTTGGTGGCGTCAATCTGCCGCCGTGCTGGCCTTAACGATTTTGATACCTCTGGGCTCTATGGCTATGTGCGCGGCTATGTTGTGGACGAAGTGGCCGATGCGCGCGCGGCATTGCAGCCGCTGATGCTGCGCTTTGGGTTTGATGTTGTGCAACGCGACGGCATGCTGCGTTTCATCATGCGGGATGGATTGGATGCCGTGCCACTGGCCCGTGAAGTGCTTGCTGTTTCGGGTGATCTGGAGGCACCGGTGGAACAGTCCCGAGAGGCAGAGGCAGAGCTGTTAGGCCGGATGCGTTTACGGTTTGTGCAGGCGGACGGAGATTACGATACGATCGCCGAAGAAGCGGTCTTGCCTGACGATGCGACCCATGCGGTGGCGACGTCGGAGCTTAATATGGCGCTCACCCGGGCGGAGGGACACCAGACAGCCGAACGCTGGCTGACAGAGGCACGTGTTGCCCGGGAAGGTGTGCGTTTGGCGCTGCCGCCGTCGATGATGGCTGTCGGTGCGGGGGATGTGATCGTTGTGCCACCGGATGAGGGGGAAGGCGGGGGGCTGTACCGTGTGGATCGGGTCGAAACGGGAGAGTTAAGCCTGATTGATGCTGTCCGCATCGAGCCGGAGGTGTACGCCCCTGCACCGTTCGATGATGAGTTGATCGCGCTCAAGCCGTTTGTAGCACCCGTGCCGGTGCATTCGGTGTTTCTTGACCTGCCGCTGCTGCGCGGCGACGAGGTGCCACACGCGCCCTATTTTGCCGCGACAGCGCGGCAATGGCCGGGGAATGTTGCGGTCTATGCGTCGCGTGGAGCATTGAATTTCAGACTGAACACGGTGGTGCCTTTACGTGCGACGATGGGTGTGACGCACAATGATTTGCTGCGGGCGCGCCCTGGGATTCTGGATCGGGGGAGGGCGTTGCAGGTAACGCTGTCGAGCGGCGGCCTGGAGAGTATCGAACCCGACGATCTGCTGGGTGGGGGCAATCTGGCTGCCATCGGAGACGGCACCGCCGACCGGTGGGAGGTGTTCCAGTTCACCACTGCCGAATTGATCGCACCGCAGACATATCTGCTGCGCGACCGACTGCGGGGGCAGGCGGGATCGGATGGGCTAATGCCAGAGGTGTGGCCTTCGGGCTCGCAGTTTGTTCTGCTCAATTCGGTACCGCGTCAGATCGAGCTTGGCCCGAACCTGCTGCGGATCGCACAGACCTATCGCATTGGCCCCGCAGCCCGACCGCTGGATGATCCGAGCTACGTTCAAAAAAACGAGAGCTTTAATGGTAACGGGCTGCGCCCATACCGTCCCTGTCATTTGAGGGTGGAGGTCGAGGCGGGGGAAATGACCTTTAACTGGGTGCGACGGACGCGACTTAATGGTGACCAGTGGTCGACATTCGATCTGCCTATCGGAGAGGAAAGCGAGCAATATCAGGTGCGTATTATTCAAAACGGCGCGGTGCTGCGCGAAGAAACCGTCGATAGCCCCCGATGGACCTATCCCGAGTCATCGCGGTTGGACGATGGGGGGACGGGGCTGGCTTTGATCAGTGTCACGCAGGTATCGGCATTGTACGGAGCGGGTCCGGCACTGTTCGGTAAGATCAATTTGTGATAACCTGTCAGTATTAACAGGCGGCTTTGCGTTTGGCACTCGGGTGGAACCTGCTATAGCGTGAGGTCAAAGAAGGATGGTTTCATGGCAAATGCACGCACAAATATCGCCTCGGTTGATCCGGTTTGGGATCAAATCCAGACAGAAGCCCAAAACGCGGTACGCGACGAGCCGCTGATCGGCGGCTTTGTGCACGCTACGATCCTGCACCACAAATCTATTGAAAAAGCACTGTCCTACCGCATCGCGGCCAAGCTGGCGTCGAACGAGATGTCGATGATGGTGGTGCACGAAATGGTCGAACAAGCTTTTGCCAACGACCCTGATCTGATCAAGGCCGCGCGCGCTGATCTGGTGGCAATTTACGAACGTGACCCCGCCTGCCACCGGCTGTTGCAACCGATCCTGTATTTCAAAGGGTACCAGGCCGTGCAGGCCTATCGCGTAGGCCATCACTTGTGGAAACAGGGTAAACGGGATCTGGCCTATTTCGTGCAGATGCGGGTGAGCGAGATTTTCGGCGTTGATATTCACCCTGCCGCGACCATCGGCAAGGGGATCATGATCGACCACGCGCACTCCGTCGTGATCGGCGAAACAGCGGTGGTGGGCGACAACGTGTCGATGCTGCACTCGGTCACTCTGGGCGGGACCGGAAAGGAAGAACAGGACCGGCACCCGAAGATTGGCAATGGCGTTTTGATTGGCGCGGGCGCAAAGGTGTTGGGCAATATCACTATTGGGCATTGCTCGCGCATCGCGGCGGGGTCGGTCGTGCTGGAATCCGTACCGCCTTGTAAAACCGTGGCGGGCATCCCCGCACGTGTGGTGGGCGAGGCGGGCTGCGATCAACCGTCGGTTCTGATGGACCACATGCTTGGACCGCAGGGCGACATTAATATGTAATTCAAGGGGCTTGGGGCCGCGCGCACCTTCGTCACGATGTGAAAAGGCCGGACCTGACAAGCGGTCCGGCCCTTTTTTGCTGTGAGGCGGGGGGCTGTCTGCCCCCCGACCCCCGAGGATTTAACCCCATTTGGAAGCGGCGTTAAGCCAGCATCGTCAGGGGGTTTTCAAGGTTGTCCTTGATCGCGCTAAGCAGTTGTGCGCCCAAGGCACCGTCGATGACGCGGTGATCGACAGACAGGGTGACCGACATGACTGTGGCAACGGCGAGTTCACCGTCCTTGCCAACGACGGGTTTCTTGACGCCCGCCCCGACTGCCAAAATCGCACCATGGGGCGGGTTGATGACTGCGTCGAAGTTGTCGATCCCAAACATGCCGAGGTTCGAGATGGCGAAGCTGCCCCCTTGATATTCATGCGGCGCAAGCTTGCGGTCGCGTGCACGGGCAGCGAGGTCTTTCATCTCGGCCGAGAGGGTCGAGAGCGATTTCATCTCGGCGTCTTTCAATACCGGGGTAAACAGGCCGCCTTCGATGGCCACAGCAACCGCGACATCCGAGGGCTTGAGCTTGAGGATCCGGTCGCCGGCCCAGACCGCATTGGCGTCGGACACGGTTTGTAGCGCCAGAGCACAGGCCTTGATGATGAAGTCATTGACCGACAGCTTCACGTCGCGTGCTTCGAGCTGTTTGTTAAGCTCGCCTCGGAACTTCAGCAGCGCGTCGAGTTCAATGTCGCGGCGCAGGTAGAAATGCGGGATCGACTGTTTGGCTTCGGTCAGCCGCGCGGCGATGGTCTTGCGCATACCGTTGAGGGAGATTTCCTCGAAGTCGCGGCCTTCGTACATTTTCATCACAGCGTCGGCAGAAGGGCCGGCGGCAGGGGCCGCTTTGGCCGCGGGTGCGCTGGTGGTATCCGTGCTTTCGGCCGGTTTGGCCTTGGCGCTACCGGCGGATGCTGCCTCCACATCTGCCTTGATGATGCGACCATGCGGGCCAGAGCCGGAGAGTTCGGTCAGGTCCACGCCTTTATCTGCCGCGATGCGACGGGCCAGTGGTGTCACAAACAGCCGTTTTCCGTCATTGCCCTTGGGCACGGCCGGGGAGGATTTGCCTGTGTCGTTGGCGTCGCTTTCGCCGCGGCCATAACCTTTTTCAGGGGCCGCGTCCTGGTCGGGGGCGTCTTCCTTGGCGCTGTCCTTGGTGTCCGGGGCAGGGGCATCGATATCTGATGCCTCTTCGCCTTCTTCCAGCAACACGGCGATGGGGGTGTTCACCTTGACGCCTTCGCTGCCGTCACCGATCAGGATCTTGCCGATGGTGCCTTCGTCGACGGCTTCGAATTCCATCGTTGCCTTGTCGGTTTCAATCTCGCACAGGATATCACCGGAGGAGACGCTATCCCCTTCGGAAACAAGCCATTTCGCTAGCGTGCCTTCTTCCATCGTGGGGCTGAGGGCGGGCATGAGGATTTCTATGGGCATGTGGACCGCTCCTTACTTGTAGGTGACTTTTTTGACCGCCGCGATGACCTCGTCCGTGGTGACTAGCGCCAGTTTTTCGAGGTTTGCGGCATAGGGCATGGGCACATCTTTGCCGGTGCAGTTGATCACCGGCGCATCCAGATAGTCAAAGGCTTCCTGCATGATCACGCTAGAGATGTAGTTGCCGACGGAGCCTTGTGGCCAGCCCTCTTCGACGGTGACAAGGCGGTTTGTCTTCATCACCGATTTGATGATGCTGGCAGTGTCCATCGGCCGCAGGGTGCGCAGGTCGATGACTTCGGCGTCAATGCCTTCTTCGGCAAGTTTTTCAGCGGCTTCCAGAGCATAGGTCATGCCGATACCGAAGCTGACGATGGTGACATCCTTACCTTCGCGCCAGATACGGGCCTTGCCGAAGGGTACAGTGTAATCGTCGACATCCGGCACGTCGAAGGATTTGCCGTACATGATTTCATTCTCAAGGAAGACCACAGGGTTGGGGTCGCGGATGGCTGTTTTCATCAACCCTTTGGCGTCTGAGGCCGAATAGGGCATCACCACCTTGAGGCCGGGGATCTGCATATACCACGCAGCGTAATCTTGGCTGTGCTGCGCACCGACGCGGGCGGCGGCACCGTTTGGACCGCGGAAAACCATTGGGGCGCCCATCTGGCCGCCGGACATGTACAGTGTTTTCGCGGCAGAGTTCAGAATGTGGTCGATGGCCTGCATCGCAAAGTTCCAGGTCATGAATTCGACGATGGGGTGCAGCCCGCCAAAGGCGGCACCTACACCGATTCCGGCAAACCCGTGTTCGGTGATGGGCGTGTCGATGATCCGTTTCGCACCAAATTCGTCCAGCAACCCTTGCGAGATTTTATAGGCACCTTGGTACTCGGCGACTTCTTCACCCATGAGGAACACGTCGTCGTCGCGGCGCATTTCTTCGGCCATGGCGTCGCGCAGGGCCTCGCGTACGGTCTGCTGCTTGAGCTTGGTGCCTTCGGGCCAATCGGGTGTGTTGTCCGTTTCCGGGGCCTTGGGCGCAGCGGCGTCGGACTTGGCAGCCGCAAGGGCTTTGTCGGATTTGGCGTCGTCGCTTTCGTCGGCTTTCGCTTCTTTGCCGGGGGCAGCGCTGGATGCACTGTCGATGTCAGAAGCGTCTTCGCCTTCTTCGAGCAGGACGGCGATGGCGGTATTGACCTTGACGCCTTCGGTGCCGGCTTCGATCAGGATCTTGCCGATGGTGCCTTCGTCAACGGCTTCGAATTCCATCGTCGCTTTGTCTGTTTCGATTTCGGCCATGATGTCACCGGAGGACACGGTATCGCCCTCTTTGACCAGCCATTTGGCCAGTGTGCCTTCTTCCATCGTGGGGCTCAGTGCGGGCATGAGAATTTCGATTGCCATGGTTCAAGCCTCCTGTGGGACTTCGGTTGCGTAGATATCTGTCCAAAGCTCTTCGGCCGCCGGTTCGGGGCTTTCTTTGGCAAACTCGGCGCTTGCGTTAACGATTTCCTTGATCTCTTTGTCGATCGCTTTCAGATCGTCCTCGCTGGCGTGTTTGTGTTCCAGCAGAATGTTGCGGACCTGTTCGATGGGATCGCGTTCGTCGCGCATTTTCTGCACTTCTTCGCGGGTGCGGTATTTCGCAGGGTCCGACATCGAGTGTCCCCGATAGCGATATGTCTTGATTTCCAGAATATAGGGGCCGTCGCCCGAACGGCAGTGTTTCACCGCGCGTTCGCCTGCTTCCTTGACTGCAAGTACGTCCATGCCGTCCACCGCTTCGCCGGGAATGCCGAACGCTTTGCCGCGTTCCCAGATTTCAGCGCTGGAGGTGGAGCGTTGCTGCGAGGTGCCCATGGCATATTGGTTGTTTTCGATGATGAAGATCACCGGAAGTTTCCAAAGCGCCGCCATATTGAATGTCTCGTAGACCTGACCTTGGTTCGCGGCACCATCGCCGAAATAGGTAAAGGTAACGTTGTCATTGCCCTTGTACTTGTCGGCAAAGGCGATACCGGCCCCGAGGGGGACGTTCGCGCCCACAATGCCGTGGCCACCGTAGAATTTTTTCTCTTTCGAGAACATATGCATGGAGCCACCCTTGCCACGGGAATACCCGCCTTCGCGGCCCGTCAGCTCGGCCATCACGCCGTCCGGATTCATTCCGCAGGCCAGCATATGCCCGTGGTCGCGATAGGTGGTGATGCGGCTGTCGCCGTCCTTGGCCGAGGCCTCAAGCCCGACAACCACGGCTTCTTGCCCGATATAAAGGTGACAGAAGCCCCCGATCAGGCCCATGCCGTAGAGCTGGCCGGCTTTTTCTTCGAAGCGCCGGATCAACAGCATATCGCGATAATAGGCCTTAAGCTCTTCGGCGCTGGCATTTGTCTTCTTGGTCGGTTTCTGGGCAGCCATGGGGCAATTCCTCCGTACAGTTGTCCCGCGCACGCGCAAAGTAGTTTAGTGTTAAACTATCTCTTATCGGATTCGACGATTGTTGGCGAGAGACATTTGCCGCGTATGGTAAAGCCCTGCCGAAAAGGCGGCAAATCTAACGTATCGCGTAGGGGGCTGTTGAAGGTCGCGTCGCTATTAACGGATGACAATCTCGTCCGCGCGGATCATCCCCAGCACCTTGCGGGTTTGTTCATCCAGCAAATCTAGATCAAGATAATCGTCAGACAAGCGATGGGTCAGGTTTTCCATCCGCGCTACGTCAATCTGGACCTGAGCCAGCTGCACGCGCAGGTCCTGCGTCTCGGCTACGATTTCAGCACGACGGAACAGGCCAAAGTTGCCCTGAATCGCAGCGAAGGCGAAATAGAGGCTTAGCGCGAAGGCGATCGCGAAAAACAAAAGTGTGCCGAATGCGGGCTTGCTGCTGCGGTTCATATCTCTGCCTTTAATCGTCTCTTAATGGACGTTCCCCCAGTATGACACAGGTGATTCGCAAAGGGAATCCCTTGTCTTCCTATTGGTCGAAAACGGCTTAAATTTTTAAAGGGTGTTGTGCGTTACATATGAACCCCGGCAGCGGGCAGGATCACTGCCACCGCCGGGAAAGAACATCAGGCGTCCAGCGCCGCGACGCCGGGCAGGACCTTGCCCTCCATCCATTCAAGGAAAGCCCCGCCGGCGGTGGAGATATAGGTGAAGTCATCGGCAGCACCCGCCTGGTTTAAGGCCGCGACAGTATCGCCCCCCCCCGCGACGGAGATCAACGCGCCGTCCTGCGTCAGCGTTGCTGCGGCTTTAGCTGCGGCGACCGTTGCGGTGTCAAAGGGCGAAATTTCGAAAGCACCCATCGGGCCATTCCAGATGAGCGTCTTCAACCCGCTAAAGGCGTCCTTGATCAGGGCGACCGTCTTTGGGCCTGCATCCAGAACCATCTGGTCAGGTTCCAGTACAGTTTCCGCCCCAAGGGCAATCGTATCATGCGCGGCACCGGCGGCGAATTCACGCGCGACAAGGCCATCGACGGGCAGTAGAACGCGGCAACCGGCCTTTTCAGCTTGGGCCATGATGTCCTTGGCAGTGTCGTAGAAATCGGGCTCTGACAGGGACTTGCCCAAATCTGCCCCCTGCGCGCCCAAAAACGTATTGGCCATGCCGCCGCCGATCACCAAAAGATCCAGCCGGTTGACGAGGTTTTCCAGCAGCTCGATCTTGGTTGATACTTTCGCACCGCCAACCACCGCGCCTACGGGGCGTTTGGGCGTCGCCAAAGCGGCCTCGAGCGCGGAAAGCTCGGCTTGCATCAAGCGGCCTGCGCAGGATGGCAACAGCCGTGCCACGCCTTCGGTGGACGCATGGGCACGGTGCGCGGCGGAAAACGCGTCGTTGCAATAGATGTCACCCAAAGCGGCGAGCCGTTTGGCGAATTCAGGATCGTTCTCTGTCTCGCCAGGGTAAAAGCGAATGTTTTCAAGCAACAAAACATCGGCAGCGTTGATTTCTTCGGTGCCGGTTTCGGCTGCTTCCAGTGTTTCGGCCAGCACAACCTTGCGTCCCAAAGCGGCCTCGAGCGCGGGGAGCACGACACGTAGGCTTAGGTCTTGCACACGCTTGCCTTTGGGGCGACCAAAATGGGCGAGCAAAACGGGCGTGCCGCCTTGGGTCAGAATATCGCGCAGGGTGGGCACGATCCGCTGGATGCGGGTGTCGTCCGTGACCTTGCCGTCTTCAACCGGCACGTTGATATCCACGCGCACCAGAACCCGCTTGCCGCGCAGGTCCATGTCGTCCAATGCTTTCCAGCCCATCTTGTCCCTCGTGTAGATCCACAATCCCGTCGTGTTTTGCCGTTATTGCCGTCAGGGTCAATGGACCCGCTTGGCAATTGCGCTTGCACGCCCTAGGTAATTGCCAACGAAATTCTAAAAGGAGACCGGCATGGCCGAGATCAAAGACCCCGAAAACACGATCCTCATGGAGCTTAAGGGCGGGACTGTCACCATTCAGCTTTTACCCGACATCGCCCCCAAACATGTCGAGCGTATGAAAGAACTGGCCCGGGCCGGTAAATACGACAACGTGGCCTTTCACCGTGTGATCGAAGGGTTCATGGCGCAGACCGGCGACGTGGCAAACGGCAACATGGAAGAAAACTTTAACCTGCGCGCAGCAGGGACAGGCGGGTCCGACTTGCCGAACCTGCCGGCAGAGTTTTCGAAAGTGCCGCACGCCCGTGGCAGCATTGGGGCCGCGCGTTCCGCAAATCCGGACAGCGCCAACAGCCAGTTTTTCATCAACTTCAAGGACAACGACTTCCTGAACGGTCAATACACCGTTTACGGTCAGGTCATTTCCGGGATGGAACATGTCGATGCGATCACCCGTGGTGAACCGGCCGCGAACCCTGACCGCATGATCAGCGTCAAGGTTGCTGCAGATGCGTAATTTGTTTGCAGCAGGCATTGCCTCGGCCCTGATGGCAGGGGCGGCTTTCGCGGATGGTCTTGCGATCACCGTGGATGGCGAAGCCCAAGGCACGATTAAAATCGATCTGGCCGAAGACGTGGCCCCCGCGCATGTCGCCCGCTTGAAAGAGCTGGCGACATCCGGTGCCTATGATGGTGTGGTGTTCCACCGCGTGATCGACGGGTTCATGGCGCAGACCGGTGATGTCGAGTTCGGCAAGGCCGGCGGCGACACAGGCCGTGCGGGTATGGGCGGATCAGATCTGCCAGACCTGCCCGCTGAATTCTCGGACATCGCTTTTGACCGTGGCGTTGTTGGCATGGCACGCAGCCAAAGCCCTGACTCTGCGAACTCGCAGTTCTTCATCATGTTTGACCAAGGGCACTTCCTGAACGGGCAATATACCGTTGTGGGCAAGGTGACCGAAGGGTTGGACGTGCTGGACGCGATCAAGCGTGGAACCGGCGGCAACGGGGCCGTCAGCGGAACGCCTGATCGTATGGTCGAGGTCAAAGTCACCGAATAATCATAGCGTCGGGCAGGGGCGTTCGCGCCTTTGCCCCGCTTTGACCGCTTTGCGCTTAGGCCGCCAAAGGTGTTGAGTTGAAAACGAAAAAGGGCGTCGCACCAATGCGACGCCCTTTTTAATTCATCACCCTTTGTCCGATCAGGACGCGGGGTTTGGCTTTTGGGCCGGTGCGGATTTCGCGCCGGGGTTCAGCGGATCGTCTTGACGCTGAACGGAGCCTTCGAAATGCGCACCGGATTCGATGGCGATGGTTTTATGGATGATGTCACCTTCGACGCGGGCGGTGGATGTCAGACGCACTTTCAGGCCACGCACGCGGCCCACGATACGGCCGTTGATGACAACGTCATCGGCAATCACTTCGCCTTTGATGGTCGCTGTTTCGCCGATGGTCAGCAGGTGGGCGCGAATATCGCCTTCCACGGTGCCTTCGACTTGGATGTCGCCGGTCGTTTTCAGGTTGCCGGTGATGTGCAGATCAGAGGAAAGCACGGAGGCAGGTGGTTTTGCCTTGGGCGCGCTGGCCTTGAATTCGCTTTGCTTTGGGGCAGCCGGTGCAGAGTGTGACGGTGCAGCAGTGCTGGACGTGTCTGCGTCGGACTTATGAGCGGGATCATTGATTTTGCTTTTAGAAAACATCGTTTGCAGCCTTGATAAAGATCATTGGATTTACAGCCTTACCACCGACACGGACTTCGTAATGCAGGTGGACGCCAGTAGACCGTCCTGATGTTCCCATATCACCTATCCGCTGTCCGCGCGATACCCTTTGGCCGACTTTTACGCGCAATTTGGATTGGTGCGCGTAACGTGTCTCGACCCCGAATTCATGTTGAATTTTAACCAACCGCCCATATCCCGAGCTCCAGCCGGCGTGGGTGACGACGCCCTCGGCTGTCGCGTAAATAGGCGTGCCCATACCCGCAGCAAAGTCGGTTCCGCTGTGCATTCTGCGCCCGCCCGTCTTTGGATCCCGGCGATAGCCATACGGGCTGCTGAACCGGAAAGACGACTTGAGCGGGCCCGCAAAGGGCGCCTTTTGCGCGGCAATGCGGTACATATTCAGCTTGTCCATCTGGCTTAGCAGCCGGTTGGCACGCAGCGTATCCGGAGAAGGAACCTCCCCCCGTGTGGAGAAGCTGAGGGGCATGAGCGGGCCGCCTTGACCGGAATAACCGCGCCGCACCGTCGCCAGCATGCGGTCGGTGGGCATGCCGGCGCTGCGGAACATCTTGTCCAGCGGGGCAACAGACACGGTCATGGCTTCTTCGAGTTGGCGGAAAATCGCGTCGTTCTGATCGCGCATCAAAGCCAGTTTCTGGGTCAGCTCGTCTGCCTGGATCAAGGCGTCCTGCGCGTCGATCACCACTTGATCCCGCTCTGCGGCCGTACGCTCGAGCGCCTCGGCAAGCAGTGAAATCGGAGCAGAAGATACATTCGCCTTTGTTGTCGTCTTGCCGTCGCCCGCAGCGGCCCCTTCGAGTTCGGCCACCTGAGTGCGCGCGGCCTCACGGTCTTTCATGGTATCCCGCAGGGTGCTCTGGATCACTTCGATGCCGGTTTCCAGCTCGCGGCGGCGGGTCTCGGATTGCAGCAGTTCTGATTGCATGACCGAAATCTGTTTGAGCGCGGCATTGAACCGTTCTTGCGCTGCCACGGCCTCTTCGGCGCGGCCGTTGCGCTGCGCCGAAAGATCACTGAGCCGCGCCTGATAGGTACGCTGATCACGCTTTGCTTGCTCGCGGAAGTTGCCCGACCCGATGCTGTCCATCAGAATCACCGCGGTTGCCACGATGGACCAGGCCACAAAGAGCGAGGCTGCGGAAAACACGAAAAGCTGGGTAACGGGGCGCAACCGGATAAAACGTGTGTCGGAGTCGGATTTCAGAAAGACGCGGCGTTCCGGAAAGAAACGTTCGAGCGCCGCATTAAATTTGATCGCCAACCTTGTTCGCACGCGTGGTATCCTTGTTTCGTCCCAGTCACAGCACACCGGGCCCCCGCCGCGCGCTGATAGTCACCGGTAGTGCTTAGCCATCGGGTGCCCCTCGGGCAACCCTTCAGGCTTTTTGACCGGCGGTTAATGAAGCTTTAACGTTAAATTTGGCGATAAATTGCCGGTTCAAAGGTTTAGTGCGCGACGTTCATCAAAGATTTTCGGTCAGCGGCCAATAGAAATCTGGCGGAATTCCCGCCTCGGCACGCTTTTCTTCGTTGAAGGGCGGCTTGAGCGCGCCATGAAAATATTTGCGAACCAACCCGTGAAACGCTTCCTTTGGGTCCAATTCATGACGACCACAAAGGAAATGGAACCACTTTGATCCATAAGCCACATGTGCAACCTCTTCAGCATAGATCGTCTCAAGCGCTTCAACGGCCTGCTTGGCCTTCGCACTTTTGAACACCTGAATCATATTGGGGGTCACATCCAGCCCGCGCGCCTCTAAAACCATGGGTACAACAGCAAGGCGACCCATGAAGTCGTCCACCGTATCCTCTGCTGCGCGCCACATTCCTGCATGGGCGGGCAAGGCCCCATAGTGGCTATCCAATTCTTCAAGACAATCGCACATCAGGTTGAAATGTTTGGATTCATCGTCCGCGGCGTTGACCCAATCATCGTAAAACCCCATCGGCATTCTGATAGCGGTAAATCGCGCAATGATGTCCCAATGCAAATCAACCGCGTTCAGCTCGATGTGGGCGACAGCATGAAGCAAAGCGATCCGGCCCTCGGGTGAGCCGGGCTTGCGATGGGGCACATCGCGGGGCGATAGAAGTTCGGGCCTGTCGGGGCGGGCGGGACGCAGAGGCGGGTTTGATGTGCCAATCACCGGCGTTTCACCGGCAGCGCGCGCGGCACGCCATTCGGCGGCATATTGATGCGATAGCGCGGTTTTTTCGCGGCCATCGGCGGTGCGCAGCACATTCTCTGCCATTTGAGCCAGCGCAATCATAGCGCGCGTACCGCGTCCAGAACCTCTTCTACGTGGCCGGCGACTTTTACCTTGCGCCAGATGCGAGCAATATTTCCATTTGCATCAATCAGATAGGTCGCGCGTTCGATCCCCATGGATTTTTTGCCATACATGTTTTTCTCGACCCAGACGCCATAGGCTTCGGTCACGGCACCGTCGATATCCGCCAGCAACGGAACGGTCAGCGCATGTTTAGCTGCAAAGCGGTCGTGCTTTGCCATCGTATCGCGGGAAACGCCAAAAACAATGGCACCCGCATTCTCAAACGCTGGCAACTGCTCCGAAAAACCGATGGCTTCCTTTGTGCAGCCCGGTGTATTGTCGCGCGGATAAAAGTATAAAACCACAGCCTTGCCCCGCAGATCGGAGAGCGAAATTTCGCCACCGCCCGTAACAGGAAGCTTAAAGTCTGGTGCAGGTTGGGAAATCTCTGGCATGGGTTACTTTCTTATGTATTGGAAGCTTTTGTCTGCGCTGTCATACTAGTCGGGCTTGGCGAAACTTAAAACCCAAGACGCCCCAATAGCCGGACGCTCATGCCAAACGCCAACCCAGCCTCCCGTACCCCCAAGCGGAAACGACTTTGGCAGGCGACCAAATGGTCGTTGCTGGTTATTACGCTGATCGTCGCGGCCATCGCTGGCACTGCTATCTATCTGATCCGTAGCCCGATCGTGGTGCCAGAGTGGCTGGAGACCCGTATCGAGGAGCGCTTTGCCCAAGATATGCCCCGGGCGCGGATCGGATTCGGTGAGATGGTATTGATTGTCGACAAAGGCTGGCGTCCGCGCATCAGGCTTAGGGATGTGAATATCGCCAATCCGGACGGCGTCAGCTTTGCTGCGTTTCGTGAAGTGCAGGCCAGTTTTTCCGTGCAGGGGCTTTTGGCCGGCGAGGTGCAGCCCCAGAATATTTCAATGTCCGGCGTGGTCGCAAACCTACGACGTGATCTTGACGGCCGGGTCGCGCTAAGCGCGAGCACGGGGGATGCGCCAGCGGAGCGGCGCGCAGCGACCATGCCTCAACTGATTGGACAGCTCGATGCGGTGTTCGAGGCCAAGGCCATGCGCAGGTTGCGGTCGATCGAGCTACGCGCCCTGACGCTGCGCTACACCGATCTGCAGTCTGATAGGATGTGGACAGTGGATGGCGGACGCATGTTGCTGGATCGGGACGGGACGCGTCTGGACATCACGGCGGAGCTTGCCGTTTTGGGCGGGGGTGCCGATGTGGCGACGCTTTCGGCAAGCTATACCAGCAAGCTTGGCGATACTGCGTCGCAGTTTGGTGTGAATTTCGACGGGGTGAGTGCGGCCGACATCGCGATCCAAAGTCCCGCTTTCGCTTGGCTGAACATATTGCGCGCACCCATCTCGGGTTCTGTGCGCAGCAGCCTTGATGACGACGGCACCTTTGAGCCGCTGAACGCCACGTTGCAAATTGGCGCGGGGGTCGTGCAGCCGAGCGAAAGCGCGACGCCCATTCCCTTTGATGGTGCACGTAGCTATTTCAGCTATGATCCTGACCAACGCTTGCTGCGGTTTGATGAATTATCTGTCGAAAGCAAGTGGGTGTCGGGGCGGATCGAAGGCGACGCGACGTTGGGCATCGACGCAAGCGGCAAGCTGGGGCAGTTGGTGGCGCAAGTCCGCTTGCGGGACCTGGTCGCTGATCCTGCGGATCTCTACGTTACGCCTGTGTCGATCGAGGGTGCCGACGTCGATGCGAAAATAACTTTCAATCCGTTCCACATGTCTGTCGGACGCATGGATATACTCGACGGGGATACGACCCTGAACCTGTCGGGCGATCTGCGCGCCGGCACGCAGGGGTGGCAGGTGGCGTTGGATGCGGGATTGAACGCGTTGAAGCCCGAACGCCTGCTGAAGCTTTGGCCGGAGAACGTCAAACCAAAGACGCGCAAATGGGTGGCCGAGAACGTCTATGCTGGCGCGCTGAGCAATGTCGATCTTGCTTTTCGGCTGAAGCCGGGTGAGGCACCCCAAACCTATCTCGACTTTGATTTTCAGGGGGCGGAGGTACGTTTTTTGCGTACGATGCCAAATGTTACGTCGGGCAGCGGTCATGCGAGCCTGTCGGCAAACCGCTTTGTGGTGAGTGTGGACAGCGGCACCATCACGCCGCCTGACGCGACGCCGGTATCGGTGAACGGAACGTCCTTTATAATGCCCGATGTCACGGTCAAGGATGGCCCCCCCGGCATTGTCAGGCTTCAGGCCGAGGCTGAAATCACCTCTATCCTGTCGCTGTTGAACCGGCCACCGCTTCACGCAATGGATAAGGCTAATCTGCCCGTCGATATCGTTGATGCCGTGGCTGACGTGTCCGGGACCTTGTCGTTTCCGATGAAGAAAGGGTCCGACCCGAAACTTACGATTTTTGACGTCAACGGAACGCTGGCCGACTTTAAAAGCGATCGCTTGGTCAAAGGTCGGTCGCTGCGCGCCGATGTGCTGACCCTGAATGCGTCCAACACCGGCCTTAAAATCAAGGGGCAAGGGCAGCTTGATGGGGTGCGTTTTAACGGTGAATGGGCCCAACCCTTTGGCAAACCGGGGGCTGCCAGCAGTGTAAGGGCGGATATCGCGCTGAACGCACAGACGCTGGAACGCTTCAATATTGCACTGCCCCCCGATACCGTGAGTGGCGAAGGTCGGGCTTGGTTCGCGATGGACTTGGTCAAAGGCAAAACGCCCAAGTTTTCTGTCTCCTCCGACCTGAGCGGGCTGCGCCTTTCGGTGCCGCAGATCGGCTGGACGAAGTCCCAATCGCAAACTGGCAAGCTTGAAATAGCGGGACTGCTCGGGCCAGTTCCCGACATTGATACGTTGAAAATTAACGCGCCGGGTCTGACAGCGCATGGTGACGTGACGCTCAAACCAAGCGGCGGATTGGATCGGTTGCGCCTTCACCGATTGTCTGTCGGGAATTGGTTGGACGTGCCCGTCGATCTCATAGGGCAGGGAGCCGGGCGACCCGTTCAGGTTATGATAAAAGGTGGGAGCCTGGATCTGCGGAGAGCGCGCTTTGGCAAGACCAAGCCCAGCGGTGTCGCCAGCCCGCCCATGCGGGTGGCGTTGGACCGTTTGCAGGTGACGGACACGATTGCGTTGACCGACATGACGGGTGAATTTGACGTCGCTCGTGGCTTGGATGGGCAATTTAGTGCAGCGTTGAATGGTGGCACTGCGGTCTCGGGGCGCGTTGTGCCCAGGAATGGACGTAGTGCAGTTCAGTTGACCGCAACCGATGCGGGCGGGGTTTTGCGCTCCGCCAATATCGCGAAACAGGTGCATGGTGGCGCATTGTCGCTGACGCTGGTGCCGGTCGGTTCGGATGGTGCCTTTGATGGGCATGCAGAGATAAAAGACGTGCGGATTAAAGATGCACCAACCATTGCCGCCCTTGTAAACGCTGTATCTGTCGTGGGATTGATCAACGAATTGAACGGCGACGGTATATATTTTGATACGGTCGAAGCTGATTTTCGCCTCTCCTCCAATCGGGTAAATCTGACGCAAGCCAGCGCAACGGGCGCGTCGCTTGGCATTTCGATGGACGGGGTTTTTGCCACTGACACTGGGCAAGTGGCATTGCAGGGGGTGATCTCTCCCGTCTATTTGCTGAATGGCATTGCAAGCTTTTTGACCCGAAAGGGGGAGGGGTTGCTGGGCTTTAACTACACAATCGGGGGGACGGTACAGTCGCCGTCTGTATCGGTTAATCCCTTGTCGGGTTTGCTGCCGGGCGCGCTTCGCGATATTTTTAGGTCGGCGCCGAGGACGACGCCAAGTCAGCCAGGGACCTTGCAACCCGCACCTGTCGCACCCGCACCGCAAAAACCTGTTGCTGAACGCTTTGAGGGGCGCTAACCGGCGAGGATGAAACTCAGTGACTTTGACTTCGACCTGCCTGAACGCCTGATCGCCACGCGGCCCGCGGTGCCGCGGACAGCAGCCAAAATGTTGGTTGCGCACAACGATGCCATCATCGACAGCACCGTATCCCGGATCACGGACTGGTTGCGCCCCGGTGATAGGCTCGTGCTGAACGACACCCGTGTGATCCCCGCGCGGTTGACCGGGTATCGTAGCCGCGACAGCGCCCAAGGGCACGTGCAGGCGCGTATTGAAGTGACCTTGTTGGAGCCGCGCGGCGATTCCGATTGGACTGCATTGATTAAGCCCCTGAAAAAGCTGAAGCTTTTTGAAGCGGTTGTCTTCAGCAGTGACCTTTCTGCGCGACTGGAAGGGATAGAGAACGGACAAGGCGTGTTGCGCTTTAACTGTACCGGACCAGATTTCGATTCTGCGCTCAATAGCGCGGGCGCGATGCCATTGCCGCCTTATATCGCAGGCAAAAGACCTGCCGACGCGCAGGATTTGACGGATTATCAAACCGTGTTTGCCAGAAAAGCCGGGGCCGTCGCGGCACCGACGGCCTCGCTTCACTTTGATCAAATGCTGCTTGATCAATTGGCTGCTATGGGAGTCGATTTCAGCCATGTCACACTGCACGTTGGCGCGGGTACCTTTCTTCCGGTTAAAGTCGACGATATTGCCGACCATAAGATGCACAGCGAATGGGGGCAGGTGAGCGCGCAAGCAGCCGCCGAGATTATCGAGACCAAAGCCGCTGGAGGGCGGGTCATACCCGTCGGCACAACCGCGTTGCGGCTGGTCGAGACAGCGGCGCGATCGGGCATTATCCAGCCGTGGGAAGGAGATACAGATATTTTCATCACCCCGGGGTTTGAATTTAACGTCGCAGACGCTTTGATGACGAATTTCCATCTTCCCAAATCAACTCTCATGATGCTCGTCTCGGCATTGATGGGGCAAAAAACTGTACAAAACATTTACAAGCATGCGATTGAATCGAATTATAGGTTTTTCTCCTATGGTGATGCGTCCTTGCTTTTCCCTAAGACGTAAATAAGCGCCTGAACGTCGTTGAGGGGGGTGACACCTACCGTGATCGTCGTCAGGGAGGGATCACGTGGTGTTAAAGGATTCGTAAGATGCTTCAGGTACTGACCAGCGCATGGGCGCTTTTGTTGGGCATGTGTTTGCTGATGGTGGGCAACGGCATGCAGGGTACGCTTTTGGGTATCAGAGGCGGGATCGAAGCATTTTCGACGTTTGAAATGTCGATTGTCATGTCGGCATATTTCGTGGGCTTTCTGGGCGGGTCGAGGATAGCACCTGGTATGATCCGTCGGGTCGGACACGTCCGCGTCTTTGCCGCGCTGGCGTCGATGATTTCTGCCGTCATGATCTTGTATCCGACGTTCCCCAATGTCTTGGTTTGGTCCGCCGGACGCGTACTGATTGGTTTTTGTTTTTCTGCCGTCTACGTCACGGCGGAAAGTTGGCTAAATAACGCTGCGACAAACGAAAATCGCGGTCAGGCGTTGTCTTTGTATATGATCGTGCAGACGTTTGGCATCGTGATTGCCCAGGCATTGCTGCTCACAGCGGATCCGTCGGGCTTTGTGCTTTTTGTAATTCCGTCTGTTCTGGTAAGCGTCGCTGTTACCCCGATTTTGCTGTCGATCAGTCCCACGCCTGCGTTCGATACGACTAAACCGATGAGCCTGCGTGAATTGGCCGGGTTTTCCCCGCTTGGCTGCGTTGGGATGTTCCTATTGGGCGGTGTTTTCTCGGCGCAGTTCGGCATGGCATCGGTTTACGGCGCTGAGGCGGGGCTGACGGTCGCGCAAATTTCGATATTTGTCGCGACGTTTTTTGTTGGGTCGGTCATCCTGCAATATCCAATCGGATGGATGTCAGACCGCATGGATCGTCGCCTTCTGATTGTAATTACATCGGTGATCGGTGGTATCGGATCCATCGTCGGGATGCTGCTAGGGCATAACTTTACGATCCTTTTACTGACAGCCTTTGTCGTCGGTGGCATGTCTAACCCGCTGTATTCCCTGCTTATTGCGCACACGAATGATTTTCTTGAACCTGAGGATATGGCCGCCGCGTCTGGTGGAATGATCTTTATTAATGGGCTGGGGGCGATCTTGGGGCCTGTCATTACCGGTTGGATGATGGGTACGGCGCTTGGGCCGGGGGGGTTCTACCTTTTTACGGCGGTCTTGTTTTTCGCCTTGTCCATGTATGCATCCTATCGCGCGACCGTGCGACCGGCCGTCCCTACCGATGAAACGGGCAATTACATTCCCATCTACCCAGCTGCGACAACCGTCGCGGTGGAGCTTGCGCAAGAATATGCCATTGAAAGCGAACAGGCTGCTGACGCCGACGCGCCCTAGACGTTCTGCGCGGTCGCTATAGTTTGTACATAGAGCAGACCAGAATGATAATCGCAGACAAGAACGAAAGGGCGCGGAATATGAAAACGGCAGAAGAGGTCCGAGAGTTTTGGATTGATCAAGTCGGACCGGAAGGCTGGTATGCCGTCCGGGAAGAATTGGACGACGCAATTCGCACGCAGTTCTTAGAGACATGGGAACTCATCGGGACTGGCCGCTTGGATAGCTGGTTGACCCGTGCAGAAGGGGCGCTGGCCTATCTCATTTTGGCCGACCAATTTCCCCGCAACATGTTTAGGGAGAGCGGACGCGCGTTTTCGACCGATGTGCGCGCCCTTAAAGCAGCGCAAACAGTTGTTCGCAAGGAATGGGACCAGTTGATTGACGCGCCCGCGCGGCAGTTCTTTTACCTTCCATTCATGCATTCGGAAAGTTTGACCGATCAAGATCACTGTGTTCGTTTGATCTGTGAGCGGATGCCGGGTGCCGGCGACACATTGATGCATGCTCAAGCCCATCGACATGTGATCCGAAAGTACGGCAGGTTTCCCTATCGCAATGATGCCCTAGGGCGGCGATCGACCCCGGCCGAGTCCGCTTACCTGAACGCAGGCGGGTATGCGCACACTTTGGGCTCAATGGCATGAGCCCTGCGTCTGCAGCGTCCACTGAATTCTCCGAGTTGCCGCCAATCGTAAGATAGTTTACCACTAAACTAAATTTCAATACGTGCTGCGAGGTTGCATAATGGCTGCTAAATCCTTTGATTTGATTGTGATCGGTGCGGGCCCTGGGGGCTATGTTGCTGCCATCCGTGGTGCCCAACTGGGACTATCTGTTGCGATCGTCGAACGAGAGCATCTAGGTGGCATTTGTCTTAATTGGGGCTGTATTCCGACCAAAGCGCTTTTACGATCATCCGAGGTGTTCCATCTGATGCAACGTGCCAGCGAGTTTGGACTTAAGGCGGATAATATCGGCTATGATCTGGATGCGGTGGTCAAGCGGTCGCGCAAGGTCGCGGGGCAGCTGTCGGGCGGTATCGGCCACTTGATGAAAAAGAACAAAGTCGCGGTGTTTATGGGCAGTGCGAGTCTGGCTGGCAAAGGCAAAGTCACTGTTAAGGCGAAAGAGGGCGAGGAGACGCTGACCGCCAAGAACATAGTTCTTGCGACGGGGGCACGAGCGCGGAACCTCCCCGGGCTGGAGGCAGACGGTAAACGTGTATGGATGTATAAAGACGCACTTCAGCCACCCCACATGCCGAAAAAGCTGCTTGTGATCGGCTCTGGCGCGATTGGTATCGAATTTGCGAGTTTCTACAACACTTTGGGCGCAGACACGACCGTGGTCGAAGTGATGGACCGCATTCTGCCGGTAGAGGACGAAGAGATCAGCAAATTCGCGAAAAAGCAGTTTGAAAAACAGGGCATGAAAATCATGCAGAAATCTGTCGTCAAACAGCTGGACCGTGCTGACGACAAGGTGACGGCGCATATTGAAACAGGCGGAAAAGTAACCAAGCACGAATTCGATACAGTGATTTCCGCTGTAGGTATTGTTGGAAACGTTGAAAATCTGGGGCTCGAAGATCTGGGTGTAAAGATCGACCGCACACATGTTGTGACGGATGAATATTGCCGCACCGGTGTCGACGGGCTGTACGCCATTGGAGATATAGCAGGCGCCCCTTGGCTGGCGCATAAAGCGTCTCATGAGGGTGTGATGGTCGCAGAGCTCATCGCCGGTCAGCATCCGCATCCGGTCAAGCCGGAATCCATCGCCGGATGTACCTACTGTCATCCGCAAGTTGCGTCGGTCGGCTATACAGAAGCGAAAGCCAAGGAGCTTGGCTTTGATGTTAAGGTCGGACGTTTCCCCTTTATTGGCAACGGCAAGGCGATTGCCCTAGGCGAACCGGAAGGCATGATCAAAACCGTCTTTGATGCCAAAACCGGAGAATTGCTAGGGGCGCATATGGTGGGTGCGGAGGTGACCGAACTGATCCAAGGTTATGTGGTGGGGCGTCAGCTGGAAACCACCGAAGAAGACTTGATGAACACGGTCTTCCCCCATCCGACTCTTTCAGAGATGATGCATGAATCCGTGCTCGACGCGTATGGGCGTGTCATTCACATGTAGGTTGCGCTAGCGCATATGTGGTAGTCTTATTTTGCAACGCCCGGTGACATCTCCAATGTTATCGGGCGTTTGGCGTTTTTGGGGCGCATGAAATTGGACTGCGATACAGGTGTTCCTCTTGTGTTCTTAATTTTCCATTGGAGAATCCGTATCACGCACCTATGTACTAAGCGTTAACGGGGGTCCGATATGGCTGAGCTAAAGAACATCGAAGTGCGCGGCGCGCGCGAGCACAATCTTAAAAACATCGATGTGGATATTCCGCGCGATAAGTTGGTCGTGATCACTGGCCTTTCAGGGTCAGGTAAATCGAGCTTGGCCTTCGATACGATTTATGCGGAAGGCCAGCGGCGCTATGTCGAGTCGCTGAGCGCCTATGCCCGCCAGTTCCTTGATATGATGCAGAAACCTGATGTGGATCATATCAGCGGCCTGTCTCCCGCGATTTCGATCGAACAAAAGACGACGTCAAAGAACCCGCGGTCGACCGTGGGGACGGTGACTGAAATCTACGACTATATGCGTTTGCTTTTCGCGCGCGTTGGCACGCCTTATTCTCCCACGACTGGCAAGCCGATCGAGGCGCAGCAGGTGCAGGACATGGTCGACCGGATCATGACCATGCCAGAGGGGACGCGGGCCTTCCTGCTGGCACCGATTATTCGTGACCGTAAAGGCGAATACCGCAAGGAGTTCCTTGAACTGCGCAAACAGGGTTTCCAGCGCGTTAAGGTGAACGGAGAATTTTACGAGTTAGACGAGCCGCCCACGCTGGATAAAAAATTCCGTCATGACATCGACGTTGTTGTCGACCGTATTGTCGTGCGCGAGGGGCTAGAGACGCGGTTGGCAGACTCCCTGCGTACCGCGCTTGATCTGGCGGATGGTATTGCTGTGCTAGAAACCGCCCCCGCCGAGGGCGAGCCCGAGCGCCATACTTTCAGCGAAAAATTCGCCTGTCCCGTGAGCGGCTTTACGATCCCCGAGATCGAGCCGCGGCTGTTTTCATTCAACGCTCCTTTCGGTGCCTGTCCGTCTTGTGATGGTCTGGGCAAAGAGTTGTTTTTTGATGAACGCCTTGTCGTTCCAGATCAAAACCTCAAGGTGTATGACGGCGCACTGGCCCCGTGGCGCAAGGGTAAGTCCCCGTATTTCCTGCAAACTATCGAAGCTATCGCGAAACACTATAAATTTAGTGAAAATACGCGGTGGAAAGACCTGCCGGAAAACGTCCAGCAGGTTTTCTTGCGCGGTTCCGGCAAGGAAGAGATCAAGTTCCGCTATGACGAAGGCGGCCGCGTCTACGAGGTCAGCCGCGTTTTCGAAGGGGTGATCCCCAATATGGAGCGCCGCTACCGCGAAACGGACAGCAACTGGATCCGTGAAGAATTCGAACGCTACCAGAACAACCGTCCCTGTGGCACCTGCAACGGCTACCGCCTGCGTCCCGAAGCCTTGGCGGTCAAGATCGGTCCGTCCGACGGAAAGCCCGAGACGCTGCTCCATGCGGGCCAGGTCGTGCAAATGTCGATCCGCGAGGCTTTCGATTGGTGCACCAACGTGCCCGATTATCTGACCGTGCAAAAGAACGAAATTGCGCGTGCGATCCTCAAGGAAATCCGCGAGCGGCTGGGGTTCCTAAACAATGTCGGGCTGGAGTATCTGACGCTGGCGCGCTCTAGCGGGACTCTGAGCGGCGGGGAAAGCCAACGTATCCGTCTTGCCTCGCAGATCGGGTCGGGGCTCACGGGGGTGCTATATGTGCTCGACGAACCTTCCATCGGCCTGCATCAGCGTGACAATGATCGTCTGTTGCAAACGCTCAAGAACTTGCGCGATCAAGGCAACACAGTGATTGTTGTCGAACATGACGAAGAAGCGATCCGCGAGGCGGATTATGTCTTTGATATCGGTCCGGGTGCCGGGGTTCATGGCGGGCGCGTCGTCAGCCATGGGACAGCCGAAGAGGTTGCGAATGACCCGAATTCATTGACGGGCCAGTATCTAACCGGCAAGCGTGAAATTGCGGTGCCTGCCAAACGGCGCAAAGGCAACAAAAAGAAAATCCGCGTGGTCAAGGCCACGGGGAATAACCTGCAAAACGTGACGGTGGATTATCCACTGGGGAAGTTCGTCTGTGTGACGGGCGTGTCGGGCGGCGGTAAATCGACGCTGACCATCGAGACGCTGTTCAAGACCGCGTCCATGAACCTGAACGGTGCCCGCCAGACGCCCGCGCCCTGCGAAACCATCAAAGGCCTCGAGCATCTGGATAAGGTGATCGACATCGACCAGCGGGCAATCGGACGCACACCGCGGTCGAACCCCGCAACTTACACCGGTGCGTTCACCCCGATCCGCGACTGGTTTGCCGGTCTGCCCGAAGCCAAGGCGCGCGGCTACAAGCCCGGACGCTTCAGCTTTAACGTCAAGGGCGGGCGCTGCGAGGCGTGTCAGGGCGACGGTGTCATCAAGATCGAGATGCACTTCTTGCCGGATGTCTATGTCGAATGCGAAACCTGTAAAGGCCAGCGCTATAACCGCGAAACGCTTGAGGTGAAGTTCAAGGGCAAATCCATTGCTGACGTGCTGGATATGACAGTCGAAGATGCGCAGGGTTTCTTTCAGGCGGTGCCAAGCATCCGCGAGAAGATGGATGCCCTGATGCGCGTGGGCCTTGGCTACATCAAGGTGGGCCAGCAGGCGACCACGCTGTCAGGCGGCGAGGCGCAGCGCGTCAAGCTATCGAAAGAGCTCAGCAAACGGTCGACGGGGCGGACGTTGTATATTCTGGATGAACCCACCACAGGCCTGCATTTCGAAGACGTACGTAAGCTGCTGGAGGTGCTGCACGAGCTGGTGGATCAGGGGAATTCGGTGGTCGTCATTGAACACAACCTCGATGTGATCAAGACCGCCGATTACATCATCGACATTGGTCCCGAAGGCGGGGACGGTGGCGGTCAGGTGGTCGCCACAGGGACGCCAGAGCAGGTGGCAGAGGTAGAGGGAAGCTATACCGGGTATTACCTCAAGCAGATGCTCGCCCCGCGTAAGGTCGCCGCTGAATAGTCGGCTTGTCGCACCCATCATAGGTACGAGAAAAAATGCCCCGTCCTTCACAGGCGGGGCATTTTTTTATGAGGTATTATAGTTTTAGGTTTAATTTAAAAGCCGAGAGGCAAGGCCGATCAGCGCGAGGACGTCGTTGGTCCGTGGGTCGACGGCGTAGATATAACCATTGTTCTGGACATAGCGATCATACCGGGTGAGGCCGTGGGTGTGGGGGCGTTCAACCAGAACATAGTGGGTCAGCCTGTCGCCTTTGGCGTGCTTGTGCTTGCTATGGCCTTTCGCCAGATGACGTCCGTTGTCACTGTGGCTCTTTTCGTGCTTTTTGACGGCTTTCTTATATTCTTTGACAGCCTTCTTATGCTGCTTGTCGTGCTTGTCATGACTGATCAGCGTCGCCTGTGGGGTAGCACCGATAAAATGCCCCTGCGCGCCATAGGTGGCAGCGCCGGCCTGTACAGCAGGGCTAAATGCCAGCACGGCAAAGGCGCTTGCAGCTAGGGTAAGGGTTTTCATACTCGTTCTCCGTTCACTGTGTCGATACAGTAACGAACGAACGGGCATCGGGTTTCCGTCGCTTAATCTTGCGGCGGAAACCCGTTTGTCATGACGCGTGGTCAGCCGTTGCGGCCGCGTGTTTCAAAGCGGGGCAGCATGGCCGAGAAATCCTTGCCGTTGCCGTCTTCATTCTCGACAAACTGAGCGTAGAGCGCACGCGCCAGCTCGCCCATTGGGGTATCCGCGTTTGCCATCTCTGCGGCCTGCTGGGACAGACCAAGGTCTTTGAGCATCAGTTCGGCGGCAAATCCGGGCGTATAGCCGTTATCGGCAGGCGAGGTGGGGCCAACACCGGGCGCAGGGCAATAGGCGTTCATCGACCAGCTGTAGCCCGACGAGGTGCTGACGACGTCGAACATTTTTTGTCGATCCAGCCCCAGTTTGTCGGCCAGCGCAAAGGCCTCGCAGGTGGCGATCATCGTAACACCAAGGATCATGTTATTGCAGATTTTCGCGGCCTGACCTGCACCGGCATCGCCGCAATGGACGGCCTTTTGTCCCATGATGTCGAACAGGGGCTTGGCGTTGGCGAACGCCTCTTCTGAGCCGCCAGCCATGAAGGTCAACGTGCCGCCAGAGGCCCCGCCAATACCGCCGGAGACAGGTGCGTCAACGGCCATAATGCCATTATCTTCAGCGGCTTGCGCGGTGTTCTTCGCGCTTTCAACATCCACGGTGGAACAGTCGATATATAGGGTACCTTGCGCCATATGCGGAATTGCCTGTGCTGCCACCTGCCGCAAGATCGACCCGTTGGGAAGCATGGTGATGACCGCGTCCATGCCGGCGACAGCGGCTTCTAGGCTGTCTGCAACGCGCACGCCTTCCGCAGTGGTGCCCGCGACATCAAAGCCCGCCACATCATGCCCCGCTTTGGCGAGATTGGTCGCCATCGGTGCGCCCATATTGCCCAGTCCGATAAATCCGATCTTCATGCTCATGTCGTTTTCTCCAGTGTCAGGGCGTCTTCGGCCAGCGGGCGCAGCATCTTGGCTGTCGCGGCAAGCGGGACGTTCATATCGGCGAATTGCCAGCTTGGGTTACGGTCCTTGTCGATGATCGCGGCGCGGATGCCTTCCAGAAAATCGCCATGCTCCATCGCGCGGAAGGTAAAGCGATATTCCATATCCAGCGCCTTTTCGATGCTTAGCGACGGGCCGCGCAGACGGTGAATGATCTCTATAGTGCAGGCCATCGCTAGGGGGCTGCTGCGTTGCATTTTCTTGAGCGTGTCGGCGGCAAAGGCGCTGTCTGATGCGCGCAGGGCATTAAGGATATCGGCCAGTGTCTCGCCCGCGAAGAAGCTGTCAATCTCTTCGGCCTGCGCCGCCAGAGCGGAGGCGGGGGGCGTCGTGCTCGCGGTTGCCAGTATAGCGACATCGCCAGAGTTCTCTAGCGCGGCGATCACATCAGGCCAATTTAGCTCTGCAATGTAAGTATCTGAAAAGCCTGCATAAATCGCATCTTCACCCTTCATTCGTGACGCCGTCGTACCCAGATATTCACCCACCCGTCCAGGGGCCAGCGCCAGCATCAGGCTGCCACCTACATCGGGCACCAGACCAATGCCGCATTCCGGCATCGCGATCTGGCTGCTTTCTCCCACGATCCGGTGCGACCCATGGCATCCGATACCGACACCGCCGCCCATCGTGAACCCCTGCAGAAAGGATACAACCGGCTTAGGGTAGGCGAAAATCTTGGCGTTCAGACGATATTCATCGGCCCAGAACGTGCGCCCGTAGGCATAGTCGCCCTTGGTACCCGTGGCATAGAGTTCGGCAATATCACCGCCCGAGCAAAAGGCACGATCCCCTTCGGCATCTAGGATAATCAGATCAACATTCGGGTCATGTTGCCATGCGTCGAAAGCGTCTTCGATGGCGAGACACATGTCATAGGTCATGGCGTTCAGCGCCTTAGGGCGGGTCAGGGTAATCCGACCCGCGCGGCCTGAAATACGGATTGAGATATTGGTCATCGGTTTTTCAACATGTCGCGCGCGACAATGACCCGCATGATTTCGTTGGTGCCCTCAAGGATCTGGTGCACCCGTAGATCGCGCACCAGCTTTTCGATGCCGTAATCTGCCAGATAGCCATAGCCGCCATGCAGTTGCAGGCATTGATCCACGACTTTGCTGCCGGCTTCGGTCACGAACTTCTTGGCCATGGCGCAGAACTTCGTGGCATCAGGTGCGCCAGTGTCCAGCTTCCACGCAGCTTGCCGCAAGAACACACGGGCCGCCTGAAGTTCGATCTCCATCTCGGCAAGGCGAAACTGCAGTCCCTGAAACTGGTCGATGGGTTTGCCAAAGGCCTTGCGGTCGCCCATATAGTTCAGCGTTGCGGTCAGCGCGGTCTGCGCAGCTCCCAAGGAACAGGCGGCGATGTTCAAACGGCCCCCATCCAGCCCCATCATCGCATATTTGAAACCTTTGCCTTCTTCACCCACCAGATTTCCGGCAGGAATATTGCAATTGTCAAACTGCACCTGAGACGTCGGTTGGCTGCGCCAGCCCATTTTATCCTCTAGCCCGCCGAAGGAAAGCCCTTCGGTGCCGTCTTCGACATAGACAGTGGACACACCCGCCGCACCGTCATCCGACGTGCGCACCATCGCGACGTAAGCGTCGGAATATCCACCGCCCGAGACGAACGCTTTGGTCCCGTTCAGGCTGTAGCCTTCGTTCGTGCGTTCGCATTTCGTCTTGAGCGCCGCCGCATCAGAGCCGGATCCGGGCTCCGTCAGGCAATAGCTTAGCACCGTGTTCATGCTCAGGATGTCGGGCATGATCCGCGACTTGAGTGCGTCACTGGCAAAGCTGTCCAGCATTTTGGCGCACATGTTGTGGATTGACAAGAACGCCGCGACCGAAGGGCAGGCCATGCTGAGCGCCTCGAACACCAGCGTCGCGTCAAGCCGTGTCAAGCCAGATCCGCCCGCGTCCTCGGACACGTACAGCCCGCCAAATCCAAGCTCTGCAATTTTGGGCCAAAGGTCTTTGGGAATCGTTTCGTCTTTCTCCCACTGGCGGGCGAAAGGGGCGATGTGGTCCTGGCCAAAGCCATAGGCCATATCGAAAATCGCGGTTTGCTCTTCTGAAAGTGCGAAATCCATAAACGGTGATCCCTCCCAAGACCGGTCGAATTGAACGTATGTTAAATTGTAAGCACGACCAAGGCGATCACGCAAGCACCCTCCGGCGGGGAAACCGCCGAAGGGTAGGGATAGGGCTTATTCCATCGGTTTGAAGTTGAACTCGCCACCTTCTTTGATGCCCGAGGGCCAGCGCGAGGTCACGGTTTTGGTGCGTGTGTAGAATTTGAACGCATCCGGACCGTGCTGGTTAAGATCGCCAAAGACCGATTTTTTCCAGCCACCGAAGGTGTGGTAGGCCAGCGGCACGGGGATTGGCACGTTGATGCCGATCATGCCGACGTTCACGCGGGCGGCAAAATCACGGGCCGCGTCGCCGTCACGGGTAAAGATCGCGGTGCCGTTGCCCATTTCGTGATCCATCGCGAGGCCAAGCGCCTCTTCGTAGGTCTTTGCACGTACGGTGGATAGAACCGGCCCGAAGATTTCGTGCTTGTAGATGTCCATGTCGGGGGTGACGTTGTCAAAGAGGTGCGGGCCGACAAAGAAGCCGTCTTCATACCCTTGCAGCTTAAAGTCGCGCCCGTCGACAACCAGCGTGGCACCCTGATCAACACCGGTCTGCACCAGGCGTTCGATGTTGGCCTTTGCGGCTGCGGTGACCACAGGGCCGTAATCGACATCATTGCCCGAGGTATAGGGCCCGACTTTCAGCTTTTCGATGCGCGGCACCAGCTTTTCGATCAGACGATCAGCGGTTTCGTCGCCCACAGGCACCGCGACCGAGATCGCCATGCAGCGTTCGCCCGCAGCACCATAGCCCGCGCCGATCAGCGCGTCGGCGGCTTGGTCCAGATCGGCGTCCGGCATGATGATCATATGGTTCTTGGCACCGCCAAAGCATTGAACCCGCTTACCATTCGCGCAGCCCGTGCCGTAGATATATTCGGCGATGGGGGTGGAGCCGACAAAGCCGACAGATTGAATGACAGGGTGATGCAGGATGGCGTCAACCGCTTCCTTGTCGCCGTTGACGACCTGAATGATGCCTTTGGGTAGGCCCGCTTCTTCCAGCAGTTCGGCCAGCATCAGGGGCACGGATGGATCACGCTCGGACGGTTTGAGGATGAAGGCGTTGCCGCAGACGATGGCGGGGGCAAACATCCACATCGGGATCATGGCCGGGAAGTTGAACGGGGTGATGCCCGCCGACACGCCCAAAGGCTGGCGCATGGAGTACATGTCGATGCCGGGGCCGGCGCTGTCGGTATAATCGCCCTTCAGCAGCTCTGGCGCGCCGATGCAGTATTCGACAACTTCCAGACCGCGCTGCACGTCACCGGCAGCATCCGGTAGCGTTTTGCCGTGTTCGCGGCTCAGTGCTTCGGCCAGCTTGTCCATATCGCGGTTCAGCAGGTCCACGAATTTCATCATGACCCGCGCGCGACGCTGGGGGTTCACCGCGGCCCATGCAGGCTGTGCTGCCATAGCGTATTGTACGGCCTGATCCAATTCAGATTCGTTGGCCAGCGGGCATTGGGCCTGCACTTCACCCGTGGCGGGGTTGTACACGTCTGCAAAGCGGCCTGAGGTGCCTTTGACGTGGGCGCCGTTCATGTAGTGGGTCAATTCTTGCATGGAATGCTCCTTTACTGCGTTTGGCGGCAGGTTAGGCTTGCAAAAAACAAAGTAAAAGGGGCATCGGTTCAAAATCGTTTTGCATTATTGCAAAGCCTTACGCGGGCTGAGAGGGTAGGGTGGGGCGCTGCCCCCGTCCTTCGGACGTCCCCGGAGTTTAAGGGCAAAATGAAGAGCGTGAGGGAGCGTGACAAATGATGGGAAACTGGGACGATCTGCGGCTGTTTCTGGCCGTCGCCCGCGAACAGAGCCTGTCAGGGGCAGGCAAACTGTTGCGGTTGGACCCAGCGACATTGGGGCGGCGTATGGCGCGGTTTGAAAAAGCCATGCAGGCGGTGCTCTTTGTGAAATCTCCGTCGGGCTATGCCTTGACCGAGGCGGGGACGCAGTTACTGGCCCGGGCCGAGGCCGCAGAGCAGGCGATGCGACAGGCCACGGCAGATGTTGCCGTGCCGTCAGATCAGTTGGCAGGGCAGATCAGGATCGGGGCCCCAGACGGGTGCGCCAACTATCTGTTGCCGCAGGTCTGTGCCCGTCTGGTGGCCGAGAATCCGGGGCTCGATATCCAGATCGTCGCCCTGCCGCGTGTGTTCAACCTGTCGCGGCGCGAGGCAGATATGGCGATCGGAGTCAGCGCGCCGACGGCGGGCAGGCTCGTGGTTCAGAAAATTGCCGACTACCAACTGCATCTTGCCGCTGCTGATAGCTATCTTGCGGAGCGCCCCGTGATACAAACGGTCGCCGATCTGCAGGGGCACCGGTTGGTGGGCTATATCCCTGATATGATTTTTGACCGCGAGCTTGATTATCTGGCGGCACTTGGCATGACGCGGGTGCCCTTGGCATCAAATTCAGTGTCAGTGCAGGTCAATATGATCCGTCAGGGTGGCGGGGTCGGGATCGTGCATGATTTCTCGCTTGCGGCGACGCCGGGGGTGACGCGCATTTTGACCAAGGATGTCAGCCTAAGGCGCGCATTTTATTTAATCCGCCACGAGGACGACCGCCGCAATCTGCGTCTGAGCCGTTTCGCAGAAGCATTGGCGCAGAGCGTCCGCGCCGAAGTCGCAAAACTGGAGGCAATTGCTTGACACGCAACAGTATTAAAGGGAACCTGACTTAAAGGTAATATTCTTGCGAAGGGGCCGATCATGCTAGTTTCCCAAATCCTCAAAACCAAGGCAGACGATAGTGTTACGACGGTCAAACCGGGGACACGGATCGCCCAAGCAGCGGCCATGTTGTCGGAAAAGCGGATCGGGACCTTGGTCGTGTCGGCGGATGGCAAAACCCCTGACGGTATCTTGTCAGAGCGTGACATCGTACGCACCCTTGGCCGCGAGGGCAGCGGCTGTCTGGACGACACCGTAGAGGCGCTGATGACGCGCGACCTGGTGACCTGTGCTATGAATGAAACCGCTGATGATATCCTTGCCAAGATGACCCAAGGCCGGTTCCGCCACATGCCCGTGGTGAAAGACGGCGAACTGATCGGGCTGATATCGCTTGGCGATGTGGTCAAGGCGCGTCTGATGGAGCTTTCGATGGAGAAAGACGCGCTTGAAGGAATGATCCGGGGGCACTAGCCCGGGCGAATTTAGCGTTGCATCTTTGTGGTGTAAATGCTTGCTTACACTCAGAATAACGACTTGAAATGACTGGACTCTCCCATGCGCGTTGGCCTTTACCCCGGCACCTTTGACCCGATTACTTTGGGCCATATCGATATCATCCGGCGGGCGGCGACGCTTGTTGACAAACTGGTGATTGGGGTCGCGATCAACCGTGACAAAGGACCGTTGTTCGAGCTGGAAGAACGCGTCGCCCAGATCGAAGAGGAATGTCGCAAGCTGAATGCGGAAACGGGTACAGAGATCGTTGTCCACCCGTTTGAAAACTTGTTGATCAATTGCGCCCATGATGTGGGGGCGCAAATTATTATTCGCGGGCTGCGTGCTGTGGCTGATTTTGAATATGAATATCAAATGGTCGGAATGAACCGGAAGCTCGATGATAGCGTCGAGACGGTATTCCTCATGGCCGAGGCCGAACATCAGGCGATTGCCAGCCGGTTGGTCAAGGAAATTGCCCGGCTTGGCGGGGACGTCAGCAAATTTGTGACGCCCGCCGTCAATGCCGAGCTGTTAAAGCGTTTTAAGCAGTAACGATCAGAGGGTTTTCGCAACCTCGCGCGAGGTGTCGAGCATGCGGTTCGAGAACCCCCATTCATTGTCGTACCAAGCCAGAACCCGCAGCTGCGTCCCACTTTGGACCGACGTCTGATCAAGGGCCACAACACATGAATGTGTATCGTGGTTCAGGTCGATCGACACCAGCGGACGCTCAACCAGACCCAGAATTCCCTTCAGTGGGCCTTCTTGAGCGGCGGTGCGCAGGGTGTCATTGACCTGATCCACAGTGACCTCTTTGGACAGTTCGACCACCAGATCGACGCAGGATACGTTGGGCGTGGGAACACGAATGGCAGTGCCGCCGATCAGCCCGTCTAGTTCCTGTAGAACCTTACCCAGCGTTTTCGCCGCACCGGTGGTGGTGGGGATCATCGACAGGGCCGCAGCGCGCGCGCGGTACAGGTCGCTGTGGGCCGTGTCATGCACCGGTTGGTCGCCCGTGTAGCTGTGGATCGTCGTCATATGCCCGTGCTTGATGCCAAATGCGTCATGCAGGGTTTTGGCCAGTGGGGCCATGCAGTTGGTGGTGCAGGACGCGTTGCTTAGAACAGTGTCTTCAGCGGTGATAAGGTCGTGGTTCACACCGTAGACGATTGTTTTCATGGCGTCTTTACCCGGTGCAGAGATCACAACCCGCTTTGACCCATTCGCCAGATGCTTGGCGGCGGCGTCGCGGGTGGTGAAGATGCCAGTACATTCCAACACGATGTCGACGTCGCCCCAAGGCAGGGCAGTAGGGTCGCGTTCGGCGGTCACGCGGATCGGGCCTTGGCCCACATCCATTGTGTTTTCACCAAGGGTTACGGGGCGGCCAAAGCGACCGTGCACAGAGTCGAATTCGAACAGATGCGCATTGGTTTCCAGCGGGGCAAGATCGTTGATTGCCACCACCTGCAAGTCATCGTCGCCACGCTCGATCAAAGCGCGCAAGACGTTACGACCGATGCGGCCAAAGCCGTTGATTGCCAATTTCGTTGCCATGGGGCGTCCTCCTGAATGTGATAGCGCTAACATCGGCATTTATGACAAAGTGTCAAGCTGTGCGGGGTAATATTGCGTCAGGGGGGACGTTCAGAAGGGCCGGGCACGCGGGCGGATCAGCGCCAGAATGCCAGCCAATCAATCAGGTCGACGAATTTTTTGGTGAGAAAAATCAGGTGTTCGCTGCCATAGACCAGCGCATCAATTCCCAGTGCGGTTAGCAGTACAACAGCGAGGGAGATGGCGATGGGGGTGTCCATGGGGCGGTGGTCCTTGCCTGCGGGTGGCCCAGATATGACAGGGCAACCCGCGCGTCGCAAGTCTTAGCCAAGTTTGCCCATGGCGACGGCCACATCGGCCATACGGACAGAAAAGGCCCATTCATTATCGTACCACGCCAGAACGCGCACCAGACGCTTGCCGACAACCTTGGTCTGGTCTGGCGCGAAGATCGACGAATGTTCAGTGTGGTTGAAATCAACCGATACCTTTTGTTCGGCGTCATAGGCCAAGACACCCGACATGGGGCCGTTTGCCGCGGTGCGCATCGCCTCATTGACCTCTTTGACCGTTACATCGCGACCCGCGGTAAAGGTCAGATCGACGGCACTGACGTTGGGCGTCGGGACGCGCATCGCAGTCCCGTCAAGCTTGCCCTTCAGCGCAGGCAGTACTTCTCCCAACGCCTTGGCCGCACCGGTAGAGGTCGGGATGATCGCCATAGCAGCCGCTCGGGCGCGGTACAGATCGTCATGACGGCGGTCGAGCGTGGGCTGGTCACCGGTATAGCTGTGCACTGTAGTCATGATGCCGCTTTCGATGCCGAATGCGTCATGCAGTGCCTTGGCCATCGGGGCGAGACAGTTGGTCGTGCAGGACCCGTTGGAAATCATCGTATCAGAGGCTTGCATCTCGTGGTCATTCACACCGTAAACGACTGTGCGATCGACGTTTTTTCCTGGTGCAGACAACAGCACGCGCTTGGCCCCCTGATCCAGATGCACCTTGGCCAGCAGGCCGTCGTTGAACTTGCCAGTACATTCCAGCACGACGTCGCAGCCTTCCCAGTTCAGGTCGTTCATCTGATAGGTCGACATGACCTCCATCTCGCCGCGGCCCAGATCAAGCGTGCCGTTGCCGACCTTAACCTCATTGGGAAAGCGCCCGTGCACGGAATCGTATTTGATCAGATGTGCCGCAGTCTCCAGAGGACCGGTCGCGTTGATCCGGACCACCTCGATGTCATCCCGGCCCGATGCCGCAATATGAGACAGGGTGCAGCGGCCGATGCGGCCAAATCCGTTGATACCGACTTTGATGGTCATGGGGGCGTCCTTTGGCAAAGATCTGGAACTTTCCGGTTCTATATCTGGTGCCCGTGAAGGGGGGAAAGGGCTAAAACCCTCTCATTTCCGTATGTTAGCGATAAATATTGGTGTTAGCGATAACCCTTCGACTGGCTTTGCCTTCCGCCTGCGCTGCGCTACCCTTAGCGCAACAAAGATGGAGAGACGAAATGAGCGGCCTATTAGCCCTGTTGGATGATGTTGCAGCGATTGCAAAAGTGGCCGCGGCCAGTGTGGATGATGTGTTCGGCCAAGCCGCCAAGGCCAGTGCCAAGGCCGCGGGTGCCGTGATCGACGATGCTGCCGTGACCCCCAAATACGTGAGCGGTTTCGAGGCAGACCGCGAGCTGCCCATCATCTGGCGCATCACCAAAGGGTCACTGAAAAACAAGCTGGTGTTCTTGTTGCCCGCCGGTCTGCTGCTGTCAAATTTCGCGCCGTGGCTCATCGCGCCTTTGTTGATGTTGGGCGGGGCTTACCTGTGTTTTGAGGGGGCTGAAAAGATCGCCCATGCGCTTGGGGTGGGGGGCAAGGGCCACGAAGACCATCCCCCTGGTGCCGATGAAAAGGTGATCAAAGACCCCGCCAAGCTCGAAGAGCAAAAGGCAAAAGGCGCGATCAAGACCGACTTTATCCTATCTGCCGAAATTATGACAATCGTTCTGTCCAACCTAGAGGTGACGAACTTCTGGATGGAGGCCGGTGCCCTAGCCGCCGCGGCTGTGATCATCACGGTCGCCGTCTATGGCTCAGTCGCGCTGATCGTAAAAATGGACGACGTTGGCCTCTATATGGCCAAGAACGGCAATCTGGGTCTGACCCGGGGTCTCGGGCGCGGGATCGTGCGTGGTATGCCGTGGTTCCTCAAGGCGCTGACCATTATTGGCACAGCCGCCATGCTTTGGGTCGGCGGATCGATCATTGTACACGGTATGGAAGAGCTCGGCTTTGCTGGCCTCGGACATCTGATCCACGACTACGCTGTCGCCTTTGGCCATCTGGTCCCCGCTGCTTATGTTGGGGCCGCTGAATGGATCGCCAAGGCTGCAATGGACGGTGTGTTTGGTCTGGCCCTTGGGCTGGTGCTGATCCCTGTGGGTGAAAAGATCATCACCCCGCTGTGGCGCGCGGTCTTCAACCGCAAGGATGCCAAAGCCCACGCCTGAGTGAAGCAGCTGAGATAAAGGGAAGGGGGCGCAGTTTGCGTCCCCTTTTTTTATGGCTGGCCAGGGTTGGTCGTTGGGCGCACCTATGAAGATAATCGCTAGGTTCGAATCCGGACAGCGGATGGAATAGCCCTTGAGGCTATCATGCGGTGGAACCTTTGCCGCGCCTTGTCGGTTAAGCGGTAAGGCATGGGACGCCAAAACGTTCACCCCGACATGTCCATTTTTTGAAACTCAGGGCAGGATGCTTGATCCGCCACTTTGATATGGAGGTCTTTTCGTGAAATTCACCCCCCTTGCATGTGCAACCATTCTGGCTTGCGCCGTAGCGCCCGTTCTTAACGCAGGGGTCGCGTTGTCCAGTGCGACAATGTCTTCGCTGACCGTTCCTATGGGGCAGGACGCCCAGATCGTGAAGATCAAAAACGACAAGGAAAAAGGCCCCAAGAAGGCGAAGAAGGAAAAGCATAAGAAGGATAAGCACGCGAAGAAAGAGAAAAAACACGAGAGGAAACAGGAGAAGAAACAAGAGAAGCAGGCCAAGAAGCTAGAGAAGAAGCTTGAAAAGCACGATAAGGTAAAAGTGAAAGTCAAACGGTCGAAGGAGGATCGTTCGCGTATTTCAAACGAGATTCTGGAAGTGCGCGCACCTGAAGGTCGTGACATGAGCGTGCTACTTGGTGCCGTGCCGCTCGCGCTCTTGGGCTCTCAGATCGCCTTTGCTGATGTCACCGAAGAAAAACGGCTGACCTATCGCAACTGCCCACCGGGCCTTGCAAAAATGGACCCACCTTGCGTACCCCCTGGACTTGCCAAAAAAGGCGTGACCTATGAGGAATGGGTGGCATACGACGACAAGCAGCTTGACGCCATCTACCTTGATCAGCGTACGGAATTTTTGGATCGTGACATTGTCATTGGTGACGAAAGAGCGCCGGATCGGAACGTCATTGTTGAAGAAGATGCAAATCAAGACGTCGTCCTTGACGACGATACTCTGTTGCTCAGCTCGGAACAGATTGCATCGCTTTACGATCTTCGCCCCGCACCGGCAGGCAAGCGCTATGCGTTGATCGATGGCCAGCCTGTATTGCTCACCCAAGAAGATTACACATCGCTACTGCGGATCAATGAACTGGCGCGGGTTGAAAACCTACCAGAGGGCGTGCGCATAGCCCCTACAGCAGCGTTGACGCAGAACGAATTGCGCCAAACCTACAAGTTGCCACAGCTTGAGACCGGCAATAACTATGCTGTTGTGAATGGTGAGCTGGTGACGTTGCAGGACAGTGCATTCGAAACTTTGCAACTTATCCGGATCGCGCGCGCCATTTTTTGAGGCCACGCTGGAAGCGAGACCGAGGGGCATGTGCCACGCCTCTCGCAGCTTTTGCCAGCGTCAGACGGCCCGCAACACTGTGGAACAAAAATAGAAAGGGGGAGCAAAATGCTCCCCCTTTTTCGTTGTGATTGTTTCCGTTCAGATCAAAGCAGCGCTTTGGCTTTGTCGGCGACATTTTGGGGCGTGATACCGAACTTTTCGAAAAGCTCTTCGGCAGGGGCGGAGGCACCGAAGCGATCCATGCCGACAAAATCGGCTTTGTTCCACTTGCCACGCTCGCCGGTGAGCCAGCGATCCCAGCCTTGGCTCACAGCTGCTTCCACGCCGACACGCACGGGGCCAGCGGGGAGGACACGGCGACGGTAGGCTTCGTCTTGGGCGGCGAACAGCTCCATGCAGGGCATGGACACGACGCGCGTGCCGATCCCTTCGGCCTGCAGCAGGTCACGGGCTTTCAGCGCGATCTCGACCTCGGAGCCCGTGGCGATCAGGATAACCTGACGTTTGCCTTCGGCATCCGCCAGAACATAGGCACCCTGTTCGGTGAGGTTCTTGTTCTTATGCTCGAGGCGTACGGTTGGTAGGCCCTGACGGGTCAGGGAAAGCACGGACGGAGTCTTTTTGCTGCTCAGCGCGATTTCCCACGCCTCGGCTGTTTCGACCGTATCGGCGGGGCGGAACACATAGGTGTTGGGCGTCGCGCGGCTGATTGCCAAGTGTTCGACCGGCTGGTGCGTTGGGCCGTCTTCGCCCAAGCCGATGCTGTCGTGTGTCATCACGAATACAGTCGGCACCTGCATCAACGCAGCAAGGCGCATCGCAGGGCGGGCGTAGTCGGTAAAGCACATGAACGTACCGCCGTAGGGGCGGACGCCGCCGTGCAGCGCCATACCGTTCATCGCAGCAGCCATACCGTGTTCGCGGATGCCCCAATAGACATAGCGCCCGCCACGGTTGTCCACATCGAACACGCCCAGATCAGCGGTCTTGGTGTTGTTCGAACCGGTCAAGTCAGCTGAGCCACCAACGGTTTCTGTATAGAGCGGGTTCAACACCTCGAGCGTTTTTTCGCTGCTGGCGCGGGTGGCCAGTTTCGGCGCGTTTTCCGAAGTTTGCTTTTTGAACGCTTTGATTGTCGCGCTCAGTTTCTTGGGGGCGTCACCGGCCAATGCGCGGTTGAACTCTTCGCGTTTGCTGCGCGACATGGCGTCGAAACGCTCTTCCCAGTTGCGGCGGTCGTCTGCGCCGCGTTTGCCGATCTCTTCCCATGCAGATTTCACATCCGCGGGCACTTCGAACGGGCCGGTTGTCCAGCCATAGGCGGCTTTGGCGGCGGCCATCTGGTCGGCGTCGGTCAGCGCGCCGTGGCCTTTGGACGTGTCCTGTGCGGCGTGGCCTAGGGCGATATGCGTCTTGCAGGCGATCATCGTGGGCAGATCGGATTTGCGCGCCTCGGTCAGCGCGGCGTCGATCTCGTCGGGGTTATGGCCGTCGATTTCGATGACGTGCCAGTCAGCCGCCTTGAAACGCGCAACCTGATCCACTTTGTCGGACAGCGAGACGGGGCCGTCGATGGTGATGTCGTTGTTGTCCCACATCACGATCAGCTTGCTCAGCTTGTGACGACCGGCAAGGGCGATCGCCTCGTGGCTGATGCCCTCCATCAGGCAGCCGTCGCCCGCGATCACATAGGTGAAGTGGTCGACGATCTTCTTGCCGTATTGCGCGCGCTGGAGTTCTTCGGCCATGGCGAAACCGACAGAGTTCGCGATCCCCTGACCCAGCGGGCCGGTGGTGGTTTCAATCGCGTCGGCCAGGAAGTTTTCAGGGTGGCCCGCGGTGCGTGCGCCCATCTGGCGGAAGTTCTTGATCTCTTCGAGGGGGAATTGTTCGTAACCGGTGAGGTGCAGCAGCGAATAGATCAGCATGGACCCGTGGCCCGCCGACAGAATGAAACGGTCGCGGTCAGGCCACAGCGGGTTGGACGCGTCGAACTTCAGGTGCTTTTCGAAAAGAACCGTGGCGACATCCGCCATGCCCATCGGCATGCCCGAGTGGCCGGAATTGGCGGCGGCGACGGCGTCCAGTGTTAGGGCGCGAATGGCGGTCGCTTTGGACCAATGGGCGGGATGGGCTTTGGCGAGGGCGTTCAGATCCACGGTGCAAGCTTCCTTATAAGGGGGAAAGGGTTTGCGCGGATCAATACCAGCCACCCCACAAAGATCAAGGGCCACAGGACTCCGCCAGTGGTATCGCTTTTCCGCCCCGCCAAGGCATTGTTCTTAAAGGGGCAGTATTCCGCCTTTGGTTTGGGTAGGATTGGCTGAAACCACATTGACCAGCGATTCGATGGTTGGCAAACTGTGATATACGACTGACATACGACGTTTTACGAGGAACCCTGCGATGAGCGACATAGAACACTTGCAAGGCCGTATTCTGGCGGCGCTTGAAAGGGCGTCGCGCGGAGCGGACAAACTGGCGGTCGCCAAAGACGAGATCCCCGATCTATCTCAAAATCTGGCGCAAGAGCGCGCTGTCAACGTCGAGCTGGCGGAACAGGTCGAGGCTTTGAAAAAGCGCCTTGCGGATGAAACGTCTCATCTGCGTGCGGAACTGGCGACAGCGCAGGCGCAAAACAACAGCGCTGATGCGGCACGGACCCAGACCGAAAAGCTTGATATGGAGTTGCAACGGGTGCGCCGCGCCAATGCGCAACTGGCCGAAGCCTGTGCCGCGCTGCGCGAGGCCAATGCCGAAGGGGTCGGTGACGCCGGCCTTATCAATGCCGCCCTGCAAGCCGAGCTTGATGCCGTGCATGCCGCCCGCCGCGCTGATGTGGCAGAGGCTGACGCGATCCTGTCTGTTCTAACGCCGCTTGTCCCCACTGCCGAGGAGTCTGCCTGATGCCCGAAGTTTCCATTTCTATCGGCGGTCGCCAGTTCGAAGTATCCTGCCAAGAGGGCGAGGAGGATTACCTGCACTCTGCCGCCAAGATGCTGGATGACGAGGCACAGGTGCTGTCGGATCAGGTTGGCCGGATGCCCGAAGCGCGGATGCTGTTGATGGCGGGTCTATTGCTTGCCGATAAGACCGCCTCCGTCGAGGATAAGATAAAAGAAGCCCGCGCCCAATTGGCAGAGCGGGACGCCGAACTTGCCAGTCTGCGCAACGTTGTGGTCGAGCCAGAGCGCATCGAAGTCGCCGTTATTCCTCAAGGCGTGACCGATAGTCTTGCCGAAATGGCTGCCCGCGCAGAAGCCTTGGCAGACGAAATAGAAGACAAGGCCCGGTGACTCTGCGGCGCGTCATAGCGTTTGGGGCAACGTCGGCAATGTGTCTCGGGGCAGGGGGCAGCGCTTTGGCCCAGGCCATGCCGGTTACAGCCACCTACATCTGCGAACGCGGGGTCGAGGTGCCGGTGTCCTATACCACCCCCGAACAGGGCGATGCGACTGCGGTGCTTTATGTCGAAAACCGCATGATCACACTGGTACAATCGCGTGCAGCTTCGGGCGCGCGGTATGAATGGCCCTCGGACGGTTCTGGTTATGTTTGGTGGAACAAGGGGAACGCTGCAACGCTGATCTGGCATGACACGGTGGCGGATCAAGACACGACAATCTATGCGGAGTGTCGCACGCGATAACATGGGCGTCCGGCGATAGGGCAGCAGTTTCAAAGCAAATGTCGGGTGCACCTTGCTAAAAGGCGCACCCGTTTTTCGTTAGGCCGGTGACCTGGCCCGATTGCTTAGCCGTTGGCTTCGCGGATCTTGTCGGCAGCATCCTTGTCGAAGCCAACGCCGTTTTCTTCCAGCAGTGTGTCCAGCTCGCCCGACAGCATCATTTCGGTGATGATGTCACAGCCGCCGACGAATTCGCCTTTGACATAGAGCTGCGGAATGGTGGGCCAGTCAGAGAATTCCTTGATCCCTTGGCGCAGGCCTTCGTCTGCCAGCACGTTCACGTCGGTATAATCGACGTTCATGTAGTTCAGAACGCCTGCCACACGGGAAGAGAAACCGCATTGTGGCATCGTCTTGTTGCCCTTCATGAACAGCACAACGTTATGGGCTGTGATGGTTTCCTGAATTTGGGTCTTTGCATCGGTCATTTCGATTTGTCCTTTGGTATAAAGCGTTTCGCGTATTCTTGGGGGTCGCGGGGGATGCGGTAGTTGGTCTGGTGCCCGCCGCCGCCGCCGCCCGAATGATAGGTCGCGTCGATTTCGTGATAACCCTTGCCCGGCTTTGATCCGCGTTCGGTGTCGCGTGTGTGTTTCAGCGACTGAAGGCCGCGCAAAACGGCCACGATCAACACCAGAACGCTGAGGATCACGACCAGGATCGGGTCCACCGGATCAGTCCGGCGCTTTGGTGGTCAGTGCCAGTGCGTGCAGTTCACCATTCGACCCGTCCATCCGGCCCTTAAGCGCGGCATAGACGGCACGTTGTTGTTGCACGCGGTTCTGGCCGCGAAAACTTTCGTCGATGATCATCGCGGCCATGTGAACGCCGTCATTGCCTTCGACGGTGATCTTGGCATTGGGAAAGGTTTCACGCAGCAGGTCTTCGATTTCGCGGGCTTGCATGGGCATGTGTGGGGTGCTCCGTCTGGCATGTCATTGGCCAAGATGTAGTAGTGTGAAGGGCGGCGTGCAAGTTATCTCCCCGTTATCTGATTGAGCGGGGGGCTGGGAGGCCCTACATAAGAACAGTCGCCGCCGCGACAAGGTTAAGGAGGCCACCCGCCATGGAGATTTTCGAGAACGCACCAGAACGCGCCTATGCATGGGCGCAAGCGGGCCGTGGGGCCGCGCTGGCGACGGTCGTAGAGACATGGGGGTCAGCCCCGCGGCGTGTCGGGGCCCAGCTGGCAATCGCGGCTGATGGCGAGATGCAGGGATCTGTCTCGGGCGGTTGCGTCGAGGGGGCCGTGGTGGTCGAAGCGCTTGAGGCAATCGAGGATAGCACCCCGCGTTTATTGGAATATGGCGTTAGCGATGGCGACGCCTTTGCGGTCGGGTTGGCCTGTGGCGGGCGCATCCGCGTGTTGGTCGAACCAATTGGCGCAGGCGCTATGCCGTTTGACGTCTTGTCTGATCTGGTGCGCGCCCGCGCCGCACGTCAGCCCGTGGCCTATCAGGTGCCGCTGTCTGGCGGGGCCGGCCGGCTGGTAGACGACGGCTATGCGGATCGCTTCCGGATGGACCGGTCCGGTGTAGAGGAAGACGGCGATACATTTGTGACGATCCATAATCCGCCGCTGCGGCTGGTCATCGTCGGGGCCGTGCATATCGCCCAAGCGCTGGTGCCCATGGCGCAGGTCGCGGGGTTCGACGCCGTGGTGATTGACCCGCGCGAGGCGTTTGGCTCGCAAGCGCGTTTCCCCGATGCACAGGTGTTCAACGATTGGCCGGACGCGGCGATGAATACCGTCGGCGTCGATACCCGCAGCGCCGTCGTGCTGTTGACCCATGACCCCAAACTGGACGACCCCGCGCTGCACATCGCCTTGCGCTCGGACGCGTTCTATATCGGCGCGCTCGGGTCAAAGCGGACCCATGCCGCCCGCGTGTCGCGGCTGGAAGAAGCGGGCTTTACCGCTGCCGAAATCGCGCGGATCAACGGGCCCATCGGGCTGGATATCGGCGCCGCCGGTCCGCCCGAGATCGCGGTGTCGATCCTGTCGCAGATGATCCAAACCTTGAGAAAACCGTGAGGTTCGGACCCGTCGAGACTGCGCAGGCCGAGGGCGCAGTGCTGGCCCACTCCATCGCGCTGCCGTCTGGCCGGTTGCGCAAAGGTTTGCGGCTGGCACCCTCGCATCTGGACGCGCTTCGGGCAGAGGGGATCGAGACGGTCGTCGTTGCGCAGCTTTCGGCGGGCGATGTGGATGAAAACACTGCCGCGGCACAGGTCGCGCAAGCCGTGCTTGCAGATCATCCGCATCTGACGATGACACGCGCCTTTACCGGCCGCGTGAACCTGCTGGCCGATGGACCGGGCATCGTGCATCTGGATGTGGCCGCGCTTGAGGCGTTGAATGCAGTGCATCCGATGATCACACTGGCCACCGTGCCGCCGTTCCAACAGATGGCAGCGGGGGGGATGGTCGCCACGATCAAGATTATCTCATACGCTGTGGCAGACCATGACCTGGACGCCGCCTGCGAGGCAGGTCGCGGCGCGATCCGGATGCTGCCGCCACAGATCAAAGACGCCACGTTGATCATCACCGAAATCGACGGCGGCGCAGGGGATAAGGGCAAAAAGGCGATAGCGGATCGGCTTTCAGCACTGGATGTCACCCTCAAAGACATCGTGATTGTGCCGCATGAAATTTCCGCTTTGCGCGATGCCATTGCCGCGGCGGATACGGCGCTGACGTTGATCCTGACAGGCTCTGCTACCTCCGATATTGATGATGTGGCCCCACAAGCCTTGCGTGCCGCAGGGGGAGAGGTCTCGCGCTTTGGCATGCCTGTTGATCCGGGCAATCTGCTGTTTCTGGGGCACAGGGGCGATACCCCGGTGATAGGCCTGCCGGGCTGTGCGCGGTCCCCTGCGTTGAATGGGGCAGATTGGGTGCTGTCGCGCGTGATCTGTGGTGTGGATGTGACCCCTCGCGACATCGCGGGCATGGGCGTCGGCGGTCTGCTGAAAGAGATCGTAACACGCCCGCAACCAAGACGCGGTTGACCCCCGACGCACGGGTGATGAGCGCCGCGATATGCCGGCGAAGTTCAACCACGCCGAAAATTTCTGTTCTCAACGCCTCTTTGGCGTGCTTAACTCTGCTTAACACATGACATAAAACGGGAGGAACATCATGACCGAGGTCAAAATGACCGTGAACGGCAAACCTGCATCGGGTGCCGTCGAAGGACGCACGTTGCTGGCGTCATTCCTGCGCGACAACCTGAGCCTCACCGGCACACACATCGGCTGCGATACCAGCCAGTGCGGGGCCTGCGTGGTCCATGTGAATGGCGAAGCGGTCAAGGCCTGCACCATGCTCGCGGTCGAGGCCGAGGGCGCAGACGTCAAGACCATCGAATCCATGGCCAATCCCGACGGGTCGCTGACCGTGATCCAGCAGGCGTTTCAGGATCACCATGGGCTGCAATGCGGCTTTTGCACGCCGGGCATGATCATGTCTGCGTCGTCGCTGCTGAAAGACAACCCCAAGCCGACCGAGGCCGAGGTTCGCCACTATCTTGACGGCAATATCTGCCGCTGCACCGGCTATCACAACATCGTCAAAGCGATCATGGCCGCATCTGGTCAAGACGTTAGCGCGCTGGCTGCCGAATAACCAACGGTGTGCCGTGTGGCCCTGTTTGCGCAGGGTCGGGAGGACACGGCGCACCCCTTTCGAAAACCGCGCTTCCCCACGTGGACGGGGGATCCGCATCACCTAAAGATTGAAGACATAAGAATACAGCTAATCGCATAAGCCACATACGACGGTGCGGACCTGATCCGTACCCCATAGGGAGGAATTTACCATGCCAAAGGACGGCGGAATTGGTGCCAGCAGCAAGCGGCGCGAGGATATCCGGTTTTTGACCGGTGAGGGGAATTATACCGACGATATCAACCTGCATGGACAGGCGCATGTGTTCTTTCTGCGCTCGGATATCGCCCATGGGGTGTTGAATTCGGTCGATACTTCGGCAGCCGATGGGATGCCGGGGGTCGTGAAGATCTTTACCGGTGCCGATTTCACCGAAGTGGGCTCTATCCCCTGTGGCTGGCAAATCACCGACAAGCATGGCGAGCCGATGCAGGAACCGCGCCACCCCGTGCTGGCCGACGGTAAGGTGCGCCATGTGGGCGAACCGATTGCCGCCGTCGTTGCTGAAACCCTGTCCCAAGCCCGCGATGCGGCAGAAGCGATTGTTGTCGATATCACCGATCTGCCTGCTGTGGTGGACATGAAGCAAGCGGTACAGGACGGCGCGCCCAAGGTGCATGACGATCTGACCTCTAACCTGTGTTACGACTGGGGTTTCGTTGAGGAAAACAAAGGTGCTGTGGATAAAGCGTTTGAAGACGCCGCACATGTCACCACGCTTGAACTCGTGAACAACCGCTTGGTCGCCAACCCGATGGAACCGCGTGTGGCTGTCGGCGATTATGCCCGCGGTACAGGGGATCACACACTTTATACCACCAGCCAGAACCCCCATGTAATCCGCCTGCTGATGGGGGCCTTTGTTTTGGGCATCCCTGAACACAAGCTGCGGGTTGTGGCCCCCGATGTGGGCGGCGGCTTTGGCACCAAGATTTTTCACTATCAGGAAGAGGCATTTTGCACCTTTGCGGCCAAAGCGTGCAACCGTCCGGTGAAGTGGACCTCCAGCCGGTCAGAGGCGTTCATGTCCGACGCCCACGGGCGTGACCATGTGACCAAGATCCAGATGGCGCTGGACGCAGACAATAACTTTACCGCGCTGCGCACGGATACCTACGCGAATATGGGGGCTTATCTGTCGACCTTCGCGCCGTCGGTGCCCACATGGCTGCACGGCACGTTGATGGCGGGCAACTATAAGACGCCGCTGATTTATGTGAACGTAAAGGCGGTGTTTACCAATACCGTGCCCGTCGATGCATACCGTGGCGCGGGCCGGCCAGAGGCCACATACCAGCTGGAACGGCTGGTTGATAAATGTGCCCATGAACTGGGGGTCGATCCAATTGCTCTGCGGCGGCAGAACTTTATCACCGAATTCCCCTACGCCACGCCGGTCGCGGTCGAATACGACACGGGCGACTATGTCGCAACGATGGACAAGCTGGAAGAGATCGCAGATTTCGCCGGTTTTGACGCGCGCCGCAGGGACAGCGAGGCCAAGGGCAAGCTGCGTGGGTTCGGCGTGAATTGCTATATCGAGGCTTGCGGCATCGCGCCCTCGAACCTTGTGGGCCAATTGGGCGCGCGGGCGGGTCTATACGAATCTGCCACCGTGCGGGTCAATGCGACCGGCGGTCTGGTGGTGATGACCGGTAGCCACAGTCACGGCCAGGGCCACGAGACAGCCTTCCCTCAGGTGATTGCCGAAATGATCGGTATCCCTGAGGAAATGGTCGAGATTGTGCATGGTGACACTGCGAATACGCCAATGGGGATGGGGACGTACGGGTCGCGGTCGCTTGCGGTGGGCGGTTCGGCGATGGTGCGCGCCACAGAAAAGATTATCGCCAAGGCCAAAAAGATCGCCTCGCATTTGCTGGAAGCCTCGGAAGGGGATATCGAGCTGAAGGATGGGGCGTTCAGTGTGGCTGGCACAGATAAGTCTGTCGCTTGGGGTGATGTGACTTTGGCAGCCTATGTCCCGCATAACTACCCGTTGGAGGATATCGAACCCGGTCTGGAAGAAACCGCGTTCTATGATCCGTCGAACTTTACCTACCCCTCGGGGGCCTATGCCTGCGAGGTCGAACTGGACCCCGAGACCGGTCACGTCACCATCGACCGTTTCGCGGCGGCGGATGATTTTGGCAACATTGTGAACCCGATGATCGTCAGCGGTCAGGTCCATGGCGGGATTGCACAAGGCATCGGGCAGGCGCTGATGGAGAACTGTGCCTACGACAGTGACGGCCAGCTGCTGAGCGCATCCTACATGGATTACGCAATGCCACGGGCCAGTGATCTGCCGTTCTATACGGTGGACCATTCGTGCCAGACGCCCTGCACACATAACCCCTTGGGCGTGAAAGGCTGCGGCGAGGCGGGGGCCATCGGGTCGCCTCCGGCTGTGGTGAATGCGGTCTTGGACGCCATGCGCTCGGGCGGTAAGGATGTCGGACATATCGACATGCCCGTCACACCGGCGCGGGTTTGGGCGGCGATGAACGGATAAGACGGTTGGGGCAGGTGCAGGGTTCAGCCCTCTATGTGCCTCTGGCGCAGAAAATAAGGGAAAGCGGGGGCCAACCCCCGCGCCCCCGGAGTTTATTGGCAAAATAAAGAGCGGCGCAGAGGCCAAGGCCCGCTCTGAGATTGGAAGGACGCAAGATGTATGATTTCGACGTAGTGAAGCCCGCGACGGTCGCAGAGGCGATCACGGCATTGGGGCAGGACGAAGCACAACCTCTGAGCGGCGGGCAAACGCTGATCCCCACGCTCAAGGCACGGTTGGCGATGCCGTCAGTTCTGGTGTCGTTGAGCGGGATCGAAGAAATGCGCGGTGTGCGTATGGGCGACGATGGCCAATTGTGCGTTGGTGGCGGGACTGTGCATGCAGTTGTCGCCAAGGAAGCACAGGCGCATTACCCTGGGCTGGCGGGTCTTGCCGCGCGGATCGGTGATCCGGCTGTGCGTAATCGCGGCACGATTGGCGGGTCCGTTGCCAACAATGACCCCTCTGCCTGTTATCCGGCCGCCGTTCTAGGGAGCGGCGCGACGGTGGTCACAAACGCACGCGAGATCGCTGCCGACGATTTCTTTGAGGGGATGTTTGCGACGGCGCTGGACGAGGGCGAGATTGTTACAGAAGTGCGCTTTCAAATCCCTGAAAAGGCGCATTACGAAAAGTTTATCCAGCCTGCTTCGCGCTTCCCGCTGGTCGCTGTTTTTGTGGCTAAGTTTGCGGACGGGGTGCGTGTCGCCGTAACCGGTGCCTCGGAAGAAGGAGTGTTCCGTTGGTCAGAGGCAGAAGATGCGCTCAGCGGCACTTTCAACGTCGAGGCATTGTCAGGGTTGAGCCTGCCCGGTGACAGCATGATCAGCGACCTGCACGGCAGCGGCGATTACCGCGCGCATCTGGTAGCCGTCATGACCAAGCGCGCAGTCGGCGCATTGGTCTAACCATAGTATACATTGCGATGGAAACCGTCCCTTGGGAAACCTCGGGGCGGTTTTTTGCTGACTGTATGATTGTTGCTTGCGCGAAGCGTGGAACGAATTCGCAGCATCGGCGTTGTGTCGTAACGCTGCCCGAACGGCGTCCATAATACCGTGAGGAATAGAATGTACAAACTTTTGAAATCCACGACATCACTGACCATGTGTCTGGCGCTTGCTTTGCCCGCAGGTGGTTTCGCCCAAACAACTGAAAGCTGCGTGAGCGAGGGGGAACAGACTGTTTTTCCATGCGTCTTGCCTGACGGCAGCGTTGTCGCTGACCAAGATCAGATGATGACCTTGCGCGCTGACGGTGGTCTGGCCGAGGCGCTCGGTCTGGAAGCAGAAGCCCAGTCTGAGGCTGAGGCCCAGCCCAATGCAGAAGCCGCTGCTGAAACTGTAGACGCCGCAGAAGAGCAAGCTGCCGCCGCAGCCGAAGCTGAAGCTGACGCGACCGCTCAAGCTCAACAGGCTGCTGAAGAGCAAGCCGCCGCCGACGCAGAGGCCGCTGCCGCGCAAGCCGAAGCAGAAGCCGCTGAAGCCCAGGCCGCTGCTGACGCCGAAGCCGCAGCTGCTGCACAAGCCGCTGAACAAGAGGCCGCTGAAGCTCAGGCTGCTGCTGACGCCCAAGCTGCGCAAGCAGAAGAAGCCGCCGCAGCCGAAGCCCAAGCTGAGGCCGAGCGTGAAGACGCGGTTGCCGCACAAATTGCGGCGGATGCCGAGGCAAATGCTGCTGCCGAAGCAGAGGCCGAGCAAGCTGCTGCAGACGCGGTTGAGCCCACATCGACTGCTGATGCGGACACTGCCCAGCAAAACGATGCAAGCGCAGAAACCCAAGCTGAAACCGAGGTTCCAGCCGGCACATCTTCGGCAACCGAGACACAAGCCGACACAGCGACAGAACAGCGGACGGAAGAACAGATCGCCGCTGATCTGGCCGCTGAGCAAGCTGCCGAAGATGCACGCGAAGAACAGCGCGCTGCCGATGCAGCCGCTGCTGCCGAAGCTGCAGCTGCTGCTGATTCCGGTGAGACCGAGGCAGAGGTTATCGTAGAGGAAATCACCGAGGAAGACACACGTGCGTCGAACGAAGAGTTCTCGACCAATGTGTCCGGCGACACTGCGGCGCAAGAGAATGCCGAAGTTAAACAAGATGATGACGATGGCATGAGCAAGTTCGAGAAGGCGTTGCTTCTTGGCCTTGGTGCAGTTGCGGTCGGGGCCGTCTTGAAGAACGGCTCTAAAGTGGTCAGTAACTCTGGCGATCGTCTGGTTGTTCAGGACCCGAGCGGTGACCTGCGCGTGTTGAAAGATGACGATGCGCTGGTGCGTCAAGCTGGCGACGAACTGCGCCGCGAGACCTTTAACGATGGCTCTTCGCGTACCACGGTGATCAAGCCGAACGGCAGCCAGATCGTGACCATTCTGGGCCGCGACGGTACGGTTCTGCGTCGGATCAACGTCGACCCACAGGGCAATGAATATGTGCTGTTCGACGATACACGTGCAGAAGAACGCATCATCGTGAACGAGCTGCCTCAGATCGAGACACAGACCAACACCTTTGCCAGCCAGCAAGACGAAGAAGCCTTGCGTGCTGCCCTGCAAACCCAGCTTCGTGGCGAGCAGGCTCAGCGGTATTCGCTGCGTCAGGTCCGTGATGTGCGTCAGGTGCGTGCCCTAGCACCTGAAATCGAACTGGACGCCGTGCGCTTTGCAACAGGTTCCGCCGCGATCCAGCCCGAACAAGCGCGTGCGCTGTCCAAAATCGGGACCGTCATCAGTAATGCGATCAAGGAAGACCCACGTACTGTAATCTTGATCGAAGGGCATACGGATGCTGTTGGCGATGCGGGCTACAACCTTGCTCTGTCCGACCGCCGCGCCGAAACTGTGGCCTTGGCCTTGACGGAATACTTTGACGTTCCGCCAGCCAACCTGATTACGCAAGGGTATGGCGAAAGTGCGCTGAAGGTGTCGACGCCGACAGCCGAGCCGGCCAACCGTCGTGCGGTTGTGCGTAACATCACCGGTTTGCTGCGCCAGTAACCCCATAGGTATAAACAAAGAAAAGCCCCCGCAGGAAACTGCGGGGGCTTTTTAAGTTTCAGACGATTGATCGTCTGGAATTATTTAGGCAGCGGTCCGATCAGCATAACCATCTGACGGCCTTCCATTTTCGGAAAGTTTTCGACGCGGCCCATCTCTTTGGTGTCTTCGGCGACACGTTCCAGCAGCTCGCGGCCCAGATTCTGGTGCGCCATCTCACGGCCACGGAAGCGCAATGTGATCTTTACCTTGTCGCCGTTCTCGAGGAACTTGAACACGTTACGCATTTTGACGTCATAGTCATTGGTATCAGTGTTGGGCCGGAACTTGACCTCTTTGATCTCAATGATCTTTTGCTTCTTACGCGCTTCGGCTTCACGCTTTTGCGTCTCATACTTGAATTTGCCAAAGTCCATGATCTTGCACACGGGCGGGTTGGCATTGGGCGAAATCTCGACCAGATCAAGTCCGGCATCAACAGCCATTTCCATGGCGCGATCCGGTGTCACGACGCCAACGTTTTCGCCATCCGCGCCGATCAGCCGGATTTCGTTGGAGCGGATATTTTCGTTGATGCGCGGGCCGGTATCTCTTTGCGGCGGCGCGTTATGCGGTCTGCGAGCGATGATGATCGTCCTTTGATTGTTATAGTGATGTCGAGAACGGAAGGTAAACCTGCTCATGGTCTTCTTCAAGTCGCAAAATGGCGCATATACAGGGTAAAATGGCTGTTTTGGTGGTGATTTCCCCGAGGTGAAGCGACGTATCGCGCATTTGACGCTGCGCACGAGCATATAGTATGTGCTGCAGGGGATTAACAAAGTTCAAAGGAACAACAGCATCATGAAAAACCTCATCTGGATTGTCATCGCAGGGGTGATCGCGCTTGGCGCGTACATGTTGTATTCGGGGCGGTCCGTCCAAGAGATCGCGACCGATGCGTCTGATGCGGTCAATGCGCCCGAAGCGTTGGAAAGCGCAACCGCAGCAGTGGGCGACGCTGTCGAGGCAACAGAGGGTGCCGTGACTGACGCGGTCGAGGCGACAACACAAGCTGCAAACACCGCAGCCGATGCGCTGGCCGAAGCTGCCGAAGACGTGGCGGATGCTGCCGCCGAGGCAAGCGAAAGCGCCGTGGACGCGACCACGAAGCTGGCCGATGATGCAACGCAGGCCGCCGATGAGACTGCTGATACGAGCGGTGAAGCGGACAGTAGCGCCGAGGCCGATGCAATGGTAGCCAGCGACGCGGGCGACAACGACGCTGCCAGCACCACCCAGTCCGACACCGCACCCGAAGGGGCCGAAGCTGATACGCAAACCGAAGAAAGTGCAGAGGTTCAGGCCGATGTCACCGCCGATGTCACCGCCGATGTCACCGCCGACGCCGATACGCCAGAGCAGCTGACCACGCTTGACGGGTTCGACCTGGAGAAGGTGCAGACCATGATCGAGACGTCTGACCTGCCGGCAACGCAGAAAACGCTGTTGAAAAACGGTCTGGCGACGGCGGCTGAAAACCCGGACACCTTGCGTGTGATGCTTGTGCAAATCCGCGAGGCGCTTGCGCTATAAGCACAGGCCGCCACCGGTGCCTGACGACAGGCCAAGAAAAAGCCGCGTCCCTAACAAGGGCGCGGCTTTGACATTCTTGGTGATGCGCCCCACGGGGGGGGCACCGCTCTATCGGATCAGCCGACAAAAGCCTTTTCAACGACATAGTGTTTGGGGTCGGAATTCGCACCTTCCTCAAGCCCGAACCCTTCCAGCACGTCCTTGATATCCTTGTTGAATTCCAGGCTGCCGCAGACCATACCGCGATCGGACTCGGCGGTAATGCCATCGATGCCAAGGTCTTTGAACACAGTGCCGTCTTGCAGCAGGTTGGTGATGCGGCCCATCTTGGGGCTCTGCTCGCGGGTGGTTGTGGGGTAGTACACAAGTTTGTCGCCGATCATCTCGCCGATCAGCGGATCGTCGGCGAGACCTTCAACCAGCGTGCGCCCATACTCAAGCTCGGCCACGTCGCGGGTGGTGTGGGTCATAATGATCTGATCGAATTTCTCGTAGGTTTCGGGTTCGCGCAGCAGCGATGCGAAAGGCGCGAAACCTGTGCCGGTCGCAAAAAGCCACAGCCGTTTGCCCGGCAGCAGCGCGTCATGTACCAGCGTGCCCACGGGCTTGGGGCGCAGGATGATTTCGTCGCCGGGCTGGATGTGCTGCAGTTTCGAGGTCAGCGGACCGTCCTGCACTTTGATCGAATAGAACTCCAGCTCTTCGTCCCACGACGGCGAGGCGATAGAATAAGCGCGCAGCAGGGGCTTTTGCTTGCCGGTCTCGGGGTGCGGGTCGCCCATCAGGCCAATCATCACGAATTCGCCTGACCGAAAGCGCAAGGACGCCGGACGGGTCACGCGGAAGGAAAACAGCCGGTCCGTCCAGTGTTTAACGGAGGTCACGGTCTGCGCGTCAGGTAGGGTCGGCACGGGTTTGGCGTCGGTTTGGGTCACTACTTTTTGCTCGGTCATAATTTCATCTGCGCGCAGGTCGCGGTGCGCAGCCTTTCTCTAGGGGAAGGAAGAGGACAGGGAAAGCATCGAAGGCCAGAAAGCCCGATCAGCCGCGCAGTCGCGCCTGATAATTATGCTCTTGCCAGTTTGCGCGGGCCAACCATTGGTCCTGCGTTTGACGGGCGGCCAGATCATCGGGGATCTCTACCTCGTCAAAGCCGGACCGGCGGGCCATCGCGTATTGGTCCGCAATCACGTGGCCATGGGCCCGCAGCCGCCCCGTATAGCCGCGCAGACGTAGCTGGCGTGCAATGGTGAAACCGCGCCCGTCAGCCGAGCTGGGGAAGGCCACGCGGATCATCGAGATCGCACCATCAACAGGGATCGTTTCCGGTTGCACGTCAGATGGGACGTCAAGGGCGGTCGCACCCGCTTCTACGCCTTCAGCAGCGTCGAGGGGGGCATAGGTCGCGGTAAAATCATCCGCGACAAACCCTTGATCGTTGATCAACTGTGTCATGTCTTTGCTCCTACACGGACCATCTTGCCATCGACAAAATGAATTCCGCATTCTTCTTTTTCAATGTTTCTCCAGCGTCCGGCGCGGGGGTCTTCGCCCGGCTTCACCTTGGAGGTGCAGGGCGCGCAGCCGATGCTGGGATAGCCTTGGGCCACCAGCGGGTGCCGGGGCAGGCGGTTCTCGTCGATGTAGTCAGATACATCAGAGGCCTGCCAATGTGCCAGCGGGTTCACCTTGATCCGCGCGGGCGCATCCGCTGGGGCTTCGACCTCAAAGAACGGAAGACTGGCGCGGGTGCCCGACTGGAACCGCTTGCGCCCCGTGATCCAACCGTCGAACCCCTCTAGCGCGTGCTGAAGGGGCACGGTCTTGCGGAAGGCACAGCAGGCGTCAGGGTCGCGCAGATGCAGCGTCCCGTCGGGGTCTTTCTCTGCCACGTCCTGCGCGCGGATCGTCTGCACATTGCGCAGGCCCAACCGTTCGCTCAGCTCTTGCTGATAGACCAGCGTTTCGGCAAAGAGCATCTCTGTGTCGATGAACAACACCGGCAGATCACGTTTCACCATAGAGGCAAGGTGCAACAGGGCGACGGATTCCGCCCCGAAGCTTGAGACAAGCGCCAGATTGGGCACGTTGTCGATCGCGGCACGCAGCACGTCGGTGGCGCTGTGATGGCGCAGGCCATCGTTCAGCTTGTCCACCTGACGGGTCAGCGTTGCGACGCGGTCCGGCCCTTCGGGGAGGATTTTTTCCCCATTTGGAAGTGTCAGTTGATCACGCGGCATTGGCTTGTGCTTCCGGGTAGAGGGCGGCCTTGAACGGGGCAAGACCAAGACGACGGTAGGCTTGCAAGAAGGACTCGCTCGCGTCCGTGCGCAGATCAAGGTAGCCTATGACCAGCCGCTCAATCGCCGGGATGATCTCGTCGGCGGAAAAGCCCGGGCCAGCCCGTTCGCCGATGGCAGCGTTTTCAGTGCCGTCACCGCCCAGGGTAACCTGATAGTTTTCCACACCCGCACGGTCGAGACCGAGGATCCCGATGTGGCCTACATGGTGGTGACCACAAGCGTTGATGCAGCCCGAGATCTTGATCTTGAGCGGGCCCACATCGTGTTCCAGCTTCAGCTCGTCAAAGCGGGTCGCGATTTCTTGTGCGATCGGGATAGACCGCGCTGTCGCCAGCGCGCAGTAGTCCATGCCGGGGCAGGCGATGATGTCGCTGATCAGTCCGATATTAGCGGTGGCGAGGCCGACCTGCTTGAGCGACGCGTGCAAGGCGGGTAGGTCGCTGCGGTGCACATGGGGCAGGATCACGTTCTGCTCGTGGCTGATGCGCAGTTCGTCGTGGCCGTATTCGGCGGCCAGTTCCGCCATGCGGTGCATCTGTTCTGCGGTCGCGTCGCCGGGTGTTTCGCCATGCGCCTTGAGGCTGATCGACACGATGGCATAGCCGTCTTCACGGTGATCGGTCAAGTTGGTGTCGGCCCAGCTTTTGAACACCGGATCGCTGTTATAGGCGGCGGTAAACGTGTCGATTGGGGCCGTTTTAAACGTCGGGCTGGCGAAATCCGCCTCGATGCGCGACAGCATCTGCTGGTCAACGCCGGTGAACTGCGGGCGGATCAGCGCATAGCGGGCGTCCACCCGTGCGCGGATGTCATCGATGCCGTTCTCATGCACGGTGATCTTGATCCGCGCCTTGTACTTATTATCGCGCCGGCCCAGGAGGTTATAGACCGATACGATGGCTTCGAGCGTGGGCAACAGGTCTTCCGAGCTGACGAATTCATACAGCACCTTGCCAATCATCGGGGTCCGGCCAAGGCCGCCGCCGACGATGACTTGATAGCCGATTTCGCCGTCTTTCTCGACGATTTGGAGGCCGATATCATGGGCCTTGATCACCGCACGGTCATGGGGGGCGCCAGAGACAGCGACCTTGAACTTGCGCGGCAGGAACTGGAATTCGGGGTGGTCGGTGGACCACTGCCGGATCAGTTCGGCCACGGGGCGCGGATCGGCGATTTCATCCGCGGCGGCACCGGCGAAATGGTCGGCGGTCACGTTGCGGATGGTGTTGCCGCTGGTCTGGATGGCGTGCATGTTCACCTCGGCCAGCGCGTCCAGCATATCGGGGACATCGCGCAGCTGGGGCCAGTTGTACTGGATGTTCTGGCGCGTGGTGAAATGGCCGTAGCCCTTATCCCATTTGGCAGCGATATCGGCCAGCTTGTGCATCTGGCGGCTGCTGAGCGTGCCATAGGGAATGGCCACCCGCAGCATATAGGCGTGCAGTTGCAGGTAGAGCCCGTTCATCAGGCGCAGCGGTTTGAATTCATCCTCGGTCAGGGAGCCGTCAATGCGGCGTTCAACCTGCCCGCGGAATTGCGCGTTGCGTTCGGCGATAAAGGCGTCATCGAATTCGGTGTAGCTGTACATTATTGAACCTCCTCCTGCTTGCCATGGGTGTAGTTGCTTGGGCCCTTGGCGCGGAATGCTTCGCGGAAATGCGTTGGTTTAGGTGCGACAGAGCTGGTGTCGACATCGGCCAGATAGGCCCCGACAGTCAGGTCGGCCTGCTGGATCGCATCGATCAGGCGCAGGTCGGCGTCGGCCTCGTCGGTCAGCACTTCGGCTTCTTCAAGCTTGCGGGTCCAGCCGGTTGCGGTCTGGTAGATCACGTCGCCTTCAAGCAAGGCATTGGCTGTGACGACTTTGGGGGTAAAGGGCTTGGCCATTATGCCATCTCCTCCTGGAAAAATTCGGTTGTGGCACGGGCTGCAGCACGCGGGGCAAGGCCGTAAAAGGTAAGGGCGGGGCCAGCGAGGTCAGCCGCGGCAAGGTCAGTGGGCAAGCGGTCCAGCGTGGTTTCGACGATACGTTGGTTGGCGCGGGAGGCGTTTTCAACCAAGGTGACAGGCGTGCTGCGGTCCGCGCCATGCATCAGCAGGCGGCCTTGGATGTAGCGTGCGGATTTCTTGCCCATATAGATCGCGGCGACCTCGCCCGGGCGCGCGAGCGCGGCCCAGTCATGGTCAGCAAACCCCTTCATATCGTGACCCGTCAGGAACCGGACCGAAGCGTTGCGCCCGCGTTTCGTGAGACTTTGCCCGATGGTGGCCACGGCGGCAGAAGCCGACGTGATCCCCGGCACGATGTGCCAGCCGATGCCATGGGCGTCTACGGCGTCGATTTCTTCATCCAAGCGGCCAAAGACGGTGGCGTCGCCGGATTTCAGACGCACCACTTGGGCGCCGGATTGGCCGTGTTCAACCAGCAGATCGTTGATCGTCTCTTGCGCGGTGGAGGGGCCGAAACCCTCTTTGCCCACATCGATCATCAGCGCCTCGCGGCGGGCCAGTTCAAGGATTTCGGGGGAAATCAGCCGGTCATAGATCACCACATCGGCCTCATCCAACGCGCGGCGGGCCTTGAGGGTCAGCAATTCGGGGTCACCCGGGCCACCGCCCACAAAGGCAATGTGACCGGCGCGTGCGGCGCGGGACTGGTGGTCGACGAGCAGCGTGCTCAGCGCGTTTTCAACCGCCGTCTTCCCATCCGCCACGGCGCGGGGGCCTGCAGCAAAGTAATAGTCCCGCCAGAAGTCGCGGCGCGCACGGCCAAAGGGCAGGGCATCGGCCATCTTGCGGAAGCTTTTGCCAATGCGCGCCAGTGTGCCAAGGGTCGCGGGCAGGCGTTCTTCCAGATCCGCCTTGATCGCGCGGGCGAGCACCGGGGCCGCGCCTTCGGTGCCGATGGCGATAGTCACAGGATCACGATCCACGATGGCAGGCGTGATAAAGGCGCTGTCGTGAAGATTGTCGACGATATTGACCAAAGCACCCTCGGCGCGCGCAATTGCGGCGGTGCGGGCGTCTTCGGCGTCGTCCTCATCGGCGGCATAGAACAGTTTCGCGCACAGGACATCGCCATGGCGCAGGGCACGGGTGTGCAGCGTCAGACGGTCCGCGTCGGCCCAGGCGGTGATCTCGGGCGCGGGGGTCGGGGCAAAGACGCTAATCTTGGCTTGGGTCTTGAGCAGCAGGCGCAGTTTGGCCAATGCCGCTTCGCCACCGCCTGACAAGACGATGCGCTGGCCCTTGGTGGAGAGAAAGATTGGGAAGTGATCCATGTGGTTCGGTCCTTGCGCTTAGCTTGACCTCTATATAGGAAATAATTCCGATATGGCGCTAGGTGCTTGCGGATATAAGGACGTACGTTCTATTCTGCGCAGCAGACAGAACAGCAGACCACAGACTGAAGGGAAAACAGAATGGATGTTCGGATCGACGACGTAGACCGGAAAATTCTAGCGCAGTTACAGCGTGATGCGAGCCAGTCCCTGGACGATATTGCCCGCGAGGTAGGCAGTTCCAAGACCCCTGTGTGGAACCGGATTCGCAAACTACGCGAGGCAGGGGTGATCGGGCAGCATACGGTTGTGCTGGATGCAGAGGCGCTTGGCTTCGAGGCCTGCTTCTTCGTGTTGATCCGCACCTCGTCCCACGAGGCCGATTGGCAGGCCGCGTTCCTCAAGGCGTTGAAAAACCGCCCCGAAGTGCAAGAGGCGCACCGGTTGGCCGGGGACATCGACTATATTCTCAAGGTCCGCGTCAAAAACGCCCGCGCCTATGATGCCTTTTATCAGGCGCTGATTTCAGAGGTCCGCGTGCACAACGTCACAGCGCTGCTGTCGATGGAAGAGATCAAATCTACCACTATGCTGCCGCTGTAACGCAGGGCCGCTTACAGCGTGACCATCAACCGTTCCAGCTTGTGGAAATGGTAGGTATTGGCAAAGCGCGGTGCTTCGGCAAGTTGCAGGTTCGGCGCATGGTCAAAAAGCGCACGCAGCGCGATCTGCATTTCCAGCCGTGCCAGCGGCGCGCCGACGCAGAAATGCAAGCCGCCGCCAAAGGCCACATGTGCCTTGGCCGGACGGGCGGGGTCGAACAGATCGGGCTGGTCGTATAGCGCGGGATCGCGGCCAGCGGCCCCCAGCACCAGCGCGATTTTGCGGCCTTTTTCCAGCGTGACATCGCCCAGTTCGATATCCTCGTAGGCGAAGCGTTCGAACACATGCAGCGGCGGGTCGTAGCGGAGAATCTCTTCGACCGTGGCGTTGATCGCGTCGGGGGCGAGGGCGCTGGCAGGGGTGTTATTTTCCAGCAAGCAGGCGATCCCGTTGCCAAGCGCGTGTACCGTCGCCTCGTGTCCTGCGTTCAGCAGCAGGATACAGGTGCCGATCAGCGCGTCGGTGCTCAGCTTTTCGCCGTTTTCTTCGGCGGCGATCAGCTGGGTGATCAGATCGTCACGCGGGTCTTGGCGACGCTCATTGACATAGCGGCGCAGGAAGGCGGTGAAATCGGCGGCGGCGGTATTGGCGGCCTCTTCGGTCGCGCGGGTGCGGCCAATCTGATAGACGGCAACCATATCGTTGGACCAGCGCAGCAGATCGGGCCACATCTCTTCGGGTACGCCAAGCAGCCGCGCGATGATGCGCACGGGAAGCTGGGTGCAAAAGGCGGGGATCAGATCAAACGGTTCACCCTTGGGCAGATCGTCCAGTAAGCCTTGCGCGATCTCTTCGATCTCGGGGGCGAGGCCGGCAATCCGGCGCGAGGTAAAGGCGCGCAGCACCAGACCGCGCAGACGGGTGTGGGTTGGCGGCTCAAGCTCGAGCATCGACTGGTTTTCTACCGCGTAAAAGTCGTGCATGTGGTCAGGTGTGGGCTTGCGCTGGTCGGCGGGGACCTCACGGCCCAAACGGCGGTCACGCAGCAGCGCTTGCACCGTGGCTGCGTCAAAGGCGGCCAACATGCCATAGTCCTGCCAGAACAGCGCAGGGCCATCCGTACGGGCCTGCGCATAGGCACCATAGGGGTTTTGGACGAATTCGGGCTCAAGCGGGGAAAGGTTCAGCGTTTTCATGGGGCCTAGCAATAGCTGCGGCTCTGGTGTTTGCAAGCGGGTCTGTGCCAAGTAACGCTATGACCTCCGGAATGCGCCGCCGCGTCGCCAGTTTTGTGCTGTTTCTGATCACCGTGCTGGCGCTGTCCGGCGGGGTCTGGCGCTATGCCTATTTGCAAGGGCTGGATCAGCTGCATGCACGCGGGCAGGCGGATTTGTCGCTGGTGAGTGACCGGCTGGTCGGGCAACTGCAACGCTATCGCGACCTGGCGGTGTTTCTGGCGGATCACCCGCAGGTGGCGCAAGTGTTGGACCGTCGGCCCGTGGTCGAGGCCCAAGCGTTCCTGCAAAAGGTTGCTGACAAGACCACGGCGCTGGATGTGCAGGTGTTGGACCGGTCAGGCGATGTGATTGTATCCGCGCTTGGGACAGACGCGGCGCAGATGCCGCGGGCGGAACAGGGCTTTGTCCAGCGCGCATTGCGTGGCGCGCTTGGCTGGGGGCACGGCCCCGCAGCGCCGTTGACCGACCGGGCCTATTTCCACGCGGCCCCCGTTTTTGCACCGGACGGTCAGGTGCGCGGCGCGGTGGTGGTGTCGACCGATCTGAATGGCATCGATTATGACTGGCGCGGCAGCAATCCGGCGGCGTTTTTTACCGATACCAATGGCGTTGTCCAAATCGCCAACCGGTCAGAGCTGCTGTTCTGGGCGCGGCCCGAGGGCGCACAAAGGTTGGTGCCGCCTGATGGGGCGCAGCTTGAGTTCGCCGTTTCAGAGGTCGGGACCCATGAAATCTGGCGCATGGGCTGGGGGCCGTATCTGCCTGATGCCGCGCTGCACCTGACGCGTGCATTGCCGGTGGTGGGCATGACGGGCGAAGTCTTGCTAGATATCGAGGGCGCGCAGCGGCTGGCGCTGTCACAGGCGGCGGCGGTGGCAGCACTCTGCCTTGCCTTTGGCGCGCTGCTGTTTCTGGCCACCGAACGGCGTCGCGCGCTGTCGGATGCAAATGCCGCCCTTGAACGTCAGGTTGCCAAACGGACCGCCGCACTAAACGCCAGCAACACCGAATTGCGCCGCGAGGCCACAGAGCGCGAAGAGGCACAAGCCGCCCTGCGCCGTGCGCAGGCGGATCTGGTGCAGGCGGGCAAGCTGTCTGCGCTTGGGCAGATGTCGGCGGGCATCAGTCACGAACTGAACCAGCCGCTGATGGCGATCCGGTCTTTTGCGGAAAACGCGGTGCAATTCCTTGAGCGTGACCGTCCGGACCGGACGGCGGAAAACCTGACCCGTATCTCGCAGATGGCCGACCGTATGGCGCGGATCATTCAGAACCTGCGGGCCTTTGCGCGGCAGGAGAGTGTGCCGCAGACCCGTGTGGATGTGACCCGCGTGGTGGCCAGCGCACTCGAGCTGACCCAAACCTATGTACGCGATGCGGGGGTCACGCTTGAATACGGGCCCGCCAATGCGCCTGTTTGGGTGCGGGGCGGCGAGGTGCGGCTGGGGCAGGTGTTTGTGAACCTCATCACCAATGCCGTTGACGCAATGGGCGGCAGCGACTGCAAACGGCTGACCCTCACCGTCGATACCGCGGATCCCGTGCGCGTCACGTTTTGCGACACCGGTCCGGGAATTGAAATGCCGGACAAGGTGTTCGACCCGTTCTATACGACCAAGTCGGTGGGCAACGCTACCGAAGGCACCATGAGCGGCATGGGACTGGGGTTGTCGATCAGCTATGGCATCGTGCAAAGCTTTGGCGGAGACATTCGCGGCTCAAATCTTGATGCGGGCGGTGCGATGTTTTCTGTGACGCTGGAAAGCGCCGATACGGGTGAGGAGGGGCAGGCATGAGCAGAACCGTTCTTTTGATCGATGACGATGCCTCTGTCCGCGAGGCGCTGGCGCAGACGCTTGAGCTTGCGGATATCGAAGTAGTCGCGGCAGGGTCATTCGTCGCCGCCAAGGACCGTATCACAGAACGGTTTAACGGGATCATCCTGTCAGACATGCGCATGCCCGGGCGCGACGGGTTTCACCTGCTGTCCTACGCCCATGAACAGGACCCCGATCTACCGGTGATCTTGCTGACGGGCGAGGGAGATATCCCCATGGCGGTGCGCGCGATGGAGGCAGGGGCCTTTGATTTTCTGGAAAAGCCCTGTGCGCCTGCCGCGCTGCTGACGGTGATTGAGCGCGCGCTGAAGACGCGGGCGCTGGTGCTGGAAAATCGCCGCTTGCTGCATATCGTGGAAACTGGCGACCCGGCTGCACGGATGATCTTTGGGTCGTCTGATCTTTCAGAACGGCTGCGCGATAAGGTGCGCCGCGTGGCGCAGGCGCATGCCGAGGTGCTGGTCACCGGTCCGTCGGGGTCTGGTATTTCAAAAGTGGCCGAAGTGATCCACCTGTCCTCGCAGCGATCAAAGGGTCCTTTCGTGAAACGCGCCGCCGCGGGGCTGAGCCCGGATGACGTGAGCGATGCGCTGCATGCGGCGTCAGGGGGCAGTCTGTTTCTCGACGAGGTAGCCCAACTGCCCGCGCAGACCCAGCTGAGCCTGATCGAAGCGCTGGATCAGGTCCACGATGTGCGCCTGATCGCAGGCAGTGCGCGCGCGCTGCAGGCCCTTGTGACCGAGGGGCAGTTCCACGCGGATCTCTATTACCGGCTTGAAGTCATGACTGTGCGCATCCCGTCTTTGTCAGAGCGGCCCGAGGATATCGCCACGATGTTTCGCCGCTATGTCGATCAGGCGGCCGAGCAATCCGGCGTCCAGCCACCCGAGGTGACACCGCAGATGATCGCGGGTCTGATGGCGCGAGACTGGCCGGGCAATGCGCGCGCGCTGATGTCAGAGGCGATGCGCTTTGTCATGGGCGTATCGGACGAGGTCACGCCGGATGCGACCCTTGGCCTGTCGGATCAAATGGCACAAGTCGAACAATCGCTGCTCCGTGCAGCGTTGCGCCGCGCGCAGGGCCAGGCGAGTTCGGCGGCAGCGGCGCTCAAGCTGCCGCGCAAGACTTTCTATGACAAGTTGGCCCGCTACGGGATTCGGCCAGAGGACTTTCGCGGCTAGACTGTGCGGATTTTCGCACAAGGGCGGTGCACGGTGTGCGGTTATCCGCACAAATCGGATGGGTTTGGTCGATTTTTACCTTAATGACGGCACTTAAGCTTTTGATATTAAATATATTTAACGTCCCCTCCATCTTTCAAGTCCTCCGTCTTGTGAGGTCGGCAAAATAACGCTCTAGTATCGCCACCGCATTTGGAACGACCAGGTGCCGAGACTTGAAAAACAGTTCTCTGGGAGGAGACATCACATGAAATTCCTGACAACCACTCTGGTGGCGATGACGCTGTCCGTAAGCGCTGGTGCTGTCGCTGCGGCCTGTGATGATGGCGAAGTCGTCATCAAGCTGAGCCACGTGACCAACAGCGACCGCCACCCAAAAGGTATCGCCGCATCCCTGCTGGAACAGCGCGTCAATGACGAGATGAACGGTAAGGCCTGCATGGAAGTTTTCCCGAACTCCACGCTGTACAACGATGACCAGGTTCTAGAAGCGCTGCTGCAAGGCGACGTACAGATGGCGGCACCATCGCTGTCGAAATTCGAACAGTTCACCAAACAGTTCCGCATTTTCGATCTGCCCTTTATGTTCAAAGACATCAACGCTGTAGACGAGTTCCAAAACTCCGACACCGGTGTGGCGATGAAAGAATCCATGACGCGCCGTGGCCTACTGGGTCTGGCGTTCTGGCACAATGGCATGAAGCAGATGTCGGCGAACAAGGCACTGAACGTGCCGTCGGATGCCAATGGCCTGAAATTCCGCGTTCAAAACTCCGACGTATTGAAAGCACAGATGGCAGCGATGGGTGCGTCGCCGCAGCCAATGGCATTCTCGGAAGTTTACGGCGCGCTGCAAACTGGCGTTGTTGACGGTCAGGAAAACACCTGGTCCAACATCTATGGTCAGAAGTTCTTTGAGGTGCAGGACGGGACAACCGAAACCAACCACGGTGTTCTGGACTATATGCTCGTGACGTCCACCGACTGGTGGGACAGCCTGGACGCCGATGTGCGCGACCAGCTGGCGACAATCGTTCAAGAAGTGACCGAGACCCGCAACGCGGAATCGTCCAAAGTGAACGCCGAAGCCAAGCAGGCGATCATCGACGCCGGTGGTGTTGTGCGTGAACTGGACGCAGCACAGCGCGAAGAGTGGGTTTCTGCGATGAAGCCCGTTTGGGAAGAGTTCACAGCGGACGTCGGTCAGGAAAACATCGACGAAGCCCAAGCGATCAACGCCAAGCACTAAAACCTGTTCTGCCCCGTCTGACTGCAGACGGGGCATTTCAATTGCGTCAGGCCCCGACATGCCCCACGGCGTGCGGGCCTGATCCACTCTCCTCTCACAGCGGAGCATTTCCATGTCACATGGTGTTCAATCTCATTCTGCGCTCGGGCGCATCGTCAACGAGCTTGAGGAAACGGCGATTGCCCTCATCCTTGGCCTGATGACCCTCATCACCTTTATCAACGTCGTCCTGCGCTATGGTTTTAACACCGGCATCATCTGGGGATTGGAGGCAGTGACGTTTCTGTTCGCCTGGCTGGTCCTGTTCGGCATGAGCTATGCGGTCAAGGTCACGGCGCATTTGGGGGTCGACGCTGTCGTAAACCTGTTTTCGCTGCCCAAACGTCGGGTTCTGGCGCTGGTCGTAGCGGTGATCTGTGTGGTCTATGCCGCGTTGCTGATGAAGGGCGCGTGGGATTACTGGGCACCGTTCGCGGGGCTGGACGCCACTACCGGCCGCTGGTTCCCCACAGGGTTTGCCGATAGCCGCGATCAGGCGTGGTATGAAACCGTCGATATCCCAATGCCGGACTGGCTGCGCTTTATCGAGCCAATCATGAACGAGGGCGAAACCTACGGCAAACTGCCCCGTTTCATCCCCTATTTCATGCTGCCCTTCGGCATGGCGCTGTTGCTGTTCCGTTTCATTCAGGCCGGTTTGCGCGTCCTTAACGGGCAGGCCACAGCGATGATCGTTAGTCACGAGGCCGAAGATGATATCGAAGCCGTCAAACACATGAACGCGGAGTCCTAAGCGCATGGAAGTCCTTATCCTCTTTACCATGATCGTCGGGCTGATGTTGCTGGGCGTTCCGATTGCCGTCAGCCTCGGCTTCTCGTCGATCGTCTTTCTGCTGGTGCTGTCCGACAGCTCTCTTGCGTCTATTGCGCAGACGTTCTTTCAGGCGATGGCGGGGCACTACACGCTGCTGGCGATCCCGTTCTTCGTGTTGGCGTCTTCCTTCATGTCGACTGGCGGTGTGGCCAAGCGGATCATCCGTTTCTCTATCGCGCTGGTCGGGCATTTTCCCGGTGGTCTGGCGATTGCGGGTGTCTTTGCCTGTATGCTTTTCGCGGCCCTGTCCGGGTCTTCGCCTGCAACGGTCGTTGCCATCGGCTCCATCGTGATCGCGGGGATGCGTGAAACTGGCTATACCAAGGAATTCGCCGCCGGTGTCATCGCCAATGCGGGCACCTTGGGCATCCTGATCCCGCCGTCCATCGTGATGGTTGTCTATGCCTCTGCCACGGATGTGTCCGTTGGCCGGATGTTCCTTGCGGGCGTTATTCCGGGTCTGATGGCGGGCACCATGCTGATGCTGACCATCTACATCATGGCGCGGGTTAAAAAGCTGCCACAGGGCGAATGGCGCGGCTGGGGCGAGGTCTTTGCCTCGGGGCGTGAAGCAGGCTGGGGCCTGATGCTGATCGTCATCATCCTTGGTGGTATCTATGGCGGTATCTTTACCCCCACCGAAGCCGCTGCGGTGGCCGCCGTCTACGCCTTCTTTATCGCGGCCTTTGTCTATCGCGACATGGGCCCGCTGCACGTCGAAGGCGAGGGGCGTAACCTGTCGCTGATGCGCAAGCCGATGGCGCTGGTCACCGTGTTCTTCCACCGCGACACCCGCGACACCTTGTTCGACGCCGGTAAGCTGACCGTGACACTGATGTTCATCATCGCCAATGCGCTGATCCTCAAGCACGTGCTGACCGATGAACAGATCCCACAGCAAATCTCGGCGGCGATGCTGAATGCCGGCTTTGGTCCGATCATGTTCCTTGTGATCGTCAACGTGATCCTGCTGATCGGTGGCCAGTTCATGGAGCCGTCGGGCCTGCTGATCATCGTCGCGCCGCTGGTCTTCCCGATTGCGATTGAACTGGGCATCGACCCGATCCATCTGGGGATCATCATGGTGGTCAACATGGAAATCGGGATGATTACCCCGCCGGTGGGTCTGAACCTCTTCGTGACCTCGGGTGTGGCGAATATGCCGATGATGAATGTGGTCAAAGCCGCGCTGCCGTTCACCGCAGTTCTGTTCGTCTTCCTGCTGATGGTGACCTATATTCCGGTCATCTCGACCTGGCTGCCGACATTGATGATGGGGCCGGAGATTATCACCCGCTAGCGGGACTGGGTCCAACACATAGAAGTAGAAAAGGCGGCGTATCCCAGTGGATGCGCCGCCTTTTGTTTGTGTCCTGCCATGAGTTTATTTGGCAAAATGAAGGTCAGGCGGCAGAGAGCGCCTTGAGGATGGGGACGAAATCAGCGGCCTTAAGGCTCGCGCCCCCGATCAGGGCACCGTCCACGTTTTCGACCTTGAATATATCCGCCGCGTTGTCCGGTTTTACCGAGCCGCCATACAGCAGCCGCAGCGCGTCGGTGACATCACTGCCAAAGCGTTTGGCAAGTTCGGCGCGGATGAAATCATGTACTTCGATGATCTGATCGAGCGTCGGGATTTTGCCAGTGCCAATCGCCCAGATGGGTTCGTAAGCGACCACGGTATTATCGCCCGTGCAGCCATCGGGCAGGGAGCCCGCGAGCTGCTTGGCGATGACATCCAATGTTGTACCTGCGCTGCGGTGTGCTTCGCTTTCGCCGATGCAAATGATGGCGGTCAGGTCTGCGGCCCAAGCGGCTTGCGCTTTGCGGGCGACGTCAGCGTCGCTTTCGGCATGAGCCTCGCGGCGTTCTGAATGCCCGACGATCACGTAAGTCGCGCCGATGTCCTTGATCATCGGGGCAGAGATATCGCCAGTGAACGCGCCTTTTGACTCGGTATGGCAATCCTGTGCGCCGATGCCGACGGAGGTACCTTGCGCAGCAGTGACAGCCGGCATCAGATAGGCGGAAGGCGGGCAGATCACGGCCTCTGCACTGTCGCTGCCCATCGCAGTGGCGACATCGGCCAGCATGTCCAAACCGGCCAGCGAGCCGTTCATCTTCCAGTTTCCAGCGGCAAGCTTGCGGCGCATGTGCATATCCTTCATGTGGTTTTACAAAGGGATACCAGCGCCACCCCGACAGGGCAACGTCAAGCTCACGTCACACGCAGCGCGAACGGCCGGCTGCCGTTAGCCGAATTTGATGGATTCGCCGCACCCGCAGGCTTCGGTCACATTGGGATTGCGGAACTTGAAGCCGGATTCCAGCAGCGAGGTTTCATAGTCGATTTCGGTGCCGAAAAGAAACATCTGTGCCATCGGCGCGATCATCACCCGCGCGCCGTCCTGTTCGACGACTTCATCGTTGGTGTCGGCCTCGTTCACATACTCCATGGTATATTCCATGCCGGCGCAGCCCCCTTTTTTGATGCCGATGCGCAGACCGGCATGGCCTGCGGACGTCATCAGCTTGGTGATCTGATTGGCGGCTTTGGGGGTGATGGTGACGGCTTGCTTGCCTGGGATCGCGAACATGCTGAATACTCCTGTTACCGACAAGATAAGGCCTTTGGCGCGGTTTCTCAAGCGGGGGTCTGCATAATAGCAATAGGCCGCCCCCGAAGGGACGGCCCTGTCGTCAAACGCTGCTGCGCAAGGTCATATGCTGTTGTTCACAGCCCCATGCAGTTTGCGTAATAGGTTACCGTTGCGGGCCAGTCAGAGAAGACACCCTTTACGCCCGCTTCTTGCGCCAGAACATCAAGCGCAACCAGATAGTCGCTGTCGTCGGTGATGATGTCGCCGACCGACTGGAAGTACCAGCCACCGCCTGTGGACAGCGGACCAGAGCGTTCCAGCGTCCAGGCAATCAGGTTCAGACCGGCTTCGCTTGCTTTCATCGCATAGTCAGAGGCGGCCAATGTGCCGTCTTTGTTGGTCAGCAGCATGTTCAGCGAGGGGGCCAGATACTGCACGCCTTGCTCTTTCAGCTGGGCGAAATCCTGTGTCCAGGTGCTGGGGTCCTGTTCGTCGAAACCGTCGCTCCATTCCACAAGATAAACGGCTTGCTTCCCGAATTCGGGCTCTGCCTTGATCCAGTAGAGCACGTCATCCAGGTTGAACGACTGCGCCCAAACGTCCGAGGCAGGAATGCCCGCGGCTTTGTATTCGTCGATCATCTTCTGCGCATAGTCTTCTTGGCCGAAGCCGTCATGGGGCATCTCGACCGAAGGGGACTTGAGCTCGGGGGTGAATTTCGCGCCGAGGGATTTGAACAGCTCGATCGATTCCGCGTGGGTCATCAGATCGGCACCGTCGCTATAAAGCTGCGTGCGGAAGCTGGCGACGCCGCCCTGATAGTCTTCGGCAGTCGTGGCAGTGGCGTCGGCGCTGTCCATCTTGGGGGTCAGCGTTTCGAACTCGGCCAAGGTGATGTCAGAGGTGCGGCATTCGGCGCTGGCACCTTCTTCGCCCGCAGCAGCGGTAAAGCCCGCGGTGCATTTCTCGGCCAGATCGGAGACGAGGATATTGGTGGTGGTGTGCAGATCGTTCTGCGCGTGGCGGCAGACCAGTTCGTGATCTGCTGTAAAAGTCACGTCACATTCCAGAATGCCTGCACCCTGACGGGCCGCAGCAACGTTGGATTGCACGGTATGTTCGGGGAACATCAGCGGCGCGCCGCGGTGCCCGATCGAGAAATCGGTTTTCGACGGCGTCTGGCCCATGCAGGAAGCCAGCTTGTCCTTAAGCTCACCATCGGGGAGCTTGTCCACCAGATAGGCGGGACGGGGACCGTATTCGACGGGCGTGGGGGTGCTATGGGCATCGGCCAGCAGCGCGGTCGGGGCCAAGGCCAAAGCTGTTAGGGCAGTTGTTAGTCGCATGATCGCTCCAATATAAATCATCTGGCTGCGGTGTGGCTACCGGATGTTACAATAGTGCGACCATTGCGTGAAAGTGATGTAAAATCAACCGGGACGTGAAATGCGCCCCGATGTTTGCCCGTGGGCTTACATGAATCCCAGTTCAAGACGCGCTTCGTCAGACATCATGTCCATGCCCCATGGTGGTTCCCAAACCAATTCCACATCGACGGTTTTCACACCGGGCAAGGGTTCAACCGCATCGGCGACCCAGCCGGGCATCTCGCCTGCGACAGGGCAGCCGGGCGCGGTCAGGGACATCTTGATGTTGACCTCGTTTTCCGCGTTGATGTCGATCGTGTAGATCAACCCCAGCTCATAGATATTCACTGGAATCTCAGGGTCATAGACGGTGCGGCAGGCTTCGGTGATCTGCTCGTACAGCGGATGATCCGTTGACGAGGGCGCAATCAGAGGGGTGCCTTCAAGAGGTTGTGTGCTGTCGGTCATCAGGGCCTCGCTCCTTTTTCTTATCGTTTATATAGGGATTGCAGCGGGCACCGTCCAGAGGGCGGAGCCGCGATCCAATGCGGAACCTACGCTTTGCGCTTGCGCACCGGCTGCGGCTTTACCCGCGCTTCGATCATATCATAGACCATGCCGACAATATCCTTGCCGGTGGCTTTCTCGATCCCTTCGAACCCGGGGGAGCTGTTGACCTCAAGCACCTTTGGCCCGCTGTCCGAACGCAGCAGATCCACACCGGCCGTGCCCAGACCAAAGGCCCGTGCCGCACGCAGGGCGGTGTCACGTTCAACCTTGGTGATGCGTACGACCTGAGCGGTGCCGCCACGGTGCAGGTTGGAGCGGAAATCGCCATCCGCACCGGTGCGCTTCATCGCAGCAACGACTTTACCGTCAACCACAAGGCAGCGCAAATCCTCGCCCGCCGCTTCCTTGACGAAATCCTGTACCAGAAAGTTCGCCTTGAGCCCGCGGAATGCATCGATCACGGATTCAGCGGCCTTTTTTGTTTCAGCCAGCACGACGCCCTTACCTTGGGTCGATTCCAGTAACTTCACAATCAGGGGCGCGGTGCCCACCAGCGCCATCAAGTTCGACGTATCCTTGGGCGAGGCGGCAAAAGCGGTCGTGGGCATACCGATTTTTTTCGAGGCCAGAACCTGATGTGCGTGCAGCTTGTCGCGGCTGGACAGAATGCCGGCAGACCCGTTGACACAATAGGTGCCGATGGTTTCGAACTGCCGGATCACCGCGCAGCCATAGGGCGTGACCGACGCCCCGATCCGCGGGATCACCGCGTCATAGCGCGGCAGACGCTTGCCGTCGTAATGCACTTCGGGCGCCATGGCGTTGATCGCCATATAGCAGCGGGTGGTGTCGATCACTTCGACGGTGTGGCCGCGGGCTTCGCCGACTTCGACCAGACGCGATGTGGAATAGTTGCTGGCTTCACGGCTTAGCACGGCGACGCGCAAGGCCCGTTGCGGCGCTTTGTGACGTACGGCAGCGGTGTGGTAGACGTCATAGCTCAAGTCCGGCTGTAGCCGTTTTTCGGTGGGTGAGATGGTGATGTGATCTGTCAGCGCCTGACGGCCCAGCAACATGCGGCTGGTCATGCCCGCACGGTTGGTCAGGGTCACGTCAATGGGCCAGCTTTGCCCCGCGACATCCATCTTGGTCGAGATGACATAGCGCAGCTCTGCCTCGCCATTGGACGAGGTGACCTCGCGCCGATCAATGATCGGGGCAGAGCAGGTGATGGTGATGTCTTCGTTGCCAGCCACAGGGTGCACATTGAAGCGCACTTTTGGCTTGGATGCAGGCCCAAAGACTTCGATGTCATGGGCATGCAGCGCCGAGGTGCGCGCGCCGGTGTCGATCTTTGCCTTGATCGCAGGCAGGCCCAGATCAGGAAGGGCAACCCATTCTTCCCAGCCAAACGTCAATTCTTGCATGTCACACACTCCGGCACAGCTAAATGATCCCGCCGCCTAGCAGGTCGCTCGCGTCTACTCAAGCCACGACACCGGTTTCCAAATGGCATAAATCCCGGGGTCCGGGGCAGCGCCCCGTTGGTTCTCGCTGGATATAGCGCGGTTTTGCGGACCTTCCATGACAGCCGCCGCGATCGGGCATATGAACTGCATGATTGCGCCTGTCTTGGTGACATCTTATAGCCGCAGTCATGAAAAAATTCTCGTTTGATCTTCAGGCCCGCGATGGCGCGGCGCGTACCGGTGTCATTTCTACCCCACGGGGCGATATTCGCACACCTGCCTTTATGCCCGTGGGCACCGCGGCCACGGTCAAGGCAATGATGCCCGAAAGCGTCGCGGCCACGGGGGCTGATATCCTACTGGGCAACACCTACCATCTGATGTTGCGTCCCACTGCTGAACGGATCGACCGTTTGGGCGGTCTGCATAAATTTATGAACTGGGATAAACCCATCCTCACGGATTCTGGTGGGTTTCAGGTCATGAGCCTATCGGATCTGCGCAAGCTGACCGAAAAGGGCGTGACCTTTAAAAGCCACATCGACGGATCAAAGCACGAGCTTACGCCTGAACGCTCGATGGAAATCCAAAAGCTGCTCGGCTCGGACATTGTGATGTGTTTCGACGAATGTCCTGCCTTGCCAGCGGATCGGGCGCGTATTGCTGAATCGATGCGCCTGTCTATGCGGTGGGCCAAACGCAGCCGCGACGCTTTTGGCGACCGTCCGGGCTATGCGCTGTTCGGTATCCAGCAAGGTGGTCTTGAACAGGATTTCCGCGAGGAAAGCGCCAAAGCGCTGATGGAAGTGGGCTTTGACGGGTATGCCGTCGGCGGTCTGGCCGTGGGCGAGGGGCAGGAGGCGATGTTCGGCTGTCTGGATTTTGCTACAGATATGCTGCCTGTGGACCGGCCGCGCTATTTGATGGGGGTGGGCAAACCCGACGATATTGTGGGTGCCGTTGCGCGTGGCATTGATATGATGGATTGCGTCTTGCCGTCGCGGTCCGGGCGTACGGGGCAGGTTTTCACCCGTCACGGTGTTGTGAATATCAAGAATGCACGCCACGCTGACGACCCGCGCCCGTTGGACGAAGCCTGCACGTGCCCGGCGTGTTCGAACTACAGCCGCGCCTATCTGCACCACGTGTTCCGCAGTCAGGAAATGATCTCGGGGATGCTGCTGACATGGCACAACCTGCACTATTTCCAAGAAATCATGGCCGGTATGCGTGGTGCCATTGCGGCGGGCACTTTTGATGCGTGGCAGGCTGATTTTCATAGCCAGCGGGCACAGGGCGACATCGACCCGCTTTAGGAAAACCTTCCATTGATTGGAATAAACCTGCGCCCCGGTCCTTGTGATGACGGGGCGGAGGTTTAGGTGCTGTAGTCAAGAGACAAAACCCCATAGGAGCTTTCCATGACTGAGGCATTATTCACCCCGTTGAAAACCGGCGCAATCGAGGCCGCGAACCGCATTGTTATGGCCCCGCTGACCCGCAGCCGCGCCAATGATGACACCGGCGAAGTCGGCGATATGCACGTCGAATACTACGCACAGCGCGCCGGGGCCGGGATCATCATCACCGAAGCGTCCCAGATCAGCGCCGAAGGCAAAGGGTACATCAAAACGCCGGGCATCTATACCGAAGGTCAGGTTGCCGCATGGAAAAAAGTAACGGATGCGGTGCATGCCAAAGGCGGCAAGATCGTGATCCAGCTGTGGCATGTGGGCCGGATCAGCCATGTTGATATCCAGCCGGATGGTCAGAAACCCGTCGCCCCGTCGGCCATCGCGGCGGATGTTAAAACCTTTACCAAGAACGGGATGTCCCCCACATCCGAACCCCGTGCGCTGGAGCTCGACGAGATGCCGCGCATTGTCGCCGATTATGTCCACGCGACCAAAATGGCACGTAAGGCGGGCTTTGACGGGGTCGAGGTCCACGGGGCCAACGGCTATCTGCTGGATCAATTCCTGAAAACCTCCAGCAACAAACGTGATGACGCCTATGGCGGGTCGGTCGAAAACCGTGCGCGCTTGCTGTTCGAAGTGCTGGACGGTGTTGTGCATGCGTGGGACAGCGATCACGTCGGTCTGCGCTTGTCGCCGTTTTCCCCTGCGAACGCGATCGCCGACGACAACCCGCAAGAAACCTTTGATTACGTTGTCGACGCGCTGAATAAATATAACCTGGCGTATCTTCACATGGTTGAAGGGTCGACAGGCCAGTCGCGCGATCTGGACAGCAACGAAGACCTTGGCAAGCTGCGGTCGCTGTTCAACGGCGTCTACATGGCGAACAACCTGTATGACCGCGACATGGCGATTGACGCAGTTGCCAACGGCAAGGCTGATCTGGTGGCCTTTGGTCGTCCTTATATCGCGAACCCCGATCTGGCCAAACGGCTCGAGCTTAACGCACCGCTGAACGACGGTGACACAAGCACCTTCTACGCAGGTGGGGAAGAGGGCTATACCGATTATCCCTTCCTCGAGCAGGTCGCTGCGGAATAAGCTCGCTAAGCGCGAAAAAGCACATTTCCGGCCCGTTTTTTGTCATTCGGGCCGGTTAACCATGGTTATTGGCGCTTTTCGGCGCTAATCATGCGATCCGCGCTTGTCTGTCCGCCGGTGGCGGTTCATTCTAGGGAGAACCTCTCGCCAGATGACCCGCATACGAACGGATCACAGCATCATGGGGATTGAAACAGGCGAGTAGGGTCCCCAAGTATCCTACTCAGAACAGGAGATGAACGAACGGTCGCCTAAGATAGGGGCCAGTGTCATCTTGCAGTATAAGGAAAAGAGCATGTTAGAGCCTCTGAACGCATCCTACCCGGTGTTGCCCCTGCGCGATATTGTGGTGTTCCCCCACATGATCGTACCGCTTTTTGTAGGCCGCGATAAATCCGTGCGCGCCCTCGAAGAAGTCATGGCCGATGACAAGCAGATTTTGCTGTCCAGCCAGATCGACCCCGGTGTGGATGACCCCGATTCCGACGGTATTTTCAACACCGGCGTGTTGGCGAATGTGTTGCAACTGCTGAAGCTTCCCGACGGCACCGTAAAGGTGTTGGTCGAAGGTCAGGCGCGGGTGCGCATCACTGAATACCTTGAGAACGATAGCTTCTTTGAAGCAACAGCCGAATACCTGACGGAAGAGCCCGGTGACGAGACCACCACGCAGGCGCTGTTGAAATCCGTCGCCGAAGAGTTCGAGCGGTATTCCAAGGTCAAGAAAAACGTCCCCGAAGAAGCGCTGTCCGCCGTGACCGAAGCGTCCGAGCCTGCACGTCTGGCTGATCTTGTCGCCGGACATCTCGGGATCGAGGTCGAGCAGAAACAAGACCTGCTCGAGACCCTGTCGGTGTCCGAGCGGCTCGAGAAAGTATATGGTCTGATGCAGGGCGAAATGTCCGTTCTGCAGGTCGAGAAAAAGATCAAGACCCGCGTCAAATCCCAGATGGAGAAGACGCAGCGCGAGTATTATCTGAACGAGCAGATGAAAGCCATTCAGAACGAGCTTGGCGATGGTGAAGACGGCAAGAACGAAGTCGCCGAACTGGAAGCCCGTATTGCGGACACCAAGCTGAGCAAAGAGGCCAAGGAAAAGGTCGACGCCGAGCTGAAGAAGCTTAAGAACATGTCGCCCATGTCTGCCGAAGCCACCGTTGTGCGCAACTACCTCGACTGGATTCTGTCGATCCCGTGGGGCGTAAAGTCGCGCACCAAGAAGGATCTTGGGAAAGCACAGCAGGTGCTGGATGATGACCACTATGGCCTTGAAAAGGTTAAAGAACGCATCGTCGAATACCTTGCCGTCCAGCAACGGTCGAGCAAGCTGAAAGGCCCGATCATGTGCCTTGTCGGCCCTCCTGGTGTGGGGAAAACCTCGCTTGGGAAATCTGTTGCCAAGGCCACGGGGCGCGAATTCATTCGCATCTCGCTGGGTGGTGTGCGGGACGAATCCGAGATCCGCGGTCACCGTCGGACCTACATCGGTTCCATGCCCGGCAAAATCATTCAGGCGCTGAAAAAGGCGAAAACCACCAACCCGCTTATCCTGCTCGACGAGATCGACAAGATGGGGCAGGATTTCCGTGGCGACCCCGCATCGGCCATGCTCGAGGTGCTTGATCCGGAACAAAACGGTACATTCGTCGACCACTACCTTGAGGTGGAATACGACCTGTCGAATGTTATGTTCCTGACCACATCGAACAGCTACAACATGCCCGGACCCTTGCTCGACCGGATGGAGATTATCCCCCTGTCTGGCTATACCGAGGATGAAAAACGCGAGATCGCGAAACAGCACCTTGTGGCCAAGCAGATCAAGAACCACGGTCTGAAGGCAAAGGAATTTGCCATCGAAGACAGTGCCTTGACCAGCATGATCCGCTACTACACCCGCGAGGCCGGCGTGCGGAATCTTGAGCGCGAGATCGCCAAGGTTGCGCGGAAATCGTTGACCAAGATCGTCAAGAAAGAAGCTGACGCGATTACTGTCACGGGCGACAACATCGAGGATTTCCTCGGCGTGAAAAAGCACCGCTACGGCTTGGCCGAGCTTGAGGATCAGATCGGTGTCGTAACCGGATTGGCCTACACCTCGGTCGGTGGCGAATTGTTGCAGATCGAAGCATTGCGCCTGCCGGGTAAGGGCCGGATGAAAACCACCGGTAAGCTCGGCGATGTGATGAAGGAATCCATCGACGCGGCGAGCAGCTATGTGCGGTCGATCAGCCCCAAGATCGGGGTAAAGCCGCCCAAGTTCGATACGCTGGATATCCACGTTCACGTGCCGGATGGTGCAACGCCCAAAGATGGTCCCTCTGCCGGTCTGGCGATGGTGACATCGATCGTGTCGGTGCTGACCCAGATTCCCGTGCGTCGCGATATTGCGATGACGGGGGAGGTGTCCTTGCGCGGGAATGCGATGCCAATCGGCGGCCTGAAAGAAAAGCTGTTGGCGGCGCTGCGTGGTGGGATCACAACGGTTCTCATCCCGACCGAGAACGAAAAGGACCTGCCGGATATTCCGGATAACGTGAAAGAAGGGCTGACCATTATTCCCGTCAAGCACGTCTCCGAGGTGTTGAAACACGCGCTGGTCCGTGAGCCGCAAGCGATTGAATGGGATCAAGATGCGGAGGACGCCGCCGCCGCCGCTGCTTTGGCCCGTCGGAACGCCGCAGGTGACAGTGCCACAGCGCACTAAGCTGCAACGCCAATGACGATAAGTCCGCCCCTCGGGGCGGGCTTTCTAACATAAGCCATATGAATTTTCGCCCGATACGGGTTTGGCACCAGGCCTTTCTGGATGACCTGCCGCCGCCTCGCTAGGGTTTTGCTAACCTCCTGAAAGGACGAGCAGCATTATGACTACTCCTAAAGAATTCAATACGCCCAAAGCCGACATCGCAGACGATACTGCAGCTCCCGCCGTTGTTGATGCCCCACATCCGGTGATCTTGGGGCCGGTGATGCGCAAGAAAGAGCTGATCGATACGGTGGTCGAACGTTCTGGCGTGAAGAAACGCGACGCGAAACCCGTGGTAGAGGCGATGCTTTCTGTTCTCGGGGAAGCCTTGTCAGACAGTCGCGAACTGAACCTTCTGCCGTTTGGTAAGCTGAAGGTGATCAACGAAAAAGAGTTGAAGAACGGCAAGATGATCCGCGTTAAGGTACGTCAGTTGACACCGGGTCAGGGCGACGGTCCAGCGCAAGACGCTGATGACGATTTGACCGACCTGTGATCCCTTAGTCTGCCGCTTTTCCGGCGCAGATTATTTTCTTATATATATGACAGTGACAACAGCCCTCCACCTCGGTGGGGGGCTTTGCTGTCTGCAAAGCTCGGGCAACCGATCCAAGCGGGGGCAGGCTAATAAGACTCTGGAAACAAACGCAGAAAACCCTGTCACCGTTAGCGCAGGTTGCGTTGGTAGAACTGTGTATATGTAGAAAAATGGTGGGTCGTGAGAGGCTCGAACTCCCGACATCTTCGGTGTAAACGAAGCGCTCTACCAACTGAGCTAACGACCCGGTAACGCTTCACTACCCCAAGGATCGGGCGGGGTTCAACCCCATTTTTGCCGCCCCGACGATTATTTTCGATTTTTTTCCTATCCTGTGCCGGAACGCGGTAAATTCACACGCTAACAGTGCGTTTTCAAACGGTTTTGCCGCCGAAAGGTGATCCGCGATGCACGAATCTTAACGGGGGCTTTGCCTTTGGGGAAGTCGACGCGCTGAAATCAGCGGAACACCGATAGACGGGGTGTCACGGGCAGGTTACTCAATGGGCATTCACGCAAAAGGTGGGAGTGCCTTTTGCTTATATTCAGCAAGACCTTGCAGCAGCGAGGCATCGGGGCCGACCGAAAAGCCGGCTCTAAAAGAGGAGGAATTCACATGGCCGTTCAGATTGATCCGACCAGCTACCGCAACTTGGATATCAAGGCGCATGACGATGGCGTTTGGGTGGTGACCCTGAATCGGCCCACCAAGCGGAATGCGCTGGATATCGACACGATCGAGGAGCTGGTGACCTTTTTTTCCGCGGCACCCCGTGCCGGTGTCCGTGCCGTGGTTCTCGCAGGCGCGGGGGATCACTTTTGCGCCGGGCTAGACCTGATTGAACACCATGATGAAGACCGCAGCCCTGCCGATTTCATGCACGTCTGTCTGCGTTGGCACGAAGCGTTCAACAAGATGGAATATGGCGGCGTGCCGGTGATCGCCGCGTTGCAGGGGGCTGTCGTCGGTGGGGGGCTTGAACTTGCCAGCTCTGCCCATGTGCGGGTGATGGATCAAAGCGCGTATTTCGCGCTTCCCGAAGGCCAGCGTGGTCTGTTCACGGGCGGGGGTGCAACGATCCGTGTCACCGATCTGGTGGGGAAGGCCCGGATGATCGATATGATGCTGACGGGCCGTGTCTATCAGGGGCAAGAGGCGGTCGATCTAGGGTTGGCGCAGTATATCGTCGAAGGCTCCAGCATGGACAAGGCGATGGAGCTTGCCCGCCAGACAGCCCAGAACCTGCCGCTGTCTAACTTTGCGATTTGTAGCGCGGTGAGCCACATGCAAAACATGTCCGCAATGGATGCCGCCTATGCCGAGGCCGTGGTGGCCGGTGTGGTCAATACCCAGCCTGACGCCCGTGCCCGCCTCGCGGCCTTTGCCGATAAAAGTGGCGCGCGGGTCCGCCCCAACGCCGAGTAACGAGTGCTTTGGATCACGCCCCGTTAGCGGGCGTGATCCAGACCTATTTACATGCGCCCTTCGGCATAGCGTGTCAGGCGCAGCGCCAACTGCCCGACGGCGAAATGCAGCAGGACGGTCAGGCACGCCAGCACGATCAGGGCGGCAAACATCAGATCGATCTTGGCGCGGCCATTGGCGAGCAGCATCAGATAGCCAAGGCCCTTTGACGCACCGACCCATTCGCCAATCACGGCCCCGATGGGCGCATAGACGGCTGCCAGCCGCAGCCCCGTTGCAAGGCTCGGCAGCGCCTGCGGGATTTGCACATGGCGCATAAAACGCAAGCGGCGTGCCCCCATCGATTGGGCCAGATCACGGTAGCCGGTGGGCACGCGGGTCAACCCGTCGTGAAAGGCCGAAGTTACCGGAAAATAGATGATCAGCACCGCCATCACGATCTTTGACCCCATCCCGTAACCAAACCACAGCGTCAGCAGCGGCGCGAGCGCAAAGACAGGCACGGCTTGGGTAAAGACCAACAGCGGCAGCAAAAGACGCTCGGAGGTTTTGGACTGCGACAACTGGATCGCGGTCGCGGCCCCCAGGCCCGTACCGATGAGCAGACCCAGCAGCACCTCGACCGTGGTCACACAGGCATTTTCCAAAAGGCTCACGCGGGCATAATACGCCGCTTGCGCCACGCGCCATGGCGAGGGCAGGATGTAATGCGGTGCATCGGTCAGCAGTACGATGCCTTGCCACAGCGCCAGCCCCAGCAGGATCGCAAGCGGTATGTCACTGCGCCTCATGCGGGAACACCGCGTAGATGGGATAACAGCGCGCTTTGACAGGCCCATGTTTCGGGCGCGGTGATGGCGCGTGGTACGGGTGTCGCGGGCACGGGCCAGCTTTGTGCGCCCTCGGCGGACAGGATCAGGATGTGATCTGCCAGCCGCGCGGCCTCTGCCGGATCATGGGTCACCAACAACACTGTGCGTCCGCTCAACAATTCCGCAGCGAGCTCTTGCATAGCGGCGCGGGTGCCGGCGTCCAGCGCCGAAAAGGGTTCGTCCAGAAAGACGACGGGACGGTCTTCGAGCAAGGTCCGCGCAAGTGCTGCGCGTTGTCGCATGCCGCCCGACAGCGCCAACGGCTTCTTTTGCGCATGGTCCGCCAGCCCGACGCGCGCAAGCATGTCAGTTGCGCGGTCCCTGTCGGGGGGGACGCCGCGCAACCGGTCGCCGATCATGATGTTGTCGATCACGCTCAGCCACGGCAACAGCAGATCGGACTGCGCCATATAGCTGATCCGCCCGTCCAGCGGCTGCCCGTCGGACGGGGAGATCGTGCCCGCAAACACCCCGCCGGTTTCCAGCCCGAGCATGAGCCGAAGCACAGTGGATTTGCCGACGCCCGATGGCCCCAACAAACAGGTCCATGAGCCTGCGGGCAACGTAATGTCGGCATCGAACAACGGGCGGCTGTCGATCTGGTGTTGCCCGACAAGGTGCAATGCGGGCGGGGGGGTCATGGCAGGTCCAGCCCCATCTGCCAGAACCCGATCTCTAGCCGCGTGGCGGTCGCAAAGCGTTTTTGCAGCGTATCGCGACGGGGTGCGTGTTCAAGATCGCCGATCCGCCGCGCAACTGATTGATCGACCATCGCGCCGACTGTCTGGCACATTTTCTGATACCCGAGGTCGGCATAGGTATCGATCCACTCGGCATAGGGGGTGTCAGCGCTGCGCGTCTGTGCCAACCGTTGCCCGATCTCGGCATAACCCATGACGCAAGGTAGCAGTGCCGCCATGAGGTCGAGGAAATCGCCCTGCATCCCCGCATCGAGCACATAGCGCGTATAGGCGAGGTTCGCGGGGGCTTCGGTTGCGTTGAACAGCGCGGCTTCGCTGATGCCAGCCTCGCCACAGGTGCGAATGTGCAATGCCATCTCGTGATTGACCAGCGCATCGACCGTGGTGGCGCAGGTCTTCATCTCTTCCAGCGTCTCGGACTTGACCACGGCCATGGACCAGGCGCGGGCGAAATGCACAAGGAAAACATAGTCCTGGATCAAATAGTTCAAAAAACAGCGGCGTGGCAGACTCCCGTCGCGCAGCCCTTCAACGAAAGGATGATGGGTGTAGCCCTGCCAGTCCTCTGCTGCCGCTCCGCGCCAAAGCGCGAAGCTGTGGCCATAGTCCGGCGCGGTCATGGGACGGTCACATCGATGGCGATGGTCGACACGGGCGAGATCGTGGGGGTCAGCCCCGCATCGTGCAAGAACGTCTCGAATGTGGCGTAGCGACCGGCATCCATTGCTGTCGGCCGCAGGGCAAAACGCGGCAGCGTGTCCTTCCATGCGCGAGCGTTAAGTTCATCTTGTAGGTCGACCGAGGTCGCGGCGAAGATTTCCCAGCTCTCTTCAGGGTGGTTCACGATATATTGCGTCGCTTTCTCTGTGGCTGCCAGAAACCGTGCGATCATGTCTTTGTCCATCGTGTCGCGGTTGGCGACGTAGATCAGCTCGTCATAAGGTGGCAGGCCCTCTTCCTCGACATAAAAGCAGGTACCGTCGACACCTTCGATATCCATCTGGTTCAGCTCGAAATTACGGAACGCACCGATGACGGCGTCGACCTGACCGGACATCAGAGACGGCGACAGCGACCAGTTCACGTTGACGAGTTCCACATCATCCAGCGACAGCCCGTGATGGGTCAGGATCGCGCCGAGCACTGCTTCTTCAACACCGCCAACAGAGAATCCGACTTTTTTGCCCGCCAAATCCGCTGGGGACGCAATGGGTCCGTCCGTCAACGCCAGCAGGCAGTTCAGCGGTGTGGCGACCAGCGTGCCGACCCGTTGTAGCGGCAAGCCTTCGTGGATTTGCAGGTGCAGTTGCGGCTGATAGGAAATCGCTAGGTCCGCCTTGCCCGCAGCGGCCAGTTTGGGCGGGTCGGACGGATCGGCGGGGGCGATGACCTCTACCTTCAGGTCTTTTTCGGCGAAATACCCTTTTTCCTGTGCGACGATGATCGGCCCGTGGTCCGGGTTCACGAACCAGTCCAGCAGCAGCGTCATCTCGTCCTGCGCCAGCGCCGGACCAGAGGTCAGTGCGAGTGCCGCAACAATATTACATATTTTCATCGGTTTGTCCTTTCAACGGGGATGGTTCGCCCATGGCGAGCAGGGAAACGGGGCCGTTCCAATAGGTGGCCAGATGGGTCGCCGCCTGCCACGCGCGCAGGCCAGAGCGGCAAGCGATCACCGCGCGGGTCTGGTGCGAGGGGCGGGGGGTATCTCGGGTAAAATCGGGCAGGGTGATGCGCAGCGCAGTCGGGGTTGCGGCTGTTGGGGCTTCGCCTTGGCCGCGCAGGTCCACGACCCAATCGTTCGCGCGGATTTGCGACGGTGCCAGAAAGCCAAAGCCGTGATCGGGTTCTGGCGCGGTGTCGAAGCGAAAGCCGCCAAAGCGGTAGGAGGCGAGGTCAAAGCTGACCAACTGTCCCAGCGGCGACGGCGACAATCCCAGAATACACGCTAGGGCCATTTGCGCCTGCGCCGCACCGACCATGGCAACGACCGGCCCCATGACCCCTGCCGTGTCGCAGCTGGCGGCGCGGTCGGGCAGGTCGGGGAATACCGCCCGCAGCGACGGCGCACCGCCACAGAACCCGCCGACATAGCCCCCGAACCCCAACGCCGAGGCGCTGATCAGGGGCAGACCCGCCTCAAGGCAGTGATCCGAGAGCACATAGCTGGTCGCGAAACTGTCGGCGCAATCCAACACCAACGTGGCATCTTGGGTGAGGGTCGCGACATTGTCCGGCGCAAGGGGAACAGCATGGCACACAACCGTACAGTTGCTGTTGCGTGCGGTCATGGCGCGGGCGGCGACGGTAACTTTGGCGGTGCCGATATCGGCCTCGGTGAACAGTGTCTGTCGGTGCAGGTTCGACAGCGACACATGATCCCCATCGATCAAGGTGATATGCCCCACACCGGCACCCGCAAGTAGCGGCAGCACCGGCGCGGCCAGACCGCCCGCGCCAACCACGACCACACGCGCAGCCGCCAGCGCCTGTTGGCCTGTCGTGCCCACTTCGGGCAGGATCGTCTGCCGGTCGTAACGGGTCATCGTGTGGCCCCCAACCAATCAGCGATGCGGTCCTCGGGGCTGGGGTGCAGGGTGATGTCGGTCACCGCCGCGACGCAATCGGCACCGGCGTCAAAGGCTCCGGCGGCGCGGGCAACGGACATGCCGCCGATTGCCACCAGCGGGGTCTGCCCGACCAGTTCACGCCAGTCGCGCAGACGGTCAAGCCCCTGTTCGTGCCACTTCATCTTTTTCAGGATCGTCGGATAGATCGGACCCAAAGCGATATACGCGGGGCGCAGGTCGAGGGCACGGGCCAGCTCTGCCTTGTCGTGGGTGCTGACCCCAAGCCGCGCACCCGCGTCGCGGATGGCAGACAGGTCTGCGGTATCCAGATCCTCCTGACCAAGGTGGATGAAATCGCAACCTTCCTCTAGCGCGATCTGCCAGTGATCGTTGATGACCAGAGTGCAGTCATGGGCCGCGCAGATCGCTTTGGCCTGCCGGATTTCACGGCGTAGCATGGGGGCGGGTGTGTCTTTTATCCGAAGCTGCACCAGCTTGATCCCCAGCGGCACCAGTCGGTCCAGCCATGCCGCACTGTCGAAAATTGGATAGAAACGGTCGAGGCTCATTCCAGAAACGCCTTTCCAATCAACGGAGTCGAGGGCGCGGCCATATCGCGGGGCGGCATCGGGTCGGCGTCGGCGGCAAGCTGTCCGGCGCGGATCGCGGTGGCAAAAGCTTCGGCCATGGCGGCGGGATCACCTGCCTTGGCAACAGCGGTGTTCAGCAGCACCGCGTCAAACCCCAGTTCCATCGCCTGTGCCGCGTGCGAAGGTAGGCCGATGCCGGCGTCGATCACCAGCGGCACGTCGGGGAAATGCGCGCGCATGGCACGCAGCCCAAAGACATTGTTCAGCCCCATGCCCGACCCGATGGGCGCGCCCCAGGGCATCAGCACTTCGCACCCCCCCCGCAAAAGTTTGTCCGCGACCACAAGGTCTTCGGTGGTATAGGGAAAGACCTGAAACCCGTCCTCGGTCAAAATGCGCGCGGCCTCGACCAAACCAAATACATCCGGTTGCAGCGTGTCTTCTTCGCCGATGACTTCAAGCTTGATCCACCGGGTACCAAAGACCTCGCGCGCCATATGGGCGGTGGTGACGGCTTCCTTGACGCTGTGGCAGCCGGCGGTGTTGGGCAGCACGTGCACGTTAAGCGCGCGGATCAGTTCCCAGAAATCCTGACCGGCGCGATCTCGCCCGCTTTCGCGGCGCAGGGATACCGTTGCCACCGCCGCACCGCTGCGGGCAAAGGCGTCGGACAGCACTTTGGGCGACGGGTATTGCGCGGTGCCCAGCATCAGACCATTGGCAAGCGTTTCGCCGTAGAAACTGCGCATCTCAACCTCCCTGCATGGGGGCGAGCACTTCGATGCTGTCGCCTGAGTTAAGGGGATGCGTCGCGCGCAGCGTGGCTGGGACAAAGCTGCCGTTCACGGCTGTGGCGACCTTGGCCCCGCCAAATCCTTCGGCCTCAAGCAAGGCGGCAAGAGTGGTCGCGTCGCTGTGGAGCGGGGCACCGTTAAGCTGTAGTTTCATGGAACATCTCCGGTGTTTTAGCGTCAAGGATCAAGTCGGCCACCATCGTTGCCAGCGCGGGGGCCAGCAGAAAACCGTGGCGATAAAGGCCATTGGCGCGGATCATATTGCCCTGCCGTTCGATGCGCGGCAGGTTGTCGGGAAAGGCGGGGCGGCTGTCGACGCCGATCTCGAGGATCTCGGCCTCGCCAAAAGCGGGCGACAGCGCGTAGGCCGCGCTCAGCAGTTCCAGCACTGACCGGACGCTGGCGTGGGCACTCGCGCGGCCTTCGACCATCGTGGCCCCAAGCATGTAAACACCGTCCCCCCGCGGCACGAGGTAAATCGGCACACGCGGGTGCAGCACGCGAATAGGGCGGTTGATGGAGACGTCAGGGCAGGACAGCAGCACCATTTCCCCCTTCACCCCGCGCAACGCGGGCATATCGACGCGGGCATGGTAGCCTCGGCAGTCGATCACCAACCGGTCTTTTGCGAACGCATTCGGGTCGGCCTCGCGCTGTTCAAAGGTGGCCCCGTCGGCGACAAGTCCGCGCCACAGCTCTGCCAGCGCGGTGCGGGGGGACAGGTGGGCTTCGTCCTCGAAAAACAGGCCCTTGGCAAAGCGATCACCCAGATCGGGCTCGAGCGCATTGATCTCTGTGGCGGTCAGAGTTTTATGGCTGTCCGTGCGTCGCGCAAAGCGCGTCAGATCGCTTGTGTCCCGCGCTGGCGAGACGACAAGCGAGCCGCAGCGCTGCAGGGACGTCGTATGCTGCGCCCACCAATCCGCCGCTTTTTGACCCAGCCGCACCACGGGTTCTTCGGCGCTTTCACCTTCGCAATAGGGGGCGAGCATACCCCCCGCCCACCACGAACACCCCTGCGGGCCGGGCTGGCGGGCACGGTCGATCAGATGCACGCGGGCGCCGCGATCCAGCAAGACGCGGGCGGTGCACAGCCCTGCCACGCCGGTGCCGATGATGGTGATGCGGGTCACGGCCAGATCGCGTGAAAATGGTGCACGGGACCGTGGCCGGTACCGATCGAAAGACGGTCGGCGGCGCGGATCGCCTGGTGGAGATAGCTATGGGCAGTTTGCACCGCGCTGGCCAAGGGTGCGCCATGCGCGAGCTCGGCGGCGATGGCAGCGGCGTAGCTGCATCCCGTCCCATGGGTGTTGCGCGTGTTGATGCGCGGTGCCGTCAACCAGGTAACACCCTTCGCGGTGACAAGCGCGTCGCTACAGATGTCACCCGCGCCATGTCCGCCTTTCACCAGCACCGCTTTGGGGCCCATATCAAGCAGACATCGCGCTTGCGCTACCATCTGGTCGGCGGTGGTGGCTTCGGACTGGTTCAGCAGGCGAGCGGCTTCGGGCAGGTTGGGGGTCAGCAGATCGGCGCGTGGCAGAATATGCGTAATCAGCGCTGCGACGGCTTGGTCCTGCAACAGCGCATCACCGGATTTGGCGATCATCACCGGATCTACCACGACGGCACCTTTGAAACCGGTTAGCGCCTGTGCCACCGCTTGAATGATCTGCGGCGAAAAAAGCATCCCCAGTTTAATCGACTGCACATCCAGATCCGAGAGCACGGCGTCGATCTGGGCCGATACAATCTGGGCAGGGATTTCATGAACGGCGCTGACGGTGCGGGTGTTTTGCGCGGTGACGGCGGTGATCACGCTGGCGGCATAGACGCCATTGGCCGACATCGCCTTGATATCCGCCTGAATGCCGGCGCCGCCGCCGCTGTCTGAACCGGCGATGGTTAGGGAAATGGGGGTCTTCTTGGTCACGTCTTCGCCTCTCGATGGCGGACAAACAGACGCAAGAATGAGCTTTGTAAAACCGACCTGAAGCCGTCGCACAAAGATACCCGTTCCCTACGCCGGTATTGCCCGGATCAGGTTCGACGGGTCGGTGCTTGCACCTCTCAGCCCAAATGGGCACCCCGACGGATAGATGTTAATGCTGCCGCCCAAATGAGGGGCGAACAGCGTCGTTACCTTAGGCGTAGCCAAGTTCACCAAACGGTGCAAGATATAAAATATTCAATCGATAGTGGCGTTTATTTTAGCAAAATTTGGCCTGTTGCGGCAGTTCGCCTGACGCTTGTCAGTCGAATTTACACCCCGTAACCCAAAGCAACGCAACGTAACGAAGGGCATATCCGACGCCGTTAACCCTTTGGCATCAGCAAGCTAAGGCCGATTGCCAAAAACCCCTGCCTCGTTGCGGTATCAAGTTCTGTTCTGCGGTATTGGCATCGAAATATCTTACCCCTAGGCTGGTTAATAGATTGAGTCGGACAACCTCGGGAGGAGGGGGGTCGGCACTCGGGAGGACGCGTTTATTAGCCCGTTCAGCGGGTCATACCGAACGCGTTACGTTGAGCATTGGGAGGTGCCGCTTGACAACTGCATATTCTGCGGCAGCCGTGATGCGGCAATCCCGAACAATCCAAAGATGAAAAACAGGGAGAGAAACCACATGAAAAATATGACACGTTTTGCCAAGGCCGCCGTCGGGTCTATCGCCGTAACTATGGCGCTGTCCGGTGCCGCGATGGCACAAGACTATGAATGGCCGCGCCTGCTGGTGATCGCCACGCCGGGCACGTCGACGGGCAGCTTTGCCTCAACCAACGGCTGGGGCCCCACACTGCAAAAAGAAACCGGAACGACCGTTCGGATTGTGCCCGAAGACAGTGAACCGATGCGCTACAAGCGTCTGACCGATCGCGAGGATGTCGCAATTGCCTCTGTCTCGGCGTCGGAAATGGCGTTGCAGGCGGAAGGGGTCGGCGGCTATGCCTCGGCCAAACCAATGCCGCAGCGCATCATGTGGCACCATAACGACACGCCATGGGGCTTTGTCGTGGCCGGGGATTCCGAGCTGCAAACCCTCGAAGACATTGGCAAAGGCGGCGTGCGCGTTACATCCGGCGTTTTCTCGCCCGCGATTGTGGCCGCGATCACCCAAGCCTTGCCCGCGTTTATCGGGATGACGCCAGAGGAAGCGCAAGAAAAGATCGAGTTCGTTCCTGCCTCTAGCTACGGCGAGAACTGCCGCTCGGTCGTCGAAGGTAAATCTGACGTTGCCTATTGTTCGCCGATCTCCTCGGTCTTGTCCGAAATGGAAGGCGCACCGGGCAGCATTCGTTGGTTGCCGATGGACCCTGCCAACAAAGAGGGCTGGGACGCCTACCTGAGCCACCGCCCCATGACCATCCCGTCGAAGATATCCATGGGCGTGAGCACCGCCAAAGGCGTTGATTCCATGACATCGAACTTTGTCTACGCCGTGCCGGTCACGGCAGACGAGGACTTCGTTTACAACATGGCGAAATGGATCGATGAATCCCACGACAACTACAAAGGATCGCATGCGTTGGCGACCCGTATGTCGATCGAGCATTTCCGCAACTTCCTGGATGCCAACCCGATCCCTGTGCACGAGGGCACGGTGAAATATCTGCGTGAAATCGGCCAGTGGACCGAAGAAGACGATGCTTGGAACAATGCCGCCATCGAAAAGATGGACGCTTGGATCGCCGCGCGTAACGCCGGCATGAAAGAAGCGATGGAGCAGGGCATCGAGATGAACTTCGAGAACCAGGAATACCTCGACATTCTGGCCAAGCACACCGACGGGCTCGAGCCCTTCCGCTCGCGTCTGTAACGCCACCGGACCGACCAAAGGACGGAGCGGTTCCACTGCTCCGTCCTCTTAAAGATATCGCATAAGCGGCTTTAATTGCAGGATTTTCCATGTCAGCTCATCATCAACAACCAGCGGCTGAAGCGGCTGTCGATCCCGCGTCAGAGACGACGCGCCTAGGGGGATTGTTTTCATTCACCAGCATTGCTTTTGTGGTGCTGTGTACCTTTGGCCTCGGGTTGGGGCTGGCCTATGTGTTTGGCGTGCCCATTGGCGGGCGGCGCCTGATTGAAGGGCAGTATTACTGGGTCTTTATCGGCACTTTCCTTGCCGCCGCCTATATTGCGCTGCCTGCAAAGCAATCGCACACAAGCGTCCCGATCTATGACATCGTGGCCGCCGCCGTGGGCTTTGGCATCTGCATGTGGTTCTCCATGTACGCATGGGAGATCGTGCAGGCGGGCTGGACCAACTTTTACGCCGGTGTGGTGTTGTGGCTGCTGATGCTCGAGATCGCGCGGCGGTCGGGAGGCGTGCCGTTCCTGTTGGTCGTCCTGGTGCTGGGGCTGTATCCTCTGGTGGCCGATTACTTCCCCGGTTTGTTGATGGGCATCCCCTATACGTTTGAACGGATGATCGAGGCGCATGTCTTCCGCACCGAAGGGTTGATGGGCATCACGACCAAGATCGTGGCCGAGATCGTGCTGGGCTTTCTGGTCTTTGCCGGCGTGTTGATTGCGACAGGAGCGGGACAGTTCTTTATTGATCTCGCCAATGCGGGCTTTGGCAAATACCGCGGTGGTCCTGCAAAAGTGTCCATCGTCGCCAGCGCCTTTTTCGGGTCGCTGTCGGGGTCGATCTTTTCCAACATCGCGGGCACGGGGTCGATCACTATTCCGACCATGAAAAAGGTCGGCTATCCGCCCCATTACGCCGGCGCGATCGAGGCCTGCGCCTCTACCGGCGGTGTGGTGATGCCGCCGGTGATGGGGGCGATTGCCTTTGTCATGGCGATCACCATCGGAGTGGATTACGCGACCGTGATGGTGGCCGCGATCCTGCCGTCGGCGCTGTTTTACTTTGGTCTGATCCTGCAAGTCGACGCCTATGCCGCGCGCAAAGGGCTGGTGGGGATGAAACCCGAACACCTGCCTTCTGCCCGCGAGGTGATGAAGCGCGGCTGGCCGTTCCTGCTGGTCATGATCTTTCTGGTCTGGGGTCTGCTGTATATGCGGTGGGAATACTATGCCCCGTGGTACGCTAGTGCGCTGATGATCGCGCTCAGCTTCCTGCAACGCGAGACCATGATGACGCCTGCGCGCATCTTTGAAACCCTGCGGCAAGTCGGCACGCTGGTCACGCAAACGGCGGCGATCATTCTGCCGATTGCCTTTGTTGTCAGCGCGTTGACGATCACGGGCGTCACGGGGTCGATGACATCGGGTCTGGTCGCCTTAGGCGGAGATAACGTCTATCTCGTCATCGCGCTTGGGGTTTTGGCCTGCTTTATCATGGGGATGGCGGGGCTTGCGATTGTGGCCTACATCTTCCTCGCCGTGACGCTGGCACCCGCGATCATCGAAATCGGCGGGTTGAACACGGTCGCGGTGCACTTCTTCATCGTCTACTACGCGATGCTGTCGGTGATCACGCCTCCGGTGGGCGCTGCGGCGTTTCTGGCGGCAACGATTGCGGGGGCCAAGCCGATGCTGACCTCCTTCACCGCGATGCGGTTGGGGGTGGTGATCTACTTTGTGCCGCTGTTCTTCCTGTTCCAGCCTGCGCTGGTGCTGCAGGGCGATCTGACGCCGCTGATCTACGTGCTGCCGTCGATCATCATCGGTATCACGCTGCTGTCCGGCGGGCTTGAGGGCTATCTGCTAGGCGTCGGTATGGTGCGGCCCTGGCTGCGTCTGCCCCTGGGGATCGCGGGCTTTGCCTTCAGCTTCCCCGGGCTGATGACGACCCTGATTGCCGGTGTCGCATCAGCGCTGATCGTCGCGGTGATCTGGCGTGACAACCGCAACGGCGTGGTTGCAGTACCTTGAAACAGGGCGCGCGGGGGTGACCTCGCGCGCCGTCCCTTATGAGGTTTGGGTCGGGCGCAGCTGTGCCGTCCCAAAGGCGCTCAGCGCCAACATAACCGCTGCAGTTGCCAGACAAAGCGCCAGCCCGCCAATCTGGTAGGTGAACCCCGACAGCAGCGTGCCCACCAAACGTCCGGCCGCATTGGCCATATAGTAGAACCCCACATCCATCGTGACCCGCTTTGCATCCGTAAAGCTGAGGATCAGATAGGAGTGCAGGGCTGAATTCACCGCAAAGATCGCCCCGAAGATCAGTAAGCCGGTGACAATCGTGAGCGTCAGCGTGGCGGAAGGTGCAGGCGTGATCCAGACCAGCGCGGCAAGCAGGGCAGGCACGACCACAAGCGCGAGGTTCCAGTGACGGGCTTGGGTGAGTGTCTCACCCTCGGTTCGGCTTGCGGCCTGCAGAATCCTCGGGGCCCAGCCTTGCACGGCACCATAAAGAATCGTCCACACCGCCATAAAGCTGCCGATCATAAAGAAGGCGTCGCGCTTGCTTTCGACGCTGCCATCAGACAGCACCGCGTAGAAATAGATCGGGATGCCCACGACAAACCACACGTCGCGCGCCCCGAACAGAAACAGCCGCGCGGCGCTGAGCCAGTTGATATTGCGGTTCTTCGACAGCACTTCGGTGAACTTGGCGTCCTTGCGCCCCACGGGCAGGCCCGCGGGCATACCGATGATCACGCCGATCAGGATCACGAACAGGATCGCGGCCATCACCAGCGTCGACGGCACAAACCCGAGCAAGGCCAGCATCCCCGCACCCAGCAGAAAGCCCGCGCCCTTGACCGCGTTCTTCGATCCGGTCAGCAGAGCGACCCAGCGAAACAACCCGCCCCCCGTGGTGGGGGCCAACAGCTTGACCGCGGATTTAGAGCTCATCTTGGCCAGATCCTTGGCCACACCCGACAGCCCCTGCACCAGCATCACAAACACGACGGAGGCAGTCACGCTCCATGCCGGATCAAGCTGCGTCAGCGCCAGCAGGGCGATAACCTGCAACGACAGCCCCGCATAAAGTGTCGAGGTCAGTCCAAAGCGCGCCGCGATCCAGCCCGCCGACAGGTTGGTCACGACACCTGCGATCTCGTACAACACAAACAGATAGGCCAGCTGCACCGGAGAGAACCCCAGCGTGTGAAAATGCAGAAGCACCAGCATCCGCAGTGCCCCGTCGGTCAGCATAAACGCCCAATAAGCGGCTGTGACGGCAATATAGGCGGTAAATCCAGCAGGTCGTGTCACAGCTTGCCGCCCACCATCAGCGCCACATCCACCAGACGGTGAGCATAGCCCATTTCGTTGTCGTACCACGCATAGACTTTGACCTGCGTGCCATTCACCACCATCGTCGATGGCGCATCAATAATCCCGCTGCGGGTGTCATTGGTGTAATCCGACGACACGAGCGGGCGTTCCTCATAGCCCAGAATGCCCTTCAACGGCCCCTCGGCGGCGGTTTTGAACAGGGCGTTGACCTCTTCCACGGTGGTCTCACGCTCCAGCTCGAATACGCAATCGGTGATCGACGCGTTCAGCAGCGGCACCCGCACGGCGTGGCCGTTCAGCTTGCCGGTCAGTTCAGGGTAGATCAGCGTGATCGCCGTGGCTGATCCCGTGGTGGTGGGGATCAGGTTGGTCAGCGCTGATCGCGCCCGGCGCATGTCCTTGGCGGGACGGTCCACGATGGTTTGTGTGTTGGTCACATCATGGATCGTGGTGATTGACCCGTGTTTGATCCCGATGCCTTCCAGCAGGACTTTGACAACGGGGGCAAGGCAGTTGGTGGTGCAGCTCGCCGCAGTGACGATGGTGTGGTCTGTGGGGTCATAGGTATCGTCGTTGACGCCATAAACGATATTCGCCGTTGGGCCGTCTTTAACCGGCGCTGAGACAACGACCTTTTTTACGCCCGCTTTGAAATAGGGGGCGAGCTTGGCCTCGGTCTTGAACGCGCCGGTGCAATCGATCACCACGTCCACGCCGTCCAGCGGCAGGTCCTTGATCGACTTGGTGCTGGTCACTGGAATACGCGTGCCATCAATGGTGATGGCGTTATCCTCTGCGCTGAAGGTCGCGGGCCAGCGCCCGTGGACGGAATCAAACTCCAACAGATGGGCGTGCATCTCGGGGTCGCCAACCGCGTCGTTGATAAAGGCGATCTTGGCCCCCTGTTCCAGCAAGGGCCGCAGGGCGAGTTTTCCGATGCGGCCAAGGCCGTTCAAAGCATAGGTTGTCATGGTGGTTTATCCTGTGGTCACTGGGTCGGCCCCGATGGCATCGACCCGTTTTTGCAAGGCAGCGCGGTCCAGCGCTTCGAAAGGCAGGGCGGTAAAGGCCAGCAGCCGGTTGTGCAGCGCGCCATATGTCTGTTGGAAGGCCAGCCGGCGTTCGGCCTCTGTCCCTTCGGCTTTGACTGGATCGGGCATACCCCAATGGCCTGACACAGGCTGGCCGGGCCAGGTGGGGCATTCCTCGTTCGCGGCATGGTCACAGACGGTAAAGACGAAATCCATCTGCGGCGCATCGTCGGTCTGGAATTCGGAAATATGTTTGGACCGCAGCGCGTCGATACAGTGGCCCTTGGCGTGCAGCATCTCGACGGCAAGGGGGTTAAGCTCGGACCGGGGCAGGGTGCCCGCGGAATAGGCGGTAAACCGGTCGCCGGCCATGCCACGCAGGATCGTCTCTGCAAAGATGGAGCGGGCGGAATTTCCGGTACATACGAAAAGCACGTTGAATTTTGTCTGGGTCATCATCTGCGTCCTGTTAATGAGGTCAGAGAACGGGGGCGGGCAGAGATCAGCGCGCCCCCGACAACAATCCACGAACAACCCCGATACGACCTCGCCCGCCGCATCAAGGTTGACAGTGTACAGCAGCCGCGTCCCGTCGCGCCGCTGCGTAATCAGACCGACCTGCGTCAGCGCCGACAGATATACCGACGCCGTGCTGGATTTCAGCGCCAGCACCTGCGCGATTTCCCCCGCAGGCAAGGCATCGGGATAGCGCCGCATCAGTAAGCGAAACACGGCCAGCCGCTGCGGGTGGCTAAGGGTGGCGAGTCGATCTGTGAGTAGTGTTTCCATATTTCATGAATATGTGAAATACAGATCAGGCGTCAACACCTCTATTCGATCCCGCCAAAGGTTTTTTGCCGCGGGGGTGCGTTCTTGGTGACGTGGCGTTTCGGGGGCAAGGTGCCTTGCGCGCCCTTGGCTTTGCGGGCATCGATTGGAGAACAGCGCGCCCGCGCGCGGTGACAGATGTATAAAGGACCCGACATGACAGATGTGACCCTGGCCGAGGTATTGGCCACAGCAGAGCAAGACGGCACCGCGCCGCGCTATCAGGTGCCAGAGAATTGGGCGCAGGGGCGTACGGCTTTTGGCGGGTTTACCGGTGCGTTGCTGGTCAATGCTGCCCGTCGGGACCGTCCTGAATTGCCCGCGCTCCGGTCTGCCCTGATCAACTTTACTGCGCCCGTGTCACAGGCCCCCACGATCCACTCAGAGGTGCTGCGCGAAGGGCGTAATATCACCACCATCGCCACCCGCGCCGAGATCGACGGCAAGGTCGCCGCGACGGGCACGTTTTCTTTCGGGCATGCGCAGGAAAGTCAGTTGAACGTGGGCCATACCGCCCCCGCAGCCCCCCAAGGGCCCGACGACACGCCATCCTATTTCCCGCCTGCGCTAAAGCGCCCGCCGGTGCGGTTCTTTGTCAACTTCGAGGTCAAGCTGATCGAGGGCAGTCTGCCATTTTCAGGGTCCGATCGCGGCTATGTCAGGATCTGGGCACGGCACCGCGATCCGGCGATGTGGGGCACGCTCGAGGGGCTGATCGCCATCGGCGACGTGCTGCCCCCTGCGGCCTTCCCGATGATGACGCGACCGGGGCCGAACTCGTCAATGAACTGGATCATCAACCTGCTATCCGATCACGCCAATACCCGCGACGGCTGGTATATGATGGAGACACAGCTAACCGCCGGTAGCGGCGGTTACAGCTCTCAGGTGATGCGCGTCTGGAACACGGATGGAAATATGGTCGCAGACGGCATGCAGTCGGTGATCATCTTCGCCTAAGCTTGAGCCGAGGCGCGACATGCAAAAGCCCGGCCCGAGGATTTCAGGCCGGGCTTTTGCACGTGTAAGGGGCGGATCTACTGCACTACGATTGTGGCCGAACTGGAGGCAGGCTTGGCCGGTGCCACATGCATGCCGAGCCGTTGCAGTAGGTCGTTGTCCTTCCACGTGGCGGGGTTTTCGGTGGTCAGCAACTGGTTGCCCACAAAGATCGAATTAGCCCCCGCAAGAAAGCACAGCGATTGCAGCTCGTCGCTCATTCCGGTGCGGCCGGCGGACAGGCGCACGACCGATGCGGGCATGAGGATACGCGCCAAAGCGATCAACCGGACCAGCGCAAAAGGATCGACCTTTTCGGATTTCCCCTGCACCGGCACGCCTTTGACCGCGTTCCACAAGTTTACCGGCACACTGTCTGGGTGGCTGGGCAGTGTCGCGAGGGTGACGAGCATGCTGATCCGGTCCGCCTCTGCCTCGCCCATGCCAAGGATACCGCCGCAGCAGACCTTGATCCCGCCCTTGCGCACATGCTCGACGGTTTCAAGGCGGTCTTCCATCGTGCGGGTCGATGCGATCTCGGCGTAATATTCGGGCGAGGTATCGATGTTGTGGTTGTAGAAATCCAGTCCCGCGTCTTTGAGCTTGCTCACCTGTTCGGGGGACAGCATCCCCAACGTCATGCAGGTTTCAAGCCCCAGATCAGCCACGCCGCGCACCATATCGGTCAGCTTGTCCATATCGCGGTCCTTGGGGCTGCGCCATGCAGCGCCCATGCAGAACCGCTGCGCGCCTGCGTCTTTAGCGCGTTTGGCGGCGGCGATGACTTCGTCCGCGCCCATCAGCTTGGTCGCTTTGACGCCGGTGTCATAATGCGCTGACTGCGAGCAATAGCCGCAATCTTCGGGACAGCCGCCGGTCTTGATGCTGAGCAGGCTGGCGGTTTCGATCGCGGTGGGGTCAAAATGTGCACGGTGCAAGGTTTGCGCACGGTGCATGAGCTCGGGGAAGGGCAGCGCGTGGATGGTTGCCGCTTCGGTTACTGTCCAGTCTGTGCGGATCATTGATCGCGCCCTTTCAGACGGGACAGTCCCGACATCAGTGTCGCTGCCAGCAGGACCTTGATCAGGTCACCCAACAAAAAGGGCGTCAGACCTGCGGCGAGCAGCTTGGGGGCGGGCACGAACAGCGACAGCCACGCCAGACCACCCGCATAGACAACCGCAAGACCCGCCAGCATCGCCAGCACCCGCCCGATCCAGCCGCGCCCCATCGCCAGCCAGCCGGTCAACCCCGCCGCCACAAGGTAGCCCAGCAGGTAGCCGCCCGTCGGCCCGACCATATAGCTGAGCCCGATACCGCGTTCAGGGGTGCCAGAGAACACCGGAAGCCCCGCTGCACCGGCTCCAAGATAGGCCGCCATCGCCGCCAGCCCCAGACGTGGGCCCAGAGTGAGGGCGACAAGGAATACGGACAGCGTGTGCAACGTCATGGGTACAGGCCAGAACGGAATCTGAATTTTGGCCCCCAACGTGATGAGCGCAGCCCCTGCAAGTGCGAGGCCAAGCCCCTGCGCGAGAGACGGGTTACGGGGTAGGGATGTGATCGCAAGTGCCATCTGGTTTCCTCCGACGATAGCTTTTTACATTTCAATCACAGTAGGAAGAATGCAGCGTCGCAGGGCAATTCAAATTATAGATAATTATCTGAAAAATTCAGAACTGTCTGTTCCAGCTTGATTTTTTAGAGTGCGGGAACGCTTTCCGATCCAACCGACGTGCCGAGAAAGCGTCGAACAGGCCAGATCGACCTGGCCTTTGCGCAGGGCTTCTAGGATTTTTCGGTGGTCGTGATCGGTGCGGGATTCCCAGTTTGTGCGCCATGCACGCAGAATGAACCGTGCGCTTGCGGCTTGCAGATCGTCGATCGACCGCATCAGGCGCGGCATTTGACAAGGTTCAAGAATTGTTCTGTGAAAACAACGATTTGCCGCCTCCCATTCATGTACATCCTGGGCTGTGTCGCCCTGTAAGTTGGCTTTGTGAGCCTTGACGAGGATATCTGGCGTCATATTGGGGGCGGCGTGCCGCAGCGCAAGCGCTTCGAGGCTGGCGCGCATCTCGGCGACCTCGCGCAGCTCTGCCATATCGAAAAAAGTGACGCGAAATCCGCGTCTTGGAAGGCTTTCTGCAAGTGTTTGGGTTTCTAGTAGACGAAAGGCTTCACGTACGGGGACGTGGCTTGCGCCGAACTCCTGCGCAATGTGGTCTTGGCGCAAATGCGCTCCTGGGGGCAGCTGCCCCGAGATGATACGGTCCGCCAGAATACGTGCGATCCGGGCGGAGTGTGTTTCTGGTTTTGGCTGGTTCATAAATTATAGATAGTTTTAACCGCCCTGCTTGTCGAGCAGCTAAAATCAGAGTGACCGAAGCAGTAGCCCGCCCGCCAGCAGCGCCACGCACAGCCCCGCTGCAAGTTCAATCACAGCCGCAATCTGGGCCGCCCGCGGGACGCTTGCCCAGCCTGCCAACACGCCACCGCGCAGTGCGCCGGCGCCTAGTCCCACGGCGATGGTGATGGTCGCTGTGCCGAATGCCATCGCGAATGCGCCCGCAATGCCGACACCCGCAATCCCCATCTGAAGCGTGATAATCAGTACAAACAACGCGCCGGTGCAGGGGCGGATCGCGATAGAGGCGATCAGCACAAGCGTTTCCCGCAAGCTGGTCGCATTTTGCACCTGTTCTGCCGTCGGCCCATGCGCGTGGCCGCAGGTGGCGCAGATGCCATCGTGATCGTGAGAGTGGTCATGGTCCCCCTGCGACGCGGGCATTGTCGCGCGGAAATGGCGCAGCCCACGCCAGAACAGCCACAGCCCAACACAGGCAATCGCGCCATAGCTCACCGGAGCCATAATCGCCTCTGTCAGCGAAATCATACGCTCGCGGCCCAACTGCAAAAGGGTCACGCCGGTATAGACCAGCGCCACCGCCGTAACGGCCTGACCCAGCGACGACAGCAGCGCGATCACCGACAGGCGCAACATCGGCACCGCTTTGGCCGCGCCATAACCGCCGATCAGCACCTTGCCGTGACCAGGGCCAGCGGCATGCACGACGCCATAGGCAAAACAGGCCGATAGCAGCGCAGTCACTGCCTCTGGCTGGCCTGCGCGCACGGCCCGCAGCGATAGTGCGATGCTGTTTTGAAACTCCCGTTGATGGGTCGCGGCCCACTGCGCCAGCTGGTCGAACCCGCCAGTCCACCACAGCGCGGCGAGGGCGATCACCGCGGCGGACGCGATAACCGTCAGGGCGCGGCGCATAAGACGTTCACCGTGGGGGCCATCTGCGCGCCAATATCCGGTAGGCCTGCGTCCGCCGGATCGCTTTGGGCATCAAGCTGGGCAAGCTGCTGTTGCAGCGCCTCCATTGTGGCGCTGACGTTCGGCATTTCGACACGGGCGCGGCAGCTCGGAGCCTGCGCGATGTCTATTTTAGTCGTGATGTCGTAGGCGGTGTAGTAGGTCGCATCATAGGGTTTGATCGTGATCGCTGTGCCGGCTGAAACAGGCGTCTCAAGCGCACGCAGATGCGAGGTGGTGATCTGTCCGGCGTCGAATTGCGTCGCAATCTCGGATGGACCGGAAAGCGGAATGTTTGCCGCCGCGGTGCTGACCACCAGGTCGCCGTTGAACCCGTCAACCCAACGCATGTCAAAGCCGTTCAAAGCGGCAAGCTCCGCCTTGGTTAGGGTGCCATCACCGTCAGCATCAAGGCCCATATCCTCGGTCACCAGCAGCGAATAGAGCGCGTCATATTGCCATGTCACGCGCACATGGGTCAGCTGTCCTTGGTCATCGGCGACAAGGGCAAGCTGCGTGTCAATAAAGACATGGGGGTGCGCCGTAAGGGGCGCGGCCCAGAGGGTGAGGAGAAAGGGGGCAAGCTGTCGGATCATAGGCGATTGATACAAGTCTTGAGCAGGGGCCGCAATTGCGCGGGGGTGGTATCGGCAAGCTTCCACTCGGGTGGGTTCGCGGCGCAGATCAGCCCCCCATGCGCGCGGCGAGATAGCGTTCAAGCTGCGCCATCGCGTCATAGATCAGCACCGCAAAGAGCCCCACGATCAGCCCGCCTTGCAGCACGTAAGCGGTGTTATTGGTCAGCAAGCCAGCGATGATCACCTCGCCCAACGTGCGTGCGGCAACGGTGGACCCGATCGTCGCTGTGCCAAGGGCGATGACGACAGACAGTCGGATGCCGGTCAGGATCACGGGCAGGGCAAGCGGAAGCTCCACGCGCCACAGGCGTTGCCAGCGGTTCAGACCCATGCCGCGTGCGGCCTCCATCGTGGCGGGGGGCAGGGTTGATAGGGCGGTGATCGCGTTTTCAAATATCGGCAGCAGGCCATAGAGGAAAAGCGCCACCAGCGTCGGCCCCGACCCGAAGCCCAAGGCGGGCACGGCCAGCGCCAACACGGCGACGGGGGGAAAGGTCTGACCGATGTTGGTGATCGTGCGCGACAGCGGCAGGAAAGACGCGCCGACGGGACGGGTGACAAAGATCGCCAACGTCACCGCCACCAGCGTCGCCGCGACGGAGGCAAGGGCAACCAGCCCCAAATGGCTGAGCGAGAGCGACAGCAGAGAGCTGCGCGCATAGATCACCGGACCGCCCGCAGGGGCCAGCGGCGCAAAGAGCGGCGTGAACCAGTTAGGTTGCAGGACCAGTGCGAGCAGCAGACCCAGCAACCCAAGACGCAGCAGATTGCCCGCTGTCATGCGTGTACCTCGGCGCGGGCGCGGATCGCGTCCAGCGTCACGCGGCCGATCACCTTGCCATGGTCGCTGACCGGCACCGCGCTGCGGCCGGTCCACAGGCATGCCGACAGCGCGTCGCGCAGATTGGCATCGGGGGGCAGGGGCGTGCCACTGGCGGGGCCGTCCTCTATCACATCCGCCAGAGGGGTGAGGGAAAGCAGCCGCAGGGGGCGTTCGACATCACCGACCATATCGGCGACGAAATCGGTCGCAGGATGGGTGATAATATCCGCAGGGGTTGCGTATTGCACCAGCTTGCCCCCATCCATCACGGCCACGCGGTCGCCCAGACGAATGGCTTCCTCCATATCATGGGTCACAAGAATGATCGTTGAGCCGAGCGCCTGCTGGATGCGGCGCAGGTCCTCTTGCGCACGGGTGCGGATGATCGGGTCAAGCGCGCCGAAAGGTTCGTCCATCAGGATCAGATCAGGGCGCGAGGCCAGCGCGCGTGCGACGCCCACGCGTTGCTGCTGCCCGCCAGACAGCTCTGATGGATACCGGTTGCGGAAATCCTGTGGGGCCATGGAAAAGAGATCAAGCAGTTCGTCCACGCGGGCGTCGATCTTGTCGCGCGACCAGCCCAGCAGTTGCGGCACCGCGCCGATGTTGCGCGCGACCGTGTGATGCGGGAACAGCCCGTGCCCCTGAATGGCATATCCGATCCGTCGCCGCAGGATATGCGGTTTGACGTCCAGCGTTGATTGCCCGTTGATCCGCACCTCGCCCGAGGTGGGTTCTTCCAGCCGGTTGATCAGCCGCAGCAGCGTTGTCTTGCCCGAGCCTGAGGTGCCCACGATGACCGTGATCGTGCCGGTATCAATGGTCATCGACACGCCATCGACGGCGCGGGCGCTGTCGTAGATCTTGGTGATATTGTCGATCTCTATCATGGGGTCTCCTTGGGGAGGCGTCGGGTCAGGTCGACCAGAATATCCATTACAATGGCCGCCGTCAGGGCCAGCGCGACTGTGGGCAGCGCGCCGAGCAAGATCAGATCAGTGGCGGTCTGGTTCAGCCCCTGGAAAACGAAAGTCCCAAAGCCGCCGCCGCCGATCAGCCCCGCAATCACCGCGAGCCCGATGTTTTGCACCAGCACGATGCGCAGACCAGTCAGGATCACAGGCAGGCCGATGGCCAGTTCAACGCGCCATAACCGCTGCCCCGCTGTCATTCCTATCCCGCGTGCGGCGTCCTGCGCCTGTGCGGGCGTTGCGGCCAGACCGGCCACGGTGTTGCCGACCACAGGCAGCAGAGAATAGAGGACGAGCGCCACGAAAGCAGGGGCAAATCCGATGCCTGCAATCCCAAGGCTACGTGCACCGGGCACCGTGGCACCAACCCAACCGAGCAGGGGGATCATCAGCCCGAACATAGCGAGCGAGGGGATGGTTTGTAGAAAGCTCAGCACCGGCAGGATCGCGCCGCGTAGGGCGGGCTTGCGGTGACCCAGCACGCCGAGTGGAAAACCGATAATACCAGCCATCCCAAGCGAGCCAAAGGCCAGCCAAAGGTGACGGGTTGCCTCGCTGGCGAAAGCGTCGCGGCGGGCAGAGAATTCCTGCATGACGGACAGCGGCGACAACACGCCTGATCCCAGCACCGCTGCCAAAGCTGCCACCGCGGCGGCCAACAACAGTGCACGCTGGTAGGGCCCCGGTTTCAGCGCTGTGATCGCATCGGCCATGAGCAGGGCAAAGATTACCAGCAGACACCAGAACCCCGCCGCCGGAGAGACACGCGCATAATCGCCAGCGCCATCCAGCAGCACAGGTGCGCCTTGAATGACAAGCCACAGCAGACCGGCCAGCCCGATCATCGGACCCACCATCCGAACGCCAGCACGCCCCGCAGGCACACCCAGTGCGAGGCCAAGCAAGACTGCCCCCAGACCAAGCGCTGTCTGTCCTGGCGGCACCACCGACCAGATCGGAACCGCGTCGCCCGCGACAATGCGGTTCGCGGCCAATGTCATAAAGGGGGCCAGCAGTGCTGCGCCCCCCAGAATAGCAAACAGAACCCCCGGCGCAGAAAACCGCACCGGAGGGGCCTGCAAGGTTACTGTGCCGCGGATCAGTCCAGCACCCCGGCTTGGGTGAGGTAATCACGCGCCACGGCCTCTGCCGGTTCGCCACCGACTTGGATGCGACCGTTCAGCTTTTGCAACGTCGCCATATCCAGCCCTTCAAAGATCGGGTTCAGCACTTCGGGGATGGACGGGTATTCCGCCAGCACCTCGGCGCGGATGATCGGGGCGGGTTCATAGACGGGCTGCACGCCTTTGTCGTCTTCCATCACCACAAGGCCCGTTGCACCGACACCGCCATCGGTGCCATAGACCATCGCTGCATTCACTCCCGACGTACCGCGCGCTGCGGCTTGGATAGTCGCAGCCGTATCGCCACCTGACAGAATAACCGTCTGATCCGACGTCAGTTCAAACCCATAGGTGTCTTGCATGGCCGGCAGCACCGCGGGGGACGACACAAATTCGGTGGAGGCGGCCAGTTTGACCGTGCCGCCCTGCGCCACCCACGCGCCAAAATCGGACATGGTTTTGAGGGCATTTTCGTCAGCTACGGGACCGGTGACAGCAATTGCCCATGTGTTATTCGCAGGGGCAGAGGTCAGCCATGTCACGTCGTTTTGGTCGGCGTCCAGTTCAGCGGCGCGGGCATGGCCGGCTTTGGCGTCTTTCCAGACGTCGCTTTCAGCCTCGTTGAAAAAGAACGCCGCGTTGCCCGTGTATTCGGGGTAAATGTCGATCTGACCGGACAGCAGCGCCTCGCGGACAACTTGCGTGCCGCCCAACTGCAAACGACGCTCGACTGGCAGGCCCGCGTCTTCGAGGGCAAGCGCAATGACATTGCCCAACAGCCCGCCTTCGGTGTCGATCTTGGAAGATACGGTGATGTCAGCAGCTGCCGAGGTGGCAAGCGCGGCGGTGAGGGTCGCGGCGGATACGGATGTGCGAAGGAAATTCGTCATGGGATGCAGGCTCCTTGATGTGGCTTTCGATGATCGTGCGGAAGTTGAGGATCAAGGTAGCGGGCAAACCGGGGATGCCAAGTGTTTTTATGTGCAAAGCTGTTGCACGTGCGGAAGCACCCCATAGGGGTGTGAAATCTGTTTAAACTTGAGTACCGATACGAGGCGATGAAACGGGGTGACAGGTGCCGCAGTGGCGCGTCAGGCGGCGTCTTTCCAAAGCGTCGGCGTAAGGTAGACAACGCTATCATCCACGCTGACCATCACATCACCATCCTGAATATGGACCTCCAGCTTCATCGCGCGGCTGGCAAGTTTTGCGAGCGCGGCTGTGTCGCCCTCTGCCAGATTGACCACCACAAGATTGTCAAACCGCGCTGTGCCGTTGCGGGTCTTATCCCACCAGACCTCTGCGGTTTTGCCGCCATAAGGGTATAGGATCACCCGCTCGGCCTTGTTGCAGGACTGGCGGATGATCTTTTCGCTGGGCAAACCAAGGGCAACCCAAACGTCGATCTCGTCGGAGAGGCTTTTTTGCCAGATATCAGGTTCGCTGTCGGTGGACAGACCTTTGGTCATCTCCAGATGTTCGTGGGCATTCAACGCATAGGCCAACAGACGCACCATCAATCGTTCATCTGTTTCAGACGGATGTTTGGCCACAGTAAGCTTGTGCGTTTCGTAATAATGGCGATCCATATCAGAGACCGACAGCTCGACTTTGTAGATCAGTGAATTTTGCGCCATGACGTTCCCGAACCCTTGGTGACCGCAGTGCATGATACGCTCCGGTGATTAGGGGGGCAGTACCTGCCGGCCCGCGGACAAACAAGCGCTGATCGGGCTGTCAGAGATTCTGCGAGCATGAGGGTGGGCGAAATTATCTTTCGCGAAGCGCATGTTCCGTGTAAGATCGGCAAATGCGTGTGACGCAATGACGTCTGACAATTTCGTGATCATTTGGGTCGGCACCTGTTATTGGGTGGCATAAAACTTATATTGACCGTCCAGTCAACGCTGCTATATGCGCGCTCCGCCTAGGCATAATTTACCCAAGGGACAAAGACTTAATGATTAAATTCGAATTGAACGGACGGCAGGTTTCTGTCGACGCAGAGCCGGATACGCCCCTGTTGTGGGCGATCCGTGACGAGATCGGCCTGACAGGGACCAAGTTTGGCTGCGGTATCGGTGCGTGTGGCGCATGTACCGTACACATCGACGGCGCTGCCGTCCGGTCCTGCATCACCTATCTTTCCGACGTCGAAGGACTGAAAGTCACAACAATCGAAGGTTTGGACGAAAACGGCAGCCATCCTGTGCAAGAAGCATGGCGGAACCTGCGCGTGCCCCAGTGTGGCTATTGCCAGTCGGGTCAGATCATGCAGGCGGCGTCGTTGTTGCAAGACACGCCCAACCCCAGCGATGACGACATCGACGCGGTGATGACCGGCAATCTGTGCCGCTGCATGACCTATACCCGTATCCGTCAAGCCGTGCGCGATGCCGCCACCGCTATGGGAGGCTCCGACAATGGCTAATTTGATTTCTCGCCTCACAGGCGCAGACACGCAACCACAGATGACCCGCCGTGGGTTCCTTGTGTCCATGACTGCCGTTGGTGTTGCTTTTGGCTTCCCGCAGGCGTCGAATGCCGCAATGAACCCAGCGGTGCCAGATGGCACACCGGTCACCCCCAATGGCGATACGTTCGAGCCGTCGATGTGGTACTGGATCGACGCCGACGGTCAGGTCAACGTTAACATCATCCGCGCCGAGATGGGCCAACACGTCGGCACTGCCATCGCGCGTATTCTAGCGGACGAGCTGGAAGTCGCATGGGAAAACGTACACATCACCCATGTCGATACAGCCGAGAAATGGGGCTTGATGGTCACAGGCGGCAGCTGGTCGATCTGGCAAAGCTGGCCTGTCTACCGTCAAGCAGGGGCCGCTGGCCGGACCGCCTTGATCGAAGCCGCAGCGGCCAAATGGGGTGTTGATGCCTCGGGTCTGACTGCACGCGACGGTGCTGTGACCGATGGCACGCAAAGCATCAGCTATGGTGATCTGGTGGCCGATGGTCTTGACCGCAGCTTCACCGAAGAAGAGCTGGCAGCCCTGCCGCTGAAACCCCACGCTGACCTGCGCCTTGTGGGGCAGGACGTGCACCCGCTTGATCTGGATACGAAAACCACCGGTCAGGCGATCTATGGTCTGGATGCCAAGGTCGACGGGATGGTCTACGGCGTGCCGATGCTGCCGCCGACGCGCTATGGCTCCAAGGTGAATGCCGTGGATGATAGCGCCGCCAAGGACATCAAAGGCTACCTTGAAACCGTGGTGATCGAAGACCCGTCGGGCACCGTGCCGGGTTGGGTTGTGGTGCTGGGCAAAACGCTGCACGCCGCGCGCACGGCGACCTACGAGATCAGCGTCGACTGGACCTCGGGCGAGACGGCGAATGTCTCGGAAGAGGATATTCAGGCGCGCTCGCGCGAGCTGATCCAAGGCGAGGAAGGGTCGATCCTGCACACAGAGCAGCCCGACACGACCGCTGCCTTTGATGCCGCCGCCGACATGCTCGAAGCCGAATACACCACGCAATCCGTGCTGCACTTCCAGATGGAACCGGTGAACGCCACCGTTTTCCAGAACGCCGACGGCGTTTGGGAAACCCACGCGGGGAACCAGTGGCAATCGCTGATCTTGCCGACGCTGGCCGCTGCCTTGGAGGTGCCCGCCGACAAGATCGTGATGCGCAGCTACATGCTGGGTGGAGGCTTTGGCCGTCGCCTGAATGGCGACTATATTGTGCCCGCAGCACTGGCGTCCAAAGCAGTCGGTAAGCCAGTGAAGCTGGTGTTCTCGCGCGAGGAAGACGCGCAGTTCGACAGCATCAGGTCGCCTTCGGTGCAAAAACTGCGCATGGCGTTCGACGATGGCAAAGCCGTCACGGGCATGGAACACCACGCCGCAGCCGGTTGGCCGACGCAGGTGATGGCACCGGGCTTTATGCCCAAAGGTGTCAACGAAGAACCTTATGACCCCTTTGCCATTGACGGTGCCGACCACTGGTACACGGTGGGTGCGCATCAGGTGCGGGCGATCTCGAACGATCTGGCGAATGCGACCTTCCGTCCCGGTTGGCTGCGGTCTGTCGGACCGGGCTGGACCAACTTTGCCGTGGAAAGCTTCATGGATGAGGCGGCGCATAAAGTCGGTGCCGATCCGCTGCAGTTCCGTCTGGATCACCTGAAGGCCGAAGGCATCAACGCGGGTTCTGCGCCCAATGCGGTTGGTGGAGCATTACGTCAGGCTGCTGTTTTGCAACGCGTGGCCGAGATGTCGGGTTATGGCAGCACAGAACTGCCCGAGGGCACCGCAATCGGTATTGCCACCACCTTTGGCCAGTCGCGCAGCATGCCGACCTGGACAGCGGCGGCGGTCAAGCTGGCGGTTGATCCTGAAACGGGCGAGGTCGATGTTCAGAAGATGTGGCTGGCGTTCGACTGCGGCACAGTTGTGGACCCCGACGGGGCGCGCGCGCAATGCGAAGGTGCGGCCCTTTGGGGACTGTCCTTGGCGCTTCACGAAGGTACACGGATCGAGAACGGCAACGTTATTGACCTGAACCTCGGGGCCTATACGCCGCTGCGTCTGGCCGATGTGCCCGAGCTTGAGATCGCCTTTGTCGAAAGCACCGAAGTACCGGTTGGTCTGGGCGAGCCTGGTACTACCGTGATCGCACCCGCGATTGCCAACGCGATCTTTAACGCGACTGGCGCACGTGTACGTCACCTGCCGATCACCGGCGATGCTGTGCTTGCAGCAAAGAAGACCTAAAATAAGACGGGCGGGCGCATTCCTGCGCCCGCCCGTTTTTCCATGTTCCAGCGTTGGACCGCAAAGCGATCTGATCTAGCGGCCCAATGCGTGCCCGCGGCGAATGAAAAAGATCGCCAAGGTGATCAAGATCCCGCTCGCAAGGACCCCCAGACCTCTTTCATAAAGACCATCAATATCGTTCGGTAGAAAGAAGAATACCAGCGCGCCGACAACCCAAAGCGCGCCAAACCCTTGCAGCGCATAGGAGTACCGGTCGTCCGCACGTCTCAGGCCTTTGGCCATCGCGAAAGCAATCGTCGCAACCGCCGCGCCAAGAGCATAGACGAGATATTTGTGAATAACCCAGCCGTCACTGTCGGCATCACCATATTCATTGCGCGCACCGATCAGAAAAACGGTTAAGCCAAAGACGAGCAACGCAAGGATGCCGATGCTCCACCCGCGGTCGCCCATATGCACATGTGCCGCAAGTAAGGCGGCTGACAGCACCGCCGCCGAATAGGTATAAAGCCCAATGTCGACGATGAATTCAAAGCGCCCCGCACCCAGATCGCTGATCGTGTCGGCGATCCAATCGTGATCAGGCACAACGAAATCCGCGATTAGGATTGAGAGCGCAAGCGCCGCACAGCCGAAGATTACGAACCAACCTAAAAGGATCATTAACTGCGGTTGGTCCTGGTGGGCAGGGGGGACACCCTCGTTGCTCATTGTCGGCTCCTTCGTTGTTTGGATCGCTGCTTGTCTAAGGCTGTCATTCGGGTTGGCGGCGGTATGATTGCGTGAGCCTGATCAGGACCATCCACAGGGGCGATCCGATCCGAATTCAGCCCATCTTCTAGCCATAATCCCGTGTCAAATTTGGCCAGTTTGTGCGGTCCTCAACATATAAACTGGATTGGCCTACTGTTCGTTCCAATCGGGAGCATCAGTCCCCAAGCAAGGCGTCCTGAACAGTCTGGTCCCACCCTAGAAAGAACGTGTCCCCGTTACGAATGACCGGACGCGCCATGACCTTGGGCTGTGCCGCGATCTGTGCCTCTGCTTCGGAATTCTTCAGCCAGTTATTGAGCGCGCGGTAGTCGTTCGATTTTTGGTCGACCAGCCGATCTCCGAACTCTGCGATCAGCTCCGACAATTCTGCCTCGCTTAGCGGATCTGCCCGAACATCACGGAAAGTGACAGTAATTCCATTGGCCTCCAATGCTTTGCGGGCCTTTTGGCAGGTAGCGCAGGTCTGTAAGCCGTAGATCATCATCTTGTAGTCTCCTATGCATGCGGTTCCGCAATCTCGTGCATCGACGCGTTCAGCGCAACCATCCGATCGTGTCTGTGCATTGGGTGAGATGTGCTGTCGACCGGATCTGCCACGCGGTAGTGTTTCGCCAGCCCTAAGGAAAGCTTGCAACAAGGCGGTTTCACCGCCATTCAGATCGCCATGACATATTCATCAGATCAGCCATCCGATCAGGACGCAGTTTCATTGGACGCTCTTGGCTGGTCGGCGTTTTACGACGCGCAAGTGGGGCCTGACGAAGTCGAGCTTGCCCCCATGCGCATCGCGACCGTTCACCGCGATCGGGTCACTGCGATGTCGGAACTTGGTCCTGTGCGGCTAAAGCTCTCGGCGCGGACGAACACGACGGACTTCGCCGTAGGGGACTGGGTTCTTGTGGCCCGCGAAGACCGCATGCTGGTCCGGCGGCTTGAAAGGCGGATGCAGTTACAGCGCCAAGCCGAAGGCCGCCGCCAAGCGCAGCTTATTGCAGCAAACGTTGACACGCTTTTGATCGTCACCTCCTGCAATGACGACTTTAATCCGGCACGACTTGAGCGGTATCTGGCGCTGGCCAACGAGGCAGGGGCGGTTCCAGTGATTGTCCTGACCAAGATTGACCAGACGCCTGATCCCGCACCCTACGTCCAGCAGGCGCAAGCGCTTCAAGCCGGGCTAGATGTCGTCACACTGAATGCTAAAACACCGGATGCGGCATTGATTTTGGCGCGGTGGTGCGGCCCGGGTCAGACCGTCGCCCTTGTCGGATCGTCGGGGGTTGGAAAGTCGACCTTGCTGAATACGCTGTCGAATAAGTCATCCGAGGACGCCCAGCCAACAGGCGATATTCGCGCGGACGACGCGAAGGGGCGTCACACAACCACGTCACGCTCGCTCCATGCGATTGCGGGTGGCGGCTGGGTGATTGATACGCCCGGGATGCGAACGCTGCATGTCAGTGATGTCGCGGACGGGCTCAACACGCTGTTCGCAGAGATTGTCGAGCTCGCCAGCCAGTGTCGCTTTCGCGATTGCACCCATGCGCATGAACCGGGGTGTGCGGTGCAAACTGCGGCCGCCAGTGGGACGATCGACCCAGATCGCCTTGACCGATGGCGTAAGCTGACGGAGGAAAACCTGACCAATACCGTCACCCCGTCGGGTCCTCGTGGGAACAAGATTACAAGGGCACCAGGCAGACGTCGCTGACCGATGGGTCCAGCACCGTGCGCAGCCTTTCCGGCCCTTGGTGTATCGTCCCGTTACAGGCGCTGTCAGGGCTTCCCCTATCTCCAGCCACTGTGCCGTATGGCGAGCGCGATGATCAGCCCGTAAGCCAGCATGGCGCAGCCTATTGCCGCGAATATCCCTTCAACTCCCATGCCTGCGTAGGTCGTCAGAAGCAGGGCGCCGACCAATGCAATACCCATGCGGCTTAGGCTGCTGATCACCGGCCAAACCATGCGGCCCGCGCCTTGTGACGCGAAATACAGCGCCAGACCCAATCCGAAGAATGCGTAAAACGGTGCGACGAGGCGGAAGTAGCTGCGCCCGGCATCAAGTGCCACGGTATTGGTGGGGTCAAGGAACATCCCCAGCCAGAGGTCCGGAAAGACCGCCAGCAGCAGGCCGATACTGCCCACAATACCCGCCGCGGCCAGAGAGCCGGTCCAGGCCACGCGTAGGGCGCGGTCGGTGCGGCCGGCCCCGATGTTGGCTCCGACCATGGCGGTCATCGCGGCACCAATGCCGAAAATGACTGGGATCATCAGAAACTCAAGCCGCGCGCCAAGGCCGTAACCTGCCAACGCACCCTCGCCATAGCGGCCCACCAGCCCCGTCATCATGATGATGGTAACGGTCGTCAGTACAGTGTTGACCGCGGCCAGTGCACCGACACTTAGTATGTCGCTAAAGATGCCGAGATTGATCCGTTTTACTGCGCCGCGAAAGGACAGACCCGTTCGACCCAAGATGATATAGCCGATGGCGACAAACGCGCCTGCCGAGAACGCCACTATCACGCCAAGCGGCAGTCCGGCCATGCCAAGGGCAGGCAGCGGCCCCCATCCCAAGGCAAAGCCACCCGAAAGGGGTATGGAGATGACCGATACCATCAGCAACAACAGCGCAGGCATTTGCATGTTGCCGGTGCCGCGGATCACGCTGAGCGACGCATTACAAAGCCATATCGCCGCGCAGCCAGGGAAAAAGACCAGCGCATAGGTCGTCGCGGCGGAGACTGTTTCGTCGCCTCCGCCCAGCAGTATGAAGAATTGCGTGCCAAATAATGCGACCAGTACCGCCATAAGAGCGGCGAAACTTATCGCAATGATCCAGGCGGCGAGGGTGAGGGTTGCTGCCCGGTCCACGTCCGACGCTCCGAGAGCGCGCGCGGTGGCAGCGGAGATGGCCCCGCCAATCGCCCCGGCCGAAAGCATCTGTGTGAGCATCACCAGTGGGAACACCAATGCCAGCCCTGCCAACGCAGTGACGCCAAGGAGGCTGGCGAAATAAGCCTCAGCGATGCTCTGCGCGGCCTGCACAAACATCGCGAGCACGTTGGGTGCCGCGAGCTTTCCCAAAGTGGGTGCTATCGGTGCTTCGAGCATGAGGCGCGTGCGCGAAGCGCGTGCGGTAGCCCCTGCATCAGCGAGAGTTGCGGCTGCTGTAGGTGTCGTGCGCGGGATCATAGTCTTCTGTCTTTCTGGCACGTCCGGAGCACCAATGAAGTTCGGAACGTTCCTGGGGCCTATACGGTCATAATCGCCCTTGTCGAACAATCATCCACCTGATCGCTTAGCCACGAACTAAGTTCTTTTATGGAACTAACTATGGGTAAGTTCTCTTTCGGAACCTGTCAATCCCTGCTACGGTGTAGAGATGAAATGGAACGAACTTCACAAAGAAGCCTGCCCCGTCGCCCGCGGTCTGTCTGTCGTCGGCGACCGTTGGACCATGCTGGTGCTGCGCGACTGCTTCCTAGGCGTCCGCAGGTTCGAGCAGATGCAAGAGAGACTTGGGATCACCCGCCATGTTCTCAGTGACCGCTTGCGCAAACTTGAAACGGCTGGCGTGCTGCGCCGGGAGCTCTACCAACAGCGTCCGCAGCGATATGAATATCGACTGACAGAACGGGGCAAAGCGCTTTACCCCATGCTTGTGAGTTTGATCGATTGGGCAAATGCGCACGTCCCGCCCGAGGGCGAGCCTTCGGTCAAGCTCTTGTCACGCGAGACAGGCGATCCCATCGCGCCCGTCCTTGTTGACGCGAACACCGGTAAGAATATCAGTCACCGGGACGTTAAAGCTGTGGTGGCTGAATAAGCATCTAAACGTCCTGCATGGCGTGCCTGCAATCAGGATCGACATTAAAGCCGGAAGCCAAGGTTCGTTTTGCAGACTAAGCTGTCGTTACGCGCTTTTTGATAAGGCGCGCGGGTACTCCCGCATAGATCCCGAAGGGTTCGGTCGACTTGCTAACGACGGAGCCCGCACCAATGATGCATCCCTTTGCGATACGAACACCATCAAGTATCGTGCAGTTGGCACCAATCCAGACATCATCCTCTATCACGATACCCTGATGGGTGGATTTCTGTTTGAAAATCGGCTGGGACAGATCGCCAAAACCGTGGTTTGAGGGGACAATAACGGTATGCGCAGCGATCCGGACGCCGTTGCCTATTTTCAGCCCACCTTGGCCATAGAGAATAGAATAGGGGTTCAGGCTACAGTCGTCGCCCAATTCAATAGAACCACCCGTCGGAGCAAGTATCGTGCCAGTTTGAACTGTGCATCGTGCCCCGAGCGTTATCGTGCCGCCAAGTTTAAAATCGAAACGCACACCTCGCGCAATTCTCGGGTCTGCGCCAATGCATACTTTTCCGCGACCGACCAATCTGCGCCAAGCGGCGCGAAACTCGCGCGTTCTTATCTTCATTGTCGAAAAAACCCTTTTACAAAGTTAATTCAATTATTCGTACGGGGTGCATGCAATATTCACCAGACTATCCAGGTCATATATCGCGGTGGTATGATATTGTACGTGTCACAGCGACGGTCAATATGAACCCGCGGTATCTGGCGTTTTCAAAACAAGCGCGGGGTAACTTGATGCATGTGGGAGCGGGGGCGGTGAGATCATGGCTGTCCACGCACTCGCCCGGTATGCAAATAGACAGAATCCCCGCAGACTGAAGGCAAGCTCTGCTAAGGCCGTCATGTAAGAGACCACGATGACGCAAAGCTCATGAGCCGCTGCGCTTGGCTCTGAACAGCGACGCCTAGGGCAGGTCATAAGTCCCAGACAGGATCGTTGAGCCTATGGCTAGGAAAGACCGAAGAAAACAATTTTCACCACCAAAAAAGCCCTCAAGTCTAGGACTTGAGGGCTTTCTATGGCTCCGACGGTAGGGATCGAACCTACGACCAATTGATTAACAGTCAACTGCTCTACCGCTGAGCTACGTCGGAACGGTCTGCACCGTATAGCTATGGTAATTTGCGGCGTCCAGAGGGATTTGTCACTTTTTTCCAGATTTTTTTAAAAGAGTTTCAGACCCGCCGGAATGTGGCCGTAGCACACAGCGGACCTAGGGGTGTAATTTGGTTTTTCCCTGTAAGGTCAATCAGATGTGCAAGGACGTTGCGGGTCGCGGCACCCAGCAGTGCAGGCGGGGTTTCGGTGTAAATTTCAGCGGCGAGCGCTGCCGCAGTGGCAGGGCCGTGTTCAAGCGCCCGCAGGATATCTGCCTCGCGGGAAAGCCGATGCGAGACCAACCAATCCAGTCGCGCGGCAGGGTCTGTCACCGGGGCACCGTGGCCAGGGTAGAACACCCGCCAGCGGGTTTGCTGCAGTTCCGCGCAGGACGCCATAAAGTCGGTCAGATCCCCATCCGGGGGCGATACAAGCGAACTGGCCCAGCCCATAACGTGGTCTGCGGTGAAACAGGCGTCGCCCCACCTCAGGCTAATATGGTTGCCGATATGTCCGGGTGTGTGAATCACCTGAACCTCCCAATCGTCACCGGCGATGGTCTCTCCGTGGCGGACAAGCTGGTCGGGGATGAACTTTACATCGATGCCTTCGCCACCGCCGATGTCGGATGCGGCGACCAGTTGCTGCATCACGTCGGACCGTCCCGCAAAAGCGCCCCCGAATGCAAGAATTGGTGCGGCACATACGCGGGCAAGGTCTTGGGCCAGCGGCGAGTGGTCAAGATGGGTGTGGGTCACGATGATATGGCTGATGTGCTGGTCGGGACCGATCGCATCAAGGATTGCCTGCAGATGGGGATGTGAGGCAGGACCGGGATCAATCACCGCGATGCCGCGGGTCCCGAGAAGATAGGTATTGGTCCCGCGATAGGTCATGGGCGAGGGGTTGTCGGCCACAATACGGCGCAGGCCTGGCTCTAGCGTTTCGGCAGGTCCGATGGCGGGGTCAAAGTCGTCTGGGGGCAGCATGGTTTTGCCTTTCACTGGGGCAGGGGGCTGGCTAAGGTCTATCTCATGTTCTTTGTCTGGCTCAAACGTTATATGCCCCGCGGCATCTATGGGCGCGCTGCCCTGATCTTGCTGTTGCCGGTGGTGATCTTGCAACTGGTAATGACTGTTATCTTTGCGCAGCGGAACTATGAGGGGGTCACCAACCAGATGACCGATACGGTCCTGCGCGAGGTCGCCTTGGTCATGCAGCTGGTAGAGGCAGCCCCCACAGCCGATGCCGTTGCCGCTGCTGTGCAAAATCAGCTCGCAGTGCTTGAGATGCGCGTTGCCCCAGTTTCTGCCGCCGAGATTCCATCGCACAATAGGATGAAGTGGTATGACTATTCCGGCAGGGTGATGGTGGCGCGGTTCAAGAATAAGCTGCCGTCGTTTCTAAGGCTCGACCTGACCCAGCCAGGGGCGGTGCATCTATATACCCGGTCACGGTTCGGCCCGCTGGATATCCAGTTTGAACGTCGCCGTATTTCAGCGTCAAATCCCCATCAGCTGTTTGTCTATACCTTCAGCTTCGGCTTTTTGATGACTTTGATTTCGTTCGTCTATCTGCGCAACCAGCTGCGCCCGATCAAACGCCTGGCCCGCGCGGCCGAAGCCTTTGGACGGGGGCGACATGTGCCATATACGCCCACCGGAGCAGTCGAGGTGCGCGCGGCGGGGGCTGCTTTTGTCGATATGCGCGCGCGGATCGAGCGGCAGATCGAGCAGCGGACCTTGATGTTGTCGGGTGTCAGTCATGACTTGCGCACGCCGCTCACCCGGATGCGCCTGGGGCTAGCGATGATAGACGAGGACGATGCAGAGCCGCTGTTGCAAGATGTCAACGATATGCAGGGGATGCTGGACGCGTTTCTGGATTTCGCAAAAGGCACCGCCGAGGGCGAGGCCGAAGCGCTGGACCCCCACGCGCTGATGCAAACCGCGATAGAAGACGCGCAGCGTGCGGGGCGCAACGTGACCTTGCTGCCGCCCGAGGGTGACGGGGCGGGCACTGTTCGGCTGCGCCGCATGGCGATTTTGCGGGCGGTAGATAATCTGATCTCGAACGCGGTGCGCTATGGCGCGCGGGCCGAGGTGTCGGTGCTGCTGACAGACAAAACGTTACGGATCAGGGTCGAGGACGACGGTCCTGGCATCCCTGAAGACCTTCGTACTGAGGCCGTGCGCCCGTTCTCTCGACTTGATCCTGCACGCAATCAAAACAGTGGTAGCGGCGGTGTTGGACTGGGCCTCGCCATCGCGACAGACATCGCCCGCGCCCATGGTGGAACGCTGCGCTTGGGGTCGTCGGACAGTCTTGGCGGTCTGCGGGCCGATATTATCGTCGCCCGATAAGGGGAACAGCCGAGTTCATCATATTTGAACATTTTCTCAATAGCTTGAACCAAACACGCCCATGCGCGTTGGTCCTCAAATTAATGAGGATTATGTTCATGCGTATTGTTACTGCAGCCCTTCCGCTTTTGTTGGCGTCCCCCGCCTTTGCCGTCACCCCGGATGAAATCGCGTCCACCACGTATCAGGGCGGGGCGTTGACGGACGGCCAATCCAGCCTCACTGTTGTTTTGCAGGTTCTTTTGGACCGCGCCGGGATCTCTCCGGGGATCATCGATGGATATAAGGGCGCGATGAGCGAAAGCGCGTTGCGTGGCTTTGAAGCGCGCGAAGGTTTTAAGATCGACGGTTTGCTGGATCCCGAAGTGTGGTCGGCCCTTGGTGGCGATGCAGCACCCTCCGTGTTGATGCAATATACGGTGACCGAAGAGGACACCAGCGACCTGACCGCTTCCATTCCGGAACACGTGGCGGATAAGGCCAAGATGGAGAAGCTGGGGTATACCAGCGTATCCGAACGTCTGGCCGAGCGCTTTCATATGGACGAGGATTTCTTGAAGTTGCTGAACCCAGGCGCGGGCTTTATAGCAGGCGAAACGCTGACCGTGGCCGATGTCGGGCCAAAGATGGAAGGCGAAGTCGCGCGGATCGAGATCCGAAAATCCGAACGCCGTGCTGTTGTCTACGCAGCAGACGGTCATATGATGACCAATTACCCCGTCGCCATCGGGTCAGATGAAACCCCATCCCCCAGCGGCGATATGACCGTCGAAGCCGTGGCGATGGATCCCACTTACAGCTACAATCCAGATGTCAATTTTGTCGCCGACGGCGTCAAGGAACAGCTGACTTTGCCGCCAGGTCCTAACGGTCCGGTGGGGTCGGTCTGGATTGATCTGTCCAAGCCAACCTACGGTTTGCACGGCACGGACACGCCAGCGTCGTTGTTCACCGCGGAAAGCCACGGTTGCGTGCGATTCACAAACTGGGATGTCGAGGAGCTGGCCCATATGGTCAGCGAAGGCGTTGAAGTGGTATTTGTCGATTGATGCGGACTGCGCTTATTGCTCTCTGTCTGTTGGAACCGGTAGCCGTTTTGGCTGCCGGGGCTGACAGCTCAGCCCGTCCTGTTCCCCGCCCAAGGGTGCAGATCGATGCGGATACAGGTGCGGAGGCTGAAATTGAGGTCGAGGCTGAAACTGAGGTCGATATGCCCGATGAAGGGTCCATCGACCCCGCGATTTCACAGCCACGAGCCAAAGGAATGCGCGATACTCTGCGGCTTAACGATCCGGATTATGCCACATGTCTTGCAAACCTAGAGGGGCTTGGGGTCACCTATACCGAAGCGGCACCTATCGTTCCGACCGACGATGCCGATTGCGGCATCCTCCGCCCCTTGACCGTGAGCGAGATTGCACCGGGCGTGGCCATTACACCCGCCGCCACCATGCGTTGCCCTGCCGTCAATGCGCTGGCGACATGGACCCGAGATTTTGTTCTTCCTGCTGCGCAGCGCATGACAGATCGTGGCGCTTTGGTGTCGATTCAGAACGGGTCAGGCTATATTTGCCGACGCCGCAACAATGCGCCCGATGGGAAATTGTCTGAGCATGCTTTCGGGAATGCGTTCGACGTTATGGGGTTCACCTTCGCGGAGGGTCCCCCCATCGCGGTCGAACCGCGCGAGGCGCAGGGTACCATGGCAGAGGCGTTCCAAGATGCTGTAAGGGCGTCAGCCTGTCTGGATTTTTCGACCGTGCTGGGGCCGGGATCGAACGCTTCGCATGCGGATCACCTGCATCTTGACGTGATCGAACGGTCACGCGGCTACCGCTTGTGTGAACAGGGCGGTGGTGCTGTAGACTAAGGATCGCCTAAAACCATGCTGCAGCAGGTAGTCCGAGTATCAGAAACTGTCGTGAAGAACTGGAGCGGGTAACGAGAATCGAACTCGTAACTAAAGCTTGGGAAGCTGCCGTGATACCTTTTCACCATACCCGCGCGCCGTGAGGTGACTTAATCCGATGTGGCGGGTGCGTCAAGCGGGGTTTTTGTCCGACGCATCCTTTGCTGCCCTTGAGAACACTCTTCAGCGGCGGCGGCGTCTGCGGGTGCCGCCTGAGCTATCGCCGCCGGTATTGAATGTCTCGGTTGGCAGGGTGACGATGCTATTGAGGATCGGGAAGGGCTCTACCGCGTTGGGGATGGCCGATGCGTTGACGAAATGCTCTTGGAAGCGGGGTTCGATGGCGGTCTCGATCTTGTGGATGTTGCGCACCGTCTCTTCGATCTCGGCTCGGCTTGAGGTGTTGAGCAATGCGATGCGTGCGCCGGTGCCCGCCGCGTTGCCAGCCGATGTGACCTTGTCCAGCGGTGCGTCAGGGATCATGCCAAGGATCATCGCGTGTTTAGGGCTGATATGCGCACCGAATGCGCCGGCCAGCACCACGCGGTCGACTTTGTCGACACCAAATTTATCCATCAGCAGACGCGCCCCTGAGTAAAGCGCGGCCTTGGCCATCTGGATTTCGCGGATGTCGCGGTTGGTCACAGTAATGCGCGGGCCGCCATCGGCGGTGCCATCATAGACCAGATAGGAATTAGTGCGCCCGTCGGCAAAGACATTTGCCGATCCGGTTTGTTCAGCCGTACCGATCAGGCCGGGGGCGTCGACGATGCCGTGGACGCGCATTTCAGCGACCATTTCAATGATGCCCGAGCCACAGATGCCGGTGACGCCACTGGCCCCAATCTCGGCCTCGAAGGCGGGATCATCAGACCACAGGTCGCTGCCGATTACCTTGAAACGGGCAATCTTGGTGACGGGGTCGATCTCTACCCGTTCGATCGCACCTGGGGCGGCGCGTTGACCGCTGCTAATCTGTGCGCCCTCGAACGCGGGACCGGTGGGAGAGGAACAGGCGAGGACTTTATCGCGGTTGCCCAGCAAGATTTCAGCGTTGGTGCCCACATCGACGACCAGCACCAGATCGTCTGATTTATCTGGCGCTTCCGACAGGGCAACGGCGGCGGCATCCGCGCCCACATGGCCTGCAATGCAGGGCAGCAGATAAACGCGGGCAGAGGGGTGGATGTTCAGGTCCAGGTCCATGGCGCGCAGACGCAGCGCGTTTGACGTGGCGAGCGCAAAGGGTGCTTGCCCCAGTTCAAACGGGTCGATCCCCAAAAACAGGTGGTGCATGACCGGATTGCAGACAAACACCGCGTCCACGATCAAGCCTTTGTCGATGCCGCCCTCGGCGCTGATTTCATCGAACAGTGTGTTCATGCCGGCGCGCACCGCGCGGGTCATCTCTGCCGCGCCGCCTTCGTTCATCATCGAATAGCTGACGCGGCTCATCAGGTCTTCGCCAAAGCGGATCTGCGGGTTCATTACGCCGGATGAGGCCACGACTTCGCCTGTTTGCAGATCGCACAGGTGCGCCGCGATGGTGGTCGACCCAAGATCGACCGCGACCCCGTAAAGCGACCCTTCGTAGAAGCCGGGCCAGAGATGCATGATCCGCGGCGGGTTTTCATCATCGCCCAAATGCACGGCAACTGTGACTTTCCATGCGCCCTTGCGCAGAGCGGGTTGCAGCGTTTGCAGGATTTGCAAATCGGCCTTTACGTTCTCAAGCTCCCATTGGTCGCGCAGAGCATCGCACAGACGCTCAAGATCGCCCGAGGGGTCGTGCATGTCGGGTTCAAGAACCTCGACGTAAAAGAGCTTGGTCGACGGGTTCAGGACGATATCGCGTGCTTCGGCCCGTTTGCGGACGACTTGTTTGTGGACCTGACTTTCGGCGGGCACGTCGATCACCACATCGCCCATGATTTGCGCCTGGCAGCCCAGACGGCGGCCCTCGATCAGTCCGCGCTTGTCTTGATACCGCTGCTCGACGCTGTTCCATTCCGACAAGGCATCCTGGGCCACGGTGACCCCGTGTTTGGAAAACTGCCCATAGCCGGGAGAGACCTGACATTTCGAACAAATCCCGCGCCCGCCGCAAACGGAGTCCAGATCGACGCCCAACTGCCGCGCCGCCGTAAGCACCGGTGTGCCCTTGGCAAAGTGACCGCGTTTGCCCGAAGGCGTGAATACCACAAGGGGATCGTTGCTCATCTATCTTTATCCTCAACACTTTGCCGCACCATAGCGTAGCAGGCGGCAGGCGAAAGCCACGATGCGGCATAATGCCGGTCATCTGCGCCTGTGCGCCTCTGTGCGCGCACGCCGTGGTGACATAGCTGCGTTGCACAATGTCGTTAAGGTGCAAAAGGGTCTTTCCAATGCGACCCATCCATGAAATATGAAACCGCCAAATGAACCCATGCAAGCCGAGGTGCAAAATGGAGATTCGTGAGGCTCTGACCTTTGATGATGTACTACTGGTGCCAGCGGCATCCAATGTGTTGCCGTCTACGGCTGACACGCGGACCCGCGTGACCAAATCAATCGCGCTGAACATTCCGCTGCTCAGCTCTGCGATGGATACGGTGACCGAAAGCCGCATGGCTATTGCCATGGCACAGGCGGGCGGCATGGGGGTTATCCACCGCAACCTCACTATCGACGAACAGTCCAAGGAAGTGCGCCGTGTCAAACGGTTTGAATCCGGCATCGTCTATAACCCGATCACCCTGCGGCCGGACCAAACGCTGGCGGATGCCAAGGCCTTGCAGGAACGCTATCGGGTCACAGGCTTTCCCGTGGTGGACGACGCAGGCCGCGTTGTCGGTATCGTAACCAACCGCGATATGCGTTTTGCTTCTGACGATGCGACGCCTGTACGGGTGATGATGTCGAGCGATAATCTGGCCTTGCTGCAAGAGCCCGCAGATCGGAACGAGGCGATCAGCCTGATGAAGGCGCGCCGGATCGAAAAGCTGTTGGTTACCGATGCGCAGGGCAAGCTGACCGGTTTGCTGACCTTGAAAGACACCGAGCTGTCGGTACTGAACCCCACCGCGTGCAAGGATGATCTTGGTCGGCTGCGGGTTGCTGCAGCGACGACTGTCGGGGACGCGGGCTATGAGCGTTCGCAGGCCCTGGTTGAAGCGGGTGTCGACATGATCGTGATCGACACCGCGCATGGCCACTCTGCCGGCGTCGCAGAAGCCGTCCGCCGTGCGCGGGGGCTATCAAGCTCGGTCCAGATCGTTGCGGGCAACGTCGCCACAGGCGACGCCACACGCGCGCTGATTGATGCGGGTGCGGATGCCGTAAAGGTCGGTATCGGCCCGGGGTCGATTTGCACAACGCGGATGGTCGCCGGTGTCGGGGTGCCCCAACTGACCGCGATCATGGATTGCGTCAAAGCGGCAGGCGATGTGCCGATTATCGCAGATGGCGGCATCAAGTTTTCGGGCGATTTTGCCAAGGCAATTGCGGCGGGCGCATCCTGTGCGATGGTCGGCAGCATGATCGCCGGCACCGATGAATCCCCCGGCGAAGTGATCCTGTACCAAGGACGCAGCTTCAAAAGCTACCGCGGGATGGGCAGCCTAGGCGCAATGGCGCGCGGTTCGGCCGACCGGTATTTTCAGAAAGATGCCGCCTCGGACAAGCTCGTGCCCGAAGGGATCGAGGGGCAGGTGCCCTACAAAGGTTCCGCCAATGCGGTGGTACATCAGTTGGTGGGCGGTCTTCGCGCGGCCATGGGGTATACCGGCTGTGCCACGGTCGACGAGATGCGCAATAACTGTACCTTCGTAAAGATCACCAATGCGGGTCTGTCCGAAAGCCACGTGCATGACGTTCAAATCACGCGCGAAAGCCCGAACTACCGCATCGGGTAAAGTCATATATTATCAAAGGCGTAATCTACGTGACCCAAGCATGACCCCCGGCGCGCGCATCTCTGCCGCCATCGAGATTTTGAACACAATGGCGGATGGTGTTCCGGCAGAGCAAGCCTTGACCCGTTGGGCCCGTGGCAGCCGCTATGCAGGGTCCAAGGACCGGGCAGCGGTACGCGATCACGTGTTCGATGTCTTGCGGCAACGGCGCTTGGCGGCGCACTTGGGGGCTGGCGAAACAGGCCGGGCCCTGATGATTGGTGTGCTGCGTGCGCAAGGGGTCGACCTTGGGCCCCTGTTCAACGGGCAGGGCCACGCGCCGCTACCGCTCTCTGAAGACGAGGCGACTGTGGTCGATGCGCCAAGCGATCCAGCGGTTTTATGGAACCTGCCGGATTGGATCATACCCCTGTTTCAGGCATCGTTGGGGGCGCGGGCCGATACGGTTGCGCAGGTCCTCCAGTCGCGGGCCCCGATTTCTGTACGGGTGAATACGGCGCAGGCGTCGGTGGCCAATGTGACCCAGGCGTTGGCAGAGGCCGGGATCGAAACGCGCGCTAATGATTTGTGCGAAACGGCCCTGACGGTGACTGCCGGAGAACGTAAACTTCGTAATTCTGACAGTTACTTGCACGGTGATGTTGAACTTCAGGACGCAGCCAGCCAAGCGGTTGTTGCGGCGCTGCCTGCCGGCACACGTATGCTTGATTATTGCGCCGGTGGCGGTGGCAAGGCACTGGCGATGGCAGCGCGTCGCGATGTTTCGGTTTTTGCCCACGACATCGACCCGCGCCGGATGATTGATCTGCCTGCGCGTGCCGAACGCGCAGGTGCAACCGTTAAGCAGTTGGAAACGGACGCGCTTGAAGGGGCAGCGCCTTATGATGTTGTGCTGTGCGACGCGCCTTGTTCCGGTAGCGGTTCATGGCGTCGATCGCCCGAAGGGAAATGGACATTTACAGCCAGCCGTCTGGAGGAATTGACACATATCCAGGACAAAATTCTGGATCATGCGGCGACCTTAACTGCTGAAACGGGCACTTTAGCCTATGCTACGTGTTCTGTTCTGCAATCGGAGAACGAGGACCGTGCGGCTGCATTTGTGGCACGCAATTCAGGGTGGAAGCAGGTTTTTTCACAGCGATTTGAGGTGGATAGTCAGGGAGATGGATTTTTCACCGCACATTTCCAGCGTGTTTGATCTAGTCCGAGATCAACTTTGACGTGTTATTTTCTTTGACCTGACCCCGAATTAACAGCACATTAACCTTCATACGCCTAAATGGACGTGGTTCCACAGGTTGGGGAGAATGTGTTGGCGAAATATGGGGCGGTTCGTGAGATATTTCTAGGTAAACGTCCGCTATTGCTTTTAGCTTTTGTGGTTTCCGCAGCCCTTCTAAGTCTCATCGCCCCCGCGCGCTCTCTTGCGATGGTGTTACAGGCCACCAGTGCCGCGGTGGCGATCGCAGTGTTTGTTAAATGCGTTGATGCGGCGCTGCGCCAGAGCCAGAAAAAAAGGCACCGTAGCGCCGCCACGGCAACGATTGCCGAAGACCCGCACCCCTGCGTTTTGACCACCGTAGCTGGCGAGATCATCACGCAGAACACCGCTGCAATAGAAGCGTTTAACCGGCCCATGCCGGCGCTGGTATCTGATCTTTTTGTGACGCTTTTTGCCGATCCCGTTGCGCTGACTGCACGGTTGGCTCTGCGGGCTTCCGATACAGGCGCCGCAAAGGACGACATCACCACACGGGACGGCACCATGCGTTTGTCAGTCCACCGCGTTGGCGCGGATCTGCTGTGGCGGCTTGAAACATTGTATAGCGCAAGCGATGCGGGTGCCGGCACCAAAGGCTATGCGTTGCCGATGGTAATGGTCAGTCAGGCAGACGTCATTTTGTTTATGAATGCCGCCGCGCGCGCAATGGTGGGCAAACGTGTGACCGCGCTAAGCCAGATCGTCGGGGCGCTGCCGTCTAGCGCGGGTAAACTGGTGACGGTGCAGACCGCGACGGGGCCCCTGTGTATGACGATCACCGAGATGCCAGCGTCGGCCAACCGGCGGGCGCTGTATTTCCTGCCACATGGTGACGACGGGTACAAAGAGACCGGGTGGTCCGCACTCCAGCAGATTCCGATACCGTTGATAAAGGTGGCCCCGCGAGGAGAGGTGATATCCTTCAATGATCCCGCGCAACGACTGGTTGGGACAGAATTATCCAAAGGGACCGCCCTGTCAGACCTTATGGAGGGGTTAGGCCGTTCACTCGGAGGCTGGTTACAAGATACGCTCGACGGGCGTCTGCCGCAAAAGCCCGAATTTTTGCGCCTAAAGCGGAGTGACAAGGAGATTTTTGTTCAGGTACGTCTGAGCCTGATCTCCGAAGGCGGCGCGCCGGCACTGATCGCCGTCCTTCACGATGCGACAGAATTAAAGTCGCTCGAAGCGCAGTTTACCCAAAGCCAGAAAATGCAGGCAATTGGCCAACTCGCCGGTGGTGTAGCGCATGACTTTAACAATCTGCTCACTGCGATTTCAGGTCACTGTGATTTGCTGTTGCTTCGGCATGACCCCAGTGACCGCGATTATAGTGATCTGGTTCAAATCGACCAAAACGCGAACCGCGCGGCCGCGCTGGTAGGGCAACTGCTCGCCTTTTCGCGCAAACAGACACTGCGCCCTGAAACCGTGAATATGCGTGATACCTTGGCGGATCTTACCCATCTGCTGAACCGTCTCGTTGGCGAGACGGTGACCTTGACGCTAAGCCACGATCCCATTTTGCAACCGATAAGGGCGGACAAAAGGCAGCTCGAGCAGGTGTTGATGAACCTGATCGTCAACGCCCGCGATGCGATGCCGGCGGGCGGGGAAATCAAGGTAACGACCGAAAATACTCAGCTTACCGAGTCGTTTACCCGCGACCGGGTGACGGTGCCCGCCGGAAAATATGTGACAGTACAAGTCGCGGACGAAGGTGAAGGCATTGCGCCGGACCGTTTGCCCAAAGTATTCGAACCCTTCTACACAACCAAACGGACGGGCGAGGGGACGGGGCTGGGGCTGTCGACGGCTTACGGAATCGTCAAGCAGTCTGGCGGCTATATCTTTATTGATACCGTGGTGGGGAAAGGCACAATATTTACGCTTTACTTCCCTTGTCACACCAACGCAATCGACCCGCCAAAGCCACTGAAAGAGTCTCCACCCCTTACGGGGGGCAAGCGGGATGACGGGACCGTTTTGCTTGTCGAAGACGAAGCGCCTGTCCGCGCTTTCGCCAGCCGCGCACTGCGCATGCGGGGATATACTGTGCTGGAGGCGGATTCAGCGGAAATGGCGCTCAAGACTCTCGAGGATGAGGCGCTGACCGTCGATGTGTTTGTGACAGATGTGATCATGCCCGGGATGGATGGCCCGACATGGGTACGCGAGGCGCTGAAAGAACGACCGGGCGTGCCGGTTGTCTTTGTATCAGGCTACGCCGAAGACAGCTTTGGGGACGCTCAAATGACGATACCGAATTCGGTGTTTCTGCCCAAGCCGTTTTCTTTGGTAGAGCTGACGAATACCGTGAACAGTCAAATGCAGTAAACTACCGCTATTTCAGGAAATCGAGTCGTAGAGTTCGAATTCTTGTTCGAATTTACGCTTAAGCCGTTGCTCTACGTCCTGTGATAGGTGCAAATCCATACGAGGAGAGACATTCTCGGATTTGAGGTCTAGCTTCACATCGAGCCGGTCCTCAAGGAATGATTTCAACCGATCCTGATTTTCGTATTTGAAGTAATGGGTTATACCTGTCCCATTCGGTTGCGACGCCATGAAGTTTAACTGGCTTCCCACATCGGCGAACCCCGGTTTCTTACCTTTCATATAGGCGAGAACGAACTCGTCAAAACTGACGTCGAAGGTCGCATTAGGTTTGCCTTGCATGAATGGGCGCCGGCGATAGCGATACCAGCTGCCCAGCCAGCTGACCGGCTCGCGCATGACGGCCATCAGTTCCAGTTCTGCGTCACAGACTTTTAGAAACATGGGGCGGATGAACCGATTGTAGCGATAGACCGGCGCATGTTTAAGCATTGGCGGCTCCGATATGACCATATCGGCACGGGGGGCGAGCGCGGTTTCATAGGCAGTCGTGCCGGTTTTTGGGACCGACAGGAAAGCAAGGCGTTCTTTAAAGAAAACAAGCACTTGAAAGAATACCTTTGCTCAGAAATCTAAATTATTCAGCATATCAATAGAATGTTAATCAGTTCGCGAAATAGATGAAAGGGCAAACAATTACATTGTAATGTTCTCATTTTAGTCCCATATGGAACATAGAAGGAACATCAAGATGGTCGGGGCATGATGATTGCGGCTTGCAGACCACTGTGACAGTAAGAGGATAACCTATCATGGCAACGGCAGATCTTTTGACTATGGACAACAAGAAACAAGCTGAAAAGCAAAAGGCCCTAGACAGCGCACTGGCACAGATTGAACGCCAGTTCGGTAAAGGGTCGATCATGAAACTTGGGGCCGAAGGGGCCATTCAGGACATCAAGGCAAGCTCGACCGGGTCTTTGGGTCTGGACATCGCGCTTGGCATTGGCGGTTTGCCCATGGGGCGGATCATCGAGATTTATGGCCCGGAATCTTCGGGTAAAACGACGCTCACGCTGCACTGCGTCGCAGAGCAGCAGAAAAGCGGCGGCGTTTGTGCCTTTGTGGACGCTGAGCACGCGCTTGATCCCCAATACGCGCGCAAACTGGGCGTCGATATTGACGAGTTGCTGATTTCCCAGCCCGATACTGGTGAACAGGCGCTCGAGATCACCGATACGCTGGTTCGGTCCGGTGCGGTGAATATGGTGGTGGTCGATTCCGTCGCCGCGCTGACGCCAAAGTCCGAGTTGGAAGGCGATATGGGCGACAGCTCGGTTGGGGTGCAGGCCCGTCTGATGAGCCAAGCGATGCGCAAGCTCACCGGTTCGATCTCGCGGTCCAATTGTATGGTTATCTTCATTAACCAGATCCGGATGAAGATCGGCGTTATGTTTGGCTCGCCGGAAACGACAACGGGCGGCAACGCACTCAAATTCTATTCCTCCGTCCGTCTGGATATCCGCCGCATCGGCGCGCTGAAAGATCGCGACGAAGTGGTCGGCAACGCCACACGGGTCAAGGTCGTCAAGAACAAGGTCGCGGCACCGTTCAAGCAGGTCGAGTTTGACATCATGTACGGCGAAGGCATCTCTAAGATGGGCGAGCTGTTGGATCTGGGGGTCAAGGCCGGCGTGGTCGATAAATCGGGCTCGTGGTTCAGCTATGGCGACGAACGGATCGGGCAGGGGCGTGAAAATGCCAAGACCTTCTTGAAGGAAAACACCGCCATGGCCAATGACATCGAGGACAAGATCCGCGCCGCTCATGGGCTGGATTTTGCTGGATCAGGTAACGACGACGCGGACATTTTAGAAGCTTAACGCGTTCATCGCAGATGTTAGAAAAGGCGTGCCCCAGTGGCGCGCCTTTTTTCGTGGGGGCTGGCTGTGGACAGTGGTGTGTCGCGCAGGTATTCGGAGGTAATTGTTTTTGCCCCTCGAAAGGCCCCGCATATGAAGACGCTTAACGATATCCGCTCGACCTTCCTTGGTTATTTTGAAAAGCAGGGTCACTCGATCCAGCCGTCCAGCCCATTGGTGCCACGGAACGATCCTACTTTGATGTTCGCGAATTCGGGCATGGTGCAGTTCAAGAACCTGTTCACCGGCGTTGAAACCCGCGACTATTCTCGGGCGACAACCGCACAGAAATGCGTGCGCGCCGGGGGCAAACATAATGATCTGGATAACGTCGGCTATACCGCGCGGCACCATACGTTCTTTGAAATGTTGGGCAACTTCAGCTTTGGTGACTATTTCAAAGCCGAAGCTATCGCCTTTTCCTGGGAGCTAATCACCAAGGAACTGGGGATCGACCCAAATCGGCTTTATGTCACTATTTACCACACGGATGATGAAGCCGCAGATATCTGGAAAAAAGTCGCGGGCTTGCCCGACGACCGGATCTTCCGCATCGCAACGGATGATAATTTCTGGATGATGGGGCCCGACAGGCCCTTGCGGCCCTTGCTCCGAGATTTTCTACGATCATGGCGATCACATCTGGGGTGGTCCTCCCGGATCGCCAGAGGAAGACGGTGACCGGTTTGTCGAGATCTGGAACCTCGTATTCATGCAATACGAGCAGTTCGAGGATGGCAGCCGCAAGGCATTACCGAACCAATCCATCGACACAGGCATGGGGATCGAACGGGTTGCGGCGTTGCTGCAAGGCACCAACGACAACTATGCAACCGACCTGATGCGCAACCTGATCGAGGCGAGCGCAAATGCCTCTAGTTCAGACCCCGACGGACCGGGCAAAACCCACCACCGTGTGATCGCGGATCACCTGCGTTCGACGTCCTTCTTGATCGCGGACGGGGTGATGCCTTCAAATGACGGACGGGGCTATGTGCTCCGGCGGATCATGCGTCGCGCGATGCGTCACGCGCATCTTCTTGGTCTGAAAGACCCGCTGATGCACCGCCTGGTGCCGGAACTGGTGCGCCAGATGGGCGGGGCCTACCCCGAATTGGGGCAGGCGCAGTCGCTGATCACAGAGACACTGCTGCTCGAAGAAACCCGTTTCAAGCAGACGCTGGACCGCGGTCTGAAGCTGTTGGATGACGAATTGAAAGACCTGCCTGCCGGTGCCGATCTGTCCGGCGAGGCCGCGTTCAAACTCTATGACACGTACGGTTTCCCCGTCGATCTGACGCAGGATGCCCTGCGCGAACAGGATCGCAAGGTCGATCTGGACGGCTTTAATGCTGCGATGGATGCGCAAAAGGCCAAAGCACGCGCGGCGTGGTCCGGCTCGGGCGAAGCGGCGGATGCGACCGTATGGTTCGACGTGGCTGAAAAATCCGGCACCACCGACTTTTTGGGCTATGACACCGAAACCGCCGAAGGGCAGATCGCCGCCTTGATTCAAGATGGGGCGCAAGTCGCCGAGGTCAAACAGGGTGACAGCGTTCAAATCGCGTTGAACCAAACACCGTTTTACGCCGAAAGCGGCGGTCAGGTCGGGGACACCGGCACGATCAAAACCGACAGCGGCTTGGTCACTGTAACGGACACTCGCAAGACGGCTGGTGTGTTTATCCATATCGGCGAGGTGACCGAGGGAACGTTAAAAACCTCTCAGGCTGCGGTGCTGGATGTTGATCACGCACGTCGGACATCGATCCGTGCGAACCACTCTGCCACCCACCTGCTGAACGAAGCGTTGCGCAACACGCTTGGGGATCACGTTATGCAGCGTGGCTCGCTGAATGCGGCGGATCGTCTGCGTTTTGACTACAGCCACAACCACCCGATGACAGCCGATCAGTTGGCCGCGGTCGAGGATGAGGTCAACAGCTACATCCGCCAGAACACCGGCGTCGAGACCCGGATCATGACCCCGGACGACGCCCGCGAGATGGGGGCACAGGCTCTTTTTGGCGAGAAATACGGCGATGAGGTCCGCGTTGTTTCAATGGGCCGAGAGGCCGGATCGGGCAAAGGCGTGGACAAGCAGACCTATTCGCTCGAACTTTGCGGTGGTACCCATGTGCGCCAGACCGGCGACATCGGGGCATTTGTTCTGCTCGGCGACAGCTCCAGCAGCTCGGGCATTCGCCGGATCGAGGCGTTGACCGGCACCGAAGCGTTGAAATGGCTGCGCACGCAAGAAACCGCCCTTTCGCGCGTTGCAGCTGAGCTCAAGACGTCCACCGTGGATGTGCCGGACCGTGTGCGCGCGCTACTGGATGAGCGCCGTGCGCTTGCCAATGAGGTCGCCCAACTGCGCCGTGAATTGGCCATGTCCGGCGGCGGAAACGCGGGTACCGCGGCTCCGCGTGACGTGGGTGGGATCAAGTTTATCGCTCAGGTTCTCAATGGCGTGACGGGCAAGGACCTTCCTGCGCTCATCGATGAACACAAGGCCAAACTCGGGTCGGGTGCCGTGCTACTGATAGCGGATGCCGATGGTAAAGCCGCCGTTGCTGCAGGTGTCACACCCGATCTGGCCGCCACGCTATCAGCGGTGGATATCGTCAAGACAGTTGTCGCCGAACTCGGCGGTAAAGGCGGCGGAGGTCGTCCTGAGATGGCTCAGGGTGGCGCGAAAGATATCGCAAACGCCGAGGCAGCAATTGCCGCGGCTGAAAATGTTCTGAAAGGATAAACCCCATGCCTGCTCTCTGGATCGCTCATGTCACCGTCACCGACGAAGACGCCTATGGTAAATATGCCAAGCTCGCTGGCCCCGCTATCGCGGCGCATGGCGGCAGCTTTTTGGCCCGTGGGGGCCGGTTCGTCCAGCTTGAAGGCAAAGAACGCCCGCGCAACGTCGTGGCCCGTTTTGCGTCAGTCGAAGATGCGGTAGAGTGCTATAACTCCGACGCCTACCAAGAGGCGCTGAACCATGCCAAGGACGCCTCAGAACGCGAACTGATGGTCGTCGAAATCGACGGCTAAAGCCTAGGTTGAACCTCTGTCGGCGGGCCAAACCGGGCCGCCGACCACACCAAATCTCCCCCAACATCGCTAGACATAAAAAAAGCAGGGCCGAAACAGCCCCGCTTTCCAAATGGTATTAAATCCTGGGGTCTGGGGCAAAGCCCCAGTCCAGAAATCGCTCAGCTTAGGCTGATTTCGCCATCCGCTTCCGCTCATGCGGGTCCAGATAACGCTTGCGCAGCCGGATTGCGTTTGGTGTCACTTCAACCAATTCGTCGTCATCGATATACGCAATGGCCTCTTCGAGGCTCAGCGTGACGGGTGTGGTTAGACGAACGGCTTCATCGGTGCCCGACGCACGCACGTTGGTCAGCTTCTTGCCTTTCAACGGGTTCACTTCAAGATCGTTTTCACGGCTGTGTTCGCCGATGATCATGCCGGTGTAGACGTCAGCCTGCGCGCCGATCATCATCTTGCCGCGTTCTTCGAGGTTCCACAGGGCGAACGCAACCGAGGTCCCGTTTTCCATCGAGATTAGAACGCCAGCGCGACGGCCAGGAATCGTGCCTTTGTGCGGCGCCCAGGAATGGAAGACGCGGTTAATAACGCCTGTACCGCGCGTGTCGGTCAAGAATTCGCCGTGGTACCCGATTAGGCCGCGCGAAGGCACATGGGCCACGATGCGGGTTTTACCGGCACCGGCAGGCTTCATCTCTACCAGTTCACCCTTGCGCACACCGGTGATCTTTTCGATGACCGCGCCGGAATATTCATCATCCACATCGATAGTGGCTTCCTCGATAGGCTCGTGGCGGACGCCATCGATATCTTGGAACAGAACCTGCGGGCGGGAGATCGAAAGCTCGAACCCTTCGCGGCGCATGTTCTCGATCAGAACGCCCATTTGCAATTCGCCACGACCGGCAACCTCAAAGGCGTCGCCGCCGGGAGTGTCGGAGATCTTGATCGCAACGTTGGATTCGGCTTCCTTCATCAGGCGCTCGCGGATCACGCGCGACTGAACTTTCTTGCCATCACGACCGGCCAACGGGCTGTCGTTGATGCCGAAGGTCACGGTGATGGTGGGCGGATCGATCGGCTGGGCCGGGATCGCTTCGGAAACAGAGGTTTCGGCCAGCGTATCGGCCACTGTCGCCTTGGACATACCGGCGATGGATACGATGTCGCCCGCTTCAGCCAGTTCTATGGCAGTTTGCTCAAGCCCGCGGAAGGCGAGGATCTTGGTGCACCGGAAGTTTTCGATCAGCGTACCGTCGCGCGACATGGCTTTGATGCTCTGGCCCGCTTTCAACGTGCCGGTTTCAACACGGCCGGTCAACAAACGGCCCAAAAACGGGTCACCGCCAAGGGTGGTTGCAAGCATGGTGAACGGCTTGTCAGTGTTTTCGATTTGCTTTGGCGCGGGAACATGCTTGAGGACGAGTTCGAACAAAGCATTGAGATCTTTGCGCGGTCCATCCAGCTCCATATCGGCCCAGCCGGAACGACCCGAGGCGTACATGTGTGGGAATTCGAGCTGTTCATCTGTGGCATCAAGGCTGGCGAACAGATCAAAGCATTCGTCCAACGCGCGGTCAGGCTCGGCGTCTGCCTTGTCGACTTTGTTCAGCACAACGATAGGGCGCAGGCCCAGTTTCAGCGCCTTGGAGGTCACGAATTTCGTTTGTGGCATCGGGCCTTCTGCGGCGTCCACGAGCAGGACAACACCGTCTACCATCGACAGGATGCGTTCAACTTCGCCACCAAAGTCGGCGTGGCCTGGGGTGTCGACGATGTTGATACGTGTGTTGTTCCAGACAACCGACGTCGGTTTCGCGAAGATCGTGATGCCGCGTTCGCGCTCCAGATCGTTGCTGTCCATCGCGCGCTCGGTCGTCGCCTGGTTTTCACGATAGGTGCCGGATTGTTTCAGAAGCTCGTCGACCAGCGTCGTTTTGCCGTGGTCAACGTGAGCGATGATTGCGATATTTCGCATGTCCATTGGGGTATGCCTTTGATACGGGAGGGGGCCGCGCACGCTCTCGCACCGCAGCATTTGGGCAGCGCTTAACGCGATACGCCACAGAAAGCTAGCCCTAAAGGATGTCAGCCGTCGGTGCTTGTGTCTTCTGTGCTGTCTTTGTGGTCGCGGTAGTCCCGAACGGGTAGCGGTTCGTTAAAGGTCAGGGTGCGATAGGGGAAGGGTATCTCGATTCCCGCATCATCCAGCGCCCTTTTTACGGCAGCAACGACTTTGTCGCGGCTGCTGCGGATGTCGATGGGGCGCGAACCTGTCCACCAAGTGACCTCGAAGTTGATTGAACTGTCGGCGAATTCCTGCGCAAAGATTTCAACGTCGCGCACATCATCGCGCACCGCATCCACGCCGCGCACCGCTTGGGCAATCACCTCGCGCGCAGCATCTACGTCTTCGCCGTAAGCCACGCCGCAGATCACGGTGGTTCGACGCACATCGCGGGCAGTGCGGATGGTGACGGGATTTTTAAAGAACATTGCGTTTGGGGCGACGACAAGCTGCCCGTCGGTCTGGCGCACATGGGTATCGCGGATCGTGATTTCTTCGACCTGACCTTCAAACCCCTCGCATTCAATGTAATCCTCGACAGAAAAAGGTTCGCGGATCAGCAGTAATATCCCTGCTAGGAAGTTCTCGAACACATCCTTAAAGGCAAAGCCGATGGCCACACCGCCCACACCCAATGCAGTCAGCGCCTTGCCGGGGGTGATGGTGGGAAAGGCGATGGTGACGGCGATTAACACGCCAAACAGCCACATCCCCACGATAATCAGCATCATGATGACATCGACAAGCGACCGACGCATACGGGCGCGGCGCAGCACGCCCGGCACGATAGCCTGCACAATGCGAACGACGACCCAGAGAAAACAAAGGAAAACAATCGACAAAATAAGTTGCGGCAGCACGCTCCAGAACCCGACGGCGTACCCTTCAAGCTGGTTGCGCAAAGGGTCGGGCAGGGTGCCCCAAACGGAGCTTAAAGAATCGAGCATGAGGCACTTTCGGTGGTTGCGTCATACGCTAACGCCTGAATGCGGTGCCGGGTTCCCGAGCGGGGTCGCTTAATGGGTGGAGCTGTTGGAAAATAGATGAATGACCAGCACGCCGCTGATGATCATCGACAGGCCCAAAACGGCCGCAAGGTCGAGCTTTTGACCGAACACGATATAGCCGATGCCCGCGATACACACGATACCCAGCCCCGACCAGATCGCATAGACAATGCCCACCGGCATCACCTTGAGCGTCAGCCCCATCAGGTAAAAGGAGACCGCATAGCACACGACGACGGCGACAGACGGCCATAAACGCGTAAATTGTTGAGAGGCTTGCAGCGCGCTGGTGCCCAGGGTTTCGGTCACGATGGCGATCATCAGCCAGAAATAATGCATATCACCGTGCCCCCAATGCTGGTTTCCGACCCAGTCCTGAGACGGGCGCGGGCCGGTGTCAAGAGCCGGCGGGTCAGGTGGCGATATAGCGGTCGCGGCGGTGGTTGAAGGTGATGATCAGGTTCAGCACCAGCGCACCAAGCAGGGAATATCCCACAACCGACGCTGGAAACAGGAACAAGGCGACGGAAAAGATCAGGGCGTCCGTGATCAGTTGTACCCATCCCGCCTTGAACCCCGTGGTGTCTTGAACCAACAGCGCGATAACGCCCAACCCCCCAAGCGACCCATTATGTCGGAACATCGCCAGCAGCCCCAACCCGACCAGCGCACCAAATATCACCGCTGCGAGGGCCGGGCTCAGTGACTGGATCGCAAACCCGTAGGGCAGAAATTCGGTGACAACAGACAGCATGGTGACCGAGATCAGCGATTTGATCGTAAATTCCGCCCCGAGGCGTTTGTAGGCGATGAAGTAGAACGGCAGGTTGATCAAAAAGAACACCACGCCGAAGGAATATCCCGTGAGATAGGCGATGATCACCGCCAAGCCCGCCGTCTGACCGGTAATTAGTCCGGCAGAGGTCAAAACGAAGATTCCGATACCGCACAAAAATACCCCGAGGCTTAGGCCTTGGACATCATCAAGCGAGCTATGGTGGAGGGGATCAGCATATGTCATATCGTGCAGATAGGGCAGCTATGTTGACCTGTCTAGGGGTGCTGCAGTGCAGAATAATAATTTCCCCCGTTACATCGCGTCACGCAGGGTCCGCTGCACAGAAAAAGAGCCACCCGTTCAGGATGGCCCTTGTCTTAAGCGGTTGGCTTATTGCGCGCTGAGCGCCTTGTTCAGGTTCTCGTCGACTTTTTCCAAGAATCCCATTGTGGTCAGCCAGCCTTGGTCGGGGCCGACCAGCAGGGCCAGGTCTTTGGTCATAGAACCTGATTCCACCGTATCCACGACCGTCTTTTCCAGGGTTTCGGCAAAGCGGATCAGTTCGGCGTTATCATCCAGTTTACCGCGATGCTTGATCCCGCCCGTCCACGCATAGATAGATGCGATGGAATTGGTCGAGGTTTCCTCACCCTTCTGATGTTGGCGGTAATGGCGGGTGACAGTGCCGTGGGCGGCTTCTGCCTCTACGGTCTGGCCATCGGGGGTCATCAGCACGGATGTCATCAACCCGAGCGAGCCGAACCCCTGCGCGACGGTGTCTGACTGCACGTCGCCGTCATAGTTCTTGCAGGCCCAGACGTACCCGCCGTTCCACTTCATCGCACAGGCGACCATGTCGTCGATAAGACGGTGTTCATAGGTGATGCCCGCGGCTTTGAACTTATCTTCGAACTCGGTTTCGTAGATGTGCTGGAATAATTCAAGAAAGCGACCGTCGTATTGTTTGAGGATCGTGTTCTTGGTGCTCAGGTAGACCGGCCAGCCAAGGTTCAGACCATAGTTCAGCGACGCGCGGGCAAAGTCGATGATGGATTTATCAAGGTTGTACATTCCCATCACGACACCGGCGTCGGGGGCGTCGAAAAGCTCGCGCTCGATCTCTGTCCCGTCCTCGCCGACGAATTTCAACGTTAGCTTGCCCTTGCCGGGAAATTTAAAATCGGTCGCTTTATACTGGTCGCCATAGGCATGACGGCCCACGACAATCGGCTTGGTCCAGCCGGGCACAAGGCGGGGGACGTTCTTGCAGATGATCGGCTGGCGGAAGATCACGCCGCCCAGAATGTTACGGATCGTCCCGTTAGGAGAGCGCCACATCTCTTTCAGGCCGAACTCCTCGACCCGTGCCTCGTCAGGGGTGATGGTCGCGCATTTGACGCCAACGCCGTGATCCTTGATCGCGTGGGCCGCGTCTATGGTGATCTGGTCGTTGGTCTCGTCGCGGACCTCCATCCCTAGATCGTAGTATTTCAGATCCACGTCGAGATAGGGCAGGATCAGCTTTTTCTTGATGAAATCCCACATGATGCGGGTCATTTCATCACCGTCGAGCTCAACGATCGGGTTTTCCACTTTGATCTTGGTCATCGTCTGCGGTCCTTTGAGGTGAAACTGTTCTCCTCATAGACTATTCAAGCACCAATGCCTAGTCGGTATGCAATGGTATACTGAAAAAGGGATGTGGTGTCTGCCAAATATCAAAGCGCTGCAGCAGGGTTGTGATGCGAAGGAAAGAGGTCGGGTACCTAATGGCAGAGGGTGCTAGCCGCGGGCCGCAAACCAGGCAGAGACGCGGGCGCGTGCGAATTCCCACAAGCCCGGCGCGCCGGTCTTGATCTTGCTGCCCACCTTTTCCACGAACTGCGCTTCGGTGACGTTGTATTCGACCCAACTGCCCCCGCCCGCGGCAAGGTTCTGCATGGGCGGCTGGAACCGGTCCAGCGACTTTGCAAAGCGGGCCGTGGGGGTCTTATTCGCTTCAAACTCTTCCCATGTGGCACGAAGATCGTCGCGTAAATCGTTGGGAAGAAGGTCAAATATTCGGTCAGCGGCAAGCTGTTCCTGGGCCTCCATATCGGCCGCATCGTAGCTGCCGAAGATCGGGTTGTCGCCTGCGTCAATCTCGACGAGGTCATGCAGGATCAACATTTTGATGACGCGGGTGATGTCGACGCCTTCGCCCGCCTGATCCGCTAGCACCAGTGCATAAAGCGTCAGGTGCCAACTGTGTTCAGCCGAATTTTCCGCCCGCGAGGCATCGCATAAAAGCGTGCCGCGTGTGACCGACTTGAGCTTGTCTGCTTCGTTAAGGAAGGCAATCTGTTGCTCTAGTCTGGTGGTCATACGTCAGCTTTCTTTTGCGCGGTGCGCGGCGAGCGCCTTGGCGATAAAGTCACGCCCCTGTGCGGCAGAAAGCCGCGTACGGATCGCTGTGACAAAGGCTTCTTCCATGGTCTGCGACGACGCGCCCAGAACAGCAGCGACTTCCATAAAAAGCCGCTCCTGTCCGGTTTCGCGTTGTACTGCCAGACATTCTTCGGCCAGTTGATTGGCCAGATCGACGACTGTCTGATCCGCCATTAACGGGTCGTTTCCGTGAGGCGACGCTTCACATAGTCGGTGGTCGACGTAATGAGCGTATCCATATGCGGCTCTTCAAAGAAGTGGCCGGCACCCTCGACTTCTTGGTGGGTGATGGTGATGCCCTTTTGCTCGTGCAGTTTGTTCACGAGGTTCACGGTATCAGCTGGCGGTGCTACGCGGTCAGCCGTCCCATTGATCACCAGACCGGAAGCCGGGCAGGGTGCGAGGAAGCTGAAGTCATACATGTTCGCAGGCGGTGCGACAGAGATGAAACCCGTGATTTCGGGACGGCGCATCAGCAATTGCATGCCGATCCATGCGCCGAACGAGAAACCCGCAACCCAGCAGTGCTTGGAGTTGTTGTTCATCGACTGCAGGTAATCCAGCGCTGACGCTGCATCAGAGAGTTCACCGACGCCTTGATCGTATTCGCCTTGGCTTCGGCCCACGCCGCGGAAGTTGAAGCGCAAAACGGTGAAACCCATATTGTAGAAGGCATAGTGCATATTATACACGACCTTATGGTTCATCGTCCCGCCGAATTGTGGGTGTGGGTGAAGCAGAATAGCGATTGGCGCGTCGCGTTCTTTTTGTGGATGGTAGCGGCCTTCGAGGCGGCCTTCGGGTCCGGGAAAAATAACCTCGGGCATGAGCGTCCCTGCTTGGGGTTCTAAGTGCAGCGGAATAGTTGACGAATTCGCTAAGGCAGTTTAGAACGGTTCTAACTTGTGTGATCCCAGCTTTAAGGTGGGTCAGACATTGCGTTTAGGCATTTCATGCGTCCTCGTCAATCAAACAGGCGCCTATGGGAAAGGGAACTCTGCGATGAAGCTGTCTACCAAGGGGCGGTATGCCATGGTCGCACTGGCTGATATAGCGTTGCAGCCTGCAGACCGCCTGGTCAATCTGGGCGATATCGCGGCGCGTCAGTCCATTTCCCTGCCGTATCTAGAACAGCTTTTCGTAAAACTGCGCCGGGCCGAGCTGGTGGCATCGGTGCGTGGCCCCGGCGGCGGCTATCGTTTGGCGCGACCAGCGGCGAATATCCGCGTCGTCGACATTCTGGCGGCGGTCGACGAAAAGGTCGACGCGATGCATGTGGGGGCAGGTGCCTCTGGCGGGTCATCGGGCAGTCGTGCGCAATCCTTGACCAATCGTTTGTGGGAAGGGCTCAGTGCGCAGGTCTATGTTTTCTTGCACCAGACGCGGCTGTCCGATGTCGTGGCCAATGAGCTTGCCCCCTGTCCGGCGGTGCCGAACCTCTTTGCCATCGTGGACGAGGCCGACACGGAATGAGGGACGCTGTTCCTCACGCTCCCTGGGATTTGGGACCATTTGGAAGCTGATATGAGAACCTATCTGGATCATAACGCGACCACCCCGCTGAGGGCAGAGGCGCGCGCGGCGATGTTGGCGGCGATGGATGTGGCGGGCAACCCGTCGAGCGTCCATGCCGAAGGGCGTGCGGCCAAGATGATGGTTGAAAAGGCACGCGGGCAGGTGGCGGCTTTGGTCGGCTGCGATGTGTCGGAAGTGATCTTTACCAGCGGTGCCACCGAAGCGATCGCGGGGGTGGTGCAGGACGCGGGCAATGTCGCCGGCGCAGCCGTGGAGCATGAAGCGGTGCGCATCTGGTGCCCTGAGGCCGAGCAATTGCCTGTGGGTCACAATGGTCACGTGGATTTGAACGCGCTACCGGATGGAGCCTTGGCGGGCAAAACGCTGTTTTTGCAACGTGCCAATAGCGAGACAGGGGTGTTGCAGCCGGAAAGCCTGTTGACCGAGCTGTCGCGTTTGGGCGCGTCGCCTGCAAGCGTGTTCCGTGACGCGGTGCAAGCGGCCGGTAAGTTGTCGGATCTGGGGCGCTGGCGCTCGGATGTCGGGCGCCATACGTCATTGGCTGTCTCGGCCCATAAGCTGGGCGGTCCCAAGGGCATCGGCGCGCTGATCGCGGGGCCCGAATATACGCCCGGATTGATGCAGCCGATGTTGCGCGGAGGCGGGCAAGAATTGGGCCGTCGCGCGGGGACAGAGAACGTCATCGGCATCGCCGGTTTCGGGGCTGCGTGCGCTGCCGCAGCGCAGGATTTGGCGGATGGCGTATGGGAACGGGTTGCAGACCTTAGAAATGTTCTAGAGAAGGCTCTTGAGGCTGCGTCAAAGAAGACTATTTTTGTTGGGAAAGACGTGGCGCGTTTGCCAAACACCTCTTGCTTTATCACGCCCGGGTGGCGCGGTGAGACGCAGGTGATGCAGATGGACCTTGCAGGCTTTGCGATCAGCGCGGGGTCTGCGTGCTCTAGCGGCAAGGTGGCGACAAGTCGCGTGTTGGCGGCCATGGGCTTTGACGACGCTGAGGCATCCTGTGCCGTGCGCGTATCGCTTGGGCCGGACACCACAGAAGAACAGGTCTTGCGTTTTGCAGACGCCTGGACCGCGAAATTGAAGAAACACGAGGCGCGGGCCGCTTGATGCGCACCGCCAGTTGAAGGATGAAAAGCATGGATAGCACTTTGGTCAAGGATGACCCGAACACCGGCGTTAAAGAGGGCGTTGATCAGGACACCGTGGATGCCGTGCGCGAAGTCGGCGGTGCCTATAAATATGGGTGGTCCACAGATATCGAGATGGACTATGCCCCGCTGGGTCTGAACCCCGATATCGTCAAACTGATTTCGGAAAAGAATGAAGAGCCCGAGTGGATGCTGGAATGGCGTCTGGCGGCCTATGAGCGCTGGTTGACCAAGAAAGAGCCGAACTGGGCGATGGTGGACTATCCTGAAATCGACTTTCAGAACCAGTATTACTATGCGCGTCCCAAATCCATGGCGGTCAAGCCCAAGTCCCTGGACGACGTAGATCCTAAGCTGCTCGAGACCTACAAGAAGCTGGGTATCCCCTTGAAAGAGCAAGCCATTCTGGCGGGCGTCGAGGGTGCAGAAAACATGGGCGACGAACCTCGCAAGGTTGCTGTGGACGCCGTGTTCGATTCCGTTTCCGTCGGGACCACCTTTCAGGACGAGCTGAAGAAAGCGGGCGTAATTTTCTGCTCCATCTCTGAGGCGATCCGCGAGCACCCGGAACTGGTCAAGAAATACCTTGGCTCGGTCGTGCCGGTGAATGATAACTTTTATGCGACGTTGAACTCGGCCGTTTTCTCTGACGGGTCGTTTGTTTACGTGCCACCGGGCGTGCGCTGCCCGATGGAACTGTCGACCTATTTCCGTATCAATGCGGAAAACACTGGCCAGTTCGAGCGCACGTTGATCATTGCCGACAAGGGGTCCTATGTCTCCTACCTTGAAGGCTGTACCGCGCCGCAGCGGGACGAAAGCCAGCTGCACGCCGCGGTGGTTGAGATCATCATCGAAGAAGACGCCGAGGTGAAATATTCGACCGTTCAGAACTGGTATCCCGGTGACGAGAACGGCAAGGGCGGGATCTATAACTTTGTGACCAAGCGTGCCGATTGCCGTGGTGACCGTGCCAAGGTGATGTGGACGCAGGTTGAAACCGGTTCGGCTGTGACGTGGAAATACCCGTCGTGCATCCTGCGCGGCGATGACAGCCAAGGCGAGTTCTATTCCATCGCGATCGCCAACAATATGCAGCAGGCCGATACCGGCACCAAGATGATCCACCTGGGCAAGCGCACCAAGTCGCGCATCGTGTCCAAGGGGATTTCGGCGGGCAAGGCGCAGAACACGTATCGCGGGTTGGTCACCATGCACCCCAAAGCCAAGGAATCGCGCAACTATACGCAATGTGACAGCTTGCTGATCGGCGACCAGTGCGGTGCCCACACGGTGCCGTATATCGAGGTCAAGAATAACAGCAGCCGCGTAGAGCACGAGGCAACCACATCCAAGGTGGATGACGATCAGCTGTTCTATTGCCGTTCGCGCGGGATGGACGAGGAAGAGGCGGTGGCCTTGGTCGTCAACGGTTTCTGCAAAGACGTGCTTCAGGCACTGCCGATGGAGTTCGCAATGGAAGCGCAGGCGCTGGTTGCGATCTCTCTTGAAGGGTCCGTGGGGTAATCGCGATGATGCGCAAACTGACATGGGATGTGACCATCGCCGCCTTGGTTTTCTGGGTGCTGATGGCTCTGGTTCGGGGCGGCGGGCTGACGCTCGCCGCGTTTGAGGACACGTTCTTTCAGATGCTGATCTTTGCGATGATCTATGCCGCGATCCGTGTAGCGCTTTTGGTGCTGCGCAAGGGGGATGACACATGATCATTGCCGTGTACGAGGACGCAGCAAGCTGATGCAACTATCGGCTGACACCATGCCCTTGCGCCTGCACTGGTGGAAGGCGGTCCCGAATTTCGGGGACGCCATCAGCCCTGTGGTGCTGGCCCATGTCTCGGGCCGGCCTGTGGAGCATGCTGGTGTGCGCAAGGCCGATGTCTGGGCGATCGGTTCGCTGTTGCAGGTGGTCAAACGCAACTTTAGCGAGGCGCAGGATCATCGGCCGGTGATCTGGGGTGCAGGATTGTTGCATCCGGTGCAGGGCACAGGGTTTACCGACCATGTGGATATTGCGCTGGTACGCGGTCCGATTACCGCCGCGTTGCTGGGCTTGGAGTTGTCCGAGTTTGGCGATCCGGGATTGTTGATCAATGCCGTTTGGCCGCACAAACAGGCACCGAACGGCAGGATCGGTATCGTGCCGCACTACTCGCTGATTGATGATCCCATGCTTCAAACGCTTGTCGCCAGCGATACACGATATCAACTGATCGATCCACGCGGCGATGCGCAGGCGGTCTGCGACGCGATTGCAACATGCGATCATGTATTTGCATCATCCCTGCACGGGTTGATTGTGGCCGATGCCTATGGCGTGCCCAACAGTTGGTTGGCCCCGGCGGGGCAGTCACGGTTGAAGTACCTCGACTATGCAGCTTCCGTCGGTCGGCCGATGCAGGCCCCGATGCAGATCGAAGATATCCCCACAGCGGTTCTACCCGATCCGCTGTCACCGCTTTCCTATCAGGCGGGCATAGATGCCTGCCGAACCGCCCTTTATGCGCGTTTTCCCAAAGCCTTACAGGCAGGGAGAGCGGCATGAAATCTTACACCGATGACGGCCCCTTGGCGGGGTTTTCATTCACTCAATTCACTGTCATTGCAGCGCCAAAGCGCAAGAAAAGGAACCTCCCATGCTGAGCATCAAAGGCCTGAAGGTCAAACTGGAAGAAGAAGATAAGCAAATCCTGAAGGGTGTCGATCTGGAAGTCGAAGCCGGTAAGGTTCACGCGATCATGGGGCCGAACGGTTCCGGTAAATCCACGCTGTCCTATGTGCTGTCCGGCAAAGGCGGCTACGAGGTCACAGAAGGCTCCGCGCATCTGGGTGACATTGACCTGCTGGACCTCGAGCCAGAAGAGCGTGCCGCCGCAGGCCTGTTCCTTGCGTTCCAGTATCCCGTTGAAATCCCCGGCGTCGGCAACATGACTTTCCTGCGGACGGCTGTGAACGCACAGCGCAAGGCCCGTGGCGAAGAAGAAATGTCAGCGGCAGAGTTCCTCAAGGTTGTGCGCGCCCGTGCCAAAGAGCTGAAGATCGATGCAGAGATGCTGAAACGTCCCGTCAACATGGGCTTCTCCGGTGGCGAGAAAAAGCGGAATGAAATCCTGCAAATGGCGATGCTCGAGCCAAAGATGTGCATCTTGGACGAAACAGACTCCGGTTTGGACGTCGACGCGATGAAACTGGTTGCCGACGGCGTGAACGCGCTGCGCACCGAAGGGCGCGGCTTCCTCGTGATCACCCACTACCAGCGTCTGCTGGACCACATCAAACCCGACGTTGTGCACATTATGGCTGACGGTCGGATCATCAAAACCGGTGGTCCCGAGCTGGCGCTTGAAGTTGAAAACAACGGGTATGCCGACATCCTGTCCGAGGTGGCGTAATGGCCGAAGCAGCGACACAACAAACCCCGACCGAGGCGTTGATCGCCACGTTGGATCTGCCCCAAGGGGGCTGGTCCGATGCGGCACGCAAAGACGCACTATCGCGGCTGCAACAGGCAGGTCTGCCGGAGCGTCGTGACGAATACTGGAAATACACCCGCCCTGATACGCTGACCCAGCCGCAGGCTGTCTCTGCCGCGGTGCGCGCGTCGGAAGACGTGGCTCTGTTTGATCAGATCGACCGGCTCAAGCTGGTGTTCGTTGACGGTGTGTTCGATGCAGATGCGTCGGACGATCTGACGCTTGAGGGCATCACCATCGAACGGCTGGCCCAAGCGAACGCTGACCTGCATTGGGCGCGTGATCTTTATGGGACGCTGGAAAAGAACGGTCAGACGCCTGTGGCGCGCCCCTTGGCAGCGCTGAACACGGCGTTTGCCGCGGATGGCGTGTTGATCCATGTGACAGACAAAGTCTCCAAGCCGGTGAACATCGTTTATCGCCGGACCTCCGAGACCGCTGATGTCATGCTGCACAACGTCATTAAGCTGGATGCCGGTGCTGAATTCACGCTGCTGGAGAACGGCCCTGTGGCTGCGCGCTTTAACGGTGTGCTCGAAGTCGAGGTCGGCGACAACGCTGCGTTCCACCATGTGCGCGCCCAAGGGCGTGACCATGAACAACGCGCAGCAACGCATATCTTTACCCGTCTGGGGACTGAATCCGCGTTCAAATCCTTTACGCTGACCGCCAATGGCGTGATGACGCGCAACGATTGCGTGATCGAACTGACGGGTGATGATGCTGCTGCCCATGTGGCGGGGGCCTGTGTGGGCGACGGGGGTGATTTCCACCACGACGACACGGTGTTCATCACCCATGATGCGGTGAACTGCGAAAGCCGTCAGGTCTTCAAAAAGGTTCTGCGTAACGGGGCAACCGGCGTGTTCCAAGGCAAGATTTTGGTCAAGAAAGACGCGCAAAAGACCGATGGCTATCAGATCAGCCAGTCGTTGCTGCTGGATGAAGATAGTCAGTTCCTCGCCAAGCCCGAGCTTGAAATCTACGCCGATGATGTGGCCTGTTCTCACGGCTCCACTTCGGGGGCAATCGACGAGGACGCGCTGTTTTATCTGCGCTCGCGTGGTGTACCGCATAACGTCGCGACCGATCTTCTGACCTTGTCGTTTTTGGCCGAGGCTGTCGAAGAGATCGAGGACGAAACTCTGCGCGAAGAGATCACCGCACGGCTTGCCGAGTGGCTTGAGCGGCACGCAGCCTGATGGCGGCGACACGCGATATCGTGGCCAGCTACCGCAACCCCGCCGCCGTTGTGCGGCGGTTGTTGGGGCAGGGCCCGCGGGAGGATCGCAACCTGATCTATCTGATGGTCGCGTGTCTGATCTTTTTCGTGGCCCAGACCCCGCGTCTGGCCCGCGAAGCCCATGTCAACGGCACCGAGCTGGACATGTTGCTGGGGGCGACCCTGATGGCATGGCTGTTCATCGCGCCGTTGATTTTCTATATGCTCGCGGCCGGCACGCAAATTATCCTCAAGGTGATGCGCGGTCGCCCGAGCGGGTATAGCACCCGTCTTGCGCTTTTCTGGGCCTTGCTGGCGTCCAGCCCCCTTGTATTGCTGCACGGACTTACGGCAGGGTTCGTCGGCGAAGGGATCGAGCTGCGCATTGTCGGATTGATCTGGCTTTGCGTATTTTTATGGTTCTGGATCAGCGGCTTGCTGGTCGCATATCGGACACGCCCATGAACGCCCCTGACATACGATCGGTTCTGTCCGAGTTGGTCATTTTAAGCCTGCGCAACCCTCGCGCGGCGGCACAGCAGATTATCGGCTGGCGGCTTGATCGCAATGTATTGTGGACCGCGCTTGCGCTGGCGGCGGCGGTGAACACGCTGATTTTCTCGGTCAGCCTTGTGCTGCAGCCGACTCCAGGCATGCCCGCGTTCTTTACCAGTCCCTTGGCGATGTTCGTACTGCTGACAGGGGTCTTGGTGATCACCACGCACGGGCTGTTCTGGACAGGCCGCGCGCTTGGTGGTGACGGGAACCTTGGCGATATACTGGCATTGGTCGTGTTCTTGCAGGTCTTGCGCATTATTGCGCAAGTGGCAATTTTTCTGCTTATGTACATCTCTCCTGGTGTGTCGGTACTGGCATCACTGGCGACCGGGATCATCGGTCTTTGGATATTGGTGAACTTCATTGCCGCGGCATTCGACTTCACTGGTTTGGGCAAGGCGATTGGCGTTTTGCTGATTGCTATGGCGGCTGTCGTTCTGGGGATGAGCCTGCTTCTTTCTATCGTGGGCATTGCTGCCCAAGGAGTGCTTCTTGATGTATGATGTAAACACCATCCGCCGCGATTTTCCGATCCTGTCCCGTGAAGTGAACGGCAAGCCGCTGGTCTATCTCGACAATGGTGCATCGGCGCAGAAGCCGCAGGTCGTGATCGATGCGATCAGCCGTGCCTATAGCCACGAATATTCCAATGTTCACCGCGGCTTGCACTATCTTTCTAATCTGGCGACCGACCAGTACGAATCCGTGCGCGGAACCGTTGCGCGGTTCTTAAACGTCGGGAACGAGGATCACATCGTCTTCAACTCCGGCACGACAGAAGGGATCAATCTGGTCGCTTACGGTTGGGCCATGCCGAACCTATCACCGGGCGACGAGATTATCCTGTCGGTGATGGAGCATCACGCCAATATCGTGCCGTGGCATTTTCTGCGCGAACGCCAAGGCGTGGTGATCAAATGGGTAGATGTGGATGCGACCGGTGCGCTTGATCCCCAAGCCGTGATCGACGCCATCACCCCCAAGACCAAGCTCATTGCCGTGACGCAGGTGTCGAATGTTCTGGGTACGGTGGTGGACGTCAAGGCGATCACCGCAGGGGCCCATGCCAAAGGCGTGCCCGTCTTGGTCGACGGGTCGCAGGCGGCGGTTCACATGCCCGTGGACCTGCAGGATATAGGCTGCGATTTCTATGCGATCACCGGTCACAAGCTCTATGGTCCATCAGGGTCCGGTGCGATCTATATCCACCCCGACCGCATGGCCGAGATGCGCCCGTTTCTGGGCGGCGGCGATATGATCCGCGAAGTCACCAAAGACGGCATTATCTATAACGACGCCCCCATGAAGTTCGAGGCGGGCACCCCCGGCATCGTGCAGACCATCGGGATGGGTGTCGGATTAGAATATATGATGAACGTCGGAATGGAGAATATTGCGGCCCATGAAGCATCCTTGCGTGACTATGCAGTGACCCGTCTGGCAGGATTGAACTGGTTGCAGGTTCAAGGCACCACGCCGGATAAGGCCGCGATCTTCAGCTTTACGCTGGACGGGGCGGCGCATGCGCATGATATCTCTACCATCTTGGACAAGAAGGGTGTTGCCGTACGGGCGGGGCAGCATTGTTGTGGGCCGCTTATGCAACATCTGGGGCAAACCGCCACCTGCCGCGCCTCTTTTGGGATGTACAACACCAATGCCGAGATCGACACGCTGATTGAAGCGCTTGAATTGGCGCATGATCTCTTTGCGTGAAAATGAACTGATTTTGTAATTGCAGGGGGCGGGCAGTCTGGCTATACCGCCCCCATATGGTCCCATAGCTCAGCTGGATAGAGTGCTCGCCTCCGAAGCGAGAGGTCGCTGGTTCGAATCCAGCTGGGACCACCATATCCTTTATTCCTGATATACTTACGAACTCGTTTCGGGCATTATACCTGTGCGTTTTCCGGCAGGTCGCCACGGTGCTGAAGGGCAGATGCGTCCGTCGCATCGGGATCTGCTGCGTGGATAACCTTTGCTTGGTGTGCCGCGATAGTGGCGTAGTCCATGTGAAATACCGAGCCTTGGCCGACTTCGCTTTCGTAAAAGATTTTACCCGACATCTGCTGGGCAAGCTGCTGCGAGATGTGCAGCCCCAGACCGGAGCCCTGCGTCGCGAATTGGCCGCCGTTTTTGACCTGCGCGAACCGGCCAAAGACCTGATCTTCCATCCCATCAGGAATACCACGCCCATTGTCTTTGATCGACAGGCGCACGTGGCCGTCAGAGACCGACAGCGCGCCTTCGACGATGCTGTCGGGATCAGAGAATTTGATCGCGTTCGAGACAAGGTTGTCGATGATCTGCCGAAGTGCGAAGGCGTCACCGGTGATAATCGCGGATTGATCACCCTTGGGCCGGACGAGCTTGATCCGCTGTTCGGCAGCGAACATTTGGTTTTCCTCGAGGCTGTCTTTTAAAAGGGCCCCCAGATCGACCGGCTGCTGATCAAGGCTAAGGGCGTCCCCATCGATTTTCTGGGACAAGAGAATGTTGTCGACCAGCCGAGACAGGCGCACACCGTTGCGCTGTGCGATTTCAAGCGGAGATCGTACGCGGTCGTCCATATCACCCAGGCGGCCACTGAGGGCGAGCGCCAAGCCCCCCTTGAGCGACGTCAGCGGCGTACGTAGCTCATGGCTGACAGCCGAGATGAATTCGTCCTTGGCACGATTGGCCTCATCCGCACGTAGCAACGCATTTTCGAGGGCGCGGGTGATGGCGATGCGGTCGGTAATGTCGACCAACGTGACGCTCCAGCCCAAAATGGTGCCGTCTGGGTCCAACGGGCTTTCGATCTCTTGGACCCGAGGATCATAGACGCGTTCGTCGATGGTCACGGATGCCTCGGTGGTCCTTAGGCTACGGGTATCGATAGTGGCGAGAAGGGCGGCGGCTTCGTCCTTAGGGACCTTGCAGAAGCCGCGTTTCTTTGCAGCTGTGTTCATCAAGACGACGTTTTTGTTATTATCCACAAGGACGACAGCTTCGCTCATGGTGTTGAACAAGACAGATTGCCCGACCGACGCCATATCCAACGTTTTGTTTGTGAGCAGCATAAACGTGAAGGCAAAGATACCGACGCTGAACATAAACGATGTCGGGTCCAGTCCGAAAATGGTGAAGCCAAGAAAGATATAGGCTGCATTTGCTGCAAGCGGGGTCATCGTTACGACGGCAAGCATCGTGAGCAGCGGCCACGCTGACCGGCGCGACCGCCTGAACCCCTTGTAAAGACCATAGTAGGTGGCACCAACAAAGGCATAGAGCACGGCCATAATGACGTAGAACCCGGGCCCGTGGATGTAGTCGATCTGGCGCGCGCCTGGTGGGATCGTGGTCGCGTGATCGTAGACCAGCCCGTGATGTGTATTTGTCGCAGCAAAAGCAAAGGACAGCACAGGCGCGAGCACAAGTGCTGCAACAACCCGTTTTTTGCCAAGCCAGCTGGATTGATGGACGTAAGCGTAGACAAAGAAACACCACGCCACCGGCACCAGCGCGTTCCCGAGCCACGCGGCAACGCCTAACTTGTACTGACAATCAAAGGCCACCGCTGAGGCTTCTGCGCCAACGATAAGCAGCGTATAGATCATCGCAAAGAAGGTGAGCGCGTAGTAAAGCTTGCCACGAAAGCGCTGGACCCAAAGCATAGAAATCATGACGATCGCCGCAATAAGGCCGACACTGCCAGCCGCCCAAAAAACGGGCTGCGTGGTAATTCCCTCAAAGCATGTCATCATGGTTCCACCTACGGGTCGCGTCTTGCCATTTCATAGTAGCCACACAGTTGTGTTCATTTTTTGACCGAACTTGGACTGCCGGAATGCGCCATGTGAGGTGGTCGTTACCAGTGTCTAGGATAATACAAAGCCCTTTCGGCTTTGCGCCTAGATCATGCCTGCTTGAGGTATGCGGTCAACCTCTGATTGCCGGAAAAAAGCCTTTCGCCCCAAAAGAAAACCCCGCAAACCAGAGTTTGCGAGGTTTTTGTTCTTGGCGGTAGGGAGAATCCCCATTACCGGCGACGGCCCCCCTTGCGGCCCGCGCGTCCGCGACCCTCTTGGCCGGCCTTGGGCGCGACCTTGTTGAACTTGATCCATTCGGTGCCGTGGGGGTCACGGTCGAACAAGAAGTTAGCAGCACGGATCGCTTCCATCTCTTTGCCGGGGGTGGGTTTGGTCGATCCCATGCCAAGCAGCGTCACAAATGTCTCGTCGTCGATCTCGTCCGGCAGAATGATGCCCGCCGCGACCAGTTCGGCTTTCTTCTCGGCAATTTTTGTCGGGTTCACCGCCAGCGTGATCGGGTTCATGATCGCCGAGGTCATGCCAGCCCCCATCGCCATGGGCAGAAAGGCGTTGTTGATGCCGTGGCGGTTGGGCAGACCAAAGCTGATGTTTGACGCGCCGCAGGTGGTGTTCACACCCAGTTCCTCGCGCAGACGACGCACGAGGGTAAAAACCTGATGCCCTGCCGTCGCCATCGCCCCAATCGGCATCACCAGTGGATCAACCACAATGTCGTGGGCTGGAATGCCGAAATCTGCGGCGCGTTCAACGATCTTCTTGGCAACTTCAAACCGCACATCGGGATCTTCGGAGATGCCAGTGTCATCATTAGAGATCGCCACCACCGGCACGTTGTATTTCTTGACCAAAGGCAGCACCAGTTCCAGCCGCTCTTCTTCGCCTGTGACCGAATTCAGCAGCGGGCGGCCTTCGCAGGCCTCAAGACCCGCTTCCAACGCGCCAGGAACAGAGCTGTCGATACAGATCGGAATATCAACAGCGTTTTGCACGACGCGGATGAGCTCAGGCATCAGCATCGGTTCGACAAAGTTGTTGTCGGCGTAGCGCGGATCTTCGGCCATTTTATTCGAGAACACGGCACCGGAGTTCACGTCCAGGATATTTGCCCCTGCTGCGGCCTGTGCGATGGCGTCGGCCTCGACGCGGCTGAAATCGCCACGCTCCAGCTCTTCGGCGAGGATCTTGCGGCCGGTGGGGTTGATACGTTCCCCGATCACGCAGAAGGGCTCGTCAAAGCCGATGATTGCTGTTTTGGTTTTGGATTCGACGACGGTTCTGGTCATGGTGTTCAGTCTTTCCTTAGACGGAATTGGCTGGTTGCGCAGCAGGTCCGCCATTCTCGATGGCCCAGTTTGCATTCGTTTTGATCCCACCCAGCGGGAAGAAATGCACATGGGTAATGTTGAAATCTGGGTTGGCGGCTTTGTGGGCGGCCAGTTCGGTGATCACATCTGTCGGCTCGTAGGGCAACAGCAGTTTGGTAACGTCCATCGCGCGCTTTTGCAGCACCTTCAGTGACGGGCCGACCCCGCAGGCGATGGCGAATTTGATCAGGGTTTGCAGCTTGGCGGGGCCTGCAATGCCGATGTGGATCGGCAGGTCGATGCCCGCATGTTTCAGGCTCTCGGCCCATTCGATGATTGGCTGTGCCTCGAACGCAAACTGCGTGGCGATGGCCATTTTCGCGTCGGTCCGTTCGGAGAACCCCTGTTTCCAGCGCAGGGCATCGTCGACCCGCAGGCGGGTGCCGTCGGTGTCGATGTCACGGTTGCCTTCGGGGTGGCCTGCGATGTGCAGACGCTCAAACCCGTGTTTGTCAAACAGGCCCGTGTCCATCAGCTGCATGGAATCGCTGAAATCCCCGTGCGGTGTGGTGACGCCGCCGGCCAGCAGCAAGCCCTGCTTTACGTCAGCCTCGCCCTGATACATGGCGATCCAGTTTTCCAGCGTCGCGCGATCCTTGATGATGCGCGCGGGAAAGTGGGGCATGACCTTGTAGCCGTCGGCGTTCAGACGTGCTGCGGTGGCGACCATGTCTTCGATCGGGGTGCCATCGATATGCGCGATATAGACCCGTGTCCCCTCGGGCAGCAGATCGCGGAAGTCTTCGACCTTTTCCGCCGTGCGGGGCATCACCTCGATCGAATAGTCCTGCAAAAAGGCCGCGACCTCGGGAGTGGGAAATTCAAACGCTGGGGCTTCCTTGCGCCGGAAGTTCAAAAGGGACATGAGCATTTCTTTCATGAGGGGATCAACTTTTGCACCGGCAAGAGGCGGTCAGGCCCAGCCGTCATTGGCAATCAATGTCTTGATGCGGTCGCGGTCGTATTCGGCATCGATACGTACGACTTCGGCATCGGCCACGGCGTCGGGATCGCCGTCGACCGTATAGGGATCGGCCTTGCGCCATTCGGCAAGATAGGCATCGCTGTCATCCGCGCCGATTTTCATCGCGGCGCGGTCGATGGCCTGTTCAAACCGTTCGGGCAGCGGGCGCTTTGATCCGCGCCGGCCTTTGCCAACGATGACCTGTGCTGGAATGTCACGCCAATAGACGATGGTAACTTCGGGCATGATTGATTCCTCTGCTGTGCTTGTTTTTCTTAGCGGCTGTTGATCTGTCCCCGACGCCATTTTTCGACATTCAAAACGGCGTCTGCGACGTGACGACATTACAGCGCGCCCGCGCCACAGGCGAGGGGGGCGGGGTGTCATAATTCTCAAGATGGTTGTGAGGCTGACGATAGGCTTGAGCGTGCCTGTTTTCAGGTTTCCCGCTTGCTCCTTGCCCGCAGAAACATTACCTTGGGGGTAACTCAATATGAAAGGCGCAATCATGGCGCCACAGCGTCCCAAAGGTGCGGGCGCGCTCGATGTACCGCCGGCTCTGAGCCCCGCGCCAGTTCCGCCCAGATCGACCGAACTTTATGCGGCCCTTGATCTGGGCACAAATAGTTGTCGCATGCTGATCGCACAGCCAAAAGGCAGCGGTTTCCATGTCGTCGATAGCTTCTCGAAGTCTGTCCAGCTTGGGGCAGGGCTTGAGAAAACCGGGCGATTGTCGCGCGGATCGATGACGCGTACCATTCAGGCATTGCGCATCTGCCAGCAAAAGCTGCGCCGTAACAAGGTGCGGCGTATGCGGCTTGTTGCGACCGAGGCGTGTCGTCGTGCCGCCAACGGTGCCGAATTTATGCAGCGTATCCAGCGCGAGACGGGGTTAAAACTTGATATCATCAAGCCCGAGGAAGAAGCGCAGCTTGCGGTAATTTCCTGCGCACCACTGGTGAACCGCAAAACCCACAACCTGCTGGTGGTGGACATTGGCGGCGGCTCGACCGAATTGGTCTGGATCGACATCTCCAAGGTGCCCAAAGCCGACCGTGCGCAGTCCATCATGCGGCTGCATGGCGGCTTCCATCAGGCGAAAACTGATGTGCCTGCCGCGCGTGTGGTCGATTGGATCAGTGTGCCGTTGGGTGTGGCGACTTTGCGCGACCAATTCTCTGATGTGGAAGACGACGCCGCGCGTTTCGCCTTGATGAGCTGGTTCTTCGAGGAGAACCTGACGGACTTTACCCCCTATCAATCCATTCAATCCCAGGATCGGTTCCAGATTGTTGGCACCTCGGGGACGGTCACCACTGTCGCTGCCAGTCATTTGGGTCTAAAGCGCTACGACCGGACCAAAGTGGACGGGCTTCGGATGACCTCGGCGCAGATCGACAAGGTGATCCATTCCTATCTTGCGATGGGGCCGGGTGGCCGGCGCGCCGATCCGCGTATCGGGTTGGACCGTCAGGCGTTGATCATGTCAGGGGCCGCGATTTTGCAGGCGTTGATGCGGTGCTGGCCGACAGATAGATTAAGTGTTGCAGACCGGGGTCTGCGCGAGGGGCTGTTATATGCCCAGATGAGCGCGGACGGCGTTTTGGAAGAAGGATTAGGCTGATGGCGAAAACTCCGACAGGCAAGACGCCAACGGGCGGTGCTGCGGGCGGGAAGACCCCCACAGGCAAGAACACATCGGGGCGCGGTCAACGTGACCTCAAGGTCAAGGTAAAGTCAGCACGCGGGCGCAAGCTGAGCTCGACCCGCTGGTTGCAGCGCCAATTAAACGACCCCTACGTTAAACGCGCCAATGCCGAAGGGTATCGCGGGCGTGCCGCCTATAAGATCATGGAACTGGACGACAAATACCGCTTTCTGGTGCCGGGTGCGCGGATTGTTGACCTGGGGGCAGCCCCTGGTGGCTGGTGTCAGGTCGCGGTGAAACGTTGCAATGTTCTGGGCGAAAAGAAGGGCAAGAACGTCGGCACGATTCTTGGGATCGACCTACAAGAGATGGAGCCGATTGCAGGCTGCGAATTGCACCAACTTGATTTCATGGAAGACGACGCAGACGAGATCGTCAAAGGCTGGTTGGGTGGCAAGGCCGATGTGGTGATGTCGGACATGGCGGCCTCAAGCTCGGGGCACAAACAGACTGACCACAACCGGATCATTGCCCTGTGCGAGGCTGCGGCTTACTTTGCCTTTGATGTGCTGGAAGACGGCGGCACCTTTGTCGCCAAAGTGCTGGCCGGCGGGGCGGAGGGCGATTTGCAGCAGCTGCTCAAGCGTCGGTTTGCCAAGGTCGCCAACATCAAGCCACCTGCCAGCCGGTCCGACAGTTCCGAGAAATTCGTGGTCGCCACCGGTTTCAAAGGGGCGCTACCCGAAGACCTAGAGAATCTGTAAACTCGCACCGCCCCAAGGCGCGCGGAATTATAAAATGTGCTGCGGCAGTTAGACGACTGCCGCATTTTTTTGTGCGGCGGATGCGGTTGCTCTCTTACATATTCGCGAAATGGACCTAAATTAAATCATCGTGCCGCAGCAAAGTTCAGTTGCTGCGACAAGAAGCGCTCATAAATCCGTATTTTTCCATCGTAATTTGGTAAAAGAGGGCTGGTCGTTTTATCGCGGCTCATGACATAGTTGCGGCCATGTCATTGTTCCTGATTATAGCCCTCCCGTTTCTTGGCGCCTTGCTGCCCGGCCTGATGTATCAGGCAGGCCGGCAAAGCTGCTTTTTGGTGACCTTTCTGGTGACGGCCTGCGCCGCGATCGGCCTTGCGACACACGCGCCGGCTGTTCTAGCGGGCGAGGTCGTGACCGCCAGCCTCACGTGGCTGCCGCAGCTGGGGTTGAACGTAAACCTCTTTCTCGATCCGTTGGGGTTTATGTTTGCGGGTCTGATCCTTGGGATCGGGATGTTGATCATCCTTTATGCGCGGTTCTACCTGTCGCGTGACGACAATATGGGCGCGTTCTTCACCTATCTACTGCTGTTCCAAGGCGCGATGGTCGGGATCGTTCTGTCTGACAACATCCTGATGTTGCTCATTTTCTGGGAGCTCACGTCCCTATCGTCCTTCCTGCTGATCGGGTTCTGGAAGCATCTTCCCGAAGGGCGCCAAGGCGCGCGGATGGCGTTGACCGTGACAGGTATGGGCGGTCTGGCGATGATCGGTGGCATGCTGCTGCTGGGGCAGATTGTGGGCAGCTATGATTTGACGGTGATCCTTGAAAATCGTGACCTTATTCAGGCGTCGCCGCTGTATATCCCCGCGCTGATCCTGATTCTGCTGGGGTGTTTCACCAAATCCGCGCAATTCCCGTTCCACTTCTGGCTGCCACACGCCATGGCCGCGCCGACGCCTGTGTCGGCCTATCTGCACTCTGCCACGATGGTGAAGGCGGGGCTGTTCTTGATGGCGCGGATGTGGCCGGTTCTGTCGGGCACGGAAATCTGGATCGTGTTGGTCTGCTCTGCCGGGTTGATCACGATGGTCCTTGGTGCGCTGATCGCGATCTTTAAAAACGACCTCAAGGCGCTGTTGGCATTTTCCACCGTGTCGCATCTGGGTTTGATCACGTTCCTGCTGGGCACTGGCACGTCCTTTGGCGCGATGGCGGCTGTATTTCACATTCTGAACCACGCGAGCTTTAAGGCGGCCTTGTTCATGAGCGCCGGTATTGTCGATCACGCGGTCCATACCCGCGACATGACCCGTTTGGGTGGGCTGCGCCGTTTGATGCCGATCACCTTTGCGATTGCAACGCTGGCCGCGTTGTCGATGGCGGGTATCCCGTTGCTGAACGGGTTCTTGTCAAAAGAGATGATGCTGGAAGAGGCGCTGCGCACAACGTTGTTCGGTTCGCCCTATCTGGTGGCGGCTGTGGCGACGCTGGGGGCATTGTTCTCCGCTGCGTATAGCTTCCGCTTTATCGCGCATACCTTCTTTGGCAAGGTCCGGAACGACTATCCGGCCAAGCCCCACGATCCCGAATTCGGTCTGTGGATTTCGCCCGCCTTGCTGATCATCCCCGTGATCGTGATCGGTGTGGCGCCGTTTCTGGCGGAACCTTTTGTTCGTACCGTGACGCAAGCCGTCATTGGCTCTGCTGCTGAAATGCCAAGCGAACATATCAAGCTGTGGCATGGGTTTGTGCCCGCCTTCGGGATGTCGGCGATTGCTGTGGTCGGTGGTTTGATCTTGCTGGCGGCGTGGAACCCGTTGGCGCGTCTTTGGGCCGCGACCCCGCGCCCCGAGGCAAAGGACATCTTTGATCGGATCATCGCAGGCGCTGTCGGGCTCGCAAGCCTCGTGTCGGAGCGTCTGCACAACGGGTCCTTCACCCGCTATGCCGCGATCTTTGTGACCGCCGTCGTCGCCATCGGGGCACACGCATGGTTCACCGGCACCGACGGCGCACCTACGCGCGAGATGCTGCCGATCACGCCGGTTGGATTTGCCGGCTGGCTGATGTTGATGATCGCAACGGGGTTCTTGGTCACGGTGCACCGCAACCGTCTGGCGGTTCTGATCCTGATGGGGATCATCGGCCTGATGGTATCCGTCGGGTTCAACTACTTCTCGGCCCCCGATCTTGCGCTCACCCAGATCTCGGTCGAGGTGGTGACGATCGTGCTGTTGTTGCTGGCATTGAACTTCATGCCCAACAGCACACCTAAGGAAAGCACTGTTTTGCACCGCAGCCGCGATATCGTGGTGTCGGTTGTGGCAGGGCTGGCCGCGGCGGGCTTGATCTATTCGATCCTGATGTCGGATTTCCCAATTGCCTCTATCGCCGACTACCACCTTGCGAACTCCTACAAGGGCGGCGGCGGCACCAATGTGGTGAACGTGATCCTTGTAGACTTCCGTGGCTTTGACACCTTTGGCGAAATCATCGTGCTCGGGATTGCCGCGCTGGTGATCTATGCCCTGACAGAGGCGCTCTTGTCCGGCCCCGTGCGGGCACGTTTGCTGAACCGTGGCTATGAGGAAAAGCGCGCGGGCGACGCCCACCCGATGATGATGGTGGTGCTGACCCGTGTTTTGATGCCTGTCGTGTTGCTGGTCGGTGTCTATATCTTCCTGCGGGGGCACAATGAACCGGGCGGCGGGTTTGTCGCCGGTCTGATCGTGGCGATTGCGGTCGTGATGCAATATATGGCCAGCGGCTTTGCCTGGGCCGACAACCGCCAGCGCTATCCTTATCACGGCATCATCGGGGCAGGGGTGCTTTGCGCTGGCCTGACCGGCATCGGTGCGTGGTTTGCCGGTGCGCCTTTCCTATCCTCTGCTTTCGGCTATTTCCGCATTCCTCCAATGGAGAAATTTGAGCTGGCAACCGCGATGGGCTTTGACCTTGGGGTGTTCCTTGCGGTGGTCGGCGCGGTGATGCTGTCGCTTGAAAGCTTCTCGCGGCTGGGGCGTCGTGCAGGCATCGAGGAAAGTGAACACGCTATGGATATCGACCCGTCACGGGATGAACCGAAAACCGAGACGGAGACCTGATATGGAGCTTTTAGTCGCTTCCGCCATTGGCGTTCTCACTGCTGCCGGGGTCTATTTGATCCTGCGTCTGCGAACCTTTCCTGTGATCATCGGCACGTCGCTGGTCAGCTATGCGGTCAATGTTTTTCTCTTTGCCTCGGGCCGGTTGGCATTGAATGCCCCCCCGATCCTGCGGGACGGGGTAGAGGTTTATACCGATCCGCTTCCCCAAGCGCTGGTACTGACGGCAATTGTTATTTCCTTCGGGATGACAGCCGTGGTCGTGATGATCGCGGTCGGGTCCTACCTCAGCGCGGGCGATGATCTGGTGAACGACCCCGACACTCTGGCAGGAACCAAAAACGCCGAACCCTCACAGCGCGGAGGAGGCAAGGCATGACCCATTGGCTTATTCTTCCCATCGTTCTGCCGGCCATGTTGGCGGCTTTCATGGTATTGGCCGCACGCTATCATCTGTTGATCCAGCGCGTCTTGTCAGTGGCGGGCACGCTGGCGCTGCTGATGCTGGCGGTTGGATTGTTCTGGCAGGCCTCTGACGGCACGGTGAGCCTGTACCAGCTTGGCAATTGGGCCGCGCCTTTTGGCATTGTTCTGGTCGCGGATCGCCTGTCGACGTTGATGGTGCTGCTGACCTGTGTGCTTGCGGTACCGGTGTTGCTGTATGCGATCGGGTCGGGCTGGGATAATCGCGGGCGGCATTTCCATCCGCTGTTTCAGTTCCAGTTGATGGGGATCTTGGGCGCTTTCTTAACCGGTGATGCGTTCAACCTCTTTGTGTTTTTCGAAGTGCTGCTGATTGCGTCCTACGGATTAATGATCCATGCGGGCGGGCAGCGGCGTCTACGGGCGGGCACGCAATATGTGCTCTATAATCTTTTGGGCTCGACGCTATTCCTGTTCGCGCTTGGCACGATCTATGCAGAAACCGGCACGCTGAACATGGCGGATCTGGCAATGCGCGTGGCGACATTGGACGCAGCCGATGGCGCTGGTATTCGCGTTGCGGCCGTTCTGCTGTTGCTGGTCTTTGCGGTAAAAGCCGCGATCCTGCCGCTGCATTTCTGGCTGCCCGCCAGCTATGCCGAAGCACCGGCACCCGTGGCGGCGCTATTTGCGATCATGACCAAGGTTGGCGCTTACTGTATCATCCGTTTCTACACACTGGTCTTCCCACCAGACCTTGAGATCACGCAAGGTCTGTTTGATGTCTGGCTGATGCCTGCGGCGTTGCTGACCGTGGCGCTTGGGATGGCGGGCGTGCTGGGAGCCAAGCGGGCCGACCGGATGGTCGCCTTTTCGGTGATCGGATCCATGGGAATGTTGCTGGCTGCCGTGTCGGTCTTTACCCCCGCAGGGATTTCCGCCGCACTCTATTATGCGATCCATTCCACATTTGCCGCTGCGGCGCTGTTCATGCTGATCGATGTGATCCGCAGTCGGCGCGGCGCGGCAGAGGTCTCTTTCGTGGATGCCCCCCCCATGACAGGTGGCGCACTGGTGGCGGGCATGTTCTTTGTTGCGGCGATTGCCATGACAGGCCTGCCGCCACTTTCAGGTTTTGTCGGCAAGCTGTTGATTCTGGATGCGGCACGCAGCGCTGATCTGATGTGGTGGGTCTGGGCGACGATCCTTGTCGGGTCGTTGATCGCGGTGGTTGGTTTCTCTCGGGCTGGCAGCCAGATTTTCTGGAACGCGCATCAGCGGGCTGAAACGCCGGTAGAGGATGACGCCGCCGCGCCGGTGGTACCTGAGGGGCAGGGCGTTTTGCCGATGGTTTCTGTTGGCGGCCTGCTGGCGCTTCTTGTCGCGCTGACCGTTGCGGCGGGCCCCGTCACCCGCGTGCTAGAGGCGACGTCGGCACAGCTGTTTAATCCCGAACGCTATCTATCCGTGGTGTTGACCACGCCGGGTAAAGAGATTTCCGACGATCACGGCGAAGACACTCACGGTGACGCCGACGGATCAGGCTATGCTACAGATGACCAAGGCGCAGACGCCGCCGCTGCACCAGAAAAGGATCACTGATATGTTGTCCCGACTGCTTCCGCACCCGATGCTGACCGCGATCCTTGCGATCGCGTGGTGTCTGTTGGTCAATGAAATCAAGCTGGGCACCGTTGTGTTTGGCGTCATGCTTGGACTGTTAATCCCTATTGCGACTGCCGCTTATTGGCCTGACCGCCCTCCGGTTGCCAAGCCGGTCAAGTTGGTGGGATATCTGGTCATGGTGATGTGGGATATTCTGGTGGCCAATGTCGTGGTCGCTATGATTGTCTTGTTTAAATCGAACAAGAACATGCGCCCCGCTTGGGTTGTGATCCCGTTGGAGCTGCGCACACCCGAGGCGATTACCATGCTGGCTGGCACGATTACCTTGACGCCAGGGACTGTGTCGGCGGATGTGTCGGAAGACGGAAAAGCCTTGTTGGTCCATGCGCTGGATGCTGAAAACCCTGACGAAGTGCGCGACGATATCAAACAGCGCTACGAGCGGCGCTTGAAGGAGATTTTCGAATGATTCTGATTGCTTTGAATATCGCCTTTGCTGCCGTGTCGATCTCGCAGTTGTTGGCGATGTTGCGATTGCTGAAAGGCCCGAACACCGGTGACCGTATTTTGGCGCTGGATACCATGGTGGTGAACGCGATTGCACTGATCATTTTGCTGGGTATCCGCTTGGGTACCGACATTTATTTTGAAAGCGCGATGATCTTTGCCATGCTTGGATTTGTATCCACCGTGGCCATCGCGCGCTTTGTCCTACGAGGTGATATCATTGAGTGATCTGCCCCTAATCCCCGAAATCATCATCTCTGCCCTGTTGATCGTAGGCGGGTTTTTCACGCTCGTCGGATCGATCGGGTTGATCAAGCTCGATAACTGCATGTCGCGGCTCCACGCGCCGACCAAGGCGTCGACACTGGGTGTCGGGTCCTTGTTGATGGCGGCGATGATATATTCCTTTGCGTCCGAGACAGGGTCGCTGCACGAAGTTCTGGTGATGGCGTTCCTGTTTGTGACGGCACCGATCACCGGCCATCTTATCGCCAAAGTAAATCTGCACCGGCTGCATCAAACCAAGGATATGCCGCCAGCCCCGAGTGACCACGTCTGGGGCACGTACTCCGAGAAATGACATAGACCCGCGCTGCAAAGCGCGGGTTTTTCTTTTGCTAGAACAGGGGCGGGCAGGGCATTTTGCTGCCACCCAGAGAAAATTTCAATTTTCCTGCCATTCGGTGCAAAACCCTGCTTGACGCCATCGCGAGCAGACCCTATCACCACCAAACGCTTCGACGGCAACGACGAAGTACGCAGTGGGCGGTTGTAGCTCAGATGGTTAGAGTACCGGCCTGTCACGCCGGGGGTCGCGGGTTCGAGCCCCGTCAACCGCGCCACCGCTGCATTATATCATACATCATGATGACAAGCACACGCCCTTCGGGGCGTGGTTTGCTCGTGCGTTCAGGCCCTTGGTTTTCACCCATTTTTGAGGTGCCCGAGGCCGTATTTTGCCCTGCGCGGTCTGCGCTGAAATTTTCCAGAATTCTTTGTAATTTTCTGCGGTTAATCGCTTGACGCTCCGGGCTGGTTATCTTATTCCGCCCTTACTGCGCGGTTGTAGCTCAGCTGGTTAGAGTACCGGCCTGTCACGCCGGGGGTCGCGGGTTCGAGCCCCGTCAACCGCGCCACTTATCCCTTTTTAGATTGTCTGATTTACCTCGTCCTAAAAAGGGAAAAGCGGGCCGCGAGGCCCGCCCGTTTTCTTATGTCATTGCATCCAGTATCCGTGCCCAGCTTCGGATACCTTTGTGAAAGCTCTCCAGATCGTATTTTTCATTCGGAGAGTGGATGGCGTCGTCATCCTTGCCGAATCCGATCAACACCGGCGTGGTATCCAGAATTTTCTGGAAGTGGCCTGCAATGGGAATCGACCCGCCGCACCCGACATAGGCGGCGGGCACATTCCATTCGTCTGTCAGTGCCTTGCGCGCCTCCTCGAACGCGGGGGCGGTGGTTTCAAACACTGATCCTTGGCTTGACCCATGCGCGTGGAAGCTCGCTGTACAGTCGTCGGGCATCATATCGGTCACCATCTTGCGAAAACTTTCGCGGATGACGTGGGGGTCTTGCGTGCCGACCAGACGGAAGCTGATCTTGGCATGGGCCTGCGACGGCAGCACGGTCTTGAAACCCGCACCTGTGTAACCGCTCCACATACCGTTGACTTCGCAGGTGGGGCGCGACCAGATCATCTCGATCGGCATACGGTCCTGCTCGCCGGCGGGTTTGGACAGGCCAACGTCGCCCAGAAAGCTGTCGTGATCAAAGGCGAGGCCCTGCCACTGGGCCTGAATATCGTCGGGCAGCTCGGGCACGCCCACATAGAATCCCGGCACGGTGATGCGACCTGCGTCGTCATGCAGCGATGCGATCACCTTGGACAGGACGCGCGCGGGGTTCATCGACACGCCGCCGTACATGCCGGAATGCAGGTCCAGATCGGGGCCGGTGATGGTGACCTCTTCGCCCATCAATCCGCGCAACATGGTCACGATAGAGGGCACCTTGGACTGGAACATGCCCGTGTCGCAGATCATCGCATAATCGGCGCGCAGCTCTTCGGCGTTCTCCTTCATGAACGGGATGAGCGATGGCGAGCCCGATTCCTCTTCGCCCTCAAAGAAGAACGTCATCCGGCAGGGGAAGTCACCGTTCACGGCTTTCCACGCCCGCAACGCTTCGACAAAGGTCATCAGTTGGCCCTTGTCATCCGCCGCACCGCGTCCGCGGATCACGCGGCCCTTTGCTGTGTCTTCAACGGCAGGATCAAAGGGATCACGGTTCCACAGGTTTAGCGGATCAACGGGTTGCACATCATAGTGGCCATAGAACAGGATATGCGGCTTGTCTGCGGGGCCGTCGACATGACCCACGACCATCGGGTGACCGGGGGTGGGGCGTTTGGTGGTCTCGATACCGATGCTGTTCAGATCCTCGACCAGCCAGTCGGCGGCGCGGTCGCAGTCTTCCTTGAAGGCGGGGTCGGTTGAAATAGAGGGGATGCGCAGCAGTTCCAGCAGGCGGTCGGTGGCCGCATCCAGATCGCTGTCGATGCGTGCCAATACGTCGGGTAGGGACATGTGAGGTAAACCTTTCTATCGGGGTGGATATTTGCGCGACCGTATCAGCGCGCTTGGCTGTGTCCAGTGGTGGGCTACATGCGCGGGGTGTCACCACAGAAACCGTACGAGAATCGCTTGGAAAACATCCGCTTGCAGTGCGCAGGGCAGCTCATGGGTTTCCGATGCGCATCATCTGGTCGTGCTGCGGGGGGCCTTGCGGCAGGGCCTGCGACAATCGGTGCCCATTAAAGCATTGAATTGAATGGTTCTAAACGGTATTCATTCCAAGGCACGAATATGGCGAATGATCCGGTTGCCTTTGCTGGTCCCGCCACCGACGAAGGAGCAAGGCGCAATGGACTATACCAAACAGCTTGATGTGGCGATTGACCGGCTGCACGAGGAAGGTCGCTACCGGACTTTTATCGACATTGAGCGCCGCAACGGGCAGTTTCCGCACGCCGTCTGGACGCAACCTGACGGGCAGGATAAAAACATCACTGTCTGGTGCGGGAACGATTACCTTGGCATGGGTCAAAACCCCGTTGTTCTTGCAGCCATGCACGAGGCGCTTGATGCGACCGGGGCTGGCTCTGGCGGGACGCGCAACATTTCGGGCACCACGATCTACCACAAGCGCCTTGAGGAAGAACTGTCCGATCTGCACGGCAAAGAAGCCGCGTTGCTGTTCACCAGCGCCTATATCGCCAACGACGCAACGCTGAGCACGCTGCCCAAGCTTTTTCCAGGTCTGATCATTTATTCCGACGCGTTGAATCATGCCTCTATGATCGAAGGCGTGCGCCGCAATGGCGGGGCCAAGCGTATCTTCCGGCACAATGACGTGGATCACCTGCGCGAGCTAATGGCCGCTGACGATCCCGCAGCGCCCAAATTGATCGCGTTCGAATCAATCTATTCGATGGACGGCGACTTTGGCCCGATCGAGGCGATTTGCGACATTGCAGACGAATTCGGCGCGCTGACCTATATCGACGAAGTCCACGCCGTAGGGATGTACGGACCACGTGGGGCAGGGGTTGCGGAACGTGACCGCCTGATGCACCGGCTTGATATTATCAACGGCACGCTCGCCAAGGCCTATGGCGTGATGGGTGGCTATATCGCGGCCTCCGCCAAAATGTGTGATGCGATCCGGTCCTACGCGCCGGGATTTATCTTTACCACGTCGTTGCCGCCTGCGGTGGCTGCAGGCGCTGCGGCATCGGTCGCATTTCTCAAGACCGCGCCCGAGCTGCGCGAGAAGCATCAGCAGCAGGCCAAAGTGCTTAAACTGCGGCTGAAGGGGTTGGGCTTGCCGATCATCGATCACGGCAGCCATATCGTCCCTGTGATCGTCGGGAACCCTGTTCATACCAAGATTTTGTCCGACCGCTTGCTGGAAGATCATGGCATTTACGTGCAGCCGATCAACTTCCCCACAGTCCCCCGCGGAACAGAGCGCTTACGCTTTACCCCGTCGCCTGTGCATGGCCCGCTGGAAATCGAAGGGCTGGTTCACGCGATGGACGTCCTATGGTCCCATTGTGCGCTGAATCGTGCCGAAATGGCGGGGTGACCCCGAATATTTCGTATAGTCCGTTGATTTATGCTACCGATAACGAAAGAAAAGCCTAATCTCGAATCAACATGTTGTTTCGATTAAGGGCAGCGGGCATAGCTACGGGACATTTTTATGATTGGGCGGTGGTCCTTCAAGTCAGCAGATGACGAGGAAGTTGAAGCCAAAGGCTTCGACGCTTTCGACTTGCGCCTAGGTGATTTGATGCGGGGCGAACGTGCGACCCTTGGTAAATCGCTCTTGGACGTGCAGCGCGAACTGCGGATCAAAGCATCCTATATCGCGGCAATTGAAAATGCTGACCCGGAAGCCTTTGATACACCTGGTTTTATTGCGGGTTATGTGCGTTCCTATGCGCGCTATCTGAATATGGACCCCGACAAGGCCTTTGCCGCATTCTGTGCTGAATCCGGCTTTGCTGTCGCGCATGGCATGTCGTCGAAAGCCTCGGTTGTTAAAAAGCCGTCCCGCGAAGAACGTCTGAAACATACCGGTGAAAGCGACATCTTTTCCCGCCCCGCGACCCCCTTCACGCCAGTGGGAGACTCCTTTCTGGCACGAATCGAACCCGGTGCATTGGGGTCGGTTCTGGTGCTGGTCGCGCTGATTGGCGGGATCGGGTATGGCGGTTGGAGCGTGCTGAAAGAAGTGCAGCGCGTGCAGGTGTCCCCCGTGGACGAAACCCCCGTTGTACTGTCCGACCTTGACCCGCTGCAGGGCGCGCTTGCCGCTGCGCCCGACACAGCCGAGGACCCCGACGTTCCGGCAACGATGGCCGCCCCGCGGTCGGATGCGCTTGATCGGCTTTATCGTCCGGCGGCGCTGGATGTTCCCGTGCTTGTGGCCCGTGATGCGCCGATTTCCACGATTGACCCGCGCAGCATCGGCAGCTTTGCTTCGATCTCGCGATCGCCGTCACCAGCGGTTGGCGTGACGCCGCAACGTGTTGCGCAAAATGATGATATCCAGCGCGATGTGGTGGATGTGGCCCCCGGTACCGTACCGCAGGTGGTCGAAGATTCCGCGCCGCAGGTGCGTATGGTTGCGGCCTATCCGTCTTGGGTGCGGGTCCGTGCTGCCGACGGCAAGGTCATCTTTGAAGGCATCATGAACAAGGGCGACAGCTGGGATATCCCCGCAACCGAAGAACCCCCAACATTGCGGACGGGCGAATCTGGTGCGCTCTATTTCGCGATGGATGGTCAGTATTTTGGACCTGTCGGTGATCGCGGTGCTGTGACGTCCAATTTGCCACTGCATCGCCAGGCCTTGGCTGAACTTTATGAACCTGCGGTGCTGGAAGAGAATTCCGCGCTTGCCACGATGGTGGCCGAGCTGAAGAATGCCGCGACTTCGCCGACTGAATAAGCCGGTTACCATTGCAACAACGCGACGGGCTGAATAGGTGTAGGGCGAACCGGCCCTGACCGATCCTTCGACTGTTTCATTGCCAAAGGTAGCTTTGCATGTCCCTCAATCACATTCGCCCGTGGCGCAACATTTACCGTCGGAAATCCCGCCAGATCATGGTGGGAAATGTGCCGGTCGGGGGGGATGCGCCGATCACTGTGCAGACGATGACGAACACGCTGACCACCGATGTCAAAGCGACCATCGCGCAGATTCAGGCTGCTGCTGATGCGGGCGCTGATATTGTGCGGGTGTCGGTACCTGATGTGGAAAGCTCGAAGGCGCTGAAAGAAATCGTGCGCGAAGTGACCGTGCCGATCGTGGCCGATATCCATTTCCACTACAAACGCGGGATCGAGGCCGCCGAGGCAGGGGCCGCTTGTCTGCGGATTAACCCCGGCAATATCGGCGACGAAAAACGCGTCAAAGAGGTGATCAAGGCCGCGCGGGACAACAACTGTTCCATCCGTATTGGCGTGAACGCAGGCTCGCTTGAGCGGCACCTGCTTGAGAAATATGGCGAACCTTGCCCCGACGCGATGGTCGAAAGCGGGATGGATCACATCAAAATCCTGCAAGACAACGATTTCCACGAATTCAAGATCAGCTGCAAGGCATCCGACGTTTTTATGGCTGCCGCTGCCTATCAACAGTTGGCAGAAGCCACGGATGCGCCCATTCACCTCGGGATCACCGAGGCTGGCGGGTTGACGTCGGGCACGATCAAATCGGCGATCGGTATGGGTAACCTGCTGTGGATGGGCATTGGTGACACGATCCGTGTGTCATTGTCTGCTGATCCCGTCGAAGAGGTGAAGGTCGGCTACGAAATCCTGAAATCCCTCGGCCTGCGCCACCGTGGCGTGAATATTATCAGCTGCCCCAGCTGCGCGCGTCAGGGCTTTGACGTCATCAAAACCGTCGAAGCACTGGAGCGGCGGTTGGAACATATCAAAACACCGATGAGCCTGAGCATCATTGGCTGCGTCGTCAACGGCCCCGGCGAGGCGCTGATGACGGATGTTGGTTTTACCGGTGGCGGCAACGGGTCGGGCATGGTCTATCTTGCGGGCAAGCAAAGTCACAAGCTGGGCAACGAGGGCATGATCGACCACATCGTCGAACAGGTCGAAGCCCGCGCCGAAGCCATCGAGGCAGAGACCCGAGCGGCCGAGCAAGCAGCCGAGTGACTTTGCCCAAAGCGGCGCATTTGCCATCGACAGATATTTGCGTATTCCATATCAATAGATATGCCTGATCACGCCGCCAAGACCCCTACATACGCCGAGTTTTTCTGCGGCGGTGGCATGGTGCGTGCGGCTTTGCAGGGCCGGTGGGACTGTGTGCTGGCCAATGATATCGATGCAATGAAATGCAAGGTCTATGCCCGAAATTGGGGGCAGGATGCGCTGCATCACGGCGATATTGCCGAGATGCCGGATGATTTGCTATCGCGTCAGGTGGATATGTATTGGGCCTCCAGTCCCTGTCAGGATTTTAGCCTCGCGGGCAAGGGCCAGGGGCTCAGCGGCGCGCGCAGTGGCGTTTTTGCGCATTGGGCAGACAAGATCGCGACGGCGATCCAAGCGGGCTTTGCGCCGCGGATCATCGCCTTTGAAAATGTGGTCGGGCTGGTGTCACGCAACAGTGGCGCTGATATGAACACGGTGCTCGCGACGTTTGTGCGGCTTGGATACAAGGTTGGTGCGCTCGAGATTGACGCGCGGCGGTTCCTGCCACAAAGCCGCCCGCGACTGTTCGTGGTCTGTGTGCGCGAGGATATCGACATTTCGGGTCTGACGGTGCCAAAGCCGTCCCACGTCTTTCACGGCAAAAAGTTGCAAAAGTTCCTGGCTTCTGCGTCGCGTCCTGTGCGGTCGAACTGGGTCTGGTGGAAGCTTGACGACGCCCCCGCCGATGAACAAGCGCTAGAGGGCGTGCTAGAACGCCGCGCCACGATGCCGTGGTTCAGTGCAGCGGACACCGACCGTTTGCTGACACTGATGTCACCACCCAGCCTTGAACGGCTGCGTGTGGCGCGTAAGGCAGGTCGTACGGTCGTCGGTACGATTTATAAACGTGGTCGCCCTGATGCAGACGGCAACGTCCGTCAGCGGGCAGAGCTGCGCACCGACGGGATCGCAGGGTGCCTACGGACGCCCGCGGGCGGATCATCGCGGCAAATCCTGATGTTTATCAAAGGCAACCAGACCAAGGCGCGGCTTGTGTCCTCGCGCGAGGTGGCGCGGCTGATGGGGCTGCCCGATAGCTACAAGATGCCCGACACCTATAACAATGCCTACCGCGTGGCAGGGGACGGCGTTGCTGTGCCGGTGGTGCGTTATCTGGACGAGGTGCTGTTCGCCCCCATTCTGGAACGCCAAAGCTTGGGCGCAGTGGCATGAACGCGGCGCAGGCGTTTCGTGGCAAAGCATTGGCGGCGCTGACCAATCAAATCGGCGTTTATGCGCTGTGCGATCTAGACGGCAATCCAATTTACGTGGGCCAGTCCGTTGATGGCATCCGTACACGGGTGCGGCGGCATCTGACGTCCGCACGCTCGGACGTGATTGCAAACCGTCAGATTGACGTGTGGGAAATCGCATTTGTCTGGGCGTGGCCCGTCGCGACCAAATCCGAAGTGGAGCCATTAGAGCGGTCGATCTTTGCCCATTACGACGCCGAATTGCCCTTGATGAACGGCAAGCCGATGGTGGCCAACGCGCCGGTATTGGAATGGCCGGAAAAGCAGGTGGTGCAGGTCATCGACGAAGAGGAACGGCAGTCACGGCTGACCCCGTCAAACCGCCTGCCGCGTCAGATCAAGCAATATGATCTACTGGTCGATTACATTCTTAACGTGAAGGAAGCGCCGCATCTCAAGCGGTCGTTGGACGCGCACTTCAAACGCATGGTGCGCTATCACCAGCGCTTTCTTTAGCCGCTATTGCGTCAAATAGCGCCGCAGGACGATGTCAGGCATATGGCCGCGCAGGATACGGTCGGGCATGACGTAAAACGGAACATCTGTCATCCCGAGCTGTTCTGCCAAGGCAGCGCTTGCCGGATCGGACATAACGTGATGCTTGAACGTCACGTCGTATGTATCTGATATCGCTTTAGTTTCTTCCAGAGCATTTGCACAGTCCGTACAGTCTTCACCGGTAAACAACGCAATCTGCGTGCCCGCCAGCACTTGCCGTGTGAGGGACGCAATAAGGTCGAGATCGGCTTGCGCCTTCTCTTGATATGCCTCGGCCGCGTAGTTCGGGGGTGTCACTGCAGCAGCGACCAGTTCCGGCTCGGCACGCAACAAGGCACGTAGCTCTGTTCCGAACGCCAAACGCTCAGCATCCGTCAGCGCCCCAAAGTCGGTTTGCGCGACCACCGGAAGGGCGGTCACGCAAAACACCAGTGCCAGACGCATCTTAGTCGCGCTTTTCTGCGACAATGGCTTTCATCTGGTCGTAGGGCAGATAGCCGCGCAGCAGTTCATCCTGCATTACGAACGTCGGGGTGCCAGAGATTTGCATCGCTTGAGCCAGCTCACGTGTGTTTGCGATCGCGGCTGTGACTTCGGCACTGTCCATTTCTTTCTGGATCGCGTCGGTATCCAGATCAAAGCTGCTGGCCAAGCGGCTCAGCGACGTCTGAGTAATGTCACCGTTAAAGCTCATCAGGGCGTCGTGAACAGATTTATAGGCCTCATCGCCCGCCACGATCTTGGTCGCGATGGCAAAGCGCGAGGCGACCATGGATTGCTCGCCCAGGATCGGCAGCTCTTTCACGATAAAACGGATGTTGCCGTCGCCGTTCACCAGTTTTTCGACTTCGGAGAACGCTTTTTTGCAGTAGCCGCAGCGGTAATCCATGAACTCGACGATGGTTAAATCGCCGTCAGGGTTGCCGCCGACATAGGAATAGCCATCATCAAAGATCGCCGCTGCATTGTCAGATACCAGCGTGAAATCTGCCTGCGCCTGCGCTTCGGCCTCGCGTTGCTGTAGCTGGTTGACCGCTTCCATGATGACTTGGGGGTTTTCCATCAAATAGGCGCGAACCTCCGCGCGGAATTGCGCGCGCTCGGCGTCGGTCAGTTCGGTCAGGTCCATCGCTTGGGCGGGGGCTGTCAGGGACAGGGCCATCAAGGCGGGGGCGATCAGCTTTTTCATCAGGGTCACTCGCTTGTTGTTGCGCGGGGGTGCAGGCACCGGTTGCAGGGTTGGTGCGCGATTTTGGACGCACGCACAAGGGTTGACGGCACCAGCGGGGTGCGGTGAAAGGTCCAAGCCCAACAGTAGGATCAAGCTCATGCGCAATTCAACCCGTTCTCAGGTCGATCCCTTTATCGTGATGGATGTAATGCAGGCCGCCGCTGCCGCCGAGGCAGAGGGGCACCACATCATCCATATGGAAGTCGGTCAGCCGGGCACCGGCGCGCCCAAAGGGGCCAGCGCCGCGCTGACAGCCGCGATGGAGCAGGGCGCGCTTGGCTATACGGTCGCGCTTGGCCTGCCGGCGCTGCGCAAGCGGATCGCGCTGATGTATGCCGAGTGGTACAATGTTGATCTGGACCCAAGCCGCGTGGTGATCACCTCTGGTTCGTCGGGCGGCTTTATTCTGACGTTCACATCGCTGTTTGATACGGGCGATCGCGTCGGTATCGGTGCGCCGGGCTATCCCAGCTATCGCCAAATTCTCAAGGCGCTGGACCTCACACCGGTTGATCTGCCGACCTCGATCGAGAACCGTTTGCAGCCGGTGCCGTCGGATTTCGCCGATATGGACCTTCAGGGGCTGTTGGTCGCCTCGCCGGGCAACCCGACGGGGACGATGCTGGACCATGGCGCGATGTCTGCGCTGATTGACGCGACCCAAGGGCAGGGTGCGTCCTTTATTTCGGACGAGATTTACCATGGCATCGAGTATGAAAAGAAAGCCGTTACCGCGCTTGAGATTTCGAACGACGCCTATGTGATCAATTCCTTCTCCAAGTATTTCTCTATGACGGGGTGGCGTGTGGGCTGGATGGTTGTGCCCGAGGATCACGTGCGCGTGGTTGAGCGGATCGCCCAGAATATGTTTATTTGTGCACCGCACGCCAGTCAGGTGGCCGCCCTTGCTGCGATGGATTGCACGGCAGAGCTTGAGGCAAACATGGACGTCTACCGCGCCAATCGTGCGATGATGATCACGGGCCTGCGCGACGCCGGGTTCACCAGTTTTGCTCCCCCTGACGGGGCTTTCTATGTCTATGCGGATGTGTCGTCGCTGACCACGGACAGCCGCGAATTGGCGCGTGACATTCTGGACAAGGCTGGCGTGGCTGTAACGCCCGGGCTGGATTTCGATCCGGTACGCGGGCATCAGACGCTACGCTTTTCCTATGCGCGCAGCACACAAGACATCGCCGAGGGTCTTGGGCGGCTCAAGGCCTATATGGCAGCACGCTGAAAGGCTGGTTCGGGGGGCGGCGGAATGTTATACCCGCCGCAACCACCCCAAGCAGAACGGTGACAGGCATGCGTATTTTCCCCATCATCGCAACGGTTTGCGCGCTGTCTTTGCCTGCTTCGGCGCAGGATCTGACGGCGCTTGCGCGGGTTGAACCGGACAAAAGTGCGATCTCGGATGGATGGTTCGGCGGGACAACCTTGACGTTGGGGCTAAGCCAGGGCGTGCCGTTTCGCGTGTTCCTGCTGGATGATCCGGCACGGTTGGTGGTTGATTTTCGCGAGGCCGATTGGAGCGGGGTCAACACCCAAGACCTGCTGCCAGAGCCGGGGCGGATCAGCGGATTGCGCTTTGGACCGTTCCAGCCCGGTTGGTCACGTCTGGTGGCGGATTTGGCCGAACCAATGGTCCCGCGCGAAATCGGGATGCCGGTGAACAAGGGCTCTGGTCAGGCCACGCTCGAGATCAAGCTGAAATCGGCCACCGTCGAAGAGTTTGCCGAAGCCGCTGGTGCGCCTGTGGATCCCGCGTGGACCATGGCGCTTGCTGCGCCGCCGAAGATTGAGGCCGATACCAAAGCCAGCCCGTTCCGCGTTGTGCTGGATCCCGGACACGGCGGGGTCGATCCGGGGGCTGAAACCGACGGTATCTTAGAGAAAGACCTGATGCTTTCCTTTGCCCAAGCGCTGCGGGACACGCTGGTGCGCGACGGGATCGATGTAGTGCTGACCCGTAATACCGATCACTTCGTTGCGCTGGAAACTCGTGTCGCCATCGCGCATCAGGCAGAGGGGGATCTGTTTATTTCGCTTCATGCCGATAGTTTGCCCCAAGGCGGGGCAAAAGGTGCGACGGTCTACACGCTGTCGGATGACGCCAGTGATTCTGCCACAGATCATCTGGCGGCCCGTCACAACCGCGCGGATATTATCGCGGGGGCTGATCTGACCGGTTCGGACGATCAGGTGGCCAGCGTGCTGCTAGACCTCGCCCGCCAAGAGACAGAGCCACGGTCCGTCGCTGCCGCCACCGCGCTGCTTGAGGGGATGAAAGCTGCCGGCGGGCCAATGAACCGGCACCCGTTGCGCAATGCGGGCTTTTCGGTGTTGAAATCCGCCGATATTCCGTCGGTCCTGATCGAAATCGGGTTTCTCAGCTCCAAACGGGATCTGGCTAATCTGCGGGACCCGATCTGGCGTGCTGTAATGGTCTCGGCGATTGCCGATTCAATTGCCAAGTGGCGCGACGCGGATGCAGCGCTTAAGCCTTTGATTCGCCAGTAATCCACAGCAAATATAATCGCAGTATTGGTGCGCGGGTTACCGCACAGGGCCACTGCATCGTGTTTTGACGATTCCCGCAGGGTTGCGTATAGACGGGTCACCAACCCTCCTTGCAAGGAACTGCCAGCCGTGTTTCGTTTGATCCTGTCTTTCTTCGGGGGTATTTTTACCACCCTCACCATGAGCATCGGTATGGTCGCGCTGACCATCGGCGCGGTGTTCTGGATGTATGGCCGCGATCTGCCCAGCCACGAATCCCTTGCGCAATACACGCCCCCGACGATCAGCCGGATTTATTCGGGGCAGGGGCGGTTGATCGACGAATTCGCCAAGGAACGCCGCCTGTTCGCGCCGGCCAACACGATCCCGCCCCTGATTAAACAGGCCTTCATCTCGGCCGAAGACAAGAACTTCTACATCCACGAAGGCTATGACCTGCGCGGCATCGGTGCCGCTGCGGTGGATGCAGTGCGCACACGGGGCAAGGACGTGCGCGGTGCGTCGACCATCACGCAACAGGTTATGAAAAACTTTTTGCTGTCTGGCGACCGACGCGCAGAGCGCAAGGTAAAGGAAATCATCCTTGCCGCCCGCCTTGAAGAAACGCTCCCGAAGGAGAAAATCCTCGAACTTTACCTGAACGAAATTTTCCTTGGCCAAAACTCCTACGGTGTGGCTGCGGCCTCGCAGACCTATTTCAACAAGACACTGGGGGAGCTGGCCCCGCATGAGGCCGCCTTCCTCGCGTCCTTGCCCAAAGCGCCGTCTGACTATCACCCTGTCCGCCAAAAAGAGCGGCTGCTGTCGCGTCGGAACTTTGTTCTGCGTGAGATGAAGGAAAACGGCTATATCACCGCCGCTGCTTATGACACCGAAGTCGCGCAGCCCCTGCGGTCGGTGCAGAATGGTGATTTCGAAAGCTTTAAGGCAGAACTGCCGCCGCGTGATTACTTTACCGATGAAATTCGCCGCCAGCTGTCTGAAAACTTTGGCGAGGGTGAATTTTTCACTGGCGGTCTGACCGTGCGCGCCACCATCGACAACGAAATGCAACCCATCGCGGCACAGTCCCTGCAGCTTCAACTTGAACAATATGACCGGGGCATTGGTATCTATCGCGGCACCGGCAAGAAAATCGCGACTGAAAAGCTGACGTCAGAGGCAGATTGGCGCGAAGCGTTGTCTGACGTGCGGGTGCCGCGTGATGTCGATCTGGAAAATCAATGGTATCCGGCGGTCGTTCTAAACCTTGAAAATGGCGCCGCCCGTATCGGGATCGAAGGCGTGGACGAAGTAGAGGGCGGTCATTCCATTCCTGCCAAGGATGTCCAGTGGGCGCGCAAACGTCTGGAAAACGGCAAGCTTGGCCCGCGGGCACAGGTGCCTGCAGATCTGCTTGAGGTCGGGGATGTGGTGCTTGTGCGTCGCATGACCACCGATAGCGACGGGTCATTTATCCGCTGGACCTTGCGTCAAATTCCCGAAGTGCAGGGCGGCTTTGTTGCAATGGACGTGAACACCGGTCGTGTGATCGCGATGCAGGGCGGCTTTTCCTATCAGGCATCGGTGTTTAACCGCGCCACGCAGGCCAAGCGCCAGCCGGGGTCAAGCTTTAAACCCTTCGTCTATGCTGCGGCACTGGACAGCGGCTATACCCCCGCGACCATCGTCGTAGATGCGCCGATCGAGATCAATACACCCCAGGGCATGTGGCGGCCGCGCAACTCGTCGAACAAGTTTTACGGGCCCACGCCCTTGCGGACGGGGATCGAACAGTCGCGCAACCTGATGACCATCCGGCTTGCACAAGAGGTCGGGATGAACACCGTGGGCGATTACGCCGAACGGTTCGGGGTGTACGACAACCTGTCGCCGGTACTTGCTAACGCGCTCGGCTCGCAGGAAACAACGCTGTACCAGATGGTGTCAGCTTATGCGATGTTCGCCAATGGCGGCGAACGGGTGCAGCCGACCTTGGTTGACCGTGTGCAGGACCGTTATGGCCGCACCGTTTATAAGCATGACCAGCGGATCTGTAACGACTGCCAGTTGGAAACGCTTGCCCCCGGTGTCGGGCCGCGCATTATCTCTAACCGCGAAAGGGTCATGGACCCGATTACCGCCTATCAGCTGACGTCTATGATGAAGGGCGTGGTTGATCGCGGGACGGCCCGCGGCGCGGTGAACCTGCCAGTGCCAATCGCAGGCAAAACCGGTACGACAAATGATGCGAAAGACGTTTGGTTCGTTGGGTTTTCCAGCAACATCGTAGCAGGCTGCTATATCGGTTTCGACAATCCGCGCTCGCTGGGGCGTGGGGCATATGGGGCTGGTATGTGCGGTCCGGTGTTCCAGCGCTTCATGAGCGAGGCGATTCAAAAATATGGTGGCGGTCCGTTCGAAGTGCCCCCCGGTGGGCGCTTTATCAAGATTGACCGCTTCAGCGGTGCGCGCCTGTCTGACAGTGCCTCGGGCTCGAATGTTGTGGCTGAATATTTCCGTGATGGCGAAGAGCCCCTGTTCGGGATCACCTTTGACGGTGGCTTCGCGATGGGTGCCGATCTGCCACTGGTGAACGAGTCTAGCAGCGGCGCACGCGAGGTTACGACCTCCACCGGTAAAAAAGCGCGCGTGGGGCCCAAGGCCAGCTTTGGCTCGATCAATTCTGGCGGATTGTACTGACGGTACACGAACCGCCCTAGCGCTTGCCCAAGTTGCCGCGCTGGTCTATTTGAAACGCGGCCCCGGCTATTCGGGGCCGCGATCTATTTTAAGGCAGGACACCATGCGCGCAGATGCACAAAACACAGCAGATCAGATCAGCAAATCGCTGGAGCTGTTGGCGCAGCGTTTGGATGTCGAAACCGCGCCCTACCGGCTGGAAGAATTCAATGCCCGCGTCGAGGACCCCAACCTGTGGGATGATCCCGATGCCGCGCAAAAGCTGATGCGCGACCGTCAGGCGCTGGTTGATTCAATCGCCACCTATGAGGGCATCAAACAAGAGCTGGCCGACAACATCGAGCTTATCGAATTGGGCGAGATGGAAGGCGATGACGAGGTGATCGCCGAGGCCGAAGCCTCTTTGAAGTCACTGGCCGAAACAGCCGCCCAAAAAGAGCTCGAGGCGTTGCTGAACGGCGAGGCCGACGCGAATGACACCTTCCTCGAGATCAACGCCGGCGCGGGCGGCACCGAAAGTTGTGACTGGGCCAATATTTTGTCGCGGATGTATGTCCGTTGGGCCGAAAAGAAGGGGTATAAGGTCGAGCTGCAATCCGAAAGCGCGGGCGAGGAAGCAGGGATTAAATCAGCCACCTACAAGATCAGCGGTCTGAACGCCTATGGTTGGCTGAAATCGGAATCCGGTGTGCACCGTCTGGTGCGGATCAGCCCCTTTGACAGCGCTGCGAAACGCCACACGTCCTTTACCTCTATCTGGGTATATCCGGTGGTCGACGATAATATTGAAATCGACATCAACCCCAGCGATATCCGCATCGATACCTACCGCTCTTCCGGTGCCGGTGGTCAGCACGTGAACACCACGGATTCTGCCGTGCGGATCACACACCACCCCACGGGGATCGTCGTCACCAGCTCTGAGAAATCGCAGCACCAGAACCGTGACATCGCAATGAAGGCTTTGAAATCGCGGCTGTATCAGATGGAGCTTGATCGTCGGAACGCTGCCATCAACGAAGCCCATGAGAATAAAGGCGACGCAGGCTGGGGCAACCAGATCCGGTCCTATGTTCTGCAGCCCTATCAGATGGTTAAAGACCTGCGCACCAACTATGAAACCTCGGACACCAAAGGGGTTCTGGACGGTGATCTTGACGGGTTGATGGGGGCCGCACTGGCGCTTGCGGTATCGGGTAAGTCCCGCGCCGAGGCGCAAGGCTAAGGCCATATTCTAGGCAGCACCGCGTGGTCGCAGAGATGACGTGCGACATTCGCGTTGCCGCCCCTTGCATCTGGACGCCGCCTTTCGTTCTATGACCCGAACGGAGGAAACAGCCATGAATATCCTAGACATCGGGGCGTTGGCCCAATCCGAAGCGCTGGCGAACGGGAGCTTGACCGCCGTCACGCTGATGGAGGCAACCTTGGCGCGCATTGACGCCGTCAACGGGCAGGTCAATGCAATCGTCGCGCTGCGTCCCCGGGCAGACCTGATGGCAGAGGCCGCACAGGCCGATGCAACGCCCAGAACCGGCTGGCTGCACGGTATTCCCATTGCGATCAAGGACTTGTCTGATGCCAAGGGGTTGCCCACCAGCAAAGGCTCACCTCTGTTTGCCGACACTATAGCGCAGAAGGACAGTGTGTTCGTCAGCCGTATTCGTGCGGCGGGGGCCATCATCATCGGCAAAACCAACACGCCCGAATTCGGACTTGGCAGCCATACGTTCAATCCGGTCTACGGTGCCACGCGGAACCCCTATGATCTGTCCCGCTCTGCTGGTGGATCGTCGGGCGGGGCGGCAGCAGCGCTGGCCTGCGGTATGCTGAGCGTCGCGGACGGTTCAGATATGATGGGCAGCCTGCGCAATCCCGCTGGCTGGAACAACGTCTATGGTATGCGGCCAAGCTGGGGCACTGTTCCGGCAGAGCCTGACGGGGATATGTTCCTGCATCAGCTCAGCACCGCAGGACCGATGGCGCGCACCCCGCGTGATTTGGCGGCTTTGCTGGATACCATGACCGGTAACGACCCCGATCAGCCACTGGGTCTGTCGCCAGAACCAAACCTTCCCGAAATGGACGCTTCGCTTGGGCCGCTGCACATCGGGTGGCTGGGGGATTGGGGTGGGGCTTTTCCGTATGAGGACGGGATCGACGCGGCCAGTCAAGCGGCATTGGGCCAGATGGCGACCTTGGGCCACAAAATCACCCATCTTCCCGCGCCCTTCGATGCGGAAGCGATGTGGGAAAGCTGGATTACCCTACGCTCTTTTGCCGTAGCAGACGGACTTGGCCCCCTTTACCAAAACGAGGAAACGCGTGCGCACCTTAAACCCGCCGCCCAGTGGGAGGTAGAACGCGGCCTTGGGTTTGCGGCACATGAGGTACAAAAGGCCAGCCTGACGCGGTCCGATTGGTACCGCTGTGTGACCGCGCTGTTTGAAAAGGTCGATGTGCTGGTGCTGCCATCCGCCCAGCTGTGGCCCTTTGACGTCGATCAAGTACATCCGCCGCAGATCGCGGGCCGTGATATGGATACGTATCATCGCTGGATGCAGGTGGTGGTGCCGGCTGGCCTGATCGGACTGCCTGTCGTTAATATCCCCGCCGGGTTTAGCGCGGCAGGACTGCCAGCAGGGCTGCAACTTATCGGGCCCCGCGGGAGCGACACGAAGCTGCTGCAACTTGCCCAGCATTGGCACGAGACGACCCATTGGCCCCAAGCCCGCCGACCACAACTCGCCTAGCGCGCGGATTATTCAAACGCGTGCTCGGTGCGCAGCAAACGCCGATGGAAGGGCTCAAGCTCTTCCTCGGCAAATAGGCCGCCGCTACGGGCGACTTTCAGCGCCGCTGGCAGTGTTTGGGGCAGGTACTCATAAACTAAGCGGGTTGCACGCAGGCCAATGGCGCTTTCGGGTACGGTACGGGTAATATAGCCGACCCAGAAATTATTGTTGAACGTCCCGATGCGACCAAGATAGTTAAAAGATGACGTCATCGCGCCGCGCCGTGAGGCGATGATTGCGATACCTTCTTCCTGCATCAAGACAATACCGCGATATTCACGAAACTCAGGTTTAAGCGGTAACCCCTGCATGCGCATAGCCATCGTTGTTTCATAGCCTCTCACATAGGTTCTGCGACCGCGACGAAAGACCATCAAAAGCCCGACAGCGAATTTTTCCGGGATCAGGAAGCTTCGGCGTGAAAAGCGGTAAAACCCGCTGGGAAGCATGGCTTCGGGAAGATCCAGCGCGCGGGCCGCTACAAAATCGCGCATCAGTCCAGATGACGGGGGCGTAGGTTTTTTTATGTCATTTAGAGGTTCCAACAGAATCCGGGCGTCGACGCCGAAAAACTTGCAAATTCTGGCCAGAACGTCGGGCCGGGGGAAACTGTCCCCGGAGAGGTAGCGATTTAACTGGGTCCGGTTGACGCCGAGCTCATGTGCGAGGTAGGTCACCGACGGGTAGTCTGCTATTAATAGTTTTAAATTTTCGCCAAAAATCGTTCTAATATCAGCTGGGCTTGTCATAAAAGAAGTCCATTAGAATAAAGTAATTAAACATCACAACCTTTGAGTGAATTGGCAAGTGGGTTTGCCCTTATTGGATGTCATTTGACGCTGATTAGCGTCAAATGAAGTAGCGGCCGACACAAATTGAATTCGTAAAAAAATCGACAATTTATCAAAATGGCGCGAGTATATCTCATGTCTAGAAGTATTTAGGAGGGGTTCGGAAATGTACGGAGTAGTGCTTTGGAGCGACGCGAGAGCCAATAAAGCCGTCTTCTGGTGTGAAGATCACGGCGATCTCGCCTACTTTCACGGCGATCCGGACAGCCTAGACCTTTCCGAAACACCCTTTGATGCCGGCGACCTGGTTCAATTCGAAGTCTATCAGGATGCCAAGCTGCGCAAGGCGTTCAATCCCACCATCGTGAAAAGCAAAGCGGATGCCGATCTGCCGGAAAAACTAATGCAGCACTCAAACACGACCGTAAGGGATACTCTCGGGGGCGATGTCTTGCATTTCCGGCCCAGAAACACACCGCCCGCAGCGCTTCGTCAACGGAATCTGGCCCAGCCTGTATAGGCTAGGCCGACCCCGGGCGTAGTGAGCGCATCAGTCGCCGCGAGACAGCGCTGCAACACCAGTCCGCGCGACAGAGACCAGCCCCAAGGGGCGCATCAATTCGGCAAAGGCATCAATCTTCTCGGGCGCGCCGGTAATCTCGAAAACAAACGTTTCCAACGTGCTGTCAACGACATTGGCACGAAAGATATCCGCCAGACGCAGTGCTTCGACGCGTTTCTCGCCTGTGCCGCTGACCTTGAACATGGCAAGCTCGCGTTCGACCACCGGACCTTCAACGGTTAGGTCATTCACCTCATGTACCGGTACAATCCGACCCAGTTGCGCTTTGATCTGTTCGATGACCTGCGGTGTCCCCGAGGTGACGATGGTGATGCGGCTTAGGTGGCCTGTATGATCGACCTCTGCAACGGTGAGGCTGTCGATGTTATAACCGCGGCCTGAAAACAGGCCGATGACACGCGCCAGCACGCCTGGTTCGTTTTCAACCAGAACTGCAAGCGTGTGCCGTTCAATCACATCCGAAAAGTTGGGACGCAGGTTGTAGGCTGAATGGCTGGTGGCGCCTTTTTTGATCTTTAGGGCTGACATGACACTGTCCTTTTAAGATGTATTCAATGTCGGCGCGCGGCCGCGCCGATGTGTTTGCTTGTGCCGTTCGCGGCTTAGACCAAGACCGATCCTTTGGCGTCGATCACACCCTGCGTACCGGCACCCGCCAGCATCATATCGTTGTGGGCTTTGCCCGACGGGATCATTGGGAAACAGTTTTCATGTTTTTCCACCAGACAGTCAAAGATAACGGGGCCGTCGTAGTTCAACATCTCCAGGATGGCATCGTCCAGATCATCGGGGTCGGAACAAATGATGCCCTTGGCCCCGAAAGCCTCTGCCAGCTTTACAAAGTCGGGCAGGGATTCAGACCAGCTTTGGGAATAACGCTCGCCATGCAGCAATTCCTGCCACTGTCGTACCATACCCAGACGTTCATTGTTCAGGATGAACTGTTTGACCGGCAGGCCGTATTGCATCGCGGTGCCCATTTCTTGCATGTTCATCAGCCACGACGCTTCGCCCGCGACGTTAATCACCAGCGCGTCGGGGTGGGCCATCTGCACACCGATGGAGGCAGGAAAGCCGTAGCCCATCGTGCCAAGCCCACCGGATGTCATCCAGCGGTTCGGGTCTTCGAAATTCAGGTATTGTGCCGCCCACATCTGGTGCTGGCCCACTTCGGTCGTGATATAGCGGTCGTGATCCTTGGTCAGCGCCTCAAGCCGCGAGAGCGCGTATTGCGGTTTGATGATCTTGCCTGTTTGTTCAAACTTCAAGCAGTCAACATTGCGCCATTCCTCGATCTGTTTCCACCATTTGGCAACCGCGTCGGAGTTGGTCTTGCGGCCGCGGGATTTCCAGACTTTCAGCAGGTCTTCCAGCACATGGCCCACGTCACCGACGATAGGAATGTCGACACGGATGATCTTGTTGATCGACGATGGGTCGATGTCGATGTGCGCTTTCTTCGACTTCGGGCTGAACAGATCGACAACGCCGGTGATACGGTCGTCAAAACGCGCGCCGATGTTGATCATCAGATCGCAGTCGTGCATTGCCATATTGGCCTCGTAAAGACCGTGCATCCCCAGCATTCCCAGCCATTTGTCGCCCGACGCAGGATAGCTGCCAAGGCCCATCAACGTAGAGGTGATGGGAAAGCCTGTCGCCTCGACTAATTCGCGTAGCAGTTGCGAGGCCGCGGGACCAGAGTTGATGACGCCGCCGCCAGTATAAAAGACAGGGCGTTTGGCAGATTCGATGGCTTCTACCAGTGCGGCGATCTCGGTCATGTCGCCTTTGACGGGCGGTTGATAATGCGAGGTCGACGGTTTCTTGGGGGTGTATTGCCCCGTGGCGAACTGCACATCCTTGGGGATGTCGACAAGAACTGGACCGGGGCGTCCGCTGGTGGCCACGTGGAATGCCTCGTGCAGGACGGCGCCCAGTTTGTCGGTCTCTTTCACCAGCCAATTGTGTTTGGTGCAGGGGCGGGTGATGCCCACGGTGTCGGCCTCCTGAAAGGCGTCAGAGCCGATCATAAAGGTCGGCACCTGCCCCGTCAGAACCACAAGCGGAATGGAATCGAGCAAGGCGTCCGTCAGACCAGTCACAGCGTTGGTGGCACCGGGGCCAGAGGTCACAAGCACAACGCCCGGTTTCCCAGTCGAGCGCGCATAGCCTTCGGCGGCATGAACCGCGCCTTGTTCGTGGCGCACCAACACGTGTTTGATGCTGTTTTGTTGGAACACCTCGTCATAAATCGGTAGGACAGCGCCGCCGGGATAGCCAAATACGGTATCGACACCCTGATCAATCAGGGCTTGAACGATCATCTTCGCTCCGGTCATTTTACGTGTCATCTTGGTGCTCCGTCAGGCGGTGGTTTAACAAAAGGTGCGTTGCGCAAAAAAAAGCCCCCGATTTTGACGGGGGCGCATGGTGACTGGTATGGTCTGCCGTTACCGGCCCATGCGCGTGTGTCTTAGAATGACGACGATATATGTAATCGCTAGGTCTGTCATAACCAAAGGCCCTTCGTTGCGTCCATGGACATTATGAGCGGCGCAAAGGGGCGTCAATGGCATATTTGATCTAAAAGTGTCGCTGAGGGCTGGAAATCTTTTCATTTGTTGCGTGAAATCGTAAATTTTCTAATTTTTGAAAAACTGTAGCCGTTTAAACCGGTTTTGCGGCGCTAAAGCCGGACACCCGTTCCCTGCAACACTCCATGTTCCATCGCATAACGCGTCAGCCCCGCAGTCGACGAAATGCCGAGCTTGCGTTTGATGTTCTTGCGGTGTGTCTCCACGGTGCGCACGGAGATGTCCAAGGTCACCGCGACTTCTTTGTTGGATTTGCCCTGTGCCAGCTGTAGCAGGATCGTCTGCTCCCGCTCGGTCAGGGATTCACGCGTTGCGTCCTTGGGTTCAAGCGACCCTTGCGCACCGGTGCATAGATAGCGACTGCCGGCCATCACTGTATCGATCGCCAGCTTGATCTCGTCGGTGGGCACGTCCTTGAGGATATAGCCCAAAGCACCGTGGCTCAGCGCCGAAGAGATATATTCGGGATTATCGTGCATGGATAGGATCACGATGCGGGTATCAGGTTCGCGCTCCAGCAAAATTTCAGTCGCCGAAAGTCCGCCGATCTCGGGCATGTTGAGGTCCATCAAGATCACATCCGGTGCCAGTTGTGCGACGCTATCAATGGCAGCGCGCCCGTTGGGCAGACAACCAACCACCTCGATATCATCGTAGCTTTCTAGGATCGACTGAATGCCTTCGGCGACCATCGGGTGATCGTCGACAATCATGACCTTGATCATTTGGGATGGCGGAGAGGCTAAAGGGGGCATGAGGTTGCTTTCGGCAGGAGGAAGTTCATCGGGGTCAGGGCAGGGCGATCGGCGGCGGGCGCAGCATATGGGTCAGTGGTACGGTGGCGGTGATCTGGGTGCCGCCTTGGGCCGAGGCTTGCAGCGTCAGCGTCCCGTCAAGCTGTTCAATCCTTTCTTGCATATTGCGCAGCCCCAACCCGCCTGAAACAGAGCGCGTCTTGGATAGCCCCAACCCGTCGTCAGAGATAGAGAGCGTCGCCCCCTGCCGGTGTCCACGCAGGTCGACAATAACTTCTGTGGCGCGGGCATGGCGTTCGATATTGGTCAGCGCCTCTTGTGCGATCCGGTACAGTGCAATCTTAGCCTCGTCGTCCAGACGGTTGCGAAACACCACGGTGTTGAATTGGCATTTCACGCCTGTCCGTAGTGCAAACTGTTCTACCAGAGTTTTCAGCGCCGGACCAAGGCCTAGATCATCAAGGATGCTGGGGCGTAGCTCACGGCTGATACGGCGGACTTCTGCGATGGCTTCGGCAAGGCTGTCGATCCCCTTGGCCAAAGGCTCTGCTGCGCGGGTGTCGCCCCGTTCAAGCCTGCGGCGCGCATTGTCGAGCGCATAGCGCACCCCCACAAGAATCTGGCTGATCCCGTCGTGCAATTCGCGCGCCACACGCCCGCGTTCTTCTTCTTGGGCATCAAATACCCGTTGGGTGAGCTTCTTGAGCTTGGCATCCGCAAGGCGGCGTTCGCGCAGGTTGACCAGCATGCCCGACCCGAAGACCAGAAAAAGCGCGGTGACCGTGATCGCGCCAATATAGAAGAACGTGCGATGCACCCGCGCCAAGACGTCGAAACGGGCGGTGGCACCGCTGGCGAGCACGTCATCGATGAATACACCCGTGCCCACAGCCCACTGCCAACTTGGAAACGACGTCACATAGGTGATCATGCGTGCGTCTTCACCGGTCGACGGTTTAGGCCACATATAGGTGTGATACCCGCCGCCATTGCGCGCGATGCGGATCAGTTCGTCCACCACAGCAGTGCCCTGGCTGTCCGTCTCGCCGGCAAAGTTGCGGTTGATCCGGTCGGTTTGGCGCGGGCTGACGAGCGCGGTGCCGTCGTAGTCGTAGACAAAGAATTGCCCCTCTTCGCCATAAATCATCGCTGACAGGATCTGTGCGACCTGCGATTTTGCTGCCCCGTCATCGGGCGAGGCAGAGCCGTAGACAAAGTAAAACCCATTGCGTGCTTGGGTGACATAGTTGCGCAGCTCGACTTTTTTGGCGTCGATCAGTTGCTGTTCTAACGTCGAGATTTCGCGGTTCGCGACGGCGCGAGCCTGTAATGCCACCACAAAGGCAATCGCCGTCACTGCCAGCACCAAAGGGACGGCAGCAATGAGCGTCAGCTTTTGAGCATAGGTGGGGGCGATCAGGAATGACGGGCGGCGCATGCATGGCTGATACTGGGAAATCCTCGCGAATCAAAGTGCTAGATGCAGCGAGCCTTTCACCCGCTATGCGTGCGGGTGCACAAGATATGGCGGGTCACTTCAGTCGTCTGCAGCATATTTGGGCGGTAAAACTGTGCTGTCTACGCAGTAGTTGGTATTTTCATGTTCGGGCATTTGCGTAAATTGAGTGTCACTTGAAATGACCTGCGCGCATATAATGAAGCGCGGGCACCCTCATATTACTCGGGAGGAGTATCCAACATGGACCGTCGTTCATTTCTGAAGACATCCGCGCTTGGCGGGTCTGCCGCTGCTGCAACCACACTGGCCGCACCGCTTTATGCCCAAGGCAAACGCACACTGACCATGGTCACCGCTTGGCCCCGTGGTTTTGCCGTGCTCGATGACGCTGCCACCTATCTGAACAATATGGTTAACGAAATGTCTGACGGCACGTTGACCATCGAAAAGAAAGCCCCCGGCGAGCTTGTCGGCGCGTTCGAAGTCTTTGATGCCGTATCCTCCGGTCAGGCGGATATGTACCACGCCGCCGACTATTACTTTATCGGCCAGCACCCCGGTCTGGCATATTTCACCGCCGTGCCTTTCGGTGCCACAGCCCAGGAGCTGACAAACTGGTACCTGCACGGTGGCGGCCATGATCTGCACAACCAGATCGGTGAAATCTTCAACATGAAGATGTTCCTCGCCGGAAACTCCGGCTCGCAGTCCGGTGGCTGGTTCCGCAAAGAAATCAACTCTGCCGCAGACTTCAATGGCCTGAAATTCCGCATGCCCGGTCTGGGCGGCAAGGTTCTGGGTAAACTGGGCGCATCGGTTCAGAACATCCCCGGTGGTGAACTGTATCAGGCGCTGTCGTCGGGCGCGCTCGACGGTCTTGAGTGGGTTGGCCCATTTGCGGACGAACGCGCTGGCTTCCAGGAAGTTGCCAAGATCTATTACACCGCTGGTTTCCACGAGCCAGGTTCGGGCCTGACAGCATCGGTCAACCTTGATGTGTTCAACGACCTGACGCCTGCACAGCAAAAGATCATCGAATATGCATCGATGGCGACGACGCACACAGGTCTGGCCGAAACGCTGGCTAATAACGGTGCCGCATTGTCCCGTTTGCAGCAGCAGGGTGTTAAAACCATGCAGTTCCCCGACGATGTTTGGGATGCGTTCGGTGCTGCCTCCAAAGAGGTTATGGACGAGAACATGGACGATACCCTGTTCGCCGACATCCGTACCAGCTTTGAATCCTCGCTGTCCGCATCGGCCGAATGGCTGTCGAAATCCGACGCCTACTATGTCGAACAGCGCCAGCGCGTTCTTGGCAAAATGTAAGCCATCCCGTTGGGACGACATGGGGGCTGCCTTTGGGCGGCCCCACACGCGACTTTGCATCCCTGAAACGGGGCACGCAAAGCGAGGATAATTTTCGCACCAAGCCCGCGCTGAAACCGGGCGGGCGAAGGGGGGATATCAATGGCAGAAGATGCAGTTTGCGCAGGATTTTTCCGCGCGGCGGAAGGGGCCAAAATCAGCTGCTTGGACCAGTTCCAAGAGGGCAACCTGATCAGCTTTGTTCTGGGCAACCTACTCGAGGCATTCTACAACTTCTTTGCAGCGCTGCTGAACCCGTCCATGTGGCTGGACTGGTCCAATGGCGAAGCGCTGATGCGGTTCATCTACTACGGTGCCTCGGCAGAGCTGTTCTTTGTCCTGCTGATCGGGCTGGTGATTGTCACGGCCATAGGGATTTGGAAGCGCAGCGTTATGTGGGCGTGCGTGCGCGGGCTGGAAGGTTTCGCCAATGCAACGGGGCGTTTCTTTGCATGGGCCGGATTGCTGATGGTGCTGCAACAGATCATCATCGTCTTCATGCAGCGCATTTTTACGCGGCCTGATATCTCTATCGGCTTTGGTATTCCGCTGCAATTCGACATCAGTTGGTTTGCCGAAGAACTAAAGCTTTTCAACGCCTTGGTCGTGTGTCTTTGTGTGTCTTACACGTTTGTGCAAGGCGGCCACGTACGGGTTGACCTGTTCTATGCCGGTGCCAAGTTCCGCACCAAGCGCGTGATTGACATGTTCGGCGCGCTGTTCTTCATGATCCCCTTTGCGATTGTCACATGGCTTTATGGCTGGTTCTTCCTGTGGCGCCATCTGGTGACACCGAACCCGTCGGCATCTGACCGGCTAGAGCTGTTGCTGCGCAAGGCGCGACTGCTGAAGTGGAATGTGGAAACCATCGGCTTTTCGCCGAACGGGTTCAATGGCTACTTCTTGTTCAAAATCCTGCTGTGCGCCTTCTGCGCAATGGTGATCTTGCAAGCAATATCAGTGTTTTATCGTGCTTTGTTAGAGTTCCGCGAAGGGCCTGAGAGCGCAGATAAATATCTCGACCGCGATACGTTGGGCGAGGGCGAAGAAGCCTATGAGGGCACACATTAATTCAAGGGGCGTCCCATGCTATTTGGTCTCGACGGGGTCGAAGTTGGCCTGATCATTGTTTTTGCCTGCCTCTTTGGCGGCATCCTGTCCGGATTTCCGGTGGCCTTTGCCATCGGTGGTGCTGGTATCATTTCTTTCGGCATCATCGCCGCACTCGATAGTGCGGGTCTGATGGTGCATCAGGCGATTGACCAATCGTCCCAAGCCTATCGTGATCTGGTGAACTCTGGCGTTCCCAATGATGCGGTGTCCAAGTTCCGCTATCCCGATCTACCGCTCATCGGTGAATCGGTTTTCCCGCAAGGGTGGGAAGTCGCACTCGACCGGAACGTCAGCTTTATCGTGAACCGGATGAACGAACGCGTCCTCGCGGGGCAGTCGATCGAGACGCTGCTGGCGGTTCTGATGTTCGTTCTGATGGGCATCACGCTAGAACGCTCCAAGATTGCTAACGACTTGCTAACCACGATGGCGCGGGTGTTTGGCCCATTGCCCGGTGGTCTGGCCGTGTCGATCGTCGTTGTTGGCGCGTTTCTTGCGGCTTCGACAGGGATCGTGGGCGCGACCGTTGTGACCATGGGTCTGCTTGCCCTGCCGACGATGTTACGGAACGGATATTCGCCCGAGCTTTCAACCGGTGTCATCGCCGCGTCTGGTACCTTGGGGCAAATTATCCCACCGTCCATTGTTATTGTTCTGTTGGGCACATTGGCTGGTGACTTGTACTCAGCGGCGCAAGAAGCACGGGCAACCTCGGCTGGCTGTACGGATGCATTGACCTATCTGGGCGAGCCTGCGGTCGTGTCTGTGGGCACGTTGTTTCAAGCGGCATTGCTGCCGGGGATCATGCTGGCGCTGCTTTATGCGCTCTATGCCTTTGTGTACGCGCTGCTGAACCCTGAAAATGCACCTGCTGTGCCAATGGGGGCAACCAATGCCGAACCCATCACACGGGGCGAAGGCTTTACGTGGTTCCTTGGTATGCCGGCATTGCTGATCGTCGGGACGATTGTTCTGGGCAACCTTGGTATGGTGGGCAACCAGTCGACAGTGGTTTCAAGCTTTAGCGACATCGGGCAGGGTGCCAGCCTGCGCACGAACGTCGGTGAAACCTGTCAGGCCGCGATGATCGAACTGCACGGCCAAAGTGCATGGGATCAAGCGGTGACCGAACAAGCCGCGATCGAAGCCGCTGGTGGTCAACAGGCCAGCGAAAAGCTGACCGAAGAAGCCCTGGCCCAAAAGCAGGCAGACAAGATCGCTGACGCCGCGCCGATCGGCACCGGTGTTGCAATCATCCTGATCCTGCTGGCCTTGGTCATGACGACGGGTCGCGGTGTGGCACCTTCGGCGGACAAGCGCCCCTTGATCATCGGCGGCATTGGTCTGGTTCTTGCCGTGCTGGTGGACATCCTGCTGATCGGCCCTGCAACGTCATCGGGTGGATTGGTGGTGCTGATGGCGCTGCCGTTCGTGGCTGTGATGTATGGTGTGGTCTATGCGCTGAAGCTTTGCGCAGGTAACGAACTGATCCGCGTGGTCTTTCCGCCGCTGGTCCTGATCGTTGCGGTGCTGGGGTCGATTCTTGGCGGTATCACCAACCCGACGCCTGCTGCGGCTTTGGGGGCAGGTGGTGCGATCATGCTGGCGGCCTATCGCAAGCTCAAGGATATGGACCGCTCACCCAAGGTGATCATCTGGTCCACGCTGGCGATCCTGATCAGCATCCTTGTGGGCGTGAACTTTGACCTGCGCATCAACCAAGAGGGCGTGAGCGTCGAAAGCTGGTTTGCCTTCTTCGTCGCCTATGGCGCGTATCTATACGCGGTGTTCGGTCTGCTGTTCTCGTGCTGGATCCTCTATACCTCGGGCGTGCTAAGCCCCGTGGTCCGCGAGACGGCCAAGGTGACCTCGATGGTGTTTACCATCCTGATCGGGTCGCAGTTGCTGAACCTTGTGGTGATCTCCTTTGGTGGGGAACACTACATCCAGCAGTGGCTGAAAAGCTTCGACAACGAGCTGACGGTCTTCCTGATCGTGATGCTGGTGCTGTTTGTGCTGGGCTTCGTGCTCGACTTCCTCGAGATCATCTACATCGTGATCCCGATTGTCGGGCCGGTGATCTACGGCGGCACCTTTGATCCGAAGTGGGTGACGATCATGATCGCGGTGAACCTGCAAACGTCGTTCCTGACGCCGCCCTTTGGCTTTGCGTTGTTCTATCTACGCGGCGTTGCGCCGGCGAGCGTGACCACGTCGCACATCTATCGCGGGATCATTCCTTTCGTTTTGATCCAGGTCGGGGCCTTGGCGCTGCTGTGGATGTTCCCGGTGATCGTAACAATCGTGCCGGACCTGATCCCGAACTAAACGGGCAGCACGGTTTTGCTAAAACAAAAGGCACCCCTCGGGGTGCCTTTTTTCGTTTCATTGAGAATGAGAGTAGTTAATAGCGCAGCGCAGTCGCATATCAGCGGCGGGTCGGGCTTAGATCGGGCAGCGCGATATTGGCGACCTGCTCGGCAATTGGAACGGTGTTCAGCGGATGCTGGTCGGGGGAGAAATCATCGGGGTTACGCATCTTTTGCCACGCGCCCCCCATATAGACCTCAAGTCCCGAGAACTTAGCTTTATACCCCATCTTGGGGCTGCCGGGCACCCAATAGCCTAGATAGACATAGGGCAGGCCCGCCGAGCGGGCGATCTCAATATGATCGAGGATGATGTAGTTGCCCAACCCGTCACGGGGGCGATCGGGACTGTAGAAAGAATAGACCATGCTCACCCCATCCTCGAGCACATCTGTCAGGCACACGCCGATCAAATCGCGGGTCTGCTTGTCATGATATTCAATCACGCGGCTGCGGATCGGTGTTTCCTCTATCATCGCGGCAAATTCGAAAACATCCATATCCGCCATGCCACCATTCGCATGGCGGCTGTCGAGATAGGTGCGAAATAGATCGTATTGTTCTTCTGTGGCCCACGGCGACGTGGCCCGTCGTGCCAGTCCGGCATTGCGTTTGATCGTGCGCCTTTGGCCCTTGCTCGGGCTGAAGTCGGCCACGTTGATGCGCGCGGACATACAGGCCGCGCAATCGGCGCAAGACGGGCGGTACAGCACATTCTGCGACCGCCGGAACCCTTGACCCGACAGGCTGTTGTTCAGCTTGGTCGCAGTCTCTCCTTGTAGGGCGGTGAACAGCTTACGTTCCATCCGACCTTCAAGATAAGGGCAGGGCTGCGGCGCAGTGACATAGAACTGCGGTGCGATGGGGAGTGTATGGCGCATGAAAATCCGTTGTTGTTCCGCGAAATCCTAACAACTGGACCAAACCGCGCCAAGTACAAGTTTGGGTCAGTTCACGCTTTCGGCACGACGATTCAGCGGGACCGTGCCGAGGATCACATCCGTCAGGCTCTGGTGGCGCGAGGTGGAACAGATGAGGATGATCGAAATCACCTGCAACGGCATCATGGCAACGCTTACGCTATAGCCTGCCGTGTGCAAAAAGGCCGACGCCAGATCAAGCGGTTCATCGCGTGCGGTGCGCAGTTCCATGCCGAACAGGCGCATCCCCCATGTGGCCGACCCGCTGGCAAGCGTCGCAACACGGTAGGTAAAGCCCACGATTAGCATCAACAACGGGAATAGAAACAACCCGATAAAGGCGGTGAACGGCACGATTAGCACGCTGGCAATCAGCACCAACAAAGCATCAACAACCCACGCCATGAACCGTTTGGTCGGGATACCGCTATAGAATTCTGGCTGGTCGAATGGATCAGGGGTGGTGGGGGTCATCATGTTTCGTCCCTCAAGAATGGGTGTCCCCCCGCCATGGCGGAGGGCACGGTTGTCTTTGCGCAAAGCCTTAGGCCTTTTGCGCATCATCTTCATCGGTCGACCGTTCGGCCATGAACTGGTCGAACTCGGCCTTGTCCTTGGCGTCGCGCAGGCGGGTCAGGAAGGCTTCAAAGTTGGTTTGCTCTTCCTCCAGACGGGCAAGCGTATCGGCCTTATAGGCGTCAAATGCGGCGTTTCCAGTAGAACGTCCGGTGACAACGCCACGGCGGGCACGTTTGCTGCAAGACATAGATTTAAACATGCGTTTGCTCCAGATCATATACGCAAGAACGGCGAGGCCAAGCGGCCAGAATGCGATAAAGCCGACAACCATGGCGGCGATCCACGCCCCTTTGCCCTTGTCGTCAAGAAAATCCTCGGCACGGCCCAGCCAACTGCGTTGTGCGGCGTACGAGGGTGCATAGCTCTGTGTCATCAAGTTCCCTTTCGGTCAGAGTGTGGTGGCCCTGAACGCTGCGGGCCGGTGCGGTGGTGGGCAATGTAAATGCCTTTCACATTACAATAGATCGGCATGCTAGACCTGCTTTGCAAGGTTTAATGTAAATGTTTTTTACATTATTTGGTTTTGGCCGCGTTTGTTGGGGCTTAGCACTGTCTTTCCGCCCATTGACGAAGCCCCAGTAACCAGCGAATGCTGGGCATATGAGAACACTTGCCCGTCAGATCACCCGCTGTCCCCGCATTTTTACGACCGATCAGGCGCAGGATGCGCGCGCGTTGTTTCCTGATGCGCCCCCCGAGATTTCAGCTCTTGTTGCGGGTGCAGGGTCGACGTCGCCATACCTGTTAGCGTTGATGCAAAAGGAAACCGACTGGTGTCGCAAGGCGTTCGACGATCCCGCTGCAGCAGTCCAACGGGTGATTGACGGCGCAGGCGATGTGGCCCCCGACCAGCTTGCCAACCACCTGCGTCAGGGCAAGCGGCGTGTGGCGTTGATGACGGGGCTGGCCGATCTGGCAGGCGCGTGGTCGCTGGAGGACGTGACCGGTGCATTGACGGATTTCGCCGATGCCGCGACGCAAGCCGCGCTGACGGCAGGGCTGAAGGCGCAGGTCAAACGCGGCAAACTGCCCGGCATGACCGAAGAGGACGCCAATACCGGCGCGGGGATGGTCGTGCTTGCCATGGGCAAGATGGGCGCACGCGAGCTGAACTACTCCTCTGACATCGATCTGATCTGCCTGTTTGACGAGACCCGTTTTGATCCGACTGATTTCCACGACGCACGCACCGCATTTGTGCGCGCCACCCGCGCCATGAGCGGAATGCTCAACGATCTCACGGGCGAGGGGTATGTTTTTCGCACCGACCTGCGCTTGCGGCCCGATTCCGGTGTCACGCCGGTCTGCATGGCGATGGAAGCCGCCGAGAGATACTATGAAAGTCTAGGCCGGACGTGGGAACGCGCAGCCTATATCAAGGCGCGACCCGCGGCCGGGGATCTGGCGGCGGGGGATCAGTTTCTGTCGGTCCTGCGCCCCTTTGTCTGGCGCAAGCATCTGGACTTTGCCGCTATACAGGATGCGCATGACATGCGGCTTGCCATTCGCGAACACAAAGGGCTGGGGGGCAAGGTTTCGCTGTCAGGCCACAATATGAAGCTCGGGCGCGGCGGCATCCGCGAGATCGAGTTCTTTACCCAGACCCGCCAGTTGATTGCGGGTGGGCGCGACCCTGACTTGCGGGTGCGCAGCACCTGCGAAGGCATGGCTGTGTTGGCCGATAAGGAATGGATCCCCGCAGACGCGGCCGAAACCCTTTGCGACCATTACCGCGCACATCGCACCGTCGAGCACCGGGTACAGATGATCCGCGACGCGCAAACACACACGCTGCCACAGTCCGATGAAGGCTTTGACCGTTTGGCCGCGATGATGGACATGGATCTGCCGGCCTTGCGCAGCGATCTTGAACGGCGACTGGAAGAGGTCCACCAGCTGACCGAAGGGTTCTTTGCGGGCTCGACCTCAAGCCCTACACCGGCTGCCGCCCCTGACGAACATGTCTTTGACGCCGCCATTGTTGATCGTTGGCTGAGTTATCCCGCTTTGCGTAGCCCCCGCGGGGCAGAGCTGTTTGCAGAGCTCAAGCCCGGCCTACTGGCGCGGCTGGCACGGGCCACCAAGCCGGACGAGGCGCTTTTGGCCTTTGATGGATTTCTAGGAGGGCTACCCGCGGGCGTACAGTTATTCTCTTTGTTGAAGATCAACCCGCAACTGTCTGATTTACTTGTAGATATCGTTAGTGCATCGCCCGCCTTGGCGGCTTATCTATCGCGCAATGCGTCAGTGTTCGATGCCGTGATCGGCGGCGATTTCTTTAGCGATTGGCCCGGTGAAGATGGGTTGCTCGAGAGCCTGACAGAAGCGTTGGAGGCCGAAGAGGACTACGAAGCGCGGCTTGATACCTGCCGTCGATGGGCAAAGGAATGGCACTTTCGGATCGGTGTGCATCACCTGCGCGGGTTGCTTGATGCCGCGACGGTGGGCGCACAATATGCCGATCTCGCGCGGGCTGTTTTGCGTGGGCTATGGCCCGTGGTGATTAACGAATTTTCGCGGCGTCATGGCCCGCCACCGGGACGCGGCGCTGTATTGGTGGGCATGGGGTCGCTTGGTGCGCGCCGCCTGACCGCGGCCTCTGATCTTGATATGATTGTCGTCTACGATTCCGCCGATGTCGAAAGCTCTGACGGAAAGCGGCCGCTTGCCTCGCGGCTGTATTACGCACGCCTGACCCAAGCGATGATTACTGCGATGACCGCCCCCATGGCCCAAGGCAAGCTTTACGAGGTGGACATGCGTTTGCGCCCCTCCGGCACGCAAGGCCCGGTAGCGACCAGTCTTGCAAGCTTTGAAAGTTACCAGATGGGGCAGGCTTGGGTCTGGGAGCATCTCGCGCTGACCCGAGCCGAATGTGTGGCAGGCCCCGATGACCTGATGCAGGAGGTGTCGGGGCTGTGTAACAAGGTGCTCGCACGCCCGCGCGACCGCGCCGATACCTTGCACGAGGTCGCCGCCATGCGCGCGCGCCTTGCCACAGCCAAGGCTGCGGGCGGCATTTGGGACGCCAAAAACGGGCCGGGGCGCTTGCAGGATATCGAGCTGTTGGCGCAGGCGGGTGCGTTGCTGGCAGGGACAACGGCGCGCGATATCGCCAGCGGCATTGCGCATGCGGAACAGCAAAAGATCGTCAGTGCCGATCAGGCAAAGGTGTTGCGCAAGGTGTATCACACGTGCTGGGCTTTGCAGGCCGCGACGCGGTTGCTGTCACCATCGGTTCTGCGCGAGGAGTCGTTGGGGCAGGCGGGCTTGCGGTTCTTGTGTCGCACGCATGAGGTCGAGACGCCGAAAGAACTGCACGACCATTTGACTCGGAGCTATGCGCAGGCCGCGGCGATCATTGGCGAGGCATTGGCCGATTACGTTGATAAGGCCGACAGGGGACAGTCATGACCAAAGGTGATCTGAACGACCCTAAGGGGTTGATCTATGAATCCTACCGCATACCGGATATCTCGCCGCCAGAGTGCCGGTCGATCTTCCTGGATTGGGCCCTGAGCTTGCCGATGGAGGCAGATACCAAGGCTGCCTTACGCGCGTTGCTGGATCAGGTTGCACCGGAAAATAGGGACCATCCGATGACAGGTGTAATGCAGGAGGGGTTGATCGGTATGGCCACGCCCCGACGGCGTGGCGGGTGGAAAACACGCCCTCGAAGCTAAATAACGCTACAATAAGACGCAAACGTGCCGAAATACCCAAATGTTGCCTTAAGTTCTGAACATTCTCGCCCCATTCCCGCCTTAATTGGACGGCATTACAATATCAACGCTGCACAGTCCTATTCACCGGCAGCTTTTGGAGGGGAATATGAAACATCAAAACCTGTTGATCGCTTTGGCCTTTGCCGCTGCCGTGTCCGGTTGTGCACCGGCGGATATTGCCAGCCGGAATGCGATGTATGATACATCCTCGTCCCGTATGTCTTTGCTGGATAACCTTAATTCTTACCAGCCCGATACGCTGTTGGATGCTGTTCATATCCAGCAAACCAATGTCTTTTTGCCCAATCATCTTCGTGTCGCCCAAGAAACCAACTTGCTGCAATCGGCGGACATCATCTGGCATGACGCAGCCAACGCCGATCACCGCGATCAGGTGCGTGCTATCTTTGAGGCCGCAATCCAACAGGGTGCCGTCACCGCCTATGGACCCGTTCCAGCGACGCTCGAGGTAGAGGTCCTGCGCTTTCACAATCCCGCTGCAGGGTCTGCGACAGCCGTACCATCGGCCGAGTTCATTCTGACCGTAGTGGACGCGCGCAACGGCAAGACGCTGGCAGAGCCCCGTCAGGTCGCGGTCGAACTCAACAGTTTTGCTCCGCCCGTTGCCGAAGCGCAGCCAGATAACGCAGTGCTGATCCACGATCTTGCCCGCGCGATCGAACAGCAGCTGTCGACACCGGGCAGCTACAAACGCACGAAACTTGCCGCCTACTAAGCGTAACGGTGAAGTCTGCGCTTCCCCAAACGCGTGGAACCGACTAATGGGGGCGGTATGACAACGCCCCTTTCCCCTCCCGCTTCGACCGACCCTTCCGATTTGCCTGTGGTGCGCCTGCTGCCCAAGGCGAATGCCCGCGCCATTCGGCACGGGTTTCCTTGGGTCTATGCCAATGAAATGGTCACCGACCGCCGCACCAAAGCGTTGACCCCCGGCAGCCTCGCGCTGCTGGAAGACAGTGCGCGTCAGGTGATGGGGGTGGTCGCGGTGAACCCGGCCTCCAAGATCTTCTGCCGGATGCTGGACCAGAATTCCGAAGCGGTGGTGAACCAGAGCTGGTTCGAGGCCCATATCAAGCGCGCCGTACAATTGCGTGACCAAATGTATGACGCGCCGTTTTACCGTTTGATCCACGCCGAAGCCGACGGGCTCCCCGGTGTCGTGATTGATCGCTTTGGCGATACGGCTGTTATTCAGGCGAATGCCGCTTGGGCCGACGTTCATATCGACGCGCTGACCGCAGCACTGGTCGCACAAACCGACGTGCGCCACGTGTTGAAAAACGCAGCGGGCCGGACGCGTAGCCTTGAAGGGTTGGACGACGTCAGCGGTGTGCTTCATGGCGACGCGCCTGGCGCGGCAGTGCCGGTGCCGATGAACGGCGCGACCTATATGGCAGACCTTACAGGTGGCCAGAAAACCGGACTGTTCTACGATCAACGCCCCAACCACGCCTTTGCGGCCAACCTGTCCAAGGGCAAACGCGTGCTGGATGTGTTTGCGCATGTCGGTGGGTTCTCTTTGGCAGCGCTGGCAAATGGCGCATCCTCTGCGGTTGCGGTCGATGGGTCTGCTCCGGCGTTGGAACTGGCCCAGCAGGGTGCCGATGCCATGGGCGTATCGGACCGTTTTGCGACGCGGCAGGGGGATGCGTTTGATATACTGACTGCCCTGCGTGCCGAGGGCGAAGAATTTGATGTCGTGATCTGTGACCCGCCCGCATTTGCCCCCGGCAAGCCTGCGCTTGAAGCAGGGCTGCGTGCCTATGAACGTGTTGCCCGTTTGGCAGCGCAGCTGGTCGCAGAGAATGGTGTGCTGGGACTTTGTTCCTGTTCACACGCGGCCGATCTGACGCAGTTCCGCACTGCGTCCGTGCGCGGTATTGGACGTGCAGGACGTCGAGCGGCGTTGCTGCACACCGGTTTCGCCGGTCCGGACCACCCGCAGTTGCCACAATTGGCCGAAACCGGATACCTAAAGTCACTTTTCTTCCGTCTGTCGTGACGCTGCGCATCCTGATCGACGCCTGCGTCCTCTATCCCACCGTGATGCGTGAAATGGTGATGGGTGCGGCGCGGGCGGGGGTATTTGAACCGCTATGGTCAGCGCGCCTGTTGGAGGAATGGGCGCGCGCCGCGATCAAGCTTGGCCCCGAGGGCGAGGCGCAGGCCCGCGCAGAGATTGCGTTGCTGCGCGCCGCCTGGCCCAAGGCAGAAGTGCCCCCAAGCCCCGGTCTGGCGGCACGGTTGTACCTGCCGGACGAAAACGACATACACGTGCTGGCCGCCGCGATCAGCGGCCATGCCGATATCATCATGACGCTGAATGCCAAGGATTTTCCCCGTGGCACTCTGGCCGAAGAAGGCTTGGCACGGGTGGATCCCGATAGCTATCTGCACGGTGTCTGGCTGGCCCAGCCGGAGCTAATTCAACAGGTTGCCGGTTCTGTTCTGGAAGAAGCGCGCCGCCTGTCGGGGCAGCCATGGGAAATGCGTCCGCTGCTGAAAAAAGCGCGTTTGCCGCGGCTTGCCAAAGCGCTCGGTTAGCGGTCCCACGCGGATTTCAACGCAGTCAACGCACTGATCCGGTCCGCCGTTTTAGGATGGCTAAGCAACCATGCGGGCGACGTCCCGTGGTTACTTTGTGTTAACGCTTCAAGCTTTTTGAACAAAGAGATTTGCGGCGCGATGCCGATGCCTGCTTTGGTCAAAAGAGCGGCGGCATAAGCATCCGCCTCGTATTCATCACCGCGCGATAGCCGTGCTGCCAGCAAACTCGCAAGCATGTTGGCGATCCAGACGCCGACACCCGGGATAATGCGCCCCAAAATCATGCCAAGTGCTGCACGCATGGCATTCTGGCCGGAAAAATCAATCATCCGTCGCCGGGAATGGCCCAAGGCCACATGGCCCAGCTCGTGCGCGATCACGCTGGCAAGTTCCTCGGCAGTGACAGCACCGGACCTGAATTTATCGTAAAAGCCGCGGGTGATGAAGATCCGCCCATCCGGCGCTGCAAGACCGTTGACGGGGGCCACCTCGTAGATATGGACCTTGATCCGCGGCAGATCGAGGGCACTGGCCAGTTTCGATGTCATTTCGCGCAGGGCAGGGTCCAAAAGCTCGGTCGATTTCTCGTCAAGCTCCTTGGCGGTGCGCCACGCAGAAAAGCGGTACATGGCAAGCCCGAAGAGCACGGCGAGGACGATGGGGAGGATGCGGATCATATGTCCAATATGGACGGGGGGGCGCGGGGTGCAAGGGTGGAATGAGTATTTGAGAAAAGGGTGAAGGGGGAAGTGCAAGGGCCGCGGCAAGCGCGGCCCTCCTTGGGCAGGGTCAGGACAGTTTTGCGTCCATCGTGATCTCTGCGGTCATCAGCTTGGAAATCGGGCAGTTTTCTTTGGCGGTTTTTGTCGCCTCTTCGAACTGCTCTTGCGTGGCATCTGGGATCACGCATTCAACATCAAGGTGGATTTTCGGCACGTGAAAGCCGCCATCTTTTTGTTCGAGAAATACGGTGGCTTTGGTTTCGATGCTGTCCGCGATCAGATCGTAGTCTTCAAGGATCATCGACAGGGCCATAGAAAAGCAGGACGCATGGGCCGCGCCAATCAGCTCTTCGGGGTTGGTGCCGTCTTTGCCCTCAAAGCGCGTGTTAAAGCCGTAGGGCTGGTCACTGATCACGCCGGTCTGGGTAGAGACGTGACCTTTGCCTTCTTTGAGGTTGCCTGTCCATTTTGCGGAGCCTGATTTCTTGATCATGGAAAGTCCTTTCACCATTTGGGTTCTTGGTGAAAACGCAAGGCGCGGTGGAATGTTCCGATCTGTGGTGGGGTTGCGGCTGATTACGGGAGTGTCATGAACTTTGTGTATCTGGTCTGGCCCATGCGGGTTTTAGATACAGTCACGCATTGAAGCGATCCTCAAACATTATGGCGAAATGATTGCGGGCCGCAAACCATTCTCGAACATTTCGGCCGCCTTTCTCAAACTTGCGGATCGCCAAGTAGATCAGCTTCGTGGCTGCGTCTTCGGTCGGGAACGATCCCCGCGTCTTAATCGATTTGCGGATTACACGGTTCAAGCTTTCAATTGCGTTGGTGGTGTAGATGATCTTTCGGATGGCGGGATCAAAAGCAAAGAACGGGATCACTTCCTGCCAAGCCCTGCGCCAGGCCGGTGCGATGGAGGCATATTTTCCGGCCCATTTTTCCTCGAAGGCATCCAACTCCAAACCAGCTTGATCGGCTGTAGGGGCGCTGTAAATCCGCCGTAGATCAGCGGCCACTTCCTTGCGATCTTTCCAGGCACAGAAGTTCAACGAGTGGCGCACGAGATGGACAATGCACGTTTGCACGGTCGCGTCCGGAAAGGCTGCTGTGATGGCATCAGGGAAGCCCTTGAGACCGTCTACGACCGCAATCAGGATGTCTTGCAGCCCACGGTTCTTAAGCTCTGTCATCACGGAGAGCCAAAATTTGGCGCCCTCGTTGTCAGCGATCCAAAGACCGAGAACCTCGCGCACGCCATCCTTGCTGACGCCAAGGGCCACGTAGACGGCTTTGTTCTTGACCATGCGGCTATCGGCGTCACGGATTTTGACCCGTAGAGCGTCAAAAATGACGATGGGATACATCCGGTCCAGCGCCCGGGACTGCCATTCCCGAACCTCATCCAGCACCGCATCGGTCACGCGGCTGATCAAGTCTGGCGAAACTTGCAGGCCATAGACGTCCTCAAGATGAGCACGGATATCGCGGACCGTCAGACCGGCTGCGTAGAGGCCAATGATCTTGTCATCCATCCCATCAATGCGGGTCTGACCCTTCTTCACCAGTTCAGGTTCGAAGCTACCGTCCCGGTCCCGTGGCACAGCGATAGGCAGTTCGCCGTCTTGCCCCTTCAATCTCTTGGCGGATGACCCGTTGCGACGGTTGGTCTGATCAGGCGGGGCATCCTTGCCGTCTTCATAGCCCAAATGTGACGTCAACTCAGCACCGAGCATTCGCTCCATCAGCTTGATCTTGAGCTCTTTCATTAGACCGGCATCGCCAAGCAGGTCTTCAGGCCGCTCGCAGCCCTTCAGTAGTTCGTCCAGCAGTTCCTCGGATATGGTCATCGTCCTTGCTCCTCTCAGGAAGCATGGACCAGATCGCAGTTACACAGAAGATCGGACACTCTCCTGATTACCGGGTCAGCGTCTTCATCCCGCGGCTCAGCCCTTTGAGGGTCATGGGCACCATGGCATCCTGTCCAAAGATTTCCTGCACCATTTTGATCGATTGCGTGTAGGGCCAGTATTTCTCGGGGATCGGGTTAATCCAAAGGTTGCTGGTCCACTGTTCGCGCGCGCGTGACAGCCAGACTGATCCGGCTTCGGCATTCCAATGTTCGTTGGCCCCGCCGGGATAGGCGATCTCGTAGGGGGACATGGATGCGTCGCCGACGAAAATACATTTATAATCAGAACCGTAGGTGCGCAGAACTTCCATTGTGTCCAGCTGTTCGGTCCAGCGGCGACGGTTGTCGCGCCAGACGCCTTCGTAGAGACAGTTGTGGAAATAGAAGTGTTCGAGGTGTTTGAATTCGGACTTGGCGGCGCTGAACAGTTCTTCGACGGTTTTGATATGCGGGTCCATAGAGCCGCCAATATCCAAAAACAGCAAGACCTTGACCGCATTGCGCCGCTCGGGGCGGGTTTTCACATCGAGATAGCCGTGTTCTGCCGTGGCGCGGATCGTGCCGCCCAGATCGAATTCGTCATTCGCTCCGTCACGGGCCCACCGGCGCAGACGTTTTAGCGCGACCTTGATGTTGCGGGTGCCCAGTTCAACGGAATCGTCAAGGTTCTTGAATTCGCGTTTATCCCAGACCTTGACCGCGCGTTGATGGCGCGATTCATTCTGGCCGATGCGTACGCCTTCTGGGTTGTAGCCATATGCGCCGAAAGGCGAGGTGCCCGCCGTTCCAACCCATTTGTTGCCGCCCTGATGCCGTTCTTTTTGTTCCTCAAGCCGCTTGCGCAGCGTCTCCATAAGTTTGTCAAAACCACCCGCGGCTTCGATCTCGGCTTTTTCTTCCGCGGTCAGATGCTTTTCAGCCATCTTTTCCAGCCATTCATGCGGGATATCCACCGCCTCCATCACCTCGTCGAGGCTGATGTTTTCAAGACCAGAGAAGGCTGCCGAAAAGGCGCGGTCGAACTTGTCGATGTTGCGTTCGTCTTTGACCATGCTGGTGCGCGCAAGATAGTAGAACGCGTCTACGTCATAGGTCGCAAGCCCGGCCGACATACCATCGAGAAACGCCAGAAACTCGCGCATGGACACAGGCACCTTATGCTGGCGCAGTTGCTCAAAGAACGGCAGAAACATATATTACGCTCCGGTTAGGACTCGGTCCAGAACGACTGTAAGGATCATGCCCACGATGATAAAGGCCATCGCAAAGCCCACCGCGTATTGAGCAATATCCTTGCGGTTTCCGTTGCGTTTACGGGCGGTCAGCCCCCCGATAACAGCGCCGATCACGGCGAGAAGTATGACGATCATTTTAACCCGTTTCGCTAATTATTTGAGCGGGTTAAGCGACGCGATCTCGCGCATTTTGGCCCGCACAGCCCAGTCAGAGCCAAATCCGTACCGTGCCCAGCCCAGACTGTCCAGCCTGACGGCCTGCGCCTCGGCCGCGCGGTTTTCCAGTTCAAGCGCTTCGGCACGCAACAACAGCAAGGTGCTGAGCAAGGCGGCATTTTCGCGCAAGCGTGCGGTGTTGATATGGGGCGCGATCAGACGCAGCGCTTCGTCACCCTGACCCTTGGACACAGCATAAGCCCCCAGTTGCGTCGCGACATAGGCGCGGTGCAGGTCCGTTCCGGGGGTGCGCGCGTAGAAAAGGTCGGACATCTTGTACTGTTCATGCGCGGCTTCGGCGTCACCAGATTGCAAGGCGCGGCCCATTGCGTAATGGGCGAAGGCGCGGCGGTGATCCTGCCAGCCGAGGCTTTGCGCGATCTTAATGGCGCTATAGGCAGCGTCCTGACGTTGACCACTGGACCGGCCGGGTCCAAGAGCGCCTTGAACGGCGGCGTTCCATTCGCGTGGGGTGCGGGTCACAAACCGTGCTTGGGTCGAGGTGCCGCCGGGATTGATCCGTGCAAAAATGCCGGGCAGGGCGTTGGCCACTTGACCCCGTGTCATGCCGGACCGCAGCGCAGGATCGTAATAAGCGCGCAGAATTGTCATATCAAAGCCGGTTAACACGGTATGCACGTTGTCATCGTTGAAGACTGAATCCGGCAAGCGGTAAAGATCATTCAGCGGCCCGAGGGCTTGGGCCAGCTCTTCGTGCAGGCAGTCGCGGACCTCTTGCGGGCTGGCGTCATTGGGGATGAATATCGACACGCGGCTGCGGGTTTTCAGCAGGGACCAGTTGGTCTGCGCGGTGCGGCGGACTTTCTTGTATTCATCAAGGCTGCTGACATTCGGGGCCACAAAACAGGCGGCTTGCGGCAGCACCTTGCTGATGGTGCGACGGCTGACGGCTTCGACCGTGATATTGGCTGCCGGGTTGGTTGTCGGGCTGATGTCGATGCGGGCCTCTTGCCGCAAACGGTTCATCAGCGCGGTCAAGTCAGGGCCGAGGGTCGGCGGCGGCGCACCGATGACGCGCACGCTGACGGGGCCTTCGAAACGGGTGAAAACGGGCAGCTCTTTACCGCTTTCCATACGGAACGACAGCTCGATGAAATCAAGTGATAAATCGTTGTTGGACCGCGGCGCGGGCAGCGATTGATGCACAGTGAACCGTTTCATCGCGGGCAAAGAGGACGTCGAGGCGGGCTCCATCGCGGCGCGGGTGACCACACCGGGGTGCGAGGCCGGAACACAGGCACTGACCGCTAGCACGAGGGGCAACAGGAGGATCTTTTTCATGGACGCGCCCCCGCTGCGACAGACGTAAAGACCGTTCGGGCGACTTTAACGATATCCAACGCGGTGCGCACGAACAGTGCGAAAATCATATGCATCATAAACCTGACTGCCCTTTTGAGCTGATTACAGGTGTTTTTTCGCCCGCTATCCCGACCATTCTAGGGAGCAAGCATGTCAATTTAGAGAAAAATGTTAACAAATAAGGCAGGCTTGTGACCATCGTTGCCGGAACGTCACAAGTAAAGCTATTAAAGCTATTTCGCTGGTCGCCATGAAATAACGGGGCAGCGGACAATATCAGGCGCGTCAGGGCGCGGCGTGCCGCGCCCTTTTCGGGTCACTTTTGCGCGCGGGCCATAAAGGCAAGGCGTTCAAACAGATGCACATCCTGCTCGTTCTTCAACAACGCGCCGTGCAGCTTGGGCAGGGCAGATTTGCCGTCTTTTTTCAGATCGGACGCCTCCAGATCTTCGGCCAATAGAAGTTTCAGCCAATCAAGAACTTCGGACGTCGACGGCTTTTTCTTCAGGCCTTGCTGGTCGCGGATGTCGTAGAATTGGGTCAATGCGGTGGTCAACAAGGCGTCCTTGATGCCAGGGTGGTGAACCTCGACGATCTTGCGCAGAGTGTCCATCTCGGGGAACTGGATATAGTGGAAGAAGCAGCGGCGCAGAAAGGCGTCGGGCAGCTCTTTTTCATTGTTTGAGGTGATGATCACGATGGGGCGGTTCACCGCCTTGATCGTTTCGCCGGTCTCATAGACGAAAAACTCCATCTTATCGAGCTCTTGCAAGAGGTCGTTGGGGAATTCAATGTCCGCCTTGTCGATCTCGTCGATCAGCAACACGGTTTTGCCCTCCGCTTCGAAGGCCTGCCACAGCTTGCCCTTACGGATGTAGTTCTTTACATCATGCACGCGCTCTTCGCCAAGCTGGCTGTCGCGTAGCCGGCTGACGGCGTCATATTCGTACAGGCCCTGTTGTGCTCGGGTCGTGGACTTGATGTTCCATTCAATCATCGGCAAGCCCAGCGCATTCGAAACCTGACGCGCAAGTTCCGTTTTACCTGTACCCGGTTCGCCCTTTACAAGCAGAGGGCGTTCCAGCGTCACGGCCGCATTTACCGCAATCGTGAGGTCATCTGTGGCAACGTAATCTTGAGTACCTTGGAATTTCATCTTGTTTTCAACCTTCTTCAACGCGCTATTCTTGGCCCTTAAACCAACAAACATAAGCATTGTGTAGTGACAATCCGCTAACGCTGCGTTAGATGCACGCCACGGGAGTGATGTCGGGAGACGCGCCTTCATGACAGGGATTAAAGACCGCGATGGGGAATGATATGAAGCAGGAAGTTTTTTTGGCGGATGGCTATACACCCGCTGAAGACGAACCGTTCATGAATGATCGGCAAGTTGAATACTTCAGACGCAAGCTACTGAATTGGAAATCCGAACTGCTGGCAGGAAGCCGCGATACCATCGAAGGCTTGCAGGACGGCACGCGGAATATCCCAGATGTAAACGATCGGGCCTCCGAAGAGACAGACCGTGCGCTTGAACTGCGCACACGGGACCGCGCACGCAAGCTGGTGAGCAAGATCGACGGGGCGCTGCGCCGCATTGACGAAGGTGAATTCGGGTATTGCTCTGTCACGGGTGAACCTATCTCGCTGAAGCGTCTCGACGCGCGTCCAATCGCAACAATGAGCCTCGAGGCGCAAGAGCGTCACGAACGCCGCGAGAAAGTCCACCGCGACGATTGATCGCCTGAAGACGGTGTCGCGCATGATGGCATTCGTATGAGAATAATAATGAAAGCGCCGCGGTGAGAGCCCGGCGCTTTTGTGTATGAAGCTGACAAGACAGGCTTGGTAACATGGGTATCAGCAACGCAATTGTAATAGGTGGTGGGATCGGCGGGCTGGCCGCAGCGGCGGCATTGTCACGTCGGGGCATGGCCGTCACTCTACTTGAACAGGCCCCCGCGATTACCGAGGTTGGCGCAGGCTTGCAGATCAGTCCAAACGGCATCGCGGTACTGCGCGCCATGGGGCTCGAATCCAAGCTGACCGAACGCGCCGCCGTGCGGGGGCAGGCGGTCGTGTTGCAGGACTATAAGACAGGCACGCGTGTCGCACGGCTTGACCTGATGCGCGGGCAGGGTGCGTACCCATATATGTTTGTGCATCGTGCGGATCTGGTGGACATCCTTCTGGGGGCTGCCAAACGAGGCAATGTGTCGATTGAGCTGGGCGTCGAGGTGGCAGAGGTGACGCCCGGTGCCACGCCGCAACTGCGCCTCACAGACGGATCGCACCGACGGGCCGAGCTGATCGTGGATGCCAGCGGCATTCATAGCCGCGCGCGCGCGGTTTTGAATGGCGCAGATCAGGCAGAGTTCACCGGACAGGTGGCATGGCGGGCTGTCGTACCCAATACCTTTGACCATCCGAACGAGGCGCATGTAACCATGGGACCGGGGCGGCATCTGGTAAGCTACCCCTTACGTGGTAGACGACTGGTGAATCTGGTCGCGGTGGAAGAGCGGGACGGATGGGCTGCCGAAGGATGGAGCTGCTTTGACGATCCGGCCAATCTAAAGCAGGCGTTCGCAGGCTTTGGCGGTCGTGCGAAGGCAATGATCAACGCGGTCGAGACATGCACGCTTTGGGGGCTGCATCTACATCCCGTGGCACAGACTTGGCATCAGGGCGGGGTCGCGTTGCTTGGCGATGCTGCGCATCCGACGCTGCCGTTCCTCGCCCAAGGGGCCAATATGGCGCTAGAAGATGCATGGGTGCTGGCCGACAGCGTTCTGAACCACTCTGCAGAACAAGCGCTAACCCGTTATCAAAGCCTGCGCCAACCGCGTATTACCCGTGTCGTCAAAGCGGCGGCAGGCAATGCCACGCGCTATCACCTGCGCCCCGGTGCGGTACGGACAGCCGCCCATCTGGGGTTGAAGGTGGCCAGCACCCTTGCCCCCGGGGCGATGGTCGGCGCGTTCAACTGGCTATATCACCATGATGTGACCGCGCCGAGATAGCCCCGTTTTGCCAGTTACTTGGCGCGTTGAAGCATTCCGAAAAGGTCACGCGGATCTTCGGGGTCGGCCAGCAGGTCAAGGGGATCAAATAGATCAGTCGCTTTGATCTGGTCTCGAACGTAGCGCAAGGCCGAGAAATCCTCGATCGCGAAGCCGACGCTGTCGAACAGGGTGATCTGCTTGTCATCCGTGCGCCCCTGCGCCTGACCGGTCAGCACCTGCCAGATTTCCGTAACAGGATGGTCCGATTCTAGCTGCTGGATCTCGCCCTCGATACGGGTCTGTTCGGGGTATTCCACGAAGATCCCTGCGCGGTGCAGGATCGCGGGGGCCAATTCTGTCTTGCCGGGGCAATCGCCGCCGATGGCGTTGATGTGGATGCCGCTCCCGATCATATTATCGGTGAGGATGGTGGCGTATTGTTTATCTGCGGTGCAGGTGGTGACGATTTGCGCGCCCAGCATGGCCTCTTCGGCGGTGTCGCAGGGGACGACCTTAATCCCCAGCCCTTGCAGGTTCGCCGCACATTTGGCGGTGGCGTCTTTGTCGATGTCATATAAACGCACCTCGTCGATGCCAACAATGGCCTTCATCGCGAGGGTCTGGAATTCGGACTGCGCCCCGTTACCAATCATCGCCATGACATGCGCGCCCTTGGGGGCCAGCAGCCGCGCCACCACCGCCGACGTCGCCGCAGTGCGCAGTGCGGTTAGCATTGTCATCTCGGACAGCAGCACCGGATATCCATTGGCGACATTTGCCAGCAGGCCAAAGGCGGTCACGGTCTGCAAGCCGTCGGCGGTGTTCGAGGGGTGACCGTTGACGTATTTGAACCCGTACACCTCACCATCCGAGGTCGGCATCAGTTCGATCACACCTTGTTCCGAGTGGCTGGCAACGCGGGGCGTTTTGTCAAAAAGCTCCCATCGTTTGAAGTCAGCCTCAATATAGTCGCCGAGGCCAATCAGCATGGGCTCTAACCCGATGTGATGGATCAGCTTCATCATGTTGTCGACGGATACAAAGGGCACCAGCGCTTTGTCGGAGGGGGTCAGCTTGGTCATGGCAGGGAGCCTTTCAGTCAAATCAATATGCACGGGTGGGGCGGTTGAAAACCCAGCGGCCAAAGGCAGAGGCAGCCAGATCAACCATCAGCTGCGCGGTGCGGCCCCGTTCATCAAGAAACGGGTTCAGTTCGACCAGATCAAGCGAGGTCATGAGCCCGCTGTCGTGCAGCATCTCCATGACAAGATGACCTTCGCGTACCGTCGCACCGCCAGGGACAGTTGTGCCAACAGCAGGTGCAACGGACGGATCAAGAAAATCCACGTCAAGCGAGACATGCAGCATCCCGTTCACGGCCGCGACCTTTTCGAGGAAGGTGTTCAGTGGCGTGGCGATCCCGGTTTCATCAATCTCGCGCATGTCGACGCGCTGGATGGTGGTTTCCTGCAACGCAGCTCGTTCCGCGGCGTCGACGGACCGCAGCCCGATGATCGCGATATTATCATGCGGCAGGGCATAGGGCAGAGCAGGGAACGCGTCGAAGCCTTCGCGGCCTGTGACATAGCCCAATGGCGTGCCATGCAGATTGCCGCTGTCGGTGCTTTCGGGCGTGTGGAAATCGCTATGGGCATCCAGCCAAAGCACAAACAGCGGACGGTCCTGCGCCTGCGCATGGCGCATCGCGCCCAGAACGGTGCCGGACGCCAGCGCATGATCGCCGCCCATGATGATGGGTGTGCCGTCTTGCAGGGCCGCTTGGGTGGCGTCAGCCAGACTATGAGTCCAAGCGATGGTCTCTTCAAGCGCGTGCAGCTTGGGGTGCTGACCGGGGGTGAACGCTGCGGGGGCCACGTTGCCGCGATCGGTGACATCATGGCCCAGATCGGTCAGGGCGCGTGCCAGTCCAGCTGTACGATATGCGTCGGGGCCCATCAAACAGCCCAAACGACGCTTGCCACTGTCCAGCGGCGCGCCAAGAAGAATGCAGTTTTGTCCAGTCATACAAGCGGTCCTTTATTCCGAGTTTCATGCAGATTATCTGGTTGGTATGATCAGCAACAATCAACTAAAGTGACCAAATCGGAGAATAATTATCCAATTTAGGCAAACACTATGGACAATACGGACGAAGCAATTTTGGCAGCCCTGCGCGATGACGCGCGAGCCTCGCTTTCTGATCTTGCCGCCGCCTTACGGTTGTCGCGCACAACGGTGCGTGCGCGACTGGCGCGCTTGCAACAAAACGGAGAAATTTTGGGGTTTACCGTCGTGACACGGTCGGATGTCAGGGCCGATCCCGTGCGCGGCTTGATGATGATCGAAATCGAAGGCCGCGGGACGGAACGTATCACGCGTACGCTTGCCGGCATGGCGCCGCTGCGCGCGGTGCATTCGACCAATGGGCGGTGGGATGTGATAGTTGAAATCGGGACCAAAACGCTCGAGGAATTTGACGAGGTTCTGGCCCGTATCCGCAAACTTGATGGGGTGGTCGCCAGCGAAACCAGCTTGTTGCTGAAGACTCGCAAGGCGGGGCAGGTCGCCGTTTAGCGCGGCGACCTGCCGGATATATTAGCGAGACCTGCGCGCCGCAGAGACCCAGAACGCCAGCAGTACGGCGCATGCGACGGCGTTCCATCCTGCCATGGAAAGCCCGAACAACTGCCAGACGATAGCGTCGCACATGACCAGACCGGAAGGCGCTGTTGTGGACAGCAGGTCGCTCCCGCTCATGGTGCCCAGATCCATGCCGCCACCGGTGCAGGACGACGGACCGGGCCAGTATTTCCATTCGACCCCCGCATGATAGACGCCGATGAGGCCAGTAATGGCCACCGAGAGGGCCCCAAGCCAGATCAATGCACGCGGCGCGCCGAATAGTACAATCACCCCGATGACAATCGCCGCGGCATGGGGCCAACGCTGCCAGAGACACATTTGGCACGGGGCGTAGCCGCCGATGTGCTGGAACCCAAAGGCCCCCAGTAACAGTGCCGCAGAGCCAAGCGTGGCGATCAAGACATAGAAGTTTCGGGTCATCACAGATACCTCAGTAGAAAGAAGCTGCCAAACAGCAGCACGACAAATACGGTAAACACCAATGGCAGGCGGCGTTCAATAAAGTCACGGATCGGTGCGCCAAATTTCCACAGCAGCCCCGCGACGATAAAGAAGCGCAGCGCACGCGCGAGGATAGAGGTGACGATAAAGGTCGCCAGCGGCATCCCTGTCCAGCCAGACATGATTGTGATCACCTTGTACGGGAAGGGCGTGATCCCTGCGCCAAGTACGGCCCAAAAACCGACATCATTAAACCGCGTCGAGAATTCAGCCATCGCGTTGCCTTTGCCGAGGCTGGCGAGGATCGGCTGTCCCAACTGTTCAAACGCGAGCGCCCCGATGGCATAGCCCAACATGCCGCCCAAAACCGACGCCACAAGCGCAACCCCTGCGATCAACCACGCCCGGCTGGGGCGCGCGAGGATCATCGGGATCATCAACACATCCGGTGGAATAGGAAAAACCGAGCTTTCGAGGAACGCGACAACCGCAAGCGCCCAAAGTGCGTGTGGATGGTTCGCCAGGCCAAGAACCCAGTCATAAAGCCGTCGGATCATACTGATTTCTCCGGTAAAGGTTGTCCGTCAACTGGCAACACCAGAACAATCGAACGGGGTCAAGCAAAAGCGGTAAAATTGCTCTTGCCGCGGGGCGCGTTGCACGGTAACAGACCCCCATTGTGCCCAAGTGGCGGAATGGTAGACGCAGGGGATTCAAAATCCCCCGCCGCGAGGCGTGCCGGTTCGAGTCCGGCCTTGGGTACCACCTTGTTTCGACAGGGTTTTCCGTGAAATAGAGTTTCGACCAGTGATGTGGTTTCGTATCGGACTGCTTTCGAGTCGCGCGTTCGTTCGACTTCTGTGCCGATGGTGGGATTGTGCTGGACTGGTACAACAATCGCAGTCTTAGCAGGCTGGTTGTCATGTCGCCTGAGGTCGATCCAATGGCCCTGCAAAGATAATTTTGCGTCAAAAATGATGTAATTATTGCTTTGCAGTCGGGAAATGCGGCTGTTCGATGCCGCTGCACGATCACAGTCTCGTATTGAAAACGGGCTGTTTTAAGGTGAATTTCCCGTATCGTTTGAGCCGTTGACTACTCTTTCGCCCAGCAGATGATTCGGACGTGTCAGCAAACACTACCTACATTTTTTGAAGAAATCCTCGCTGGTACACCCTATTGGTTCCATTCTGTGCTTTTTAGAAATGGCGCATATCGGTATAGTTGAATTTGTGGGCACGCGGTGCTTTCTGTATCAGATATCGAAACAATAAATATCTACTCCGGAACGATAGTTCGGTTCTCTATTATTTTTCGATATTTTCGGCAGTTGGATGAGTATCCGTTCAGATGAATTGGAAACAATGCACTACCTTTGCGTGTGCAGCCATTCATTTCATCCTGACGAAACATGACCGAAAAGTGGCGTATCAGCACTTTCTTGCCACTTTCCTCTTTCTACATAGCTGACCGAGGCGTATTTATGGGCCTGCCCAACTGGGGGGCAAAGTTTTTAGGTTTCGGGGGCGACCGCATTGAACGCGCAAGTTGTGCGGGGAAGATGTGTCGCTCGGCTCTTCGGAGATCGTTGGATACACCACTGTCGATTGCTCGGCAGAGGGCGGCCTTGTTTGGCTGTCTCTCCCTCCAGAACGGTAAAGTTCTTTGCGCGTCGTCAATGGCCGCGAAGCGTTGTTAGGGGGTTAGTGTTCGCCATTTTGCGATGGCCCGCCATATCGGTGGAAAACGGGAGAGACCGATGGGATCACATGTCTACCTAACGCGAAAGCCAGACCGGCTGGTTAAAGGCGAGGACGCAACGCTGCGTTGCGGCAGGCGCGCCGCTTTCGCCTTTTTTAAATCCCCAAACCGCCGCCGTCGGATCACGTCAAGAACACAAATGCCCCATACCCAGTTGATTACAAATTTAGACAATGGGCGCCGCGCTTATTGTCCTGCACCGCTACGCGCCCAGCCGTGGCGTAGCGGACAGGGCGGCACCGCGTCTGACATTAAATATCTCGCGCCTTTCTGGCGCACCACGAACTGATGAGCTTCGCCCGTGAACGGGCACATTACTATTTTGGGCTGACGGTACCCACCGCAGCGTGCCCGAACAAATTTTGGAGACGACTGATATGACCATCTTTTTGAACAAGCTATGGCTTTTTGGTAAAACCAGCACCGCCGAGGCCGAAAAAACGGCGACCGAGGCTCCGAGCGAGGGGCCGAACGGGATCGTGGATGGTAACCAACAAGACAACCTGATCGATGCCAGCTATACAGACGACCCCCATGGTGACCGCGTTGATGCAAATGATGCGGTGTTTGGCTATGCCAACAACGACGACATCATCCTTGCGCGCGGCGGGAACGATACCGTTAAGGCGGGTTTAGGCGATGACACAGTCGTGGCAGGGTCGGGCGATGATTTGGTCGAAGGTGGCAGCGGTGATGACATCCTGATCGGTGACGGTGCGACCAAGGGTACCTATGGCGACAACCGCGAGAGCTTCGAATGGTCCAAGGCACCAGATCCTTCCGGCGACGGGTCCGAGATCGATGACGATGATTCCCTCAAGGGCGGGTTCACCCAGAACACCGGTTCCGTCAATGTAACGTTCGATCTGAAAAGCTTCTCGCCCCATAATAATGCCTCGCAGGAATTCAGCGATCGTGACCAGTTTACCGGCAACATCGATAGCGGTTCCGAAGTAATCAACGACGAGAGCTCCTTTGAATCGCTGGCAAACTGCACCGGTGAGACGAAGTTCGAGCTCCGTTTCGATCAGGCCGTCGGCAACGTATCGTTCAACGTGAATGATATCGACAACAATGGTGCCGTTAAGGTTCTGGCCTATGATGCGTCAGGGAATATGATCGATGTCGACCTGATTGCGAACAGCAGCTCCAGCGGTGTGAAACTGACTGACAGCGATGGCAAATTCGGTGTCGATACCGCAACCAGCAAAGGTGGCGACGACTACCCCTCTGATAGCAAATATTCGGTTAACGTCTCGATCGACGGCCCCGTATCGCGCATTGAATTCATTCACACAGGTGCGACCAGCGGCAATTCAGGCGTGAACGTGACCGACGTGTTCTTTGACAGCCCCGTGGCCGCGCTGCCCGATGATGACGGCACCGTTGGCAACGACACTCTGGACGGCGGCGAAGGGGATGACATCATCTTTGGCGACAGCGCTGGCCTGACCAAGGCGGAGCCTGTGTCCAAAGGGGTCGATCCTGTAACAGGTGCAGATCACACTGTTTTGACGTGGGACTTGTCGAATGTCACCGTCGCTGGCGGCTCTAGCCCGTTCCGCGATAGCGATACCGGCACCAGCGATCTGGCGGGTAAATCATTTACTATTAACGATAATTCGGCCCCGGTAGCTGTTGGCGTCAAGGACGGGGACGACTCGTTGAATGACAACGATGGTACGCAGACCCTTGTTCAAACCACCAAGCTGAACGGCAACACCGAATACGCAGGGGATAAATTCATCCCCGAATATTCCTATGTTGTGCGTCCCTCGGACGCCGTGGATTCCTCGCAGGATGTGACCGTTTACGTGATGAACTTTGACGGTACGGATGCCGTCGGGATCGTGACAGACAAACCGCTTGAGGTTGGTAAATCCTATGATTTCGTCAGCCACAGCTCTGACCTGCCGTCGATCAAATACGACCACATTGCGAACACCTACACCACGCCCGGCGATGCGACATCGCCGACAGACGGGCTGGCCGGTGGCGACGATGTGCTGACCGGCGGTGCCGGTAATGACACGATCTTTGGCGAGGGTGGCAACGACGATATCGAAGGCAACGAAGGCGACGATTACCTCGAAGGTAACGGCGGCGATGACACCATTTCCGGTGGCAGCGGCAAGGATACGATCTACGGTGACAACAACACCGATGATGGATCATCTGGCGGCACGAAAGAGCGCGAGAGCTTTGAGTGGGACAAGGCACCTGACCCCCACGATACCTCTGCTGTCGACAATAATGACAATCTGGGTGGTGGCTTTGTTCAGGACACGGGCAACGTCAATGTGACCTTCTCGGTCACGGGCAGCAATAAAACACCCGAGACGACATTCTCGACGGACCAGCAAAAGGTGCATTCGATCACTGGCGACGGTCAGGCGACCAATGCCAACAGCTCTTTGGCCTCGCTGGCGAACCAGGATGGCGAGAGCGCGACATATCGTTTGGATTTCTCCAAGGATGTGACCAACATCAGCTTCCGCATCAATGACATTGATAACGCGTCGAAAGTCGTAATCGTGGCGGTTGGTCCCGATGGGACACGCACGCCGATCAAGGTCGATGCAGGCAGCGGCATCAATGCCCATAACCAAGACGGCGTTGGCGGTTACGAAACCCTGATCAGCGGCGGGGGTAATGGCCCCGATACCGATCCCGACCACTCTGCCTTGGTGAACATCGAAGGCCCGGTCGAATACCTCGAGATTACCCACACGATGGTTCAGAACCTTTCGGACGGCAATCACGCGGGCATCAACATCACCGACGTCTATTTTGACGCACCCGTAGGTAGCGTTGACGATGGCGCGGGCAATGACCTGTTGATGGGCGACGAGGGCGACGACTTTATCGACGGTGGCGCAGGCGACGACACGCTGTTTGGCGGCGATGACGACGATACGCTGATCGGCGGTGACGGGGATGACCAGCTGACCGGCGGCGAAGGCAAAGACAAGATCAGCGGTGGCGCAGGCAAGGATACCATCTTTGGCGGCAACTATGGCGATGAGGTCGACGGCGGCGCAGGCGGCTTCGATACAGACCCGGACTTGAATACCGACGATGACACGCTTGATCTGACTGGCCTCAATTTCCGCTTGCGTGATCTGGAACCAGATAGCAACGGCAATGGTCAGAACGGTACTGTTGACCTTTACAATGCCGATGGCAGCTCTGCTGGATCGTTCAAGTTCACCGAGATCGAACACATCATCGGCGAGGAGATGGCCGGTCCGGTTGATGGTCTGGACAGCGGCGAAACCATGCTGCCGGAATATACCGACGCGCAGGGGGACCAGATCGACGGTACCGACGGTGACAACGATACGATCTTTGGCAACGGCGGCGACGACACGATCGACAGCGGTCTTGGCGACGATACCGTTGACGGCGGGTCGGGCGACGACACCTTCACGCTGACTGATGGCATTGATAACGACGTTATCATCGGCGGCGAAAGCGGCGAAACCAACGGCGACGTGATCGACAGCACGGCAGTGGATGATGATCTGACAGTCACTTTCACAGGTGACGAGGAAGGGACACTCACCAACGGCTCGGGCAATACTGAGTTCTCGGAGATCGAGAAGCTCGAACTGGGTGGCGGTGATGACACGGTCACAGGCTCTGGCGGTGACGAACATGTCTTGACCGGCGACGGGAACGACGTGGTGAACGCCGGTAGCGGCGATGATACGATTGATGGTCAAGGCGGCGATGATACCATCGACGGTGGTGGCTATGATGACAGCCTGATCGGTGGCGAGGGCAGCGACTCCCTTGTTGGCGGATCGGGTGACGATGTGCTGATCGGCAACAATTCGGGTGTGATCGGCGTACCGGATGCTGACATCCCCCTCATTGACACGCCAAAAGATCAGGATACCAATCCCTACGATGATAGGGACACGTTGATTGGTGGACGCGGCAATGACACCATCGATGGCGGCGATGATGCCGACTATATCGACGGTGGCGCGGACGATGATTTAATCGAAGGCGGTGTCGACAATGACACGATCCTGGGCGGCGGCGGCAACGACACCATCACCGATATTCAAGGCGCGGACAGTATCCATGCTGGCGACGGCGATGATTATGTCAATGCGGGTACGGATACGTTCTCTGACTACAAGAATGACCAACCGTTCCTGATTAACCCGATTACCGGCGCGTCCTATCCGAACCCATTCTATGGTAAAGGCGATCCGAACACGGAAGATGGTCGCGACTTTGTCGATGGCGGTGACGGAAACGATACGATCCTTACTGGAGACGACGCGGACACGATCTATGGTGGCGCGGGCGAGGATTCTATTGACGCGGGCATTGACGACGACGAGGTGCACGGTGATGGGGGCGATGACTTTATCATCGGCGGTCATGGATCCGACAAGCTGTATGGTGACGCTGGCAATGATACGATCTATGGCGACTACGAGACCGGACCCAATCCCGGTTTCATCTCAGAAGAAGTAGACGCAACTGATCCGCAGCCGGATAACGGCAAGGATTACATCGAAGGCGGCGGCGGCAAAGACGTGATCTTTGGTGGCGACGACGAAGATACCATTCTTGGCGGTGCCGACGACGACTATATCGACGGCGGGATCGACAATGACAGCCTTGATGGCGGCAGAGGCAATGACACCATTCTGGGGGGGCAAGGCGACGACACCATCAACGGGGCGCAAGGCGACGATACAATCGACGGTGGCGACGGTGATGACGATATCTCGGGCGGCTTTGGCAACGACAGCATCGATGGCGGGGCTGGAAATGACACGATCGTTGGTGCGGCTGACAATGATACCCTCAACGGCGGTTCCGGCGACGATTCGCTGAACGGCGATGGCGGCAATGACCAGCTCTCGGGCGACGAGGGGAATGATTTCCTGTCCGGCGGCAGTGGCGATGACAGCCTGTTCGGCGGCGACGGTAACGACACGATCATCGGCGGCGCGGGCAACGACAGTATGCGCGGTGACGACGGTCGTGATACCTTCTCCGATGTGAATGGGGGCGACACCATTGCGGGCGGTAGCGGTGATGTCGAAACCGACTATGACGTCATTGACCTGCGTGGATCGTTGAACGGTGGGAAATATCGTCTTGAGAATATCACCGACGATACCGATGCAAATGACACAATCGATGACGGCAGCGATAACGACGGTATCGACGGCACGATTGTCTTCACGGATGCATCAGGCACCGAAACCGGCCGGTTGGACTTTACCAATATCGAAGAGATCATTCCCTGCTTTACACCGGGTACCTTGATCGCGACGCCCAAAGGCGAGCGTCGGGTCGAAGAACTGGAGGTCGGTGACCGTGTCATTACCCGCGACAATGGCATTCAGGAAATCCGCTGGGTTGGTGCGCGTGAAATGTCCGGTCATGAGCTGGCACGTAAGGTGCATCTGTTGCCGGTGCTAATCCGTCAGGGTGCTTTGGGGAACAACCTGCCCGAGCGAGACATGCTCGTCAGCCCCAACCACCGCGTTCTGGTGGCCAACGACAAAACGGCGCTTTATTTCGAAGAACGTGAAGTCCTCGTCGCGGCGAAACACCTCACTGGTCTTGAAGGCGTTGATATCGTCGAGACCTCGGGGACGACCTACATCCACATGATGTTCGACCAACACGAGGTGATCCTGTCCGACGGTACATGGACTGAAAGCTTCCAGCCGGGCGATATGAGCCTTGCAGGGGTGGGCAACGCGCAACGCAACGAGATTCTGGAGCTGTTCCCGGAACTGGCGACACGCGAAGGGGTGGACGGCTATGTCGCCGCGCGCCGCACGCTGAAAAAGCACGAAGCGAAACTTCTCACGAAGTAAGCGTCAGGCTGAATGCAGCAACATCCGTGTTCCCCACAAAAGGGGGTGCACGGCGATGAACGGGGCAGGAGACTGTCCCGTTTTGTCGTTTTTAGCTTTATCGTTGAAAGGCAGGGGTCAGCGAGCGGCGCGCCAAGCGGCCCAGGCTTCGGGCGTATCCAGATCCAGCCGCGCACGGTTCCCCGGTAGGGGCACGGTCAGCGTCTCTGCCTGTGCCTGTGCGATAATCTCTTTGGCGCCTGTATCACCGGACATCTGCAAAATGCGGTTGAAATGATACGCGGCAAACACCGTCGGATGTCCGGCTTTTCCATCAGAGGTCGCGCCGCGCCATATCGTATACTTCGTTTTTAAATCAACGGACTGCATCACATACCTAAGGTCACCTTCGGTGAGTTCCGGTAGATCGGCCAGCAGGATCATCGCAGCCAGAGAACTGCTCGGCAAGGCCGCAAACCCCGCGCGCAGCGATGCGTTTATCCCTTCCGCTGCGTCTGGCACCGGCAGCAGTGTGACATCCAAACCGCGCAGCAGATCATAGCGCGGATGGGGCGCGGGTGGCAGTGCTACGATCACTGCAGCCTTTGTTACAGCGCGTGCGATCCGTGCCTGCCGTCGCAAAAGCGGCTCAGCGTCAATCAGTTCTGTCAGCTTATCGCGCCCCCGCATCCGCGAGGATTGGCCCGCGGCCAGCAAGATGATGGGAATGTCGTCTCGCATCCGGAGTCCCTGATAAAAATAGTGTGGTGTCTAGAAGACGTAAGCCTATTCGCTGCCTCAACTTTTCATGCTAACCAGTATGAACCAGTCGGGTGACCTGCGTATTGAGTGTAAAAGCCAAGTGATCTGCGCGCAAGTTTAGGAAGCTCGGTAGCCCAAGCGCGGAATGTATATATGACACCTGAATTTTTAATTCCCTCGACGCTGATCCGTAAAGGCCGCGAATACAGCCGCAAACTTTGGGTGCGGGTTCTGATTATGGGGCTCTTGGCGGTGTTTTCTTTGTTGGTCAGCACGCTGATTGAAAGGTGGATACCACAGTCACTCGCGACATACCTGACGGGCAGTGCTGCAGACCGGCTTTTGTCGATTATTGCCAACGCGATGCTCGCGGTGACCACCTTTTCGCTAAGTGTTATGGTCACCGTGTATCGCAGCAGTTCCACGCAATGGACGCCGCGGGTGCACCGTCTGATCGTAAAGGACCGTACAACGCAGAACACTTTGGCGGTCTTCATCGGCGCCTATGTCTATGCGTTGATCGCGATTATCCTGCGCGAATTAGGGGTGTTCGACGATAAACGATCGTTTGTCTTGTTCATTATGACCGTGATTGTTCTGATCGTTATTGTGTTCAGTCTGATCCGCTGGGTGCTTCATCTGCAGTCCTTTGGCAGCTTGATCGATACGTCACGCCAGGTCGAAGAACAGACCCGGCAGACTTTCCGCGAGAGACTGCAGAACCCCTGCCTTGGGGCCAATGCGCTGACCGGTGATATTCCCGACAGTGCCGAACCGTTCACGGCCGACGAGAATGGCTATATCCAGCATCTCTACCCGGAAGCGTTGAACACCGTCGCGGCAAACCATGGGGTGAAAATATACTTTCGACGCAACATCGGTAGCTTTGTGTTCGTAAATGAACCGTTGATGATGATCGACCGCGTGGGCGACCCCATCGACGACGAACACACCGACGAAACCCTAAGCGCGGGGATCAAGGCTAGCGTTATCATCGGCGACCTGCGGACCTTTGACCAAGATCCCCGTTTTGGCCTGATCGTGATGGGAGAGGTCGCCTCAAAGGCGCTGTCACCTGGCGTAAACGATCCCGGCACCGCGATCGACATGATTACACGGATCGGGCGGGTTCTGACGGACTACGAGGACGAAACGTCACAAGAGAGAGACGAGGTTTTGGACCATATCTACGTCGAACCCCTAAAGGCGTCGGATCTGGTCCAAGACGCCTTTGGCGCGCTGGCGCGGGATGGCTGCACGGTCGTAGAGGTGCAGCAACGCCTGCAAACGACCTTGAACGGATTGATGCGCCACCCCGACAAGGGGCTGCGCGATGCGGCGCGTACTTCGGCTGAACGTCACCTGCGTCGGGCCCTCTATGCTATCGAGTTTGAACCGGACCGCGCACAATTGATGGAAAGCGCGAGCGATGCCGTGCGCGAGGCGGTCACAAAGACCTTGCGGCAGAGCCCGGAACAGGACGATGCACCTGAAATGGACAACGGCACAGATACAACCTAACGCCTCGGTGCGCCTCGCGCTAATCAGAGCGGACGGATTTTCAGCTGGGTAATGCGGTTACCGTCACGCGCCATGACTTCGAACCGGAACCCGTGGAAGGAAAATACCTGACTGGGCGTCGGGATCATCTGCGCTTCGTGAATCACCAGACCGGCGACGGTGTTTGCCTCATCATCAGGCAGGTCCCATTCTGTCGCGCGGTTCAGATCGCGGATGGTCATGGCCCCGTCGACGAAAAACTGCCCGTCTTCGGTCTTGGTGACCCCGTGATCTGCGTCTGGGTCAAACTCGTCAGTGATCTCGCCGACGATTTCTTCCAGAATGTCTTCGAGCGTGATTAGCCCTTGCAGCGATCCGTATTCATCTACCACGAGTGCAAAATGGGTACGCCGGCGGAGGAACTGGCGCATTTGTTCGTCAAGCGTAGACGTTTCTGGCACAAAATAGGGCTTCACCGCGATATCGGCGATTTTGAAAGACTTGAACGGCGCGTCGTCATCGGCATCATTGATATGCTCGTACATGGCCCGCAGCACGTCCTTGGCGTGGATCACACCAATGATGTTTTCTGGGTCGTCGCGGTAGACGGGCAGGCGGGTGTGATTGCTTTCAAGGATCTGTTCAAGGATCTGTGACGGGTCATTCGCGGCGTCGATCATCTCGATCCCCGACCGGTGGAGCATGACCTCTTCGACCATACGTTCTCGTAGGTCCAATGCCCCAAGAATACGATCGCGATCCTCTTTTTCGACCACACCTTCGGATCGGCCGATTTGCAGCGCACCAGCAATTTCTTCACGCACGGCAAGGATGTTACTGTCAGGGTCGATCGTCACGCCGAATAAACGCAAGATACCACGGACCAAAAAGCGGACAGCCGACACAACGGGGCTGAAGACCAACACCACCAGCGCAATGGGGCGCGACACAGCGGCTGCGGCGGTTTCTGCATTGGTGATCGCATAGGTCTTAGGCAGCACCTCGGCAAATATCAGCACAAGCAGGGTCATCACCAGCGTCGCCAGCGCCACACCGGATTCACCGAAGACACGCGTAAACAGCGCCGTCGCAAGCGAGGCTGCAAGAATGTTCACAAGATTGTTGCCCAGCAAGACAGAGCCAATCAGCCGCTCGTTATCTTCGGTGATCCGAAGCGCCCGTTCAGCACCCTTGGACCCTTTGTCTGCTTGCCCGCGCAGCTTGCCCCGCGATGCAGCCGTCAGCGCCGTTTCAGACCCCGAGAAGAAGCCGGAAAGCACCAGAAGAAACAAGATGATACCGCAGCTGATCCAAAATGCGCCGTCTAGGATTGCGGGGGCCGTGTCCATTTGTGATTATACCTTATCCGTTTGCTCTTAGGGTTATGGGCGTGTGTGCGGTTTCATTCAAGGGATGAGCAGGGTGAACCATCAAGATTTGGGACAATTGAACGGGCCGATTGTGCTGTTCGGCGGGCCATATTCGAACCTGCAGGCGCTTGAGGCGCTGTTTGAGCGTGCGCGGGCCTTAGGGGTTGGGCCGGAACGGATGATCTGCACCGGCGATGTGGTGGCCTATTGCGCTGACGCCTATGCGGTCAGCGAAAGGATGCGGTCCAGCGGTGTGCCTGTCGTCGCTGGAAACTGTGAAAAGCAACTCGCCGCCGGGGCGATGGATTGTGGCTGCGGGTTCGAGGACGGCAGCGCCTGTGATCTGCTGTCTGTCGGCTGGTACGGCTACGCCAGTGCGCGGATCTCTGACGTGCAGTGCAGATGGATGGGGCAGGCGCCCGACATCATTAGTTTTGTCCACGCCGGAAAACGCTATGCCGTGATCCACGGCGGGCACCATGATATCGCCCGCTTTATCTGGCCAGTCTCGTCCGAGGCGGTGTTCGACGAAGAATGGCAAGCGGTTGAACGCAGCATCGGGCCCATCGACAGGATCATTGCAGGGCATTGTGGTGTGCCATTTGAGCGCCAGACCCCGCGGGGGGCTTGGATTAACGCCGGTGTTATCGGTATGCCGCCCAATGACGGTGCGCCGCAGACCCGTTTTGCCGTATTGAACTCGGGACGGGTCACATTCCACACGCTTGACTATGACCACGTTGGCGCGGCGTCTGCGATGGAACAGGCTGGCTTAACGCAAGGATATCATAGTGCGCTACTGACAGGTTATTGGCCGTCTGAGGATGTCTTGCCGCCCGAATTGCGCCGCGCTGCCTTGGCAAGTGGGTGATTTTCCAGCACCAGCTCGGACAGGCGCGCCTCTAGCACGTGGGTGTAGATTTCGGTCGTAGCAACATCGGCGTGGCCGAGCATGGTCTGAATGGCCCGTAGATCTGCGCCGTTGGCCAACAGATGGGTGGCAAAAGCATGGCGCAACGTGTGGGGCGTGACCTTTGAGGGCTCTACGCCGGCGGCAAGCGCGAATTCCTTGATCAAAAGATAGAACCGGTGCCGCGTCAGGTATCCGCTACTGCCACGGCTGGGAAAGAGGTAGATCGACACGGGCTTGCCTTTGGCATGTGCCGCTTCCTCGGTCTTGTCGCGCTGCACCAGCCATTCCGCAAGCGCCTGTCGCGCCGGTTCAGACAGAGGTACCAACCGTTCCTTACCACCTTTGCCCATGATCAACAGCAATCGCGGGTCGCCCCGTGCGGCGCTGGCCTTGAGGCTGACAAGCTCGCTCACCCGCATGCCCGTGGCGTAAAGAAGCTCCATCAGGCAGGTGTTGCGCAACTGGTCCGACATGTTCCGGCCAGAATTATGCGCCGCGTCGAGCAGCAGGTCGACTTCGTATTCGGACAGCACTTTGGGCAGGCGTTTGTCTTGACCCGGTCCCGCAATCTGTATCGCGGGGTTATCTGTGCGCCAGCCTTCCTCGAAAGCAAAGCGGTACAGCTGTTTGATAGCCGATAGCCGTCGCGCACGGGTCGATTTGGCAAGGCCCTGCGCATCGCACCAGATCAAATAGGCTTCGATGTCCTTGCGGCCCAAAAGCGCGAAATCCAAGGAGCGGCGGGCAAGAAAACTGTCGAAATCCTTGAGGTCGCGACCATAGGCGAGCTGTGTATTCGTTGCAGCACCCAATTCAGCCGCTTGCGCCTCTAGAAAGGTCGATATCCAATGCAGCAGGTCAGTTTGCATCACTCACGTTCCAGCAAGGACGTCTGCAGTGCCGCACGGCGGGCCGCATCCTCTAGCCCTAGGGCACGCAGGGTAGAGATGGCATCGCGCAGGGCAGCCGTGTCCCCGCGGGCACCGTCTTCCAAAAGAGCAATTGTATGCAAAATGGCACTGCCCAGCTGACCGTTTTTCGCCAGTTCAACCAGCCCGCTGCGCGGCGTGGGGGTGCTGAATGCGCTCGCGATGCCCTGAGCATGGGGAATATCGGGGGTAGCGCTTGGGGCTTCGCCGCGTGCGATTTGCGCGAGAAAGGCGATCTCTGCCGATTGCGTATCACCCCCGGCGACCTGTTCGTATAGTGGCGAAAGAAGCAGGACACGATCGCGCAACGCAGCACTGGCACCGGTGAGTTTCATGCCCTGCAAACCTTCGGCATAGAGCGTGGCAAATGTCACCTCCGTCTCGGCCTGTTGCATAGCACGCCACGCAGGGCGAAGGGTTTTGGCAATCGCCTCTGGATTACCGGAGGACATGGCACTGTCGAACCGCTGCAAGGCGTCGACACGGTCCCAGATGCCGCCAGAAGCCGCGGGTTCGCGGTCGGTGTAGATGCCCAGAAACCGGTTATCGGGCAGGGCACCGATACGGGTCAGCCGTTCAGAGGCTTCCAGCTGCGCCTTCCACCCTGCGATGTCGCGCAGATCAGCGACGGCATAGGCGGGCGGTAGATTACGGGTCGGCTGCGGCTCTCCGATAGCTTCAAGCAGACGAAACTTGAGCGGGGTCATCTCGCGCGGGCCGGGCAACGGCGCGGCACCCTCGTAAAGGTCGGGATTGAGAAACCGGTCGAGCAGCAACAGATCATTCTCGGGCAGCAGCGCCAGCGCTTGGGCAGAGCCCAGGGTCAGCGACGCCGTGTCCCATTCCCCTGACCGCGCGGCGCACAGGATACGCACGCCGTAATCTGTGGTCAGAAAAGGTTTGTCTTTCAGGCGCAGACAGGCGCGATCCTCTGTGCCAAGCAACAGGCTAACCTGTATCCACAGATCAAAGTGAGCAACGGAGGTATCGACGCCGGCCTGTTCGATCAACGACATTGCCGGATCAAGGGCTGCGGCCTCCATCAAGGTACGCACGCGGGCGAGGGCGAGCGTATCGCCCTGCTTTGCGTCACCTTGCGGGGCGGTCGCTTGCGCAAGCAGTAGGGTAAACAGCAATGAATGGGCAACAGGCAGATGCAGCTCTGGCAAGCGGTCAAGCTGATGCGCGATATCCTCGGCGGTGCTGCCCACCCACAAATCCTGCGGCAGACCAGTGACCTTTGTTGGCACCAGTCCGATGGAACGTGGTCCGCCCTTGCCCAAGGGCCCAACGGTCACGGCGGGTGGCAGCGCGCTGCGCGCTACGGGGGCCTCTGCGGGCTTTACAGGGGGTTTGCGGCTGGGACGTGGCGGTTTGGGACGTTCACCCAGCCAGTCGATCACAGAAAGGGGCGCATCAGGTGCGTTCTGTGGCGCGGCTTGCGCGGCGGCACCAAGGGGCAGGGCAATCAGGCAAAAAACGCTTAGCTGCCTGACAAATAGGATCATTGCTGCTCCAACGTCACGGATTCGCGGATTTCAACCTGAGGGGGGGCAAAGTCCGCGCCAAAGAACGGCCCGACATAGGCATAGACCGCAAGGCCGATAAACCCGATAATTGCGAGGTAAATCAGAAACTTGATGAGTTTGCCCATGAATTCCGCCTGCTTTGTTCTGCATATTTTGACTATTCTATATATGGCCTTTTAGGCAAGATCACGTCATTCACACAAGAATGAGCGAAATTCAGCAATCCCCAGCCGATACGGCGCAAAACCCACCCCGGTACCACCTGAAAAAGACGGTTGTCATGGTCGGCATGATGGGCGCAGGTAAAACTGCGGTGGGTCGCGCTTTGGCCACTAAACTCGGTGTTCCGTTTGTGGACAGCGACCACGAAATCGAAGCCGCTGCCAATCTGACCGTGCCCGAGATCTTTGAACGCGACGGCGAAGCCTTCTTTCGCAAGCGCGAGACCGAAGTGATCTCGCGTCTACTCGATAAGGCACCGGGTATCCTGTCCACCGGCGGCGGGGCCTTTCTGGCAGAGGCCAACCGCGACAATATCTCGGCGCGTGGCCTGTCCGTCTGGCTGGACGCTGATCTTGACCTGCTGTGGAACCGCGTGAGGTATAAAACCTCGCGCCCGCTGTTGCGCACCGCAAACCCCCGCGGCACCCTGACCGAGCTTTTTGAAAAACGCGTGCCGATCTACCGGCTTGCGGATATGACCGTCGTCAGCACACCGGCGCTGTCGATTGATGCGATGGCGCAGCGCGTGGTGGATGCGCTGGCGGATCGCCCAGATGTACTTGAGGTGCTGTGATGCGAGAAACGGTTCATGTCGCCCTTGAGGGTCGCGAATATGACGTGGTTATCGGCCCTGATCTGTTGGCCGAGGCAGGCACACTGATTGCGCCTCTTTTACGGCGTAGACGTGTGGTGGTGGTCACTGACGAGACAGTCGCAGCACACCACCTTGATACGTTGCGCGCCGGTCTGTCGACCGCCGGCATTACGGTAGAGGCGCTGGCGCTGCCACCGGGTGAGAAGACAAAATGCTGGGCAGAGCTGACCCGCACTGTCGATTGGCTGATGGACCAGAAAGTCGAACGCAACGACATCGTTATCGCCTTTGGCGGCGGGGTGATTGGCGATCTTGTCGGCTTTGCCGCCGCGATCCTGCGCCGTGGCGTGCGGTTTGTGCAAATTCCGACATCACTGCTGGCACAGGTCGATAGCTCTGTCGGGGGCAAAACTGGAATCAACGTGTCGCAGGGCAAGAACCTTGTGGGCGCGTTTCACCAACCCTCACTGGTTTTGGCTGATACGGCCGTTCTGGGCACGCTAGAAACGCGTGATTTCCTTGCCGGCTATGGTGAGGTGGTCAAATACGGGCTGCTTGGCGACGCCGTTTTCTTTGACTGGCTCGAAGAAAATGCCCCCGCAATGGCGGCAGGCGATATGGCGCTGAGGGTCGAAGCGGTGCGGCGGTCGGTTCAGATGAAAGCCGATATCGTGCTACGCGACGAGAAAGAGCACGGCGATCGCGCGCTGTTGAACCTTGGTCACACTTTCTGTCACGCGCTAGAGGCGGCGACGGGCTACTCTGACCGGTTGTTGCACGGCGAGGGCGTGGCCATCGGGTGCGCGATGGCGTTCGAGCTTTCGGCAAGATTGGGGCTTTGTGCGCAAGAAGATCCCAGCCGCGTGCGTGCCCACTTGCGTACAATAGGAATGAAGACCGACCTGCGCGATATCGACGGCGATTTACCCGATGCAGATCATCTGGTGGATTTGATGGGGCAGGACAAAAAGGTCATCGACGGCAAGCTCCGCTTTATTCTTGCCCGCGGTATTGGCGAGGCTTTCGTAACAGCGGATGTGCCGCCCGACGCCGTTCGCAGGCTTTTGTCTGATGCTTTGGCCGAGCGCGGATAGCAAAGTGCAGATGCGCTGACCCTGCGGTCTGGATACAGAAAAGGCGGGGAATTCCCCGCCTTAACTATGTCTTGTACTGGATTGGCTTAGAACGGAATTTCGTCATCCAGATCGCGCGAAGAGCTGCGGCCGCCATCGTTGCCGCCGCCGGATGGGCCACTGTCGTAACCGCCGCCATAGCCACCTTGATCGGATGGGCCGCTGTCATAGCCCCCACCGCCGCCGCCATAGTTGCCACCACCGCCACCGGAACCACCACCGTCGCGGCCATCGAGCATGGTCAGCGTGCCGCCAAAGCCCTGCAACACGACCTCGGTGCTATATTTATCCTGACCGGACTGGTCCTGCCATTTGCGGGTTTGCAGCTGGCCTTCGATATACACCTTGGAGCCTTTTTTCAAATATTGCTCTGCGATGCGCACAAGCCCTTCCTGAAAGATTGCAACCGAATGCCATTCGGTTTTTTCGCGACGCTCGCCCGTGTTGCGGTCTTTCCATGTCTCGGAGGTAGCGATGCGCAGGTTGCACACTTTGCCGCCGTTCTGGAACGAGCGCACTTCGGGATCGCGTCCCAGATTGCCGATTAGGATCACTTTATTAACTGAGCCGGCCATGATGCCCCCATTTGCTGCAAGATTAAGAGCCACGCGCGAATCCCGCGCGCGCCTAGGATTGGCCGACGTTATACCTAGCAGGGTTTGCGATAAACAGGGGGGAGGCAGGATAATCGAAGCCGATTGCCCACGCTGATGTGAGCGGGATCATGAAAAAGCTGGCACGCGTGAGCGAGTTTGCTATGGTCTGCCGGAATTGAAGCTACGCGGAGCAAAGACAATATGCGAAATTTGCTAACGGCGGCGCTGTGCTGCTTTGCAGTGGGTCCAGCACCGGTTGCTGCTGACGTCTTTTCTTCTAAGAACCGGACCAAGCTTTTCGCGTCCCAGACCAAGATCTTGGACACGCGTGCTTCGAAACAATATGCGGCCTCGGTCCGGCTTCAGCCGCAGGGCGTGGTAACGCCGACCAAATGGGATACGCCAAAATACCGCGGCAAGTACAAGGGTGTCTACCTTGGTATGGCCCGCGAAGCCGCGATGCGCCACGGTATCCCGACAGACCTGTTCTTGCGTCTTGTGCAGCAAGAAAGCGGCTGGAACCCCACGGCAAAATCCCACAAGGGCGCGCTTGGTTTGGCACAACTGATGCCGGAAACAGCGCGTCATCTGCGTGTCGACCCGACCGATCCGTATCAGAACCTTGACGGAGGGGCGCGGTACCTCAAGCGGCAGTATCGGGCGTTTGGCTCGTGGAATTTGGCGCTGGCCGCATACAACGCCGGGCCCGGTGCAGTGAAAAAATACGGTGGTATCCCGCCCTATGCCGAAACCAAAAACTACGTTAAGGTCATTGCCGGCCTTTGATTGGGGGATCTAAGTTATTGAATTATAGGGCATAAAATATCTCGTGCGCTATTATTCGCCGTTCCGAGGCGGTGCCCATCGGAACCTAACTCTCAATTGCCGTGTTCCCTTTCCACAGCGTCAGCAGGTCGTCTTCTACGATCGGCGCGCATCAGAAAGATAAGGAGCATTCGCATGTTCAACTCAGTTAAATCGATCGCATTGGCGACAGGTGTAAGCCTCGCCGCACTGTCCTCCGCCGCGTTTGCGGACGAGCCCGTATCCTTCTCGGCAATTGACGTAGACTCGTCGATCAGCGCAGCGCAAGACGCGAATGCGATGGAATACTATCCACAGATCACCGACGATCTGAAAGCTGCCGTGGCTGCCCGTGTTCTGGGCAGCGATGACGCAAGCGACCCAACCATCAAAATTGACGTCCGCAAAGTGTCGCTGGATGGTGCCACGATGCTGAACGACGGCCAAGAGTTCAACGAGCTTGAGGGTGTCGTAGATATCTCATCGCCTAATGGTTCGATCGGCGCGTTGAGCTTCCCCGTGAATATTGCAGCCTATGCGGTGGATCAGGTCGTGCCCGAGGGCTACGTCGCAGTGACGCCAACTGAAGGTGTATTCTACGATGTCATGATTAACGGGTTTGCCGATGAGGTGGCCGAACAGGTCGGCAATCTGAACACCGCAGGTAGCGGCGTCAGCAAATAAGCCACCCTGCCTCGATCAGGCGAAAACGGCCATCGCGAGAGCGGTGGCCGTTTTTTCCGTTCTGCGAGCAGCGGACGAAAGACTGGAATTCGGGCTATGCGTGCATCACCTCAAGCAGTCTCTGCGCGAAGTCGTGATGGGGTGCTGCCGGTATGCTGTTGTATAAAGCGCGTGAAATAAGCCGCCGAGCCAAAGCCCAAATGCCGCGCGATATCCTGTGCGGGGTGTTGTGTTGAGCCAAGCAGGTGCCGCGCCTCGTGCAGGACGCGTTCGGTCAGTATATCTGCTGCGGTTCGTCCCGTTGCGGATTTTACCGCACGAGACAGGTGAGTCGGCGTGACCTCAAGCGTTTCAGCGTAGTGCGACATCGGCGCGCCGCTGCGATAGCGTTCAGAGACAAGCCGGCAGAATCGCGCGCTCAACCGTGCCCCTGCATTGGGTCGGTTGGGAATGTGTTCGTCCTGCAATATCTGCCGCCGTAACCAGACCGACATAAGCGCGGCTTGCGCCTCCAGGGCGTCGTGGAAAAGCGGCCGTTTGGTTTGTTGCTCGCGCTGCGCGGCCTCGATCAGGCCAGTGAGTTCTGTCTGCGCCTGAACATCACGTATACGAAGATGGCGTGGCATCTGCGGCAGCCGTAAGTCCGAGCCTTCAGGGATCACAACCGCCTGACCGATACCCTGTCGCCCCAGATCAAGCGCGAAAAGCGCGCCGGCGGGGATGAACACGGCGTTATGCGCCCCAAGGCCACGGCGCTGCCCGTCAAGCTGCAACAGACCTTGGCCGCGCGTAATCCAGATTAGTATATTTGCCGGCCGATCGTGGCACAGATGCACGCGCCAGTCTTGCCCTTGGGACAGTTGCGCGAGTGTCAGCAGTTCGATCATGTTCGCAGTCATTGCATGGCCCTAGCGGCATAAGACAAGTGAATACGAAGGTTATACAGAGATAGGTAAAGATAAAGGCAGAAAAGGATAATTATGCTGGTTCGACGGCTCTGTGTCATCCTGGCACATAGTGTAGCCAGTCCGCTGTGTTTCGGCGCAACCATGTGCGTTGCCGCTTGGCATACTGGCGGGTTGCGATGATGGCCTCTTGCCGTGCCTCTTCAAGCGACAGCGCACCGTCAAGATAGCGCATCAACTCGGGCACGCCAATGGCGCGATGCGCGGGCAGGGTCGGGTCATAGACGGGACGTACGGCAGCGACCTCGTCCAAAGCGCCTTGGTCCAGCATTTGGTCAAAACGGCGGATGATCCTGTCGTTCAACCAGTCTTTCGATGCGCTGACCGCGATGGCCTGACATCGATCCATCGGCAAGGTCGGCGGAGGCGTCGCGTCCTGCCACGCGGCCAGCCCGCGTCCTGTGGTTTGCTGCACCTCCCACGCGCGCTGCACCCGCATCGGGTTCTGCAGGTCGATCCGGCTGGCTGTCACGTCATCAAGCGTGTCGATCATGGTCGCGCGGGTCATCGTGTTGCCGATCTTGCGCACGCTGTCGGGGGTCGGGGGTATATCCACCAGTCCTTTGGTCAGCGCAGCAAAGTAAAGCCCGGTACCGCCCACGATAATCGGACGTGCCGGTTGCTGCAGAACCTCGGTAACCTCACGCAGCCAGTGACCGACGGAATAGGGGTCGTGGGCCGCGACATGTCCGTACATAAGATGCGGGGCCAACGCCTCTTCGTCGGCAGGCGGGCGGGCAGAGATGACACGCCAGCAGTCGTAAACCTGACTGGCATCCGCGTTCACGATCACGCCGCCTTGTTCTTGCGCAATCGCCAGTGCCAGCGCCGATTTACCCGACGCCGTGGGCCCCGCGATAAGCACAGGCTGCGCGGGGTTCATGCGGGATACGACGTCTAAAACGCGCGATAGCGGGGCTTCTGGCATTTCTTTGCGTGAACCTCTGACGGAGCATTGAATGTTTGCGCTATTTGCGACATTTTACGGCGCAATGAAAACCCCTCCCATACCCCGAAAGGTGCCCCCATGCCCGAGAGCCAGTCAAAAGTAACATTCAAGCGGGTTATGCTGAAAATCTCAGGCGAAGCATTGATGGGCGATCAGGGGTTTGGCCTGCATCCGCCAACGGTGCAACGCATCGCGAACGAGGTCAAATCGGTTCATGACCTTGGCGTCGAAATTTGTATGGTCATCGGCGGCGGCAACATCTTTCGCGGTCTGCAAGGGTCTGCTCAAGGGATGGAACGCACGACCGCTGATTACATGGGAATGCTGGCCACAGTGATGAACGCGCTGGCGATGCAATCGGCGCTCGAAGAACTGGGGATCCACACGCGGGTTATCTCGGCGATCACCATGAACGAAGTGGCCGAGCCCTACATTCGTCGCCGCGCTGTGCGCCACCTTGAGAAAAAGCGTGTTTGCATCTTTGCCGCCGGCACTGGCAACCCTTATTTCACCACCGATACAGCCGCAACGCTACGCGCCAATGAAATGGCCTGCGAAGCGATTTTTAAAGGCACTAAGGTCGATGGCGTCTATGATAAAGACCCCGCGAAGCACGCCGATGCCGTGCGCTATGACGATGTGACCTATGACGATGTCTTGCAAAAGCGCCTTGGAGTAATGGACGCCTCTGCCATCGCCTTGGCACGCGACAATAGCCTGCCGATCATCGTCTTCTCGCTGGACGAGCCTGGAGGGTTTAAGGGGATTCTCGCGGGCGAGGGGACGTATACACGGGTGCAGGGTTAACGCCCAACCTGCGATAGATGCGTGCCTCTCTATACAAGAGGGGCACGATCGCGTTATATCGGTTCAAATTTAGATAGTTACAAAACCACCGGGGACATCATGTCAGACGATTTTATGCTGGACACAGACGATCTTGAGCGGCGCATGAACGGCGCAATTGCGTCGTTGCGTACCGAATTTGCCTCCCTTCGCACAGGCCGCGCGTCCGCCTCCATGCTGGAGCCGGTGATGGTCGATGCCTACGGCAGCAGCACGCCGATCAACCAAGTGGGTACCGTCAACGTACCCGAACCCCGGATGGTCACCATCAACGTGTGGGACAAGGGTCTGGTCAGCAAAGTCGAAAAAGCGATCCGTGAATCCGGTCTGGGGATCAACCCTCAGCTGAACGGCACCATCATTATGCTGCCGATCCCCGAGCTGAACGAAGAGCGCCGGACACAGCTGACCAAGGTTGCTGGTCAATATGCCGAAAGCGCACGCGTTTCGATCCGCAACGTGCGCCGCGATGGCATGGACCAGATCAAGAAAGCCAAGGCCGACGGCATGTCCGAAGACGACCAGAAAGTCTGGGAAGGTGAAGTTCAGGACATGACCAACAAGTTCATCGGCCTCATCGACGAGCAGCTTGAGACGAAACAAGCAGAGATCATGCAGGTTTAAGCGGATCTCACGATGTGCGTTGCCTTCGGTTTTGCGCATCGGCCTGCTGCTCGATAAGGATACATGATGCCTGCTGCGACCGACCAGACCACCCAGCTTGTCCCAGGGGCACCGCGCCATGTTGCAATCATCATGGACGGAAATGGCCGTTGGGCAACCCAGCGGGGGCGTCCACGTCTGTTCGGGCATCACGCCGGCGCCAAACGTGTGCGAGAGATCGTCGAGGCCTGCCCCGATTTCGGCGTCGAATATCTGACGATCTTTGCGTTTTCGACTGAAAATTGGAAGCGGACACAAGTCGAAGTTGCGGGCCTCATGAGCCTGTTTCGCCGTTATATTACCAAAGAAACCAGAGCGTTAAAGGCCAAGGGTGTGCGGGTGCGCTTTATCGGGGACCGTGTGCGTCTGGACGCCAAGCTGGTTAAGCTGATGAACATGCTCGAAGCGGAAACTGCTGAAAATACGTTGACCCATTTGACAATTGCCCTGAACTACGGTGGCCGCGACGAGGTCGCGCGGGCCACGCAGCGTCTGGCGCAGGATGTGGCGTCGGGCCTGCTACACCCCGATGACGTAGACGAAGAAACGCTGCCACGCTATCTGGATACCCACGTGTTGCCGGACCCCGATCTGGTGATCCGCACCAGTGGCGAGGCGCGCATTTCGAATTTTCTGCTGTGGCAATCGGCGTATGCTGAATATGAATTCATTGATACGCTTTGGCCGGACTTTACCAAGGCGGAGTTCGGACATCTTTGCGCGGCCTACGGCAATCGCGACCGGCGCTTTGGCGCTGTGTCCTCATGATCGCACGACGAAAGGAAATCACTATGACGACACCTTCATCGGAGCGTTGGTCCGACCTCACGGCGCGCGTTGGTTCAGCGCTGGCGATGATCGTCGTCGGTTTGGGCGGCATCTATCTGGGCGGGCCCGTATTTCACGTTCTGGTCGCACTGATTTGCGGTGTGATGGCGTGGGAACTGGTGGGCATGTTAAACCCGTCAAACCGCGGTGCACGCATGCAAATGGGGCTATTGGTAGGGGCGGCATCGCTTGCGTCCATTTACCTGCCCGTTGGGTTTGCTTTGCCAGTCTTGCTCGCACCAGCGCTGGTGGGCTTTGGGCAGCTCGAAAAACACCGCACCATCTTTATGTGTTTCACCGTGATGATCATGCTGGCGGGCTTTGGCCTGACGCAGGTGCGCGATGATTATGGCTTTGGCTGGCTGATGTGGCTGGTGCTGGTTGTGGTGATCACCGACGTTGTCGGTTATTTCGCTGGTCGCGCCATTGGCGGGCCAAAGTTCTGGCCCAAGGTCAGCCCTAAAAAGACATGGTCGGGCACTGCCGCTGGCTGGATCGGCGCGGCGGCCGTGGGTTTCTTGTTTTCGATCAATACAGGTGTCGGCTTACAGCTTGTGGGCGTGTCGATTGCGATGTCGATGGCGTCGCAGATGGGCGATATTGCTGAATCCGGTATGAAACGTCGCTTGGGCGTCAAGGACAGCTCTAACCTGATCCCGGGTCACGGTGGGCTGCTGGACCGGTTCGACGGCATGTTGGGCGCAGCACTTTTTCTGCTGATCATCGGCCAATTCCTAACTATTACACCCGCGCTCAGCTGATCCGCACCGCATGAAGAAGATTAGCATTTTCGGGGCTACCGGCTCTATCGGGCAGAACACCATTGATCTGATTGCGCGTGCGCCCGATACCTATGAGGTCGTGGCACTGACGGGGGCAAACAACATTGCGCAACTGGCAAAGGATGCGCAGCGGTTGAACGCGAAAATTGCGGTCACTGCCCATGACCACCTTTTGGAAGACCTGCGCGACGCACTGGCTGGCACCGGGATAGAGGCCGCCGCCGGGACCCAAGCGATCAATGATGCCGCCACACGACCCGCCGATTGGGTTATGTCTGCAATCATCGGGGCCGCCGGACTTGCACCAGGGGTCGCCGCGCTGAAGCAAGGCGCAACACTGGCATTGGCCAATAAGGAATCGCTGGTCTGTGCCGGTCAGCTAATGCTGGAAACCGCTGCTGCCCACAGCGCGACCATGTTGCCGGTGGATAGCGAACATTCCGCTGTCTTTCAGGCCTTGATTGGCGAGGACATGACGGCGGTCGAGCGGATCATCATCACCGCCAGCGGGGGGGCGTTCCGCGACTGGCCGTTGGAAAAGCTCGCTGATGCGACGCTAGAGCAGGCCTCTAGCCATCCGAATTGGGATATGGGGCAGCGGATCACGATCGACAGTGCATCCATGTTTAACAAAGCCATGGAAGTCATTGAAACGCGTGAATATTTCGGAGTCTCACCGGAGCAAATCGAAGTCTTGGTGCATCCGCAGTCGATGATCCACGCGCTTGTAGGGTTTAACGATGGCGCGTTGATGGCGCATATCGGCCCGCCGGACATGCGCCATGCCATCGGTTTTGCCCTCCACCACCCGAGCCGCACACATCTGCCGGTCGAGCGGCTGGACCTTGCCAAAATCGGCAGTTTTGAGTTCCGTGCGCCCGACGACACCCGCTGGCCAGCTTTGCGCCTCGCGCGGGAGGTGATGGCGCGTGGCGGAATGGCCGGTGCGGTGTTCAACGCCGCTAAAGAAGTGGCGCTGGATGGCTTTGTAGACGGCAAACTGCGTTTTCCGCAAATGGCACAGATTGTCGAAGACACAATGGAAACACTTTTCCCTGACAATGGGGTGATCGACGCGGCCATCACTCTTGATAACGTGGCCCAAGTGGACCATCTGGCAAGACAGGCCGCATGGGCCGCAATAACAAAAAGGGCAGGGTAGAGTTTTGGATATTTTCGCATTGATTCCGCAGTTTGGCGGGCTGATCTGGACGCTTCTGGCCTTTGTTATCGCCCTATCGGTGATCGTCGCGATTCATGAGTACGGCCATTATATCGTTGGTCGCTGGTCGGGTATCCATGCTGACGTCTTCTCTCTCGGGTTCGGGCCGGTGCTGTATAGTCGCGTCGATAAACGCGGCACACGTTGGCAGATTGCGGCGCTGCCCTTTGGCGGCTATGTTAAGTTTGCGGGGGATGCGGATGCTGCATCGGGAAAGGACGTCGCCGCAATGGAAGCAGCCGAGACCGACCCCAAGCGCTTGCGCGCAACAATGCATGGCGCGCCGCTGTGGGCCCGTGCAGCAACGGTTGCGGCGGGGCCGGTGTTCAACTTTGCCCTGTCCATTCTAGTATTTGCAGCCATCGGGCTGTCGGTGGGCGTGCCTCGCGACCCCATGACCGTCGGTGAATTGTACCCGCTCCCGTTTGAACAGAATGATCTGGCCACAGGCGACGAGATTGTCTCTATCGGGGGGGTGGCCCTACCGCCGATAACAGACGCGACCGCCTATGCCGACGCTTTTGCTAGCATCCCGCTTAGCCAGCCGCTGCCTTACGAAGTCAATCGCGAGGGCGCGGTGGTGACCGTGGACGGGCCTTATGTCATGCCGTCCCTGATAAAGCAGGTCATGCCGCAATCCGCCGCCTACGAGGCTGGCCTAAAAAGCGGTGACGTGATCACAGCGGTCGACGGGGCCGGAATCTTCGCGTTCCGCCAGTTGAAGACCGCGGTCGAAGCCTCGGACGGTGCGCCGCTTGAGCTTGACATCTGGCGCGATGGGCAAATGCTCGACATAACGCTGCGTCCCAAAGTGACGGACGAGCCCCAGCCCGACGGCAGCTTTAAGTCGCAGATGCGCATTGGTATCGTCGGTGGCACCGCCTTTGATACAGCCACCACTAATCCCGGCGTCCTTTCCGCGCTTTGGGGCGGGGTGGAAAACACGGGCCGGATCATCAATGGATCGCTGTCGGGCCTCAAACACATGATCGTGGGCAATATCAGCACCTGTAATCTTAGCGGGCCGGTCGGCATTGCGCAGACATCGGGGGCGATGGCATCGCAAGGGGCACAAAGCTTTATCTATTTCATCGCCGTGCTGTCGACGGCAGTGGGGTTGTTGAACCTCTTTCCGATCCCTGCGTTGGACGGCGGACATCTGGTGTTTTACGCCTACGAGGCAGTCACCGGCAAACCCCCAAGCGATGGTGCCCTGCGTGTGCTGATGACCATTGGTTTGACACTGGTGCTTGGACTGATGGTATTCGCATTGGGGAATGACCTGTTCTGCCCGTAAGCGATAATTTGCCGATATGCGGCGGTAAAAGAGGCGAAAATCTTACTTTTGCCACATTTGGCCCAAGCTGTGCCGTAATCCTTTGTCATCTTTAGCCCTAGGGTAATAAGGGGTAAGATTATGATGGCACTTAAAACAAACTATCGCGGACTGAGCTTGTTGATGGACCTGAACTGGGACCGTGCTTTGTATTTCGGATTTTTGCTGATTGCGTTGACCGCGGGCGCATGGGTTGGCGCATAAGGCGTCTTAAACGCGCTGCTGATGGGCGCCGCCGCACTGTATCGTGATTAAATAGGCCGTCGGACACTCTATATAGGTGTCTGGCGGCCTCTTCGTTTTGACAATGCGTCTTAACCTGTCTAGTCAGTACGAAAGAGTTTTTTGACAGCGGGTAGGGCAGATGATGCACAACGACAGGTGGAATAAACCCACTGAGACAGCGGTTTTCACTCCTTTTGCGAAATCCCTTCGGGGTGCTTCGTTTTGCGTAATGTTATCAGTCGCTTGGCTGGTGCCAGCGCCACATGCCGATGCGCAGAGCTATCAGTTTAATACGGTTCAGATCGACGGCAACGAACGCATCGGTGACAGCGCCATTCTTGGTCAGGCCGGAATCGCACGCGGACGCGCCATTAGCGCGGGTGAATTAAACGACGCTTATCAGAAATTGCAGGCGTCCGGCCTGTTCGAAAGCGTCGCCATCGAACCTCGGGGCGGCACGCTGGTCATCACCGTGGTGGAATTCCCCACGATCAACCGCATCAGCTTTGAAGGCAACGCGCGTATCGACGACGAAGCGCTGGCATCGGTTGTCGATTCAGACGAACGCCGTGTCTTCAATCCGACCCAAGCGGAAAAAGACGCAAACGCCATTGCCCAAGCCTATAGCAACGACGGCCGCATTGCTGCCCGTGTTCAGCCCAAGGTCATCAAGCGCGACCAGAACCGCGTCGATCTGGTTTTCGAAGTCTTCGAAGGTGACAACGTCGAGATCGAGCGTCTTAGCTTTGTTGGCAACCGCGAGTATTCCGACCGGCGTCTGCGCCGTGTTCTGGGGACCAAGCAGGCCGGCCTTTTCCGTCGTCTGATCAAACGTGATACATTTGTTCCCGAACGCATCGAAGCTGACCAGCAGATGCTACGTGATTTCTATTTGTCACGCGGCTATGTCGATATGCGTATTGCCGCGGCGAACGCGCAGCTTACCCAAGAGCGTGACGGGTATTTCGTACAGTTCAATGTCCAAGAGGGGCAGCAGTTCAAATTTGGCGAACTCACCGTTACCTCGACAATCAATGGCGTGAATGCGGATGACTACCGTGGTGTGGTCAAAACCAAATCGGGTGCCGTTTATTCACCGTCGCTGGTGGAAACCGACATCGCGCGGATGGAACGCAAAGCCATTCGCGATGGCGTCGACTTTCTTCGTGTCGAACCTGTGATCACCCGCAACGATCGCGATCTTACGTTGAACGTCGAATACCGCATTTCGCGGGGTCCACGCGTTTTTGTTGAACGGATCGATATCGAAGGCAACACCACCACGCTTGACCGTGTTATTCGCCGACAGTTTGACAGCGTTGAGGGCGACCCGTTCAACCCACGCGAGATCCGTGAAAGCGCCGAGCGTATCCGTGCTCTTGGCTATTTCGAAGGTGCCGAAGTCAACGCCCGCGAGGGGTCTTCCCCCGAACAGGTCGTGGTCGACGTGAATGTCGTTGAACAGCCTACAGGCTCGCTGAATTTCGGTGGTTCATTCTCGTCCAGCGACGGGATCGGTATCGCGGTTAGCTTTGCGGAGGATAACTTCCTTGGGCGCGGCCAAAAACTGAAGCTCACCGTAAGCACCGCCGAAGCCGCGCAGCGCTATGGGTTCAGCTTTGTAGAACCCAGCCTGCTAGGTCGCGACGTCGCATTCGGGCTGAACCTCGATTATGCCGAAACCAGCTCGTCCTATAACTCATTCGACACAGAGCGTATCGTTGTGCAGCCAACGCTGTCTTTCCCCGTCAGTGAAAACGGGCGCTTGGGGCTCAACTATACCTACGACGATCTCGAGATGTCCGCGCGTGACGACACCACTACGGGTTTTGTTGTTGCAAATGACATTGCGGCGGGCCGTCAGGTGACGTCTTCGGTCGGCTATAACTACAACTATGATACCCGTCGCGCCGGTTTGGACCCGACCTCGGGCGTTTTGCTGCAGTTCGGTCAGGATTTTGCAGGCATCGGTGGTGACACCAAGTTTGTAAAAACCACAGCCAAGGCCATCGGCGAAAAACGCATCTTCAACGAAGAGGTGACATTGCGCGCCACGCTGCAAGGTGGCGCACTGGCATGGAGCGAAGGCAACAACCGCGTGTCAGACCGTTTTGTGATTGGTCCGTCGATCATGCGTGGTTTTGAAACAGGCGGCATCGGCCCGCGTGATCAAAGCAACGGGTCGGACGATTCGATTGGCGGTAACCTGTTTGTCGTCGGTAGCTTAGAGGCGGAATTCCCACTGGGGCTGCCCGAGGAATACGGGATCAGCGGCGGCGTTTTCTATGACGTCGGTAATGTCTGGAACCTGGATGATGTAGAGATCCCCACAGGGTCGTCCATCGTTGGTGAATCAGGGTCGTTCCGCCATGTGATCGGGGTCTCGCTCTTTTGGGATACACCGGTCGGTCCTTTGCAATTCAACATGTCTAAAGCGTTGAAAAAAGAAGACTACGACGAAGAACAGAAGTTCGAAGTGACCCTGCGGACTGACTTCTGAGGTCAATATGAAGCTGCGGGCACTCTTGATCTGCCTTCTGCCGGTGCTGCCCCTTGGGGCGGTGCCGGTTTTTGCACAGCAACAGGCTGAACGCCGCTTGGTGCAAAGCCCGATCCTGACCATTGATTCCGACCGCGTCTTTACCGAAAGCGCCTTTGGTTTGCGCGTCGCGGACGACGTCGAAACCCAAAGTGCTGAAATCTCTGCTGAAAACCGTCTGATCGAAGCGGACTTGAAGGCCGAAGAACGCAAGCTTACGGACCAGCGGAGCAAGCTTAGTCCCGATGCCTTCAGCGGACTTGCAGATGCATTTGACGAAAAAGTTCAGAAAACCCGAGCGTCTCAGGCAGCCAAGGGGCGTGCACTGAATGAGCTGGTCGAAAAAGAGCGCCACGTGTTTCTGGCCGCGGCAGGACCGGTGTTGGAACAAATGATGCGCGAAGCAGGGGCCGCTGTGATCCTTGAACGTCGATCGGTTTTTGTCAGCGCCAACGCCATCGACATCACCGACGAGGCCATCGAACGGCTGGATGCGTCGGTCGGCAGCGGCAAGAACTGATCCCCCCGCTTGCCCATGGCGGCCAGAATTGGTAGCCACAATACAGCTTTTAACAGACAGGACATGCAATGACCGACACCCTGCCAAGTGCCGATATCCAGATGATCCAACGGATCATTCCGCACCGCTATCCCTTTTTGCTGGTCGATAAAGTGGTCGATATCCAAGGCACGCAAAGCGCCGTCGGGATCAAGAACGTCACGATGAACGAACCGCATTTTCAGGGGCATTTTCCCGGTATGCCAATCATGCCTGGCGTCACCATCGTCGAAGCCATGGCGCAGACTGCGGCTGTGATGGTTGGCGTCACGCTCGAAATGGCGGACAAGGACATGAAGGTTTATTTCATGGCCATCGACAAGTGCAAATTCCGCCGCAAGGTCATTCCCGGGGACGTCGTCCGGATGGAGCTGACCACCCTGCGCGGCAAGCCGGGCGGCAAGGTCTGGAAGTTCGGCGGCGTCGCGTCGGTCGAGGGTGAGATGGCCGCTGAAGTTGAATTTACAGCGATGATGGACCTGTCCTGATGGGCAATGTCCACCCAAGTGCGGTGATCGAAGAGGGCGCGCAGATTGCGGCCTCTGCCAAGGTTGGTCCGTTCTGCGTGATCGGGTCCCAGGTCGTGCTGCAGGACGACGTGGAGGTGAAATCCCACGCTATCGTCACCGGCGACACGGAAGTTGGTGAAGGCACGGTGATCTTTTCGTTCGCGGTGATCGGCGAAATCCCTCAAGACCTTAAGTTCAAGGGGGAAACCAGCCGGCTGGTGATCGGGAAACGCAACCGGATTCGTGAACATGTCACCATGAACGGCGGGACCGAAGGTGGGGGTGGCCTGACCAAGATCGGCGACGACGGGCTGTTCATGGCAGGCTGTCACATTGCACACGACGCGATCCTTGGCGATCGGGTGATCGTGGTGAACAATGCCGCCGTGGCAGGGCATTGCATCATTGAAGACGACGTACTGATCGGCGGGCTTGCGGGTATCCACCAGTTCGTGCGCATCGGGCGTGGCGCTATTATCGGTGCCGTGACGATGGTGACCAATGACGTGATCCCCTACGGGCTGGTGCAAGCGCCGCGTGGCGTGCTGGACGGGTTGAACCTTGTCGGGCTCAAACGGCGCGGTGTCACCCGCGCGGATATCACAGCGTTGCGGGCGGCGTTTCAGATGCTGGCGCAGGGCGAGGGCACTTTCCACGACCGCGCACGCCGCTTGGGCGAGGAAACCGGCAGCGATTACGTGCGCGAGATCGTCGACTTCGTTCTCGCCGACACAGGTCGCCATTTTCTGACGCCGGGTTGATGCTGGCGCTGATCGCAGGAGGCGGCGGACTGCCTCAACGGGTGGTGTCATCTCTGTCCGACGCGCCTTTGGTTTGCGCCTACGAGGGGACTGCACCAGTGGGGCTGGTGCCCGATCTGGGGTTTCGGCTTGAGACGCTTGGCAGCCTTTTGGTTACGCTTCGCACGCGCGGCATCACGCGGGTTTGTTTCTGTGGCGCGGTTACACGCCCGTCGTTCGATCCTTCAAAGCTTGATGCCGCAACGCTGCCTTTGGTGCCGGCGTTCCAAAAGGCGCTTGCCGCTGGTGATGACGGTGCCTTGCGCGCCTTGGTTGATATCTTCGAGACAGCGGGCTTTGACGTTGTAGCCGCACATGAACTAGTGCCTGACCTGATGGCAGGCGAAGGCGTATTCAGCCAGCGTCAGCCGGATGCGCAGATGAATGACGACGCCGCCCGCGGTGCCGCGTTGGTACGTTGTCTCGCCCCGATGGATGTCGGCCAATGTTGCGTTGTCGGCCAAGGACAGGTCATGGGCATAGAGACGATCGGCGGGACCGATCACCTGCTGTCTACGTTGCCCACACGCGCGCGTGGCGTTGATGCAATCCTGTTCAAAGGACCGAAACCGGGCCAGAGCCATCTGGTTGATATGCCAACCATTGGCCCGGACACGCTGCGCCGCGCCCATGAGGCAGGGCTGTCAGGGGTGGTGATCGAAGCCGGTGCCCTGATCGTGCTTGAACCCGAGGTTTGCGTGAGGCTGGCAGATGAAGTGAACCTCGTACTATGGGCTAGGACCGCAGGATGAAGGTGTTTATCGTCGCGGGTGAACCGTCGGGCGACCGTCTGGGGGGCGCGTTGATGGCGGGACTAAAGTCGCTGCGCCCTGACATCACATTCGAAGGGATCGGTGGGACGGATATGGCGGCCGAGGGGCTGGCCAGCCGTTTCAACATGTCGGAACTGTCGGTCATGGGGATCGCCGAGATTTTGCCCAAGTACAGATCACTGATGGCACGGATCAACGAGACGGCGCAGGCCGTCGTGGACGCCAAGCCCGATGTGATGATCACCATCGACAGCCCCGATTTCTCGCTCCGCGTGGCCAAGCGGGTTAAGGCCGTGTCGACTATCCGCACCGTGCATTACGTAGCTCCGACGGTCTGGGCATGGCGCCCCGGTCGGGCCAAGAAGATGGCACAGTTTATTGATCATGTGCTGGCGCTTTTCCCCTTTGAGCCCCCGTTGATGGAGGCCGAAGGCATGGCCTGTGATTTCGTCGGTCATCCGGTGGTCGGAGAAAAAATCGCATCGCACCGTGAAGCCGCTGCATTCCGGCAGGCCCATGAGATTGGTGACGCCCCCCTGCTTTTGGTGCTGCCAGGCTCGCGCCGGTCAGAGGTGGCGCGGCTGTCGGGCGTCTTTGGCGACGCCGTCGCGGGCTTTGCCCACACGCATCCCGACGCACGGGTCGTCATTCCTGCGGCAGGTCCTGTCGCCGAAGCGGTGATCGCACAGACCAAAGACTGGGCCGTGCGCCCCATCGTCCTTGACCCGCGCGTCGGGACGCGTGCAGGCAGTGCCGCGATGAAACGCGCAGCCTTTGCTGCGGCCGATGTCGCTTTAGCGGCCTCTGGGACTGTCTCGCTGGAACTGGCGGCGGCGTCTTTGCCTATGGTGATCGCCTATCGGATGAACTGGCTCAGCTTCCGTCTGATCAAGGCGATGGCGCTGATTGATACAGTAACGCTGGTGAACCTCGTCTCTGACACGCGGGTGGTGCCGGAATTTCTAGGCCCCGATTGCACGCCCCAAAAGATCGCCGGCGGTTTGGAGCATGTCTTTGCCCATCCCGAAGAACAAAAAGACGCTATGGCGCTAACGATGGAGCGTTTAGGCAAGGGCGGCGACGCACCTGGCCTACGCGCAGCGCGAGCGGTGCTGTCGCGGTTGTAGGTATCCACCTAATTGTCGCTGAAAGAGAGACGCTGCCCCTCGAACGCGCGACGTAAATGAGGGGCGCTGCCCCTCAAACTCACGACACAAATGAAGGGCTCCGCCCCTCAAACTCCCCGGGATTTTAAGCCATTTGGAAGGGGTTCAGCCCTTGTGGATCCATCCGCCGCCGAAAATACGGGTGCTTTCGGGGTCGTAGAACACACAGGCCTGACCGGGGGAAATGCCTTCCTCGGGGGTGAGCAGCTCTACCGTGGCTTCGGTATCAGAGATGGGGCGCAGAATTGCATCAATGGGCGGGCGCGTTGAGCGGACACGCACGGCAATGGGCCATTCGGACTGGGACATTAACGGGGTTTCACCCAACCAGTTGATCTCTCTTACAGGGACGGTGCGGGTGGCCAGCATCGATTTTGGCCCCACGATGACCTGCCCCTTATCCGCGTCAAGCTTAACCACGTAAAGCGGGTCGGCCAACCCGCCGATACCAAGCCCGCGACGTTGCCCGATGGTATAATTAATCACCCCGTCATGCCGGGCAAGTACAGTGCCATCAGTATCGACAATATCACCGGGATTGGCCGCTTCGGGGCGCAGCTTGCGGATCACTGACGCATAATCGCCATTTGGGACAAAGCAGATATCCTGGCTGTCCGGTTTGTCCGCAACGCTAAGGCCGTATTTTGCGGCAAGCGCCCGTGTGTCATTCTTGGAGGGCAGGTGCCCTAGGGGAAAGCGCAGATAATCGAGCTGTTCGGGCGTGGTGGAGAACAAAAAATAGCTTTGATCGCGGTTGGCATCTGCCGCACAATGCAGTTCGGCCCCGTCTGCCCCCATCTTGCGTTGGATGTAGTGACCAGTGGCCATGCAATCGGCGTCCAGATCCTTGGCTGTTTCCAGCAGGTCCTTGAATTTGACCCGTTCGTTACAGCGGATGCAGGGCACCGGCGTGGCCCCCCCCAGATAGCTGTCAGCGAATTCGTCGATCACCGCATCCTTGAACACGTTTTCATAGTCGAGCACGTAATGTGGAAAGCCCATGGATTCCGCGACGCGGCGCGCGTCATGGATATCGATTCCGGCACAACACGCCCCTTTGCGCGCCAGCGCGGCACCGTGGTCGTAAAGCTGTAGCGTAACCCCGACGACATCATAGCCTTCCTCGGCCAGCATCGCGGCCACGACAGAACTATCGACGCCACCAGACATCGCCACAACGACGCGGGTGTCGGCAGGGGCTTTTGCAAAGCCCAACGAATTAAGCGGCGGGGTGCGGTCAAGCGGCATGGTCATACTCCGGGAGGTTTGAGGCTTAATATAGGAAAATTGGCGATACTCTCAAGGGGTGACTTCACCAGTCGTTAACGCGCCGCGACCTAGCTTGCACACGATATGACCGGTCGCGTGGCCGGTGTTGGTAAGGGGTAGAAAGGGAATGATTGTGTATCTGAAAAAAGTCGGACGTCCCAGAGCTGTGACATTGCCCGACGGGTCCAGTTTTAGCCTCGCTGATCTGCCTGACTGTAACACACGCCGCTGGGTGGCATCGCGCAAAGCCGCCGTGGTGCGCGGCGTTCTATATGGGTTGATCACCGAAGCTGACGCAGAAGAACGATACGGGGTGGGACGCGATGAATTTGTGGAATGGGTACGTGCTGTTTCTGATCATGGGGAAACGGCGTTGCGCGCCACAGCGCTACAAAAGTATAGACAACTTTAAGTTGCTAGCTTAACTATTTAAGCACTATTAACGAGTGGTTAAACCTTTTTGGTCACGGTGCATATTACACCCAATTCATTTAAGCGGAGTGAGAAAATGCGAATACTGCTGGTTGAAGATGACCCAACCACGTCCAAGAGCATCGAGCTGATGCTGACCCATGCCAATCTCAACACCTATACCACCGACCTTGGGGAGGAAGGGATCGATCTGGCGAAACTGTATGACTACGACCTTATCCTGCTTGATCTGGATCTGCCCGATATGAATGGGCACGACGTCTTGCGGCAATTACGCCTGAGCAAGATTGAGACGCCCATTTTGATCCTCTCGGGCTCTGATGATACAGAAAACAAGATCAAAGGGTTTGGATTTGGCGCGGATGATTATCTGACCAAACCGTTCCACCGGGAAGAGCTTGTCGCCCGTATTCACGCGATCATCCGTAGGTCGAAGGGCCATTCGCAGTCCGTCATTAATGTCGGACGGGTGTCAGTTAACCTTGACGCCAAGTCGGTGACCGTGGCGGGCAAACCGGTCCATCTTACGGGCAAGGAATATCAGATGTTCGAGCTTTTGAGTCTGCGCAAAGGGTCCACATTGACGAAAGAAATGTTTTTGAACCATCTTTACGGGGGAATGGACGAGCCGGAGTTGAAAATCATCGATGTTTTTATCTGCAAATTGCGTAAAAAGTTGAACATTGCGACCGGAGGAGAAAACTATATCGAGACGGTCTGGGGCCGTGGCTATGTGCTGCGCGATCCGATCAGCATGGGCTTCCCCGAACCGGAGAGATTGGCGGTTGGCGGCTAGTCACTCAAGTTAGGGAAATAATGTAGACGTCGGGTGGCTCCCTGCGTATCTAGCCCTCAGTCGAAACAGTAGGCTGGGGCAAACCGTGACTGATAAAACCGCACTTCAGGATCTTTCTCAGGAGGATGCAAAGGCCGAATTGGCGCGGCTGGCTGACCTGCTGAGCCGTGCGAATAAGGCGTATCACACGCAGGATGCGCCAGAACTGTCGGACGCGGAATACGATCGCCTGAAGCTACGGAATACGACGATCGAGGGCCGTTTTCCAACCCTTAAACGCGCCGACAGTCCGAGCGACAAGGTTGGTGCTGCGCCAGCGGAAGGGTTCAGCAAACTACGGCATGATGTGCCGATGCTGTCCTTGGGGAATGCGTTCGAAGACGATGACGTTGTCGATTTTAGCGCACGCATTCGAAAGTACTTGGGGCTACCCCCGGGGGCACCATTGGCGTTTACGGCTGAGCCAAAGATCGACGGGCTTTCGCTGTCGTTGCGCTATGAGAAGGGCGATCTGGTTCAGGCCGCCACGCGCGGCGACGGGGCTGTGGGAGAGAATGTCACTGCGAATGCGCGCACCATCGGAACAATCCCGACACGGATCGAGGGCGCACCGGACCTGCTTGAGGTGCGCGGCGAAGTCTATATGCGGCACGATGACTTTGACGCGCTGAACGCCCGCCAGACTGCAAATGGCGGTAAGGTATTCGCCAACCCCCGCAACGCTGCTGCTGGGTCATTACGTCAGCTGGATGCTGAAATGACCCGCGCGCGGCCCTTGGCTTTTTTTGCCTATGCATGGGGCGCGTTGTCTGAACCATTGGCCGAAACGCAGTATCAGGCAATCGCGCGACTGAAAGGCTTCGGATTTGACACCAACCCCCTGACCACCCTGTGCGACGGTCCGCAAGCAATGATCGCACACTACCGCAAGATCGAAGAGCAACGTGCGACGCTTGGCTATGATATCGATGGCGTGGTCTACAAAGTGAATGACCTTGCTTTGCAAGATCGGCTTGGCTTTCGATCAACAACCCCCCGTTGGGCGATTGCGCATAAATTCCCCGCCGAACTTGCTTGGACCCGGCTCGAGGATATCACCATTCAGGTCGGGCGCACCGGTGCGTTGTCACCCGTGGCCAGACTACAACCTGTAACCGTGGGCGGCGTCGTCGTGTCGAACGCCACGCTTCACAACGAAGATTACATCAAAGGGCTGGATAGCAAAGGGGCCACGATACGCGAAGGTAAGGATGTGCGCGTCGGCGATTGGGTGCAGGTGTACCGCGCGGGCGATGTGATCCCCAAGATCGCGGATGTGGACCTATCCAAACGACCCGAGGACGCCGACGCTTTCGCCTACCCCACGCTTTGCCCCGAATGCGGGAGTGACGCCATACGCGAAGAAGGCGACGCTGTGCGGCGTTGCACGGGCGGCCTAATTTGTCCGGCGCAAGCAGTTGAAAAGCTGAAACATTTCGTCTCTCGGGGTGCCTTTGACATTGACGGCTTGGGCGCAAAACAGGTCGAACAGTTCCATACCGACGGCTGGATTGCAGAGCCTGCGGATATTTTCACGCTGAAGTCCCGCTTTGCAAGCGGCATGCAGCAGTTGAAAAACCGTGATGGCTGGGGAGAAAAATCCGCTGACAAGCTGTTCCAAGCCATCGATGATAAGCGGAAAATACCACTGTCCCGCGTGATCTTTGCGCTTGGTATCCGACATGTCGGGGAAGCGGCCTCAAATCTCATCGCACAACATTACGGTAGCTGGACAACGTTCGAGCGCGCCATGGAGCAGGCCAAAACAGGTGACGGGCCGGCCTGGAGTGATCTGATCGGAGTAGATGGTGTTGGCCAGGTGATGGCGCAATCTTTGGTCAACACTTTCGCCCAAGAGGCCGAGCGCGCATCGATCGACCGTCTGGTCGCCCAACTTTCGGTGCAGGATGTGGCGCGCCCAGATACTGACGGGTCGCCTGTGGCAGGCAAAACCGTCGTCTTTACCGGCACGCTGGAAAAGATGACCCGCGCAGAGGCCAAGGCGCGGGCGGAACGGCTCGGGGCCAAGGTCTCGGGTTCTGTCAGCGCTAAAACGGATATTCTGGTGGCGGGCCCAGGGGCCGGGTCCAAAGCGAAAAAGGCCGCTGATCTAGGCATTCAGACGATGGATGAGGACGGTTGGCTTGCGCTGATCGCAGACGCATGACGGGCCGCCCCGAAGCGCTATTCCCTTTGTTTTCCAAGCTGGAAACGCTTGAAGGGGTCGGGCCGAAAACCGCGCAGAACTTCGCCCAACTTGGCGTGATGGCACCGCGTGACCTGTTGTTTACATTGCCCTATTCCGGCATCGACCGGCGGCTCCAAGGCTCGGTTCAAGATGCGATCTTGCCCACGACGGTGACGGTCGCTGTTACCGTTGGGGCGCATCGCGCGCCGGCGAATAAAGGCGGTGCCTACCGTATTCATGTCGAGGACAGCGCCACCGCCTTTCAGCTGGTTTTTTTCCATGCCCGTGGGGATTACTGGAAACGGCAGATGCCCGAAGGGTCGCGCCGTATCGTGTCGGGACGGGTGGAGCTCTTTGACGGCATCCCCCAGATGGTCCACCCTGATTTCGTCGTTCCCGAAGCAGAGGCCGGCGACATTCCAACGTTTGAACCGGTGTATCCGCTGACCAGCGGGATTACGCAAAAGCTGATGTACAAAGCCACCCGTGCCGCGCTGTCGCGTGCGCCAGAGGTTGGCGAATGGATTGATCCCAATCAGAAAAAACAAGAAGACTGGCCCGATTTCGCCGACGCCTTGCAGCAGGCCCATGCGCCGCGCGACATGGCCGATCTGTCTTCTGCCGCGCCGGCACGGGCGCGGTTGGCCTATGATGAATTGCTGGCCCATCAACTGACCCTTGCCCTCGCGCGGGCCAAAGACCGGCGTAAGGCCGGGCGCGAGACGGTTGGCAACGGCACGCTTCAGCAGCGCGTGCTCAAGGCGTTGCCCTATGCGCCGACCGCTGCGCAGACCCGCGCCATTGGCGAGATTACAAATGACATGGCGTATGGCACGCGGATGAACCGCTTACTTCAGGGGGACGTGGGAGCGGGCAAGACTTTGGTCGCCTTTATGGCGCTTTTGTGCGCTGTCGAGGCCGGCGGGCAAGGTGTTTTGATGGCCCCGACAGAAATCCTTGCGCGTCAACACCTTGAAGGGCTTCGCCCGTTGGCGGAGCAAGCCGGTGTGGTGCTTGAACTTTTGACCGGACGCGACAAAGGGGCTGAACGACGGGCAAAGCTTGCAGCGTTGGAAGGTGGCGCGATCCAGATCCTGGTCGGCACCCATGCGGTGTTTCAGGCGGATGTCGCCTTTGGCGATTTGCGCCTTGCGGTGGTCGATGAACAGCACCGCTTTGGCGTACGCCAGCGGCTTGAGCTTGGACGAAAGGGGCAGGCGGTTGATGTCTTGGTCATGACCGCCACGCCAATCCCACGGTCGCTGGCTTTGGCGCAATATGGCGACATGGACGTTTCTGTGCTGGACGAAAAGCCCCCCGGTCGGAAACCCATTCGCACAGCTCTGATCGCGACCGACCGGATGGAGGAGGTCGTTACGCGTTTGCGCGCCGCAATCAACGAGGGACGGCAATGCTATTGGGTGTGCCCGCTGGTCGAGGAAAGCGAGGTCAGCGATCTCATCGCTGCAGAGGCGCGGTTCAAACACCTGCGCGCTGCCTTGGGCGAGGGCGTTGTTGGATTGGTCCACGGGCAAATGCCCCCTGCGGACAAAGATGCCGCCATGCGCGCCTTTCAGAAGGGGGAGACTAAGCTGCTGGTTGCTACGACCGTGATCGAGGTTGGCGTCGACGTGCCAAACGCAAGCATCATTGTGATTGAACGCGCCGAAAGCTTTGGTCTGGCACAGCTACACCAGTTGCGCGGCCGTGTGGGGCGCGGGCAGGCGGCCTCTACCTGTTTGCTGATGTATCAGGCCCCGCTCAGCGAAACCGGCCGTCAGCGGCTCGAGGTTCTGCGCGAAAGCGAGGACGGTTTTGTAATCGCGGAAACCGATCTGAAGATGCGCGGCACCGGCGATCTGATCGGGACGGCGCAATCGGGCGTGCCACGGTTCAGGGTTGCAGACCTAGAAAAGCAGGCCGCTCTTATGCAGGTGGCCCAATCAGATGCGCGGGCGTTGCTGGCGGTGGACCCTGATTTGACGACCCCCCGCGGTACGTCAGCACGTCTGCTTTTGTGGCTGATGCGGCAGGATGAAGCGATACGTTTAATATCAGTGGGTTAACGGGTAGATCCCATTTTGTTCTCCTTTGTTCTCATAAAGTTCTTTACACGGGAGCGTGAAAATGAGAACAAATAGGCAACGGAAACGGGAGAACGCACATGACCACGATCCTTACAGTCAAAGCCATTGCTAAACGGTCGAAAGACACGCTGTTACAAGACGCCGCAGGGGCGGCTGCCTTGGTTGTTATTCTCGTGGTCGGCCTGCACCTTCCCGCCTTCGTTTGACTTCTGCCTGCGTACCCCGTGTCGTTTTGATCTAGCCCGCGCATCTGTCCCAAACTTTATGCGTTGGCGAAGTCCGCAATATCTTCGTCCCAGTGCCAGAGTTGTCCCCTCTGACGCGGATCAAAACGAGCCTTCACGGTCATCGCATCCTTGCGCCGCCATCCTATCGGGATGTGCGGCGTTTTTTTTCGGCAGTTATATAGCGGCAAATGAACGATAAGGGTGCAGCAACTGAGCGGCTGGTGCCCCTGCAATACAGCTTATCCGTTCTGCACGACCGTTTGGGTTTGTTCCATCGCTTCGGCCAATGCCTCTATCGAAAGCAAGATCGACGCATGACGGTTTTTATAGGCGACAGCGGGGGTCAGCACCTCGAACCCGTCAAAGGGCGCGTCTGGCACAGGGCCTTTGCCTTTTAACATCGCCTTGAGCTGATCCCGCGCCGTTTGAATTTGCCCAAGGGAAGCACCAACAGCGGCAGCCCCAGTCACAGCGGCAGAGGCTTGGCCAAGCGCGCAGGCTTTGACGTCTTGTCCCATTTGGATCAACTCTCCGTCTTTGACCACCACGTCGACGGTCACTGTTGATCCGCAAAGGGGCGAACGGCGTGTCACACTGGCGTCTGGTTCGTCCAAACGGCCCACATGCGGAATATCAGCCGCAAGCCCCAATATCCGCGCTGAATAGAGCTTGATCAGGTCTGTGTCGTCACTCATGGCTGTTCCTTTCCGCAGTTAATCCCTACATAAGCTTTCACGTGGATGATGCAAAAATAAACTGAAGGCTTGGCCATGGACTTTGACACCAGCACTTTGAAATACAACGAAGCAGGGCTGATCCCCGCAATCGCGCAGGATGCGGTTTCGGGCGAGGTATTGATGATGGCATGGATGAATGCACAGGCCGTAAGCCAGACGCTGGATACCGGACGCGTCACATACTGGAGCAGGTCACGGCAATCGTTCTGGATCAAGGGTGATACCAGCGGCCATGTGCAAGAGCTGGTTGAACTGCGCATCGATTGCGACCGCGACTGTTTGCTGGTCAAGGTAAACCAGACCGGTGCGGCGTGCCACACAGGGCGGCGGACCTGCTTTTATACGGTTGTCGAAGATGGCGTTGAACGCATCACGCTTGATGTGATGGATGATAAATAGCCTCTAAAGACCTATCATTAAACGAATATCATCCGGAGACGCGCCATCTTTCCGATAGACAGAGATCGCGCGCGCATCGTCTCGTTTTGCCAGTCGCTTGCCATCATCATCACGAATAAGATCGTGATGGTGATAGCGCGGCGGCGTGTGACCCAGCAAATCCAACAGTAAAATCTGAACCTGCGTGAATTCAAAAAGATCAACGCCGCGGACCACATGGGTGATATTCTGGCGGATGTCATCGATGGCCGAGGCGAGGAAATACGCTGCGGTCTGGATATCCTTTCGACCAATTACGATGTCGCCGATTTCATCCAGAAGTGCAGCCGGATCAATGGGATGTACGCCACAGTGCAGGGGCCCGTCTTCGATGAAACCCAGCTCAACCGAAGCTTGTTTCAGTGCACGGTCCATATGAAGGCGGACGGCATCGCCGGCACCACGTTCAACCATGCTGCGCGTTTTGCAGCTTTGGGGGTAAACCGCATGCGGCGCGCCTTCTTGCGGGGCTGCTAATGCGGAGGCGATATCCTTGCGACTGCACCTGCATGGGTATGTCAGGCCACGTGAAGTAAGCCCTTCAACGCTTTGATTATAAATATCAAGATGCGCCGACTGCATCAAGGGAGGCGCATCCCATGTGATGCCAAGCCACGCCAGATCGTCCAGCGTTTGGCGCACATACTCCGGCTTTGACCGCTCCAGATCCGTGTCCTCGAACCGGAGGAGAAATCTACCTCCCTGTGCGCGCGCTATATCGTGAGCTATCAGCGCAGAATAGGCGTGCCCCAGATGCAGCGGCCCGGTGGGTGATGGCGCAAACCGGGTGCAAAAGCTCATGCAGTGGGGGCGCTGCTGTCCAGCCAGTCTTGCCAGTCGACTTTGGCACGATCAGTATAGGCCTTATAGCGATCCTTGCGCCCGCGGCGTCCCGCTTTCAGCCCCTCGACCGGTGGGAACAGACCGAAGTTGACGTTCATCGGCTGGAAGGTTTTTGCATCCGCACCCCCGGTGATGTGGGTGATCAATGCGCCTGTCGCCGTCGTCGGAGGCGGCGGGGTTGCTGCCTCGCCGTTGATTTCAGCCACCGCAAGACGCCCCGCAAGCAATCCCATTGCGGCACTTTCAACATACCCTTCGACGCCGGTGATCTGGCCCGCAAAGCGCACATTCGGCTGGCTGCGAAGCCGCATCTGTTCATCCAGCAAGGTGGGCGAATTGAGGAAAGTATTCCGGTGAATGCCCCCAAGGCGGGCGAAGGAAGCATTTTCCAGCCCCGGAATCATCCGCAGCACCTCTGTCTGGGCCCCGTATTTCATCTTGGTTTGAAAGCCGACGATATTATACAATGTTCCCAGCTTGTTATCACGGCGCAACTGCACCACGGCATAGGCTTTGGTTTCGGGATCATGGGGGTTGGTCAGGCCTACGGGCTTCATCGGACCAAAGCGGAGGGTTTCGCGCCCGCGTTCGGCCATCACCTCGATCGGAAGACAGCCGTCAAAGTAGCCGGCGGTTTCGCCTTCTTTAAATTCGGTTTTATCGGCGGCCAAGAGCGCGTCGATGAACGCCTCGTATTGATCCTTGGTCATCGGGCAATTGAGGTAAGCAGTGCGCTCTTCCTCGGTTTCGCCCTTGTCATAGCGCGACTGCATCCACGCTTTGCTCATGTCGATGCTGTCGTGATAGATAATCGGCGCGATGGCGTCGAAAAAGGCCAGCGCCTCGGCACCGGTTTGGGCTGCAATAGATTGCGCCATATCACCCGAGGTCAACGGGCCGGTCGCAATAATCCAGTGGCCGTCGCGGGGCAGGTCGGTGATCTCTCCGTATTCGACAGAAATATTGGGGTGCGCCATCAGCGCATCCGTCACTGATTGCGCAAAAGGATCGCGGTCCACCGCCAAGGCACCACCCGCAGGCAGGCGGTGCTTTTCCGCTGTGGCCATGATCAACCCGTTCGCAGCGCGCATTTCCCAATGAAGCAGGCCCACAGCGTTCTGTTCATCGTCATCGGAACGGAAGGAGTTGGAGCAAACCATCTCTCCCAATAGTCCCGTTTGATGCGCAAATGTGCCAACCTTTGGCCTCATTTCATGCAGCACAACCTGAATGCCTGCGTTTGCAGCCTGCCAAGCGGCCTCTGATCCGGCCATGCCGCCGCCGATGATATGGAGTGTATGTGTCATGCCTGCGATGTAGGGCAGGGGCTGGCGCGGCGCAATAGCCAGTGGTGTCTGCGAGGTGAAACATGGCTCAGGCCGCGGTCGACACAGCCACCTGAATTCATCGCATATCAAGGAGGGGGGGGATTTTTGGGGTCGCCGCTGCGGGAACGGTCGGTCAGTGAGAGGCTGACCTGGAGGGACCTTCCGCCATCGGCGACCCAAAATCATCAAGGCATCGGCCTTGTCTTATTTGTGCCACAAAAGCGCCTGAATTGAAAGCACGAAAATGTGAGCATTCTGCGAGGCTTTGGAAACAGTCTGTTTCTGGCCTACTGATCCCACTCCGGCGCGCGTTTCTCCAGAAATGCAGCGATACCTTCGGCTGTATCAGGATTAAGCATGTTCTCTACCATAACGTCGCCGGTATAGACGTAGGCCTGCGCAACCGGCAGGGCGAGCTGCGCATAGAAGGCCTGTTTCCCGATCCTCACGGCCGTGCCCAATTTGTCCGCGATCTGCCGAGCAAGAGCCGTCGTTTCAACCCTGAGCTGGTCCGGCGCGACGACGCGGTTGATCAACCCAAGCTCGCGGGCACGGGTGGCGTCGACAAACGCGCCCGTTGTCAGCATTTCGAACGCTTGCTTGCGCGGGATATTGCGGCTTAGCGCGACCATCGGGGTCGAACAGAAAAGGCCGATGTTCACCCCGTTGACGCCAAAACGCGTGTCGTCGGCCGCGACGGCCATATCACAGGTCGCCACCAGCTGGCATCCTGCGGCGGTTGCGATACCGTGGACCTGAGCGATCACGGGTTGGGGCAGGGACTGGATGCGCGCCATGAGGCGGGCGCATCGGTCGAACAGATCCTTGAACCCCGCGGCCCCGTTATCGCGCGTCGTGCGCAATGCCGTCAGCTGCTTGAGGTCATGACCGGCGCAAAATGCCTTGCCCGCGCCGGCGAGGATGACAACCCTTATATCGGGGCGATGCGCGATCTCGTCCAGGCGCGATTGCAACGCGGCCAGCATTTCGTCTGACAGCGCATTCAGCCGTGCCGGCGCGTTCATCGTTAACCGTGCTACCGCACCGTCACATTCCATTTCAACGATTGTCATCTTGCACCCCTCCCGCTTTTACCAGAGCCTAACCGCGACATATGAGGGAGGACAAGTATGCCGATCATGATGGATGCCGATGCGCTTTCGGTTTTTATGAAGGACGTGTTCAAGCAGGTTGCCGATGACTTTGCGATTGATCACGTGGGAGAGACGGATCTAACGACGCGCCTGCTGACCGCCGACCGCCACTTGCGCCCCGGCGGAACCGTGTCGGGCCCATCGATTTTTGCGCTTGCGGACGTAAGTGCCTATCTGATGACACTTGCACGGATCGGGCCAAAAGCGCTGGCAGTGACGACGAACTGTTCCATCGATTTTATGCGCAAGCCTGCGGCGAATACTGATCTGATCGCCAAAACGCGGCTGCTCAAGCTTGGTAAGCTGCTGTCGATCTGCGATGTGCTGGTTTATTCCGACGCGCTGGAAGAGCCAGTCGCGCGGGCCTCGCTTACCTATGCGATTCCGCCACGCTGATTGTATCAATTTTTAACTGGTACAATCGAAAAAAGGGCCGGTATATACCGGCCCGAGTGAAGAGGTCTGGACTGCGCCACAGGGACGTTACGCCTTCCAGAACACCCGAATAGACTCATCATGAGCCTGTCGCGGTGTAAGTCCCACGTCTGCCAACTGCCACGGCTCAAGCTGAGCGAGCGCTTTGCGGGTATGGCGACGCGATGCCATTTTCGTAACACAAACCGCAAATTTGACCGCTAGAACAGCAGCGAACGGCGTGCTGCGCTGGTTCAGGATCGCCACTGTATCGTGGGAAAGGGTCAGGGTCTGTGTCATGAGAATCTCCTATTTCTGAATTGTATTGACACAATATTGCGTTCTGTCGTAATGAAGGGGTACAAAATACGATACATTTTGAAAAGGAAAACATTGTAATGGGTACAATTTGGCATCCCGAGCGCATTGATGGGCCAGGACCTAAATACAAAGCCGTTGTTACAATGATACGAAACGGCATCGCGAATGGGGGCCTGACGGCGGGTGAAAAGCTGCCCCCGGTCCGGGAGCTGGCATGGAAGCTGGGCGTAACGCCGGGGACCGTGGCGCGCGCCTATACCATGCTGACTGACAGCGGGATGTTGCAGGCAGAAGTCGGGCGCGGCACCTTTGTTGCCCTGCCGCCCAAGAAACCCGACCGCAACAGTCCAATCGAAATGGACGTCATCGCCCACCATGTGCACCAAGGTACCAAGAATTATCCCGCCGACACTTACGCGGTGAATATGTTCTCGCCTCACTTGCCCTCCGCAGGGCAGGCCACCTTGATCCGCACATTGATGGCAGAGGTTGCACAGGATCCGGCATCGGGTGTGATGCATTACCCAAGCCGTACCGGCGCCCGTCCCGCACGCGAAGCGGTCGTTAAATGGCTGGCCGGGACACCGCTGGGGTCATTCACTGAGGCGGATGTGATCCTGTCTCATGGGGGGCAAAACGGGCTGTCGCTGGTGTTTCAATCCATTCTGCAAGGACGCCGGCCCGCCATCGCCATAGAGGCGCTATCTTACCCTGGCTTCCGACGGGCGGGGGAATTGCTGCGGGCTGATGTTGTCCCGATCGCGATGGACAAAGACGGCGTGATCCCCGAAGCGTTAGATGAAGCGGCGCGAAATCATGACGTCCAGATCTTCTGCACCTCGCCCGAAGTACATAACCCAACCGCCGGCTTCACCCCTGTCGCCCGCCGCGAGGCGCTGGTCGAGGTGGCGCGTAGGCATGACATTCAGATCGTTGAGGATGACTGCTATCGGATGCGGGTAGACCGCGCGCCCACCTACCGAATGTTGGCGCCCGAGCGGGGGTGGTATGTATCATCGCTGGCTAAAACCCTGACACCCGCGCTGCGCATCGGCTTTGCCATTGGCCCGCGTCAGCGCACGTCCGATCTGCGCCGTGTGGCTGAATACAACTGCTTCGGCCTCGCGACCCCGCTTATTGATCTATGCGCAAAATTGCTTGTGCATCCGGACATTGATGCGATCGCGGAAGGCACGCGACAGGGCTTTAACGCCTATGTGCAAAGCGCGGTCAATATTCTGGGCGGCTATGATGTGGCGTGGCGGATCAATGTACCCTTCTTGTGGCTGAGCCTGCCTGTTGGCTGGCGGGCAGGGGCGTTCTGTCAGGCGGCAGAGGGGCAAGGCGTGCAAATCCGGTCAGCCGAAGAATTTGTTTGCCGTGACGCCCGCGCTCCTCATGCTGTGCGCCTTGCGATCAACGCCGGCGTCGCGCTGCACAGCTTCGAAGATGCGATCATGCGGCTGCGTCACCTGCTGGACTCCCCGCCAGAGCAGTTAAGCGTGTAACTTTCGTGGGGTAAAATAATACCTAATTTATAGACCGTTGTTTTCAAACACTAAATTAGCCGAACCCACGCTTGACGTGGCGAGGGGCGTGTTTATAACCCAGCAATCAGATAGCGGGGTTCGGTTTCGGACCCTTTCACCAAACTAACGGGAATTCCCTACATGAAAACCTTTTCTGCAACACCGGCAGATATCGACAAGAAATGGATCATCGTCGACGCTGAAGGCGTCGTCCTTGGCCGTCTTGCATCGATCATTGCCACTCGTCTGCGCGGCAAGCACAAGCCTTCCTTCACCCCTCACATGGATTGCGGCGACAACGTCATCGTCATCAATGCCGAGAAAATCCAGATGACCGGCAAGAAGCGTGAAGAAAACTTCTACTGGCACACAGGTCACCCCGGCGGGATCAAAGAGCGGACCAAAGCTCAGATCCTTGAAGGTGCGCACCCCGAGCGTGTAGTGACCCAAGCGGTCAAGCGCATGCTGCCCGGCAACCGCCTGAGCCGCCAGATCATGACCAACCTGCGCGTTTACGCCGGTTCCGAACACCCCCACGAGGCGCAAAGCCCCGAGGTTCTGGACGTGAAATCCATGAACTCTAAAAACACGCGGAGTGCATAAGCATGGCTGATGAAATCAAAACACTCGAAGGCCTCGAAGCGGCCGTAACCGAGAACATCGGTGGCGTTCAGGGTACAGAAGTTGACATGACCCCGCGCGAGCCCGTTCGTGACGCGCTTGGCCGTGCCTATGCAACCGGTAAGCGTAAAGATGCGGTTGCCCGCGTCTGGATCAAACCAGGTTCCGGTAAAGTCATCGTAAATGGCAAGCCGCAAAACGAATATTTTGCACGCCCCGTTCTGCAGATGATCCTGGCACAGCCCTTCACCATCACAGGCACCGACGGTCAGTTTGACGTTGTTGCAACTGTGAAAGGTGGCGGTCTGTCCGGTCAAGCGGGCGCGGTAAAGCACGGTGTTTCCAAAGCACTGCAGCTTTATGATCCCTCGCTGCGCGGCGCGCTGAAAGCGGCAGGCTTCCTGACACGCGACAGCCGTGTTGTTGAACGTAAGAAGTACGGTCGTGCTAAAGCGCGTAAGAGCTTCCAGTTCTCCAAGCGTTAAGCTTTACTTTACAGTATTTGGAAAAGGCCGCTCCGGTATGGGGCGGCCTTTTTCGTTTGAGCATGGGGCCAGCCGACCCTTCGGGGAGAGTTTATTTCGCAAAATGAAGCGGGCGAGGTGGTTTTGTTTTCAAGGCAGCGTGCTTAGGTAAAGGATACGTAAAAACGGAGCCATCCCATGCAATTTTCAGTTCTTGATCTTTCCCCCGTGCCGGAAGGGTCAGATGCCCGCCAAGCCATTGCAAACACGATTGATCTGGCCAAACGTGCCGAGGCCGCGGGCTACCATCGCTACTGGATGGCAGAGCATCACAACATGCCAGGTATTGCTTCGGCTGCGACATCGGTATTGATCGGGCATGTCGCTGATCATACATCGACTATCCGCGTCGGCGCGGGGGGGGTCATGCTCCCCAACCACGCGCCCTTGGCCATTGCAGAGCAATTTGGCACATTGGCCACGATCCATGGTGACCGGATCGACCTGGGCCTTGGCCGTGCGCCCGGCGGTGATCAGGCGGTGTATCATGCATTGCGGCGTGGGATGCAGGGGGGCGACCGGTTCCCCGAAGATGTCGCCGAGCTGATCGGCTATCTGGGCGACGCCCCTGCCGGTGCACGCGTCTTGGCCCATCCTGGTCAGGGCACCCATGTGCCGGTGTGGATCTTGGGGTCGTCGCTTTATGGTGCACAATTGGCTGCGCATTTTGGTCTGCCCTATGCCTTTGCCTCGCATTTCGCGCCAGACGCACTGGAGGATGCGGTGGCGATCTACCGCCGCGATTTCAAACCATCCGCCCAGTGTGAAAAACCTCATTTCATGCTCGCGGCGAATGTATTCGCTGCCGATACCGATGAAGAGGGCGCTTACCTGCGCACATCCATGCAGCAAGCGTTCGTGCGTCTGCGCACCGGCACTCCGGGCAAGCTGCCGCGTCCGGTCCGTGATATTGATGCCGAGGTCGGCGTTCAGATGCGGCAGGCCGTCGATCAGGCGCTGCGGGTCACGGCGGTTGGCAGCCCCGAAAGCGTAGAGCGTCAACTGTCGCAGATGATTGAGAAATATCAACCTGATGAGCTGATCCTGACAGGGCAGATCCATGACCATGCCGCGCGCCTCAAGTCGTTCGAGATTGCCGCCAAAATACTGGCCGGATAAGCCGTTCAGTCGTCGGGGCCGATCAGGCCGAGGCCCCGAAGGTAAATGCCGATGCCGCTTTCCAGCAGTTCATCTGCTGGAAACGGTGACGCACGACCCGGAGAGTTGCGCGCAAAAAGTTCTACCACGCCGTGGCTCAGTGCCCAAATATGGGCCGAGAACATGGATGCCGGCGGTCGTTTTTCGAAAGGGATATGCTGGCTCAGATCGCTCGCGGCCTGCTCAAGCACCCCACTGGCACGCGCCGCTGCAGCGGCCAGATCGGTCGTGCGGTTGACCGAGATACCGCTTTCGAACATTGCGATGTAATGGCCGGGGTAATCGCGGGCAAATGCGAGGTAGGCACGGCCTGTCGCTTCGAACGCCTTTAACGCCGAGGGTTGGCCGGATTGATAAGCCGCCTCCATCAGTTCGGCAAAGATATCATACCCTTGCAGCGCGCCTTCGGCGATCAGGTCTTCGCGGCCTTCGAAGTGACGATAGACGGCGGCAGGGGTCACGCCCGCCTGCTTTGCGGCCTCCGACAGCGTGAACCCTGTGGGGCCGCGATCCTCGATCAGCTTTAGCGCGCCGTCGATGAGCGCCTGTCGGAGGTTGCCGTGGTGATAGCCGCGTTTAGGCATCCCAGATATCGGGGGCACCGCAAATTTGGTCGTCAATGGTCCCAATCGCCTTTGGGTCTTTATCGGCGTAGTCAAAGGCATGCAGCACGGTACGAATGGCGGCCAGCCGCGCGCGACGTTTATCGTCAGAGCGGATCACGGTCCAAGGTGTGCGGGCTGTATGGGTGCGCTGCAAGGTCTCTTTGATCGCGGCACTGTATTCATCCCATTTTGCCAAGCCTTTGACATCGATCAGACTGAGCTTCCACTGTTTCAACGGGTCGTGTTCGCGCGCAAGCATCCGGCGCAGCTGTTCCCCGCGGCCAACGTTCAGCCAGAATTTGAACAGATGAAGCCCGTCGTCCACCAGCATCTTTTCAAGCGGCACGACCTGTTCGAAAAACGCCTCTCGTTCGGCGTCGGTGCAAAACCCGAACACCGGTTCGACAACGCCGCGATTGTACCAACTACGGTCGAAAAACACCATGTCGCCAGCCGTCGGCAAGTGCTTGATATAGCGCTGAAAATACCACTGTCCGGCTTCGGTTTCGGTGGGTTTCGGCAAGGCAACTACATGAGCTGCGCGTTGGTTCAGATTATGACGGAACCGCGCAATGGTGCCGCCTTTGCCTGCCGCGTCGCGCCCCTCGAATATCATTGCGATGCGCGTGCCGGTGTCGCGGGCCCATGCTTGCAGTTTGACCAGTTCGATCTGAACGCGGTCCATTTCGCGGTCATACTGCTTGCGTCCCAGACGTTCGCAATGGGGGTAGCTGTTGCTGAGGATGTCATCCTTATCGGCACGCTTGATCGCTTTGTTGATCGGCGCGGGGGCGTCGTTTTCGAAATAGGCGCTGATCGCACCGTCAAAGGGCAGGTCCATGGGGGCCTCCTCAAAAATCCTGTTCACCCTAACTTATGGAGCGTTCTGCGCCCTAGCGCAAACCCGCACGTGTCGCCGCGCGGTCGATGGCCGCGACAACCTCGGGTTGAGAGACATGTTGCGGCATATGGCCGATCCCGGGCAGGGTGGTCAGTATTGCATCGGGCAGTTGCGGGGTCGCAATGGCGGCGTGTACCTCTAGCGGGACGATGGTGTCTGCTGTCCCGTGGACCAGTTCTATCGGCATGGTCAGCGTGGCATATTGTGCGACCATCTTTTTGATCTCGGGCAGCAAGGTGTTTACCTGCTGTGCGTTGGCACGCATGGAGGTTCGGCGAAGGGCCAGACCTGTGCCGATATGATCGTTGTAACCGTCGGGCGTATCTTGTGGTGCAAAGATAGCGTTGACGCTGGCGCGGATGAACCCTTGGGGCAGAAAGGCGGTGACCAACGGGATCACGATGCCTGCCCCAAAGGCAGACCCTGTCAGCTTGTACTGCCAGCCAAGATCACCCTCCCACGGCTCTGACACGCCCGAGGCGAGCACCAGCGCCGCCGTTTCATCGGGACGCAAGAGCCCCCATGCCAGCGCAACCGCCCCGCCATAACTGTGGCCCAAGACGATCGGATTGCTCACCCCAAGGCGGTCCGCTGCCTTTTGCAACAGTGTGGCCTGTTCGTGCGGCGTCGCTGCGGTGGCATTCCATGCGCCCGCATGTTGGGGCAGGTTGTCGGTCCAACCGAGCCCCGGACGGTCGAACAGGATAACGCGGTAGCGGTCGGCAAGCTGGTCCACCATATCAAAGGTGAAATCCCGCATGTTCCCAGAGGCCCCGTGGATCAATACCAGATCCGGCCCACTGCCTTGCACCTTGGCATGGACCCTGACGCCATCTATATCGATCAACTCGCCAATCGGGGGATAGGCAGCGTCGGCTGCGGCCTCGCGCGTGGTGGCCCGCCATTGCACCAAGATGACCAGCCCCAGCACAACCGCAATAATCGTCAGACTAAACAGCATGCTACGTCCCAAATGAACCACGACCGATGTCGTTCAGGTCATAGTGGGTCGTCTGGTAGATCTCGTTTATCCAATTGCCGTAGAGCAGATGCGCGTGGCTGCGCCAACGATTCAGCGGCACCTGTGTGGGATCGTCGTCGGGATAGTAATTACACGGAACGTTGATCGGCGTGCCTTGGGCGACGTCCCGGTCATATTCGTCCTTCAAGGTGTCGCGGTCATATTCGAGATGATTAAAGATATACAGCGCGCGGTGGCCGGCATCTTCAACGAGACAGGGGCCGACCTCCTTGCTGCCCAGTAAGGTTGTCAGGCTTGGCACCGCGTCGACCTCTGCTGCGCGCATTTCAGTCCAGCGGCTGACGGGCACCACCAGATCGTCCGAAAATCCCCGCAGGTAGGGTGACGACGGCTCAAGGTTGCTGTGCCGGAAGCACCCGAACGCTTTATCTTCCAGCAGGTGTTTCTTGATGCCGTGGAAATAATTGATCATCGCCATGCCGCCCCAGCAGACGCCAAAGGTCGAATGGACATTGGTCTGCGTCCAATCAAAGACGCGGGTGAGCTCTTCCCAATAGGTGACATCGTTGAAATCAAGATGTTCGATCGGCGCGCCGGTGATGACCAGACCGTCGAATTTTTCATCGGTGACCTCTTCGAAGGGCCGGTAGAAGCTTTCAAGGTGGTCGGCGGCGGTATTGCGTGACTGATGATCCGACATGCGGATCAAGCTGAATTCGATTTGCAGCGGTGTCGCCCCGATCAGCCGTGCGAACTGGTTCTCGGTCTGGATTTTCTTGGGCATGAGATTGAGCAAGGCAATACGCAGCGGACGGATATCCTGACGCGCCGCCATTTCCTCGTCCAGCACCATGACACCCTCGCGCGTTAGCACGTCATAGGCAGGCAGGTCTGAAGGCAGTTTAATCGGCATGTCAGTATTCCACGTCTTGGGTCATTGCTTGAATTCTCTGCGCTGCATTTAGATAAGCGCCCGCACAAAGGGCGCCAAGGGTCACGCGCCTAACGTCCCCGCGATCAGATCGACGAAGTCATCCTCGGACCTGAGCTGGGCCACCTGATCCGCAGTCACCGTTACGCCCCAACGCGACATCGCCTCGTAGCGGGGCTGTCGGTGAGCCAAGGCTTGGGCGTAGGTCCAGCGAATAAAGGCATCCGGATCAACATCGTCCTCTTGACAGTTGTTTTCATTTAGATATTCCTGCCAGACACGCAGCAGGAATTCGGGCTGGTAGGCCATCGGTTTGGGCGCTTTATCAAAACGGCGGATCAGCTCTTGGGTGTGGGCATCGTCGCCCTTGATCCAGACCGGCAGACATTCCGCCGAAAGCGTTTGCATCAGCGGATCATTGTCGTCGTCGGGGTCCACCCATTCGCAGATCGACCCGCCGGTGTCACAGATGAAATGCGGGTATCCATATAGCATCTCGCCGCGGCGGGCGAAGTAACCAGTGTCACGCAGCGCCGCGATCTCTGCCTGTTTGAACGCCTCTTGCCGCGACGCATATTCCGTCATGGGCAACCCGCCCTTGGCCGGATCACCGGGTTTTCCCAGCCAGGTGGCGACAGGCGACAGGTTATCAAAGGTAATATTGGACCCGATATAGATACTATCGCTCAGCAACAGATCGCGCAGGAAAGGCACCTTCATCGCCTCGGCCTTGGCGTTATCTGCGATGGTTTCGCCCAAGTAGCGGGTGCCAATCCGGTAATCGATGGAATAGTGGAACCAATCGCCCGACTGCCGCAACAAATGGGCCATATGCGTCTTGCCCAGACCCGACATGCCAAAGACCAGCACATGTTTATGCGGCGCAGCACGCCACGCATCGGCAGAGGGGTAAAGCATCGGTCGTCATCCTTGGAATGTCTTGTTTCGCAATGAGTACCGCAGCCAGACACAAGACGCCAGTGACCGCATTCCCACGAAAAAGCCCGCCACATTGCGGCGGCGGGCTGATATCGGGTTCGGTGTTGTAGGGCTTAGAAGTTGTAACCGAACTTAACCCCTACAGATACTGCAGAGTTGTCTTCGAAGTTTGCTTGTGGCGTATTCTGTGTGGTTGCCCGCGCGTCGCCGAGTTCGGTGTAGCGTACCCCCAAGCTCACGTCGAACTGGCTTGTCGCCTGATATTTTGCACCCAAGGACACATAACGCGCACCATCCGTCGGCGCGAGCGGAGAGACTTGATCATCACCGTTCGCACGCTGGTATCCAAGTGCGATCGAACCAGACCATTGGTCATTGAAGCGACGACCGACGCCAATTTCATAGTCGGTGGAATCTTCGATATTCGTCAAACTAAGCCCATTTGTCTGAGCGTTGAAAACATCGGGAGATACAATTGTATCAGAGTAACGAGCGTAGCGGATTGAGCCAAATACCAAGGTATCTGCTGCCACCCCGGTTTGGAATTCGAGGTTGAGGCTTTCAGGTGTTTCAACTTCGGTGTTTGACGTGCCGGCAGGATTGATAGGGTTCCCGCCAATCGTTTCCCTTGTCATCAAATCATGAGTGATTTTCGAGTTGTAGGTAAGCGCGACGCGCATTGCGATGTCCGGCTTTTCAAATGCCGCACCGATTACATATCCAACTGCACCGTCAGTATCAAAGTCCGCACGATACCCACTTAGTCGCCCGTATCCCGCCCCTTGAAGCGCAACGGTCGCATCGATTTCCTGATAGCGCAGGCCGCCATGCATACTGAAGGAATCGTTGAACTTATACCGCGCCAGAGCGGTAATAGCGAAGCTATCGACTGTAGCTTGTGTTCCACCGTATGAAGGGGAACTTGGTGCTGCGGGGTACAAAACGTCGGACCCGAATGGTTCATCAACGACAACAGCAAAGGACAGCTGGTCGGAATACTGATACTTGAGACCGCCGCCAATGACATTGAAATCCTGGGCAATATTGCCTGTGTCGCCACCGCCACGCACGTCGGTGCCGTCAATAGAAGGCGACACGCGGCCAAAGCTGAATTCGAAACGGTTGCCATCTTCGAACAGAATGCCGATGTCTTGACCGGAACGATCCAATCCACCCGCATGCACCGTGGACGCGCTGCCCAACAGGGCTGCCATTGCGATTACTCGATACGTCATCTTAGAATACTCCTCCCCAGAAGCGATGCAGCCACGGGGTCGCGGCTACAAGTTATAGAGCAACTGAACGGCAGGGTGCGTCAATCTGTCAATTCTTGACCAAGGGGAAGCCAGCGGGGCTGTCGCAAAACTGTTGCAGTTTCGTTACGCAACGCGTCGTGCTTCGACCCAAAGGTTCAAATAATTGCCTGCAAAGATTATCGCGCCACCGATGAAGACCCAGATATCCAAGGCCTCGGCGTAAACCAGCATCCCGATTACGGCAATCAAAGGCAGGCGGATGAAATCAATTGGTACGACCACCGTCGCGGGCGCAATGGAAAGCGCGTTGGTCAAACAGAAATGCGCCAAAAGCCCCGCAATCCCGATCAACAACAGCAATGGCATCTGCGCGGTATCCGGCACCGCAATTTCCCCATCATAACCAGCCATGACTACCCCAAAGACCAGCTGCGTTACCGTTAGATAGAACAGGATGCAGGTGATCGTCTGGCTGCGCGTCAGACGTTTGGTCAGCATGATCGTCAGCGCAAAGAAGATCGCCGATGAGGCGGCGGTAATTACCCCCGCGTTCAGACCAGCGATCGTGGGGCGCGCGACACATAGGATGCCCACAAATCCAAGCACCGCTGCCAAGGCGCGCACTTTGGTCAGCCGTTCGCCAAGGATAAAGGGTGACAGCACGATCACCCAAAGCGGAGACGTGAATTCAAGCGCGAACACCTGCGCCAGCGGGATCACCGTGACTGCATAAAACCACAGGTTTTGTCCGGTAAAATGCGCCAGATTGCGCCCGATCTGTATCCCGAAGTTCCGCCGGTTGATCTGCCCCCATGTGCCATACAAACTGGCCAGCGTGACGACAGTGATCACCCCGACCAGTGACCGATACATCATGATCTCGAAGGTATCGAGGTGGCCGCCAAGCTCGCGCCCGGCGACGGCCATCGCAGAAAACGACGTGATCGACCCCATCATCCACAAAGCTGCCCTTAGCGTGGGCGTCACGGTCTATTTTCCAAATGGAAAAAAATCCCCGCCGGAGGCATCTTCGTCATGCGGCCGATCACAGCCATTCAGATCATTCCCATTCAATGGTCCCGGGAGGTTTCGACGTGATATCGTAGGTCACACGGTTGATACCGGGGATCTCGTTGATGATCCGCGTCGCTGTCTCGCCCAGGAATTCATGGGTGAACGGATAGTAATCCGCAGTCATCCCGTCGACGGATGTCACCGCGCGCAGTGCACAGGCAAAATCATAAGTCCGGCCATCGCCCATGACACCGACGGTGCGCACGGGCAGAATTGCCACGAAGGCCTGCCAGATATCATCATAAAGCCCGTGTTTGCGGATTTGGTCGATATAGACCGCATCGGCTTCGCGCAGGATGTCCAGCTTTTCGCGGGTGATTTCGCCCGGGCAGCGGATCGCGAGGCCGGGTCCAGGGAAGGGGTGACGCCCGATAAACGACGGCGGCAGCCCCAGCTCGCGGCCGAGCTCGCGCACCTCGTCCTTAAAGAGTTCGCGCAAAGGTTCGACCAGCTTCAGCCCCATCTTTTCGGGCAAACCGCCGACATTGTGGTGCGACTTGATCGTGACGGAAGGACCGCCCGAGAAAGACACCGATTCAATAACATCGGGGTAAAGTGTACCCTGCGCCAGGAAGGTCGCATCGCCGACGTCTTTGGCATGCTTCTGGAACACGTCGATGAACAGCTTGCCGATGATCTTGCGCTTGGTTTCCGGGTCCGAGACGCCGTCAAGCTGGCCAAGGAAAAGCTCCTGCTCTTCCGCGTGGATCAGCGGCATATTATAGTTGTCGCGGAACATGGTTACGACTTCTTCGGCTTCGCCCTTGCGCAGCAGGCCGTGGTCCACAAACACGCATGTCAGCTGGTCGCCGATGGCTTCGTGGATCAGCACGGCAGCGACAGAGGAATCGACTCCGCCGGACAAACCACAGATGACCTTTTGATCGCCAACCTGCTCGCGGATCGCCGCGATGGCTTCATCGCGATAGGCGCTCATTGTCCAGTCGCCCTTGAAGCCCGCGAGACGGACAAAGTTTTCGTACAGGCGTGCGCCGTTGGGGGTGTGGTGGACTTCGGGGTGGAACTGCACAGCGTAGAAATTGCGCGATACATCACCGGTCACCGCGAAGGGCGCATGCGGTGAGGTGCCATAGACTTCGAATCCGGGGGCGATGGCACTGACGTGGTCGCCGTGGCTCATCCAGACTTGTTCTTTTTCGGTGAGGAACCAGCCTTCGAGTAGCTCAAGACGAGCCTCGGATGGTGTCACAAAGGCGCGGCCGAATTCAGCAGTACCGTGACCGCGTTCAACCTTGCCGCCCAGGCAATGCATCATGACCTGTTGGCCATAGCAGATGCCAAGGATCGGCACGCCAAGCTCGAACACCGATTGCGGTGGCATCGGCGCACCTTCGGCGAAGACCGAGGACGGCCCCCCCGACAGGATCACCGCCTTGGGCGCAAAATCCTTGAGAAAGGCATCATCCACCGTGTTGAACGGGTGGATTTCGCAGAACACATTAAGTTCACGCAAACGGCGGGCGATCAGCTGGGTGACCTGGCTGCCGAAGTCGATGATGAGAAGGCGGTCATGGGAGATATCTGTCATGCAGTCTGATTATGGGCGGATGGCCTTCGTGGCAAGAGTGGAGTGGGGGCCAGCCCCCAGACCCCCGGAGTTTATTTAGCAAAATGAACGGGCGGCGGATCACGATGTCGGTTTTTGACCTTTAAGGCCGTAATCCGCGTAAAGGCCGCTGCGCGAATGGGGTAGCTAGACCTCAGTTTTGGCGAAAAGGAATACCTCATGGCGGAATCAGCAAGACGCGGGCGCGGTGGTGGCGGTGCAGCACGGCGGGCAGCGCGGTCGGCTGTGTCGTTCGAGACAGCAAAGTACATCGAACGCAACATCCCCAACTATGAGGTGCTAACCGAAGAAGCGCTGGAGGTCATCGAATATAATGCCGATACAGTATTGGAAGAAATCGGCGTAAACTTTCCTGACAACCCAGAGGCCTTGGCGCTGTGGCGCGCGGCCGGGGCCGAGGTGACCGGCGACCGTGTGCGTATTCCACGTGGGCTGGCGCGCGAACTGTGCAAGACCGCCCCGTCGCAATTTACCCAACATGCCCGCAATCCCGCCCGTAACGTCGAGATCGGCGGGCGCAATCTGGTGCTGGCACCGGTCTATGGCCCGCCGTTTGTGCGCGATACGGCCGGTGGCCGTCGCTATGCAACGATGGATGATTTCAATAAATTCGTGAAGCTGGGCTATATGTCCAAATGGCTGCACCATTCTGGCGGCACAGTTTGCGAACCGACGGATGTGCCCGTGAACAAGCGCCATCTGGATATGTTGCACGCGCATATGACGCTGAGTGATAAGCCGTTCATGGGGTCGGTGACTGAACCCAGCCGCGCACAGGATTCGGTGGATATGTGCAAGATCCTGTTCGGGGCCGATTTTGTCGACCAGAACACGGTCATGACATCGCTGGTCAACATCAATTCGCCCCTGACCTTTGATGACGTGATGATGGGGGCGCTGAAGGTTTTCGCCGAAAACAATCAGGCCTCGATCATTTCGCCCTTTATTGTTGGCGGTGCGATGGCGCCGGTTTCCGTCGCGGGGACGTTGACCCAGGTTCTGGCAGAGGTCATGGCCGGCATCGCCTATAGCCAACTGATCCGCAAAGGCGCACCGGTGATCTTTGGGGCGTTTGTAACCTCGATCGACATGAATTCGGGCGCGCCAACCTTTGGCACACCGGAGGCCGCGCATATCACCTATGGTGCGGGGCAACTGGCGCGGCGGATGAACCTGCCGTTCCGGTCTTCGGGGTCGTTCTGCGGATCAAAGCTGCCCGATGCGCAAGCCGCGTACGAAACAGCCAACAGCCTGAACATGGGGCTGCTATCGGGAGTGAACTTTATGCTGCACGCCTGCGGCTGGCTGGAAGGCGGACTGGTTGCGTCGTTCGAGAAGTTTGTAATGGATGCGGATCAATTGGGCGCTTTGCACCATCTGGCGCGCGGCGTGCAGATTGATGAAAATGCGCAAGCAATGGACGCGATCCGCGAAGTTGGTCCCGGTGGGCATTATCTGGGCTGCGCCCATACCCAAGCCAACTTTAAGGAAGCGTTCTGGAAATCCGACCTGCTGGACTACAAGCCGTTCGAGACATGGTCGGACGAAGGCGCGCGCGATACGCAAGCACTGGCGGCGGCGCGGGTTGAAAAGCTGTTGGGCGACTATGTGCAGCCCGAAATGGACCCTGATACCCGCGCGGCGCTGGATGCCTTTGTCGCTAACCGCAAGGCAGCCGAACCCGACAGCTTTATGTAGGCGGTCAATCAGGCGCGCTGCGCGGGGTGGCGCGCAAAAGCTCTGCTTCAGCGACAATCGCGATCATGACTTCGATATGACGGACCAGGTTATAACCTGCGTCCGTCTTTTTACGTCTGGTGTTCAGGTCTGCTTCGATCTCGATCAGTTGCAACAGCGCGACGGCGCTGCGAGGTAGGGCGGTGCGCCCCAAAATACGACGCAAGAGTGGCCCGCGCCGATACCCGTCTTTGCCAATATTAGCAGCACGAACAAGAATGGCAGGGCGGTGGATGTTGCCAAGCCGCGTCATAATATCTTGCATGAATTCATATCCTTGAATGACCTGAAGCCCCGAATAGACGCGGCCTAACGCACTAAGGATTCCACCCAAACCACGCGTGTTGCGCAGCGGGACCACTCGCCGTGCGACGTGGTTACGAGTGTTTACCATTTGGAAACAATTATGGGGTTGGACCACATATATTAACAAATCCATAACCAATTAACCTTTTGCTACTGTGGATAAATCTGTGGATATCCACGCTGCTTTTGGAAAGGACAGTGCATGACGCAAATACTGAATACACGACCAGACGGGACCGAATTGCCGGGATGGGTGCCCGACGCCGCGCGGCATTACCTGTCTCATATAGAGATGGGGCACCCTATTCGGGCGTTAGCGCGATCTGCGGAATGCCATGCCTCGACAATTTTGCGCCAGATCCGTCGGCTGGAAACGCGGCGCGACGATCCGCTGGTGGATGATGCTCTGGATGTTCTGGGGCAGGTCAGCCGCTGTAAAACCCACCCCATGCAGGAGCCCGTTGCGATGAACAACAGTGCACAACCGATGATGCCCGATGACGAAACCCTGACCAGCGAAGCACAGCGGATCTTGCGCCGTTTGCGTGAAACGGGTGCCCTGCTTGCTGTCGCTGCCGAAATGGACAAAGGCGTCGTGGTGCGCAACGGGCCTGAGGGCGCGCAGACGCGCACGGCAGTCGTGGATCGCTGCGTAGCACAAGCGATGGCGTTGAACGGCTGGATCGCCACCGATGGCGAAGGGCGCATCTTGCGCTATCATATCACCGCTGCGGGACGGAACGCGCTAGAGGATATGCTGGCGAAGGCGACGCCAGAGGCACTCGGGACCGAGTTTTGCGAGGATCAGACTTCTTTCGCCGCGACGCCACCCCCTGCGGGCGCCCTCCAAAAGACCGCGCGGCGGTTGCGCTATACGCTTGCGGAGAGCCCCTTGGCTGCTTTGGCCCGCCGTCGTGATGCTCACGGCGCGCCGTTCCTGTCAGATAATCTGGTACAGGCAGGCGAACGCCTGCGTGAAGATTTTGAGCTGGCGCAAATGGGCGAGGCCGTGACCCAGAATTGGGACCGGTTTCTGGCACCGGGCGGGCAGGGGGACAGTGTCTCGTTTGAAGGCAGTGCGCCCTCTGCGGCCCGGGCACGCGTCGGATCAGCGCTTGCAGATCTGGGGCCGGGACTGTCGGACATTGTGCTGCGGTGCTGCTGTTACCTTGAGGGATTGGAGACCGCGGAAAAACGTCTTGGCTGGTCTGCGCGATCTGGCAAAATTGTGCTGCGCATTGCGCTTATGCGGTTGCGCAAACATTATGTCGAAACGCTTGGACCGGGCAGTGCTATGATCGGCTGACCAATGGGCTTGAAATCGTGGCGACACGCAAGGCTGTCCTGCGGATGAGAACTCCCTCTTTCATGCGCCGCGCGAAGCGACTACATAAGGGGCGTATTCCCAACGGAGCCTGATCATGCGAGACCTGAAAATCCCCGAGCAGCGCCACCCTGAAAAGGCCCGACGCCCCGATAATCCACAGCCGAAAAAGCCGTCTTGGATTCGGGTAAAGGCACCGGGTGGGAAGGGGTATGCAGATACCGCCAAGATCATGCGCGAGAACAAACTGGTCACGGTTTGCGAAGAAGCGGGCTGCCCGAATGTCGGCGAATGCTGGTCGCAAGGCCACGCCACCATGATGATCATGGGCGAGGTCTGCACCCGCGCCTGCACCTTCTGCAACATCGCCACGGGGCGCCCGCCAGAAGCTCTTGATATCTTCGAGCCCGGGCGCGTCGCCGATGCGGTGTCTAAATTGGGGCTGAACCATGTGGTCATCACCAGCGTCGACCGCGACGATATCGAAGACGGCGGGGCAGAGCATTTCGCACAAACCATCCGCGCCGTGCGCAAACGGTCGCCGGGCACCACAATCGAGATTCTCACACCGGATTTCATCCGCTGTGATCCAAAGGTGCTTGAAACCGTGGTCGAGGCGCGGCCGGACGTGTTTAACCACAATCTGGAAACGGTCCCCGGGCTGTACCCCGAAGTCCGCCCCGGTGCGCGGTACTTCCATTCGCTGCGCCTGTTGCAACGGGTGAAAGAGCTTGATCCGACCATGTTCACCAAATCTGGCATCATGGTGGGCTTGGGCGAAAACCGTCAGTCCGTGATGCAGGTTATGGAGGACATGCGCGCGGCAGATATCGATTTTCTGACCATTGGGCAGTATTTGCAGCCGACGCCAAAGCACCACGCAGTGGACCGGTTTGTGCACCCTGATGAATTCGCCGCCTATGAAAAATCGGCCTACGGCAAGGGATTCTTGATGGTATCTGCGACGCCGTTAACTCGGTCCAGCTATCACGCGGGCGACGACTTTGCGCGCTTGCAGGCGGCGCGGTTGGCGAAGCTGGGTTGAAGATAAGGGGCGCTGCCCCTCAATCTCAAAAACCATAGTGAGGGGCGCTGCTCCTCAAGCTCATTCCCGATAATGAGGGGCACTGCCCCTCAAACTCACTCCCGATAATGAGGGGCACTGCCCCTCAAACTCCCCGGGATTTTTTGCCATTTGGAAGAATCAGAAGGGTTTCTTGATGCGTTCGGTTGTGGCCCATTCAGGCCAGTAGCCAAAATATTCTGCGCCAAAGATCAACGCGCCGGCCAGTACGACCGCAAAGACAAACTTAACGCGACTGGCCGAGGGCGGATTTTGCACCCAACGTCTCATGCGCATCAGCCATGCGATGTTCATGTAAAGCGGACCTTGCCGATAAACGGCTGGTTGCGGTCGCGCTGTGCGAAATCGATGCCATACCCCACGACAAATTCATCGGGAATTTCAAAGCCGATCCAGTCGGCCTTCATGTCCACCTCGCGGCGGCTGGGTTTGTCGAGCAATGCGATGGTTTTTAGCCGCGCAGGTTCACGCGACATCAGCAGGTTGCGCACGTGGTGTAGGGTGTGGCCCGTATCGACGATATCTTCGACGACCAATACGTCACGGCCTTCGATTGCGCCGCGCAAGTCCTTGAGAATGCGGACTTCCCGCGTGCTTTCCATACCATCGCCATAGCTGGACGCTTCTAGGAAATCGACTTCGATGGGCAGGTTTAGTTCACGCACAAGATCAGCGATGAATACGAAGGACCCGCGCAGCAAACCGACAACTGTCAGCTTTTCAGTGCCTTCGAATTCGGTCTGAATTTCACGGCACAGGGTTTCGATCCGCGCGGCAATTGCCTTGGCCGAGATCATCTCATCGATGACATATGGTCGCGTTGTCATGGGTTTTACCTTGAAAAAGGAGGAGTTAAGATTTCATAAGGGCTAACTTCATGACAGATGGAAATCAATGCCTACCCATTCAGAGACCCGCGAGCTGCCGTATACCGCCCAACAGATGTATGATCTGGTGGCCGATGTGGCGTCATACCCCGAATTTTTACCCTGGACCGCCGCCGCGCGGATCAAAAGCCGTGAGGACAAGGGCGATCACGAGGTGATGGACGCCGATCTTGTCATCAGTTTCAAGGTGTTTCGTGAACGGTTCACCAGCCGCGTTGTCCTGTGGCCAGACGCCAAAAAGATCGACACCGAATATCTGGACGGCCCGTTCAAGTATATGAAGTCGAACTGGGGGTTCGAGGACATTGGCGACAGCAGATGCAAGATACATTTTTTTGTCGATTTTGAATTCAAGAATGCGATTTTGCAAAAGATCATCGGTGTCGTATTTAACGAGGCGATGCAGCGGGTGGTGCGCGCATTCGAGAAACGCGCAGCTGTGCTATATGGCGCGTAGGCATAGCGCCGTTTAAAACGACAAAGGCCCCAAGAAGGGGCCTTTGCGTGTGTTTGTTCGATTTGGGTCAGCTGCTTAGATCATAGGCCCGTTCACCATGAACCGACAGATCGAGCCCGTTGACCTCGACCTCTTTGCTGACACGCAGTGGCGTGATTGCCTTGCAGACCAGCACCAGCACGACCGTCACCACCGTGGTATAGACCCCAACAATTGCCAGCGATCCCAGCTGTGCGGTCCACGTGCCCGCACCAAGCGCAGCGATCATGATGGTGCCAAAGATACCACCGACACCGTGCACAGCGAATACATCGAGCGTGTCGTCGATTTTGACCTTGTTGCGGATCAGCACGACGGCTTCTTGACACAGGATACCAGCGACAGCGCCGATCAGCAGGGCTGCCCACGGGCCGACGAATCCGGATGCCGGCGTGATTGAAGCGAGGCCCGCAATGGTGCCCGTGACGATGCCCACCAGGGACGCTTTGCCGAACTTGATCCGCTCCCACAGTGCCCACGTCAGCGACGCCGTCGCGGCAGATATGTGGGTCACGGTGATTGCCATCGCGGCCCCGCCGTCAGCCGCCAGTTGCGAGCCACCATTAAAGCCGAACCAGCCGACCCACAGCATCGCCGCACCTATCATCACAAGGCCGGGATTATGAGGCGGCGTGTTGTGGTTCAAACGTGGGCCGAGGAACACGGCAAGGATCAACGCGGCAAGACCGGCTGTTTCATGCACGACGATGCCACCTGCAAAATCGCGCACGCCGACCTCGCCAAAGATACCGCCATCCGCAAGAAAGCCACCGCCCCAAATCCAGTGCACCACCGGCGCATAGCACAGCAGCATCCACAGGCCTGAAAACAGCATCACAAAGCCAAAGCCGATACGTTCAACATAAGCACCGACGATCAGCGCTGGTGTGATGATCGCAAAGGTCATCTGGAAGGCGAAGAACAGGATCTCGGGCAGGGTGCCTGACAGGCTTTCTGCGGTAACGCCCGACAGGCCGATCTTGCCCAAACCGCCCCAGATACCCGAGGTATCCGGTCCAAACGCGATGGAGTATCCGGCGAAAAACCACAGCACGCTCATCAGACAGGCGACGCCGTAGCAATGCATAAACACGCTCAGCACGTTGCGGCTGCGCACGAGCCCGCCATAGAACAGGGCCAGCCCCGGTAATGTCATGAACAGGACCAAGGCCGTGGCCGTCATGATCCATGCCGTATCAGCTGCGTTCATCTTGGTTTCCTCCCGAAAGGTTTTAGGTTGCAAACGGGTGAAACGGATGTGCGCGTCGGAAAAAAGTTAAAAAGCGGGCAAAGCCGGTGATTAAACGGGCGTTTCTACATTCGCCGAAAATATAGGCAGTAATTTAGCCATGCCGCCTGTTATGCGGGCGTTATGCAATCGCCTCAATAATCAGCCCCAAGGCGAAATCTCGGGCAGCGAGACGGACTTTATCGCGCCCCAATGCGCCGAACTCTTGCGTTTGGGTGGTGATACCCGACGGCGTGGCGAGCCCGAAACAGACACGGCCTTCGGGCTTATGCTCTGACCCACCGGGGCCTGCGATGCCGGTGATCGACACGGCAATCTGAGCCGCGGATCGTGCGAGCGCACCGCGCGCCATCTCTAACGCGACTTGCTCGGATACCGCGCCGTGGACGTCCAGCGTCGCGGCGCTGACACCGAGCAAGTCGATCTTGGCGACATTGGTATAGGTGACAAAGCCGCGGTCAAAGATCGCCGATGATCCGGGCAATTCGGTCAGCGCGGCAGCGACCATGCCGCCGGTGCAGCTTTCTGCACAGGCGATCATGACCTCGCGCGCGCGCGCACGATCCAGAAGGGCATGCAGATCAGGCAAAGAGATACACGTGATAGAGCACGGCCAGTGCAATCACCCCGAGCAGAGCGAAGATGCCTGCAAAGATATCATCCAGCATCACGCCAAGCGCATCTCCGCGCCGGTCGGCCCAGCCGATGATCAGCGGTTTCCAGATGTCGAACAGACGGAACAGGGCAAAAGCCGCGATCCAGCCGGGCCACATCACAAGGATGTTCATATCCATCGTCCAACTGGCATAGCTGAGCGGCAGCAGCGCGACCCATTGGCCCGCAACCTCGTCGATCACGATCTCGGACGGGTCATGGTCGGTGCTGCCTGCGGTCATCTGCGCAGTGGCCCACCAGCCTGCTGCAAATGTGAGGATCACGCCCGCAATCAGCAATGGCAGCCCGCCGATCACATGCAGCAGCCACGCCCAAGGCAGCGCCACAAGCGAGCCCCAAGTGCCTGACGCGGGGCGGATATAGCCAACCCCCAGAACGGTCGCGATCAGCTTTGCCAAAGTCATAGTTTCACCAATGTTGCTGTGGCCATGCAGGCGATGCCTTCGCCGCGGCCGGTAAATCCCAAACGTTCGGAAGTGGTTGCCTTGACCGAAACGCGGTTTTCTTCAAGCGACAGTATATCGGCCATCACGCGGCGCATCTCTGCGGCATGAGGCCCCACTTTGGGGTATTCGCAGATCAGCGTGCAATCGACATGGGTCAGGGTGAACCCTTCGCTGCGCGCCAGATCGGCGGCATGACGCAGAAAGATATGGCTTTGCGCGCCTTTCCATTGCGGGTCAGACGGGGGGAAGTGCTGGCCGATGTCCCCCATAGCCAGCGCACCATAGATCGCATCGGTGACAGTATGCATGCCAACATCAGCGTCCGAGTGTCCCACAAGCCCTTGATCATGCGGGATATCGACTCCGCAAAGGGTCACATGATCCCCCGGACCAAAGGCGTGTACGTCGAACCCGTTGCCGGTGCGAATATCCATCGAAGACTCCAATATACGGGCGGCGCGGGACAAATCACCCGGCACCGTGATTTTCAGGTTATCCACGCTGCCAAGGGTGATGGCAACCGCAACACCCGCGGCGCGTGCGACTTCGACATCATCGGCGGCGACACCTTTGAACGCGGCATGAGCGGCGCGGATTGTGGCAGCGTCGAAGCCTTGGGGGGTTTGCGCGGCATAAAGCGCCGTGCGGTCCTGCGTGCCTGCAACGGCACCGTCTTCGGCAACCCAAAGCGCGTCAGTGACAGGCAGACCGGGGGCGGCCGCGGCATCCGTGGCCAGCGCGTCGATCACGCCGTCGATAATCTGCGGCGTGACACAGGGGCGGGCGGCATCGTGGATCAGCACCAGATCGGCATCGCCCAGCAACGCCAGCCCATTGCGGACTGATGCTGCGCGATCCGCGCCCCCTTCGGCCACAAGGCAGCCTTGTGCGTTAAACCCTTCGGCCTCAGCCATGTCACCGGCGCTCAGAACGATGATGATCCGCTCGATCTTGGGATGCCGTTGGAATGCGGCCAGCGTGTGGTCGATCACACGTTTCCCGCAAAGCGGCTGCCACTGCTTTGGCACTGCGCCACCCGCACGTGTGCCCCGTCCGGCAGCCACGATGAGAGCGGCGATTTTCGGTGTCGGCGTCATCGTCCACTCCCTTAGATAAACTCGCCCCGTTCTAAGCAGGGAAAGCTGCCGGCGCAATCGGCTGCACCATGTGATTAAATTTTAGGCAATGGGTCAGTTTTTCACCGGCCAGAGCTGCTGGTTTGATTGAGTTCCCACCCTTGGCTCGGTACACCAAAGGCAACTGCACAAGGATTAAGCGTTTGGATCTCTCGGATCTGCCTTTCAAACTCGACCCGCCGGTTCTGCTGGCCCCGATGGCGGGGATCACCGATTTACCGTTCCGCAATCTGGTCGCGTCCTTCGGCGCAGGGCTGGTGGTGTCCGAGATGGTCGCCAGCGTCGATATGATCAATGCCCGCCCCGGTACGCTGGAAAAGGCCGAACTGGGTCTGGGCGTAGAAGGCACTGCCGTGCAACTGGCGGGCCGCGAAGCCGCGCCAATGGCCGAAGCCGCGCGCATGGTCGAAGGGCAGGGTGCGCGGGTGATCGACATCAATATGGGCTGCCCCGCCAAGAAAGTGACGCAAGGCTTTTCCGGCTCTGCGCTGATGAAAACGCCCGACCACGCGCTGCGCCTGATCGAAGCGGTCGTGAATGCCGTCAAGGTGCCCGTCACGCTCAAGACGCGGCTGGGGTGGGACGACGATATGCTTAACGCGCCGCAGATCGCTGCGCGGGCCGAAGAAGCGGGGATCACCATGATCACCATCCACGGGCGCACGCGCTGCCAGTTCTATAAGGGTGCCGCCGATTGGGCTGCCATTGCGGGCGTCAAACAGACGGTCTCCATTCCTGTGATCGCCAATGGCGATATCATCAGCACCGATGCCGCGCGGCAGGCGTTGGCGCAGTCGGGTTCCGACGGTGTCATGATCGGGCGCGGTGCCCAAGGCAAACCGTGGCTGCTGGCTCAAGTGGCCCATGATCTGTTCGGCGCGCCCGCACCGGTTATCCCGCAGGGAGCCGAATTCGCGCGCATGGTGGCGGACCACTACGAGGCGATCATCCGGTTCTATGGCGAGGTGATCGGCCTACGCGTCGCCCGCAAACATCTGGGTTGGTACATGGATACCAGCAACACGCCCGCCGATCTGCGCCGTGCCATGTTGACCGCATCCAGCCCCGCTGACGTGCACCGTCTTATTCCGTCCGCCTGCTTGCCGGACCACCAGTTGGAGGCCGCCTGATGTCGCTGGATGCCGTCTTTGCATCGCTGCCCGTGCCCGCCATTTTGATCGACACCGATGACACGATCGCCGAGCTGAACTCCGAAGCCGAAGGGTTTTTGAACGCCTCTGCCAAATCCGTGCGCGGTGTGCCGGTGTGGGACATGATTGCCGTCGATGCTCCGTTAGAAGAGGCGTTCACCCGCGCCCGCGACAATGGCACGCCCTTGTTCGTGAATGATGTGGATGTCGGCAGCGGTCAGCGTCCGCCGGTGCAATGTGCGCTGCATTTTGCGCCGCTGATCGATGCCGCCGGGCAGATGATCCTGATGATCACCCCGCGCGAGATGGCCGGTCGGATGACGCAGAATAATTCAGTCAAATCCGCCGCCAAATCCGCCATCGGCATGGCCGAAATGCTGGCCCATGAGATCAAGAACCCGCTGGCAGGGATCACGGGTGCCGCGCAATTGCTCAGCATGAACCTGAGCACCGAGGATCTGGAGCTGACCGATCTGATCGTCGCGGAATCGCGCCGAATCGTGAAGCTGCTGGAACAGGTCGAACAATTCGGTAACCTCATGCCGCCGGAGCGCAAGGCGGTGAACCTGCATGACGCGCTTGATCGTGCGCGCCGTTCCGCGTTGTTGGGATTTGGCGCGCGCATGAAGATCATCGAGGATTATGACCCCTCGCTGCCGCCGGCCTTGGGCGACAAGGACCAGCTGTTGCAGGTCGTGCTGAACCTGATCAAGAACGCGTCAGAGGCGGCGGGCCCATCGGGCGGCACGATCCGGCTGCACAGCTATTACGAACATTCCTTCCGCCTGCGGCGCTCTGACGGGACGGCACAGTCGCTGCCGCTGCAGATCGAGGTGATTGATGACGGCCCCGGCCTGCCCGAAGCGATCCGCGCCGATGTCTTTGAACCCTTTGTGTCGGGGCGCGAGAACGGCACCGGTCTGGGGTTGGCGCTGGTGAGCAAGATCATTTCCGACCACGGCGGCTGGATCACGGTAGATTCGGTTCCCGGCAAAACCGTGTTCCGCATTTCGCTGCCGCGGGCCGACAAGACCCAAATTGAAAATACAGCTTCCGAACAGGAGAGATAACAGATGGATGGCACAGTTCTGGTTGCTGACGACGACCGCACAATTCGCACCGTTCTGACACAGGCACTGACCCGCGCAGGCTGCAAGGTGCACGCGACATCCAGCCTGACGACCCTGATGCGTTGGGTGGGTGAAGGCAAAGGCGATGTGGTCATCTCGGATGTGGTGATGCCTGACGGCAACGGGCTCGAGATGCTGCCAAAGATTGCACAGGACCGTCCCGGCCTGCCTGTGATCGTGATCTCGGCGCAGAACACGATCATGACCGCGATCAAGGCAGCAGAGGCCGAGGCCTACGACTATCTCCCCAAGCCTTTCGATCTGCCTGACCTGATGAAACGTACGGCTCGCGCGCTTGAACGCAGTGGTCCGACGCGGCGTCCGGCGCAGACAAGCTCTGACACCGATGGGGACCGCGATGATCTGCCGCTGGTGGGGCGCACGCCAGTAATGCAAGCGCTGTACCGCGTGGTGGCGCGGGTGATGAACACCGATCTACCGGTCCTGATCTGGGGTGAATCCGGCACCGGCAAGTCGCTGATCGGCAAGGCTATCCACGATTTTTCCGACCGGCGGAACCTGCCGTTTGTCACCGTGACCTCGGCCGACTTGCAAGACATCGAGGGCCCGATGCGCGCGCTGGCACGGGTGCGCGGCGGCACGCTGTTGATCGACGAGATCGGCGATTTCCCGGAGGAACTTCAGGCGCGTATCGCGCGGATGATGGATTCTCCCGGTGAACATGCGCCGCGTTTTCTTGCGACCAGCCAGTCCGACATGGCCGCCGCGATGAAAGCGGGTACGCTGCGCCGCGACCTGTACTACCGTCTTTCGGGCGCAACGCTGCATGTCCCTGCGCTGCGCGACCGGGTAGATGACATTGCCTTGCTTGCAGCGCATTTTCTTGAACGGTCTGAAACCGGCAATTCCGCGCCACGTGCCCTGTCTGAAGGGGCGGCAAAAGTCTTTGCTAACTATCAATGGCCCGGTAACGTGCGACAGCTGGAACACGCGATGCGCCAACTGGCCCTGACAAGTCGTGCGCCAGAGATCACCCAATCCGAGGCAGAGCAAGTTCTGGGGGCCCAGCCCGATCCCGAACCCCTGCGCGCGCAGGCCAATACCGAAAAGCTCGGGGCGTCCGTAGAGCGGCATTTGCAACGATATTTCGATCAGCATGGTTCAATGCTGCCGCCCCCCGGTCTTTACGCCCGCATTTTGCGCGAAATCGAAGCGCCCTTGATCGAGATTGCACTGGCCGCAACCGCGGGTAACCAGGCGAAATGTGCCGACTTGTTGGGAATCAACCGTAATACATTGAGAAAAAAGATCACCGATCTCGATATTGAGGTGACACGCGGTCGAAAAATGATGTAAAAGCGCCACATAACCGTGGCCATCTAGCCTCAAGGCTGGATCAGGATCACATAAATGGGCGGTTGATGCATTCGTGCATCACATCATCGGTGAGGATAGCGGGTGCTTACCCGGTCACGCAGCTATTATCTTATGCGGCTTGAGCGCCTGCGCCGGATCAGGCGCGTGCGTAATCTGGCGACCCTGGGGCTTGTGGTTCTGGGGCCGGTGCTTGCGCTTGTCACCTATCTGGTGCTCGGGCCCCTCGAACAGGGCGGCAATACGCCAAGCTTGCGCATCATTCTGCTGATTGATCTGGTCTATATCCTGCTGGTCGCCGCACTTGTTCTGAGCGAGGTCGCGCGGTTAATCGCGGCACGTCGGGCGAAATCCGCAGGATCGCGGCTACACCTTCGGCTGACCGGCGTGTTCGCGTTGATGGCGTTGATCCCGACGGTCAGCGTCGCGGTTTTTGCGGGGCTGACGATCAATGTCGGGCTTGAGGGGTGGTTCTCGGATCGGGTGCGGTCTGTGGTGGGGAACTCTCTTGCTGCCGCCGAAGCCTATGAAAACGAACAAAGCGATGATCTGCGGGAGGATGCGATAGCACTTGCCCGTGCGATCGATCAGGCCCGCAATCAGGGTGTTGATGTGCCCGATACACAGCTTTTGGCGGATGGGCAGCGCCTGATCCAGCGGGGTCTGCGCGAGGCCTATATGATCGACGGCACCGGCGAGATCCGCGCGCGCGGCGACCGGTCCTATCTGTTTGATTTCGAACAACCGACCCCCGAACAGATCCGCGCGGCGCAGGCGCTGGACGGTGCACCGCTGGTGATCGAGGACTGGGCCAACAATGAATTCCGCGCTCTGGTTTTGATGGAGGCCTTCATCGATCGCTACCTCTACGTCAGCCGCGACGTGGATGGCAAAATCCTGTCACTGCTTGATGACACCAAGGAAACCGTGCGGCTGTATCAACAGCTTGAAAACGAACGCGGCAAGCTGCTGTTCGAATTCGGGCTGCTTTACGTAGGGTTTGCGGTGATCCTTATTCTGGCGTCGATCTGGCTGGGGCTTTGGTTCGCGGAACGTCTTTCGGGCCCCGTTGGCCGTTTGACGGGGGCGGCACAGCAGGTTGGTGCCGGTGATCTTGAGGTGCAGGTACGTGAAGAAGACGGCGATGACGAGATCGCGATGCTGGGGCGCTATTTCAACCAGATGACGAAGCAGCTTAAAGGCCAGCGTGAAACCTTGCTCGACAACACGCGCCAGATTGAACGCCGGCGCCGCTTGTTTGATTCAGTGCTCAGCTCGGTCACCTCGGGCGTTGTAGGTCTGGACCCTGAAGGGCGGGTCGCCTTTGTGAATCGGTCCGCCGCGCGGCTGCTGGACTGGAGCGAGGACCAGCAATCGTTCGCGCTTTCGGTCGCAGTCCCAGAATTCGCGACGTTGTTCAACACTGTGGTGACTGGCAAGAACGAGGTGGCGCAGGGCGAGATCAAAGTCTCGCGCCAAGGGCAGATGGAAAACCTGCTGGTGCGTGTCGCCACCCGCCGTAGCGAGGACGGCCGGCTCGAGGGCTATGTTGTGGCCTTTGACGACGTGACCGATCTGGTCAGCGCGCAACGTATGGCGGCTTGGGGCGATGTCGCGCGCAGGATTGCACACGAGATCAAGAACCCGCTGACCCCGATCCAGTTGAGCGCAGAGCGGATCCAGCGCAAGTTCGGCCCCAAGCTACCTGATGATGCGGCAAGCCTCGAGCAACTCACTGGTGTGATCATCCGACAGACCGGCGATCTGCGGCGCATTGTCGACGAATTCTCGAAATTTGCGCGCATGCCAGAACCCGAGACATCGGTGCAAAACGTGGTTCAGGTGCTGCGGGATGCGGTCGTGCTACAGCAGTCAGGCCAGCCAGACGTCACCATCAGCGCCAATCTGCCGACGCAGGACGTCATGGCGCGCATTGATCAGACAATGCTGTCGCAAGCCTTAACAAATTTGATTAAGAACGCGGGCGAAGCCATTGAAAGCCGACACGAAAACAATCCTGACGCAGAGATTGAACCCCGTATCAAGGTGCAGTTGACCACCAGCCAAACAGCGCTACAGATTACCATAGCGGACAATGGCATCGGATTGCCGGAAGACCGCGCACGACTGTTCGAGCCATATGTCACCACCCGCTCCGAAGGGACTGGTCTTGGCTTGTCCATCGTGAAAAAGATCATTGAAGAACACGGCGGGACATTATCGTTGGAAAACGCACCGGTCTTTGCGGGCGAAACACATTTCGGCGCAATGGCGGTCATCACGCTCCCCCTTGCTGCCCCCACCGGAACCCCAGAACTGGAGACCCATAATGAGTGACATTCTGATCGTTGACGACGAGCGCGACATCCGCGAGTTGATTTCCGACATTCTGGAGGACGAAGGTTTTGTCACGCGACTGGCGGGCAATTCGGACGACGCGATCGCGGCCATCAATGCCGAACCGCCTGCGCTGATGATCCTTGATATCTGGCTGAAAGACAGCCGGATGGACGGGATCGACATTCTGAAAACAGTAAAACGGGACAATCCGGATGTGCCTGTTGTCATCATCTCCGGGCATGGGAATATCGAAATCGCGGTCGCGGCGATCAAGCAGGGTGCCTATGACTTCATCGAAAAACCCTTTAATATTGATCAGCTGATGGTGGTGATCCGCCGCGCGATGGAGACCTCTCGCTTGCGCCGCGAAAACCAGAGCCTCAAGCGGCGCGAGGTGGTGAGCACCGATATGATCGGCAGCTCGACCTCATTTAAGACCCTCATGGGGCAGCTTGATAAAGTTACCAAATCCAACGGCCGCGTCATGTTGCGCGGGCCTGCGGGCGCGGGCAAGGAAATCGCCGCGCGCTATATCCACGCCAATTCCAACCGCGCTTCGGCACCGTTTGTGACGGTCAATTGCGCCAGCGTTGCGCCGGACCGGATGGAAGAAGTGTTGTTTGGTCGAGAAACCCCCGAACGCGGCGTCGAACCTGGGCTGCTTGAACAGGCGCATGGCGGTGTGATCTTCTTTGACGAGGTCGCCGATCTACCGCTTGGGACGCAATCGAAAATCCTGCGGGTTCTGGTGGATCAGCAGTTCACACGCGTCGGCGGCAACGACAAGGTCCGCGTTGATCTACGCGTTATATCCAGCACAAGCAAAGACTTGGATGCCGCAATCAAGGAAGACACATTCCGTCAAGAGCTCTTTCACCGGCTGAACGTCGTGCCGATCTCGGTCCCGTCACTGGAAGACCGTCGCGATGATATTCCGGTCTTGGCCCGCCATTTTATTGCCGATTTCAACACCTCGCAAGGTCTGCCGCTGCGTGAATTTTCTGGTGATGCAGAAGCGCTTTTGCAGACGATGGTCTGGCCCGGTAACGTGCGCCAACTCAAGAACCTTGTGGAACGCGTGCTCATCCTTGGCGATGGGACTGGCCCGATTGAGGCGCGCGAACTGCCGGGCGAAGAAGAGACCACCGACGACGAAGGGCGTGTCGTCTTGTCAGGGGCCTTGGCCACTTTGCCGCTGCGTGAAGCCCGCGAAGCATTTGAACGTGAATATCTGCTCACCCAGATCAATCGTTTCGGCGGGAACATCAGCCGCACGGCGAATTTCGTTGGAATGGAACGGTCTGCCCTGCACCGCAAGCTCAAGAGCCTCGGGGTGGTGACCTCTGCCAAGTCCGGCACGCGGGTGGCGCATGTGGATGATGACGGGGCCAGCGAAGGCTGACCCCCGTGGCCTAGCCTTGGGTCACGATCTGGAAGCTGCCATCGCCATTGCGGATCACGCAAGACTTGGCGTTCAGCGCGGGCAGGGCGGTGGTGCGCCCTACTGGCGCGGATTTGGCGATGCCTGCGGGACACTGCGGGATCGACACCGGCGCAAAGCCCGCGTCTGCCATGCACTGTGTTTCGACCCGTTTGCGCAGATCGGCACCTGGGTCCACCGTATAGGTCTGACCCGGTTCAAAATATCCCGCGCGGGTATAGCAGCGCCCGTCGGACCGGCAAATCTGGCGCGGCGGGATAAAACGCGGCGGTGTGCGTAGGGTCTGTAGGGCCACCGGCACCTTCGCCAGCGCATCGACCTGGCATTGCGTTGTCTGCCGTTCAACCATCGCGACAGAGGCACCAGGTTTATAGTAGGTATTAAGCGGTGCGCAGGCCGCCAGTGCCACGCCACCCCATATGATAACTGCCGCTTTGCGCATCAGTTGACTCCTTCACACTATGGCGCAACTCTGACATTTGAATTGACCCTTGCATAGCCATCTGTCATTCAAATCACTGGCATATCACGGGTCACGCGGGCACGCCCAGCTGGTGACGCAAGGCAAGGCTTTACGCCAAAGGAACCCCATTTATGAAAGTGATCATTTGCGGCGCAGGGCAGGTCGGGTGGCAGATCGCCCGCCATCTTTCGGGCGAACGCAACGACGTCACGATCGTTGACAGCAACGCCGATCTGGTGCGCCGTGCGACGGATACGCTGGACGTGCAAGGGATCGCGGGGTTTGCAAGCTATCCCGACGTGTTGGACCGTGCGGGGGCACGCGACGCCGAGATGATCATCGCTGCGACACATTCGGACGAGGTCAATATGGTCACCTGTCAGGTGGCGCATTCGGTCTTTGGCATCAACCGCAAGATCGCACGCCTGCGCAGCCAATCCTATCTGACGGCGATCTATTCGGATCTTTACCGCCGCGACCACATGCCGATCGATGTTGTGATCTCGCCTGAAAAAGAGGTCGCCAATGCGGCACTGCAGCGGCTTTCGGCGCCGGCGGCCTTTGACACTGAAACCTTCATGGACGGTATGGCGCAATTGCTCGGCATCCAGATCGACGAGGACTGTCCGGTCGTGAACACGCCGCTGCGCCAATTGACCGACCTGTTTTCCACGCTGCGCGCGGTTGTGGTCGGGGTGCGCCGGGACGGCACGCTGTTTGCGCCTGAATCAAAGGACCAGCTGTTTGTCGGCGATGCCTGCTATGTCTTTTGCCACCGCGATGACATCCCCCGCACGCTCGAGATTTTTGGCAAGACCACCAGCAAGCTTGAACGTGTCGTGCTTGTGGGCGGGGGGAATGTCGGGCTGGCCGTGGCGCAGAACCTCGAGGCGCGCGGCAAGCGGGTGCGCACCAAGATGATCGAGAAGAACCGCCGCATCGCGGAACGCGCCGCCGAGGCGTTGGAGCGGACGATCGTGCTCAACGGTGACGGGCTGGACGCATCCCTGCTGGCCGAAGCGGGCATTGGCCGCGCCGATGCGATGATGGCGATCACCGATGATGATAAAACCAACATGCTGGCTTGTGTGCGGGCCAAATCCGAAGGCTGCCCCTATGTCATCGCGCTGATCAACGACCCCACGCTGGTCCCGCTGATGGAGCCTTTGGGCATCGACGCCTATATCAACCCCCGCTCGACCACCGTCAGCTCTATCCTGCGGCACATCCGTCACGGGCGGGTGCGGTCGGTCTATTCCATCGGCGACGCCGAGGCAGAGGTGATCGAAGCCGAGGTGCTGTCAACCTCTCCGATTGCGGGCAAACGCGTCTCTGACATTGATTTTCCCGAAGGCGCGCTGATGGGCATGGTCCGCAAGGGCGACGAAGTGATGCGCCCGCTAGGCACGACCCGCATTGAAGAAGGCGATGTCATCGCTGTGTTCTGTCTGGCAAAAGACGTGCCGCAGGTCGAACAGCTGATGCAGGTCTCGATCGACTTTTTCTGATGGCACCTGCGCCCATATCACCGGAGCGCCGCACGTGAGACGCAAATCCTATATCCGCCGCGAGATCCTCGAGCTGCCGCTGTTCCTGCTGATCTTTGGCGTGTTCAGCGCCTCAACGATCTTCCCGGCGATCTTTGCCCTGTCCACGCAGGACCACCTGGCGTCGCGGGCATTTTTCTATTCGGGGCTGCTGGGGGTGATTATCTTTACCCTGATCGCGGTCGCCCATGGCGGACGGCGCGCGCGGCACGGGGCCTTGGGGCCGTTGATGTCGCTGTTTTCCAGCTTTGTCTTTTTGCCCGCGCTGCTGGCGATCCCGTTTCTTGAGGCCCTGCCGACCACGCGCTTCCTGCACGCCTATTTCGATATGGTCAGTTCTATCACTACGACTGGCGCGACCCTGTTCGACGATCCGGGCCGGATCAGCGACACGCTTCATCTGTGGCGCGCGCAGGTCGCATGGATGGGCGGGCTGCTGATGTGGATCGCGGCCTCGGCGATTTTGGCTCCTTTGCACCTCGGCGGGTTCGAGGTCACTTCGCAGGCCGAACCGGGGAACCCGGACGAGCGGCGCAGCAATATGGGCCAGATCAATCCGCGCCAACGGCTGCTGCGGGCGGCTGGCGCGTTGACGCCCACATATTGCGCTTTGACGTTAATGCTGTGGGTGCTGCTGCTGGCCAATGGCGACCGGTCGTTGGTGGCGCTGTGCCACGCGATGTCGGTGCTTGCGACCTCGGGCATATCGCCCTTGGGCGGCACCCATGACACCGGTGTCGGCTTTGGGTCCGAAGCAATGATGATGCTGTTTATGCTGTTCGCGCTGTCGCGGCTGACCTTTTCAAAGGACACGGTGACGGCAACCCAAGGCGGTCTTTTCACCGACCCCGAATTTCGCATCGGCCTGGCGTTGATCCTTGGCGTCCCTGCGCTTCTTTTCGTGCGGCATTTCCTGGGGGCGTTCGATGTAGACGCAAGTGCCGAAGCGCTTGAAACCGGTAGCGCGTTCTGGGGTGCGATGTTCACGGTAACCTCGTTCCTGACGACCACCGGATTCGTCAGCGCATCCTGGGCCGAGGCCCAAAGCTGGTCGGGGCTCGAAACGCCGGGGCTGATCCTGATGGGGTTGGCGCTGATCGGGGGCGGGGTGGCGACCACCGCGGGTGGGGTCAAACTGCTGCGGGTCTTTGCGCTTTATCGCAACGGTGTGCGCGAAATGGAGCGCTTGGTCCATCCGCACTCTGTTTCCGGAGCCGGACAGGTGGGGCGGCGGCTGCAAAGCAACGGGGCGTTTATCGCTTGGATCTTCTTTATGCTCTTCGCCTTGTCGCTCGCGGCAGTGACCTTGCTCCTGACCTTTGTGGGTGCGCCTTTTGCCGACGCGCTGGTCATGTCGGTGGCGACGCTTTCCACCACAGGCCCGTTAATGGAATTCGCCGCCGATGCGCCAATCATGCTGATTCAGCTCGGCGACGGGGCCAAAATCATCCTATGCGCGGCAATGGTGCTTGGGCGTCTCGAAACCTTGGCTATTATTGCACTGCTAACCCCTGCTTTGTGGCGCACATGACACGCAAGGTAGCTTTGGGCGCAACAGTTCTGACATTTTGGGGTGGAAAGTCCCTTCACAGGTCTTCATAGTCTTTCGAACGGGGGACCGATCCGCGGTTGCCAGCAAGAATAACAGCAAGAACAAGAGCGAGACCAACAATGGCGGCTGACCGACAAAACCTGCAAGACGCATTCCTGAACCATGTGCGTAAGACAAAGGTGCCGGTAACGATTTTCCTGATTAACGGCGTGAAGCTTCAAGGTGTTATCACGTGGTTTGACAATTTCTGTGTTCTGCTACGCCGCGATGGCCAATCGCAGCTTGTTTATAAACACGCGATTTCTACGATCATGCCTAGCACGCCAATCTCACTATACGAGGGTGAAGACGCTAATTGAGCCGACCTCCATTCCAAATTGATGACACCGCAGGCCCGAAGCGTACTCGGGCTTGGGTGATTCACCCTGACATCAAGTCAGACAATGACCGCCGCGTTGCAGAGCCCGCCTTGGCCGAAGCCGTCGCACTGGCGCATGCATTGCCGCATCTGGATGTCGAAGGGTCGAATATCGTGCCCCTGCGCACCGTGAGCGCGGGCATGCTGTTCGGCTCCGGTAAAATCCAAGAGCTCAAGACCGTCTTTGAAGAGGCTGAAGTTGACCTTGTTCTGGTCGACGGACCCGTCACACCTGTGCAGCAGCGCAACCTTGAAAAGGCGTGGAACGTCAAACTGCTGGATCGCACCGGTCTCATCCTCGAGATTTTCAGCGACCGTGCGGCGACCCGCGAGGGTGTCTTGCAGGTCGAGATGGCAGCATTGAACTATCAGCGAACGCGGTTGGTCCGCGCCTGGACCCACCTTGAACGTCAACGTGGTGGTTTGGGCTTTGTCGGCGGGCCCGGTGAAACCCAGATTGAATCGGACCGTCGTGCCATTGACGAACAGCTTGTGCGCTTGCGCCGGCAGCTGGACAAGGTCGTCAAAACCCGCGCCCTGCACCGCGCTGCGCGGGCAAAGGTGCCGTTCCCGATTGTCGCGCTTGTCGGCTATACCAACGCCGGTAAATCGACGCTTTTCAATCGTATGACCGGCGCCGAGGTAATGGCCAAGGATATGCTTTTTGCCACGCTGGACCCAACAATGCGCAGCCTTGTGTTGCCCGATGGGCCAGAGATTATCCTCAGCGATACCGTGGGCTTTATCTCTGACCTGCCGACCGAACTGGTCGCGGCCTTCCGCGCGACGCTGGAAGAGGTGCTTGCCGCGGATATCATCTGCCACGTGCGCGACATTTCCCACGCCGAAAGCGAGAGCCAGGCCCAGAACGTGCGGGATATTCTGACGTCATTGGGCGTGCCCAAAGATACGCGCAGTTTTGAAGTCTGGAACAAGCTGGACCAGCTTGATGACGACCGCGCCGACGCCGTACGTGCCCGTGCGCAACGCGATGACGGTGTCCTTGCCATCTCTGCCATCACAGGCGAGGGGCTGGACGAGCTGCAAGCAGTCATCGCCGAAGCGCTTCAGGGGGCTGTGCGCGAGGCCGAGCTGACTTTGGCCTTTTCCGATGGCAAAAAGCGTGCGTGGCTGTTCGAACAGGACGTCGTGATCGAGGAAACCCAGACCGAAGACGGGTTCAATCTGATCGTACGCTGGTCCGCGCAGCAAGAAGCGCAATACCAGCGGCTGTAAGGCCGGCGGGTCTCGGGACCATACAAAAGGAGATAAAAACCGCTCGGAAAAGTCGCATTTTCCGGGCGCTGCTGCATATGATTAGGGAGCGTTGATTTTTCCCGGAGCCCCCGATGACTTTGATTATTCTTTATGTACTGACATTCGCGATCTTTCTGGGGCTCGATTTTCTGGGCCTCAGCTATTTGATCAAACCGGTTTTCAGCCGTGATATCGGCCCCTTGCTGCTGGACCAGTTCCGGCTGCTGCCTGCCTTTGTCTTCTACGCCTTCTATATTGCTGTGCTGCTGTACTTCGTCAGTTGGCCCGCGATTGCGCAGGATAAATCCTTGCTGTGGGTCTTTTGCAATGCGGCGCTGATCGGGGCCTTGGGGTATGGCACCTATGAGTTCACCAACCTCGCGACGTTGAAAGACTGGACACCGCAGATGGTGGCGACGGATTTCTCGTGGGGGGTGGTGCTGACCGGGACCTCTGCCACGTTGGGCGTCTGGGTCACGCGGGTGTTTTCCTGACGTATCTGCGCAAAGGTCAAGAGGGGGCCAGCCCCCCGGCCTTTGGCCGTCCCCCGGGATTTTGGGCCATTTGGACTTAGCGGCCAAGCTCGGATGAAAAGCGCCAAGCGCCGGGTTGAAGCTTGTGCAGTTCCCAGTCTCCGACACGCGCACGGATGAGGCGGAGCGTCGGTAGCCCTACATGCGCTGTCATGCGGCGAACCTGGCGGTTGCGGCCTTCGGTGATGGTAATCTCGAGCCATGCGTCGGGCACGGATTTACGAAAACGTACGGGCGGTTCGCGATTCCACAGGGGGTCGGGCGGGTCGATCAGCCGCGCCTTGGCGGGAGCGGTTTTGCCGTCTTTGAGCATCACACCACTGCGCAGAGCGCTAAGGGCCTGTTCATCCGGCGTGCCTTCGACCTGAACCCAATAGGTTTTGGCCAGTTTGTATTTCGGATGCGAAATGCGGGCCTGAAGCGGGCCGCTGTCGGTCAAGACCATGAGCCCTTCGCTGTCACGATCGAGCCGGCCAGCAGGATAGAACCCTTTTTCGTCAATATAGGCAGACAAGGTCGGACGCGGCGATCCTTCGGTGCCTTTATCGGTGAATTGAGACAGTACGCCGAAAGGTTTGTTAAAGAGGATAACGCGGTTCATGGGGTCTCCGGTATCAGCTTGGTGATGCCAACGGGGGCAGCGCGGGCAAGATCCTCGTCGAGCGACATGGGGATGTATTCGCCGCGCCGCCAGAGCTGTGCCAGATCGTCATAGTAGTCTGACAGGAAGTGCCCCGACTGCCCCGTCGAGGTGACAAACACCGATGAATCCGGGTCGGCAAAGTCATAGACTCCGCGGAACCCTGCGCCGTGGACGTTGGCAAAAGGATCAGGCCCCGTGCCCCGTGTGCGGCCCCGCAGCAGCGTGTTGTCGCCGCCTGAGGTCGACTGACGGATATTCACGAAATAGCGCAGCACGGGCACTTCGCCCAGGGTCTGGTGGTCGTGGGTTGCCTGATGCGCGTCGCCCCACCGCAGGGATTCAAGCTGGCTGCCCCAAGTTTCATTGATCCAGACCAACGCGTCGTCCAGCGCGAGACGCGCCATATCGGGGCAGGTCTCTTTCGGGGCGGATTGTAGCACGTCGCACCATGCGGCCGCACCGTCCACATCACGGAAAACACGTTCGATGAACAGCGGATCGACGTGGTCATATTCCTGTGCCAATGCGCCCAGTTCGTCCTGGATCAGGCGTTCTTGCAGCGCGCGCACCCAAGCCGCATAGATCAGCGGTTCGGGCAGGTGTTCGCTCATCTCTCCTGACCAGCCTGCCAGCAGGGTAAGCGCCCGCTGGCGTTGACGTTCAGGCGTGCCGTCGGGCGCGGTTTCGCCCGTGAACCAAAGTTCGGCACCGATCAACGGAAGCAACGAGCGGGCCGTAAAGCTGACCGTATCAAGCTGCGCTTCGATAAAGCTGTCACGCGTGTGGACCTGCCGGCGCTGCATCAGGCTACGCCAACGCTGGATACGTTGGGTATCGCCCCAAAGGAAGGACACGTGGTTGGGAAAAGGCCGGTCGACGGTTTTGTTGTTCGTATTGCCGAGTATCCCGCCGCGCGGCGAGAGGAATTCGGGATTCGCGCTATAGGGCAAGCGACCTTGCCAGCGGTTGGCAGCGATCCACCCGGGCGTGGGCATCCGCCCTTGGCTTTGGTGGGCTGCGTCACGGGCAGGCAGCGCGCCGATGGTTTTCATCGCTATCGTGTTCACATCCACCAGCGTCAGGTTCTGCGACGGTGCGATATAGGCCTCGCCGGATGCGATCCCTTCCTCGACGGTCTTTGCCTCCATCAGCTGCATCGCGGCGGCGATAGAAGTATCGGCGGGATCAAGCGCGGTCCAGTTTAGCGCAGCGACATGGCCGGGTGGCGTGATTGCCGCCAGGTTATAGTGGCTGCCCGGCAGCACCGGCCCGTTGTCCGTCCAGCGCAGGGTCAGCGTGATGGGGTCGGCGTCTTTGACGGTGATGATTGATGCGCGCTTGCTGAACCTTTTGAACCCGTCGGGGGTGCGGTATTCCTCTGAGTTGTCGGGGTTCAGCTCTTCGATATAGACGTCCTGATCGTCGGCATAGGACGATGTGATACCCCAGCCAAGCGCACTGCTGCGGCCTGTCAGCACCACGGGGATGCCGGGAATGGTACCGCCGATGACACCGCCCGATTGCAGTTCAAGCCGTGCGAGGTACCAGATGGTCGGTGCGGTAAAGCCCAGATGCGGGTCATTGGCGATCAGCGTCCCCCCCGAGGCAGAACGATCCCGCGCTGCGGCCCATGCGTTTGATGCGCCCGCAAGGTCAAAGGTTTTGAACGGTGACAGGGGTGACGGATCAAGCGGGATATTGGCGGCGAATTGCGGTAGGCCCGGTGCCAGTTGGGCATATTCAGGCAAGGCTGCGATGCCGCTGCCCGGCGCGTCGGGTAGGATGTCGGCCAGCCGATCTTGATCTGGCAGGGCAAGCGACGTGCGCGCACGTTTCACCTCGGCATCCAGATGGCCCGACAGCTGTAGCGCCATCAGCTTGACCAATGCGACGGAATCCGCCGCACGCCAAGGGGCAACGGGGGCATCGAACAGCAGCATTTCAGGGGCACCACGGCCTAAGGCTTCTTTGTTGATCTGGTCCAGACGCGCATTCACACCTTCAGCATATGCGTCTAGCGCCGCACGGGTCTTGGGGTCGAGCGCCTGAAGCGACTGCACCGACAAAGTATAAAGATCAAATCGGCGCAGCAGACGGTCTATGCGCACGGTGGCGGTGCCAAACACCTCTGAAAGGCGCCCCTGAACCGTGCGGCGCATGGTGATCATCTGCCACAGACGGTCTTGCGCATGGGCGAAACCCAGCCCGTAGAACACATCGCGGTCATTCTCACCGAAGATATGCGGCACATTGGCATTGTCGCGCACGATCTCTACCTCGGCGCTGAGGTGGGCCACCTTAACCGTATCATCATATTCGGGCAGCGACCGCGAGGCGAGCCAGTAGGCCCCGCCAACACCAATCACCGCGATCACCACCAACAGCGTTGCAATTCGCATCAGCCACCGAAAAACCACTGCCATGTCACGCTCCTGGGTAATATCCGGACGCAATTGACCAATGTGCGCGGGATGATAGGTTCCCCACAGGCAATAGCGCAACTGAATGGCAAGGAAAAGACGATGACAAAGCTCGCATTTTTGGGACTGGGTGTGATGGGGGGGCCGATGGCCGCACATCTGCAAAAAGCGGGACATGACGTGACCGTCTATAACCGCACTACGCAAAAGGCCCGCGCTTGGGCAGAGACACACGGTGGCAAGATGGCAGAAACGCCGAAAGCCGCTGCCAAGGGGGCGGAAATCGTGTTCTCCTGCGTGGGTAATGATGATGATCTGCGGTCGGTTTGCCGAGGCGACGATGGCGCCTTTGCGGGCATGGACGAGGGCACGATCTTTGTGGATCACACCACCGTATCGGCAGCTGTCACGCGCGAATTATATGCTGCTGCCGCTAAGGGCCAGATCAGCTTTGTCGATGCGCCAATTTCGGGGGGTCAAGCGGGGGCCGAGAATGGCCAATTGTCAATCATGTGCGGTGGCGACACCAGCGCGTTTGAAAGGGCGTTGCCCGTGATGGAGGTCTACGCCAAAATCTGCCGTCGCCTGGGCGGCAGCGGTGCCGGCCAAATGACCAAGATGTGCAACCAGATCGCCATCGCTGGTCTGGTCCAGGGCCTGAGCGAAGCGCTCCATTTCGCCCATAAGGCCGGGTTGGACGGGCGCGATGTGGTTGAGGTCATCAGCCAAGGTGCCGCTGGCAGCTGGCAGATGGCCAACCGCTACGAGACGATGCTGGATGATAAGTTCGACCACGGGTTTGCCGTGGACTGGATGCGCAAGGATCTGGGGATTTGTCTGGACACCGGCAACGAGATCGACGCGAGCCTGCCTGTCACGGCGCTGGTCGATCAATTCTATAAGGATGTGCAGAAAATGGGGGGCGGACGTTGGGATACGTCCGCGCTGTTCAAACGTCTGAACGCCTTGGGCTAGGCCCAAAGCTGCCCGATCCGCGGTGGTGCGGATCGGGCGTTTTGCTTAAGGAATGATGCGCGAATATTTCGTGCCTTCCAGCGTCGCACCGATGCGCAGACCGGCGCGGCCAAAGACGGCGGCCAGCACAGGGGCAAGCACGGTTGTGGTATCCGCTTCGACGCTTTCGCCACGATCCGAGATGACATATTCCAGATCGGCACCCGCAGCCCAACCGGGGGAGCGGCGGAAATCGCTCAGCGCGGCTTCGGTCATGAAGAACAGCACATGCGCATATTGCTGCGCCCCGATCTGCAAGCCGCCCGTCGCCTTGGTGACCGAGTAATAATCCACGGTCACATTATTCACCCGCAGCGCACCACGGCCATAGGCACCGCCAAAGCCAAGTCCGGCCTCGGTCACCAGCGGCATGATCAGCATACCGTTGGATTTTTCAGCCAACTGCCGCGTGTTGGGAAAGCTGCGGTACATCGCATTGAGCGTCGCATCGACGCGGGCGTCGATCATCCCGCTGCCACGGCTGCCGACACCGTTGCCACATGCCGCAACGGCACCCGCGCTTGCAATCGCACCCAAGGCAAAAGCCCGGCGCGAGAAAGTGTTGTTTGTCATAGTGTTCTGCCTGTAATTATCAATACCGGTTCATCCGGTTTCGTTGCGATCATATGCGCAAAACACGCAGGTGTCACGAATTTAGGGCCTAAATCGGCGATGATCTGCCACGTTTGACGTGATTTACCCGCGCAAACGCAGAATTAACCGTTCATCAGCTGCGCCACTGCAGGGGCGAAATAGGTCAACACCCCGTCACATCCCGCACGCTTAAAGCCCATCAGGCTTTCCATCATCACGCGTTCTTCGTCGATCCAGCCATTCTGCGCAGCGGCCTTGACCATGCTGTATTCGCCCGACACCTGATAGGCAAAAGTCGGGGCGCCGAAACTGGATTTTACGCGGTGGCAGATATCAAGGTAGGGCATGCCGGGTTTGACCATGACCATATCGGCCCCCTCGCGCAGGTCGCGTTCGATCAGGCGCAACGCTTCGTTGCTGTTAGCGTAGTCCATCTGATAGGTCTTTTTATCGCCGGTCAGTGCGCCGGATGCACCAACGGCATCGCGGAACGGGCCGTAGAACGCCGAGGCGTATTTCGCGGCGTAGCTCATGATCATCACATCCGAATGGCTGGCGGCTTCAAGGCCGGCGCGGATCGCGGCGATACGCCCGTCCATCATATCCGATGGTCCGATGATATCCGCGCCCGCATCCGCCTGTGCCAGCGACATCTTGACCAGCGCTTCGACCGTACGATCGTTCACGATGATCCCGTCTTCGACAAAGCCATCGTGGCCGTTGATATTATAGGTATCCAGCGCCACATCCGTCATGATGACCATATCGGGCACAGCCTTGCGGATCGCACGAATGGCGCGGTTGGCATTGTTTTGCGGGTCCCACGCGCCGGCACAGTCTTCTGTTCGGTCCTCGATCCCGGTGTAGGGAAAGATGCACATGGCCCCGATCCCAAGATCCGCGGCCTCGCGAGCGGCCTCGACCAGCTTGTCGACGCTACGACGATAGACACCGGGCATAGAGGGCACGGGCTCTTCCACACCGTCACCGCTGCGCACAAAGACCGGCCAGATCAAATCCCCCAAAGACAGCGTATTTTCGCGCACCAAGGCGCGCACACCTTCGGATTGGCGGGTACGGCGCAGGCGGGTGGCGGGAAAGGGGGCTTGTTGGGGTCTCATGTAAAATACCTCGGATGCTTTGGCGCAAGGCTTGCCATGTATTTTTGCACGGCTCAAGGCTAGGAATTTCGCCTGACCGTCGTTATGACTGACATTGGATTGTAGGGCAGCACGTCTGAACGCAATGATTTCACTCAAAAGACGAGCGCACCTTGACCCTCTATCAGACAATCTTCGAAGTCATCGACATGCGATCTTTCTCTAATCTGTGGTACTGGATTGCCGTAGCTGTGGTCTGGTCGTCGGCCAGTCATTGGGTGTTGGGCGTGCCCTTTGATCTGGTGTTGCGAGCGCGGCGCAATGGCGAACAGGCGCTCGCTGACCTCGAGGATCTGGCCCGCATCAATGTGAACCGTATTCTGTATATCACCCAAGTGTCAGGCATCTGGATTATCGGCTTTAACTGCTTTTTTATGACGATGCTGTTTACTCTGGCGATATTCTACGACTTTGAATTCGCCCAAGCCGTACTGCTATTGGCGTTTCCGCTGTCGTTGGTTGCCCTTCTGAGCGTGTCGACTGCGCAGCAAATCCGCGAAGATTCCGGCACCGGCGAACGGCTGATCAAACGCCTAAACCGTCACCGTCTTTACACCCAGATCATCGGAATGTTCTCTATTTTCGTCACATCGATGTGGGGGATGTATCAAAACCTTTATACGGGTCCGTTTGGCGGTTGAAAAACACGCGATCGGATACAGGTAACTGCTGATGTCACAAAAATCCCAAATCACGCTTTCCGGCGTCCCCGAAGGCTTTGATGCGCAGGCAGTGCTGAACGAACTGGGCAAAAGTGGCTCGCCTGTGTTGCATATTGCACGCGATGACAAGCATATGGCAGCGATGCAGGCCGCGTTGCGCTTTTTCGCGCCGGATGTGCCGGTAGTTGTGTTTCCGAGCTGGGATTGTTTGCCCTATGATCGTGTGTCGCCCAATGCCGATATTTCGGCGCAGCGCATGGCGACGTTGGCAGGGCTGGTGCATGGGATGCCGGACCAATTCATTCTGCTCACCTCTCTGAACGCCGCGACGCAACGGGTGCCGGCACGCGATGTGCTGCGAAATGCCGCGTTTTCCGCCCGGGTGGGTGACCGTATCGACGAATCCGCATTGCGGGGGTTTCTGGTACGCATGGGGTTTGTGCAAAGCCCGACGGTGACCGAACCGGGGGATTACGCGATCCGCGGTGGCATCATCGACATTTTCCCACCCGGGGACCTTGGCCCCGTGCGGCTTGATCTGTTTGGCGACACGCTGGACGGCGCGCGGCGCTTTGATCCTGCCACGCAGCGCACCACCGAAAAGCTGGAACTGATCGAACTGGCCCCCGTCAGCGAGGTTATTCTGGACGAAAGCGCGATCACCCGTTTTCGCCAAAATTACCGGATCGAATTCGGGGTCGCGGGCACCGATGATCCGCTGTACGAGGCGATCAGTGCAGGCCGCAAGCATCAGGGTGCGGAACACTGGATGTCGTTCTTTCACGAGACTCTTGAGACGCTGTTTGATTACGTCCCGCAGGCCACGATTACGCTGGACGACCAGCTCACGGCGCAGCGCTTGTCACGGTGGGACAGCATCGCCGACCAGTATGAAACCCGCAGGCTGGCCATGGCGAACCGGTCAAAGATGGACAGCGTGTATAAGCCCGCGCCGCCCGAAGGTCTGTACCTGACCGATACCGCATGGGAAACGGCGTTAATCGGCAAGCGCGTGATCAGCTTCAAGCCGCTGCCACAGCCTACGGGACCGAATGTATTGGACGCTGGCGGACGTCTAGGACGTAACTTTGCACCTGAACGACAACAGAAAACTGTTAGCCTTTTCGGGGCCTTGGCAACGCATCTTAAAGAGAAACTTCAAGACGGCCCCGTGGTCATGGCCAGCTATTCCGATGGTGCCCGTGAACGGCTGACCGGCCTGATCGAAGATGAAGGCATGGGGGAGACCATCGCCATCAAGAACGGCACGCGGATTGGAAAACGCGGGTTGCATCTGGCGGTTTGGGCGTTGGAACACGGGTTCGAGGCCCCTTGGGAAAGCGGCAGCAGCACGTCAAAGCTGACCGTTATCTCTGAGCAGGATATTCTTGGCGATCGCTTGATCCGCTCTGCCAAGCGCAAACGCCGTGCCGACAACTTCTTGACTGAAACTCAATCCCTAAGCCCCGGTGATCTGGTCGTGCATGTGGATCACGGCGTGGGTCGGTATCTGGGGATGGAGGTCGTGACCGCTGCGGGTGCCGCCCACGAATGTCTGCTGCTGGAATACGCCGAAAACTCTAAACTGTATCTGCCGGTCGAAAACATTGAGCTGCTGTCGCGCTATGGGCACGACGAAGGGTTGCTCGACAAGCTTGGCGGCGGCGCATGGCAATCCAAAAAGGCTAAGCTCAAGGAACGCATCCGCGAGATGGCGGACAAGCTGATCCGCATAGCCGCCGAACGAGCGCTACGCAAAGCGCCTGTCATGGACCCGCCGCCAGGCATGTGGGATGCGTTTTCTGCACGCTTTCCCTATGCCGAAACCGACGATCAGCTTAGCGCGATCTCGGACGTGTTGGACGACCTGACCAGCGGCAATCCAATGGATCGGTTGATCTGCGGCGACGTGGGATTCGGCAAAACCGAAGTGGCAATGCGCGCGGCCTTTGTAGCGGCGATGTCGGGGCTACAGGTGGCCATTGTTGCGCCCACAACCCTGTTGGCACGCCAGCACTATAAATCCTTCGCCGAACGCTTTCGTGGTTTCCCGCTTGAAGTCCGCCAGCTGTCCCGCTTTGTCAGCGCAAAAGAGGCGAACGCCACGCGCGATGGCATCACCCGTGGCACGGTCGATGTGGTCGTTGGCACGCATGCGTTGCTGGCGAAAAGCGTCAAGTTCAAGAACCTTGGCCTGCTGATCATCGACGAAGAGCAACACTTTGGCGTGGGCCACAAAGAGCGCCTGAAGGCGATGCGCACGGATATTCACGTGCTGACACTGACCGCAACGCCGATCCCTCGGACCTTGCAGCTGAGCCTTACGGGCGTGCGCGACCTGTCGATCATCGGCACGCCGCCCGTCGACCGTTTGGCGATCCGCACCTATGTCAGTGAATTTGACGCCGTAACCTTACGCGAAGCGCTGCTACGCGAGCATTACCGCGGCGGGCAATCCTTCTATGTGGTGCCACGCATTACCGATCTTCCAGAGATCGAGGCGTTTTTGAAGGACCAACTGCCCGAGCTGACCTATCTTGTCGCCCATGGCCAGATGGCCGCCGGAGAGCTGGACGACCGGATGAACGCATTCTACGACGGTAAATATGACATCTTACTGGCGACCACGATCGTGGAATCCGGTCTTGATATTCCGACGGCCAACACGATGATCGTGCACCGTGCCGATATGTTCGGACTGGCGCAGCTGTATCAGATCAGGGGCAGGGTGGGCCGATCCAAAACCCGCGCCTATGCCTATTTGACAACCAAACCCCGCGCCAAGCTGACCACCACTGCCGAAAAACGACTGCGGGTGTTGGGCAGCCTCGACACGCTTGGGGCAGGCTTTACGTTGGCGTCACAGGATCTGGATATCCGCGGGGCCGGCAACCTGCTGGGCGAAGAGCAATCCGGCCAGATGCGCGATGTGGGCTTTGAGCTTTACCAATCCATGCTGGAAGACGCGATTGCCAAGATCAAGTCGGGTGAGCTAGAAGGCATGATCGACGACGACGGCCAATGGGCGCCGCAGATCAATCTGGGCGTACCGGTGCTGATCCCCGAGGACTATGTGCCCGATCTGGATGTGCGTCTTGGGCTTTATCGTCGCTTGTCCGAGCTGACCACCAAGGTCGAGCTTGAAGGCTTTGCCGCCGAGCTGATCGACCGCTTTGGCAAGCTCCCACGCGAGGTGAACACGCTGATGCTGGTGATCCGGATCAAGGCGATGTGCAAACGTGCGGGAATTGCCAAGCTCGACGGGGGCCCCAAGGGCGTCACGATCCAGTTCCACAACGATAAATTCGCCTCGCCCGAAGGGTTGGTCAGCTTCATTCATGACCAACGTGGCCTGGCGAAAGTCAAAGAGAACAAGATCGTTGTCAAACGGGACTGGAAGACCGATGCCGACAAGATCAAAGGGGCTTTTGCCATCGCCCGTGATCTTGCAGAGCACGTGATCGCCAAGGAAAAGCAGACCAAAAAAGCAAAAGCCTGACCCGTTGCGGGGTCAGGCTTTCATGGTTGTTGCGTAAAACCGGATCGCGTCAGGTATAAAGCGACGGTACACCCATCTTTTCATGGATCTCGTTCACTTCAGCAGCTTGCATGCCATAAGCGCTGGCCAGTTTGTGCAAATACCGCGCCTCTTCCTGCGTATCCAGATCGATGGCCAGCAGAGACATCGCGTAGATCTGCGGCCCCATACCCTCTGGCGTTTGGGCAACCAACGCATCCACGTCCACTGGTGCCGCCATCTGAGCCTGTACGAAGGCGGCCTCGTCGGCGTCAGCTTCGTCCAGATGGTTCAGCAGCTTTTCGCGTTCATTGTCGTCAAAGACACCATCTGATTTTGCCGCTTGGATCATCGCGGCGATCATTAGGGCCGCGGTCGACTCTTGATCGCGCGAGGGGGTGATTTCAGGCGTGGGGTTACTGTCGAATTGGGAGTTTAAAACGGCACCAAAGTCAGCCTCGGGGCGTTCGGGCGCAGATTGGGTCTTCTCTCCCAATCCACCCAAGAGCCCGCCGGCACCGGCAGCGCCGGCCAATCCGCCCAACAGACCTCCCAGCCCGCCAGAGGAGCTTGCGCCACGGCTGCCACCCAGCTGGTTCAACAATCCGCCTAAACCGCCGCCGCTGGCCCCCGAAGAACCGCCCATCAGCCCGCCAAGCATATCTTGCAAGCCGCCGCCGCTGCTGCGCGACGCGGTGCTGCCACCTGTCAACCCGCCAAGCAGACCGCCCAAGCCGCCGCCACTGCTAGCACGGCCGGAGGTGGATTTGTTCTTATTCATCATGGCGTTGGCCCCTTTGGCCACAGCCACGCCGATTGCCACTTTGGCCAATGTTTTCATCAAGCTCATTGTCGGTAATCCTTCTGGGTCTGATCGACTGCAAGTCTGTTGCAGTTTGCCGAGCAAAACAACTGAAAGATCGCGGGGGTTCCCGCCTGAAAATTGGCCTGATGTGTTGGGAACGGGCGACCTGCGCCGTGTCTCCGCTGTATTACGTGCCGCAGAAGGTCGCGGGGACGATTTCCTGCGCTGTGGGGGCGCTGTGCAGTTCAGGGTCAGTTTCTTGATACGGGCGGGCAAGGGCGGCCATCAGGCGGTGAAACGGATCCATATCGCCGGCGACGGCGGCGTTGATCATCGCCTCTATCCGGTGGTTGCGCGGGATCACGGCAGGGTTGGCGGCCTGCATGATTGCTATGGGGTCGGGTTCGGATGCATTACGTTCTTGCCATGCATCATGCCAATTGGCAAAGGCCGCGCGGTCGGTGAACTGATCAGCGGCATTTTCCCCCGACAGAGCCCGAAACGCGTTGGTGAAATCAGCACCATCCGTTTGCATAAGTGACAGCAGCGCGTCAACCAAAGCGGTATCCTCGGCTTTGGGGGTTGTGATCCCGATCTTGGCGGCAAAGCGTTTGAGCCAGGCCTCTTCAATCAACGCGGGCATGGCGTGCACGATCTCTGTCGCCTCGGCGACGCCGGATTCAGGATCGTCAAGCTGCTGCAACAGCGACGTTGCCAGCTGCGCCATATTCCACACGACGATCTGCGGCTGGTTGGCATAGGCATAGCGCCCCTGACGGTCGATAGAGCTGAACACGCGATTGGGGTGGAATGCGTCCATAAAGGCACAGGGGCCATAATCAATTGTTTCGCCCGAGATGGCGCAATTGTCGGTGTTCATTACGCCGTGGATAAAGCCCACGGACATCCATGCCGCGATCAGATCGGCTTGGGCAGCACAAACGGCACGCAACAATCCCAAAGGACCAACGGCTTGCGGATAGTGACGCTGGATGGCGTAATCGGTCAAACGGCGCAGGTTCTCGGTCTCGCCCCGATGGGCAAACACCTGAAACGTCCCCACGCGCAAATGGCTTGCGGCGACGCGGGTCAGCACGGCACCGGGCAGGGCAGTTTCGCGAAACACGTCTTCGCCGCTTTGCACCGCTGCCAAGGCACGGGTTGTTGGGATGCCAAGGGCGTGCATTGCCTCTGACACCACATATTCGCGCAGCACTGGCCCCAGCCAAGCACGCCCGTCGCCACCACGCGAATACGCCGTGCGGCCCGATCCCTTGAGCTGGATGTCGCGACGCTGGCCATTTGCATCCAGCACTTCACCCAGCAGAATCGCGCGGCCATCGCCGAGCTGCGGATTATAGTTGCCAAACTGATGCCCCGCATATCGCTGCGCCAACGGATCGGCACCCTCGGGCAGTTCGTTCCCGCCAAAGATAAAGGCCAGATCGTCATGTGACCCGTGGGTGATCCCCAGCGTTTTGGCCAAAGGCGCATTGAACGCCAGCAGTTTGGGGTCGGCCACAGGGGTTGGCGTGGTGCGTGTGAAAAAGCCATCGGGCAACGCCGCATAGCTGTTATCGAAGGGGGCTGTTAATGTCATAAGGCAGATATAGGGTCCACGCGCCCTTTGTGCCAGCCCGCGTCAGAATTTGCGCGACATGAACATATAGTTTTCACGAGGGCGAAAGCCCGCACGGTGGTACAGCTTTTGCGCGATCTCGTTGCCGCGCTCTACCTCAAGGTGGATTGCACGCAGACCACCGCCCGCCAGTGCGTTCGGTACGGCCAGCAACGCTTCGGTGGCGATACCGCGCCCACGCACACCGGGCCGCACATAGATTTCGTCGATGATCGCGTCCAGACCGCCAAATTCGACCGACCATCCGAAGGTGATGATGATATAGCCGATGGGAGCACGCGCCGGGCCAATCAGATAGGCAACACCGTAAGGCGTGCCTTCCAGCAGCGGTGCCAGACCGTTGTGGCGGTCGTCATCCGTCTGCTCGATCCCGGTCTCAGCATGAAAGCTGGCCACAAGGGCGACCAGCCGGTCCAGATGTTCGGGCTTGGCGAGGGTGAATGACGCGCTCATAGACGAGCCAACCGTTCTGTTAGCAGCGCAAAGAAACCGTCGGCATCCAGATCATTCATAAAAGTCGCATTGGGGGCGCGGTCTGTCACCCCCCACCAATCGGCCACGGTCATGCCCATGGTCAGCTCTGAGTGTGTCTCGATCTCGACGTTGATGTGGCGGCCACTGAACAGATCGGGATTGATCAGATAAGCGGTTACGCAAGGGTCGTGCAGCGGAGCCCCGTCAGAGCCGTATTTCTCTTTATCGAAACGTTCGAAAAAGTCGGTCATTTCGGCAACGGCGATGCCCACAGGGGAGCCAATCGCGCGGAAGGCATCGTTGCGGGCCTTGGTCACCAGCGCTTTATGGGTCACATCAAGCGGCATCACAATAATAGGCGCGCCTGATTTAAACACAATGTCAGCAGCTTGCGGGTCGACGTAAATGTTGAATTCAGCCGTAGGCGTGATGTTTCCGCCTTCGAAATAGCCGCCGCCCATCAGCACGATCTTGGCAATGCGGTCGGCGATATCGGGAGCTTTCTGCAGCGCGGTCGCGATATTGGTCAGCGGCCCTAGGGGGCAGAGCGTGACCGTACCCGGTGCGTTCTCGCGCAGGGTATCGATGATGAAATCAACCGCGTGCCCCTCGGCCAACGACATCGTAGGCTCCGGCAGGTCGGGGCCGTCCAATCCGGTTTTGCCGTGCACATGCTCTGCCGTGACCAGATCACGACCCAAGGGACGGTCGCAGCCAGCAAATATCTTTACGGCGCGCTTGCCGGCCAATTCACAAACAATCCGCGCATTTCGGGAGGTGAGGTCCAGAGGCACGTTCCCCGCGACACAGGTGATGCCCAGAATATCGATCTCTTCCGGGCTTGCCAGAGCAACAAGGATCGCGACGGCATCATCCTGACCGGGGTCCGTATCGATAATTATCTTGCGCGGTGTCATGGGCTCTCCTGTCTTGGTTGTGCCAGAGCCTTGCCGCAAGTGCCGCGACTTGTCCAGCAGGCACGGGCGGACCTAGCTGCGTTCCGCCCGTTTCACATCATCCCACAGCGCATCCATTTCAGCCAGATCACTGTCAGACGGCGTTTTTCCCTGTGCGGCCAACCGTGCCTCTACACCGTTGAAGCGACGAATGAATTTGGCGTTGGCAGCGCGCAGGGCAGCTTCGGGCTCTACCCCCAGATGACGCCCCAGATTGGCCATGACGAACATCAGATCACCGTATTCCTCGGTCACCTCGGCTTGGGTCAGGGTATCGCGCGCCTCGACCAGTTCGGTCGCTTCTTCGGTGATCTTGGCGATCACATCTTCGACCTGCGGCCAGTCAAACCCCACGCGGGCCGCACGTTTTTGCAGCTTGTAGGCGCGCAGCAACGCCGGAAGCCCCACGGCCACGCCATCAAGCGTCCCCCCTTGGGCCTTGCCAGCACGTTCTGCCGCTTTGATCTTCTCCCAGTCGGCGGTCTGTTGTTCGGCTGATTTATCGCGGCTTTCATCGCCGAAAACATGCGGGTGTCGCGCGACCATCTTGTCCGAGATATTGCGCACCACCGACTGAAAGCTGAAACGCCCGTCTTCTTCGCCCATGGCCGTGTGATAGACGGTCTGGAGCAGCAGATCGCCCAACTCTCCCTCAAGCTCGGGCCAGTCGCGCCGTTCAATAGCATCGGCAACTTCATATGCTTCTTCAATGGTATAGGGGGCGATGCTGTCAAAATCCTGTTCGATATCCCACGGGCATCCGGTTTGGGGATCACGTAGGCGGCGCATGATTTCCAGCAAGCGTTCGATCCCGGCCTCCTGATCGTGGATCAACGCATCATTTCTTGTCTCGGCCATTGCAGCCCCCATGTGTCTGATGTCAGATGCAACCTGACCAAGATCCCCACAGGAGTCCAGTAATGCCCGTCGTCAACCGTATCGCGGATTATGCCCCCCAGATGACAGAGTGGCGCAGATATCTGCACACGATCCCCGAGCTGGGGAATGACTGCTTTAAAACAGCGGCTTTCGTGGCCGACCGCCTGCGTGAATTTGGTGTAGACGAGCTGCACGAGGGGTTTGCGACAACTGGCATCGTCGCCATCATCAATGGGCAAGCTGACGGGCCGACCATCGGATTGCGTGCCGATATGGACGCGCTGCCGATCCCCGAGGAAACCGGGCTGGACTATGCCAGCACCCACGCAGGCAATATGCACGCCTGCGGGCACGACGGGCATACAACGATGCTGCTAGGCGCGGCGAAATATCTGGCGGAAACGCGCAATTTCGCGGGCCGCGTGGCGCTGATTTTTCAACCCGCCGAAGAAACCGGCGGCGGGGCCGAGGTGATGGTCGAGGAAGGCATTCTGGACCGGTTCAACATCGGTCAGGTCTATGCGCTTCACAATGCGCCTGGATTTGACAAGGGCGGCTTTTATACGTCCCCCGGCGCGATGATGGCGGCGGTCGATGAATTTCACATCCACATCACAGGCATGGGCGGACATGGTGCCACACCGCATCTGACCCGCGATCCGGTCGTTGCCGCCTGTGGCATTGCAACGGCGTTGCAAACCATCGTCAGCCGCAACCACTATGCGCAGGATGACCTTGTCGTCTCGGTCACGCAGATCCACACGGGCACCACAGATAACGTGATCCCCGAAACTGCCTATATCAACGGCACGGTGCGCAGCTTTGACAAAGACGTGCAGGCCATGGTGATCCGCCGGATGGAGCAAATTGTCGCCGGCCAAGCCGCCAGCTATGATGTCAGCGCAACACTTGAATATGAAAAGGGCTATCCCGCGACGGTGAACACCCCCGAAGAGGCGGGATTTGCCGCTGCGGTCGCGTCCGAAATTGCGGGTGAGGATCACGTCATCGCAGACAATGGCCGCGAGATGGGGGCAGAAGATTTCAGCTACATGCTTGAAAAACGCCCCGGTGCCTATCTGTTCATCGGACAGGGCGATACGGCAGGGCTGCATCATGCGGCCTATAATTTCGATGATGAAATTGCGCCCGTGGGTGCATCCTTCTTTGCCCGCATCGTCGAGCGGGCCCAACCACTAGGAGCCAAGTAACATGGGTTTGGAAGACGCAAAGAACCAAGTGGATCAAGCATTTACGCGTGACGAACTCAAAGGCCCCAGCTTCGAGAATGCCTTTGGCGGCGCGACGTCTTTTTTACGGCGGCGCTATACCAAAGACCTGCGCGGCGTGGACATTGCTGTGACCGGCGTGCCGTTCGATCAGGCCGTGACCAACCGACCCGGCACGCGCTTGGGCCCGCGCGCGATCCGCGAGGCGTCGTCTTTGCAGCCCTATGACCCGCCTTATGGTTGGGATTTCGACGTGCTGAGCGAGTTTGCAATCGCAGATTACGGTGACCTGGCATTCGACTATGGCCATACCAGCCAGTTCCCCGGGGCGTTAACCAGCCATATCAAAGGGATACTAGACGCAGGTGCGGCAAGTGTCACCCTTGGCGGGGATCACTACATCAGCTTTCCGATCCTCAAGGCCTATGCCGAAAAATACGGCCCTATCAGTCTGTTACAGTTCGATGCGCATTCAGATACGTGGCCCGATGACGATATGGACCGGATCGACCACGGCACGATGTTCTACAAAGCCGTGAAATCGGGTATTGTTGATCCCAAAACCTCGGTTCAGGTAGGTATCAGGACGACCAATCCGGACACGCTGGGGGTCACTACGATCGACGCGCGCGAGGTGCATGAAAAAGGGCCACAGGCCGCAGTTGCTAAGATAAAACAAGTACTTGGCGACCGTCCTTGTTATCTTACATTCGATATTGATGCGCTTGATCCGGCTTTTGCACCGGGCACAGGCACACCGGTTTGGGGCGGGCTCACGACCGCGCAGGCGGCGATCATAATGCGGGATCTGGCCGGCATCAACATTGTGGGCGGTGATATTGTCGAGGTATCTCCGCCGTTCGACACAACCGGCGCGACAGCGATTGCTGGTGCCCATGTGGCGACTGAAATCTTATGTCTGTTGGGATGGAACATGCGGCAAGCCAAGGCCGGAAAATAGCGACTGGCAGAGCGTTCTGCGTTGGCGGGACGCTCCGCGGGGAGTTTAATCGGCAAAATGAAGGTGAAGATTATGATGATGTTTTTCTGGGTCGTTTTGGCGATTTTCGTGGGGCTACAGGCCTATATACGTCTGGCTCCTGCGCCGGCCTCTCGCTGGGAACTTGGCGCGGTCGACAAGGCCCCCGGCGACTATCCGTCAGAGGGTGGTTTTATGGCAGTGCGGCATCTGGACAATGACGGCTCTGCGTTCCTACAAAACTTTGACACCGCCATGCTAGAGCTCCCCCGCACAGAGCGTTTGGAGGCTGGCATTGATCAGGTGCTGTATGTCACGCGGTCGGGTTTTTGGGGCTTTCCCGATTACACCAGCGCGGCTGTCACGCAGGTCGAGGGTACGGGCCATTCCCGAGCCATCGTGTCTGGGCGCTTGCGGTTTGGCCGCTCAGATCTGGGTGTGAACCGCAAGCGGCTGCGAAAGGTTCTGGCCCAGATCGGGGTCTGATCGCAGCGCAAGACCCGGACAGGATGTGCCAATGTCGCGCCACATCGGCACATTCAGCGACATCTGGCACTCCGCGGCAAACCGGCGGCCGTTCACATCAAGGCAGATGGTTTGCCCCAGTTCGCCCCGTTGCCCCTCGCGGTCCGTGCAATAGCATTCAACCGGTTTGCGGGCCGGGGATGAGGGTTCCGCCGCAAGGGGCGGGGCAAGGCAGATCAGGCTAAAGACCAGTGAAATGCGTTTCATAGGTAAATCATAGCACAGGCTGCCTCTTGACCATAGCCACTCTATCGGCGACATCCAGCAGTATGATCCCCATGGACCGCCTCGCCCAAATCACCCAACGTTTCCAGTTTCTGGAGGCGTCGATGTCTGCTGGCTCTGACGGGGCGGATTTTGCCAAGCTGGCCAAGGAATACGCCGATCTGCGGCCTGTGGTGGAACAGATCGACGCCTATCGCCAGTTGCTGCAAGACATGGACGACGCACGCGCCATGCTGAAAGACCCCGAGATGGCGGAGCTGGCCGAGGAAGAGCTGCCGCGCCTGAAAGCCGCCTTGCCGCAGGCGGAGGCTGATTTGCAAGTGGCCCTGCTGCCGCGCGACGAAGCTGACAAAAAGCCCGCGATGCTTGAAATTCGCCCCGGGACAGGTGGCGACGAGGCGGCGTTATTCGCAGCTGACTTGCTGCGCATGTACCAACGGTATGCCGAAGCGCAGGGCTGGAAAGTCGAACTGATCGAACAGCAGTTTACCGAACTTGGTGGTGTGAAAGAGGTCGTGGCCCATATCAAGGGCGAAAACGTCTTTGCGCGGCTCAAGTACGAATCCGGCGTGCATCGGGTGCAGCGGGTGCCATCGACCGAGAGTGGCGGGCGCATTCATACCTCTGCTGCGACCGTCGCTGTGCTGCCAGAGGCCGAAGACGTCGATATCCACATTGGTGCCAATGACTTGCGGATCGATACAATGCGCAGCTCTGGCGCGGGCGGGCAGCACGTCAACACGACCGATTCTGCCGTTCGGATTACCCACTTGCCGACAGGGCTGGTTGTCACGTCCTCCGAGAAATCACAGCACCGGAACCGCGAGATCGCGATGCAGGTGCTCAAGGCGCGACTATATGACATGGAACGCCAGCGGGTCGATGGTGAGCGTTCGGCCAACCGTGCCGCGCAAGTGGGCTCGGGGGATCGCTCGGAACGGATCAGGACCTATAACTTCCCCCAAGGACGCATGACCGATCACCGTATCAACCTGACGCTCTACCGCCTAGAGGCCGTGATGCAAGGCGATCTGGACGAGATCATTTCGGCGCTGACAGCTGACGCGCAAGCGCAGCTGCTGGCCGAGATGGGTCAGTGAGCGCGCCCACTGCAGCGCAAGCGATGGTGGCCGCCACAGCGCGTTTGCGGGCTGCGGGCGTGCCCGATCCGGCGCGGGATGCGCGCATCCTGTTGGCACACGCGGCTTCTGTCGATGCGGCGCGCGTCACCCTGATCGCGCCCGAAGAGATCGCCCCCGATATTGCAGAGCGGTTCGAAAAACTGGTTTCCTTGCGGGCGGTGCGTGTGCCGGTGTCGCATCTGGTCGGGCAGCGGGCGTTCTACGGGCGTGACTTCAAGGTCAGCCGGGATGTGCTGGACCCGCGCCCCGAAACCGAATCCCTGATAGAACTGGCGCTGTCCGAGCCCTTTGAGCGGGTGCTAGATCTTGGAACGGGGTCGGGCTGCATCCTTGTGACGTTGCTGGCTGAACAACCTGAAGCGTGCGGCGTGGGGCTTGATCTGTCCGAAGCTGCCTGCTTGCAAGCCAGCGCCAATGCGGTGCTGCATGGCGTTCAGGCGCGAGCCGAAATCCGGCAGTCCAATTGGTTTAGCGCGGCCGAAGGGCGGTTTGATCTGATCGTGTCGAATCCTCCCTATCTGGCGAAAAGCGAGATGAACGATGTCTCTCCTGAAGTGCGGCTGCACGAGCCCGAGATGGCGCTGACCGACGGACAGGACGGGCTGAGCGTGTACCGAATTATTGCCGCGCAGGCGCAGGGCTTTTTGACCCCGACGGGTCGTGTTCTGGCAGAGTTCGGCTGGCAGCAAGGCCCTGACGTTAAGGCAATTTTTGAAGCCGCCGGATGGGGCCGGGTGCGGATCTTGCCTGATCTGGGCGGACGTGACCGGGTCGTTTGGGCCGATACACCAGCATAAAGCTGCTAAAACTTGGCGTTTGGCTATGTTTTTCGGTAATTTCTGCTTGCTCCAAGACCATAGCCGTGCTTATTCAAGGGTGTTGCAGCGGTGGATGCTTTTTTGGCGGTCCCGCGCGGCGTTAAGCCCAACAGAGCGTAAAGCTAGCCTTTCAGGGACGCATCTGCGTCCGGCAGCTTATTCCGAAGCCCAGCATAACAAGGCTGAACTGATTACATGAAATCTTCCAGATCACGGTCCCGGTCCAAGAATACTCGCAACCGTCAGCCGCAGGGTGGCAACGTCGTTAACCGCGTTTTCGACAGTTCCGGCCCCGAAGGCAAGGTACGCGGCACGCCGCAGCAGATTATCGAGAAATACAACCAGCTGGCGCGTGATGCCCATCTCAGCAATGACCGCGTGGCGGCAGAGAACTTTCAGCAGCATGCCGAACACTACCTGCGGATGTTGTCCGAGGCACAGCGCGAGATCGACCAGCGCCGTGATCAGCAAGAACGTGAAAACCGTGAACGTCAGGCAGAGCGTGACCGCGAGCGGGTAGAACGTCAGGAACGCGAAGCGGCGCAAGGCGGGCAGAATAACGCTGACCAGCCTGCTGCAGATGCCGACACAGGCGATAAGCCAGACAGCCAACAGCAGGGCAACAACGGTAACGCAGATGCGCCCAAGCGCCGCCGCCCCCGTAGTCACCCGAACGACAACGCGCCCAAGTCGGACAGCGACGGCCAGCAAGATGGCGATGCACCCGAAGACAACCTTGTCGAGACACCCGAAAACAAGCCCAAGCCACGCCGTGCGCCGCGTCGCAAGCCTGCCCCGAAGGCAGAGGCTGACGAGTCCGCCAAGGACAACAACGGCGACCAGCCCGAAGCGGCAGAATAAGCGCTTTGACAATGTAGAAAAGGCCCCGCGATTGCGGGGCCTTTTGCGTTTTGAAGCTATTGGTCGGGCTGCAGCGGTCAGGTCTTGGCGATCTCGCGGGCCAGCGCACAGAACCCTTCCAGTGGCACCTGTTCCGCCCGTTCGGTCGGCTTTAGACCCGCGGCCAGTAAACGGTCCTCGATATCCGGTGCGGCACCCTTTAGCGCCGAACGTAGCATCTTGCGCCGCTGGTTAAACGCCGCGGCTACGATCCGGTTCAACACGGCAGGATCGGCGGGAAACCGCGGTTCAGGCAGGGCCGTGAGATGCACCACCGCAGAGGATACTTTGGGCGGAGGGGTGAAGGCCTCGGGCGGCAGGTTCAGCACAATCCTTGCATCGGCCCGCCACTGTGCCAGCAGAGCCAGACGGCCATAGGCCTTGGAGCCGGGTTTGGCCACGATACGTTCAGCCACCTCGCGCTGGAACATAAGAGTAAGGCTTTGCCAGAACGGCGGCCATTCCTGCGGGGTCAACCAACGGACCAACAGTTCGGTGCCCACGTTATACGGCAGGTTCGCAGCAATGCGGATCGGTGGCGTCAGATGCGCCAACGGGTCAATCTCGAGCGCGTCGCCTTCGATGACCATCAACCGATCAGGATAAGCGTCCGAAATTTCAGCGAGCGCAGGCAAGCAGCGTTTGTCCTTTTCGATCGCAAGAACGCGGCGCGCGCCTTCGGACAGCAACCCACGCGTCAACCCACCGGGACCTGGCCCGATTTCAAGCACATCACATTCAGTCATATCGCCCGCTTGCCGCGCGATCTTGGCCGTCAGATTGAGGTCGAGCAAAAAGTTCTGCCCCAAGGATTTGCGTGCCTTGAGGTCATGGGTGTTAATCACATCGCGCAGGGGCGGAAGGTTGTCGATTGTGCTCATCTGGGGGCCTGTGAAACGGGGAAAGACGGGGGGCGGACGCTCACGATTGCGCCATACGGTAGGCCATACGCAGCGCTTCAACCATGCTGGTAGGATTGGCAATACCCTGACCCGCGATGTCAAACGCAGTGCCATGATCAGGCGAGGTTCGAATGAACGGCAGGCCGAGCGTCACGTTGACGCCGCGGTCGAAATCCAGCGTCTTGATCGGGATCAGCGCTTGATCGTGGTACATGGCAATCGCCGCGTCATATCGTGCCCGCGCGGCAGCATGGAACATCGTATCAGCAGGGTGCGGTCCGCTGAGGTCAAAGCCTTCGCCCTGCATCTGCGTAACGAGCGTGTTCATCCAGTCGGCTTCCTGACGGCCCATCGTGCCACCTTCGCCAGCGTGGGGGTTCAATCCCGCGATGGCGATTTTGGGAGTTTTGATCCCGAATTGGGACATCAGCCCCGCCGATGTAATCTCTATCACGCGGCGCAGATGGGCAGGTGTCAGGACATTTGGGACCTGATCCAATGCAATGTGGATTGTTGCCGGCACGACCCGCAGCTGATCCGAGGCCAGCATCATCACGACGTCCACGCCACCGGCCAGCGCAGCAAGGTATTCCGTATGGCCCGGATAGGCGAAAGCCGCACCGTCTTTCAGCGCTTTCTTGTGGATCGGGGCCGTGGTCAAGGCACAGGCCGCACCGCTGCGCACCAGATCAACGCCGCGTGCGATCACATCGATCACGCCCTGCGCATTGGCGGGGTCCGGGTGTCCTGCGACCGCGTCACCGGCAAAGTCGTGGCGCAGCACGGGTAGGGCGGTGTCGCCTGCCTCTCGCGCGTCAGACGGGCTATCGATGATGCAATGGGGGATATCACGGGGCAGGTGGCGCGGATCACCAATCCAGGCAAGCGGCACTTCGCCTGACAGCATCGCCCAAGCCCGTGCGGCGACCTCTGGCCCGATGCCAGAGGGTTCGCCGCAAGAGATCACAACCGGCTTGTCGGCCAAGCCCGTTTTGGCTTGGGTCATTTGCGAACGATGCGCGCGTCGGCCCGCAGTTGTTCGAGCAGCTGTTCCGCATAGCCGGTCAGCCGTTCCTGACGCAGCGCGTTTGTCACATCCTCGCGCGAGGCAGATGCATTGGCAGCAGCGGTACGGCCACACATCATCAGCAGCATCAGCGTTTGACCATTGGCACGGGTCAGTGTCGTTGAAACTTCGCCGGGGTCCAGCTTTGACAGTTCAATCGCCACGTCTTGCGGGATTTCTGCGGGGGCTTGGGTGACACGTTCCAGCACTTCGGCGGGCTGGCCTTTGGCAATACCGTATAGATCATCGCATCGGTCGATCCGGCCACGGATGCTTGCGGCCTGTGCCAGTGCTGCCTCGGTCCGTCCGCCGGGGATGTAGTAGGTCGCATATTCGATCGCCGAATAGGTCGGTGCAGTGACGTTCGTTTCCTCGATGTCGCGCAGCTGAAACAGCGCCACGGCGTTCGGGATTGGCAAAGGATCGGTGACTTCGCCCGGCGCAAGGCTGAGGATCAGCGGTTGCAGGCTCGGGGGCAGGTCAGTCAGGTTCTGCCACGGTAGATGTCCGCCACGACCCCGCGAAGCGGTCGCGGAATAGCGGCTGGCGTAGTTCGAAAATTCAGCCGCAGATTTGGACTGGGAAATCTGTTCGGCCAGTGTATTTACCCGTGCCGCCTGTTGCGGTGGGGCGGGTATGATAATCTCGGACACAAGAACGCGCACGCCGCTGCCATTGCTTTCGCCCAAAGCGCGGTCGATTTCCGCATCAGTGATTTGCACCCGGCTGGCATAGCGGGCACGCACCAGTTCGCGCCACCCGATGGAATTCACGACGAAATCGCGAAATGTTTCAGGCGAGATACCGGATTGACCTAGCGCTTGGGTAAATTCTTCGGTGCTCAGATCCGCGCGCGACGCAAATTCGGACAGGCTGTCCGCGATGCCCTGCGGGGTCAGTTCGATCCCCGCCTCAGCCACCGCTTCGTTGCGCAGGCGTTCGTCGATAAGCGAATTCAGCGCCCCATCGCGGGTCGCACCAGGGGCGTTCAAAACTTCAAGAAAGCGCCGGCGTTGCTGCACCTCGAATTCAGTCACAATGGATTCATTCACCTTGGCCACGGGCGCAAAGAGGTTCTGCGCCGAAACGGGGGCGCTGGTCACCAGACCAAGCCCAAGGACGGCGATGCTTCGTGTCAGACGGTTCAGGTTCATCTTACTTATTTCCCACATGATCGCTCATATCTTTCTGTTCCGTTGGAGGCCGAGAAGCCCCGCAGGCCGACGTTAAACCCGATATCGGTAGAGGGCTCAACACTTGTTGAGGAGGTATAGCGGCGGCGCACCGAAAGGTCGACGCTCACGCATTCATTATTGTAGGTCAGGCCAAGTCCTGCCGTCGCTGCGGTACTGTTCTGCACGTCATAGCGAACGTCGGCGCTGGCGGACCATTGCTGGTTGATGTCATAACTGCCGTCCAGCGACACTTCTGAAATTGCCTCGGTCCGGGCTTCAGCTGGGTCAGCTTCAAGCCAGACATAAGTCCCTGCGACGGTGGTTTTGCCAAAATTCCAGCCCCCGCGCAGCTCTGCCTTTGAGATGTCGAAGTCGGCATCCACCAGCGTGCGCGCGGTCAGCGAAAGCCCTGCATTGTTCCTGATTTGCCCCGCCAGCAAAACATCAGAGCGCGCCCCAGACAAACCGGACGTATCGGTAAATTCAGGATCGATTACGCTGCGAAACACCTGACCAACAGCCACATAGGTATCCCAGCCATTGGGGTCAAAGCGCGACCAGTTGACGGCCACCGCTGCGGTGGTGCCCCGTTCACGCCGGTCGGGGCGCGGAAAGCGCGACAATGACAGGATATTGCCCTGATCGAACTCGACGCGCGTGCTTTCTTCGTTCGGAATGTCGAGCCTGCCGCCATCGGTCCATCCCAGTTGCACCACAGGCGTCAGCACCTGCGAGGCACCGCCTGCCTCGCGGCGTGCCATCGGGTAGCTTAGTCCGACCGCTGCGAAAGGCGCGATATCGCTGTGGTTCTGCGCAAAGGTATCGTCTTGGGTGATGTCGAAGAAATTGAACGTCGTACCAACCTGCGCATCCGTGACAAAACCGGACCGGTGGGTGAAGCGACGCAGATATTTGAGCGATCCGTTGATCCTCGATACATCGCGACCATCCACCACTCCATCGCCATTCACGTCGGTATCCTCGTCCGAAGAGCGCCAATGACTATGCGCCTCAAGCCCGAACCGCAGCTCGCCACCCCACGCCTTAGGGAAAAAGCGCCGTTCGAATTCGCCGTCGATCACGACGGTCGGCAGCGTGCTGTTCAGTTCGCCGGGGCGCAGGGTTTCGAAGTTGTAAAGGCTGGTGCGCACAAAACTGTCGCGCCGTGCGCGGGACAGCGTCAGATCGCTGCGCAGACGGTCATCATCCGCATAACCGTATTCGGTGAAATACGAACTGTCGCTCACGGCCTCTATGGTAAAGCTGAGCTGATAGTCCCGCTCCAGATCAAAGCGGCCTTCGCCAAAAAGGTAGCCACGGGTGTCGCCGGGTTGCTGGTCATCCCGCGTGTAGGCACCGTCAAACTGGATCTCGCCATTGGTGAACGCTTGGCGATAGCGAAATTCGAGGGTGCGGGTCGACGACGAAAGATACGGGGTCAACGTCAGGTCGCGGCTTTGCCCAAGCGTGATGAAATACGGCAGCTTCAGCCCCGTACCCAAAAGCGACGTCGTACGGACTGACGGCGCGAGAAAGCCGTTCGCGCGGTCTAGTGTGGGATCGGGCAGGCGCAGGCGCGGTAGATAAAAGACTGGAACGGACCGGATGTGAAAGGTCGCATCGTCGAAATACAATTGTTGTGCCACGGTGTCATGCACCACGCGGCGGGCGCGTATCTGCCACAGGGGCAATTCGCCGTCATTACAGGTTTTGCACGAAGTGACGGCAGTTTTATACAGTTGGCTATAGCGCCCTTCAACACGGTCGATCTGCACGGCGGCCATTTGCACCTGCTGGTTCAACACCATGCGCGCGCCGCGCAGCAACCCGTTTTGCAGCCCCTGATCCAGCTCGGCGGCATCAGCAAGAATGACCGTACCGTCCCCATCGTTCAGCACGATCGGCCCTTCAATCACCAGCGCACCGGTTTGGTCGTTATAGCGGATGGCGGACGCCCGAATACGGGTGGTGCCCTGAAACGCCTCTACGTTGCCTTGGGCGACCAGTTCGCGGTCACGGGTGATAAAAAGGTCATCGGCTACCAACACAGCGGGACGGTCGCTGTCTTGCGCAGCGGCAGGCAATCCAAGCGCCACAAGAAGGGTCAGGAGCAAACGGCGCATGTCAGCCATCCTCTGCGTGTAAAAGAAGACCAAGCGCCAAGAGGATCGACGCGACGGGCGGAGCCCATGCGGCAAGAAGAACCGGGATCTGCCCGTTCTCTCCCAGAATTTGTGCAAAGCTGCGAATAAAATACAACCCGAACCCCAACAAGACAGACGCCAACACGGCAACGCCCGTGCCACCAAACCTCGTATGGCGCATGGTGAAAGCGCTCGCAACTAGAACCATCGCCACCAGGAAGAACGGCCGCGCCAGTTCGGTCTGTAGCCAGACCTTGTGGCGGCGCGGGCTGAATCCAGCGAGTTCAAGCTGTTCGATATAGTCGGGCAGATCATAGATCGACACCGCGCCGGGGTCGGTAATGCTGTCACGGATGCGATCCAGTGTCAGGGTCGAGGGCAGGGTAAGCGTCTCAAACGTCTCTGCCGCGCCTTCAGCGTTCACACCCACCTGCAGCGGCCATGACTTTGCATCCGCCAATATCCAGATACCGTCCTCGAGTGCTGCGCTGCCCGCTTCGATCCGGCGCTTCGGGCCACCATCTGGTGCGTAGGTCAGGAAAGTTACGTCATAAAGCACCGAGGCATCTTTGTTTGATCGCCAAGCTCGGATCACGGTTTGCCCATCGTCGCTGCCTTGCCGCAGCCACAGCCCTTCGGCGCTGACCGACAAAACAGAGGTCCCGCCCGCGCGGATACTGTCCGTCATCTGGCCGTATTTTTTCGCGGTTGCTGCAACGATCGGGTTCAACATGCCCACGGCCATAACGCCGATAATGAAGGCCACCCAAATCGGTGCCTGCAACGCGCTAAGAGCCGATCTGCCCGCGGCACGGGTCACAACCAGTTCAGACGACCGCGCCAACGACAAAAACAGCACCACCGTGGCAAGGATCATGATCAAAGGCAGGATCAGGTTCATCGTCTCGGGTGTGTTCAGCAAGGTCATGCCGAAAAGCCGAGGCCAGCCGATGTCATAGCTGCTAAATTTCCGCGCCTGTTCAACCATGTCGACAAGGACCAGCAAGGAAAACAGCACCGCCGAGATCAGCACGAAGCCCATGATAAAACGGCGGGCGAAATAGAGATGCAGGATCATGCGACGCCCCTTTTTCTGCCCATCCGTTTGGTCCACCCGGGGTGCGCCGTTTGCCAGATCATCCCGATGACGATTACGGCCCCGATCAGGCTGGGGAGGAACAACAATGGCCAGCGATCCGCGTTCTCGCGCACCGTTTCGACCAAAGTGCCACGCAGCCCGTCAATCGCGATCAACAGGCCAAAGGCGATCACGATTTCGCGCCAGACCCCGAACCGGGAAAAGCCCCCGAGCACCAGTGTCGCATAGCCAATCAGTGCAGCAATTATGCAAAAAGCGGCAGAGGCAAAGCGCGCGGTCAGCTCTTCTGCGATCTCGCCCGATGTGGATTTCGTGGCGTTCTCAAGCTGGTCCCAGTCCGCGAACAGCTGTGCTGTGGTCATCGCGTCGATGGACGTGCTTTTCGCGTTTTTGCTGCTGACCAAGGCCGAAACATCAAACGAGAAATCGCGGAACTTGGCGGTCGACAGACGCGTGCCCGCCACTTCAAGCCGCTGCGCCATGCCGTCAACCATGATCAAGGTCGTGCCGTCGCCGTTGCGGATCAGATAAGCTTCGGATGCGGTATAGATCACGCCCTCGTCGGGGTTGCGACGGTCAGATAAAAACACATCACGCAAAACCCCATCCGCATCGATCACGCGGGTGTAGAACGTCACCTTTGACGTGGGGTGCAGGAATGTCCCTTCGGTGAGCAGCCGCGCCGTCACATTCTGCGAAATCTCGGCCTCGCGTTCTGATAACTGGGCATTCGACAGGGGCAAAAGCAAATGGGTCAACACCGACATCATCAACGCAACGCACAGCCCATAGACGAACACCGGCCGTGCCAGACGCCAAGGGCTGGTGCCCGTTGCCTGCAATACGGTCAGCTCGGATTCGCTGGTCATGCGGTTGATCACATAAACCGACCCCGCAAAGGTCGCGATTGGCAGCACTGTGGTGATCAGCTTGGGCAGTCCCAACACAGTGAATTCCAGAAACACCAGCGCGGTCTGGCCGTCGCCGATCAGTCGGTCAAACAGCACCACAGCACGGTTGATCCAAAAAATCGCGACCAGAACCAGCGCAAAAAAGCTAAACAGGATCAGGAACTGGGACAACATATAGCGGTCGAACTTGGCCAATCTGCATCCCTTAGATATCAACGCGGGTTAACTTTCGCCCAACGTTAAAGGAAATTTCCGCCCGCGAAAACTGCTATCTGGCCTTACCGGCGCACGCAGGATACGTCTAAGCGAAATTCAGACAAAAGGGGTTCATGATGACCGCACTGACGCCAATGACATTTACCGAAACCGATATTGACCAGATCGCAGGCCACACGGGCCGTGTGGCTGTGATTGTGGGCGCGGATGGCAAGCTGAACCCCTCGGCGCGACGCATCAACAAGCTTACCAAAGGCGCGCTGGAGCGGCTCGTTGCCAGTGATAGCTTCACGAAATTGTCAGCGGGCGATGCCGTCAGCCTAGGGTTTCCGACCGGCATGGCGGCAGAGGCCGTGGATGTTGTGCAGCTTGAGAACAATGCCGACCAAGAAGCGCTGCGGGCCGCGGGTGCGTCGCTGGCCAAGCGCCGTGGCACCGCTGATCTGCTGGTCCTGACCGGTGGCCTGCGCAAAACGGCAGAGTTGTGTTTTGGTCTGGCGATGCGTGATTACACGTTTGAAGATCGCAAAAGCAACGGCAAGCCGCGCACGGGGCAGGTCACGATCATGAACTCCAAGCCCGAAGAGGTCGAGGCTGCCGCAGCGCCGCTGCTGGCCATCGCCGATGGCGCTTTTATGACCCGCGACCTAACCAACGAACCCGCGAATATCCTGACCACCACTGAATTCGCCGACCGTCTGGCCGAGATGGAATCCCTTGGCCTCGAGGTCGAAGTGCTGGACGACGCCAAGCTCGAAGAACTAGGCATGCGTACCTTGCTCAGCGTCGGGCAGGGGTCGGCCAGCCCGTCCTACGTTGTGGTGATGAAATGGAACGGCGGCGAGAAAGACGCGGCCCCGCTGGCACTAGTCGGCAAGGGCGTGGTGTTTGACACCGGCGGGATCAGCCTGAAACCCGGCGCAGGCATGGAGGACATGACAATGGATATGGGCGGCGCGGGCGTCGTGTCCGGCGTGATGCGCAGCCTCGCGTTGCGCAAGGCTAAGGCAAATGTCGTCGGTCTCGTCGGAATTGTAGAGAACATGCCTTCGAGCACGGCAACCCGCCCCGGTGACGTCATCAAAACAATGAAGGGTGACACGGTCGAGGTCATCAACACCGACGCCGAGGGGCGTTTGGTGCTGTGCGACGTGCTGTGGTACGCGCAGGAACGGTTCAATCCGGCGGGCGTGATCGACTTGGCCACGTTGACCGGCGCGATCATTATCGGCTTGGGCCACGACAATGCGGGCGTCTTCTCGAACGACGACGCGCTGTGCAACGCCTTCCTCAAGGCAGCAAAAACCGAGGGCGAAGGCGCATGGCGCATGCCCATGGGCGCGGGCTATGACAAGCTGCTGAAAAGCCGCATCGCTGATATGAAAAACATCGGCGGTCGTCCCGCAGGGTCAATCACAGCGGCGCAATTCCTGCAACGGTTTATCAAAGACGGTACGCCCTGGATTCACCTTGATATTGCCGGCGTGGCTTCGGTTAAGTCTGAAACAGCGCTCGCACCCGTGGGGGCGACCGGCTGGGGCGTTGCCTCGTTGAACCGTTTGATTTCAAACCTCTACGAGACAGAGTAAACCTCATGGGTGCCGCGTATTTTTACCATCTGACCGAGCGACCCCTGGTCGAAACGCTGACCATGCTCTTGGGCAAGGCCCAAGGCGCTGGTTGGCGCGTGGCGGTACGTGGCACCGATCAAAATCTTCTGGAACAGTTGGACGTTGCCCTGTGGCGGGGTCCGGATGATGGGTTTTTACCGCATGGTTTGGCGGGCGGTCCTCATGATGCGGATCAGCCGGTGCTTTTGACCACCCAAAACGCTGCGCCCAACCGTGCAACCTGCGTGTTTTCGATCCACGGTGCGCCCGTAACCGCCGAAGAAGTTGCCGCGCTGGACCGCGTGTGCATCCTGTTCGACGGGTTAGACGAGCACGCGTTGAACGTGGCCCGCGACCAGTGGAAGGCTCTGAAGGCTGCGGGTGCATCGGCGCAATACTGGTCCGAGGAGTCGGGTCGATGGGAGAAAAAGGCAGAGACCTGAGGGTGTTACGCGCGCATCTACCGCGTCAGAATAAGCTCTCCATTGGTAATCTCGATCCGGCCCCAGCGTTGCAGATAGCCCATCCCCAGCAGTGATTGCCGCATCTCGCCCCCATTGACGACTGCAGGCACATTGGTGTCGCGCACGCCGCCCAGCTCAACCTCGGCCAACCTGACATAAGCGGTGCGCACCTCGCCATTGGCGGTGCTGGCGCGACCCAGATACTTCAGATCATCCGGCTTTAGCCCCGCGGTCTTGGCATCCTTGCGGGTGAGCACCATATCGGTCGCGCCCGTATCCACAACAAAGCGCAGCGGCGTGCCATTGATGGTGGCGGTAAGATAGTAATGACCGTCGCGCGCGCGCGGCAGGGTGACGCTGCCGGTTCCCGCCTGATAGCTTTGGCGCGGGATATCACCGCTGCGGCTGATATCGCCCCAAAGCCCGTATCCCGCTGCAACGCCGATGAAAATCATAGCCCAGACGGCGACCTGCTGGAGCGTTTTATTCACCCCCTGACGGCTTTGCATAAAGAACCAGCCCGCGACCATCGCCACAAGCAAAATCAGGTAGATCAAACGTCCTATGTCGATATCCGGCATCATATATCCTTTGGCAGTCTTCCAAGAATATGGGGGCAGGGCGTGCGAATGTCAGCCCGGCCCGGGACCGAAACCAAAGGCGCTCAGGCCATCCAGAACGAATTGCACCGAAAGGGCGGCCAGTAGCATTCCCAAAAGTCGCGTGATCACGTTGATCCCGACCTTGCCCAAGGCGTTTTCAAGATAGCCGCTGGCCTGCATGGTGATGCCCATGATGAGCAATACGGCAAAGGTAATGGCAACCACGGTCACCAACCCTTCGAGGCCCGGCTTCTCGCCCGTCAGCAAGATCACCGACGCGATAGCGCCGGGGCCGGCGATCAAGGGAATGGCCAACGGGAACACCGACGGATCGTCGTGGTCATCATCCGCTTCGGCATGGCCTTCGCGGCGTTTGGTCCGGCGATCGAACAACATATCAAGGGCGGTCAGGAAAAGCAGCACGCCCCCCGCCACCCGAAAAGCGGGCATGGAGATCCCGATGAACCCCAGCACGGCCTCGCCAAATGCGGCAAAGACCAGCAAGATCAGGCCGGCAATGATAACCGACCGCCACGCGATCAGCCTGCGCTGGCGCGGGGTCATACCAGGGGTAAGGGCCAAAAACATAGGGCCAATCGCAAAGGGGTCGATGATCACGATTATGGTCGCGAACGCCGTGATCATGAACGCCAGATCAAGTGCCATCATAAACTGCCACCGGGGCCAGCCCCGTCCTCATGCCTTTAGCGCTGGCCCCGTGTCCTCAGGCAGACGCGGTTTCCAGCTTTTCCAATGCGCCCATCCAGATCGCCTCTGCCCGTTCAAGGGCGGCCATGACTTCGGCGTATTTCTTGTTCCAAACCTCAAGTTCGCCGACTTTTTCCTTTTCGTAAAGGGCAGGGTCCGCGAGCTTTTTAGCCAGTTTATCCCGCATGTCGTTGATCTTGGTCACCCGCGCCTCGGCGGTCCGCACTTCCGAGCGCAGGGCAAGGATGTCTTCGCGGTTGGCGCGTTTCGGTTTCGGCACTTCCTTGACCGGTTTGGCATTCTTGCTGACGGGCTTTTCCACGGTCAGCAGCATCTTGCGGTACGCTTCGAGGTCATCCTCATAGGGCTGAACGGTGCCGTTCGACACCAGCCACAAACGGTCTGCCACCATCGACAAAAGGTGCATGTCGTGGCTGACAAGGATCACAGCGCCAGAATAGCGCGTCAGTGCCTCGACCAGCGCTTCGCGCGATTCGATATCAAGGTGGTTGGTCGGCTCATCGAGGATCAGCAGATGCGGCGCATCCAGTGTGGCGAGCAGCAGCGACAGTCGCGCCTTTTGCCCACCCGATAGGCGACCGACTTCGGTATCGGCCTGATCCGGCCCCAGACCAAACCCCGCTAGCTGTGCGCGCAGCTTTGATTGCATCACACCGGGGCGCGCGCTGATCATGTGCTGAAGCGGCGTTTCGTGAACGACCAGTTCATCCACTTGGTGCTGCGCAAAGAAACCGATCCGCAGCTTGCTCGAGTTGATCGCCTTGCCCTCGAACAACACCAGACGGTTGGACAGCAGCTTGGACAGCGTCGATTTACCCTGACCATTTTTACCCAACAATGCGATGCGGTCGTCTTGGTCGATCCGCAGATTCAGGCGCGACAGCACGGGCTGGCCCTCGGTATAGCCGGTCGATCCGCCTTCGATGCTGATGATCGGTGGCGACAGCTCGTCGGGTTGCGGGAAGGTAAAGACCTTGCGCGCGGCTTCTTCCGGTGGCGTGATCGTCACCATCTTTTCGATGGCCTTCATCCGCGATTGGGCCTGTTTGGCCTTGGACGCCTTGGCCTTAAAGCGGTCAACGAACGCCTGCATATGTGCCTTATGCGCTTGCTGTTTTTTCGCCTGCGCGGTCAGCTGCGCACGCTTTTCGGCCCGCATTTTAGCGAATTGATCGTAATTACCTTGATAATACGTGAGCTTACGGTCTTCGAGGTGCAGGATGCCACCAACGGCGCGGTTCAGCAGACCACGGTCGTGGCTGATGATGATCACCGTATGCGGGTATTTCGACAGGTAGTTTTCCAGCCACAACGCGCCTTCAAGGTCGAGGTAGTTGGTCGGTTCGTCCAACAGCAGCAAATCGGGCTGTGCAAACAGAACCCCCGCCAATGCCACACGCATCCGCCAGCCGCCCGAATAGGCAGAACAGGGTTGCTGCTGGTCATGATCATCAAAGCCGAGGCCCTTGAGGATCGCGGCAGCACGGCCTTCGGCGGACCAGGCGTCGATATCGGCAAGACGGGTCTGCACCTCGGCGATACGCGCGGGGTCTTCCGTCGTCTCTGCCTCGTGCATCAGCGCGGCGCGTTCCACATCGGCGGCCAGCACCGTTTCAATCAGCGACACGTCAGACGACGGCACCTCTTGGGCGATGCCCCCGATCTTGGCGCGCGATGGCAGGCTGATGTCGCCTGCGTCAAGCGACAGCTCTCCGCGAATGATTTTGAAAAGCGTGGTTTTACCCGCACCGTTTTGCCCGACGAGGCCCACTTTGTGGCCTTCGGGGATGACCGCACTGGCTTCCTCAAACAAGGGACGGCCTTCGACGGAATAGTTGATTTCTGAAATGCTTAACATGGACGCGGTGTGGACCATGTCTGGCCCCGCGTCAATCGCGGCTTTTCACGGGGGATGACCCATGCTAGGGAGCGGCCAAATCAACCCCACCTAGGAGAGCTATCATGGCCCTTGAGCGCACATTCTCGATCATCAAACCAGACGCAACACGCCGCAACCTGACCGGCAAAATCAACGCCAAATTCGAAGAAGCCGGCCTGCGCATCGTCGCACAAAAGCGTATTCACATGACAAAGGCACAAGCGGGCGTCTTCTATGCTGTACACGCCGAGCGTCCTTTCTATGACGAACTGTGCGAATTCATGGCATCCGAGCCGGTTATCGTTCAGGTTCTTGAAGGCGAAGGCGCGATCGCGAAAAACCGCGAAGTTATGGGCGCAACCAACCCAGCCGACGCCGCAGCTGGCACCATCCGCGCAGAATTCGCTGAATCCGTTGGCGAAAACTCCGTTCACGGGTCCGACGCTCCTGAAACAGCCGCAGTCGAAATCGCGTATTTCTTCTCCGGTCTGGAACTGGTTGGCTAAGCCTTAACGGGTTTAGACAGATGAAAGGGGTCGCAGGAAACTGCGGCCCCTTTTTCTATGCGGCGTGATTGGCATTAGCCTTTAAGGGTCGGGTGATGGGATGACAGTTCGCCGTCAGCAGGGCTAACCGTTTTCATTGGGGCCGTTTCATCTAGGTGACGGTGCAAAAGATCGACGTTTCGCGTGTTTGCTTTCCAGCCGATGTCAAAGATATCACCGATCAATGGGATCGCGCCGATCGCAAGGTCGATGCCGACGTTCGCGCCCATGCGTGCCAAGACCGATCTGCTTGCGCCCATGCGATGCGCCTCTTTGACGATATAGCCCGCTGGTGCCAGCGCCAGAACATCGCCCACGCCGGGGATCAGGCCAAGGATACTGTCCCAACCCAAACGGATGCCAAACAATGGGACGCGCAACGCGCTGTCCATCGTGCGAGCAAGACCGCGCAGGCGATCAAGATCGTGCTGAACATCAGGGGAATGGGGCATGGGGCAGGGTGTCCTGTTGGGGGTACTCTGCAGTATAACGCCGTTGAGGGCGGGGACGTTCCGACTAAGAGATCAAGCTCACGCTTCTCGGACACCGATGAGGTTCATCATACGCTCGAACTCTGACTGGACCGGATCGTGCGCGCGGGCCTTGATCGCGTCGAATTTGACGCGCAGCGCCTTCTTTTCTTCACCTTTGCAATCATTCCATGGGCGGCCTTGCAGCCCCATGACCAAGACATAATACCCGATGAAGTGCGGACGTTGCCCATTTTGCAGCAAACGCGCGTAGGCGGCATCGGCACCAAGATCGCGCAAGGCTTCGGCAGAATGAATGCCCGCCTTGGCGCAGCTTTGCTCGAACGCGGGGCCAAGATTACGGATCGAGGAAACAGGGTCAGTCATGCCTGACTACCTATACCGTCGTCTGCGCTCTGTCACTTTCAGATGCTGGCATAATCCGTAAATATCACCGGCTGAGGTTTTTCCTGCGCGGGCATGGGTGGGACGGATTGCTGCGGCTGGTTCGGTTGCCTGGTCATGTGTCTTCTCCGGTTTGTGTTGGTCTCTCCGTTTCAGGGGCTACCAACGTTCGGGCGGCCCTATTGTTCAGGGTGAAGGTCAAAACTGCCGATACAAAGGCCGGATATGGGCCGTTATGGGGTAAAACTGTGCCATTTAAGCCATGCGTTTTTCGCATATCGACTATGGTTTGCACCTTTGCTGCACCGCCCACATATGACGATCACGGGCATTGAGGCCCTGAAATGGAAAGCTGGAAAATGAAAACCGAAGCTACATACAAAACCGCCACACCGGTCGAAGTCGACCGCCTGCTTGCTGAAGCCAATGCATTGCGTAGTGCCTATCTCTCTGCCGCAGTCGCCAAAGCATCGCGCAAGTTTACCGGCCTGTTCCGCACCGCACCCCGCGGCACGGCAGCAGCTTAAACCGCCAGCGCTTTGCTGACGGAACATACCAAACCGAATGCGGTGGATAGGCCGCCGCATAGACGTGAAAGAGAGAATAAGAAATGAGCTATACATCCACATATACCGCCGCGCCCGTTGCGGGTCTGATGCCCAAGCTGCGCATGTCGTTGAACGCATTCCGCGCCTACAGCGCTGATCAACGCGCCAAACGCCAGACCTTCCGCGAATTGTCGGCGATGAATGACCGAGATCTGGCAGATATCGGTGTTGCACGTGGCGAAATCCGCCATATTGCTTCGCAAGCGGTTGCACTGCGCTAAACCGTACGTCTCAAGCCGCAAGAATTTCCCCGCCGCGAAGTCCTCCCACTTCGCGGCGGTTTTATTTTGTCTGATCAAGTGCTTACGAGGTGATTTTGGGTGTCGGTGATTCCCATACCTGCAGTCGTTTAACTTACTATCGCCCCCGAAAACTCCGTTCCCCGCTGCGACCTCAAAACAGGGTTTTGCGATCAAAGCTATTGCCAGAATTATATTCTTTGCCGTCATTGAATGATACGACTCGGTACTTGGTTGGCGCTGCGCCATTGAAGCGCAGCTGCGTCATGTTACCTCCCCCTTAGACGTAACGGAGAATATCATGATCAAACACGCCACACTCACCGCAATCGCCCTTGCTACCGGCGTCAGTGCTGCTCAGGCAGAGACGCTGAATGTCGGTATGTCGGGCGGGTACTTTCCTTTCACCTTTGTAAAGCTCGACGTGCTACAGGGGTTCGAGGTCGATTTCATTAACGCCGTCGCCAAGGAAACCGGCGACGAAGTCAATTTCGTCACTATGTCCTTTTCCGGCCTGATCGGCGCGCTGGAATCCGGCCGCATCGACACGATCGCAAACCAGATCACCATCACCCCCGAGCGCGAGGCAAGGTTCGCCTTTTCGCAACCCTACGTCTTTGACGGGGCGCAAGTCGTGGTTAAGGCCGGCAACGAAGACACCATCGGTAGCGTTGAAGACCTGAGCGGGAAAACCGTTGCGGTCAACCTCGGCTCTAACTTTGAGGAGTTGTTGAACGAACTGCCAAATGCGGGCGAGATCGACATTCGCACCTATGAAAGCAACATCGCCCAAGATACGGCGCTTGGTCGGGTGGATGCCTTTGTTATGGACCGCGTTTCGTCCGGCCAGCTGATTGCCGAAAGCCCGCTGCCGCTGGCGCTGGCTGGTAAACCCTTTAGCGAAATCCGGAATGCCCTGCCGTTCCGCAACGATGACGAAGGCAAAGCTCTGCGCGACCGGTTCGACGTGGCAATCACCAAGCTGAAAGAGGACGGCACCCTGACCGAGATTTCGGAAAAGTGGTTCGGCTCTGACATCACGACAGCCGAGTAAGCCAAGATGCGAGGACTGGATTTCGACTACATGCTGGGCTTGCTGCCCGTGTTGCTGGGCTATGTCCCGCTGACGCTTTTCATGGCGTTTGTGGGCATGGTCTGCGCATTGGTGCTTGCATCTGCTCTCGCGGTAGAGCGGGTGTTCCGGATTCCGGTCCTCGACGTCTTTGTGCGGCTGTTCATCAGCTTTTTTCGCGGCACGCCGTTGTTGGTGCAGTTGTTTCTGTTCTACTACGGCTTGCCGCAAGTCCTGGGCTTTCTGGGGAATATTGATGGCGTCACCGCGACGATCATGGGGCTGACACTGCATTTCTCGGCCTATATGGCCGAAAGCATCCGCGCTGCCATTCTGGGTGTGGACCGCAGCCAGTGGGAGGCCGCGCAGGCCGTGGGCATGACCCAAGGCCAGATGATGCGCCAGATTATCCTGCCACAAGCCTCGCGGGTCGCCGCGCCGACGCTTGTGAACTACTTTATCGACATGATCAAAGGCACCTCGCTGGCGTTTACTCTTGGCGTGACCGAACTGATGGGCGCGACCCAGAAAGAAGCCGCTGGAAGCTTCCTCTACTTCGAAGCCTTTCTGGTCGTCGCCGCGATCTATTGGGTCATGGTAGAGACGTTGGCCTTCGCGCAGCGTCACCTAGAGGTCTATCTGAACAAGGCACATGCGCGATGAACAAGACAGAGACCATTCCAGAGACGGGCAGGGCGAGGGGCGACGGGATCACCATATCCGGTTTGACCAAGTCCTTTGGCACCACTGCCGTGTTGAAAGACATCTCGCTTGATATCGCCCAAGGCGAACGGGTGGTGATCATCGGCCCGTCGGGCACGGGTAAATCCACCTTGCTGCGCTGCCTAAACTTTCTTGATGCGCCAGACGCGGGCGTGATCCGCATTGGCGATATGTCTGTCGATACAGCGACGGCGAAACGCGCCGATATTCTAGCGCTGCGGCGGCGGACGTCGTTCGTGTTCCAGAACTACGCGCTGTTTGCCAACAAGACCGCGCGCGAGAATATCACTCAGGCGCTGAAGACCGTTCAGGGCTATAGCAAGGCCGAGGCCAACGCCCGTGCCGATGCAACGCTGCGCGAAACCGGTCTGTTCGAGAAAGCCGATAGCTATCCCGCAGCGCTGTCGGGGGGCCAGCAGCAACGGGTGGGCATCGGCCGCGCGATGGCGCTGGATGCGGATCTGATGCTGTTTGACGAACCGACCTCGGCGCTGGATCCGGAGTGGGTCGGCGAGGTGCTGGACCTGATGCGCCGGGTGGCCGAGAAGCGACAGACCATGCTGATCGTGACCCACGAAATCCAGTTCGCGCGCGAGATTGCGGATCGGATCGTCTTTATGGACGAGGGGCGGATTGTCGAACAGGGCCCACCGGCAGAACTGCTTGATGCGCCCAAAGACCCGCGCACCCAATCGTTCCTGCGCCGCGTGTCCTGAAGGTTCATCTTAAAGCAAATGATAAGCCACGATTGCTAGGCAAAGTCCGACGCAGTTAGAGCTACGCTTTGCATCTGCCGGTCCGAGGTGAATGTTTGGTGCACTGCTCATCAACCACAGAAACTGGTCTGCCGGCATGGGCCGACTGCGGGACCTTGCGCGTATAGGTGAATGGCGGAGAGACAGGGATTCGAACCCTGGGAACCCGTGAAGGCTCAACGGTTTTCGAGACCGCCCCGTTCGACCACTCCGGCACCTCTCCGCATCGGTGTGGTGCGTCCGTTTAGGATGGATTTTACGGGGTGGCAAGGGGGGCTCGGCCAGTTTTCGCGGACACGGGGAATTTCATTGCTGACAAACCGATTTTGCCTAAGGTCTTGGGTGAATAACCTGAAAGGAATGCCACCATGCGCCAACTGACCCGTTTACCGTTAACTTTATGTTTTGGATTAGCGGTCATGATCGCCGTGGCTGCACCGATGGCGCGGGCTGCCGATAGGGAAAGGGTCGATGCATTTCTGGAAGTTACCGGGTTTGACGTCGCGCTTGAAAGCATCCGGCTGTCGGCTGATTCCGCGCCACAGATGCTGGGTATTGATGCGGATGCCTTTGGCTCTGAATGGTCACGATTGGTACGCGAGGTTTTTGAGACGGATTTGATGCTTGATATGGGGGCCGGCATACTTGCCCAGGCCTTGAGCGATGAGGCACTGGACCACGCGTCCGACTTCTATGCTACCGATCTGGGGAAGCGGTTGGTCGCGGCTGAAAACGCCTCTCATATGGAGGAAGATGATGCTGCGAAGTCCGAAGCGGGCGATGCGATTCTGAATGGGTTGCGCGGGATTAATTCTCCGCGTGTTGAATTATTGTCCCGCCTGAATGGTGCCAGCGATGTGGAGGAAAGCTCCATAAGGGCACTCCAAGAAGTGCAGGTCAGATTCCTGATGGCAGCCGCCGGCGCGGGGGTTATCGACCTACAGATGGAAGAGCCCGACCTGCGCGAAGCGATGCGCGCGCAGGAACCCGAGATGCGTGCCTCTATCAAAGAGAATGCGTTGGCGGGGGCGGCCTATACCTATCAGGCATTTTCGGATGAAGAGGTGCTGGCCTATGCAAAAGCCCTTGAAGACCCACAGATGCAGAAAGTTTATGCGTTGATGAATGCTGTGCAGTTTGAAATCATGGCGAACCGGTACGAACAGGTCGCGCAACGGCTGGGCAATATGCAACCCAGTCAGGACTTGTAATCATGCGGACGTTTATTATTGCGGTCGGCCTGTGGCTGCTGGCGCTCCCGGTTTGGGCAGATGCCCGAACCACGGTGTTGGTGGATGTGCTGCGCCTTGGCGAGCTGGCTGAAATTTTGCAGCGCGAGGGACTAGAGAACGCTGAACAATTGGACCGTGACATGCTGGGAGGGCAAGGCGGACCGGGCTGGGAGCTTCAGGTGCGCGCAATCTATAGCCCGGAACGGATTGTCGAAACCGTTCGCACGGCGCTGCAAATTGCTTTGATGGGACAAGAGCGCGAAGATGTCATCCGCTTTTTCGCGCAAGGTACAGGCGCGCAGATCATCGCCCTGGAAAACGAAGCGCGGGCTGCAATCACCGACCCAGAAATCGAAGAAGCTGCGCGCGCGCAGTTTTCTGTTCTGGACGGGACCGCTGACGCCCGCCTTGCGCAGATCACTGCACTGATCGACAGCGGCGACATGGTTGAACGGAATGTCGCTGCGGCGATGAACTCCAACTTTCAATTCATGCGTGGTATGTCCGACGGTAACGCCCTGCAAATGACGGAGGCCGAGATGTTAGCAGACGTCACGCAGCAGCATGACGCGGTTAGCGAAGACACCCGCAGCTGGCTGTACAGCTACCTGGCTTTGGCCTATTCTCCGTTGGAGGATGACGCTCTTGAACGCTACATCGCATTTTCGAAAACCGATGCTGGGCGCAGCCTGAACAGCGCCTTGTTTGACGGGTTCGGAGCAGCCTACGAGGACGTGTCCTATGCCCTTGGGCGTGCCGTGGCGCTGAACATGGTCGCCGAAGACCTATAGCGTCCTAAGACGCCGCGCCGATATATCCCCGTCACGGCCCTGTGGCACTTGACATCAGGGGGGCGGTGCATCATACGGCAATCCTCAACCTAAGGGTGCCCGTTTCGGGTGCCTTTGTTATTTCATGAACATCCTGAAATGGGATGCGCTGTCCGAGGTGGGCCAAGGCCCGACGAACTCCCGAATGGGGACCACAGGATGCGGAAACAGTAAAGGAAGACGCATGTTTGCGGTCATCAAGACAGGCGGCAAGCAGTACAAAGTTCAATCCGGCGATATGCTTCGGGTAGAACGTTTGGCTGCTGACGCGGGCGAAACAGTCCAATTCAACGAAGTTCTCATGCTGGGTGGCGATTCTCCCAAGCTGGGCGCACCTTTGGTTACAGGCGCCGGCGTACAAGCCGAAGTCGTCGACCAGATCAAGGGCGAGAAAGTTATTCACTTCGTCAAGCGTCGCCGGAAGCACTCCTCCAAGCGCACCAAAGGCCACCGTCAAAAATTGACGCTGGTTAAAATCGGCGAGATCCTGTCATCTGGCGCGGATAAGTCCGACGTCAAAGCGGCAATCGGCACCGGTTCCGTGAGCGCCGCTGCCGTGACTGCTATGGAAGAGCGTTATGCGCTGAACAAAAGTGATCAGGCCGAAATGGCCAAGCGCGTGAAGAACAATCAAGCCGAAGAAAAATCGGCTAAGCCTGCCAAGGCGAAGAAGGCCAAAGCTGCCCCTGCAGCTGAAGGTTCCGACGATCTAAGCAAGATCTCGGGCGTTGGTCCGGTCATCGTTGGCAAGCTGAACGGTGAAGGCATCACAACCTTCGCACAGATCGCTGCTTGGACAGACGCTGACGTCGAAGCTATCGAAGAGAAACTGTCGTTCAAAGGTCGCGTCGGTCGTGAAGACTGGATCGCACAGGCCAAAGAACTCGCAAAAGGCTAAGGAGAGACACCAATGGCACATAAAAAAGCAGGCGGCTCATCCCGTAACGGCCGCGACTCAGCAGGTCGTCGTCTTGGCGTGAAGAAATATGGCGGCGAAGCTGTCATTCCCGGCAACATCCTGGTGCGTCAGCGCGGTACAAAGTACTGGCCGGCTCAAGGCGTTGGCATGGGCAAGGATCACACGATCTTTGCTGTCGTCGACGGCAAGGTTCAGTTTCACAAGGGACTGAAGAACCGGACGTTTATTTCGGTCCTGCCAGTGGCAGAAGCCGCAGAATAAGCCGCACCCAAAAGGTCTAAAAAATTAGGGATCGGCGGAAACGCCGGTCCCTTTTCCTTTCCGTCGTCCTGTGTCGGAAAATAGGGGAATGCACCTTGATTGACTGATACATCAAGGCTGCAAGGGACGGTGTTCGGACACCGTTGGGAGAGACGATATTTGAGATGGACACTGGCCGCGCTGACGGTGGCCCCTGTCTCGTTCGTGCCGTTCGGAGGAGGAACAGAGCGATGGAAGATTTAACAATGTCGCAACAGCAAGTGATTGCAACTGAACGGTTCGACCTGCGCCCTGTGCGTCTTTCGGATCGTGGCATGATTGAACATTACGCCAGCGATCCACGGGTTGCGATGCGCACCGCCTCTATTCCGCACCCGCTGCCGCCGGGGGTGATCGAAAGCTATGTAACACGCGCGACCAGCACGCCGAGAACCGAAGATGTTTGGGTGATGGACGGACTAAAAACCGGTGGTTCCGAGGTAATGGGCGTCATTTCCCTGATCCGAATGGACCGAGACCAATCGGAAGTTGGATATTGGGTGGCCCCTGCGTTCTGGAATACGCATCTAGCCTCTGAAGCCGTGCAGGCGCTGGTACAAGCCAACCCGCTGCACAACAAAAATATGTTTGCCTCGGTGTTTCGCGACAACCCTGCATCTGCCAAAGTGTTGACAAATGCAGGTTTCCGCTATCTTGGCAATGCTGAAACCTATTGTCTGGCCCGCGAGACCTGCGTACCTACCTGGACGTATAGCTGCAAACTATGACCACACGTGCCCCGAAAGGCCTTTTAGATGAAGTTTCTTGACCTGTGCAAAGTCTACATCCGCTCTGGCGGAGGCGGGGGCGGTTGCGTGTCTTTCCGGCGCGAAAAATACATCGAATACGGTGGCCCTGATGGTGGCGACGGCGGGTCCGGTGGCTCTGTCTGGGCCGAAGCCGTCGATGGGCTGAACACGCTGATCGACTTTCGCTACCAGCAACACTTCTTTGCCAAAAACGGCCAGCCCGGTATGGGCAAACAGCGCACCGGCAAAGATGGGGACGATATTATCCTCCGCGTGCCCGTAGGGACCGAGATCCTCGACGAGGATCAGGAAACCGTACTGGTGGACATGACAGAGCTTGGCCAACGGGTCGAACTTGCGCGCGGTGGGAACGGCGGCTGGGGTAACCTGCACTTCAAATCAGCTACAAACCAAGCACCTCGTCGTGCGAACCCCGGTCAGGAGGGCGTTGAACGTACCGTTTGGCTGCGGCTCAAGCTGATCGCGGATGTGGGACTATTGGGTCTGCCGAACGCGGGCAAGTCGACATTTCTTGCCGCCACGTCCAACGCACGGCCAAAGATCGCGGATTATCCCTTTACCACGCTGCACCCAAACTTGGGCGTTGTCGGGGTGGATAATACTGAATTCGTCGTTGCCGATATTCCCGGCTTGATCGAGGGCGCATCCGAAGGGCGGGGTCTGGGTGATCTGTTCTTAGGCCATGTCGAACGCTGCGCGGTGCTGTTGCACCTGATCGATGGCACCTCTGAAACCGTTGCCGAAGACTACCGGACCATCATTAATGAACTCGAAGCATATGGCGGCGAGCTGGCGGATAAACCCCGTATCACAGTGCTGAACAAGATTGATGCACTGGATGAGGATGATCGCGTAACCACCCGTGAAGAATTAGAAAAAGCCTGCGGAGGCGAGGTTATGATGATGTCCGGCGTCGCCCGCGAAGGGGTCACCGAGGTCCTGCGTGCCCTGCGTGGTCAGATTGACGATGACCGGCTGCGGTTCCGCATTGAAGACGAAGAAGAGGCACCTTGGCAGCCTTAAGCGACGGCAATCGTATTGTTGTAAAAATCGGCTCTGCGCTTTTGGTAGATCGCGCGACCGGCCAGCTGCGCTCTGGCTGGCTACAAAGTTTGGCACAGGACGTCGCGTGGCTTAAAGGGCAGGGCAAGGACGTGGTACTTGTGTCTTCGGGCTCGATCGCTTTGGGGCGTGGCGTGCTTGGGCTGCCTGCCACCACGCTCGCGCTTGAACAATCACAGGCGGCGGCGGCTGTCGGGCAGATCCGGCTGGCCCGCGCTTACGAAGAAGCCCTGGAGCCCTACGGGATTACCGCCGCACAGGTGCTTGTCACCCTCGAAGATAGCGCGGACCGTCGGCGGTATCTCAACAGCCGCGCCACGATGGAGCAGCTGTTGTCCATGGGTGCGGTGCCGATCGTCAATGAGAATGACACTGTCGCAACGGACGAAATCCGCTTTGGCGACAATGACCGACTCGCGGCCCAAATTGCCGTGACCGTCGCCGCAGACCGTTTGATTCTGCTTTCCGATGTGGATGGCTTTTATTCGGCCAACCCCAACGACGACCCCGACGCCGTCCGCTATGATGTCATCAGTTCCATCACCCCAGAAATCGAAGCGCAGGCGGGCGACGCGGGCTCCGGCCTGTCCAAAGGCGGTATGAAAACAAAGCTGATGGCCGCAAAAACCGCCACGACTGCAGGCTGCGCCATGGCGATATCCGAAGGGTCCCCCTTGCGGCCCTTGCTGGCGCTGGAAAATGGGGCGAATGCGACTTGGTTCACCGCGCAATCTGACCCGCAAACAGCGCGCAAACAATGGATTACAGCGATCAAGCCCCGCGGTAGTGTCACATTGGATGCAGGTGCTGTCGCCGCCATGTCCAAAGGCAAATCGCTTTTGCCAGCGGGGGTGACCGCTGTCGCCGGCCCGTTCGGGCGGGGCGACTCCGTGGCGCTTCTGGACCCTGACGGGCGTCCCATCGGGCACGGGCTAACGCGCTATACATCGGCTGAAGCAATGTTGATTAAAGGGCGGCAATCTTCTGAAATCGAAGAGATATTGGGCGCGCCGGGGCGTGCTGCGTTGATCCATCGGGATGATCTTGCGCTTTCCTAACGTCCAAATGGTTTAAAATCCTCGCCGAAGGCTTTAGGTAGTAGGTAACTCGAAATCATAAAAAGCAGTAATTAGGGTATGACCTTGGATATGACACAGACAGACGACATTCCCGCGTTGATGGCAGATATCGGCGCGCGCGCCAAAGCTGCCGCCGCGACGTTGGGCTTTGCCAGTGCCGACCAAAAGCAGACCGCGCTGGAAAAAGCCGCTGATGCGTTGATCGCGAGCAGCGCCGATATTCTGGCGGCCAACGCCAAAGATCTCGAATTCGGCCGCGACAAGGGGCTTTCCGACGCAATGATGGATCGGCTGCTGCTGGACGACGCACGGATCAGCGCGATTGCCGACAGCCTGCGCAGTATCGCAGCCCAGGATGATCCCGTCGGGCAGGTGCTGACCGAATGGGACCGGCCCACCGGCCTGAACATCCAGCGCGTGCGCACGCCATTGGGCGTCATCGGGGTGATTTATGAATCACGCCCCAACGTAACAGCCGACGCTGGTGCGCTTTGCCTAAAGGCCGGCAATGCCGTGATCCTGCGGGGCGGGTCCGAAAGCTTTCATTCCTCCCGCGCGATCCACGCAGCGCTGAAAGTCGGGCTCGAAGCAGCTGGCCTGCCAGCGGATTCGATCCAGCTGGTGCCTACACGCGACCGTGCGGCAGTCAGTGAGATGTTGACCATGACCGACACGATTGACGTGATTGTACCGCGCGGCGGCAAGGGTCTGGTTGGCTTGGTACAGCGCGAAGCCCGTGTCCCGGTCTTTGCCCACCTCGAAGGGATCGTGCACATCTATATCGATGAAAATGCTGACCCTGAAAAAGTCTTGAAGGTCGTGTTGAACGCCAAAACCCGTCGCACCGGCATTTGTGGATCGGCTGAATGCTTGTTGATCCATGAAAAAGTCGCGCGGACCATGGGCAAGGGCGTGATCAAGGCATTATTGGATGCCGGCGTTGAAGTTCGTGCAGACGGGGAGCTATCTCAGATTGAAGGCACCGTGCCAGCGACGCCCGACGATTGGGGTCACGAATATCTTGATATGATCATCGCGGCCAAGACCGTGGGCAGCATTGACGACGCGATCACCCATATCCGGACTTACGGATCGAACCACACTGACTGTATCATCACCGAAGACGATGCCGCCGCGACCAAATTTATGACGCGGCTCGATTCAGCGATCCTGATGCACAACGTATCCACGCAATTCGCGGATGGGGGCGAGTTTGGCATGGGGGCAGAGATTGGCATCGCCACGGGCAAGATGCATGCACGTGGTCCTGTGGGCGCAGAGCAGTTGACGAGCTTCAAGTATCTCGTGCGCGGCGATGGTGCGGTGCGCAGCTAACCCTTGATACTGAGCGTGATTGTGGTCTCGGTCACGATAGACGTTAACTGTTGCCCGCTGTCTTTCACGATGGCGGGCAACAAGCCGAACTGAACTTGAGCAGGCAGCAGTCGCTCTGCCAGCGGTTGCCCTGCCAACACACCCCATAGTGCTGCGTTAATATTCAGACGGTCGGCGGTCCCCGTAATATCCCACCCCGTAGTGCGGTGCTTCATTACGATCCGACCGCCATAAGGCATCCCCGTTTCCAGACAGAGCAGCCCTAAAAATACCATCCGTAAGGCGCTGCGCGAGGGAGCTGCCCCCAGAGGCCAGATCACCTCCCACTTGGACTGCGCATAAAGGTCACTTAGGATATCAGCGGTCTCTTGTGCCGCGACAGGCTGCGTATTGCCACCGCCAAAGGCCACGCGAAAGAACCGCAACCGCGCACTGGCGTTGCGCACGCTTTCGTCGATCAACGCGATTTCGGGGCTCATGTTCAGGCCTGACATCAAAAGCAGTTCAAGCCCATTGTTGATCGCGCCCACGGGCGATATCAAGTCGTGACAGATCCGGCTGCCGATCAACGCGGCGAAATCAGTGTCGGTCTCAGCCATAGGAATACCTCTCTCATCAACTTGCCCGCGCTTTGAACGGCCGCACCGCACAGCAAAAGGACGCACGTTTGGAAGACCTCAATGCGATACTGACACCCGGAATGCTGGTACGCCACCCTTCGTATCCCGATTGGGGTGTGGGGCAGGTGCAAAGCAACATCGGCGGCAAGGTCACGGTAAACTTTCGGAGCGAAGGCAAGATCGTGGTCGACAGCTTTCGGGTGATGCTCACCCCTGTCTTTGATGAAGGCTCTTCGTTAGCAAATCGTTAATTTTTTGCCGAAAATCACCGCGACGCGGGGCAAGCATTGCGCGACAGGCCCTAACTGCCTATTTATCGGCATAATTGCGACCGGAGACGAAACCAGCTCATGACCATTGCAAAAGCGGCAGAGTTCGAAGTCCGTCTGGCGCGCACCCAAGCGGAGCTTCATGCGGCACAGCGGCTGCGCTATGATGTCTTTGTCACCGAACTGGGTGCGGGCGGCTCTTTGGTTGATCATGACAACAGGCTTGAAGTCGATCAATACGACGATTTTGTCGATCATTTGCTGCTTATCGACCGGAAAACCGCGCAAACGGTTGGTGTCTACCGTCTGATCCGCCGCTGCATGGCGACGCGGGCAGGCGGGTTCTATTCCGAAAACGAATATGATTTGACCGCGCTGAAATCCTCTGGGCGTGAAATCCTTGAGCTTGGGCGGTCGTGTCTGCATCCATCCTATCGCGGCGGCATCGCTATGCACCAGCTTTGGGCGGGGCTTGCATCTTATGTGGCACAGCACCAGATCGAGATCCTGTTCGGCGTGGCAAGCTTTCACGGGACCCAAGCGGATGCTCTGGCAGAGCCTTTGTCGCTGCTACACCACGCCTATCTTGCGCCCCCCGAACTGCGGGTCACGGCTTTGCCTAAAGCGCGGCAAAGGATGGACCTGATCCCCGCGGATACGCTGAACCGTCGACAGGCGATGGTACAGATGCCCAGCCTGATCAAAGCCTATCTGAGGCTTGGCGGCTGTGTGGGCGAGGGGGCTTTTATCGATCATGACTTTAATACAACGGACGTACTTTTGATGCTCGACACCGCGCGGCTCAGCGAACGGCAGGCCAAGATTTACAGCGGGCAACCCGCGTGAGCGCGGCTTGGGACAGCGCCGATCACCCGGCACTAGACGACATCGGGCCACTGGGGTGGGCGCTGGCGTTGATCCGCGGCCTTGTCCTGGCGACCGTGGTCTTTACAGGGCTGCTGGTCCTGCTAGCCATCCGCCTGATTGAGCGACCCTTGTGCGGGCAAGGCCGCCCCGTCACACCGTATATCACGCAAACGGTCTGTTACATTGCGTTCTGGATCATGGGATTGCGCCGCGAAGTCGTGGGCACGCCCATGCGCCACCGTGGTGCGGTTGTCGCCAATCACACAAGCTGGCTCGATATCTTCAGCCTGAACGCCGCACAGCGGATTTATTTCGTATCAAAGTCTGAGGTCGCCAGCTGGCCCGGCATCGGGTGGCTGGCCAAGGCGACCGGCACGCTGTTCATTGAACGCAGCCCCAAACATGCCCGCAAACAGACCGAGATTTTTCAGCGACGGCTGCTTGATAACCATCGGCTGCTGTTCTTTCCCGAAGGTACCAGCACTGATGGCAAACAAGTCTTGCCGTTCAAAACCACGCTGTTTCAATCCTTTTTTACGCCAGAGCTGCGCGATGCGATCTGGGTTCAGCCTGTTACCGTGCTTTATACTGCGCCAGTTGGGGCCGATCCGCGGTTCTATGGCTGGTGGGGCGATATGAGCTTTGGCGGGCATCTGGTGCGCACGCTTGCGTCCGCGCGGCAGGGGAAAGTGACCACGATCTACCACACGCCACTGGCCGTCGCCGATTTCGACAACCGCAAAACGCTGGCCCAAGCGTGCGAAACACAGGTCCGTAGTGCGCATCCCTCGGATCAAATAGCAGCCCCAAACACCGCGGAACTGCGCTGAGATAGACGTTTAATCCGCGGAATATGCGGCTTGAGCCTTGCGAAGCGGTTAAAACCGGACTATACGCGCGTCACTTAAACCCGCAGTCGGGGTTGGGCCTTTGGGGGAGAAATCCTCAAACGTCCGCCGGTTGGTCCCATTCTGGGATCGAGACCCCCGATGAGGCAAAACCGGAAAGGTATAAAGACATGGCTCTTCCTGAGTTCTCCATGCGCCAACTGCTTGAAGCAGGCGTACACTTTGGTCACCAAACACAGCGCTGGAACCCACGTATGGGTCCGTTCATTTACGGCGCGCGTAACGGCATCCACATCATGGACCTTACACAGACTGTTCCAATGCTGGATCAAGCTCTGCAAGTTATCCGTGATACCGTCGCCAAAGGCGGCAGCATTCTTTTCGTTGGTACCAAGCGTCAGGCTGCTCAGCCGATCGCCGACGCCGCAGAGAAATGCGCACAATACTACATGAACCACCGTTGGTTGGGCGGCACGCTGACAAACTGGCAAACTGTTTCCAAATCCATCCAGCGCCTGAAGTCCATCGACGAACAGTCCGAGCGTGGCTTTGGCGGTCTGACCAAGAAAGAGCGTCTTGGCATGGAGCGTGACCAGTTCAAACTGGAAGCATCGCTTGGTGGTATCCGTGAAATGGGCGGTCGTCCTGACCTGATCTTCGTCATCGACGTCAAAAAAGAAGCACTGGCCGTGGCCGAAGCGAACAAACTGGGCATCCCCGTTATCGCTGTTGTCGACACCAACTGTTCGCCCGACGGGATCGACTATATCATCCCAGGCAACGACGATGCTGCACGCGCGATCCACCTGTATTGCGATCTGGCCGCTCGTGCCGCGCTGGACGGTATGTCCGCTCAGCTGGGTGCTGCAGGCGTTGATATCGGTGCGATGGAAGAAGCGCCCGAAGAAGAAGCCCTGATCGACGGTGGCGTCGAAGTTGGTAACGCTTCGGAAGAAACCGTATCGAACGACGCAATGGCCAAAGACGCACCTCTGGATATCGAATCCAAGAAGGAAACGCTGGCCGACGCCAAGTCGTAAGCGACGCGAAATAGACGGGCAGGGGGCATGTTTCCCTCTGCCTGTCATACCAACATGACATGATTGAGACAGTGGTGCAGGACGTCCTGCCCCTCAATTTATCCCAATTCAAGGAGAACCAAAGCGATGGCAATTACAGCATCCATGGTCAAAGAACTGCGCGACACAACTGGTGCCGGCATGATGGACGCCAAAAAAGCGTTGACTGAAACAAACGGCGACATGGAAGCCGCCGTTGACTGGCTGCGCACCAAGGGTCTGGCGAAAGCGGCCAAGAAATCCGGTCGTACCGCAGCCGAAGGCCTCGTTGCCGTGAAGGTTGACGGCGGTCGCGGCGTTGCTGTCGAAGTAAACTCCGAAACCGACTTCGTTGGCAAAAATGCTGACTTCCAGAAAATGGTTTCCGGTATCGCAGACGTCGCAACCGGCGTTTCCGACATTGACGCATTAAACGCGGCTGATATGGGCGGCAAGCCTGTTTCCACCGTCATCACCGACGCCATCGCGAAAATCGGCGAAAACATGTCGGTACGCCGCATGCAGTCCATCGAAGGCGAACAGGTCGTGTCTTATGTGCACAACGCAGTGGCACCTGGCATGGGCAAAATTGGTGTTCTGGTCGCAATGACCGGCGGCAACGAAGAGCTGGGCAAACAGATCGCGATGCACATCGCTGCTGTAAACCCTGCGTCCTTGTCCGAAGCGGATCTGGACCCAGCTGTTGTTGAAAAAGAAAAGCAGGTTCAAATGGATATCGCACGCGAGTCCGGCAAGCCTGAAGCTGTGATCGAAAAAATGATCACCGGTCGTATGCAGAAATACATGTCTGAAGTGACACTGCTGAACCAAGCATTCGTTGTGAACCCTGACCTGTCCGTAGGTAAGGCCGCAGAAGAAGCCGGCGCGACCATCACCGGTTTCGTCCGTTTGGAAGTTGGCGAAGGCATCGAAGTCGTCAAAGAAGATTTCGCAGCAGAAGTCGCGAAAGCCGCCAAAGGCTAAACAGCTTTACAGCAAACACGAAAAAGGGCGAGGGTGCACCAGCATCTTCGCCCTTTTTCATTTAAAATCAGTTACTAAGGGGCGACAACTAAGCTTTCAAATGATCTCTCAGCGCGTCGAGCGCCATCAGATAGCCTGTGGCACCGAAGCCGCAGATTTGCCCCAGTGCCACTGGTGCGATGTAAGACCGATGACGGAATTCCTCGCGCGCATGGATATTGCTCAGGTGAACCTCGACCACGGGAAGCTCTACCGAAGCGATCGCGTCCATCAGCGCAATCGACGTATGGGTATAGGCACCAGCATTTAAAATAATCGCAGCATGCTCACCCTTGGCGGCGTGGATCAGATCGATCAGCGCGCCTTCATGATTGGACTGATCAAATGCGATACCAAACCCCAGCGATTTCGCTTTATCGCGGCACATAGTTTCGATGTCCGCCAAGGTGGTTTTGCCATAAACATCGGGTTGGCGCGTGCCAAGCAAGTTCAGGTTCGGACCGTTAAGGATCAGAATGGATGTCATAGTCGTGACCTTGTTATTACAGTATGATCGCTGAGGCGTAGCATAGGCGCTTTAGCGGAGTTAGTCTTTCTTTTCAGCGAATTCGACCGGACCACCGTGCTTTTCCCACGTTGAGAAACCTTCACGCAGATGCGCCGCGTCAAAGCCCATGTCTTGCAGCGTCGCCGTGGTGATCGCCGAGCGCCAGCCAGAAGCACAGTGAAACACAAATGTTTTATCCTCGCCGAAGACCTCTTTGAAATACGGACTATCGGGATCGACCCAGAATTCGATCATGCCACGGGGCGCGTGAAAGCTGCCGGGAATATAGCCGCTGCGCTGGCGTTCACGGATATCGCGCAGATCAACGACCACGACGTCCGGGTCATTCAGCATCCCGATCAGATCAGGCGTTTCGATCTCGCGGATCCGCGCGCGGGCGGCAGCAACCATATCCGCCGAAGACATCTTGAGCGTCATATTCATCCTTTCATTCTAGGGCTGTCGCCAGTCCGCATCGCGTCCTGTTGCATCAGCGTTGTTGATGTGGATTATGTCACGCAGAACAACAGGGTAAAGGGAGAAGCGGCGCGGACACTGAACCGATACTGCGGAGAACAAAATGGATGAAGATCCGGTAATTTATATTAGTTTCAACGGGTAAACAGCCATTCTTACAAAACTACATCAACCATAGAACACCAGTATTTTACATAATATTGATTATAGGATTCAGATAATCCAGCGTCGCCTGCCTCTCACGCCCTTATAAATAAGGATAAAACAATGAAACTTTGCCGTATCGAAACCGCCGATGGCATCAAACCGGCGATCGTCGACGCAGATGGTGCTGCGCGTGACTTATCGCAACACCTTCCTGACATCGAACTTTCAAGCGTGGCACCCGCAGCGCTCGATAAACTGCGCAGCCTGGATATCGCGACGCTGCCCCTGATCTCGGGTCGTTTTGCGCCGGTTATCAATGACATACGTCGCATTTTGTGTATCGGTCTGAATTATTCAGACCACGCGGCCGAAGCTGGCATGGCTGTACCCGATCATCCCATCCTGTTCAGCAAGCTCTGTGCTGCGACAGGTGCCAATGAACCGATCATCATTCCCAAGGATTCAGAAAAAACCGATTGGGAAGTCGAGCTTGCGGTCATTATCGGCACCAAGGCGCAGCATGTATCAGAAGCGGATGCGTTGTCTTATGTGGCGGGCTACGCGACCTTCAATGACGTGTCGGAACGTGCCTTTCAGACTGAATTCGGCGGCCAATGGGTCAAGGGCAAGTCCTGCGACAGTTTTGCCCCCATCGGCCCGTATCTGGTGACCGCTGACGACCTTCCAGATCCTCAGAACCTTGATCTGTGGCTAGATGTGAACGGTACCCGCCGCCAAACCGGCAACACCAGCACAATGGTGTTTTCTGTGGCCGAAATTATCTCTTTTCTCAGCCGTTTCATGACCTTACGGCCCGGAGATGTGATCGCCACTGGCACACCGCCCGGTGTGGGTATGGGGTTCAAACCGCCGGTCTACCTAAAACCCGGCGATGTGGTCGAGCTTGGCATCGAAGGATTGGGCGATCAACGTCAAGAAGTCATTAAATACAATGGGTAAGCGCCCTACCCTAACGCATAGCCTGCACCGCGCACCGTGCGGATTGGATCATCGCCGCCGTGGGACGTCAGCGCCTTGCGCAGACGGGCGATGTGAACATCAACGGTGCGCGTGTCGACATAGATATCGCGCCCCCAAACGTGATCTAGCAACTGGTCACGGCTGAAGACACGGCCGGGCCGCTCAAGCAACGTCACAAGCAAACGGTATTCTGTTGGCCCCAGCTTTAGCTCGTTCGCAGCACGGTTTACACGGTGACGTTCTGGATCAAGCGTAATGTCGGCATAGCTGAGCGCCGCACCGGAGGACGCAGGTCGCACGCGGCGCAGCTGTGTGCGCACGCGGGCCATCAGCTCGCGCATCGAATAGGGTTTGACCACGTAATCATCGGCGCCCGTCTCAAGCCCGCGCACGGTGTCCACCTCTTCGGATCGTGCCGACAGCATGATCACGGGGATATTGCGCGTATCTTCGCGGGTCTTAAGCTGACGACAGACCTCTATCCCACTTAGAAGCGGCATCATCCAATCAAGGATAACCAGGTCGGGCAGCGCCTCTGCAACCAGCAAGATCGCTTCCTCGCCATTCTCGGCACGCCGTACGTCAAATCCTTCTGATTCAAGGTTATACGCCAGAATTTCGCGCTGTGCGGGTTCGTCTTCTACCAACAAGATCTGAGGTTGAGCGGCAGACATGGCCCTACCCCTTCAGCTTGGTGGAGGTATTGTCCGCCTTGGGGCGATCCTCGTCCGGATGGGTACCGGTTACCAGATAAACAACCTGTTCCGCGATGGATGTGACAAGATCGCCCATCCGTTCAACGTTCTTGGCAATGAAATGCAAATGCATGCATGATGTGATATTGCGCGGGTCTTCCATCATGAAGGTCAGGAATTCGCGGAACAGCGCATTATACATCTGGTCGACATCTTCATCCCGCGCGATCACATCCATAGCCAGTTCTGCGTCGCGCTGAACATAGCAATCAAGCGCGTCCTTGAGCATGGATTCAACCGTCTTACACATGCGACGAATGGCACCAGTACTGTCGGCAACAGCAGGAAGCTGCGCCAACACGCTATTTCGCTTGGCCATATTTTTCGCATAGTCGCCAATACGTTCTAAGCTGGCGCTAATCTTGATGACGCTGAGGATCAAACGCAAATCAACAGCCGTCGGGGCACGCAGTGCGATAATACGGGCGGCGCGTTCATTGATCAGCTCTTCGAGTGCGTCAATGGCCTTGTCCCCGCCGCGCACCTGTTCTGCCAGCTCTTCGTCACGGGTTTCCAGCGATTGTGCGGCAAGGCGAATGGCATCTTCAACCATCCCGCCCATTTTCATGATCTGCGCTTGAACGCTTTCCAGGTCACGGTCAAAAGCAGAGGCAATGTGTTGTTCTTGCATGATACTTATCCAATCCGGCCAGTGATATAGCTTTCCGTCCGAGGGTCCTCGGGCGATGTGAAAATCTTGTCGGTCTCACCGAACTCAACCAGATTGCCGAGGTGGAAGAACGCCGTCTTCTGGCTCACCCGTGCGGCCTGCTGCATGGAGTGTGTGACGATCACCACCGAATAATCCTGACGCAGTTCGTCGATCAACTCTTCAACTTGCGCGGTCGCAATCGGATCCAACGCGGAACAGGGTTCATCCATCAGCAGCACTTCGGGTTCGGTCGCGACGGCGCGTGCGATACACAGACGTTGTTGCTGACCGCCCGACAGGCCGGTGCCCGGGGCATGAAGGCGGTCTTTGACCTCATTCCAGATGGCACCGCGTTTCAACGCACGCTCAACGATATCGTCCAGTTCTGACTTATTGCGGGCAAGACCGTGGATGCGGGGCCCATAAGCAACGTTGTCATAGATCGATTTCGGGAACGGGTTAGGCTTTTGGAAGACCATACCGACCTTGGCGCGCAACTGTACCGGATCAACCGCGCTGTCATAGATATCTTCGCCATCAATCAAGATATCGCCTTTGACAGTGCAGATATCAATCGTGTCGTTCATCCGATTGATACAGCGCAGAAAAGTCGACTTGCCACAGCCTGACGGACCGATAAAGGCAGTGACCGTTTTGTCTTGGATATCAACCGACACGTCTTTGATCGCGTGGGTGTCACCATAGTAAACCTGCACGTTGCGGGCGGCGATTTTTGTTTTGTGAGTTGTCACGTCCGTCTCCGAAATTACGTTGTCTTTCATTGCCTTGCCTCTCATTCCTACCAGCGCCGCTCGAACCTGCGCCGCAACATGACAGCGATGGCGTTCATGGTGATCAAAAAGACCAGCAGGATGATGATACCGCCCCAAGCACGTTCATAGAAAGCCGGATCAGCGCGTTTCGCCCATTCGTAGATTTGCGCCGGCATGGCAGAATTGGGGTCCATCAGGCCCGATGCAATGCCGTCAGGCGGGTTCGACGCGATGAAGCCCACCATCCCGATCAACAGCAATGGGGCCGTTTCACCAAGGGCCTGGGCCAAACCGATGATCGTGCCGGTCAGGATGCCGGGAGCAGCAAGCGGCAGGACGTGGTGGAACACCGATTGCATCTTCGACGCCCCTACCCCCAGTGCCGCATCACGGATGCTGGGCGGGACAGATTTCAGCGAAGCGCGGGTCGAGATGATGATCGTCGGCAGTGTCATCAGCGTTAGCACCAGCCCGCCCACCAGCGGGGCAGAATTCGGCAGGTGCATATAGTTGATGAAAACCGCCAGACCCAGAATACCAAAGACAATCGACGGCACCGCGGCAAGGTTAGAGATATTCACCTCGATGATGTCTGTCAGCAGGTTCTTGGGCGCGAATTCCTCTAGGTAGATCGACGCGGCGACCCCGATGGGCAGAGCCAGCGCCAGCACGACCAGCATCATGAACAGCGATCCGATCATCGAAACGCCCATGCCGGCGGCTTCTGGCCGTGCGTCCGACGCGTCAGAACCAGTGATAAAGTCGACGTTAAACCGTTTGTGCAGCGCCCCGTCCGCAATCAGCGCGTCCACCAGATCAAGCTGCTCTGTGTTGATGCTTTTATCGTTGGCGATGCTCTCGCGGGTGACACGGCCCTTCAGGTATCCATCGACGCGGCTGTTGGTCAGGAATTCGAATTCCACCGCAGTCCCGATCAGTTCGGGGTTATCCAGTACAAAGTCACGCAGCTGTGCCGCCGCATCCTTGGAGATGATCGCACCCATCTCCTTAGGCTTCAAATCTGTGGTGATCCTGGCTTCGGCCACCTTGGCCTCCAGTGCGGCAGCCATCAGTGGCGCATAGCCAAAGGTCGAAACCTTTTTGATCTCTTCGATGTCGCGATTACCGTTCTTGTCCAGCTTTGCCTCAAGCAGTTGCACATTCAGCGTCAGGAACGTCTGTTGAAACGCACCTGCACCGCGGCCGATGATCGTGGTCAGCAAGATTGCTAGCATCAGCAGGCCAACAGCAATGGCGGCGATGCCATAGGCTTTGAACCGGGCTTCGGCGCGGTTGCGTTTTACAGTACGTGCATCTGGTTTCAGCAGCGATTGGCGCGGCTTTGCGGGGTTGGGCATATCGGTCATTCGTACTGCTCCCGGTATTTGCGCACGATCAAAAGCGCTAGAACGTTCAGCCCCAAGGTCAACACAAACAGCGTCAGACCAAGGGCAAAGGCGACCAGCGTTTCAGGGCTGGCAAAGTCGGTATCCCCGGTCAGCTGGCTGACGATACGGGTGGTGATGGTGGTCATCGCTTCCAGCGGATTGCCCGAGATGCGGGCGATAGCCCCTGCCCCCAGCACAACGATCATCGTCTCGCCGATGGCACGGCTTGCGGCGAGCAACACGGCCCCCACGATCCCCGGCAGTGCGGCAGGCAGCACGACCTGGCGGATCGTCTCGGAATGGGTCGCGCCCAGACCAAACGAGCCGTCACGCATGGATTGCGGTACAGCGTTGATGATATCATCGCTCAGCGAAGAAACGAAGGGGATCAGCATGATGCCCATGACCAGCCCTGCCGTCAGAACAGATGTGGCCCCGCTCATCCAGTCGACCCCCAGCAGTCCGTCCTCGCCACGCCCAAAGACTTTGACCAGAAACGGACCTACCGTCAGCAGGGCAAACAGACCGTAAACGATTGTCGGGATACCCGCGAGGATTTCCAGCAAAGGTTTGGCAAAGGCGCGTACTTTGTTGTTAGCGTATTCCGACAGGTAGATCGCAGCGAAGAGGCCGATAGGCACGGCCACCAGCAGCGCGATGATCGAGATATAGAGCGTCCCCCAGAGCAGCGGCAGGATCGACAGGTCACTGTCCCCGCGGAAGTTCGGGGCCCATGTGGTGCCCAGAAAGAAATCCTGCCACGGGTGTAGGCGGAAGAAGTTCAGCGTCTCGAACAGCATCGACAGAACGATACCCACGGTGGTCAGGATCGCCAACGACGCAGCGAGGACCAGCAACCCCAGCAGAAAGCGTTCCACCGTATTGCGCGCGCGAAAATCGGCCCGTGCGGTGCGCATCGCGATGAACAGACCGGCCAGCGCCAGCACGCAGATCACCGCGATCATCAGCCAGCGGCCGGTGTATTCCATTGACCGGTAGCGCTGCGCGGCGGCCAGCACCTCTGGCGTCACGTCAGACCCAAGCGCCACGCCCGTGCCCGCCAGCAGCGCGCGCACATCAGTGCCGGTCACGTCCAGATCACGGGCGCTTTGCGCATCCAGCGCGCCCGATTGCACGGCCGCGTCCAGCCCGTTGGCCACGCGGCGCACGTCGCTCATGACCAGGTTGACCGAAGACCCTTCGTTCACGGCGCTTTGCGGAATCATGTCGATCACTGCATTCTGGATCAGCATCGGCTGTACCAGCATCCAGATCGCCAGCACAAACAGCGCTGGAATGGCGGTGAGCATGGCGGCGTTATAGCCGTAGTAATTCGGAAGGGAGTGCAGCTTGCGCGCATCGCCCGAGACGGACGACATGGCCCGGCTGCGCACCAGACCATAGGCAAGGACTGTTAATATCAAAACAACGGCAACTAAGAGCGTGGTAGATCCCACATTGAAAATATCGCGCATGGTGGCCCCCGGTCGCAGCCTGTGTCAGGCTATCATTGTTTGGAAAGTATCAGTCGGCAGCAAAAATCCGGAGGCACCTTGCAGCGCCTCCGGATCGCAAGGCAGGGTTTAGGAACCGCTGCCCATTACAGTTTCTTCAGCAACAACCGACTGTGTTTTCGCCAGTTCTGGGTCGGAGACCAGACCGTATTCAGCCAAAGGACCGTCGGGGCCGGCAATCTCGTCCGCCACGAAGAATTCAGCGTATTCCTTAAGGCCTGGGATCACGCCGATATGCGCTTTCTTGACGTAGAAGAACAGCGGGCGGGATACGGGGTAGTCGCCGCTCGAGATGGTTTCAACGGTGGGCTCAATGCCGCCCATGTTGGCGACGGTCAGCTTGTCGGTGTTGTTCTCGTAGAAGGCCAGACCGAAGACGCCGATGCCGTCTTTGTTGCTTTCGATGCGCGCCAGCGTTTCGGTGTAGTCACCGTCGATGTCCACGGACACACCATCGGTGCGCAGTGCGATACATGCTTTTTCAGCGGCTTTCTTATCGTCGCCATTCGCGGCCTTAAACGCTTCGAAGTCGCCGGTTTCTTCACAACCTGCCAGGATCACTTTGTCTTCGAAAACTTCGCGCGTGCCGTGCTTGGTGCCGGGGATGTAGGCCTGGATCGGCTGCTCGGGGAAGCTGGCGTTCACGTCGGACCACATTTTGTTGGGGTTCGCCACGATCTCGCCGTCGACAACGACTTCGGCGGACAGGGCTTTGTACCAGTCTTCGGGGGTGAATTCGAATGTGTTGCCATTGATGTCGGATGCAAAGACGATGCCGTCATAGCCGATCTGAACTTCGATGATGTCCGTCACACCGTTCGCGGCGCAGGCTTCAACTTCGGAGCTTTTGATCTGGCGCGAGGCGTTTGCCACGTCGATTGTGTTCTCGCCAACACCTTCACAAAAACGCTTCAGACCCGCCGAGGAGCCACCGGATTCAACAACAGGTGTCGGGAAATCGAAGTTTTCGCCAAAGGCTTCGGCAACGATGGATGCATAGGGCAGAACAGTGGAGGAACCGGCAACCTGTACCTGATCACGCGCGGCAGCGGCGGTTGCGGATACGGCGGCAATGGCCAGCGCGGAAGTGGTGAGTTTAACGAGCGACATGATGTCTCCTGTCAGCTTAGAATTGTCTGACCACCCCCATGGTGATCTTGCCGCAGCAATAGGCAAGCGACACTGAGCATTTGTGACAGCCATGTTACAGTTTTATGACGCTGGCGGAAATTGTAAATTATTTTGGATCGAAACGTGACATTTCACGCCGCATCCAAGGGTAGAATCACCGTAAACCGTGCCCCATCTCCCAGATCAGAGGTAATTTTCAGCCGTCCGCGGTGCCGGTTCAGGATATGTTTTACAATCGCCAGCCCCAGCCCCGTCCCGCCAAGCGCGCGACTGCGGTGGCTGTCGGCGCGGTAGAACCGTTCGGTCAGGCGCGGCAGGTGGACAGGGTCGATCCCCGGCCCGTGATCGCGGACCGTGATCCTTACAGCGGGGCCTCGCAACGACGGGTCACGCAATGTGGTCTCTACCAAGATTTCGACCTCTTTCCCCACCCCACCGTATTTAATGCCGTTTTCAATAAGGTTCGTGAACACTTGCAACAGCTGGTCCGTGTCGCCCATCAGCGGCAGAGGATCGTCCCCCATCGTGGCCACCAGCGTCACATCTGCCTCTACGGCCAAGGGGTTAAGATTGCGCATGGTCGATTGCAGCACATAGCGCAGATCAACCTTGTCTGTCGGACGCACTCGTTCGTTTGATTCCACCCGTGACAACGACAGCAGATCCCCCACCAGCCGGTTCATGCGCTCGGCTTCTCCGGTCATGATGGTCAAAAACCTGTCCCGTGCGGGCGCATCGTCTCGTGCAGGGCCGCGCAGCGTTTCGATAAACCCCATCATCGCGGTCAGCGGTGTACGCAGCTCGTGGCTGACATTGGCGACAAAATCGCGGCGCATCTGGCTGGCGTTAGTGACTTGGGTGATATCCTGAAAGCTGAGCAAGACATAATTCATGCCCGTCACCTTGCGCACATGCACCCGAAAGGTCGTGTCATTGCCATTGTCGCTTGCCAGATACTGCGCCTCGCGCGGGGTGTCGTCCTGCTGGCATTGCTCGACCGCGTCCACCACTGCCGGTTGACGCAGGACGTTGATAAAGTGACGGTCCAACGCGCCCCGTCCCAGCAGCGCCTCGGCGGGCGCGTTCATCGCAACGATACGTTCGGCACGGTCAACGGCCAGCGTTGGTAAAGGCAGCGCCGCCAGCAAGTCCGGCAGATGCGGGCGCAGCACCATGCTCAGACGGGTTTAAGCTGGTTGGCAAAGCGCCGCGCGTTGTCTTGGTAGTGTTTCGCGCTGGCGGTCAGCCCTGCAATCGCCGCCGCGTCCAGATCGCGCACGACCTTGCCCGGCGCGCCCATCACCAGCGACCCGTCGGGGATCACCTTGTTTTCGGTGATCAACGCCCCTGCCCCGATCAGGCAGTTCCTGCCGATCTTGGCCCCGTTCAGGATCGTCGCCCCCATGCCGACCAGCGAATTGTCACCGATGGTACAGCCGTGCAGCATGACCTTGTGGCCGATCGTGCAGTTCTCCCCCACGGTCAGCGGGCAGCCCGGGTCCGTGTGAAAGACGCAGTTCTCCTGCACGTTACTGCCTTTGCCGACGAGGATCAGCTCGTTATCACCGCGCAGCGTGCAGCCGAACCAGACAGAGGCCCCTGCTTCAAGCGTCACATTCCCGATGACATTCGCATCCGGGGCGACCCATGCATCTGCGTGTACCTGCGGGGTGATGTCGGCCAAAGCGTAAAGCGTCATTTCGTGTCCTCGAATTCTGATTGCAATGCGCGCACATGATCGACCAGTTTCGGCTGCTGCGAAAGGCGCAATCTTTCGGCGGTGATGATCGACTTCAGCTTGGCCTCTGTCACCGTCAGATCGTCGTTGACCAGCACATAGTCATAGCCGTCCCAATGGCTGATCTCGTCCCAGCTTTTTTCCATCCGCAGGGCGATGGTATCGGGGGCGTCCTGACCACGGGTTTCCAGACGGCGGCGCAACTCCTTGATCGACGGCGGCAGGATAAAGATCGACAGCACATGCTGTTTGAGCGCCGAGTTGCTGATCTGCTGCGCGCCCTGCCAATCCACGTCAAACAGAACGTCGCGACCGCTATCGATCGCCTTTTGCACCGGTCCCTTGGGCGAACCGTAATAGTTGTTAAAGACCCGCGCGTGCTCCAGCATGTCGCCGTCGTTCACCATGGCGCGAAAATCATCCTCGGCAGTAAAAAAGTAATCCTTACCATCTACTTCGCCGACACGCGGGGCGCGGGTTGTAGCCGAAACAGAAAACTCAAGCGAGGTATCCCAATCGCGCAGCTTGCGTGCCAGCGTCGATTTACCCGCCCCCGAGGGCGAGCTGAGGATGATCAATAGGCCGCGTCGGTCGCTCATGTCTTACTCCACATTCTGCACTTGTTCGCGCATCTGGTCTATCACCGCCTTCAATGCCAGCCCGATCTGGGTCAGCGCGGTGTTTTGTGCCTTGGCGCACAGCGTGTTAGCCTCGCGGTTGAACTCCTGCATCAGGAAATCCAGCTTGCGCCCCACGGCCCCGTCCTGCGCAAGCAAGGCGCGGGCGGCATCCACATGGGCGTGCAGGCGGTCGATCTCTTCGGTGATATCGGATTTGACCGCGATCAGCGCCAGTTCCTGCGCCAGCCGGTCGGCATCCACGCCTTCAGCATTGTCCAGCACCCGTGCAAGATTGCGCTGGAGCGTCAGTGACACCTCTTTCTTGCGTGTCTGTGCCTGTGTTGCCGCTTGTGCTGTCAAATCCGCGACCTCTGACAACTGTGCCTCTAGCACCCGCGCCAAGGCCGCCCCTTCACGCGCGCGCATGGCGTTGAAGTCTTCAACCACCGCAGGGAACTCGGCCAGCAGCGTCGCACAAAGGGCCGCCGCGTCATCCACCGTCGTCGCCTGTTCCAGCACGCCGCGCATGGTTACGATGTCCGTCGCTTTGGACGGCGCCAGCGAGATACCCGCGTCCATCGCGCGTGCTTCGATCTGGTGCAGGGCGTCTAAAACGGTTTCAAGCTGATCTGCGTTCACCGTCAATGCGCCGCCGCCATCCTCGCGCGTTATCCGCAGATTGCAGGTGACATTGCCACGGGCGATGGCAGTGGTCAGTTGTTTGCGCAGACCTGCCTCGAGCCCGTCGACCCAGTCCGGCACACGCAGTCGCAGATCAAGCCCCTTGCCGTTGACCGACCGGAGTTCCCAGCCCCAGCTATGCGGGCCGGACGCCCCACTTGCCGAAGCAAAACCCGTCATCGAACGTATCATGGCATGGTCCTTGTCGATTGCGATCTTTGCGCGCCTTAAAAGCGAAAGAACCAAATGGGGCAAGTAAAAAGCCATTCCCCGTCCGCTGGTGGGTTTTGGTAGGCTGATGTGCACGCTTTAATTCTGCGCGAAGCTTAATGGTCTATTAACCAAGTTTACTGTTTTATCTACAAACCACCGCTAATTTGACTAAACCCTTTGGAATTCTCCTGGCACCGCACTGCCGACACTTCGACCGCGACGATTGCAAAAAGGCTATTTCATGACACATCTTCCCCCTTTGGGCGACCACCCCCAAGTCGTACCACGTCGCAGGATGCCGCCGTTTTCCCCTGCAATGTCCGAGGTGCAGGCCTATTGGCAGGGGCTATGCCGTGGTCAGCCGGTTCCGTTCCGGTCCCAGGTCGACCCCTCCGAAATTGCCAGCCTGCTGGATCGTGCCTTTGTGCTTGAGCGAAAACGATCCGAGGTCGCCCGCTTTCGCATTGCGGGATCCTATCTATGCGATGCTATGGCGATGGACCTGCGCGGGATGCCAATGATTTCGCTGTTCGCCCCGTCCGAGAGACGCCGGTGCAGTGATTGGCTTGATCAGATCCTCGCACAGCCCGCAATCGGGGAAATGACGCTCATCGGTCAGGACGCCACTGTTCATGCCCGGATGCTGGTGCTGCCGTTGCGCAGCGACATGGGTCAAATCGACCGGATTCTTGGTTGCCTGGAGTCTACGTCAAATGCCAGCGCATACCCGGGCTTCTATAAAATTGGTGATCTGGCCACCACCGCGATCCCACGCCCCCCACGGGCCTATCTGACCCGCGATACCTGCGCGACTGCCACCGATGGGTTTGCCAACGCCGGTGTCGGTTACACCACGCAGGGCCCGCGCGCCCGTCCGTCTTATCTGAGGCTGGTCAAGTCTGACGTTTAGGAACAATCAGGACCGCCAAGCCTTCTGATCAATGAAAAAGGCCGCGCATCTGCTCTGCACGGCCTTTAATTTTTTCAATGTCTGCAGTGCTTAACCGACCGCTTTAACCTGCTGGCTGGACCGGCGTGCCGAAAGCTCCTCCGCAACGAGGAACGCAAGTTCAAGCGACTGACTGGCATTCAAACGCGGGTCGCAGGCGGTGTGGTAGCGATCTGACAGGTCTTCGTCCTGCACGGCGCGTACACCGCCGGTGCATTCGGTCACATCCTGTCCCGTCATCTCGAAATGCACGCCACCGGGTACTGTGCCTTCGGCCGCATGAACCGCAAAGAACTCGCGCACTTCACGCAGCACGGAATCAAACGGACGGGTTTTATAGCCACTCGAGGATTTAATCGTGTTGCCGTGCATCGCGTCGCAGGTCCAGACGACATTCGCGCCCTCTTCCTGCACGGTTTTGATCAAACGCGGCAGGTGTTCGCCGACATTGCCGGCCCCGAAACGCGCGATCAGGGTCAGACGGCCCTCTTCGTTTTCAGGGTTCAGCTTGTGCATCAACAGCTTGAGGTCGTCGCTGGTCATGGTCGGGCCGCACTTCAGGCCGATGGGGTTCTGCACGCCGCGGGCAAATTCCACATGCGCGCCGTCGGGTTGACGGGTGCGGTCGCCGATCCAGATCATGTGACCGGAACCCGCCAGCCATTTGCCGGTCTGGCTGTCCTGACGGCACAGCGCCTCTTCGTATTCCAACAGCAGCGATTCATGGCTGGTATAATATTCCACCGATTGCAGCGTATGCGCCGTCTCGGACGTGACACCAGCCGCCGCCATGAAATCAAGCGTGTCTGAAATGCGGTTCGCAATCTCGCGGTATTTCTCTGCTTTTTCGCTTTCGGTAAAGCCCAGGGTCCAGCCGTGCACCTGATGCACGTCCGCATACCCACCGGTCGAGAACGCACGGATCAGGTTCAATGTCGCTGCAGCCTGCGTGTAGGCGCGCAGCATCTTTTTGGGGTCCGGAATACGCGCCTCTGGGGTAAAGGCGAGCTCGTTGATGATGTCACCACGGTAGCTTGGCAGCTCTAGGCCATCAACGGTCTCTGTCGCTGCGGAACGCGGCTTGGCAAATTGGCCTGCCATCCGGCCAAGTTTGATCACTGGCACTTTCGCACCATGCGTCAGCACAATCGCCATCTGCAACATCACCTTGAAGGTGTCGCGGATCATGTCGCTGCTGAATTGCTCAAAGCTTTCGGCACAATCGCCCCCCTGCAGCAAGAACGCCTCGCCGCGACCGGCAGCCGCCAGATGCTTTTTAAGCCGCCGCGCTTCGCCGGCGAAAACCAACAATGGATAACGGGACAATTCAGCCTCGACCGCGCGCAGCGCGTCCTGATCAGGATAGTCGGGCATCTGGATCCGCGGTTTGTCGCGCCAGCTTGATTTTGTCCAATCGGTCATCATTTTTCTCCGAAGTCCGCAGCGCCCAGAGTGACGGGCGCAAAGAAGGTGAATGTGTGGTATATAAAGATCAGGCTCAAGTGACCAGAACCGAAATTCAACCTATTGACCTTCGCCGCCGGTCATGGCCAAGTTTTCGGCAGGTTTTTGAGGGCATCGCCCACTTTGCCCTCATAAATAGCCCAAACCTGAAAGGCTGCGTGATGACTGACACCCGTCTGGCCAACCGCTTTCCCACTGACGCAGAAAAGACACGCCGGTTTGTCTTTGTGTTGTTGGAAGATTTTACACTGCTGAGCTTTGCTTCGGCGGTCGAATGCTTGCGGATCGCTAACCGTATGTCCGGGCGCACGGCCTATGACTGGCGCCTAATCGGCGAAGACGGCGGACGCGTGCGCTGTTCGGCGGGGGCGGAATACACGCTGGACGGCAGTCTGGATGAACTGCGCCGCGAAGATACGTTGGTTGTGTGCAGTGGTATCAACGTGCAGGCAGCGACCACTAAGAAGCTATTGGGCTGGCTACGCCGCGAAGCCCGCAAGGGCATGATGGTCGGTGGTCTGTGTACCGCCGCATTTACGCTGGCCAAAGCCGGTTTGCTGGACGGTAAAAAGGCCACGATCCACTGGGAAAACCAGGACAGCTTTAGTGAGGATTTCGAGGACGTGATCCTGACTAAGTCCGTCTTTGTGGTAGACGGGAACCGAATGACAACTGCCGGTGGGACGTCGTCGATCGATCTGATGCTCAAGCTGATTGCCGATGATCTGGGCGAGGATCTGGCGAATGCGGTTGCTGACCAATTGATCTATAGCTCCATTCGGACCGACCAAGACACGCAGCGTCTGTCCGTGCCGACGCGCATTGGCGTGCGCCACCCCAAACTCGGGCAGGTCATCCAGATGATGGAGGCCAATATCGAAGAGCCGATCAGCCCTTCGTCGCTCGCGCGTGATGTAGGCATGTCCACGCGGCAGCTGGAGCGCCTCTTCCGTCGGTATCTAAGCCGCAGCCCCAAGCGTTATTACATGGAGCTACGTCTGCAAAAATCCCGCAACCTGCTGATGCAAACCGATATGAGCGTGATCAATGTCGCACTGGCTTGTGGCTTTGCATCCCCGTCGCATTTCTCAAAGTGCTACCGTGCACATTATGATACGACACCCTATCGTGAACGCGGATCACATGCGGCCAGGCCGGTCGCCTAATCTGTGCCGATCCGGTAGACTGCGCCGTTCCCGACCGAGATGAACCAAATCGCGCCGTCCGGTGCTTCGACAATGTCGCGCACGCGGGCGGTTTCGGGGGTTTTGATCTGGGCGACCTCACGCAGCGGATCCCCCTTAAGGCGCGCGATGTAGTTGAACTTGAGCGACCCCACCAAGATATCACCGCGCCAGTCCGGAAACATCTTGCCAGAATAGACCAGCAACCCCGAAGGGGCGATGGACGGGTCCCAGTAGTATGCGGGCTGTTCCATCCCTTCTTTCGTAGTGCCTTCGCCTATTTTCGCACCGGAGTAGTGCCGCCCGTACGAAATCACAGGCCAGCCATAATTCGCGCCCCTGCGCACGGCGTTAACCTCGTCTCCGCCGCGCGCACCGTGCTCTGACACCCAAAGCTTCCCGCTCGGGTCAAGCCCCGCCCCTTGCGGGTTGCGATGCCCGTAGGACCAGATTTCCGGCAGCACGCCGTCGCGCCCGATAAAGGGATTGTCCTGCGGCACGCTCCCGTCGCGGTTCACGCGAACGACTGATCCGTTGTGCTGGCCCAGATCCTGCGCCGCCGGTCGGTCGCCGCGCTCGCCGATGGTGACAAACAGTGTCCCGTCACGCGCTTCTACGACGCGGCTGCCAAAGTGCTGCCCCTTGGACGATCCCCGCGACATGCTGAACAGATCACGCAAATTTTCCAACCGACTGCCATCTGGCGAGAGCTCAGCGGCGGCGAGCGCGGTACCGGCCCCGCCGTCAAGCGCCTTGGCATAGGTAAGGAAAACGGTCCGGGTCGTGTCGAAGTCGCGCGCGAGGGTGATATCAAGCAAACCACCCTGCCCTGAATCCACAACCTGCGGCGTGCCCGCGACCTCATAGATGGTACCCTCACGGGCGCGCAGCAATCGACCATCGCGTTCAGTGATAAGCACGTCACCTTGGGGGAGCACCGCCAACGCCCATGGCGTATCCAGCCCTGATACCCGCTGTTCGATCGTCATTTCTTGCGCAAAGACGTATGGCGCCCCAAAGACCACCGCGCCCAACGACAACGCCAACACCCGTTTCACAACCCTGCGGATCATGGCTTTCTCCTGATACACCCCGTTGATGTAAAGCTAGAGCATGCAGCGCTATGATCCACATCGTCTTGCGCCAGTTTACCTATGGATAACGCTTTTCTTTTCTCAAATCGGCGCATAGGTTTTTTTGCAGAACACGATGTTCAACAGGGAGAATAATATGAAAAAGATGCTTATGGCCACAACGGCTGCAGCATTGCTGGCCACCAATGCCTATGCCGATGCACACAGCAAAGATGTGAAGCTCGGCGTGATCTTTGGTTTCACCGGCCCGATTGAATCGCTGACCGGTATCATGGCGGAAAGCGCCGAGCTTGCCATGAAAGAAGTCACCGACAGCGGCATGCTGATGGATGGGGCCACGGTTTCGGCCTCGCGCGCTGACACGGGCTGCGTGGACAACGCGCTTGCGGTGTCCAGCGCTGAACGTCTGATCTCCGAAGGGATCAACGGCATTGTGGGCGCGGCTTGCTCTGGCGTGACTGGTGCGGTCTTGCAAAACGCGGCCTTGCCAAACGGGATGGTGATGATCTCGCCCTCCGCCACGTCCCCCGGCCTGACATCGATGGACGACGACGGTCTGTTCTTCCGCACCGCGCCTTCGGACGCCCGTCAGGGTGAAGTCATGGCCGACGTGCTGATGGAAGAAGGCATCAAGCAGGTCGCAGTCACCTATACCAACAATGACTACGGCAAGGGATTGGCGGACGCATTCCAGCAGGCCTATGAAGCCGCTGGCGGTACGATCACCATTTCGGCGGCCCACGAAGATGGCAAGGCCGATTACTCTGCTGAAGTTGGCGCGCTGGCCTCTGCCGGTGGCGACCGTCTTGTTGTGGCGGGTTATGTCGATCAGGGCGGCTCTGGCCTCGTGCGTGCAGCTATCGATTCCGGTGCGTTCGACACATTCCACTTCCCCGACGGGATGATCGCGGCGAACCTTGAAAATAACTTCGGCACCGAGCTGGACGGCTCGACCGGCCAACACCCCGGCACCGACAGCCCCGGCGCTGACAAATTCACCGCGCTTGTCGACGGTGCGTTTGATACGACATCGCCTTTCGCTCCTGAAAGCTATGATGCAACCGCGCTGTTGATGTTGGCGATGCAGGCCGCGGGCTCCACAGATCCGCAAGTCTATAAGGATCAGATCATGTCTGTGGCCAATGCCCCCGGCGAAAAGATCTATCCCGGCGAACTGGGCAAAGCGCTTCAGATCCTCAAGGACGGTGGCGAAGTCGATTATGACGGCGCAACTGCGGTGGAGCTGATCGGACCCGGCGAATCTGCTGGCAGCTACCGTCAGATCAAGATCGAAGGCGGCAAAATCACGACGGTTCAATACCGCTAACATCGCATAACATGACAGAAAACAGCCCGCTGCACTGCAGCCGGGCTGTTTTTGCAACGGGGCTTGGGCTCTGCACGGGGAGACATAGTAATGATCGTCGTAGACGACATCCATAAACATTTCGGCGGGTTTCACGCCGTGGACGGTGCCAATCTGACCATTGGCAAAGGCACGATCACCGGCTTGATCGGCCCGAACGGTGCGGGAAAAACCACGCTGTTCAACGTCATCGCCGGCGTGCTTAAGCCCACGTCGGGCCGTGTAACCATGGACGGCGAGGATATCACCGGCCTGCCCCCGCATACGCTGTTTCACAAGGGGTTGCTGCGGACCTTCCAGATCGCCCATGAATTTTCATCCATGAGCTGCCGCGAGAACCTGATGATGGTACCCGGTGATCAGGTCGGCGAAACGCTGTGGAACACATGGTTCGGACGCAAGCGCATCGCAGATCAGGAACGCGCCCTGCGCGCCAAGGCGGACGAGGTGCTCGAGTTTTTGACGGTCGAACATCTGGCCGAGCAAAAGGCGGGGCAGATCTCGGGCGGTCAGAAAAAGCTGCTAGAGCTGGGGCGGACCATGATGGTCGACGCGAAAATCGTGTTTCTGGACGAAGTCGGTGCCGGCGTGAACCGCACGCTGCTGAACACCATCGGCGACGCGATCATCCGCCTGAACCAAGAACGCGGCTATACCTTCGTCGTCATCGAACACGACATGGATTTTATTGGCCGCTTGTGTGATCCGGTGATCTGTATGGCCGAGGGCAAAGTTCTGGCCCAAGGCACCCTGCCCGAAATCAAAGCAAACGAGCAAGTGATCGAGGCCTATCTGGGCACCGGGCTCAAGAACAAGGCTGTGTCTGCATGAGACGCCCGCGGGCTGCATCGCCCCTCTGCGCGGGACTGGCCCTGCCGCAGACAGCAGCGGTTTGGACAGGCAAAAATTCCTGTGACGCGACGGTCCCCTGTGGCGGCCTTGATACCGAAAGAAAGAAACTGACATGAGCAACCCATATGGCGATCGGGGCAACAAGGACCTATCGATCGCGAACCCCAAAGGCCAAGGCACCGCGCAACCTGTCAAAACCGGCGGCAAGAGCCACCCCGCGCCGGGCGGGCCGTTCTTGATCGGTGACACGATGACGGGTGGCTATGGCAAGGGCCCAGATATTCTGCACGGCTGTACAATCGCTGTCGAAAAAGGCGAGATCGCGGTTATCGTCGGTCCCAATGGCGCGGGCAAGTCCACCGCGATGAAAGCCGTGTTCGGCATGCTGGATGTCCGACAGGGTCATGTGCGTCTGGACGGCGAAGACATCACCGCGCTGTCACCGCAGGACCGTGTGGCCAAGGGCATGGGCTTTGTGCCGCAAACCTCGAATATTTTCACCTCGATGACCGTCGAAGAAAACCTCGAGATGGGGGCCTTCATCCGCCGCGATGATTTCCGCGATACGATGGCTCAAGTCTATGACCTGTTCCCGATCCTCAAGGAAAAACGCTATCAGCCAGCGGGTGAGCTGTCGGGCGGCCAACGTCAGCAGGTGGCCGTGGGTCGCGCGCTGATGACCCAGCCCAAAGTTCTGATGCTGGACGAACCTACCGCCGGTGTCTCGCCGATCGTGATGGACGAGTTGTTTGACCGTATCATCGAGGTTGCCCGCACCGGCATTCCGATCCTGATGGTTGAACAGAACGCCCGTCAGGCGCTCGAGATCGCGGATAAGGGATATGTTCTGGTGCAAGGGGCGAACGCCTTTACTGGTACAGGCAAAGAGCTTTTGGAAGATCCCGAAGTTCGCAAATCTTTTCTGGGGGGTTAAGCGATGCGATGGACCCTTCCTCTGGCTCTTGTAGCCTTTGCAGAACCCGCCTTAGCACAGGAAAGCACCGACGCGGCACCGCCTGCCCCAGCGGCCGGCACTGTTTCAACAACACCGCCAGAGCCGTTTCAGCAAACCATCGCCATCGGCTGCCGCTTTGTCTGGGAGTGCGTCGAAAACGAACCCTGTACAGAGACAGAGTTCTCCCCCGACGTCACCGGCACCGCAGGCGGCGCATCTGCTGATGCGCTGGCGGTTCAATCACAAATGGTCAGCGACGCCGAAACCGTCACGCTGACTGGCACGAAACAGGATAAGGCGCTGTCCCTGACGGGCGGTGGGTTTGACGCCCGCCACCTGCTTAGCATCGCCGCCGACGGGGCATCCCGTTACACCGTGCATTACGCTGATGGGCCTATCGCCATCAGCTATCTAGGGACATGCAAATAATGGACTTACTTAACGCTTTTGTCGCCTTGGCCAACTATGTGCTGGTCCCGGGCATTGCTTACGGGTCGCAACTGGCGCTTGGCGCGCTTGGGGTGACACTGGTTTACGGCATCTTGCGGTTCTCGAACTTTGCCCATGGCGACACCATGGCGCTTGGGGCCATGTCGGCGGTACTGATCACGTGGGGCTTCCAGTCGCTGGGGCTGAGCCTGGGGGTCTTACCGACCGCACTGCTGGCCCTGCCATTCGCGATCATCATCACCATCGGACTGCTGCTTGGCACCGACAAGCTGGTCTATAGCTTCTACCGCGAAAAGAAGGCCAAGCCGGTGATTTTCGTCATCGTCTCGCTGGGGGTGACTTTCGTCTACAATGGCATCACCCGCTTCATCATCGGCGCAGAGGATCAACGCTTTTTGGATGGGGAACGTTTCATCATCTCGGCGCGGGACTTCAAAGAGATGACCGGTCTCGAAGAAGGGCTGGCGATCAAAACCACCCAAGGGCTGACGGTTGTTACGGCTGTCATCGTCGTTGCCGCGCTTTTTTGGTTCTTGAACAAGACGCGGTCGGGCAAATCCATGCGCGCCTATTCCGACAACGAAGATCTGGCGCTGCTGTCGGGCATCAACCCTGAACGGGTGGTCATGATCACATGGATCATCGTCGCCTGCCTCGCGACCACCGCGGGCGTGCTTTACGGGTTGGACAAGTCCTTCAAACCCTTCACCTATTTCCAACTGTTGCTGCCGATTTTCGCCGCCGCCATCGTGGGCGGGCTTGGCAGCCCCATCGGAGCAATCGCAGGCGGTTTTGTCATCGCGTTTTCCGAGGTAACAATCACCTATGCGTGGAAGAAAGTGTTCGGCTACCTCGCGCCCGAGGGGCTTGCCCCCGACGGATTGGTCCAGCTTCTGTCCACCGACTATAAATTCGCCGTCAGCTTCGTGATCTTGTTGATCGTGTTGCTGTTCAAACCCACAGGTCTATTCAAGGGGCAATCGGTATGAACGAGACAGTCAAAAACACCGGCCTTTTCGCCATCGTCGCGGTTCTGATCGTACTGACCGGCGTGACCCAAAGCTGGAACGCCGCGCTGCTGATCATTGCGATGGGGCTGATTTCAAGCATCATGGCGCTTGGGGTAAACCTGCAATGGGGCTTTGCAGGACTTTTCAACGTGGGCATCATGGGGTTTGTGGCACTGGGTGGTCTCGCCGCTGTGCTGATTGGTATGCCCCCCTCCGAAGGGGCTTGGTCCGCGGGCGGCTGGGGCATTGTCGCCGCCTTGCTGACGGGGGCTGCGACGATCCTGCTGGCGGTTCAAGTGATGAAGCGCATGGCCAAGGGCTGGCTCCGCACGCTTCTCGTGCTGGCGGTTCTGGTCGGCGGCTTTTTCATCTTTCGCGCTCTGCTCGACCCTTCGGTCAGTGCGGTAGAGGCCGTGAGCCCCGCCACCACAGGTTATCTTGGCGGGCTTGGCCTACCGGTGATCTTTGCCTGGCCGGTTGGCGGGCTGTTGGCCGCCGGTGCTGCCTGGCTGATCGGAAAAACCGCGCTTGGGCTGCGGTCGGATTACCTTGCGATTGCCACCTTGGGCATCGCGGAAATCATCATCGCTGTGCTCAAGAACGAGGACTGGCTGTCGCGCGGCGTCAAGAATGTTATCGGCATCCCGCGCCCTGTGCCCTATGAGATCGACCTGCAAAACGACGCGGGTTTTGTGGCACAAGCGGCTGGCTTCGGGTTCAACCCTGTGGAAGCGTCGACGCTTTGGGTCAAGTTCTTGTACGTCTGCCTGTTCGCCGTGGTGCTGCTGGTGCTCATGTGGCTGAGCCAGCGGGCACTGAATTCGCCTTGGGGACGGATGCTGCGCGCGATCCGCGATAATGAAGTTGCCGCCGAAGCCATGGGCAAGGACGTTACCGCGCGGCATTTGCAGGTGTTCATCCTCGGCTCTGCCATCTGCGGCATCGCCGGGGCGATGATGACCACGCTGGATGGCCAGCTGACGCCCGGATCCTATCAGCCGCTGCGCTTTACCTTCCTGATCTGGGTGATGGTGATCGTCGGCGGGTCTGGCAATAATCTGGGGGCCGTGTTGGGGGGCTTTTTGATGTGGTATCTTTGGGTGATGGTAGAACCCATGGGGCTGTGGCTGATGCAGATGGTGACCGCGGGCATGTCCGATGGCTATTGGCTAAAAGACCATCTGATCGACTCCGCCGCCCATATGCGGTTGATGACAATGGGCGCAGTGCTGCTGCTGGTCCTTAGGTTCAGCCCGCGCGGATTGATCCCCGAGAAGTAAAAGAATAGGCCTTGTCCCCTGTGGGATAAGGCCTGCCTTCGGCGAGGATTTAGGTCCATTTGGAAGGGGCATCAGCGCCCTTTGAACAACCCGCCCAGAATACCACGCACAATGCGGCGGCCGGTTGTGCCCTTAAGCTCTTTGATCACCACGCTCGCGATGGCACCGCCGAAGCTGTCATCGCTTTTGGTCGTGCGTTTCGCCGTGGATCGTGTCACCCGTTTGCCAGCATAACGCCGCGCTGCGTTGAATTCACGCAGGGCTGGCGATGTGTCTTCGGCTTCCGCTTGTTCTTCGGCCTGTGCCGCTTCTTTCGCGGCATCCTCTGCCCGTTTGGCCAACATTTCGAAAGCCGAGGCGCGGTCGAGGCGGGTGTCGTATTTCCCAGCCATCGGGCTTTGCGCCATCAGGGCAGCGCGGGTGGCAGGATCAAGGGGGCCTAGCTGCGAGGACGGCGGACGGATCAAGGTCCGCTCGACCACACCGGGTATCCCCTTTTTCTGCAGCATCGACGTGACGGCTTCGCCCACGCCGACCTCGCGGATCGCTTCTTCGGTCTCGAAACGCGGATTGTCGCGGTAGGTTTGGGCGGCGAGACGCAGGTCTTTGCGGTCTCGGGCGGTAAAGGCGCGCAGGGCATGCTGGATACGGTTGCCCAACTGGCCAAGGATATCTTCGGGTACATCGGCGGGGTTTTGCGTGATGAAATACACCCCCACCCCTTTGGAGCGGATCAGACGCGCCACCTGTTCCACCTTATCTACCAGCGCTTTGGGGGCGTCATCAAACAGCAAATGTGCTTCGTCAAAAAAGAAAACAAGTTTGGGTTTCTCCGGATCGCCGACCTCGGGCAGTTCCTCGAAAAGTTCGGACAGCAGCCACAGCAGAAAGGTCGCATAAAGTTTTGGGGCTTGCATCAGCTTGTCAGCGGCGAGGATGTTGATAAAGCCGCGCCCGTCCGTGTCGGTCCGCATCAGATCGCTTAGCGCTAGCGCAGGTTCACCAAAAAGGTCAGCCGCCCCTTGGTTTTCAAGGACCAGGAGCCGCCGCTGGATCGCGCCCACGGACGCCGCAGACACATTGCCATAGCGCAGAGCCAGCGTAGACGCGTTCTTGCCGATCCAGACTAGCAGGGATTGCAAATCTTTCAGGTCCAGAAGCGGCAATCCGTCTTCGTCGGCGACACGAAAGGCGATGTTCAAAATGCCCTCTTGCGCCTCGGTCAGGTCCAACAGCTGCGCCAGCAGCAACGGGCCCATCTCCGAAATCGTCGTCCGGACGGGATGGCCCTGTTTGCCGTACATATCCCAGAAGGTCACAGGGAAAGCGCTGTAGTCGAAATCGTCAAAGCCGATGGTTTGCGCGCGCTCGGTAAAGGGGGTGTGCAACTTATGGCTGGCGGATCCGGCCTGCGCGAGGCCAGATAGATCGCCCTTTACGTCAGACAAGAAGACCGGCACCCCAGCCGCAGAGAAGCCTTCGGCCAGAATTTGCAACGTGACCGTTTTGCCCGTGCCCGTCGCCCCCGCGATCAGACCGTGACGGTTGGCATAGCCGATGTTGAGAAATTGTTTGGTCGCGTAGGCTTCGCCACCCCCGCCGATGAAAATATCATTTGTCACGTATTTAAGTCCTTTTAGGCCAATAGCCTTCAGTCAAAGTGCAGGGTGAGCATACAAACTTAACCTTTTCACACCATAGTGATTTTGTCGCCGATCGTGATGTCCTTTTCGTATCGGCGACACTTCCTCCCTGTCAGACTTGGCCGTGCCTTCGGGTACGGCCCTTTTTTCATTGTGGCCAAGTTTACCGGTCTGAAACGATTGTGAAATTTTATGTTGACGGTTCATCAATGCTTTCGTAACCTGCCCTTAATAGGTCGGCCAAGTCCGACGGGGAGAACGAAGAACAGGGAAAGGGGCGCTTTGCGCCCTTTTTTCTATTGCGCCCCCCAATGGGCCGCCTGCCGCCTTAACCCCCGATGAAATAGGCGAAATTTTGCCTTAAATCACGATCGTTTCACCGCTATCATCCTGACATTAGCGTTGGCGCATGGTAGATGGCGTCGAATTTAACTGATTTGGAACGAGCATGAAAAAGTATATCACACTTCTCCCTCTTTGCGCGGCGATGGCTCTGACTATGCCCGTTTCCGGTTACGCACAAACTGCAGCCACGGAAACACCCGCAGCAACAGACGCCCCGGAAACAACGGCACCGACTGCTGAAGCGGCCCCTGCGACCGAAGAGAACACCACCACCGGCAGCAGCACGGATGTGCAATCGCAGCTCAGCCTTGGTGAAGACTCTGACGGTGAGCCGACCCTTGGAAAGCCCTACACCAAAGAAGTGATCGGTGCGTGGGAAATGCGCTGCATCAAGACCGAAGAAGAGATCGACCCCTGCCAGATGTACCAGCTGATGGATGATGGCCAGGGCGCACCTGTTGCCGAATTCTCGCTGTTCCGTCTGCCAAGCGGCGGCAAGGCAACGGCAGGTGCAACGGTTGTTGTACCGTTGGAAACGGCCCTGCCCTCGCAAATGACACTGACCGTCGATGGGGGCAAAGCCCGCCGTTATCCTTTCGCGTTCTGTAACCCCGTTGGCTGCTATGTGCGCATGGGGCTGACCGATGCCGACGTTGCTGCATTCAAGCGCGGCAAGGAAGCGGTGATCACGATTGTGCCCGCGCTGGCCCCCGACCAGAAGGTTGAACTGGCATTGTCGCTTGACGGGTTCACAGCCAGCTTCGACAAATCCTCGATTGTTGAAAACAAGTAAGTCTTTGGGTGGTCATCTGGCCCCCCTGAGTTACAACAGCCGCCTCTGACCGAGGCGGCTTTTTTTATACGTCGACGTTTGGGTATTCTCGCGTGTTCAGATTGCGCGCAGGGCCAACACCGCGTTCATGCCGCCAAAGGCAAAAGCATTGGACAGCGCGACAGTGACACGCGAATCCCGTGCGATATTCGGCACAACGTCCAGCGCACAGTCGGGGTCGGGTTCTTCGTAGCCGATGGTCGGGGCGATCACCCCATCACGTAGCGCCATAATGCAGGCCAAAAGCTCTACCGCGCCGGTGCCACCGATCAAATGGCCGTGCATCGACTTGGTTGAGCTGATCATCAGCCTGTCCGCGTGGGTCCCAAAGACATCCGCTACCGCTGCGCATTCAGTCTTGTCATTGGCCATCGTACCGGTGCCGTGCGCGTTGATATAGCCTACCTCGTCAGGGTTGATCCGCGCGTCCTGCAGAGCGCCTTTGATGGCGCGTGCGGCCCCTGCCTTGGAGGGCATCACAATATCTGACGCGTCCGATGTCATTGCAAACCCTGACACCTCACACAGGATTTCTGCCCCTCGGGCACGCGCGTGGTCGTAGTCCTCGAATACAAAGATACCGGCCCCTTCGCCCTGCACCATCCCGTTCCGATTGGCCGAAAACGGGCGGCAGGCGTCGCGTGACATCACGCGCAGGCCTTCCCACGCTTTGACGCCGCCGAAACACAGCATGGATTCCGATCCCCCCGTGACCATGACCGGTGCCATACCGCTGCGGATCATTGAAAAGGCCTGCGCCATTGCGTGATTTGATGATGCGCAGGCGGTAGAGACGGTGAACGACGGCCCCTTGAGGCGATGCTCCATGCTGACGTGGCTGGCTGCGGCGTTGTTCATCAGACGTGGCACGACAAAGGGATGCACGCGGTTCTTTCCCTCGGCATAAACCGCGCGGTAGTTATCGTCCCACGTGCTCACCCCGCCGCCTGCCGTACCAAGCACCACGCCGGATTTTGCGGCAAGCTCGCCTTCGAAAACAAGCCCCGACTGGATAATCGCCTCGGAGGCCGCGGCCAGCGTGAATTGGGTGAACCGGTCATAGAGCGCAATTTTTTGGCGGTTGTGCTGGCTTTCACCGTCAAATCCGTGCACCTGCCCGCCGATCTGGATCGACAGCCGTTCCACGTCGCGAAACGCAAGCGGCCCAATACCACAAACCCCGTTGCGCATGGCCGCAAGCGTATCGGGCACGTTCAACCCCAGCGGATTGACCGTGCCCGCGCCCGTGATGACGACCCGTTTCACGCGTCAGGCCTGCTCGGCGCGCAGCCGTTCAACCCCTGCGACGATGCTCGCAACGCTAGAGATATCAAACCCCGTGGCGTCGGGCTGGTTCGCGTTGAACGGGACCGATACATCAAAGGTTTCTTCGATCGCAAAGATGCTTTCGACGATGCCCATGCTGTCGATGCCCAGACTGTCCAGTGTGCTGCTCATGCTCACGTCCGAGGGCGTCAGAAACGCTTGATCGGCGATGATGCTGATGACCTGATCTTTGATGTTCATCCTAAGTCTCCATCAGAGCGGGCCGCGGACGACCCTAGCTTGTTTCACTGTCTTTGGAGCTGCCCATCTGGGATTTTAACGCGGCCACATCGCGAAGCAAGCGCGGCAAGCGACGCAGCGCCTTGTAGCCTTCGATCTGCTTGCCCATTTCCGTCGCGGGATAGCCCAGCAAGGACCGGCCTGCTGGCGCGTTCGACAGGATCTTGGTGCCGCCACCCGCGATCACACCGTCGCCGATGGTGATGTTGTCGCTGACACCCACCTGACCGCCAAGCACGACATTATCGCCAATCGTCACCGAGCCCGCGATGCCAACCTGACCACAAAGCAGACAGTTCTTGCCCACCACAACGTTGTGGCCCAGATGCACGAGGTTATCGAGCTTGGTGCCGTCGCCAATCGTGGTGTTGCGAATGGTGCCGCTATCCACCGTGCAGTTCATCCCACATTCCACGTCATTCCCGATGGTCACACTTCCAAGCGTGTGAATACGGTTCCATTGTTGCGCTTTTGTGTCGCCGCGATCGCCAAGTGTCTTGCGGGTCTGCTCAACTGTGCTGGGTTCGGCTGTCACAAAGGAAAATCCGTCGCCGCCAATGCGCGCGCCTGGTTGTGCGATGAAATCGTCGCCGATGCGGACCCGAGCACCGATGCTGACATGATCCCGCAGATAGGCGCTCTTGCCCAGAACCGCGTCTGTTCCGATATAGCATTGCGGCCCGATGACAGAGCCAGCGCCAATCTGCGCACCTGCCGCCACAATGGCCAGCGGCCCTACAGATACATCGTCTGCCAGCTGTGCTGTCGGGTCAATGACGGCAGAGGGGTGGATACCCGTCCCAAAGCCCTGCCCCGGGTCCATCATGCGGGTCAGTCCCGACATGGCAAAACGCGGACGGTCAGGCAGGATCGCCGCCTTCAATCCCATCTCTTGCCAGTCGGCATCGGGCCAGAGCATAGCAGCACGCGCCGCGCCGTCTGACAGGGATTGCGCGTATTTGGGGCTCATGGCGAGCGCCAGATCGTCGGGACCCGCGTCGGCTGGCTCTGCCAATTTGGCAATCGAGATGGACGTATCGCCGACCGCTGGCAAGCCAAGCGCGTCGGCGATCTGTTGGATGGTATAAGTCATATGCGGTCTCCCCTTATCAGGGACGAGTTAACCCTGAACCGCGCCCAATGCCACCCCCGCCTTGCTCAGCGCATCCCAAATGCGACCGTCGCGGCCATAGATGTCGGCACGATACTGCGTGTGACCCCGTGGCGTGGTAAAGGCGGTCCGATAGATGAGGTGGACGGGCAGTTCTTTGTCCAGATGCACAAAGGTTTCACGTCCTGTGGCCAACTGGCGTTTGAAATACCCGACCGGATCAGCAGTTTGCGCCGCCAGAAGTGTATAGGCAAAATCGAACGGATCCGCGAGCCGCACGCAGCCGTGGCTAAAGGCGCGCACATCGCGGCTGAAGAGGCTCTTGGACGGCGTGTCGTGCAGGTAAATGTTGTATTTGTTGGGGAAGATGAACTTTACCAGACCAAGTGCATTGGACCGACCGGGCTTTTGACGCATGCCATAGGGGAACGTGCGTTCGGTATAGCGGCTAAAGTTCACCGAGCCTCGGCTGACGATCCGGCCCCGGCCATCGATCAGATCAATATGGCCCGCAGCATTCGGATTCCGCTTCATCGAAGGCAGGTATTCCTTGGTCACAATTGACCGTGGCACCGTCCATGTGGGGTTGATGACGATATATTCCATCACATCCGAAAATTCCGGAGTCAGACGGTCGGACTCATTTGCACCGACGACGGTACGGGTTTCGAAGGTTACCAATCCGTTATCGACCACAGAGGCGGTAAACGCAGGAATGTTAACCAGAATGTGACGTGCACCGCGTTCCTTGTTCAGCCAGCGCTCGCGCTCCATCGCGACGATGACCGACTGCAGACGGGTTTCGACGGTTTTGTTGATCTCGGCCATGGTGCTAGGACCGGCCACGCCGTCTTCGTTCAAACCGTGGTCTTTCTGAAAGCTCAGAACGGCGTCTTGCAGGGTTGCGTCATACGTCATCACGTTCGACCGCTTGAGGTACCCCATCGACATCAAGCGGTTACGCAGCGCGACCACCTGCGCCCCTTGCGCGCCCGGTTTCAATGACGACGCGGGCACCGCAGGGCCCCAACCGCCCTGGCTCAGCAGCTGTTCCATCCGTAGCTTTTCACGCATCAGAGCGTTATATTCCATCGTGTTCGGACGCAGATTGCGCAGAAACGGCGTGGGATCTGCGGCAATGAAATCGGTCAGAGTGGTTTGACGGTCGCGGTACGGCACCTCGCGCACGATGGACGGGTCGATACGCGACGGCACCAGTACACCGGTTTGAAGGTCGCGGGCGTATTGTAAGAACACGCGCGTCATCTCTACCTCGGCGAGACCGCGATCACGCGGAGTTTGCGCAGCCTTTAGCGTTTCCATCAACCCTTGGGGGTCGTAGCGCGCGACAGGCAACCCATGCAGATCTGCGGCGCGGATGGCAGACATCAACGCAGCGCGACGTGCACGCTGTGTGTCGTTTGCTTCGGTCCAGATCGGCGCGTAACCGTGGGTCCGGTAATACGCAGCGATGTCTTCGTCCCGCGCTGCGGCTTCCGCGACGGCTTGTTTGAACGCAGTTACCTGCGCAAAAACGGGTTGCGGTGCGGTAAGAAGCGTCAAAGCTGTCGCTGCCGCCCCGAGAAAACCAGTAAGGCGGCGAAATTTCCGCGATTGAATAGCTAAAATACGAGTCATTGATTCCCCCGAAATCGGTGAGCTTTGGTTTCCCTAGATACGCATGGAACCCCGGCATATTGTCCAATAACAAAGCCCGTGAACTGGAATCTAAGGGTAAATTGATGCTTATCCGCATCGCCCCTGTTGCAAAAATGAACACCTCCCTAAGCGTTGCGCAAAAATTCGCCTAAATTTGTTGTGAGATGGAACCTTTTCGATTCAGCACTTGGTTCAAGAATCGCGCTATGCCATAAATTGTTGCATCTGGGGAACGATGGAAATTTCCGTGTAACATCATGGAACCAAAGGCAGAAAACGGGACACATAATCAATGACTGGTAAGAGCACTTCGGGCATGACCCGGCGCTCCGTATTGGGCGCATTCGCAGCGACAGCCGTAGCAGCAGCACCGAGCTTTGCAAACGCAGCAGGATTTTTACGTGGGGCCGGCGATATTCGTCGCATCAAGATGTATTCCGGTCGTACCGGCGAACGCATCGACATGATCTACTGGATCGAAGGCAACTACATCAAAGATGCCGTATCCGAATTGAACTATTTTATGCGCGACTGGCGTACCGATGGTGTCAAATCGATGGACCTGCGTACCGTTGATATCATGGCCGCCTCGCACAACCTTCTCGACGTATCCGAACCTTACATGCTTTTGTCGGGCTATCGCAGCCCGCAAACAAACGCGATGCTGCGCTCCAGATCGGGCGGTGTAGCCAAGAACTCCTTGCACATGCGGGGTCAGGCCGCTGATTTGCGCCTGGCATCCCGTTCGGTGAACCAGATGGCCCGCGCGGCAATCGCCTGCAACGGCGGCGGTGTCGGTCGCTACTCGGGCTCGAACTTCGTCCATATGGATTGCGGTCAGGTGCGTAACTGGGGCGGTTAATCGCGCCTCTGAGTTTACCACGGAAACAAAGCGCCCTCGGGCGCTTTTTTCGTTTTTAAACCCCGCCATAGAACACCGTCAGATGGTCAGCCGATCCACGCCAGCGTGACCCCGGCCAACACGCCATAGCGCAGCGCCTTGCCGATCCCGACGATCGCCACAAAGGACCAAAGCGGTTCTTTCAACACGCCTGCCGTGACGGTCAGCGCATCCCCTACAACAGGGAACCAGCTGACCAGCAGCGACCAGCGCCCATAGCGCGCGTACCATGTCTCGGCGCGTGCCATCTGCGACGGCGATGCGGGGAACCAGCGTTTGCCCTGAAACCGCAACACCGCATGGCCCAGCCCCCAATTTACCACCGCCCCCAGCACATTGCCGACCGTTGCCACAGCCAGCAACACAAGAACCCCGTGCTGACCATGTAGCATCAGACCGACAAGCAGCGCTTCGGATTGCATCGGAAGAATCGTAGCAGCCAGAAAGGCGACGGTGAATAGGCTGAGGTATCCGGTCATCCGAACCACCGCCCCGAACGGCATGCCACGCCGCTATCGGGCGGCCGCAACCGCAAGTCATCGCGGTGAATTTTATCGTAAGAGGGGTATGGCGGACAGACAGGGATTCGAACCCTGGAGACGGTCTCCCGCCTACACACTTTCCAGGCGTGCGCCTTCGACCACTCGGCCACCTGTCCATTGAGGGGGTGTTTAGCGTGACCTGCTGTCAGGGTGCAAGGGGTAAAACGCGCGAATTTCAACAAGATTTCAATGCGCCGCTCAGCTGTCGAGATGGACGTATATTCGACGGGTGTCGCGCCCCTTTTTCTCAATCTTACCAAGGCGTATCGCGCCAATCTCTCCGGTTCTGGCGACATGGGTACCGCCACAGGGCTGAAGGTCGATCCAGGCGTCATCCTCGCCGATCTGCACCAACCGCACCTCGGCCGCTGTCGCCGGTGGGGCGACAGACAATGTCTTGACCAGATCAGGAGCGGCTTGCAGTTCTTCTTGGGTAATCCAATGATCGGTAATTGGTAAATCTTGCCCAATATAAGACAGCAGCGCGTCTTCTATCGCGTCGCGATCCTCTGGCGCATCGGCTAGATCAAAGTCGATCCGTCCGTGTGTCGCCGAAATCTGCCCGCCGACCACGGGAAACGGCACCACCACAGACAGTAAATGCAACAGGCTGTGCACGCGCATATGCCGGTGACGGCGGTCCCAATCCAGCGCTAGCGTCACATGGGTGCCCGCCTGTGGAATAACCGCCGGTTCGGCGGGGACCAGAATAACACTGCCGTCCTGCCCCTTTACCGTGGTGGCAATAGGCATACGTTGCCTGTCCCAGCTCAGCCAACCACTGTCGCCGGGTTGCCCGCCGCCAGTGGGATAAAACAGCGCACGGTCCAGTACGATCCCACCTTCAGGCGTGATAGAGACGACTTTTGCCGCGCTGTCGCGGGCGTAGGTGTCGGTAAGGTAGATCGGTTGGCTCAATTGTCCGCTTCTCCGTCTGGTTTCGGCGCTTTTGGCGCTGGTTCGGGCGCGCGATTGCGGAACCAGACATCGCGCTGTGGAAAGGGGACTTCGATTTTTTCTTCGGCAAAGCGGTCGACAATGGCGTGGTTAATATCGCTCTGGACCGACATCATCCAGTTCACGTCCCGCAAAAATGCCCGGATCTCAAATTCAAGCGCATCTGCGCCAAAGCTCACCAACAGCACATTCGGCGCGGGGTTTGCCAGCACTAAGGGTTGTGCTTCAGCGATCTCTCGCAGAACAGTTTCGACCCGACGGGTATCGGTGCCATAAGCCACACCCACCTTTACGATAAGCCGCCCCACAGTATTGCCACGGGTAAAGTTCGTCACTGTGCCGCTGACCAAATCGGCGTTGGGGACAATAACATCGGTGCGGTCAAAGGTTTCGATCCGCGTCGACCGAACGGAAATGTCGCGCACATAGCCCGACTTTCCGCCGACCTCGATCCAGTCGCCTTCCGAGATCGGCCGCTCGATCAGCAAGATGATCCCGGATACAAAGTTGCTGACGATATTTTGCAGGCCAAAACCGATACCGACCGACAAGGCACCAGCCACAATCGCGAGCGAGCTCAGGTCGATCCCCGCACCGGTGATCGCCGCCAGTGCGGCCAGAAAAATACCGACATACCCAAGCCCCGACAGCAAGGCGTTCTGCCCACCGATATCAATCTTGGTTTTGGGCAGCACATTGCTGCGCAAGGTGCCTTGCAACAAACGCGTCAGCAGATAACCGATGGCGAAAATGATGGTAAACGCCAGCAGGTTCGACGGTGCAATACGGCTTTCTCCGACGGTAAATCCGCGCCCGAATGCGGCCCAAAGCTCTGTCAGATCGGCGACCCGCGCGCCCCAGACCAGCGCCAGCGCAGGCGCGGCCAGCATCAGCAGGATCAACCCGAAGAGCAACGGCATCAAGGCTTCGCGGGCAGCCGGTCCCTGCCCTGTTATAGCGCCGTACACATCTGCCGAAAACCGTTGCAACGCCATGACCAGCCCCAACACCGCCAGCGTCGTGACATAGGGGCGCAAAATCGCGTCGGACAGGTCTTGGTAGCCAAAGGCGAACAGAACCGGCGCGGCAATCGACACAGCAATCGCCCCCAGCCCTGCGCTGCGCACGATCCGCGCATGCGTAGAGGCTTTGGTCACGCCATCTGCGTCTGGAGTGTCCTCGTCGGGGTCGCGATAGCCGCGCAAAATCCGGCCAATTTGAAACAGCGCGAGGCTGGTCAGCACGGCTAGCGGAAACTGCACGACCGCACGGGTCGCCGTACTGGGGTCACCGAATTCCAACACTGTCAGGGCGACGATCGATAAGATGATGACGAGCGTGATGGCATTCACATAAAGCCGCGCCATTTTTCGTTGGGCTGCAGGTAACGGCAGCAACGCCTCCTCCTGCTCGCGGGCGAACACGCGTTCAGAAACCCAGCGAAACCCGAATATCATGAGCCCGATGATCGGCAGCAGTTCGACGAGCAAAGAAGATCGCGCGCCTAGAAAACCGCTTTGACGGGCGGCAATTGACAGCAAAAACAAGCCCGCCAATGGAAAAAGGATGCGCAACAGCGAGACGATGAACCGCCAGATGCCCAGACCACGCGCCTGACGATCGCGCAACGCATTCACAATCCCCATTGCCCACAGTCGGCCCCGAAAGAGCAGCAGCAGCCCCGCCAAGCCCGCCAATAGTACGGTCGGCAAATTAGTTTCCAACGTATCCAGTGCGCTGTCGGTGTCTTGCTCTGCACTTTCTTCCCAAAAAGCGGCGAAGGCGTTTTGCACGTCAACCAGTGCGGGGGCCCAATAGGCCGGGTTTAGGGGTGACGGCGTCGCACGCAGCAGCCGTTCGGTTTGTCGATCACGGATGCGTTTGTCGATCTCGCGGACCAGACCGTCAGCCCGCAGGAACTCTCGTTCTGCGATCTGGACGGGGGCGAGCAGCGTGTTCAGCTGTTGATTGATATCGGCGCGGGTTTTAGCGACTTCGGGCGCTTCGGGTTCGGCGTTCTCGCCCTCAGGCACAGGACCCAAAGCGGCAAGCTGGTCGCGCAGTGCGGCGATGCGATCGGCGTTCAAGGTGCGCGCCGCCTCGAATTCAGACCGGTAACCGACCACACGCGCGCGCATGCTTTCAAGTTCGGTGGTCGGGGTATCGACCTCTTCCACCGATTGTTCAGCCTTAACGGCGACGCTGTCCCACTGCTCTGCCGTTTCTTCGACGTCGGTCTGCGCGATGGCCGCGGTCGTCAGGCAAAGCGCCAGAAGACCGCCGGCCAGAAGCCCCCTGAGCGTGGCGTTCATTGGTCTTCGAAAACGCCGGGAATGGATTGTGGCGCACGGTCCAGCCAGCCTGGCACCGGCAGGTTCTTTTCGCGCAGGAATTCAGGGTTGAACAGTTTCGACTGATAACGCGTGCCAAAGTCACACAGGATCGTCACAATGGTATGGCCAGGCCCCATATCCTTGGCCAGACGCACGGCACCCGCCACGTTCACACCCGACGACGCGCCAAGGCACAGCCCTTCGTGTTGTAGCAGGTCAAAGACATAGGGCAGCGCCTCGGCGTCCGAGACGTTATAGCTGAAATCAGGCGTGAACCCTTCGAGGTTCTTGGTGATGCGCACCTGACCGATGCCCTCGGCGATCGAGCCACCTTCTGCAACCAGTTCACCTTTGGTGTAATAGTTATGTAGCGCCGCCCCATCGGGATCGGCAATCGCGATTTTCACGCCCTTGGGCTGCAACGCCATGCCGATACCGGCCAGCGTCCCGCCTGAACCGACCGCACAGCAGAACCCATCGACCTTGCCGCCGGTCTGTTCCCAGATTTCGGGGCCGGTGGTTTCAATATGCGCCTGACGGTTGGCAACGTTGTCAAACTGGTTGGCCCAGATCACGCCCTCGTTTGTGGTACGTGCCAGCTCGTTCGCAAGACGTTCAGAATAGCGCACAAAGTTGTTGGGGTTGCGATACGGCGCGGCTGGCACCTGCACCAGCTCGGCACCGGCCAGACGCAGCATGTCCTTTTTTTCCTGACTTTGCGTTTCAGGAATGACAATCACGGTTTTGAACCCCATCGACGCGCCGACCAGCGCAAGCCCGATGCCGGTGTTGCCCGCCGTGCCTTCAACAATCGTGCCGCCGGGTTTCAGCGTGCCTTTGGCGATGGCATCCTGAATGATGAACAGGGCGGCCCGGTCCTTGACCGATTGGCCGGGGTTCATGAATTCTGCCTTGCCATATATCTCGCAGCCGGTTTCCTCGCTCGCCTTGCGCAGACGGATAAGAGGTGTGTTGCCAATGGCCTGTGCCAGATCAGATGCGACGTGCATGGAATGCTCCTAAATCAAGTTATATCTGGTGTAGCTGCGGGCGCTTCCAACCTCAAGCGTTCCCGATGCCGCGCGAGCCAATACGCGGCAATCACCAGCGGCGCATTGGCAGCTTCAAGCTGGTCCACCATGGTCATCAGCGCATCAAAGCCGATGAGATGGGACCGGATATCCTCGTTTTCCACCTCAAGCCCGTTCACCCCGGTGCTACCATCGGGCAAATCGGCAAGCCCCAGATAGATATAGAAAAATTCCGTAGAATCCCCCGGAGAGGCATAGACTTCCGCGATTTTTTCAAGCTTGCGCAGGGTCAGCCCCGCTTCTTCCTGCGCCTCACGATGCGCGGCGTCTTCGGGGCTTTCGCCCGGATCAACGCGGCCCGCGATGGGTTCAAGCTGCCACTGCGCCCTATCTCCCCGCGCCACCGGCCCCATGCGCAGCTGCTCTACGAGCATCACCCGATCTCGCACCGGATCATAGGGCAGCACCAACGCGGCGTCGGTCGCGACGAAGACCGCACGCTCCAGCACATCGGTCATCGTGCCATCAAATCGCTCGTGTGAAAGGTGATATTCATTCAAAGCGAAATAATTGGTATAGGCGCGGTCAATCCGGTCGATCCGCACCTTGCCGTCCAGCGTCCCTGCCCCGTGTTTCGACCCAAGCGCATTCATCTGCGCCGCCGCCCGTGACCGGATCATCGGGAACATCTGCGCGACGCGGTCGGCGGTGTAGACCCCGAAATAATCCATCACCTCGCGCGCGGCAAAGCAGCTGAGCGCGCCCCATTCCGCCTGCCATTGCGCCAGCGACCACGGTTCGCGCGTGGACCATTGATCTGGCCGCGCAAAATAACCCAAGGCGCTGGCTCCGCTTTCCAGCCTCACCCCTTTTAGATCGTAGGCAAAGCCGCCCTCGTAGAAATTCAACCGGTCCAGATCGTTTTGACCGAGCCCGCGCAGCAGCAGCCCCTCAGCGCTTTGACCTGACGCAGGTACGATACAAGGAAAAGGCCCTTCCACCACCGACAAGGCCACGTGATCGGGCAGACGGTCTGCTGAAATATCCAACCGGTCCGAGGTGCGGCCCAGTACGATTTCAAGCAGGGGCACATGGCGCAGGGATCCATAAAGGAAAAGATCAGTCATCGCTTAAGGGAACCTTCTATCAATGACGTTGGTCACGATGCCACTAACGGCCCCGCCCAAAAGGACGACCGCGATAATCGGCACCGTCGCGATAATCAGAAAGTATTCTGCCCCGATACCGATCATCCCAACGAGCGCATCACCAACCCCGTCGAAACGATGCATCATCGCTTTCTCAATCATCTCGCGCCCACTTTGCACAAACAGCCCCCAGAAGACCAAGACCACCGCGCCGGTTACGCCGATAGTAATGCCTTCTGATATGCCGCCGCCGACACGCGACCCAACGACCCGCCACCCCACGATAAGACCGAGGGCGATGTTGGTGGGAATAAAATACCCGAACTGCGTCGACGTGGGCATCAATGGCATGATCATGCGCGACAGGGCATAGCCCATCAGCGCCAAACAAACGGCAGCGGTCAGACGGGCGGCGGTCGGCATCGGAACATCCTTAGACTACGGGCAATACGCCCCTAGGCTGGGCGTTTCACCGTGATCTGTGTCACATCGCAATTGCCGCTGTCAAAGGTAGACGCGCATGAGGTCAGATAGAAATCCCACATGCGTTTAAAGCGTTCATCGAACCCCATGCGGGATATCTCTTCCCATTTCTCATTGAAGGTCCGATGCCAACGCCGCAGTGTCACATCATAGCTTTTCCCGAACTCAATAGACTTTTCAACGGCTAAACCGGCGTTCTCAACCTGTTGCTTTAACACCGTGGGGCTTGGGAGCATGCCACCCGGAAAGATATATTTCTGAATAAAATCAACGCCTCGCTTGTAAACCTTCCAGCGGCGATCTGGCACAGTGATGATCTGCAGGGTTGCCTGACATCCAGGTTTAAGACAGTCATGCAACGTCTTGAAATAAGATGGCCAATACTGTTCGCCGACGGCCTCGAACATTTCAATACTGGCGATACCGTCATATTTGCCGCGTTCGTCGCGATAATCTTGAAGCTTAAATTCAACAACGTCTGATAAACCTGCGTTTTCTATGCGTTCTTTGGCGTAGTTAAACTGTTCTTTACTGATGGTCAGACAGGTTACCTTTAGCCCGCGTTCCTTAGCGGCATATTCTGCAAAACCGCCCCATCCGCAGCCGATCTCCAGCACGTGATCCCCGGGCACGACCCCCATCTGATTCACCATAGAGGCGTATTTCGCTGTCTGCGCTGACTCCAGAGATTGTTGGACCCCGTCTTCGAAAATTGCGCTGGAATAGGTCATCGTGTCATCAAGCCACAATTTGTAAAAATCATTACCCAAATCATAGTGATAGCTGATGTTCTTGCGTGCCTGCTTTTTGCTGTTGCGCTGCAACCAGAAGCGCAGGGATTCAAACTTACGGATCAACCCCATACCGGGAAAGGAGTCGTAAATGTCCTCGTTCGCATGGGCGACGTCCATAAAGGCCTGCAGGTCCGGCGTGCTCCACCATTCATCGAGGTAGGCGTCGCTAAATCCAAGGTCACCCTCCCTGATAAGGCGGGCGAACAAGTCGTTGTTATGGATACGGATTTCCGCAACCGGGACCGGATTCTGACCAACCGCGCGAAAGCACCGCCCGTCGGGCATAATAAAGTCGACCTGCCCATTTTGCATTTCTTGCGCCATCGCAAAAACACGCGAGAAATATCGAGGAAGGGCAGCCTGCCCCTCGGTGCTGGTCAAAATCATTCGCTCTCCTGTATGCGCTTGGACGCGTATCTTATTGGTTTATGGGGGTTACGTGGGTGATCCACGTTTCATAAGGGTTAAAAGTTTCGCCCCTTGTAGGTTTCCAGAGCCCGCTCACGCCCTTCATCCAGCGCAATGATCTTTTCGGGATAGTCATCCTGCGCTGACAAGGGCCAGCTGCGCGGGATTGCATCGAAAAACGCGAGCGCATCCTTATGCGGATTGGCCCGCCCTTCGGCGATCCAACGGCTGGCATAGTCCCTATTCTTATCAAATTTATCAAGCTGTGTCTCGGGGTTGAACACGCGAAAGTAAGGCGAGGCATCCGGCCCCGACCCCGCCGCCCATTGCCACCCCATCGCATTGCTCGCGGGATCCCAGTCGATAAGACAATGTTCGAACCATTTTTGGCCGATCCGCCAATGACACATCAAATGTTTCGTCAAATAACTGGCCACGATCATGCGGCCCCGGTTGTGCATCCGTCCGGTCACGTACAGCTCGCGCATGGCGGCATCGACAAAAGGCTCGCCCGTGCGCCCTTGTTTCCAGGCCTTAACCTCGGCACGGCGCTCGTCCTCGTTCCATGGAAAGGAATCCCATTCCTCGCGCCAGTTATCGGTCAACATCCGTGGCGTGTGATACATCAGGTGGCACGCGAATTCGCGCCAAACCAGTTCTTTAAGGAAGGTCTCAGCCCCTTGTTTACCATCCTGCAGTGCGCGCTGGCCAGCGTGCCAACATTGGTGCGGGCTGATCTCGCCGAGAGACAGGTTCTCTGACAGGTTGGATGTACCATCGGTGCCAGGAATATCGCGGGTTTGCTTATATTCGGCCACCCCATGGGCCATAAAGCCCCCCAACCGCGACTGCGCGGCCTTTTCGCCGAGGCAAACAAAGGGGCGCACCACATCCGCACCACGGTTCATCGCGACCGCCAAGCCCCAACCTTCCAGCGCATCGCTTGCGGGCCATTCCTCCGGCGCGCACAACTCAGACGGCGCGGCCAGCGGTGGCTCAACATCGCGGGTTTTGACGTTGTTCCAGAACGGCGTGTAGACCTTGTAGCAATCGCCTGCCTTGGTCTCTACGCTCCACGGCTCAAACATCACATGTCCGCCAAAGGACTTGGCATCAACGCCTTGGTCGCACAGGGTTTCTTTGATCTTGCTGTCACGCTGTAAACTCGCCGGATCATACAGCCGCGACCAATAGACAGCTTCCGCGCCTGTTTCCTTGACGAGGGCCTGCAACACGTCGAGCGCATCGCCTTCGCGCAGTACAAGCTTGCTGGACATCGCGTCAAAACTGTCGGCCAGCGCCCCGAGCCCCAGACCGAGCCGCCATTTCGGCGCAGCGCCAAGGGCGTCGACCGTGGTATCCTTGATAAAGACGGGAATAACCGGACGGCCGGACTGCGCAGCAGCGGACAAGGCGGGGTGATCGCTCAGCCGAAGGTCGCGGCGATACCAAAGAAGAATGGGGCTGTTGTCGGACATATCAAACTTTGCGTTAAGGTGATGCAAAGCTAGCACGTCCCCCGTAACGTCAAGACCATAACAGTCCCTATTAACGCCAAACGGCGACCCACAGGGGCCGCCGCTCGGTAGATTTAACTCAGGTAATGCCGGTTCAGGCGTTCACATCGACCACCACACGGCCCCGGATTTGCCCGTTCAGGATGTCCGCACCAAGTTTTGGCAAATCGCTGAGTGCTGCAGGCACAACCATATCTTCCAGTTTGGAGAGCGGCAGGTCTTTCCCGACCCGCTGCCATGCGCGCAGACGGTTCTCGTAGGGCTGCATAACGGAATCAATGCCCAGCAGGTTCACACCGCGCAGCAGAAAGGGGATGACAGTGGCGGGTAACCCTGCCCCACCCGCAAGACCAACAGCTGCAACCGAACCGCCGTATTTCATCTGCCCCAATACCCGCGCCAGCATCTCGCCCCCGACGGCATCAATGCAGCCGGCCCAGGTTTCGGCCTCGAGCGGGCGCTTGACGGTTTCGTTTAGCTCTTCGCGCGCAACGATCTGGCTGACGCCGAGAGATTTCAGATAGTCCGCTGTGTCAGGACGCCCGGTTACGCCAGCAACCTCATACCCCAAATTGGCAAGTATCGCGACTGCGACCGACCCGACACCGCCTGCAGCACCTGTGACTAGAACCGGCCCGTTGCCTGATACCAGCCCGTGATCCTCCAGCGCCATGACAGATAACATCGCGGTAAATCCCGCCGTGCCGACAGCCATCGCCTGCCGCGTATCCAGCCCCTCGGGGAGAGGCACCAACCAGTCGGCCTTGACCCGCGCCTTTTGTGAATAGCCGCCCCAATGCGCCTCACCCACGCGCCAACCGGTCAGCACAACCTTGTCGCCGGGTTTATAGCGATCATCGTCGGATGCTTCGACCGTGCCGGCAAAATCAATACCGGGGATGTGCGGATATTTGCGTACCAATCCGCCACCGGGGCCAATGCATAGCCCGTCTTTGTAGTTCACGGTCGAATATTCGACAGCAACTGTCACGTCACCCTCGGGCAAACGATCAAGGTCAATCTGGGTCACTTCAGCATGGGTCTTGCCGGTTTCCTCATCTTTGTTCACCATCAACGCATTAAACATCATATCTCCTGTCTCGGGCCGCCGTTCAGGGCCCGCTTCATTTTGCCAGTAAACTCTGGGGAGCCCGAGGGGCTGGCCCCTCGGTCCCGAAGGTTCAAGCTGCACGCAGCGGATTTTGACCGCCGACTCGCATCTTGCAAAATTAATGTCAGACATTTAAAGTTTTTCCAAACCATAAATGTAAGACAAATGAATACCACGCCACAAACTGCCTCTGACTTGTCCAGCCAAATTGCTGCGAACATCCGCGATGCTATCATCAAGGGCGTGTTGATCGTGGACGAACGTCTGCCGTCTGAGGCAGAGCTTTCAGCTCAGTTCAATGTTTCGCGCGCGACAGTACGCGAGGCGCTCAAGCGGTTGGCCGCGCAATCGTTGATCCGCACGCAACGCGGTGCGACAGGCGGCGCTTTCGTCAATCGCATTAGCTTTGAAGCCGCTCAAGCGCAGCAGATCACGACCTCTACCCTACTTTTGTCAATGAACGACGTCAGCTTTGAAACCGCCTGCGAGGCCCGTTTCGCACTTGAGAGAGCCTGCGCGCCTTTATCGGCAGCCCGAAGGCAAGACAGCCACCTAAAGGCGATGCAGGACGCGCTTGACACACAATCCGCGCCGGCGCTGTCAGATGCAGGGTTTTGCGCTGCCGATGTGGCATTCCACCGCGCATTGGTCGACGCAGCGGGCAACCCGGTCCTGTCTTACCAGCTCGCTGGCGCGGTCGAGGCGATGCAGCCTTTGATGAACATGATTACTTTCACGGCGTGGTCCCGCGATGCAATCGTCGCGCGTCACCGCGAGATCGCCACCGCAATGACGACACGCAACGCTGCTGCCGTCGCGGCCGGACTGACGCTGCTTGAACAAGAGACCCAGACCCTTGCCCGTACCGTCTTTGCCCGCCGCACCAAGCAGCCGAACGCGGCACCGTAGCCGCTGCACCTGCGGATTTTCATGGCTTTCCCCTTGCAAAGAAAACCACGTCCCTTATATCTGAACTGTCCTTAGGGACTATGGGTATAAACGCGCATGTAATAAGCGGTTCGGACCCGGGGGCGGTACCCGGCGACTCCACCAATCATCCTTCATTTGGGGATTATGGGGTCGAAACAGGATCGACGAACGTCTAAAGATGTAGCTTTATCTCGGCTGACTGCCACCGTTATCGGCGTAAAATGTACAATTGCAAATGACAATCGTGCTCCAATGGCGATGGCCGCGTAAGCGACCGGAACTATTGAAACTTAAGTCCTTACGTTTAGCGACCTAAGGCGGGGTTCGCAGGTACCTGGCAACAGAAACCTGCACTTACCCCTCCCGCCACTTTCTGATTTCTCTCTAAAACCTTGCGGTCGCACGGGACGGTGCCGGTTGACACGTATGTTGTGCTGCCTTCGGCGAGGATTTTTTACCATTTGGAAGCCGCTGGCGCGCTTGACCTTGGGCTCGGGGACTGCGACTTCTGACGTCAAGAATGTCGGGAGTATTTATGCGCAACAATAGCGAGCAATGCGGATGAGCGCCCCTGATATGCGCCTGATGGCGCGTGTGTTCGGGCGGATCGGGGTGTTGTCCTTTGGCGGGCCCGCGGCGCAGATCGCGTTGATGCATCGCGAGTTAGTGGACCGGCATCAATGGCTATCCGAAGACAGCTTTTTGCGCGCTCTTTCCCTGTGTATGTTGCTGCCAGGTCCCGAAGCGATGCAACTGGCGACCTACGCCGGTTGGCGGCTGCGCGGTACCCTTGGCGGTTTGCTGGCCGGACTGCTGTTCGTGTTGCCGGGTGCGGCGGTCATTCTGGTGTTGGCATTCGGCTATGCGTATTTCGGGCAGATGCCTTTGGTTCAGGCCGCGTTTATGGGCATCAAAGCGGCTGTGATTGTCGTTGTCGTGCAGGCGCTGCGCAATCTGGGACGTAAGGCGCTGCATGGTCGTGAGGGCTGGATACTGGCCACACTGTCCTTTGTGGCGTTGTTTATCTTTGGCGTGCCCTTCCCGCTGATCATTCTAACCGCCGGACTGTGGGGGGCCTTTAGAGCTGCTGATGGCACGCGCCCTTTAGAAATTGACGCGGCACCCCCACACCCTGCCCGCCCCATCGGCGTCATCGCCGGTTGGGGCACGCTGTGGGCATCATCGCTGCTGTTCGTCTGGGCGATGGGTCATGAGTTTCTGCTTCAGATCGGATTGTTCTTTTCAAAACTGGCAGTGGTGACGTTTGGCGGGGCCTATGCCGTGCTGGCCTATATGGCGCAGACCGTCGTGCAGGATCACGGATGGATCACCACCGAGCAGATGATTGACGCCTTGGGGTTGGCCGAAACCACGCCGGGACCGCTGATCTTGGTCACCGAATTTGTCGCCCTGCTGGCGGGATTTGCCCAGTCAGGACCATGGGGTGCTGTATCTGCCGGTTTTCTGACGGTGTGGGTCACGTTTACACCTTGTTTTCTATGGATATTTCTCGCGGGACCGTATCTTGAGGTTATCTCGGCGCAGCCTCGTCTGGCGGGGGCGTTGCGGGCGATTACTGCCGCTGTCGTTGGCGTAATTGCCAATCTGTCCGTCTGGTTCGCGCTGCATGTTTTGTTCGAGCGCGTGCTTCCTATGGCGCATCTTGCTCTGCCGTTGCCTGATTGGTCCAGCATTGATCCCATCGCCGGCGCGCTGACGTTGATTGCGGCCGTGTTGATGTTGGCTTTTCGGTTCGGCATTGTGTCGACCATGGCAGTGACGGCGATGCTGGCGCTCGGCTGGAACCTCTTGCTATAAATTTTTGCGCCCCCTTTTCACTGGTGTGAAATGCCGTATGCTACTGTCATCAACAAGGTCCGGAGAAGAAGTAATGAGCCGAAGCATTGAGTATGGCAATCTAATGCACGATGCCATGCGCGGGTTAATTCGTCAGGTATTACTTGACGTTGCAGCCAATGGATTGCCCGGCAACCACCATTTCTTTATCACCTTTGACACCGCACACCCTGATGCAGAGCTGGCGGATTGGCTGTCGGATCGCTATCCCGGCGAAATGACGGTGGTGATGCAGCACTGGTACGACAAGCTTGAGGTTACCGAGGAAGGCTTCTCGGTCACGTTGAACTTTGGCGATGCGCCGGAACCGATGTATATCCCCTATGACGCGATCCGGACCTTTGTGGACCCGTCGGTAGAATTCGGTCTGAAATTCGAGCAGCAAGAACCCGGCCAGTCAGACGAGGACGAAGACCTTCCGCAGCAGGACGAAAGCGAGCTTGAGGTCGAAGAAGAAGCCCCCAAAGCCGCTGAAGTCGTATCGCTCGACAGCTTCCGCAAGTAATCGGTCGGCCAGCGATCGCTAGCCTCGAGGTTAGCGCCATCGTCTCATTGCACCGCTGCCCCCCGCGGGGTAAACCCTGATCAGACATAAGCCCAAGATCAGGAGCCTTTTCATGGCCGATACCCGTACCGAAACCGACAGCTTTGGCCCATTGGAAGTGCCGTCCGATAAATATTGGGGCGCACAGACGCAGCGGTCGATCATCAACTTCCCTATCGGGTGGGAAAAACAGCCCGTGCCGATCATCCGTGCCCTTGGCGTGGTGAAAAAAGCCTGCGCGATGGAAAACCTGAATCAGGGGAATCTGGACCAGAAACTGGCCGATGCGATCACTGCCGCCGCGACCGAGGTGATCGAGGGGAAATTCGACGACAACTTCCCGCTGGTTGTCTGGCAGACGGGTTCGGGCACGCAGTCGAACATGAATGCAAACGAGGTCATCTCGAACCGCGCGATTGAAATGCTGGGTGGTGAGAAAGGGTCGAAAGATCCGGTACACCCCAATGACCACTGCAACATGGGGCAGTCGTCAAACGACACATTCCCCACAGCGATGCACGTGGCCATCGGCATGCAGGCCCGCGATGTGCTGCTGCCCGGTCTGCAAAAACTGCACGACGCGCTGGCTGCAAAGTCTGAAGAATTTAAGGACATCATCAAGATCGGCCGGACCCACACGCAGGATGCGACACCGCTGACCTTGGGGCAGGAATTCTCTGGCTACGCGCATCAGGTGAAAAAAGGCATCGAACGGGTCAACGCCTGTCTGCCCGACATCTACGAACTGGCCCAAGGCGGGACCGCCGTCGGCACCGGCCTGAACACCAAGAAAGGCTGGGCCGAGGCCGTGGCGGCGCATATGGCTGACATTACCGGCCTGCCCTTTGTCACCGCCCCGAACAAGTTTGAATCACTGGCCGCCCATGACGCTATGGTCATGTTCTCGGGTGCGTTGAAAACCGTGGCCGGATCGCTGTTCAAGATCGCCAATGACATGCGTTTGCTGGGCTCCGGCCCGCGTTCCGGTCTGGGCGAATTGATCCTGCCCGAGAACGAGCCAGGATCGTCGATCATGCCAGGCAAGGTGAACCCGACGCAAGCCGAGGCGCTGACAATGGTGTGTGCCCACGTGATGGGGAATGACGCGGCGGTCGGCTTTGCAGGGTCGCAAGGTCACTTCGAGCTTAACGTCTATAACCCGATGATGAGCTATAACGTCTTGCAATCCATGCAGCTTTTGGGCGACAGCGCGTCGGCCTTTACCGACAATATGGTTGTTGGCACGCAAGCAAATATCGAACGAATCGACAAGCTGATGAAAGAAAGCCTGATGCTGGTGACAGCGCTGGCCCCTACCATCGGCTATGACAACGCGACCAAAGTTGCGAAAACTGCCCACAAAAATGGCACGACCCTCAAGGAAGAAGCAATCGCCTTGGGCTTTGTCGATGCCGAAACATTCGACCGCGTGGTGCGGCCGGAGCAAATGATCGGACCAAAAGAATGAGCGCCCCCATCAATCTCAACAAGGTCAAGAAAGAGCGCAACCGCGCATCTCGAAAGGCCCGCGCTGATGAAAATTCAGTGCAGTTCGGCCAAAAGAAGGACCAGAAGGAAGTTCTGAAAGAACGTCTGGCTCAAATCGCGCGTAATTTGGAAGCCCACAAGCGCGAAACATGAGCGCGAGACCTGTAAAACATTCGGTGACCCTTCGGGGTCACCGCACGTCGATCTCGTTGGAAGATGAATTCTGGCATGAATTGCGCAGGTTCGCGCAAGAGATGGACATGCCGATCAACGCGCTGGTGGCACAGATAGATGCCGAACGCGGCGTGGAAGCAGGATTGGCATCTGCGATCCGCGTCTACGTCTTGCGTGCGCTCAAGGAGCGTCTGTCAGCCTCGTAGGGCACTCAAGCTCGAGGCAAACGAAAAGGCCAGCGTCTGATCGCAATCAAACACCGGCCCTATTTTTTAGTCTTCAAAAAAATCTTAGGCGACGGATGCGTCGTAGATCTTGGTGATGTTCTGACCCAATGCTGCGTTGAACTCGGCATCGGTCATCTTGACGTTCAGCCCTTCTGTCAACGCCCGCGAAAAGCTGGCGATCATCTTGGGGTTCTGGGTCAAACGCGCGCAGGCGTCTTCAGTCGAATACCCGCCCGACAACGCAACGACACGTAGCACATTCGGCAGATCGGCAAGGCTGTCGTAAAGGCCTGCGGTCTCTGGCAGGGTGACTTTCAGCATCACCGGTTCGTCGGCGGAAAGCTCGGCGAGATGCTTTTCAAGCTCGGACTTCAGAATCGTTTCACATTCCGCTTTACTGTCCGAATGGATGTTCACCTCAGGCTCGATGATCGGCACCAGACCGGCGGCGCACACGGTTTTAGCGACGGCGAATTGCTGCGCCACAACCGACGCGATGCCTTCGGGATTAGCGGATTGGATGACCGACCGCTCCTTGGTGCCAAAGATACCAGCGGCTTTCGCGCGCGCCAGCAGATCAGCAAGCTCGGGCATGGGTTTCAGCAGCTGCACGCCGTTTGATTCGTCTTCCAGACCTTTGTCGATCTTGAGGAAGGGCACGACGCCGCGGTCTTCCCACAGCAGCTGTGCCACGGGTTTGCCGTTGATCGAATTGTCCATCGTGCGCTCGAACAGGATCGCGCCCAGAACTTTGTCAGAGGTGAAATCATCGGCCAGAATGATACGCGCGCGCATGTCGTGCATGGCGTGAAACATCTCGGCGTCGCCGGAATAATCAGAAGGTTCAACGCCATAGAGGCTTAGCGCCTTTGGGGTCGATCCGCCCGACTGGTCCAATGCGGCCACAAATCCCTGCCCTGTTTCCATTTGTGTGCGCTGTGCGTCTGTCGTGGTCATGATGATCCTGGCCCTTATTGATTCCGTCGTGTGTCCGTTTAGCGCATCTATGCCCGCGATGATATATCGTTAGCGCCGGACAAAACGCAGCAAAATGCCATCTTTTGACCGAACCGTCAGATGCGCCACGGGAACAGGGGGCTTTTCGCCGACAACCTCAATGCGGTAGTCGCGCAAGATACGCGACAGGATCAACGGTCCTTCGACCATGGCAAACCCTGCGCCCGGACAGACCCGCGCACCGGCGCTGAACGGCAGATAGGCCTCTCGCTGGCATTTCTTGCCGTTTTCGCTGTGCCATCGGGCCGGATCAAACCCGTCGGGGTTGTCCCACAGGCGTTCGTGACGATGCAGATGCCACGGGCTGATGACCACTTGCGCCCCCCGCGCCACTTGGCGACCCCGAAAAGTCGCGGGGCAGCTTGCCTCGCGCACCATCATCGGAACGGGCGGATACAGCCGCAGCGCCTCGCGGAAGACATCACGGCTTTGCCTTAGCTGCCCCATGACAGCAAAATCACACTGGTCGATCACCTGCGCCTCTTTGGCCAAACGGTCCTGCCAGTCGGGATGGGTCGCGACCAGATACATCGCCCAGGCCAGCGCCGACGCGCTCGTCTCGTGGCCCGCAAGAAAGAAGATCGCAACCTGATCGACCATCTCCTCCGTGGTGAAGGTAGAGCCGTCTTCGGGGTCAGGGGTCGTCATAATCTTGGTCGCCAGATCGTCGGGGGCAGTGCCTGCCTTGATCGCCTCCATCCGCTCGGCCGTCAGCGCGGTGATCAACTGCCGGATCTTGGCAGCGCTGCGTTTTGTATCTTGTCGGAACAGACGTGGCAGCCAACGCGGCAGCGGCACAAATGCCGCGATGTTCAGGATCGGCTGGCTGCGCTGGTAGGTTTTGAATTCGTCAAAGACCTCGCGGGCCATATGGTGTTCGATGGGAATCGAAAACAGCGTGCGAAAGATCACATCCGCTGCCGCGTGGCTCGTCTGCGCTTCGGCCTCTAGAGGTTCACCGTCATGGGGGGCCAGCCGGGCCGCCGCTGCCTCTGCCGCGTCCCAGATCGCGGGGAATGTTTCGCGCAATCGCCCGCCTTCAAACGCAGGGTCGATGATGCGCCGTTGCCGTTTCCAGGTTTCACCGTTGGTCAGAAAAACAGAATTGCCAAGCAGTGGCCGCAACCCTTCGCCGATCCGGTTGGATTTGGGGTAGTCGTCGGGGCGCGTCTTGAGCACGTCCTGGATCAGATCGGGCTGGTTGATCAGATAGCTTCGGAAAAATGGCGTTTTGAATTCCGCCATCCACGCACGATACAGCCGCGCAGGTTGAGCGGATAAGATGTCTTGGCGGAATAGCTTGGCATAGCGCCACAAAGACACTTCCGCGGGCCGGCTTTCAGGTTTGGGCGGCAGTGTCATGGCGCGGTCGAGGTGAATTTATTCACCGGTTTCACGATGCGGGATCGCGACGCGGGACGTCCAGCATAGCGTTCCGCAAGGCTATGCGGACCTGCGGTGATCTGGAAATAGTCATAATCCTTGGGCGCATCAAAGGCACAGAGGTATTGGAAATGTAGCCGGAAGAACCGCCAGCGCAACGCTTTCCAACGCGCCGGGGTCAGCGATTGTGTGAAGGCCGCTGAAAACACCAGCGGCCAGCGTTTATCTTCGGGGGCCACGCCCGACACTGCAACCGGATCGCACAGCGCAAAGGCGCAGCCATCGCCGGGGGCAGTCACGTCGATCCAGGTAAGCCCGACGCATCGCGACAGATAGCGTAGATCGGCGCGCAGACGGTGGGCGTCCCGTAGGAAAGACACCATTGGGACTACCTGCCCCAAGCTCATAAAGGCCAGTTTCGGTCCCTCTGCCGGTACCCTGCCCGCGCGGATCAGGTCGGCAAGGATCGACACCCCCAGATGCGCCCCCGAGGAATGGCCCACGACCAGCACCTCGTCCACGTCAGACTTCAGCGCCTGAACGATTGCGTCGCCAAATTCGGTCATACGGGTTTCAAGCGCGGGCGGGTTTGCCCCCCGGGTTGCAGCCCCGAAGGCGTAGTCGTGCATAAGATAATAGGCGTAAAACTTGCCATCATGCTTTTTGAACCACCGCAGCACCTGCCAACCAAGGCCCACACCAAGGGCGGCGACGATGCCCTTGAACCACGCGGGCCCGCCAAAGAAGGTCAACGCGGTGTACAAAAGCTTGCCCGCAAGTACAGCGATCAGCAGTTGCAGCAGCAGCATCCCCACCGGATAGAGCGCCGCGATCACCGGCCCCTTGCGCAACTGCATCAACCGCCACAGCGCTCCAGAGGCGATATACACCCACGCCGTTTGCACCAGCTGTCCATAGGTCGCGAGGATTGAGTTGCTCATGGAGATGCGCACGATGTCAGACCAGACCAGCACCTCGACCGTGGTCTCTACATCCACACCATCGATATGCGCGGCGACGTTCCAGCCATAGTTCCCGCCCCCCGTCTTGGGCGATAAGGCGATCTGATAATCCGATATCCGCGCCTGTTCGCCACCTTCCTTGCGGTAAAGCTCGCGGTAGCGGCGCGGATGAATGGGGTCATAGCCGGGGATGTAGAAAACCCGTCGCGTTTTGACTGTCTGCTCTATATTCTCGGCCATCGTTCACCCTGTATTTCACCGCAGCTTAAACAGGTTTTCCGGCAAGAGTAAGGCGCTTAACCCAAGGATCCCAAGGCCGGAAATGTTTCCAGAAGCCAGAACGAGAAAGTCGTGAATGCGCCTGTCAGCAACGCCAGCCCGACCACGATCAGCAAGATGCCCATGCCCCGTTCAATCAGTCGCATATAGGGTTTAATCCGGTTCATCAGTTGTGTGGCGCGGGTGATGAACATCGCAGCCAGCAAGAACGGAATACCCAAGCCAGCCGCATACACACCAAGCAGCAAGGTGCCACGTGTCACAGATGCTTCGGAAGCCGCAAGTGACAGGATCGCGCCAAGCTGCGGCCCGATGCAGGGTGTCCAGCCAAAGGCGAAGGCCAGCCCAAGGATATAGGCCCCAAAGGACGTGCCGCCCTTGTCGCCCGCATCCAGACGCGCCTCTTGATCCAGAAAAGGAATGCGGAAGACGCCCAGGAAATGCAGACCAAAGATGATCACCACAATGCCCGACAGCCGCGCGAAGAGCACCTGATTTTGCAAGAAGAACGCCCCAAAAATAGACGCGGTAAAACCAAGGATTAAAAAGACTGTGCTAAGCCCCATGACAAAGAACAGCGCCGCAATCACCGCCTTGCGTCGCGCAGCTGCGACCGACGACATGTCGTTCAAGGTCACGCCGCTCATATAGGCGAGGTACGGGGGCACGATGGGCAAAACGCAGGGGCTCAGAAAACTGATGATCCCTGCGGTCAGCGCGATGAGTATGGCGGGCAAAAGTCCCGCGTCGATCAGGTCAAATCCAAACATGACCCAAGCCATAATCTGCTTTGTCCAGCGCGTCACCTGCTGTTGCGCGTGAACCCTGTCACAAGGTTGTGGACGCGCTGAAACATGTCGCCTATTTGAGACTTATGACAGATAAAAACTTTCTCGATGCGACGGGGCTGCTGTGCCCCCTTCCCGTCCTTAAGGCGCGTAAACGTCTGCAATCAATGGCTTCTGGCGATTTACTGACGGTTCACGCAGATGATCCAGCCGCGATTATCGACATACCCCATTTCTGCGCCGAGGCCGGTCACAGCCTTGAAACCGCGTTGATGGACCAAACGCCGCAGGCTTATGTAATCCGCAAAAAGTAAACGCAGGTTTAATCGAAAACCAAAAAGGCAGACCCGAAGGTCTGCCTTTTGTCGTTTCAAAGTGTCGTCCCGACGAACGCGCGGTTTAGCCGCCCAAAGACCACCAGCCGCGCCGCTTTGGCTTGGCGGGTTTTTCGGGCTGAGCCTGCGGGGCCACCTGAGGCTGCGGCACCTCCGTCATGGGGGGCTCCGGCTGAATTTCCTGCGCGGCAGGGATTTCAGTCGGGGTGCTGTCGGGCACCTCGGTTGGGGCCGGTGTCGGCTCTACCTCGGCAGGCTGCGACGGCTGCGCGGGGGTCGGTTCCGGCGTCGGGATCGGCGTCGGTTCCTTTGCGGGCTCAGGCGTCGGCGCGTCGGGTGTTACCTCTGGTTCTGGCTTGGGCTCGGGGGCTGGCTGCTCTTGCGGAGCAGGCGTTTCCTCGGGCTTTGGCGCGTCTTCAGCGGCATCGACGGGGGCAGCTTTGGGCTTGCGCGTGCGGGTCCGCTTGGGCTTGGGCGCTTCTTCTGCGCTGTCAGCATCCGAAGCTGCCGCATCAGCGGCCTCGGAAGTCTTGGCGTCAGTATCAACCGTTGCTTCTGCCGCGGCATCCGCCTTGGGTTTGCGGGTCCGGCTGCGGGTGCGCTTGGGTTTGTCCTGCTGTGTGGCGTCCTCGTTCGTCGCCGCTGCAGGAACGTCGGCTTTCGCCTCTACGGTGGCGTCCGATTTATCCGCATCGCTGGAGCTATCGTTGTCACCATCGGAATCGGTATCATTGTTGTCACCGTTGGCCGCATCATCGCCGTTGGCCTTGCCACCCCGACGCCGCCGACGCCGACGACGGCGCTTGGGTTTACCCTCGGCATCGTTGTCATCGTCCGACCCGCCCTGCTGGTTCTGCGCGCCATTGTCATTATTCGTGGGCTCCGCGTCGGCTGTTTCAACCTCGGCGTCGGCCTCGGTAGCGACGTCAATATCCATATCATCGACCTCGTCCATGATAGATGTATCCACCGACACCACATGTTCAATCGGCGTTACAACCCGCGTCGCGGTCTTGAACTTTTCAAGCGTGAAGTCCGGGCTGACCAAAGCGGGGTCGCCTTCGATGCGCACAGACATGCCGTAACGCCCTTCGATATGGGCGATATGTTCACGCTTTTGGTTCATCAAGAAGTTGGCGATCCCCACGGGCGCGGTGATCAGCACTTCGCGCGACCGTTTGCGTGTGCCTTCTTCCTCGATCTGGCGCAGGATCGACAGTGCGAGGTTGTCGTCCGACCGGATCAGACCAGTGCCGTGGCAGGCGTGGCACGGCTGTGTCGTCGCCTCGATCATGCCGGGACGCAGACGCTGGCGCGACATTTCCATCAGGCCAAAGCCCGAAATGCGACCCACCTGAATGCGCGCGCGGTCGGTTTTCAGTTTGTCCTTCATCAGCTTTTCGACGGCGGCGTTGTTGCGACGCTCGTCCATGTCGATAAAGTCGATGACGATTAGACCGGCCAGATCGCGCAAACGCAGCTGGCGTGCGACTTCGGCAGCGGCTTCAAGATTGGTCTTGGTCGCGGTCTGTTCGATCGAGCCTTCTTTCGTGGCCCGGCCCGAGTTCACGTCGATCGCAACAAGCGCTTCGGTCACACCAATCACGATATACCCGCCCGAAGGCAGCTGTACCGTGGGGTTGAACATGCCCGACAGGTAGCTTTCGACTTGATAGCGTGCAAACAACGGCAGCGTTTCGCTGTAAAGCTTCACGTTCTTGGCGTGGGACGGCATGATCATCTTCATGAAGTCCTTGGCGATGCGGTAGCCGCGTTCGCCTTCGACAAACACCTCGTCGATCTCGCGGTTATAAAGGTCGCGGATCGACCGTTTGATCAGGTCGCCTTCTTCGTAAATCTTGGCCGGCGCGATGGATTTCAGCGTCAGCTCGCGGATCTGTTCCCACAGACGTTGCAGGTATTCATAGTCGCGCTTGATCTCTGCTTTGGTGCGCTGTGCGCCCGCGGTGCGTACGATCAGACCGGCACCCTTGGGCACCTGAATTTCGTTCGCGATCTCTTTCAGCTTCTTGCGGTCTGCGGCGTTGGTGATCTTGCGGCTGATGCCGCCCCCACGTGCAGTGTTGGGCATCAAGACGCAGTACCGGCCGGCGAGCGACAGATAGGTTGTCAGTGCCGCACCCTTGTTGCCGCGTTCTTCTTTTACGACCTGCACCAGCAGGATTTGACGGACTTTTACAACTTCTTGGATCTTGTAACGCTTGGGACGTGGCTTGCGGGCAGTACGCAGATCGTCGTGGTCATCGTCATCCGCCACGGATTCGATGCTGTCATCCCTGGAGGATGCGTCATTGGCTTTGGGATCGTCGTCACCGTCATCCGCATCATCGCTGTCATCGCGATCAGTGTCATCGGACTGGGCCGCGTCGCCGCTTGCCTCGGATTTCTCGTCAGCGGCGGTGTCGCCATCCTGCGCAGGCTCTTCGACGGGCGTTTCACCGACCCGCTCCATCGGAGAGGAGCCCTCCTCGTCGTCCAGATCCACGGTCTCCATGCCGTTAATCTGATCGCTGTCTGTGGTGTCCGCGTCTTTGCTGACAGTCGCGTCATCAGACACGGTGTCCTCGGCCTTGGTCTTGCTACGGCTGCGCGAACGGGTCCGACGCTTGGGCTTTTCGTCTTCGTCTTCTTTGGCGGCCTGCGCTTCGGCGTAGGCGCGCTCTTCCTCCATCAGCGCCAAACGGTCGGCGACGGGGATCTGGTAATAATCAGGGTGAATTTCTGAAAAGGCGAGGAAACCATGACGGTTGCCGCCATAATCCACGAACGCCGCTTGCAACGAAGGTTCAACCCGCGTGACTTTCGCGAGATAGATATTGCCAGCTAGCTGGCGTTTATTCTCTGATTCAAAGTCAAATTCCTCGACCTTGTTTCCGTCGACCACAACAACGCGAGTTTCCTCAGCGTGGGTGGCATCGATAAGCATTTTCTTAGGCATAAATCCATTTTGCACAGCTGCGCAGACAGCAAGCCCGGTGGGACGCTGCGAGGCAGGGTATGTCTTGTCAGGGCGATGGGTGACGCGGCTTCAACAGGGCCCCAAAGGCCGCCTGTCTGTCTGCTCTTGGCGTCTGCGCGCGTCATCGCGGTTCTTCTCCGACATGGGTGCTGCGTAACGCGCCCCCATATCCATTAATTAACTGCAACTGACCGAGCAAAGGCACGGCCTAATCGTCAGCGGTTCTTGAGCCTTTTTTAAGGGCCTAATCGGTCTGCCTGGTCACCACATGCCGGGGAACCGAGGCATCGAAACTGTCTGGGGTCTGGTTTGCCATCCAAAGAGGTAAACAGCCCTGCCTACAATTAACGGCAGAAGGGACCAAATGACAATGGGAAATCGCGTATTGCGGTTCTACAGCTACGCAATGGTAGAAGCTGCACCCACGCCTTGCGCCCTTGCTTGACAAGGGTCTGCGCTATGAGAAATGCTCGGTCAGCGGGATTACGCCGCGCTGCGTGCTGCCTGACGTTTGCACAAAAATGAGACACATAAGGATGATACGAATGCATATTTCCCTGCGCACAGTGCTTTGCCTCCCGTTTTTAGCGCTGGCCGCCTGCGAAGACATGAGCGCCACAGGCAGCAGTGATCCTCAGGGCCCCTCGAAACGCAGCTGCATCCGCGCAGTAGAAACGCACACGGGGATTTCAGGCGCAACAATCAACACGACCATCCCGATCGTCGAAACTGGCCAGCATATCATTGACCTGCCCGGCAGCCCGTCCTGGACCTGCTACACCGATGAAACCGGTGCAGCACGTGAGTTGATCGAAACGCGACTTGGCTGACCTCGCCCCGTTTGCAGCGCTCAGAGATAATCCGAGCGTTGCAGGCCGTACTTTGCCATCTTTTCGTTCAGGGTCCGGCGTGGCAGACAGAGCTCTTCCATAACGCTCGCAATGGACCCTTTGTGCCGGCGCATGGTGTTGTCGATCAACATACGCTCGAACGCTTCGACATATTCTTTCAGCGGCTTGCCGTCCGTGGTCATCACCGGCTGCATCTCTTCGTGGTCGGACATCAACAACGATGCAATAGAACCGGACCCGCGACGCGACTGCAACACAGCGCGTTCGGCCACATTAATCAACTGGCGCACGTTCCCGGGCCAAGGCGCTTGCAACAGTTGCGCGGCCTCTTGCGCGGAAACCTGCGGCGTCTCGCAGCCATATTCATCCGCGAATTCTTCGGACAGACGGGTGAAGAGCGTCAGGATATCCTCGCCCCGTTGGCGCAGTGGCGGCACGGTGATGCGCAAAGCAGCCAGTCGGTAGAACAGATCAGAGCGCAGCGCATCTTCGGACGTGCGTCCGGCCTCTTGCAGGTTTGAAATCGCAACGATCCGGGTTTCCGCAGGCGTGCCCTGATCGTTGATGGCACTTAGTAACCGCGCCTGCAGCGTCTCGCTCAGCGCCTCGATCCCCTCTAGCACCAAAGTCCCACCGCGTGCTTCTTCAATCGCGGGAAGCTGGGCATCTTCAGGCATCATCGGCCCGAACAAACGTTTGCTCAGTGCGTCTTCTTCCAGCGCGCCGCAGCTGACCAAGACGAATTTTTTACCAGCGCGTGAGCCGACAGCATGCAAAGCGTGCGCCACCAGTGTCTTGCCTGTACCGGTCTCACCGTCGATCAACACGTGACCATCGGCCTGCCCCAGATCCAGAATATCCTCGCGCAGGCGTTCCATCACGGGCGAGCCGCCGATGAGCTTTTTCATCAGCTGACTGCCATCCGACAGCTCGCGGCGCAGGGCACGGTTGTCCATCACCAGCCGGCGTGCGTTGGTCGCCTTCTTGGCCAGCTCGCTCATCCGGTCGGGATTGAACGGTTTTTCCAGAAAATCAAACGCGCCGACGCGCATGGCTTCTACGGCCATCGGCACATCGCCGTGGCCAGTGATCATAATTACGGGCAAGGCGCTATCGGTGCCCATCAGTTTTTTCAGAAACTGCATCCCGCCCATACCGGGCATCTTGATGTCGGAAATCACGATACCGGGGTAATCCGGCCCCAGTGTTTTCAGTGCATCCTCGGCGCTGCCGAAGGTCTCTGTGTCATAGCCTGACAGTGCCAGCCACTGGCTGATCGACTGACGCATGTCTTGTTCATCATCAACGATCGCGATTTTCATTACCTGAGCCATTGGTTTACTCTGCCGCCTGTGTCTTCTCTGTGCTGTCCATGATGGGCAGCTGCATTTCAAAAACCGCACCGCCATGTTGGCCGTTGCGGGCTGTCAGCCTGCCCCCCAGATCGGATACAATACCCGACGAGATCGCAAGCCCCAGCCCGACACCATCGCCGGGCTGTTTGGTCGTGTAAAACGGCTCGAACAGGCTATCGAGATCTTCGATCCCGGGGCCATTGTCGCGCACGGTAAGCGTCGCCGTTTCTCCCGCTGATAGTATAATCTCTACCGTCGGGTTTCGTTCCGATTTGGTGGCATCCAATGCGTTGCGCAAGAGATTGACCAATACTTGTTCGATCCGCATGCGGTCGCCCATCACCTGCACCGGGTCTGACGGGAGGATACGATTGATCTGCACCTGACGTTGACGTAGCTGCGGCTCCATCATTGACAAGGCAGAGCCAAGGGCTTCCTCCATATCAAAGGGGGAAAACTGCTGCTGACCCTTGCGCGCATAGCTTTTGAGCTGCCGTGTGATGGCCCCCATACGTTCGATCAGATCGTCAATACGCCCGAAAGAGGCCAGCGCTTCCTCAAGCCGGTTGCGCTGCATCAATAACCGTGCCCCCGCCAAATAGGTTTTCATTGCCGCCAGAGGCTGGTTCAATTCGTGGCTGACAGCAGCCGACATTTCGCCCAAGGCAGCAAGCTTGCTTGATTGTTCCAGCGTTTGCTCGGCCACGGCCAGTGTTTGTTGCACTCGTTTGCGTTCCGCCACCTCGCGTTGCAGCGCCGCGTTCAATGCGCGCAGTTCTGCGGATTCACGCTGGAACAATGCTGCGCGCCCCGCCGTCCGACGGCTGAGGGCATAAAACGTCAACGCCAGCAGGATCGCAAAGCCCATCACCTCAAGCGCGAGCACCCCGTTCACCTTTTCGCGCACAGAGGCATAGGTGGTATAGCTGGTGATCCGCCAACCCCGGAACGGTATCCGCGACGATAGACGCATCACCGCCTCGCCTTGCAGATACGCATCGGCAGGCAGCGCGGTCCAGTCGGCGGTGGCCTTGATGGCCCGTTCAATCGCGCTTTGCGGGGTCTGGTTCGACAACGCTTCGCTTTCGGTCAAGCCGCGCCAGCGCGGTTCGGTCGCCATGATGATATCGCCGGTGCTGTCGGTCACGATCACCGCGTCCGAAATACCCGCCCACGCCCGCTCGAACCGCTGCAAATCGACTTCGGCCGCGATTACACCAAGGTTCGTCCCCGCTTCGTGGATGCGGCGTGAATAGAAAAAACGATAGCCACCGGTATCGCGGGGGATCACGCTGAAGACGGTAGAATTAGAGCGTAACGCATCCACGAAATACGCTTCTTGGCGGTGCGACGCCCCCAGCCGGTTGCGGTCGGTCGCGGCGACCGTGCGCCCGTCGATGTCGTAGAGCATCAAGGAGGCAGCCCCGATTTCCTCTACGAAAGAGATCAACCGCTGGGTCGATAGGGAATAATCAGATCGGGTCAGCGCCTCTATCAAGGCGGGGTCGCGTGACAACAACTGCGGTACAATGGCGTTCTGGCGCAACTCTGCCAGCAGGTTACCGCTGTAGAGGGCGATCCGAAGTTCGGCGCGATTGCGCGTGCTTTCGGTAAAACGGTCCGTCAGCAGCTTGTTGGTGATCGAAATCGTGACAACTGCAAAGACCAATAGCAAAGCAACCGCCAGCCGGACGCGCCAGCTGACAGATAAAGTGGCTTCACGAGAGGACGCAGACCGGAACATGCCGGCAATCTACGCGTCCTCACCGTGGCACTCAAGTCACGCTGTGACCACAGACCCTGCCAATGCGCGGAAGAGCGCCGCCCCGTCCGTGCCACCATGCCCCGCATCCGCAGCGCGTTCAGGGTGGGGCATCATCCCCAGCACACGACGGTTGGACGACAGGATACCTGCAATGTCCGACTGTGACCCGTTGGGGTTGTCGCCATAGGTAAAGGCCACGCGATCCTCGCCATGCAGCTTGGCGATCGTATCGCCATCTGCAAAGTAGTTACCGTCATGGTGCGCAATAGGGATATCGATCATCGCGCCGGCATCATACCCCGAGGTATAGTCACTGTCCGCCGTCGCCACGCGCAATGGAACTGTGCGGCAAATGTATTTCAGGCCTGCGTTGCGCAGCAAGGCACCGGGCAGCAAACCCGTTTCGGTCAGCACCTGAAAGCCGTTGCAGATGCCCATGACATAGCCGCCACGCTCCGCATGGGCCGCCACTTCGCGACAAATCGGAGAGTTCGCCGCAATCGCGCCGCAGCGCAGATAATCCCCGTAAGAGAACCCACCGGGAACGCCGACAATATCGACCCCGTCGGGCAGGCTGGTATCTTTATGCCAGACCATCGACACTTTGGCACCGACCGCCTCGAAAGCCACCGCCAGATCGCGGTCACAGTTAGAACCCGGAAAAACGATGACCGCTGCGTGCATCAGCCCATCTCCACTGTGTAGGATTCGATCACCGTATTCGCGAGCAGCTTTTCACACATCACTTCGACATCCGCCTGCGTCGTACCGTCGTTCAGGTCCAGCTCGATCACCTTGCCCTGACGCACACCGTTCACACCATCAAAGCCCATCGCCCCCAATGCGTGGCGCACAGCCTCGCCTTGCGGATCCAGAACACCGTTCTTCAACATCACATGCACCCGTGCTTTCATGGCGCGTCCCCCTGCTTCATTTTGCAAAATAAACTCATCTCCGACATCAGCCTAGTTGATTAACGTCGGTTTCATCATCGGTGTCGACGTCTTGGGCATGACCCCCAAACGTCGGGCGACTTCGGTGTAGGCATCCGTCAGCGACCCCAGATCACGGCGGAATACATCCTTATCCAGCTTCTGCCCGGTTTCGATATCCCACAGACGGCAGCTGTCTGGGCTGATCTCGTCGGCGACAATTAAACGCTGGAAATCGCCCTCGTAGATGCGCCCGACCTCAATCTTGAAGTCCACAAGCCGGATCCCCACCGCCATCATCACGCCGGACATGAAATCATTGACCCGCAGTGACAGGCTCAGGATGTCTTCCATGTCCTGTTGGCCGGCCCAGCCAAAGGCCGCGATATGTTCCTCGGTGACCAGCGGATCGCCAAGGTCGTTGTTCTTATAGTGATATTCCACGATCGGGCGCGGCAATTGCATGCCTTCGTCGATCCCCAACCGCGTGGACAGATCACCAGCTGCATAGTTGCGCACCACGATCTCAAGCGGGATGATCTCTGCCTGACGGATCAACTGTTCGCGCATGTTCAGACGCTTGATGAAATGCGTCGGCACGCCGATGTTGTTCAAGCCCGTCATAAAAAACTCGGAAAGACGGTTGTTCAGCACGCCCTTGCCTTCGATCACGGCCTTTTTCTCGGCATTAAAGGCGGTTGTGTCGTGCTTTGAAGTGCTGGACAATCGTCCCCGGTTCCGGCCCCTCATAGAGGATCTTTGCCGTACCTTCATAGATTTTCGTGCGACGGGCCATGCACATCCCTTCCAGACAACGGACCGGTTGGAATACCCATCGGCCTTTTCTAGCCTGTCACATAGTCCAAGCGCCCCTGCCGCGCAAGCACGCGCCCTGCCCTCATGGCAGCCATGTACGTAGAAACTATGGCGCGGCCTCATGACCATCATGAGAATAATGAAGTTGCTTCATGCCAGTTGTTGTGAGAAACGGCAAAATCACCCCTTTAGCGGAGCTTTTCATGTCCAATCCCCTTACCGACCTTCTGGCTGAAAAAGGCACGCTGCTGGCTGATGGTGCCACTGGCACGAACCTGTTCAACATGGGCCTGATGTCCGGTGACGCGCCAGAGATGTGGAACACGGAACAGCCGCAGAACATCATCAAGCTCTATCAAGGTGCGGTTCAGTCGGGCAGCGATATCTTCCTGACCAACTCTTTTGGCGCGAATGCCTCCCGTCTGAAACTGCACAACGCCGAAAAACGCGCCCATGAGCTGAGCCGCGTCTCTGCCGAGCTGGCGCGTGAAGTCGCAGACAAGGCAGGTCGCAAGGTGATCGTCGCAGGGTCCGTCGGCCCCACCGGCGAAATCATGGAGCCGGTTGGCCCGCTTACTCACGCGCTGGCGGTCGAGATGTTTCACGAAACTGCGGACGGGCTGAAAGCCGGTGGTGCCGATGTGGGCTGGCTTGAAACAATTAGCGCCCCCGAAGAATACCGCGCCGCCGCCGAAGGGTTCAAGCTTGCGGGCCTTGATTGGGTCGGCACGATGAGCTTTGACACCGCAGGCCGCACGATGATGGGCATGACATCCGAAGCGATGGTCGACATGGTGCATGACCTCGACTACGGCCCGCTGGCCTATGGGGCGAACTGCGGCACCGGCGCGTCGGACGTGCTGCGCACCGTGCTTGGTTTCGCGTCCAAAGGCATGCCAACGCCAATCGTGTCCAAGGGCAACGCCGGCATCCCCAAATACGTCGAAGGCCACATCCACTATGACGGCACGCCCGAACTGATGGCCGATTACGCCGAAATGGCCCGCAATTGCGGCGCGTCGATCATTGGCGGTTGCTGTGGCACCATGCCAGAACATCTGGTGCATATGCGCGCCGCACTCGACAGCCGTCCCAAGGGCGACGCTCCCACGCTGGAACAGATCGTCGAAGCGCTTGGTCCGTTTTCCTCGGCCAGCGATGGTACAGATGGCGAAGGCCCCACCCGCGCGCCGCGCCGTGGCCGCCGCCGGGGTTAATCCCTGAACAGATCCAACTGCGCGCTCGCCCGTTTGGGCGGGCGAAACAGATCGCACCGCATTGGCGGCAGCAGCGTATCCAGCCCTAAACGTTTAACGGCCAAAACGAACCGCTGCGCGATCATCTCGGCATAGGGGCCTTCCCCGCGCATTCGTCGGTGCCAATTCGCGTCGTACTCCTTCCCTCCGTGCATCTCGCGCAGGCGCGCCATGATCCGGCCCGCGCGATCGGGGTAATGCGTCGCCAGCCAGTCCTGCATCAAAGGCGATACCTCTCGTGGCAGCCGCAACATGATCCAGCTGGCAGCAACGGCACCGGCATCACGCCCGGCTTGCAAAATCGCTTCAAGCTCAGGGTCGGTCAACGCAGGCACCATAGGTGACGCCATCACACGCACGGGAATTCCCGCTGCCGCAAGACGTTTGATCATCTGCAATCGTCGCTTTGGCGCGGGTACCCGAGGCTCCATCAATCGCGATAACCGAGCATCCAGAGTTGTTACCGACACCCCGACACGGCACAGCCCGCGCGCGGCCATATCCGATAGAATATCAATGTCCCGCTCGATCAGACTGCCCTTGGTTACAACGGCGACGGGATGATTGGACTCCGACAGAACCTCCAATAACGACCGCATAATCCGGTGATCCTGCTCGATTGGCTGATACGGGTCTGTATTCGTTCCTATCGCAATCGGTGCCACTTGATATTTCTTAGCTGCCAGTTCGCGCTTTAGAACCTCGGGCGCGTCTGGACGCGCAATCAGGCGTGTTTCGAAATCCAGCCCTGGCGACAGCCCCAGATACGCATGGCTTGGCCGCGCGAAACAATAGACGCACCCATGTTCACACCCGCGATAGGGGTTGATCGATCGGTCAAACGGCAGGTCTGGCGACTGGTTATAGCTGATCACACTGCGCGGCACTTCGACGCTGACCTGCGTACGCAAAACAGGTAACGGATCGCCATCACCGTCCCATCCGTCGGCCACGGCTTCCACTTTCAGCGGCTCGAACCGGCCCAATTGGTTGCTTGCTGTGCCGCGTCCGGGCAGTCTGTATTTGAGGTGCGCCTGATCCATTTAAATCTTTTGGAACAAATTAGGAACATGGTCAAGTATATTGCCCCAACCCATTGTTTTACAGGACGATCGGGCGTAATTTCTGATCAACCAAAAGCGTCGCACGCGGTGCCGAGTTTGTCGCAATAAGCACGAAGCTTTCGGCGCTTGTGTGACAAAAAGGCACAAGCCCGCGCGGGTGAGTTAACCGATGAGGAACGACTATGTCGGATGAAGACGAAATTATCCTTGCCTATCTGGACGACGAAGAACTTGTTCAGCAGATGTTTGACGATCTCTACGACGGTCTGCGCGAAGAGATCGAAGAAGGCGTTAATATCCTGATTGCACGCGGATGGATTCCCTACGATGTCCTGACCAAAGCATTGGTCGGCGGCATGACCATCGTTGGCGCAGATTTCCGGGACGGCATCCTCTTTGTCCCCGAAGTGTTGCTTGCTGCAAACGCGATGAAAGGCGGCATGGCGATCCTCAAGCCGCTGCTGGCCGAAACCGGCGCGCCGCGTGTGGGCAAGATGGTGATTGGCACGGTCAAAGGCGACATCCACGACATCGGCAAGAACCTCGTGTCGATGATGATGGAAGGTGCGGGCTTTGAGGTTGTCGATCTTGGCATCAACAACTCGGTCGAAGCCTACCTCGAAGCGATGGAAACCGAAGGGCCGGATATCCTTGGCATGTCCGCCCTGCTGACCACGACGATGCCCTATATGAAAGTCGTGATCGACACGATGATCGAACAAGGCATCCGAGATGACTATATCGTACTGGTCGGCGGCGCCCCCCTGAACGAAGAATTCGGCAAAGCCATTGGTGCGGATGCCTATTGCCGCGATGCAGCTGTTGCTGTGGAAACGGCCAAGGAATGGGTCGGACGCAAGCACAATAACGCCAAAGCGTAAGCCCTTGATGTAACAGATAAAGGCCCCTCCCGATCGGAAGGGGCTTTGCCGTTCAGGAGCCCCAAATGAAACCGCCTTCGGACTGCGATCTAACGGAAACCGGCTTGCCGCTTGCACCGCAAACGGGCCGTATTCTATTGATCGCCTGCGGTGCCCTTGCACGTGAAATTCTCGACCTGAAAGAGGCCAACGGCTGGTCCCATCTCGACCTGACTTGCCTGCCCGCCAAGCTGCATCTCTACCCCGAGAAAATAACGCAAGAAGTCCGCGCGGCTGTAATCAAACATCGCGATGCCTACGACGACATCTTTGTGGTCTACGCCGATTGCGGGACCGGCGGGCTGCTCGCGGCAGAGTGTGAAAAACTGGGCGTTCAGATGGTAGCAGGTCCTCATTGCTACAGTTTTTTCGAAGGCAACGATCGCTTCGCTGCAATTTCGGAAGACGAGTTTACAGCCTTCTACCTCACAGATTTTTTGGTCCGCCAGTTCGATGCTTTTATTATGAAACCCATGGGGCTCGACCGCCACCCGGAACTGCGCGATATGTATTTCGGCAACTACAAAAAGCTGGTGTATCAAGCCCAAACCGATGACCCCGCGCTGACAGCCAAGGCGCAAACCTGTGCTGAAACGCTCGGCCTCGCGTTCGAGCGGCGCTTTACCGGTTACGGTGATCTGGAAACGACGCTCCGGACCCTCTGATCTTCATTTTGCCAAATAAACTCGACTGGTACATCTGTCGCCGCCCCCGCAACGCCAGCGTTTAAACCTGCTGCGCTGCCTCGCCGCGAATCCGTTCGATCATTGCCGTCAGGCCGTTGGACCGTTGCGCCGACAGATGTTCGTTGAGCCCCAAACGCCCCATCTCGGCGCGGGCATCAATGGCCCCGACCTCGGACGCGGGCACCCCGTTATATAGCTTTTGAAGCACGGCGATTAACCCCGACACGATCATCGCATCGCTGGCACCGTCAAAATGCAGCGCCCCATTTTCGAACTGCGTGTGCAACCATACTTGGCTGGCACAGCCGTCCACCTTGGTCGCGGGAACGCGCAATGCTTCGACCAACGGGTCCATCGACTTGCCCAGATCAATCACGTGACGATAGCGGTCTTCCCAATCGTCCAGAAATTCGAAATCCTCGACCAGTTCTTCAAATGCCTCTGTCGCCACGGTGCGCCCCCCTTTTCGCTTGCCAAACAGGTAGGTTGCACGATGCCAAAGGTCCACCCCCTTCCCAACAGGTCCGGGATGGGTTAGTCAAATAGTACCGAAATTTCTACGGCGGACCCCATGCGCAAGACCTTTTCAGCCCTCTTGGTATCGACCCTTGTTTTGACAGGCTGTGCGACTGTGCGCGACAGCCGTGCGAACCCGTTCAACTGGTTCGGCAGTGCCCGGTCAGAACCGATCACCCGACAGGAAGCCTCTGATAATCCGTTGATTCCGCAGCGAACAGGGTTGTTCTCGTCCTCTAAGTCCAAAGAGGTCATCTATACCGGTCGCCCGTTCGAACAGATCATTGATCTCACGATCGAAGAGGTCCCCGGAGGTGCCGTCGTGCGGGCCACCGGGCGTGCGGATCGCCAGGGTATCTACGAAGTGCAACTGACGCCGGCCAACGAAGATGAGCTGCCGGTTGATGGCGTCTTGACCTATCGCCTTGAGGGCATCGAGCCAAGCGAAGCGACTGCCATCGGCACCGAGCCCACGCGAGAGGTTACAGCGGCGCGCAAACTGACAAATCAGAAGTTGGCCGGTGTGTCGTCCATCCGCGTAGAGGGCCTGCGCAACGCGATGACATCGCGTAGATAACCCCTAACTAACTAACGATATCAAAAGGTTGAGCCTTAAAGCTCAACCACTTTCAGATCGGACCCTACGGCGGTCAACGCGATCTCACCTTTGCACAAACGCAGTGCATCTTCCCCGAACACTTCACGCCGCCACCCTTTTAGAGCATCCACATCGCGCAAACCGGCGGCAATCCCGTCAAGATCCGAAGCAGGTGCGATCAGTTTGGCCGCGACGCCCGCGCTTTCGGATTTCGCCTTGAGCAAGACCCGAAGCAGATCAGATAGGGCCGGATTGACCTGCAATTTATCACGGCTGCGATCCGGTTGCGGCATATCCGCAGGCGCACAGTTCACACCGGCCTCTACCGCCTTGAGGATTCCATCCGCAATCTCGCCCTTGCGCGCATCGCGTAACAATAACCGGGCACGGCCTAATTCTTCGTGGTTTTTCGGCTTGTTACTGGCCAGCTCAACCATCGCGTCATCCTTATAGACGCGGCTGCGCGGGATGTTGCGGGTTTGGGCATACTCTTCGCGGAAGGCTGCAAGCTCGCGCACCAGCGCCAGAAACTTTGGCGAATTGGTCCGTGTCTTGACCCGTCGCCAAGCTTCGCGCGGGGGCGTGACGTAGGTGTCGGGGCTGGTCAGAATCTCAAGCTCTTCCTCAACCCAGCGGCCACGGCCCGTCTGTTCAATCTTGCGGGCGAGAAACTCATAGATCTGGCGTAGGTGCGTGACGTCAGCAACGGCGTATTTCAACTGCGCGTCGCTCAGCGGACGCCGCGACCAATCGGTAAAGCGTGATGTCTTATCAAGAGGTTGATGTGCAATCTTGCGAACCAGCGTCTCGTATCCGACCTGCTCGCCAAAACCGCAGACCATGGCTGCGACCTGCGTGTCGAACAAGGGCTTGGGAAAGACACCAGCATCAACAAAGAAAATCTCGAGGTCTTGCCGCGCTGCGTGGAAAACCTTGACCACCGATGTGTCGCGGAACAGCGTGTACAAAGGCTCAAGTGACAGGCCTTCGCTCAACGGGTCCACCAGCACGGCGTTGGACTCATCCGTGCCGGGCATCGCCAGCTGGATCAGGCAAAGTTTTGAATAATAGGTCCGTTCGCGCAGAAACTCGGTATCGACGGTCACGTAATCATACTTAGCGGCCTCTGTGCAGTAGGCGTCAAGTTCAGCGGTGGTGGTGATTGTTTTCATAACGCTACTTTGGACAGAGGAAGCCGTTCAGGCAATGGAAAAGCGCATGGTTTCAGCGCAATAGGCCGCGTGCCTAGCCTTCCAGCATTAAAAGATCGCGATTACCGCTGGCAAAGCGCCGCAGGACCGCAGGATAAAGTCGATGTTCTTGCACCAGAACCCGCGCCGCCAGATCATCTGGCGTGTCGCCGGCCATAACCGGAATGGTGGCTTGGCCCAAAATCGGCCCGTCATCCAGCGCTGCCGTGACCTCGTGCACTGTGCAGCCGTGCTGGGTATCGCCTGCCTCGAGCGCGCGGGCGTGGGTGTGCAGCCCTTTATACCGTGGCAAAAGCGAGGGATGGATATTGATCATCCGACCGGCCCAAGCATCGGTAAAGCCGCCAGTCAGCTTGCGCATGAAACCCGCAAGGCAGATGATATCTGGCGCATGGGGCATCAAACGCGCGGTCAGTTCGTTTTCGAAAGCGGCGCGATCCCCTGCAAAGGGTTTATGTTCTACAACTTCGGTCGGAATGCCCCGTTCTTTGGCCCAAGCGATCCCGCCCGCATCTGCCACATTCGCCACCACCACACAGGGCCGCGCGGGGTGGTCGCTGGTCATGTCTTCGACCAGCGCCCGCATATTTGACCCGCCACCGGACAGAAAGATCGCAACCCGTTTGGTCACAGCAGGCTGCCGGTATAGGCAACGCCCGTGGTATCCGTGACGTCGCCCATCGGGCACACGGTTTCGCCCGCGTCGGTCAGCAGCGTCGTCAGCGCTTCGGCTTCGTCGGCCTTGACCACAAGGATCATGCCCACACCGCAATTGAATGTCTTGAGCATTTCGGCTTGAGACATGCTGCCAACGTCAGCCATCCATTTGAAAACACCGGGCAGTTCCCAGCTATCAAGATCAATCCGAGCACCAAGATTATCAGGCAGAACCCGTGGCAGGTTTTCGGTCAGACCGCCGCCGGTGATGTGGGCCAGCGCATGGACGCCGCCTGCCCGCACAGCCTGCAACGCCGGTTTTACATAAAGCCGCGTTGGCGTCAGCAGCACCTCGCCCAAGGTGCCGTCCGCCCAAGGGCAATCGGCATCCCAGCCCAAGCCCGACATTTCAACCAGTTTGCGCACCAGCGAATAGCCGTTGGAATGCACCCCATCCGAGGCAAGACCCAGCAGCACATCGCCTGCCGCCACATCGCGCGGCAGATCAGCGCCCCGCTCCATCGCCCCGACAGAGAACCCCGCGAGGTCAAAGTCACCTTCGGAATACATCCCCGGCATTTCGGCCGTTTCGCCGCCGATCAAGGCACAGCCCGACCCTTCGCAGCCCTTTGCGATACCTTCGATGATACGCGCAGCCTGCTCTGTCTCCAGCTTGCCGGTTGCGAAATAATCTAGGAAAAACAGCGGCTCCGCCCCTTGGCACACCAGATCGTTGACGCACATAGCGACCAGGTCGACGCCAACGCCATCGACATTTCCGGTATCAATTGCGATCCGCAGTTTGGTGCCAACACCATCGGTCGCAGCAACGAGGATCGGGTCGGTGTAGCCCGCCCCCTTGAGGTCGAATAGCGCGCCAAAACCGCCAAGGCCTGACATCACCCCCGGACGCTTGGTGCGCTTGGCCGCTGGCTTGATACGCTCTACCAGCGCATTGCCTGCATCAATATCAACACCCGCATCCGCGTAGGTGATCGAGTTCTTGGAGTTGGTCATGACACATCCCGCTGCCTGTTCCCTTTGCGAAAACGGGTTATAGCAGGTTGCGCAGGCGTGCAATGCACCTAAGCCACATCTACGCGTTTCTATCTCTTGACGCGCCGCCCCCGCACCCTTACCAAACCGCGCAGGCGGGCCTGTAGCTCAATTGGTTAGAGCAGAGCGCTCATAACGCTTTGGTTGCGGGTTCAAGTCCTGCCGGGCCTACCAAAACTCCGCTTTTATTCAATGTTTTCAACGAACATGTGTCACACGAAATTGGAAATATGTCGCATATGATTTCAATGGCTTGCAGAGCAACTGTCACACGCTAGTTTTCCGCATCCTACGCAAGTTTTTGGTCCTCCCCTGTCGTTTGAACCAAGATCTGAGCGTCGGCTAAGCGCAGGAAGCGGGCTTTGCAAAGTGACCAAGCCCCTCGCCGCAATTGTGCCATGGGGCGCACAAACCATCCGATCTTACTTGCCCTTGCTCTTTCCAAAGAACGAAAACCAAGACCTTCTTGATTTTTCTTCCGACTCATTCTGGTTCTCGAGCGCCTTCTCGAAGTCAGGAAAACCCGAGCGTTCCGGAAAAAGGTCCGAGTCCGCTTCGATGCCTTTGATTTCTGCCCTGCGCAAGCGGGGACCGTTCTTACCATTCCGCTTTTCTACTTGTTCTCCAATGCGCGCTAGTTGCCCGATCAGGAAACAACAACAGTAAATGACGCTATCCAAAGAATGCTCAAAGCCTTCAATACTGTCGGAAAATCTCGTGTCATGCACCCCCGAACCGGTATTGATGCCAAAGTATGTGTAAGCCTTTTCGTCCGGTGGCATCTGTGTTTTTTCAAGCCTTTCAGCCGCCTGATTTCGGCCGTCCAATGATCTACGGAAGCTTTCCAAACTCTGAGAAAGAACTGAAACAGCATGTAGGCCAATACCGGTCATGTTTATTTCACTCATGCATAGATCATAGAGTTTTTCGATTGGTGTTTTGAAATGTGAAAGATGGTAAAACTCAAAGTTGACATCAATTTGTTTACCGGGTGGAGGGTTTTGCAATGCACTTAGGTAGTGCTTCTTCGATGCCCGAAAGTTCTCAACTGTTCTTCGTCCATACTGATCCTTGAAGCTGCATGCGTCATTCAATATTCCAAATGTCATTGATGTTGCAGCATTGATGGCTAGAAGCTCTGCGGTATTTCTTTCTATCCGTGCCTTTCGAAAGGCAAACCAGTTTGCTGCATACGCACCAGCAAAAGCCCCAATAAGGACCGCGAAAACACGCCCTAAAAACTCTCCCGGTATCGATGGCAGCGCATTCAACAGTACCAGCCAGTGATCGTGCATCTTGTTAGCCGCCTATCCAAATCCGTTAAACCCATGTTCTCAATTGTAGTGTCGCAAGACAAGCCTAAGTGAACCTCTCGGTGCATCGCAGCCAATCAATCGATGTATGCCGTCTGCTTTGGGCTGACTCCCTCCTTCCGATGCTTTCGCTCGGGATACTTGTAACCCAATCTCAGGCCTGTTTTTCCACGGCATGTTGCGTCAGGTGCAGAGCACTGGATCGACGCGATCGGCGCGGAACTGGAAGCTGGATCGGCCCGGACGGGCGTGCTGGATGGTAAACCCAGCTGTTCCGCGCCTATCCTGCGATTTCATACACTTGGATTGGAAACTGCTCCTATAGCTCGCCAAACAACATCAATTGGTTAGACTGCGGTTTGGAAACTGATTGATCTTTACAAGATCTTGCTATTGATCTGCGCGCGAAGAGGATAACGAATATGCTGACGGCCCTCGAGTTCAAGCGAGATGTCCTGAACCCAATTCTTGATAGCTTTCTGAGCCATCAGACCCTTGCGAACAGTTACTGCATCATTTGGGCGATAGACTCATACGCAACACACGTGGCCCTCGATAATGTTGAACAGGCGAAAGATGCCGAGTCGTTGGAGAATAACTTTAAGCGAAAGTTATCGACTGCGGCTTGGGAGTTTCGCGTCATCAAAGAAGCATCAAATGCAACAAAGCACGGTATACGAAAAATTAAAGTAAATGCGAAACATGCGAACGATGTGTTGAGAAGCAGTGATGTGCGTCCTGACAAAGGTAAGGGATTCTATGCATGGTTTAGCCGCGTTGATGGCGGCACAACCATTGAAACTGATTGGATCTACCGAAAAGAAGAAAAAGCTTATTTTGATTCAATGGGTGAAAAAGTTAATGGCTATCGAGGTATCGGTCCGACAATCTATCTTTCAGAGATTATTCATCCTGCAATAGATGCAATAGATGCAATAGATGCGGAAATGCAAGTTTCTAAAAATTAGTGTAAAACAATTAACGTTGTGACGCAGAAAAACCGATCTGTCGTAGGGTCACCAAGTCCGCCTGACCTTCGGCAGCTGTGACACATGAGGCCACCCTACCCCACATCGGCACTTTGCCCTGTTTTCGAAATCGTGCCGCTCGATGTCGTCAGGCAGTTGATCAGGCGTAAACTCGACCGCATGGCCGCACGACCAGCACTTCACCTCGATGTGCGTGCAACCAGGCGGAAACAGTGGGTCATTGGGCGGGTTTGACATGCTCAATCAGTTATGCGGTTCGGCTCCAAGTTCAAGCCACACCCTTGAACGCAAAAAAGCCCGCCCACCTGTTGAGGCGAGCGGGCTTTTCCATTGCTTTCACTTTTCGGCCAGATCCGACCGATTGCTTTCACTCGATATTCAGCCGGTCAGTCTTCGGCCAGGATCTGCTTGATTGCAGCCTTGTCATCGTTCGCCTGCTGCGCGCTGTTCAGATGCTCAGTCGCGAGGATTGCCAGATCTCGATAGGTCACTGGCTGCCGTGTCGAGATCGGGGTCGGTTCCAGCAGCTGCGCCGGCACCTCGGGCTTTACCGGCACATACTCAATCCTTGGCTGGCACATCCCTGCGCCCAAGAATAGCGGCAAGGTCAGGATCAATCTGCGCATCGGCGCACTCCCCAAGTTGAAGTTTTCGGATAGCTTTGATCGTCGCGCCTGCCTCGATCGTCATCTGTGTGGCTCGGGCAGCGCGCGCAGCAGCCACATCAGCGGCAAGGCGCGACTGATCCGCTTGCATGGTCAGGGCGGTGACATTGCGCGTGAGACGGCTGTTCTCCGCCTCAAGATCGCTCACCGTGCCAGACTGCCACCACAGCGCCCCGGACAGCCCCAGGCAGGCCAGTAGAGCGCCGACGGCCACATAGCGCATCATGTCAGCCACCAGATCAGCAGAACGGTGACAGCAGCGATGCCAAGTGCGACCCAGATCACGCACCCACCCCAGACATGCAAACTTCATACCCAGCAGACCGGCGCAGCTTCAGACCGCGTATCAGCACGCCCCCCGACTTGTTGTAGAAGGTGTGCCGATAGCAGGCGTCGGCGAAGTCACCGCGGTTTGCGCTTTTCAGGGCGGATGACTTCAGGACGGCGAACGGGCCCACGTTCCACGCCAGATCCGTGAAGACCGCATCGACTTGGGGTGGCATGTAGTCGATCGTGACGCCCGTGCGATATTTGGACCAATACTGTTCGCGCATGATCCGATACAGCCCGGCCTCGCACTGCTCGATCGTGCGAACGTCACCCATCGCAACCCGTGTACCGGTGTGGCTGGTTTCCCCGTAGCAGATCGTCGGCAGGTCAGGCTCGGGGATCCTATCGAGATAGGCACGAACGCAGATCCCGCGCGCGCTTTCCGAGCATTTGAACGTCGGCCCCGTCCCTTCCCATTGCTTGGTCAGCGGAATTGCGTAGATGGCGGTTTTCTCCCAAGTCGGCAGGCCGGATTTCGGCTGCGAAACTGTGACAGGTTTCGAGACAGGAACATCCCCTATCGCAAAGGCTGGTGCCGACACGAGCCACAGCAATACCGCCGTAATGATCACGCTGATGCCAGCCAGCTTCAAAGTGCGCAGGATGCTCGGCAGGGTCTGGTCGATGAACCATCCGATGATGCCGAATACGATCAGGAACAGCATCACGTTGCCCACGAGATAGGGGTCGATCACATCACCAGTGATCGCGAAATACTGCTCGGGTCCATAGAAAACCAATGCGATCAGGATCAGCGTGCAGATGCTGTAAGCCCGCATCTTTGATTTTGCGTTTGGGATTAGCTTCATTGTCGTGTCTCCAATGCTTGAAACCCCGCAAGCGGGGCATTTCGGTTAAATTGTCGGGGGTGGGTCAGTCTTAAGCTATGGCCGCACTAGTTGGCGCAGGAGCGTATTGGTTTCGCGCTGAGCTGCTTTGACCTCTTCGAGGCCGGATGACAGGTTGCGAAACTGGACTTCCGTTCCTGCTGCGGTGTTTTCCAGGACGCGAACACGGAGCTCGATCCCGTTTCGGCTTTGCCTAGCCTCGCTGATCTGTTCGTTTTGGTTGTCGACGGCAGTTGTCAAGCTGGCAATAGTCAAGCCAACGTAGAGACCCGCGCCGATCAATCCGGTGCCGACCGTCCACGCCAGCCCTTTATTGAGCGTGATCCCCCTGTCGGAGTTTTCAATAATCGACATTTGGGTGCTCCATCTGAAATTCGTCTGCCGTCATATGTTGGTGCCTTTACTGGTATTTGAAGAACAGCACGGCCAGCGTCATCACCGCCCGCCGCCATCTAGCAACGCCGTCAGCCTTCAATGCTTCGTGGAACTGCGCGCCCGCGGTGAAACGATCCCAGCCTAGCGCGAGAAAATAGTCATGCAGGGCGGCCGCTTTGAGGTATCGCGGGTCGTGCGGATCAAAGAGCCAGCGCAGGCCGCGCGGGATCGACACGTCGAACACCGTGCCAACTGGTACCGCATACTCGGCGCCGGTGCCCAAGCTGCCGACCCGCCATATGAGTGGCTTTGTTGAGCGGTAGAGGATGTCCCCGATCGGCTCGTACCAGTCGGAGGCTTGGGTGTACGCGCTCATGCCAGCAAGTCCGTATCACGAAGAGCGGATACCAAACCCATAGCCGCGACAGCCTCGATGCCCTCCATGCCCAGAACAGCCGTGATCTTGTCGGCAACTGCTATAGGCGGCGGGCCGTCAGAATCTGGTGTCCAAAGAACCACCAGCGCCTGAGCCTGCGATGCCTTGGCCATGTCTATGACTTCCTCGGTATCCCATGCGGGGCGTGGCAAAGGAGACGTAGCGTTTCCAATGAACCCCTCGCCAATGATCAAGCTCGCAAGCGCATAGAGGTTGCCATCAACATCGGCCCAAGAGGGATTGCGGTACGTCTGCCCGTCGGCCTCGGAGTACCCCAAGGTCATAGCGTAGTGATTGGCGATGTCAGTATGGTCAGCAGGGACCGCGATTGTCAGTCTCATAGCGTGACCCCCGTCTTGGCGGCGAGATCGGCTTCGGTGCTTTCGATGATGGATACATCAAGAGCAGGACCAAAGCGGACCGTCAGGCCGAATAGGTCGCCTTTGAACGGCACCAAAGGGCCTGATCGCGCACCAATGTACAAAGGGTAAGCAAGGTAGTCACCAAGGCCTTGATCGGCAGGCGATGTGTTAGAAGACCCATCAAGCCGAATAGTAGAAATATCTGCGGATATATCCCCAATACCTGTAATGACCGAATTGGCAGGAAGGGACTGGCCGGCAGGGCTTACGACGTCAGAGGTTACAGCACCCCTGCTCCTAAACTCATAACGAGTATTTGAGATGATAGCGAACGTGCCGTTGTTGCTCATGGAGCTACTAGAAAGTTCCGTAATAATAGCGGTGCTGGGACTTAGCTTCCGCACCCCCGCAAACACCTGCACCTTATCCGTTCCCGGCGTGATCGTAGGTGTAACCATGGAGTCGTCAACGCCGTCAAATTCCAGCCAATGCAGGGTGCCATCTGTTTGATACGTTGGACGTGCAGCCGCTATGGTCTGTACGGCGTGGTTGCCGGGGAGTTCGCGGACGGAGATGTTGTCTAGGGTGCCGCTGAATGCGCCTACGCCGGAATTGCGATTGAACCGCAAATTATAGGCCGTCTCTGAAAGAGGGTTCTTGAATATCCGAGTGTATTGCCCGGATACTGAAAGAGCAGTAAAATATTCTGCTCCTCCAGTAGTGCCACTCCTCACATCCAAAGCACCAGAGAAAACCTCTAGGTCAAATGATATTTCGACCCATTCGCCAGCAGGCACTACCCCATTTTGGATAAGTGCATCATCAAGAGTTGCTGCGCCGCTAGCCGAAGCTTTACCATCGGCCCAAGACCACGAAGCACCCGCCGAAAATCCAGTAAGGTCTGTGTCAAACGTCCCGTTCGTGATCAACTCCGGCCCCAACGCCAGCCCCTGCGATTTATCCAGCATAAGCCCCACAGGCTGACCCGCAGCGGTAACAGGCACGGTTCCAGCAGCGTCTTGGAATAGCGTGCTTAGGTCGCTTGGATCATACCATGCGCCCTGCTCCCCGTTTGCGAACAGGCTTGCGGGGAAGAACCCGCCACCGTCAGGACGCAGCAATACGCCCCTGCTGATGCCTAGCCCGCGCGAGACGACCGGGCGGCCCGAAATGATCCCTTTCTGGATGCCCATATCAAACCCCGATCGTGTAGAATTTCGCTGTGCCGGATGCGACGATCTTGAGTGATGGCCGGTTGCGGCGGTCGATCACATAAACATCGGCCAAGGTGAGGGTGTACTCTTCCCCATCTGGCGTGAACCAGTCGCCTGCCGAATCTTCGATCTGCACCTGCACATCCCCATCGCCGGGATCTACAACGATCGAGAAATCGGTGCTGTAGTTCACGCCTTCGGGGATGATCTTGTCGTCTGTCTGGTAAGTGGGCATTCCTGAAATCCTACTTGGTTGGGGGGGGCTGCATGCACCCATGCTTGTTTCGCTTGAGGGGCGGTTAGCCCTAAACCCAATGCGTGTCGTCGGTGATGTCCACAGGCACCGGGTCAGCCGCTTCCAGCGCATTAGATGCCGTGCGAATTGCGCTGATCTGCGACCAGATCGCTTCCCCGGCCGTCCACGCTACCGCCTCGGCTTCGGTCCAGTTGGCCCGCCCCTTTTCGGCGAGGATAGCGGCTTGGGCGGTCAGGTTGCGCTGCTTCCATTCGGGGCACACCTCAAGGATGCGGCGCGCAGCCTCGGCCTTGATCGAGGAAGCGCGCTTGGCGCGGACGGCTTCGGGCGTCGGGACTGTGTTCTTGATAATCATGCGCCCACCCCGTCCGTCAGATCGGCTTCATCGACCGTCCAGGAGCCGCGAGCGGAGCGGTCAGTCGGAATGTCCGCCGCGTCCACGATCTTGTAGGGCTTGCCTGTCGGTACGTCCTTGGCGGCAATTTGCTCGACCGTCAGGCCGCAATCGGCCGGGATCAAGATCGACACGCCGCCTTCATCGTTCTGGTAGATGATACGTTCGTTCATTGGGTTGCCTTTCATCGGAAAATTGCTACGGACACACGTGCACGCTCAATCGTAGACCCCAAGCCTGACACAACGTTAAATCTGAAGTTCGATGTGGAGCGGATGGAGCCAGCCAAGCTAGCGGGGGATCCAGCAATGCTATCTTCACCAGCGTCCACAAATGCGCCGTAGTTTACATCCGGCATCGGGGTGATGAAGTTGGCGGTGTAATCCGCTTCCGCATTATCAGCTATGCTAGATATATTAACAGATGCGAGAATCTCGTTTGTTATGCCGTTGAATAAAAGCCATGACCTCGGGGCACAGACCGGGGCAGAACCAGCCGCATTAAATGCCTGGCGCAAGGTCAGTGGTGTTATAGCTGCGATGTTGTTTGCACCAATCTGCGCTTCACCTTCCGTCGCGAAGTCCCTTGTCGCCAATTCGCCAAGCCCCATAACGCCCTGCGCTTCGGCATCACTTTCGCTTTCGAGAACTGCGCGCCCCGTGAGGCCGCTTGTCAGAAACTCAAGCCCGGTTTCATCATCCTTTACCCGCAGCAGGTCGCCTGCCCGCCCTGTCAGCGGCGGCAGATCGCCAGCCATGGCGATTGCGGTGATGTCTTCGACCTGACCGACAATCCAGGTGACCACACTGTTCATATAGCCGACCAGGGTGGCAAAGAATGTCACGTTTGCCTCTGCCCGCTCCTTGAAGGTGGCGGGGTCACTACGCAACGCGGGTGGTGGTACTGTGGGGGGAACCGGAGCTGGCATCAGACTATTCCTTGTATTTCGATTGAGATGATGGCGTGATCCGCGCCGGTGTAGAGGGTCCGATAACCTCGATAGAACCCGTAGTTGGTCGCGGCAAAGGCGATGGTTTCGCTGGCGATCCAGACAGCAGGGGTGCCGCCGCGCAGCCCCTTGAGGATCCGCGTCACCCCCGCCACGCTGTCGCGCTTGACCACAACATCGAAATCCATGAGACGGGTCGCCTCGCGCTTCATCGTTTCGAGGTTGCCGAAATCGTCAGTCTGCACAAAACTGAAGTCGAGACCGGAGGCCGCAATACCGTCTTGGGGTGTGATTCCGAGCTCGGAGATGTAGCCCTGCACAATCTGCCCAACCGCGACCTGCGCGCCGGTTAAGGTCACCACGATGCGCGGCGTTCCGAGGACAGGCAGATCTGTCAGCACGAACTCTTCGAGCGGGCGGAACGGCTCGACAAAATAGGCCAGCCAGTCCGTCACAGCGCTTTCGTCGTTCATCTCCACCGTGCGGTCATATATGAGCTCCGGATCGGCATAGACCCTGACCCGCACCGTGTCGGCAACAATTCCGTATCCGGCGATACCGCCGATAAAGACGCCCGGTCTGACCTCAAACTCGATCGATCCTGCCTGCACTGCAGGCTGCGACGGCTTGCTGTCAAAGATCCGCCAGCGGTTTGTTGCACCAATGATCTGCCAGTAGACCGGATCGGGATTGTCTACCAAGGGATCTGCCAGAGCCGCTGCTTCCAGATCGGGATTGTTGCCGGTGTTGTCTCCCAGGAGGGAGCGATAGACCGTATGCGTGACCAGACTGATAGCATAATCGCCGCGCTCGTAAGTCGTGAGCGCGGACCACACAGCATGATCATCTTCGGGCACATTGCTCGCCGTCAATGTCAGGTCGGAGACCGGGACCGGAAGTATGATTTTCATGTGCCGGGCTCCAAAGCAGCGCGGCGCATCTGGTTGAACAGTTGGTTGGTCAACCTCGCGTTGCTCTGATCACCTTCCCGGATCGCACGCACTACCTCATTCAACAGCGCAGTGACATCATCCCCTGCTGCAGTCTGAATATCTTCAAGGCTGGCGCGATAGCCGCCGGCGGTTTGCGCATAGATCTGATCCGCTTTGGTCCTGAAGAGCGTGTTATTGGCAAGGCTTGCACTGAGCGCATCCGATGCTGCCGTGATCTCAGCAAAGGCCGGGGACAGCTTGATAAGTGATGCAACCAGTTCGCTATCACCCAGACTATCAGCCTCATCGACCAAAGCGCGGAAGGCCGCGCGGCTGGCAGGAAGCGCATTGATACCGAGGTCGGAAAGCTGCTCGACCATGAGTTTTGTTGAATGGCGCGCGCGCTCTTGCGCGGTATAGAAATCATCGTAGTAGCTTCCCATGAATTCTCCGAAGCCCTGCAACCCACCGAAGCGATCAGCAAACGTGCTGGCAAGATCACCACCGGCAAGGGACATTTCATACAGGTTCAGGCCAAGGGCGCGCATCGCGGGGTTGACGGTCTGTAAGCTGACCACGATCCGAGACAGGGCATCATAAGACCCCTCACCGGCCCGCTTGAGCGCCTCGAACGCCTCATTTACCTGACTGGTCGATGACCCGAGGGCGCTGCCGATCACCCCAAGGATCCCGCCCTTGCCCGAAAACGGGTTGGACGAAGAGATTGTCCCGACCATGGCATCGGCAAACACGTCAGAAAGGCGCTCCATCTCGGCCGCAACAGCCTTCTGGATCTCTTCCTCGGATTTGCCCCTGGTCGAGACATTGAACCGAAAGCTGGCCTTGTCGATATTGGCCGCGTCTAAGCCTACGACCTGACCCAGACCGATGATGCTGTTACCGATGTCGCTGATTGCCTTTTGAAGCGGCGCAGCAACTTCAGCAGCCGCGTTGCCATAGGACGTGCTGACCTTCTTGGACAAGCCCCAGAACTTCTTTGTCTCGATCGTGCGAAAAGTCTGCACCATCGCGTCCAACCCATCGACCGTGACGCGCAGGCCAGCGTCCAGTTCCTTGGTCTTCTTCTTGAAGAACGAAAACACAGCGGCGACCGCAAGCAAGGGCGCAGCGATAGCCCCGATTGCTGCACCAAAAGCCCCCATTGTGGCAGTGGCCGCGCCCATCTGAGTACCGATCACGCCCGTCAGCCCGCCAAGGCCACCAGACATAAACCCGCCAACAGCCATGTTGAAACCCGCGCCTATGCCTGATGTCAGCGCGCCGATGCCGCCGCCAATGCTGCCGAGAATTCCACCGCCGCCCCCAAGGATACCACCGCCACCAGGTACGCCAGCCGAGGCGGCCCCGCCGACACCACTGGACGTGATCCCCAATGAAAGCATGATCTTTTGTCTGGCCGCCATAGCGACCATCTGACTGATCATGCCGGTAAAACTCGAGAGGATCGACTTGGCGAAATCCTTGAAGCCGGTCAGACCGCGCCCGATAAAGTCACCGAACGCATTGGCAACGCCGTCGATGCCGCTGATCATGATGTTGGCTTTTTTGGTACCGATGTCCTCGGACGTAAGGGCGGCATCCTTCAGTGCATCGTTGTATGCCTCGGCCTCGGTCTTTACCTTTTCCAGCGCCTTTGCAGCCTTGCCAGCAGATCCCCCAGAACCACCAACGTCATTGAGCGCGTCGTTTAGGTCTTCTGTGGAATCCGCGCCGCCGTCGACCTCGTCTGATGTCTCGGAAACAATCGCAGCGAGCTTTGCACCGGCGGCGCGCGCCATCTCAAAACCTTCAACAGCCAAGGCCGATGCCTCAGCTTTCAACCTGCCGGCGCTGGCTGCAGCAGACTCCGCCTTTCCATCAAACTCCGACATCGCCGAGGCGGCCTTGCCGGAAGTCTCGAGGATCTTATCAGCGAAAGCCCCCATGCCGGGAATGTCCGCCATATCAGCGCCGAGATTGCCGAGAAACCGCGACCAGGTTTCGTGGATTCTGGACATCACGCCGAAAAAGCTCGATGCCACCATTTCCCAGATCGCAGACATTGCGGGCGGGATCGCCTCGGCGCTTTTCGTGATACCAGCCCAAACGCCAGCCGCCAGATCCCCGAGCGCTTCAAGTGCATTGCCCCATCCGCCGGTCGCGAACACCAAGTCAGAGAACTTCCCGACCAGGTAGCCCGCGCCGATGACCAAAGCACCAAAGCCAGTAGCGAATATAGCGCCCTTCAGGGCGGTCAGCGCACCGACAAGCGAAAAAGTCACGCCACGTGCAGCCGCGAACGCCGCAACGTACTTCGTGCCCATTACACCGACCAGAACTGTTGCTGTGCCTGCTAGGGTGCTTAGATTATCAATCAGCCCATCAATGACAGCACGCAGCGCCCCGCCTTCGCGCAGACTGTCAGTCATTGCCTGAGCCATTTCCCCCATCGCCGGCACCAGCGCGATTGCAAGTTGCTGTCCCGCGTATTGCGAGATCAGACCAAGCCGCCCGATCCGGTCGTTCGCCTTTTCGATGGCGTCAGAATCTGTTTGGCTGATCGCAAGGCCGTAGCTTTCAATATCAGCCCGTGCCTGCCGGAACGCTTCACCGCCAGCGCCAACGGCCAGCACCATTTCGCGGTTTCGAACACCAAGCTGTTGCAGCACCACGGATGATTGTGCGGTGGATAGGCCCATTTCTTCAATGGCATCTGCAAGGACGGCCATCTTTTCGTCAGCATCTATGCCCTGTAAATCTCTGGCGGTCAGATTTAGGGCCTTGAGTGCCTCGGATGCCCCCTTGCTGCCCTTCGCAATCTCACGATCCATTGTCTGGACTGCGTCAGTAAGCGTGGACAGTGATACGCCCGCTTCACCAGCAGCCAATTCAAGCGCTCGGAATCCGCCGACACTGCTATCAAGTCGCCTTGCCGACTTGGCTAAAGCGTCGATCTGGCTAGCCCCAGCCAAGGCTGCGGTTGAAAGCGCTGCCCCCATGGCAGCGGCGACCCCAGCGACAGCCAGAAACTTGGTCCGGGCAACCTCAAGGTTCTTTTGGGCCTCGGACATGCCGCGCTTGAATTGGGCGCTATCAAGCCCAAGGTTGACACGCAACGCGCCGATGACGGACTGTGACATCAATTACCCCTTTAGGATTTTTAGAAATGTTTGGAAAACTGCTGTTCATTGCAGCTGCGCTTTGCGCTTCAGGAGCTTCTGCGAAGAACTACTCTGAGAAAAGCGACTGCATGGCAGAACTATCAAAGACAATATTCACATCTGACGCGTTCTCAAATCAGCGAGAAGTGCGATCCCATCAATTCAAAACCGTTCCCGATTTCGGAAGTGAAAATGTAGAGAACATCGTTGACGCATTTGAGAAGATTGAACGGGCATGGGCCGTTATTGCAGAAGAGCTGCTTCTGCTGTGCTCACAGTATCCGTCTGAGTGAAAACGCCGCTTAATGAGCCGCTCTTAGCCCTAACCCTTCGGCTTTTTAGCCATAGCCATAAAGAACGCCCTGACCTGCAATTGTGCCACCTCATCCGGCACATCTTTTTGCCGTGAACCCGCGTTCAGCTTGGGCATCTTTTTGGGATCGTGGAACGCGAACGCGATAAGATTTGCCAGTTCGTAGTTGCGATTCCGGGACAATTCGTGGGCACGTTCGTCCCGGTCAACAATGCCGCGCAGGATAATCACTATCTCGCGCGGCGTAAGGCCCCAAAACTGGGCATAGTCTTGGCCGTGACCAAGCCAGCTCGAAAGAAGCGAACTTATGAAGTCTTGGTCTTGCGGGGCGCTTTCCCCGCCTTTACGTTTCCCGCTTCTGCACCATCACCCTTTTCGGTCTCCGGAAAGGCCAGCTTGCCAGCTTCACCAAGGATGCGGGCGGCCTCAACAAAGCCCATTTCGTCAATCAAGTCGCCAATCTCTTCTTTGGTGTGTTCGCCTTCGACACTCACCCAAAGCAGATCTCGGATGACCTTCATGTCAACGTTCTTCTTTTCCATTTCCCTGAATGCTTCAAGAACGCTGACCCCGGTTTCATCCTGATATTTGATCATGGCATTTGTCGAAAGGCGTGCCGAATGCGACACGCCCCCGACTTCAAAACTCACTGTGCCGCGCTTGGTATTCATGTTGCTGCCGTCCCTTTGGTCCACTCGACATCGCCCGTGGTGCGGATCGAGACGGTCATTTCGACCGGTGCGCCAATGTCACCGCCCTCGACCTGAGGTGTCGGAAAGCCGGAGAACTCAAAGATGTCACCGGTGGCTTGTCCAGGCGCAGCCCTCATGGTGGTCCGATAGAGCACCGGCACGTCCAAAGCCTGATCGGCCAGCTGCTGCTCATATCCGGCTGAGGTATACCCACACGGAACGGAGAGAACGCCGGCGTCCTTCAAGCCCTTGATGTATTCCCGGAAGCCGTTGGGGCTGTCGAGGCTTGTGACATCCTGATAGTCGGTCTCGACCATTGGGATCGCGATACCTTTGCACTCAGGGATGCTTTCCCAAGTCGCTCCCTCGTCATCGGAGCGCTCAGTCAGTGCCCCGTACGCGATAATCTGTTTGCTCATAAGAGCCTCCTAGTTGTTGTAAGTGATCATGAAGTCCAGCGAGACCCGAAATGGCCGGTCAGGCACATTCGATCCGCCTTCGTGGTAATCACGCGACCCCGCGTGAAACACACCTTGGATCCGGCCTGCGCTGTAACCGCTCAAAGCGGTCAAGGCGGCGCGGGAAAGAAATTTGGAAGACGCGTAATCGTTGGCGTCGCAGTCCACCTGAATGCGAGCCTGCGACAGCCCGCTGGGGGCGTTAATCAAATATCCCTCGATGTTGCTCACAACGTTGAGCAAAATTGCGGGATAAGGTTGGCCCTGAGGATGAGCGCCAAAGTTTACGCGGTCGCCAGCGATTGCCGCGATTTCGGGTGTGGACTTTAGTAAAGCGCGGATCAGTTCTTCCACGGCCTATCCTCTTGCTTGCCGCGCAGCCTTGCGCGCTGCCCGTGCCGTTGCCTTGTTGATTTCAGAGCCAATCTCACGCCCCAAATCATCCAGCAGCTTATCCTTTCCGCCGTCCCATGCAGGACGCAGTGCAGGCTGGGGGCCGTGGTTCTCGTTGCCGAATTCCTGCTGAACACCCGCCGGATTGTCGGTGCCAATAAACCCTTCGACGGACGCCCTGTCATCGCGGAACATCTTGCGATGCAGGCCGGACTGCCGCTTGTTCAGTTTCGTAGAGTAGCTGAAGGATTGCGCATACTCGCCTGTCTCACCTACAGGCGCTGCTGCATTGGCCGCTTCCGCAATTGGCTGCGCTGCCGTCTTGAGGGCGCGGCGCAATGCTCCCTTACCACCAGCTGCGGTCAAGTCTTTCAATGCGTCATCAAGTTCCTTAAAACCAGTCAGCTTTACAGACCCGGTCATTGAGCGGGCACCATATCGACGAGCTTCTGAAACGCCGGTTTGAAACCATAGGTGATAGTCGTAACGCCATTAACGCATGAAGTTTCCTGCGTGATGTCGTGTTCGAGATCGATTGCACCATAAGCCAGCATGGCTTCCTTGACTGGATCATCATCCGGCGCAGTATCTATATACTCCGCAAGCCGTTTAACGGCTGAACTGAATTCGGAGAGGTTTGTTTCTATCTTTAGAATACTCTGAGCCATTTTGATCCACACTTTCCGATACTGAAACTTCAAGCCACTGCCTGGGGCCCACGCTCACTTTGAGGTCGCTGACGCGGCCTTCGCAGCCCACCCCTCAAGAAACCTTCGCCGACGCTGTGAATTCTAACCACATCCTGTCATCCCCGAGATCCTTGATGCCCGAGATGTCATAGACGGTGCCGTCGCAGACCAGTCTATCCTTTGGCGTGATACTGGAGGTCAACGCCGACCAGTACACGACGAACCGCGCCGTAATGTTGGCCGAGACTTGGCTGGCCCGCCATATTTCACCATCGCTGATAGGCGTACGTTTAGCCCAAAGCTTTGGACCGATCGCATCGTCTACAGGGTCACCCCAGACAATCTCCTTCTGCAGCCCGTTATCCAAAAGCTGCCCACGCAGAAACTGCACCTGGTGCTTCATTTCACCAGGGCGCATCAGAAATGCGGCCTCTTATAGGGCGCGAGGTCAGCCGCTACGCTGCGCGGAATCTCTACCGCGCTCACGCCAACCAGGATTGCTCCGCGATTACCAAAACGGTGCGCAACCAGATCCAGAATTGCCAGCCGTATTGCAGCCGGGACATCTGCAGGAGCATCTCCATACCCGGCGCGATAGGTTACCTTCACCGCATCATCCCGATCGTCGGTGGCTGGCCAAGCTGCCTTGGATGACAACCGAACGAAGCACCCGGAAGCATCCGAATGCAGTTTGAATTTAGAAGGCGATAGCGTGGCTTCGGCACCGTTCGCGTCGATGTACCCGATCGAAACGATGGACTGCACCGGCGCAAGCCGCAGGTCGAGACGATCACTACGCGGGAAGCCGTCGAACGTATCCGTCCAGTCTTGCGTTATCAACGCCCGCCCCAGGATGCCATCGACGCCCTCAAGATGTGAAACCACTGCGGCGATCAGCATCTCGATCTCATCATTGTCATCATCTTCGATGCGCCGCACCCGTCGCTTGGCGTCCTCAAGCGTGACTGGCGTCACTTCGGGCGGCGACGCCAGTATCGATCGCAACCGCTGCATGATCAGGGCGCGCTGGAGCGCGGGCCAGCTTTGGTGGCAGGCACAGGCTGAGCGGGCGGAGGGGCTGTCGGCGCATCATTGAGCGGGCGCGAGAAGTCTGGAAAGGCCGCATCAACTTCGGCCCGGGTCAGAGTTGCAGATCCCGTCAGTTCCTTGATCCGGTCCATTGCAGGCTTGCCCGCAGCGGTCCAATCTTCATCTTCTTCCGCATCGAGCTGGTCGAGGGCTTGCTTGATCACATCCGGTTTCTTCCTGGCAGCTTCTGCCTCTGCCAACGCGCGGGATCGCTCACGTTCCGCTTCTTCGATGCTCTTGGGATCGATCATGGCGGTCTCGCGGCGGACGGGCAGATGCGCTTTTGCGGCGCCAGCTGCAATCAATTGCTTGCCCAGAATATCGTCTACGGTCACGATCTCGCCCGCATCTGCGCAAAGCAGTGCTGATGCCGACACTTTCAACATTTTAACTTGCATGAGGTCTCACTCCGATAGGTTTCAGGGGCCAGCCGTCAGGCTGGCCTGATGGATCAAACGCTCGGCGGTGAGCTGACGGCAACTTCGACGCCGAAGGTCGATGGCCGCTCGATCGGCAGCTTGCGCGCGCCGTATCGCACCACCACCAGATCGCCGAACGCCACGTTGGCGACATCCGAGGACCGATTGAACCGCACATACCGCTCCCGCGGACCGTGAACATCGATGGCGATCATCTGCCCGTTCAGGTCGTCGTTGACCGCACTGGTCAAACTTGCAGTCGCGCCCGCAATGTCGGCCATGTCGCCGCCCACGTTGGTCGCACTCTGCTGTACGGTCAGACTGGCGATCCCGGTGGCCACGCTGTCGGTCACATGGGCCATGACAAACACGCCCTCATAACCCGCCATATCGATGATGACGGAATCTGCATCGGTGTTTGACGCGGCGGCGATTGATGCCCCGATAAACTGCAGGGCAAGTGAGTTAAGAAGATTGGGCGTCATCGGACACTCCTGTTCAAAAAGGTTGATTACTGCCGCAGGATCACGCCTGCGGCAGAACATTCAGCGCGCGGGCTTAGGCCCCGAGCTTGATGCGGGTGAAAGCCTCGGCCAGCACCGGCTGACCATCGCCCTCATAGCGACCGATAAAGCCGATCTGACCGGTTTCGGCATAGAGCTCGGTCAGGCGCTGGATCTGCATAATCAGGCTGTCGATGATCCAGTAGTGGCTGAAATCACCCAGAATGCCGACATACTGGGAAGCGGCCAGCGTGTTGGGTGCGAACTCGGACATCCGCGACGGACGCCCCAGGAGGCGGTCAGGCTCACCATCACGCATGCTTTCGCGCCAGATGAATTGACCCTCGTTATCTGTCAGCTTGGCGATCTGCTTCATCACATCACGGTGGAACAACCAATTTGCCTTGCTCCAGTACCCAGCTTTCAGCGAGTACTTGGCAGAGATGAGACCCATTGCAGTGACAGCGGTCGAGGTGTTGTCTTCGGACACATCGCGCGATGTCGGAATCCCATCCGGAGAGGCGACGAACAGGCCAAGCGGTTTGCGATCGCCGTTGCCCAGAAGGTAGGATTTCTCCTGTGTGACGCCGAATTTGTAGGCCATGCGCTGACGCACGAGCGTTTCGGGGGACAGCGCCGCCGTGCGCAGCAGCTGCTGGGAAACCTTGATGCGCTTTGCCATTGGATGAGGGCGCATGATGCGCTTACCCAGCCGCATCTGATCGTCCTCGCCACCGGTACCGAGTTCGACGGTCCAGTCAGCATCGCCCATGTCGCTGTCAAGCGTCGGCATCCCGATGCTGGCCGAACTGGTCATCGGAATGACGTTTGCCAGCTGACGGATAATCACTTCGTCATCCATTGCCTTGATCAGCAGGTTCACGAAGGTCTCGGGCACCACCAGGAAGCCGCCTTCGGTGTTCACGCCCGCTGCCAGGTTGCGGAATTCCTCGGCACCATCACCTGTGGGCTGACCAGTAGTCAGGAAGCCGCGAAACGCTTCCATCAGCAGATCGGCGCGGCCACGCTGTTCGCCACGGTCACCGCCGGCAGCCGCGCCACGCTCTTCGCCCTCGCCTGCCAGCTCTTCCAGTTCGCGTTCAGCTTCACGTTGACGCTGTTCGCGCTCGATGTTCGTGCGCAGTTCGTCCGCTTCTTTGAACATCTTGTCGTATTGAACGTTCTCTTCGTCGGTCATGCTACGCGCTTCGGTCTGCGCAGCGGTGATCAACGCCCGCGCATCCTTGATCAGTTTGGCGCGCTTTTCGATCATTTCCTTGATAGTCATTTTCGATTGTTCCTTTGGTCAGGGTGACATCGCGCCACCAGTTCAGGCCCCGCAAACGGGGATCTTTGGTTGAAGTTTCGGAAGGGCCCGCCCGAGGCGGAGAGGTTAAAGGCTGATCAGCGCGAGCTTGCGCAATTCAACCTCATAGTCAGGCACCACAACCGGTGCCGTCGTTTCTTGCCATTCGCCCATCGAGCGCAGGGCAATTTCTGTCTGCGGGTAGGCCGGGAAGGTCACCGGCGACACATCCAGCAGCTCGATGTCGATGAGCGTGCGAACGATCTTACCATCGACATCCGCCCAATTGTCTTTCTTGGTGCGAAACCCGAAAGACATCTGGTCGATATTGCCGACGCGGATGCTTTCACGCAGATCACGGGCAACGGACGTGTCCGGCAACGTGATCTCGCAGCGAAGACCACGCTGATCCTCCGCCACCACCAGAGTTTTGGCCTTTGTGCGGCCAAGGATCTGGTTGGTGTCATGATTGAATAGCGCCCGGATATCGCCGCCAATGCTGCTGGCGAAAGCATTTGGGGCGATCTGCTCGCGAAACCCGCCCAGATCTTCAGAGAGCTGGTCAAAAATGGCGGCGTAGCCGATCAGTACAGAAGGGCCATCATCGCCGACGGCGCGCAGCTCGATATCCGGGCAGCTGAAATACCGCCGTTCCACCTTGCTCTTTGGTTCAACTTTGTCATTCATTCCGCATTTTCCTTGTCTGTTCTGCTTCAAGTGCCTTTTGCACAGCCTGGGCAATCATCTCCTCGACCGAACCGTCGTTTCCAGCACCCGGCGCACCCATACCGAGGCTATCGATCGGCACCGTCGCACCCTGCACATAGAATTCCTCCCCGCCCTCATAGGGATTCATGTCCTCAGCCTTGCGGATCTCGTTGGGGTTCATGGCACCGATGTAGAACATGGCGCGATAGAACGCGGACCTTGCAGCTGCGTCACCGCGCAACAGGCCCTTCATATCCAGCGCGATAAACACGCCCGCCGCGCGATCAGCGGCAGACAGGAGATACGAATTCATCCTCATCTCGATGCGTCTGACCCACCGCAGGATGGTGTCGACGACAAACTCGATCGCCTGTTGCTCGATATTCGAGAACGTCGCAGCGCCCATTTCTCCCACCTTGTGGGGCGGTACCAGGAAGATCCGCGCGATGTCGCCGACGCTGAACTTTTGCAGCTCAAGATACTGCGCATCGTCCATCGACATGCCGATCTGCTCCCATTTCATGCCGCCATCAAAAATAGCGATCTTTCCAGCATTGTCCGGCCCTTGGTGCCGCTTGTTCCAGCTCTCGCGCAAGGCAGTCACTGCATCCGGGCTCAAAGCCTCGGGTGTCGTCAGCGCACCCTTGGGCTGTGCCGAGTTCTGGTAAAAGGACCGCAGGAAACGGCCAGCGGATAGCGCGGTGCCGATGGTCTGACGGTGCGTTGCGATCGGCGACAAGCTGTTCACGCCGTCGAGCATTTTGTGCGGGATCCGCAGCACTTCATCATCAAAAAGGATCCGCACCGGACCCATGCCATCCGGCCACCACCGATACCGCAATTGTCCGGCCGCATTTCGAAACGGCTGAATGTGATCGGGTAGGATCGGCGGCAGTTCCCGCACCCGCCCGTCCCGACCGAGAATGATCCGCGCATAGCTGTCACCGCGCAGCGCGGTATGGCTGATCTGCATCTCGCGCCACTCGAACGATGTCATGCCCGCCACGGGCATATCGTGCAGCACGCTGTAAAGCGGATGCTCAGTCATCTTTGCCTGTGTCGTCACTCCTTTGTCACTCACTGTGCGCTTGTAGACGTGCAACGGCAGTGCAGCGATTGTTTCCGATATCAACGAAACACAGGCATAGACTGCTGTCACACGCATCGCCGATTGGGGCGTTACTGACACACCGTCAGGATCACCGAACATCTGTGCCAGCACCGGGTCGCGCGGATGCTTTGGATCGACTGTTTCGCGCACCTCATCCGGAGCGCTGGCAGCACTGCTGAGCGAAGACAGGAAACCCATCAGCTACGCACACCGAAGATGGCCACAGCGGTCAGGATCACACCCGGCGCGATGAACCCAGCCGCAGGATAGACCAGCCAGGCACCATACCCGACCAATCCAACGCCAACGATACACATGATATCGCGAGCATCTACGGATGGCTTAGTGCCCTTCTCTGGCTTTTCGCTCTTATTCTGATCGCTCATATCAGGCCCCCACGTTCTAAAATTTTCTCACTGGTCAGCTTGCCGCTGTCGCCTTCGTCTTTCGATGCGACCCCGATCGCGTTTACCAGGGCGGCAATTCCATCAATCCGCTGCGTCGATTTTGCCTTGGTCGGCTTGATGTTGCCCGCGGCGTCCGTCTCCACAGCAACCACCTTTGCATGCCGATCAAGCACCGGATGATCGCCATGATGCAGCCCATTTGACATCACCAGACGCTCCAGTTCTTTCGATGGCGGCGACATCGACACGAAACCCTGCTGGTAATACTCGACCGGCAGGCCTTCCTGAGCGATCTCGATGGTTACCTGTGTCGCGTTGTAGCGGTCCATTCCGATGTTCTGGATCTCGAAACGCTCTGCATCGTCGTACAAAACCTTCTTGATGAAGGCATAATCCACTACGTTGCCCTCTGTGCCGATCAGCGCGCCGTCGCGAACCCATCGCTCATAGGGCAGCCGGTCCCGCTTCCCGTGTTCTTGCAGCAAATCCTTCGGCTTGAAGAACCTTGGGATCACCGCCGGCACATCAAGCCCAGGCTGGACCGGGAACCAATGCACCACGGCAGACAAGTCGCTGACCGCCGAGAGATCGATGCCTGTGAAGCACCTCATCCCGGTCAGCTCCGCTTCGAGTGACTTCCAATCGGTCGGACCTGTGCAATACTTCCAGCCAAAGCGCCGGCCCATGTCATCGGCTACATCGATCGGCAGCCAACGCACCGCCTGTTCGGACCAGATGTTCAGGTGATAGGCCTTGAACGCGTTCTCCAACCGCGGCGAACTCATCGCCCGGCGGGCGTCGGCCCGCATCGTGTCCATCTTTTTGGAGACCCCAAGGTTTGGATTAGCCTTGAACCATGTCTCTTCAGCCGTCCAGTCGTCGTTATCCGCGTCCGCAGCATACACAACCACCAGCGTTTCAGGGTCGTTCAGCGTGCCGTCGAGGATCTTCTCACATTCGTCCCAGACTTCGGCACCGTATCCGCCCTTCTTACCAGCGGTCGAGATCAGGAACTCCATCGGCTGGCGTCGGTTGCCTTGGCTGTCGTGCATGAACTGGTAAAGGTCAGGCCCGGGCCATTCGTGGATCTCATCTCCAATCAACCCACTGGCAGCCATGCCGTGCTTGCCCTTTCCGGTTCCGGACAGCGGACGGAACGACGCGTTCAGCGAGCTGCAGTAAATTGCCGTCTTCAGGCAGACCAGATGGTCCTGAAGCGGGTCAGATTTACCCACCATCGTCGAGGCTTTGTTGAATACGATCGCAGCCTGATCCTTGTCGGCGGCAATTGAATAGACCTCACCGCCTTCTTCAGCGTCTCCCAGCAACATCAGCAGTGCGATGCCGGCTGCCATTTCCGTTTTGCCGTTCTTGCGCGGGATCCAGACATAGCACCGCCTGAAACGGCGCGTCCCGTCTGCCCGTTTCCACCCGAACAAAGGGCGGACGATGTCATCCTGCTGCCAGTCCTCCAGGACGAAGGGCCGCCCCGCCCATTCTCCGGACGTGAACCTGAGATAGGTCGGGAAAAAATCCACCGCAGCGTCGGCGGCCTTTTCGTCGAACCAATAATCGCCACTGACCCAAACCTGCCGGTCATGATCGAACGTAGCGCGCTGGCCGACGCCCCGGGGCCGACATGCAACTGCCATACCCTCAGTTCAGAAGGCCAACGGGAGACTTCTGCTCTTTGCCCTCTTCCTTTTCGCCCTGGTTGAACAGATCAGGCGCGATCGAGGCAGCTGCTTTGGCCGCAAACAAGCGCTGACGATCGGCAGGGTTCAGTGCGAAGCTGCCTTCCATCGCCATCAGATCCCGGTTCAGACGCTGCGACATGATGACAGCCGGGTGCGGTCTGATGTAATTCCCGTGATCACTCTCCGGCTTGTAGGTCATACCTTCATCTTCGATGACTTTGGAGAGCGTGATCCAGCGTCCGAAGTCTTGGCAGTATCGACCGAAGGTCAGCGTATCGATGCGTTGCAGAATGCGCATGGCCAGCAGCCGGGGCGCTAAAAATTCCCAGACCTTGCGGCCTTCTTCGCTCACCCAGTCCGGTGCCTTGATCTCCGCCGAAGCCTCAACAGATTCTTCAACCTGCCCGACCAGCTGTTCCATCTCTTCCGTCTTGATCGGACGTCGCCCCGAATTCCCTTTGGCTTTTTTGACAGCCGCAGGTTCCGGCGCTGGCCCCCTACGTTTGCCCGCCATCGCTCATTCTCCTTCACACCAAATAAAAAAAACTTCTCGAAAACCTGCGCGCATTTTTTCCTCTCTCCCCACCGGTCCGGAGGCGTGCAGTTTCTAGGGATGAAACCACCCCCTCCCCCTCAGAACCTGAGGCGGGATGCCAGATCGAGTGCCGCACGACTGGTCAGGTTCAGATCGGAACGGCCAATGCTACCGGCAAGGAACTCACGCTCCAGCATCTGTTTGACCACATCGTGGTGCCAACGACAGCAGGCCTGCCAATTGCTTCGATCCCAGAACAGACCCATGTCACCCTTATGAGGGACAATATGGTCAGTGACCTCTGTCGCTTGCAGGATGCCCACGGCCTCGCACGCCTTGCAGACCCGATGTTTTCGGAGGAAGGCGACCGATGCCTTGTCCCATTTGGAAGAATACCCACGCTCACGCGCCGAACCCCGACGCCTGTCATAGTCCTGTTCACTCTGCTTGGGCGTCGGCGCATGTGCGGCACGGAATGTCTTCGGAGCAGTCGGCACATCCCATCCATTCCTAGAAGCCCAAACGCAAAGCGCCCGGAGCGGGTTTACCGTCCGGGCGCAGAAGTGTTGTTGGCATGATGTCTAGGGGGGCTAACCCTGAGGCGCAATACCTTTCTTCCATGGTGTCATCGGCGGCATGCAGTCATCCACTAACCATCTTGACAGATTAGTGTGTATTTCGAATGTGATACGCAACTCACTTAATGCAGACCACCACTGCAAATAATTACGCCGAGCCGCTGCGACCTGCCCACCATCAGGCCGATACACGACAGGACAGACCTGCACATCGTGACGCCGAGGCCTCAGACCCGAGGAATCAATCTCGATGCCGAGGCTCTTGGTCTTTGCCCTGCGACCATACGGATTGACGTGCCAGTCATTCGGTTCACATCGTGGCTGCACACCGACGAACGCGTCAGGCATCGCCCTCGCCCGCGCCAGCTCAGCGATCTGCACCGCCATGCGCCGGCCACCGCAACCCTCTGGCAACACGGCGACAGCAGCTGCGACCAGGTCCGCGTCAGGATCCGGCAGCGACCGGCCACCACCATCGATCCGACACCCGAGCGCGCCACGCTGTGCCATCAGGTAGGCGTTCCCGATGGAACCATAGCCCATTGCCAATGTGCCTTCGTCTTCAAAGTCGATCGACGCACACTCATCCGCAAATGCCCATTCCAGCAGCGACTGGATGCTGATCTGCCTGCGCACTCGCCCGAGGCCATCCGGTGCCGATTGCGCCGCCGTAGTCGTGCCTACCCGCCTGCCCGACTGAAACGCCCGGTGCACCATCATGCAGCATCCTCCGTCACACCGGACTGATTGCCGACCAACCCTTCCACATAATCGACTTTACCCTTGTACCATTCAAGCCACTGGGCATCGTCATCAGGGATACTGTGCCCGCGCGCGATGCGATCCTGCGCCAGTTCAACCCTACGACGCCAGTCTTCTGCCTTCTGCGCAACGATCTTCTTGTCCATCGGCTTGACGGGAGGTCGCTTGTGCATGGTCCAGAACCAATACTCAGCGACCAGCCGATCCCCGAGCAGCGCCGCACCACCCGCCGCAGACGCAAACCACCGCAGCAGCTGAGGCAATTCATCCAGTGGCCGGCGCTGAAAGCTTTCCGCCAAACCAAGCACCGTTGCAGGCGCAGGCCAGAAGCACCGCGCCGTGCCCTCGCCCTTGGTCCTGAGCGAGATCCGCAATGCAACAAGGCCGTCATCCTTCAGATAGGCCAGATCATCCGCCAACCGATCCAGCCGCGTCTTTGCGTCATCAGCCGTCACACCCCTAGCAAACCTGAACCCGTCAGCCTTCAACGGATCGATCAGCAGCCTGCGCACACGGTCCCTTTTCGTCTCTGTCGCCTCTTCCATGCCGTTCCCCTTTTCTCAGCCTAATCCCCTCTCAGCACCCTCACCGCCAATGGCGTGCCGAGCCGTTTCTGTTCCGTGCCGTCTCTATCCTTTCATTTCCTTTCCTTTCCTTTCCTTTACGCAGAACTGTTCCAAACTGTGCCAGTCTGTTCCGGAACTGTTTAGAACTGTTCCGGTAACAAACGCGCCGATTTATCTAGTGAAATCAAACCTTGCGAATAACGCGCCCCATCCAACCCTGTTCAGCCGCGTGCCGCAGCGCCCGTGAGATTGATGCCTCGAACTGTGGCATACGCCGCTGACCGTGATGGTTTTCCAGCAGCCAGGCATCCAGTCGCTCTATCAGAACCCGATCGGCACAGACGGCCTTGTCACAGCCGATGTCGCGCATCGCTTCGGACAGACGCTGCTGGCGCTGATAGACCGCCTTGCCTTCGCTGCTGGCCTTGCGCACATCGCGGCGGTCCAGCGCATCGCGTACCACCTCAGTCACGACAGGATGTACCAGCCGCACTTCACCGTTGTCGCAGAGCGCCTGCGTCCAGTTGTGCAGCGGTGTGATCTTGCGCGCGCAAAGTTGACGCCAGCGCTCGATGGTGATGCCAAGCGCCTTTGCAAGCAACTCTTCCGAGACCGGCAATGTGCCGACCGGCGTTTCGTCGTGCGCTTCGCAGAACAGCAGGAACCCAAACCAGCCAACCTCAGGCTCTGCCAGCTGACGGAATTGGCTCTTGCGCCAGCGCTTCAGGTTCCACTGAATGAAGTAGTGACTGTCGAGCCGTTCGTCTGCCGATACCGTGTGTTCCGGCAGCGCGCTTGAATCGACAAGCTGGAGTATTGGAAGCGGGGCGCTCATCACGCACCGGCCCGCTGGCGCAGGATCCGCAGCAGCCGCGACTGATGACCGATATCGCCGACCTTTGTGTTGAGCGCCTTGAAGCGGGCAACGACATCGCCGACCTCAACACCCAGCTCATCAGCGACCAACGCCGCAGCCTTGCCTGTGATCAGGCCTGAAAGGATCTCGAAATCCTTGTCCGCAGACCAGCCCCCAGAGTATCCCAGCCCATCGAGATGAGCCACGACGATCCGTTCATCAGCCGTCAGTTTTGGGGTCATCGGCGCTGCAACCGCAGGCTTGGCAACCGGTGCAGGCTTGGGTAACTCCTTCACGTTCAGCTTCACTGGCGCTGGCGCAGCGGCAACCGGACGCGGCTTCCTTGCACGTTCCTTGTTTAGCGCCTTGATCTTCATGCCCACTGAAATCTTGCTGCGCTTGACCAGATCTGCAATCTCATCGCGGCTTTTCCCGTCATCCATTGCCTTGCCAATGAGCGCGATCTCATGATCTGTGAATGGCCCGACCTGGTATTCACGCGGCCCCGCCTTCATTGCCTTTGCACCGCTGCGTGGCTTTTTGACCGGCTTTGAAGGCTGGCGACGGGCGAAAGGCACAGCAGCCGCCGCTTGCTCATCGACAGGTTCGGAATCGACGGTAAGTTCCGCAGGGTCGACCGCTTGCGCCGCTTCAGTGGCGACATTGACCACCGCCACCTGCACATCCGGGAGATAGAAGTTGATCGACACCAGTGCATCAGCCCCCAGCGTCACATCCGGGACCAAGCCGATGCGTCCCAAATCTTCTTTGGCGGTGCGCAGGAAGATCAGCACGTCGTCCACCTGCTTCGCAGCGCGCTCAAAACTTGCAAGCCGATCCTTGGTCGCTTGGATCGAAGACGCGCTTTGCTCCTGCATTCCCTCAAGTTTTTCCAGAACGTTCATATCGCCTGCTCCTCTTGCAGTTCATGGGAAGCGACCGCCGCGCGCACCCGCGCACAGGCAGCCTCAAAATGCTTTGGTGATTTCTCGATGCCGATCGCGCGCCGGCCCGCCTGGACGGCAGCAACCAGCGTGGTGCCCGACCCCATGAAGGGATCAAGTACCAACTGGTTACGCAGCGACGAGTTTTCGATGTAGAGCTGCATCAGCGCGACCGGCTTTTGCGTGTTGTGGACTGCGTCAGCGGGGCGATGCTCGCGCCAGACACGCTTGCTGCCCCCGTGGTTGATATCAACCGCCCGGCCCTTCCAGAGAAAGAGCGTGAATTCGCTGTCTTTCATGTAGTAGCGCGTGCGATTGGGCACGATCTTGTCCCACGTCAGCAGCGCATGAAACTTGAAACCCGCGCCAATAAAGCCGCCATGCGCGGCGAAAAGGTTGCTGTCGTCAGACATGACGTAGCAATCAGCATCAGGCTTTAGAGCGCGATAGATCGGCCCGCCGATCTCGTGCCAGCCGACTACATCCATCAGCAGCCCGGAGTTGTCATAGACATCGCTGGAAAACTTGCCACCCATGGCACCGGGACGTGACCCGCCCGAGGACAGCGCATAGGGCGGATCGGTAACGCACAGATCAGCCTGACCTTCGAGCAGCGGCAGGACCGCCCGCGCATCGCCCTGGATCAGGCGGCAACCGCCAATGGTGATATCGCGCTCGAACGGCATCAGCTGAGCGTCCGATCAGTCAGGACGCTGACCCGCGTGTTCACGCGCAGTGCGTTCGTGACTTCTTGCCAGATGACGAGATCAGCGCGCCAATTCGTGAAGGGCACCACCAGAAGCTCAGCAGCTTCATCCAACATCGTGCGCAAGAACGCGTCTTTTTGAGGAAAGTCGTCGTAAGCAGCTGGAAAGATACGATCGAAACACGAAGGACAAACAGCCGGACAATTCAAGAGGTTGAGACTGTGCATAACCTCACGCGCCAATGCAGATCCATCGTCGCAAAGCACAGCGACGAAACCATGCATGCGGTGATAACTTACGTCTTCAACCGTTTGATTTGTCTTGAAAAGACCCGCCTTGCCGTAGCGGGCGTCTACTATGCCATAATCAGGCTCTGACGGCAGAGGGATGATGCCCCACGCGCATGTCAAGGGATTTGGCTGGGTAGTCATTGGAGCACTACCGCTGGATCATAGCCGGAACAAAGCCACAACTTGTTGAGCTTACCCCCACCTTTCGTACTTTTCTGCGCATAAAGGCATTGCGCTCGATCACTGTTCTTGTGGTAAAAAGGGAGACCGGATCGAAGGGATTCAAACTTCGATCCGGTTAGTGGAGCCGCAGCACTTAAAACTGCAGTGATCCCGGCCCGAAGGTTCTGAACCAACCTGCGGACCATATTGCCAAAAGGAGGTCCCATATGGCAATTCAAGTACACCCCATGACTGGGGTGAAACTCAATGACATCGTGATAAAGCGAAAGCGTCTCACGTTTGATGATGCCGTTACAGCACATATTCTGCGCCATCAAGGCGAGACGTTCACGGACGTCGTGCAACGGCTTGGCACCAACGCCAACCGCGTCGGAGAGGTTTTTCGAGGCAAAGAGCACCCCGGATCCGCTATGTTCGCGCTTGGTCTGCTGACCAAGACGAAGAAGTAAGCCAACAGCGACGGCGCGGCCTCCCCATGCCGTCGCAAACCGCTCCGAAGGATCCAACCGGGCAATTACGTATGATGCGCGCGCGATCACTGCGATGCACCCATTACCTGGGCCATTGCCTGGCGATTGCTGAACCGGTCAAGTTCGTTGTCAAAGTAGAGTGTGAAGTCCACGGGATCGCGCCCATGGCGCTGCACGGATGGAGTACGCAGGCGACCATCCCAGCCCTTTGCAGCAACCACATGAGCGACCGTACCCACATGCAGACCAAGCGCATCCGCAATCTCACGGCGGGTGCAATCCCAGCCAAGCGGCCGGCAAAACTGCCAGATGCGAAAGGCGATGGCGTGGCCGCGTGGTGTCATCTGTCATCCCCTTGAGAGTTTGCGGAAAGTTTTCCCAGCCGACGGGCAGCCGAAGCTGCCCACCAGTCGCCAACCGCCCCGAGGTGGTTGGCAACGATGATTTCCTTGATGACGACCCATCGCAGAAATCCCTTCATGCTGCGGCCTTCAGCTGGCGCTGCGCCTGGTCGCGGAAATGCTCGTAGGCATAGCCCACGGCAAAACCCGAAGGCGCATGGCTACCGGCCCACCACTTCTTGGCGGTCGACCCATCGACGCCAAAGATCATGGCTGCATGCTCCGGGCTCTCGAAATTGGCGCGGATGAAATCCGACCACCTGCCCGCAAACTGCTGCCGATAGGTGAGCACTTTATTTCGTTGGGAAAACTTTCTTGGAGACATACCTACATTCCGATCACATGTTGCTAGGTGTGAGAGAGCAACATCATCAACTTGAGAAAGGCAGAGAGAGGGCGCGGCGGTCATGCTGCGTCCTCTTGATTTTCTGGGATAGGATGCGCTGCCATGTAGCTACGCACTTTGTCAGTCGTGCGATGTGTTGCGGTACTGCCAGCTTCCCATTTTGCCCATGTCGATCCGTTCCCAGCGTCTGCACGCTGGATGATCGTGGTGGGGAGGACACCTATCGCAGCCGCATAGGCCCGAACTTCTGCCATGAATTGTTCCATAGGGTCCGATGTAGGTATTTAGTTCTACTTAAGTCAAGAACTTTGTACCTATGGAGGGAAATTCTCATTCTCGGCATACATAAGGAATGACTGATCTTGGCATCACCGACCCCTTCTTGAAGCGATTGCGACGGCGGATCGACGAAGATCCGTCGATCACCGAGGCTGGTCTAGCCAAAAAAGCCGGTCTTTCTGACAGTGCGATCCGACAGTATTTTTCAAAGCCCAACAGAACGCCTCGTGTTGAGAACGCCCGCAAGATCTGCGCCGCTTTAGGCACAACGCTTGAAGAGTTTATGTCAGAGGCTCAAACCCCAGAAGAGAAAGAGATTGTGCGCCTAACACTTGCGCTGCCCGATCACCTGCGCCGACAGCTTCTAAGCTATGCAAAAGGTCTTGTTGATGCGTCGGGCAGCTCGCCTCAACAAGATGATGCAGAAGATTTATGATTATTTTGTCCGACATGCTTCCCCCATTAAGGGAACATTACCGGAACACGCCACCAAATCAACAAGACAAGGGCAAGCAGTTTCAGTTTTACCCAGAAGGACAAATCATATGAGAATGGAAAACGTAGCAACGGGCGTCGAACGTAAGGTACTTGGGGGACTTCACCGCCTTTGGGCGCTCCTCTTTGGGGCGTTCTACTATGCCGCAAAAGGCGCTTGGGGTTGGGCCATCATCAGCCTGTTCACCGCCAATGGGTTACTGATCGGCCTGCCACTATGGAACAGAAGCATCATTCAGGGGCATTACGAAAACAACGGCTGGCGGGTCATAAAATAATCCGCCCCCAAGCTTACCAACGAGAAAGACAAATTTGAATTTCACGGCTTTAGCCCCTTACTACCCGCCCCAGTGGCGGGTTCTTTGTTGCCTGAAACGCACCACACGACACCAAGGCGCAGTTTCGATACGATCGAGATACGGCAACATCCTGTCATTGCATAGGTAACAAGTTCTATTTTAATTGACATAGGTATTTAGTTCTATTACCGATAGCCTCATCCAAAGGAGGCTGACATGCAAAAATCCATCGACATCGCAGAATACGTCGTCACCCACCCGCAGAACTTCATGCGGAACCCACAGGTGTGGGCGATCAACTGGGAACGGCTCAAGCAGGCCCGCGGCCAGACGGTCCATCACGACCGCATCGGTGCCCCCGCTTATCTGATCGCACCCGCCTCGATTGACGAAGCCCACGCGCAGATCGCCCGCGTCCGCACCAAGGTCCGCGACTACGCCGATGAGCAAGGCTATGACCTGCCGCCTAGTGCCGCATGATGACCGAACGCCTCGCAGCCTTCGTCCGCGGCATCGAACTGATCGACCGCGATGACCCTGACACGCTGAAAGATGCGTTCATGAACGAGGTGATCGAGAACGGCGGCAGATACATCTACACCGGGATATTCGAAATCAGTCTGCACGGCATCACATCCTCCGACGCTTCAGAAATGAGCGCCATCCGGTACTGGCGGATTGCTGCAATCGCGGCGCTGATGAACGCCGAAAATGTCGCGGTCGAGGATGATGGCTTCATCACCGTCCACCCGCCCTGTGGCACTTCTCGCAACCACGCCGAAGAGATCGCCAACGCCGCCGCCGAAGATGCGCGCAGGCGGTCCAGCTATTTCAGCAGCCTGCCTTAGGAGGCAGCCAGCGCCAACAGGAGTAATCATGAACGACAGAGACTACCCACCCATCGACTGGGGCACAGTATCAGAAGTGCAGCTGTGGCGATGGAAGAGCTTGCGCTCCTTCGGCTTCAGCTTTGGCATCTGGCCTATCGAATGGGCGCTCGGGCTCGAACGTTCAGATGACCAGTTCGGCGGACAGATCGTGGCGCAGATCGGGCCGGTCGAATTGACCTTTAGCTACAACGACGGATCGATGCTGCGCTCCAAGTCCAGCTAACCCAGTTACCTGCTGCGGCGCACATCCTCCTGTGCCGCACCCTTGCCGGGGGGCATCTCCTCGCCCCCCGGTCTTTTCCCTCACATTGAAAGGCACTGCGATGAACATCGACGACATGGGCGACAACCCTCGGGTGCCCGACCAACCAAGCGCCTGCCACTACTGGCCAGACTGCACCTGCGGCCCCCATTCAAAATGCTGGTTGCAGGTCGCCGACGATAGCGAACGCTTGCACGGCATCGCGCTCATGATCGTGTTGGCGGCTGCGATGGTTTTCATCTGCATGGCGGCGGGTGTCGGACTGGCCCTCTATGCCGCACTGACCAAATTCCTATGACCGCCGCCATCCGCCAGCGCCTGACCGACATGCAGCCCGCGCAGCAAGCCGGGATCCTGTGCAATGATCCGCAGTTCCAGCGCTTCGCCGCCACGCGCTCCGGCCTGCCAGGACACCAGTTCAACGCAAGCGCCGCCGCCGAATACCTGCGCGGCGTCTGCCAGATCGACAGTCGCACCGCGCTGAACACCAGCGCCCCCGCCCAATCCCAATTCGCCGCCCTGCGCACAGAGTTCGACGCGTGGTCGGGGCGGATCGCCCAACAACGATAGCAAAGGAACTTCACAGTGATGGCAAAGAAAACTCCCGGCACCGAAATCGCCAAACCCACCCCGCACGATCCCTACAAGATGCGGACCCTCGAACAGATCCTCACCCTCTTTGATGACGGTGATTTTCTGGACAAGGTCATGGAAGGCCACAAGCAACTTCAGCTCGATCTGCTGGAGCACAAGGCCGAAAACGGCACCAAGGGGTGCAGCGGCTCGATGACCATCACGGTCAACTATGCCCTGGGCAAGTCCGGCGATGTCGCCATGGGCGCAAACGTCGCGTTCAAGGCACCCAAGAAGCCCCCGAGCAGTGCCGCTGCCTACATCAACGATAACGGCGAGTTGACGCTCTACAGCCCGTTCATGTCCCGCATGCACCAACCCGTTCGCGATGTCACCGACTTCGACCCGGAAACCGGCGAAGTGCGCGATACCGACTAACCCCCAACCCAACGAGGAAAAACCAATGTCCGAGACGAAACTAGAAGCAACTGCATTCGAGAACCCAGCTGAAACCATGCGCGACGTGATGGCAAAGCTGGGCCATCACGACACGATCGACATGCCCGAAGCGCTGGACCTAACCAAAGCGCACCTGGTCACGGTGCCCGAAAAGCGCCGGGTCGAGGATCTGAGCAAGTATCACCGCGAAGCTGCTGAATACCTCAAGCCCGCCCGCCGCAAGGGCACTGCACGTCTTGCTGATCTCGCCAGCCTGATCGACTGGGCAAACCGCTTCAAAGGCCCGACGACGGCCATGTTCGCCAACCCTGACATGGCAGCGCCCACCCTGACCTGCATCGCCGACTATCATGCAGGCGGTGCTGTTGACCTAACCAACGCCGGGGGAGACCCGACCGCAATGCCTTGCAACCATCGCGGCGTGTACGATTTCCCGCTGTCGGACGAATGGAAGATCTGGATGGCCGCATCGGGCGAGCCGATGGACAAGGATGAATTCGGCGAGTTCATCGAGGCGAACGCCAAGGACATCATGGATCCGACGCCGCCGGTGCTGCAGTTAAAACTCAGCGAAGAGAACCAGACTTGGGAAAACCGCCTGATCGACACGGCTCAGCAGATCGAAGGCCGCTATGGTCAGCTCACCCAGCTGCTGGCGATGTCGAAGAGGTTTCAGGTGTTCGAGACCAGCGACCTGAAAGTGACCTCGAACCGTGACACCGGTGAAGCCGAGATCCAGTTCTTGAACGAGCACAAGGATGCCGATGGTCGACCGCTCAACATCCCGAACCTGATCATCATCGCGATCCCTGTGTTTCTGAGCGGTGCCGCATACCGGATGCCGGTGCGGCTCCGGTACCGGAAGAACGGCGCTGCGCTCAAGTTCACCCTGACAATCTACAACCCCAAGAAATCCTTTGACGCATCGTTCGACGAAACTATCGCGCAGGCGAAGGAAGAGACCGATCTCCCTATTTTCATGGGCAAGCCGGAATCCTGATTTCTCTTTCTGGCCCCCTGCAACGGGGGCCATCGACAGAAACCAGCCAAGGAGAACCACAATGTCCAAGACAAGCCTTGCCGATCTGAACAACCACCTGTTCGACCAACTCGATCGGCTGACAGATCGGAACCTTACGCCCGAGGAGACCGAGACCGAGATCAAGCGCGCCGGCGCAATGATCGGTATCGCCGATCGTATCAGCTCGAACGCTGACCTGAGCCTGAAAGCAGCCAAGCTGTTCGCAGATCATGGCAAAGCCGTGCTGCCCCACCTGCCCCAGATCGGCAGCCGTGCAAGCGAAAGCGATGCGGAATGAAGGGTCGTGCGATCATATACTCAGATGAAGAGCTGGCGTGGATCAAGGCGCACAGCGATCAGGTGCGCAAGGATCTGCACGCAGCCTTCCAGAAGCGTTTTGGTCGGCCTGATGTATCCGTCGACAGCATCAAGGCGCTTTGCACGCGCAGGGGCTGGAAAACTGGCCGCACGGGTCGCTACGTGAAAGGCCAGCAGCCACCAAACAAGGGCAAGAAGATGCCCTTCAACGAGAACAGCGCCCGGACCCAGTTCAAAAAGGGTGGCCTGCCCCATAACCACCGCGGGGCCGGTCACGAACGCATCTGCCCAAAGGATGGCTATGTCATCCTGATCGTTGCCGAGCGGAACCCATGGACCGGCACCGAAACCCGACCTGTGCTTAAGCACCGGTGGCTTTGGGAGAAAGCGAATGGCCCAATCCCGAAGGGTCATGTGTTGAAGTGTCTCAACGGCGACAAGACGAACTGTGACCCCAGCAACTGGGAACTTGTCTCACAATCGATGCTGCCCCGCCTTGCAGGTGGCCGGAAGGGTAAAGGCTACGATCAGCATGCACCTGAGCTACGCCCGACCGTACTGGCTATCGCCAAGCTGGAAGACAAGGCCCGCGAAGCAAAGCGGAGGATTTCAAAGTGACCGTCTACGTTGACAGCATGCAGGCCCCGTTTGGGCGCATGAAGATGTGCCATATGATTGCGGAAACATCCGAAGAACTGCTGGCAATGGCCGACAAAATTGGCGTCCAGCGCAAGTGGCTGCAAAAGGCTGGCACCCACCACGAACACTTTGACATCGCGCTGACTAAGAGGAAACTCGCAGTTGAGGCTGGGGCAAAGGAAGTCACGCGGCTGGAGCTTGGGAAAATACTCAGAGCAAAGAGGGAAAAGGTATGACCATACCCATCCGCATCCAGCTTTCCCGCGCCAAAGGATGGCGCATGCCGACCAACACCGTGAACGTTGCGCGTGGGCCCGGTCGCGAATGGGGCAACCCTTGGATCATTGGTAGCAAACGTTGCGGGCGGGACTCATTCGGAAATTATCAGGAAGAGCCTATCAAAGACGCCGCGACAGCTGTTCAGTTTTTCGAGGAAATGCTGCACTTGGACCTCCGTAATTACCCCAGCAACGATGAAATCCGCACTGAGCTGCGCGGCAAGAACCTTGCCTGCTGGTGCAAGCTGGATGCCCCCTGCCATGCAGACGTCCTTCTGCGCATCGCGAATGAGGACACCTGATCTATGCCCGTCACGCGTGATTTCACACCAAGATTGATGCCCGCCCCCCAGGCTGCGCACTATCTGGGGGTCTCTGAATCCACGTTGCGAACCATAGACCTGCCCCGCAAAACTGTCGGGGCCAAGAAGATGTACGACAAGTTCGATCTTGACCAATGGGTGGACACCCTACCCTATGATAATGAACAGCCCGAAAATGTCTGGTGAAAACTTGAAACTGAAATACCCTGGCTTGATCAGATCCCCTATGCCCTCGGGAAATGTGCGGTGGCTGGTACGTGTCGAGGGTGATACGAAAAAACGCATCACGCTGACGGTGGATCCTGAGCATCCAGAGTTTCATGAGATCTATGTCGCCGCGCGATCAGGAATCAAGAAGACACCTGATCTGAAAGTGCAATCTGCGCAGACCGGAACCTTGGGTTGGCTGGGGGCGGCATATCTGAAGCATCTCGAAAAGGCCGTAGAGAATGGGGACGCAAGTCGACTGACATTCAAGCAGCGGGAAAACCTGATGCCGGGGTTTCTGGCGCACACCAGCCAGACCGGGCGATCAGTGGGAAAATCATACGCAACGCTTCCGGTGGACATCCCCCCTCATGAGCTGGTGCTGTTCAGAGACAGCCTGATGGCAACGCCAGGCAAAGCGACCAACACGTTCAAGATGCTCAAGGCGATGTTCAAGTGGGCGCTTGATCGGAAATACGCCCAGACTAACCCCGCTGCAGCGATCAAAGTGAACTACGTAAGCAAGGGCGGTGCGAAGCCTTGGACGCTCGATGATCTTGAGAAGTTCAGGAAAGCACACCCCAAGGGCACGATGGCCCACCTCACCTTGACCCTTTTCATGTTCACGGCGTGCAGGATCAGCGAAGCATACAAGCTCGGGCGCGCCAACGAGGTGAAGAAAGTCGGCGTTACCTGGTTGGAATGGCAACCTTCAAAAAAGAACGCACAGTTCGTTTCACTGCCAATCCTTCCCCCTCTGGCACAATCCATCAAAGCGCAGACGGTAATTGGCGAAACCTATCTGTTAAATCAGTCTGGCAAACCGTTCGGAAGCGCCGAGACACTGCGCAACAGCATGCAGACCTGGTGCAAGGATGCTGGCCTGACGGGCCTGTCATCGCACGGCATTCGCAAAGCTGCCGGCCATCTGATGGCGCTCCATGGTGCCACCCAATACGAGATCATGGCGGTACATGGACACGCCAATGCAAGCAGCTCCGAAGTCTATACCAAGGGCGTAGAGCGGCAGAGATTGGCAGAGCGCGCGAACAGCCGCTTGGCCTCAATTGACTGGTAGATCATAGAAATAGAGCGAATTCATTGTTCAAAAAAACCAACTCTCGCACTCCTTTTGACCACACCATCAGATAACAGCTCAAAAATGAACTCAATGCAGGGTCAGTTGAATAAATCAGCTGGCATCATCTACTAGCGCTAGCAGATAGTCCCGTGAAACCAAGACATCTGAAGCGCTTTCCCAAAAAGGGCGCATTTCCAAGATACTATCGGCATCAGTCAGAGCGTCGGTAAAAGCAAAAAGCGCCCCTTTGTATTCTTCGGCGGCGTTTCTAATCTCGTTTGAAAATACGTTACCAGTCATAGTGACAGTGCTTAGCTGACGTAGCACATTCTCAGTTAAACGCCTTTTCGCAACCGACACGTCTTGAGGCGAGTCAATTACGGCCGTCACGTATGCAGCGGCAAAAGTTGAAAAGTCCGCAGCTGCGTCCCTGATCTCTTTACTTCTTGCGTTGACCTCCGATTGCTTAGCCATTTCAAGTGCTTGATCGAATTGCTGCTCAAGAAGTTTCTCTGAATGCGCTTCGCTTTGGGAGATCAACAACCAGCTTACTAAACCATTTAGTAAAAACAGAAGTATTGCACCACCCAAGACCAGGCCATTTGAGCTACGGTCTCCGAACCACCATTCTTTTACTTTGGACATCCTCAACACCGATCTATTTGGCTGATGACACAGGTTCAAAGCCCTCATCCTCGTTAGCAGCGCGAGCCGCCCTGCATAGCTCTTGCCATCTATCAAAATCCATCACACGAAAAGTCTCGCGAACTTCTTTCTCTAGCCCCTCAGGCTCACAGGGATCATAGGCCCCACTTGCAGTATTCTCCAGTTTTACGTCTATCTTTTTACCGTCTGGTCCAAAGGGTTCAGCGGTGGTCGACAAGGCTGTTGCAAATAATGCCGCCACTACAAACACTACACGAGAGCCTTTAAGAGTAGTATATCCCGGAGAATGGATACTGAAGTCTTGTTCAGGTACGCCTTGAGCGTTTCTGGCGACCTGCGCAGCCATGGCGTAGATTGAGTCAGGCAAATCAGAACTGTCTTTTTCAATCCTACTATACGCCTCAACTACCGCCAGCACAAAGGCTTGGAAATGATACGATTCGCGAGCCGTAAATTCTGCGCCTTGGGTGATGAATCTTGCTAGAAAATCCCCGTCAACAATTACGTTCTTGTAAGCAGCACCGAGAACGGGCCGTAATGCTGATACTGGCAATGAAACAAGGGCATTTTGCGTGCGCAAGGATCTGGACGTCCGATGATCGAGATCTCGATCATCGATTTCACTTAACCATCTAATCCTTCGAACCAACAGGCCCGCATTTCTATAGCGCTCATCGTTTGCCTCTACGAGTCGTACGGGGCCGGTAGTGATTTCACCGATTAGTGTCTTTGTATCATCTTCTTCGCCGCGTCTATTCAGAGGCCCAGGAACCACTATCAAGTCGCCGATCTTAGCAGAGTGATACAGAGCGTTGATCCAACTCAAAGCCAGCTGGCGGTTGCGTGACCAGCGTGTCGAGGAAAGATCGCGGCTAGCAATTTCTGCCATCCGCTCTTTTACTAGATCGTCGTTCCGGTATGCCACTGAGGCATATAACGAACCACGGACGATCATTTCCTTCTCGTAGTCCCCTTGTTTGAAGCCCTCCGGTGGCGGCATTGGCAGGCCAGGATAGTCCAAAAACACTACGTTCAGGTCCCGCATGGCAGCAAAGTGCTTGTACGAAACGCCTGGAAACAACCGGTAGGCATGATCGTCAGCCGTGAATACTCGGGCGCGGATATCAATAATTGCAGGCAAGAAATCAACCTATCGATGTATAATTCCCGTGTTTCTGCATCAATTAATCGAACAACTCAATCTGAAATTGTCAAGTTTCTGCCGATGTCACCGATACAGCGGTCCTCTCACCGATAGGCTTTTGGTCAGGTAACAGAGCTGTTTGCCAACTGGAAAAAGCTTAAAGTCTCTTGGCCTCAATTGACTGGTGATGTGTCACACGACCGATTCCGCGTGTGACACATTTGAGCTAGAACCCATATTTTTAAGGCCGCAATCCAATCTCTGATAGTCCTGCCGGGCCTACCAAATCCCATTTACCCGCCTTATCTTGAAGAACGTATTCCTCGAAAGTGGACCACGCTTCAAATGTCGTGGTCCACATTGGCTTTGAATTTGTAGAACGGCGCAGGGCTCAGGCCATCTTTGCGACACACCTCTGCGGTCGGCATCCCAGCTTCTTGCTCTTTGATCATCCCAATAATCTGGGCTTCAGTAAAACGGCTCTGTCGCATTCGTTTGCTCCTTCGAAAGGTTGAGCAAACTCTAGCTTAAACTGAGGGAAGTTTCGGGGGGCATGTCAGCGAGCGAACGAAAAGCCAAACATACCTTTTAAATCAGATGTTATCAGGCGGCAGGGTCAACAACGGCAAGATGATCAGCGTTCCAAATCGCGGGGCAGACTTCGGCCTCGGCCTGTCCGTTACGCAATCTGCGGCACGCCCCCACCGGAATATCAGTCGCAATCAAAACCCGATCTGTCATCATCGCGGCCGTCTGCGGTAAAAGCGTGGCGTGAATACCGTCAAGCGCGACACCGACATCGCACGGCAAAAAGACACTGGCACCACCAACACCTGTGTCCGTGAGGGGGTGCCCAAATGGCACACCAACCGCGCCAAGAACGCATACAACAGTCTGAAGCTCAATCGCCCGTGGGCGGGCGCAACTAAAGACCCTGTTATAACCTGTGATCATATCTGTTTTGGCGGGAATGATGATCAGATCAAGATCGAGCTGCCCAAGGCGCGACCAAAGGTGGGTGAACTCACTATCCAGACAAATGATCATTGCGATGCGAAGACCATTCCATTCAATCACATTGATCGTTTCACCATGAACTGTAACGCCACCTGCGCGTGGCGCGCGCCCTCGGGTGTCAGTAGCCACGCACGGTTTAGATATGTTGGCGTGCCGTCCTTGTGTCCTGCAGCAAAAGGTATCGTGCCCGCGAGGATCGAAATACCGTGGCGCGCGGACATATCTGCAACGGCATCCAATGCGATCTCGCCGCATTCATAAAGCCACCCCATCGTGTTCGCAGTAGGCAGATCCACCGGCGCAAAACTTAACCACTGCGCACACGCAAATTCTGGAAGAACTAGCATATGCCCGCCACGTGCAGCGGTCTGTGCGACACGCGCCTCAAGCTCAGCAAGCCATGTTGCAAGGTCAGGGACAACGGGTTCAAGATTTGACGCCCAAAGATCGATTGAGACGTGTTCCATATGCATCCCTGCTCAATTAAGTGTGGTCGAACAGGATGTAGTGCGCAAGACACGCTCTACAACACGTTTCTCGCTAAAAACGCTAAACCCTTGAATGTCTGAGGAGCTGGGGTTCGAACTTTCTTATTCCTTAGGAAACGACACTATTGCTGAAACGGGTCACTACCCCACTTTGGCAGCCGGTTGGCTGGCATTTGGATCCGCATTGATGGGGAGCGTTAGGGTAAAGCAGCTGCCCTGCCCCACGACGCTTGACACGCTCAGGTCACCGCCCTGCATTTCTGCCAGACTGCGCGAAATGGCGAGGCCCATGCCAGTGCCCCCCGCACGACGGGTCGCGGATGAATCGACCTGATAGAAGACTTCGAAAATGCTTTGCAGCTCTGCTTCGGCGATGCCTGCGCCGCTGTCGTGGACCTCGAATTTGACGACATCACCGACGGGCTTCACCACCAGCCGGACAAATCCGGTGTCGGTGAATTTGATCGCATTGCCAATAAGGTTAAACAGAATTTGCCGCGCACGGAATTTGTCGGCGAAAACCACGTCGGCCTCTTGGATCACGTCAAAGGCCAGACCTTTCTTGCTCGACAAGGTATTGAGCTGCTCAATGACCGGATCGACAATATCCTGCACCGCACAATGCGTAGGCTCGATGACCAGACTGCCGGATTCGATTTTGGCCACATCAAGAATCTCGTTGATGAGATGCAGCAGATGATCCCCAGATTGGACAAGCCGGTTCATCAAATCAGACAGCTGGTCGTACATCTGGTCTAGCAGTCGCTTGGCTTCTGAAGGGCTGATATCGCCGGCTTCATACCCCTTCAGCAACGCTTTGGAGGCGGATAGCATGCGCGCATTGCGCGACAGTTGGGCCACGCCCATGATGACGGTGAGCGGGGTACGAAGTTCGTGGCTAAGCACACCCATAAAGTTCGTTTTGGCCTTGCTCGCGGCCTCCGCCGCATCTTTGGCATGGCTTAGCTCGGTCACGTCGACACGCAGCCCGACATAGCTGCCATCGGCCAGCGGTCGATCCGACGCTTTGATCACCCGGCCGTCCGCCAAATGCTGTTCAGTTTCAAGGGTATGCGACTGACGGTGAACCGCAAGCCGGCGTTCGATCCATTCGGCTTCGTCAAACCGACCTACGGGGAACTGCTTGCTGTTCACCCCGCTGCGCAGCAACACTTCGAACGGTGTCCCGCGTCTCAGGAGTTCGTTTGGCAGATCATACATTTCTTTGTATTTCGAATTGCTCAGCAACAGCCGATCCTGTGCGTCGAACATTACAAAACCATCGTTTAGCGCTTCGATGCCACTGCTAAGCAACGCCTCGGCGCGTTTACGTCGCTCTGAGACCTGCAGGACATACAGCAAAGTCCCCAAAAGCATGAGGCCTGCAATAGCGATCATGGCTCGTTTTTGCCACTGATCCGGCGCGACCTTCGGCCAACCGCCCTTGGTGCGCGCTTCCAGCACCCACTCTTCAAAAAAGAAATCGAACTCGAGCTTAACAGTATCTACATCCCTGAGGGTTTCGTCACCGTAGGTAAACAAAAGCGCGTCATTTGTGGGCTGTGCATCGGCTGGCCGGATCAGCATATCATAGCGTTCTTCGGCTTCACGTATGCCTGATTCGACCAGAAACTCTTGGTAGTCGAGCACGAGAGAGACAATGCCCCAAAGCCGGCGTGTACTTTCGTTGACCTCACCCTCGGTGACAGCATCAGGGGCGGGCCAGTATACCGGGGCGCGCAGGATCACCCCCTGACCTCCCTGCACCAAATCAACAGGTCCCGCCATCAGCTCGGTCCCAACAGATAGCATCCGTTCGATGCCCGGATATTGTGCCTCGTTGGTGCGGTAGTTCAACCCGAACGCACCGATGTTCGGCTCTAGCGGATGTATCAAACGCACGACAAGATCGGGTGCCGCTGCAACATTGATTACCATGTCATCAAGCTCGCGGATGTTCTGAACCCGCAGTGAAAAATCCTTCTGGGTTGCAAACGGGTTCTCACCGAGAAAAACTGCAAGCTCTCGCAAGGCGAGCATCTTTTCATGGATGATTTGTTCAAAGTTCTCTCGAATAACGAGCATTTCGAGGTGGCTTTTAGCCCGCAGTTCATATGTGAATGTGTCGGATAAAAGCCGATCGATCCGGCCCGCCGCGTAGGTGATGATGATCGTCGCGCTAAAAAATGCGAACAACGCCCACGCGCCGCCAATATGGGTCCTTTTCGACATGCTCCGGGGCAAGTGCTCATCCACCTAGGGCGCAGCTAGGCTGCGGATTTTCCAAACGCCTATTTTAAGGGACCAAACAAGCGAATGTATCGAGTTTATCTGGGCATAGTGCCTTCGCGGCCGTGTGTTGCCGCCATGCTGCACCTGTTAACTCGGGGTAAACCCCGCACTCTCTTCCTAACGCGCCCAATGCCTAACTAAGCAACAGCGCACCCGACGCTGGACAGGACGCGCTAGGCAGCACCTGAACCGTCAGCATGCTAACTGCACAGGAAAGATCGCCTTGGCGTCGGCATATCCAATCACGCCGGACTAGCTATGCCCGCGCCCTAGCCGCCAAAGCCCGTTCGACCGCTGGCTCCCTTGCCAAAACCGCCGCGCGATTTCGCGGTGGCACGGGTCATGGGCGTTTTGCCTGCGGTTGTCGCGGGGCGGGTGAACTGCGAAGTGCTGAGCTTTGCCGCGCCTTTGTTGCTGGAGTAGGTGCTGGTGCGCGCCGCGTTGGTGAACTTGCCATCCGCCGTCTTATACATCGGTTGGCTGGCAGCCATGCCCGAGCGTCCGCCAAGCATGTTCCCGATCAGATAGCCCGCTAGCAACGGCATAAAAATACCGCCCGACCCGCCTTGGGTCTGCTGCGCCTCTGACCCGCAAGCCCCCACACCGTGCTGCTCTTCGCAAACTTCGACGCTGTTATAGCGGGGGGCTGATTCAACGTGCAGTGTCTCGGCTTCGGCAAAGGCTGTCTCGCAATCGGCACCGGTGAACGTGCCGCCAAACGACGCCTCGTTCTTGCAGCTTTGCACGTCAGGGAACGCTGCGGCATCAATCTTTTCGTCGCGGCAGCCGGCCAGAGTAAAGGCGGTGGCGCCGATGATCGCGATTGCGACGCGTTTTGACCGTTTTGTCATGATGATCTGCTTTCTGCTGTGGTTCGGCGATTGGGGAACGATGCTAACCGGAATATGGTGCAATGTAATGGGGTTTGAAACGGGACAGGTCCTGCGTGATCCGAGTGCGATCCTCACGCAGGCCGATCCCGACACATTCTTGCCCGATGATCCAAGCGCCGACAACCGGACGCATCCCGTCAAATGTCGGCAATGGCGCATAGGCCTGAAGAATACGCGGATGTTCGGCGTAGTCTGTGTTGCTGGCGCTTTCTATGATCTGGCCGGATTTCACAATCTCGACCGATGCGCCCTCGCGCGACAGGATCGGTTTGCGCACATGGGCCCGCGCGAGCCCTGCCCGCGCACGGTCAAAGGCATCGGCCGCACGCCCTGTGACAGACCCGCGCCCCGCCATCGCTTCGCCCACGTCCTGCTCAAAGAACGCCGGCAGCAGGTTCGGATGATCCTCGAACATCTCCCACAGCACGGGTAGCAGACCCTTGTTAGACAGCAGCGCTTTCCACGCGGGTTCAAGAAACAGACAGCCCGATCCGGCGATGTGGTCGGCATAGTCATCGCGCAACAGGTCTTCCCACGGGTAGAGCTTGAACAACACGGCGATCCGGCGGTCTTCGTCATCCAGAAACTGCCCGTCATCGCTTAGTGCAATTTTATCTAGGTCGAAATAATGTGCCCCAAGCCCCGCTTCTCGGGCGGCCCACCCCATCGCTTCAACGGTGCCGTAGTCTTCGGGATTGTCTGCAACGGCGGTGAAATGCAGATCACTGTCGGGTTCGAACACATCCGCGAACCGTGCAACCAAGGCTTCGTGGATACCGTTAAACTGGTCGGCCCCTTCGGGCAGCGTGCCTGCCTCAAGATGGTCTTCGAGCCACTGCCACTGGAACGCGGCACTTTCATAGAGCGACGTGGGTGTGTCGGCGTTGTATTCTAACAGCTTGGCAGGCCCCTGCCCGTCATAGGCCAGATCAAAACGGCCATAGATTTCGGGATCAGCCCGTTTCCAGCTGTCGGCGACGAGGTCGCGGTGACCTTCTGGGATCGCAAGCCTGTCCAGCAGCTCTTCGCTGGCTAGAATATGATCCACCGCCTCGCGGCACATGCTGTGCAGCGCAGTTGCGGGGTCTTCAATGTCATTCTCGATCTGGTCGAGCGAAAACGCATAGGCGGATGTTTCATCCCAATAGGGTTCGCCGTGCATATCCGCAAAGCTAAAGCCGACCTCTTTCGCATGGTCGCGCCAATGCGGCCGCTCTGCTATTTCGATCTTGTGCATCCGGCGATACTCCCCCGCAAAAACTACCGCGGGTTTAGTCGCTTTGCCCTCGCGATGCCAGTGTGCTTCGCCTGTTGCTGCGCCCGTGCCTGCGCAAGTCACAAAAACGTCAGATAGGGTTGGGAACAACCCGCGCGCCCCAATCGTTATTCGGTCTACGCGGTCGATATTGCGGTGTCACCTATGACGCCCCGATCGGTATGGCGAAATGAAATGAAAGGCCCATAAACATGAAAATTCTCATGGTACTCACCTCCCACGACAAGCTGGGCGACACTGGTAACAAAACCGGTTTCTGGCTCGAAGAGTTCGCGGCCCCCTACTACGTGTTCAAAGATGCAGGCGCAGAAGTCACATTGGCATCGCCCAAGGGCGGGCAGCCGCCACTTGATCCGTCCAGCGATGCAGATGATGCGCAGACCGAAGCGACAAAACGGTTCAAGGGCGACGATGCTGCGCAAAAAGAACTGGCCAACACCAAAGTGCTGTCAGACGTATCGGCTGACGGTTACGACGCGATCTTCTACCCCGGCGGTCACGGCCCGCTGTGGGATCTGGCCGAAGACAAGGCCAGCATCAACCTGATCGAAACCTTTGCCGCCAGCGACCGCCCCGTCGGGGCCGTCTGCCATGCGCCCGCGGTGTTCAAACACACCAAAGGTACGGACGACAAACCGCTGGTATCTGGCAAAACCGTCACCGGTTTCACCAACACCGAAGAAGAGGCCGTGGGCCTGACGGACGTTGTGCCTTTCCTTGTCGAGGATATGCTTAAATCCAATGGCGGCACCTATAAGAAGGGTGACGACTGGGCATCCTTTGTTGTGACCGATGGCAAGCTGGTTACCGGACAGAACCCCGCGTCCTCCGAGGAAGCGGCGCATAAACTCTTGTCGCTTCTATAAGATATCGTCCCCTGCGCGCGGCTTGTGCACAGGGGACCTTTCTACAGCGACTCAGCTGAAAAGGACCATTTCAATGAACATTCTTGTTGCCGGCGCGACCGGCAAAACCGGCATCCGTGTCACCGAACAACTGCGAGAGCAGGGGCACACGCCAATCGCACTGGTCCGGGATTCTTCTGACACCAGCGCGCTTGCCTCCGATGTGGTGCTGCGCAAAGGCGATCTGACCAACCTGACCTCCGACGCCTGCGAAGGCTGTGACGCCGTGATCTTTGCCGCAGGGTCCGGCGGATCATCTGGGCCAGAGATGACCGATAAGGTTGACCGTGTCGGTGCCAAAGATCTTATCGATCTTGCCGCCAGGTCGGATGTCTCGCGCTTTGTAATGCTAAGCAGTGTCGGTGCGGATACCCCCGACCCCGACAGCGAACTTGCGCATTACCTGCAAGCAAAACACGACGCTGATGTGCACTTGCAGAATTCAGGCATGGAATACGCCATACTGCGCCCCGTCGCGCTGACGGACGATGCGGGTAACCGCAACATGATTTTTGGTGACGACGTGGACGCAAAAGCGAAAGCGGCGCGTGGCGATGTGGCAGCGGCGTTGGTCAAAGCGGTGTCCGACCCTGAGTGGAAAAACAAAGCGCTATTGATGCAATCGGCCTAAGCCTCACGCGTTTTTTGCGGTTTCCTCCCACCCGCTAGCGCATCTGCACCGTAACGCCGCCAGAGTTTTCTACTCTGGCGGCGTTTCTACGTAGAGTTGTCCCGACCTGTTGCATCTAAGGAATTTGTGACAGCTGCCCCCCTTGGCATCTTTGGTCACCTCGTTTATCAGGCGCCTTCCCGGTCGCAGCCTACCCGGGTATCAAAACAAGGGTTAAGATATGAAAACGATTGTTGTCTGCTCCGGCGGATTAGATTCTGTGTCGCTTGCTCATATGGTGTCGGCGCAACGCAAGCTGACGGGCCTAGTGTCTTTCGACTATGGCCAGCGGCACCGCAAAGAGCTGGATTACGCGGCACTATGTGCAACGCGTCTTGGCGTCCCCCATGATATCATCGACATGCGCGGCATTGGGGCCGCATTGACGGGCTCGGCGTTGACCGATGATATTGCCGTACCCGACGGGCATTACGCCGAAGATACCATGCGCGTCACCGTTGTGCCCAACCGCAACGCAATCATGCTGTCGGTCGCTTACGGGATCGCGGCGGCACGCGGGGATCAGGCCGTCGCAACCGCGGTGCATGGGGGTGATCACTTTATCTATCCCGACTGTCGCCCCGATTTCACCCAAGCGTTTGAGTTCATGCAATATATGGCTCTGGATGGCTATGCAGACGTATCGCTGTATACGCCGTTCGTCCACCGGACCAAGGCCGATATCGTGACTGAAGGGCAGCGCCACAACACCCCCTTTGCAGAGACATGGTCGTGCTATAAAGGCGGGGCGCATCACTGCGGGCGGTGCGGCACGTGCGTGGAACGGCGCGAGGCGTTCGACCTTGCAGGCGTGACCGACCCCACACAATACGAAGACCCTGACTTCTGGGCAGAGGCTATCAAACGCAGGATCCTCGCCTGATGTTCACAATCACCAAAGAGTTTCACTTTTCCGCCTCGCACCAGCTTTCACATCTGCCCGAGGATCATCAATGTGCCCGCCTGCACGGGCATAACTATGTCGTGGTGGTCGAACTTCGGGCCAAAGAACTGAACGCTGATGGTTTTGTCCGCGACTACGGCGAACTGAAGCCGTTCAAGACTTATATCGACGAGACATTCGATCACCGCCATCTGAACGACGTGCTCGATTTCGCATCCACCGGCGAGAACATGGCACGGCATCTCTATGAATGGTGTGCCGGCCGTTGGCCCGAAACCACCGCCGTCAAGGTCAGCGAAACGCCCAAAACCTGGGCAGAGTACCGCCCATGAGCCAATTGCGCATCGCCGAAATATTCGGCCCCACCATTCAGGGCGAAGGCGCGCTGATTGGCGAGCCCACCGTCTTCGTGCGCACGGGCGGATGTGATTATCGCTGCGCGTGGTGCGATAGCATGCATGCGGTTGACCCCGCGTTTCGCCACGATTGGGCCACGATGTCCTCTGATGCGGTCTGGCAGGAGGTGCAGCGCCTGTCAGGAGGCGCGCCGTTAACCGTGTCGCTGTCGGGCGGCAATCCCGCCATTCAGGACTTTGCCCCGCTGATCCAATTGGGTCAGGCCGCCGGCTATCGTTTTGCTTGCGAGACGCAAGGTTCCATCGCGAAGCCGTGGTTCGCCCAGCTGGATTGCCTTGTGCTGAGCCCCAAGCCGCCGTCGAGCAGTGAAACCGTTGACTGGGCCGCGTTCGATCGGTGTGTCGTCGCAGGTGAAACCGCAGGCCAAGTGGTGATGAAGATCGTGATCTTCGATGACGCCGACTATCAATGGGCCCGCGACGCCGCCGCACGCTATCCCAAGATGCCACTCTATCTGCAACCGGGCAACGATGAGGTAGACCCCAACGTCGCCGTCGATCCGCAGATATTGGCGGATAAACTACTTTGGCTGGTTGATAAAACCATGGCCGACCGCTGGTTCACCCCGCGCCTTCTGCCGCAGCTACATGTACTGCTTTGGGGCAACAAACGCGGGGTCTGACCCGCCTCAGGAGACTTTATGGAAACGATTTATAGCGATTTGCAGCAGCTTGGCGGGAAGACCGAGCTTCCCGCTTCACCTGAAGAAGCGATGTTGGAAAAGGTCTCAAACCCGCAAGCTGACGTTGACTATTGCGTCCGCTTTACCGCGCCCGAATTTACGTCGCTTTGCCCGATGACCGGCCAGCCCGACTTTGCGCATCTAGTGATCGACTACGTACCGGATCAGTACCTGGTCGAGTCCAAATCGCTCAAGCTGTATCTGGGCGCGTTCCGCAACCACGGTGCATTTCACGAAGATTGCACCGTCTCGATCGGTCGCCGCCTGGTCGGACTGCTATCGCCGCGCTGGCTGCGCATCGGTGGCTATTGGTACCCACGCGGCGGCATTCCCATCGACGTATTCTGGCAGAGCGGCGAAACGCCGAAAAATGTCTGGATCCCGGACCAAGGTGTGCCGCCCTATCGCGGACGCGGGTGACAGTTGCGAAGCCGGAAAATTCAAACTTAGGTAAAGAAGGCCGCGTAGTGGATCCCCTACTCCGCGGCCTTTATATGGGCAATGGAAGGTTTTCTTTCAGGAGGAGCGCAGCGCGTAGGCCCTTGATGTTGAGTACGAAAGAGCCTGACCAGCTTCAGCCTGCAGGTAAGCTATTAACCCAACCTATCAACCGCCGCGGCGTTAAAAGTTAACGCTAAAGCATAACGCCCTCTGGACAATGCGCCTTTAAATTGCATTAATATCGAGATAACTAGTAAGTATTTACGATTACCCATTTTAATTTTTTGCCATTATTGATTGGCAAACATCTCAGGTGACACATGATTTCGAAGCTCGTTCGGACGCTTTCACGCGTGCCGTGCAAACTCAACTTTCACAAATGGCGTGACAGCACGACCATGCCCCAAAAGGTCTGCACGCGGTGCAGATGTAGGCGACAAACCTACGTCTGACATTGGCCGCGCCATGTAAGACCGTATATGAACACTCTGCCCCGTTGATATTTCGCAGATGGGACAGAAATAGGGCTGAACACCGGCGCAGCAAACCTGCCCCGGTGTTGGCTTTACTTAGCCGTTTATCAACACTTCGCCAAAGCTTTCGCGCAGATCGCGCTTGAGCACTTTACCGGTTGCGTTCCGTGGCAACGCTTCGGTGAAGACGACGCAGTCGGGGATCTGCCACTTAGCGATCTTATCCTCGAAAATCGACAAGACATTCGCCTCGCTCGGGTCCTGACCTTCAGCCTTCACGGCAATCAGGATAGGGCGTTCGTCCCATTTCTCGTGGCGCGCCCCGATGACCGCAGCGTCGGCGATCTGGGGGTGAGCGATCGCGATGTTTTCCAGCTCGACAGAGCTGATCCACTCCCCACCCGACTTGATGATGTCCTTGGATCGGTCACGGATTGTGACGTAGCCGTCAGCATCCATTGTCGCCACGTCGCCCGTGTCAAACCAACCGTCCTTGTTCAACGTCTCGCTGCGTGACTTGCGGAAATAGCTATCAAGGATCCAGTACCCTTTGGTGACCAAATCACCCTGCGTCACGCCATCATGAGCAACAGGATTGCCGTCGTCATCAAGAATTTCGAGATCAACGCCGTAAACCGGACGGCCTTGGTTTTCGCGTAGCTTGTTCTGCTCTGCTGCGGGCAGCTTGCTGTGTTTGGCCAGCAGCTGGTTGATGCTGCCTACGGGCGACATTTCTGTCATGCCCCACGCGTGGATCGTCTCTACCCCGTATTTCTCACGGAAGGTCGTCATCATCGACGGCGGGCAGGCTGACCCACCGACGACCGTACGCTGCAAGCTTTCAAGCGTGCTGCCGATCTTGGCTGCTTCCTTCAGCAGGCCCAGCCAAATGGTCGGCACGCCAAGCGCGAGCGATACGTGGTTCTCATCAATCAGCTTTACCAGCGACGGGCCATCCAGACCCGGGCCGGGCATCACCATCGCGGCACCGACCATCGCGCAGGCATAGGGCGCGCCCCAAGCGTTGACGTGGAACATGGGCACAACGGGCAGAACCACGTCTTTCGCGGTGATCGCGATGCTGTCGGCCAAGTTGATGCCAAAGCTGTGCAGCACGGTAGATCGGTGCGAATACAGAACGCCCTTGGGGTTTCCGGTGGTACCAGAGGTGTAGCACAGGCTCGATGCGGTATTTTCGTCCAGATCGGGCCAGACAAACTCGGGGTCGCCGCCGGCAATGAAATCATCATAAAACTTGATACCGGGCAGCTGCGCTGCGGCCTCTTCGTCGGTGCCTTCCATCAGAACGACATGTTCGAGATGCTCAAGCTTGTCTTGAATGCCTGCAATCAGGGGCACGAAGGTCTTATCGATGAACAGCACCTTATCTTCGGCGTGGTTCAGAATATAGACCAACTGTTCGGGGAACAGACGCGGGTTAATGGTGTGACAGACAAAGCCGCCGCCCGATGCACCAAAGTAGATTTCGAGGTGGCGCCGGTTGTTCCAAGCGATGGTGCCGCAACGGGCTTGCGGATCCAGTCCCAGATTGGTCAGCGCCGACGCAAGCGCACGGGCGTTGCGCGCAACCTGCCCCCACGAGGTCTGTTCCAGCCCGCCGGTGGTCTTGACCGAAACGATTTCTGTCTCGCTGTGAAAACGTTGTGCGTGTTCGATCAAGCTCGAAATCAGCAGTGGCTTATTCATCATTTGGCCAAGCATGGCGTATCCTCCCATTTGTTCGTTGGGTGCAAAATGGACAAATCACCCCGGTCTTGCAAGCGCGCTCATTGCTGCTTACGCAGGGTTTTATGACAGTCATTTACCATACCCCGCTTTCCCCCGAACAACAGCGTGCCGCCGGTATGTCCACGCCCCAGCCGCTGGCCATGGCAGATCAGGTCCGGTTCTCTGATTTGGACACAAATAACCACGTCAACAATACCGTCTATTTCGAATGGTTCGAACGGTTGCGGATCCGGTACACACAGTCGTTGGTCGAACGTGGGCTAATCGATAGCCCCGGTCCGCGCGTGGTAATCCGATCAGGGTCGATCCGCTATGTGCAAGAGATGCTGGAGCGTGAGAATTACATCGTGACCTGTCGCTGTACCAGCTTTCGCAACACCTCTTACGCGCTGGCGCAGGAGGTCTGGGTCGGCAACGAGCTGCGCGCGACCTTTGAATGTATACTGGTGCTGCTAGAGCGGGACGGCGCTGGCCGATATCCCCTGCCCGACCGTTTAAAGCAGTATTTTGAGCAGACGGAAGACGCCCGTCCCGAAGGGTAACCGTTGCGGGCTAACCCGAGAAGAGGACCACATGATATGACCATCTCTACCCGCCCTATGAAAGCCGCGGATCGCAGCGCTTGGGAAGATCTCTTTGCCGGATATGCCGCCTTTTACAAGGTCGATCAGACCGCCAAAATGCGCGAGACCGTCTATGGCTGGCTGATGGACGCAGATCACGGTAGCAAGTGCATCGTGGCGCAGGATGAGAAAGGCACCATCGTTGGCTTCACCCACTATCGCTCGTTTGTCAGTCAGCTGCGCGCGATGACGAACTGTTTTCTGGACGACCTGTTTGTCAGCCCTCAGGCGCGTGGCACCGGTGCCGCCCAATCGCTGATCAAAGCGGTAGAGGCGGTGGCGCAGCAAAAAGGGTGGGGTACCGTGCGTTGGATCACGGCAGACGACAACTATCGTGGCCGCGGCGTGTATGACAAGCTGGCGACCCGCACGAGCTGGGTGACCTACGACATTAAGGTTAATGGGTAATATTCAGCGTCATACGTGCGGCTAGGGATGAGGGGCGCTGCCCCTCACATTCCCCGGAGTTTATTCGGCAAAATGAAGCTGCGATCCTCAGTCAGCGTGTTTTGCGATAAAGGCGACCAGTGCCGCGGTTGAGCCGTCTTTATCTGTGGCAGATGCCTCGCCATTGACGATCGGCTGGAGCGACGTTGCCAATTCCTTGCCCAGTTCCACCCCCCATTGATCGAAAGAGTTGATCCCCAGAATGCTGCCCTCGATGAAGACGCGGTGTTCGTAAAGCGCAATGATCTGGCCCAATGCGAAAGGGTCGAGCAGCGGATAGGTCAGCGTCGTTGACGGACGGTTCCCGGAAAACACGCGGTGGCGGGCTTGCCGGTCAAGCTCGGCCCCGGTCAGGCCTTTCGCAGCCATCAGCTCAGACGCTTCTTGCAGGGATCGCCCGCGCATCAAAGCTTCGGATTGCGCAAGGCAGTTTGCGATCAGCAGCTTGTGGTGGTGCGTCAGGTCCGGCTCGTGCCCATTGGCTGCGATCAGGAATTCGCAAGGAATGACGCGGGTGCCCTGGTGGATCAGTTGATAGAATGCGTGCTGCCCATTGGTGCCGGCTGCACCCCAGACGACGGGTCCTGTGCTATAAGGCGCAGTCGGGCCGTCCATCAGCGTGGACTTGCCGTTTGATTCCATTTCGAGCTGTTGCAGATAGTCGGGCAATTGCCCCAGACGCTGGTCATAAGGCAGCACGGCGCGGGTGGCATAGCCGCAGATCTGATTGTGCCAGATGCCGACCAAAGCCAGCAGCATCGGCATGTTTTCGTGGGGGGCGGCGGCGCAGAAGTGACGGTCCATCGCCTGCCCCCCCCGCAAAAACGCATCAAATGCACGCGGGCCGATGGCGATCATCAGCGAGAGGCCAATGGGCCCCCAGACAGAGTATCGTCCGCCGACCCAGTCTTCGAAACCAAATACCTGATCCGCATCGATCCCGAAATCGGACGTTTTGTCCTGCGCCGTGCTAAGGGCTGCAAACTGTATCGCGGGGTCGCCGTCATTTTCCGTCATCCATGCGCGCGCGGTGCGAGCGTTTGTCATTGTCTCTATCGTGGTAAAGGTCTTGGAAGCGACGATCACCAATGTGGTTTTCGCGTTAAGTCCTCGCAGCGTATCTGAAATATGTGCCCCATCGACGTTCGATACAAAGTGGCAGCGCGGCCCGTCATGATAGGGCGACAGCGCCTGTACAGCCATCGCAGGCCCCAGATCAGAGCCCCCAATACCGATATTGACCACATCGGTGATTTTGCTGTTGCGGATTTTCTCGGCGAAATCACGCATCCGGTCGAGCGTGTGATGGATGCCCGGCATCACATCTTCCCCGTCTACCATCACTGGCCCGCCGTCGAGATTGCGAAGCGCGGTGTGCAGCACTGCACGGTCTTCGGTCTCGTTTATCTTATCACCAGCGAACATCGCGTCACGCCGCGCAGGCACATCGGTGGCATCGATCAACCCGATCAGCGCATCCATTGTGGCGCGGTCGAGGTTGGTTTTGGAAAAGTCGAACAACATGTCGCCGGTCTGCGCGCTGAACGTCTGAGCGCGATCGGCTGTGTCGAACAAGGACAAGATAGAGCGGTCTTTCACCGCCGCCTGCATCTGACGCAAATCGTCAAAGGAATTCATGGTGCCCAATGTACTGTCGCCTCGTTCAATACTGCGCCGATGGGGGCCTTTAGGGCCGGCAGGCTTTGCGCCCGCTCCACCGCTGCGCGTTTTTCATCGCCGAAAATCACAAGATGCTTTGACATTGCGCCCTCAAGCACCCGACGCGATAGGGTGATGCGCCCGATATCCTGCCCGTCGACATTGATCGGACAGACCGCTGGCGCGTCCACGGCCATCGCGGCCTCCAGCCCATTGGAGCCGGGGAAGAGCGAGGCCGTGTGCATATCTGTGCCCATTCCGAGCAACAGCACCGACAACGGCAGCTTGAATTCGATTTGCGGTGACAGCGTTTCTGCCGCCTCGGCCGAGGTCAGCCCGTCCACATAGAACGGCGTAAAGCCCGCCTGCGCCGCACGCCCGACGAGCAAGCGGTTGCGTAAAAGCCGTGCGTTCGACATCTCGTGATCAGGCGCGACCCAGCGTTCATCCCCCAGCATAACCTGCACGCGCGACCAGTCCAGATTGGCCCCGCTGAGGCTGTCAAAGATTGGCCCCGGTGTTGTCCCGCCAGGCACGGCAAAGCTAACAGTGTCATGGGACAGGAGCGCATTTTTCAGCTCTCCCGCGATCAGATTGGCGAGGTCCATCGCAAGGACTTCGCGGTCGGCATATTCGATCAACTTCATGCAGAGTACTCCCGCCATTGCCGCTGGTCACGGCGCATCAATTCGTTGGCATCTGTCGGACCATCAGACCCGCTGTCATAGGGCTTGGGCACATCGTTGCGTGCTTCCCAGCCTTGAATGATCGGGTCGGTCCAGGCCCATGCGGCCTCCACCTCGTCGCCGCGCATGAACAGGGTCTGGTTGCCACGGATGACATCCATGATCAGTCGTTCATAGGCGTCGACCTGTTCCGACCCATCAGGGCCCAATGCGTCGGCAAATGTCATATCCAAAGGCACGTCGACCAAACGCATACCGCCCGGGCCCGGTTCCTTGATCGTCACGCCAAGGGTAATGCCTTCGTTCGGCTGCAGTCGGATCGACAGGACGTTACGATGACGACCCGCATCTTCGGTGAAAATCGAATGCGGGGTTTCCTTGAACACGACTGTAATCTCGGACGAGCGCGCGGCCATGCGTTTCCCGGTGCGCAGATAGAAGGGCGTCCCAGCCCATCGCCAGTTGCTGATGTGGGTTTTCAGCGCGACAAAGCTTTCGGTGCGCGAGCGCGGATCACCAACGGCGGTACGGTACCCCGGTTGTTCGGCCTCGTTGCATGGCTCTGCCTGATACTGTCCACGGGCAATATGATGTGGCAGCACGGGGTCCAGCGCACGGATCACCTTGAGCTTTTCATCGCGCACCGCGTCGGGATCAAACCGCGCGGGGGGTTCCATCGCAATCAAACACAACAGTTGCATCAGGTGATTTTGCACCATGTCGCGCATGGCACCCGACTTGTCATAGTATTCACCCCTGCCCCCGACGCCAACGGTTTCGGCCACGGTGATCTGGATGTGGTCGACGTATTGGCTGTTCCACAAGGGTTCAAACAGCATATTGCCAAAACGCACGGCCATCAGGTTTTGCACCGTCTCTTTGCCCAGATAATGGTCGATCCGGTAGATCTGGCTTTCGTCAAAATACTTGGCCAGCGTGGCGTTGAGCGCCTGCGCGGTCTTGAGGTCGCGGCCGAACGGTTTTTCAACCACGATTCGGCTTTGCGCATCGGCCATGCCCCATTGTTGCAAACGCTCGGCCAAATCTCCGAACAATGCAGGCGAGACAGAGAAATAATAGGCCTCTACGCGTTCAGTTCCTGCCATCAGCTTTTGCAGCTCGGCCCAGCCGTCTTCGCCCTTTGCGTCAATCGCAACATACTCAAGACGGTCAATGAACCCCTCGAGCTGCGCCTTGTCGTGCTCGAAGTCACCGTTGAATTCGGCAATCGCCTCGCGGATCATCTGCTGGTAGCCCGCGCGGTCCATTTCTGTACGAGCTGCACCAATGACACGGGCATTTTCGGGCATCTGCCCTGCACAAAAACGACGGAACAACCCCGGAAGGATCTTGCGGCGGGCCAGATCACCTGTGCCGCCGAAAATCACCAGATCAAAGGGGTCGACCGGAATGACGCGTGATACCATGTGGATGCTCCTTGTCGCGAGGCTACGACTTTTGGGTAGCGAGATGCAATGTTAGCGCAAACATACCTAGATTTCCGCATTTCACAAGTCTGTGCGCGAAATGACACGGGGTTTTATTGCGCATACCATTCGCATAGACAAAGAAAAGTTAATTATATCAGGTGAGGCCCGGTTCTTTATGAAAGACGTTGTCGACGCAAATATCGGTAAGTTTCAAGACCCTGCCTTGACCGCCAAGGGCGAACCCCGCGCGACGGTAAGCCTGACAAACCCGCAAACCCTGTGGTTCAATACCGGCACCCTGTGCAACATCGAATGCGTGAACTGCTATATCGCATCCAGCCCGACGAATGACGCGCTGGTTTATATCACAGCGGACGACGTGCGTGATTACTTGGGGCAAATCACGCAGCGGAACTGGCCAGTGACGGAAATCGCTTTTACCGGCGGCGAACCTTTCATGAATCCGCAGATGATCGAGATCACGGAAGCCTCGCTTAAAGCCGGATACGATGTGCTGATCCTCACCAACGCAATGCGCCCAATGATGCGCAAATCGGTGCAGGCCGGTCTGGCGCGCCTGAACGAGGCTTATCCGGACAAGCTGACCTTGCGGATTTCAGTGGATCATTACCGGACCGATTTGCATGACGCAGAACGCGGTGCTGGTGCGCTGGAAAAGACGGTCACCGGTATGAAATGGCTACGCGACAACGGTATCCGCATGGCCGTCGCAGGGCGTTCGGTTTTCGGCGCGACCGATGAAGACAGCCGCGCCGGCTATGGGGCCTTCTATGCTGAACACGGCTTTGACATCGACGCGCAAGACCCTGGTATGACAGTCCTTTTCCCCGAAATGGATGAAACCGTCGAAGTGCCCGAAATCACCACCGCCTGCTGGGGTATTCTGGATAAATCCCCCGACGCGGTGATGTGTTCAAGCTCGCGGATGGTGGTCAAACGCAAGGGGGCCGCGACACCAGCGGTGCTGGCCTGCACGCTGCTGCCCTATAGCGAAGAGTTTGAGCTGGGGCATTCGCTGGAAGAGGCCGAGAAAGACGTCGCCTTGAACCACCCCCATTGCGCCAAATTCTGCGTCTTGGGCGGGGCAAGCTGTTCAGCCTGACCCCTTGCCCGCGACGCGCTATGGACGGATGACCGCTCCGATTTTGGGGTCGGCTTCGCCTTTGGCCAATCCGGCATAGACCCCTTCTGCGGCTTCGACGCCTTCATGCACTTGCACATCCATCCAGTCCGATGCGCTGGCGGCGATACGTTTCCACGCCGCAGTAATCTGTGCCTCGATCTTGCCAGGCCCCCATTCCTGCCGACGTTTAGCGACCTGAGAGGGCGCAAAGAAGAACTGCGGCTTCGGGCCTTCAAGCGGCGTTGTCGGGGTGAATTGATTCCAATGGCTTAGTCCCACTGCTGACGAATGTTTAAGCTGAATTTTCAACGTGCTGTGCAGTTTGGCTTTGACCGAACTATTGCCGGACATATCGACATAGACGGACGGCACTTGGTCGAGATCGGCAATCTGGTCATAGGTCAGCACGGTATCGCAATGCCCCAGTCCTTTCACAAACGCGCGGTTCCCGGCAGAGGTAAGGCCCACAATCTGATAGGCACGCTCTTTGGGCTCGGACAGATAGCGGCAAAGCCCCAATCCGGTTTTGGACGACGCGCTGCCCACGATGATCTGCTCGGCACCAAAACAGTCATTATCCTGCAACCAATCGTAGATCAGATAGGATGTCGCCAGCAAAGGTTGCAGCAAGGCACGTAAATGGTCCTCCGATGCGGGGGCGGGTTTGACGGGGGTGTATTGATTATAGATCAGCGGAAGCTTTGCCCGATGGGCCGCTGCATCCACCAAACCGGCGGAGCCATTTTCAGGGGTGATCACCACCTCGGATGCCATCGGGTAGAAACCATAAAGCCGCGTACCGACGCTTAGCACGTCAGTGCGACTTTCAACGACTTTGGCGGTGCCCCAGACCGGCACAATGCCCCATCCGTTCTCGGACGTTGGAAAGAACTGCCAATAGCCGATGTCAAAGCCCGCTGCTGCGTAGGTGACATTGTTCGACGTGAGCGCAAAGCTTTCGATTGCCAGACGCGCCTGCCCCGGTGCCAGCGGCTCTGCCTGGGTTGTGACGGCCCGTGTTTCAGTGATTGCGTTTTGATTGACCAAAATCTGTTGCATGGTGATTTCCCCCCTTGTTTGGCGACACCCTAACCCCAAACCCACGCGCTGTTGCTGCCTATCGGAACTGACGTTGCGAAACAAATATATCGTAAGAATTAGTATCATTACATTTCAACAGCTTAGCCTGACGCACAAGTGAATCCCCGCCAGTCAAGGCCGCAGGCATTGCACCCGATATGCCCCATCTGCTATACGAAACCGCAAGATATAGAACCAGCAAGAGCTAGGCAGATTACGTGAACGAGACGCCAGAAACCCCTGAAAACGATGACGAAATCCCGGCTGCACGCCCCGTGTTCGATGGCCCGTCGGTCACTATCGAACACGAGATGCGGACATCCTATCTGGATTACGCCATGTCGGTCATCGTTTCGCGCGCCATTCCCGACCTGCGAGACGGGCTAAAACCAGTTCATCGTCGCATCATCTATTCGATGTATGAAAAAGGCATTACCCACGAAAAGTCATACCGCAAGTCTGCGAAGTCCGTGGGCGATGTGATGGGTTCCTACCACCCGCATGGTGACAGCGCGATCTATGACGCGTTGGTGCGTATGGCGCAGGATTTTTCGATGTCGCTACCGCTGATTGACGGTCAGGGTAACTTCGGTTCCATGGACGGCGATAGCGCTGCGGCCATGCGTTATACGGAATCGCGGCTTGATAAGGTCGCGTCATTCATGACCAGCGATCTGGACAAGGAGACCGTCAATTTCATCGACAACTACGATGGGAAAGAACGCGAACCTACTGTTTTGCCTGCACGTTTTCCAAACATGCTGGTCAATGGTGCTGGCGGTATTGCCGTCGGTATGGCGACGAACATTCCGCCGCACAATCTGGGCGAAGTGATCGATGCCTGTCAGGCGCTGATCGAAAATCCCGATCTGACCTCGGAAGAGCTGATTGAATATATTCCCGGCCCCGACTTCCCCACAGGCGGGATCATGTTGGGCCGGTCCGGTGCACGCAAAGCCTACCTTGAGGGGCGCGGCAGCGTGATTATGCGGGCCAAGACCCGTGTCGAAGAAATTCGCAAGGACCGGTTTGCCATCGTCATCGATGAGATTTGCTATCAGGTGAACAAGTCCACGATGATCGAAAAAATCGCCGAACAGGTGCGCGAGAAAAAGATCGACGGCATCGCCCATGTTCAGGATGAATCGGACCGGAACGGTGTGCGCGTCGTAATCGAGCTGAAGCGCGATGCCACCGCCGAAGTGGTGATGAACCAGCTCTATCGTTTCACACCGATGCAAACCTATTTCGGTTGTAACATGCTGGCGCTGAACGGTGGGCGGCCAGAGCAGCTTACCCTGCGCAAGTTCCTGACCTCTTTCATTGATTTCCGCGAAGATGTTGTCGCCCGCCGCACGGCTTATCTGCTTCGCAAAGCGCGTGAACGCAGCCACATCCTGTGCGGTCTGGCCGTCGCGGTTACCAATATCGATGAGGTCGTCGCGACCATCCGTTCCTCGGCGGATGCCGCCGAGGCACGCGAAAAGCTGATGACCCGTCGCTGGCCTGCAGAGCAAATCTTGCAGTATATCGCACTGATCGACGATCCGACACATACGGCCAATGAAGATGGGACCTATAACCTGTCTGAAACACAGGCCCGTGCCATCCTGGAGCTGCGCTTGCAGCGCCTGACCCAGATCGGCGTCAAAGAGGTCACCGACGAGCTGGAAGAACTGGCCAAGAAGATCAAGGAATACCTCGAGATTCTGGGCAGCCGTGAACGTATCATGGGCATCATCTCGGACGAGTTGGCCGAGGTGAAGGACCTATTTGCCGTTCCGCGCCGCACAGAGATTGTCGATTGGTCCGGCGACATGGACGACGAAGATCTTATCGCACGCGAAGACATGGTCGTGACCGTAACTTCGGGCGGCTACATCAAACGCACCCCGTTGGTCGACTTCCGCAGCCAACGTCGCGGCGGCAAAGGTGTTTCGGGTATGCAAACCAAAGAAGAGGACGTGGTTACCACCCTCTTTGTTGCTAATACCCACACGCAACTACTGTTCTTTACGACAGACGGCATGGTCTACAAGCTCAAAACCTGGCGCCTGCCCCAAGGCGGGCGCACGTCGAAAGGTAAGGCGATCGTTAACATCCTGCCGATCCCGACCGGCGTGTCCATTGCGGCGATTATGCCCGTGGACCGCGACGAAAAAGATTGGGACGATTTGCAGGTGGTCTTTGCGACGTCTGCCGGTACTGTTCGTCGGAACAAGCTTTCGGATTTCACAAACGTTATGCGTAATGGCAAGATTGCCATGAAGTTCGAGGACGATCACGCCGAGACGACCCTGATCAACGCACGCATCGCCTCTAATGACGATGACGTCATGCTGGTGACCAACTCGGGCCGCGCCATCCGCTTTCCCGCCACCGATGTGCGCGTGTTCAACAGCCGCGCCTCTGTCGGGGTGCGTGGCATCAAGCTGAACGGGGACGATAAAGTCGTATCGATGTCGATTATTCGCCACTTCGACGCGACCTCGGAAGAGCGCACGGCCTACCTTAAGATGCGCCGTGCGATGGCGGGTCTTGTTGATGATGCGGAAAACGACGAGGACGAAGCACCCGCCGATCCAAACTTCTCGCAGGAACGCTATGCAGAAATGTCTGCGGCAGAGAATCTTCTTCTGACGATCACAGAAAAAGGAGCGGGCAAGCTGTCCTCCAGCCACGATTACCCCGTGCGCGGGCGTGGCGGTTTGGGTGTGACGGCGATGGACAAGGCAATGCGCGGCGGTGAGATTGTCGCTTCGTTCCCGGTCGAACTAGATGACCAGATCATGCTCGCTACGTCCAAAGGCCAATCGATTCGCGTCCCAGTAGAAGGCATTTCCTTCCGCTCGCGGAGCGCTGGCGGCGTCAAAGTCTTTGACACCGGCCGCGGCGAAGTCGTCGTAAGCGTTGCTTGGATCGCAGATCAGGGCGATGAAACAGTAGACGGCGAAATCATCTCCCCCGAAGCGTAGGGCTACTTTCTAACATCTTAAAGCCGCCCCTTATATTGAGGGGCGGCTTTTTTATTTTCAGACTTCAGACGTTAGAAGGTACGAAAAAAGCGCCCCCGAAGGGACGCTTTAAATTCAACACATCAACCTACTAAGTTAGTTGGTGCCGTTTGTACCGTTCGTGCCGTTTGCATCATCATCGTTGCTTGCAATAACTGCAACTGCAACAATAACTGCTGCAACACCAGCGATAGCGGCAGGGCTCATGCTTTCAAAGCCAACACCACCAGCGGCGCTCGGGTCAATGCAACGACGGGCAAGGATACCGTCGATTTCTGTCGGTGCTTGGCAAGCGTATGTAACGCCATTTGCACCAACAACCGTTGTTGGGTACTCGGCAACACCGGAGCTACCACCAACGGCGGCTTGGGTTGTTACCTGTGCGGAAGCCGCGCTTGCAGTCATCAAAAGCGCAGCGGCGAATGCTGTAAAGCGTGTCATTATATCTTCTCCAGTTTGCGAAGTTCACTAATCTTGGGCTTGGTATCGCATATTTCGGTTGCAATAGCAAACTTGATATCTCTCAAAACGTTAGTTCGTTCTAACAATAAACGGGCTCTAGAACCCTTTTAAAGCAAAAACAACTATAGTTCATATAGCGCGCTAAACTTTTCGGTCAAATACGAAAGCAACGGGATCTCGCTTGGCTCTGCTCCCGTCGCTTGGGTGATTACTTCGCGCGGACTGTAAAGCCCACCATGGCGCTGCACCTTCTCGCGCAGCCAACCAGTGGCAGCAACGGTATCCCCCTTGGCCAGTTGAACGTCCAAATTCGGCACATCACGGCGCAGCGCTGTATTCAAACAGCCAGCATAGACGTTGCCCAGAGAATACGTCGGGAAATATCCGAACAGGCCCACCGACCAATGCACATCTTGCAATACACCGTTTGATGGCCGGTCAACGGCATACCCGAAGTCGGCCCTGAACCGGTCGTTCCATGCCGCTTCCAGATCGCCAACCAACAGATCGCCCGCCATTAGCGCCCGCTCCAGATCGAACCGCAGCAGCACATGTAGGTTGTACTGCAACTCATCCGCCTCGGTCCGGATATACCCATCTGATACGCGATTTACGATCCGGTAGAATGTATCTTCATCCGGCACGCCAAAGTCACTAAAGGCATCGCGCATCTGGCCATAGAGCCAACCCGAAAATGCACGGCTCCTGCCAAGTTGGTTCTCGTAGATCCGGCTCTGGCTTTCGTGCACGCCCATAGAGACGCCCCCACCAAGAGGCGTCAAAAGATACTCTTTATTGATCCCTTGCTCATAACAGGCATGACCGACTTCGTGAATTGTTGAATAGAAACAATTGAAGGGATCGACCTCATTCGTGCGCGTCGTGATCCGCACATCCAGCCCTGACCCGCTTGAAAATGGGTGCACGGCTTTATCCACGCGGCCCATCGTCATATCGTAGCCAAACGTCGTGGCCAATGTTCGTGTCAGCTTCATCTGGGCATCGATGTCAAATCGCCCCTCCAACACAGGTGGTGCCTCGGCCTCGCGAACGGCTTCGCGCAAACGGGTCAGCTCGGGGCGCAAGGCGCCGAACATGGCTTCTAGCTCGGCAGCGGTCGCACCGGGTTCATAGTCATCCAGCATCGCGTCATAGACATCGCCTCCGGCAGCAAGCGCCTGGCCTTCTTCGCGCTTCAGCGCGATCACCTCCGCAAGGGTTGGGGCAAATGCCGCAACATCGTCGGCAGCACGCGCCTCGGCCCAAATGCCCTGCGCCTCCGAGGTGACCCGTGCAATCCGCGCGGCAAGCGCTGCGGGTACCTTAGAAGCGCGCGCATGCCCGCGCTTGATGTGGCGTACCTGCGCCTGCCCCACCTCATCTAGCCCATCTGCATCGATCCGGTCCAACCATTCGGGAATACGCGCATCGACACGGCGGGCGTGCAAAACGCCCTCCATCGCGGCCATTTCCTCGCCCCGCTGCGGGGCAGCACCGCGCGGCATGACCGTTTCCTGATCCCAGCCCAAACGCCCCGCAACCTGCGCAAGCGCCTCGGTTTCACGCTGAAACGCCATCAACTCATCAAAAACAGTCATCAAGATTTTCCTCGTACAGATGTCGGAATCGGGTAGGCGCTTAGGAACCGTGCGCGCAGGATCAAAACCCAAAGTATCACGGCCAACACTTGGTGGAAGATCGCGATGTGTACCGGTGCCGCGTTCAATACTGTTACGATCCCCAAAACAACCTGCCCTACCATCGCGACAATCATCAGGTTGAATGCCTTGCGCGTATTGGGATGCGCTGACTTACGGCCCCGCAGCCAAACGACGGCAGCGAAGGCGACCAACAGATAGCCCGCCATCCGGTGCATGAACTGCACCAGCCCGGGATTTTCAAAGAAGTTGCGCCAGACCGGCATAATGGTGAAAGCCTCGGGCGGAAAGAACTGGCCCTGCATTAACGGCCAATCGACAAAGAACCGGCCCGCATCAATTCCCGCAACCAAGGCCCCAAGCAGAATTTGCAGGAACGCAAAGTGCAGCAATCCGGTAGACATTCCAAAGAGCTTGGCCTCTTTCGCCCGCCGCGCCTGCATCAGATCACGCTCGGGCCGACCAAGCAGCAGCGCGTACCATGTGATGACCCCAAGAATAACGAAAGCCAGCCCCAAATGCGTGGCCAGACGGTAGCTGGCAACGTCTAGAACGGCTTCTCCGCTGGTGACGCCCGATGCAACCATCCACCAGCCGATCGCACCTTGCAAACCGCCAAGCCCGCCCAAAAACAAAAGACGCCCCGACCAGCCCACAGGGATCTGACGGCGCAGAAGAAACCACAAGAACCCGACAGCCCAAACCAGGCCGATCACTCGGCCCAACTGACGATGGCCCCATTCCCACCAATATATCGATTTAAAATCAGACAGTTCCATCCAGGAGTTCTGAACCTGAAACTCGTCAATCTCTTGATATTTGGCAAATTCAGACTGCCAGTCCGCCTCGTTCATCGGCGGCATGGCTCCGGTAAAGGGGCGCCACTCAGTGATGCTCAATCCACTGTCGGTCAGTCGGGTCAAACCGCCAACGGCGATCATCACAAAGACCAATGCGAATAGGATAAACAGCCAGATACGGATGCCGCGCCGTGCACCACCGCGCCCACGGTCAATGCCGCCTACCTGTGCCACAGGCCGCGCGGCTTGCGCTTCGCCTACGTCCTCGAACAGCTTTCGTTTCTCGGCCATTTGTGCCTCTTGTCTGCTACGTTTCACGCAGAAGTAGGACACAAGCGCACAAAGGTCTAGCCGCGCTCTTTCCAGCGTACCATCTGTCGCAGGGTGCCGTGCAAGGTCTGCACATCGGCACGGGTCAGCGGCAGGCGCGACCACATGTTGCGCAGATTGACCTTCATGCTGGCAGCCTTGTGGTCGGGATAAAAGAACCCTGCCGTGTCCAGACGTTCCTCGAAATGCCGCGCGAGATGTTCGATCTCGCTGTGATCTGCCCAGTTGGTCCCTGCCATCTCGACCTGTTCAGACACCACATCGCCCTGCGCCCGCATCCATTCGTATCCCATCAACAACACACATTGCGCCAGATTAAGGGATGCAAACGCAGGGTTCACCGGCACTGATACAATCGCATTCGCGCGTGAGATATCGTCGTTCTCAAGCCCTGCGCGTTCAGGCCCGAACAACACAGCCACCCGCCGGCCGTCGCTGATCATCTGGGCAGCTTTTGCCATTGCCGCCTCTGGGCTGTAAACCGGCTTGGTCAGATCACGATCACGCGCTGTGGTGGCAAAGACAAATGCTGCGTCGCCCACTGCACTGGCAAGATCGTCATACACCACGGCGTCGTCCAGCAATCGTCCTGCCCCAGACGCCATTGCTACCGCCGATGGGTTCGGCCAGCCATCGCGCGGCGCGACAATGCGCATGCGATCAAGGCCAAAGTTCCACATGGCACGGGCGGCGGCCCCAATGTTTTCGCCCATTTGCGGGCGCACCAGCACAAAGGCCGGGATCTGCGGGTGTTCTATTGTATCATTCATGGGCACCTCATACGCGCGCCGCCATCGCCTCGCAAGAACGACGCGGCCCGTCTTTGGCCTTCCAAATGGGAAAAAATCCTCGCCGAAGGCATAAAAGTTTTTCTTTCCCCGCGTGATCCGCTAATTGACGCGCAATAACGCAAAGGACAGCAAGCCATGGATACGCCCGAACAGCCGCAGCTTTACCTGATGACCCCGCCCGAGCTTGAGCTCTCCAGCTTTCCTGATGTGCTGGCCCGTGTGCTCGACGCGCATGATGTGGCCTGCGTGCGTCTGGCGCTTAGCACCCGCGACGAAGACCGCGTGATGCGCGCTGCCGATGCGCTGCGCGAAGTGACCGATGCGCGCGATATCGCATTGGTGATCGCGGATCACACCTTGCTTGCAGAACGGTTGGGGCTTGATGGTGTACACTTGACGGATGCGGCACGTTCCGTGCGGCACGCACGCAAGACCCTGGGCGATGACGCTATCGTCGGCAGCTTTTGCAACGGTTCGCGCCATGACGGGATGGCAGCGGGCGAAGCGGGGGCGGACTATGTCAGCTTTGGTCCGGTGAACGCATCCTTGCTGGACGATGGCACCCACGCCGAACAAGATCTGTTCAAGTGGTGGTCCGAAGTGATCGAAGTGCCGGTCGTCGCCGAAGGCGGGCTGACCACCGATCTGATCCGTGCGCTCACCCCCGTCACCGACTTTTTCGGCATCGGGGATGAAATCTGGACCAGCGAAACGCCCGAACAGGCGCTCGCTGATCTGATTGCCGCGATGAAGTAACCGCGCAGGGCGGGTGTTACAGGAACACCCGCTCAACGAACCAATAGGCCCCGATGACCGCAATCGCGACCGACGCCGGTATCGCAACGAAGCGGCGGTAAGGTGCCACAACCTGACGGAACTGCACCGACAGAAAGCACCCCGTAAAGATCAGCGCCAGCGGGATCATGAACACCGCAACCGGTGCCTCTAGCAGCTTTGCCACCGCAGGCATCGGAATGATGCACAGCGCCAATGCAATCACAGCCAGCGCCACATACAATCCTTTGGCCGCACGCGGATCGCCCTGCCCGCGCATCACGCGCAGCGCTTGCCAGACACACAGGAACATAATTGCAATTACCGTCAGTTGACCGACCTCGACCCCGATGTTGAACCCGATCAATGCGGGGATAAACTGATCCTCCGGGAGGCCGAATTCGCCCAGTACGGATGCAAATCCTAGGCCGTGCAGCAAACCAAAGCCAAAGATTACCAAGGGCCGCCAAGGGCTGAGCCCGGCCAGAAAGATATTTTCGACCGCGACATAGACAATCGACGCGGCGATCAACGGCTCTACGATACTGCCGGGCACGGACACCCAGCCAAGCGCGCCAAGCGCTAGCGTCACCGTATGCGCCGCTGTGAACGCGGTGACCTGCCAGATCAGCGGGCGCAGCTGTGTCGACAAAAAGAACAGGCCCAATACAAACAGGATATGGTCCAACCCTTTGGGCAAGATGTGGTCAAAACCTACCGGAATATAGGTGGCAAAGGCCTCCCATGCCGATTGCTGCCCGCCGCCCTCAAGCAGGATCTCGGGGCTTTCTGCGCCGCCCTCAAGGTAGCCGGTATAGGGGGTCTCGACCCCTTGCTGGCGCAGCACGAAGGCACCCGCGCCATCAGGCCACGCAACAACCAATCCGCGTGTGTCTTGGGGCAGCGTCGCTTGCAACGACCATTCGGCAATACGGGGCAGCTCTTCGTTCACACCCTCGGGGATTGTCAGCGCCACAGTCTCGAGTGCCACCGGTTCACCATCGCCGCGTAGGATGGGCAAAGCGTTCCACTGCGCGAGAAGCTCGGGCGCGCGGGCAATAATCTTCTGCGGAGGTAAAGCGCGCAAGCTGTCGTAATCGCTGGCATTTTCGGCGTCATTCGTATCGGCCACCTCGTCCAGATCAATGCCGGACAACAGGGCCTCGAGGTTGATGCGCATATCCAAGGTTACTTGCCCGTCGGCGCTATTTAGATCGCCAATCGTCGGCAAGACTTCATGCGCCTGTGCAAAGCCTGTCAGCCCACTTGACAAAACCAGCGCATAGGCCAGCTTGAGTATTAGTTTAGATAAGGTTGTTTTCATGTTTCTGTCCCGTTTCGCACTCGTACTAACGTCATTATTACCAACTTCAGGTGCGTTTGCGCATGAATTCTGGTTAGATGCGCCCGCGTATCAAGTACAGCCCGGTGATGAAATGACAACCGACATCCGCAACGGGCAGTTGTTCGAGGGCACGCGGCTCGCGTATTTCCCGAATAATACCGAACGGTTCGATTTTACCTTTAAAGGTACCACTAAAGAGATTGAGGCGCGGATGGGCGATATTCCCGCGCTCAAGATGGCGGCACCCGACATGGATGGGCTGGCAATTATCGCCCATGAAGCCAAAGCGACACTGCTTACCTATAGTGATTGGCAGACCTTCGTTGGCTTTACCGTCCACAAAGATTTCATGCAGGCCGTGGCTGACCATCGCGACAACGGCTACCCGCAAGACAAGGTGCGTGAACGCTACAGCCGGTATTCCAAGGCGCTGATTGCCGTGGGCGACGGGCATGGCGATGACAAAGCCTTGGGGCTGGAGACTGAGCTGGTCGCAGTAACCAACCCCTACACCTTGGGTGCGGATCAGCAGATGGAGGTCGCGTTGACCTATCAGCAAGAACCGCGCCGTGACGTTCAGGTCGAAGTGTATGAACGCACCGCGAGCAAAGACGTTACCGTGACCAAATACCGGACAGACGACGCAGGGCACGTGCAGTTTCCGGTCACCGCGGGCATGACCTATCTGGTCGACGCTGTGGTGCTGCGCCCTGCCCCGGACGTGGAAACCACCCCCACCAGCCCCCACTGGGAGAGCCTTTGGGCATCGCTGACATTTGCCGTGCCGGAATAGGTCTTTTCACGTCGCCGCGACTTGCGCCCGCCATATTGGTTGGGCCATACCGGCGGCATGACACATACACCTGACATTCTTTGCATCGGATCGGTGCTGTGGGACATCATCGGACGTGGCGATACGGTCATGCGGCAAGGGTCGGACATGCCGGGCCGCATCACGCGCCTGCCCGGTGGCGTTGCACTGAACATCGCGATGGCGCTGGCCCGCTTTGGGCTGTCCCCCGCCCTCATCAGCGCCGTCGGCCGCGACCCCGAAGGGGACGAGCTGATCGCCGCGTGCAAGCTGCGCGGGCTGCATACGGATCACGTGTACCGCTCGGATGATCTGCCCACGGACCGCTATATGGCGGTCGAGGGGACGAACGGTCTGATCGCCGCCATCGCCGATGCCCATTCGCTTGAGGCGGCAGGCGACAAGATTCTGCGCCCGTTCGAAGACGGATCACTGCCAACGCCCTATCGTGGTGCCGTAGCGCTGGATGGCAATCTTACACTCGACCTGTTGTCACAGATGGCGCGTAGCCCGCTATTGGAACACGCCGATCTGCGCGTCGCCCCGGCATCGCCCGGCAAGGCGCTGCGGCTGGCCCCTTTTTTGCAGGCCGAACGCGGCACGCTTTACGTCAACCTCGAAGAAGCGGGGCTGCTGTGCCAAGCGACGTTCGACAGCTCGCGCGATGCCGCGGCGGCGCTACTGGCGCGTGGTGCGGTACGCGCTGTGGTGACGGACGGCGGAAACCCTGCGACCGTGGGGGCTCCAAGCGGTCTGATCACCCAAGACCCGCCCCCCGTTTCCGTCACGCGCGTCACTGGTGCCGGTGACACATTTATGGCTGCGCATATCGCGGCCGAAATCAAAGGGGCGGCACCAGACGCGGCCCTGACCCAAGCGCTTAGTGCCGCTGCCCAATATGTATCTGGAGAGACCAAAATATGATCCCCCTGCACCGCTCTGCCGAAGTCGCCAAAGCCCATGCGAATGGCACCCCCGTTGTTGCGCTTGAAAGCACGATCATCACCCACGGGATGCCTTATCCGCAAAACCTCGAGGTCGCGCGTCAGGTCGAAGCAGACGTACGCGAGGCTGGTGCTATTCCCGCGACAATAGCGGTGATTGACGGGCGGTTGCACATCGGTCTGGAAGACAGCGAGCTGACGGCATTGGCGCAAGCCAAGAATGTCGCGAAACTGTCGCGTGCCGATATGGCGGCTTGTATTGCCACGGGCGGTACTGGTGCCACCACCGTCGCCGCCACCATGATCGCCGCCCATCTGGCCGAGATCGCGGTTTTCGCAACTGGCGGGATCGGCGGCGTGCATAAGGGTGCGGAAGACAGCTTTGACATCTCTGCCGACCTGATGGAGCTGGCCCAAACGCCGGTGACCGTGGTGGCTGCGGGGGCCAAGGCCATTCTTGATGTGGCAAAGACGCTTGAAGTGCTTGAAACGCAGGGTGTGCCGGTGATCACCGTCGGCCAAGATAGCTTTCCCGCTTTCTGGAGCAGCACGTCCCCCTTGAAATCGCCTTTGCGTATGGACAATGCAGCTGACATCGCATCTGCCCATAAAATGCGCGGCAACATGGGCCTGCCCGGTGGTCAGCTGGTGGCGAACCCGATCCCGAAAGAGGATGAAATCGCCGCCGCTGATCTGGCCCCGATCATCAAGGCCGCCCAAGCCGATGCCAACACCCACGGCATCAGCGGCAAAGCCGTTACCCCCTATCTGTTGCAGCGCATATTCGAGCTGACCGAGGGCCGTTCACTGACCGCAAATATCGCGCTGGTCCGCAATAACGCTCGTTTTGCGTCCAAAATTGCAGCCGCAATTATGTCAAAAGACGCATAAAGCCTAATATTTATGCGTCCTCCATTGTAGCAACGCGTGAAACGCCCTAGCTCTAACGCATTGCTGCAGTGGGATAACCTTCATTCATGAACACACCGTTTACGCCGCCTCTTCCTCCCGCACCGCGCCGGACTTTGTTCGCGCGGGTCAGGGCGTCGTTTTTAACCGGCTTGGTCGTGATTGCGCCGGTCGGCCTGACCATCTGGCTGATCTGGACCGTCATCGGCTGGATCGACGGCATCGTGTTGCCGATGGTGCCTCTGGCTTACCATCCTGACCGGCTGATTCAGACCTATTTCGGGCTCGACCCGTCTGCACAGATCAACGTGCGCGGCATCGGTGTGATCATCTTTTTGCTGTTCACTGTGATAGTAGGCTGGCTGGCCAAGGGCATCATCGGACGGTCGTTCATACGCTTTGCCGAAAGCCTGGTGGAGCGCACACCCGTTGTCCGCACGATCTATTCCGGCATCAAGCAAATCTCCGAGACGATTTTTGCCCAGACAGAGCGTAGCTTTGAAACCGCCTGCATGATCGAATACCCGCGTAAGGGCGTTTGGGCGCTTGGTTTTATTTCGATCCCCGCAAAGGGCGAAGTCGCCGCCGCGGGTGGTGAAGGGTCAAACCTCGTGGGGGTTTTCGTGCCGACAACGCCCAACCCCACCTCTGGATTTCTGCTTTTTGTACCGCAAGAGGATGTGACTGAGTTGGACATGTCGGTGGAGGATGCAGCCAAGCTGGTGATCTCTGCGGGGCTGGTCTATCCGCCGCAAAAGCCCGTTCCCGTGGACCAAGCCTTTGGTCCACGTGCGGATCGTATTTCACCAAGCTGACGTCCAAAGGCAGATCACACGAACTGCGCTTGGACATCTTCCACTACCGCCCTCTTCGGTCGATCTGCGCCGTTACTGTTTTACAGCGCAGTCCAGCCGCCATCGACGCTGATCGTCGTACCGGTGATCTGGTCGCCCGCCTCGGAGCATAGGAACGTCGCGGTGCCGCCCAGCTGTTCCACGGTTGCAAACGCCTTGGAGGGTTGGCGCTTGAGCATGACGTTCTTAATCACCTCTTCGCGCGTCATGCCGTATTCTTTCATCGTGTCGGGGATCTGCTTTTCAACGATATCGGTCAGCACGTAGCCGGGGCAAATAGCATTGCAGGTGATGGGATCTTCGGCCGTTTCCAGCGCGGTCGTCTTGGACAGGCCAACGATTCCGTGCTTTGCAGCGATATAGGCTGATTTATAGGGCGACGCGGTCAGCCCGTGCGCGGAGGCCACGTTGATCACACGACCCCAGCCCGCTTGGCGCATCATCGGCAAGGCAACGGCCGTGGTATGAAAGGCAGAGCTGAGGTTGATGGCGATGATGGCGTCCCATTTTTCGGTGGGAAAGCTCGGGATCGGTGCGACGTGCTGAATACCGGCATTGTTTACCAAGATATCGCAACGGCCCGCGTCAGTGATCAATTGGCGACATTCATTCGATTTCGACATATCCGCCTGTATATAGCGTGCCGTCACACCGGTTTCGGTGGCGATGTCTTTGGCGATGGCATGGTCTTCTTCACGGTCGGTAAAGGAGTTCAGCACAACATCCGCCCCTGCCCGCGCCAAAGCCCAGGCGATGCCAAGGCCAATACCTGAATTGGATCCGGTGATGACGGCTGTTTTTCCTGAAAGGTCGATGCTGTAGGCCATGAATTTCTCCTCGCGTTTCTGCAGTTGCATCATGGCGAGTGCGTAAACGAATGGAAACGGCTATTTGAGTGTGCCAGCGGAATGCACCTGATGCGACTACCGCAGCCCAATCACGGGCAAAAAAAAACGTCCGCACGAAGCGGACGTTAAGTTATTGAGGCAGGTTTCATACAGGCAAGAAACCTATCGAGCAGTGAGTTGGTTATACGCAATTCGCCGCCGTAATCCAAGCTTAAAGTTTGAACTGTAGTCCCCGTATCGCTAAGGAATACGCTAATAAAACAAGGGCAGAGCGGGATTGTTGCTAAAATGGCGTTTAATTTTTTCCAAAGCTGTCGGGCAGTTGCAGCCGTTTCTTCACTGATTCTTCTCAGTGGATTCGCCCGCGCTGAGACGGCGCATGGTATATCTATGTATGGGGACCCCGCGCTCCCACCTGATTTTGTGTCTCTGCCTTATGCAAACCCAAATGCGCCCCAAGGCGGCTCGATTGTCTTGGGCAACACCGGCGGCTTTGACAGCCTCAATCCTTTCGTGCGCAAAGGCACATCGCCTTGGCAGTTGCCGTTCTTTACCCATGAAAGTCTGATGGGCCGTTCATGGGATGAACCCTTCGCCCTTTACGGTCTTTTGGCCGAATCGATCGAGGTGCCAGATGACCGGTCATGGGTCGAATTCACCCTCCGCCCCGAAGCGCAGTTTGCCGATGGCACGCCGGTCACCCCCGAGGATGTGATTTTCAGTTACGAGCTTTTGGGCACCGAAGGGCACCCGCGCTATCACGGACTTTACGCCCAGATCGACAGCATCACCCAAACAGGCCCGCACAGTGTGAAGATGGTGTTCAATACCGACAATCGCGAGCTCGCCCTGCTCGCCGGCATGCGCCCGATCCTGAGCAAAGCCCAATGGGGCACCCGCGATTTCGCCAATGCCCCGCTGGCAGATATCCCGCTGGGCTCGGGCCCCTATGTGGTCAGCGATTATAAGGCGGGCAAACAGGTTACCCTGACGCGCAACACCGCCTACTGGGGCAAGGATGTACCGTTTCGCAAAGGCACCCATAACATCGACGAGATAAAGCTCGACTTTTATGGCGATGCGAATGTGCTGTTCGAAGCGTTCAAGGCCGGAGAGATTTCCGCCCTGCGCGAATTCAACGCCGAAAGCTGGGCGACGCAATATGATTTCCCCGCCGTGCAGCGCGGCGACGTGGTCAAATCGACTTTCGCCCATAGCAAGCCTTCGGGCATGACAGGGCTGGTGATGAACATCCGCCGTGCGCCCTTTGACGATATTCGTGTCCGCGAGGCGCTGATTGCGGCGTTCAACTTTGAATATATAAACGAGACGCTGACCGGCGGGGCGCAGCCGCGCATCACCTCGTATTTCTCGAACTCTCCGCTGGCGATGCAAGACGGCCCCGTCACGGGTCGCGTGGCCGAGTTATTGGCCCCCTTCACTGATGACCTTCCCGCCGGAGCGCTTGACGGCTATGCGCTCCCCGTGTCCGACGGATCGGCCCGCAACCGCGCGGGCATCCGCCGCGCCATGCGCGCTTTGGCCGACGCGGGGTTTAGCGCAGACGGCGGCACCATGCGTGGCCCCGACGGGCAGCCGTTGTCGTTCAGCATCCTGCTGTCCAAAGGCAGCAGCGAAAATATTGCCATTGCCGAGCTGTATATTCAAGCGCTGGCCCGCTTGGGGATCACTGCCCGTGTGGATGCCGTGGATGATGCGCAGTTCGTTGCCCGCAACGCGGCCTTCGACTTTGACATGGCTATCTTTCGCCGCGCCCTATCGCTGAGCCCGGGCAACGAGCAACGCTATTACTGGGGCTCCGAGGCGGCAGATCAGGAAGGCAGCCGCAACCTCATGGGCGTGAAATCACCCGCCATCGACGCAATGATCGATACGATGGTCGGGGCCAGCAGTGCCGAGGAATTCACCGCCGCCACCCGTGCGCTGGACCGCGTGCTGACCGCCGGGCGTTATGTCATCCCGTTCTGGCAGTTCACCGAAGACCGCATCGCGCATGTCGCAGCGATGAAATACCCTGAACACGTGCCGCTGTATGGAGATGGGCCGAACTATATGCCGGAAGTCTGGTGGATTGATCCAACACAGTAGGGCGTGCGTGTGAGGCCGCTAAGGGTTCGGCGCGGCGCAGGCCGGCCCTTCGGGGAGAGTTTATTGGGCAAAATGAAGCGCGCTGGTGCGGTCGATCGGGTAAGGCCGGTACAGACGAGGCTCAATCATACGAGAGAGGTGACCCAAAGGATCGTGGCGTCTTCATCGCTGGTCGAAACAACGTTGTGGCCCATCGTCGCGTCGTAATAGGCGCTGTCGCCACGGCGCATTTCGACGGGTTCGTAGAACTCAGTGTATAGGGTAATAACGCCGGTCAGTACATAAAGGAACTCTTCCCCGTCGTGGCGCACCCAGCCGTCGAATTCATCCATTTTGCGCGCGCGAATACGGGCTCGGTAGGGCAGCATCTGCTTTTTGCGCAACGTGTCGGCCAGCATCATGTGTTCGTAGGTGGTGGTCGCTTTGGCGGCACCCTCGTCCGATTTGGTAATTGCCATCCGCCCCTTGATTTGCCCCGCCGATGGCGGCGTAAAGAGCTGCGGCACCGAGATTTCCAGCCCGACGGCCAGCTTTTTCAATGCCTCATAGGTGGGCGACATCTGACCGTTCTCGATCTTGCTGAGGGTCGATCGTGCCAGTCCTGCCTGATTTGCGGCCTGTTCCAGCGTCCAGTTACGCGCCTTGCGCAGCTCGCGCACGCGGGCCCCCAGATCAACTGGCGGCGTGGTTTCTGTCTCGCCGCTTTCGCGGGCGATCTGGATCATCGTTTTGGGGACATCCTGCGTCATGAACTGGCTATAGCGTCGGGTCGGCATGCTTGCAACGCCGCTGCGTGCGGGGTAGCGATTGGGCATGAAATCACTCTCTGCTTCAACGGGGTTTACGCCCTGCCCCGCTCCGTTCAATCTTGCTGCCCATGTGTTGGCGCGCGCGGCCGATTTGGGTGCCAAACCGGCGCTGTCGATACTTGGGCCTGACACTGACGAGACATGGAGCTTTGCCCATCTGGAATCTGCCGTGCGCGGCACAGCGACCGGATTGTTGCGGCGCGGTTTGGCACCGGGCGACATAGTCCTGATGCGCCTTGGGAATACGGTGGATTTTCCGTTGGCGTATCTGGGCGCCTTGGCCGCAGGGCTGGTGCCCGTGCCCACAGCCGCTGCGCTGACAGAGCCAGAAGTCGCTGCGATTATCGCAACCTTAGGGCCAAAAGCCATTTTGCGCGACCCCGCCGTGCCCTGCCCGCCTGCGGATACCATCATCCTTCTGGACGAGTTGCGGGACATGCGCGACCTGCCCCCTGCCGAGTGGCACATGGGCGACCCCGACCGGCTGGGCTATATCATTTATACCTCTGGCACATCCGGAAAACCAAGCGCTGTGATGCATGCACATCGTGCCATCTGGGCGCGTCAGATGATGGTGCGCGGCTGGTACGACTTGCGACCCGACGACCGCGTAATGCATGCAGGGGCGTTCAATTGGACCTATACGCTCGGAACCGGCTTGATGGACCCTTGGACCACGGGTGCAACCGCGCTGATCCCCGCGGCAGGCGTAGCTCCGGCTGATTTGCCGGAGCTTATGACTTGCCATAAGGCAAGTATCTTTGCAGCAGCACCCGGCGTTTACCGCCAGATTCTGAAACATCACGAGCGCATTGACGCCCCAAGCCTCCGCCATGGCCTGAGCGCGGGGGAGAAGCTGCCTGCCGCGGTTGCACGCGCATGGAAGGCCGCAAGTGGAACCGAGATTTTCGAGGCTTACGGCATGTCGGAGTGCTCGACCTTCCTCTCCGCCTCACCCGACCGGCCTGCGCGCATCCGCACGCTCGGCCAGCCGCAAGACGGACGACGTATCGCATTGATAGGGGCCGATGGTCCTGTCGCGGTCGGAAAGGAAGGTACCATCGCAATCCACAAAAGCGACCCGGGGCTGATGCTGGGATACCTCGGCGCGGCCGAGCAAACGGCGCAGAAATATCAGGGCGACTGGTTCCTGACTGGCGATCAGGGAGTGATGGCCGAGGATGGGCAGATCACCTATCTGGGGCGCAATGACGATATGATGAACGCAGGCGGGTTCCGTGTGTCGCCGATTGAGGTAGAACAAAGCCTTGCCAAGTTTCCCGGCATCCATGCCGTCGGCGTAGCGGAGGTCGAAGTGCGCCCCGACGTGACCGTGATCGCCGCCTTTTATACCGCAGACAGCCCGCTGGACGAAGCCGCGCTGGCGCTTTATGCACAAGACAACATGGCGCGCTACAAGCAGCCGCGCCTTTTCATCCACCTGCCAGAACTGCCCATGGGCGCGAATGGCAAACTGCTGCGCCGGTCCTTGCGCGCGGCCTATGAGGCGCAACGATGACCCAAACGATCAAGCTTGATATCATGTCCGATCCGATTTGCCCTTGGTGCTATATCGGCAAAGCGCATTTGGACCGTGCCTTGGAAAGCGAACCCGACCACCCGTTTGCGATTGAATGGCACCCCTTTCAGCTGAACCCCAATATGCCCGCCGACGGCATGGACCGACGCGCCTATCTGGAGGGGAAGTTCGGCGGCAAGGACGGCGCGGTTCGGGCTTATGCCCCCGTGGTGGAATATGCCGAGAAAGCCGGGCTGAAGATCAATTTTGAAGCGATGCAGCGCACACCCAATACGCTGAACGCCCACCGGTTGATCCATTGGGCGGGGATCGAGGGTCGCCAGACAGCTGCGGTATCGGCGTTGTTCAAAGCGTATTTTGTCGAGGCGCGTGATATTGGCGATGCAGAGGTGCTGGCCGACATCGCCGATGGAATCGAGATGGATGCCTCTGTTGTGACGCGTCTTTTGGCGACGGATGAGGATATGGACGACATCCGCAAACGCGACGCACACAGCCGCGAGATGGGGATTTCGTCGGTCCCGACCTTTATCGTCGGCGGACGTCATGCTGTGCCAGGTGCGCAACCACCCGAGCTTTGGAAAAAGGTTCTGACAGAGCTGCGCAACGAGGGCTGAGGCACCGTCGAACGAGATATACATTAAAACAGAAAGCCTTTGCCATCGTGACGAAACCCGCCTAGAATCAGTTGTATAAAGGGGCAAAGACCCCTCTTGGATACGAGCGGGCAGCATGAATTACGATATACCCTTTCCCTTTTTGGGACGCGGGCGGGCGGCGGTGGCGACACCAACTACGCCCCCTTCTTTAAGTGCGTTAAAGCGCCCTGTGGCGCGGACAATCCTGACCTATGGCGGGTTCGACGGGTTTCATACTGGCCATGGCGATTGGCTTCGTCAACTGTCCCAACTGGGCAGCGATTTGGTTGTCGGATGTCATAGCGACGCGTTTTGCACTCGGCTAGGCCAGCCTGCCCAGAAAGGCTTTGCGGCCCGTCGTGCGGTGCTGGAACGTTGCCGCTTTGTTTCGCGGGTCATTCCGCTTGAGACATGGGACCAGACCCGCAGCGATATTGTGAATTACAATGTCTCGGTGCTGGCGCTTCCGGAACATATTCGCCTGCCGATGTCAGGGCTAGACGAGATTGTCCAAGTGCTGCGTCTGCCGATGCGCCGCCGCCAGACAGCATCGCGTTTCAGCGCCTGAGACGGCCGGAGACACACCGCCGATTGCACTATCTGTAAGGCAGCCTTATGAACGGTCATGGCTGCGCGACGTGGCCCCGCCGACACGATGGAGCCCGTGGATGACCAACGACCGACCCGACATTAAGATGAGCCGCCCCGAGTTTGTGGCGCTGATTGCGATGATGTTTGCAATTATCGCGTTTTCAACCGACGCGATGCTGCCTGCCCTACCACAAATTGGGAACGACCTGTCCCCTATGGATGGGACCAAAGTGCCGCTGATCGTCACCGCTTTCATCCTGGGCATGGGAATGGGCACCTTTGTGACCGGCCCGCTATCGGATGCTTTCGGACGCAAGAATATCATTTATCTGGGGTCGGCGATCTATATCGCAGGGGCGGTCGTGGCGTGGATCAGTCAATCCCTAGAGCTGATGCTGGTGGCCCGTGTCGTTCAAGGGATCGGAGCAGCTGGCCCTCGTGTTGTCGCGCTTGCAATTATCCGCGACCTTTATTCGGGTCGGCAGATGGCCAAGATCATGTCGTTTGTGATGATGATCTTTGTGATTGTGCCTGCCTTTGCCCCAGCCATGGGGGCCGTGATTATCGCGCTGTCCGACTGGCGCGGCGTGTTCTTGTCTTTTATTGTCTTTTCAATGACCTGTGCCGTCTGGGCCATGCTCCGCCTGCCCGAAACCCTTCCCAAGCCCAAGCGCCGCCCGATGCAGATCGGTCTTTTGTGGCGCGCGGTGAAAGAGATTTTCAGCAATCCGATGGTGTGCCTGTCGATCACAGTACAAACCCTCGTGATGGGGTTCTTGTTCTCAACATTGATGCTGGTCCAGCCGATCTATGATCAGGTCTATGACCGCGCCGAGAGCTTTCCGTTTTGGTTCGGCGTTGCGGCGCTGATCTCTGGCACCTCGAGCTTGCTGAATGCGTTGCTGGTTGTGCGATTGGGGATGCAGCGGATCGTGACGCTGGCGCTGGGGCTGCAGATTGTGCTGTCAGGACTGATGCTGGGTCTTGGTCTGGGGGAACTGCCCGAGCCCTATGGTTTTGTGTTTTTCCTGATGTGGCAGGCGTCGCTGTTCTTTCAGGTGGGGCTGGTGATGGGCAACCTCAACGCTCTGGCGATGGAGCCACTGGGCCATATTGCGGGGATGGCCGCGTCGGTCATCGGGGCGGTGTCGACGGTCATGGCGGCGGTTCTTGCCTCGGCCATCGGGATGACGTTCAACGGGACGATCACACCGCTGATTGGCGCTGTGTTGGTGCTGGCAACGATTGCTTTTGCGCTGATGCTGCTTATCGGGCGGGTGGTCGACCGACAGCCGGTGACGGAACCTGCGGAATAGGCTAAGCGACTGCGCTGGCCTAAAGCGGGTAGGTTTCGCCCTGCGGGCGAGGATTTAAATCCATTTGGAAGTGCAGTGGCGGCTAAGGCATATGGCCCAAAGCAAAAGGGGCACCGCGGATAGCGGTGCCCCTTTTATCATTTCGTAACAGTTGGGCGACGTTAGGCTGCTTTTTGAGTGCTGGGTTTGCGACGGCGCCGAGCTGCGCCGGCGGGCTTGCCCGCGCCGCCACCATTGCCACCACCGCCATTACCACCGCCGCCGCCGCCACCCGGACGACCACCACGACCACGGCCGCCGCGGCCTTTCGGTTTGGCGGGTTCATCAATCGCTTCCCACGGACGACCAGAGGCCACTGGGATCGAGATCTTCATGGTCTTCTGGATGTCTTTCAACTCGCCCATCTCGTCGGGAGCGCAGAACGCGATGGCTGCGCCATCTTTGCCCGCCCGCGCCGTCCGGCCGATACGGTGGACATAGTTATCCGGCACGTTGGGCAGCTCGTAGTTATAGACGTGTTTGACGTCCGGGATATCCAAACCACGTGCGGCAACATCTGTTGCCACAAGCACAGTCACTTCGCCCTTTTTGAAGGCCTCGATCGCGCGGTCCCGTTGACCCTGGCTTTTGTTGCCGTGGATCGACGCGGCTTTGAAGCCCGATTTGACCAGATCTTTCATCAGCTTTTCACAGCCATGCTTGGTACGTCCGAAAACCAGCGCACGTTCTTCAGTGTGTTTGCCAAGCAGTTCGATCAACAAAGACTTTTTCTCGGCTTTGGCGATAAAGTGCACCTCTTGGGTGACCTTGTCCGCCGCCTTGCCCGGAGGCGATACTTCGATCCGGATCGGGCTGTTGAGGTAGCTGTTGGCGATCTCGTTCATCAGCTTGGGCATGGTGGCCGAGAACAGCATCGTCTGGCGTTCTTTGGGCAACACCGCCGCGATCTTGCGCAGATCGTGGATAAAGCCCATGTCGAGCATCTGGTCCGCTTCGTCCAGCACAAGGAAAGTGGTCTTGTGCAGCAGAACCGCACGGCGATCCATCAGGTCAAGCAGACGACCCGGCGTGGCCACCAAAAGGTCCACGCCGCGCTCCATCCGTTTGATTTGCGGGTTGATCGACTGGCCCCCTACGATCATCATTGTCTTCAGCTGGGTACCTTCGCAGAACCCCTTGAGGTTCTCCATGATCTGGTTGGCCAGTTCACGTGTCGGGGCCAGCACCAGCCCGCGCACAGTGCGCGGTTCGGGGCGGGCTTCGCGTTCCAGCATCTGCGCGATCAGCGGGATACCAAAGGCGGCGGTCTTGCCAGTGCCGGTCTGTGCCAGACCCATCACGTCGCGGCCATTCATCCCGTGGGGGATCGCCTGTTTCTGGATCGGGGTCGGGTCGGTCATACCCATGTTGGTCAATGCTTTGACCAGACGGCGCGGCAGGCCCATCATTTCAAAATCGCTCATAGTATTGTCGTCTTTCCGCGGGAAACAGGCATTGCGCCTTCCCGCCATAGCAGTCACGCGGGCCCTAACTCTCGAGAGAGGCCGCGAGGGACGCAAAGCAGATCGCAGGGGGCGGCCTAGTGCCAACACCCTGTCTGTTGCGCTTGGCCCCACGCGTGATTTTGGGAACATCGGCGGCCTTTTGTTCAACACTCATAAGAACCGGCGACGAAAGATCGACGGGTCAAGGCTGGTCTGCTCACGCGGCAGAAGGCATCGCTTGCGCCCCAGATGGGCTGTTTGGGCGGCAAAGTCAACGGGGCTGTGAAAAATTGCCTAGCGCGGTGCGCTGCGTGCCAGCATCAACGGCAAAACGGCGCTTAGGATGAACAGGCGCATCATATGGCAGGCCGCAACAAACCCCGGGCTGATCCCCAGCACACTGCCCATGGCGATCATTGTCTCGAATCCGCCGGGGGCAAAGGCGACAAGGATATGCGCCAGCGGCATACCGAGCGCCAGCGCCACGGGGATCGCGCCGACCAACGCCAGCCCCACCGCAAGACAGGTCACCGAAAGCCCGGCGGCAAGCCCTTTCATCAGATCATCAAGGCGCACACCCGAAAACCGCGTGCCGATCAGGGCACCAAGCACGATATAGGCCGGCATCACCAGCCACATCGGCAGCACACCCGGTGCCACATCCGTTACATGCGCAAGGGACGACACCAGCATCGGACCGATCAGCATTGGCGCAGGCACACGTATGCGCCCCAGAAGCAGCCCTGCCCCAACCGACGAGCCGGCCATGACCGCGAGCGTGGTGGCCCCCATTGCCGCGCCATCGGGTGCAATCGTCCCGCCAAGGTCCACGCCCATTGCAAGCGCGACAAACGGCACAACCAGCGTCAGGGACAACAGCCGCACCGACTGCGTTGTGGAGATACGGGCAACGTTGTCGCCGCCTTCGGCCGCCATCGCTAAGACGAAACTGAGATGCCCCGGGGCCGACGCAAGCAGTGCTGCGCGTCGGTCAAAGCCGAAAAATCGTGACAACAGCCACCGGCTGAGCACAAGCATCGCCCAAACGAGCACCGCCATCACCACAAACGCCAAAGGCCATCGCAGCATTGCGTCGACCGCGTTGTGATCGAACCCGGCACCGACCGACAGGCCAATGATCACAAAGCAGCCGTTGCGCAGCGATAGCGCAATTCCCATCCGCGCACCTGCCAGACCGGCAAGAGACACCAGCACGGCTGGCCCCAGCAACATGTAAATGGGGGCATTCAAAAGCCAACCCAACCCTGCGCCGCTGGCTCCAATAACAAGGGTCAGAATGGTGGTCAGTATATTGGACGGAGGGCGCGGCCATTTCATACGCTTGTTCTATCATTTGACCTGGCCCCCCGCCAGTCCCGACAACGTAAATCGACCGGGGCTTGCACATCTCCTGACAAAGGGACATGCATCCACCGAGTATATTTAGAACGATTGTATGAAGGGATAGAATATGGACAATCTGCGCGGCGCTTTGATCATGGTGCTGTCGATGTTGGGCTTTGCCATTGAGGACATGTTCATCAAGCTGATCGGAACAGATATCCCGATTGGGCAGATTATTTTTTTGTTGGGGACCGGCGGCGCCATTTGTTATGGCGCGATGGTGTTGATCAAGGGGCAATCTCTGGCAGATCGTGCCATGATGACCCGCCCTATCCTGCTGCGGGCCTTGGGCGAGATTATCGGGACCTTGGGCTTCGTATCGGCAATCGTGCTAACGCCGATCTCTTCGGCCTCTGCTATCTTGCAGGCTACCCCATTGGTGGTCACCCTCGGGGCGGCGTTGTTTCTGGGCGATCCTGTCGGTTGGCGCCGGTGGAGCGCTATTCTCGTGGGCATGTTCGGCGTCTTGCTGGTGATCCGCCCCGGAATGGACAGCTTTCAAGCCTTGTCACTGCTTGCGGTTCTGGGCGTTCTGGGATTGTCCTTGCGGGATCTGGCGACACGGCGCGTGCCCAGATCGACGTCGACATTTCAATTGTCCTTTCTAGCGTTTCTGGCGCTAGTCCCCTCCAGCCTGCTGTACATGCTGGGCACCGGAACATCATTCGTACCCATGTCCGGGACACAATGGATCTTTATGGCAGCTGCGCTAACAACTGGGCTGGTGGCCTATTACGGCATCGTGGCGGCGATGCGCATTGGCGAAATCAGCTTTGTCACACCATTTCGCTATGCGCGGCTGCTGTTTGCTATGGTGGTCGGGATCACGATCTTTGGGGAACGCCCTGATCTGCTGACCTATGTTGGCGCAACCATCATTGTTGGCTCGGGCATCTATACGGTATGGCGTGAGCGAAAGGTCAAAGAACAGGCCTGAATACTTTCCATCCTCCCCTCGGCGCGGTAAACCGCTGCGCAATTGTCATCTGCAAAAGGATAGCCCCTTATGAGCACGATCATCGACATCCACGCCCGCGAAATCATTGACAGCCGGGGCAACCCCACGGTCGAGGTCGACGTGACCCTTGAAGACGGCACCATGGGCCGCGCCGCAGTCCCGTCGGGGGCGTCAACCGGTGCCTATGAAGCCGTCGAACGCCGCGATGGCGACAAATCCCGTTATCTGGGTAAGGGCGTGCTGGAAGCCTGTGCATCGGTCAACGGCGAGATCGCGGACGCGCTGGTCGGTATTGACGCGACAGAGCAGGTCGAAATCGACGGCACCATGATCGAGCTTGACGGCACCGACAACAAGTCGCGTCTGGGTGCTAATGCCATTTTGGGCGTATCGTTGGCCGCTGCCAAAGCCGCCGCAGATTACTGCTCTCAACCGCTGTATCGATATGTCGGCGGCACCTCTGCGCGGATGCTGCCCGTGCCGATGATGAACATTATCAACGGCGGCGAACACGCTGATAATCCTATCGATATCCAAGAATTCATGATCATGCCCGTTGCGGCTGAAAACATCCGCGATGCGGTGCGCATGGGCTCCGAAGTCTTCCATACGCTGAAAAAAGAGCTCTCGGCGGCAGGTCTGTCCACCGGTATCGGTGACGAAGGCGGCTTCGCACCTAACATTAGCTCCACCCGTGATGCGCTTGATTTCATTTTGAAATCCATCGAAAAGGCAGGTTACAAACCGGGCGAGGAAATCTACCTCGCACTGGATTGCGCCGCGACAGAATACTTCAAGGACGGCAGCTATGTTCTTTCTGGCGAAGGGAAAACTCTGAGCAGCGCCGAGAATGTGGATTATCTGGCCGCGCTTTGCGCCGACTATCCGATCATCTCTATCGAAGATGGCATGTCCGAAGACGACTGGGATGGATGGAAACTGCTGACCGACCGTCTGGGCGACAAGATCCAGCTAGTGGGCGACGATCTGTTTGTGACCAATCCCGAACGTCTGGCCCAAGGCATCAAGCGCGGCTCTGCCAATTCAATGTTGGTTAAGGTCAACCAAATCGGTACGTTGTCCGAGACGCTGCAAGCGGTCGACATGGCACACCGTGCAGGTTTCACCAACGTGATGTCCCACCGGTCTGGTGAAACAGAGGACGCGACGATCGCGGACCTTGCTGTGGCGACCAACTGCGGTCAGATTAAAACCGGCTCACTCGCGCGATCCGACCGGTTGGCAAAGTACAACCAGCTGATCCGTATCGAAGAATCGTTGGGCGTAACGGCGGAATACGCTGGCCGTTCCATCCTCAAGGGCTGATCTCTAGCAACAGCTGTTGTCCTGTTAGCAAACGAAAGCGCGCCCCAACAAGGCGCGCTTTTTTAATGGCTAGTCGGATAATCAGCTTTGAATCTGCCGCAGCAACCCTGACTTCGTGAACCCAAGCCGAATACTATCGGTGGCGCTCTTTGGGACCGGCATATTGATCTGAATGGTCCGCGGCCCCGCGCCAAATGCAACATTCATGCGGATGGTCGCCACGAATTTGCCCTGCGTCGCGGGGCGTACATCTTCAATCATGCCGACGACCTGCCGGTCTGATGTCACTACCGTTGCACCCAACGCGACTTGGATTGGCACCGTTGATGCGGAAAGTCCTGCGGCACCGCCCCCGGTGCTTTGCGATCCTGCAGAGGCCGTGGTGGTGCCCCCATTTGTACCTCCGGTCGCGCCGCCCGTCGTACCGCCGTTGCCTGCGGTCGCGCCGTCACCGGTAGAGCCGCCGCCAGTGGAGCCGCCGCCGGTTGAACCTCCGCCGCTCGAGCCGCCCATGTTACCGACACTTGCACCCGCACCGACACCGGCGACGGAATCGCCACCGACAGAGGCACCTGCCCCTGCACCAACGCTGCCTACGCTAGCACCGACACCCGCGTCCGCCACAGAACCGTGGCCGACGCTGGCCCCCGCACCGACACCGACGCCGCCTACACTCGCCCCGACGCCCACATCTAAGGCAAAGGCGGATGTCGCGATGAATACCGTCGCAACCGAAGCTGCGGTGCTTTTCAAAAATATACTCGTCATGGTCACTCTCCTTTTTAATGAGGAGCGGCGCGAGCAAAGCCCTCACTTAATGCGCGACCGCTCTGGGATAGTACCCGTTAAGGTAGCACCACTCGAACCTCTGGTAAGGAAACAGACTGTTGTCCGAATCCGATTGGGCTTTTGCGCAACAGAGCGCCGCGCACAGATATGCCCGTCGGAGACAGCTAACCTATTCGGGAAAAAGCGGAATAATTGCTACCATAGCACGCATTACAACATCGTGATTCGGCCTTGCTTTGTAATCGTCAAGCAAAAAGTATGTGTCGTAAGGCCACCCCAAGTACGGCGCTGCATCGCAGAATAAACCTTATTCCAAGGGGTATTTTGCCTCATTTGGCATGCTCACCATGCCGCCCCCGACCGCAGCCCGCACCCCCGTGGTGCCGGGGCAAGAGGTCGGCAGCCCTCGCGCCACCCGTACGGCGAGATAGCCGAACGCCTGCGCCTCGAGCATGTCCCCATCCAGCCCGATTTCCTCTATCGGAACGACAGGACAATCCAGACTGACGCTGAGCATCTGCATCAACACAGGGTTGTGCCGCCCGCCGCCGGTGACCAACACGCGGTCCGGCAAGCGCGGGCAATGCTGCATGGCCTCGGCGACACCGGCGGCGCACATCGCTGTCAGGGTTGCAGCTGCATCCGCATCAGACAGCTCGGTCACAAGCGCCACCATCTCATCGAAATCATTCCGATCCAGCGACTTTGGCGGCATGCGCGCAAAATAAGGCTCTGCCAGAAACAGTTCCAGCGCGCCCGTCTCTACCCGACCCCGCGCAGCTATCCTGCCGCCCTCGTCAAAGGGTAGCCCAAGACGCGTTTGCATCAGGTCATTGATGGGCGCGTTGGCGGGGCCGGTGTCAAACGCCAGCAGGGCCCCATCGGTTTCGGGCAAAGGCAGCGCCGGATCTACCCACGTCAGGTTTCCCACGCCACCGAGGTTCAGAAAGGCGACCGGTCCGGTCAGCCCCGCATAGCGGGCGCAGGCGTGATGAAAGAACGGCGCGAGCGGTGCGCCCTCTCCGCCCAATTGCACGTCGGCACTTCGAAAATCCCAAACTACGGGCAGTCCCAGATGATCGGCCAGCGCAGAACCATCGCCGACCTGCAACGTGCCCTGCATACGCGGCGCATGGGCCAGCGTCTGACCGTGAAAGCCGATCAGATCAACGTCGGTATAATGAGCCAATGCCTCGAGGTGCGCGGCTTCAACCACTTGCGTAGCGACAGATACCTCCGGCCCCGACCATTTGCCGAAACCGGCCGCGATGGTGCGGCGCTCTGCCTCGGAATAGCTGCGGTAGCTTGAGGAGCCGAACCCGATGATATCGCGCCCATCCGTCTCGATCACCGCGACATCCACCCCGTCCAGCGACGTGCCGCTCATCGCCCCTGCGGCGCGCAGCGGGCCTGTTTTTGCGATCCGTCTCGGGGTTCTTGCCCCTTGGGCCTTATTCATGGCCTTTTCCTTTGTCTGATCAGCACCTATAGAGTGCACCACCACCCAAGCTGAGGGCAAGCACCATGACATACCACCCCAAATCCGATTTCATCCGCATCATGATGGAGCGCGGCTTTCTCGCCGATTGTACGGACTATCAGGGCCTTGATGACGCGCTGATGAAAGGGGCTGTGCCTGCCTATATCGGCTATGACGCGACAGCGAAATCCCTTCATGTGGGGCATCTGATGAATATCATGGTGCTGCGCTGGTTGCAGAAGTGCGGCGGCAAACCGATCACGCTGATGGGCGGCGGCACCACCAAAGTGGGCGACCCGTCCTTCCGGTCGGATGAACGCCCCCTGCTCGACAATGCCGCCATCGACGCCAACATTTCTGGCATGCAGCAGGTGTTCGAGAAATACCTGAGTTACGGTGACGGCGACAACGATGCAATCATGCTGAACAACGCCGAATGGCTTGATAATCTGAACTACCTCGAATTCCTGCGCGACATCGGGCGGCATTTCAGCGTGAACCGGATGCTGTCGTTCGAAAGTGTTAAATCCCGCCTAGATCGGGAACAGTCGCTGTCCTTCCTCGAGTTCAACTACATGATCCTGCAAGCCTATGATTTTCTTGAGCTGAACCGCCGCTATGGCTGCTTGCTGCAGATGGGCGGATCGGATCAATGGGGTAACATCGTCAACGGCATCGACCTGACCCGCCGTGTGCTGGACCAAGAGATCTACGGCCTGACCACGCCCCTGCTCACCACCAGCGATGGCCGAAAAATGGGCAAATCCCAGGGCGGCGCAATCTGGCTGAACGGTGACATGCTGTCGCCGTATGAGTTCTGGCAGTTCTGGCGCAACACGACCGATGCGGACACGGGTAAGTTCCTCAAGATCTTTACCGAGCTACCGGTCGAGGAATGTAACCGTCTGGGCGCTTTGGAAGGGTCCGACATCAACGCGGCCAAGATCATCCTCGCCAACGAGGTTACAACCCTGCTGCATGGTGCCGAAGCGGCCAAAACCGCCGAAGCCACGGCGCGCGAAGTGTTCGAAAAAGGCGGTGTAGGCGACGACCTACCCACCCTGACGCTCAGTGCTGCGGACATTGGCGACGGTATCTCTATCGTGCAGCTGATCGTGAAATCAGGTCTGGCTGGTTCGGGTAAAGAGGCAAAGCGTCTGATCACCGAAAACGGTGCGCGCTATAATGACGAACCGCTGACGGATGCCGGCCTGATGGTCGACGCCGCCACGCTGGCCACACCGATCAAGCTCAGCGCGGGCAAGAAACGCCACGCGCTGGTGCAATTGGGGTAAACGCTTAGAAGTATGCGAGGGGGCCGGTCGCCCTGCCCCCTTAGCTTTCGGCTTTCTCTTCCAGCATCAGCCACTCGGCCTCTGCATCTTGCAGCTTTTCATTCCGTTCGACCAACGCATCGGTCGCTTTTTGGAACTTCACCGGATGCTCGGAATACAGCGTCGGGTCGCTCATCAATTCTTCGAGCTTTGCGATCTCGGCCTCGAGACGTTTCATCTCTGCCGGCAACGCCTCAAGCCGGTGCTTTTCTGTAAAGCTCAGCCCCGATTGCGCTGCGGCCTTGGGCTTGTCACCTTTGGCCGATGGCTTTGATTTGGCAACAACGCTTTGGTCAAAATCATCCTGCTGGCGCTGCGCCAGATAATCCGTCCAACCGCCCGCATAGACAGTCGCCTTGCCGTCACCTTCCATCGCGATGGTGGTCGCGGCAACGCGGTCAAGGAAGTCACGGTCGTGGCTGACCAGCAGCACGGTGCCATCATAGGTCGACAGCAGCTCCTGCATCAGATCAAGGGTTTCGACGTCCAGATCGTTGGTCGGTTCATCAAGAACCAAGAGGTTGCTAGACCGCGCCATGATCTTGGCCAGCAGCAACCGCGCCTTTTCACCCCCCGACAAGGACCGCACGGGCGCACGGGCCTGGCCTTCGTCGAACAGGAATTCCTTCAGGTAACCAACCACGTGTTTCGGCTGCCCGCGCACCAGAATCTGGTCCGCCTTACCCGATACACGCATTTCCGGATCGCCGGTCAGACTGTCCCACAGCGACATATCGCCATCAAGCTGCGCGCGCGCCTGGTCGAACAGCGCGATCTCAAGATTGGTACCCTGTTTGATCTCGCCCCCGTCAGGCTGTTCTTTTCCGATCAGCATGTTCAGCAACGTCGTCTTGCCCACACCATTGGGCCCGACCAAGGCGATGCGATCACCCCGCTGGATCGTGATGTCAAAGGGGCGCAGAATCGTCTTGTCGCCAAAGGCCTTGGTGATGCCCATAGCCTCGACCACCTTGCGGCCGGACTTCGGACCCGCTTCCAGCGCCATGGCGGCGGTGCCCTGACGTTTGATCTGGCTGGCGCGTTCGGCCCGCAGGTCTTGCAGGGCGCGCACGCGGCCCTGGTTACGCTTGCGCCGGGCTGAAATACCCTCGACAGCCCACCGCGCTTCCGCCTTGATCTTGCGGTTCAGCTTGTGGCGCTGCATGTCCTCTTCTTCCCACATCTGGTCGCGCCAGGCTTCGAACCCACCAAAACCGATGTCCTGACGACGGACAACGCCGCGATCGACCCAAAGCGTCGCACGGGTCAATTCGCGCAGGAACGCCCTATCGTGAGAGATGATGACAAATGCCGCACGGGTCGCCTTCAGCTCGTCTTCAAGCCAGCGGATCGCCTCGATATCCAGGTGGTTCGTCGGCTCGTCCAGCAACATCAACTCCGGCTCGGATGCCATCAGACGTGCAAGTGCCGCACGACGACGCTCCCCGCCAGAGGCGGTGCTCACGGGGCGTGCGGGGTCGAACTTCAACCCTTCGCCCGCGCGTTCGACTTTGTACATCTCGGATGCATCCAGTCCGTGCGCTGCGAAATCGCCCAAGGTCTCGAACCCGGTAAGATCCGGGTCCTGCTCCATATAGCCGACCGAAACGCCTGGTCCGACGATCACATCACCGCTATCGGCTTCGATCAATCCGGCCATGACCTTCATGAGGGTGGATTTACCAGATCCGTTCCGGCCCACCAGCGCCAAACGGTCGCCGGATTGAACCACAAGGGACATGTCTTCGAATACGGGATCGCCGCCGAAAGTCAGCGAGATCTCGTTTACTTGTAAAAGGGGTGCGCGTGCCATGACAGCCAGCTAGCGTCGTGCCGCGTCAGCGTCAATGACCCCTGTTCCAAATGGGGTAAAATCCTCGCCGAAGGCATGAAATCTCTTAGGCGGTACCGCGCAGCAAACGTTTGCGCCCTTCGGTGATCGCCGCGATCTCGAGCCCGGTGAACACATGCAGCGTTTTCATCGGTCGGTCGATCACCGCATGGTCGCTGACCCAGCCGCCCATCATCAGGTAACTGCGCAGCAAGGCCGGAAGCATCTGAAGTGCAGCCTTCTCGGCAGGTTTGTCCAGCTGCCCCTTTGCAAAAGCCACCGTCTCGGGGGCTTTGACCTGAGGCCGCCATTGCAACGGCGCAAGGTGGCGGTCCTGCAGCAAGCGCATCACATCACGATAAGGAGCGGGATCAGTGCCGCGGAAAGACGTGCACCCAAACAGCAGCGTTACCGCATGGGCGTCGACAACCTGCGCCAGCGCGGCCCAAGCCATACGCACCACGTCAGGATTCTGCACCTCCGGTGCCAGACAGAACCGACCCAGTTCCATCATCGGGCCATCAAAACCTGCAAGTTTGGTCAGATCATAAAACTGCGCCGCATAGCTTTGGTCCAGCGACGCACCATCCATCACCCCGATACGGTAGCAACACAGCAGTTCGCCGCTACCTTGATCACGTACGAGGATATGATGCTTTTTCGCGTCGAACCTGTCACTATCGTGTGTTTGATCCAGACCAAAGGCCCGTGCACGCAACGCCTGTGCGGCATCCATATCTTGTGGCGAGGTCGCACGGTAGGCACGGTACGGACCACGCAGCAGCGGCTTCAGTACAGCGCCGCGCAGCACCGTCAAATCCGCGCCCTAGCCGGCCAGCGCCGCGGGATTAAACCGCCCGATGTTGCCCAAAAGCTGACGGATGAAGGATTTGTCAGAAATCGGCGAACTGGTGACTCGGCGGTCAAGGGTGATGACATTGCCGCGCTCAAGCCCGAACCGTTCGACATTCTGCACCACACCGTTCCCGTCAAAGCTCACAGCCACAACTTCGCGCTCTGTTTCACGCGGCGCCATGAACCACATTGCCTGACGGCGCGACCGGACATAGTAATAGCCCGAATTGGTCAACAGGCCCGCCGATGCAGGCACACCTACGGTTTCGGCCACAGTGTCGCGCGTATCCTGACCGACGGTGATCTTCGATAGGTCTTCTTGCGGCGGGATATAGCCGTGGTTGCTATACTGAGGGGAGCAGGCCCCAAGCGTCAGACCAGCAGCGAGAACTGTGGCGGTCAGCAGTGTCTTTTTGACATGGCGGTCGATACGCATTCTTGGTGCCCTCTTGCCCTTGGGGATCATGGCTTTTATCTCGCATACACTAAGCACGCCCCATGGTTCAAGAAACGAAAGTACCCCTAACATGTCTCGCACGCCCCCAAGCCCCACAGCATTGCGCGTCGCAGAGCTGTCGCAGAATGCGCAAACCCCTTTCTCCCTGCGCCCTGACGCCGACAGCTTGCGCAAGATCGCAGAAGAACTTGATCTCTCAGCGCTTCGTAAACTCTCGTTCGAAGGGCGGCTCAAGGCGCTCGGGCGCAGCGACTGGCAGCTCGAAGCGCGTCTGGGGGCCACTGTGGTGCAGCCCTGCGTCGTGACGCTGGAGCCGGTGCAGACGCGGATCGACGTCGATGTCACGCGGCTTTTCGTACAGGACTACGAAGAGCCCGAGGAAACCGAGGTCGAGATGGCAGAGGATGACCGTACCGAACCTCTGGGTGCCTGGATCGATCCTGCCGTTGTCATGATAGAAGCGCTGGCGCTAGAAATCCCCGAATACCCCCGCGCCGACGGGGCGGAACTGGGGCAAGCCGTCTACACCAAGCCCGGCGAGGCCCCGATGACCGATGAAGACGCCCGCCCGTTCGCCGGTCTGGCTAATCTAAAGGACCAGCTAAAGGATAGTAACGGCGAATAACCCTGTCGGTTTGGGTGAATAAGGGTTGCTTCGGCAGGTTTTCGCAGTATTTTGCGCCCTTCACCCCAATTAAGGTTGGACATCGGATAGGCTTCGGCCTAAACGCACGTCACGCCCAAACCGGGAGTTGATCTGAAACACGGTCGTCTTTGGCAGGAAGCCGATGAACGACCCCGAAGGCAAAGGCACCAGACATGGCTGTCCAACAGAATAAAGTTTCCAAATCGCGTCGCAACAACCGCCGCGCGCACGATTCGCTGACTGCAGCGAACCCTAACGAATGCACCAACTGTGGTGAGCTCAAGCGCCCACACCACATCTGCGCTGCATGCGGTCACTATGACGACAACGAAGTTGTTTCTCTGAACGAAGAGATCGACCTCGACGAAGACGCAGCGTAAGTTCGTCACGTCAATCGCAGTTCATAAGAGGCATCGCACCAGATGACGGCCACGTCCGATCAGCCTAGCGCGAGTACTCAGCGCACCCTTATCTCAGTTGATGCGATGGGGGGCGATCAGGGCCCGGCAATCGTTGTTGCCGGGTGTTCTGCGTCCGCGCTCAAAAATCCCGATATCAGCTTTATCCTGCACGGCCCTGCCGACACGCTGGAACCGCTGGTGGCCAAACGTCCCGAACTTAAAGGGCGCTGCACTATTCGGGATGCTCAAGGGGTTGTCACGATGGATGACAAACCCAGCAACGTTGTACGCAATGGCAAGGACACCTCGATGTGGTCTGCCATTGAATCCGTGCGCGACAACGAGGCCTCTGTCGCCGTCAGCTGTGGCAATACCGGCGCGCTGATGGCGCTGTCGATGATCCGCCTGAAAAAGCTACCCGGCGTCAACCGCCCCGCAATCGCTGTGCTTTACCCGTCGACCAACCCGCAAGGGTTCAATGTGTTGCTGGACGTGGGTGCGGATGTGCGTGCGGATGCCGATGACCTATTGCGCTATGCGCTGATGGGCAAATCCTATGCCCGCAACGGCATGGACATCGAACGCCCGCGCATCGGCCTGCTGAATGTCGGGACCGAAGAACACAAAGGCCGGACGGAGCTGAAAGAAGCCCACGAATTGATTCGCGACGCCGCGGATGAAGCGGGCTTTGAATTCGTCGGCTTCGTCGAAGGCGGCGATATCGCGGGTAATGCCGCAGATGTGATCGTCACGGACGGATTTACTGGTAATATCGCGATCAAGACCGGCGAAGGTACCGCCACGTTGATCGGGTCAGGTCTACGTCAGGCGTTCAAAAATTCGATCTGGTCCCGCGCAGCTGCGTTATTCGCCTACACTTCGCTGCGCCGCGTCAGCAAACGCTTTGACCCGAGCAACGTAAACGGCGGCGTGTTTCTGGGCTTGAACGGAACCGTCGTGAAATCCCACGGGGCAGCGGATGCCAGAGGGGTTTCATCGGCGATCAAGCTGGCCGCGCGATTAGCGGAAAGTGAATTCACACATCGGCTGGCCGCACGTGTGGCCTCAGCAAAGCCGACGAAAGAGACCGAAGAATGACAAAAAGAGCCGTCGTAATTGGTGCCGGACACTACCTCCCGGAGCGCATTGTCGAAAACGCAGAGTTTGAAGGCAAGATTGACACCACTGACGAATGGATCAGGTCACGCTCCGGCATTGAACGCCGCCACTTTGTTGGCGAAGGCGAAACCACATCGACGATGGCTACCGCCGCTGCCAAGGCCGCACTGGCTGATGCAGGCAAGACAGCTGCCGATGTCGATGCTGTCATCGTCGCCACCTCTACGCCCGATCTCACGTTCCCATCTGCCGCCACGATGGTGCAGGCACAGCTCGAGATGGAACGCGGCTTTGCCTTTGATGTGCAGGCCGTATGTGCGGGCTTTGTCTATGCCTTGGCCAACGCCAACGCACTGATCATATCGGGTCAGGCTGACCGCGTGCTTGTGATCGGGTCCGAGACCTTCTCGAAAATCATGGACTGGACTGACCGCAGCACCAGCGTCCTGTTTGGCGATGGGGCCGGCGCGATTCTGCTCGAGGCCCAGACCGGCGAAGGTACGTCGGATGACCGCGGTATCCTGTCGACCGACCTGAATTCTGACGGCCGGTACAAAGATCTGCTGTATGTCGACGGCGGCATCAGCACAGGCACCACCGGCTATCTGCGGATGCAGGGGAATCAGGTCTTCCGCCACGCGGTTGAAAAGCTCGCCGCTTCGGCAAATACCGCGATGGAGCGCGCAGGCGTGTCGCCGGATGAAGTTGACTGGATTGTCCCTCATCAGGCGAATATCCGTATTATTCAAGGCACTGCCAAGAAACTGAACCTGTCGATGGATAACGTCGTCGTAACGGTTCAAGACCACGGCAACACCTCAGCTGCATCGATTCCGCTGGCTCTTTCAGTCGGGCAAGAGCGCGGCCAGATCAAGAAAGGCGACCTGCTGGTCACCGAAGCGATCGGCGGCGGGCTTGCATGGGGCGCAGTTGTTCTGCGCTGGTAAGCGGCTTTTCTTCGCGCGAACAGCACGTTACGCCCCATAGTTGTTGACTTGCGGAAAAATGACAGCCTATGCTGCTTAAAACACATGGGGGAAGTTATGGCCGACAAGACGTTGACCCGAATGGATTTAAGCGAAGCCGTTTTTCGTGAAGTAGGTCTTTCCCGCAATGAAAGCGCACAGCTGGTCGAATCTGTGCTGGATCATATGTCCGACGCGCTGGTCGATGGCGAGCAGGTCAAAATTTCCTCTTTTGGTACTTTCTCTGTGCGGGATAAATCGGCCCGCGTGGGTCGGAACCCTAAAACCGGCGAAGAGGTCCCGATCAACCCGCGCCGCGTTCTGACATTCCGCCCGTCCCATCTGATGAAGGACCGGGTCGCAGACGGGAACAAGCGATAACCTGATGCCCAAGTCCCCGGATGCATTCCGAACCATCTCAGAAGTTGCAGAGTGGCTTGAAATTCAGGCCCATGTTCTGCGTTTCTGGGAGAGCAAGTTCACACAAGTCAAACCGATCAAACGTGCAGGCGGGCGGCGATATTATCGCCCCAATGATATGCTGCTGCTTGGCGGGATCAAACGTTTGTTACACGAAGACGGGCTGACGATCAAAGGCGTTCAGAAAGTCCTGCGCGAGGAAGGCATGGGCCATGTCGCCGCGCTTTCCGCCCCTCTTGAAGGCGTCACCCCAGAGGATCTGACCACGGCTGGCGACACCATCGACATGGCACCAATGCACGAAGATGCAGAGCAGACCCATGAAGGCGTTGTGCTTGCGTTCGAATCGCGCGCGGGCAAGGCAGCAAAAGGTTCAGACCCGCAACAAACCCCAGCTCCCGACGCGCCAGAGCCACCGACGGCGCAAGCTGACACCCCACCTTCTACTCCGCCGGTTGAGGGCGAAGCCCCCGCCGAAGCAGAGCCTACCCCATCCGCGCTGGATAAAGGCATCGACGAAGACCTGCCAAGTTTCTTGCGCCATCCGATGACCTCTGCACCCGTGCCGCCAAGCGACAACACGCCTGACGAAGCGCCTGCTGCACCGCAAGGCGCGACACCAGTCGAAGACGAAGTGACCAAGACACCTGCCGCATCTGCGCTACCGCCAGAGGCAGATATCGATCATACCGTCGACAACATCTTTGAGGATGACGAGGACCAAGAAGAACCACTTGAGGCTGGCCCAAAGCCACGCGTGATCGACCTGCCCCCGCTGCTGGCAGAAGACGCGTTCCCGGCAAAACCCTCTGTGCTGTCCGCGGCGCTGATGTGCCGCGATCTGTCACAGGAATCGGCTCAGGATATTGCGCCATTGCTTAACCGCTTGGCCGAATTACGGGATTCCATGCGCGCTGATGTGCTGCGTCGTACAAAAGTCTAAGCTGCCCGTGCGATTTGCAACAATTCCCCCTTGCGCGCCCGGTTTTATCAGGTATGAAACGCCTCATGTCGGGCTATGGCGCAGCCTGGTAGCGCGTCCGTCTGGGGGACGGAAGGTCGCAGGTTCGAGTCCTGCTAGCCCGACCAACCGACATACAACAAACGCCCGTACCCTGATGGGTGCGGGTGTTTGCATTTGAAAGGCCCGGATATGATCGGCGTAGTTCCCAACCAGCATATCACCGACATGATCGCATCGGGTCAGATCATCGGCACACCGCCCGTTGATGACGCTCAAATTCAACCGGCCAGCCTTGATCTGCGTTTGGGTACAGTGGCTTACCGCGTACGTGCCTCTTTCCTTGCAGGACACGGTGCCAAGGTGGCAGACCGTCTGACTGAGTTCGAGATGCACCGCGTGGATCTGACCGAAGGCGCTGTGCTGGAAAAGGGCTGTGTCTACGTCGTTCCGCTGATGGAGACCCTCGCCCTGCCCCAAGGCACCTCTGCGGCGGCCAACGCCAAAAGCTCTACCGGGCGGTTGGATCTGCTCACACGGACAATCACTGACGGTGGCACGGAATTCGATCGCATCGCGCCAGGCTATACCGGCCCGTTATACGCCGAGATTTGCCCGCGCTCGTTTTCGGTGCTGGTACGCCCCGGTATGCGGCTGAACCAGATACGGTTCTCGACCGGGGATGCGACGTTAGATGATGACGCCCTGCGTGCCTTGCATGCGAATACACCGCTGGTCGATGGCGAGGCCGTGATCGACGATGGTTTGGGCTTTTCCGTCGATCTGCGGCTGCCTGATACGACGCTTGTTGGCTATCGTGCCAAGCCGCATACCGGTGTGATTGATCTGGACAAGCTCGGCTATTACGCGCCTGCCCAATACTGGGAAGAGGTCCACAGCGACAATGGCCAGATTATCCTCGATCCCGGCGCGTTCTATATTCTGGTAAGTCGCGAGGCCGTGACGATCCCCCCCGAATATGCCGCCGAAATGGCCCCCTACCTCGCGATGGTAGGTGAATTTCGGGTGCATTATGCAGGGTTCTTCGACCCCGGGTTTGGCCATGCGTCCGCAGGCGGTGCAGGGTCACGCGGCGTGCTCGAAGTACGCTGTCACGAAGCCCCCTTTGTGCTTGAGCACGGTCAAGTTGTCGGGCGGCTCGTCTACGAGAAAATGACCCAAGTGCCAACCCAGCTCTACGGCGCAGGCATCGCGTCGAACTATCAGGGGCAAGGGCTCAAGCTAAGCAAGCATTTCAGCCCACCGCGTTAAGGTCAGCGTCAGGGCGCGCTGCCGGTTGCTAGAACCGCGTCAGCTTGCGCATGTTTCGCACCATTTTGCGCGCCTGCTTTCCCTGTTGGTTACCGGCTTTATTCCGCCGTGCGTTTTCAGCAGGGCTTGGTGGCACGGCATCGCTATCGCGACCTTGCGCAGCTTTCCGGCCCTTCCCAAGTTTAGAGGCTTGGTCAAAGCCGATATTGATACCCTTATTGATCAATCGCCCCATAAAGCGACGCATGATCATGTTCACAATCTGGTTCATTTCGTGATTTCACTCCCGCATAGGTCTATATCCGAGCTTAATATAGCATCCTTTGCGGCGATTTTCAGGCCCGTGGGGATTAATCCTCGAACAGCTCGCTCTGGCCCTCGGTGGCCTCTGGTTCTTCGTCGCTATCGACACCCGGAATTGCACTGAATGCGGGACGCCCCTCGAGCAGCCCGGCAGAGCGGAGCTCCTGTAGACCTGGCAGATCGCGCGGGCTTTCTAGCCCGAAATGTGCCAGAAACTCTTGGGTCACGACAAAGGTCACGGGCCGGCCGGGCGTCATCTTGCGGCGGCCAAAGCGGATCCAGTCAAGTTCAATAAGCTGGTCCAAAGTCCCGCGCGATACCGACACGCCGCGGATCTCTTCGATTTCGGCACGGGTGGTAGGCTGGTGATAGGCAATGATCGCCAGCGTCTCGATCGCGGCGCGGGACAGTTTACGGATCTCGACTGTCTCATGCTGCATCAAATACCCCAGATCGGCGGCCGTGCGCATGGCATAGGCATCCCCGATCCGGCATAGCTGCACCCCCCGCCCGGCATAGCGTTTACGCAGATGCACCAGCGCTTCGGCAGGATCACAGCCGTGGGGCAGACGGGCTGCAATCTCGCGCAGGGACATGGGATCTGCGGTGGCAAATAGGATCGCCTCGATCATGCGTTCTTGTTCGGCCAGAGGTGGCGCGTCAAACAGGCTTTCTTCAGTTTGTTGGGCGGGGTCGGCCACGTCAGTAATCCTTCTTGCGCAACTGGATCGGGGCAAACATCCCCTCTTGGCGGATTTCCAGGTGCCCTTCCTTTACCAATTCAAGCGACGCTGCAAACGTTGATGCCGTCGCCGAGCGGCGCATTGCCGGTTCTTCGCCCCAGCCTTCAGGCAGATAGCGGGTCAGGTCGGACCAATCGCCCTCGAACCCGATGAGACCCCGCATCCGTTCAAGCGCCTGCTCCATCGTAAAAACCTTTTCACGATCCATCACAAAGGGACGAAACTCGTCGCGCGTCCGTATGCGGGCATAACCTTGCATCAGGTCCAGCAAGGTCGCGGTATACGTCACGCGGCGGGTCTGCTGCATTTCCTGGGTCTGGCCGCGGGCAAAAAAATCACGTCCCAACTGATCACGTGCCATAAGCTGCGAGGCGACGTCTCGTATCGCTTGTAGACGTTCCAGCTGAAACGCCAGATGCGCGGCCAACTCTTCGCCCGAGGGGCCTTCGTCTTTGGGGTCAGGCGGCAGCAGCAAACGCGATTTCAAAAACGCCAGCCACGCCGCCATGACGAGATAGTCCGCCGCCAGTTCCAGCCGCAGGGCCTTGGCCTTATCGACGAACATCAGATATTGCCGCGCCAATTGCAGCACCGAAACCTTGCGCAGATCAACCTTCTGGGTCCGGCTAAGCGTCAGCAACAGGTCAAGAGGCCCCTCGAACCCGTCGACATCCACGATCAGCGCCTCGGCGGCGCGCCGTTCAGCAACTTTTGTCTGCCCGTCGTCCATGACCGTATCAGCCATTTACCGCCCCGCCCAAGAGCGTGTCGATCTTGGCGCTTAGGGCAGGAATGTCGACATCATCAGGCTCACGGCGCATCGCCAGCGCCCGTTCTGCACGGGTTTGCGCAGCGTCGGTCATTTCGCCTGCTGCCTCGGCCACACGGGCGCGGTCTTGCAATGTGGCGTTGCAATAAAGAACGACGTCACAGCCCGCCGACAACGCATCAGCCGCAATCTGGTCTACTTCACCCGCCAATGCTTTCATCGAGATGTCATCGGTCATGATCAGATTGTCAAAGCCGATGTCCTCGCGGATCAGGTTCATCATCACCGGTGACAGCGTGGCAGGACGTGGGTCAATCGCGTCATAAACAAGATGCGCTGTCATTCCCATCGGCAGGTCGCACAATGCCTTGAAGGGCGCGAAATCATGGGGGTCCAACGCCTCGCGCGGCGCATCCACCAAGGGCAAGTCAAAATGACTGTCCATCGTGGCGCGCCCGTGTCCGGGCATATGTTTGACCACAGGCAGTACGCCGCCCGCCAACATGCCGTCTGCTGCCGCACGGCCCAAAGCCGCGACCACGTCCGGCGTCGTGCCATAGCATCGGTTGCGCAGAAACTCATGCGTTTGCGTGCCAGCGACATCGACCATCGGCGCGCAATTGCTGTCGATGCCGACGCGGTGCAGCTCATGCGCGATCAGACGAAAGCGCAGATACATTGCCTCTGCCGCATGGCTGCCCGCAGCCTGCACAAAATCAAGCGGAGCCGACCAATCGCGCCACTGCGGCGCACGCAGACGCTGCACCCGTCCGCCTTCCTGATCGACGGTAATCACTGCATCATGTCCCGCCGCGTCGCGCATTTCAGCGCAAAGGGCACGTACCTGATCAGGCGTGTCGATATTGCGTGCAAACAGAATGAACCCAAAGGGTTTTACGGCGCGAAACAACGCCTTTTCTTGCGCCGTCAGCCGCAGCCCCGACGCATCCAGTATTGTCGCCCCGTACCGCATCAACGTGTAACGACGGGAATGCAGTCAGTGTTTTCAGCAACCAGCGCCGAACAAAAGCGCCGCGCGTCCGCAATATCCGAAAACCCATGTGCGCGCAGACGGTAGAACGTCCGACCGCCGCTGCTGGCCTCTTGGATGATGCGGTCTTTGCCTTCCATATAGGCGCCGAAACGCGCGTTCAAACGGACCCATTGCGCCCGTGCGATCTGCGGTGAATCGAATGCGCCCAGTTGCACCAGACGTGTGCCCGTGGGCAGGCTGTCGGGCGACAGCTCTTTGACTTCTGCCGCAGCCACGGGGGCGGGTTCAAAGGATGCTTTGGTCGCAACCATGCGGCCACCGGGCCGATTTTGTGGCCGCAAGGATGCACGTACGCCGGGCTCTTCACCCATGGCCACGGCCACAGCGTTCGACACCGCCATTTCGAGCGGATCCACATCCATCGTGGCACTCGCGTTCATCGGCTCTGGCAGCGCAGTCCCATCTTCCTGGTCTTCCAGTGGCTCCATCCCATCCGTAAGAGAGGCAACCAGACCGTCCACATCCCCGTTTTGCAACGCCGCTACAACGTCTACCGCTGGCGCAGCGGCGACAGGGGCCTGTTGCACAGGTGCAACCATCGCGACGGGGATGGGCTGGTCTTCTTCTTCCAGATCCAATGGTTTGGGGGCCAGTATCAACTGTTCAGCGAACTGGTTCGCCGTCCCTTCAGAGGCAACGGCGTTGACCGACAGCCCTTGGTTATCGGCCAGTTGCCCGCCCGGATTTTCAGGACGCACACGCATATCGCCTTGGGCCGCACGGACCACCGGAATACCCGTCACATCGCGCACCAGCAGCTTGTAGCCCCACACCCCGATCCCGATGATCAAGGTGATAGAAAGCGCAGCACCTGCGAAGTTTGCAAACTTTGTCAAAGGCTTAGCCGGTGTTTGCGGGCCTAGTCCGGTGTCATGCTCAAAGGAATACCCCCCACCCTGGGAGGAGGACGTGTAATCTGCCATTTCTGCCTCACTGACCGCGTCCGGCATCGCCTGCGCGGGTCTGTTTTTTGAACCTGCCTGACCAGCGTGTGTGCGTTAACGCATCTCTTCCGCTGGCTTAACCCCAAGAATACCAAGACCTGACGCAATTACAATCGTTGCGGCCTGCGCAAGGGCGATTTTCGACTGCGAGACCGCCGCATCATCTTGCAAGAAACGCAGCTCTGGTACGTCATTGCCACGGTTCCAAAGCCCGTGGAAATCACCCGCCAGTTCGTAAAGGTAGAACGCGATCCGGTGTGGTTCGTTGCTACGCGCCGCCGTCTCGACCATCCGCGGCCACTCTGCCAGCTTCTGCGCCAGTTTCAGCTCTGCCTCATGGTCCAGCTTGCTTAGATCGGCGCGTTGAAGCGTTTCAATATCTGTCGCGACGCCGGCCTCTGCCGCCTTGCGCAACACGGAATGCACGCGAGCGTTGGCGTATTGCACATAAAAAACGGGGTTTTCGCGCGATTGCTCAAGCACTTTGGCAAAGTCGAAGTCCAGCATCGCGTCATTTTTACGAGTCAACATAACGAAACGCGTCACATCCGCGCCCACTTGATCAACAACATCACGCAGGGTCACAAATGTCCCTGCCCGCTTGGACATTTTGAATTCCTTGCCGTCCTTGAACAGCTTGACCAGCTGCGTCAGCTTGATGTCGAGCGGCACAGCCCCTTCCGACAGTGCCGACACCGCGGCCTTCATCCGTTTGACATAGCCCCCATGATCCGCGCCGAACACGTCAATCAACATGTCAAAGCCGCGCTGCACCTTGTCGTAGTGGTACGCAATATCGGGCGCGAAATAGGTCCAGCCGCCGTCCGATTTCATCACCGGGCGGTCCACATCATCGCCATGCGCGGTGGATTTGAACAGCGTCTGCTCGCGCGGTTCCCAGTCTTCGGGCTTCTTGCCTTTTGGCGGCTCAAGCACGCCCTCATAGATCAGCCCTTTGGCTTTCAAGTCATCAATCGCGGATTCAATCCGGCCCGTGCCATAAAGCGACTTTTCGGAATAAAACACATCCATCTCCACCCCGAGAGAGGCGAGATCTTCGCGGATCAGCTTCATCATCTCGTCGGTGGCAAAATTGCGTACATCTTCAAGCCAGGCGGATTCATCCTTATCGATATAAGCGTCGCCCACCTTGTCTTTCAGCGCCACGCCCACGTCGACCAGATAGTCGCCGGGGTATGTGCCTTCGGGGAAAGCAACCTCTTGGCCGTGTGCCTCAAGATACCGCAGATAGACAGAGCGCGCCAAAACATCGACCTGAGCCCCGCCATCGTTGATGTAGTATTCGCGCGTGACATCAAAGCCCGCAAAATCAAGCAACGACGCCAGCGCATCCCCAAAGACCGCCCCGCGAGTGTGGCCAACATGCAGCGGGCCGGTCGGGTTGGCGGATACATATTCAACGTTCACGCGCCTGCCCTGCCCCAGATCGCCGCGGCCAAAATCAGTCCCCTGCCCCAGAACCGCGCCAATAACGCCCTGCCAGACCGCAGCGCTTAGCCGCAGGTTCAAAAAACCGGGCCCCGCCACATCAGCCGCAGTAATCCGCGCATCCTCACCCAGCTTTGCAGCCAGCTTCTCGGCGATATCGCGCGGTTTCATACGGGCCGGCTTCGCCAGCACCATCGCGGCATTGGTCGCCATATCCCCATGCGCCGCATCGCGCGGCGGCTCTACAGTGATGGCGTCAAAGCTCAGCCCCTCGGGCAGAAACCCGTCGGCAACCAGCGTATCAAGGGTGGACAGCACAAGGCTGCGGATATCGGCAAATAGGTTCATAACGGGGTTCCTTCGACTTGGCCCCGTGTATCACCTGAATATGCGCCCATAATCAAGGGCGGTTCAGCCTTTAGCGATCAACCGCTCGTGCTCTTGCAGGGCAAAGCGATCTGTCATCCCCGAGATATAGTCGCTCACGATCCGCGCGAGCGCCGTATCGCCGTCGGCGTCCTCGACGTCCTTGCGCCACTGTTTGGGCAATTGATCCGTATGCGCGCAAAAATAAGGAAACAAATCCTCGACCACCTGCGTCACCTGCTTGCGCATAAGAACCACCGACGGCGCGCGGTACATGCGGTCAAACAGAAATGCGCGGATCACCTTGAGGTCTTGGAACACCGGATCGGAAAACTGGATCAGCGTGCGCCCCGCCATGCGAATATCAGTGGCGGTTTCGGGCTTCATTTCAGCCAAACGGGTCCGCGCGACTGTAATGACATCCTCGACCAGCACACCAAAGAACCGGCGCAACGCCTCGTGGCGACGCCGGTAGTAGTTCAAACCGGGATAAAGCCGGTCCACCTCGGCAAAGTTGTCCTTGAGGATCGGAAGCTCGGCCAGTTCATCCGTCGAAAACAGCTCCGCGCGCAGCCCGTCATGCAGATCGTGGTGGTTGTAGGCCACGTCGTCGGCAATCGCCGCCACCTGTGCTTCGGCACTGGCAAATGTATCCAGCTCAAGATCATGCTGCCGCCCATAAGCCGCTAGAGCCCACGGCAGGACTCCTGTCACCGGCCCGTTGTGTTTCGCCAGCCCCTCCAGTGTTTCCCACGTCAGGTTCAACCCGTCGAATTCCGCATAGTGCCGTTCAAGATGGGTGACGATTCGAATGGCCTGTGCGTTGTGATCAAACCCGCCAAAGGGGGCCATCAACGTCTCCAGCGCATCTTCGCCGGTGTGACCAAAAGGCGGATGCCCCAGATCATGCGCCAGCGCGACAGCCTCCGTCAGCTCTGCGTTCAGACCCAAGGCACCGGCAATCGTGCGCGCCACCTGCGCCACCTCGATCGAATGGGTCAGCCGTGTGCGGTAATAATCGCCTTCATGTTCGATGAACACTTGGGTCTTATGCTTGAGCCGCCGAAAGGCGCTGGCGTGAATAATCCGGTCGCGGTCCCGCTGAAAGCAGGAACGAAAGGTGCTTTCCTCTTCCGGTATTAACCGTCCCCGGGTCAGTGCCGGATCAGAAGCAAAAGAAGCGCGCATAGTCGGTGGTCCTTGTGGCCTGTCCTGAGGGTTTCTATATTGTATGACAAGACAGATGGAAACCGATCACCCCGGAGCCCGAAAAATGAACCTGCCCCCCCAAGTCACCCCGCGCGCCTTTGACCGCCTTGCCGAAATCGGTGCCGCAGCCGAGGGCAAAGCCCTGCGCGTCGCCGTAGAAGGCGGCGGTTGCTCCGGCTTTCAGTACGACATCGCGCTCGATGCCCCCAAGGACGACGACCTGATCCTGGAAGGTGCCGGCCAAAAAGTCGTGGTCGACAGCATTTCGCTGCCCTTCCTTGCCAATGCTGTCATCGACTTCTCCGAAGAACTGATCGGCGCGCGTTTCGTGATTGAAAACCCTAACGCGACCAGCGCTTGCGGCTGCGGCACGTCCTTCTCAATGTAACACTCAGCCCGTTTCATTTTGCCCAATAAACTCCCGCCGGAGGCTGGCCTCATGCCAGCATGCGGCCGCTTTAAAGCTGCACGCGTGCCGAACCTTCCCCCATTTTGACAGGTGCCCGGGCGAAGCGGGCGAAGAACGCGTCGAACTGCGGGCAGGACGCCTCTGCCTGTGCCAAGATATTTTGTGCCGAGGGGGCAAGCGACGCCATTATCCTCCCACGCATACGCGCCCAATCTGATTGCCGCGTGTCTCCCATTTTGAAAAGAGCTTCGGATAGCCCCAATAGCGCACCCTCTGGTGGCGCGTAGCGGATGGAGACCGGACCCTGTGGCACCGCTTGGCTGAACGCCGGTGCCCCTGCCATCTGCGACAGCCAGCCGGCCATCAAATAAATATGATACCCGTCGCCCGCCCCCTCCCCGTGGTGCGGCACGATCTGGCAGGCGTTTGCGGCAGTACGGACAGCGTCTTCCCATAATACGGGCGCAGGCGAGCCGGCCAATCTTAAAGCAGCACAGAGCTCTGCCAACAAATCCATATCCTGATCCAGATAGGCCAAAATGCTGGCGAAGGTCAGGCTTTCAATTGCCGCCAGAGGCAGCACCGGATCGCGTTGCCCATAATCGGACAGGTAGAAAACAATATGCGCGAGCTCGTAAGATGCCTTTTTATTCGGCAACACAAAGTTTTCTGATCTCAGGAAAAAGCCGCGCAATCGCGCGTGCAGGGTTTCGTCTCGGGTGACGAGCATCCGCCGTGCCATCAACCGCTCTGCCTCAGCGCGTTGCAGATCGGATAGTTCCCCATCGACCAAGCGCATACGCGAGACCCAGTGCACCAATCGCAACCCTGTCTCTCCGGGCATGCCAAGATCCTCGAGATCGAGGGCCAGCGACAGGAAAAAACGGTAATACTGCGGGAAAAAGCGGATCGTTTCCTCCAGTTGATCATAAAAGGATGCGTAGGGCATCAAGGCACCCGACGACGCTGGCATATTCGAGCTTGCCAACACCCCAAGCCATTCGGCGTTTTCCTTTAGCCAGAACACATCGCCAGCACGACGGCGCTGCTGTGCAAACATGCGGCTGATCGCTGCTATATCGGCGTGTTTCGCAGCAATACCGCGGGCGCGAACGGACGAAAGTGTCACAACGTTAGACATAGAACTCCCTTTTCGTTGGTTACCCCTGCGCCGTTTCTGGCGCAGGGTGACACGGGATTATCAGCCAGCGGTAAACAGACCGCTAATCCCCCTGGGCGTCATGGGGGCTGCCTGTAGCTCTGACTGCAATCCGGTGGTGAACAATCCGGTCCCGTGGCCACAATGCGGGTCGCGTTCGGTACGAATTAAGCCGGTGGTATAGAGGCCGGTGCCTGCCCCCAGTTGCATCGATGCATCAGCGGTACGACTGGAGGGAAGGGTGTTTTCGGCGTAGGCAATTGCGGTCATATTTTCTTCCTTTTAGGTGGTTTTTGAAATCGGCAGCTAAACCTGAGGCTGCACGTCCCTCATCAATCACCACAGCGCAGCGTGAACCTAGCCGTCAAAAAGATCGAATTTTAATGATGTAATTCATTCACATGCGGCACGTTGTTGATCCCATTGAAATTGCGAACCGACGTGGGCTTCTCCACATTAGAGACAACTTTAAAGACCTATCCTGCACGCCCCTGCCACGCCGCTACCCCCTTTGGATAAACGCGTGCTCTACACCCGAATCGCGTGCGGAAACCGGCCAAGCCGGCGCAGCCCCCTTGCCCCATATCGCGGTATGCGCGATAGCTGCGCGAACCAATAAAGGGGGGCTGTCATGAAAATCGCCACGTTCAACATCAACGGAATCAAAGCGCGGATCGATGCCCTGCCCCAATGGCTGGACGAAGCGCAGCCTGATGTCGCCATCTTGCAAGAAATAAAATCCGTCGATGAAGGTTTCCCGCGCGAACTTTTTGAGGACCGCGGCTATAACGTCGAAACCCACGGTCAGAAATCGTTTAACGGCGTCGCAATCCTGTCAAAGCTGGCGCTTGAGGATGTGACCCGTGGCCTGCCCGGGGACGACAGCGACGAACAGGCCCGCTATATCGAGGCGACCGTTGTGGGGGATCATTCATCTGTCCGGCTGTGCGGGCTGTATCTGCCCAATGGCAACCCTGCGCCGGGCCCGAAATATGATTATAAACTGGCCTGGATGCAGCGCCTAGAAGACCGTGCACGTGCGCTGCTGGCCGAAGAAACACCGTTTTTGCTGACCGGCGATTTCAACATTATTCCGCAGGCCGAAGATGCGGCCACGCCGGACGCATGGCGCGAAGATGCGTTGTTTCGCCCGGAATCCCGTGCCGCATGGCGACGCTTGCTGGCGCTTGGCCTGACAGAGGCCTTTCGTGCGCGGACCCAAGGGCCGGGGCACTACAGCTTTTGGGATTATCAAGCAGGTGCGTGGAACCGCAACAACGGCATCCGCATTGATCATTTCTTGCTGAGCCCCGCCATCGCCGACAGTCTGCGCGATTGCCAGATCGACAAGGATGTGCGCGGACGTGAGAAACCGTCAGATCACGTGCCGGTGTGGGTCGACCTCGATCTTTGAGGCCTGTCAGGTTGAACCCGTCCATCTTGGTTGTCGGCCGATGTATAGGTGTTCATCGCGGCGACAGCCCCCTCTGCCCATATCAATGAAAGCCAATCGGAAAACGCAGCGCTAAAGTCCTCGGCCTGCGCCAGATCACCGTAGGGACGCGCTTGCTCCAGCCACGCCGCAGGGCGCGTACGCGCAGCTTCGGCAACAGGGCGCAATGCGTCCCAAATCGGATCGTTTGGCACGATCTCGCTGCCGTCTTCCCGCGTGCCTGCGCACATTCGGGCCCAGAATGCTTCGACCAAGGCCAGACCGGCAACCGACCGACCTGCGGCCAATTGATCGCGTAGGATCGGAAGAACGAAACCTGCGTGCCGCGCCGATCCGTCGAAAGCGACGCGGCGGGTGGTGTCGACAATGCGCGGATTAGAGAAGCGCTGCTCAATCAACTCCAGATATGTCAGCGGCATCATGCCGGGCACAGGGGCAACTGTCTGTGTGATCTCGTCAGCCTGCACACGGTGGAACATCGCGCGGATCGCTGGATGTGTCATACAGCCAGAGATCGTCTCGATCCCCAGTACTTCACCAACATTCGCCAAAATCTGATGGCCCGCGTTGAGAATGCGGATCTTCATTTTCTCATAAGCATGGACGTCGTCCGAAAAGGTTGCGCCCACCTTGTCCCAATCGGGGCGGCCTGCGCAAAAATCGTCTTCGATCACCCATTGGCGGAAAGCTTCATGCGTCACCGGAGCCGCGTCGTTCACGCCGAACTCCCGCGCCTGCGCAATCTCGGCAGGGCCGGTGGCCGGGGCGATGCAATCGACCATGGAGTTGGGGAAACTGGCGTTCGCGTCAATCCAATCAGCCAGCGACGGGTCCGACATCCGTGCAAGGGACACGACGGTTTGTCGTAGGATATCGCCGTTGCCTTGCAGGTTGTCGCAACTCAGCCCCGTGAACGGCCCCTGCCCCGCACCGCGCCGCAGACAGAGTGCGGCGACAATGGCCCCAAAGGCCGTGCGCGGGGTTTCAGGGTTCGCAGCGTCATGGACGATATCGGTATGGGACGCGTCGAACCCCTTGCTCACCGGATCAATGTAATAGCCGCTTTCGGTCACCGTCAGTCCGACGATGCGAATAGCCGGATCGGCCATAGCCCGGATAAGCGCACCGTTGCCGTCCTCGATCGGGAGGTAATCGATCATCGATCCTACAACCTCTGCCGAGGTTTGCGCAGGGTCGAGTTCAATCAGCGTTGTCAGGCAATCCTGCGCCAGAAGCTTTTCACGCATGGCCGCATCATAGGGACGCACGCCCGCACCAAGGATCGCCCAATCATGCGCCTGACCGATCTGCATCAACCTGTGTAGATACCACGCCTGATGGGCACGGTGGAAGTTGCCGACGCCGATATGGACAATGCCAGGCGTCAGCGCGCTGCGATCATAGGTGGGCCGGACGATATCAAGATCGCCGAGCGTCGCATTTGAGAGGTCTACCAACTTATCCATGATCCACATCCTTGTCGGATCGCGCGCCAGAAACACGGCGCGGGGTCCAACCTGTCATTCCTGCTGATTGCATCACTCGACCCTTAGGCCCTGCGCATCGAAACGGTGCAGCTTGTCAGCCTGTGGTGTCAGGTAAATCCGGTCCCCGTGTTTCACCGGCAACTCGCCGTCGACGCGCACAGTCATCGGTTCCGAGCCCGCGGCCCCGTGGACGTGCAAGAAGGTGTCAGAGCCCAAATGCTCGGCCACTCCGATGGTGCCTTCCCAAGCGCCTGCGGTGGTGGATACGTCAAGATGTTCGGGCCGGATGCCGATGGTGGGCGCGCCGCGCGCTTCGGCTTCGGCACCTTTGATGAGGTTCATCTTGGGCGATCCGATGAAGCCCGCGACGAATTCATTGCGCGGCTTATAGTAAAGCTCAAGCGGGCTGCCGACCTGTTCGATATAGCCTGCGCGCAGCACGACGATCTTGTCGGCCATTGTCATCGCTTCGACCTGATCGTGGGTGACGTAGATCATCGTCGTGGCCAGCCGCTTGTGCAGCTCGCTGATTTCCAGACGCATCCCCACCCGCAGCGCGGCGTCGAGGTTCGACAGCGGCTCGTCAAATAGGAAGGCCGAAGGTTCGCGCACGATGGCACGCCCAATGGCGACACGCTGGCGCTGCCCGCCCGAAAGCTGCCCCGGCCGACGGTCCAGATAGTCGGTCAGATTAAGCGCATTGGCAGCGGCTTCGATCCGGCGCTTCTGCTCATCCGCAGGCAGACCGGCCATCTTCATTGGAAACGCGATGTTCTTGCGCACCGACATATGCGGATAAAGCGCGTAGGATTGGAACACCATCGCCAGCCCGCGTTTGGCAGGTGGCACATGGGTCGCATCCATGCCGTCGATATCGATATGGCCGGATGTGATATCCTCTAGCCCCGCAATAAGCCGCAGCAATGTCGATTTCCCGCAGCCCGAGGGGCCGACGAAGACGGTAAATTCCCCGTCTTCGATGGTCAGATCCAGAGGCGGAATAACCCGCACGTCGCCGAAGCTTTTGGAAACCTGATTAAGTCTGATTTGTCCCATGTGACTGTCCCTTACTTACTTGACCGCGCCGAATGTCAGGCCGCTGACAAGCTGCTTTTGGCTGAACCAGCCGAGGATGAGGATTGGCGCAATTGCCATCGTGGAGGCCGCGCTGAGCTTGGCATAGAAAAGGCCTTCGGGGCTGGAATAGCTCGCGATGAAGGCGGTGAGCGGAGCGGCCTTGGCCGCGGTGAGGTTAAGCGTCCAGAAGGCTTCGTTCCATGCGAGGATGAAGTTCAACAGCAAGGTGGAGGCAATGCCCGGGATCGCCATCGGCGTGAGCACATAAAGCACCTCTTCGCGCAAGCTCGCCCCATCCATCCGTGCGGCTTCTAGGATCTCGCCGGGGATTTCGCGGAAGTAAGTGTAAAGCATCCAGACGATGATCGGCAGGTTGATGAGCATCAGAATGATGACCAGTGCGATCTTGCTGTCGAGCACGCCGAACTGGATGCAAAGCAGATAGATCGGATAAAGCACACCTACCGCAGGCAGCATCTTGGTCGACAGCATCCACAGCAGAATGTCTTTGGTGCGCTTGCCAGGCACAAAGGCCATCGACCATGCGGCAGGTACAGCGATCAAGATACCAAGGACGGTAGAGCCGCCCGCAATGATGATAGAGTTCCACAAGAAGCGCCCGTAGTTGGACCGCTCCAGAACTGCTTGGTAGTTGGCCAGTGTCCAATCAAAGCCGAGAAAGATCGGTGGATCGGCAATCGCCTGCGCCTCGGTCTTGAAGCTGGTGAGGATGGTCCAAAGGATGGGAAAGAAGATCAGGAAACCGATGCCCCAAGCGAGGGCGGTGTTGAAGATCTTGCGGTTCTGGGTGATTGCGCGTGCCATGATATCTCCTCCTCAGGCGTCCAGGTTCTTGCCGACGATGCGCATCAAGAAAATGGCAACGATATTGGCAAGAATGATTGCATAGACACCGCCCGCAGATCCGAGGCCGATGTTTTGGCTTTCCAGCACCCGCTGGTAGATGAGATAGGTCAGCGTTTTGGTCCCAAAGGCACCGCCCGTGGTCACAAAGATTTCCGCAAAGATCGACAGTAAAAAGATCGTCTGGATCAGGATCACCACGGTGGTCGCGCGGCACAGATGCGGGAGTGTAATATAAGCGAAACGCTTGGTCGCGGGGGCGCCGTCCATCTCGGCGGCGTCCAACTGCTCGCGGTCGAGCGATTGAATTGCCGTCAGCAGAATCAGCGTCGCAAAAGGCAGCCATTGCCAAGACACGATGATGACAATCGAGGTCAGCGAGGCTTGGCTCATCCATTGCACCGGTGTCGCACCGAAGAATTCCCAAAGGTAGGCAAAGAGCCCGTAGTTCGGGTCCATGAACATGTTCTTCCACACCAGAGCCGAGACGGTCGGCATGACGAAAAAGGGTGCGATCACAAGGATGCGGACAAAACCCTGCCCCCACATCGGCTGGTTCAGAAGGATGGCGAGCAAAATACCCAAGCCCACAGTAATCGCCAAAACACTGCAGACAATAATGAGCGTGGTCACCACCGAAGGCCAGAAGGCGCTGGATGTGATGAAGCGCACATAGTTGTCGAACCCTACCCAGCCCAGATCACCGCCGCGCATGGGCAGGTATTTCTTGAACGAAAAGTAAAGCGTCATGGTTAGCGGAATAAGCATCCATCCAAGGAGCAAGACCACCGCAGGGGCCATCATCAGGCGTGCCGCTGATCGGGAATGTTGGGTCGCCATCTGGCACATCTCCTCTGCTGGCGGCGGATGCCGCGTTTAGGTGAAGGGTATCATATGAGGTGGTGGGGTGGAAAAGGGCGGCGGGGTCCGCCGCCCTTAATACCGGTGAAGCGGCGGCTTAGCGGTAGCCGGCGGCTTCCATTGCGTCGTTGGTCAGCGCTTGCGCCTTCTCGAGCGCCTCTTCGACGGTCTGCTGACCGGCATAGGCGGCAGAGAACTCTTGGCTTACGTCGGTCGCGATGCCTGCAAATTCGGGGATCGCGGCGAACTGAACACCGACGTAAGGCGTCGGATCAACCGTGGAGTTCTGCGGATCAGCCGACAGGATCGAGTCGAGCGTCATCTGAGCAAAAGGCACTTTTTGATACTCTGGGTTCTCATAAAGCGACTTGCGTGCGCCGGGAGGAACGTTTGCCCAGCCTTCGTTCTCGGCAACCAGATCGATGTAGTCTTTGGAGGTGGCCCATTCGATGAACTCTTTCGCGGCATCTTCTTTTTGAGTGCCCGCCGGGATCGCCAGCGCCCATGCCCAAAGCCAGTTGGAACGTTTGCCAAGGCCCGTATCGGGTGCCAGCGCAAAGCCAACCTTATCGGCCACGGTGGAATCGTCACCGTTTGTCACAAAGGATGCCGCAACTGTGGCGTCGATCCACATGCCGCATTTGCCTTGCTGGAACATCGAAAGGTTTTCGTTAAAGCCGTTGGAGGCATAGCCCGCAGGGCCGCTCTCATCCATCAGGTCTTTGTAGAAGTTGATCGTGTTGGCCCATGCCTCGGTATCGAACTGGGCGTTCCAGTCCTCGTCGAACCAGCGCGCACCAAAGGAATTCGACATCGCTGTGATAAACGCGCCGCCCTCGCCCCAACCGGCTTTGCCGCGCAGGCAGATGCCGTTGATGTCGTTTTCGCGGTCGGTCATCGCAGCCGCGGCTTCGCGGATGAATTCCCAAGTGGGGTCTTTCGGCATTTCCATGCCGGCTTTCTCCATCAGGTCCGTGCGGTACATGATCATGGAGCTTTCGCCATAGAAAGGTGCAGCGTAAAGCGTGCCCTCGTGGCTCAGGCCACCTGCCATAGCAGGAAGGATATCGTCTGCGTCATAGTCTTCGCTGAGGTCATCCAGCGGTACAAGCCAGCCGTTCGCACCCCAGATCGGCGTTTCATACATGCCGATGGTCATGATGTCGAAAGAGCCGCCCTTGGTCGAGATGTCAGTGGTGACGCGCTGGCGCAGCACGTTCTCTTCCAAGGTGACCCATTCCACTTCGTGGCCGGTCTCTTCGGTGAATTTGTCGGTGTAGCCTTGCATACGGATCATGTCGCCATTGTTCACGGTGGCGATGGTGATCGTTTCAGCAAACGCACCCCCGCCCATGATCAGGGACAAGGCCGTAGCAGCATACAGTGAGTTCTTGCAGACCATCAATAGTTCCTCCCTCTATAGATGATGAAGCGAGAGTAGCCAGTGATACAACGCGCAGTCAACTTAAATTTTACGCGCGTTAATTATTTTTCAGGCAACCTGAGAACACAACGACTTACGCCGACGCCCGCATGACCAGCGTTCCCTCAAACAACGTCTCTTCGCGTTCGGTCAGCCGGGTTTCGTTTTCGATGATACCGAACAAGGTGCTGGCTGCACGATTCGCGATGGCGCCATAATCCTGTGCGATGGTGGTGAGCGGCGGGCATGTGTATCGCGAAAACGGGTGGTCATCCTGCCCTGCGATCCGCAGGACACAGCCCTTGCCGTGACCAACCTGCATCCCCAGTTCGTAGGCTGCCGACAGCATCCCTATGGCCAGTCGGTCGTTCGAGCATAGCACCGTATCCGTCTCGAACGCCCCCGCGGCCATCAGTTTACCGCCTTCGGTGGCGCCAATTTCCTCAAACTTCCATCCCTCGCCAGGCACCTGATGGATATGTGGCGCAAACCCGTGACGCGCCATTGCCTCCAGATAGGCCTGACGACGTTTGTTGGCGTTGGGATTGCTTGGGGTCTTCATCTCGAAAAAACACGGTGGCTCGCCGCTGCGACACAGGTATTCAACCATCAGATCGACACATTGAAAATTGTCGGTTCCGACGAACGCCTCGCAGACCCCTTCGATATTTGCATCAAAGGTCACAACGGGGACGTCTTTGCTAAAGCGTTCAATATCGGCCCTGTCAGAGGCTTTGCCAAACGGTGCCAGCAAAACGCCCGCCGGTTTAAGGGCCCTCAGGGATTCAAGATTAACCCGCTCCTGTGCGGGGTTGCCGTGCGAGCTGAGCAATATGGGGCTATAGCCCGCTGCCATACAGGCAAGTTCCACCTCGCGCCCGATCTCGGAAAAGAAAGGGTCAGCGAGGTTGGGCACGACAATGCCGATGTTGCGCGTCTTGCGGCGATTTTGGTTTACCGCATAGACATTCGGCCGGTAGTCATACTGGCTAAGCGCCGCTTCGATCCGTTCGCGGGTGGTGCGCCTTACACTGTCAGGGTCGTTGAAATACTTTGACAGCGTGGGCCGGGAAATCCCACTGACGGCGGCAAATTCCTCCATGTTACGGATTCTTTTCTCACCCATCTTGACCCTCGCTTAACAAAACGCTGCGCGCGTAAACTCTAGTCAATATAGGGAAAGGTTCGCCCGGACCGCAAGAGCGCTGAGCCTTGGCGCAGAAACGCCGCGATAGTGGGATTGCCGACACCGCCCCTACGGCGATGCGCGGTTAAACTGTTTAATCGCGACGCCTGATACCTGAGCGGGCGCGAGAGGTCATTGCGGCCCCTGTCTCATCTCTTCGATCCACGGCGGATTGGCACCGGCACGCGAAACAGTCACCGCGGCGACCTGCGCGCCATAGGCCAATGCTTCTGCCAGCACCTCGGGCGTGATGCGTCTGAGGGCGTCTTTGTGCAGCTGCCCAAGCTCTGACATTTTCGCCAGAACGCCTGCGTTGAACGTATCCCCGGCCCCGACCGTATCGACAACTTCCGTTTTCAAAGCGGGCACTTGCACTTCTGCGCCATCCGCCAAATAGCCTGTGGCCCCCTCGCTTCCGCGTGTAAGAATGACGACCGACGGTCCGTTATTCAGAAGATCTGCCACCTTATCTCGGAGCGCGAGCGGCGCGGGGTTGATCCAGTTAAGATCCTCGTCCGAGACTTTCACAATGTCCGCCAGCGCCAGCATATGATCGAGCCGCGCGCGGTAACGCGCTATATCCTTGATGAAACCGGGGCGGATATTGGGGTCGATCATCACCCCACGCCCGTCGGCATTGCGCGCCAGCAGCGCGGCGTAGGTATCTGCCCCCGGCTCGCACGCCAAGCTGATCCCGCCGAAATAGAGCGCCGAAACCTCATCCGAAAGCGCGGGAAGGTCGTCCGCCGTGATCATGCGCCCGGCAGAGTTTTCATCATAGAAATCATAGGTCGCGTGGCCGCCGATCAGCCGTACAAACGCAAGCGTCGTCGGGCGGTCAGAGACAATAAGATGCGACACATCTACATGGCTCTCCTTAAGGCCATTGACCAATTGCTGCCCGAACCTATCGGAAGATAGACCCGAGAGCATCCCCACCTGCGCCCCGAGCCGCCCCAAAGCGATGGCTGTATTAAAGACCGCCCCGCCCGCATGCGGCACGAAACCGTCAGGACCAGCATTGGTTGGTGTCGGGATCATATCGATCAGAGCTTCTCCGCAGCAAAGGATCATCTGTTAACCTTTCAAAAATGCGTCGCGGTCGACGAGGAAACGGTCCGAGAGCGGTAGGCTCGCCGCACCAAGCGCACGCGCGTCAGCACCGATGGTACCTTCGCGCACTTCGGGGATATTCACACCGGGCAACGGCTGGAGCTCGAGCGCGCGCCGGGTCCGCATAACCAGGTCGGCGCGGGTATCTTCGGGCAGCGAGCCATCGATCATCACGGTGTCGAAATCGATCAGACAGGTCGCGGCGCGGATCGCCTGTGCCAGTGCCTTGGCGGCCGCATCAAGCCAACTATCCCGAATGTCTCGTGGGAAATGCCACGCCGCCGGATCGTTCCAGCCATGGCTGTGGCTCTGGCCAGCATCATGCAGCATCGCCTCCAGCGTGGAAAGAGACGCGACATCGACGAGCTGCTGTCCGGATGTACCCGAACCCGTAACGGGCATGGAGCCAAGCGCCCCTGCGTCACCGCTTTTGCCGGTATAAAGCTTGTTGTCGAGCACCAGTCCACCGCCGACAAAATAACCGATATAAAAGTAAAGGAACTCGCGCGGTTTATCGTGAGCACCGAATACCAGCTCCGCACCGCAGGCCGCCGAAGCGTCGTTGCATAGGTAGATTGGGCCCTCAACAAACTTTGCCAACGCCGCCACGATATCGAAGTCGCGCCACGCATCGAGGCTTTGGTTCGCGACGTCCCATGCCCACATGTTGAACGGCAGCGCGACGCCCAATCCCGCCGTCCGACTGCGCTGTGTGGCGGATAGAGTGGCGCGCATTTTTTCTAACGCCCGCTCAGTGAATTTCATAACCGCGCTTGGAGTCGGATGGGCATAAACCTCGCTGCTGTGGCGCAGTACCTTCCCCGCGAAATCGATGAGGATCAGCTCTACGCTACGCCGCCCGACCTTAAGTCCAAGGAAGAATGCACCTTTGGGGGCTAGCCCGATTGGAACAGATGGCTGCCCTACCCTGCCTTTTACCCGCACACCCTTTTTCAGCATACCATCGGCTTCGAGCGCGCGCATGATGACCGAGACAGTTTGCGCAGAGAGCCCCGTCGCGCGGGCGACTTCGACTTTGGGTGTTGGTCCGTTACGGCGCAGCAAAGACAGAACCAGCCTTTCGTTATAGGCCCGCATCCCGCTTTGGTTTGACCCGCGCGTCGGTCGGTCGGCGTGCGATTGATTGTCCTGCAAACCGTCCTCCCCTTTGGTATCTGTGTAGCTTTACCCGCAGAACTCCCAAACAAGCGACAGCAAGTCAATAATTAAATCACTCTTATTTATTAATTGGAGAATTTGCCAAATAACTTCATCCGTGCCCTCCAATGGGCGCGTTCAAATCCTGATGGTTGTGGAAACAAGGGTATCTGCGCCTCAGGCCTGAAGCTCAGCGTCCCAATATAGAAAATCCATCCAGCTTTCGTGCAGGTGATTAGGCGGGAATTTACGGCCCATATTCCGGAGGTCTTCGGCCTGCGGCTGGCGCGGTGGTTTGCGCAGCTGGAACCCGGTCTGATGCAGCGCTCTGGACCCTTTTTTCAGATTACAGGGGCTACAGGCCGCCACGACATTTTGCCAGCTGGTGATTCCGCCCGCTGCACGGGGCACCACGTGATCAAAGGTCAGATCCCCGCGCGCGCCGCAGTACTGGCAGCAAAATTCATCCCTCAGAAATAAATTAAAGCGCGTGAAGGCCACGCGCTTTTGAGGTTTGACATAATCTTTGAGAACGACCACCGACGGGATGCGAATTTGCATCGACGGGCTGTGAACATAATCGTCATACTCGGCGACGATATCCACCCGGTCTAGCCATTTGGCTTTGACGGCTTCTTGCCAAGGCCAAAGCGACAGCGGGTAATAAGACAAAGGTCTATAATCCGCATTCAGCACAAGGGCCGGTTTATTTTTCAGCCCTGCCGGGCTTCGCGTAAATTCAGTTCTAAAGTCGCCGTCCATTGTTCGATCGCCCCTTGCCGTTCCGCGTCCGGTCCAGCGAGACAGCCCCGCTGATGCTTTCGACTATATCTCGTGGTTTGCGTCTGACAAGTCGCAAACGGCTACAAGATGTCGCAGAAGGATTAGGGCGATTACGTAACAGGCATGTGACGGCAAGGGGCTTGCGTCGCGGGGGTCCCCCTGCGCACAGCCAAGGCCGCCGCAGGGGACAGGTCAAAGACCCAGTTTGTCGCGCATAAAGGCAAGCGCCACGCTCAGCCCATCGGGGGCGATCCCGTGGCCTGTGCCCTTCATGATATGGGCAAAGACATCGGTCCAGCCGGCTTCCTGCAGCGTCTCTGCGGCTTGGGGCAAGGACTGCGGCGGGACGACATCATCGGCATCCCCATGCACCAGAAGCACAGGAGGGCGTACGACGATTTCATCTTTCAGACTTTCGGGTGACAGCAAGCGGCCCGAGAACGCCACAACACCGGCCACCGCGTCTTCGCGCCGCGGCGCGACATGCAGCGCCATCATCGTCCCTTGGGAAAAGCCAAACAGCACAACCTGTTCCGGCAGCAGGTCTTCGTCCACCATCAGCGCGTCGAGAAAGGCATTCAGGTCATCGACTGCCTGCATCATGCCGCGCTCGGCTTCTTCCTCCGACGAATTGTCGATCCACGGGATCGGGAACCACTGGAACCCCATGGGCGCACCGGCGCAGGCTTCGGGCGCATCGGGGGCCACGAACAGTGTATCGGGCAGATGTTCACCCAACGGGTCGGCAAGCCCCAGTAGATCGGCGCCATTCGCACCATAACCGTGCAGGAACACGACGGCAGACCGCGTTTCCCCCGAGACCGGTTCGCGGCGCTCTGCGTTTAGTACTCGTGTCATGAAATCCCTTCCCGTTGTTTTGCCACGCGGTAGTACGAAAACAGGATGCGGGCTGCAACCGATCGCCATGGCGACCAGTCCTGCGCCATCGATGCAAGCTGTTTCGGCTTTGGTCGCTGAGGCAGATCAAACAGGATTTTCGCCGCCTCTTGCAAGGCCAGATCGCCCTGCGGCAGGATATCGGCGCGGCCCAGTGAAAACATCGCATAGATCTGCGCCGTCCACAGTCCGACACCGGGCACCGCCGTCAGCGTGTCAATCACCACGGCATCGGGTGCGTCCCGTAAAGCAGTATAGTCGATCCCGGCCTCGGCCAACGCCAACGCATATCGGATTTTCTGGCGGCTCAGCCCCGCCGCGCGCAAGCCCTCCTCACCCGCGGCGATAATCGCCGCCTCATGGGTCAACCCCGCCGCATCCATCTTGGCACGCATTGCATTTGCCGACGCGACAGAGACTTGCTGGCTGATGATCGCCCCGATCAGCGCGTCGAACCCGTCCGCGCGCAACCGCAGAGGCAAGGGGCCAGTCGCGTCCAATGCGATGGCAAACTGCGGCACATGGGCCGCCAGCCACGTAGCACCTTCGACGACATCGGCGTCGCAGGAAATAATCGGACCAGTACTCATAGGCCTACCCCCTTTCGTGGCAAGGCTTCAATCCACCGCAACCCCGCCTCTGCCCCATCCAGCGCCTGAGCGCCTGCGGGCGGTGGCGGGCGATCAATGGCGATCACCCGCATCCCAAGGTCAAGCGCCGCATCCAGTTTAGGGCGGCTTGGCGCGCCTCCGACATTGCGCAAGACCAGCGTGTCGATCTGCAATCGGCGAAACAAATCTGCTTCGGCTGCCCGCGTAAACGGCGGCTGACCAAAGACGGCTTCGGCAAAGGGTGGCAGCGCGGATCGCGCCTGTGCGTTGGTTTGACGCAGATACAGCCGCGCACCTGAGAAAGGGTGATACTGGTCTAACGTCCTCCGCCCGGTCGCGGCAAAGACGCGCGCCTCGGGTCGGATCATCAGCGCAGCTTCGGCCACTGACGCAGCCCGCTCTGCTGGCGCGGTGATATCCCACATGGGCCGCACTATTCGCACATAGGGCAGGTTCATCTGCGCCGCTGCGGCGAAAGCGATCTGGGATATATCAGCGTCAAACCCGTGCCCCGCGTCCAGAACAGCGGTAAATTTATGCACGCAAAGATAGGCCTCAACCTCATCGACATCGCGCGGTGACCAGATTTCAGAAGGTACGGCCAACGGGCCAAAGCTCCGCTCCGCCCGTCGCAAAACCGCCCGTGCAGACACGCCCGCCGCCGCCATGGCAGTAGCAATCTCATGCGCCTCAGCGCTGCCTGCGATCAGCAGGATATTCGGGCTCTGGTTCATGGCGCGACCATCGTTGAGCCCGCCGCCGGACGCAAGGCCCTTGCAGCCCCCCAAAGCCCGGTCTACGCATTCACCATGACAGTGATTGATGACACCCGCGCCAAGCGCAACGTTGCCGTGCTGGTGACCGCGCAGGCCTTTCTTGGCAGCCAGATGCCGATGTATTTTGTCGTTGGCGGATTGGCGGGGCAGCAGCTGTCGCCCAATGTCTGCCTTGCCACGCTGCCGATCTCGATGATCGTGTTCGGGTCGATGACCACGGCACCTTGGCTGTCAACTGTGATGCAGCGCTTTGGCCGCCGTGCGGGGTTCGTTACGGGCGCGGTTGGCGGTATGACGGGGGCCGCACTTTGCGCATATGCGCTGACGGTGCAAAGCTTCATGATCTTCCTGTTGGGCAGTTATCTGATCGGCATCTACATGAGCTCCCAAGGCTTTTTCCGCTTCGCCGCCACGGACACCGCCTCTGACGCGTACCGGCCCAAAGCGATTTCCTATGTTATGGCGGGCGGGTTGATCTCGGCCATCATCGGGCCGCAGCTGGTGGGCATTCTGACCGGCGCGAACGGTGACGCGACCGTCATGCGCTTTTATCCGGTCTATCTGGCCGCGATTGCGCTGAACGCTGTGGGCATGGTGCTTTTCACCTTTCTCAACATCCCCAAACCACCCGTGCCTGCCGTGGATGCCCCCAAGGGCCGCAGCCGGATGGAGCTTTTGAAAACCCCGCGCATCGCCGTCGCAGTGATCTGCGGGATGGTGTCCTATGCGCTGATGAACCTCGTGATGACATCGACCCCGCTGGCGGTTGTGGGCCGCGGCTATGACATCGTCGATGCATCCCACGTGGTGACCGGCCACGTGCTTGCCATGTATGCGCCGTCATTTTTCACCGGCCACCTGATCGCGAAATTCGGGGTCGAGAAGATCCTTGGCCTTGGCATCGCGATCCTTGCGGGGGCCGGTGTGGTCGCGCTGCAAGGGGTTGATCTGAACAACTTCTACATCGCGCTGATCCTGCTTGGCATCGGTTGGAATTTTGGTTTTATCGGCGCGACATCCATGCTGGCCGGTGCGCACGAGCCCCACGAACGTGGGCGGATGCAGGGGCTGAACGATCTGCTGGTGTTTGGCGGGGTGACCTTTGCGTCGCTGTCAAGCGGCGGGCTGATGAACTGCTCCGGCGGCAACCCTGTCGAAGGCTGGGCCGCCGTCAACATCGCGATGATCCCGTTTCTGGTGCTGGCAGGCGGGTCGCTGATCTGGCTGATGCTGCGCCAGCGCAGCGAGCGGGTCTAGCCTACCAGCGCCCCGACATAGCACGCCATGACAGCGGGAAATCATTCATCGGCGGCAATTCCCCCGCGCTAACGCATGCGGGAGAGGCCATCGCCGCGCTGAGCACCTTGTCAGCCGCGCCGAGGCTATACATCGCCGGTCGCGCTGCTTTCGAGATCTTGCCACGGTTGGCCCGCGCCTGTCGCAACCGCGCCCGCGCCTTTTCCGCCAGCGCCACGACGCCTGCATCGGTGCCGTCCAACAGCGGCACGCGCCCCTGCTCGACCAGCTGCGGGATTGCGTGCAGCCAAGCCGCCACCCCCGCACCATAGGCCGCATCCCGCACCGTCGCCTCCTCCGCCGAACCCAAAGACCGCGCGGCCACCCACATCAGATTGCCGGCGGTCTGGTCGATATAGGCGTCGAAATGCGCGGTATCCTCAAAGGCGTCGCGGTAGATATCCCACCGACGTGCCGCGGCCAGAGTGTCCAGCAGTAACGCGTCCTCGGGCGAGATGGCCAGTGCAAGGGGTGTCGCAACCTCGTGCCGCCGTACGACACCACGGTTCGCGATCTCGTCACAGACGTCGCGCCACCATTGCAGCCGCATCTCTGCGATCATGGTTTCCTGCGTCACCCATGGGGCCCGCGCCACTTCGATGTTAAATGCATAAAGCGGGAAAAGCACGCGCCGCGCCGCAACAGGTGCGGCCATGCTGGCGCGAAACCGCAGCGGATCGGCGCGCTCGACGATTCCCGCGCAGGCGTTCAGATCGGCATCAAACTCCATCATGTCTTACCCTTTACGGTCCCGGATCAGCTTCCAGCGGATCGCGTCCAGCAGCGCCTCGAATGACGCATCAACGATGTTTGCCGACACCCCCACCGTGGACCAGCGCCGCCCCTGCCCATCTTCGCTATCGATAATAACCCGTGTCACCGCTTCGGTGCCGCCTTGAGTGATCCGCACCTTGAAATCGACCAGATGCATGTCTTCGAGCAAGGCAGAATACTGCCCCAGATCTTTGACCAACGCTTTGCTCAGCGCATTGACGGGTCCGCGATCACAGCCCTCTGTGTCCATACTTTCGCTCACCGACAGACGTTTTTCGCCGTCGACCTTCACAACGACAACGGCCTCAGACAGGCTGACCATCTGGTCATATTTGTTTTTGCGCCGCTCGACGGTGACGCGGTAGCGTTTGACCTCGAACAGATCCGGCATCTGCCCTAAGGCCTTGCGCGCCAACAGCTCAAAGCTCGCCTGCGCGGTGTCATAGCTATAGCCTTCGGCCTCGCGCGCTTTCACCTCATCAAGGATCTGCCCCAAGGCGGGATCTCCCCTGGCGATGGTCAACCCTGCGCTTTCAAGTCGGCGGCGCAGGTTCGACTGGCCGGCTTGGTTCGACATGGGAATGATGCGCGTATTGCCGACCAGCGCGGGGTCAATATGTTCGTAGGTGGACGGGTCTTTCAGGATCGCGCTGGCGTGCAGCCCGGCCTTATGCGCAAAGGCCGACGACCCGACAAAGGCTGCTTGCTTGGTCGGCACGCGGTTCAATATCTCGTCCAGCGCGCGGCTGATCTGCGTCAGGTTGGCCAAGCTGTCCAAGGGGATTCCCGTGTCAAAGCGGCTGATATAAGGTTCTTTCAGCAGTAGGATCGGGATCAGCGTGGTCAGGTTGGCGTTGCCGCAGCGTTCACCCAGACCGTTCAACGCCCCCTGTATCTGCCGCGCGCCTGCGTCAATGGCGGCCAGCGAACAGGCGACCGCATTTTCAGTGTCATTGTGGGTGTGGATGCCCAGACTATCGCCGGGAATGCCTGCGGCGATGACCTCGCCGGTGATGCGCCCGACCTCGGCTGGCATGGTGCCGCCATTGGTGTCGCACAGCACGATCCAGCGCGCGCCCGCGTCATAGGCCGCCTTGATCGCGGTCAGCGCATAATCGGGATTGGCGCGGTAGCCGTCAAAGAAATGCTCTGCATCAAACAGCGCCTCGCGTCCTTGAGCCACCAGATGCGCGATCGACCTTGCGATATTGTCGGTGTTTTCTTCCAGCGTGATGCCAAGGGCCGCCGAGACGTGGAAATCATGGGTTTTGCCCACCAGACAGACCGTATCCGTCCCTGCGTTCATCACCGCCGCAAGTACATCATCATTTTGCGCCGACATGCCGTTGCGCTTGGTCATGCCAAAGGCCGTCATCTTCGCCCGCGTCGTGGGCGCGGCATCGAAAAAAGCACTATCCGTCGGGTTCGCCCCCGGCCAGCCGGCTTCGATATAATCAACGCCCAAAGTGTCGAGCGCAGTGGCAATCGTCACCTTTTCCGCGGTCGAAAACTGCACCCCTTGGGTCTGCTGCCCGTCGCGCAGCGTGGTGTCGTAAAGGTAAAGGCGTTCGCGGGTCATCGCAGCGATCCCTCCTTCATTTTGCCAGATAAACTCCGGGGAGCGTGAGGGGCTGCCCCCTCACTCCCGCACGTTGCAAAAGCACCAGAGCTGAACGCGAAGCACATCACTTCAAAGCATCCAGCTTGTCAGGGTCGAAGTTGGGAGCCAACTCAAACGACGAAGTGCCGCCAACACCATCAATCACCTTAACGCCTGCGTCTTCTAAGATTTTCCTAATTCTATCCGCTTCTTGGAAATTCTTCGATTTCTTCGCCTGTTGGCGGTTCAGCAGAGCGTTGGCAATTTCGTCGTAGCTTTCATCATCCCCAACGGAGGTAACTCCAATGCCCGCTTTCAAAGCAAGTTGATCCCAATCGCCAACTAGATTTAAGAAATCGAGCGTTGCCGCAAACTCGCTAATCGAAACCGCTGTGCCGTCCGAATTCAGCTTTCGTAAAGCTGTGATTGCACCATGCGTATTTAGGTCGTCGCATAGAGCTAAAATTACTTCTTCGGCTGGTTTCCACCGTCCTTCTGCAATTAGCAACTCCACCATATCGGACGAGTAGCCAGCCTTAGCCAATTGAAGATACCATTTTTCTAACGTCTTTTCCGCTTCGTCGCGCTTCTTCTCCGTCCAGTCCATCGGCTTGCGATAGTGGGTGCTGAGCATGACGAAACGGATCACTTCGCCCGGCACGCCCTGATCCAACAAGTCCCGTACCGTAAAGAAGTTACCAAGGGACTTCGACATCTTCTTGCCCTCGACCTGCAACATCTCGTTGTGCAGCCAGTAGCGGGCCATTTCGTCGGTGCCATTGGCGCAGCAGCTTTGGGCGATTTCGTCCTCGTGGTGCGGGAACTGCAGGTCCAGCCCGCCGCCGTGAATGTCAAAAACGTGCGGTTGGCTCTTTGCCTCTTCAGACAGACGGTCCTGACGAAGGGGCTCTTTCCACAGCAGCTCGTCCGCCATGGCCGAACATTCGATATGCCAGCCCGGACGGCCCCGACCCCACGGGCTGTCCCACCCCGGCGTCGCGTCGTCCGACGGTTTCCACAAGACAAAATCCATCGGGTCTTCTTTGTAGGGGGCCACCTCCACCCGTGCACCCGCGATCATATCATCGACCGAGCGCCCTGACAGCGCGCCATAATTCTTGTAGCTACGCACGCGGAATAGCACATGCCCTTCCGCAGGATACGCGTGCCCCTTGGCGATCAGCCCTTCGATCATCTCGACCATCTGCGGGATATATGCCGTGGCGCGTGGCATGTGGTCGGGCTCTAGCGCGCCAACGGCGGCCATGTCCTCCAGAAACCACTGGGTTGTTTCAGCGGTGATCTCGCCAATGGACCGCCCGCTTTCGGCCGCCCGCGCGTTGATCTTGTCATCCACATCCGTAAAATTGCGCACATAGGTCACATGATCCTCGCCATAGACATGGCGCAGCAACCGGTTGAGCACGTCAAACACGATGACAGGGCGCGCGTTGCCCAAGTGGGCGCGGTCGTACACCGTCGGCCCACAGACATACATCCGCACGTTTTTATCATCGATTGGGATGAAATCCTCGCGCTTGCGGGTTTTCGTATTGTGCAGCTTGATTGTGGTCATGGCGCGTCCTTACGCAAGGATTGCGCGGGCATGGCACTGAAATCTCGGGAAGAAAACGATGTGAGCAAGCCCGCCGGAAGGTCTTAGCAGGTAATACAGCAAATAAGGGGTGGCATCATCTTCATGCGGTCTGCGTAGCCCGACCCGCCCGTGGCGGTCAAGCCTGATTGACAAATCAACCCTGCTCTGCGCCCCTGCGTCTTCACGTTACGAGGGAGAGACGGCATGCAACTATCATCGCGTATTACAGGACTGCTTGGCGGCGGATCAGACGGTTGGGGCGTATTCTTGCGCGCGCGCCAGATGATCGCAGATGGTACCGATGTAACCGAACTGACTATTGGCGAACACGACATCCGTACTGCCGCGCCGATCTTGCAAGATATGTACCGTGCAGCGCTGGCCGGTCACACGGGCTATGCTGCCATTCCCGGCACCACCGACCTGCGCGATGCCGTGGCCGCGCGGCTGCAAGAACGCACCGGCGTCCCCACAACGCGCGATAATGTGCTGATCACACCCGGTGGGCAAAGTGCGCTGTTTGCGGCGCATATGGCGACCTGCAACCCCGGCGATACCGCGCTTTATATCGATCCGTACTATGCCACCTACCCCGGCACGATCCGCGGTGTCAGCGCCCTGCCCCATGCCGTGTTCGCCAGTGCCGATGATGCATTTCAGCCCCGACCCGACGCGATAGCCGCCGCAGCCAAGCAGACCGGAGCAACATCGCTGCTGGTCAATTCCCCCAATAACCCCACCGGCGTCGTCTATTCCCGCAAGACGCTTGAAGGCATCGCGCAGGTCTGCCGGGATCACAACATGTGGCTGATCTCGGACGAGGTGTATGACACGCAGGTTTGGGAAGGCGAACATCTGTCTCCGCGCGCGCTGGACGGTATGGCAGATCACACGCTGGTCGTGGGGTCGATGTCGAAAAGCCACGCTATGACCGGTTCCCGTTGTGGCTGGATCGTTGGGCCGGTCGACGCGATTGAACATCTGACCAATCTTGCGACCCACACGACCTATGGCGTGCCGGGATACATTCAGGACGCCGCCTTGTTCGCGCTGAACCAAGGCACCGCGTTCGAGACCGAAATCTCGGCCCCCTTCCAACGTCGCCGGTTGTTAGCTCAGGATATTCTGGCACGGCAAAACGCCGTCAGCCTCGTTCCTGCCCAAGGCGCGATGTACGTGATGCTGGATATTCGCAGCACCGGCATGACGGGCGAGAACTTTGCCTATGCCCTGCTCGAGAAACACCACATCGCGGTCATGCCTGGCGAAAGTTTTGGCGAGGCCGCGGCGGGACATATCCGTGTCGCAATGACGATCGAGGACACGCGCTTTGCCCAAGCGCTGGCGACAGTGTGCGATTTCGCCGAGGCGCTCGCGGCCTGACACCGGCATCCCGGCAAGAACCGATATGAAAGAATCTAAAAAGGCCGGAGGATAATCCTCCGGCCTTTTTGACTGGCACTTTTTATATATCATCTGCCGAAGAAATCGCGTTGCGACGCCCTCGGCAGATACACCGCCAGTTGTCAGCTTATCAGCTTAGAAACGGTAGGAACCACGAACGTTGAATGTGGTTACATCTGCGTCTGCACCGGAAACACCGCCTACGTCATCAAACTTGTGCTCGAGCAGTTCTGCACCAACGCTGTATTGCTCGGTGATTTTGTAATCCATGCCGATACCGTAGAAGGCACCGTCTTCGTCACCAATGGACGTGTCGGCACGAGCGTAACCGCCGGTTGCGTAGATTAGAGTGTTGCCCAGATCATAGCCGCCTTTGATTTTCGCACGAGCAACGGAGTCGATGCTGCCTTGGGTTACGCCGGCTGCGTCATCCAGGTCGATGTCTGTTTTGTCATAGTCGAGCTCGCCGCCCAGTACGAAGCGACCGAAGTCGTAGTTATAACCAGCGTGGAAACCGTAGGAACCGTTGTCGCCGTCAACACCAAAGTTGGTGTCGGCTTCGGAATAGCCCAACTGCAGACCTGTGTAGAAGCCTGTCCAGTCGCCGCCCAGGTTTGGTGCAGGAACGGGCGCGGTCATTACGGGCTCGATCACTGGCTCCGACAGGCTACCAGCGAATGCTGCGCCTGCGAATGCGGAAGATGCCAGAACGGCTGCGGATGCAAGTTTCATAGTGCGTTTCATAATCGTAACTCCTCGATCAGTTTACATCGGAGCGGGCGCTTCCCGCTTCATCGACACAACACGGCAGCTAAGCTCTGGTTGCAGGATTTCCCAATCACGGGTTGGTGATCGGTAATATGTTGCTCAAATGCACATTCCTTCGGCAGGGCATTGCTGCCGTAGCCCCTTAAAAATAACGCCACACAGGCGGTTTCACCGCACCCTGACACAACACTCGAAAATAAATTTTCCTAAAGTTGGAACCATACCCACGCGCACTGAAGTCAAAATTGGGCAAAAATGCTGCAAAATGTGGCGTCTAGACCGCTATGTGCTAGGTAGCTGAGCAGCCCGGATGGCGGGATTTTCTTCGACTCAGGGGCAAAACGACCATGATCGCATTTCTCACCACCCATATAGAGGTTGTTGGCGTTATCTTGCTGACGCTTGGTGTGGCCTTTATTCTCTTGCAACAGCGCCGCAGCCCGCAATCAACGGCCGCGTGGATCCTGTTTTTGGTGGTCATGCCTTATGTTGCCGCTCCGCTGTTTCTGGCACTGGGGTTCCGCAAACAAGGGAAACGCTACGAGCCCATCCACTTTACTCAAAAAGAAGATCCCCAAACGCCGGTGCATGCGCTTGACCAGATGTTCCAGAACTTCGGCCTGCCCCCCGCGCTAGAGGCGCAGCGGTTCAACTTGTACGAGACCCCGCAAACCGCCTACACCGCCGCGATGGAGCTGATTGCCAGCGCAACGCAGACCATCGACGTGCTGTTTTATATCGTCTCAGATGACGATACCGGTAATCATGTCGTCACTGCGCTGACCGAGAAAGCCCGCAACGGCGTTAAAGTCCGCTTGCTGATGGACCGATTGGGCACGTTGCGCGGCCCCTCCAAGGCAGTCAAGGCACTGCGCAAGGCCGGCGGGGAGGTGCTGTTCTTTTCCCCGATCCTGCAACTGCCCAGCAGTGGCCACCTGAACCTGCGCAATCACCGCAAGATGATCATCGCCGATCACGCCCGCGTTTTTTCGGGCGGGATGAATATTGGCGAACACTATATGTCTGACCATCCCCACGCGGATCACTGGGTTGATCTGGCCTTTACCCTAGAAGGTCAGTCGGTACAGACATTTTGCGATGTGTTCCGCTCAGACTGGGAAGTCGCCTGTGGCGAAGATGTAGACCATATTACTACACCCGCCCCCACAACGGCGGGCAATGCCACGGTACAGCTTATCCCGTCGGGCCCTGATATCGTCGAAGACCCGCTGCACGACGGGATCATTCGTGCGCTGCATCTGGCGCAAACCCGTATCTGGATCGCCACGCCGTACTTTGTCCCGACAGAGCCGCTGGCGAATGCGTTGCGCATCGCCGCGTTGCGCGGGGTCGATGTGCGTATTTTGGTACCGCATAAATCAAACCAGCATATCGCCGACTTTGCACGTGGCGGATACTTGCGCGATGCCCATACGGCGGGTGCTAAAGTCAAATATTTTGAACCCGCCATGATCCACGCCAAAGCCGCGTTGATTGATGATGTGGGCCTCGTGGGTACGGCAAACTTTGACGTTCGCAGTATGCTTTTGAACTTTGAGGCGATGTTGTTCGTTTATGATGCAAGCAGCGTGGCAATCCTGTCGGACTGGTTCAACGCCCGAGAGGCAGAGTGCCACGAGAATATGCCAAGCCCACACTTACCCCGCCGCCTGGCCGAGGGCGTCTTTCGCATAGGAGCACCGATCTTGTGACCCAAACCACCCTTCGCATCGCCAGCTATAATATGCGCAAGGCCATGGGCACGGACCGCAAACGCGATCCGGACCGCGTGATGCGGGTGATACAGACGCTCAATGCCGACATTGTCGTGCTACAAGAGGCCGACATGCGGCTTGGGCCCCGCCCCTCGGCACTGCCGGTGGATCAGGTGACCGCCCAAACCGGTTTGATCGCGGTGCCCGTCCCCAGCGAAGTTAGCATCGGGTGGCATGGCAACGCCGTCCTACTAAGCCCTGATGCAAAGCTGGTTGATGTAAAACACCTGAACCTGCCGGGAATTGAACCCCGGGGTGCAATGGTGGTCGATTTCGACCTCGCCGACATTCCCATGCGCATCATCGCTACTCACCTCGGTCTCATGCGCCGATCGCGTCGCGCGCAACTTTCAGCGTTAATCGCGCATCTGGATGAACAGTCTCAACGTCCGACGCTTATCGCGGGAGACATGAATGAGTGGTCGCTGAACGTCGGTCTTGGACGGCTGGCGCATCATTTTGAGATTTATGCTCCGGGCAAAAGCTATCACGCACGCCTGCCGCTGGCAGCACTGGACCGCATCGCGGTAGACGCCGCGCTGAATGTCACAGACGGCGGCGTATGCGAGACGGACGACGCCCGCCGCGCCTCGGATCACCTGCCGATCTGGCTTGATTTTACGCAGTCAGCGGGTCAGTGAATTCCGACACTTAGCGCTGAAGCATAACATTACAAAACCACCGTATCCCACTGATATTATTTGATTTAGATCCAAAGTTAAACTGAAATATTAAGTTCTATTCTAGCGCCGCTCTCAACTGTAGCTCTTGCACACGCGCGGCTTCGACAGCGGCGTGTTTTACCGGTCCGAAACCGCGTATATCCAACGGCAACGCCAGCAGCTTATGCACGACCTCACTGCGTGCATCGTCAACCTTGGCCGGCAGCTCCTCCATCAAACCTTCGTACCAGCGGATCAGGGCAACCTCTTCGCGGCGCTCTTGCGTGTAGCCAAACACATCCAGCGTCGTACCACGCAGCAGGCTGAGCTTCGCAAGGCCGGACAGCACAGGCCTGAGCCACGCACCAAAAGCACGCTTAACCGGGCGCCCGCGTGCATCCTTGCGCAAGGATACGATCGGCGGGGCCATGTGGTAGTTGATCTTGAACCCCGGCTCGAACTCCTCCTCCAGCTGCGCAGCAAAGGCGGGGTCACTGTGCAGACGCGCAACCTCGTATTCATCTTTGAACGCCATCAGCTTGTACAAAGCTTTGGCGGCAACCTGCGTCAGATCTTCGGCGTGAGCATCTGGAATTGCGCGGCGGAATTGCGCTAGGCGATCGACATAGCGCTGCGCATATCCATCGTTTTGATACGCACGTAGCCGTTCAGCTCGGTCGGCAATAATCGCATGACTGTCCGCTGAGGGCTTTGTCTTTTGCGGCAGGGCAAGCGCATCGGGCGTTGCTGCCATAATGCGCCCCAAATCAAAGGCGCGGTGGTTTTTGTCTATCGCTACGCCATTCAATACAATCGCCTGTTGCAATGCCCCATGAGAAACCGGCACGAGCCCTTTTTGCCACGCAAAGCCCAGCATCATCATATTGGCAAAAACCGTATCACCCAAAAACCGTTCGGCCATGGCATTGGCGTCAAAACCTATAAGGTTGCCAGCCCCCACCGTCGCGCGGATAGCCTCCTCACGCAGATCGGTGTGCAGCTGCGCATCACGGTGCAACACCAGATCACCCGTCGGCATTTCCGCAAGGTTCAGCACAACCTTGGTGTCGGCCCCGTAGTAGACCGAGGCCTGCGCGGCTGAAGACACAACGATATCGCATCCAATCACGGCATCCGCCGCCCCGTGATCAATACGCACCTGATGGATCGCATCCGGCGACATCCCGATCCTGATAAAGCTCAGCACGGTCCCAAATTTCTGCGCAAAGCCGGTGAAATCCAGCACGCTTGACCCTTTGCCTTCCAGATGCGCCGCCATCGTGATCAACGCGCCCACGGTAATGACCCCCGTGCCGCCAACCCCTGTGACCAGTAGGTCAAACGGCTTCTGTAACTTTGGCAAAGCGGGCGGGGTAATGTCAGACAGCAGCGCGTCGATATCCACCTCGGCACCGGTTTTCTTGCGCCGCACAGCCCCTTCAAGGGTCACAAAGCTCGGGCAGAAACCGTTCAGACAGGAAAAATCCTTGTTGCAGCTCGACAGGTTGATCTTGCGCTTGCGGCCCAGTTCAGTCTCCAGCGGCTCGATGCTCAGACAGTTGCTTTCGAGCGAGCAATCGCCGCAGCCTTCGCAGACGGCCGGGTTGATAAAGGCAAAGCGTTTCGGGTCTTCCATCTGGCCGCGTTTGCGGCGGCGGCGCTTTTCGGTGGCGCAGGTTTGCTCGTAGATCAGCACCGACACGCCTTTGACCTCGCGCAGTTCGCGCTGCACGGTGTCCATCTCTTCACGCGGATGAAAGCTGGTGCCTTGCGGGAAATCAGCACGGGCGAATTTGTCGATGACATCCGACACCAGCGCGACCCGCGCCACCCCTTCGGCACGACATGTTTGTGCGATACCAGCCACACTGATCGGCCCGTCCACCGGTTGCCCGCCGGTCATCGCAACCGCATCGTTATAAAGGATTTTATAAGTTATATTTGTCTGAGCCGCGACCGCCTGACGAATCGCAAGCGAGCCCGAGTGGTACCACGTGCCCTCGCCCAGGTTCTGGAATAAATGCTTGCCACCGTTAAACTTGGACGCCACCACATGCGGCACGCCCTCGCCGCCCATTTGCGCATAGCCGCCGGTTTCACGGTCCATCCACCCCGCCATGACATGACAGCCAATGCCCGATGCAGCCTGCGAGCCTTCGGGCAGTTTTGTCGATGTATTATGCGGACACCCCGAACAGAAATAGGGCGTGCGCTTGGCCCCTGGCACGTTCAACAAAACAGGCGGCTTTTCAGTCAGCGCACGCGCTTTTCGTGGCAGGTTTTCATCCGGAAAGAACGCATCAAGCCGTTCAGCCACGACCGGCACCAAGGCCAGCGGGCTTAGCTCTCCGGTCCATGGCAGCAGAGGGTCGCCTGCCGCCCGGTGTTTGCCGACCATGCGACCGGGCTTGTGCCCCGGCCAATCGTAAAAATATTCTTTAAGCTGGCTTTCGATGATGCCGCGTTTTTCCTCGATCACCAGGACCTCTTTGGTGTCGGACACAAATGCCAGCGCATCCCGTCGCGCCAAGGGCCAGACCATGCCGACCTTGTAGATATCGATGCCAAGACGCCGACACGCCGCCTCGTCCAGACCCAGCAGGCGCAGCGCCTCCATCAGGTCCAGATGGCCCTTGCCGGTGGTGACGATGCCAAAGATCGCGTCTTCCAGATCATAGATGCGCTTGTCGATCGGGTTGGCTTCGACAAAGGCTTCGACGGCTCGCAGCTTGTGTTCCAGACGTGTCTCGATCTCGGGGCTCGGCATATCAGAGCGGCGTACATGCAGACCGCCGGGCGGTGGGGTGAATTGCGGCAGCGTGAATGTGCGGTCAGGTTGCAACGCCACGGATTGTCCGCTTTCAACCGTTTCAGAGATCGCCTTGAAGCCGACCCATGTGCCGGAAAAACGGCTCAGCGCGAGCCCGTAGGCCCCGAATTCAAGAAACTCCCCCACGTTTGCGGGGTTAAGCGTGGGCATCATCCACGTCATGAACGCCACATCGGACTGATGCGGCATCGACGACGACACGCACCCGTGGTCGTCCCCCGCAACAACCAGAACGCCGCCCTTGGGCGACGACCCGTAGGCGTTGCCGTGGCGCAGTGCATCGCCCGACCGGTCCACTCCCGGCCCCTTGCCATACCACATGGAGAACACGCCCTCCACCTCACAATGCGGATCAAGCACGGCCTGCTGCGCCCCTAGAACCGCCGTGGCCCCAAGGTCTTCGTTCACCGCAGGCATGAAGGTGATGTGGTTGTCCTTGGTCACATCGCGCGCGCGCCAGAGCTCAAGATCGACCGCGCCCAAAGGCGACCCGCGATACCCCGAGATAAACCCCGCGGTGTTTAGCCCCTGCTGCTTATCGCGCCGCGCCTGATCAAGCATGATCCGCACCAGCGCTTGCGTACCAGTCAAAAACACAGTTCCTTCGGTCCGCGTATAGCGGTCCGACAGGGCGTAGGGGTAAAAGTCGTGGGTCTCTTTGGTCATGATGGCGATCCTTGGCTGTTATGACCATCAAACCACATCTCCGTGAAATATCTGTCCTCACTTGCGCCTGATTGCGGATTGATCGAAAATTCTATTCGCATGGAATGAGGAAATCGAAATGTCTGACCAGATGATCTTTGACGACCGCGACCGTCGGCTGCTTGAGCTTTTGCAGCGCGATTGCCGTATCTCGAACGCCGAATTAGCCGACAAGGCAGGCATGTCGGCTTCTGCCTGCTGGCGACGGGTCAAGGCCTTTGAAGACGCGGGCGTCATCGAGCGGTATCGGGCGGACGTATCCCCGACCAAGGCGGGCAATAGCTTTCAGGCCTTGGTACAGGTGCAATTGGCCCGCCATAACCAAGAGAAACTAGCCGAGTTCATCAACGCGATCGCGCATCGCGCGGAGGTGCTGGAATGTTATGCCACGACCGGGCAAGCTGATTACCAGATGCGAGTCCTATGTCGTGACATCGCCGCCTACAATCGTTTCCTAGAAGATTTTCTGTTCCGTCTGCCGGCGGTCGAAAGCGCCCAGACCAACGTCGTGCTGCGCGAGATCAAGAGGAACACCAGCATCCCGATGTGAGCGGATGCGGCGGAAGTGAACGCCGATATCTCGCTCAGTTGCATCCGCGCTTGAGCGCTGCCGACGCGAGGTCCCGATGCAACCAAAGAGATGCAACCCTGAGCCGAATAACAGTCCCCCATTAATCCAATAAAAAAATAGAAGTTTAAGAACTTTCGCTATTTAATGTGCAATATATTTAATTCCTAATCGAAATACAAAACGAAGGAGCGTTCAAAACGAAATAGATTTTATATCCACCCCGAACAGCACACTGTTCTCATCATAAAACGCGACGTTCGAGTTATTCCAAGAATAGCCAATACTCACAGCCACATTCTTGTGTACCTGACTTTTTAAATTGACATTGTATTGATTATCTTCTCTCGGTTCTCCGAAGTGTGAGCCTCCCCCGAAATTCCCATATGAAATGGACAATGTTGTCTTACGTTTGAACACGGGTCGTGTGATTGACGCTGTAGCCCCCCATCGTGATGTGTGTTTTCCCGCGATTTCCTCGCCCCAACTCACACCCGTATAGAGTGCACCCACATCTGGCACGGCGCTTAGTAAACCAAGGTTAATATAGCTCTTTGGATAGTCATCCCGAAACGATCTCTTGAACGCCCATTTTGCCTCGTGGTGCCCCCAGCCAGTCGCGAAGGCCTGCGATCCGCCAAGCGACGCGTACACTTCTTCGACGCTGGCGTTCTTCTTTTCGGCAACGCGCACGCCCGCGCAACTGTCGATCCAGGTATAAGACGCGACATGGCTGCCAAGGCACGCCGACGCCCCGACAGCGTGTTTTGACAGGCTGTGTTCGGGGGCGAATTCGTATGAGCCGTAGGCAGAAAACTTGAGAACATGCGCCGGTGCAACGCTGTACAACAGCGTACCTGTCGCCCTCGCGCCCACGGTCATCCCCGCCTTGGCCTGATCTTCCTCATCGGTGCGGAAGGTAAATTTTCCGATATTGAATTCGTCGCCTGGCAGTCCGTTGTTGATGTTGGAATCGTAGCCGATCAACGGCTTGAGCCCCACGTAAGACAGCAGCTTCTGCGGCCCCTGTCCGGGGCGGTGCATCAGACCATCATACCGCATAAGCCGCTTCAGGTAAGCCTCGTGCCCAGGCGGCTTTGTCTTGAGCATGCTAAAAAAGCTCAGATGCTGAGATCCCGATATTATCGCGGATTTCCACACTGGCAGAGGGTCAGCCAATGGCGCGGTCGCCAAGCCGCACAATAGAATAGCGGTGCCAGCTCTGAAAAGGTTAAACAATTTAATACTCAACATTTTTATTAGGTTAAGGGGCGACATATGCCGCCCCTGCTGAAGCTCTTTGAAGGAATTTAGTCTTGTACTACTGCTTCCCATTCGCCAGCGACGAAGGTTCCATCAGAGAGAGAGCCTTCGATACCACCAACTACGGCCTCAGCGCCGTCACCAAGGAAAGTACCGTCCATAGTTCCTGTGAAGGTGTGCTCTTCCTCTTGGCCATCGACGTTTCCGTTGAGGTTCCCAGACAGGTCCGCCAAAAGGTTACCCCCTGAAATTGAGCCGTCCGAAACATCAATGGTACCGTTCACGGAATTACCTTCTTCGGAAATTTGGAAGTTGGTCATGGAGCCAGAGATTTTAGACGTTGCGAAGTCGGCAACCAAATTCAACTCCGCCGCAAGTACGGGCGTGTCGTTTTCCGCCATGTCTGTGCGAACCTGCTGCTGATCATCGTTAAGCCAAAAGCCCGCGAACCCTGCGTAGCTGGCCGTTCCCTCAGTAGGCATCTCTTGGGCTTCTGTCTTGTTTGTATAAATACCGCTTTCAGGATCGTACCCGCCGATTTCGTCAACACGTTTGGTTACCGCGTCCGCTTTGTTGCCCAGATCTTCAAAGCCAGAAATGCTGCTGCTGCCGCATGCGCTCAAGGCTACTGCGATGACAGGGGTAGCCAAGGCAAGTTTGAATGTTGAGAAGTTCATGAAATATCCACTTTCTATACTTACGTTTACACACGCCCAAATTGAAAACCTCTTGTTTTCCCCAGAGGCGTGGAGCACGCAACCCACAGTTCACAATATTTTGAACGCACGTATGTATTTGTTGTAGAAATAACACTCATCGTAAGTTTACTGTGTTAAATCATAAATTGAGGGCACCGCAAAATACGGCACCCCAGTTGATAATGAAATATATTTTTGCACCCATGATCTAGCGTCGTCGCAATACAAACGACGTGGAAAGCATAAACTCAAGAAATATAGATTCCGCAAATCTACATGACACCCAATCATTTACCTATTCAAATATAATACGCAATTGATTCGATAACAAAATAATTTGCCAAAATACCTCTTTTATACTCTCACGCGGGGCTGACCCGCGATCGATGGAAAAGTGTTGCGATACCCCTCTCGACTCGTCTACCCCTGAGGGTATTATTTATCGCAAAAGTAGAATAAAGAATATCTGAAGGTCCCTGAAATTCACCTCGGTGCGAACCGTGCGGGCACCCTTACAGACACGCGCGCGCTGCCAGCAAAGGACGTTCTCCCGTATGTGCGGCATCCGACCGGATATTGTCACTTTTACCAGTTTCGCGACTTTCACTTTGGTGGCAAGGTGTTTGCAGCAACCTCCGATGGACCTGATCCCATGACACTTGACCCCGATCTTCTTGTCGCAATCGAAACCTATTTCGACGCGATCCATGACTGTGATATCCAAAAGCTGAGCGCCGTGTTCCACCCGCAATCCAGCTTGTTCGATGCCGACAACGGATCGATCTTTGTAGAGCCCATAGACAGCTTTAGTCGCGACGTTGCGGGGCGTGTGTCACCGGCGTCCAAAGGCCAACCGCGTGAAGCCGAGGTATTGATGATCGACCACCTGTCGCCGATCAGTGCAACGGTCAAAATCCGTATTCGCGCGCATCAAAGCATCTTTGTCGACCATCTTGGATTTGTGAAGGGCGAGGATGGGTGGCAGATCGTTTCCAAAATCTGGCACCTTGAAAGCACACTAAATACGGATGATGAAGGCACCTAACCCTCGGTCGATGTTGCTTTGGTCAAGCAATGGATCAACGCCTCCGGACCCACGCGACTAAATGTTCGACCCAGACGATATACAACGCGCAGGTTCAAGTAAGAACCTTGAAACATGATGGCGCAGAGTTTCCTCTGTGCTTCGGTTTGGTTTCGGGATATCGAACGGTTCTATGAATGACACACTTCCGCCATGCCCCGAATGCGCCTCTATCTATGTCTATCAGGTTGATGCCCTATTGAATTGCCCTGAGTGTGGACACGAATGGGTCGCGCAAGACGCAGACGACATCGCGCCGGCCACCCGCGACAGTGTCGGGAACGTGCTAGAGAATGGTGACACCGTGACTGTCATCAAGGACCTGAAGATCAAGGGGTCTTCGTCTGTGGTTAAGGTCGGAACCAAGGTTCGCGGCATTCGGTTGGTCGACGGCGATCACGACATTGACTGCAAGGTTCCGGGTGTCGGCCAAATGGGCCTGAAATCGCAGTTCGTGAAAAAAGTGCTTGGCTAGGCGACACCCAGCGAGGGTGCAGCCAAACAGCTAATACAGTTCACGCGGATACCGATATCTGGCAAAAGCGATATTCACCTGCTCAGTCGCGGACCTGTGGCGGGATGTCGCCACAAATCGCCAAAGCTTCCAGCGCTGGACGCGTTGACAGCTTGCTTTGTGTAGGGCAGAGATTTGCCCATGCGTTGTCTTAAATCCCTATCAAACCTCTTTCGCCTCGTTTTGGGGGCGGTATTGATATGCGGCTTTTTGTTACTGCCCCCCTCGTCGGCGCACGCGAACAGCGGGATGCACGAGGGTGCACACGCGGCGCATCACACTGCGGATGCTTCTGCGATGGCCTTGCATCACGCGCCGCAAAATGCGGTCGCCCAGACTGCGCCCGACGACACAGCTGACAGCTTTGAGGGTGACGCATGCTGCGGTGGCATATGCCTGACTGCAGCGCTTTGCGCATCGCAGCACGCTGAAGTGACTGCCGTTCAAGCCGCCCGTTTCGCGCTCAGCTACCGGACCATGGCGTCGGCCGAAGCAACCAGCCAGCTGCGCCCCCCACGAGCCTGACCTGATCGCCGCGGTATAGCGGCCTTTGCGCCTGCGATCCTTTTGCGTTCGCGGGCAAGATCACCTAAATTTCAGGTCAAATATCCATGAAAACAGTATTGATTGCAGGGGCGATGTCCTGACCCTTGGGGCTTGCGCAACCACGCTACCGCCCTTTCCCGATGTTACGACTGCCTATGTGCAGCTGCCCACCCCCCTGCCCGACGTCGCCGCGATGACCGCTGCTGACAGCAGCGCGCGTGGCAGCGCTACAACCGCCGCTGAACAGCCCTTTGCAGGCTACCGCCGACGTGGCGTGGTGGAACCGCTCGACTGGCGACGGCTGAACACTGAGCAGGCGCCTAAGCAAGGAATGACGATGCAGGGGATGAACCACTGATGCGTTGGACATTGAAAACAGCTGCCGTCATCACACCGCTTATTCTTGGTGCCTGCACAGCCCCGACCTTGCCCATCAGCTATTCCGCACGCGATGCGGGCTTTGCCGCCGTCGAGACGCGTACCTCCAAAGCGATTGGCAAGCGCACCGTTTGGGCGCAGTCACAGTCCGAAACGGTGGCCACTTCGAAACAGGTCCGCGCCATGGTGCAGGGCAAGACGATCAATGCGGAAACTGCCGTGCAAGCCGCTTTGCTGAATAACAAGGGACTGCAGGCGTCTTACGCGCAGATCGGTCTGTCAGCGGCAGAAGCATGGCAACAGTCCACGCCTGAAAACCCTGTCGTCTCGGTCGGTCTGTTGGGCATCGGCGCGCCTGAGTTGGGGTTGTACCGTGCACTGGAAAGCATGATCGCCGTCAACTTGCTGGACGCGCGCACGCGCAAACAGCGCATCGCCGCTGCCGAAGCGCAGTTTCAACAGGCGCAAATGCAGGCTGTGAGTGACACATTGGCACTGGCGAACGAGACCCGCGAAGCTTGGGTCAACGCCGTCGCGGCGTTCGAGACGGTGAGCTATCTGAAACGCGCCGCCATCACCACCGATGCGGCAGCAGAACTGGCGCAACAGCTTGGCAAGACCGGTGCCCTCAACAAAGCCGCACAAGCGCGCGAGCAGGCGTTTAACGCTGAGATGGCCGGTCAGGTGGCGCGGGCGCGGCTTGATGCGGAACTGGCCAAGGAACAGCTGACCCGTTTGATGGGGCTCTGGGGGCAAGACGTGGCGTATTATGTGCCCGATGCCCTACCCCGCGTGCCCAACACAGTGAACGGCCACAGCGGGATCGAACGGCTGGCGCTTGCCAATCGGGTCGATCTGGAAGTGGCGCGGCTGGGGCTCGCGGCTACTGCCAAGGCTTACGGCCTGACCGACGCCACCCGCACCCTCACCGACCTTGAAGTGATCGCCGGCGCAGAGATGGAACGCGAGGTAGAAGACGGCGAGATCGAGACCAGCATCACCCCGCAGGTCGAGTTCGAATTCGTCATTCCGATCTTCGACAGCGGTAAGGCGCGGATGCGCAAGGCCGAGCTGAGCTACCTGCAGGCTGCGAATGTGTTGGCTGAACAGGCGGTGAATGTGCGGTCCGAAGCACGCGCAGCGGCCACGGCCTATCGCTCAAGCCACCAGATCGCGCGGCACTATTCGGACGTGGTGATGCCCCTGCGGCGCACAATCAACGAAGAGGCGCTGCTGAGCAACAACGGCATGATCACCAGCACCTTCGACCTGCTCAATGACGCGCGCGAGAAGCTGTCGAGCGAGTTGGAAGCGGCTAACGCCAAACGCGACTTCTGGCTGGCCTCGGCTGGTCTGACCGCCGCGATCTATGGCGGTGGCAGCGGTGGTGGCGGTGCAGGTGCAGAGACGCAAATCGCCGCCGGTGGCGGTGCAGGACATTGAGACAGGAAAACAATCACATGATGAACAGACGTCAACTGCTAGGGGCCGGCGCGGCTGGGGCCACGCTTGTTTCCTCCAAAGCATGGGGCCAGACCATGAACATGGGCCTGCCTGAAGCCGCCGTCATGGACAGCGCGCTGACCCAATCGCCAACCCGCCCCACCATTGAGGCGGTCGAAGGCGACCGGGTGCGCATCTATGTCACCAACCGCCTGCCCGAGCATACGACGGTGCATTGGCACGGGCTGATCCTGCCCTCGGGCATGGACGGTGTCGGCGGCCTCAGCCACCCCGGCATCCCGCCGGGCAAGACTTTTGTCTATGAGTTCGATCTGACCAAATCCGGCACCTTCATGTATCACCCCCATGGGGATGAGATGGTGCAGATGGCAATGGGCATGATGGGCATGTTCGTGGTCCACCCAAAGGATCCCGATTTCATGCGCGTCGATCGGGACTTCCTGATCATGTTGAACGCTTTTGATATTGATCCGGGCACCTACATACCCCGCATCATGACGATGACGGATTTCAACCTTTGGACCTGGAACAGCCGGATCTTCCCCGACATTGATCCGCTTGTCGTCAATCAAGGGGACAAGGTGCGCGTACGCGTCGGCAACCTGACGATGACAAACCACCCGATCCACATGCACGGCTACGACTTCAAGGTGACCTGCACCGATGGCGGCTGGGTGCCGGAATCGGCGCAATGGCCCGAGGTCTCCATCGACATTCCCGTGGGCGCCATGCGGGCCTATGAGTTCACCGCCGATCATCTGGGGGATTGGGCAATCCATTGCCACAAGTCGCACCACACGATGAACGCAATGGGCCATGACGTGCCGACGCTCATTGGCACCAACAGTTCCAACATGACCCGTCAGGTTCGCCGCGTGCAGCCCGAGTTCATGCCCATGGGCACAGCGGGCATGGCGGATATGGGCGAAATGTCGATGCCGCTGCCCGACAATACCGTGCCGATGATGGCCGGCTGGGGGCCACATGGCCCGCTGGAAATGGGCGGCATGTTTTCGGTCGTGAAGGTGCGCCAAGGCATCGATGCGGACGATTACGAAGATCCCGGCTGGTACGAAAACCCTCCGGGCACAGAGGCGTATGAATGGACGGGAGAGCTGCCAGAGTTCGCGCAGAACCACAGCCCGAAAACGCAGATTACGCCGAAACCAACCTCCAAGGGCTAAGCGGCCCTTGGAACACCGTGAAGAACCACAATCACCAAAACATACAGGAAAAACCATGAACAAACTTCTTATCTCAACCGCTCTGACGTTGCTCCTTTCGGCCCCTGGTTTCGCTGCTGGCAGCCCTGACGGCGGCCACGACGATGATGGCCACGGCGACATGCATAAAGAAATGGCGATCGGCATGCCCGGTAAGGCAGACGCCGTCGACCGCACGATCGACGTCACCATGCGCGAAACCGACGACGGCGAGATGATCTTTGAACCCGCCGAGTTCGACATCAAGAAAGGCGAGACCATCCGCTTTGCCGTCACCAACAAAGGTGAGATCGAGCATGAGTTCGTGATCGACACGATGGACGGCAACGCCGAGCACAAAGAAGCTATGGCCAAGATGGACATGGAGCACGACGACCCGAATTCTGTGCGTCTGGATCCCGGCATGGAGGGCGAGGTGATCTGGAAATTCGCCAATGAGGGCAACTTTGAGTTTGCCTGCCTGATCCCCGGTCACTACGAATCCGGCATGCATGGCCCGATCACCGTGGCGCAGTCTGATGAGGCACCCGCGGCACCGGCTGTCTACTCAACCGGCAAGATCAAGAAAGTCGACGCCAAAGGCAAAAAGGTCACCATCATCCACGGGCCGCTTGAAAACCTAGACATGCCGTCCATGACCATGGTGTTTAAAGCTGACGAAGCGCTGATCGCCAAGATGAAAGAAGGTCAAGACATCGAATTCGTCGCTGACCGCGTCAAAGGCAAGCTCACTGTCACACAGATGAAGTAAATCCGACTTCGGGGCCGGTCACATTGATCGGCCCCGAACGCGCTCATTTTTCCTAGCTAGCGCCACCTTTGAACTATTTTCGGTAAGGCACGATATGAACAGACGACAGTTTCTCGCGAGCGTTTCAGCCACAGCAATCCTCCCCTTGCGGGGCTTGGCCGCTGCGGCCCCGTTCACGCTTAGGGCCGAACCCGTCACGCGGCAGATCCTACCCGAAGGCGAAGGCAGCACCGCGATGCTGGGCTTCAACGGGTCGATGCCCGGGCCGGAGATCAGGGTCAAACGTGGCGCACGCACGACGGTGGAGGTCGAAAACGGTCTGGACGAAGGCACCGCTGTCCATTGGCATGGCATCCGGCTTGAAAACCGGATGGACGGAGTGCCGATGATGACACAGGATCTGATCAACCCCGGCGACAACAAGACCTATAGCTTCGTGCCACCGGACGCGGGAACCTACTGGTATCATTCGCACTACATCTCGCAAGAACAGGTCGCACGCGGCATGATGGGGCCATTGATCGTCGAGGATGATCTACCCCCCGATGTGGACCATGACATCACGGTACTCCTGTCTGATTGGATCATCGCCGAAGATGGCAGCCTCATCGACGAATTCTCGGATATGCACAGCGTCGCCCACGCAGGCTATATGGGCAATTTCGCGCGGGGCTTCCTCTCGCAGGATGCGGTGAAAAATGCTGACCGCGTCCGGCTCCGCATGATCAACGCGGCCACAAACCGCATCTTTTCGCTGGCGGTTACCGGCGTCACAGGGTCGGTCGTTGCACTAGACGGCATGGCACTTGAAACGCCGCGCAACTTGGCTGACCTCGTGCTGGCCCCCGCGCAGCGGGCGGATCTGATCGTTGATATCACCGGTCCCGTGGGCTTTGACATGCAGTCGCGGCAGGGGTCCTACCGTCTGGCTGAGTTGGCAATCTCTGGTACAAACACGGACCGAATTCCCAAGCCAATTGCCCCGCTTGTAGCGCCGAACCTGCCAACACCGGGCGACCCCAGCCAGCATCTGACGCTGACCATGATGGGCGGCGCTATGGGCGGACGACACGGGGGGGCTAATATCTGGTCCTTCAACAATATCTCTGACCTGCACGACGACCCGTTTGGAGCGTTTGAGCGCGGCGAGACGGTGCGGATCACCTTTGCGAACGATACCGCATTCCCGCACGGCATTCACCTGCACGGCCACCATTTTTACGAAGTTGCCCCTGATGGTAGCCTCGGTGACCTGCGCGATACGTCACTGGTAGCCGCGGGCGAAAGCCGAGATGTCATCTGCGTCTTCGACAATCCGGGACGCTGGTTGATCCATTGCCACATGTTAAGCCACGCCGTCGGCGGGATGCGGACATGGGTCAAGGTCTCTGATTAGGGTCAGCTGTGATCCGGCTTGGGGCCACCCGCCTTGGGTGGTTCCTCGTGACCAAACAGCGATGCGCCTTCATGCGCGCTGTCAGAGGTTTCAAATTCAAGGCTCGAATGGGAAATACCGAAATCCACCGCGAGCATTCGTTTGATCTCGCGTTTTACGGCGTCAAGTTCGCTCCAATCCTGCCCCACCAACACCACATGACAATCAAGCGCCACCTCATGTTCTTGCATTTGCCATAGGTGGACGTGGTGCACGTCACGCACGCCATCCAATTTGACCAGCGCCCCGACGACTGCGGTGGCATCCATATCAGGCGGGCTGCCCAGCATAAGCATGCGGATCGGCCCGCCGATTTCGGTCAGCGCGAGATAGAGGATATAAACAGCGATACCAATTGTGATCGCAGGATCGACCCAACGCAGGTCATACAGAATAATAAGCGTACCGCCGAAAATCACCGCCACCGAGGCCAACGCATCTGACAAGTTATGTAAGAACAACGCCCTGATGTTCACATTGTCCTTTTGCATAGTATAGGTCAGCAGCGCCGTCAGCGTATCTATCACAAGGGCAACACAACCCAGAATGACCACGGTCCAGCCCGCCACCTGAGGCGGGTCGATCACGCGCATTCCGCCCTCGTATATTAGGTAAAAGCCGACCAAAATCAGCGTGGTATAGTTAATAAGGGCGGCCACGATTTCGATCCGGCCGTAGCCGAATGTCATACGCGCGTCCGCCGGCCGTCGCGCAATTTTGCGGGCGACAAACGCAATGACCAAAGAGGCCATATCAGAAAAGTTGTGAAGCGCATCGGCGACGAGCGCGAGCGACCCCGATAACACCCCGCCCACAATCTGCGCGACCGTGAGCAGCGCATTCGCCCAAATCGCGACCGACACTCTTCGATCACCGCTTTGCGGGTCAATATGAACGTGATCATGGGCCATGGGAGCTACCTTTTCATATGAGAAAGAAAGTGCCGTGCGCTACGCGGCTTCGTAGCTCGAGAACACTTCGGTGCTACCATCGCGGGCAATCAAAAACACGTCATACGCTTCGCGCTTTGTCTCGGGGCCCATGCCCGGCGAACCATAGGGCATCCCCGGTACGGCGAGGCCAATGGCGTCTGGACGCTCGGCCAGCAGTTTGCGAATGTCCGCGGGCGGCACATGGCCTTCGATCATATAGCCGTCAATCTTTCCAGTGTGACAAGACGCCATGTTCTGCGGGATGCCGTTGTCTTGCTTGTAGCGGATCAGGAGCGTTCCCAGGCTGCGTTCGGTCGTGACGGCAAAGCCCTCTTTTTCTAGGATATCGATCCAAGCTGAACAGCACCCACAGTTGGGGTCTTTCATCACGTGGATCGCAGGTTTCTCTTTGGCCCATGCCCCAAAGGGTGCGGCGGCGGCAAAGCTCGCGGTACAGGCCAACAAGCTGCGTCGTGTGAGGGTCATATCGTGTCCTTCCGAGAGTTCAGACTATAGTTGCTAGAGATTGTAGGGCGGCTGGCAGGTTCGGCCAGCCCATCAGCAGTGTTTGGCCGGAAGAACAGCAAACGCAGGGCGTTCAATGTCACCAGAACGGTTGCCCCAGTATCAGCCAGGATCGCGATCCAAAGGCCCGTCACGCCGAGCATCGTCGTAACAAGAAACGCCCCCTTAAGACCAAGAGCGATGGCAATGTTCTGCCGGATATTACCCATCGTCGCGCGGGCAAGCCGGATTTGGCCGGGTACATCTGTCACCCGGTCGCGCAAGATCGCGGCATCAGCTGTCTCGAGCGCCACATCGGTGCCGGACCCCATCGCAACCCCCACATGCGCAGCCGCCAATGCAGGCGCGTCGTTGATGCCGTCGCCGATCATCATGACCTTGGCCTCAGCCGCGAGGCTTTGAATGGCCGCGACCTTATCCTCAGGCATCAGCTCTGACCTGTGGTCGATGCCAAGCCCTTCTGCGATAGCAAAGGCTGTGCGGCTGTTGTCCCCTGTAAGCATGACCGACGAAATTCCCAAGGCGTTCAATTGGGCCACCGCCTCTGCCGCATCGGCGCGGGGTTCATCGCGCAGGGCGATAAGACCTTGGGCCACACTGTCGCGCAGCACGATCACCACGGTTTTGCCCTGCGCTTCAAGCGTCTCGACCTCGGCGCGCAATGTCTCTGACAGCGCCCCGCGTTCTGCCGCCAAACGCGGTGAGCCCACGCAGATAGTTGCGCCTGCGATCACCGCTTCGGCACCTTTTCCGGGCAAGGCGCGTGACTGTGTCGCAGTGGCGGGGTCGATCCCTCGCGCCTCTACCGCGCTGCAAATGGCTTGGCCCAGCGGGTGGCTGGCGCCACTCTCTACTCCGGCGGCAAGGGCCAAAAAACCGGTTTCGTCTCCGACGATGGTTTGCACATCGGTCACTTGCGGCTTGCCGTGGGTCAACGTTCCGGTCTTGTCAAAGGCCACATGCGTGACCCGCGCGGCCGCTTCAATCACCGCGCCGCCCTTCATCAACAACCCGTTGCGCGCCCCGGTGGACAGGGCCGAGGTGATCGACGCGGGCACCGAGATCACCAGCGCACAGGGGCAGCCGATCAGCAGCAAGGCCAGTGCACGATAGACCCATTCGTCCCACGCGCCGCCGAAGGCAAGCGGGGGCACGACGGCGACCAATACAGCCAAGCCCACCACGGCGGGCATATAGATGCGGCTGAACCGGTCGATGAACCGCTCGGTCGGCGCGCGGGCGCTTTCTGCCTCTTCGACCAGCCGCACAATGCGGGCGATGGTGTTGTCTGCCGCGGCTTTGATGACGCGCACGCGCAGCAGGGCTTCGGTATTGATCGATCCGGCAAACACCTCCGCGTCCGGCTCTTTGAGGCGCGGCACGCTTTCGCCGGTGACAGGGCTTTCATCGACGCCCGAGGTGCCGCTGACCACTTTGCCGTCACAGGGCACCCGATCACCGGGGCGCACCTGCACAATTTGGCCGACCCTAAGGGTCTCTGCCGCCACCTCGCGTGTCCTCCTGCCCACTTCAAGGCGCGCCGTTTTCGGTACCAGCTTGGTCAGTGCACGAATGCTATTTCGCGCCTTCCCGGCAGAGACACCCTCCAGCAATTCGCCCACGGCAAAGAGAAAGACCACCAGCGCGGCCTCTTCCGGCTCTCCGATCACAAGCGCACCACTTGCAGCGATGGTCATCAGCATTTCGATGGTAAACGGCATCCCCACCCGCGCCATTGCGACCGCACGGCGGGCCACGGGAATGAGCCCAATCAATGTGGCCAGAACGAACACCCAGTGTGAAACCTCGGCTGGCAGGACCAACCGGGACGCCCATGCCGTAGCAAGCAAGGCACCGCTGCCAAGCACCAAACGCGCTTTCGCAGTCTGATACCAATTAGGTTCTGGTGGCGCATCGGTGGCGCTGCGTGGCTCAGGCCCCGCCCCGTCATCGTCAGGCATCGCGTCGTCAGGCAGAACGAAACCGACCTTCGGCTTTTCTGCCTTCGCCCCCTTCGCAGAAATGCCGAAACCGATACCGCGCACGGCTTTCTCGATCCGCTCGGGCGAGGTTTCACCCTCGTTCAGCGTCAGGCGCAGCCGTTCAGACATCAGCGCGACATCGACCTCCGCGACCCCCGGCAAGCGCTCCACCGCGCCGCGCACCTTGGCCGCGCAGGCGCCGCAGTCCATCCCCGTAACCCGCCATTCGCGGCGTGCCGCCTTGCCGTCCGCCATCTTATCTTCCTATCTGATTCACTGTCAGAAACAGACATACGACCTACAGAAACTGTAGCTTCAAGCGTTGATTAAGATTTTTTTATCAGGCCCCAGTATAGGAATACTGGGGACATAAGGCCATTCAGCGACGCCCACCTTGTGCCCAGCTGACGGGCCACTTTGAACCACCGGCTTGCGCGGAGCGCCTCCAAAACCTACAACGACTGTAGGATAAAGGAGAACAGACATGCTCGCCATCGGAACATTGGCAAAGCGCACCGGCACCAAGGTGCAAACGATCCGCTACTACGAACAGATTGGTCTTATGCCTGAACCCGATCGCACCGAAGGCGGGCAGCGGCGGTACGGAATTACCCAGCTAGACCGCCTCGCCTTCATCCGCCATTCCCGCCAGCTTGGCTTTTCGCTTGAAGCGATCCGCGAGCTCTTGGGCCTGTCAGACTCGCCCGAACGTTCTTGCGCTGAGGTCGATGCTATCGCCCAAAGGCAGCTCCGCGAAGTCGAGGCAAGGCTTGTGCGGCTCCAGGCACTCCGCGTTGAATTGCAGCGGATGATCGGAGCGTGCAATGCGGATCGGGTCGCCGACTGTCGCATTCTCGAGGTGCTGCGCGATCACGAGGAATGCCTTGCTGACCACGGAGCCGCCGCATGATGCCCGCCGCCCTGCTCTATCCGCTTGCGGCCTTGGCCGAGATCGCGGGGTGTTTTGCGGTCTGGGCGTGGTGGCGTGGTGCGTCGCCGCTATGGCTGATGCCGGGGCTGCTATGTCTGGTGGTATTTGCGGGCTTGCTAGCGATGATAGAGGCCGGTTTCGCCGGCCGGGCGTTTGCAGCCTATGGCGGTATCTATATCGCGGCATCACTTGTGTGGATGTGGGTCGTGGAAGAGCAGCGGCCGGATCTTTGGGACGTTGCTGGCGCGGGCTTGTGCGTTCTTGGTGCAGGATTAATCCTTTTCGCACCCCGCACGGGATAGATCGCATGGTCAAAGGCTCTGACGGCAGGACCGTAAAGTCACCGCCGTCAGAGCAGCTATCTCGCTTCTTACATGAGAAGTCGGGCTTCAAACTTTTTGACAACCGTCCGCGCTGATTGGAATTGTTGCAGCCCTTCGGCAGAGTGCAGCTCGGGGAACAGTGTAAAGATTTCATTTCTCTGGGCGTCGTGCAGCCCTTCTAATGAATAATCTCCGGGCTGGAAGCTTTCAGTCCACGCGCCATCGGCCAGGATCACTTGGTGTTGTTCGCACATGATGTGAATGTAATGCACGCCAGTATACGACTCGACCGTCGTGATGCCGGCCTTTCCAGCCATATGTTTCGCAGCGATCAGAACTTCGGTTTCCGACATGATCATCTGTACGGAGCTGCCAGTCATGAGCATTCTGTGGTTCGGCGACACCAACATATCGACTTCTGGGATGTTGGGCGCAATCGACCCAGCCTGAATTAGAACAGGGCGCAGCTCGGGGTGGGCTTGCAGGTGCTGCGCAGTAAGGGATTTCGATCCGACCCAACAAACGGGTTGCAAGCCGCTGTCACGGGTAATCAGACGATCGCCTTCGCGAATGTCTTCTACGCGCACCTGACCACGGTCCGTTGCGATCAACGTGCCGGGGGTAAAGCAGATGACTTTAGGGGGCGGGCTGGCATCCTCAACGGAAGCAATTTTACCGATGTCGTCAAATACTACGCGCGTGCCATCATCCAAGAGAACAACGCCGCCATCCTGAAGATCATCGTCGATGTCGTCATGCTTGTTTACGATCTGACGCATTTGACCGGGCGTCAAAGTGAAGGTCTCTCCGCTTTGGAGCGTGACCGTCACGGGACCCTCGACATAAAGGATGTCGTTTATGTCTTGTCCGCTCGCAGACCCGTACGGAGGGTTCTTGCTTCCGCCGCTGCCGCCTGTACCACCGCTTAAATACTTGCTCCCAGGGGCACCACCATAGACGGTGTCGGTACCACCGCCCTGCCGACTGACGTAAAAGGAGTCGCCCCCGCCACCGGAGCCGGAGCCATAACCGGAACCAGAGCCGCCTTTGCCGCCAAACATGAGATCCTCTCCGGCACCGCCGTACAGGCTGTCGGCACCAGAGCCGCCGAAGATAACATCGTCACCGTCATCGCCGCAAATAATGTCGTCGCCGGATCCACCGCTAATGGTGTCATCGCCATCGTTTCCGCGGATGACATCATCGCCCGATCCGCCGTAGATCAGGTCATCGCCTTTACCGCCAGAAATGCTGTCGTCGCCCTTTTGACCGTAGAGCGTGTCGTTCCCATTACCCCCCAGAACAACATCATCTCCGGAACCGGCCTTGATGTAATCGTCACCATCACCGCCTGCTAGACGGTCATCACCCTTGCTGCCGTAAAGGGTATCATCGCCCGCTTCGCCATAGAGTTTATCGCCAGCACCGCTGCCGGATCCGCTACCAGATCCATGCCCAGACCCGCTACCGGATCCTCCGGTTATCTCATCGTTGCCAGCGCCGCCGTAAACAGTGTCTTGCCCCTTGCCGCCGTCGATGGTGTCATCGCCATCACCGCCGTAGATAACGTCATTGCCATCATCACCATCGATATCGTCATTTCCCGCCATACCAAAGACGGTATCATCACCGTCTTTGGCGTTGATGGTGTCACCATTAGAAGTGCCGTTGATGACGTTGTCTTGGTTATTACCTTCGATATCGGACATTTGAGGAGCATCCTTTGAACCTAAAAAACACTAGGTGTGACTGTGCAGCATGACTGCGGAATAAAAAACTAGGGTGTAGAGAGTTAAACTAATCTATAGCGTGCCAATGAAAGCACGCAAGAGCGTTCAAATGAGCAGACCAGATCTAACGAGGCGAAAAAAGTATCTTAAATTATAAGGCACTGATACTAAATCAAAAAAAAACGCCCATGCCGAATTATGATACTTTTGAGGCACCAAAAGGAACGTTTCCATTTTACACACAATAGCATCGAAATGCATCTGCCGTAACCATAAAAGGGATAAATGTCGCCAATCGATACTTTCTGTCCCAAGCTTAATACATTACATCCTGCCACCTGTATAGGTTGAAAATTACGTGAATACGCCAGACCACCCGAGCAAAAATCCCAAATCGAAACGTCCGTCTGCAGATCACGCCGCACTGGCCGCAGAGGCGTTTTTCGGTAAACCCATAGAAAAAATAACGGCCCCCGGAGGGCGGGAACGGGCGAGCGTCCGGATACATTTTCAAGACCGGCAGATCATCGCATCATGGCGCGCTGACCCAAAACGCCGGCTTAGAGAAATTCGTATTCTAGAATATCTATCACAGGCCGAGGCAGACGTTCCAACTTTGCTCGGTGTGCACGATGGCTGGACATTTCAAAGCGATGTGGGCAGCAGACGTTTGACAAGCGCATTGTTGCGCCGGTCGGGCGCTCACAGAGATGACCTTGCCGTTGCGGCGATCGAAAGTCTGGTGCGTATAAAGCAGACTATTCAAAAGGATTTTTTGCGCGACACCCCCTCAATTGCGACCAGCCCGGCGTGGGCACTGCGTTTCGCATCCGGGCCGCGGCGTCTTGGACACGCCTTAGATGCCCCTGCCCCCGAAATCGATGAAAACGCGCTCGCACATAGCATTCTAGACTTGCCCGTAGAATTTGTGAAATGGGACGCCAGACCAGGAAACGCAGCCGTTTCAGACGACGGTAGGATCATATGGTTCGACTGGGAGGATTACGGCCGCAGAATTGGGATGGAGGATACTGCATTCCTTGTCGCCGACGAATTCTGGCCGTTCACCGCGGATAAATCGGTCGAACTTCTGGAGCAAACCGGCGTATTGAAGCAGCAAAATAGATCCGTTTTCTTCAGGTTCGCAGCGCTTCAGGCCATACAGCGATGTCTGCTCATCATAGACCAGCAACAAAAGTTCGGGTGGTACGATGCAGATCGCGCCAGACGGTATGATCGCATCGGTGTAAGCCAAGAGCTGCTTGCGAACTGCATGAAGAATGCAGAATTTTTCGCAGCTCAAGATCAAAGCACCCAATCTTTGACACCCTGGCTTGCAAAGCTGAGCACTTCAGCAAAGATGCTCTGAGGTAGAGGTGCCGATGACGCGTAGCGATTATGCGCATCGGCACGCTCGGGCCTGCGGCCGCGTCATGTCATTGCGCTGTCCCTTGCGCAGCTTGGCAGAGCGTCTAGCCCTCTAGCTGCGGCCAAAGTTCAAGACGTTCGGTGCCCGGGCGCAGCATGACCGCTCCCATCGCCAATTGCCGCATATATCGCCTGACCCGATGACGGGTGCCGCCCTGCACAGGTCGCGCCACGCTAGAAATTGCGCTGCTCACCGGAATAGGAGGCGTGAGCCCATACCGTGACGCCATATCGATTTGGATGGCTTGTGCAGGGGCGGCCTGCCAGCGCTTGAGCTGGGGGGTTTCTACGATCACGGCGTCTGCGAGCGCCGGCACTTTCGCCGACCGCTCAAGAAGTTTACGCGCCCCTTCGGGCCAAAGGACATACGCGGCGGCCCCGCTTCGGTCGAGCCACAGCCGCCGCAAGTCTGACATCTGCGGATGCGCCGCCCCCAACAGCTTTTTACGGCCACGTGTTTCGAGGCTCAGGTGTTCTATGTCCTTAATCTGCATGGCTTGGGCAAGAAACGGGGCGACAGAAGGCATAAGCCACGCGTCATCTTCCAGTATGAGGATCGGCTCGTCCGCTGCGACAACCCGCTGCCACGCAGACCGATGCGACAAAAGGCACGCTTTTTCGACATCTCGTAAAGGTCTTTGCCAGCGGCTCCATTCCAGATCATTCGCAAGGCTTGGCAGCTGCGCCACGCCTATCGCGGGAACCACATCCAGCCCTAAACCCAGCCGTTCAGCCTGGCCGCGCTGAAATGCCAACCGTTGCGTTTCACGGGCAAGATTGATGACAAGCGCGCGCATCAGCCTAACCGCTGAAGTCGCCAGAGAAGACTTTTAGATAGGCATCCACAATCGCTGATTTGCTAAAGTACTGGTCCAGACGCGCGCGCGCGCCAGCCACAAAAGACGCCGCGAGCGTTTTATCATCGCGGATGCGCGCCAAACCTGCCGCAATCGCATCATGATCGTCGATTTCGGTTACAATACCGTCAATGCCATCCCGCATATACCAATCCGGCCCTTCAGACCGGGTGGCAACGGTCGGCACGCCGACTTTCCAAGCCTCCAAAAGAGTGTTGCCAAGCGGTTCATGGCGCGAGGGCATAACGAAAGCATCGGCGGCGGCCACGACGTGAAAGGGCTCGGATACCCAGCCGGTAAAATGAACCCGTTCTGCCATGCCAAGTTCGCGTGCTAACGCCTCGAGGTTGCCGCGTTCCCGACCATCGCCCAACAACCACAGATGAGCCCCAGGCAGCTTTGCCACAGCCCGTATCAGCACATCAAACCCCTTGCGTGGCACAAAGCGCCCGCTCGCGGCCACGACAAAAGCGTCCTCGGGCGTGTTCAGGCTGGCGCGGTCAATCGCGACTGGGGTGATGTCCCGCGCAAAGTTAGAGATTGTCAGCACAGGCTTGGTCCAGCCAAGATCCCGACACCGCGTTGCGATGCCGGGCAGATTGCCGACCAGCAGGTCGCACTTGCCAAAATGCTTGAGGTTTTGCGGAAAGTCCCCCATCCGGGCAAGCTTTACCGTATCAGGCCAGCTGTGCAAAAGCCGGCCCGCCCGTGGCATCCATGCCATCACGGCGTCTGGCTTCCAGCTTTTCACCCAACGGTCAGCTTGATAATGCGCGACAAGAGACATCGGCGAGATGCGGCTGAAATTATTGCGTATCACCGGACCAAGCGGGGATATCTCGGGCTCCCAACTGCGGTTAGGCCGGATAATGAAACGCTGCTCGACGCCCCGTTCGGCAAAGGCCTGGGCAAGGTTCACAAAGAACCGTTCGGCGCCACCTTCTTTACCAAAGTGAATATGGAGAACCCGTGGCTCCCTGGTCTTGGCCGCGGTCACGTGCGCCATCCTTCACGCCGTCTATGGCGCGCCAAAGCAAGGCGATACCTCAGCGCGTAACGTGCGCGGTGCAGAAATTGAACGAAACCGCCGCGCCGCGCCGTGCGCCGCGCCCTTCCGACTGTTCCGGTCACGGTCTGCTGATCCCCAAGTACCACAGGCGGCGGCAAAACCAAAGAAACGCGCAGCCCGGTTTCCCAGACAAACTTTTGGTCTTCATCTACGGGGCGGAAAAAAGGCAAGGCCTGTGCAACCAAACGCGCAGCCGCGCTTTTGGTGAGCGCATACCCTATCAGGCAGGTTGGCACACGGTAGGGCGTGCCGATCTGGACATCATCAAGCAATGTCCGTGCGTCGCAAAGCTCTACGTCTGTATCCAAAGTGAACAGTTTAGTCATGTCCCAGTCGCCGGCTGCGTCGGCGCTCAGCGCCCTTAAAACGGGGCCAAGCTGCGCTGTTGCGTCGAAATCATCTTCAAAGATGAATCCCCCTGCAGCGTCACCGTCTGCAATGCGCTGCCACGCGGCGATATGCGACAGGTAACACCCGATTTCAGCCGGTACCAACGGGTGGCGTCCCTCTTTGGCGTTGCGCTTGGCGTCGTAGGTTCGGGCAATCTCGGCCTCGGTTAAGGCCCAGCCATTCACGCCTTCGACCCGCTCGAAGGCAATATCCTGTGCGGTCATAATTTTGGTAACCGCGTCAAGACGGGCGGTGTTGTCAGCAAGGTTAATCACATAGGACGGCCACATCTTATGCGTTCCCGCTTGACTGGAGGTTCTCGTGGATGCGTGCCGCATCGGTGCATGCGCGGGCGCGACTATCCGCAACCATCGCCTGCTCTGCGGATTTAGTCATATCAACCATTACTGTGCTCCAATCCTCATCCATACCGTCGATGCGACGCAAATATTATCAACGCTGTGCCACAAACAATTCCGATCGCGCATCAGCGGCTTTGCCGTCAAGATATCAAGCAACTTTGCTATATGTAACCACATCAATCGCAAGGGTCCATACGTGTCCGATTGAGGGTGGAAAGGTGACAGCGGCGACGCAGAGAATGCTTTTGGAGATGCGAAGGTGTTCCATTGGATATCGAAACAGTTTACGACGTCAGCTGTTTGGCGCCTAAGACTTTCATTGTGCAGTAGCTATCCCTGCAAATTGTTATATTGGGTGCCTTTTAGGGAATGAGGCGGGAGTGTCATGAACTTTGTGTATCTGGTCTGGCCCATGCGGGTTTTAGATACAGTCACGCATTTAAGCGATCCTCAAACATTATGGCGAAATGATTGCGGGCCGCAAACCATTCTCGAACATTTCGGCCGCCTTTCTCAAACTTGCGGATCGCCAAGTAGATCAGCTTCGTGGCTGCGCCTTCGGTCGGGAACGATCCCCGCGTCTTAATCGATTTGCGGATTACACGGTTCAAGCTTTCAATTGCGTTGGTGGTGTAGATGATCTTTCGGATGGCGGGATCAAAAGCAAAGAACGGGATCACTTCCTGCCAAGCCCTGCGCCAGGCCGGTGCGATGGAGGCATATTTTCCGGCCCATTTTTCCTCGAAGGCATCCAACTCCAAACCAGCTTGATCGGCTGTAGGGGCGCTGTAAATCCGCCGTAGATCAGCGGCCACTTCCTTGCGATCTTTCCAGGCACAGAAGTTCAACGAGTGGCGCACGAGATGGACAATGCACGTTTGCACGGCCGTGTCCGGAAAGGCTGCAGTGATGGCGTCAGGGAAACCCTTGAGTCCGTCCACGACCGCAATCAGGATGTCTTGCAGCCCACGGTTCTTAAGCTCTGTCATCACGGAGAGCCAAAATTTGGCGCCCTCGTTGTCAGCGATCCAAAGACCGAGAACCTCGCGCACGCCATCCTTGCTGACGCCAAGGGCCACGTAGACGGCTTTGTTCTTGACCATGCGGCTATCCACTGCACGGCAGGGCATTGCGAAGCAATGTCCCGAGAGGGGCGTCACGGATTTTGACCCGTAGAGCGTCAAAAATGACGATGGGATACATCCGGTCCAGCGCCCGGGACTGCCATTCCCGAACCTCATCCAGCACCGCATCGGTCACGCGGCTGATCAAGTCTGGCGAAACTTGCAGGCCATAGACGTCCTCAAGATGAGCACGGATATCGCGGACCGTCAGACCGGCTGCGTAGAGGCCAATGATCTTGTCATCCATCCCATCAATGCGGGTCTGTCCCTTCTTCACCAGTTCAGGCTCGAAGCTGCCGTCCCGGTCCCGCGGCACAGTGATAGGCAGTTCGCCGTCTTGCCCCTTCAATTTCTTAGCGGATGAGCCGTTGCGACGGTTGGCCTGATCAGGCGGGGCATCTTTTCCGTCTTCATAGCCCAGATGTGCAGTCAGCTCAGCCCCGAGCATCCGTTCCATCGTAACCGCTCGATTGGCACCGCCTGCCTGATCCTGGCCTTTTGTTCTAAGAGACGTGTTTAATGACGTCGTTAACGACGTGTCTTAGGCGGGGTGTGTGATGCGGGGTGAAGTTCTGGGGTTTGAGCGTCGGCGGCGATGGAGCGATGATGAGAAGATCGGGATCATCATGTCGGTCGGGGTTGATGGTGCCTCGGTGACGCAAGTTGCGCAGCGCCATGATGTAACTCGCCAGCAGCTTTATGCCTGGCGACATGATCTGAAGAAGAAGGGGCTTTGGTCTCCAGACGATGGGGCGCTCTTTATCCCTTTGGATGTCGCGCCTGATCCTTGCGTTCCAGTCATACCTGATCTGGCACCTAACCTATCGGAGCCCACATCAATAGAACTGCGTTTGCGCAGTGGACGCTGCCTCTGCTTTGACAGCACAATGGACCCAGGCGCGCTGGTGCAGTTGATCCGAGCGGTGGAGGCGGCATGATCGGTCCCGGGACTGGCGTTCGTGTGTATTTGGCTTGTGGTGTCACAGATATGAGGAAGGGCATCGCAGGCCTGTCGGCGCTGACGCAGGATGTTTTGCGCCAGAAGCCGACCAGTGGCGCAGTGTTTGCCTTCCGCGGGCGCAGGGGTGACCGGATCAAGCTTTTGTTCTGGGATGGTCAGGGCTTTTGCCTCTATTACAAAGTGCTTGAACGGGGCCGCTTTCCTTGGCCTACCGCGACAGAGGGTGCGGCGCGACTGACCTCCGCGCAACTGGCGATGTTGTGGGAAGGCATGGATTGGCGCAGGCCGGATTGGGGCGCACCACCGGCTCGCGTCGGGTGAATTACACGTCTGAATAGCTTTGTTTTTATGGTGCCTATGCACTGGGTATGGTAGGTTTACCCATGTCCATTGATACGCAAAACCTCCCTGATGACCCTACCATTTTGAAGGCAATGATCGCTGCTTTGCAGGCTGAGAATGCCAAGATATCGGCCACTTTACGGGTCCATGATCAACTGGTTCAGGCGCTGCGCTTGCGGATCGCCAAGTTGCAGAAACTGGCTTTTGGCAAATCTTCGGAAAAAGATCGAACGCGAAATTGAGCAGCTGGAACTGGCACTGGAAGACCTGCTTGTGGCTGTTGCCGAAGGGGACGATGGCCTCATCGACGAAGGGCATGATGAACCATCACCAGACACTGCCGATGCGCCCGCTTTGCGCCGTCGGCCACGTGTCTCAGATGCGACCACGCGCGAACGCCGCGAACTGGACCCCGGTAGCTGCTGCCCGGACTGTGGCGGCGATCTACGTGTGGTAGGTGAGGATGTCAGCGAACTGCTGGATATGATCGCTGCGCAGATGAAGGTCATCCAGATCGCCCGGATCAAGAAGTCCTGTCGTCGCTGTGAGAAGATGGTGCAGGAACCCGCACCGAGCCGCCCGATCCCGGGCAGCATGGCGGGGCCAAACCTGCTTGCGCATATTCTGGTCTCCAAGTTTGACGATCACCTTCCACTCTATCGCCAGCACGAGATCTTCGAGCGTATGGGCGCGGACATCCCCGAAAGCACGCTGGTCGGCTGGTGCGGACGCTCCATGAAGACCTTGTCGCCGTTGATTGAACGGATTGAGGCTGACATCATGGGCAGCGACCTGCTGCACGCAGATGACACACCGATCCGGGTGCTGGACCGCTCAAAGCGCGACAAGGGTCTTGGCAAAGGGGTCAAGCAAGGCCGGATCTGGGCCTATGTGCGCGACCAACGTCCTTGGGCGGGGGCATCGCCACCGGGGGCCGTCTATCGATTTGCACCGAACTGGAAGGAAGAGCACGTTCTCAGCCATCTGGCGGATGCACGTGGCATCCTTCAGGCGGACGGTTACAAAGGCTATGCCAAGCTTTACCTGCCTGATACGGGTGGCGTGCCGCGTTTACGAGAAGCGGCCTGTTGGGCCCATCTGCGGCGCGACTTCCATGACTTCTGGACATCAACCAAGTCCGAGATCGCCCGCGAGGCGCTCGACCGGATCGGAAAGCTCTACGATATCGAGCGCGACATCAACGGCAAAGCTGCGGACGCCCGATATGCCGCGCGCCAAAAGCTGAGCCAGCCAAAGGTCACAGCCTTCTTCGTCTGGTCAGAACAGCAACTCCTGGGCATTCCGGGCAAGAGTGATTTGGCTAAAGCGTTCCGCTATGGTCTGAGCCGTCGAGACGCCTTCAGCCTGTTCCTGACCGACGGGCGTGTAGCAATAGACAACAACCCCGCTGAACGTGCCCTGCGCCCAATTGGAGTAGGACGGAAAAACTGGCTCTTTGCAGGGGCAGACACAGGCGCAGAAACTCTCTCACGCGCCATGACCATCATCGAAACCGCCAAGCTGAACGGCCTTGATCCGCAGGCCTACCTTGCCGATGTCCTCGACCGCATCCACGATCACAAGATCAACCGGCTGGACGAGTTGCTGCCTTGGAACTGGGCACCAGCGGATACCGAGAACAGTCAAGCTGCATAAGCTGCGGTATCAATGGTGCGGTTACCGTCCATCCGACAGCGTGATGTCCACGCGCTGCGCGCTGACGCAACAAGGCGGATCTCTCATGTCACGCGCAGGATCGGCGCTTTCCAGCGGTGGCGCATCAATCTCGATGGGGAGGAAAATGCTCTCAACCACGGCATCAGCGGTAGATACGCCGCCCTCTACAGGAGCAAATCGAGGGTCTTTCAGCCACTTGAAAATCAGGTTCGCGTTCATGGAATAGCGTCGCGCAACCTGTGCAACGGAAACGCCCTCTGTCAGCGTCTGCGCGCAAATCGTGCGCTTCTCGTCATCCGACCAGACACGCTTCTTCAAGCCCTTCTTTCCCGCCATAACCAACCTCAAGATGTCCACTACCGTAAGCGGTGCGCCCACCCCACCTTCCTTGTGAGTCCCCGATCTGAGATTCAGCCCTGACGGATGGATTATCAGGGAGTTTCTCCATGGAGCGCTCAACGGAGTTTCTCAGTAACATTGATTTGGTGGTGGGGCCGCGTGGTCACCGCCGTTGGCCGGATGCGGTGAAGGCACAGATCGTGGCCGAGACGTTGGTGGAAGGTGCGACAGTTGGCGCTGTGGCACGGCGGTATGACATGCGGGCCAATCATTTATCGGAATGGCGACGCATGGCGCGCGAGGGCAAACTGGTTCTGCCCGCTGTGACCGAGGAACCAAGCTTTGCAGCGTTGGTTGTGCGCGAAGATGTTGAGGCGACACCTGACCCTGAGCCGCCGTCGCCGTTGGATCTGATTTGTGGGAGTGTCACTGTGCGATTGGATGCAGGCACATCGGCGGCGCGCATTGCCGAGATTGCCCGCGCCTTGAATGCGCTCTCATGATGTTCCCATCAAACCGAGTGAGGATCGTTGTCGCGACCAAGCCGGTGGACTTCCGCAAGGGTCATGATGGGCTGGCAGCGCTTGTCAAAAACGAGTTGCGCAAGGACCCGTTCACCGGGATAGTTTTTGTGTTCCGCTCAAAGCGGGCAGATCGGCTGAAGTTGCTGTATTGGGACGGCACTGGTTTGGTCATGGCTTACAAAAAGATTGGAGGAACAAACCTTCACGTGGCCCGCTATCAAAGATGGTCTGATGTCGCTAAACCATGCCCAGTTTGAAGCACTTTTCTCGGGTTTAGACTGGCGCAAAGTAAGGGCTTTATCAGTGCGTCCGCCGACTGCGGCAGAGTGAATCAGGCTGTCTTTTGCAGAGGTGTTGAGCTGCAGGAAATGGTAGTCATTCCCCATGTCAAAACCAGTTGATCTCCCTAATGATGTTGAGGCCCTGGAAGGCGTTGCTTGTCGCCTCAGAGGATCGCAATCTGCGCAAGCAGGATCGTATTGATCAGTTGGAGAAACTGGTATCTGACTTCAAACGTGCGCTGTTTGGCGCAAAGTCTGAGAAGGCCGATCCCGAGCAATTTGAGCTGTCACTTGAAGACATTGAAACCTCGATGGCTATGGTTCATGCTGAAGACGAAGCGCTTGATCCGCCTGCATCGCGCTCGGCAAAACCGCGCAACACCAATCGTGGGTCACTGCCAAAGCATCTGCCCCGCATTGAAGAGGTAATTGCGCCCGATAATATGACCTGCGGCTGCGGTGGTGAGCGCCATGTAATTGGTGAGGACACGTCTGAGCGCCTCGACATCATCCCCGCCCAGTTCCGTGTGATCGTCACCCGCCGCCCAAAGTATGCTTGCCGATCCTGCACCAATGGTGTGGTGCAAGCGCCTGCACCAGCGCGCCTGATCCCAGGCGGCATGCCGACAGAGGCAACGGTGGCGCATGTTCTTGTCAGCAAATATGCGGATCACCTGCCACTGTATCGCCAGGCACAGATTTACAGCCGCCAAGGGATCGATCTGGATCGCTCCACCCTCGCGGGATGGGTTGGCAAAGCGGCCTATGAGCTACGCCCTGTCTTCGATGCGTTAATGGCTGACCTCAAATGCTCAACCAAACTCTTCATGGATGAAACAAGAGCACCAGTGCTTGATCCGGGTAGACGTAAAACCAAAACTGGTTACTTCTGGGCACTGGCCCGCGATGATAGGGCTTGGTGTGGAGCGGCACCACCGGGCGTTGCCTTTACATATGCGCCCGGGCGTTCCGGCCAATATGCAGATGACATTTTGAAAGGCTTCTCTGGCATCCTCCAAGTGGACGGATATGCCGGGTATAACCGCTTACTCAAACGCGCCGATGACAATGTCGTCTTGGCCTACTGCTGGGCCCACGCACGCCGCAAACTGCACGAAGTTGCACAATCTGGCACTGCCCCCATCGCCGAAGACGGGCTGAAACAGATCGCTGCGCTCTACCTGATCGAAAAGGATATCCGGGGTCTGGCACCCGAGGTGCGATTGGCAGCACGGCAAGACCAATCGGCACCGTTGATCGTCGCGTTTGAGGAGTGGCTCACGACCAACCGCGCGCGGCTGTCTGCCAAAGCCCCTTTGGGCGAAGCTCTCAAATACATCGCAAAATACTGGGATGGACTGTGCCTGTTTCTGACTGACGGCCGCATCGAAATGGACAGTAACGCAGTGGAACGCACGATCCGTCCCATCGCTCTGAACCGCAAGAACGCACTCTTCGCTGGCCACGACGCCGGAGCCTCAAACTGGGGCGTCATCGCTTCCTTGATCGAGACCTGCAAATTGAACAGTGTCGATCCGCATGCCTATCTGGCCGATACGTTCACTGCCATCGTCGCAGGCCACAAACAAAGCCAGATCAACGATCTGCTACCATGGAATTACGCTAAATAGGTGGGATCGGCGCACCGCTTACCCACTACCGATAGTGGACACTATCACCCACTCCATCTCGTAGGCATGGCAGTCACACCGGACGGATACTGACCATCATCGAAACCGCCAAGCTGAACGGCCTTGATCCGCAGGCCTACCTTGCCGATGTCCTCGACCGCATCCACGATCACAAGATCAACCGGCTGGACGAGTTGCTGCCTTGGAACTGGGCACCAGCGGATACCGAGAACAGTCAAGCTGCATAAGCTGCGGTATCAATGGTGCGGTTACGTTCCATCAGCTTAATCTTGAGCTCTTTCATTAGCCCGGCATCGCCAAGCAGGTCTTCAGGCCGCTCGCAGCCCTTCAGTAGTTCGTCCAGCAGTTCCTTGGATATGGTCATCGTCCTTGCTCCTCTCAGGAAGCATGGACCAGATCGCAGTTACACAGAAGATCGGACACTCTCTCTCAAGGTACTCGAAATCGAAGAAATTGACTAACTTGCATTTCATTTCCATGAAAGTTGCGGGAAACGAACTACTCACCTGAGCTGTCCCAGCCATGCATAGGCTCCCCTCCGCCGGTCATGTTTCCATCTTAATAGGTATTGACAAGACGCTGGCGCACGAAAAATGTTCATTTGCGCTTGTCCCGCGAACTAATCCTTCGTCCGCGCATCTAACTTTCACCAATCGAGAATGCTGCACGATGCGTGAATGGACGGCCTGGGGAAGCCGCGGTGCGGCATCGGAGCCAGGTCTGAATGTCCGCTTTGGGCCGTTTGCGACACAATACCATCTCGCAGTGAAATCAAGATAGCTCCCTTTCACCCGTTATAATTCAAACGGAGGCCTGGTGACTTCCATCTCGCATGATAAAGACATCCGGTTCCTGAAGCCGTAATCCATGCATCGCACATGTCCTCTCCGCCAAAGCAAATGTTTGTGGTATAGGGGTCCCCCTCCACCTCGGCGAACTCGACTTCGCCGCTTTCGGGGCACACTATGCTGATACCGCCGCGCATCAGCGTTGCGACGCATATCTTACCATCCGCCTGAACAGCCAAGCTATCGAGCAGCTGGTAGTCAGGCAGCGTTGCAACCAGTCTACCGGGCATATCGAATGATAGCGGTCCAATTTCTCCTGGCGCGACAAGGTCAAAGCTCCATATTCGACTGGTCTTCGTTTCAGCGACGTAAACCGTCCTGTTATCTGGGGAAAGCCCGATTCCATTAGGTGTGATCATCGGTGAATGAACCCGAGCTATATGACTGCCATCAGTCTTGGCATAGTAAAATGCACCGTGGTGCACATAGGTCGATGTCGACTTGCCAAGATCCGTGAAGTAGAAGCCTCCATTCGTATCGAAGACGATATCATTTGGCCCTCTGAGCGGCTGACCTTCACAGCTTTCATAAATCGTTTCGACAGAGCCGTTACTAGGATCCACTCGTTGGATTGACCCTCCTTTATAGTCATCTGGAGTTCCAATCGGACGCCTGATGCCATCTGCCTCGGTCCAAACAAAGCCGCCGTTATTGCAGACATATATCATACCATCAGGACCGACGGCGGCACCGTTTGGCCCTCCCCCGAGCTTTGCGATAACATCGATCTTACCCTCGGGGTCTACGCGAGATAGTGTCTGACCACGGATTTCGACTAAAATGACCGTGCCGTCAGCCATAGTTATTGGTCCCTCCGGAAAGTCTAGACCCTCGCAAACTTTAGTAAGCTTCATATTAAATCGCCCTTTTTACAAGTTCTTGCATTTATTAACGGGTAATAAACTCAGATAATTAACGGGTATGCGAGTACTACACTGTTATCTTGATAGAGAAACTCCACACGCCGTTTATTAAAATGCCAGGCACGACCCCCAGTAATCCTGACACGGATACCGATCAAACTGTGCGGCACTAAACACTAAATCATTTTCGCATATCACTTCTTTGCTTCACGACCTCAATTCACGTTGCCAAGGCCTTCCGTCAGTCGATACCAATTTCTCAGACGTATTGTGTATAAGGATTCGATCTATCATACTTAGGAAGTTCTGTTGCTCATCAATGGCCAACGGCGAGAGCATACTCTGAATAGCATCTTCAATAAGGGGCGCGGCATCCGTGATAGCTGCTTTGCCGGACGAAGTTATAAACGCTACACGAGATCGTTTATCTCTGATCCCAACTTCTCGTTTGATCATACCGTGCTTTACTAGCCGCTTCACTACGTCGGCGACAGTCGAGGCATCTAATCCAGCTCGAGATGCAATGCTCGTTTGCTCAACTCCGGGCTCCATATCGATTATCACAAGGATCGTATATTGGATTGGCGTCAAGTTAACGTGCTGCAAGCAATCCAGAAAAACGGCGACTGATAACTGGTGTAAACGCCGAATTTGGTACCCCGGCGTTCGAATTCTTGCCCACGATTTTTTGTCCATCAAACTTTCGATTCAGGTTAAACTCGTTATCTTCTGAGCTGGTTTTCACCAAGCTTGTCTAAGCGTAGAAACGTATGTGCGTTAGGCCAATAAAAATTTTACCGGCCTAACCTCTAATTCAACCATGAGACCGGTATCAATACCAACTCTGGGAAGGCGACAAGTATGCTGCCGATGACCAAGTCAATCATCAGAAACCACAAAATTCCCTGAAAAATACCACCTAGAGATACCTTGTCGCCAACAACCCCTTTGATGACAAAGACATTCATTCCCATTGGAGGCGAAATCATTCCGATCTCAAGAAGTTTGGTTAGGAAGACGCCAAACCAAATGAGGTTAAATCCAGCCGTCTCGACAATAGGTAGCACGATTGGAAGTGTTAGCAGCATTGCGCCGATGGGTTCGAGAAACATACCCAAAACAAGGTATATTACTGCGATCCCGAGGATCAGGAATATCGGATCCGAACCAAAACCGATAACTAGATTTGTTATGAATTCTCCTGAACCGCTGAGCGCGAGGAAACGTATAAGTAAAGCTGCGCCACAACCGATTATAAAAAGGCCAGACGTGGTGGTTAAGGTTTCGACCGCTGCTTCCCAGAGGTCTTCGAAGCTTAAAGAACGAGACGCAATCGAAATAAGTATCGAGAGCACCGATCCCACCGCTCCCGCCTCTGTGGGTGTAAAGAACCCAGCGAGAAGACCTCCGAACACCCCCAGGACCAATACTAAGATCGGTATTGTCTCCCTTAGCGCCCTGAAACGCATTCCCCAAGTGATCTCTTCGTTTACCGCCGGCGCAAGTTCAGGCTTCAACTTCACCCGCACAATAATCAATCCGATGTAACCAAGTGCTGTGATCAGACCGACAGATATCCCGCCCACAAAAAGTGACGCAATTGGGACCTGCGCTATAATACCGTATAGGATCATCAGGATTGACGGGGGAATAAGAGCCCCAAGCGTCCCGGCTACGGCTAGGGTGCCAGCCGCAAGCTTTGGATCATAGTTATATTTGACCATTTCTGGGAAAGCGATCCTACCCATCGCGGCCGAGCATGCGATGGAGGAGCCTGCGACGGCTGCGAAACCAGCGGCCCCAAATACAGAAGCTACCGCCAAGCCTCCCGGCAACGCCGATAGCCATAGACGAGCGCATTTGAACAGACCGCGCGTTAGCCCCGCCCGGTAGCTGACATAGCCCATCATAAGAAACATCGGAATCGAGCTCAGTGTCCATGTGGCTGCAAATGTCTGCGGCACAAGACTGATGGTTCCCCAAGCGGCTCTTGGTCCACTGATCCAGTAAATTCCTACAAAGGACACGCCAATAAGAGCAAATCCAATCGGGACCCTATTCGCCACCAAAAAAACAAGGACACCTATGCAAATCAGGCCTATTTCAAGATTGCTCATAATTGACTATCTCCGCGTAGCGGTTCGTTTTCGGGCAATCTACCAATTAAGAACTGCAAAAAGCGCATGGCTACGAATAGGCACAAAACACCGCACCCTACCGGCAATAGCCAGTAGGACGGCCATACGTACAAACGCAGGCCGGATTCCATGTCGAAGGCCCCAAGTTTGTATTTTTTTAACGCCGTCAACCAAGCGCTGTAGGTAAGCAAGCTGAACACGACCAGCGTAACCAAATGCCCGCAAGCAACTTGAAACTGCCCCCATCGCCGAGGCAACAGTCCAGAAATTGCGTCCATGGATATGTGCTGTCCCAGTCGCTCGGTATACGCCAAAGGTAAAAATGCGCAGGCAACCATATAGTATTCAGATACGATTACGATTGTCCCAGGAAGAGACCGACCGAGAATCAAGCGGCTGATAACGTCAGCCGTGACATGTGACATCATAAGCAGGACAGCAATTACAGCCGCCACCATGAGTAGATCGACAATCTTGTCGACCGCCGCCCAAAGTCCAATTGACCCTGGGCGAAGATTGTTTTTAATCATGATTGGAACCCCATTATCCAACAGCCTAATTCAGGCCGTAGGTTTCAAGGTTCAACTTCGAATGTATTTCGGTCCAGTACAGCTCGGTTAAAGCTTCAGTGTCAGTCGGATCAAGTGGGTCGGTCAAAGCTTTCCATTTTTCCAACAATCCTATGAAAGTTTCGACTTTTTCATCAACTTTTTCCAAGCCGAAATCATCGCGATAGATCGCTTTGATTGTCTCGATATCATCCTTGATGAATGCTTCAGTTGCAGATTTCAGATCGGGATCAGACTCAACTATCGCAATTCCTTGATCACGTGCGGTTTGAAGGTCTATCACTTCTTGCTTCATGTATCCGGTAACCATGAAAGCGGTGGCTTTCGACATACCACGCGCCACTGCCTTGCGATCCTCGAGCGAAAGGCTCAGCCAAAAATCAAGGTTCAACTGCCCGATACCCGAGCCGCCAAATGTCCCTCCTGGCATGCCCGGAGTAATTCCACCGACAACATCAAAAAGGCTTAGGTTACTCATTTCGCCCACTGCGTTGATAGTGCAATCGACAAGGCCCTGATTTAGACCATCGAAAACTTCATTCGCAGAAATCGTTATCGGTGAGGCCCCCATGGTTTCAGCCCAACGTCGAAATACACTCACTGGACCACGTATCGCACGGCCCCTGACGTCAGCGACCGATGATATGGGCTCCTTGCACAGCAACGAGAATTGAGAACCTGGTGCGAACGCTAGCCCAATCTGGTTCTGAGCCAAATTCTGCTCTACGCACTCAGGACATTGCATTGTGACATATTCCATCAACGCCCCACCCACCGTCGCACCGTCGCACCGATGCTGGTTGGCCGTTCTCCCAAATTAGCAACCATTGTCAGATCTGCGACGAAATTCTGTTCAGAAAACTCGCTTGGAAAATAGGCGGTTAACAGCATAGTAGAATCCGCCACGCCAGATGTTAGCCCTGGTGAAGCTTGTTTGAGATCCAGCACCGTTAGCGCGAAAACTTCGGTATCAAGATCAGTATTTTCTTCGACATGTTGCGCGAGCGTTTTAAAGGTATCATCTACAATTGATTGAGCCGGGAACCCGTGGGCGATCCGCATTGTATCGGCCTGAGCAACCCCAGCGGCTGACATTAAACTTAGCGCAGCGGCCACCTTTATTAGATTATTTTTCTGCATCACTTTCCTCCTCCTCGCTTTAGCCGCTTGGGCCAAAGCACTCCCCTCGCCAGACTCAGATATCTGACAAAAAAATGATGCACTGAGACGGATTATTTATCAAGTATACTCATTATATTGGTAAAACTCATTTACTATCATATAGTTAAACCAACATCCTACACTCAAAAGATACCAAACCTATGGCAAGATATGGAACGAACTTCAAAACCCGAGGACCAAATTTTAGGTAATTACGAAAAGTGTTTGATGATTCTGTATTTCACAGCCATTTCCAAAATGAAGAAACTTTACACCCTTGCACTAGCTCCAAAAATCAAGTCGTAGACACCGACGTTCGCTGAGCAGCAGCGCGGATTTCGAGTGCAATGCGGACCTTATTACTCAGAATTAGCTATCAAAGTTCAATCTATCACCACACTGCGAATTCCATAGCGCTATTGCTTGTTGGTATAGAAACGAAAAAAGGTGCCCGGAGGGCACCCTAAGTTTCTCATAGCCAAGCACATCGTTTACCACTCGTTTGTTTTATGCCTGCGGCTTGGCCGTCGCTAGGGGCTTGCGCACCGGCCCCCTGTTCGATGGAATGAGAGAAGAAACTATCTCTTTTCTCATTTCGAAACTGCTAAGATCTTGAAGCCGCACTAGGGCTCGATGCTATTCCGTTTGTACCCTCATGCCCCCAAAAGATGTCTCGTTCCCCTCCGTGATTGCTGTACTAGACCATCAAACTCCATAAAGGATCTGCCCCCAGCCCGCGTGAATAAAATCAACAACTTACGCGAACTGGGCGTTAATCACCCTGTAAATGGCCGCCGAAACACTCGAAATGGGCTTCATATGCTTGGCTTTTTAACACACCCGCTCAACTTGGCTTAGCTGCAGCCGGATGTGCCGCCGCAGGTGTTGCACTTCATGCAGGTGCCGTTGCGGACCAGAGTGTAGTTTCCGCATTCGCCACAGGCTTCGCCCTCGTAGCCTTGCATCTTTGCCTTTACCCGTGCGTCCATGCTGACTGCGCTGCTCGAGACCGCAGTGGTTGACCCCATGGTCGTGGAGGCGGATTGCTGCACAGCCTGTGGCATCGCACGGTCCAGGGTCTGGGTGCCGCCCGGCCCCTGCCCGCCTTGCAGCAAGACCAAATCTTGCGGCATCCGGTTGCGCAGATAACCGGTAGAGCTGATCTGCCTGAGAACTTCCAGTGACCGCGTTGCCGCAGTTTCCGAGAGTTCTGAGACGTTCGCAACGCTCTCCTGATCTCCGCGTCCGATGCTGTCAAAGCTGGCACCTTCAGGCTGGACATGGGCCAGATCGGTCCGATCCAAATAAGACACGGCCAGTTCGCGGAACACATAGTCCAGGATCGAGGTCGCGTTCTTGATGCTGTCATTGCCTTGCACCATGCCGGCGGGTTCGAACTTGGTGAAGGTGAACGCGTCAACGAATTCCTCGAGCGGGACACCGTATTGCAGGCCCACGGACACGGCGATGGCAAAATTGTTCATCATCGCGCGGAAGCCCGCGCCTTCCTTGTGCATGTCGATAAAGATCTCGCCCAAGGAGCCGTCTTCGTATTCACCGGTGCGCAGATAGACTTTGTGCCCGCCCACATTGGCCTTTTGGGTATAGCCCTTGCGCCGCTGAGGCATCTTTTCGCGGTGCGATTTGATGATCTCTTTGACAATAACTTTCTCGACGATCTTTTCAGCCAGCACGACAGCCTTCTCGTGGGCGGTGCCGGATTCCAGTGTTTCTGCCGCCTCGTCGTCATCTTCGACCAGCGCAGAAGCCAAGGGCTGCGACAGTTTCGATCCGTCACGGTAGAGCGCGTTGGCTTTTACCCCGAGGGACCAGGAAAGCTCGTACGCGCTTTGGCAGTCTTCGATGGTGGCGTCGTTTGGCATGTTGATCGTCTTGGAGATCGCCCCCGAGATAAACGACTGTGCTGCGGCCATCATGTAGATATGGCTATTCACAGACAGGTAGCGCTTGCCCTTCTTGCCGCAGGGATTGGCACAGTCAAAGATGCTGTAATGTTCAGTCTTGAGGAACGGCGCGCCTTCCAGGGTCATTGTGCCGCAAACGTGATCGTTGGCTGCTTCGATGTCTTTCTTGGAGAAGCCCAAAGATTTCAGCAGGTCAAACGTCGGATCATTCAGCTTTTCGGCAGGGATGCCAAGGACTTGGGTGCAGAACTCCTCGCCCAGGGTCCATTGGTTAAAGACAAAGCGGATGTCAAAGGCCTGCGCCAGCGCCGCGTCAATCTTGGCCAGCTCGTTAGGACCGAAACCGTGGCCAACCAACGTGGTGTGGTTAATCGCGGGTGCGTTCCCGATGGTGCCGTGACCGACGGCATAGCTTACCATCTCTTCGATCTGGGCAGAGCCGTAGCCGAGCTTTTCAAGCGCCGCAGGTACGGATTGGTTGATAATTTTGAAATAACCTCCGCCCGCGAGTTTCTTGAATTTTACCAGCGCAAAGTCAGGCTCGATCCCGGTGGTGTCGCAATCCATGACCAGACCAATGGTGCCCGTGGGCGCGATCACAGACGTTTGCGCGTTGCGATACCCGTGCTTCTCGCCAAGGCGCAAGGCCTCGTCCCATGTTGCCGTTGCAATGGCGATCAGGTTGCCTTGAGGGCAGTTCGCATGATCCAGCGGTACGGGCTTGACCGAAAGTGCCTCGTAGCCGTCTGCATTTCCATATGCCGCGTTGCGGTGGTTGCGGATGACGCGCAGCATGTGGTCTGCGTTCTTGGCATGGCCCGGGAAGGCCCCCAATTCGCCGGCCATCTCGGCCGAGGCTGCATAAGATACGCCGGTCATGATCGCGGTCAGCGCACCACATAGCGCACGGCCTTCAACACTGTCGTAGCTAAAGCCCATGTTCATCAGCAAGCCGCCAATGTTGGCATAGCCCAGACCCAGCGTGCGGAAGTCATAGGACCGCTGCGCGATTTCCTTGGACGGGAACTGCGCCATCATCACCGAAATTTCCAACGTGACAGTCCACAGACGCGAGGCATGCATATAGTCTTCGACCATGAACTCCCCATCTTGCAGGAAGGTCAGTAGGTTCATCGACGCGAGGTTACAGGCCGTGTCGTCCAGGAACATGTATTCTGAACAAGGGTTTGATCCGCGGATCGCGCCGTCTTTTGGGCAGGTGTGCCAGTCGTTGACCGTGTCGTGGTACTGGATGCCCGGATCCGCGCAGGCCCATGCAGCGTGGCCGACCTGCTCCCACAGATCACGGGCGCGGATGGTTTTCGACACGCGCCCTGTGGTGCGGTCCAGCAGTTCCCAATCGGCGTCTTTTTCGACGGCATGCAAGAACGCGTTGGTCACACGGATCGAGTTGTTGGAGTTCTGGCCCGAAACGGACGAATAGGCTTCGGAATCCCAGTCGGTGTCATAGGTCGGGAATTCGATCGAGGTATGACCCTGCTTGGCGTAATCCAGAACGCGTTTGACGTATGTCTCTGGGATCGCGCATTTTTTGGCGCTGCGGATTGCTGCCTTCAGCTGATCGTTCTTAACGGGGTCATAGGCATCGGCCTGCGTCCCATCCCACGCCTTGATCGCGGCGAAAAGCTTGTTCAGCTCGCGTTCATGCATCTTGGAGCCGGCGACGATAGACGCGACCTTCTGCTCTTCGATGACCTTCCAGTTGATAAAATCCTCGATATCGGGGTGGTCCGCATCGACGATTACCATTTTCGCCGCACGCCGCGTTGTGCCGCCAGACTTGATCGCGCCCGCCGCACGGTCCCCGATCTTGAGAAAGCCCATCAGACCCGACGACTTACCGCCCCCCGAAAGCTTCTCCCCTGCCCCGCGAAGGCTGGAAAAGTTGGTGCCCGTGCCCGAGCCATATTTGAACAGACGCGCTTCGCGGACCCATAGATCCATGATGCCGCCGTCGCCGACCAGATCGTCAGCAACCGACTGAATGAAACACGCATGGGGCTGCGGGTGTTCGTAAGAGGAGGTCGAACGCGTCAGCTTGCCGGTTTTATAATCGACGTAATAATGCCCCTGTGCCGGGCCATCGATGCCATAGGCCCAGTGCAGACCGGTGTTGAACCATTGCGGGCTGTTGGGCGCACCGCGTTGGCTGGCCAGAATGTGGCGCATCTCGTCATAATAGGCTTGGGCGTCCTCTTCGGTGGTGAAATAGCCACCTTTCCAGCCCCAGTATGCCCAAGCGCCAGCCAGACGGTCAAACACCTGCTTGGAGGACGTCTCTCCGCCCATCGTGGCATCTTCGGTGGGCACGGAACGCCACAGGAATTCCGGCACCCCCTTTTCTTTGACCTTCTTGGTCTCGGAGGGCACGCCCGCTTTGCGGAAATACTTCTGGGCAATCACATCAGAGGCGACCTGGCTCCAGCTTGAGGGTACTTCGACGTTATCGAGGCGAAAAACCACTGACCCGTCAGGATTGCGGATTTCGGAGGCGGTGCTCACAAAGTCCAGTTCAGCATATGCATCCTGACCGGATTGCGTGAATTTTCTTTCGATTTTCATAAGTGCCGCCCCAATTTCCAAACTCTTAACCCGCGGCATGATGAAGCCGCACGACGCTGTCGCAGATGTGCACCGTCGCCTGTACACCGGTCAGGCCAGCCCCGCATCGGTGCCATTTTGACTGGCGCAAACCCGCGGTACCTGAAGTCACCTGATCCAAGCGCCGCCCCCATCTGACACCAGATATAGTGCCGCGCCCATCAACTCACACAAACTGACGTATGCGGCCCTATCGGGTCAACGGGTTTATTATTGTCTTTCGGAAACTAGAGGCTTGACCGGATCGGCATTTTTTGAAGCTTTGGCGAATGCGGCGATTCAGCAAAATGATATGCACAGAGCACAAACGGGGTGACCCGAATTTGGCATCTCGGATAAAGTTAACAGACACTGGAGTTTAGCACAGTTGCCTCATGCATCGCCTGAGTTATCCACAAAACACCGCACAGCCGGCTGGGGATAAGAAATGCTGAACTGTGGACTATTATTTTTTTAGCCGTCACCAGATCTAGGCTGCAAAGCGGGGCCATTTGGCCACATCTAGAAGGCGGTTCTGTTGCAAAAACGTAAGATTGCACACAAATACAGCGTTCTGATCTGCATGAAGCAGATCAGGAACACTATATGTGGTGGTTCTTAAAGTGGTCGGGGCGAGAAGATTCGAACTTCCGACCCCCTGTACCCAAAACAGGTGCGCTACCAGGCTGCGCCACGCCCCGACTGCGGCCTACTTAGCCCCAAGCAATCGGATTGAAAAGCCCTAACTGCACAGAAAACGATAGTTTTTGAAGAACTAACAGGGCCACGCGGGATTACGCCCTGCAAAGGCAGGATGTCGCAGCTGTGTGCCGGTGGTAATGCCCATGCGCGCGCTTAACCCGCCGTTGATTTCCAACACAGCAAGCAACGCATCACTGCCCCCCTCCAGCAGAGATTCGTCGAGCGGAATGGCGTTGCGGTGGATATTCTGAACCACACCCCGCGCATCAATGAATAACAGGTCCAGCGGAATCAATGTGTTACGCATCCAAAAGCTAAGGCGTTGGGGGCGGTCATAGATAAAAAGCATCCCCGCACTGCCCGGCAGCGATGTGCGATGCATCAACCCTTGGGCGCGCTCACCGTCATCATCGGCGACCTCGACGCTGAATCGCGCCTGCCCCCAGTCCCCCCGCAAGGTCACGCTGTCTGCGCGACACGCAGCAGACGCGCCACTTGCGACGGCCACCGCAGCAAGCGCCAGAACGCCCGTGCGGATCAGCTTCGCGCGGTGCCAGATGAATCGAGCCGTATCGTTTCCCATGCATGTACCTCAGCCGCCATTTGCCCGCGCTCACCTTGGATCACGCGTAGCGCCAGCGCCTCGCCCGGCTGCAAATCCGACAAACCCGACTGGCGCAACACCTCTATATGTAGAAAGATGTCTTCGCTTTTGCCAAACACATTTGCGAAACCAAAGCCCTTTGACTTGTCGAACCATTTGACCCGAGCAGGTTCCAGTGGTGCCGCAGCCACGAGGGCGGGGTCGATGCCCACAATATCGGACAGGGCCATGGCCTGGGCTGTCGCAGGCGGGTGCACGGCATGGATCTGCGTCGCTTGCACACCGCGGTCGGTCTTGTGAACCGTAAGATCAATTCGCGCACCATCCGCAACCGAGCTTTGACCGTAATTGCGCAACACATTGACGTGCAACAGGATATCGGGCCCGCCTGAGTCTGAGACAACGAAACCGAACCCCTTTGCGGGGTCGAACCATTTCACCACGCCGGAAACGGCAGAGCTATTGCTGGATACTTCTGACACAAATGTCCTTTGGTCTTCTCTAGGTCAGGCAACTAAGTGCCCGCGTACAAAATATCAGCGACAAAAATCGCCTTACGGGTTTAATCTCGTTACGCTCCAATCGTCGCTTGGTCCGGCACGTCGCCAGACAAAACGGTCATGCAATCTATATTCTCCGTCAGCCCAGAACTCTATCTCAACCGGCGTAATCCGGTAGCCGCCCCAAAAAGCGGGGCGGTCTGGGTTTGGTCCCTTCTTGGCGGTAACCTTTGCCACCTCGGTGACCAAGGCCGCGCGGCTGGCAAGAGGGGACGATTGGTCAGAGGCCCAAGCCCCCAACCGGCTTTTGAGCGAACGTGATTTATAATAAGCGTCCGCCTGTGGGCCTTCTTCTTTCGTAATGGTGCCGCGCACACGAATTTGTCGGCGCAGCGATTTCCAATGCATCACAAAGGCGGCTTTGCCCGCGTGATCCAGTTCTTGCGCTTTGGCGCTGGTATAATTGGTGTAAAAGACAAAGGCCGCGTCTTCTATCTCTTTCAGCAGAACCATCCGAGCATTTGGCAACCCGTCCGCATCCACAGTGGAAAGCGCGATGGCGTTCGGGTCGTTGATCTCGGTATTTGTGGCTTCATCGAGCCAGCGGCGTGCGATCTCGAAAGGGTTATCGCCGGCAAATATACCTTTGCGCGCTTCCATAATCCTGACCCCCTTCTATGCGCAGCAGCGCAATCTTGCGCCATTGCTGTATATCAAATGACATATAATAACAACTAAAGACACCCCCGCGCCTGGATCCGCCAAGGCGGCTTACTACGGAGTGCTCTGAAAGAGCCGCGGTCATCGTGCAGCCTTGATGCCAAACTATCAATAGCATAAACCGGATAAAAGCTCAGTGACATAGTCGAAGGAAAAACAATGGCAAATGACTTTATGGCAGGCAAACGTGGACTTATCATGGGCCTTGCCAATGACAAGTCGATTGCCTGGGGAATCGCACGCACTCTTGCTGACGCAGGTGCAGAGCTGGCGTTTTCCTATCAGGGCGAAGCGCTGAAAAAGCGTGTTGGCCCGCTGGCAGCACAGTTGGGTAGCGACCTGGTTCTGCCCTGTGACGTTGGGTCGGAAGAGTCGATCGATGCGCTGTTCACTTCTCTTGGCGAACGCTGGGACGGGATCGACTTTATCGTGCACGCGATCGGGTTCTCGGACAAAAACGAATTGCGCGGGCGCTATGTGGATACCAGCCGCGCCAACTTTGCAATGTCGATGGACATCTCGGTCTATTCCTTCACCGCTGTGATGCAGCGCGCGGAAAAGATGATGAAGCCGGGCGGCAGTGCCGTGACCCTCACCTATTACGGTGCGGAAAAAGTGATGCCGCATTATAACGTGATGGGCGTCGCCAAGGCTGCACTAGAAGCTTCGGTGAAATATTTGGCCGAAGATCTGGGCAAAGACGGCATCCGCGTCAACGCGATCAGCGCCGGCCCGATCAAGACTTTGGCCGCCTCGGGCATCGGCGACTTCCGCTATATCATGAAGTGGAACGAATATAATTCGCCGCTGCGCCGCAATGTCACCATTGACGATGTGGGCAAATCGGCGCTGTTCCTGCTCAGCGATCTTGGGTCTGGCACCACGGGCGAGAACTTGCATGTGGACGCGGGCTATCATGTTGTCGGCATGAAAGCCGTCGACGCCCCAGACATGACAAAGGAATAACGACATGAGCAAGGATGCCTCGCGTCTGCCCCACGAAAAAGGGTTTCACATCAGCTGGGACCAGATTCACCGTGACAGCCGGGCGCTGGCGTGGCGATTGGACGGTATGGGCCCTGACGACGGCGGCTGGCGGGCTGTGGTCGCCATCACCCGTGGTGGTATGGCCCCCGCAATGATCGCCGCGCGCGAGCTGGACATTCGCACTGTCGATACGATTTCGATCAAGTCCTACGACCATCAGGATCAATCAGATGCGGTCGTGCTTAAAGCCCCTGATGCAGAGCTGATGGGCGATGGAACGGGCATCCTGATCATCGACGATCTAGTGGATTCAGGCAAAACCCTCGAGGTCGTCCGCAGACTTTATCCCAATGCACATCTGGCGACGGTCTATGCCAAGCCCAAAGGACGCCCGCAGGTGGATACGTTCATCACCGAGGTCAGCCAGGACACGTGGATTTTCTTTCCTTGGGACATGGCCTTGCAATACGTCGAACCCTACCGCGGCAAGGACTGAACGCGCGCCCGAAAATACATGCCTTCGGCGAGGATTTAGGACCATTTGGAAGCAGCGGCTACGCGCCGCGTCAGACTTTGCGCTGGTCTGCTCGCCGGATCCCCCCTCCCTCGCCCAGCCTGGAGCACCTTTGACATGATCCCGCGTACCGCTGCGACTTTCTCTCCCCCGGTGATGGAGGCGCGCCGGTGGTTGTCGGGCGTCCATTTTGACGCTGACCGGCCCTTGATCAACGTCAGTCAGGCTGCCCCTGTCGACCCGCCCCCGCAGGCAATGCGTCAGGCGATGGCGGATGTCGCGCTGAATAATGACGACGCGCATCTTTATGGCCCTGTGCTGGGCCTGCCCGAATTACGCGACGAGCTGGCCGCTCAGGTCAGCGCTCATTACGCCGGTGCCGTGGAACCTGCGCAGGCGGCAATTACATCAGGCTGCAATCAGGCATTTGCCGCTGCGATTGCCACGCTTTGTGCCGAGGGCGACGAGGTGATCCTGCCGGTGCCGTGGTACTTTAACCATAAGATGTGGCTGGATATGTCAGGCGTGGCAGCCGTGCCGCTGGCTGTGGGCGACGCGCTTTTACCGGATCCCGATCACGCAGCTTCGCTCATTACCGACCGCACCCGCGCCATTGCCTTGGTGACGCCAAATAACCCCGGCGGCGTCGAATATCCCGAAGAGCTGGTGCAGGCGTTTTTCGATCTGGCCCGCGCCCGCGGCATCGCGCTGATCGTAGATGAAACCTATCGTGATTTCGACAGCCGTTCAGGCCCGCCGCACCGTCTGTTTCAAGACCCCGACTGGCATGACACGCTGATCCACCTCTATTCCTTTTCCAAAGCGTACCGTCTGACGGGGCACCGCGTGGGTGCGATTGTCGCATCTGAAGACCGGCTGACCGAAGTCGAGAAGTTCCTTGATACGGTTGCAATTTGCCCCGGGCAGATCGGACAGCATGCCGCCCTTTGGGGCATGCAGAACCTTGACAGCTGGCTTGCCGGCGAGCGGCGCGAAATCCTTGCGCGGCGTCAGGCGATAGCGGACAACATGCACCAGTTGGACGCCAAAGGCTGGAAGCTCTTGGGGCTTGGGGGCTATTTTGCCTATATGTCCCATCCGTTTGAGGAAAGCTCTGCCTTGCTGGCCCCGAGGCTGGTACGGGATGCGGCGGTTCTGACCTTGCCCGGCACGATGTTCCACCCGACAGAGGACCCCACCGGCGCACGTCATTTGCGGATCGCCTTTGCCAATCTGGATGTCGCAGGGATCGACGTGCTGTTTGACCGCCTGACACAGGTTTAACGGGCCTCTTGCCCCCCTGCCACGCACCGCATAGACAGGGCAAAATGTGCGTTTAAGGGATGAGACCATGAAAGCCAAAGGCAACAGCTTTACGAAAACCGCAGTATGGGGGCTCATGGGTCTTTTGATCCTGGGTCTGGGCGGTTTTGGGGCGGTCAATCTGAATGGCAGCGCACGCACCGTTGGCGAAGTGGGCGACAAATCGATATCCGTCGATAATTATGCCCGCGAGCTGCAACAACAGATCCGCGCCATCGAAAGCCAGTCCGGCGAACAGCTTAGCTTTCAAGAAGCCCAAGCCATCGGTCTGGACCGCGCCGTGCTGCAACGTCTGGTGCGTCTGCGCGCGCTGGACAATGAGGCCGACGAGATGGGGCTGTCGATCGGTGACACAAACCTGCGCGAACGTGTTGTGGAAATTCCGTCTTTCCAAGGTGTTGACGGGAATTTTGATCGCGAGGGCTATCGTTTCGCGCTGCAACAGGCCGGTCTGAACGAAAACGAATTCGAACAATCGCTGCGCGAAGAAGCGGGCCGGACGCTGTTGCAACAGGCAATCACCGGCGGTGTTTCCATGCCCGAAGCCTATGCGAACACGTTGGTGTCCTATGTGGGCGAGCAGCGCAGTTTTACATGGGCCAAGCTGACCCAAGACGATCTTGATGCGCCCCTGCCCGACGCGACTGACGCCCAGCTACGAGCCTTTTATGACGACAATGCCGATCGTTTCATGCTTCCCGCCAGCAAGACAATCACCTACATCACGATGGGTCCGCAGGATCTTTTGGACGAGGTAGAGCTGACCGACGAAGAGCTGCAGGCAGCCTATGACGACCGCGCCGACGAGTACATCCAGCCAGAACGCCGTCTGATCGAACGTCTGGTCTTTCGTGATCAGGAAGCTACCGATCAGGCCGCCGCCGCACTAGAGGTCGACGGCACCACCTTCGAGGCGCTTGTGGCCGACCGTGGTTTGTCCCTGTCAGATGTAGATCTGGGGGACCTGAGCCAGCAGCAGCTTGGCGCGGCGGGCGACGCGGTGTTCAATGCTGAGGTCGGCGATATTGTTGGCCCCCTACCCAGCAACCTCGGGCCTGCTTTGTTCCGTGTGAACGGCGTGCTGCCGTCGCTGAATACCACATTCGAAGAGGCGCGCCCGACGCTGGTACAAGACCTGGCCGCCGACCGCGCTGCACGTCTGGTCGAGGTCCGCGCCCGTGATCTGGACGATCAACTGGCCGGTGGTGCCACGCTCGAACAGATCGCAGAAGACAGCAAAATGACCCTCAGCACCATCGAATGGACGCAGGACAGCAGCGAAAGCATCGCCGCCTATGCCGGTTTCCGCGAAGCTGCGACGCGCCTGACCGAGAACGATTTTCCACAGATCGAACAGCTGGATGACGGCAGCGTCTTTGCCATGCGTCTGGACGGCACGAAAGAAGAACGCCCCAACCCATTCGACGCCGCGCGCGCCGATGTGGCAGCGGCATGGCGAAACGAACAGTTGATCGACGCCCTGCGTGCCAAGGCAGAAACCCTGCAGGCAGAGCTTGCTGATGGGGGCGATTTCGCGGAGCTGGGGCTTGAGCCCAAGACCGGGTCTGACCAATCTCGTGACGCGGTTGTCAGCGCTGCCCCCCAAGGATTCATTGCCGCTGTGTTTGATGCAGCACCCGGTGATGTGAAGCTGCTTGAAGGCACCGACGAGGTCGCACTTGTGCGCCTTGATCGCATAAAAGATGCAGCCGAGGATGACCGGATGACACAGGTCAAAACCCAGATTGCCGCGCAGCTGGATGATCAGCTTTCTCAGGCGCTGTTTGCTGCGTTTTCCGACGATGTGATCCGCCGCACGGCACCGCGCGTCGACCAGCAGGCGATTGACGCCGTTCACGTGAACTTCCCCTAAGGTAGGTCTCCCATGTCGTTGACACCCGATTATGACAGCTTTGCCGCCGGCTATGTGGCGGGCAACAACCAGATCGTTTACACCCGCCTGGCAGCCGATTTGGACACGCCAGTCTCGTTGATGCTGAAACTCACCGGTGCCGCGCAGAACGCTTTCGTATTGGAATCGGTGACCGGCGGCGAAGTGCGTGGGCGCTATTCCATCATCGGCATGAAGCCGGACCTGATCTGGCGCTGTCAGGGCACCACGTCGGCGATCAACCGTGCGGCACGCTATGACGTTGATGCCTTCGACGACGTCGAGGGGGACCCGCTTGATACATTGCGTGCGGTGATCGCGGAATCGAAGATCGACCTGCCCAATGACCTGCCCCAAGCCGCCGCAGGGCTGTTCGGCTATCTGGGCTATGACATGATCCGGCTGGTGGAACATCTGCCGAATGTGAACCCCGACCCCTTGGGGCTGCCCGATGCAATGATGGTGCGCCCTTCGGTGATTGCGGTGCTGGACGGGGTCAAGGGCGAGGTCACCATCGTCTCCCCCGCTTGGGTGTCGGACGGACAATCGGCCAAGGCCGCCTATGCCCAAGCCGCCGAGCGTGTGATGGATGCGGTGCGCGATCTGGAACGGTCGATGCCCGGCACCAGCCGTGATCTGGGGGACGCCCATGAGGAATCCGCCCCTGTCAGCAACTTCACCCGCGAAGGCTATAAATCCGCCGTTGAAAAAGCCCGCGACTATATCGTAGCGGGCGACATCTTTCAGGTGGTGCCGTCGCAACGGTGGGCGCAAGGGTTCTCGCAGCCGCCGTTCGCGCTCTATCGCAGTTTACGCCGGACCAATCCGTCGCCCTTCATGTTCTATTTCAATTTCGGTGACTTTCACGTCGTCGGGGCCTCGCCCGAAATCCTCGTACGAGTGTTCGGTGACGAGATCACGATCCGTCCCGTCGCGGGCACCCGCCGTCGTGGTGCTACGCCAGAGGAAGACCGCGCCCTCGAGGCCGACTTGCTGGCCGACGAGAAAGAGCTGGCTGAACATCTGATGCTGCTGGATCTCGGCCGCAATGACGTGGGCCGTGTTGCCAAGATCGGCACGGTGCGTCCGACCGAGGAGTTCATCGTCGAGCGCTACAGCCATGTGATGCACATCGTGTCCAACGTTGTGGGCGAGCTTCGCGAGGATCGTGATGCGCTGGATGCGTTCTTTGCGGGGATGCCCGCAGGCACCGTTTCGGGCGCACCGAAGGTTCGCGCGATGGAGATCATCGACGAGCTGGAGCCCGAGAAACGCGGGCTGTACGGCGGCGGTGTCGGCTATTTTAGCGCGGGCGGCGACATGGACATGTGCATCGCGCTGCGCACTGCCGTCATCAAGGACAAAACCCTGTATATTCAAGCCGGTGGTGGTGTTGTTTATGACAGCGACGCAGAGGCGGAGTATATGGAGACGGTGCATAAATCCGACGCTATCCGCCGCGCGGCGGCCGACGCGGCGCGGTTTGCAGGTCAAGGGAACAGCTGAGGATGCCGACGCAAGCCCCGTTCGAGATTTCGGGTCAACAAGTGGCACCCGGCTCTCGGGCACAGATCGACTTGCCGATCTCGATCCTGCCGGACCACACGCCTGTCGGTCTTTCACTTGAAGTGATCCACGGCAAACGCCCCGGCCCTACCATGTTTGTCAGCGCCGCTGTTCACGGGGACGAGCTGATCGGGGTCGAGATCGTGCGCCGTCTGCTGCGTGCGCCGCAGTTGAAATCTTTGCGGGGCACGCTGCTGGTGATCCCGGTGGTAAACTCCTTTGGCTTTTTGAACCGGTCGCGGTATCTGCCGGACCGTCGCGATCTGAACCGCTGTTTTCCGGGGCATCCCTCGGGGTCATTGGGATCGCGGCTGGCGCATATCTTTTTGAATGATGTGGTGCTGCGCTGTGATTTCGGGATCGATCTACACTCTGCCGCGATCCATCGCACCAACCTGCCGCAGGTGCGTATTTCTCCATCAGACGCCGTCACGCGGCGCATGGCCGCCAGCTTTGCTGCGCCGGTGGTGCTGACCTCGCCCCTGCGCGACGGATCGCTGCGCGCGGTCGCTGCCGCCAAGGGCACGCCCGTGCTGCTGTACGAGGCGGGCGAAGGGCTGCGGTTTGACGAGATGGCTGTGCGGGCGGGCGTTGCGGGCATTCTGCGGGTGATGCATGTCGAAGACATGCTGCCGGCCAAGGGCATCGCCCCCTCGCGCCGCCAATCCCATGTTTGCTCCAGCTCTACCTGGCTGCGCGCGCCGGTCGGTGGGCTGCTGCGTACCTTTAGGGCCGAGGGGGAAACCGTTAAAGAAGGCGACGCTTTAGCAACCGTCTCTGATCCGTTTGGCAAGACTGAAGAAGACATTACCGCCCCCCATGACGGCATCCTGATCGGCCGCGCGATCCTGCCTGTGGTGAACGAGGGCGATGCGGTGTTTCATCTGGCCAAGCTGCTGCCAAAGGCCGTGGCGGATACAGTCGAAGACATGATCACCCAACTGGAAAGCGACCCGCTGTTCGACGAAGACGAGATTATCTAGGCTCGCCACATCCGGCCACGTCGAAGCTCACGCACCGCGCAGGTTTCGACGGCTTTAGCGAAAGATCATTCAGGCGTGGCGTTTTTCAGTACGGCTGAAACAGGGGCGAGTGCCACTTGGCTTGCACGGTCCTGCAATCCCCAGACCAACAACGCCGAGATCGTCTCGGGGCGCATCCGGCCCATCATGATCACCGACCCTTCGATGCCCGCCTTGAATGCGGCCTGATCCAGAAAGCGCCGGATCACGGTGGACGTCTGGCCCTTGCTGTCAAAGTCGCGGAACACTGGTGCTGCCGGCACCCCCTCTTTGACGGCCAGTTTCGGCATGGTGTTCAACCCTTTATCCTGGGTCACCAGCCCATAGCCGCCCTGCCCGAGGATCGCCGTCACCTGATCGGCCGTGGCCCGGTCGGGCTGCAGGCCGGCACCCAACCCTTCAAGCACACCGATCACCTCTGGCAATCGCGAAAAAGCCACCGCCAGCGTGGTTTCGGCATCGCTGGGCTGCGCGCCTTGGGGCAGGTCGACCATCGCCAGCACCTCGAAGCCTTCGTCGCGGTAGATCTTCATCCGTTCTGCCGCGTCCGGTAGGCTGACATCAACCGCAAAGCTTAGAGGGTAAGGAAAGCTGCGCAACGCAGCGATGCCGACCTCTCCGCCTTGAAGATCGCTGCCGACATCCATCAAGAGCACGCTCATCAGGGGTTTGTCGTCAGGGTTGGCAAAAGGCTGACCGAAACGGGTGATCGCCGGGCCTTGACCCGCGGCCTGGACCTGCGGCGCGACCTGTTCACCTGACTGCGCGGTTGGCAAGCGGTTGATCGTGACGCCTGTATCGCGTTCCGATGTAATTGCCGCTGGCGTTCCAATCATCGGGCGCCCGTCCGTGCGTTGGTCAGGCGCACCAAAAACGACATCAGCCGGTGCTTCCGTTGGCTGCGCGTCTGGGGCACTTGGCGCGGTGGCAATGTCGGTATCCGGCGTGGGTGTCGCGGGGGCCGCAATGTCTGCATCGGCCTCGATGCGCGGTGCCGTCTGGGTTTCAATCGCGAGCGTATCCGGTGCAGTGGGCTCCATCGGCGCAAGCGCCATCGGATTCGGCAGGATCGGATCATCAAGCGCAATGTCCGGTGTGGCGGCGTCAGGTGCAGTGACGGGCGCGGCTGCATCGATATCCAGCGCGACCAACGGTGCCGGAGCCGGTGCAGGTTCAGGCGTTTGCTCTCGTTCGAGTTCTGCGATCTCAGCCGGTTCTGCATCTGGCGTGGTCTCGACCTGGACGTCCTCGGCAACGGCAGCCTCGCTCTCGAGCACCACAACGTCCGGTTCATCCGCCTCGGGCACCGCTTCACTCTGCGGTTCGGGCATGGGGTCTGCGACAGGATCAGGCTCTGTCACGATCACAACATTGTCAGTGCTTTCGGCCAAATCCTCGGACGGTGCAACGATCTGTGACCGAGGTAATTGCGTCGTCTCAGGGGCTTGGGGCACAATATCAAGATCACTCTCGTCGCTTGGCGTAGGTGCGTTTGGCAACGGCGCTGGCCCGATAGGCACCATAAACGAAGCAACCCCAGCCACGCCAACACTGAACACCGCACCAATAAGGATACCGCCAATAAACCCGCGTGACATATTATGATCGCTCCTGTTTTTGTTCCGGTTCGCGCGGCTCTGCCGACCTGCTGCCCTTGACGATGGGTCTTAACCCTGAACATGTATTAGTGGACATTATACCGTGTTTTTGCGCGGTTCCTCTAGCCCTAAACCCTGCCCCAATACAAAGAATTACCGTATGCTGCTCTTGATCGATAACTACGATAGCTTCACCTACAACCTGGTACACTATCTGGGTGATCTCGGGGCCGAAGTTGAAATCCGCCGCAACGATCAAATCGACGTGCAGGCCGCGATGGCGATGAACCCGTCGGGGATCATCCTGTCCCCCGGTCCGTGCGACCCTGATCAGGCGGGCATCTGTTTGGCGCTGACCGCTGCAGCTGCCGAAACAAGCACGCCGCTGTTGGGCGTGTGCCTTGGGCATCAAACGCTTGGTCAGGCTTTTGGTGGCAAGGTCGTGCGCGCGGGCGAGATCGTGCACGGCAAAATGGGCATGATGCACCACAAGGGTCAGGGCGTTTTTGCGGGGCTGCCGTCGCCCTTTGCCGCGACACGCTATCATTCGCTGATCGTCGAGCGCGCCACCCTGCCCGACTGCCTTGAGGTCACCGCAGAGCTTGAAGATGGCACGATCATGGGGCTGCAGCACCGCGATCTGCCCCTGCATGGCGTGCAGTTCCACCCTGAATCGATCCGGTCGGATCACGGGCACCAGATGCTGCAAAACTTCCTGAACAACGTAAAGGTGCCCGCATGAGCGATGCTCTGAAACCTCTGATCGATGCGGCCGCCAATGGCCCGCTGAGCCGGGATCAGGCCGAAACCGCGTTCCAGATTCTGTTCGAGGGCGAAGCGACCCCAAGTCAGATCGGCGGCTTCCTGATGGCCCTGCGCACCCGCGGCGAGACGGTGGATGAATATGCCGCCGCAGCCTATGTGATGCGCGCCAAATGCCACCCCGTCAACGCCCCTGCTGGAGCGATGGACATCGTGGGCACCGGCGGCGATGGCAAAGGCACGCTGAATATCTCTACCGCGACGGCTTTTGTTGTGGCGGGTGCGGGCGTGGTTGTCGCGAAACATGGCAACCGGAACCTGTCGTCGAAATCGGGTGCGGCGGATGCACTGACGCAGATGGGGCTCAAGGTGATGGTCGGGCCCAAGGTCGTCGAAGCTGCCCTGCGCGATGCCGGCATCGGTTTCATGATGGCCCCGATGCATCACCCCGCGATTGCCCATGTCATGCCCACACGGTCCGAGCTGGGAACCCGTACGATATTCAACATCCTCGGTCCGCTGACTAACCCCGCTGGCGTCAAACGGCAGCTGACCGGGGCTTATCGCCGCGATCTGATCCGCCCGATGGCCGAAACACTTGGCGCGCTTGGCTCTGAAAAAGCGTGGCTTGTGCATGGCTCTGACGGGACGGACGAGCTGACGATCACGGGTACCAGCTGGGTCGCAGCCCTGAACCCAGACGGCACCATCTCCGAGTTCGAGATCACGCCCGAAGACGCCGGACTGCCCGTACATCCGTTCGAAGATATCATAGGTGGCACACCCGAAGAAAATGCTCGCGATTTCAACGCACTGCTAGATGGCACCCCCTCGGCCTACCGCGATGCGGTCTTGCTTAATTCGGCAGCGGCGCTGGTGGTGGCGGATGCGGCACCCAACCTGAAAGCCGGCGTTGAGATGGCACGCCACAGCATCGACAGCGGTGCGGCCCGTGACAAAATCACCCAAGTCGCGCGGATCACCCAGACCGCATGAGCACCCTCGATCTGTCGCGGCTCGGGGCTTGGCGCAATCTTGCGTTCTTTGACGATACCCTGCCGGGGATCGCCACTGCGCTTGCTGCTGAAGATCGCCAGATTTTACCTCCGCAACCGCAAATTTTTGCCGCGCTTGAACACACACAACCCGATGCGGTGCGGGTGGTGATCCTGGGCCAAGACCCTTATCCCACCCCCGGCCATGCCCATGGCTTTGCCTTTTCGGCCCACGCCGACACCAAACCACTGCCCCGCTCGCTGTCCAACATCTTTAAAGAGATGACCGACGACCTCGGGGCCTGTCCGCGCACTGCCGACCTGCGGTTTTGGGCGGATCAGGGCGTGCTGCTGCTGAACACGACGTTGACGGTACCGACAGGGGATGCAGGTGGCCATGCCAAGCTTGGGTGGCATCTGTTGACCGAGCAAATTCTGGACCGCCTGTCGGACCGTCCCCGCGCCTATCTTCTGTGGGGGGCCCATGCGCAAAAGGCAGCACGAAACGTGGACGGCGCAGCGAACCTTAAGCTGGAAACCCCGCACCCTTCGCCGCTGTCTGCACGACGTGGGTTTTTCGGGTCACGCCCGTTCTCGCGCTGCAATGATTGGTTGCACGCCCAAGGCCAAGGCTCCATAAACTGGGCAACCCCGGAGACATCATGACCGATACCAACACTGGCACCATCCTAGACAAGATCAAAGCCTACAAGCTGGAAGAGATCGCCGCCGACAAGGCCGCCAAACCGCTTGAGGCCGTAGAGGCAGAGGCACGCGCCGCCTCGCCCGTACGCCCCTTTGCCGACGCGTTGTTCGACGCCTCGCGCGAGGGGTACGGGCTGATCGCCGAGGTCAAAAAGGCAAGCCCGTCAAAAGGGTTGATCCGCGCCGATTTCGACCCCGCTACACTGGCCGCTGCCTATGCCGCCGGTGGTGCGACTTGCCTGTCGGTGCTGACGGATACGCCCAGCTTTCAGGGGGCCAAGGAATATCTTGTCGCCGCCCGCGAGGCCTGCACCCTGCCCGTGCTACGCAAGGATTTCATGTACGACCCCTATCAGGTCGCCGAAGCCCGCGCGCTTGGGGCCGATTGCATTTTGATCATCATGGCCTCTGTCAGCGATGCCCAAGCGATCGAGCTTGAGGACGCCGCCGCACAATGGGGCATGGACGCGTTGATAGAGGTACATGACAAGGCAGAGCTGGACCGCGCTGCCGTGCTCAAAAGCCGGATGATGGGGATCAACAACCGCAACCTCAAAACCTTCGAGACTTCGCTGGATACCACGCGCCTGCTTTCAAAACATGTAGATGTAGAAAAAATGATCGTATCTGAAAGCGGGCTGAACACGCCCGACGATCTGGCCGATATGGCGAAATACGGATCGCGCGTGTTCCTGATCGGGGAAAGCCTGATGCGCCAAGACAACGTAGAGTTCGCAACCCGCAACTTGCTTGCGACGCCGTTGCGTCCGGGGGGCATGTAATGGCGCTTACGCATTTTGACGGCAAGGGCGACGCGCATATGGTCGACGTGTCGGACAAGCCCGTCACATCACGCGTCGCCACCGCAAAAACTCAAATTAAGATGCAGCGCGAAACCTTTGATATCATTACCGAAGGCCGCGCAAAGAAAGGTGACGTCATGGGCGTCGCCCGTTTGGCTGGCATCATGGCGGCAAAGCGCACCGCTGACCTGATCCCTCTGTGTCACCCGCTGCCCATCACCAAAGTCTCTGTCGAACTTACACCAGACCCCGAACTGCCGGGGCTCCAGATCGAAGCGACCGTCAAGACCACCGGACAGACCGGCGTCGAGATGGAAGCGCTGACCGCCGCCTCTGTCACCGCGCTGACCGTCTATGACATGGCCAAGGCCGTGGACAAAGGCATGGAAATCGGAGGCCTGCGGGTCGTGCTGAAAGACGGCGGTAAATCGGGCCGGTACGAGGCAGAATGATCTCCGTCAGCGACGCCCTGTCGCATCTCTTTGATCTCGTCATCGCCACCGAGGTGGAAGAGGTCCCGCTGCGTCTGGCCGCGGGCCGAGTGCTGGCACGCGATGTTATTGCCACCCGCACCCAGCCGCCTTTCGCAGCCTCCTCTATGGATGGCTATGCCCTGCGCCAGACAGAGGTCGAGCCCGACGCGATGTTCAAGGTCATCGGCGAAGCGGCGGCGGGCCATAGGTTCGACGGTGTGGTCAAGGCAGGTCAGGCCGTGCGCATCTTTACCGGTGCCCCTGTCCCCGAAGGCGCTGATTTCGTTGTGATCCAAGAGGATACGACCCGTCGTGGCGATCTGATCATGCTGGGCCATGACATCGGCCCCAAGACCAATATTCGCCCCGCCGGTGGGGATTTCCATGCAGGCGACACGATGGATACCCCGCGCCAGCTACGCCCCGCCGATATCGCGCTGCTGGCGTCGATGAATGTGGCGGCGCTGCCGGTCTATGCCAAACCACGCGTTGCGATTATCGCCACCGGGGACGAGCTGGTGCAACCCGGTGAGGTGCCGAACCCCGACCAGATCATCGCCTCCAATACCTTTGGCCTGGCCGCTTTGTTGGAACAGCATGGCGCGCAGTGCCGCATGATCCCGATTGCCCGCGACACGGTGCCGTCGCTGACCCAAGCCTTTACGATGGCGCAGGATGCCGATCTGATCATTACCATTGGCGGTGCTTCTGTCGGCGATCACGATCTGGTCGCCCCTGTCGCTGCGCAGATGGGGATGGAGCAGTCTTTCTATAAAGTCGCCATGCGTCCCGGCAAACCTCTGATGGCGGGCCGGTTGCGCGATGTGCCGATGATCGGCCTGCCCGGCAATCCGGTATCAGCTATGGTCTGCGGCACCGTCTTTGTCGTACCTGTCTTGCATAAAATGCTGGGGCTACCGGCCGTCCCTGCCACCCGTGTTGATATGCCCCTAGGGGTCGATTTACCCGCCAACGGACCGCGTGAGCATTACATGCGCGCGATGGTGCGTGACGGAGCGGTTCACCCCGAAAGCAACCAAGACAGTTCGTTGCTGGGTATCCTGTCACGCGCCGATGTGCTGATGGTCCGCCCGCCCGACGACGGCCCACGTCAAGCCAAAGAAACCATTGGTTGTATCCCCCTGTGACTGTTGACACAAAACAAGAACATCTCTAGAACAAACCCCAAATAGAAACGGGGAATGTCCGGATGCTGACCAAGAAACAACTCGATCTGCTGGCCTTTATTCACAAGCGCGTCCAACGCGATGGCGTGCCGCCCAGCTTTGACGAGATGAAAGAAGCGCTTGATCTGCGGTCCAAATCCGGCATCCACCGGCTGATCACAGCGCTGGAGGAACGCGGATTCATCCGCCGCTTGGCACACCGCGCCCGCGCGATCGAAGTTGTGAAACTGCCAGATACTCTGGGTGGTATGTCTGGTGCCGGCTTTACCCCGCGCGTGATTGACGGCGACCGTCCCGACGGACCGCCCCCCTCTGCTGCGCAACCTGTCAGCGCGCCCTCCTTTGATGTGCCAATGATGGGCCGGATCGCTGCCGGTGTCCCGATCGAGGCGATCAGCACCATGACCCAATCGGTCGCCGTCCCAGGCGGCATGATCAGCGGCAGCGGCGAACATTACGCGCTTGAAGTCCAAGGCGATTCAATGATCGACGCTGGTATCAATGATGGTGACGTGGTGATCATCCGCGAAACCTCTGTTGCGGACGATGGCGACATCGTGGTTGCGTTGGTCGAGGATCACGAGGCGACGCTCAAAAAATTCCGCCGCCATGGTAGTTCGGTCGCATTGGAAGCCGCCAACTCCGCCTATGAAACGCGGGTTCTGCCGTCGGATAAGGTCAAGGTGCAGGGACGTCTGGTCGGTTTGATCCGCACCTACTAACGGTTATTTTTCTTCTTTTGACCGCCATGCTGTCCACAATCGCGCGCCCGCCTTTTGGCGGGCCGTTTGCATTGTCACCTGCCCCTTGTTGATCTTTAGTACAACCGAACCCGTGCCGCGCAGCCTTTCGGGGTCAAATATCTTACATCCGCCTCGAAGCGGTGGGTCAGCCATAACCGAGAGCACCACGATCTGACTGGCCTGACAGTCCCCGAAGGCAGTGCGCGCGCGTTTGCCTGACAGGTGAATGACCTCTGCGCCCCCCAGCTTGGGCCGAGCGCGCCAACGCGCTGCGGCTTGGGCCTGATCTGCACCATCTCCGTCATTCTCTAGCCAGTTGAGCGCCACGAACCCCGCGCCTTTTGGCTTGCTGAGCGCTCGGCCTGCGGGGGTCATCACACCCACCAGACTGCCAGTGTCCGAGATCAACACCGCTGGACGCTGTGCACTGTTCCACAACACCCCCGCCGCAACGACAGCGCCCAGACCGGCAAACCGCAACCAGCCCTGCCACAGCAACAGCCACAAAAATCCAAACGCCAGCAGTGGCAGCACCCAGGGGCTGGGTGCTGGTACGTGCCCCTGTGCCCCGTCGATCCCTGCAACGCTTTGCGCGACCAATAAAATCCAGCGCAACCCCGCGCCCATGACCTGAAGGGGGATCCACTCTAGCCCCAGCGGTGCCATGATCAAGGCCGCCACGGCAGCGGGCATCACCATGACCCCCATCAAGGGGACCGACAGCAGGTTCGCTATCAGCCCAAAATGCGCGATCGTATTGAAATGCGCCGCCCCGATGGGCGCGGTAAATGCCCCCGCCACGGCCGAGGAAATCACCGTCGCCAAGGCAGGAGCCAACCATTTCGGCCCGAGCGAGACGTCGGCGCTGCGCAGCCAGCCAAAGATGGCAACCAATCCGGTGGTCGCAGCAAAAGACATCTGGAACCCCGGCCCCGTCAACGCTTCGGGGCGCAGGACGAGGACGATGGTCGCAGCAATTGCAACGGCGCGCAGGGTCAGCGCCCGCCGCCCGATGATCAATGCACCAAGCGCTACGGCGACCATGATAAACGCACGTTCGGTTGCGACATTGCCGCCCGACAGCAACAGATAGCCGCTGGCCGCAATCAGCGCGCCCGCAGCTGCCATGCTGCGCGTGGGCCACCTGAGCGCGACCCACGGCACCAGCGCCAACATCGCGCGCAGTGCCCCGAACACCACGGCGCTCAGCAGCCCCATATGCAGCCCTGAAATTGCCAAAAGATGCGCGAGATTGCTGGCGCGCAGATCGCGCAACGCGTCTTGGCTGATCGCACTCCGATCACCGGTCGTAATCGCTGTGGCGAACCCGCCTATGTCACCGGGCAACACGGCTTGGATATGTGCCGACGCCGCCATCCGCAAACGGAACACGGCCAGCCCCCGGTGCCCCTCGGTGGCAGGGCGCGCCGCCAGCAAGGGCGTGCGACTATAGCCGACGGCCCCTAGGCGTGCGAACCAAGCGTGACGCTGGAAATCAAATCCCCCCGGCTCAACAGGTCCGCTTGGCGGTGACAGATGCCCCGTGGTCATCACCCTCAACCCCGGTGTGATCGCTGCATCAAAGGCTCTGTCCCCGTGCAAGGACACGCGGACATGCAGAGGCGTACGCCTTGTCGAGATGCGTTCTAAAACCACCTGATCCAGCGTCAGACGTTGCGCGTCAGACTGGCTCCGGTCCAGGGCCACCACCCGCCCTGCGATGGGCCCATAGTAGCGCCACGCCAGCACCGGTCCGCCAACAGCGTGCGCCCGCCACGCCGCGAGATCAAACCCGATCAAAACCAGCGCAGCGCCCAGAATAACAGGCCCCGCAGCCTCGCCCGCCCATACTGCGAGGGCCACCAGCAGTGCAGCACCACCAGCCCCCCACAGCAAAACCGACGCCGAAGGTTCTACGCGCTGCGCGAAATAGGCCCCAATGCCCACGGCCAGACATACGGGCACCCAGCCGATCAGATGCCCGCGCTGCGCGCGCATTGTCTGCGTCCCATAGGACAACAGCCCCATACTTGCCCCCGTTCTCTGCACTGGGTAGATAGTCGGTAACGCTAGCTCCAAAGGAGTTAGCAAATGATAAACGGCACCCCGAACGGGCGTTTTCCGTGAACTTCTGCTGCAAAGGATCCTCCGCCCATGACAACGCCCGTCGTTACCCGTTTCGCCCCGTCTCCTACCGGTTATTTGCACATCGGCGGCGCGCGGACGGCGCTGTTCAGCTGGCTTTATGCGCGCGGACGGGGCGGCAAGTTCCTGCTGCGCATCGAAGACACCGACCGCCAGCGCCACACACCCGCAGCGACCGAAGCGATTCTGCAGGGCATGGCGTGGCTGGGTCTGGACCATGACGGCGATGTGGTCAGCCAGTTCGAAAACGCCCCCCGCCACGCCGAGGTGGCGCTGCAGCTTCTTGCCGAAGGAAAGGCCTATAAGTGCTTTGCCTCGCAAGAAGAAATTGCCGCGTTCCGGGATCAGGCCAAGGCCGAGGGGCGCAGCACCCTGTACCAATCACCTTGGCGTGACGCCGCGCCCGAAACGCACCCCGACGCCCCCTATGTCGTACGGATCAAGGCCCCGCTGACGGGCGAAACGGTCATCCACGACGCGGTGCAGGGCGACGTGGTGATCGGGAACGACCAGCTCGATGACATGGTGCTGTTACGTTCCGATGGTACGCCCGTCTATATGCTGGCCGTTGTTGTTGATGACCACGACATGGGCGTGACCCATGTTATTCGCGGGGATGATCACCTGAACAATGCCGCGCGTCAGATGATGATTTATACCGCCATGGGGTGGGACGTACCGGTTTGGGCCCACATCCCGCTGATTCACGGCGCGGATGGCAAAAAACTGTCAAAACGTCACGGTGCCTTGGGTGCGCAGGAATATCAGGCCATGGGCTTTCCTGCCGCCGGTATGCGCAATTACCTCGCCCGTCTGGGGTGGAGTCATGGCGACGACGAATTCTTTACCGACGCACAGGCGCAGGACTGGTTCGATCTGGACGGTATCCGCAAAAGCCCCGCGCAGTTCGATTTGAAAAAGCTGGAAAACATCTGTGGTCAGCATATTGCCGCGGCGGATGATGCTGCATTGCGGCACGAGATCGAGGCTTATTTGACCGCTGCCGGGCTGCCAGCGCTTACAACTGCGCAAGCAAACGGGTTGGAGCGGGCCATGTATTGCTTAAAAGAACGCGCGAAGAAATTCCCAGATCTTCTTGAAAAGGCTGAATTTATCCTCGCCGAACGCCCCATTCAACCGGACGAGAAGGCGATAAAGCATTTGGACAATGTATCCCGTGGTATGCTGACTGAATTGACGCCGCAGTTGCAGAATGTTACTTGGGACAGAGAAACGCTGGAGGAGGCGCTGAACGGCTTTGCTGCCGCTCACGATACCAAATTTGGCAAATTGGCGGGGCCGCTGCGCGCAGCACTCGCCGGGCGGGCGGCAACCCCATCAGTTTTCGATATGATGCTGGTACTTGGGCGCGACGAAAGCCTTGCCCGCTTAAACGATGCAGCTATCTAAAATATGCGCATGCATATTCTTGATATGCACAGAAATAACTGAGGGGCGGACCGTCTCGGTACCACCCCAGTCGACGGCATAACGCGCGTCGATACCACAATAGGAAGGGACTTCATGGCCGAAAGTACAAAATCCGCAACGTTGACCATCGACGGGAACAGCTTTGAACTGCCGATCTATTCCCCATCGGCGGGACCGGATGTTTTGGATATCCGCAAGCTGTTCTCGCAGGCGAATGTTTTTACATATGACCCTGGTTTCACCTCGACAGCGGCATGCGACAGCACGATCACCTTTATCGACGGTGACGAAGGTGTGTTGCTCCACCGTGGCTATCCGATCGACCAGCTTGCCAGCGAATCCCATTACCTTGAGGTGTGCTACCTGCTGCTGTACGGCGAGCTTCCCTCGGCAGCCCAGCTTGAAGAGTTCGAAGATCTGGTCACCAACCATACCATGATCCACGAGCAAATGATCAACTTCTTCCGTGGCTTCCGCCGTGATGCGCACCCAATGGCTATCATGGTCGGCGTCGTCGGCGCGATGTCTGCCTTCTATCATGACAGCACCGACATCAATGATGCGCACCAGCGCGAAGTCGCGACGATCCGTTTGATTGCCAAGATGCCGACGATTGCTGCGATGGCTTACAAATACACCATCGGTCAGCCGTTCATCTATCCGCGCAATGATGTGGATTACGCCGGTAACTTCCTGCGCATGTGTTTCGCCGTCCCTGCCGAAGACTATGTGGTTGATCCGATCCTGTCGCGCGCGATGGACCGTATCTTTACGCTGCACGCGGACCATGAACAGAACGCATCGACATCGACCGTGCGTCTGGCGTCTTCCTCGGGCGCGAACCCCTTTGCGTGTATCGCAGCGGGCATCGCATGCCTTTGGGGTCCCGCACATGGCGGCGCAAACCAAGCCTGTCTGGAAATGCTGAAAGAGATCGGCACGCCGGACCGGATCCCTGAATTCATCGCCCGCGCCAAGGACAAGAACGACCCCTTCCGCCTGATGGGCTTTGGTCACCGCGTTTACAAAAATCACGATCCACGTGCCACCGTGATGAAAGAAAGCGCGGACGAGGTTCTGGAACTGCTGGGCGTGGAAAACAACCCGATCCTGCAGGTTGCCAAAGAACTGGAAAAACAGGCGCTGGAAGATCCGTACTTTGCAGATAAAAAGCTGTTCCCGAACGTCGATTTCTATTCGGGTATCATCCTCGAAGCGATGGGTTTCCCAACGTCGATGTTCACGCCCATCTTTGCGCTGGCACGGACCGTTGGCTGGATTTCCCAGTGGAAAGAGCAGATCAGCGACCCTCAGTTGAAAATCGGTCGCCCCCGTCAGCTGTATCTTGGCGAGACACCCCGCGATTACGTCGATATTGAAAAGCGCTGAATTCCAGTGTGTTAGATCTGAAACGCCCCGCCTCAATGGCGGGGCGTTTTGCGTCTTGATCAAGGGTACAGGGTACAGGATCGACGCAAAGAGATTCGTTTCGCAGCGGCACCATCTGGGCAGATGTGATCAAAGCACCTTTTTCAAGCCTACTGTTTCGACAGACTTTTCAGTATTTCGAAACCATCCCGCTTGAAATATGACGGTTTTGTATCGTTGTTTCGAAACCGCGCATAATCGGCGATCGTCATTGACCAAGTGGCGCGATCACCCCAAGTTCAGCGTTAATACATCACAAAGGCGTCCGATCAGACGCACCGTCGCGCAAATGGCGCGCGCCGCCTATGCGGAAAGGACCACCGTATGAAGGACCCTCGGCCCCGACTACAATGGGATAACGCGACCAGTCTCAGCTGCAAAACCGCACGGCACCACCCGGCACCGCAGGGGTCTTTTGTGCACGACACTCAGCAGAAATGCGACCAGATTGCAGTGGTTTATGACAAGGGTCAGATGCCGCCAAGGATCACCGTTAAACAGGTGTCGGGCAGCGTACATACCGTGCTGGCAGACGGAATAGCGGTCGCCGTCGTAGCAAGCGCCTCGCGTCCGACCCTCAACCCCGATGATGTGTTGCTGGTCGAACGCTCAGTTTAGACGAATTACCGCCCTTCAAAGCGCGCAGGGCGCTTCTGCATGAAAGCTGTCACGCCCTCTTTAAAATCACGCGACTGACCGCATTTTCCCTGCTCCTGTGCCTCCAGCGACAGCTGATCCTCAAGCGTGTTGTCCCAGCTGGCACGGATGGCATTTTTTGCAGCCGCATATGCGCTGGTCGGACCTTGTGCCAGATGCGCTGCTTTGGCACGCCAATGCGCGTCAAAATCCGCATCGGCAACGGCTTCCCAGATCATGCCCCAATCATCAGCCTGGCGGGCCGAAATCTTGTCGGCGAACAGGGCTGCGCCCATAGCCTTGGCGGTACCCATTTGACGGGGCAGCGTGTACGTTCCGCCAGCGTCTGGCATCAATCCAATGCGCGTAAAAGCCTGAAGAAAATAGGATGATTCCGTCGCAAAGACCACGTCGGTCGCTAGTGCGAGGTTCGCCCCTGCCCCAGCCGCCGGACCATTCACGGCCGCAATTGTGGGCACGGGGCAGTTGGTGATCGCCTGCAACATCGGGCCATATTCTTCGCGCAAGGTCCGCTCTAGATCCAACGATCCCTTGCTGGTGCTATCGCTCAGATCCTGACCGGTGCAAAATGCACGGCCTGCGCCGGTGATGACGACGCAACGCGCGTCTTTGCCGGCTTGGGTAAACGCGTGTTCGATCTCGGCCCGCATCTGCGTCGTGAGCGCATTCATCTTGTCAGGGCGGTTCATTGTGACCACGGCTAGCCCGTCGTTGAGGTCATAGGTCAGGGTTTGATAGTCCATGGCGCGGGTCCTTAATTTACAATTCCTCTGCACCTTACCCATAAGACGACGCGCTGCCAGCGAAACCCCGCGTTAATCTTTTAGAATATCGTCCAGACGTGCCTGTTCATTGGCGCTCAGCGGGGCCTGTTCTTCACCCGGTGTCCGAGCACGGCCGCGCAGATAGACAAGCCCGACCCCGCCTGCCAGCAATAGCATCAGCGGCCCCGCCGCCCAAAGCACCCAGGTTGATCCGCGCGCCGGTGGGTTGAGCAACACATACTCGCCATATCTGTCAACGATATAGGCCACCGCCTCTGCATCGGTGTCGCCTGCGACCAAACGCTCGCGCAGCAAGATACGCAGATCACGCGCGAGGCTGGCGTTGCTTTCGTCGATGCTTTCGTTGCGGCACACGAGGCAGCGCAACCCTTTGGACAAGGTCCGAGCGCGTTGTTCCAACACCGGATCAGACAGCACCTCGTCTGGTTGAACCGCCCAGGCGGGCGTACCCAATAACATCAGCGCGAGGACGAGCGCCCTCATTGCGCGGGTACCTGCTTTGTTTTTGCGGCCCCCGCCGCAACACGGTAGCGACGGTCCGAAAGGCTTAGGAGCCCACCAAGCGCCATCAAAGCGCAGCCAATCCAGATCCAGTTGGTCAGCGGCTTGATATAGGTACGCACCACCCAACCGCCGCCGGCCTGTTCATCCCCAATCACGACATAGACGTCGCGCAGCAGGTTATAGTCAATCGCAGCCTCGGTCGTGGGCATCTGTGCCACGGGATAGAACCGTTTCTCAGGCCGTAGCTGCGCGATCTCTGCCCCGTCATGGAGCAGTGTCACGCTTCCGGTGGTCGATACATAGTTTGGCCCCTGACTGCGTTTGACATCATCCAGCTGTACCGTATAGCGCCCCACGTCATAGGAACCACCAAGCGGCACCGCACGGATATCGTCCATAGACCACGCGGTAAGGCCCGCGACGCCTGCCATCGTGACGCCAAGCCCCGCATGGGCCACCATCTTGCCCCAGTCTGCCCGCGGCATCCGGCCAAGCCGGCGCAGACGGTTCTCACCGCGTCCGGTGCGGCCCCAGAGGTCGACAATGGTGCCCATCACAATCCAGGCTCCTAAAAACAACCCCAGCGGCCCCAATAAGCTGCGCCCCGATTGTATCGCATAGGCAAGCGCCCCGATCGCAATTGCCAAGACAAACACATACCGCAGCGGTTTCAGTGCGCGTGTAATAACCGCACGTTTCCACGGCATCGCAGACCCGATCGGTAGGATCAGGCCCAACATAACCATGAAAGGTGTGAAGGCCGCGTTAAAGAACGGGGGGCCAACGCTTAATTTTCTGTCGAAAAACATTTCTGCCAGCAATGGCCACATGGTACCGATGAAAACCACAAAACAAGCGACCGCCAATAAGACGTTATTTACCAACAGCGCCGACTCGCGGCTCACCATGCTGAAGACGCCTTTCGCTTCTAGCGCACGGGCGCGCGCGGCAAAGAGTACAAGCGCGCCGCCCATGAAAAATGCCATGATCATCAAGATAAAGACGCCGCGTTCAGGGTCATTCGCAAACGCGTGGACCGAGGTCAGCAGGCCAGATCGCACGATAAACGTCCCGATCAACGAAAAGCCGAACGCAAGAATCGCCAAAAGAATTGTCCAGCTTTTCAAACTCTCGCGCTTTTCAACCACGACTGCCGAATGCAGCAGTGCTGCCGCCAGTAGCCACGGCATAAAGCTTGCGTTCTCAACAGGATCCCAAAACCAAAACCCGCCCCAGCCAAGCTCGTAATAGGCCCACCAGGACCCAAGCGCGATACCGATGGTCAGGAAAATCCATGCCGCAAGCGTCCACGGGCGCACCCATCGCCCCCACGCGGCGTCGATACGCCCCTCGATCAGCGCGGCAACGGCAAAGCTGAACGTCATCGAAAGCCCGACATACCCCAGATACAAAAACGGCGGGTGAAACGCGAGCCCGGGATCTTGTAGCAGGGGATTCAGATCCTGCCCATCAAACGGCGGTGTAGCAAGACGCAGGAACGGGTTAGAGGTAAACAGGATAAAAGCAAAAAACGCGACGCCAATTGCAGCCTGTACCGACAACACCCGCGCGCGCAAGGTTGGAGGTAGATTGCCTCCGAACCACGCGGCCATGGCCCCGAAAAGCGCGACAATCAGAACCCAAAGCAACATGGACCCTTCGTGATTGCCCCAGGTGCCGCTGATTTTATACAATAGGGGCTTCATTGAATGGCTGTTTAACACCACCAGCCGAAGCGAGAAATCGGAGCTTACAAAGGCCCACATCAGCGCGCCGAAGGCCAGTAATGTCAGCGCGAACTGCGCGCCAGCGGCGGGCTCTGCTACGGCCATCCACCCTGGCCAGCGTTTATGGGCACCGACAAGGGGTACCACCATTTGAACAATGGCGACGCCAAAGGCGAGGATAAGGGCGAAATGTCCGAGCTCTGTAATCATCCTGCGACCATAGGGCGGAGCGCGGTGCCGTGCCATGGGAATTCACACCTAAATCACGTCAGTGTGCGCAGCAAAGCGTCGCAGGGCCCGCCTTAGGCCGCAGCCTTGCGCCAATCGTCCAGTGCAGCGTTGTCCGTTTCCCCCGGGGCCACCGTTGAAACAACTGGGATCGTGTTTTCGGCCTCTAATTGGCCCTCATCAGTTTGCGGCACATTCAAGTGTTCGATGTGTCGCATTGCCGCCGGCGTCTGCGCGATGGTACGCGCGATAGAGCGTTGAAATTCTTGCGTTTTCACCTGATGCCGCGCGCCAAAGTAAAACGATACCACAGCGCCTAGTAACCACCATAAAGGTTCGGGCACCAACGCCACGCCTTGCATGCGACTGGCAAACCAAACCGGATCAACCATTGCTGCGACGAACAATCCCAATGTTCCAAGCGCTAAGGCCGGTCGCGGAAGGCGATTCACACCGTTCATAATGCGATCAAAACGTCCCACCGGCGCGACGTTGAACTCAGCCGCAAACTGCACCATCGCCTGCTCTAGCGCGGCCGCATCACGCGCAGCGGTATTTTCGGCATTCTGGCGGAATACTTCGACAGTATCGCGCAATACATTCCGGCCATCACCAAAAACGAGGCCTAAAGCCTTATCAATCACCGCCATGCTTCGACCCTTTCGTTAAAGTCACGCGGGCTCAAATGATACTGCGGGGACATAAATTCCTCAGCGCGTTTGATCCATCCCCCTTTCGTGCCAGCCCGCGTGCGGGCGTATTTGCGACTTGCCGGTCGCTGATCGGCCAGCCCGAAATAATAGTTGCGCCGCGCCACAGCATAGGCGTCCACAAACTGTGCCGGCGCTTGCGCATAGGCGTGTCCCGTCGCACTCAAGGTCTGCGGCCCAAGCGCACCATCTACAGCCACATCAAACCCCATATCTCTTAACAATCGCTGAAGAATTTTCACCGCATTGCCGCCCGCATTGACGTACATATCGAAAACAGACGGCTGCAACGGTTCTGGCAGTTGGGCGATTTTAGGTTTGTGGAAATAATGTGTGATGAAAATCTCGGTCGCCTGAGCCTGGCTAAGCGCTTGAACATCTGCAACATTCACCGCGCCATCGCGATTTAAATCCAGCCCCAGACGGCGCATTGTATGGATAGTGACACCATGTTTGGTCGCCCCACCCGGATCATCTGGATCATTTACAAAGCCCCCTTCACGCGCAACGATGGACTTGGCAATTTCTTCAACAGTTTGCATCAAATCGGCCCTTCTTACAGTTTTGTCCCTGCAAGAATGGCTGTTCAGATGTTAATTAATTCCGGCATCGCCGTACGCATCAGCCCTCGGGGGCCACGTAGACGCCTTGCTCTTTCAATGCGTCCACGACTTCTTTTGGCATGTAGTTTTCATCATGTTTTGCAAGGATTTCAGTCGCTTCGAACGTTCCGTTGATGTATCTTCCCGTTCCTACCATCCCCTGATTTTCCTCAAAAAGATCGGGCAGCACACCGCTATAGGTCACAGGAACCGTCGCGCCGCCATCGGTCACGGAGAAGCGGATGGTCAGGCCATCGCCGCGCACAAGGCTGCCCTCTTCGACCAGCCCGCCGATGCGAAACACCTCGGTCGGGGCGGGCGGCTCTGCGATCACCTGACTGGGGGCGCGGAAAAAGTTGATCCCATCACGCAAGGCATATCCAATCAGCGCGGTAGACAGCACAAGCGCCACCAGCGCGACACCGATAACCTGTATACGCCGCTGCTTTTTAAGACTTTTCATGAGACCTCAGGGAAATAGCGGAGCCATCATCAGCCCCTCGACCTCGTCAATACCTAGCATCAGATTGGCGTTTTGCAACGCCTGCCCGCTGGAGCCCTTGGTCAAATTATCAAGCGCTGCGACCACGATTGCGCGCCCTTCAATCCGGTCAGCCACCACACCGATATGGCAAAAATTCGACCCACGAACATGACGCGTGCTCGGGGCCTCGCCAAACGGAAGCACCTCGATAAAGGGCTCGGCATCATAAGCATCGGCCAAGGTCTGGTGGATATTCTGTGCTTCACCTTTAACGTAGACGGTCGCAAGAATACCGCGGTTGGCCGGCAACAGATGCGGGGTGAACTGCACTTTGACTGGGCGGCCTGCGATGGCTGAAAACTCCTGATCGAATTCTCCCAAATGCCGATGCGTGCCCCCCAACGCATAGGCGTGGTACCCCTCGGACAGCTCTGCATGCAGCAGGTTTTCCTTAAGCGACCGCCCCGCACCGGACACGGCGCATTTCAGGTCCAGTATGATATCGTCCAGATCGATAACGCCCTTTTCTATCAAGGGGCGCAGGGCGAACTGACCGGTGGCGGCATTGCAGCCGGTGCCAGCAACCAAACGCGCGGATTTGATTTCTTCGCGGTAGAATTCGGTGAGGCCATAGACGGCCTCCTCCTGCTGGTCTAGCGCGGCATGAGGATTGCCGTACCACTTGGCATAGGCTTCAGGATCGCGCAGCCGGAAATCAGCCGAAAGGTCAACGATCTTGAGGTCTTGGGGCAGGTTCGCGATGACCTCTTGGCTGGTTTTATGCGGCAGCGCACAAAAGCACAGATCGATCTGTGAAAAATCGATTTCATCAATGGTCACCAAGGCAGGTAGATCCATGTGGCGCAGGTGTGGAAACACCTCAGCAATTGTTTGCCCCGCCTTAGAGTTCGCCCCCAAGGCTTTGATCTGCATAGAGGAATGGCCGGAAATTAGCCGGATAAGTTCTGCGCCGGTATAGCCGGAGGCACCAAGAATGGCGATATTATGGGTCATGTCGGGTTCCGTTTGGAAGGTGTTAGCAAATTCGTGTTAGGCCGCTTGGAAGGTCAACGGTCGTCGCAAGAATTGCGTTGCACGGCTGCTGACCTTTTTGGGGTCGCCCGTGGTCAGGAAAGCGGCCTCGCCCGTGCCTAGCATATTGGGGTGACGTTGCAGGTAATCGCCCAGGCTATGCGCGACCAGATTGGCTTGGCTAAACACTTTGACATCGGGGCCAAGCGCATCCTGAAAGGTTTCCTGCATCAGCGGATAATGCGTGCAGCCCAAAATCGCGGCCTCTGGCGCAGGCATTTTGCGTTTCAATGCGTCAACATGGCTGCGTACCAAGGCCTCGGCGAGGATGAAATCACCGTCTTCGATCGCATCGACGACACCGCCACAGGCCTGCGCTTCGACATCGACACCAATCGCCCGAAACGCCAGTTCACGTTGGAACGCACGGCTGGCAACCGTCGCGGGCGTCGCAAACAGCGCCACATGTTTCAGATCGACCTCGCGCGGGGGGGAATTATCACCCCACTGGCGCTCGGTCATCGACTCAATCAGAGGCACGAAAACACCCAAGACGCGCTTGCCCGACGGCACCCACCCTTCTTGCATACGGCGCAACGCGGCCGCAGAGGCAGTGTTACAAGCGAGGATCACCAGATCGCACCCCGCATCAAACAACCGCTGAGTAGCCGCCGTCGTCAGGTTGTAAATGTCATCAGCATTGCGCACCCCGTATGGGGCATGGGCGCTGTCAGCCAAATACACAAAATCCACATCGGGCAACTGCGCCTGAACGGCATCCCACACGGTCAGCCCGCCAAGCCCAGAATCGAAAATACCAACTGCCATAACACCTTACCGTCACCTGTCGGCACGATGCCGATCTTCAAATTCAAACCCCAGATCAAAGGATTTTGCCAGGTCTGGTGACAACTCATACGTCGCTTTGCGCAGGAAATCCATCATAGCTTTTGCGTCTTTTGCCATGGGGTCCAGCGCGTTTCTGCCGATGGGTTCGCCGATGACCACGCGCACGCGCGTGTCGACGCGTTTGCGGAATTCCTTGATCAGCAGTCCCATGCGTAGGGTGTGATGCAAATGGCTGGCAATCTGGAACAAGCGGCTGGTGTGGCCGTCAAAGTAGATCGGCACGACAGTGGCATCCGATTTCGCGATCATGCGGGCGGTAAAGCTGCGCCAGCCCGGGTCCATGGGGCGCGAAAACGGCCGTGCGCTGGTGCTGACGGTGCCCCCCGGAAAGATGCCAACCGCGCCACCCTGCCCCAAATACTCCAGCGCAATCTTGCGCGTGCGCAGGTTCAGCGCCAGCGCGGCCTTGTCCTCGTCAAAACTGATCGGCAGCAGATGGCGGTTCAGGTCGGGTGCGCGGTTAAAGACCGAATGGGCCATGATCTTGAACCCGTCCCGGCGGCGCGCCAACATATGCCCCAGCATCAACCCGTCCAGAATACCATAAGGATGGTTCGCCAGCGCGATGACAGGCCCCGTTTCGGGGATATTCGCCAGACTGCCGCCCACGACGTCAAGCGTCAGCCCATAGCGCTGCACCATCACGTCAAAGAAGCCGATCCCGCGCGCCATGTCGTCTTCATAGCCGGTGGCCCGTTTCATCAGCCCCAACCGCCCTGTGCTATTCTCCATCAGCCGGATGAAGGCACGCGCGGGCCGCGACTTGGCGGAATAGGCATAGCTGATGTCACGCGCTGTCAGAGGCCGAAGATCGGGCTGCAAGAGGGTCAAGGTCGGTTCCTTTTCACGGGCTTTGCCTTGCCCTCTAGCAGTGGATCATGACAGTCGCGTGACAGACAGCCTATTCAGCCTATTCAGACTATTCTGCCGCGCGAGAGGTTTGCGTGCCCCCCGACCGGATCACGGCCAGCAGCTCTTCGCGCCGCTTTGCGGCCTTGGCTTCATTCGCCTGTTTCACCGGACCAAAGCCGCGGATCTGCAAGGGAAGCTCCGCCAAGGCGACAATCGCGTCATGGGTTGCGTCGGTCAGCTTGGGCAGAACATCCTTCATGTCGGCCTCGTATTGCGAGATCAAGGACCGCTCCATCCGGCGTTCTTCGGTGCGGCCAAAGGGATCGAACGGCGTGCCGCGCAGGAATTTCATCCGCGCCAGCATGTTGAACGGCCCCTCCATCCACGCGCCAAAGGTCCGTTTCATCGGACGGCCATCCGCGCCGGTTTTCGACAGGATCGGTGGCGCAAGATTGAAGGTCAGCTTGGGATCCCCCTCAAAGGCCTCTGCCACTTTGGCGCGGGTGGATTTCAACAGGCGCGCGACCTCGTATTCATCCTTGTAAGACAAAAGCTTGTGATAGCCCAAGGCCACGGCCTCTTTCAGGCGGTCATCCGTGATCTTATCCAACATCGCGCCATAGCGTTTAGCCAAACCCTTTCCCTGATAGGCCGTCAGGTGGTCTTTCCGGAAGGCGATTTTTTCGTTCAAGGTTTTTGGCAGCGCGACGACATTTGGCGTCATTACACGCTTGGCGTCTTCGGGGTGCAGCACGGCCCAACGGCCCAGTTCAAACGCGCGCAGGTTCCGTTCGACCGCAGCACCGTTTAAGGTGATCGCCTGTTGCAGGCTGTCCAGCGACAGCGGGATTAGCCCCTGCTGCCAAGCCGCGCCAAAGATCATCATGTTCGAATAGATCGAATCCCCCAGCGTCGCCTTGGCCAGATCAGAGGCATCAAACAGCGCGACGTCATCCTTTAGCCGCGCTTCAAGCGCGAGGGTCAGCCGGTCATACGGCATCTGGAATTCAGTATCGCGGGTAAATTCCCCCGTGATGATCTGATGCGAGTTCACAACCGCCCCCGTCCGCCCAGCGCGCGTCAGGCCAAGTGTCTTTGTGCCGGCAGAGACAACAAGGTCCCCCCCGATCAACGCATCTGCTTCGCCTGTTGCCACGCGAATGGCGCTGATGTCTTCGGGACGGTTCCCAATACGGCAATGGATATGTACGGCACCGCCCTTTTGGGCCAGCCCCGCCATTTCCATCATCCCAGCGCCCTTGCCGTCAATCTGTGCCGCTTGCGCCAGCACAGCACCGATGGTCACAACGCCGGTCCCACCAACACCGGTGATCACCACGTTATGCGTGCCATTGATCGCAGGTAAGGTCGGCATGGGCAGGTCGGGGATCTTGACCTCTGTCGTGGGGTCTTTGCGGATCTTGGCCCCTTCCAGCGTCACGAAGGACGGGCAGAATCCTTTGACGCACGAGAAATCCTTGTTGCACGATGATTGGTCAATCGCCCGCTTGCGTCCCAGCTCTGTCTCTTCGGGCACGATCGAGACGCAGTTGGACTGCACACCACAATCCCCACAGCCCTCGCAGACATCGGTATTGATGAACACCCGCTTGTCGGGATCAGGGAACAGCCCCCGCTTGCGACGACGACGTTTTTCGGCGGCACAGGTCTGGATATAGACGATTGCGCTGACGCCCTTAAGCTTTGCGAAATTCTCTTGCACGGTTTGTAGATCGGCACGCTCGTACATGGGCACGTCGCCAAAGGCCTTTTGATCCACATCCTCTTTCTCGTCATAGACTACAGCGATATTCTTGACGCCCATCGCCTTGATCTCTGCCACGATACGCGGCGCGTCCAGATCGCCTTCGTTATGCTGGCCACCTGTCATCGCAACGGCATCGTTATAAAGGATCTTGTAGGTGATGTTCGTCTTGGCCGCGATGGCCGCACGGATCGCCAGATTGCCCGAATGGTTGTATGTTCCGTCACCGAGGTTCTGGAACACATGCTCGCGGGTCGAGAATTTGGATTCACCGATCCAGTTCGCCCCTTCCCCCCCCATATGGGTAAAGCCCGTTGTCTCGCGGTCCATCCATTGCACCATATAGTGACAACCGATCCCGGCGTAGGCGCGGCTCCCCTCTGGTAGCTTGGTTGATGAGTTATGTGGACAGCCTGAACAGAAGTACGGCACACGCGCGGCAATGTCTTCGGCGTTATCGGCACGTCGCGCGGTATCCAGCGCTTCCATACCGGCCTTGATGCCGTCGGTCGTCCGACCTTCCTCGATAAAGATACCGCCCAGCTTTTCGGCGATCCAGATCGGGTCCAGCGCGCCACGGGTGGGGAACAGCTCTTCGCCATGCTCCATCCCGGCACCACCGCCTTTGTGCCAGCCATAGACGCGGCGATGCGTATCCGAGAACAGCGCCTCCTTGATCTGCACCTCGATCAGCTTGCGCTTTTCTTCGACGACAATGACCAGATCAAGCCCTTCGGCCCAGGAATGGAAGCCCTTCATATCCAGCGGGAAGGTCTGACCGATCTTGTAGAGCGTGAGGCCCAGACGTTCGGCTTCGTTTTCGTCGATGTTGAGCAGGCTCATGGCGTGGATCACATCCAGCCAATTCTTACCCGCAGCCGCGATGCCGATCTTAGCTCCGCGTTTGCCCCACATGCGTTTGTCCATCTTGTTGGCATGGCTGAACGCTTCGGCGGCATATCGTTTATAGTCAATCATCCGCGCCTCTTGCAGATGCGGCGTGTCTTGCAGACGGATGTTAAGCCCCCCTTCGGGCATATCAAACTGCGGCGTGACCAGCTTCATCCGGTTCGGGTCGCCATTCACCACCGATGTCGCCTCTACGGTGTCTTTCATCGTCTTGAGACCGACCCATAGCCCGCTAAACCGGCTTAGCGCCCATCCATAAATACCGTAATCAAGGATCTCCTGCACACCGGCAGGACTGACAACAGGCATATAGGCATCCACCATCGCCCATTCGGACTGGTGCAGCACGGTAGAGGATTCACCCGTATGATCATCCCCCATAGCCATCAGTACACCACCATGTGTGGACGAGCCTGCCATATTGGCATGGCGCATCACATCACCAGAGCGGTCCACCCCCGGGCCTTTACCGTACCACAGGCCAAACACACCGTCGTACTTGCCTTCGCCGCGCAGCTCTGCCTGCTGACTGCCCCACAGGGCGGTAGCGGCAAGATCTTCGTTCAGGCCCGGCTCGAACACGACGTTATGCGCGGCCAGCGACTTGGCGGCGCGTTCCATTTGCAAGTCCACGGCCCCCAAGGGCGACCCGCGATATCCGGTCACATAGCCCGCGGTGTTTAGACCTGCGGTTTTGTCCCTTGAGGCCTGCATCATCATCATGCGCACCAACGCCTGTGTGCCGTTCAGCAACACTGGCGATTTCTCAAGGTCATACCGGTCAGTTAGTGAAATTTTCTGCGTACCCATAGCGCGTCCTCCCCTACGTGCAATCAATAGCTATTCCCTCATACTAGGTCACAAAAGCTGACCTGTCTAGCGTTGTGACCACCCCTAGATCGCAATGCAGCGGGCGCGCGCCCTTGATCTTTTGCACACTCACCCGATCTAGCCGTGATAAGATAAGCCTATATGCCCCGATGCACCCTGTCGCAGGGTTGTTTTTAAACCGTATTCCGCGCAAAGATGGCTGCTCTTGCGAACAGCGCGCACATCACAAAAGGTCGCCCTCATGGATTGGGACAAGCTCAGAATTTTTCACGCCGTCGCGGACGCCGGCAGCTTGACCCATGCGGGGGACAAACTGAACCTGTCGCAATCTGCGGTCAGCCGCCAGATACGTGGGCTGGAAGAGCAGTTGAATACCAACCTGTTCCACCGCCATGCGCGCGGGCTGATCCTAACGGAGCAAGGCGAGCTGCTGTTTGATGCCACAGTCGCAATGTCGAAAAGGCTCGATACCGCAGCGGCACGCATCCGCGACAGCGAAGAAGAGGTCTTTGGCGAATTGCGCGTCACAACGACAACAGGCTTTGGTACATTGTGGCTGGCACCGCGCCTGCCCAAGCTTTACGAGAAATACCCTGACCTTAAGGTCGACCTGATGCTGGAAGAACGCGTGCTGGACCTTCCTATGCGCGAAGCCGATGTGGCCATCCGCATGAAGGAGCCATCGCAGGCCGATTTGGTGCGCAAGAAGCTGATGATGATCAAGATGTGCATGTATGCCTCACCCGCCTATCTCGCGGCGAACGGCACGCCCCAGCGGCTTGAGGATATGTCGGATCACCGCCTGATATGCCAGAACACAGACAGCAATCAGGTGCACGCGGGCCTGAACCTGATCCAGCAGCTTATGATGCATGACGTGCGGTCGATGCTGACGGTGAATAACTACTTTGGTGTGCTTCAAGCGGTCATTAACAATCTCGGGATCGGGGTTCTGCCTGATTACCTGATCCAAGACTTCCCCGACCTCGTGCAGGTGCTCCCCGAGACCGAGTCGGCGGATGTGCCCGTATTCCTTGCCTACCCTGAAGAGCTGCGTTCTTCCAAACGCGTCGCGGCATTCAAGGATTTTGTCCAAGACGAGATCATCACCCACCGCAAACTGCTGCGCGAGAAGGAATCCCGCTAGCTATGCGAAAACCGCATAACGGGCATGTCATAGATTAACGATTCCCGCCTTGATCCACGCACTCGCGCCACTTAATTGAGCGGTATGAAGACGGGCGGCTCCGTGCCGCTTCTTCATACCTCCCTGTTGGACTCGGCCGAGCTTCGTGCTCGGCCTTTTTTTTGGCTGACGCTCTTCTCCCGCCTTAGGTCTTTTCCCCGCGCTGCGCTTGATCTAAGAGGTGTGGCATATTGCTAGGGGAAAACGCGCATCATGACCGAACCAGCCATCACGCAAGAACTGATTACAAGCCACGGCATCAACGCCGATGAATATCAGCGTATTCTGGACATCATCGGGCGCGAACCCACATTTACCGAGCTGGGGATCTTTTCGGCCATGTGGAACGAACACTGTTCCTACAAGTCGTCAAAGAAATGGCTGCGCACGCTGCCGACCGAGGGCCCTCAGGTGATCTGCGGACCGGGCGAAAACGCGGGCATCGTCGATATTGGCGACGGTCAGGCGCTGGTCTTCAAAATGGAAAGCCATAACCACCCGTCCTATATCGAACCCTACCAAGGGGCTGCGACTGGCGTGGGCGGCATCTTGCGGGATGTCTTCACCATGGGCGCGCGTCCTATTGCGGCGATGAATTCGCTTAGCTTTGGCTCGCCTGAGCATCGCAAGACGCGCCAACTGGTGCATGGCGTCGTTGCAGGCGTTGGCGGCTATGGCAACTGCTTTGGCGTTCCAACTGTCGGGGGCGAGGTTCGCTTTGATACCGCCTATGACGGCAACTGCCTTGTGAACGCCTTTGCCGCCGGTCTGGCCGACACTGACAAGATCTTTTATTCCGCCGCTTCCGGCGTTGGCATGCCGGTCGTTTACCTTGGCGCGAAAACCGGCCGCGACGGTGTGGGCGGCGCGACCATGGCGTCAGCCGAGTTCGACGACACCATTGAAGACAAACGCCCGACCGTTCAGGTTGGCGACCCCTTTACCGAAAAGCGCCTGATGGAAGCCACGCTAGAGCTGATGGCGACCGGTGCTGTAATCTCTATTCAGGATATGGGGGCGGCGGGTCTGACCTGCTCTGCCGTGGAAATGGGCGACAAGGGCAACCTTGGTGTACGTCTGGACCTCGAAAAGGTCCCGACCCGCGAACATGCCATGACCGCCTATGAAATGATGCTGTCGGAATCCCAAGAACGAATGCTGATGGTCCTGCGCCCCGAACTCGAAGCCGAGGCGAAAGCCGTCTTTGACAAATGGGACCTCGACTTTGCTATCGTGGGCGAAACAATCGCCGAAGACCGTTTCCTGATCGTGCACAATGGCGAGGTCAAAGCCGACCTGCCGCTCAAGGCGCTGTCGGGCAACGCCCCCGAATATGACCGCCCCTACGTAGAGACACCCGCAGCCGAACCACTGTCGGATGTGCCGGGCATTGATCCCATCGACGGGCTGCACGCGCTGATCTCCAGCCCGAACTACGCATCCAAAGCGTGGGTCTATGAACAATACGATACGATGGTTATGGGCGACAGCGCCCGCACCCCGGGTCTGGGGTCGGGTATCGTGCGCATCCATGGCACAGACAAAGCCATTGCGTTCACCTCGGATGTGACGCCGCGCTACGTCAAGGCGAACCCTGTCGAGGGCGGCAAACAGGCCGTGGCCGAAGCCTACCGTAACCTTTGTGCCGTCGGGGCCCTGCCGCTGGCGACCACCGATAACCTGAATTTCGGCAACCCCGAAAAGCCCGAGATCATGGGCCAGTTCGTCGGGGCGCTGAAAGGCATCGGCGAGGCAGTTTCCGCGCTGGATATGCCCATCGTGTCGGGCAACGTATCGCTGTACAACGAAACCGACGGCAAAGGCATCCTGCCAACGCCCACCATCGGCGCGGTCGGCCTGCTGAAACACACAGACGAGATCATCGGCAAAGAGGTCCGTGACGGCCATGTCGCTTTGGTTCTGGGTGCCAGCGAAGGGCACATCGGGCAATCCGCCCTGCTGCTCGAAGTCTTTAACCGCCGCGACGGCGACGCGCCCCATGTCGATCTGGCCTTGGAAAAAGCCCACGGTGAATTCATCCGTGCCAACCGCGAGCTGATCAAAGCCTGTACCGACCTGTCTGACGGTGGCCTCGCGCTTGCCGCGTTCGAGCTGGCCGAGGAAGCTGGCGTCGGGGTCACCCTGGATTCCGCCGATACACAGGTTCTGTTTGGCGAGGATCAGGCGCGCTACCTGATTGCGTGCAACTTCGACCAAGCCGAAGCCTTGATGGTCGCGGCCCAAAGCGCCGGTCTGCATCTCGAAAGCGTCGGGAAATTCGGCGGCGACCAAGTGAACTTTGGTGGTGTCAAAGCGCCGCTGGCAGATTTGTCGGCGACCTACCGCGGGGCCTTTGCAGCCACCTTTGCCTAAGACCTAACGGTCGATCAGACCCATCAAACGCGTTTTCTCGCCCCTGTCATCGGGGCGGGAAATCACCTCTGCCAGCTCCTCGAGCGAGGCAATCGAATGGCCGGCGCGAAAACTGTCAACATAGGGCAGCATCGCACGAATGCCGGCCGCCTTGGGCGCAAAACCGTCCCACCGCAACAACGGGTTCAACCAGATCAGCCGCCGCGCTGACAGGTGCAGCCGCTGCATCTGCCGCGCCAGATCGTCGGGCGCGTCGCGATCCAGCCCGTCAGTGATCAGCAGCACAACGGCACCCTGCCCCATGACCCGCCGCGACCAATCGCGGTTAAACGCCTCTATGCTTGCGCCTATACGGGTACCGCCTTCCCAATCCTGCGCCTGTGCCCCCGCCGCCTTGAGCGCGGCATCCACATCGCGGGTGGCCAGATGGCGCGTGATATTGGTCAACCGCGTCCCGAAGGTAAAGGCATGTACCTGCGCCCATCCCGCGCCCTTGGCATTGCTCACCGCATGCAGGAAATGCAGCACCATGCGGGAATACTGGCTCATCGAGCCGGATATATCGCAAAGCACCACCAGATTAGGATAGCGGGGGCGTGGGGTCTTAAATGCCAGCTTGTGCATCTCGCCGCCGCGCCGCAGAGCCGACCGCAGGGTGCGCGCCGCGTCAATCCGCCCCCTCGGGGAAGTCATGGCGCGGCGCGAGGGCATGGGTTTAACCGGCAGGCTCAACCGCGCCAGCATCTTCTTGGCCTCGGCCACCTCGGCGAGGCTCATCAGTTCGAAATCAAGGCTGCGCAGACGTTCGCGCGAGGACATCGTGAGGCTCGCGTCGACCTTGATCTCTGTCTCGCGATCATCATCGGGCCCTTCTTCTTCGCGGTCGGGCGCCTCGGCACCATCCAGCAGGGCTTCGGCGGCGCGTTTCTCGGCGGCTTGAGCGGGGCGGTCTTCCTGTACGCCACGGATCGCCGGCAACATCGCCGCCATCATATGTTCCAGATACCGCGGATCGCGCCAGTACAAACGAAAGAGCTGCGCAAAGATGATCCGGTGTTCGGGACGGTTCACGAAACAGGCGTGCAGCGTCCAGTAGAAATCTGTCTTGTCGGTGAACCCCGCCACCTCTACCGCGCGGATCGCGTCAATCACGCGGCCCGGGCCTATTGGCAGGCCCGCGCGACGCAAGGCACGGGCGAAATGGGTGATATTGCCGGCAAGTTTAGGATTATCCGGCAGCTCTAATGGCAGATGTTCCATCAGGCAGTTGCCCACCGGGGGCTGTCAGCCCCCAGACCCCCGAGGATTTTTGTCCATTTGGAAGCAGTGGCGCGGCTCAACTGGAGGGGTCCAGACTGGCTTTGGCTTGATCCAGAATCCGTTTCGCTTCGGAACCTTGCAGCTTGGCGATGTCATCTTGGTATTTCAGAATAGCCCCGAGCGTGTCGGCGATGGTTTCGGGGCTCAGGTTGATCACATCCAGTGCAAGCAAGCATTTTGCCCAGTCGATTGTTTCGGCCACGCCAGGCTTCTTGAACAGATCTTCAGTGCGCAACTGCTGAACAAAGGCCACCACCTCGCGGCTGAGCGCGCTGGAGGCTTCGGGGGCGCGGGCGGCCAAAATCTCCATTTCGCGGGTGAAGTCTGGATAATCGACCCAGTGGTAAAGGCACCTGCGTTTAAGCGCATCATGCACCTCTCGCGTGCGATTAGACGTCAGGATCACGATTGGTGGTTCGGGGGCCTTGATCGTGCCAAGCTCGGGGATCGTGACCTGAAAATCGCTGAGCGCTTCAAGCAAGAAGGCCTCAAAGGGGGCGTCCGTGCGGTCAAGCTCGTCGATCAACAAGATCGGCGCACCCCGCTCGTCAGGGCGCATCGCCTCGAGCAAGGGCCGTTCAATCAGGAAATCATCGCTGAACAATTCGGTGGTAAGCTGACGTCGCGAGGTATCGCCCGTCGCCTCTGCCGTGCGGATGGCGATCATCTGTGCCGGAAAGTTCCATTCGTAGACAGCCGTCGAAGCATCCAGGCCTTCGTAGCATTGCAGCCGGATCAACTTGCGGTTCAGCGCAAGGGCAAGCGCCTTGGCGATCTCTGTCTTACCGACGCCCGCTTCGCCTTCCAGAAACAGCGGGCGGCCCAACGTTAGGCTCAGGAAGACGACTGTCGCCAGCGGGCGGCCGCAGACATAGCCCTGCCCCGCAAGCAGCTCTTGCACGGCATCAATCGAAGGGGGCAGTTGCATGGCGTTCTCCCGTTTTGCCTGACACAAGTGGTGCATTCTGATCCGGCGCGGTCAAGGGCCAAGCGCGTCTGAGGCCCGAGACTTTGCCTTGGATGCACCACATAATGTGCTATAAATATGCCTTAAATCTCCGCATTTTTGCCTTAATGCGCTGATACCTCATACCAAAGCCTAGGGTGCCTTGTGCCCGTTTACGATTGAGGACGTTTACCATGATCGATACCCCCTTCACGCTCGAGACTTCATTTGCCGATTTTTCGAAAGATGCGTGGCTAGATGCTGTTGTCCAAGTCGCGCAGGACGATGGGTTCTACGAAACGCTCGGGCGCAAACATCATGCGATCTTTTTGAAAAAGACGAAAACTCTGCTGGTCAGCTTTGAAACCATCAGCGGGATGCGCGCCCTGTCATCATTGGCACACCCTTTGGGGTGGGAAATGGTCCGCAACGAAGACTGGTCGCATCTGTGCATCGCCTCCGAAGGGGATACGTGGTTTCGCGACGAAAATGTCTATGCGTTCTTCGACCGGTTGATTGACGACGGGTTTTTTGACGAATTCGACCGCGTTGTTTTCTATGGTGCAGGTCCGGGTGGCTATGCGGCGGCGGCCTATTCTGTTGCGGCCCCCGGCGCACGGGTTGTTGCCATTCAACCGCAAGCGACGCTGGATCCTAGCGTGGCCGGATGGGACGATCGTTTCATCGAGATGCGCCGTACGGATTTCACATCCCGTTTCGGCTATGCGCCCGAAATGCTGGACGCCGCCGAAGCCGCATATGTTATTTATGATCCAGCAGTGCCCTTGGATGCGATGCACGCCAGCCTCTTTACCCGACCCAATGTCACCAAATTGCGCATGCGCCGTATGGGATCAGCATTGCAATCCAAGCTGCTAGATCTGGATCAGTTCGAAGCCGTACTGACCTTGGCCGCCGAGGACGACTTGACCGTCGAAAGCTTTGCGCGCTGCGCACGTGCGCGTCGCGATCACCGCCCCTATTTGCGTAGCCTACTGAACGCACTGGAGCAGGATCAGCGCGAAACCTTTATCCTGATGCTATGTCGCTGGGTAAACGAGCGCATCTCTGCCCCGCGTTTCGCACGACGTCAAAAGCAGATCGAGGCCGACATCGCGCTTAGAAACGCGCCGGCGGGCGACGCTGACACGGATCAAGACGAGGCCGCCCAAAAGTCGGGGTAACTGCAATAGAACCGCCGCAGGTGCCATCCCAAGACTAGCGCGCCTGCACGCCCTGTGCTAGCGGGGAGCCCATGACACAGACCCTCACGCTTCGACGTCCCGATGATTGGCACCTGCACCTGCGCGACGGCGCGATGCTGGATGCCGTATTGCCCTATACCGCCGCGCATTTTGCCCGTGCGATCATCATGCCAAATCTCGTGCCTCCGGTGGTGCGCGGTGCAGATGCCGCTGCCTACCGTGATCGCATCCTGCGTGCCCTGCCGGAAGGCGCGGATTTCACGCCGCTGATGACGCTTTATCTGACCGAAGACACCGACCCTGATGATGTGGCCGCGGCCCATGCCAGCGGTCTGATCACTGCGGTCAAGCTTTACCCTGCCGGCGCTACGACCAACTCTGCCAGTGGGGTCGCAAATTTCGACAACGTCGCGCCTGTGCTTGAACGGATGGCCGAGATCGGCCTGCCCCTGTGCACCCACGGCGAGGTGACCGACCCCGAAATCGATATTTTCGACCGCGAGGCCGTATTCATCGACCGCGTGCTGGACCCGATCCGCAGCCGCCACGCTGGGCTGAAAGTCGTGATGGAGCACATCACCACCGCCGACGCCGCGCAGTATGTGACTGAAAGTACAGGCAATCTGGCAGCAACCATCACCACGCACCATCTGGTGATCAACCGCAACCATATCCTCGCGGGGGGGATCAAGCCGCATTACTACTGCCTGCCCGTTGCCAAGCGCGAGATCCACCGGCTTGCCTTGCGTGCTGCAGCGACATCCGGCGATGCGCGGTTCTTTCTGGGTACGGACTCCGCGCCCCACACGGACGCGAACAAGCTGCTGCCCTGCGGCTGTGCCGGTTGCTTTACCGCGCCCAATACCATGTCGATCTTGGCAGAGGTGTTCGAACAGGAAGACGCACTAGAGCAGCTTGAACGCTTTACCTCGCTCAACGGGCCGGATTTTTACGGGCTGGCACCGAATGATGCGACGATGACGCTGACCCGCACACCGGCGACTTATCCCGATCATATTGACACGCCTGAAGGGCCGGTCACCGTTTTTGATCCTCTGATGCCGTTGAACTGGTCCGTTAACTCTGATTGACCACCCCGCGATATAGACCTTTGCCGGCCCAGCTAAGATGCGGGCCGGCAACCAACGACTGCCTTTGCCAAGGCCCCAAAAGGAACGCACGACATGATCCCTACCAGCTACCCCGACTCGACCGAAATGGCGCGCCTGACCGCGCGGATGTTGCTGGAGATCAAAGCGGTCCATTTCAACGCGGCAGAGCCTTTCACCCTTGCTTCGGGTCTGCCAAGCCCAACCTATATCGATTGTCGCAAGTTGATCAGCTATCCGCGCATCCGCGCCACCTTGATGGACTTCCTGACGGTGACGGTGATGCGCGAAGCCGGTTTCGAAGCGTTCGACAATATCGCGGGCGGTGAAACCGCGGGTATTCCCTTTGCCGCGATGGTGGCTGAACGCATGGCTCTGCCGATGACCTATGTGCGCAAGAAGCCCAAAGGCTATGGCCGCAACGCTCGGATCGAGGGTGAAATGACCGAAGGCCAACGGGTTTTGCTGGTCGAGGATCTGACCACCGATGGCGGGTCAAAGATCAGCTTTGTCGACGCGATTCGTGATACGGGTGCGACCTGTGGGCATACGGCGGTGATCTTTTACTACGGTATTTTCCCGCAAACCGAAAAGACCTTGGGCGATCACGGGGTTACGCTGCATAGCCTGTGCACCTGGTGGGATGTGCTGGCCGAAGCCAAAGCACAGAACGCGTTTGACATAGAAACCCTGACCGAAGTCGAAGCCTTCCTGAACGCGCCCGAAGCGTGGCAGGATGCGCGGAAAAAATCCTAAGCAATCCACATGATATTGTGTCGCGTGGTGTAAAATCACGCGACATATGCTACGCTAGCGCATAGATCAGGTTATCCACAGCTTATAAAGATTGCGGGATGACGGGCGGCTCGGGTAGACAAGCCTCGGGTCATTAATCAGTGGGGCAACACGTAGCATGAACGAAATTTCAAGCATCGACGGTAACCAGCTAACGGTTCAAGCGGCAGAGACGATGCCGCATTCCATCGAAGCGGAACAGCAGTTGTTGGGCGCAATCCTGACCAACAACGACATCTATGATCGGGTGGCGTCTGTCATCGGCCCCAAGCATTTCTACGATCCCGTTCACGCGCGCATTTTCGAGATCGCCGCCGCACGAATTGCCAAGAACAACCTTGCCTCCCCCGTGACGCTCAAGGCGTTCATGGAGGATGACGAAGGGCTGAAAGAACTGGGCGGGCCTGCCTATCTCGTGCGTCTTGCCGGTGCCGCAATCAGTGCCTTTGCCGTACGTGACTATGCGCAGATGATCTATGATTTGGCGGTGCGCCGTGACCTTATCCAGCTTGGCCGCGATATTTCGGCCAAAGCAGCACAGGTCGATGTCGCGTCAGAGCCGCGCGAACAGATCGTCGAGGCCGAACAGAAGCTTTATAAGCTCGCCGAGCAGGGTCAGACCGAAAGCGGTTTTCAAAGCTTTCTGAAAGCCGTGACCGATGCGGTCAACGTGGCCAATGCGGCCTACCAGCGCGACGGTGGCCTATCCGGTGTCTCTACCGGTTTGATTGATATGGATAAAAAGCTGGGTGGCTTGCACCCGTCCGACCTTTTGATCCTTGCGGGTCGTCCGTCGATGGGGAAAACCTCGCTTGCGACGAACATCGCCTTTAACGTTGCCAAAGCCTACCGCCGTGGCACCTTGCATGACGGCACCGAAGGCGCTGTCGATGGTGGCGTTGTCGGGTTCTATAGCCTCGAGATGAGCGCAGAACAGTTGGCCGCGCGTATTCTGTCCGAGGCGGCAGAGATCCCATCGCAGCAGATCCGGTCCGGTGATATGACCGAAACCGAATTCCGGCGCTTTGTGGACGCCGCCAAGGCGCTCGAGGCCTGCCCGCTGTATATCGACGACACGCCTGCCCTGCCGATCAGCCAGCTGGCTGCCCGTGCGCGGCGGCTCAAGCGGACCCACGGGTTGGACGTGTTGATCATCGACTATCTCCAGCTGGTGCGCGGTACGGGCAAAGGCGAAAACCGGGTGAACGAGATCTCGGAGATCACCATGGGCCTCAAGGCCATTGCCAAGGAGCTGCACATCCCCGTGATCGCGCTGTCGCAGCTGTCACGTCAGGTGGAAAACCGCGAAGATAAACGACCGCAGCTGTCGGATTTGCGTGAATCCGGGTCGATTGAACAGGATGCCGACGTCGTGATGTTCGTGTTCCGCGAGGAATACTATAAAGAACGCGAAAAGCCCGGTGATCACGAGCTGGACAAAATGGCGATCTGGCAAGAAGAGATGGAGCGTCTGCATGGTCGCGCCGAGGTGGTGATCGGCAAGCAGCGTCACGGACCGATTGGCACCGTCGATCTGAGCTTTGAAGGACGCTTCACCCGCTTTGGCAACCTTGTGAAACCATGGCAAAGTGAAAACAGCGGCGGCGATCAGGAGTTCTGATCGCCCCTCACATACGTTACGCGCAGCGGTTTAGACCACTGCTGCGCGGGCGATCTCTGCCTCTGACAGGTTGTATTTCGCGGCAAAGCGGTCCCGTGCCGCGATCAGCCTTGGGTCATTGGGTCGCATCCCCAAAGTGCGAATGAATTCGATCCGTTGTTGATGCTTCAGCGCATCGCGGTCAATCGCCGTCCCCATCACGCGATCGATCACTTCCCCGCCGGGGCTGACGTGAAACCATTTACTAAAATCGCGGAAATGGTGCTGGTTGTGCAGCGTGGTCACGTACCGCTCTACCCGCGTTTTGGACACGTTCACATGTGCTGTCATGTGGAACCACTCATAGATCAAAAACGTCAGCACGCCGCCCACAGGCACCACTGCCATCGAAACCCACCCCGCCTGCGGCACCCCGATCAGCGCGAGCACCCCCCAAAGCACGCCCCCGTTCATCACCAGCATCGGCAACGCCACCCAGATCGGAACGAAAAACAGCTTGGTGTTCGTCGGAAAATCATGGTGGCCGTAGTGCGCCATATAAAGCAGGTCAAACGCCCACTGCGCCCTTGGGGGTGTCAGGTGGAAAACATAACGATGCAGATTGTACTCATTCAGCATCTGCGCCGCGACCCCCAACGGGACCAGCGCCCAGACCCACAACGACGCGAACAGCGCCAAGCCGATAAGCCCTGCCACGCATGCGACCGCCATCACCGCGACAGCCGCATGCGAGAACATGATACGCAGACGCATCATGCGCGTGCCTCCTTATTCAGGAGACATGGTTTCATAGCGCAACCCCTTGGCGGTGTCCTTGTCGAACCCCTTCCAATAGTTGTGGTCCTCTTTCGGGGTACCGTCCTCGTTCATCGACCAGACCCCGTCGTTGGAGTTTTCGACGAGATCAAGATAGCCGTCCATTTCGGCGTCGCCTTTCAGGTGCTGCCCCATCCAGACCGTGGCGAAATGCTGGGCAATATTGTTCATACGCGCCGTGTCCCAGACCGGATCGGTGTAGTGGCTCGAGACATTGAACCCCAGATCAGCGTCATCGCGGAAGGATTCTGCCGGTGCAGGCATGGGTGCCGCCGCATTGTGGCCGCCATTTTCAAAAGTCAGCAAGGCACGGTCGACGCTGCTTGCGTTCTCCCAAATTCCGCGCACCCCCTTTTCGTAAAGCGATACCATGTCTTCCGACCCTGCCATGAACAGCATCGGAATCTGTACGCCCTTCAGCCCTTCGGCGTCCCAAAAGCCTGTGTTCATACCCCAGGGGCCGATTGCAATCGCGGTCTTGATCCGCGGGTCAGGCAGGTTGGTATGCGTCTCTGATCCCGCCTGATGGATACCCAAGGTGCCGTGCGGTCCGCCCCAGCCATATCCGACCGAAGCTTCCGTCACGCCGCCGCCTGCAGTAATCACCGCGCCGTAGCCGCCCATCGAATAACCGATCAAACCGGTGTTATCGGCATCAACTAATCCGTTCAGGAATGAACTTTCGTCCTGCGACAGACGCGCCATTTCATCCAAAACGAACAGCTGGTCCAGCGACCGGTTCACCAGCGTGGAACCAAAGGCAGCCTGCGTGCGATAGGTCGAATCCGTGTGGTCTATCGACGCCACAACATAGCCTTTCGACGCGATGTTTTCGGCCAAATGCGACATCAGGAACCGGTTACCGGGATATCCGTGAGAGACGATGACCAGCGGATACGCAGCGTCGGGCTGGGCAGGATCCACGTCGCGCATGGCTTTGCCTTGTAGGGTGACTTCGGTCTTGCCATCGCGGATGAACGCCTTGATCGCGGTGTCGCCCGTGGCCCCCTCTGCAGCGGGGTACCAGACTTCGACGGTTAGGGGGCGGTCATAGCGTGGCAGGGTTTCTGGCTTATCAGCCGCCGGATCAATAGACAGAATATCGATCTGGTCCTTATGCACCAGATCAAGCTGGCGCACCCCGATGGCAGCATCCCCGTAGGCCGCCATATCCGGTGCGTTCGGCATCTGTGTGTCGATCCGGTTCTCTGCTTGCGCCATGGGTGCGGCCATTGCTGTAATCACCGCCAAAGCGGACCCCGTCGTCTTTGTTGCAAATCGCATGATGTTTTTCCCGTCCTATAATCCGGCTGCTGATCGTAGCCTGTCTTTTGTCAGGCACAGGCTACCCAGTTCGCGGCACCATGCAAGCGTCATGCGAAGGTTTCGTTACGTTAGGGAAATCAGTTCGATAAACCGCCGGTGGTCCCCAGGATGACGGATATTTGAACGCGACAGGTGCTGGTGGCTTGACCTTCGCGGGTATCCGGTCGAAACAAATCCTATGACAACAGCGACCCTCTCCATCGACCTCAACGCGGTTGCCGCCAATTGGCAGGCGCTGAATGAAATGACCGGCTGCGAAACCGGTGCCGTGATCAAGGCCAACGCCTATGGTCTGGGGATCGACCGCGTCGCCCCTGTTCTGGCAGCCCAAGGGGCGCGCAAGTTCTTTGTTGCCGTCGCCGAAGAGGGCGTAGCGCTGCGCCGCGTATTGGGGCCCGGCCCTGCGATCAACGTCTTTGCAGGGCATATGCCCGGAGACGCCGATATGATCCGCTCTGCCGCGCTGACACCGATGATCAATTCGGTCGACCAGCTGATCGCGCACGTGGAGACCCTGCCCGGCCATCGTTTTGGCATACAGCTCAACAGCGGTATGAACCGTCTGGGCATGGATCCCGCCGAATGGAGCGCGCTGCGCGACATCGCACTGGCCCAGAACCCGACGCTCATTATCTCTCATTTGGCCTGCGCAGATGAACCGAACCACCCGATGAACGCCCGCCAGCTGAAAACCTTCCACGACATGACCGACGGGCTGAACGTACCACGGTCACTGGCGGCCACGGGTGGCATCCTGCTCGGGCGTGATTATCACTTTGATATGACCCGCCCCGGTATCGGACTTTATGGCGGGCTGCCTTTTATGGATGCACAGCCCGTGGTTACGCTGGATGTGCCTGTTATTCAGGTACGCGAGGTCAGCACAGGCCACCCTGTCGGCTATGGCTGCGCATGGACTGCGCCGCGCCCGTCGCAGGTCGCCACAATTGCTGCCGGCTATGCAGATGGGCTGATCCGCGCCTTGGGCAACGGGGCCACCCTGACACATGAGGGCCGCAGATTGCCGGTCATCGGGCGTGTCTCTATGGACTTGATTACGGTCGATGTGACCAGCCTTGCCGAGGTGCCCGAACACTTGCAGTTGATCGGTGGCCATCAATCGGTCGATACCGTCGCAGGGTTTGCGGGCACCATCGGCTACGAGGTGCTGACCGCGCTAGGAGCCCGCTATGATCGGGTCTATGTCGAATGATCCACCGCAAAAAGACGTAGGCCGCACAAAGACGCTGCTGCGGTTTTTGAACCTGTCGTTGCTGATCCTTTATCCCGTCGCATGGGGTGCGCCGCTGTTGCGTGCGGGCGTGCTGCCGCTGTTCGGACTGACCGAGATCTCGGTTCTGAGCGGCTTGAGGTCGCTTTGGCAAACCGACATGTTCTTAGCGTTGGTCGTAGCACTATTTGCGTTGGCGGCCCCTTACGCAAAGACCGTCGGGCTGACGCTGGTGCAGTTTGATCTTATTCGCCCGCGCACCCTACCTATCTTGCAGGTAGCTGGCAAACTGGCGATGGCAGATGTTTTTTTAATTGCCCTCTATGTGACCTTGGCCAAAGGGATCGGGATCGGTCGGATAGAGACGGCCTGGGGGCTCTATCTTTTTATTGCATGTATTTTAGCGTCTGTATTCATAGGGTATCATACGCAAAACTTGGTCGACCCTCGGAGGCAAACCTCCCACCCCACTTCACGCTTGGGTTGAATTTAGGGTGTTTTAACCCTGTTAAATCGATTCATTTACTAAAAAAAGAAGATTTTCTTCGCCTTTTGCCGGCGCCGGCATATTCTTGCTTATAACAGACACACAAGCACAAGGTGAGACAGATGAACGCGTTGACAGCACTTATCCAGTATATCTTTCAAAGACTCGCAGTCGCGCTATTCGCTATTGCCGCCGTGGCGATTACCGTCTCGACTGTGATGGCGGCCTTGGGATTGTGGGCATGGGTCGAACTGCCCATTAGCTATGCCGGTGAACCGGTCGAGAAAGCGGGCATGTACGCCCAAATCGGGCTGACCTTCTTGGCTGTCGGTCTTTGCTTTTTCTTACCGACCAATCGCCGTGTGATGCAGCTTGAGACGTCGCATCGCCAGTTCTCGATGAATATGGATGATGTAACCCGCGCTTATGGTGCTGTGCATGCGGCGGATCGCGGTGAAGTGTTTCAGATGTCGTCAGAGTTCGACTCTGTGCGTGAACGTCTGGCCTATCTGCGTGACCACCCTGACCTAAGCACGCTAGAGCCCGCCCTTCTCGAAGTTGCGGCACAGATGAGCCATATCTCCAGAGAACTCGCGACGGTCTATGCAGACGAAAAAATCGAACGAGCCCGCAACTTCCTGAAAGAGCGTCAGGAAGAAGTGAACCTGTTCAACAGCCGTCTGGATCAGGCCAAAGGTATCACCACCGAGATGAAGCATTGGCTGCACGAGGTCGAGCTTGAAGAAAGCGTTGCTGCGGCACAGCTGGACCGTTTACGCGCCGAAATGCGCGAGATCATGCCAGAGCTCGGCATCGACCGCATGGTGACCGCCGCTGACATGGCGCGCGATTCACGGGTTGTCGAACTGCCCCCCAAAGCCGCAGAGTAACTCTGCGTGACCTAAACGGTTTTACTTTGACGTTGCTCGTTTGTTCGGCCAGAAAGACGCATGGCTAAATCTCCCGTTACATTCTCTTGCGCCGCCTGCGGTGCTACCTACAACAAGTGGTCCGGGCGCTGTGACGCCTGTGGTGAGTGGAACACGATCCAGCAGGATAAAGGCGCGGCCTCGGGTCCGCCCAGCAAATCGCTGGGCACACGGCGCGGTGCCGCGATGGTGCTGACAAACCTCACGACCAAGGACACCCCCCCGCCCCGCAGCCAGTCCGGCATTGCCGAGCTTGATCGCGTGTTGGGCGGCGGGCTTGTACCCGCGTCTGCCATTCTGGTGGGCGGTGATCCAGGTATCGGGAAATCCACTCTTCTGCTGCAAGCCGCCGCGCATTTTGCCCGCAGCGGATTGAAAACAATCTACGTCAGCGGCGAGGAAGCATCGGCACAGGTGCGTATGCGGGCACAGCGGTTGGGGCTGGCCGATGCCTCGGTGCAGCTGGCCGCCGAAACCAACCTCCGGGATATTCTGACCACGCTGGAAGAAGAGAAACCCGATCTTGTGATCATCGATTCGATCCAGACCATGTGGGCAGATAATGTCGATTCCGCCCCTGGCTCTGTCAGTCAAGTCCGCGCCGCTGCGCACGAGCTGACGAGCTTTGCCAAAAGACGCGGCGTATCGGTCATCCTTGTAGGCCACGTCACAAAAGACGGGCAGATCGCCGGCCCTCGGGTTGTTGAGCATATGGTCGACACCGTGCTCTATTTTGAAGGCGAGCGCGGGCACCAGTTCCGAATCCTGCGCGCGGTCAAAAACCGATTTGGCCCAGCGGATGAGATTGGCGTGTTCGAAATGACGGGCCAAGGGCTGGCCGAGGTGACCAACCCCTCTGCCCTGTTCTTATCCGAACGCGGCACCCCTGCGGCGGGGTCGGTTGTTTTCGCAGGTATCGAAGGGACACGCCCCGTCCTATGCGAGCTGCAGGCGCTTGTGGCCCCCTCGCCTCATTCGCAGGCGCGGCGCACGGTTGTTGGCTGGGACGGCGGCCGTCTGGCAATGATCCTCGCCGTGCTAGAGGCGCGCTGCGGCATCCCCTTTGCGGGGCTGGATGTATATCTGAACGTCGCAGGCGGCATGAAAATTTCAGAGCCGGCAGCAGATCTTGCGGTTGCTGCGGCGCTGTTGAGTGCACGAGAAGATGTGGCCCTGCCCGCAGAAACCGTAGTTTTTGGGGAAATCAGCCTGTCCGGTGCGCTACGCCCCGCCAGTCAGACCGAAAATAGGTTGAAAGAAGCGCAAAAACTTGGTTTTACCAGCGCCATCGCGCCCGCGGGCGGAAAACCTGTGGGCAAGAACGGCATAACGCTTAATACCATGAGCGATCTAACCGGATTTGTAGGCGAAATATTCGGGGCTGGTTAACCGCCCCTTCAAGGAAGGCAAGACGATCATGGAAGGTTTTACCATCATTGACGGGGTTGTGGCGCTTGTCATTATTCTGTCCGCTTTGCTGGCCTATGGCCGCGGGCTTGTACGCGAATTTATGGCCATTGTCGGCTGGATCGCCGCCGCGATCCTCGCGTTTCTCTTTGCGCCGCAGGTTGAACCGCTGGTGTCAGAAATTCCAGTTGTGGGCGAGTTTCTTGCCGACAGTTGTGAATTATCGATTATCGGGGCCTTCGCCATTGTCTTTGCCATCGCGCTGATCGTGGTGTCGCTGTTCACCCCGCTGTTCTCGTCGCTGGTACAGCGATCGGTTCTGGGGGGTCTTGATCAGGGGCTTGGGTTCCTCTTTGGTGTGGCCCGCGGCATCTTGCTGGTCGCAATCGCGTTCTTTGTCTACAGCACCGTGATCACCGGCCAGTCCTTTACCATGGTGGACGAAAGCCGCTCTGCTCAAGTGTTCGGGCGCTTTACCGGCCAGATCGAAGACCAGAACCCAGAGGCTGCACTGGGTTGGATCACCACCCGCTATGAAGCCCTGGTTGGTGCCTGCGACGTCTGATCGCCGCCAAAACTTCGACATAACATACCTACGCCCCCGTTTTCGGGGGCGTTTGCGTTTCGGCATATGTTGCATCGCAGCATTTGACAGAGCAAAATGTAACGGCGGGGTGACAAGGCGCGTTCGAAGTCCTACATAGCCCCTATCCCTTCATCGGATTCGGAGTTTCCCCGTTGTCCAAGATCATGCCCCCCGCACACCCGTTTGATTCCTCGTATCTGCGTGACGCAGATGATGGGGATAAACTTAAAGAAGAATGCGGGGTGTTCGGCGTGATTGGCGTTGCAGACGCCTCGAACTTTGTCGCGCTCGGCCTGCACGCGCTGCAGCACCGTGGTCAAGAAGCGGGCGGGATCGTCAGCTATGACCCCACCGCCGGCTTCCAATCGGCGCGCCGCTTTGGCTATGTGCGTGATAACTTTACCTCGCAAAAAATCATGGAAACACTGCCCGGCGAACTGTCGATCGGGCACGTGCGCTACTCTACCTCCGGTCACAAAGGGCCGACAGCGATCCGTGACGTGCAACCGTTCTTTGGTGAATTCGCCATGGGCGGTGCCGCGATTGCCCATAACGGCAATATCACCAACGCCAACGCCCTGCGTCGCGAACTGATTGAACGCGGGTCGATCTTTCAGTCCTCGTCGGACAGCGAATGTATCATCCACCTGATGGCGCGCTCGCTTCAGCAAAACATCCCCGAGCGGATGGAAGACGCCCTGCGCCGTGTCGAAGGCGCGTTTTCGGTTGTGGCGATGACCCGCACTAAACTGATCGGCGTGCGCGATCCATTGGGTGTGCGACCGCTGGTTCTGGGCAAGCTCGGTGACGGTTGGGCGCTAAGCTCTGAAACCTGCGCACTGGACATCATCGGTGCCGAATTCGTTCGTGAAATCGAACCGGGCGAAATGGTAGTCATCACCCCCAAAGGCGTCGAAAGCCACTTTCCGTTCCGCCGCGTCGCATCGCGCTTTTGTATCTTTGAACACGTCTATTTCAGCCGTCCTGACAGCATCCTTGGCGGGCGGTCGGTCTATGAAACCCGCGAGGCGATCGGCCGTGAACTGGCCAAAGAATCCCCCGTCGACGCGGATCTTGTCTGCCCCGTGCCAGACAGCGGTACGCCGGCGGCCATCGGGTTCAGCCTCGAATCGGGTATCCCATATGCAATGGGGATCATCCGAAACCAATACATGGGCCGGACCTTCATCGAGCCGACCGAACAGATCCGCAATATGGGCGTCCGGCTAAAGCTCAACGTGAACCGGGCGCTGATCAAGGGCAAGCGGGTCATTCTGGTTGACGATTCGGTCGTCCGTGGGACCACCAGCCGCAAGATCAAAGAGATGATTCTTGATGCCGGCGCGAAGGAAGTCCACTTCCGCATTGCGTCGCCGCCCACAGCATGGCCGTGCTTTTACGGTGTGGACACGCCGCAGCGCGAAAAGCTGTTGGCCGCGACCATGTCAGAAGAAGAAATGCGCGAGCACCTTCAAGTGGATAGCCTCAAGTTCATCTCGCTTGACGGGTTGTATCGCGCCGTGGGCGAAGCAGAGGGCCGCAATAACAAATGCCCGCAGTATTGCGATGCGTGCTTCTCGGGCGACTACCCTGTCACCCCTAGTGACCAGATCAATCAAGGGTTCGAGATGAAGCCAGCCGCCGAATAGGGCCGCTTCGTCCAAATCAACGCCGCAAGGGCGGGCGCAGGGATCAACCCCTCGCCCGCCCTTTTGCGTTTTTGCCCCTGCGCCACTGGCAAGGCTTTGCCGACCTACAAGCCAGTCTTCGCCAGCCTCCGTCCTGCCCTCTTCCGGATGATGGGCGGCTTTGTTAGCTCCGCGGTCTAACCACCTTTCGACACCAGAGCGCACCAAGAGGCACCCATGGCGACCGACGATAAAAGCACACCGACACCGCAAAAAGTTCTTAGCCTGGCGACGCAGCAGGCATCCTTGCCCAAGCTTGCGCTGATTGGCACTTTTGGCAGTCCGACCGACCCAGGCGCATTGATCCGCGATGGCCGCGGGCGTATCCACCGGGTCACGTTGAACGACAAGATCAGCGACGGAATTGTTGCAGCCATCGGCGACGACAGTGTGGTACTGTCGCAGCGCGGTCGTACCGTGACGCTGAAACTGCCCAAGGGCTAACCCGCGCACACGATTGCCGCCTATGTTGCCCCCGTATTGGCTCCGTGCCGCTGCGACGCCGCGCCCCTCTTGACGGGGGGCAGTGGCTCAGGCAAAGCCACCTCATGACAAAAACAGCTCTTATCACCGGCGCGTCCCGCGGCCTTGGTGCCGCTTTGGCCGAAGCGCTTTGCGACACGCATCACATCATTGCAGTGGCCAAAACCACTGGTGCTCTCGAAGAGCTGGATGACCGGATCCAGGCCCGTGGCGGCAGTGCGACGCTGGCCCCGATGGACATCACCAATGTCGATGCAATGGCGACCCTGTGCCGTGGCATTTACGACCGTTGGGGCAGCCTTGATCTTTGGCTGCACACTGCTGTCCACGCCGCCCCATTGGCCCCGACCGATCACATCGACGCCAAGGACATGGCGAAATCTGTCGCGTGCAACGTCACCGCCACCTCGACACTGATTACCTATGTGGCACCTTTGCTGGGCCAAGCGGGACAAGCTGTATTCTTTGATGATCCCGTCGTGGCGACCAAGTTCTTTGGCAGCTATGGGGCCACCAAGGCAGCACAGATCGCGCTGGCCAAAAGCTGGCAGGCCGAAAGCGTGAAAATCGGGCCGCGCGTGCACGTCATGACGCCTGCCCCCATGCCAACCGCCACACGCGCACGGTTCCACCCCGGCGAGGACCGCGAAACGCTGAACACGCCGCAGTCGCAGGCCGCTGAAATTCTGGCGCAACTCGCGGCTTCCCAGCCCTAAAACTTGATGCGGTGAAGGCTCCTGCCTTGCCGCGCCGCGCCCCGTCGCTTATCAAGGCGCAAAGGGGAATTTATGCGCATTCTGATCACGAACGACGACGGTATCCATGCTCCGGGTCTTGAGACCCTGCACGCCATTGCCACCGCACTGGCTGGACCCGACGGCGAAGTCTGGACTGTGGCCCCTGCCTATGAACAATCCGGCGTCGGCCATTGCATCAGCTACACCAAACCCATGATGGTCGAGAACGTCAGCGACCGTCGCTTTTCCGTCGAAGGCAGCCCAGCCGACTGCGTGATGGCAGCGCTGCACGATTGTATGCTGGATGCCCGTCCCGATCTGGTGCTGTCAGGCGTGAACCGTGGCAATAACGCGGCTGAAAACACGCTTTATTCCGGCACAATCGGCGGCGCGATGGAGGCCGCTTTGCAAGGCATCCCCGCAGTGGCGCTGTCGCAATACTATGGTCCGGAAAACCGCGATCTGGACGATCCCTTTGAAGCTGCCGCATCACACGGGGCCGATGTGATCCGGCGCATTCTGGACGCCACGCCGCCCCACGGGTCGGGCTACCGTCTGTTTTACAACGTGAACTTCCCCCCCGTGGCTGCCACCGATGTCCAAGGTATCCGCCTTGCCCCCCAAGGGATGCGCCGCGACACCACGTTCTCGACGATCCCGCAGCTGTCTCCCTCGGGGCGGCGGTTCTTGTGGATCAAGGGGGCCGACCAACAAATCCCGACGGACGCCGGCACCGATGCGGCGCTGAATCTCGACGGCTATATCACGGTCACGCCGATGCGCGCTGACCTCACGGCTCATGATACATTTGACGCGCTTAAAGCCATCAATACATGAGCGACGAAGAAGAAATCACGGACGCGACCCGCAAGATGCAGTTTCTTTACGCACTCCGTTCCAAAGGCGTGACCGACGCCCGTGTCTTGAACGCGATGGAACAGATCGACCGTGGCCCGTTTATCCGTGGCCTGTTTGCCTCGCGCGCCTACGAGGACATGCCCCTGCCGATTGCCTGCGGCCAAACGATCAGCCAGCCATCCGTCGTCGCCCTGATGACGCAGGCGCTCGATGTGTCGTCGCGTGACAAGGTGCTCGAGGTGGGGACAGGATCTGGCTATCAGGCTGCGATCCTCAGCAAGCTTGCGCGGCGCGTCTATACCATCGACCGCCACCGTCGGTTGGTTGTCGAAGCCCGCCAGATTTTCGAAGACCTCGCCCTGTCAAACATCACCGCGATCATCGGCGATGGCAGCTTTGGTTTGCCCGAACAGGCCCCCTTTGACCGGATCATCGTGACCGCCGCCGCCGAAGACCCGCCCGGGCCCCTTCTGGCACAGCTCAAGGTGGGGGGCATCATGGTGGTGCCTGTCGGCCAATCGGACACGGTTCAACACCTCATACGGGTGCGCAAAACAGAGACCGGGCTGGAATATGACGAGCTGCGCAAAGTGCGCTTTGTTCCCTTGCTTGAAGGGCTGGGAAAAGACGGATAATTGCAGTATAGCAAGGGGAACTCCGCCCGAACGGGGACCCCAAGGCGCATACGGCACCGAATACGAGGACGAGCAGATGACCCAACCAAACGTGACCCGTACCCTAAGGCTGACGGTACTGGCGGGCAGCTCTGCGCTTTTGCTCGCTGCTTGTGACCGCCCCCTGGATATGGATTTGCGCGGCGGCTTTGGTGACGGTTTTACCACCGCCCATGCAGCCACCGGACCGCTGGACGAACGCCCCGCACCGGACAACCGCGGGGTGATCTCTTACCCTAATTATCAGGTCGCGGTGGCGCGGCGGGGTGACACGCTGGCTGATGTCGCAACCCGCGTAGGGTCTGATGTGGGCAGCCTGTCGCGCTATAATGGCATCGACGCCACAGTCCCCCTCCGCAAGGGAGAGATCATCGCCTTGCCGACGCGCGTATCCGAACCGTCACCAGCAACGGGGGCATCCGGTACCGGCCCGATCACCACCGCTGCGGTCGATATTCAGTCCATGGCCGGCGGCGCGATCAACCGCGCGCCCGCCACCCCCGGCGTGCAAACCACTGCCCTACCATCGGCGCAGACCACCACCCGCGAGAACCCCGCGAAACAGACCGGGATCGAGCCTGTGCGGCACAAGGTGGAACGTGGCGAGACCGCCTATACCATCGCGCGTCTCTATGCCGTGCCGGTTGAAACGCTGGCCGAATGGAACGGGCTTGGCGCTGATTTCTCCGTCCGCGAAGGGCAATTCCTGCTGATCCCCGTGGCGCAGCAAGCCGCCCCGAAACGCAGCGCTGCAGTGCCAGCCGCCGCGACAGCCACTGCGCCGACAACGACCAGCTTGCCCGGCACCGGATCGCCAACGCCGACCCCGCCAAGCGCTGCGAAACCGCTACCGCCCGTGGACGAGAAGCCCGCCGCGCCAAAGCCCGAACCCGCCGCAGCCAAGCCTGTCGCCGATGTGGGCAAGACGACGCAACCCGCCTCTTCGGGCCGCATGTCTCCCCCCGTACAGGGCAGCATCATCCGCGCCTATTCCAAGGGCAAGAACGAGGGCATCAACATCAAGGGCACACCGGGTGCCGCGGTCAAAGCCGCCGATAGCGGCACCGTCGCCGCGATCACCAAAAGCGCCGAGGGCGTGCCGATTGTCGTGATCCGCCACCCTGACAACCTGCTGACCGTATATGCCAACGTCGCCAATGTGTCGGTCGCCAAAGGGGATAGTGTGGCAAAAGGGGCGAACATCGCCAAACTGCGGCCGGGCGACGATTCATTCGTCCATTTCGAGGTCCGCAACGGGTTTGATAGCGTCGACCCGACACCCTATCTGAACTAAGCAGCCTGAACTAAGCTGAATTTTCTAATGTTAAATTTGGTCCTGTGGCCCCACGAAGGGGGCCGCAGCTGACCTATACGGGCGCAGTCACAAAGTGACGCCGCGCCGCCCAGCCAGATCAACAAAGTACTGCCACGCCACACGACCCGACCGCGCACCGCGCGTGGCCTGCCACTCAATCGCTTCGCTATGTAGGGTCTTGGCGTCAATCTCTACGCCATAGGCATCACAGTAGCCGCGGATCATATCCAGATATTGCTTTTGATCGCAGGGGTGAAAACCCAACCACAGCCCGAAGCGATCCGACAATGACACTTTTTCCTCAACCGCTTCGGCAGGGTTGATGGCCGAACCGCGTTCGTTTTCGATCATATCGCGGGGCATCAGGTGGCGGCGGTTCGACGTGGCATAAAGCACGACATTCTCGGGCCGCCCTTCGATCCCACCATCCAGAACCGCCTTGAGCGATTTGTAATGCGCATCGTCATGACCAAAGCTGAGGTCATCGCAATACAGGATAAAACGCTGCCGCGCGCCACGCAGAAGGTTCAGCAACCGGCCCACCGACGGCAGGTCTTCGCGCTGCAACTCAACAATGCGCAGCCGGTCATGGCTTTCGCGGACATGGGCGTGCACGGCTTTCACGAGGCTCGATTTGCCCATCCCCCGAGCGCCCCAAAGCAGGGCGTTGTTGGCAGGCAGTCCAGCGGCGAACTGCGTGGTGTTGGCCAGCAACGTATCCCGCGCACGGTCCACACCGACCAGCAGCGACAGATCGACTTTACTGACCGTTTCTACCGGTGCCAGATGGTCAGGCCCAGTCTGCCAGACAAAGGCACCTGCCACTTCAAAATCGGGGGCTTTCAGCGGCGCAGGAGACATCCTCTCCAACGCCGCTGCGATACGGTCCATAGGGTCACGGTTCACTTCAGGTCGTCCTCATCCTCTTCGAACTCTGCAAGGATCGGGTCATCATATTCGTCATCATAGTACCCGTCTGCACGCAGTTGTTCTTCTCGTTTGCGTTCGACACGCCGTACAAGAAAGATAGAGATTTCGTAAAGCCCATAGACCACAACAAACAGGATACCTTGGGTGATGACATCAGGCGGTGTGACCAGTGCAGCCAGCACCAGAATACCGACAACCGCATATTTGCGCACGTTGCCAAGCCCTTCGGCGCTGACCAGACCGGCCTTGCCCATCAGCGTCAGCAGAACCGGCAGCTGGAAACACAGGCCAAAGGCCACAATAAACTTGATCGTCAGGCTCAGATATTCCTGCGCAGAACCCTGAAAGGCGATCGCCGCGATCCCGCCTGCGTTATCCGTGCCCTCCCCCACAAGCGTACCGGCCTGCTGGAAACCAAGGAAGAAATCGAACGCCAGCGGCGTGACGACGTAAAACGCAAAAGACGCGCCCAAAAAGAACATCAGCGGGCTCGAGATTAGGAACGGCAGGAAGGCACCCTTTTCGTTCTTGTAAAGACCCGGGGCCACAAACCGCCACAGCTGATAGCTGATGTAAGGAAAGCCCAAGACCAGCCCGCCCAGCAAAGAGATAGAGATAGCGACGAAAAAGCCCTCTTGCAGCTTGATTAGGATCAACCCGCAATCGTCCTGACCGCGCTCGGCCATCGCTGAACACAAAGGGTGCGTCAGAAAGTTAAAGATCGGATTCCACACGGTAAAACAGATCACCATGCCGATGATAAAGGCGATCACCGAATGGATCAGCCGCGTGCGCAGCTCTGCCAGATGCTCGATCAGCGGGGCGGCACTGTCGTCAATATCGTCCGAAGCACTCATGTGTCACTCTTTTTGGCCGCTGGCGCTTTAGCCGCGGCTTTCTTGGCCGCAGGTTTCGCTGCAGCAGGTTTCTTTGCGGCTGGCTTTTTTGCAGGCGTCGTCTTTGCAGGCGTCGTTTTTTCAGGTTGGGCTTTGGCTGCCGGAGCCTTCTTGGCCGGCGCTTTTTTCGCAGGGGCCTTCGCAGCCTCTGTCGCCGTCTTTTCGATCTGGGGTGCTGCGGACGGCGTGGCTAGATTTGCCTCGGCGGCTTCGGCCTGCGCCAGCGCTTCCGAGGCTTCACGCTGCTTGCGCTCTGCTCCGGCGCGGGCGGTCGCAGCCTGGATCTTTTTCACATCCTCGGCGCGCTCGGCTGCCAGCTTGCCGGTATTGCTGTCGGGGTCAAACTTCGTAAGCGATTTGGTCGCGGATTTCACCTCGTCCATCGCTGATCCCAGCGGGTTTGTGGCTGTCTTCAACGACTTGCTCAAGCCCGCCGACATCTCGCGCATGCCGGTGTCGTCGGCCGCATCATTCATTGCGCTGCTGAATTCACGCGCCATACCCTTGGCCTTGCCGACAAATTGACCGACCTTGCGAAACAGCACGGGCAGGTCTTTTGGACCCACCACGATCAGCGCAACAACGCCGACGACCAACAGCTCTGACCACCCCATATCAAACATGAGAGCTTACACCCGGTCCTTGTCGGTCTTCGTTTCGGTGACAACAATTGTGTCATCGCCCAGCTCTGCGGTATCCTTGTCGCCATTTTTGACGTCGTCTTCGCCTTCGCTGATGCCTTTTTTAAAGCTGGTGATGCCTTTGCCCACTTCGCCCATCAGGCTGGAAATCTTGCCGCGCCCGAACAGGACCAACACCACAACTGCAATCAGCAAAAGACCCGGAAGGCCGATATTGTTCAACATAGTCTCTACTCCATATTCCGAATGTAGGCACGGGCGGGACTGCCCCCGTGCCAGAAAACTCTGATCCTTTTTAGTCCCGCGCCCCGGCAGCTTGAAGAGCCAAACCAACGGCCGCGCTACATCGTGTCGCAAAATTTGTGTGACCGGACTGCGCCCCATACGCTCCTGACAGTTTTTTGGCAGTTGCCTTGCGCCGCCGTCCGACACGTGGCACATCCTTTACCATGCGTCGCAGTGATCGATTGTTTTCCTTGCTCTCCACTTTGGGTGACCACCAATTGCACCGTGCCGAAGATCTGGCGCGGGCGAAGGGCGTGTCCTTACGCACGCTTTACCGAGACATCGCGAGATTACAGGCGTCGGGTGTGGCGATCACGGGCACCCGTGGTGCAGGCTACCGTTTGACGCCCGCCACCGTGCTGCCGCCCCTGTCCCTGTCGCAAGAAGAGATAGAGGCCCTGCAGCTTGCCCTCGCGGTTGTGCTTGAAACCACCGATCCCGACTTGCAGGCAGCCGCGACCTCCCTCGCACAAAAGATCGACGCGGCGCTGCCTGAAAGCGGGCATCCTGACACGCTGGACTGGCAACGGGTCGAACACCCATTCGCCAATGCTGCACGCGGAATGGCGCATCTGCCGGTACTTCGCGCCGCCATTCGCGCGCGCCAGAAGCTCAGGATCGTCTATAATGCCGACAACGGATCACTCAGGACGTTGGTCTTGCATCCCCTTGCGCTGACCCACGCGGCCCGCAGCTGGCTCCTGTCAGGCTGGAATGAAGCTAACGAGAAAACTGAAACCCTTCGCCTTGACCTGATCGAAGACACGCACCCACTGCCCGAACTGTTTACCGCGCCGCCAGACTTCCAAATGGATTAAAATCCTCGCCGAAGGCATCCCGCGTGCACACCACAGACAGAGTTCCGCGTTTTACCTCGCAGGATGCACTGGGAAGACAAAACAGCGGTCGCGGCGCACGGTCAGCCACATGACGGCCCCCGGTTGCGGCAGGAAGACATTTGGCACGGTGGCACGCAGGGTGCTGCCGTCATGGTCCATCACGAATTCCACCAGACTTTCATTGCCCATGAACCGCGCACGGGCGACCACAGCGCGGGCCGCTGTCCCATCCGTAGACGTCGGCAAAGGCCCTTTGCCCCCGCGGTCAAAGTCGATCCGTAAATGCTGGGGCCGGAACACAATATCCACCTGCGTTCCATCCGGCACGCCGGGGGCCAGAAACCGGCCAAAGACCGTATGCGCCAGCGCCCCCGTGACCTCGGCCCGCAGCACATTTGCGTCTGAGAAAAACGCGACCGAGGCACGATCGACAGGACGCGTATAGACGTTATAGGGGGCCCCCTGCTGCACGATTCTACCGTCGCGCATCAACGCGATTTCGTCGGCCATGCGCATGGCTTCTTCGGGTTCGTGGGTCACGAGCAATACGGCGGTGCCCTCTTCTTTCAAGATACCCAACGTCTCGTCGCGGATGTCATCCCGCAGACGGTTATCAAGCCCCGAGAAAGGCTCGTCCATCAGCATGATCTTGGGCCGCGGGGCCAAAGCCCGCGCCAGCGCCACGCGCTGCTGTTCACCGCCAGACAGCTGATGCGGGTAGCCGTCGATGAACCGCAAAAGGTCGACACGCTCCAACAGTTCTTCGATGCGGGCGCGGCGTTCAGCCTTGTTGCCCGTTTTCAGGCCAAAGCCTACGTTATCGGCTACGCTCAGGTGCGGAAACAGGGCAAAGTCCTGAAACATCAACCCGATCTCGCGCCGCTCGGGCGGCACGCGGAACACCGTGTCGCAAATCAGCTTGCCGTCCACATGGATCGTGCCGCTGTCCTGCATCTCGACACCCGCGATCATCCGCAGGGTGGTCGACTTGCCGCAGCCCGACGGCCCCAACAGGCAGGTCACCTGCCCCGGCATGATCTTCAGGCTGACGTCATCCACGACAGCCCGCCCGCCATAGGCGCGCTGAAGGTTCTTGATTTCCAGCCGGGGATGCATCTCGGTGAAGTCTGTCATGGGCGCGGTCTAATCCGATCAATTCACTCGGGATCGACCGGTATCAGCCCCGCCGCGTGCCCGCAAGCACCGCTGCAAAGCCTGCGACCAGAACGCTCACACAAATCACCAAAAGCTGTTCGTATTTATGCCCCTCGGGCAGCACGGCAGCAAAGGCGGGCCATGCACGCGCGAAATAGGCAAACGCCCCCAGCATCGCGGCCCCAAAGGCGGCGAAATAGGCCCAAGCTGCAATCTGGCGCTGCATCACCAGCCCCACAATCAGAACCGGCGTCAAAAACATCGACGCAGTGCCCGACACGGCCACCGCGTCAAAAAGCGTCGCATTGCCCCACAGAGTCAGCACCGTGCCTGCGGCCATAAAACCCAGCATCACAACCCGCCCGCCATTCAGGCTGCGCGGCGCGAGCTTCAGCTCTTCGACCACCAGCCTTGCGGCAGAAGAGAGCGCGGAATCCAGCGTGCTCAGCGCCGATATCAGCAGCGAGATCATGAGCGCGACAAACACCCACGCAGGAAACATCGTGGCCCAGGTGCCAATCAGCTCGCCCTCGTATGCGGCACCGGCAAGGCTTGCCTGAATACCGAAAAAACCAAAACCGATGATGCACAGCGTCGAGATCCAGAACGCATGCACGAAGGACCGGCGCGTCGTTTGTGGATCAGCAATGAACCCGCGATCCATCATCACCGGATCATGTGCGGGGTAGGAAAACACCTGCAACAGCGCCACCGCCAGTAGCACCCATCCGTTATAGGCCCCTGTCGTCCCCGGTGCCGTGACAACCGCGCCCAGATCAAAACCGGGCGAGACGACCAGCGCCACAAAAGCGACGCCGAAGACCACCAGAAACACCACCATCTGCACCACATCGGTGCGCAGCGCAGCACTGAGCCCACCCCAAGCCGAATAACCCAAGCCCACAAGCGCCACGATCAGGATCGCCGGCGTGCCGCTGCCCTCAAGCACAGCGTTAAAGATCAGCCCCACCACCAGCAGGTTCGCAAATACCTCGGACAAGAGCCGCAGGGCGATCACCAGATTATAGCAAGCGTTCCCTGCTCCGCCAAAGCGTGCCCCGAGCCAATTCTGCACGGACATGGCCCCGTTCTGGCGCAAACGGCCCACGATAAAACCGCCGGACAGGAAGGACCCGTAATACGCGGCATAGGCCAGCGTCCCCGCGATGCCGTAGTAGTAGCCCAGGATCGCCGCATTCATCAGGCTGCGGGCGAAAATCCATGTGGTGACCTGGCTCAGCACCAGCGTCCAAAGCCCCGGTGCCCTGCCTTGGACCGTCACCCCGCCAAAGAACCCTTCTACAGAGGCACGCCGAGGTGCAGCCAGCAGACTTGCGGCGATGATCGCACCGAAGAGGACAAACAGAACAATGGGGGACATCAGGGGTTACCTTTGCAAAAGACTGTAACAACCATGGGTAACCGAGCAAAAACTGCCGCGCTATCTATCGCGCGGCAGTCTGTCGTAAACGTGATGGAATATGTCAGCCCGTCCGCTGCGCGCGCCCCATAGGTGCCGCAGCGTCAGGCCCACGGCTTACATCGTCATGTTTGTCGCGCCACCGTCGAGCAAAAGGTTCTGCCCGACGATAAAGCCCGCGTGTTGCGAGCACAGAAAAGCGCAGGCCGCGCCGAATTCATGCCGCGTGCCATAGCGACCTGCTGGGATGGTCGATGCGCGCTCTGTGCGGGCCTCGTCCAGCGTGATGCCCTTTTGTTTGACGACACCCCCATCCAGCGCATCGGCGCGGTCGGTGGCGTGGATGCCGGGCAGTAGGTTGTTGATCGTGACACCCTTGCCCGCGACCTGACGCGAGGTCCCCGCGACATAGCCGGTCAGACCGGTACGGGCAGAGTTGCTGAGCCCCAGAACACCAATTGGCGCACGTACGGATTGCGAGGTAATATTGACGACACGGCCCCAGCCACGGTCCATCATCGCAGGCACCAGCGCTTTGATCATCGCAATGGGGGCAAGCATGTTCGCGTCGAGCGCCTTGATGAAATCGTCACGGTCCCAATCGCTCCACATGCCGGGGGGCGGGCCACCTGCATTGTTGACCAGAATGTCGATGTCGCCTGCAGCGTCCAGCACCAGCTTTTGGCCTTCGTCCGTGGCGATATCGGCGGCAATGGTGGTGACTTCGACGCCATAGTCCTGACGGATGCGTTCGGCGGCTGTTTCCAGATCAGCGGCACCGCGTGCATTCATCACCAGATTCACCCCCGCTTCGGCCAGTGCCTCTGCACAGCCCAGGCCAAGACCCTTTGACGATGCGCAAACCAATGCGCGTTTTCCTTTGATTCCCAGATCCATAGCGATCTCTCCCGATTGATGTTCGCGCAAGTCGTAGCACTGTCACTGCAAACAATGCCAGCAAAAGGCCAAAGGCTTGACCACAATGAGACACAATCCTATGGCAAAGATGCTATAACCACCGACGGTTATGCGACCGCCGGTATCGCTTTACCTTACCATTTGTGCGCAAAGGCCCGCCCCATGACCTCGCCCCGCCCTTCCCCACCGCAAAGCGTCCCTGTCTACCGTGCGACGCAATTCACGGCGACGGATGGAGCGAATATGGGCGATCCGATGTCCTTTGCATCAGAGCTGCTGCTGGATGATGTTTACGAGCTTTCCTATGGCGCGGCCCCTGTGCGCCTGTCGATACAGACGGCAGCAAACGGCAGCCTGTCGATCGCACCTGATACGCAAACCGGCACCAGCGGGGCCACGCTGCATCTGGATTGTGCGCTGACCTTTATGTCGCCCGACGGGCAGATCAACGACGCGATCCTACTGGTCGAGGTGGCGGACGATGGCCACGCCGAGGCGATATATCTGATCCCGCTGAGCGCGCTGTCGCCGAAAGTGGAATACCGGCTGGTTGGCATCGACACCCAGACCATGCGTCAGAAATTCGCTCAGGTCGCCTGCGTATCCTTTACCCGCGGCACGCACATCACCATGGGCACCGGCGAACAGCTTCCGATTGAAGATCTGGTGGTGGGCGACAAGATACTCACCCGCGATGATGGCGTGCAGGCAATCCGCTGGATCAGCCAGAGCACAGTGCGCGCCGTCGGTGAATTTGCCCCGATCTGCATTGATGCGGGCACTCTGAACAACGAGAATGACCTGATCGTCAGCCCCGACCACCGCCTGTTCATCTACCAACGCCAAGACCGTCTGGGCGCGGGCCGCTCGGAACTGCTGGTCAAGGCGCGGCATCTGGTGAACGGTGATACGGTGCGGGTGCAAGATGGCGGCTTCGTCGATTACTTCCAGCTGCTGTTTGACAGCCACCAGATCATCTATGCCGAAGGGATCGCAGCGGAATCCATGCTGATCGACAGCCGCACCAAGGGCGTGCTGCCGCAAGAGCTGTCGGATGCCATGGGCGATGTCATCCCCGGCCATTCCGACCTGCCTCATGCGGGGCTTGATGTATCCGAACCGCTGCTTGACCGCCCCGACGCAGCTGAACTGCTGCGCCGCGCCAGTATGCGCTAATCAGCCAAAGAATTCCTCGCGCACGATCTTATCATTTTCCACGTAGTAAACGGCGACCTCTTTCATCTCCATCACGTTGCCGCTGGCCTTTTCGCGTGCGGCAACGTCGAACATAACGGCAAAGCGATCATCGCCATGGAGCATCGGGTCGCTGACGTTCTGACGCGTCACCTCCATCGCGCCGTCCCACCAGGCATGCTTGCCCTTGATCCCGTCGAGGCCCTTGGTTTCGCGCCCGTTACCATGATCCATTGCCTCAACCGACACGGCATCCGCCGCATAAAGCCGATCAAGGTTCGCCACCTCGTGCCCCTCGCGGCACCCTTTCACCAAAGCTTCTGCAATCTCTTTCAACTCCATCGTCTTCTCCCTTTCTATGACCTCACGCACCTCATAGTACCCGATTTCCACCCGCGGGCCCAAAGAAATGCCACCCATCGCCTGATCCAAGCAGCCTTGCGCGTGTGTTCGGGCGTGGATATATGCCAATCCATGTTGGATACCCCCTCAAACCGCCCCGCTTTGCCTGCCGAAATCGCTCGGCGTCGCACCTTTGCGATCATTTCCCACCCCGATGCGGGGAAAACCACGCTGACAGAGAAATTCCTGCTGTTCGGTGGGGCGATCCAGATGGCCGGTCAGGTCCGCGCCAAGGGCGAGGCCCGGCGCACACGGTCCGACTTTATGGCGATGGAAAAAGACCGCGGCATCTCTGTCTCGGCCTCGGCCATGTCGTTCGATTTTATGAACAAGGGCACGAATTTCCGGTTCAACCTTGTCGACACGCCGGGCCACTCGGACTTTTCCGAAGATACCTACCGTACGCTCACAGCGGTGGACGCAGCCGTGATGGTAATCGACGGCGCGAAAGGTGTGGAAAGCCAGACGCAAAAGCTGTTCGAGGTCTGCCGCATGCGCGACCTGCCGATCCTGACCTTTTGTAACAAGATGGACCGCGAAAGCCGCGATGTGTTCGAGATTATCGACGAAATTCAAGAAAACCTCGCGATTGACGTGACCCCCGCGAGCTGGCCGATCGGCGTGGGCCGCGACTTTATCGGGTGCTATGACATCCTGCGCGACCGGCTGGAACTGATGGACCGTGCCGACCGCAACAAAGTATCCGCAAGCATCGCGATCGAAGGGTTGGACGACCCAAAGCTGGCCGAACATGTGCCCGCCGCGCTGCTCGAAAAGCTGCGCGAAGACCTTGAGATGGTGCGCGAGCTGATGCCGCCGCTGGATGCCGAGCTGATGGCCGAAGGGTCTCTGACGCCGATCTGGTTCGGGTCCGCGATCAACAGCTTTGGCGTCAAGGAACTGATGGATGGCATCGCCACCTACGGGCCGGAACCGCAAATTCAGTCGGCGCAGCCACGGAATATTTTACCTGAAGAAACAAAGGTTTCCGGCTTTGTCTTCAAGGTTCAGGCGAACATGGACCCCAAGCACCGCGACCGCGTTGCCTTTGTCCGCCTTGCCTCGGGCCACTTTACACGCGGCATGAAACTGACCCATGTGCGATCCAAAAAAGTCATGTCTGTGACCAACCCTGTGATGTTCCTTGCCGCCGACCGCGAGCTGGCAGAGGAAGCCTGGGCCGGTGACATCATCGGCATTCCCAACCACGGGCAATTGCGCATCGGTGACACGCTGACCGAAGGCGAAGCGATCCGCGTGAGCGGAATCCCCTCCTTTGCGCCGGAGTTGCTGCAAGGCGTCCGTGCGGGTGACCCGATGAAATCAAAACACCTTGAAAAAGCGTTGATGCAATTCGCCGAAGAAGGTGCCGCCAAGGTTTTCAAACCCGCCATCGGGTCCGGCTTTGTCGTGGGCGTCGTCGGGCAATTGCAGTTCGAAGTGCTCGCCAGCCGGATTGAGCTGGAATACGGCCTGCCTGTGCGCTTTGAGCAATCGCAGTTCACCTCGGCACGCTGGGTGAACGGTGACCGGCAAGCTGTTGATAAGTTTACTGAAGCCAACAAACAGCATATCGCTCTCGATCACGATGGCGACGTCGTTTACCTGACGCGGCTGCAATGGGATATCGATCGCGTCGACCGCGACTACCCCGATGTGCGCCTGACCGCGACCAAGGAAATGATGGTCTAACTTGGGCTTGCCAGCCCGACACGCGCGCCGCACATTGGCCCCATGACTGATGTGACATGGGGCATCGCCTCTACCATTCTGGCACCGACGCGCGACATATTGCAGTTCGCCGCCTATCATTTGGCGGCGGGCGCGCACCGGCTGTATATCTATCTTGATGCGCCTAACGACGAAGCCTTTGCCCATCTGGACGCCCATCCCAAGATCCGCGTCATTAGCTGCGACGCCGCCTATTGGAAGCAGCGCAAGCGCGAACGCCCCGAGGCGCACCAGCAACGTCAGACGGCCAATGCCACCCACGCCTATAATCGTCGGCGCGAGGTCGACTGGCTGATCCATATGGATGTCGACGAATACCTTGTCGCCGACCGCCCCATCGCAGACATACTGGCGCAGTGCCCCACCGATCCGCCCGCCACCCGCATCCGCCCGATGGAGCAGCTGTCGGGCGACCCGTCTGTGTTCAAGGATTTCATTCCCAGCGGCCCCGACCGCGCACGCATCGTGGCGGAACTTTACCCGACCTATGGGGCCTATCTGAAAGGCGGATTTCTCAGCCATCTGGCGGGCAAGGTCTTTGTCCGCACGGGGCTGCCGAACATGCATCTGCGCATCCACAATGTCTTTCAGAAAGGCGATATGCTGGCCTGTCATGATGCCGCGACGGGCATCTCGCTGGCCCATGCTCATGCAAAATCATGGGATGACTGGATCGGCGCCTATCGCTACCGTGTGACGAAAGGCAGCTACCGCCCCGAACTGCGCCCCAACCGCCCCTATGACCAAGGAGGCCTGTCGCTCAATGACCTCTTTTCGATGATCGAGGACGAAAGTGGCGAAGTCGGATTGCGCAGGTTTTTCGACGAAGTCTGCGCGGATACGGCCCAATTGCGCGCCCGTCTGCGCAGCCATGGCCTGCTACGCGAGGTTGATCTGGGCCTCTCCGACCATCTGGCAACACATTTCCCCCGCTTCACAGCGCCTTAGCGCATCCGTTTGACCTGACGGGCAGTTCTTGCTAATGGATGCGGAACATGTCGCGGAGAGCCTCCGCCCCTTGGGCCATGCGGGCCGACATGAATGCTGCCGCGGGCCAAATGAGCGTCCGCTATCATCGGACACACATGACAAAATTTTCTGATCTAAACCTTAATCCTAAAGTCTTAAAAGCCATTGATGAGGCCGGGTATGAAACCCCCACGCCAATCCAGGCCGGTGCGATCCCCCCTGCCCTTGAAGGCAAGGACGTGTTGGGAATCGCCCAGACAGGTACCGGCAAAACTGCCAGCTTCACCCTGCCCATGATCACTCTGCTTGCCCGTGGACGCGCCCGCGCCCGCATGCCACGCAGTCTGGTGTTGTGTCCCACGCGGGAACTGGCAGCACAGGTCGCCGAAAACTTCGACACCTATACCAAGCACCTGAAATTGACCAAGGCGCTGTTGATCGGTGGCGTTTCGTTTGGCGAGCAGGACAAGCTGATCGATAAAGGCGTCGACGTTCTGATTGCGACGCCAGGTCGTCTGATTGACCATTTTGAACGCGGCAAACTGATCTTGTCCGACGTCAAGATCATGGTCGTCGACGAAGCGGACCGGATGCTCGACATGGGGTTCATCCCCGATATCGAACGTATCTTCCAGATGACGCCCTTTACCCGTCAGACGCTGTTTTTCTCGGCTACCATGGCCCCAGAAATCGAACGTATCACAAACACCTTCCTGTCCGCCCCCACGCGTATCGAAGTCGCGCGTCAGGCAACCACGAGCGAGAATATCAAGCAAGGCGTGCTGATGTTCAAACCCTCGCGCAAGGACCGCGAAGCGACGGAAAAGCGCAAGGTTCTGCGCGCGTTGATCGACGCCGAGGGCGACAAATGCACCAACGCTATCATCTTTTGCAACCGCAAGATGGATGTGGATACCGTCGCCAAGTCGTTGAAAAAATACGGCTATGACGCGGCACCAATTCACGGCGATCTGGACCAAAGCCAGCGGACCAAAACCCTCGACGGATTCCGCAATGGCGATCTGCGCTTCCTTGTTGCTTCTGATGTTGCGGCACGGGGCCTTGATGTGCCGTCGGTCAGCCACGTCTATAACTTTGATGTGCCGTCCCATGCCGAAGACTACGTGCACCGCATTGGCCGGACCGGCCGCGCGGGCCGCGACGGCAAGGCGATCATGATCTGCGTCCCACGTGATGAGAAGAACCTCGAAGACGTCGAACGTCTGGTACAGCGCGAGATTCCGCGACTGGAAAACCCGTTGGGTGGCCAAGACGTCAAAGCTGACGTCCAGACAGATGCCAAGACGACAGATGCCCCTGCTGCTTCAACCGACGCTGGAACCTCTGCGGATAAGCCCAAGCGGACCCGTTCGCGCAGCCGCAAGAAGCCTGAAGCGGCTAAGACTGACGCCGATCAGACCGTGACCCCACAGGCGGCATCGCCACAGGCAGATACAGCGCAGACGGATGCAGCGCAGGCCAGCAGCCCAAAGGCTGACGCGCCGAAAGCTAGAACCAAACCAGCGGCCACGCCGCAAGCGAACAAATCCGACAAACCTGCGCAGGGCAGCACCGAAAAGGCGGCTCCGCAAAAGGTGGACGCCACGCAGGACGACAAGTCGACCAACCGTCGCAGTCCCCGTGGCGGGCGTGGGGATAACACCCGCAATGACAACAATCGCCAGCAGAACAACCGCAATGACAACCGTGTCGTCGGTCTGGGCGATCACACGCCCGAGTTCATCGGCCTGAGCTTTGCCGAGCGCTGCGAATAACCCGTCTCTTCCCCTGACCATCTCATAAAAAGGCGCAGAGGATTCTCTGCGCCTTTTCTTTTGCGCAGTACCCTGCCGCGTGTCCCCCATCAGTCTTCCATACAAACGCAAAACGCCGCGCAGTGGCCTGCGCGGCGTTTCGATTTAATGTGTCGATGCCTTAGCTTAGACGGCTGACAACGATGGTGACTTCGGGCTTTTTGCCGATTTCATCATTGGCCGACTGGCGCACGGTGCGCTTCAGTCCGTCGTGCAGCTTGTCGTCGTCGCGCAGTGTCTTGGCATTGGCGCGGCCAAGGAACTGGGCCAGATCGGCCTCAAGCACTTCGACGAGCGACGTCTTGGAACGGCCCTGCTCTGGCAAGCCCATAGCGTCGACCCAAGGGTCGCCCAAAGCTTCGTCGTTTTCGTCCATGATCACCGTCACGGTGACGTGGCCGTTCAGCGCCATGCGAATACGGTCGCGTACAACGCCGTCCATCGCGCCAATTTGCGTCGACCCGTCCAGATAGGTGCGCCCGCTGTCGACATATTCAACAACCTTTGGCTCGTTGCCCGATAGGTCAATCATCATGCCGTTCACGGCCAGAACACCCTTCATCCCCTTGGCGTTGGCAATTTTGGCGTGTTCGCGCAGGTGGCGATGCTCACCATGCATCGGGATCAGGATCTGAGGTTTTACCACATCATGCAGCGTTTCCAGATCGGGGCGGTTGGCGTGTCCCGACACGTGGTACAGACCCGAACTGTCATCGACGATATCGACGCCCATTTCGGAGAACGCGTTGATCACCTTGATCACGCCACGCTCGTTGCCCGGAATGGTTTTGGAGGAGAACAGGAACATGTCCCCTTCCTTCATTTCCAGCCCCATGTATTTCCCGCGCGCCAGCTGTGCCGACGCCGCACGGCGTTCGCCTTGCGAACCGGTCACCAACAGCATCAGGTTTTCACGCGGGATGCCGCGGGCTTCTTCCGGGCTCACGACCGGAGGAAAGTCCTTCATCACGCCCGTTTCAAGCGAGGCTTCGACCATGCGTTTCATCGCACGACCCAGCAGAACGACGGAACGCCCTGCCCGTTCGCCAGCATCGGCCAAGGTTTTCACCCGCGCGACGTTCGAAGCAAAGGTCGTCGCGACGACCATACCCTGTGCGGTGCCCAGAAGCTTTTCGATCTCTGGCCCGACAGTCGCCTCGGAACGGCCGGCGTTCTGCGAGAACACATTTGTACTGTCACAGATCAACGCTTTGACGCCGTCCTTGGACACATCGGCCCAAAGTTCGGGATCATAGGCCTCACCGACGCCCGGTGTCATGTCGATCTTGAAGTCACCCGAGTGGATCAGGCGATCGCCCGCCACGTCGATCACCAAGGACGACGATTCAGGGATAGAGTGGGACATGGGCAGGAAGCCGACCGTGAACGGCCCGACAGTGGTCTGCTGCGGCCACGGTGCCACGGTGGTCACCGCGTCTTCGGGGTGGCCGTATTCATCCATCTTGCGCTTGGCAATGTTCGCTGTGAACTTGCGCGTATAGATAGGGGCGCGCAGGCGGTCATAGGTATGGGCCACGGCACCGATGTGGTCCTCGTGGGCGTGGGTGATGAAAATCGCCTCGATCTGGTCGCGGCGTTGTTCAAGCCAGGCGATATCGGGGATGATCAAATCCACGCCGGGGCTTGTGTCCATGTCAGGGAAAGCCACGCCAAGGTCGACAACAATCAGCCGCTCCTTGCCGGGTTTTCCGTATCCATAAACATAGGCATTCATGCCAATTTCACCTGCCCCACCGAGGGGCAGATAGATCAATCTTTCGCTGCTCATATGACTAAGCGGTATCCTTGTTATAGTTATAAATCACGGTCAAGCCGTGCATCGTCAAATCATCTTGGTATGCATCAAACAGATCGACTGTCTGTTGAAACAGCGGGGCCAGCCCGCCTGTCGCAATCACGCGCATTTCACGGCCGCGTTCAGCCTTTATCTGGGCACATATCTCACGGACGAGGCCGACATAACCCCAAAAAATGCCCGATTGTATGCAAGAGACGGTATTTGTACCGATTACCGCCTGTGGTTTAGAGATGTCTACATGAGGTAAGGCGGCCGCGGCGTTATGCAATGCCTCGAGGCTCAGGTTCACGCCGGGGGCGATCACCCCGCCGATGTAGGCCCCGTCGGTGTCGACCACGTCAAAGGTCGTCGCGGTGCCGAAATCGACAACAATCAGGTCGCCACCGAACAGATCATGCCCGGCGACTGTGTTTACCAGACGGTCAGGCCCCACGGCTGTGCCTACATCTACACGCACATCAACGGGCAATCGGCAATCTGGTTTACCCACCACAATCGGACGCGTGTTAAAATAGCGGTCCGCCAGCACCCGCAGATTGAACACCACCCGCGGCACCGTCGAGCTGATGATCACATCGGTGATATCCGCCTCTACGCCCTGAAATTTCATCAAGGTGCTGAGCCAGACGTAATATTGATCAGATGTGCGCTGCCATTCGGTCGATGTGCGCCAGGTCGCAATAAACCGCGTTCCGTCCCAGATTGAAAAGACTGTATTGGTATTTCCGCAGTCAATCGCCAATAGCATGGCACATCCCTTCGCTCGCGTTTAGAAAAATACATCCGCCGCTGTGATGGGCACGCGGCCTTTCGGGGTGCGCAGGATCAGGTTGCCTTGGGCATCCACGTCCTCGAATACACCGCGGGTCTCGTCCTTCATGGTGCGGGCGACGATCTCTTCGCCCAACCGCGCGGCATGGGTCAGCCACGCGGCGCGGATCGGCGCAAAACCATAGGTCTGGAATTGGGTTTCCAGCTGCGCGTATTCCGCCGCCAGCGCATCCAAAAAGACCTCGGGCGGTACGACCTTGCCCGTCTCTGCCACAACCGACACAGGGCGCAATGCCCCCGCTTCAACCTGATCGGCACCCGGCGCATGGGCGAGGTTGACCCCGATCCCGATGGCCAGAAAATCACCGATACTTTCCAGTAGAATTCCAGCGACTTTACCGCCGTTGAGCAGCACGTCGTTAGGCCATTTCAAACTGAACGCGCCTTCGTCCCGTGTGGTCGCCACAAACGCACGGCGCAGTGCAAGGGACGCGACGAAACTGCGTAATGCAGCAGTCGAAGGTGCTTCGGTGCGCCGCATCATCAAGGTTGCAGCAAAATTTCCCCTAGGCGTGGCCCAAGACCGTCCGCGCCGGCCACGTGCGGCGGTCTGTTCTTGCGCAAGGATCCATGTCGCACCGGCAAGCTGCGAGGATTGCCGCGCCGCTTCGCTAAGGGTGGAATCGACGCTATCGAAAACCTGCCGCCCATAGCCGTCGGGCCAAGCCGCTGTTTGCGCCTTGGCCCCTGTTGGATTCATGCCGGAACCGGTGTTGCCCAGGGGTGCCACCTTCGGATCAGTTTACCAGCGTCGCCGCCGCAGAGATCGCAGCAGTCTCGACGCCGAACAGATTAACAATGCCAACCACCATGATTACGGCAGCGGCGACAACAACGCCGGATAGCAGGCTGCTTTTACCCTCGTCCAGACGGTCATCCCCTTCGGCACCGAAATACATCAGAAAGACGATGCGTAGGTAATAATAGGCCCCGATGGCCGAGGCGACAGCACTGGCTACAACCAGCCAGATCAGCCCCGCGTCGACGCCTGCTTGCCACACGCCCAGTTTGGCGAAGAAACCCAGCATCGGCGGCACACCAGCAAGCGAGAACAGCAGTACCAACATCGCCAGCGCCTTACCCGGTGCGCGCTTGGAATACATGTTCAACGCAGTGATGTCGGTGACCGGCTGGCCGTCTTTCTCCATCCCGAGGATAAAGGCAAAGGTACCGATGTTCATGGTCACGTAGATCGCCAGATAGACCAGCATGGATTTGACACCTAGCTCTGTGCCCGCAGCTAGGCCGATCAACGCGTAACCCATGTGGGCAATCGAAGAATAGGCCATCAGACGTTTGATGTTGGTCTGACCGATCGCGGCGACAGCGCCAAGGAACATGGACAACACCGACAGCAGCGCGATGATCTGGCTCCAGTCGGCGACAGCATTGCCAAAGGCATCATGCAACACGCGGGCAAACAGCGCCATCGCGGCAACCTTGGGAGCTGTGGCAAAAAAGGCCGTGACCGGCGTCGGCGCGCCCTCGTAGACGTCAGGCGTCCACATGTGAAAGGGCACAGCGGACACTTTGAATGCCAGGCCGGACACGACAAAGACGATACCGAACAGTAGGCCAAGCGAGGTCGGGCCTTCGCTCGCGAGGCTCATCACGCCCGCAAATTGGGTGGTGCCGGCATAACCATAGACCAGCGACACACCATAGAGCAGCAGACCGGATGACAGTGCACCCAGAACGAAATACTTCAGCCCTGCTTCGGTAGACTTCACGCTATCGCGGCGGAGGGACGCAACAACGTACAGTGCCAGCGATTGCAGCTCGAGGCCCATGTACAGTGTCATCAGATCGCCCGCGCTGACCATCATCATCATGCCGACAACGCTCAGTGCGATCAGAACCGGATACTCAAACCGTAGCAGGCCGCGCTTTTTCATATAGGCTTCGGACATGGCCAGTACCGCCGCCGCGCTCAGCAGCATGGTGACTTTGGCAAAACGGGCAAAGCTGTCTTCGATGAACAGACCGTTAAACGCGATGCGCGTTGTGCCACCACTGGTCATACCGATCCAGATCGCCAGCAACGCCATCACGATAGCTGTGGCCCAGACCATGACGCCTGCAGCGGCGTCCTTGTTGGTGTAAACCGCCCCGAGCAGTGCCAGGATCGCAAAAAGCGCCAGCAGGATTTCGGGCAGGATGACATTCAGATCAGCGGAAATCATCGCGCGGTCCTTTATTCTGAGGCCGTCTGGACAGCGGCACCTGCCGCCTCCAGGGCCGTATCATAGCTATCAACAAGGGCGGCGACCGAGGGGCCGATTATATCGAGCACCAGCGCCGGGTAGACGCCCAACAGCAGGGTCATCACCACCAAGGGGGCAAAGATCCAGCGTTCACGGCCCGACATATCGGTGATCGTGCGCAGGCTTTCCTTGATCAGGTCACCCATCACCACGCGGCGATACAGCCACAGCGCGTAACCCGCCGAAAAGATCACACCCGAAGCAGCAACCGCTGCAACCCAAGTGTTCACCTGGAATGTGCCCATGATCGTCAGGAATTCCCCGACAAAACCCGATGTACCCGGCAGACCGACATTTGCCATGGTGAAGAACATGAACACCAGCGCATAGGCAGGCATCCGGTTCACCAGACCGCCATAGGCGTCAATCTCGCGGGTGTGCATCCGGTCATAGATGACGCCGACGCACAGGAACAGCGCGGCAGAGATAAAGCCGTGGCTGATCATCTGAAAGATTGCACCGTCCAAGCCCTGCTGGTTGAAGGTAAAGATCCCCATCGTGACAAAGCCCATGTGGGCCACGGAGGAATAGGCGATCAGCTTTTTCATATCCTGCTGCACCAGTGCCACGAGCGAGGTGTAGACGATCGCAATCGCCGACATCCACAGCACCAGTGGCGCCAACACGTCAGAGCCCACAGGGAACATCGGTACCGAGAAACGCAAGAAGCCGTAGCCGCCCATCTTAAGCAAGATCGCCGCAAGCACGACAGACCCCGCGGTCGGTGCCTGAACGTGCGCATCTGGCAACCACGTGTGGACCGGCCACATCGGCATTTTAACCGCAAAACTGGCAAAGAACGCCAAGAACATCATGGTCTGCAATCCGCCGACCACAGTGATCCCCGCAATCGAGAAGGTGTCGGACGCGAAGGTATGCGTCAGAAGACTGACTTCGCAGCCTCCGATGCAAGTCGTGCCCGCATCCGCATACATCATCACCATCGCCACCAGCATCAGGACCGACCCGAGGAAGGTGTAGAGGAAGAACTTGAACGATGCATAAATACGGTTCGCCCCGCCCCAGATGCCAATAATCAGGAACATCGGGATCAGACCTGCTTCAAAGAACAGGTAGAAGAGCACGAGATCCAGCGCCATGAACACGCCCAGCATCAGCGTCTCGAGCAGCAGGAAGGCGATCATGTATTCCTTGACCCGCGTCTCTACGTTCCAGCTGGCAGCGATCACCAGCGGCATCATAAATGTGGTCAGCATCACAAACAGGATCGAAATGCCGTCAACGCCCAGACGGTACTGAAGGCCCATCAACCATTGTGCCTCGTCGACAAACTGGAAGCCGGTGTTGGACGGGTCAAAGTCGAACAGAATGAACAGCGAGATTAGGAACGTGACCGTTGTGGTGATCAGTGCCAGCCATTTTGCATTGCGCCCCGCCGCGGCGTCTTCGCCCCTCAGGAACACAGCCAGAATAAGCGCCGCAAAGCTGGGCATGAAGGTAATGATGGAAAGCAAGTGATGATCCATTAGTGTGCCCCCCCGCTCATCGTCATCCAGGTCACAAAGACCGCGATGCCGATCACCATGGCGAAGGCGTAGGTAAAGATATAGCCGGACTGCGCGCGCCCTGCCAGACGGGTGAGGAACGGAATGATCCCCATGGCGACACCGTTCAGCGTCCCGTCGATCACATTACCGTCCCCGCGCTTCCAGAAGAAGCGGCCGATGGCCATCGCGGGTTTGACGAAGATGACATTATACAGCTCGTCGAAATACCATTTGTTCAGGAAGAACAGGTACAGCGGGCGTTGGTTGGCTGCCAGACGGGCCGGCAGGCTCGGGTTCCAAATGTAGAACCACAGCGCCATGACGAGGCCAAAGACCATCGCGATGAACGGGCTGACCTTGACCCATGCCGGTGCGGCGTGGGCGTCATCCAGTACGTGATTGTCTGGCGCGATGTACAACGCCCCCTCGCCCGGTGCGCCGGCAAAGGCTGGACCGTGATGGCCTGCGTCTTCACCGTGATCTTCCGCTGCCTGATCGCCAGCATCGGCGTGGTCGTCCTCGGCCCCTTCGACGTGGGTTTCACCACCGGCAGCCATTTCGGCCATCGGGATACCGTAGAACTCTCCTACATCCTCGGCGTGGCCGAAGAAGCTGTTGTACCACACCATACCGGCAAAGATCGCACCAAGGCTCAGGACGCCAAGCGGTACCAGCATGACCATCGGGCTTTCATGCGCGTGATCGTGGGTATGCTTATCGCCGCGTGCCTTGCCAAAGAAGGTCATAAACATCAGGCGCCAGCTGTAGAAGCTTGTCATCGCAGCAGCGATCACCAGCATCCAGAAGCCGTACATAGACCCGCCACCCCAAGCGCTTTCGATAATCGCATCCTTGGACAAGAAACCCGCGAAACCGAAGTGTGTCAGCGGAATGCCAACACCGGTAATCGCCAGCGTACCAATCATCATCGCCCAGAAGGTATACGGAATTTTTTTACGCAATGCGCCATAGTTGCGCATGTCCTGTTCATGGTGCATCGCGTGGATCACCGACCCTGCGCCCAAGAACAACATCGCCTTAAAGAACGCGTGGGTGAACAGGTGGAACATCGCCGCAGAATACATACCAACGCCAGCGGCCACGAACATATAGCCAAGCTGCGACATGGTCGAATAGGCGATCACGCGTTTAATATCGTTCTGAACCAGACCGATTGTCGCTGCCACGAATGCTGTGGTGGCCCCCAGGAAGGTGACGAACATCATCGCCTCAGGCGCGACCTCCATCAATGGCGACATGCGGCAGATCAGGAAGACCCCTGCTGTTACCATCGTCGCCGCGTGGATCAGCGCCGACACGGGTGTCGGGCCTTCCATCGCGTCGGGCAACCAGGTGTGCAGGAACAGCTGCGCCGATTTACCCATCGCGCCGATAAACAGCAGGATCGCAATCAGGTTCGCGGCGTTCCATTCGGACCATAGAAAGCCCAAAGTGGTTTCGGCCAGATCAGGCGTCGCGGCAAAGACATCATCGAACTTGATCGAGTCCGTGAGGTAGAAAAGCGCCATGATCCCCAATAGAAAGCCAAAGTCGCCCACGCGGTTCACCACGAAAGCCTTGATCGCCGCGGCATTCGCCGATGGCTTTTTATAATAAAAGCCAATCAGCAGATATGATGCGACGCCCACGCCTTCCCAGCCAAAGAACATCTGAACCAGATTGTCCGAGGTCACGAGCATCAGCATCGCGAAGGTAAAGAACGACAGGTAAGCGAAGAAGCGAGCACGGTAGGGCTCCGCATCCGAAAAATTCTCGTCGTGGGCCATGTAGCCAAAGGAATAAAGATGCACGAGGCTAGAGACCGTGGTGATCACGATCAACATGATCGCGGTCAGCCGGTCCAGACGGATCGCCCAGTCGGTCGACAGGCTCCCGCTTTCGATCCAGCGCAGAATCTGGATGTGCTGGGTTTCGCCGTCAAACGATAGAAAGACAATCCAGCTGAGCAGCGCCGCAAGGAACAGCAGACCCGTTGCCACATACTGACCGGCTTTCTCACCAATCAGCTTCCAGCCGAAACCACAGATCAATGCACCCACGAGTGGTGCGAAAAGAATGATCGTTTCCATGATCTTAGCCCTTCATCACGTTGACATCTTCGACCGCGATCGTACCCCGATTGCGGAAGAAGCAGACCAGAATGGCCAGCCCGATTGCAGCTTCGGCAGCGGCGACGGTCAGGACGAACAGTGTGAACACCTGCCCCACCAGATCACCCAGATAGTAAGAGAAAGCGACAAAGTTGATGTTCACCGCCAAGAGCATCAGTTCAATCGACATCAACATGATGATGATGTTCTTGCGGTTCAGGAATAGCCCGAAAATGCCAATGACGAACAGCGTCGCCGCTACCGTCAGGTAATGTTCAATTCCGATCATGTCGTCCCTCGGTTCTTTTGCCCTTTTCAGGCGTTCTTTAGTTCTTGTCGCGGAATGTTTCCATCCCGATCCGGTCGCATCTAGAAAATGCTGAAGCCGCCTACGACCACAATCAAAACGACGACAAGCACTACAATTGTATTACGTGACATGGAGTATATCCTTGATAGGACAGGCCGATTATAGGCCCTGCCCGGGTTTCACATCATTCAGTTTCATTGCCAGTTTCGGATCGCGCATCATCTGGTCGACCACGTTCTGCCGTTTGACATCGCCGCGATGGCGCAGCGTCAGTACGATTGCACCGATCATAGCGACCAGCAGGATCAGCCCCGACAGTTGGAACAGCAAAAAGTATTGGTCATACAGGATCAGACCCAAGGCGGCAGTGTTATGCACCTCGTCCGTGATCACCTGCGTGCGCAGCCCTTCGGCGGCAGAGTTCGCATCCCATGCGCCAAACGCCATGACAAACTGCATCAGGATGACCAGACCGATCAGCAATGCCAGCGGCATATAGCGCGCCATCTCGGCCTTGAGTTCGGCGAAATCAACGTCCAGCATCATGATAACGAACAGGAACAATACCGCGACTGCGCCCACATAGACGATGATCAACAGCATCGCGACAAATTCGGCGTTCAGCAGCACGAAAAGCCCCGCCGCGCTGAGGAAGGACAGGATCAACCACAGCACCGAATGCACGGGATTGCGGCTGATCACAGTGAACAGCCCGCCGGCGATCACGCTGATCGCGAAGAGGTAAAATGCGAAAACGCTCATGCGTCACCTTCCTTGTCATCCAAAACACCCTGCGCAATCCCCATCGCGCGGGTCATGGCGGGGATGCCGGCGAAAACCGCCATCTGCCCGATCGTCTCTATCACCTGCTGCTTATGCGCACCGGCCTCTACCGCGTGAATTACGGCTTGGCGCAGCGCAATGTCATTCTGGGCACCCTGCATGGTCAGCCCCGAAATCGTCAGCAACATCCGCGTCTTGGCATCCAACCCGTTGGGGTTCATCGTATTGCCAAAAAACGTTTCCATCATGTCTTTGGGCATCTTGCCCATCATCGCCTCGAACCCTTTTGGCGAAAACGCATCCATTGCAGGAAAGCCTTTGGCCATGTCCTGCATTTGACGCATCATCTCTTCAAAGGGGTTTTGGCTATCGGTCATCGGTACGGCGCGTCCAGTTCGAGGTTGCGGGCGATCTCTGCTTCCCAGCGTTCGCCGTTGTCCAGCAGCTTGGCCTTGTCATAGAACAGCTCTTCGCGGGTCTCGGTCGAGAATTCGAAATTCGGGCCTTCGACAATTGCGTCAACCGGGCAGGCTTCCTGACAGAAACCGCAATAGATGCATTTGGTCATGTCGATGTCATAGCGCGTGGTCCGGCGACTGCCGTCTTCGCGTGGCTCAGCATCAATCGTAATTGCCTGCGCCGGACAGACCGCTTCACACAATTTACACGCGATGCAACGCTCTTCGCCGTTGGGATAACGACGCAGCGCATGTTCGCCACGGAAACGCGGGCTTAGCGGGCCTTTTTCGTGCGGATAGTTGATCGTCGCCTTGGGCTTGAACATATACTTAATGCCAAGCTTCAGGCCTTGGTAAAAATCCTGCAGCAGGAAATATTTTACGTGACGGGTATAGTCGGTGTTAGCCATATCAGCCCCCTACTGTCCAACGGGCATAAATGCCCCAGAACCAATCGAATTTCGCGGCGAAGGAGACGAAGACAACCCAGAACAGGCTGAACGGCAAGAATACTTTCCATCCCAAACGCATAAGCTGGTCATAGCGGTACCGCGGGGTGATCGCCTTGACCAACGAGAAGAAGAAGAACACCAGCCCCATCTTGGCGATCATCCAGAAGATACCGTCTGGCAGGCCAGGGATCGGCGACAGCCAGCCGCCAAAGAACATCAGCGAGATCAGCGCGCACATCAGCACCACGGCGACCAGTTCACCGATCATGAACAGCAAGAAAGGCGTGGAGGAATATTCGACCTGATAGCCAGCAACCAGTTCGGATTCCGCTTCGGGAAGGTCAAACGGTGGGCGGTTGGTTTCGGCCAGTGCCGAGATGAAGAACAGGATCAGCATCGGGAAGTGCGGCAGCCAGTACCAGTTCAGCAGACCGTAGTCCCCGCTTTGTGACAAGACGATGTTGCCAAAGTTCATCGAACCGGAGCTGATGACGACGCCGATGATGATCAGACCGATCGACACCTCGTAGGAAATCATCTGCGCCGCAGATCGCAGTGACCCCAGGAACGGGTATTTGGAGTTTGACGCCCATCCGCCCATGATCACGCCGTAAACTTCTAGCGACGAGACCGCGAAGACATACAAGATCGCCACGTTGATGTTCGACAAGACCCAGCCGTCGTTGAACGGGATCACCGCCCAGGCGACCAGCGCCATGACCAAGGTCACCATCGGGGCCATAAAGAACACGGCGCGGTCAGCACCGGCGGGCACGATCACCTCTTTGACAATGTATTTCGCGAAATCCGCAAAGGATTGCAGCAGACCGTAGATGCCAACAACGTTGGGCCCGCGGCGCAGCTGGACCGAAGCCCAGATTTTCCGGTCGGCGTACATCAGGAACGCAAGGGCAAGAAGCAGGGGAATCACAACAAGGAAAATCTGGCCAATAATCAGCAGGATCGTCCCCAGCGTGGTGTTGAAAAAGAAGTCAGCCATAGGTCCTCACACCGTCGGTATGCCTTTTTCCATGCAGTTCTGCACGGTCACTTCGGCATCTATTGTCTTCAAGCCCGCAGGCAGGCTCGGCGAGATGGTGTAAACAGCATCTGCGTGCCAGACACCACCCTCGATCTCAACATTTGTACGCACGTGGCGGGCAAAACCAAAGCCCCGGATCAAAGTATATCGGGCCGCAGCACATTCCGCATATTCCGCTACATTCTCGGATGACCGCGCTTTGGTCATCGCCACGTCAAACTGGACAAGATCCCCGTCCAGCAATTTGGTTTCGACACCGCGATATTCAGGAATGAAATCTTCGGCCATGGGCGCTTGCGTTTCGCAGGCGCCCAGAACCAAAGGCAACATCATTCCCAAAATCCTCACTCCGCCGCCAGTGGTGTTTCACGGCGGGCTTTGGCGTTGGCCGAAAGCTCTGCCATCAACTGGCTCGCACGGGCAATCGGGTTGGACAGGTAGAAGTCAGCAATCGCGTGACGGAACGGACTGTCGCCCAAGCTGCCCTGCGCCACCGGCTGCCAGTCGTTTTCCGCGACCTGATCGATATCCCCCAAATGCGGCACATCAGCGACCAGTGCTTTGCGCAATGCCGCCAGCGAATCGAAGGGCAGTTTCGCATCCAGCTCGGCGCTGAGCGCACGCAGGATGGCCCAGTTTTCCTTGGCCTGACCAGGGGCAAAACTGGCGCGTGCCGCGAGCTGCGGGCGGCCTTCGGTGTTGACGAACAACCCACCCTCTTCGGTATAGGCGGCACCGGGCAGGATGATATCGGCACGGTGCGCGCCGCGATCCCCATGCGAGCCTTGATAGATCACGAAGGGGCCAGCAGGAATGTCGCCTTCGTCCGCACCAAGGTTATAGATCACGTCGGCGGCCAGCACATCATTGATGCCGTTTTCAGCTACGGCCCCTATATCCATCGCGCCCACACGGGATGCGGCGGTGTGCAAGACCATAAAGCCAGACTTCGTCGCTTCGGCCAGCGCCATAGCAGCGGCCAGAACCTCTGCCCCGTCTTCACGGGCCAAAGCGCCCATGCCCACAACGATGACCGAGGATTTCTCGGCGATGTCGGCATGATCCTTTTTCAGCAGTTCGTTCAGCAACGACGGGCTGTCGCCCAGATGGTCGTAGTCATAGGTCAGATCGACAGCGGAGCCCATCAGGGCGACGTCAGCCCCACGCGTCCAGGCTTTACGGATACGCGCGTTAAGCACCGGTGCTTCCACGGCGGGGTTTGCGCCGATCAACATGACGGCTTGTGCCGTGTCCAGATCTTCGACCGTGGCGGTTCCGACATAGCCCGACCGGTTGCCCGCAGGCAGCTTCGCGCCATCGGTACGGCATTCCACAACGCCGCCCTGCCCTTCGATCAGTTGTTTCAATGCATATGTAGCCTCGACCGACGCAAGGTCACCGATCAGACCGGCAACATTCTTACCCTTCATCGCAGCAGCGGCAGCGGCCAATGCTTCGGGCCAATCAGCTTTGCGCAACTTACCGTTTTCGCGAATATAGGGCGTGTCCAGACGCTGACGGCGCAGACCGTCCCAGACGAAACGGGTTTTATCGGAAATCCATTCCTCGTTCACGCCGTCGTGGTTGCGCGGCAAAAAGCGCATGACTTCGCGGCCTTTGGTATCCACACGGATGTTCGACCCAAGCGCATCCATCACATCAATCGATTCTGTCTTGGACAGTTCCCAAGGCCGTGCGGTGAAGGCGTAGGGTTTAGAGACCAACGCCCCCACGGGGCACAGGTCAATGATATTACCCTGCAGGTTCGAATCGAGCGTCTGCCCCAGATAGGCTGTAATCTCGGCGTCTTCACCACGGCCGGTCTGGCCCATCTGGTGAATGCCCGCGACCTCGGTGGTGAAGCGTACACAACGGGTGCACGAGATGCAGCGCGTCATATGGGTTTCAACCAGCGGGCCCAAATCCAGATCTTCGGTCGCGCGCTTAGGCTCGCGGTAGCGGCTAAAGTCGACGCCGTACGCCATCGCCTGATCTTGCAAGTCACACTCGCCGCCCTGATCGCAGATCGGGCAATCCAGCGGGTGGTTGATCAGCAGGAATTCCATCACGCCCTCGCGGGCCTTTTTCACCATGGGCGAATTGGTTTTAACGACCGGCGGCTGGCCTTCGGGGCCAGGCCGCAAATCGCGCACCTGCATGGCGCAAGACGCCGCAGGCTTGGGCGGGCCGCCTACGACCTCCACAAGACACATCCGGCAGTTACCGGCAATCGACAGACGTTCGTGGTAACAGAAACGCGGAATTTCCACCCCTGCTTCCTCACACGCCTGAATGAGCGTCATCGCCCCTTCGACTTCGACTTCCTTGCCGTCAATGATGATCTTGCGGGTATCGCTCATATGCTTATTTCGCTCTCAGTAACGAACCGATCCGGCTCGATTTTTGGATTTCTGCACGCCCTAACGCACAATAGCTTTGTGGGTCAGAAGTATCGACCCCCTTCGCCTTTAAATATGCAGCCCCCCGGGCCTTCATGCGCGCCTTTTCAGCATCGCTTTTGCGGTAGGCGTCAATTTCGTCCGACGTATAGCCCAAAGATTTGGCCGTGCTTTGCACATTGTTCAGATAGCTAAGCGCGCGCAGCATGCGGGCCGAGATATCAGGACATTCCTTGCGAATCCGGTCGGCCAGTCCAAGATCAAGCAGCGCATCATCAACAGCCGGTACATCACGCAGCGGCGGTTTTGCGGCGACAGGGCTGGCCATCAGGGCCACGGTGGTTACGGCGATCAATACGTTACGCATCTTACTCTCCTCATGTAGCGGGGCGGACTGCCCCTTGCTACACATGGGAACTGACCCCGATGTTATTCAATAACATCCCCAGATCAGCCATTTGCCAGCGGTATGTCGCGCAAACGATCAGGAAGGGCAAGCCCCCTGAAACGTCAAAGCGTCGTCCACAAGGCGCAAATTCTCGGGCGGGGTGTCCGGCCCCACGACCCATTTAATATCGGAACTGCCATAGTTGGTCACACAATACACCGTCGCCTCATAGCGCGCGGCTTCGCGGGCACCGGTGATCGACTGCGAGGCATTGCGCACCCGCAGGGTAAAGACATCGCGCTGCCCGTCGACTTTGCTCAGCTTGGTGCGGAAATATTTACCATCAAAGGCCAGACGGTCTTCGCGGGCGGTACAGCCAGCCAATACCGCAGCCGTCATACAAAATAGAACAATCTGCTTCATCTTCCCTCGCTCTGCCAGTGTGGCCGGACCCGTCTTTTTGTGCAGCCCCCTGCCCGATCAACGGGCGAAAGCTATCGTTCTTCAGTCGCGCCTCAGAATGCCGCGAAAATAGCCAGTACCGCCAAGGCCAGAATACAGACCAGCCCCAGCGTAAAGAACAGCGACCGCATCGGCTGGTTGGTTGTCCCGATATGCACCACGGCCATCGCAACCCGCACGACCACGAAAAGCGCCGCAAAGAGGTTCACCCAGAACACTGGTGCGCCAAGCAGTACCGCCGCAAGCATCGATGCCAGAAACGGGCCTGACGCCTCAATCGCGTTCATGAACGCGCGTTCGCGGCGATAGACCACATCGTCGTAGTTCCGCTTGGGCTTGCCGCAATCGCAGCGCCCCTCTGGCGTGCGCCCCATGGTAGAGAGCGCGCCAAGGACACTCATCAGAATGGCCCAAAAAGCCAAAGCAGTCAGCGCGTGGCTGTAGGCGGCAAAGCTTTCCATCAAATATTACTCCGCCGCGACGGCGCTGACGCGGCCGATGCGTTTGTGCTTGATGCGATCCTCGATCTCGTCGCGGAAGTGACGGATCAGGCCCTGAATGGGCCAAGCCGCCGCATCACCAAGGGCGCAGATCGTGTGACCTTCGACCTGTTTGGTCACGTCGAGCAGCATGTCGATCTCTTCAGGCTCCGCATCGCCGCGCACCAAACGGTCCATTACGCGCATCATCCAGCCGGTTCCTTCGCGGCATGGCGTACACTGACCGCAGGATTCGTGCTTGTAGAACTTCGCCAGACGCCAGATCGCCTTGATCACATCGGTGGAGTTATCCATCACGATGACCGCCGCCGTCCCGAGGCCCGAGCGTTGTTCGCGCAGGTAGTCGAAATCCATGATCGCGTCGCGCATCTGTGTACCGGGGATCATCGGCACCGACGACCCGCCGGGGATCACAGCCTTGAGGTTGTCCCAGCCGCCACGGATACCGCCGCAATGCTTTTCGATCAGTTCTTCGAAAGAGATGCTCATCGCTTCTTCGACGACGCAGGGGTTGTTCACGTGTCCCGAGATCGCGAAAAGCTTGGTGCCTGCGTTGTTCGGACGCCCGAAGCTTGAAAACCATTCAGGACCGCGGCGCAGGATCGTTGGCACCACCGCGATGGATTCCACGTTGTTCACCGTGGTCGGGCAACCGTACAGACCGGCACCCGCAGGGAACGGCGGCTTCATCCGAGGCATGCCCTTTTTGCCCTCTAGGCTTTCGAGCAGCGCGGTTTCTTCGCCGCAGATATACGCACCGGCACCGTGGTGAACATAAATGTCAAAGTCATAGCCCGATTTACAGGCGTTCTTGCCGACCAGACCGGCGTCATACGCCTCGTCGATGGCGGCTTGCAGCGCTTCGCGCTCGCGGATGTATTCGCCGCGAATGTAGATGTAGCAAGCGTTGGCGTTCATAGCGAAGCTGGCAATCAGGCAACCTTCGATCAGCGTGTGCGGATCATGACGCATGATTTCGCGGTCTTTACAGGTACCGGGTTCGGATTCATCCGCATTGACCACCAGATAGCTGGGGCGACCGTCGCTTTCCTTGGGCATGAAGGACCACTTGAGGCCCGTCGGAAAGCCCGCACCGCCACGACCACGCAACCCCGACTCTTTCATCTGGCTGATGATCCAGTCACGCCCGTTTTTCAGAATGCCAGCTGTGCCATCCCAATGGCCACGCGCCTGCGCGCCTTTCAGCGTGCGGTCGTGCATACCGTAGATATTGGTAAAGATGCGGTCTTGATCCTGAAGCATGAAGCTAACCTTTATGTGTCACGGCTGGCCGCGCGGGCCCGCCTCATCTGATATATATTGACCATCGCCCAGATCAGGGCAGCCAGCGCTGCAAAGTCGAACAGCAGCGCATAGCGTCCGGGCAAGCCGAACTGCGGTGCAAGCCATTGCGCCGCGATCCAAAGCACCATTGTGCCGGCAATGACAAGGCCCACCATCCGGCCCTTGCGGGCCAAGGCAATTTCTTCCTTATCTGTCATTCGTGGGCATCCATGTCAGGCTCAGGTCTTTTTGTTGCGTGCAGAGACGTCGGTCTCTGTACCGGCGGCAAGGGTTTTTGCTTGCCCTATCCAGTCGTCGCGTTGGATGCGGCCTTTGAATGGCAAGCGGGCGTCGATCCAAGCGATTTCGGTCGCTGACCACTGCGCGATCTGGTCAAAGTGATAGATCCCCAGAGCGTTCAACGTCTGCTCGATCTTCGGCCCGACCCCGCTGAGAAGCTTGAGGTTATCGGCCCCGCCTTCGCGCGGCTGGTCCAGCGTTTCAGGGCTGCTCTCAACGGTGCCCACCGGAATATCAGCGATCCCCGGACGGGTTGAGGTCGCCCCCTCGATCGTCGCCGGTGCCTCTGGCACCTCGGCAGCTGTGGGCGCAGGGATAGAAGCGACGGGTTCAGCCGCAGCCTCTGGTGCCTCAGCAGGGGCAGGTTCGGCCTCGATAGCCGCAGCTGCTGGGGCTTCGTATTTATAGGTACCCCTGCGCGCAGCAAGCTCTTCTTGGCCCTTTAGCTTGGCTGTAGGTTTGATCCCTGAGAAGCCCGCAGGCTCGACGACCGCCGCAGGAGACGTGCCTGCTGTCGCTTCGGATGCAGCACCGCCAACATCGGCTGTTGCTTGACCACCGGTCGTATCTTCGGGGCGGGTTTCGACAGTTTCGACTGCTGCGGGTTCAGCATCCAGCTTTGGCTCGGTCTCTACAGGCGCATCGCTGGTGGGGGCGGCGCTGGCGGCTTGGGTTGTTGCTGCCGTCGCAGGTGCTGCCGCAGCGGCTGGGGCGCGGGCCGGCTCTGCCGTGTCGTCCGCCACCGTGCTGCATAGCAGCTTTGACATCACCACAAATGTCACAAGTCCCAGAATAACCCCGAGGAACAGCGAGGCGATGAAGCCCCAGCCAAAGACCAGCCAAAATAGCAGAGCAAGGGCAAGGCCGACACCGCCCCCCCACCGTGTGCAACCGCGCTTGCATTGCTCTTTTTGCGTCAAATCAGTCATATCCGTCCCCTCGTCCGCCATTCAAGATGATCTATTGTGTTTGCTAGATATCATCTTTTGTGGCGCGGGACGAGAATTCTGTTTGATCACCAGCGGCGAGCTTTTTTGCCTGCTCAACCCAGTTGTCGCGGGACACGCGGCCCTTGAACCCTTCGAGGTTCTGGTCGACCCAGGATACCTCGTTCGGACCCCAGTCCGCGATCTGGCTGAAGTGGTAGAAGCCCATCTTGTTCACCAATGTTTCGAGCTTCGGCCCGATGCCCTTGATAAGCTTAAGGTCATCCGCAGCACCTCCTTCGGGGGCTTCCAGCGCCTTGGGCTTAGTGGCAGAAGCCTCTGCGTTGGCTTCCGCCGATTTCGCGATGGATGCTTGGTCGGTGCCTGCTGTCGGTGCTTTGGGCGCGGGTGCCGGATCGCCCGGTGCGACGCTGCCTGCCTCGGGTTTGCCGACGGCTTCGACGCCCTCCGCCTCTCCGGGTGCTTCGGAGCGTTTATCAGAGGCATCGCCCACATCGCGCGGTGCGTCTTCCTCGGCCGGCGTCCGGCCCCCTTGGGCACCATCGGGTCCTTCGGGCGGCATATTGTCATCGCGCGAGACGGGCTGTTCATTGTCAGCACCAGCGCTATCGGCACCGTCCTTGCCCTGCCACGGCGCGGTCAGGGGGACTTCGGTACCGTCAATGCGTTTGATCGTATCACCAATGTCGACCGCCAGCTGTGCGCTGGCATTATATTGTGTCTTGCCGCTGTCATGATCGGTCAGGCTGGTCAGCCCCGACAGGGGTTCAGACGCATAGCGCCCGTTCTGCGGCCCCGGCACAGGCACCTGCCCTGCAGCCATATCGTCAATCATGGCGCGGAAGCCGTCGACCGTCAGGTCTTCGTAGTAATCCTTGCCGATCTGCGCCATCGGCGCGTTCGAACACGCGCCCAGACATTCGACTTCTTCCCACGAGAATTTGCCGTCTGCGCTGATCTGATGCGCCTTGGGCGCGATGCGGTCCTTGCAGACCTCGATCAGGTCTTCGGCACCGCAGATCATGCACGAGGTCGTACCGCAAATCTGGAAATGCGCGACCTCGCCCACAGGCTGAAGCTGGAACATAAAGTAGAATGTCGCGACCTCGAGCCCGCGAATATAGGCCATGCCCAGCATTTCCGAGACATGTTCGATCGCAGGGCGGCTGAGCCAGCCTTCCTGTTCCTGCGCACGCCACAGCAAAGGGATGATCGCGCTGGCCTGACGGCCTTCGGGGTATTTGGTGATCTGCGCTTCGGCCCATGCCTGGTTGGCGGGGGTGAAGGCAAAGCTTGTCGGTTGGTCAGGGTGCAAACGGCGCAGCATCAGATCAGGCTTTCGTTCTTGCGGAAACGGCGGGCGCCTCCGGCGGGAGTTTATTTAGCAAAATGAAGAGGAGCCGGCTCAACGGTCGACCTCTCCGAAAACGATGTCCATGGTGCCGATGATCGCTGCGACATCCGCCAGCTGGTGCCCCTTGGCGATGTAATCCATCGCTTGCAGGTGCAGGTAGCCGGGCGCGCGCAGTTTGGCACGGTAAGGTTTGTTCGATCCATCCGCCACGAGGTAGACGCCGAATTCGCCTTTGGGGGCCTCGACAGCGCAATAGACTTCGCCGGCGGGGACGTGGAACCCTTCGGTATAGAGCTTGAAGTGATGGATCAGGCTTTCCATATCGGTTTTCATCGCAGTCCGGCTGGGCGGCGTGATCTTGCCCCGCGCCAGAATATCGCCCTGCCCTTCGGGCGCGCGCAGCTTTTCGATCGCCTGCTGGATGATGTAGGTGGACTGACGCATTTCCTCCATCCGGACGAGGTAGCGGTCATAGCAATCGCCGTTCACACCGGTCGGAATCTGGAAGTCGAATTCATCGTAGCATTCATAGGGCTGCGCACGGCGCAAATCCCACGCCAGGCCAGAGCCGCGGACCATGACGCCCGAGAAGCCCCAATCCTGAATGTCCTGTTCGGACACGATGCCGATGTCAGCATTACGCTGTTTGAAAATCCGGTTTTCGGTCAGCAGTTGATCCACATCGACCATGAAGCCCGACAGAAATTTATGCGACCACGCCTCGATATCGTCCAATAGCGCGGGCGGCAGATCCTGATGGACCCCGCCGGGGCGGAAATAGGCGGCGTGCAGACGAGCACCGCAGGCGCGTTCATAAAAGATCATCAGGTCTTCGCGTTCTTCGAACCCCCAAAGCGGCGGCGTCAGCGCGCCCACGTCCATCGCCTGTGTGGTGACGTTCAGCAGGTGTGACAAGATGCGGCCAATTTCTGAATAAAGCACACGGATCAACGAAGCGCGACGGGGCACTTCGACGCCGGTCAGTTTTTCGATGGCCAGACACCAGGCGTGTTCCTGGTTCATCGGGGCCACGTAATCCAGCCGGTCAAAATACGGCAGGTTCTGCAGGTAGGTGCGGCTTTCCATCAGCTTTTCGGTACCGCGGTGCAGCAGGCCAATGTGCGGATCGCAACGTTCGACGATCTCGCCGTCAAGTTCCAGAACAAGACGCAAAACCCCGTGTGCCGCAGGGTGTTGCGGGCCGAAGTTGATGTTGAAGTTGCGGATCTTTTGCTCGCCGGTCAGGGCGTCTTCGAAACCTTTGGTGCCGTCCATCATTTACGCTCCAGCTCGGTCAGTTTGACGCCCATCCACCACAAAAGGGCAAGCGTACCCAAGGGCACGATACAGGCAACGGACCAGTATTTATTGATCCCGAAAAACGGCAACAGCTTGACCATCGGGATGATTGTGAGGGCAGACAGTACGAACCACCAAATGCCACCCATCATTTTGCCTCCGGCTTTTCATCGCCAGGCAGAATATATTCAGCCCCTTCCCAAGGCGACATAAAGTCGAATTGGCGATATTCCTGCACGAGGCTTACCGGTTCATACACCACGCGCTTTTCGCTCTCGTCATAGCGGACTTCGGTATAGCCGGTGGTCGGGAAATCCTTGCGCAGCGGATAGCCACGGAACCCATAATCCGTCAGCAGGCGACGCAGGTCGGGGTGGCCGGCAAAAATGATGCCGAACATGTCAAAGACTTCGCGCTCGAACCAGTTGGCCGACGGGTGGATATCGACGATCGACGGGACCATGTCCTCTTCGCGTGCGGCGACGCGTAGACGGATGCGCTGGTTCTGGTACATCGACAAGAAGTGATAGACGACATCAAAGCGTTTAGCACGCCCCGGGTAATCCACCGCCGTGATGTCCACCAACGAGGAGAAACGACAGGTCGCGTCGCCTTTGATAAACTCCACCAGTCCAGGCAGATTGGCCTGCGTGACGTCCATATTCAGCTCGTCAAAAGCGATGTCCCAGCCCAGGATACAGTCGGGGCGTTTCGCTTCGATGTACGCGCCAAGTTCGTTCAGTTGTTCTGACATATCAGCCCCTTAGCGAACAATTGTGCCGGTGCGGCGGATTTTGCGCTGCAATTGCATGATGCCGTACAGCAAGGCCTCTGCCGTTGGCGGGCAGCCGGGCACATAGACATCGACAGGCACAATCCGGTCGCAGCCGCGCACCACAGAATAGCTATAGTGGTAATAGCCGCCGCCGTTCGCGCATGACCCCATAGAGATCACATACCGCGGTTCCGGCATCTGGTCGTAAACCTTGCGCAGGGCCGGTGCCATCTTGTTGGTCAGCGTGCCCGCGACGATCATCAGGTCCGACTGACGCGGAGACGCGCGCGGTGCGGTCCCAAAGCGTTCCAGATCATAGCGCGGCATCGATGTGTGCATCATCTCGACGGCGCAGCAGGCCAGGCCAAAGGTCATCCAGTGCAGCGATCCGGTGCGGGCCCAGTTGATGATATCTTCGGTCGAGGTCAGCAGGAAGCCTTTGTCCTGCAGTTCCTTGTTAAGGTTCTGGGTGGCCACATCGCGGTCCATCCCGGCCACATTGGCCCCGGCGGCTGCTACTGCCATTCCAGTGCTCCCTTTTTCCACTCATACGCAAAGCCGGCGGTCAGCACGGCAAGAAACACCATCATCGACCAGAAACCGGCCATGCTCACGTCCTGAAAGGCCACGGCCCAGGGAAAGAGGAAAGCAATTTCGAGGTCAAAAATAATAAACAGGATCGACACGAGGTAGAACCGCACGTCGAATTTCATTCGGGCGTCGTCAAAAGCGTTAAACCCGCATTCATAGGCCGACACTTTTTCAGGGTCCGGGTTGCGCACGGCCAGCACGAAGGCGGCCAGGATCAAAACAATGCCAAGGACAATCGCCACGGCTAGAAAAAGTAGGATCGGCAGGTATTCCCGCATCATGTCGTCCAAGGGGAAGCTCCTTTTGCGTATGTGACGCGCCACGCGCCCTGTCAGCCAAACGGCACTATTGGCTTTGGTCGGTTTACTCCGCTGTCCGGTCAGGGTCAACCGAGCCCGCCATATTTGCGTCATCCCAGCCAGAAGCGGTTTTACCCCTGCCCCGTCCTGTGCGAACGGCCCATTTTTCCAAGCCGATCGCGCCCTTTGCACAGGTCTGCACTGTCGTGCTTGGGTGCTGGTCACTGGCATTCAACAATCGATCCGGCGGATGGTCGGTCATCTGTCTCCAACCGCGCCCTAGCCTAAGGTCACCCCGTGATCCACGACGCCTTGCGTTTGTCAAAAAAGGCGCCGATTCCCTCGGCGGCTTCTTCGGTCTCCCAGCGGTCGGCGAGCGCCGCGATGGTATGCTCCACGACCTGAGCGTCGATCCGTGGCCCCAAATCCCGCGCAAGTTGCTTGGCGGCAGCCACAGCCCCCGGTGCACAGGACAGATAGGGGACAACCTCGGCCTCGATCGCGCCGTCCAGCGCATCCGCCGGCACGGCACGGGCCAGCAGCCCCAGATCGACCGCCTCTGCCGCGTCAAACAGACGGGCCGACATGAACACTTGTCGCGCGCGCCCCTCGCCCATACGGGCCAACACATAGGGGCCAATTGTCGCCGGAATGATCCCCAGCCGCGTCTCGGTGAACCCCATCTTGAGAGTATCCACCCCGATCGCCACATCGCAGACCGACGCCATGCCAACACCGCCGCCAAAGGCATTCCCCTGCACCCGCCCGATCAAGGGCTTGGGCAGCGTGTTCAGCGCGCCCAGCATCGCGGCCAGCTTGCCTGCCTCGGCCGAACGTGTCGGCCCGTCCATATCGCGCTGCGCCTGCATCCAGCCCAGATCGCCGCCCGCGCAAAAGCTTTTGCCTGCGCCCGTGAGCACCACAACACGCACAGCGTCATCAGCGGCCAAGGCGGCGGCGGCCTGTGTCAGCTCCGCGATCATCTGCGCGGACATGGCGTTGTGCTTTTCCTCTCGCGCCAAGGTCAACGTGGCGACACCGCGATCATCGGTCGCCAGCTTCAATGTCTCGTACATCACCCTGCCCTCATGCCGCGCGCCATCGCGGCGGCCTCTTCAATTAATGCCTGATCCAGCCCTGTGTCATAGCCCAGCCCTACCAGATGCGCGTTGACCCTTTCGGTGGCGACGTTGCCGGCAGCACCCGGCGCATAGGGGCATCCCCCCAGCCCACCGACCGCGGCATCAAACACCCGCACCCCCATCGACAGCGAGGCATCAATATTATCCATCGCCCGACCGTTGGTGTCGTGATAATGTCCGGCCAGACGGCTCGCAGGGACAGCGTCCCGCACTGCCAGCAGCATCCGTGCGATCGTGTCCGGCGTGCCTGCCCCAATGGTATCGCCCAAGGATACCTCATAGCAGCCCATCGAGAACAAGCGGTCTGCAACCTCTGCCACTTTCGACGGATCAACCGCCCCGTCATAGGGGCATTTCACCACGCAAGAAACATAGCCCCGCACCGGCATATCCACATGGCGCGCTTGTTCGAGGATCGGCGCGAAACGCTCGAACGCCTCTTCGATGCTGGCGTTAATGTTCTTCTGGCTGAACCCCTCGCTGGCCGAGGCGAATACAGCGATCTCCCCCGCTTTGGCCGCGACCGCATCCTCATAGCCGCGCATATTCGGCGTCAGCGCGGCATAGCGCACGCCCGTGGGCCGCGCGATCCCGCCAAGCACCTCGGCTGATCCCGCCATCTGCGGCACCCATTTTGGACTGACAAAGCTTGCCACCTCGATCCGCGAAAACCCCGCACGGCTGAGCAGATCCACCAGCGCAATTTTCTCCGCTACAGGTATCTCGCGTGCCTCGTTTTGCAAACCGTCCCTCGGACCGACCTCGAAAATTTCGCAGAACCCTTTATCCATAACGCCGCCTCCCCTTCATTTTGCCAAATAAACTCACCTGCGCGACGGTAGCATCACTCGACCGGCCACGGGTCATAAAAAGATCGGTCAAAAAGCGGCACGTCTTTGGGCAGCGACAACTGGAACGCCTCGCGGTCGGTGATGCGCGCATACCAGGCCGCGACATTGGGTTGGTTGTCGAGCTTGGCGAAATGCTGCGCCATATAGATTGCCTGCCCTACATTCACATCCGCCGCGGTAAAGCCGCTCATCAACAGATAATCCTGTGTCAGGATCCCGCCGCCCAATCGCGCCTCGATCGCGTCGTAGCACTTCATCAAACGCGCGGCTTCCAGCTTCATCACGATGGGGCTGCGCATGGAATCGTCGCGCAGCGCCACATGCTGCTGGGTCAGCGCCGCGCAATGCTGCGATACGGTCTCGGCAAAGTGGATCCACACCAGCCACGCCATCCGATCCGGCGCCCCCGGCATCCGCCCCAAACGGTCGGGGCTGAACCGTTCGCAGAGGTATTCGGCAATGGCACCGGTCTCGAACATCCGCTCCCCGTCGATCTCGAGCGAGGGCACACGCCCCGCCGGCGAAATCGCCAGATACCCCGGGTCGCGCAAAGATTTGTCGAACGCGTGGATCGACACCTCAAAGGGCACCTCGAGCTCGTGCAGCAACCACAGTGTGCGCATTGATCTGGTCTGTTCGACATGGTGCAGGGTAATCATGGTGCGGGCTCCTATTCTTCGGGGTCTAGCCGCACCAGTGCTACACCCGCCTCGACCTGATCACCAGCCTGCGCCAGAACCTCGGCGACGGTGCCATCACGCGCGGCAAGCAGGCTGTGCTCCATCTTCATCGCTTCGAGCACGGCAAGGCGGTCGCCTTTGGTGACCTTCTGGCCAACCGTAGCATCCACGACACGGACAAGGCCGGGCATCGGGGCCTCGATCAGGTTGCCGTCGCCATGTCCGCCCGCAGCTCGCGCAAGCGGGTCGATGACGTCAAATACCAAGCCGTAACCGTCAAACACCGTCACGCGCCCTGCTGCGACAGAAACCGCGGCCGCGTGTTGCCCGCCCACAGACCAGCGCCCGCCGATCCGCTGCGCGATAACTTCGGTCCCGCCCACGGACCAGACTTGATGATCGGACGATACCACCTGCACATGCAGCAGATGATCCTCGCCGCCCCAGGTCAAGCCGACTTCACGGCGCAAGGGCTGCCACAGGGTGAATCCTGCCGCCTCGATCGGGTCCAGCAAAGACAGCGCCGCCATCCCCGCAAGGGCTGCATGGCGCGGCTGAACCTCGGGAGCTTGGGTTAACGCTTCGATATCGCGTCCGATCAGGCCGGTATCCACATCCCCCGCTGCAAACCCTTCATGCGCCGCCAACGCGCCCAAAAACGCAAGGTTTGTCACCGTCCCCGCGACCTCGCACCCGTTTAGGGCTGCGCGCAACCGCGACAAGGCGATCTCGCGCGTGTCTCCATGCACGATTACCTTGGCGATCATCGGATCATAGAACGGGCTGATCGTATCGCCTGCGCGCACGCCGCTGTCGGCACGACACGCGGGGGTAAACTGCAAATGGGTCAACGTGCCCGTGGCGGGCAAGAACCCTTTAGGCACATCCTCGGCATAGAGCCGCGCCTCGAACGCGTGCCCTCGGATCGACAGGTCTTCCTGCCGCAACGGCAACCCTTCGCCCGCAGCAACCCGCAACTGCCACGCGACCAGATCGACGCCGGTAATGGCCTCGGTCACGGGATGTTCCACCTGCAAACGGGTGTTCATCTCCATGAAAAAGAACCCGTCTGTCTGCAACCCGCCAGAGCCGTCGACGATGAATTCGATTGTGCCTGCACCGGCATAGCCGATTGCCTCGGCTGCTGTGACCGCTGCCTGCCCCATCGCCTCGCGCATTTCGGGCGTCATGCCGGGGGCCGGAGCTTCTTCGATGACTTTCTGATGCCGCCGCTGAAGCGAGCAATCGCGTTCAAACAGATGCACGGCTTTGGACCCGTCGCCAAAAACCTGCACCTCGATATGACGCGGCTTGGTGACGAATTTCTCGACCAGCACATCCGCATTGCCAAAGGCCGTCTTGGCCTCTGAACGCGCGCTGTCCAGCGCCGCCTGAAAGCCGTCTGCCGCTTCGACCAGTCGCATGCCCTTGCCGCCGCCTCCGGCGACCGCCTTGATCAGAACAGGATACCCGATCTTGTCTGCCTCTGACGCCAGCAAAGCATCGTCCTGATCCGCCCCGTGATACCCTGGCACAACTGGCACACCTGCCTTGATCATCAACGCCTTGGCCGCATCTTTCAGCCCCATCGCACGAATGGCTTTGGCTGACGGTCCGATAAAGACCAGCCCCGCCGCTTCGACCGCATCCACAAAATCGGGATTTTCGGACAGAAACCCATAGCCAGGATGGATCGCCTGTGCGCCGGTATCCAGCGCGACCTGAATAATCACCTCGCCGCGCAGATAGCTATCCGCAGGGGAAGACCCGCCGATATGCACGGCAGTATCCGCCATTGCCACATGTTTCGCCGCGCGGTCCGCGTCTGAATACACCGCCACACAGCGCACCCCCATGGCCTGCGCTGTCTCCATGACGCGGCACGCAATCTCGCCCCGGTTCGCGATCAAAATTGTATCAAACATCAGGCGTAATCCTCGATCAGAGTGAAGCGCTCGCACATCAGCTTCATGTCGGGCTTGAAGCCGCCGGTCCGGTGGAAATACGCTTCGTACGCCGCGCGCCAGTGGTCCAGATCCCTGAACTCGCCCTGTGCTGCGACAAATTCGGCATCTACCTCGTTGAACCTTCGGGTCGCGACCTCGACCGTTTCAATCATCACCGCCGGTGTGCCGTCCCAATTCAGCGCGATATCGCGACGGCCCACCTCGGGGTAGGCATCGCCACCTGCGCCATAAGCAGAGGCCGCCTCGCAGGTGGCTGTTTTCTTGCCCGCACGCACGAGGGCGATAATCTCGGCGCAAACGGTCGGGTTGTCACCAAACCGGAATGTCTCCGCTTCCGGATTGGCATCGACGATCTGTTGCAATGTTTTTGTCATAGCGTTTCCCCTTACATCCGGAACACGCCAAAGCGTGTATCCTCGATCGGCGCATTCAAACTTGCCCGCAGCGACAGCGACAGCACCTCGCGGCTGTGGCGCGGGTCGATCACGCCGTCATCCCAAAGCCGCGCTGTCGCATACAGCGGGTGCGACTGTTCTTCGAACATATCAATCGTGGGCTGCTTGAAGGCCGTCTCTTCTTCCTCGGTCCAACTGTCGCCGGCGCGTTCAATGGCGTCCCGTTTGACCGTGGCCAGAACGCCCGCCGCCTGCGCGCCCCCCATGACCGAGATGCGCGAGTTGGGCCATGTCCACATGAAGCGCGGGGAATAGGCGCGCCCCGCCATGCCATAGTTACCGGCCCCAAACGACCCGCCCACCAACATGGTGATCTTGGGGACGTTGGTCGAGGCCACGGCTGTCACCATCTTGGCCCCGTGCCGCGCGATGCCTTCGTTCTCGTATTTCCGCCCGACCATAAAGCCGGTGATATTTTGCAAAAAGACCAGAGGGATTTTGCGCTGCGAACAGAGCTCTACAAAATGCGCACCTTTCTGGGCTGATTCCGAAAACAGCACGCCGTTATTTGCGACGATCCCCACGGGACAGCCTTTGACATGGGCAAAACCGCAGACCAGCGTTTCGCCGTAGCGGGCCTTGAACTCGTCAAAGCGACTACCATCGACCAGCCGCATGATCACTTCGCGGATGTCATAGGGTGTGCGCAGATCGGCGGGGACCACGCCGAGCATCTCGGCCGGATCATAGGCGGGGTCTTCGGCGGGTTGCCACTGCACGTTCATCGGGGCCGCGCGGTTCAGACCGGCCACGGCACGACGCGCAAGCGCCAGCGCATGGGCGTCATCCTCGGCCAGATAATCCGCCACACCTGACAGACGGGTGTGCACATCACCACCGCCAAGGTCTTCTGCGGTAACCACCTCGCCCGTAGCGGCCTTGACCAGTGGCGGTCCCGCCAAAAAAATCGTGCCCTGCTCTTTGACGATGATCGACACATCCGACATCGCGGGCACATAGGCACCGCCCGCAGTACACGAGCCCATGACCACCGCGATCTGGGGGATGCCCTTGCCGCTCATCCGCGCCTGATTATAGAAAATCCGGCCAAAGTGATCACGGTCGGGAAAGACCTCGTCCTGATTGGGCAGGTTCGCGCCGCCACTATCCACCAGATAGATGCAGGGCAGATGGTTTTCCTCTGCGATCTCTTGGGCGCGCAGGTGTTTTTTGACGCTCATCGGGAAATAGGTGCCGCCCTTCACAGTGGCGTCGTTGCACACGATCATACACTCGATGCCCTGCACCTTGCCGACGCCCGCAATCACCCCTGCCGCGGGGGCCGCACCACCGTAAAGCCCATGAGCAGCCAACGCGCCGACCTCAAGAAAGGGCGATCCGGGATCAAGCAAATTGGCCACCCGTTCACGGGGTAGCATCTTGCCTCGGCTCACGTGGCGGGCACGGGATTTCTCGCCGCCGCCCAGTTCTGCCGCACCCGCCGCTTCGCGGATTGTTTGCAGCGCAGCCAGATGCGCCGCCTCGTTCGCCTTGAAACTTTCGGACGAGGGCAAAGCTTGCGAAATCAGCTTCATTTCGGTCTCCTTGATCGAATGGAATGGGGGGACGTCACGGTCGGGTGTTGCATCATGCGGCCCCTTCGGCAGCGGCGCGGGCCTTGAGCTCGCGGCGGATGACCTTGCCTGTGACGGTCATTGGCAGGGCATCCAGAAAGGCCACCTCGCGCGGGTAGGAATAGCTGGCAAGGCGGGTCTTGACCCAGTCTTGCAGGGTCTGTGCGTCAACGGTCGCACCGGATTTGCGCACGACATAAGCTTTGACGATCTCGGTCCTCAGCGCATCGGGCTTGCCGACGACACCGCAGGTTGCGACTTCTGGATGGGTCAGCAGGCAATCCTCGATCTCTGCCGGACCGATGCGATAGCCGCTAGAGGTGATCACATCATCCTCGCGCCCGACAAAGCGCAGGTAGTCCCCGTCGAACACGCCGCGATCGCCGGTCAGCATCCAATCGCCGCGATATTTCTGCGCCGTCTCATCGGGGCGCTGCCAATAGCCGAGCATCATCGCGGCTGATCCCTTGCGGATGGCGACATCGCCTTCGTCTGCCGTCGGCGCACCGTCATCATCCAACACCGCGACGTCATGGCCCGGCACACGTTTGCCAATGCAACCGGGGCGTGGCGGGAACTGGCTGCCTGCGCTGGTGGCGACCATGTTACATTCGGTCTGGCCGTAGAATTCGTTGATGGACAGGTCAAAGGCCTGTTGGCCCCACGCCAGCATCTCTGCGCCCAAAGGCTCCCCACCCGATGCGACGGACCGCAGACCCGCAATCTCGGCTCCTTCGGCTTTGAGCATCCGCAGCGCGGTTGGTGGAAAGAACACGTTACGCACATCGCCGTCCCGGATAATACGGGCGCAGGCCTCGGGTGAGAATTTAAGCAACCGCGCGGCGACCACCGGCACACCAAGTGCCAGCGCCGGCATCAGCACATCAAACAGCCCGCCGATCCATGCCCAATCCGCCGGGGTCCACAGGCAATCGCCGCTTTGCCCCAAAATATCATGGCTCAGCGAGACGCCAGGCAAGTGGCCTGTAAGCAGCCGGTGCCCATGCAGCGCGCCCTTGGGTGGACCGGTTGTGCCAGAGGTATAAATCAGCACCGCCGGATCGTCAGGGCCGGTGTCGGCAAAGACGACAGGGTCGCCCGCCACGCCGACGCTATCCGCCATTAACGAGGTTGCCAGATCCCCCAGCAGATCGCGCCCTTCGGCATCGGTCAACACCAGCGTCACACCTGCATCGCGCACCCGCGACGCAAGCGCATCATGTTTGAAGAGCTTGAACAAAGGCACTGAAATCGCACCGATTTTCCAGATCGCCAAATGGGCAGCTGCGCACCATGGGCTTTGCCCCAGCAGCACGCCCACACGGTCGCCCGCCCGCACCCGTTGCGCCAAGGCACGGGCCAATCCGTCAACCATATCGGACAGCGCGCCAAAGCTGACATCGTGCCGTGCATCACCCGTCAGATCAATGATCGCCAGCTGCGCGGAATCCTGCGCCAGACATTGCGCCGCCATGTTCAGCCGCGCCGGAATATCCCATGCGCCCGAACGGTCCAGTCCTGGCAGGGCGCGGGCCATCAGTCTTCCCACACGTCCAGCGACAGCGCCTGACGCGCTGTCTGCTCCATCAGGCAGCTGATCGCAGCTGGCCCCTGACCTGTGCCGCCTTGCCATAGCGCCGCCTCATAGGTGCAGGCTTTGTCACGAAATTCGATCCAGGCGCGTTGCATCTCGCGCAGGGCGTCGGCCACACCGGCTCTGTCTTCGGAAGCGGGTACCGCATCCGCATCCCTTCGTTTTGCCTGAACCATCACAGCGGCGTAATTGTCATTCAACCGCTGGTCCCAGAATTGCAGTTCGCGGTCCAGACAGCCGCCCATGCCGTAGGTGCTGCTTCCGCCTGGCGTATCCTCCATACACTGGTTCGCCGACGCGCCCGCGCAGGCCAGCTTTGCCGCATAGCCCTCTGCGTCGGCCAGAGAGAGCTCTGTCCCGCGATCGCTATACTGCAGGTCCTGCGCGGCAAGCGGTGAGGCGCATAGCATCAAGGCGAGCGCGACGCGTTTCACGCCATCGCTCCCATCATCTCGCGGCCCACCAGCATACGACGGATTTCCGAGGTCCCTGCCCCGATCTCCATCAGCTTGGCGTCGCGGAAGATACGGCCCACGGGGTTGTCCGACAGATAGCCCGCCCCACCCATGGCCTGCACCGCCTGATGCGCCTGTTTCATCGCCTCTTCGCTGGCATACAAACAGCAGGCGGCGGCATCGGCACGGGTGACATCGCCGCGGTCACAGGCCTTGGCGACCTCGTAGACATAGGCGCGGGCGGAATTCATCGCGGTGTACATATCCGCCATCTTGCCCTGCATCAGCTGGAAGTTCCCGATGGGCTGCCCGAACTGTTTGCGTTCAACCATATAGGGCATGATCTCGTCCAGACAGGCGGCCATGATCCCCAGACCAATCCCCGCCAGTACCACGCGTTCGTAATCAAGGCCCGACATCAGCACCGCCACGCCGCGCCCCTCTTCGCCCAGAACGTTTTCAAACGGGACTTCGACATCGTCAAAGATCAGCTCTGCCGTGTTGGACCCGCGCATGCCAAGCTTGTCGAAATGCGGGCTGGTGGTGAAGCCTTTCATGGATTTCTCGATCAGGAAGGCGGTGATGCCTTTCGATCCGGCGTCGGGGTCGGTCTTGGCATAGACCACCAGCGTGTCGGCGTCGGGGCCGTTGGTAATCCAGTATTTATTGCCCGACAGGCGGTAGTGATCGTTGCGCTTTTCGGCACGCAGTTTCATCGACACCACGTCGCTGCCCGCCGAGGGTTCGGACATCGCGAGCGCGCCCACGTGTTGACCCGAGCATAGGCCCGGCAGGAATTTCGCCTTCTGTTCGGGGCTGCCGTTAAGACGGATCTGGTTGACGCAGAGGTTCGAATGGGCCCCGTAGGACAGCGAGACAGAGGCCGAAGCGCGTGCGATTTCTTCAACCGCGACGGTGTGTGCGACATAGCCCATGCCCGAGCCGCCGAATTCTTCCTCGACCGTCATGCCCAGCAGACCAAGGCTGCCCATCTCTTCCCAAAGCGCGGGCGGGAATTCGTTCTTGGTGTCGATCTCGGCGGCCATCGGTTTGACCCGCTCCTGCGCCCAACGGTGCACCATATCGCGCATCTCGTTCACGTCATCGCCCAGATCGAATTTCATGGTGGTGTTGAACATAACCCCTCCCCAGAGTTTATTGAACAGTTGTTCATTACACTACACTTCTCGCGGATTCGGTCAAGCAAATGTCGCACGACGGTGGAACTACAGCCGCATCGCTAATGTTAGCATTGTAACACATTGCCGAAAGGACGCAGCGATATGAGCACCTCGATGAAGAAAGAATTCTGGGACCGCATTGATGACACCCGCATCGGGATGCTGGCGACAGATACAGCCCGCGCCATTCCCATGAGCCACTATGCCGACCATGACGCAAACTGCCTTTGGTTCATCACTGCACGTGATACCGATCTGGCGAAATCGGCCCAAACGGGTGCCGCGGCCGACTACCTGGTGACCAGCAAGGACGAACATCTTTACGCCCGCATCGACGGCACCGTTCAGGCTGTGACCGACCCTGCCAAACTGGACGAGCTGTGGAACGCCTTTGCCGCTGCATGGTTCAAGGACGGACGCAAGGATGACGACGTGCAGCTCGTGCGCATGGACCTGAAACAGGCCGAGGTCTGGTTGACCGGCGGCAGCCTGTCGTTCCTCTATGAGATCGCCAAAGCCAACGTGACCAAGCAGGTGCCTGATGCAGGCGAACATGGGACGATCCGGTTCTGAACAACGAGTGTTGAACAGACCACCATGTCACAGAGAGGGGCCGGCACATGTCCGGCCCCTTGACGATTAAGCCCGAGGCGGTGAGATCCGACCGCTTACCCCTGCTGGAATACCGCCGAGACCTCTGCGCGAATGATCCGTGCGATCAGCGCGCAATCGTCCAGCGAGAATGTTAGCGGTACGCGCATGTCGATGATGCTGGAAAGCACCGCATCGCTAGCGGGCAGCACGGGGGATTTGGCGTAGCGCCATGAATCATAGCGGCTGGTGAAGCCGACAGGTTCTGCGCCGCCGAACCACTTAAGCTCCACGCCGCGGGCGGCGCAGCGTGACAGGACGGCTTTTATAGCTGGTGTTTGCCAGCCTGATAGCAGGAACTGAATGGATGACCCGACAAAGTGTTCTGCCTCGGGGCGGCTGATCACGGTCAGCCCAGGGGTATCGCGCAAGCCGTCCTCTACGATCTGATACCGCGCATGCCACTTTGCAATCTGAGCATCAAGCCGCCGCAGCTGCGGACGCAGGATCGCGGCGCGCAGGTTATCCATCCGGCCAGAGATATTGGGCGTATCGTATTTGATCGTCTCGAAGGTTTCGGGCGTGGGGCCGGCAACATGCCGATCAAAAAGCATATAGGACCCCGACAGCATGATCGCCCGCGCTGCCACTTCGGGATCATCGGTGACCAGCAGCCCGCCCTCGCCTGCGTTCACATGCTTATACGTCTGGCACGAATAGCATCCCACAGCCCCATGCCGGCCCGAAGGCACGCCGTTCCAGCTGGCCCCCATGGTATGCGCGCAATCCTCTACCACTGTGACACCGGCGGCATCACAAAGCGTCATCAGCGCGTCCATATCGCAGATATGCCCGCGCATATGGCTTAACAGTAGAACCCGCGCCTGATCCAGTTTGCCGGCGAGGTCCTCCAGATCGATTACCAGCCCTTTGGTCACATCGACAAAGACAGGCTCCGCCCCGACCGCGGCAATCGCACCGGGCACGGGGGCGAGCGTAAAAGCGTTGGATAGCACCCGGTCTCCCGGTTTGACGCCGACAGCCCGCAGGGCGGTGGCGATGGCATAACCGCCCGATGCGACGGCAAGGCAGTATTGCGCGCCCACCATCGCTGCGAATTCCTGCTCCAGCAGCGCGGCCTCGGCGGTTTCGCCCTGAACGGTGTTATAGCGGTGCAGCCGTCCGTGGCGCATAACGGCGACGGCGGCGTCGATGGCATCCTCGGGGATCGCTTCTTGTTGGGTAAAGCTGCCGGTGAACACCTCTGCCGCGTTAGTTGCCATGTCAGACTGCACCGATCAGACGGGTCACGATATCAGGCAAGTCGTCATAGTGGTCCAGCAAGGCTTCGGGGGCCAGTGCCGCCATATCGTCGCCCGAGGGGCCAAAGGACACCAGAATGCAAGGCACCCCCGCCGCGCGCGCCGTCTCGCGGTCGGTATTGGTATCCCCCACCAGCAAGCATAGCGCCGGATCACCCCCGGCACGGCGAGCCGTTTCGAACAGATGTTCGGGATCCGGCTTGCGCATCGCCAGCGTGTCAGCCCCCACCATCGCGCCAAAGGCATCACGCACGCCGAGCCTTGTCAGCAGTGTATGGGCCAGCGCTTCGGGTTTGTTGGTGCAGATTGCCACGCGGTAGCCTGCGGCTTTCAACGCCGCTACTGCCTGCATCGCGCCGGGGTAAAGCACCGTATGGGTGTCGATCTCGCGGCCATAGGCCTCTAGCAGCATAGGGTAGTAGCGGTCGATCGTTGCTTCGTCCTCAGCCCGACCCAGCCTTTCCATTCCCAAACGCAGCATCGCGCGCCCGCCTTTTAGCGCCGTGCCTGCATCGGTCTTGGCATTCAGAACATCGCCCTCGCCCATATCCCGGAAACACGCATTGGCCGCGGCAATCAGGTCACCGCTGGTGTCTGCCAAGGTCCCGTCGAGGTCGAATACTACCGTTTTCATCGGCATTCCTTTGCTGAATGTGTTGCAGGCGGAAATCTTCTTTGATGACCCCTAGCCTTGCGCAAAATCGTCAACAAGGTAAAGAGAGCGGACATTAAATTGATTAAAGAGATTTTACATGGAAGTCGCACTGATCCTTTTGGCCGCAGGCAAAGGTACCCGTATGCAATCGGACCTGCCAAAGGTTCTGCATGCCGTCGCCCACGCACCGCTTTTAGAACACGCTATGGCCTCTGGCGCGGCATTATCGCCTGCCCGTACGGTCGTTGTTGCGGGTCACGGTGCCGATCAGGTGCGTGCCGCAGCCCAAGCATTTGACGACGAAGCGCAGGTTGTGGTCCAAGAAGAGCAGCTTGGCACGGCCCATGCCGTTGGACAGGCACGCGAGGCCCTTGCAGGGTTCGACGGGACGGCCATCGTGCTGTACGGCGATACGCCTTTTGTGCAGACTGAAACCCTCGAAAAAATGTGTGACGCGCTGAAGTTGAACGATGTCGTTGTGTTGGGCTTCGACGCTGCCGATCCCGCGCGCTATGGCCGGCTGGTGATGCAAGGCGACAGCCTGGATCGCATCGTCGAATACAAAGACGCCACAGATGAAGAGCGCGCGATAACGCTTTGTAATAGCGGCGTTGTTGCTTGCAAATCTGATCTATTGTTTGACCTGATTGACGCCGTTGGCAATGACAATGCGTCGGAAGAATACTACCTCACCGACATCATCGGCATTGCACGGGATCGCGGGCTGAAAGCCACTGCTGTCACCTGTGACGAGGCCGAAACAATGGGCGTGAATTCCCGCGCTGATCTGGCCGCTGCCGATGCCGCGTTCCAATCGCGGGCCCGTGCGGCGATGCTGGAAGACGGCATCACGCTGATGGCCCCCGATACAGTCTATTTCGCACGCGATACCTATATCGGCCGCGACACGGTGATCGAACCCAACGTGGTTTTCGGCCCCGGCGTGACCATCGAATCCGGTGCCACCATCCGCGCGTTCAGCCACCTTGAAGGGTGCCATGTCGCCCGTGGTGGCATCATCGGCCCCTACGCCCGTCTGCGCCCCGGTGCGGAGCTGTCCGAGGATGTGCGCATCGGCAATTTCGTCGAGGTGAAGAACGCGCAGATCGCCGAAGGGGCCAAGGTGAACCACCTGAGCTATATCGGCGACGCAACCATCGGTGCCAAAGCCAATATCGGCGCGGGGACAATCACCTGCAACTACGACGGCGTGATGAAGCACCATACCCATATCGGGGCCAATGCCTTTATCGGGTCAAACACCATGTTGGTGGCTCCCGTGCATATCGGCGACGGCGCGATGACAGGATCAGGATCGGTGATCACGTCGGATGTAGAAGCAGACGCGCTGGCGCTTGCGCGCGCACCGCAGGTAGAAAAACCCGGCATGGCCCGGAAATTGTTCGAAATGTTAAAGGCTAAGAAGGCCAAACAGCAGAGAGGCAGCTAATTATGTGTGGTATTGTCGGTATCCTTGGCCAACACGAAGTTGCGCCTACCCTCGTCGAAGCCCTGAAACGCCTGGAATACCGCGGCTATGACAGCGCCGGTATCGCCACAGTTGACGCAGGCAAGCTGGACCGCCGCCGGGCAGTCGGAAAGCTGGTAAACCTGTCAGACCTGTTGGTCCATGAGCCGCTGGCTGGCAAGTCAGGCATTGGCCACACCCGTTGGGCCACCCACGGTGCCCCCTCCGTCACCAACGCCCACCCGCATCAGGCGGGACCCGTGGCCGTTGTTCACAACGGTATCATCGAAAACTTCCGCGAACTGCGGGCTGAGCTCGCCGAGGACGGCGTAAAGTTCGTGACCGAAACGGACACGGAAACCGTTGCGCTGCTCACCCAGAAATATATGGCCGAAGGATTGGGCCCGGTGGACGCCGCAACCAAGACCATCGCACGTCTGCACGGGGCCTTTGCGCTGGCGTTCCTGTTTGACGGCGAAAACGATCTGATGATCGGCGCACGCAAAGGGGCCCCGCTTGCCGTGGGCTATGGCGACAACGAGATGTATCTGGGCAGCGACGCGATTGCCCTGTCGCCGATGACAGACCGCGTGACCTACCTTGAAGAAGGCGACCGCGCCGTCCTGACCCGTACGTCGGTCAAAATTTTCGACGCCAATGACGCGCCTGTCGATCGTGTGGTTAAGAAAATCAGCCTCGACACCACCCGCATCGACAAAGCCGGCCACAAACACTTTATGGCGAAAGAGATCGCCGAACAGCCCGCCGTCATCGGCGAGGCGCTATCGCGCTACCTGACCACGGACGGAGAGATCATGCTGCCCGATCCGGGCCTTGATTTCACCAAGCTCGACCGGATCACCATGGTCGCCTGCGGGACAGCCTTTTACGCTTGTCTTACGGCGAAATACTGGTTCGAGCAGATTGCACGCCTGCCCGTTGAAGTCGATGTGGCCTCGGAATTCCGGTACCGCGAACCGCCGATTTCTGACCGCACGATGGCCCTGTTTGTCAGCCAGTCCGGCGAAACCGCCGATACACTCGCAGCCCTGCGCTATTGCGCGGGCAAGGCTGATTTGATCGCCTCGGTTGTGAATGTCACTGAGTCCTCGATTGCACGTGAAAGCAATCTGGCGCTGCCGATCCATGCGGGCGTAGAGGTCGGCGTTGCATCCACCAAAGCGTTCACCTGCCAGTTGACCGTCCTGTTCCTTATGGTGCTGAAAGCCGCCGTTGACCGCGGTGCAATCACCAAGGAAGAGCTGGCAGACTACGTCTCAGGCCTGCGGTCCATGCCGTCGCTGATCAACACAGCGCTCGAGCAAAACGGGGCACTGCGTGACGAGGCCTACAAGCTGTCTTCGGCACGCGACGTGCTGTTTTTGGGGCGCGGCGCGATGTTCCCCCTTGCCCTTGAGGGTGCGTTGAAACTGAAAGAAATCAGTTATATACACGCCGAAGCTTATGCATCCGGAGAGCTAAAGCACGGCCCCATCGCGCTGATTGACGAAAACGTTCCTGTGGTGGTCATGGCCCCAAACGACGCGTTGTTCGATAAAACCGTCAGCAACATGCAAGAAGTTATGGCGCGCAAGGGCAAGGTCATCCTGATCTCGGACCGCGCAGGACTGGACGCAGAATCCGAAGGCACATGGGGGCAGATCGAAATGCCGCCGGTTGCAGCTGCACTCGCCCCGATCCTTTATGCCATCCCTGCCCAACTGCTGGCCTATCATACTGCCATCGCCAAGGGGACAGATGTCGACCAACCACGCAACCTAGCCAAATCGGTGACCGTAGAATGAACCTAGCCCCCTATATGGCGCAGCTGAACGCATTGGCTAACCCCACTGCGGTGGACAAACTGCACAGCGCGCACAAGGTGGATCGCCCCTATCTGGGCGTGACCAACCCGCAGATCAACGATCTGACCAAAACCTGGCGGGCCGAGCTGTCGTTGGCTGACCGGATTTCGCTGGCGGACGCGCTGTGGCAGACTGACATTTTCGAAGCCCGGCTCGCGGCGGCGAAACTGCTGACCCAAGCCCGCTTGCGCCCCGATGACGAAGCGGCGTGGCAGTTGATCCAAAGCTGGGTGCCCGATTTTGACAGCTGGGCCATCGCCGATCACGCCTGTATGGCCGCGCAAAAGCGTTTGCTTGCCGATCCTCAGCGTCTGGATGTGGTCGAAAGCTGGACCCAATCCGGAGAGCTTTGGTCAAAGCGCGCAGCCTTGGTCGCCACATTGCCATGGACCAAGCAGAATAACCCAAAACCCGAAGAGCTGGACGCGCGCGAGCGTATCCTTGGCTGGGCGGCGGGCTATCTGCCGGTCAAGAACGGCATCTTGCAAAAGGCCATCGCCTGGTGGGTACGCGACCTCAGCCGTCATGATCCAGCGCGGGCGGCAGAGTTTATCGAAGCCAACCGCACACATCTCAAGCCTTATGCGATCAAAGAGGCAGCACGGTATCTGCCTGACTTCCCGCTTGAAGCAGCAGCCGATGACACCGACGCAACGTCGGAAGACTGAAATTGCAAGGCTGATCCTGAACGAGAACGGGCGTCCAAGGTTTTCCTCGGACGCCCGTTTTGCATTTGATGTTATGGGACGGCGAGTTACCCGTTCGTTGACACTTCGACCTTGGTCAGATCCGTCAGCGACGCCCCGATCAACCGCAATGCAGACAGCGACATACGGCTTCCGCCCGATGCAGGCCCGTCCAGCGGGATTAGTTCTACGGTAGAGGATTTACCCGTCGCAGGGTTGGTCACGCGGCCCTGCATCTCTGATTTTACCAGCGGCGTTTTCAGCCACAGCCCCGGTTCCGTCGCACTGCCAAGCGAGGCCACGGTCGTGCCAAGCGACTTGGCCCCCGAAGCTGCGGGTTTGGACGCCTCGGCGCGTTGTTCAGCCGTCGTGGTATCCAGGGCATCCGCCGTCCGCGCAGCTGCAGGCGGGCGTGGCGCAGTGGTAGCCGGCGACGGGGTCGCCGTTTGGCCCGTTTCCACATCAGGTTCTGCTGCAACGGCGGGCGTAGTTTCGTCGCCGCCATTGTTCCCCAAACCCATACGATCCGTCACGCTGGCACATCCGGCCAGACCCACGACAGCGATACCTAAAATAAAATAATGTTTCATGCGATAAATCTAACCATCCAACGAACCCGCTTCAATCTCCTAAATGCTACTTGCCCCGCGATGGGCCGATGTTTACCTATGACATATGAATGCACCTTTGATTGACCCGTTCGCCCGCGCTATCACCTATCTGCGCGTCTCTGTTACAGATCGCTGTGACTTTCGCTGTGTTTATTGCATGTCCGAGAATATGACCTTCCTGCCCAAAAAGGAACTTCTGTCTCTGGAAGAGCTGGATCGGCTGTGCACCAACTTTGTCGATCTCGGGGTGCAAAAACTGCGCATCACAGGGGGCGAGCCTTTGGTGCGCAAGGGGATCATGACCTTCTTTAACAGCATGACCCGCCATCTGGACGCCGGCACGCTCAAAGAGCTGACGTTGACGACCAATGGCAGCCAGCTCGAGCGTTACGCCGCCGACCTTTATGCCGCCGGTGTGCGCCGCGTGAATGTGTCGCTGGACACGCTGGACGATCAAAAGTTTGCCGATATCACACGCTGGGGCCGCCTGCCCCAGGTCCTGCGCGGTATTGATGCTGCGCAAAATGCGGGGCTGCGGGTCAAAATCAACGCCGTGGCGCTGAAGGGCTTTAACGAGGCCGAGCTGCCCAGCATGACCGCGTGGTGTGCCGACCGCGGCATTGATCTGACGTGGATCGAGGTGATGCCCATGGGCGATCTCGGGAACGAGGACCGTTTGGGCCAGTACTGGTCCCTCAAAGACGTGCGCCGCGCCTACGAGGATCACTACACCGTTACCGATTTGGCAGAGAACACTGGCGGGCCTGCCCGTTATGTGCGGCTTGAAGAGACCGGTCAGAAGATCGGGTTTATCACGCCGTTGTCCCATAATTTCTGCGAAAGCTGTAACCGCGTGCGGATCACCTGCACGGGCGAGATCTATATGTGTCTGGGTCAGGAAGACGTGGCCGACCTGCGTGCGCCCTTGCGCAACCACCCCGAGGATGACGCCCCCCTAAAAGACGCCATCCGCGCGGCGATCAACCTAAAGCCCAAGGGCCATGACTTTGATTACTCACGGCAAAAGCTGGATGGGCAGATGCCCCGCCACATGAGCCACACAGGCGGCTGACCCGACCGTGTCCGCGCCCTTTCTGTACCGCGCCTGGGTTCTTGCCAGCCGCTGCCTGATCCCCTTTGCCGCCAGCGCAGAGGCGCGAAAATTGCACGGGCAAGATGTGCCCGCCGCCCGCGCGGGCGAGAAACGCGGTATTGCAACGCTGCCGCGCCAGACGGATGGAAAACTGGTCTGGGTCCACGCTGCCTCGGTCGGGGAAAGCCTGTCGGTGCTGGCGTTGATCACCCGCATGGGCATCATGCTGCCCGACGCGCAATTCCTGATCACATCGGGCACCGCGACCTCGGCCAAGCTGGTGGCGCAGCGTCTGCCGCCGCGCAGCGTGCACCAGTTCGCCCCGCTTGACGCGCCCGGCCCCCTTAAGCGCTTTTTGTCGCACTGGCGGCCCGATGCCGCGATTTTTGTCGAAAGCGAGATTTGGCCCCAGATGCTGCGCCGGACCCATGCGACAGGTGCGCCGATGGCTTTGGTTAATGCGCGGATGTCTGATAAGACCGTGGATTTCTGGGAGAAATGGCCCCGCACAGCCCGCTATCTGTTTGATGTCTTTACGCTGATCCTGACCCAGAATGACGCGATGGCACGCAATATGATACGCATGCACGCCCCTGCCGATCGCGTCTCGCGCGGGGTGAATCTAAAATCTATGGCGGGCCCTCTGCCGGTCGACGACAAGGCGCTTGCGCGGGTGACCGCGGCGCTTGACGGGCGGCCCGTATGGGTTGCCTCCTCGACCCACGAAGGCGAAGAACGCACCGTCCTTGCGACACACCGCAAGCTGTTGCGCGACCTGCCCGATCTATGTCTGATCCTTGCCCCCCGTCATCCTGAACGCGGCGACGCGATCGAGGCGCTGGCCCATGATGCTGGCTTGACCGTCCAACGGCGCAGCCGCGGCGACGCGCCGGGCGGGCAAGTCTATCTGGCGGATACGCTGGGTGAATTGGGTCTGTGGTACAGCCTGTCTGACGTGGTCTTTCTGGGTGGCTCTCTTTTGCCCATTGGCGGGCACAACCCGTTCGAGGTGGCGCAATCGGGCGCGGCTGTGCTGTCAGGCAACCATGTCGCGGCTTTTGCAGAGACCTATGCGCAGCTTGAAACCGAAGGGGCCGCGCGGATTGTGGCGGATGGCGAAGACCTGACCGCCCGCGTCCTGTCGCTCTTGACCAATCCCCAAGAGCGCGCGACGATGACCGCCGCCGCATCCCGTTTCATCGCCGCGCAGGACGACCAGCTGGATGCGATCGCCAGCGGTCTGATCACCACTCTCAAGTTGGATACCCCATGACCCACCCGCTTGCCCGCACCGATGTGATCGCCCCGAACTTCAAGCGCCGGCTGAGCGGCGTCACCGCCACTGTGATGCGGCTGGTGCCGGTGCAATCGCGTGACATATCGATCGTGGCGACCGGTCCTGTCGTCCCCGAGGACGTGCCACAGGTGCCTTTATTGTCGCTGATCACCATGTCGCGGCTGGGGCCATCGCCGTCGGGCTGGCGGGTCTGGCACGCGCGGCGCAACGTAGAGATGCTGGGCGGGCTGGCGCTGCGCTATCTGCTGGGCAAACGGCTTAAGCTGATGTTCACCTCGGCCAGCCAACGCGAGCAGACCGGCCTGACGCGCTGGCTGATCCGGCGGATGGATACCGTGGTTGCGACCTCGGACCGGACCAACGCCTATCTGGAAAACCCCGGCCATGTGATCATGCATGGCATCGACACCGAAGGTTTTGCCCCCTCACCCGACCGCGCCGCCTTACGCGCCGAGCTTAAGCTGCCAGTGAATGCGACGCTGGTGGGTTGCTATGGCCGTATCCGCGCGCAAAAGGGCACTGATGCCTTTGTCGAGGCGATGCTGCCGATCCTGCGGGACAATCCCGATGTCGTGGCCCTTGTGATGGGACGCGCGACCGAGAAATACGAAGCCTTCGAGAAAGGCCTGAAAGACCGCGCCCGCGCCGAGGGCCTGTCGGACCGGGTGCTCTTTCTGCCAGAAGTACCCGTAGGCGATATGGCCGATTTTTACCGTGTGCTGGATCTGTATGTCGCGCCGCAACGCTGGGAAGGGTTCGGACTGACCCCGATCGAAGCGATGGCCTGCGGTGTGCCCGTCGTCGCCACCCGTGTGGGCGCGTTTGAAAAGCTTGTGGTGCAAGGCACAACCGGCCTGCTGGTGGACCCAGACAATATCCCCGCGCTTGAGGCCGCGACACGCGATGCCCTGTCTGACCGGACGCGTCTGGCCGCGTGGGCAGAGGCCGGGCGCAGCTATGTCGTGTCGGATTTTTCGATTGCGCGCGAAGCCGCGGCATTGGTCAAGATTTACCGTAAACTGCTGGCGGCATAGGGCGCGGGTTTCCCCACGCCCCATGCGCATGAGCTTTAGCCGATTGGCATACGCTGTTCGGCGATACCTGCCCACCAGCTGCAGCCAGCAGGGATGATATCGTCGTTAAAGTTATACATCGGGTGGTGCACCATCGCGGTGTCGCCATTGCCGACCAGAATATAAGCACCCGGGCGCTCTTCGAGCATAAAGGCGAAATCCTCGCCGCCCATGACCAAGGGTGCTTCGTCACATTGCCCTGAGATACCGCGTGCAACATCCGCCGCGAATTCGGTTTGCGCGTCGTGGTTCACCATCACCGGATAGTTGCGCACGTATTTGACCCGTGCCGTCGCGCCAAAGGTGGTGGCGATGCCTTCGCAAATCTCTGTCACGCGTTTTTCTGCAAGATCGCGCAGGTCGTTTGACAAAGTACGCACGGTGCCCAGCAGGTTCACCCGCTGCGGGATGACGTTGAACGCCTTGGAGGAGGATTCAATCGAGGTGATGGACACCACGATATTGCCCACAGGGTCCGCATTTCGGCTGACGATGGTTTGCAGCGCGGTGATGATATGCGCGGTCACAACACCTGTATCAATGGTTTCATGCGGCTTGGCAGCGTGGCCGCCCAGACCTTCGACCTCGATCTCGAGCAGATCGGTGGCCGCAAAGAACGGGCCAGGGCGAATGCCGAACTGACCTGCGGGAATACCGGGCCAGTTGTGCATGCCATAGACCTCTTGGATGCCCCAGCGGTCCATCATGCCATCTTCGCACATCTCGCGCCCGCCGCCGCCCCCTTCTTCGGCGGGCTGAAAGATCACCACGACCGTCCCGTCAAAGTTCCGCGTTTCGGCCAGATACTGCGCCGCGCCCAAAAGCATCGCCGTGTGGCCGTCGTGGCCGCAGGCGTGCATCGCGTTGGGCGTCTTGGAGGCATAGTCCAACCCGGTTTGCTCGTGGATCGGCAGCGCGTCCATATCTGCGCGCAGCCCGATGACCTTGCCCGACGCGGTGGAGTTGCCCTTGATCACGCCGACAACGCCGGTACGCCCGATGCCTTCGACGACTTCGTCACAGCCAAAGGACCGCAGCTTTTCAGCGACGGTGGCAGAGGTGCGATGCGTCTCAAACAAGATTTCGGGGTGTTCATGCAGGTCACGTCGCCATGCGGTGATGTCGGTGTGCAATTCGGCAAATCGGTTCTTAACGGGCATTTTCGAAGTCCTTGAGGGTCTGGGGGATAAAGGCAAGCCGGCGGCTAGGCTGGCAATCTTGTTTCAATCATTTCCGCGTACCAGCTACAACCTGCGGGGATCGCGTCATCGTTGAAATTATACATAGGGTGGTGAACGGTCGGCCCGTCGCCATTGCCGAGCATGATATAAGCACCGGGGCGCTGGTTCAGCATATACGAGAAATCCTCCCCCGCCATGATCGGGGGCGTGTCACGGTCCACACCGGGCGCGATGTTTTCGGCCACGTCAGCGGCATAGCTGGTGTTGGTCTCTGCGTTCACGGTGATGGGGTAGCCGCGCGCGTAGGTGATGTCGGCGGTACACTGATAGGCCGCGCAGGTGTGGGACACGACTGACTGCAAGCGGTCCTGCACCAGATCGCGGATGCCTGCATCAAGGGTGCGAACGGTACCGCGCAACCGCACCGTCTGCGGCAGGACATTATAGCTGTCGGTGTCGGATCGCATGGTGCAGACCGACACCACCGCGTTCTTGATCGGGTCGACATTGCGCGCGGCAATGGATTGCAGTGCCACGACGACATGGGCCGCAGCAAGGTTGGTATCAATCGCTTCATGGGGTGCAGCGGCATGACCACCCTGCCCGGTGATGGTAATATCGAATTCGTCCGCCGCCGCCAGCAACGCCCCGCTGCGGATCGCGAATGTACCGATGGGATGATCCGGCATATTGTGCATGCCGTAGACTTCGTCGATCGACCACCGCTCCATCAGGCTTTCCTCGACCATGACATTGCCGCCCCCGCCGCCCTCTTCGGCAGGTTGAAAGATCAGCACCGCGCGCCCATCGAAATTGCGTGTTTCCGCCAGGTATTGCGCCGCACCAAGCAGCATTGCGGTATGTCCGTCGTGGCCGCAGGCGTGCATCTTGCCCGGCGTTTTTGACGCATATTCAAGCCCAGTTGCCTCTGTGATCGGCAGCGCGTCCATATCCGCCCGCAACCCGATGCTGCGCCCCGAGGTATTGGTCCTTCCCTCGATTACCGCGACGATACCGGTTTGTGCCACGCCTGTCGTGATATCGGTGATGCCAAAACTGCGCAGCTTTCCTTCGACAAAGGCTGCAGTCTGCGGCAGATCGAACAACAGTTCGGGAATGGTGTGCAGGTAACGCCGCCATGCGGTGATCTCGGCGTGGGTTTCGGCAAAGCGGTTCTTGATCGGCATCGGCGCGCGTTCCTTTATGTGTGACTAGACGTTCGGGCCCAAAATCATCGGGCTGCCATCGGTGAACCGCGCAAGGCGGAACCGGCTAAGATCATGGCCGACACCCTCTCCGGTTGCCAGACGAGCCAAAACGCGGCCCATACCCGGCCCAATGCCGAAGCCGTGGCCTGACATGCCGGTGCCAATCGTCAGCCCCGGTAGGGCTGCCACAGTATCTACGACAGGGACAATATCGGGCATGGTGTCGATCATACCTGCCCATGCGGATTTCAGCTTTATTGGACCAAATTCCGGAAACATTGCCGAAAAATCACGCAGCAGGCGGCGGATCTTGCCCATATTGGGGGCGGGATCCAGGATGCGCATCGCCTCGAACGGGGATGGGGCGTCCGGCTGCCAGCGCCGTTTGGTTCCCCATGCATCGGGGAAGCCTTTGGGTGCAAACGGATGGAGCCGTTGGCCAAAGGGATCGGCAAGCAATTGCGTCATAAAGTGAGGCAACGCGCGGAACGCATCCGGCCCGACGAACAGCTCGGGCGCGCCGGGTGGGGCAAGCGTATAGCCGCCATCCTCGCGGCGACGGAATGCGACCCGCCCGTCTGATACCGCACCGGCATAGACGTCGGGCAAGGGCTCTGTCGCTGCCACATTTTCGCGCACCGACAGCTGCGGCATCGAAATACCGTGGTTGCGTAGAAACAGCGCCGACCAGGCACCGCCCGCCAGAACCACCTGCGAGGATTTGATACGGCCCTGTTCGCTGATCACCCCTGCAATACGCCCCGCAGCGATGTCGAGTGCACGTACAGCACAATTTTCGATGATCTGCACGCCCTCTCGGGCGGCGATACCGGCCAGTGCGGGCACGGCGACCCAAGGTTCCGCGCGCATGTCCGACGGCGTTATTAATCCGCCGATCTGCGGTGTGGCGAGGGTGGGAAAGAGCTGCGAAACCTCGGTCGCCGTCAACATCTTGCTATCCGCGCCATTGGCCCGTGCATGGGGCAGCCAGTCTTCGTAGCCGGCCAGCTTCGCCGGTTTCTGCGCCAGATAAGCAATGCCGCCTTGCCGCAGACCGATATCGACGTCTGTTTGCCCTGCCAGATCACGCCAGATCGCCTGCGCCTCGGCCATGATCGGCATCTCGTCGGGATCCCGCCCCTGTTGCCGGATCCAGCCCCAGTTGCGGCTGGATTGTTCGGCAGCGATGCGGCCTTTTTCCAGCAAGGTCACCGAATGCCCGTCACGCGCAAGAAAGAGAGCGGTGCAGACCCCGATGATCCCGCCGCCAATCACAATGATATCCGAGGCCGCAGGGGGCGGGCCGGGATAGGTGATGGGGGTGGTGGCATTAATCGGGAAAGGCTGCATGGTCAGGCTTTATACTGCGTGGGCGTCGCGGGCGAAGCAAGCCTGGGTCGGGGGCCAGCCCCCGGCGCCGCAGGGCGGCCCCTCCCCCGGGATTTGGTACCATTTGGAAGAAGGGGGCCGCTGCGCTGGGTCATTTCAACCGTTCAAGCAGGTCGCGCATGAATTGATGGCCAGCCTCGAATTGGGTGACTTCGATGTATTCGTTGGGCTGGTGCGCCTGCGCAATGTCGCCGGGTCCGCAGACCACAGCGCTGTAGCCTGCTTCCTGAAACTGCCCTGCCTCGGTGCCGTAGCTGACTTTGTGGCTGGCGTTGTCGCCGGTGATCTGGCGCACGAACGTTTCGGCCAGCCCGTCTTTCTCGGGCTGGAGTGCTGGCACGTCAAAACGGGGCGTGATCTCGATATAGGTTTCGGGGACGACCTCTTGCATCTGCTGTTCGACTTCGCGCACTTTTTCAAGATAGGCGGTGCCCCAGGCGTCTTTGTCCTCGCCCGGCACGACGCGGAAATCCATGGCAAAGTGACAATCCTTGGCGGTGATATTATGGGCCGTCCCGCCAGAGATCACGCCCACATGTGCGGTGGTGAAAGGCGGGTTGAACATTGCGGCAAGGTCGCTGGGTTTGCGCGCCATATTTTCGGTGTTCACCTCATTGGCCCATTCGATCAGCTTGGCCCCTGCCATGATCGCGTTGACGCCGGTGTGCAGCAGCGACGAATGTACCTCGAAGCCAACGACATGGGTGTTGAAGCCCGTGCCGCCCTTGTGCCCTGTCACCGCCTGCATCGTGGAGGGTTCGCCCACGATCACTAACGCGCCCTTGGGCAGCACCGGCTGCATTGCTTCGATCATTGGAGGCGCACCGGTGCAGCCAATTTCCTCGTCAAAGCTCAGCGCGATTTGCAGTGGGCGTTGCACGCCAGCATGATGTGCCTCTACCAAGGCCCAGATTGCCAAGGCGTCGAACCCCTTCATATCGCAGCAGCCACGGCCATAATACCGCCCGTCCCGTTCGACCACGGTAAATGGATCACTGTCCCAGGGTTGGCCGTCGACAGGCACCACATCTGTATGACCAGAGAGGACCACCGCGCCTTCTTCCCACGGGCCGGCATGCGCAAAAAGCGCGTGCTTGGGCTGATCGGGGTGAATATAGCGGTGTGACGCGATGCCGTGGCTTTCGAGATATTCCGCCACCCAGTCGATCAGCGGGATATTTGTGTCTCGTGAGACGGTGGGAAAGCTGACAAGTTTTTGCATCAGCTCAAACGGGGTCATGCGCGCAGTCATCAATTGAGGTCCTTTAGTATCCGCTATCGGTGATCAGCACCTGATGGCCCGCGGATACGGTTTTGTAAACAGAGGGTTCCGCGACATAGCTTGTCGGATGGATCGGCGACGGGATCGGTTTAAAGTTCAGTTCGCTTTCCTTTTTACGGCGGCGCGGATCAGCGATGGGAACGGCCTTCATCAAGGCTTGGGTATAAGGGTGCTGCGGATTTTCGAACACCTGCGCCCGGGGGCCCATTTCCACGATCCGGCCCAGATACATGACGCCGACATAGTGGCTGACCCGTTCGACCACCGCCATGTCGTGGCTGATGAAAAGGAAGGACAGTCCCAATTCCTGCTGCAGCTCAAGCATCAAATTGACCACCTGCGCCTGCACCGACACATCCAACGCCGACACGGCCTCGTCCGCCACAATCAGTTTGGGGTTCAGGGCCAAAGCACGTGCGATCGCGACCCGCTGGCGTTGCCCGCCCGACAATTCATGGGGGAAACGCCGCATAAAGCTGCGCGGTAGTTCCACGCGGTCAAACAGCATCTCGATGCGTTTGGTCAACTCGGCCCCCTTGAGCGTGCCATAGTTATGGATTGGTTCGGCCACTTGATCCGACAGCTGCATTTGCGGATTGAGCGAGGCAAACGGGTCCTGAAAGATCATCTGCATGTCCAGCCGCGCCTTGTGCAGGCCACGCGAATCCAGTGCCATGATGTCTTTGCCGTCAAGGTTGACCTCCCCCGACTGGGGTTCGACCAGCCGCAGAATAGACCGCCCTGCCGTAGATTTACCGCAGCCGGATTCGCCCACAAGGCTAAGCGTCTGGCCCTTGTTGATGGTGAACGACAGGTCTTCGACCGCGTGGACATTGGCAACCGTGCGGCGCAGAAAGCCGCCCTGCACCGGAAAGCGCGTGGTCAGGTTATTGACGGTCAGCAGCGTTTCCTCGGTCCCTTTAATGGGCACGATTTCCTTGTCTTGCGTGCCGAGCAGCTTCATCGGTTCGGGGTAGGCCTTGCCGCGCATCTCGCCCAGCTTCGGCACAGCGGCCAGCAGCGCTTTGGTATAGGGGTGCTGCGGGTTCTCGAAGATTTCCTCGACCGAGCCCTCTTCGACCTTGTTGCCGCGGAACATGACGACGACGCGGTCAGCCATCTGGGCCACAACCGCCATATCATGGGTGATGAACATCACCGCGGTGCCGGTCTCGCGTTTCAGCCGGTCTATCAGCGCAAGGATTTCGGCCTGAATGGTTACATCAAGTGCGGTCGTGGGTTCATCCGCGATCAGCAATCGTGGCGAACAGGCAAGCGCCATGGCGATCACAACCCGCTGGCGCATCCCGCCTGACAGCTCATGCGGGTATTGCTTCATCCGGCGAGCGGGTTCGGGAATGCGTACTTGGGTCAACAGCTCGAGCGCACGCGCCTCGGCTTGCGACTTGGACATGTTTTTGTGCAGGCGCAGCCCTTCGGTCAGCTGGCGGCCCACGGTAAAGACCGGGTTCAGCGCGGTCATCGGTTCCTGAAAGATCATACCGATCTCGTTGCCGCGAATTTCGCGCATCACATCCTGATCTGTGCGCGCCAAATCGACAGCGGGATCGTTCTGTCGCTCAAATAATAGGCGTCCGCCCGCAATTTTTCCGCCCCCGAACTCGACCAGACGCATCAGCGACAGCGAGGACACCGATTTACCCGAGCCGGATTCGCCCACGACGCAGACAGTTTCACCCGCATTGATGTCAAAGCTGACGTTCTCCACCCCCAAGACGGGTCCGTCCTGGGTTTGGAATTCCACCCTAAGTTCTTGAATTTGCGCGATTGGTGTCGGCTTTGCCTCGTCTAGCATGGTATTTTCCAGCGCTTCTCGTTTAATCAATCAGACGACGCTAAGGCCAATCATCCATCGGTGTCAAATCCGTCAGCGCGACCGCTAACATCCACAGCTTTGGAGGCTTGCTTTTTTTTTCAAACCTGTTTCGATGCTTCAACGTAATTGGCGTGGCCGGAAAAACGGGCATTGTAGCGGGCAGTTTTGCCAGCCCCGATGCCCCACCTCCCCTGTGTCGATCCAGCGTGACGGTTTTGGCAGTGCCAGAAAGACGGACCATAAAAAAGGCACCAAAAAAAATCACCGGTGTTCAACAAGGAGTAAGCTATGAACATGAAAACCCTGTTACTGGGGGCTGCGGCTTCCGTAGCGATAGCCCCCGCCGCGTTTGGCGCCGCCCATGAGGGCGAGCGTGGACGTGACGGCGAGGTAAAAGTGATCTACTGGCAAGCGCCCTCGATCATGACCCCCTATCTGTCGGGCGGCACAAAAGACCTCGAGGCCGCGAGCCTCGTGCTCGAACCACTGGGCCGCTATGACGAAACCGGCGCACTGGTGCCCTATCTGGCTGCCGAAATTCCCACCGTTGAGAACGGCGGTGTGTCCGAAGATCTGAAATCCGTAACGTGGAAGCTGCAAGAAGGCCTGCTTTGGTCCGATGGTACGCCGGTGACGTCGGCAGACCTGAAGTTCACCGCTGAATACTGTATGCACCCCGAAGGCGGTTGCGCGCAGGCGTCAAAATTCGATGGTGTCGAAAGCATCGATATCGTGGATGATCTGACGGTGACCGTCCATTTTTCTGACGCCAAGCCAAACCCCTATGGCCCTTTCATGGGTGCGCAATCCCCGATTATTCAGGCCGCGCAGTTCAAGGATTGTCTGGGGGCTAAAGCTCCGGAATGTACCGAAGCCAACTTTAACCCCATTGGCACCGGCCCATTCCGCGTCACGGACTTCCGTCCCAATGACGTGATCCAGATGGAAGCCAACCCCAACTACCGCGATCCGAACAAACCTGCGTTTGCGACACTGACCCTCAAGGGTGGTGGTGATGCGAATGCGGCGGGCCGTGCCGTAATGGAAACTGGCGAATACGACTATGCCTGGAACATGCAGCTGGCCCCCGACGTGCTAGCGAAGATGGCCGAAGGCGGTAAAGGTCAGGCGATCTCTGCATTCGGTACCTTGGTCGAACGGATCGAAATGAACATGACCGATCCGTCGCCAGAGCTGCCAGAAGGTGAACGTGCGACGCTTGCGCATCCGCACCCGATCCTGTCGGACTTCAAGGTCCGCAAGGCGCTTTCCATGGCGATCGACCGTCCTTTGCTGGTCGAAGTGGGCTACGGCCAAGCCGGCCGTGCAACCTGTAACCTTGTACCCGCCCCCGAGCTTTACGCATCCGACAACACTGAATGTCTGACGCAGGATCTTGAAGGTGCCAAAGCCTTGCTGGAAGAAGCCGGCTGGACCGACAGCGATGGCGATGGCATCCGTGACAAAGACGGTGAGAAACTGGCCCTGCTGTACCAGACCTCGACCAACGCTGTGCGTCAGGATTTCCAGGCGCTGATCAAAGACTGGTGGAACCAGATCGGTGTCGAAGTCGAGCTGCGCAACCTTGATTCTTCGGTCTTCTTCGGTGGTGACCCAGGTTCGCCTGACACCTTCCAGAAGTTCTATGCCGACGTTGAAATGTACGCGAACAACTTTGACGGCACCGACCCGCAGGCCTACTTGTCTGCCTACCGTTGCGGCAACGAACCCAAGCCATCCAGCCAATGGCAGGGTGAAAACATCAACCGTTTCTGCAGCGAAGAATATGACGCGCTGCTGGACGAACTGTCGCGTACGGGCGAGTTGGACAAGCGTGGCGAGATCGCCAAGCAGCTGAACAACATCATCACGCGTGACACCATGACCATCGTTCCGCTGGTCGACCGTGGTCGGGTTTCCGCTGCGTCCGACACATTGGGCGGCGTGATCCTGAACACTTGGGATTCCGAACTTTGGAATGCCGCCGACTGGTACCGCGTGAAAGAATAATCACGCCCCAGGTCAGAGGAGCACGCGCCCTGCGTGCTCCTCGTGACTTGATGCCTTTATGAATGTGTGCGAAATCGCGCCTCCCTCCGATTTTGACACGCTTTCCCTCCTCCTAGACCGACTTGCAAAGGCGCTGTGCATGCTGACCTTCACCATTCGTCGACTACTTTTGTCGATACCAACGCTTTTGTTTATCAGCCTGGTAATCTTCCTGCTGTTGCAACTGGCCCCCGGCGATCCGATGGCCCAGGTGCCGCTGACAGTCCCACCAGAGGTAAAACAGAAAATGCGCGAGGCGCTTGGCCTCGGGCAGCCGATCTATGTGCAATACTATAAATGGCTGATCCAGTTTTTCTGGGTTGAACCGCAGGTCTTCATCGACTGGGCCACCCGCGACAGCTTCCTGCTGGGCTGGCTGCCGGACACCAGCCTGTCGACCTTCATTGACCCCGACACCGGCGCTGTGCGCCCCGTACAGCGTGCGATCAGCTGGCAAACCCGCAGCCCGATCATGGATATCGTGATCCAGCGGATGCCGCAGACGCTTTGGGTGGTTGGGCTTAGCTATATCGTGGGCATCCTGATCGCGATCCCGATTGGCATCTATTCGGCCTACCGCCACTATTCGCTGTTCGATCAGGCGGGCACCTTTGTCACCATGATCGGCTTTTCGATCCCCCCCTTCTTCACCGGCCCGCTGCTGATCGTGATTTTCTCGGTCTCGCTGGGGTGGTTGCCGTCGATCTATGACACGACCCATGTCGTGACCGACTGGGAGAGTTTCAAAATCCAGTTCATGCAGATGGTCATGCCCGTGATGGTGCTGGCGCTGCAAACCACCGCGCAGATCAGCCGCTATATGCGCGGCGCGATGCTGGACAACCTGAACCAGGACTATGTGCGCACCGCCCGCGCCAAGGGGCTGCGCGAAAAATCGGTCGTTCTGGTCCATGTGCTGCGCAACTCGATGATCCCTGTGGTCACGGTGATTGCCCTTGGCATGCCCGCGATCTTTGGCGGCGCTATCATTACCGAGAATGTGTTCAAGGTGAATGGTATCGGGCAGCTGCTGCTGACCGCGCTTTTTGCCAACGACCTGCCGATGGTGATGACGCTGACCTTTATCTTCGCCATCCTCATCGTTCTGTTCAACCTGATTGCCGATGTTCTATACGGCCTGCTTGACCCAAGGATCCGCTATGACTGAGCAAGCCACCCCCGCAAGCCCGATCGAGGCCGACATCGAAGTCTATGGCGCGCTAGTCGATAAAGAGCCGCAAAAGCCGCCGCGCAGCCAGTGGATCGACGTCTGGCAGCAGTTTCGCAAACACAAGGGTGCTGTCTTTGGCGGAGGCTTCTTGCTGTTCATCACGCTCGCCGTGCTATTTGGCCCCTTCCTTTGGGACGTGGACCCCAAAGCGCTTGATATCCGCAACAAGAACTGGCGCCCGATCTATCAACTGCTGTTTGACAGCGAAGCAAAGGCCGGTTGGGCGCACCCCTTTGGGACAGATCAGTTGGGCCGTGATATCATGGCGCAGATGATCGCCGGCGGGCGCGTGTCAATGGCCGTGGGTTGGCTCGCGATGGGACTGGCACTGGTGATCGGGTCGGCCATCGGCGTCATCTCGGGCTACTTCAAACGGCTCGATTTCTGGCTGATGCGGTTCACTGACCTGGTGTTGTCGCTGCCGATCCTGCCTTTGACGCTGCTGGCGGTGACCCTGTTCCGGCAACCGCTGAATGCGCGGTTCGGCCCCGAAGGCGGGATGTTCATCCTGATCGTCGGCATCATCGGGCTGACGTCGTGGATGCAGACCGCGCGGATCGTGCGCGGCGACATTTTGGCGCTGAAAGAGCGTGAATTCATCCTCGCCGCGCGGTCCATCGGGACGCGGTCGGGCAAGATCATCCGCAAGCACCTGCTGCCCAACGTCATCTCTCCGATCATGGTCTCGGCCACGCTGGGACTGGCGACCGCGATCATCACCGAAAGCGCACTGAGCTTTCTTGGCGTCGGCTTCCCATCGGACTATCCGACATGGGGCAAGCTCTTGTCCGATGCCGTGTCACGGATGCAGGAATTCCCCGAGCGGGTGATCCTGCCGGGGGTCGCGATCTCGCTGACCGTGCTGAGCGTGAACTACCTTGGCGACGGTCTGCGTGACGCGCTGGACCCGCGGTTGCGCGGACGGTGATCCTCTGCCGGTCATAGCGCTTGGGGCTACGGCCAGGATTGAGTATTTATAAAAAGGGTGAAGGGAGGCTGCGGCCTCCCTTGGTCGTTGAGGCGCAAAAGACTTGAACTCGGGCGGTTTCCGCGTCAGTGAACTGGCGTGCTGTCGTCAGGGGAACGCAAAGATGTTTGAGCAATTCGGTTTTGAAAACACCACGCCACAGCAGGCGGCTGTCTGGTTCGCACTGGCCTTGGGCGTGATCTTTGGCGTTCTGGGGCAGATCACCAAGTTCTGTTTTCGCCGGTCGCTGATCGGCGAAGACCGGCGCGAGGCTAAAGGGGTCTGGCTGACGGCACTGGCCTTTGCTGTCTTGGGCACGCAAGCCGCTGTGGCGCTGGGCTGGATCAGCTTTGCCGATCATCGTTTTCTGGTGCCTGACCTCCCCTATCTGGCGATTGGGTTTGGCGGGCTGCTGTTTGGTGCGGGCATGGTGCTGACACGGGGCTGTATTTCGCGGCTGACCATTCTGGCGGGGTCTGGCAATTTACGGGCGGCCATGGTCGTTGTGGTGTTCGCAGTCGTGGCCCATGCGACATTGAAAGGTGTGTTGGCCCCGATGCGCGTGGCGCTTGGCAGCGTCACACTTGGGCTTGGTGAGTATATCAGCCTCGCCGCTCTGCCCGGTGGCGTGGCCCTTTGGGGTGGCTTGATCGTCGTAGCCGCATTGGCCGTGGCGCTGCGGTCGGGGAACCGTCCGGCCCATCTGATGATGGCAGCGCTGATTGGCTTGTTGGTCCCGTTGGCGTGGATCGGTACCGGCTTTATTCTGTTCGATGAATTCGATCCCATCGCGATGGAGAGCCTGTCGTTCACGTCGCCCTCTGCCGATACGTTGTTCTGGCTGGTGGCAAGCAGTTCAATCCCCGCAGGCTTTGGCGTCGGGTTGCTGGGCGGCGTATTTCTAGGAGCCTGTGCGGCCAGTCTGCTGTTTGGCGGCTTTGGCTGGCAGAGTTTCGAGACCCCCACCCAGACCGGCCGCTATCTGGCCGGTGCCGCGCTGATGGGTGTCGGCGGTGTGCTTGCAGGGGGCTGTACGCTGGGTGCCGGACTATCCGGCGTGCCTACGCTGTCGCTGGCTGCCATATTGGCGATCGTGATGATCGGCATCGGCGTGTTGGCCATGCATGCCCTATTGCGCGCAACCCCTGCAGGCAGCTGACGCTATTTGATCTTGTGGCGCAAACGGCGCAGAAGACCCCAAACGAGGATCACCACGACAGGCACGGCAAGGGCCGTCAGCGTGCCCTTGCTGATCCCGCTGCGTTCGGCCAACGGGTAGAGCATATAGCCCACCAGTGACACCGCATAGTAGCTGATGGCGACGACCGAGAGCCCTTCGACCGTGTGCTGTAGACGCAACTGCAGGTCCGAGCGTTTATCCATGCTGGCCAGTATCGCCTGGTTCTGCGCCGACCTTTCCACATCCACCCGTGTGCGCAGCAGTTCAGCGGCGCGGCTGGCACGGGCGGACATTTTGTTCAGGCGTGTTTCGGACGATTTCACCGTGCGCATCGCAGGCTCGTAGCGGCGCATCATGAATTCATCAAAACCCTGTCGCGCCATAAAGCGGGTTTCGCGCAGCGCTCCGATCCGCTGCGCAACAATTGCCTGATAGGCCTCTGTTGCGCCAAGCCGATAAGAAGCATCCGCCGAAAGCGCTTCTAGCCCGACCGAGATATCCAGCAAGCGATGCAACGTGTCTTCGGCCATAGCAGAGGTCCCTGCCATGCCCGCCATCAGATCAATCAGCTCTGCGTCGAGCCGGTCAAGCTGGGCGGCAAACTCACGCACCTTTGCAAAACCGAGCATCGACATGGATTTATAGGTCTCGATCTCGCACAACCGTTGCACGATGCGCCCCAGACGGCGGCTGCCGGTGCCTTCCGAAGCGAAGACCGCCATGCGCATGTGGCCCGCCGGATCGATGCGGAAATCACTGGCGATGACTGCGGCATCTTCCAGCACAGACGCCACTGCCAAGCTTTCCGGGACGAACCAATCTTGCAGCGCCTCCGCGATCTGCGCGTCCTCGGCAGGACGCGGCACCAGCCGCAGCAGGATCGACGTAATGCGTTCTGCCTTCAGGCCAGCGCGCCAATCCTCGGGAAAGACATCAAACTCTGCCGGATCAAAAGGGCGTTGACCGATCTGGTCAAGAAACACGGTATAGGTCACAAATTCGGTATGCTGTTCCCATTTCAGGGTATATTTGCCCATCGGCCCGAAATAATGGGTCGCGTCCTCCGCCGGGAGGGGCGCACCGTAGTGGGTCAGCAAAGCACGTAACTGCTGCAGATCAACCGACCGGTCGCGCGTTACAGCGTCCCCTATCGGGCGCACCGCAAGATAGGCCGCCATATGGGGTGTTATAAGCGAGGGAAACGGGCGTGCGTGAAGCTCGCTATTCAGGGTATAGCGCAGGGGGTGATCGTCGAGAGCAGGCACGATGAGGGCTTTCTGCAGGGGTATGATCGGGGCAACCTAGCGCGGTTACCACCGTTCGCCTAGGGATATTTGACATAGCTTTCATGGGCTTATCCGTATACCGCAGGATACCGCCCGCAGTAGCATCGCTTTTTCAGAAACGGTTGAGCGGGATTTTCAGATAAGCGTGGCCGTCTTCTTCTGCGTCCGGCAAGCGCCCTGCCCTCAGGTTCAGCTGCAAGACGTGTAACATCCGGTCCGGTAAGGACAGTGTCTTGTCCCGTGCCTCTCGCAAATCGACAAAGCGGTCGAGTGACACACCGCTACCGATATGCGCATTATGTCTGCGCTGTTCAGCCACGGTCGATTCCCACGTGGGCTGCGGGCGATAGTCGGTCCCGTAGTCATGGCCAACGAACAGTCGAGTCGCATCGGGCAGTGCAAGAATTTCTTGTAGCGACTGATAGAGCTCAGCCGCCGTGCCACCGGGAAAATCGGCGCGGGCGGTGCCGACATCGGGCTGCATAAAGCTATCGTGTACAAAGGCGGCATCCGACCCCACCACATAAGAAATCGACCCCAGCGTATGCCCCGGAGACAACATCACGCGGACCGGCAGATCGCCGATGGTAAAGGTATCACCGTCGTCAAACAGATGGTCAAAATCGGAGGCGGGATCGAAGGCGTCTGGCATGTGGTAGTAGTCGCGCCAGAGCTCGGCAATCTCGGTTATTTTGGACCCAATGGCATTGGGTTTGTTCAACCGGCGTTTCAGCTCATGGGATGCCATCAGGTGATCGGCATGGGGATGTGTATCGAGAATCCATTCGATCTGGTATCCTGCCGCGTCGGCATGACGCAGGATCGTATCAACATTCTGCGTATCAGTGGCGGCGCTTTGCGGGCTGAAGCCCAGAACCACGTCAATCACCGCTGCTTTGGATGTGGCGGGATCAGCGACCAGATACTGGATACTGCCGCTATCGTCATCGTAAAAGCCGGTGACTTCGGGGGAACCGGGGCCGGTTGACGGGCTGGTGCGCGAAAACTTCATATTAAAATCCTCCTATATGACAATTCAACACTCGCAAGGCGCTTGGGTTCCATAGACCGTCCTGAATACAAAAAAGGGCGGCGCATCGCTGCACCGCCCATTGGTTTGTCGCCTGTCGCGTGATCAGTCGATCAACGGCAGCAGCTTGTCGAGGCTCGCCTTGGCGTCGCCATAAAGCATCCGCGTGTTGTCCTTGAAGAACAGCGGGTTCTCGATACCGGAATAGCCTGTCCCCTGCCCGCGCTTGGACACGATGACGTTCTTTGCCTTCCAGCATTCCAGAACCGGCATACCGGCGATGGGGCTGTTGGGGTCGTCCTGTGCGGCAGGGTTCACGATGTCATTGGACCCGATCACGATCGCCACGTCGGTCGACGGGAAATCATCGTTGATCTCGTCCATTTCCATCACGATGTCATAAGGCACTTTGGCCTCGGCCAGCAGCACGTTCATGTGACCCGGCAGACGCCCCGCAACGGGGTGAATGGCGAAACGCACGTTCTTGCCTTTTGCCCGCAGCTTTTTGACCAGCTCGCTCACGGCTTGCTGCGCCTGAGCCACCGCCATGCCGTAACCGGGGATGATGATGACGCTGTCGGCTTCGTTCAACATCGTTGCCACACCGTCAGTGTCGATAGCAACCTGCTCGCCCTCGACTTCCATCTGCGGACCAGAGGTACCGCCGAAGCCGCCGAGGATCACGCTGACGAACGACCGGTTCATCGCCTTACACATGATGTAGGACAGGATCGCACCCGACGAGCCGACCAGCGCACCGACAACGATCAAAAGATCGTTGCCAAGGCTGAAACCAATCGCTGCCGCCGCCCAGCCAGAGTAGCTGTTCAGCATCGAAACAACCACGGGCATATCCGCGCCGCCGATGCCCATGATCAGGTGGTAGCCGATGAACAGCGCCGCCAGTGTCATGATGAACAGCGGCAGGAAACCACCTGTGTTGAAGTACCAGACCAGACACAGCAGCGACAAACCCGCTGCAGATGCGTTCAGGATGTGACCGCCGGGGAGTTTTGTCGCCGACGTATCCACGCGCCCCGCCAACTTACCATAGGCGATGACTGATCCGGTAAAGGTGATGGCTCCGATGAACACACCAAGGAACAGTTCAACCCGCAAGATCGCGATCTCGACGCTGTCTTTCTTGGCAAGCAGGGCTGCAAACCCTTCGGTCGCTTTGCGGGCAGTGTCATCCATCGCCAGCACGTTGCCCAGTTCGATATGCGCATTATAGCCGACGAAAACCGCCGCCAGACCCACAAGGCTGTGCATTGCAGCAACCAATTCGGGCATCTGCGTCATCTGTACTTTTGTCGCCAGTTGATAGCCGATGGCACCGCCACCCGCGATCAGGATCAGCGACAGCAGCCAGAACCCGGCCCCCGGCCCGATCAATGTCGCAACCACGGCCAAGGCCATGCCCACGATCCCGTACCATACGGCACGCTTTGCGCTTTCCTGCCCCGACAGCCCGCCAAGGCTGAGGATGAAGAGGATGGCGGCGACTACGTAAGCCGCTGTTGTAAAACCAAAATCCATTTACCTGAACCCTTTACGATTTTTGGAACATGGCAAGCATGCGCCGTGTCACGAGGAACCCACCAAAGATGTTGATCCCGCACATAAACACCGACAGCGCGGCCAGAATAATCACCAAGAACGATCCGGACCCGATCTGCATGACCGCCCCCAGAATGATGATTGACGAAATCGCGTTGGTCACGGCCATCAGCGGGGTGTGCAGGCTATGTGCGACGCCCCAGATCACCTGGAAGCCGATAAACACGGACAGCACGAATACGATAAAGTGCTGCATAAAGCTGGCCGGCGCGACCAGACCAACCGCCAGCAATAGCACGCCACCGATGGCCAGCAGGCCAACCTGATTGCGGGTTTGCGTCTTGAACGCAGCCACTTCGTTTGCGCGTTTCTCTTCCGGCGTCAGTTCCTTTGGCTTGTCCTTTTTCGGAGCCGCCGCAATTGCTGCCACTTTCGGCGGTGGCGGCGGGAAGGTGACTTCCTTGTCGTGGGTGATGGTCGCCCCACGGATCACGTCGTCTTCCATGTTGTGGTTAATCACACCGTCTTTTTCCGGCGTCAGATCGGTCATCAGGTGACGGATGTTGGTCGCGTAAAGCGTCGAGGCCTGCGTTGCCATCCGGCTGGGGAAATCGGTGTAGCCGATGATGGTTACACCATTCTCGGTCACGATTTTCTCGTCCATCTTGGTCAGCTTGCAGTTGCCGCCCTTTTCCGCCGCCAGATCGATGATGACTGACCCGGGCTTCATTGCGGCGACCATATCTTCGGTCCACAGCTCTGGCGCTTCGCGGTTAGGGATCAACGCCGTGGTGATGACGATATCAACTTCGGGGGCCAGTTCGCGGAACTTGGCCAGCTGCGCTTCGCGGAATTCCGGCGAAGAAACAGAAGCGTAGCCACCAGAGGCAGAGCCGTCCTGCTGCTCTTCTTCGAAATCGAGGTACACAAATTCGGCACCCATCGATTCGACCTGCTCGGCGACTTCGGGGCGTACGTCAAAGGCCAGCGTGATCGCGCCCAACGACGTTGATGTCCCGATCGCTGCCAGACCGGCAACACCTGCACCGACAACCAGAACCTTGGCCGGAGGCACTTTGCCCGCGGCTGTGATCTGACCGGTAAAGAAGCGGCCAAAGTTGTTGCCCGCCTCGATCACCGCACGGTAGCCCGCGATGTTCGCCATCGACGACAGTGCATCCATTTTCTGCGCGCGGCTGATCCGAGGAATCATCTCCATCGCGACAACAGTGGTGCCTTTTTCAGCCGCCTCTTTCATCTTGGCTTCGTCGGCCACAGGGCTAAAGAAGGAAATCAGCGTCTGGTCGGACCGCATCATCGCCATCTCGGCGGTACTGGGGACACGGACCTTGGCCACGACATCCGCCGTTTCCCAAAGCTCAGTCGCTGTGTCGATCACCTCTACCCCGGCTTCGACGTATTTATCGTTGGAAAAACCAGCCGCCTCGCCTGCGCCAGCTTCAATCAGACAAGTGTGACCAAGCTTTTGCAGCTGAAGTGCTGATTCCGGGGTCATCGCAACGCGATTTTCCCCTTCAAATGTTTCTTTTGGCGTCCCGATCTTCAATCCAGAGTCCCCCGTTGGTGCTTCTACGCCTCGCGTGGCGCAATAATATTACCCAGAGCGATAGCGCTTGGGTTCCTATAGTACAAGAGACGGACATAATTAGAACAGCGATTTGCACCATCAATAGCGCTAACAGCCGCATTTATGGGTTTGCGACGTTGCGTGAAAACGCGCGCGCCCTTGCACCTGTCCCTCGCTGCCGACAGCATGCCCGTCATCACGTTCCATTTCATAAGGGAGAGCAGAATGGACCTACAGGGAAAACACGCACTGATCACAGGCGGCGGCACCGGCATCGGTCTGGATATCGCACGGGATTTGGCGGCACGGGGCGCGCATGTAACGATCACCGGCCGTCGCCAAGAGGTGCTGGACGAGGTCGCAGGCGATAACATGACCGGTATGGCGATGGACGTACGCAGCGAGGAAGACGTGGTCGCCAAGATCGCCGCCGCTGTCAAAGCCCACGGTCCGATCCAGATTTGCATTCCCAACGCCGGTATTGCCGAGGGCAAGGCCGTGCATAAGACAGACATGGAATTCTGGCGCAACATGATGTCCACCAATTTGGATGGTGCCTTTCTTACGATCCGCGAATCGTTAAAGACGATGCGCGGCACCGACTGGGGCCGGGTCATTGCGATCTCTTCCATGGCCGGATTGCGCGGCCTGCCCGGCGCGGCGGCCTACTCTGCGTCGAAACACGGGATGATCGGGCTGATCAAATCACTGGCCGCGGACTATCTGGGGCAACCCTATACGTTCAACGCGATCTGCCCTGGCTACGTGGACACCCCGATCGTATCGCGCAACACCGCGTCAATCTCGGAACGTGCTGGCATTTCAGCAGAAAAAGCACGCGCGATCATGGTGAATTCAAACCCGCATAAACGTCTGATAGACGTGTCCGAGGTCACAGCCGCCGCCACCTGGCTGACCGGGCCGGGGTCACAAAGCATCAATGGCCAGTGCATTCAGGTCACCGGCGGCGACATGTAACTGCGATACTGGTCATAGTTTGTTAACCTTGGGGCGGCTAAGGTCGCCCCATGCAAAAGATCACAGCCCCCAATACACTGCCCCAAAATGCCGCAGCCTTTCGCAGCTGCCGGATAAGGCAAAGCTCCGGTTTGCAGCCTCAGAAACCTGCTGTGCAATCCAGCAATTTCACTTGGAAAAAGATCGACATATTGACGGCACGTTATCTTTCGCATCCCGTCAAATCATCGCGACGGCGCATCACGCTGTCGAGGTAACCTGTCAGGCTGACTTCAACATCCGCTGTTGCTTGCTGTCGGCCCATGCCCGCGCTGCCGCACCGAAGCGTTCAAACAAGGGGCGCGACACAGGGTCATTGCCCGCATCCCATTCGGGGTGCCACTGCACAGCAAGAGTGAACCCGGGGGCATCCTTGATATAAATCGCCTCTGGTGTGCCATCTTCGGCAAATCCATCGATCACCACACGCGGACCCGCCGCCTTGATCCCCTGCCCGTGCAGAGTATTCGTTCGCACCTTCGGGGCTCCCAACACCTCGTGAAACACGCCGCCTTGGGTAAAAGTCACATCGTGGCGCAGCTCGAACTTCTGCTCCATCGTGCCATCGGGCGGCATACGGTGGTTCATCCGTCCCGGCAATTCTCGAATCTCAGGATAGAGCGTCCCGCCCATGGCCACATTAACCTCTTGGAACCCACGGCACACGCCAAAGAACGGCTGCCCCCTCTCGACACAGGCGCGCACAAGCCCAAGGGCAATGGCGTCGCGGGCACGGTCAAAGGTGCCATGTGCCTCTGTCGCGGACTCACCGTATTCTTCGGGGTGCACATTGGGTCGCCCGCCGGTCAGCAAGAAGCCGTCGCAGCTTTCAAGCAACTCGTCGACCGACACCAAGGACGGATCGCTGGGAATGATCAACGGCAAACAGCCAGACACCTGCGCCACCGCGATGGTGTTCATCGTGCCGGCCGCGTGGATCGGGTATTGGTCATTCAACAGGCTGGTGTTTCCGACAATACCAACAACAGGACGCGCCATATTCAGCCTCAGATTTTGATTTCACTCAAAGCCTACCGCGTCCTCAATCCGACCTCAACACCCCAAAGCCCGCTGCTATTCCTCGCCAATCAGCCCCGCAGCGGCAATGCCGGCCAGCGCAGCCAACACATCATTGTCCGATGTATCCCCGGTCACGCCCAGCGCGCCGATCACAACGCCCGCCGCGTCGCGCAGCAGCAAACCGCCCGGTACAGGCACCACGGCCCCGCCATAGACACCATTCACCGCCGCCATGAAATAGGCTTGCTGCTCGGCCCGCGCCATCTGCGCCCGCCCGGCCATACCCAACATCACCGCGCCATAGGCTTTGCCGTGGGCGATGCCGAACCGGCCAGGGGCCGCGCCGTCTTCACGCTCGAAAGCCTGCACGTGGCCGCCTGCGTCCAGCACCACTGCCGACAAGGGCTTTAGACCCAGCTCGTGGCCCTTTTTAAACGTTTCGGCGATCATGATCCGCGCCTGCTCTAATGTGACTGTCATTCTATCCTCATCTTTGCTTCATTTTGCTAAGTAAACTCCGGGGAGCACGAGGGGCTTGGCCCCTCGCCTCTTCCGGTAAGACACGTTCAGCCTTGTGCGGCTTTCAGCTCCAACCGGCGGGCGTGCAGGACAGGTTCGGTATAGCCCGACGGCTGCACGCGCCCTTTCAGCACCAGATCGCAAGCGGCCTGAAAGGCAACTCCGTCAAAGCCGGGGGCCATGGGTTGGTACAGCGGATCGCCCACGTTCTGCCGGTCCACCACCCCAGCCATCTTTTTCAGCGCTGTGGTCACCTGATCCTCGGAAATCACGCCGTGATGCAGCCAATTCGCCAATGCCTGTGCCGAGATGCGGCAGGTCGCGCGGTCTTCCATGAGGCCGACGTCGTGGATGTCCGGCACTTTTGAACAGCCAACGCCCTGATCAATCCAACGCACGACGTAGCCCAGAATGCCCTGCGCGTTGTTCTCGACCTCCTGTGCGATATCGGCGTCAGACAGGTTGCGCCCCGCAAGTACGGGGATCGTCAGCAGGTCTTCCAGCGTCCCACGGGCACCGCCCCGTTTAATCTCGTTCTGACGCGCCAGCACATTGACGGTATGATAGTGCATTGCGTGCAACGTCGCAGCCGTGGGCGATGGCACCCAGGCACAGTTTGCGCCTGCTTTGGGATGGCCGATCTTGGCGTCCAGCATGGCTTCCATCAAATCAGGCATGGCCCACATCCCCTTGCCGATCTGCGCGCGCCCCTGCAGGCCGCAGGCCAGACCGATATCAACGTTACGATCCTCATAGGCGCTGATCCAGGGGGCGTTTTTCATCTCGCCCTTGGGCACCATCGGCCCTGCCTCCATGGAGGTGTGAATTTCGTCGCCCGTGCGGTCGAGGAAACCAGTATTGATAAAAGCAACGCGGGACTTGGCTGCGCGGATACACTCGGCAAGGTTGACCGATGTGCGGCGCTCTTCATCCATGATGCCCAGCTTGACGGTATTGGCCGGCAGCCCCAGCGCGGTCTCTACCCGGGTAAATATCTCATCCGCAAAGGCGACTTCCTCGGGCCCGTGCATCTTGGGTTTAACCACATAGACCGAGCCCGCGACCGAGTTGCGCATACCGTCAGTCTTTTGCAGATCGTGCATCGCGAGCACTGTTGTGACCATCGCGTCCATCAGCCCTTCGCCAATCTCGCGCCCGTCGCGGTCCAGAATGGCGGGGTTCGTCATCAGGTGACCCACGTTGCGTACCAGCATCAACGACCGCCCCTTAAGCGTCAGCGTACTGCCGTCCGGGGCGGTGTAGTCGCGATCGCCGTTCATCTCGCGCGTCACCTGCTGGCCACCCTTTTCGAACGTCTCGGACAGGTCGCCCTTCATCAGGCCCAACCAGTTGCCATAGGCGACAACCTTGTCTTCGGCATCCACGGCGGCAACGCTATCTTCGCAATCCATGATCGTAGACATCGCGGATTCCAGCAGCACATCAGCCACGCCCGCCGGATCGGTTTTGCCGATGTTATGCGTAGCGTCGATCTGAATTTCGATGTGCAAGCCGTTGTTGCGCAGCAAGATTGCGTCAGGCGCAGCCGCATCCCCGCGGTAGCCGATAAACTGCGCCGCATCTTTCAACGCAGGTGTCAGTGCCCCGTCTCCGACGGCGTATCCGGTCACATCCGTATGGCTGCCAGAGGCAAGCGGGGCTGCTTCATCCAGAAACGCCTTGGCCTGCACCACAACCCGCGCGCCACGCTCTGCGTCATAGCCCTTGCCCTTCGGCAAATCCCCTAGCGCATCCGTGCCGTAATACGCGTCATATAGGCTGCCCCACCGCGCGTTGGCGGCGTTCAGGGCAAAGCGGGCGTTGGTAATAGGAACGACCAGCTGCGGTCCGGGGACCTGCGCGATTTCGGGATCGACACCTTGGGTATCAATCTCGAATGCGGGGCCTTCGGGCACGAGATACCCTATCTCACGCAGAAAGGCGTTATAGGCGTCGGCGTCATGGTTCTGGCCGGCGCGGTCTTTGTGCCAAACATCGATCTTGGCCTGCATCTCTTCACGCGTCTGCAACAAGGCGCGATTCTTTGGGCCCAGATCATGCACGAGATCGCTTAGCCCCGCCCAGAATGTGCCCGCATCAATGCCAGTGCCGAGCAGCGCCGAGCCTTCGATAAATTCCACCAGTTCGGCTGCAACCTGAAGGCCGTTCTTATCGCTACGCTGTGTCATCTCTTAGCTCCTGTTGCTCGCATGGGTATCGCTTTGACAACAGGCTTAGAAGGTATGCCAGCGTGGGGCAACATTTATTGGTAATAAGATATTACCAATGCGGCGATACCTTACCGCTCGGCCGCAGATACCCCCGCCTTCCGACACCTCTCAGAGCAGTATTTCACCGCTTCCCAATCACGTACCCACTTGCGTCGCCAGCTAAAGGGCAGGCCGCAACGCTGGCAGATCTTTGTTGGCAACTCTGACCTTTTGCGCATTTTCGCCATGGCACTTCCCTCGTTCGCAATGCGGCACGCATAAAAAACGGCAGACCTTGTTGCCAAAGTCTGCCGTCCAAATCGTTAAATTTTCAATCGTTAATTAAGCGTCGCGGAAACTCAGTTGCTTTCGTTCGTTCCCGGTGCGACGGGATCAACCGGCGCGGCGTTTGTATCATCAGCTTGCGATGCGCCGTTGAGTTCGGCGTCGGTCACGGCAGGCACGGTGCTATCGGTGGTGATACCTTGCGTCGCTTCCTCTGCCGCGGGCTGATGGTCTTCGCGGCCATTACCGATCAGAATAAATCCGAGAATTGCGGTGATGACGACGCCGAAGATGATCGCCCCCTTTACGCCAAGCAGCGCAGGCTTGTGCTGTTTCTCTTGCTTCTCAATGTTTGTGTCGGGTGCAGACATGGTGCCCTCCGATGGGTCGGTGTAGGTTGATCTTATCGGGTGGCGACCTTGCAGGCGCCATTGTGCAGGACTAACTTGGACATTGGACATTCGGTTCCAAACAGAAGGAAAATACATGCGCGACGCTGCCCCCCAGACGATATACTTGGCCGACTATACCCCCTACGGCTTCATCATCGACCATGTCGCGCTGCATTTCGATCTGGACCCGCGCAAGACCCGCGTCAAAAGCCGGATTGCCTTCCGCCCCAACCCCGATGCCAGTGATCGCACATTCTTCCTGCATGGCGAAAACCTGTCGCTTGTCACTGCTTCGATTGATGGCGCGCCGGTATCGCCCGAAGTGACCCCGCAAGGACTGACCTGCGACGTGCCCGACGCCCCGTTTATCTGGGAAGCCGAGGTGGAGATCGACCCGCAGGGCAATACCGCGCTTGAGGGGCTTTATATGTCGAACGGCATGTATTGCACCCAATGCGAGGCCGAAGGCTTTCGCAAGATCACCTATTATCCCGACCGCCCCGATGTGATGGCGGTCTTTACTGTCACCATCAACGGCCCGCACCCCGTTTTACTGTCCAACGGCAACCCCGTCAGCAGCGGTACCGACACAGCTGAATGGCATGACCCGTGGCCCAAGCCCGCTTACCTCTTTGCACTCGTCGCGGGAGATCTGGTGGCGCATCCCGGCAGTTTCACCACGAAATCGGGCCGCGCCGTCGACCTGAACCTTTATGTGCGCCCCGGTGACGAGGGCAAATGCGCCTTTGGCATGCAGGCGCTGAAAGACAGCATGAAGTGGGACGAAGACGTCTATGGCCGTGAATACGATCTTGATCTGTTCAACATCGTCGCCGTGGATGATTTCAACATGGGCGCAATGGAGAATAAGGGGCTGAACATCTTCAACTCCTCTGCCGTGCTGGCCAGTCCCGAAACCTCGACCGATATGAACTTTGAACGGATCGAGGCGATCATCGCGCATGAATACTTCCACAACTGGACCGGCAACCGGATCACCTGCCGCGATTGGTTCCAGCTGTGCCTCAAGGAAGGGCTGACCGTTTACCGCGACAGCCAATTCACCTCTGACATGCGCTCGGCTGCGGTAAAACGGATTGGCGATGTGATCGATCTGCGCGCCCGTCAGTTTCCCGAAGACCAAGGCCCGCTGGCCCACCCCGTGCGGCCCGAAAGCTTTCAAGAGATCAACAACTTCTACACCGCCACGGTCTATGAAAAAGGGGCCGAGGTGATTGGCATGCTCAAGCTGCTGGTCGGTGATGAGGCCTACTCAAAAGCGCTCGACCTCTATTTTGACCGTCACGACGGGCAAGCCTGCACCATAGAAGATTGGCTGCAAGTATTTGAAGACACCACTGGCCGCGATCTGGCGCAGTTCAAGCGCTGGTATTCCCAAGCCGGCACACCGCTGTTGTCCGTCACCGAAAGCTGGGACCACGGCACGTTGACGCTGCACTTTAAGCAGCACACGCCGGCCAGCGATGCCACAGCTGATCCGCAGCCTCATGTGCTGCCGATTGCCGTCGGGCTGATCGGTCAAGACGGCGACGAGGTCGAGGAAACAACGGTGCTCGAGATGACACAGGCCGAACAGAGCTTTGTCTTTGACGGTCTGGGGACGCGGCCCGTCGCATCTGTGCTACGCGGCTTTTCCGCGCCCGTGATCCTGACCCAAGACCTGTCGGACGCAGATCGTGCGCATCTGCTGGCCCATGACACCGACCCCTTTAACCGCTGGGAACAGGGGCGCATGCTGGCCTATGGCTCGCTGCTAGGGATGATCCGCGAGGGCAAGGCCCCCAACAAGGACTGGCTGGCCGGTATCCGTGCGGTGATCGGTGATGAAACTCTTGATCCGGCGTATCGTGCGCTGATGTTGGGCCTGCCGTCGCAATCCGATCTGGCGCGCGCTTTGTCAGAGGCGGGCGACACCCCCGACCCCGACATTATCTATGCCGCCACCGAGGCAACCCGCGCCACGATGGCAGAGGCTTTTGCCGATCTGCTGCCGACGCTCTATCGCCGTCACACGGTCGACGCTCCGTTTGAACCCAACGCGAAACAAGCGGGCAAGCGGGCGCTGTCCAATGCTGCGCTGTCCCTGCTGACGCGCAATGACGACGGCGCACTGGCGCAAGAACAGTATGACGCGGCTGACAATATGACCCAGCAGCTTTCCGCGCTGGCCAACCTGATCCGCGCCGGTCGCGGCAACAAAGCCGTCGACGCGTTCGAGGGACAATGGAAAGCGGACCGGCTGGTCATGGACAAATGGTTTGGCCTGCAAGTGATAGAAGCCGACCCCGAAGACGCCCACGAAGTCGTCGAAACGCTGACCAAACACCCCGACTTCAACTGGAAGAACCCCAATCGGTTCCGCGCTGTGCTGGGGGCCTTTGCCGCGCATCACGCGGGCTTTCACCATGCTTCGGGCGCAGGCTACCGTTTGCTGGCGGACTGGCTGATAAAGCTTGATCCGGTGAACCCGCAAACCACCGCGCGCATGTGTTCGGCGTTCCAGACGTGGAAGCGGTATGACAGCGACCGCCAAGCGATGATCAAGGCAGAGCTGGACCGCATCCTGTCACAGTCTGGTCTGTCGCGCGACACCACCGAGATGCTGTCGCGTATCCGCGGCGCGTGACGAAAACTGAGGTGTCCCGCATGCGGGCACCTTGCCTACCCCGCTTGCATTGATCCAACTTAGGGACGGGCTTTCGGGCGCACAGCGTCTAGCGGTTTGCAATAGGTCTGCCGTTTCAACCAGCCCGCCATGTCATTGCGCTTTGCGGGGCTGCGCATGGGCCCCCAATCGGCGGCCACGCCTTTTCCGCCGCGCCCATAGATCACACCGTCGCGGGGCACCGTCACCGCCATGATCCGTATGGCGCAGCTCAGGTTCGCGCCGCCGTTTTGCAGACTAGCGCCCGTGCCAGCATTGCACCCATAGCCGCGTGCCGTGGCAGGTAAAATCTGTAGCAACCCATACCAAAGCCCGCCGCCACCGACGGCGCGCGCCTTATAGGTGCTTTCGTGTTTTGCGAGGGCCGACATAAACCCGACCCAGAACGCGCGACGATCCGCGTCCGAGGCGGTGGGATAGGCAGGGCACCATTCTTCGACATCGGCGGGCACCATATCAACCAAGGGCTTGCCATGAGACTTGAGCGCTGACAGCGCTGTTCGGGTCCAGATCGCGTGACCGCGCCGGTGTTGCCACCTTGTGCGCGGGATCACCGCGCTGCGCGCAGGCGGAGAGACATCGTAAAGGGTGATCGGCGCCGCAGTGGTGAGGTCAGGCTTGGACCCGCCGTCCTCCCCGGTCAGCGCAGGTGCGGGTTCGATCGGCGGGGCCGTCGGGGCCGTAGCCGGCGCAGGGTCACTGACCGCGCCGCGCGCGATCGGGCGCAGAACGTTCACCGTCTCGGCGACAGCGGGCAGCGTCACGCCCCCCCACAGGCAAAGCGCGATCGCAGCAGACCCCAGAATCACGCGCGGCGAGCCATCGCGTCGCAGTCTTTTGCGGCGTGCACTATTCTTTACAGACATGTGTCCCCTCACTCGTATTCGCGCACAACATAGCGCGTTCGGTGCCATCGTCTCCAGTCTTTGAACAATCAGGCATTATTCAGCCTTAAATTGCATTTCCGCGATAGGAAAATCCCAGACTGACCACCGCGATGCCATCTTGGTGCCCAAATATCCCGCCAGTTTCATCAGCAGAAGACGGGCTTACCCAAGACTGGACAACCGATGCTGCACCTCAAGAAATTATTCAAACGCAAAAGCATGCCAACACTGCTGTTGGAAACAGGCGACCTTGGTTGTGCACCGCGTCGCCGCGAGCCCCATCCGCAGAATCAAGAAACGCCTGCCCCCTCTGCTCCTGCGCGTGCCGACACTGTCCCCGCGTCACCGCAAGAGATGCTTTGCATCGACTGCCCCGATCCCACCGCCGAAGACCGGCTATGCGATGAAAACCACCAGCTCGGGCAAAAGCTAGTGCGGCAGGAAAACTGGGCTGGTCTGTCCAAGGCAATTCGCCGCGCTGACGCAGACAACACCCTTACCCCCGGCTCTATGCCTGTGGCCGAGCTGATGGCCCTTGGTGCGCGCGCTGATGTTGTGATGGCGACGGAACACGCGATCGAAGACGTCGACAGCGGCTTTGCCAAAGCACTGCTCAGCGGAATCGAGGATTTCGAACATGTGCTGGACGCGCATCAAGACGACTATGTCGTCGCCTGTGTCGTCGCCCAGGCCCATATCGACATCGGCTGGGCCTGGCGCGGCAAGGGCGAAAGCACCGTGCTGCCCCAACGCAACCGCGACGCCTGCATCGCCCACTTTGAGCGCGCCGGAGAGATAATCGCGCCGTTCATCGAACAGCATCCCACCAGCGCGCTGGTGGCGGCGACCCGTTGTGCTCATGTCAGCGGCCCGCTTCACCACCAAGGCGGGCTGCGCGAAAGCTACGAACAGCTCATTCTGCTCAACCCGCTCAACCCGCGCCCGATGCGCGCCTTGGGCAACCACATGTTGCCGCGCCACCACGGTGGCTATACCGAGCTTGAGCTTGAGGCGCGCCGCACCGCCGCACGTGTGCAGAATGTCTGGGGTGCCGGTGGCTATACCTGGGTTATGTTTGACGCCATCTGCGCGGATGACACGGCATGCGCCAATCTGGACGTTGATTATTTCATCGACGGGCTGCGCGATATTCTAGCCCATCATTCGACCGCGTATTGTGCGAACCTGCTGGCGGCCTATTGCGCCAATATGCCCAGCTTTGGCGGCGGCGGGGATGAACGCGCCGACAATATCCGCGCCCAAATTGGGGCCTGCACCGATTGGATCATCCGTGCACATCTGACCGAGCTCCACCCGATGATCTGGGCCCACGCGGCCCACGGGTTCAACAATAACCTGCGCATCCGGTCGCCGCATAAATTCGCCGCCTCTGGCCGCGATGATGCGATGCAAGTGATCAACAGCCTGTTTCGCTCCGAACTCGCATCGGGGCAACGCATCGTGTTCACCAGCAATGGACCGCAGGCAATGACCGCCTAACGCCAACATCCAAAGCGGATCAGCACACGCATTGGCGCTGCCCCCCTCTTGCAGCACCCCGCCCCCTGTCTTATGACCAAGGCGTTCTGTTTCTGACGCCAAAGGTGCCCCCATGCTTGACCTGACCTATGACACCCCCAAAGTGCGCACCATTGCGGGTGCCAAACATGACTGGGAACTGGTCATCGGGATGGAGGTGCACGCGCAGGTCATGTCGAACGCGAAACTCTTTTCCGCCGCTTCGACGAAATTCGGCGCAGAGCCCAACAACAACGTATCTTTTGTGGATGCGGCCATGCCCGGCATGCTGCCCACCATCAATGAATTCTGTGTCGAACAGGCCGTGCGCACGGGTCTGGGCCTCAAGGCCGAGATCAATCTGCACAGCGCCTTTGACCGCAAGAACTACTTCTACCCCGATCTGCCGCAGGGCTATCAGATTTCGCAGCTGTACCACCCCATCGTGGGCGAAGGCGAAGTGCTGGTAGAGCTCGGCGACAATACAGCGCGTCTGGTGCGCGTGGAACGAATTCACTTGGAACAGGACGCGGGCAAATCGATTCACGACATGGACCCGAACATGTCCTTTGTGGACCTGAACCGCACCGGTGTCGCGCTGATGGAAATCGTCAGCAAGCCCGACATTCGCGGCCCCGAAGAGGCTGCTGCCTATCTGACCAAGCTGCGCCAGATCTTGCGGTATCTCGGTACGTGCAATGGCGATATGCAATCTGGCGCGATGCGTGCGGATGTGAACGTGTCAATCTGCCTGCCCGGCCAATACGAGAAATATCAGGCGACGCAGGACTTTAGCCACCTCGGGACGCGCTGCGAAATCAAGAACATGAACTCCATGCGGTTCATCCAACAAGCGATCGACGTCGAAGCAAAGCGCCAGATCGCCATCGTCGAAGCCGGCGGCGAAGTGGTGCAGGAAACCCGTCTGTTTGATCCGGACAAGCAGGAAACCCGCTCCATGCGCTCCAAAGAAGAGGCGCATGACTACCGCTACTTCCCCGACCCCGATCTGCTGCCACTGGTCATCGAACAGGCGTGGGTTGATGACATCGGTGCCAACCTGCCCGAACTGCCCGACGCCAAGAAAGCGCGCTTTATCAATGACTTTGGCCTCAGCGACTATGATGCGTCGGTTCTGACCTCAGATCTGGACAGCGCGGGCTACTTCGAGGCGACCGCACAGGGCCGAGACGGCAAGATGACGGCGAACTGGGTGATCAACGAACTTTTCGGCCGCCTCAAGAAAGACGAGAAAGCCATCACCGACAGCCCCGTCAGCCCTGCCCAGCTGGGCGGCGTTATCGACCTGATCGCGTCTGATGCGATTTCCGGCAAGATCGCCAAGGACCTGTTTGAAATCGTCTATACCGAAGGTGGTGACCCTGCCGTGATCGTCGAAGAACGCGGGATGAAGCAGGTCACAGACACCAGTGCCATCGAAGCCGCCGTAGACGAGATCATCGCCGCGAACCCCGATCAGGTTGCCAAAGCGCGCGAGAATCCGAAACTGGCGGGCTGGTTCGTCGGGCAAACGATGAAGGCCACTGGCGGTAAGGCGAACCCCAAAGCGGTGAACCAGATCGTTGCACAAAAGCTGAACGGCTAAGGCGTCGGGCCGGGGTTTACCAAAGCCCCGGCCCTTTTCTCGCCACGCTCACCCTCTGACACGCTTTGAAAGGTCTTTTATGGATACGCCCTTCCGGTCATCGCCGCGCCTTGTACAGCCCGAATGGATCGACTTTAACGGCCATTTGAACATGGCTTATTATTCGGTGTTGATGGATAACGCGGTCGATGATGCCTACCATCAGATCGGGTTCGGACCAGAGTATCAAAAGACAGGTCACACCACTTATGTGGCCGAATTCCACGTCTGTTATCTGCGCGAGTTGCACGAGGGCGCGTCAACCTATTGCACGTTCCAACTGCTCGACTTTGATGAAAAGCGTTTCCATTCGTTTACGCAGCTCTGGCACGAAGACGGTTGGCTGGCGGCCACCGGCGAAGCGCTGACGCTGCATATCGATCAGTCGGGCCCCCGTGTGGCCCCGATGCCCGCCGATATTATGGCCCGGCTAGAAGCGATGAGATCGGCCCACGCGACGTTGCCCTACCCTGAACAGGCTGGCCGTAAAATCGGGCTGAAACGCTGATCCGCGCCCTCTTGTTTGACCTCTTTTGACCCGAAAGCCAGCCCACATGCCACGCTATGAATACAAAGTTGTACCCGCCCCCACCAAAGGGCTGAAGGTCAAGAACATCAAAGGTGCTGAAGCGCGGTTTTCCCATGCGCTTCAGGAGCTTATGAATGGTCTTTCAGGTTACGGTTGGGAATATCAGCGGGCAGAGACTCTGCCATCGACTGAACGGGTGGGGCTGACCGGCAGCACGACGGAATGGCGCAATGTACTGGTGTTTCGCCGCCTACGCGAGGAAGCGCCGGACACGGCCCCTACTGAACTGCTCCCTCCTCCGTCAGATACGATGGAAGAGCCCGAAGCCACTGCTTTGGACGCGAACACGGACAACGCAGAGGACGAAAGCTATTTCGAGGATCAGCACGGTGAAACCGACGAGGATGAAGAAACGGCGGCGGTTGCTCCGACAATGCTGAACGCACTGGCGTCGCGACGCAAAGCAAGCACGGTCGAAGTCCCTGCGGAAAGCAAGCCCGAGGCCGAAAAGCTAGCGGCAAAGACGCAAGTCGAGACTGACAGCCAGACAAAATCAATCGACACTTCCGAGGAAAAACCCGCCGGCGATCCCCAGACAAAGTCCGTGGACGAAAAAGCTGCGAAGGCTTCGGATGAAACCAAAGACGCCCCTGCCCCCGAAGACGTCCCCGCGTCCAAGGTCGATAAGACCCCGGACTAAGGGGCCCCTGTCAGACGTCGAGATCCAGCGCCAGTGCGTGAATGCGGCCGATCAAGTCGGGACCAAGCGCATCATGCACAGCGCGATGACGCGCAACCCGGGACAGCCCCTTGAAATGGGCGGACCGAATTTTCACATTAAAATGACTTTCACCCCCCTCGCGGAAGCCGCCATGCCCACGGTGGCTTTCACTATCGTCAACGACGCTTAATTCCGACGGTGCAAACGCCTCTTCCAGCCGGTCGGCAATTTCTTGTGTCACTGACATTTTTTAGCTTAGCCCCCTTCAATCTTTGAGCCCAAGGTCTAAACTGACCGGCCTGAGTCGGAAAGGTCCATATCATGCCCAAAAGTGATCCCTTTGGATTCGACATGTCTGTGTCGTCTTCGAAAAAGAAAAATCCCCGCGGCCGTCGCGGGATGTCCGGCGCGTCCGAGACATCACAACGCGTCTGTTCGCACGAAGGCTGCGAGGAAGCCGGCAAATACCGTGCGCCAAAAGCACCTGACGTGCTGGATGACTATTTCTGGTTCTGCCAGCAGCACGTGCGCGAATATAACCTCAAGTGGAACTTCTTTGACGGCACCACAGAGGCAGAATTAAACGCCCAGCAATCCAAGGACAAAGTGTGGGAACGCACCACCAAGCCGCTTGGCGATCCCGAAGCACGGGCTTGGGCGCGTTTGGGCATCGAAGACCCGCATCAGGTCTTGGGCAAAAACGCGACGCAGAACCCCGGCAAGGGGCCTGCCGCCGGACGCCGCCTGCCCCCCACAGAACGGCGCGCTCTGGAAATCCTCGAGGCCAAGGACACCTGGAGCAAGCCAGAAGTGCGCAAGGCGTATAAGGCGCTTATCAAGGTACTGCACCCCGATATGAACGGCGGTGATCGCAGTCAGGAAGAGCAGTTGCAGCTGGTCGTCTGGGCCTGGGACCAGCTCAAGGGCAGTCGCAACTTCAAGGACTGATGCAGCACCATTCCGGCCGGCCGAGGGCATCGGCCACCGCGTGAAGCGCGTGCCATAGCCAGACAGACGGGGCGGTGTAGACAGATGCGCCGCCCCTTTTTCGTCCCCCGCAGGTCTTTGCGACTTTGCCGCAGGTGCGAATTGCCCCTTTCCCTCACGCTCAGGAAAGATATGTTGCCGTGGACGCCACCCCCTGATCCGCAGGCGGTGCGCAGGACAGAAGCATGAAGGACGTACAGAATATGGCCGAGACCTCATTGGACCTCACAACCAAACCCACCAAAGAGATCTCCGTTCGCGAAGTCTTTGGCATCGACACCGACATGGTCGTGCACGGCTTTGACGAACGCACAAGCCGCGTTCCCGATCTGGACAGCACCTATAAATTCGACCCTGACACCACGATGGCGATCCTCGCGGGCTTCAACCACAACCGTCGCGTGATGGTTCAGGGCTACCACGGGACGGGTAAATCCACCCACATCGAACAGGTGGCAAGCCTGCTGAACTGGCCTTGTGTACGGGTCAACCTTGATAGTCACATCAGCCGGATCGACCTGATCGGTAAGGATGCGATCAAGCTGAAAGACGGCAAGCAGGTTACCGATTTCCAGGAAGGCATCCTGCCTTGGGCGCTGCGCAACCCGACTGCGATTGTGTTCGACGAATATGATGCGGGCCGTGCCGACGTGATGTTCGTGATCCAGCGCGTGCTGGAAGTTGACGGCAAGCTGACGCTGCTTGACCAGAACAAAGTGATCGAACCCCACCCCTATTTCCGCATCTTCGCAACCGCCAACACTGTTGGTCTGGGCGATACCACGGGCCTTTACCACGGTACGCAGCAGATCAACCAAGGTCAGATGGACCGTTGGTCGCTGGTTGCCACATTGAACTATCTCAGCATCGATGCGGAAACGCAGATCGTTTTGTCCAAGAACCCGCATTACAACACGGACAAGGGCCGCAAGACGATCAAGCAGATGGTCACCGTCGCCGACCTGACGCGGACCGCCTTTATGAACGGCGAACTGTCGACCGTCATGTCCCCGCGTACCGTGATTGCCTGGGCCCAGAACGCCGAGATCTTCCGCGATGTGGGCTATGCCTTCCGCCTGTCGTTCCTCAACAAATGTGATGAACTTGAACGCCAGACCGTCGCCGAGTTTTATCAGCGCCTGTTCGACGAAGAGCTGCCAGAATCCGCCGCAAGCCTGAGCCTTGGCTAAGCCACCATCCCCCCTGTGCCCGCGTTGGCAGGAGGGGTGACGAAAAAGACGTCCACCGGCACCTAGGGTCGGTGGACAACAGCCTGACCGCAGCGCCCCTTTTCGTGTGGCCGCGGTGACCAAAGCCGCAGGTCGGCCGCACTCGGATGGGAGAATGACATGAGCAAACAATCAGATAACCCCGCCGACGCGTTCAAAAAGGCTTTGGCCGAAGCGACCAAGGTCATGTCGAAGGATCCCGATCTAACGGTGAGCTACTCCGTCGATCCATCGGGTCTGAGCGGCGATTCAATGCGCTTGCCACAGGTCAGCCGCCGCATGACCCGCGAGGAAGTCCTGCTTGCCCGTGGCACCGCCGACGCGCTCGCGCTGAACCGGCGCTACCATAACGGCCAGACCCATTCGAAATATATGCCCGCCGGTGACATGGCCCGCGACCTATATGAGGCGATGGAAACCGCCCGCTGCGAAGCCGTGGGCGCACGTGACATGCCCGGCACCGCCGGCAACATCGACGCGAAGATCAAATACGACTCCCTGCGCAAAGGGTACGATCAGGCCAAGCAACCCTCTGACGTGCCTTTGGCGACGGCAGCAGGCTATCTAGTGCGCCATCTGGCGACGGGGCGCGATATGCCTGCCGGTGCCGCCAACGCAATGGACCTGTGGCGCGGTTATATCGAGGATCAGGCCGGCGGCACGCTTGAGACGCTGAACGACACGCTTGATGATCAGGCGGCCTTTGCCCGCTTTGCGCGCAAGATGATCGTCGATCTGGGCTACGGCGACCAGCTAGGTGATGACCCCGACCAAGGCGACGATGATCAGGACAGTGCCGAGGAAGAAGGCACCGAAGAAGAGCAAGAGCCCGATAGCACCGGTCAAGACGAACAGGACGAGGACGAGGCGGAAGCCTCTCCCGAACAGTCGCAAGAACAACAGCAAGATGAATCCCAAGCGCAGGTGTCGATGGATGACACCGCCGATCAAGAGCTTGGCGAAGAAGCCGAGATGCCCGATGGCGACGCCCCGATGGAGCCTCCCGCTCCGCCGCAGGCATCGGATGCGGACCCGAATTATCTGGTGTACCAGACCGACCACGACGAGGTGATCGGTGCGGCGGATTTGGCCGAACCGGCAGAGCTTGAACGGTTGCGCGCTTATCTCGACCAGCAACTTGAACCATTGAAGGGCGCGGTGAGCCGACTGGCGAACAAGCTGCAGCGCCGCTTGCAGGCGCAGCAAAACCGGTCGTGGGAATTTGATCTCGAAGAAGGCACGCTGGATGCCGGTCGTCTGGCCCGTGTCGTGGCCAACCCCACGACGCCACTGTCGTTCAAGGTCGAACAGGACACCGAATTCCGCGATACCTGCGTGACGCTGCTGCTCGATAACTCCGGCTCGATGCGCGGGCGTCCGATCTCTATCGCCGCGATTTGCGCCGATGTTTTGGCCCGCACGCTGGAGCGCTGCAACGTCAAAGTCGAGATTTTGGGCTTTACCACCCGCGCCTGGAAAGGTGGCCAAGCCCGTGAGGCATGGTTGAACGATGGCCGTCCGGTACAGCCGGGTCGTCTGAATGATTTGCGCCACATCATCTATAAATCCGCAGACGCCCCCTGGCGGCGTACGCGGCCCAATCTGGGGCTGATGATGAAGGAAGGCCTGCTGAAAGAGAACATCGACGGCGAGGCGCTGGAATGGGCCCACCGCCGGATGATCGCACGGCACGAGTCCCGCAAGATCTTGATGGTGATCAGCGACGGCGCGCCCGTAGATGACAGCACCCTGTCGGTGAACCCCGCCAACTATCTGGAAAAACACCTGCGCGACGTGATCGCGATGGTCGAAAAGCGCAAGGCCGTCGAGCTGCTGGCCATCGGCATCGGCCACGACGTGACCCGCTATTATGACCGCGCCGTCACGATCACGGATGTGGACCAGTTGGCCGGTGCCATGACAGAGCAGCTGGCCGCCCTTTTCGACACCGATCCGCGCAAACGCGCCCGTGTCATGGGCATGCGCCGCGCAAGCTGAGGGTCAAGGACGCTCCGCGGGGAGTTTTAAGAGCAAAATGAAGAATGGGGTGGGGACATGTTTCAATCGTTCGAGGTGACCTCGCGGCCGGAACAAGGGCCGCCACGGCTGGCCGCGCTGCGCGAAGAGCTGCAAACCGACGCGCTTGACGGGTTTCTAGTGCCCCGCGCCGATGCCCATCAGGGCGAATATGTTGCCCCCCGCGATGACCGCCTGAAGTGGCTGACAGGGTTCACCGGATCGGCTGGCTTCTGTGCCGCCTTGCGGGATGTGGCGGGCGTGTTCATCGACGGGCGCTATCGCACGCAGGTCAAGGCGCAGGTGGCGGATGTCTATACGCCGGTCGCATGGCCCGAGGTATCGCTGGCAGATTGGCTGCGTACAGAGCTGCCTCAGGGCGGCGTTGTCGGTTTTGATCCGTGGCTGCATGCCGCCGGACAGATCGAGCAGTTAGAAACAGCTCTGGAAGGCAGCGGCATCACGTTGCGCCGCACCGATAATCTGGTCGACCGTATCTGGGAAGACCAGCCCACCCCGCCCATGAACCCCGCCAAGATCCACCCAATCGACTATGCGGGCGAAGCCCATGACGATAAGATCGCACGGCTGTCCGAAGGGCTGCGCGACAAGGGCCGTGGGGCCGCAGTGATCACCCTGCCCGACAGCCTATGCTGGCTGCTGAACATTCGTGGGTCCGATATTGCGCGCAATCCGGTCGTGCATGGCTTTGCTGTGCTGCACGCTGCCGGTCATGTCGACCTATTCGTCGCCCCCGCCAAGCTTGAGGGGCTGGAGGCGCATCTGGGCCAGCACGTGACCATTCACGCACCAGAGGCGTTTCTGGCGGCTCTCGCCAACCTATCTGGTGCCGTTCTGGCCGAGAAAGCGACTGTGCCGGTGGCTGTCGCGGATGCTTTGGGCGACAAGATCGTGTGGGGCGATGACCCCTGCGCTCTGCCCAAGGCCCGCAAGAACGAGGCCGAGATCAACGGATCTATCGCCGCGCACCTGCGCGATGGCGCGGCCTTGGTCGAGGTGCTGGCCTGGCTCGATGCACAGCCAGCGGGCAGCGTGACGGAAACACAGGTTGTCACCAAGCTCGAGACCGCGCGCCGCCGCGATCCGGCGCTGCAAGAGATCAGCTTTGAGACCATCGCCGGTACCGGCCCCAATGGCGCGATCATGCATTACCGCGTGACCGAAGACACCGATAGCGTTCTGCAAGACGGGCATCTGCTGGTGTTGGACTCCGGTGGCCAATATCTGGACGGCACCACCGACATCACCCGCACCATTGCCATCGGCACGCCCCCGGCCGAGGCGAAAGAAGGGTTTACCCGTGTGCTCAACGGTTTGATCGCCATGAGTCGTCTGCGCTGGCCCCAAGGGTTGGCTGGCCGCGATATCGAGGCCGTGGGCCGATTGCCCCTTTGGATGGCAGGGCAGGATTTCGATCATGGGCTGGGCCATGGCGTCGGAGCCTATCTGAGCGTCCACGAAGGGCCGCAACGGCTCAGCAAACTAAGCACGGTGCCCCTGTCCGACGGTATGATCCTGAGCATCGAGCCCGGCTATTACCGCGAGGGCGCCTTTGGCATCCGGCTGGAAAACCTTGCGGTGGTACGGCCTGCGGGTGACATGCTGGGCGGGGACGCGCACCGCGCCATGCTGGCGTGGGAAACGCTGAGCTTTGCCCCCATTGATACGCGGTTGATCGTGCCCGACCTGCTGAGCATGGATGCGCGGGACTGGCTGAACGCCTATCACCGCGACGTTGCGGAAAAGATCGGACCGCAGCTATCACCGGTTGCGAAACTGTGGTTGGATGCGGCAACAGCGCCGGTTTGAGCGCGATATAAATCAGTTCATTCAGGGAGGACGGTCAGCAATGGCAGACCATATCAAGATTTTGAAGTCAAACGGGACATGGACAGTGCGCGCAGGCGGTGCGGTATTGGCCGAGACACGTAATGCGCTTGAACTGCGCGAAGGCGACCACGACGCGGTGATCTATATCCCCCGTTCGGATATCGCGATGGCGTTTCTCGACAAGACCGACAAGACCACCCACTGCCCGCACAAGGGCGATGCGCATTACTTCTCGGTCGTGACCAAAAGCCGGACGCTCGACAACGTTGCATGGTCCTATGAGGATCCGAACAACGCCGTGGCCGAGATCAAAGACCATCTGGCGTTCTACCAGTTGCCCGAGGTCGCGGTAGAGCAAATCTAGGGGCCCCCGCGAGGGCCCCAAAATTTCAAGGTTGAGGTAAGGGGGGCTGCGGCCCCTCTTATGCGTTCAGCAACCAGCTTGTGTCCGCGCTGAGATCGGCGGCGCTGGTATTTTGCACGATCACCACGACATTGCCGTTGACCACAAGTTCACTGTCGGTGCCATTGGCCGCGGCGCGGATTTCGAACATCCCGTCCCCGGGTGCGAAGCTGGCGGGCGATCCTTGGGTTTCTTGCAGGTACAGACCGTCTTCGGCAAGGTTGAAATCGGTCACGATCACCGGTGCCTTTCCAATCTGATCATAGCCGATGGCGTTGATTACATCAGCCCCGTCACCCCCTGTTACCGTATCGCCGTCGTTGGCGCTGATGGTGTCGTCGCCGTCGCCTCCCAGCACCACATCGGCCATCGTATCCGTATCGCCTGACACATTGCCGTCGAGGTTGAAGTCAAACGCACGGATCACGTCATCACCGGCACCGCCGTCGATGCTGTCAGCACCCAGCCCCGAGATAAGGAAATCATTCCCCGCCCCGCCGTTCAACGTGTCATCACCCATACCGCCGAACAATGCGTCATTCCCCGCATCACCATCGATCTGGTCGTCACCCTTGTTGCCCGCCAACTTGTCCGGCCCTTCGCCGCCCGACAGCGTGTCATCGCCAGGGCCGGCGTTGATCGTATCGGCCCCTGCATCGCCCGACAGGTCATCATTGCCGCTGCCACCATTGATCAGATCACTTTGGGTGCCGCCGCTAATCACATCGTCGCCGCCATTGCCATTGAGCGTGTCGTTCAACCCGCCCCCCATCAACGTGTCGTTCCCGATGTTGCCGTTCAGCAGGTCGTTGCCGCCCTGCCCGTCGAGCACATCATCGCCAGCCAATCCGCTGAGCGTATCGCTGCCAACGCCGCCCATAAGGGTATCGTTGCCCGCGCCGCCGCTGAGCCCGTCGTTGCCCGCGTTGCCCATCAGGATGTCGTCACCGTCATTCCCTTCGATGTAGTCAAAGCCTTCGCCACCGCTCAGCGTGTCGTTGCCTCGGCCCCCCAGCACTGTATCCGCGCCAAAGTTGCCCATGGCGTCGTCATTGCCCGACCCACCATTAACCAGATCATTGTTGGTGCCACCGCGCAGAACATCATTGCCGGAACCGCCAAAGAGCGTGTCTATCAGCCCGCCGCCCAAAAGCGTGTCATCATCGGCCCCGCCATCCAGATTGTCGGACCCGAGCCCGCCAACGAGGGAATCCGCGCCTCCGAAACCGGCCAAGCTGTCGTCACCGCTGCCACCGATCAGGGTGTCATCGTCGGCACCGCCGTCGAGTGTATCGCTTCCGTTATTCCCGTTCAGCAGATCGTCGCCCACGCCACCGCGCAGCATGTCGCTGCCCTGCCCGCCGGACAGATCATCGTCGCCGCCGAAACCGGTCAGGCTGTCCGCACCATTGCCGCCCAAAAGCGTATCACTGCCGGGGCCACCGTTGACGGTATCGCGGCCCTCTTCGCCATTGCCAAGGTTATCGCCACCGCCAAGGTGCAGCATGTCGTTGCCCGCACCGCCCTGGACGGTATCATCCCCACCAAAGCCGTTTACCGTGTCGTCCCCGCCAAAGGCATCGATGTCATCATTTTCCCCCGTGCCGGTGACCAGGTCAGGCCCATTGGTGCCCTGTTGCAGTACAATCTGCGGGGATGTGACATTTGGCTCTGACACGTCTTCGATGTCCTCCGATATGTCATCATCACCGTCGTCGCTGCCCATCAGCCCTGCCATTCCAAAAAGCGCGAGCGCCGGCAGTAAAGTCAATCCAAGCATGTTCAAATCCCCCAAAACTATACTTAAGAGTGTAGTTCACGGGGACCGTCCCAGCAAAGCCAAATTCCTGCCGCAATTCAGCCGTATTTCAATATTTTACGACAATCATATTTCGCACGGCCTACTGTGCTGAAAGTAGCAACAATTAAGAATGTTCTTCGGCGGCGGTTTCGGCCAGGGCGCGGTTATAGGCCTTGAGGGCATCGACATGGAACAACGCGCCCAGCAGTTCGGGCGGCGATTCGGGTTTCAGCGTGACCACCGGAATAAAAGCAGCACCGGTCTGCTCGAAAATCGGCATGGCGGCCTCTAGTGTGGCGGTGCCGTCAATATAGGTCCCTTCGCCGATCAGATCCCAGCAGGTTTCTTCGTTCGCGGCGCGCAGGTCGTCGGGACGGCGCATGATGCGGCCGACCATGAACATGCCCAGCAAATAGGCCTGTGGACCAGCCGCAAGGTGAATACCGCGGCGTTCCATCTGGGTGAGAAAAAAGCTGCGGTGCACCAGACGTGACGCCAGCGCTGTCGACATGCTGACAGCGACCATGACCGCAAGACCCGTCTGCCAGTCACCTGTCAGTTCGAACACAATCAACGTCGTAGAAATCGGCGCGCCCAGAACGGCTGCCGCCACCGCCCCCATTCCCGCCAACGCATAAAGCGATGTCGCCCCCGACATCGTGGGGAATACGCCCGTGGCGATCAACCCAAACGCCAGCCCCGTCAACGCGCCCAGCATCAGCGAGGGCGAGAACACACCGCCGCCCATGCGCCCCCCAAGTGTGATCGACACGGCGATGATCTTGAGCACGGCAAAAACGACCGCCTCGTGCAGGATCATATCGCCGCTCAGGGCGCGGGTTGTCGTTTCGTATCCGACGCCGATGATATGGGGGAACCACAGCGCGATTACGCCAAGGATCGCACCCGCCACGGCGGGACGCAGATACCGTGGCAACTTGCTGCGGGCCTGAATGAAATTGCCGATATCCTCGGCCCAAAAGATGCCGCGCATCAAGAATACCGCGACCACGCCGCAGGTCAGCCCGAGCAGCAAAAACGCCGGCAGTTCCGCGTAGAACGACATGTCGCCCACGGTGGGCAGGACAAATTCGGTCAGACCGCCGAACTCTAGCCGGTTAATCACCGTCCCTGCGGCGGAGGCGATGACGATGGGTGCAAAGGCATGTACGGCAAAGTGGCGCAACACGATCTCTAGCGCAAAAAGCGCCCCTGCAATTGGCGCGTTAAAGCTGGCCGATACAGCTGCCGCCACAGCGCAGCCCAACAGGTCGCGCCCAGTGATACCGCTTGCGTTGATCCGGCGACTGACCAACGTCGCGATCACGCCAGCAAGGTGAACAACCGGCCCTTCTCGCCCCGACGACCCGCCGGTGCTGAGCGTGATCAGCGAGGCCAAGGCGGACGCGATCCCTGCCCGCGTCTCCACACGCCCTTCGTGTAGTGCAGCGCCAAGGATCACATCGCCCACACTGCGCGCACGGGCATCGCGGGTGAAATTATGCAGGATAAGCCCAACGGTAAGCCCGCCGATTGTCGGTATCAAAACGACCCAATACCAGTCGAGGCTGCCAATATAGCTGTGCAAACGCTGAACATCTTCGGTGCCATAAAGAAACGCCTGTAACGCGTTGATTCCTTTTCGAAAAAACAGCGCAGCAAAGCCTGCGCACATACCGATCACCAGCGCGATAAACCAAAAGGTAACTTTGCCCGGCCCCTTTTCACGCAGCACGCCCCAGCCAAAGCGCGCATGGCTGCACAGCGTGTCATATTGCTGGTTCAGAAAGGGGCGCGGTTTCAAAGGCATGGCGGCTTTGCTGTCAGGGTTTCCCCATGTCTAGGACAGAGCCGCCTGCGTTAAAACCCCTGCAATCAAGACGCGGCTCCTAGGTGGCGAATTCTTCGCCCAAAAGCTCGCGTGCGGCCGCGCGGGCGGCGTCGGTGATTGTGTCTCCGGCCAGCATACGCGCGACCTCGTCCACCCGTTCGGGGGCCGAGAGCGGCGTGACTGTCGACAAAGTCATGCCTTTGGACACGGCCTTGGACACACGCCAGTGGTGTGCGCCCAAAGCGGCCACCTGCGGCGAGTGGGTGACAACAAGCACCTGACCGCCCTGCGACAGCGCCGCCAGACGCCGCCCCACTGCGTCGGCGGTTGCCCCGCCAACACCACGGTCGATTTCGTCAAAGATCATCGTCAGGCCGGTTTGTCCCTTGGCCAGACACACCTTGAGCGCGAGCAGAAAGCGGCTTAGCTCCCCGCCCGATGCGATCTTGCCCAATGGCCCCGCTGGCGCGCCGGGGTTGGTGGCGACGGTGAAGGACACCGCGTCACGCCCCTCGGGGCCCGGTGCCTCGGCTGTGATCTGGGTAGCAAATACCGCGCGTTCCATCTTTAGCGGGGCAAGCTCAGCGGCGACGGCTTTGTCCAGCTTGCCTGCTTTCTTTTGGCGTGCATCGGTCAGTGCGTCAGCGGCGGCGTCATAGGCGGCTTGGGCGTCACGCACAGCTTTCTCAAGGCCGGCCTGTGCTGCCTCGCCCGCGTCTAGTGCATCCAGCTTGCCGCGCAGCGTGTCGGCAAAGCCCGCCAGCTCATCGGCCTGTACCTCGTGCTTGCGGGCCATGCCGCGGATGGCGAACAGTCGTTCTTCGGCTTCCTCGAGCTCGATCGGGTTGAACGACATCGTGTCGATCGCGGCAACCACGCCCTCCATCGCTTCGTCTAGTTCGACCATAGCACGTGACAGCGCGGCCATCGGGGCCTCTAGCGTGCCATCGGCTTTGTGGGCGACGCCGTCAAGCCAGCGCAGGGCGTCGCCTAACTGGGTCTCTGCGCCGCCCTGTCCCATCATCTCGTAGGCGTTGACCACATCGCTGCGGATCTTTTCGGCGCTTTGCATCAGACGGCGGCGCGCGTCGAGCTGCTCTTCCTCGCCCGCTTGCGGGTCCAACTTGTCCAGCTCTGCCACGGCGTGGCGCAGGTATTCTTCTTCGGCGGCAATGGCCTCGCGTTCGGCGGCGGCCTGTTTGGCAGCCTTGCGCGCAGCAGCCAATGCAGACCACGCCTGACGCACCTTGGCCCGCAGCGCAGCCGTGCCCGCAAATTCATCCAGAATGGCGCGGTGGCCCTTGGGGTCAAGCAGCCCGCGGTCGTCATGCTGTCCGTGCAACTCGACCAACGTCTCGGACAGGGCGCGCAGCACCTCGCCCGAGCAGCGGCGATCGTTGACCCAAGCCGTTTTACGCCCGTCGGACCCGTTGATACGGCGCAAGATCAGCTCTGCCCCGCCGGGCAGGCCCGCCTCTTCCAGCACCGCGTGGGCTGCGTGGCCTTCGGGCAGGTCGAACCATGCCGTGACCTCGCCCTGAGACGCGCCCTGACGCACCAGATCGGCGCGCCCGCGCCAGCCCAGCACAAACCCGAGACTATCAAGCAAGATTGATTTACCGGCCCCTGTTTCGCCGGTCAGAACGTTCAAACCCGGCTGAAACGCAAGTTCCAGCCGGTCGATGATCAGCATATCCGAAATATCTAGGCCGCGTAGCATGGGTCACTATCCGTGAAGGCCGTAAAGAGGCGCGTGGTCAGATCCATTCGCCCTTGATCGTTTGGCGGTAAATCGCGGTAAGCCAGTTATCCCCAAAGGACTTCATTTCGAGGCCCTGACCGGTCAGCAGCTTATAGCTCGCCTCGTACCATTCAGTGGACTGGTAGTTATGCCCCAGAATGGCACCTGCAGTCTGCGCCTCGTCCGTGAGACCCAGCGACAGATACGCCTCTACCAGACGGTGCAGCGCCTCGGCGGTGTGGGTGGTGGTCTGGAAATCCTCGACGACAACGCGGAAGCGGTTGATCGACGCGGTGTAATGCTCGCGGCGCAGATAATAGCGCCCGACTTCCATTTCCTTGCCCGCCAGATGGTCAAAGGCCAGATCGAATTTTAGCACCGCAGACCGTGCATATTCGCTGTCGGGGTAATCTTCGATCACGCGGCGCAGCGCTTGAAGCGCCTGAAAAGTCAGGCCCTGGTCGCGGCCAACTTCGTCGATCTGGTCATAATAGCTGAGCGCCAGCAGATAGTGGGCATAGGACGCGTCATCGTCATCGGGAAAGAAATCGATATAGCGCTGCGCGGCAGACCGGCTGCTGGGGTAGTCTTGATCCTGATGGAAGGCAAAAGCCTGCATGATTAACGCGCGTTTGGCCCATTCGGAATAGGGATACAGGCGTTCGATCTCCGAAAAGTATTCAGCCGCTTCGGCAGGGCGTTTACGGTTTAGTTCGAATTCGCCGCGTTCAAAAATCTGCTCAGCCGAATAGGTTTCAAGCGGGATTTCCTGAGGGTTGAAGAAGCTGTTGGTCGTCCGACCCGTATCCTGAGCACCACCGCACGCGCCAAGAACGCCCGCCAAAAGCACCGCACCGACCACCCGCTTGCGCGACATCGTACCCGTCATGCGTTTCACCCTCGCTTTAAACTCTGCGTCACGTTTCACGATACGCCTTTGCCCGTGACTAGCACAAGGTTTCGCGCAACAAAACGACCATTCGGTAGTCCCTCGCAAGGGCAGCTGTCGACCGGCCAAATCGTAAACAAAGGATTACCCAAGCACCACCGGAGTTTCAACCATCGTTAATGCCCTGACCTGCGTCACTGCGATCACGATTTCAGGCAACGGCGGGAATTTCATCCCACTCAAGGCCAAAGCCCGGCAGACGCGACGCCATCTGCGCGTCGCATTGTACCATGCGTACTGCGCCGGGAGTCGTGAACAGCGCACGCAGCAGCGTGTTGGTCAGGCTGTGACCCGCGCGAACACCGGTATAGTGACCAATAAGCGGCGCACCTGCCAGCGCCAGATCGCCCAAGGCATCCAGCATCTTGTGACGTACAGGTTCGTCCGAATGGCGCAGACCGCCCGGGCTGAGCACCTGGTCGCCATCAAATACGACCGCGTTCTCACCGGCGTTACCACCCAAGGCCAGACCGTTGGCTTGCATCGCATCCACATCCGCCTGACGGCAGAAAGTACGGCTGTCGCAAAGTTCACGCGCGAAGCTGCCGTTGTTCATCACCAGCGACTTTTCCTGATGGCCGATTGCAGCGTCTGCAAAATCGATGACAAAGTCGATCTTCAGCGTGTCCGCAGGCGAGATGGTGGCCGATGCTTCGCCGTCCGTTACAGTGACGGTCTTAAGCACCTCAAATGCTCGTACAGGGGCCGCCAGCATGCGCACACCGCGCTGCATGATACCACGCACGAACGGCGCGGCAGACCCATCAAGGATCGGCACTTCGGGGCCGTCGATTTCAATCAATGCGTTGTGGATACCGCAACCGGCCAGCGCCGCCATCAGATGCTCGACAGTCGAGACCTGCAGGCCTGTCGCATTCTCGAGCTTGGTACAGAGCGGCGAACGGTTTACCGCATCCCAACGCGCAGGGATCAAGCGATCACCCACATCCACGTCGCTGCGTGAGAACCAGATCCCGTGATGTACACCAGCAGGACGGATCGTCACAGTTGCGGGACGGCCCGAATGAAGGCCGGTGCCGCTAAAGCTGATCGCTGTCTTGATGGTTGTCTGCACGATTAATACTCACTGTCCAAAGATCATCTGTCTAAGTTGAACTCTGTCCTATCTGGGCCGTTCCGATTGCTCAATTCAATGATTGCTACCGTCTGAAACATGACTGTCACAATTGACGGTTAATATCCGCCAACCTACCGTAAAATACTGTTAAAAATAGATATTCTACGTTTCAAACAAGTCGCGGGCTTGCCAAAGCGTGATGAGCGATCTGCGATTTATGAACCAACATTACCGCATTTTCTGCATCGCAGCACACCCGAAGTTGTACCGCTAACAAAAAAGACCACCCCGAAGGGTGGCCTTTTAGACGCATACGAGGACGTCTTGCCGTTTCTTAGTTCGCCTGACGACGCAGGAACGCGGGGATCTCGATCCGCTCTTGATCTTCATCTTGCAGATCGCGCGGCTGTGGCGCGGCGGAGGACGCGCGGGTCTGGACCGGCGGCTGCTGGCGTGCGGGGCGCTGCTGTTGGGTTTCCGCCTCGCCGTGGCCGGTCATGCGGTTGATCAACGAATTGATCCCGAAACGCTTCTCGCCCTGATCTGCCGCGGCGGGTTGCTGACGCTGCTGCTGGGGCTGTGCCTGAGGCTGGCGTTGCGGTTGTTGCTGTTGGGTTGGCGACGCTTTCTGAGCGGCCGCGCGCAGGCGGGCCAAAGCTTCGGGCGATGGGGTGCCCGGTGCAGACGCGCGTGGCGCGACAAATGCTTCTTGCTGTTGCGTGTCGACATTCACCTCTTCGTGGCGCGGCTGAAAAGACGCAACCTCGGGACGGTAAGCAGGGGGTGGAAGATCATCGGCGTTGGACGCGTTGTCGTCATAGCGGTTGTCAGAGAAACCACCGTGCTGGGACGACTGATCTTCCTGGAACAACTGCTGCTGCGGCTCTTCTTCGTATTCCGCTTGGGCAGCAACAGGTGCAGGTGCCTCGGCGGCTGGGGCTTGTTCAACCTCAAGCGATTTAGCAGGCAACGGCTGCGACATCGAACGGCGTGGCACAGGCATTTCTGTGTTCACGTCAACCGCATCGATACCTGTCGCAACAACGCTCACGCGCATAACGCCACCCAGTTCGGTGTCGAGCGTGGACCCGACGATGATGTTGGCGTCTGGGTCGACTTCTTCGCGGATACGGTTCGCCGCCTCGTCCAGTTCGAACAAGGTCAGGTCGTGGCCGCCGGTGATGTTGATCAGAACGCCCTTGGCACCGCGCAGGCTGATTTCGTCCAGCAGAGGGTTCGCGATGGCCTTCTCGGCAGCCTGGATGGCGCGATCTTCGCCCTCGGCCTCGCCGGTACCCATCATCGCCTTGCCCATTTCGTCCATCACGGCGCGAACGTCAGCAAAGTCGAGGTTGATCAAGCCGGGACGGACCATCAGATCTGTCACGCCTTTGACGCCTTGATACAGCACGTCATCGGCAAGCGAGAAGGCTTCGGTAAAGGTGGTTTTTTCATTCGCCAGACGGAACAGGTTCTGGTTGGGAATGATGATCAGTGTGTCGACAACTTTTTGCAGCGCCTCGATGCCATCCTCGGCTTGGCGCATCCGCTTGATGCCTTCGAACTGAAACGGCTTGGTCACGACGCCTACGGTCAGGACACCCAGCTCGCGTGCGGCTTGGGCGATGATTGGCGCAGCACCTGTCCCGGTGCCCCCGCCCATACCTGCCGTGATAAAGCACATGTGAGCGCCGGCCAGGTGATCCACAATCTGTTCAATGCTTTCTTCCGCAGCAGCAGCACCGACCGACGCCCGTGCGCCAGCACCCAGACCTTCGGTTACTTTGATGCCCAGCTGAACGCGGTTCTCTGCCTTGGCTTGTTGCAACGCTTGCGCGTCCGTGTTGGCAACCACGAAATCAACACCATCGAGTTCTTTTTCGATCATGTTGTTCACGGCGTTGCCGCCTGCCCCGCCAACACCAAACACTGTGATGCGGGGTTTCAGGTCGCCCTGTCCGGGCATTGAAAGATTGAGGGTCATGAGCCGTCCGCCTGTATTGTTTAGCTCGCTTACGGAGCATTTTTTGTGCAATTCCCCTTGTTGTATAGGGATAACGCCCTTGCGTCACCTAGAAAACACGGTTTTGACACATTATATGGGCGTTTTTTTGCCGGTTTTCTCATGATTTCGACGCGCGCACCGCATCTGGGGGTTACCAGTTGTCGCGGAACCACTTGACAGCGCGCTTCAACGATCGGGCCGGATACCGGTCGGCAGGAATGTCGAAATCCCACCACTCGTCCTGCGGGTGCGCGGCGAATAATGCCAACCCCACGGCAGAGGCGAAACCGGGTCCGGTTGCAGCCTGTGGCAGGCCGTGGACGCGCAACGGGCGGCCCAAACGGACCTGCTGGCCCAAGATCTTGCTGGCCAGCCCATCAAGGCCCGGAATTTGACTTCCCCCACCCGTCAGCACGATCTGCTGGCTTGGGAGGTGATCAAATCCCGCCGCATCCAGACGGGCGCGGACCTCTTCGAGAATTTCTTCGACACGCGGGCGCATAATGCCGATCAGCTCTGCGCGGCTGACGGTACGGCGGTCGTGTTCATAGTCACCGGTATCCCCACCGATATCGATCATCTCGCGGTCATCCATGCCTGTCGCATGCACCCCACCATAGAACGTCTTGATCCGCTCGGCGTTGGCCGTCGGCACCTGCAATCCCATAGAGATATCAGAGGTGATGTGGTCGCCGCCCATACGGACGCTATCGGCAAAAATCATGTGCTTGCGGATGAAGATCGACACAGAGGTCGATCCGCCGCCCAAATCAATGCAGGCCGCCCCCAGTTCTTGTTCGTCTTCGACCAGCGATGAGATCCCCGACACATAGCCAGAGGACGCGATGCCCGCCAGTTCAAGGTCGCACCGTTTGATGCAATGGGCAAGGTGTTGAACTGCAGCGGCATCGACGGTCAGCATATGCATATCGACCGACAGCGAATTGCCCAATTGTCCGCGCGGATCGGACAGACCCGACCGGTTATCCAGCGCAAAGTTCACGGGCTGCGCGTGCAAGACCTCGCGGCCTTCGCCGTATTCCGGGACATCGCAATTGGCCAGAACCTGCGCGACGTCCTGCTCCGATACGACCTGCCCTTCAAGTTCAAGCGTGGCGTCCAGACCATAGCTGCGCGGCTCGGCACCCGAGAAACAGGCAATCACGTGATCCACGCGGATGTTCGCCATTTTCTGAGCCGCCTGCAGCGCGGTGCGCACAGCGCGTTCTGTTTCCTGCATGGCGCAAATCTCGCCAAAGCGGACCCCGCGCGACCGTGTGGTAGCGGCCCCGATTACCCGAAAGCCCGACTGCCCGGCAAGCGACCCGATCTCGCCCTCTTCGGACATGCGGCCCGTCCCGTCGAAACGCAAGACAAGGCAGGCAATCTTAGAACTGCCCACATCCAGAATAGCCACCACGCCGCGTTGCATCGCAAGCTTACGCATGTGGCGCATGGATCGCTGACTATCGTATAGGTCCATCATGTTTTCACTGTCCCGAAATCTGCCTGATGCGCCACAATTCTTGTGTGGCTTCTTTGTTCATTTGCACGGTCGGCCGTTGCGCCAACCGCATATCTACCCGCGCCACATCGCGGCTTAGCACCTCTTCCGCGCCTTCCAGCGCGATCACCCGTTCCAGCGCCTGAACGGCCTGTGTTTCGGGCAGAAGGATGCGCTGCTCACGGTCAAGAACGACGTCCCAACGGCGCTCCCCCATGCGTACCAAACCGCGCAGCCTCTCCCCCAACGGAGCCGCCGCGCGGATTAATTCAAGCGCTTCGCTCACGCGTATGTTCGCCGCCTCGCCCACCACAAGGGGCAGATCCGTGCGGTCAGCGCGCGATACAAGCTGGCCGATGGGGCTGCCCTCGGCGTCGATCAGCAGCAGCCCGTCCTGACTGCGCCAAACAGCGACCGGCACCCGTGGCTGTACCGACACCTGCAACACGCCGCCCGGTTTCACCCGCAGCGATGCCTGCTTGACGCCTGGAAGATCGGTGATCGCCTGCCGCAATGCAGGCAGATCAAGATCGAAAGAACTGGTTGGAAATTCGACAGGCACAGCAGCGCGCACGTCAGCGGCCAAAACGCCTTCGACACCATCAATCGCCATCAGCTTGACCATGAATTCGGGGCGTTGCTGGATGCTGGTGCGGGCGTTGGCATAGATATCGGCGAGTTGGCCGCGCCGCGCCTCGTCCGACAGGTAGATGGTGCCCGCCGTCAACGCGAGACAAAACGGCACGCCAAATCGTAACCCGAAACGAAAGGTCGGCGTCAGCATCAAGCGCTGCATCCGCCACGCCCAACGGGACGGTGCGGGATCTGCCTTGGCCAGCTTGGCGGGTTTGACGCGTTTGATCAACGATTGCATGACGCGTCCTCGATCATCCAGGCGCAAAGCTCGCCAAAGGAAATGCCAACCGACTGCGCCTGTTCGGGCGACAGCGACGTTGGCGTCATGCCGGGTTGTGTGTTGGTCTCGAGCAGGAACAACCCCGCAGCGCCCCTGCTTTCATCCCAGCGAAAATCTGTGCGGCTGACACCACGACAGCCAAGCGCGTTATGCGCGCGCAGGGCGTAATCCATGCAAAGTTCGAAAATCCCGTGCGGGATGTCGGCCGGCACCACATGGGTTGATCCGCCGGCTTTGTATTTCGCGTCGTAATCATACCAGCCGGTGGTCTGGATATCGGTCACGGTGAGCGCCCGCTGCCCCATCACGGTGGTGGTCAACTCGCGGCCTGCGACAAATTTCTCGACCATCACCTCGGCGGGCATGGCGTCGTCCAACTGCGGCGGGCCGTTGTTTTCGACCTCGACCAGATAAACGCCAACGGACGAGCCTTCGTTGTTCGGCTTCACAACGTAGGGCGGCTCCATCACATGCGACCCGCGCACGGTAGAGGCCGGAACGATCACGCTTTCAACAACGGGCAGGCCTGCGGCACGGAAGACTTCTTTGCTGCGCTGCTTGTCCATCGCCAGTGCAGAGGCCAGCACGCCGGAGTGCGTGTAAGGCAGCCCCATCCATTCAAGGATCCCCTGAACGCAACCGTCTTCGCCCCAGCGACCGTGCAGACAGTTCAGAACAACATCAGGCTTGGCCGCGACCAAGTCAGCACAAAGATCGGGGCCGCAATCGACCTCGATGACTTCGAAACTCCGGTCCCGCAAAGCCGCTGCGCACGCGCGCCCTGTTGAAAGAGACACCTCGCGCTCAGCGGAGGGGCCACCCAACAATACTGCAACTCTCGGGGGTGTCCTGCTCGACAATCCCACTCAATCTGCCTTTTTAAATGGGCCTGTTGCGACCCTTATTTATTCTGTGTCGGGTCACTTACGGACCCTAAATCACGACGCTCGAACGATTATTTTTCGCCGATCCGCATAATTTCCCACTCTAGCGTAATCCCGCTGGAATCGTAAACCTTTTTTCGCACCAACTCGCCTAATGCCTCGAGGTCGGCCGCCGTCGCGGACCCGGTATTGATCAAGAAGTTGGGATGTTTCGGGCTCATCTGCGCACCGCCCAAGGTGGCACCGCGCAACCCTGCATCATCAATCACCTTCCACGCTTTTAGATCGTGGCGGTCGTCGGCCTGCCCCGTGCTGGAGAATCCTGCCGGATTGCGAAAGGTCGATCCTGCGCTGCGATCCTTGGTGGGTTGGGTTTCGTCGCGTTTGCGCAGCTGCTCTTCCATCCGCGCATGTAGCGCATCGGCATCGCCCTGGGGCGGCGCAAACGTGGCCGAGGTGATGACACATCCGTCAGGCAACGCGGACTGGCGATAGGCAAATTTCAAGTCATCAGGCCCAAGCGTGACCTGTTCGCCGTCGCGGGTGATCGCCTCTGCGCTGACGAAATAATCAGCGGTATAGGTGCCATAGCAGCCCGCGTTCATCCGCACCGCACCGCCAATGCTCCCTGGGATTGTGCGCAGAAACGTCAGATCAAGCCCCGCGTCCGCCGCCTTGCGCGCGACATGGGCGTCCAGCGCGGCTGCGCCCGCGGTGACGGTACCATCCTCGCAGCTGATGGTGTTGAACCCACGCCCCAATCGGATCACCACAGCGCGCAAGCCGCCGTCGCGCACGATCACATTCGACCCGACGCCCATTGGCATGACAACCACATCGCGCGGCAACGCCTTCAGGAACGCCGCCAGATCATCCGCATCCGCAGGCTGGTAGAAATAATCGGCAGGGCCGCCCACACGCAGCCACGTCAGATCAGCCAAGGGACGGTTTTGCGTCAGCTTGCCGCGCATATCGGGAAAGGAAATATCTGTCATGGGCTTCGCGTAGCTTTCTTTGGCGGGGAGGTCAATTTTCCACGCGGCCAAAAGGCAGGTGGACCGCTGGCGCGTCAATCAAGGCGGTTTGCACGCAGGGCCCGTGTCAGGCGACCGGCCACCCAGCCGACAAGGAACGCGCAGACCGCATATCCTGTGGCCGCGGCTTGGGCCATGAACACCGGTCGCTCGAATGGTTTTGCGCTTAAGCCCCAGATCATCCACGCCCAGTTCAGCGCCAATCCAGTCAGCAAGACCAGCACAAAGCCGCCATAGCGCCGCGCCAGCCCACACCAACCAGAGGCCAGCATCCAAACAACGAGAATGCTGATAAGAATGACCAACGTCAGATTCATTCTGCGGCATCCCGCACAGCAGCACCGCGCAGCCAACGCATCAGATAGATCACGGGCCAGCGCAGCACCGAACAGCCCGCCGCAAGTACCAGCATTCCGACCCAAGGGCCGTGCTGCACCGTGACATAGCCCAGTACGGGGATACCCACGGCAATCAGCACATAGGCGCTGCGCCAGTGCTGGTCAGAACTGGGCGTCATCGCCAGCACATTCGCGACGACGGCCCAGAAACAGGCAAGAACCAGGGATATACTCATTTGGGTACCTCGGGGTTTTGTCCGCGCAGCTTGGCCAGCAAAAAGCGCAAGGGATTGCGGAACATGGACACAAAGGCAGCAAGTGCGAGCAAGGTGAACAGCCAGCCCTCCTGAAGGCCGATCAGAACGATCAGCACAGGTGCGGCAATCAGCAGTAAGATACCGGGAATATATTGAAGACGCATCGGCAGCGTCGCCACCGTGGCCGAGCAAAAAACCCACAGGATGCAAGCCCAAAGCAAGGTCATAACCGGCCCCCATATACAGGGGTCGGTGCCATTTACACGGCTTCCTTCTTTAACGCAGCCAGCGCGTCAGGCAAGGCGTTGGCCCATGTGCTGATGGTGCCCGCCCCGAGGCAAACAACCATATCCCCCGGACCTGCCTTCTCGCGCACAAGCCGCGCTAGATCTTCCTCGCTTTGGACGGCGCGGGCATCGCGGTGGCCGTGACGGATCAGCCCTGCAACCAGATCGTCGCGCCCTGCCCCTTCAATGGGGTCTTCGCCTGCGGCATAGACCTCGGCGATGCCAACCACATCGGCATCGTTAAAGCAGGCACAGAATTCTTCAAAATGGTGGTGCAAGCGGCTGTAGCGGTGTGGCTGGTGCACGGCGATGACGCGCCCTTCGGTGGCCTGGCGCGCAGCCTTTAGCACAGCGGTGATTTCAACCGGGTGGTGACCGTAGTCATCGATAATTGTCACACCGTCGACTTCGCCCACTTTGGTAAAGCGCCGGTTCACACCGCCAAAGCCCGCCAGTGCGGCACGGATTTCTTCGGCTTTCATGCCAAGGTGTCTGGACACGGCAACCGCCGCCATTGCGTTGGATACGTTGTGATCCCCCGGCATGGGCAAGCTACAATCCTTGATTGTGATCCCTTCGGCCTGAAACACGATATCGAAATGCGCCACGCCCGCCTTGTAGTGGAGGTTGATCGCGCGCACATCGGCTTGCGTGTTAAAGCCATAGGTCATCACGCGGCGGTCGGTGATCTTGCCCACCAGCGCTTGCACTTCGGGGTGGTCAATGCAGCAAACCGCCAGCCCGTAGAACGGAATGTTTGATACGAAGTCCAGAAACCCTTTGCGCAGGGTATCAAAGTCGCCCCAATGCTCCATATGTTCAGGGTCGATGTTGGTCACGATCGCAATGGTCGCCGGCAAACGGTTAAAGGTGCCGTCGGATTCATCCGCTTCGACCACCATCCATTCGCCCTGCCCCATACGTGCATTCGAGCCATAGGCGTGGATGATCCCGCCATTCACGACAGTCGGGTCGATGCCACCTTTGACCAGCAGTTCGGCCACCATCGTTGTCGTGGTTGTCTTGCCGTGGGTTCCGGCAACGGCGATGTTGGATTTCAAGCGCATCAGCTCTGCCAGCATCTCTGCGCGGCGCACGATCGGCAGCCCTGCCACCCGTGCCGCATCAAGTTCGGGGTTGCCCGGTTTGATCGCGGAAGAGATCACAATAACCGCGGCCCCTTCGATGTTCGCGGCCTGCTGACCCTCGAAAACAGTCGCGCCAAGATCCACCAGACGGTCTGTGATCTTGGTCGACTTCAGATCAGACCCCTGCACGCGATAGCCGTGGTTCAACAACACTTCGGCAATGCCTGACATGCCGATACCGCCGATGCCTACGAAATGGATCGGGCCCACATCAGTCGGAAGCTTCGTGGCTGCGTTCATCGTTTCTTTCCTTCGGTTGCCAGGGCTTCCACCATCTGGGCGAGTTCTTCTGCGGCGTCTGGTTTGGCGACAGATAGGGCGGCGCGTGACATCTGCAACGCGCCATCGGCGTGGGTCAGCACCATTTCAATTTGGGCGCGCAGGCTGTCGGGGTTTGCCATGTTTTCGGGCACCATGATCGCGGCACCGGCGTCGACAAGCCCGCGGGCATTCGCGGATTGGTGATCGCCTGTGGCAGCCGCATAGGGGATCAGGATAGAGGGCCGCCCGATAATAGAGATATCGGCGACGCTGGACGCGCCCGCGCGGCTGATCACCAGCTGCGCTTCGGACATGCGGCGCGGCACATCGTGGAAAAACGGCTGCACATCTGCGCTGATACCATTTTCGGCATAGAAAGCCGCGACGCGTTCACCGTCTTCGTCGCGTGCCTGATGGCTCACGCGGATATTGCGCAATAGATCCAGCGGCAGATCGGCGATGGCGGGGGGGATGACCTCGCTGAGGATCCGCGCGCCCTGGCTGCCGCCCATCACTAACAGCTCCATCGGATAATCACCGGGCGCGATATAACCGGCACCGGCCCGTTCCAGCACGGTTGCACGCACCGGATTGCCAGTATGTTGCGCGCTTACCCCGTCGGGAAGCGTGGTCGGCCATGTCCCGCACGCCACCGCATCGACGCGTTTGGCGAACAGATTATTGACCCGCCCCAAGACGCCGTTTTGTTCATGGATCATGCGTGGTTTGCGCAGCACCCATGCCGCGGCCAGAGCGGGGATCGACGGATAGCCCCCAAAGCCGACAACCACATCAGGTTTATCGCGCAGCATCCCAAAGACGCCGCCAATCACACCGCCCATAATTCGAAACGGCGCAATCGCCTTGGCCACGAGCCCGCCGCGCGCGAAAGTTGCGCTGTTGACCTGCTGGATCTCGACCGCGTCGGGAAAGCCGCTTGTGTAGCGCGCACCGCGCGCGTCCGTCGACAGCTTTACCCGCCAGCCGCGGGCCAACATGACTTCGGCCAGCGCCTGCGCGGGGAACATATGCCCGCCCGTGCCACCCGCCGCGATCACCAGCAGCGGGGCGCTCATCGGGCGCGACCTCGTCCAAGTAGGTCAGAAATCTGGCCCTGCGGCCGCGACCGTGTAAACGCCAGCAACATGCCCACGGCGATACCCGATGCAATCACCGACGACCCGCCATAGCTGACAAACGGCAATGTCATACCCTTGGCCGGCAGCAGCCGCACGGCAACGCCCATATTGATCATCGCCTGCACGCCGAACATACACGCCAGTCCGGTGCCTGCCAGACGCACAAAGGGATCCCGCTCGCGCACCAGACGCAGCAGCGACCGCACAACGATCACGGCATAAAGCGCGATAACACACATCACGAGGATCAGCCCGTATTCTTCGGCCGCAACGGCAATGATGAAATCGGTATGCGCATCGGGCAGCGACCATTTCACCTGCCCCTCGCCCACACCAACACCGAACAAACCGCCTTCGCGGATCGCATCCGTGGCATAGCCAAGCTGCGTGCGCGGGTCGATATCGGGCGACAAGAAGCCGTCAATCCGGCGGGCAAAGTGTTCTGAATTGGAATAGGCAAAAGTGCCTGCCAGTACGACGAGGCCAGCCATACCGACCAGCAGCACCAAAGGGGCACCTGCCACAAAATACATCACGCCCCAGCCGAACAGCACCAGACACGCCTGCCCAAAGTCGGGCTGTAGCGCCAGCATCAACACGATAGAAATACACAAGGCAAAGGACCACGTCTTGCCCGGAGGGCCGTTGATCTCGAGCGCCGCCGCCATCATCCACGCCGCGACGACCACAAAGCCGGGCTTGAGGAATTCTGACGGCTGGAAGGACGCAAAACCCATCGAATACCAGCGCACAGCACCCTTGCCGAAATCCGTTCCAAAGAACGGCAGCAGGGCCAGCGCGACAAAAGAAAGAAGAAAGCCGACAATCGCCAAGCGACGGACCATAATCGGTGTCATCATTGACGTCAGCACCATCGCGATCACAGCCAGCACGCCAAAGACGGCCTGCCGCTGTACATAATGGAACGAGTCAAACCCGTTTTTCGCGGCCAAGGGCGGCGACGCGGCCAGCCCTAGCAACATGCCCACGGCAAACAACAGGAGGATGCAAGACATCGCCCATTTGTCGATCGTACGCCACCATTTTGGAAGAATCGGTTCGCCATCCCGAACGGGAACCGCACCATAGACCATTTCTGTCATGGGACCTGCCTTACACTGCCTCGTTCCGCCCCTTTTCGGGGTCTAACTTGCAGTGTAGCGCGAAAGGTCACGCGGGGCTAGTCTGTTTTAACCAGCCCCGCGCAAAGCTGCCTATGCGCCCGCGTGTGTGCCGCGGATCGGATAGTCATTGTCACGCACGAACTTGATACCCTTCAGCAGCCCTTCCAGGTCAGGCCTTGCGAATGGCGCGTTCGAGATATCGAGAATCTGGATATTGCCATCAGCGTTGACGACAAAGACGCCCGGCTCGGCGAAGGGCTGGTCGGTCTCGAGCGGGCTACGCGGGTCGGAGACATACAGCCCAAGATCCTGCATTTGCGCGATGCTCAAATCATAGCCCACAGTCAGGGACAGGTCTTGCTCTTGCGCCATCTCGCGCGCTTTATTTTTCGGGTCGCCCGACACCGCCACGACGTCTACGCCAGCCTCGTTAAAGTCCGCGACCAACCCGTCCAGCGTCTTGAGATAGGTTTTGCAGATCGGGCAGTGCAGCCCGCGGTAGACGACCACCAATTGCCAGTCAAATTCGCCCCGTGGGGTGCCAAGGGTCAGCATCCCGCCCTGCAGCTCTGCCACGGTTAGTTTCGGAAATGCGTTGCCTGCGTCTAGTACGTTCATCGGGTCTCTCCTGTAATTGCTTCGTTACTGCCGGAGGTAATGCTCATCCGCGTGATTGCCACCCCGCTCACATCCACTTGACCGACCTGCCCTGCTCAGGCAAAGGCGGGACCATGCAATATGATACGGTCATTTTAGGCGCAGGGGCCGCAGGCATGATGTGCGCGGCCCACGCGGGCGGGTCGGTGTTGGTCGTGGACCATGCCAAAGCACCGGGCGAGAAAATCCGCATCTCGGGCGGCGGGCGCTGTAACTTTACCAATATGCACTGCACGCCCCAAGCCTTCATCTGCGCCAATCCCCATTTCGCTAAATCAGCCCTTGCACGCTATACCCAGTGGGATTTCATCGAACTGGTCGACGCGCATGGCATCGCATGGCACGAGAAAACCCTCGGCCAGCTCTTCTGCGACACCTCCGCCAAAGAGATCGTCGCCATGCTGCGCGGACTAATGCAAAAGGCTGGTGTGGATTTGCAGTTGCTCAGCACGCTAACCGATATCGCCGCGACGGATGCCGGCTACAGTATGACCTTGCACACGCCCGACGGCACAACGCCGATCACCGCGCGCAATCTTGTCGTTGCTTCAGGCGGGAAATCTATTCCCAAGATGGGCGCGACTGGTCGCGCCTACGAGATCGCGGCGCAGATGGGCATTCCCGTGACCGACACCCGCGCAGGGCTGGTCCCCTTTACTTTCACCGACGCACGCTTTGCCCCGATATCCGGCACCGCAACGCCTGCGCGTGTGACCGCCCAAGGCCCCGCGTTTGACGAAGCCTTGCTGTTTACCCACCGTGGCCTTTCCGGCCCTGCGATCCTTCAAGCCTCCAGCTACTGGACTGAAGGCGCACCGATCACGGTCAACCTGCTGCCCGACATTGATCTGCTGAGCAAACTGCGCGCGCAACGCCAAAGCTATGGCCGCCGCAACCTCACGACCGAACTCGCCCATCACCTGCCCGCGCGGCTGGTCGATCACCTTGCGGGCATCATGGATTTGGGCGGCAACCTCGCAGATTGGTCGGACGCAAAGCTCACCGCGTTGATTGACGCGCTGTCGAACTGGACGATGACCCCTTCGGGCACCGAAGGCTACCGCACCGCCGAAGTCACCCTTGGCGGGATCGACACCGATGCTCTATCGTCCAAAACGATGGAGGCAAAAATACGCCCCGGTCTCTACTTCATTGGCGAGGCCGTCGACGTGACCGGTTGGCTGGGCGGCTATAACTTCCAGTGGGCATGGTCCTCGGCGATGGCCTGCGCCGCCCATATCGCGCAGAAACAGTAATTTCCAAGTGGCCCCAAATCCCGGGGGAGCCCCCAAAGGCGGCGGGGGCAGCGCCCCCCTCTTTCCCGTCATCAAGGACGCGCTTACCCGTCTGCCAGATGCTTTTGCACCTGCGCGACAAAGTCCTCTCCGCGTCGTTCGAAACTGTCGTACTGATCAAAGCTTGCCGCCGCAGGGGCCAGCAACACGACGTCTCCCGCCTCTGCCTCTTCGACAGCGCGCGCGACTGCGACCTCCATCGTGCCGCAGACCTCTGCCTCTACGCCCAGCTTCATGGCGAACTGCGCCGCCTCGCGCCCGATAACATAGGCTTTGCGAACGGTCTCAATGGGCGCTGACAAGCTGCCCAAGCCCCCCTCTTTCTCCAGCCCACCGCAAATCCAACGTATATTCTGGAACGCCGCCAGCGCCTTGACGGCGCTGTCCACATTGGTGGCCTTGCTGTCGTTGACAAAGCGAACACCACCCGCCTCGCCCACGGTCTGGCTGCGATGCGGCAGGCCGCCAAACGAATGGAACGCCGCCTCGATAATCTTGGGCGCGAACCCCAGCGTGCGGCACGCGGCATAGGCGGCGCAGGCGTTTTGGTGGTTATGCGCGCCGGGCAGTCCGGTTACACCGCGCAGATCGATCGACGCCACTTGTTTGCCATTGCGATACTCCGACAAGAAGCCCTTGCGCGCAAAGACCTGCCAGCCAAGCCCGGTGAGCTTGCGATCAACCGAAACGCGGATCACCCTGTCGTCGGCAGCTCCTTCGCTCAGCTGTCCTGCAAGAAAACGCCCTTCGGGTTCGTCCACACCGATGACGGCGCGGTCTGGACCCCCTTCGGCAAACAGCCGACGTTTGGCCGCGAAATAGCCGCCCATGCCGGCATGCCGGTCCAGATGATCCGGGCTTAGGTTCGTGAACACGGCGACATCCGGGGTCAGGTTACGCGCCAAATCGGTCTGGTAGCTCGACAATTCCAGCACCACGACCTCGCCATCAATCGCGGGTTCGATGTCCAGCACGCCGCGTCCGATGTTACCGGCCAGCTGTGTCGGTCGCCCTGCATGCTTGAGGATGTGATGCACCAACGCCGATGTGGTTGATTTGCCGTTCGATCCGGTGATCGCAATGATCTTGGGTACGACATCAAAGTTGTCCCAGGCCAAAGTCGCAAAGCTTTGAAAGAACAGCCCGATATCGTTGTCGACCGCGACGCCGGCCTCTTGTGCGGCCACGATGACGGGGTTGGGCGCGGGGTACAGATGCGGGATACCGGGCGAGACGATCAACCGCGCGATATCGTCAAAGGCACCCGATTGGCCAAGGTCAACACAATCGAACCCTTCTGCTTGCGCCGCGCCACGCGCTGCGGGGTTATCGTCCCAACAAACCGGCACCGCCCCCCCTGCCGCCAGCGCGCGGGCCGCAGACAAGCCCGACCGCCCGAGCCCCAGAATGGCGACTTTTGCGCCGGTCAAACCTTGAACTGGTATCATGCCTGCTCTCCTGTTAGCGATGACCCTGAAACGTTCGGAGCCCTTAATGCCCCATCTGCCAGAGATTTTAGCCCAGCTCAACGCTGACATGCGCGCCACGGATGACTGGGGTGATGTGGCAGCCTATATCCCGCAGTTGGCTTCTGTCGATCCCGCGCAATTTGCGATCGTCGTGACCACGGCGGATGGCGAAGTCTTCACCGCCGGAGACGTGGATACACCGTTCTCGGTGCAATCCATCACTAAGATCTTCACGCTCGCCATCGCCCTTGGCAGATCCGGCGACCAATTGTGGAAACGCGTGGGGCGCGAACCGTCGGGACGGGCGTTCAACTCTATCGTGCAGCTCGAGGCGGAGCAGGGCCGGCCGCGCAATCCCTTTATCAATGCCGGCGCGATTGTCACCACTGACGAGGTGCTGACGGGGCGCGAACCGCGCGAGACGCTGGCAGAGATCCTGCAGTTCGTGCGCGCAGCCGCCAGCGATGATGACATCCACATCAATGAAAAAGTCGCGGCATCCGAAACCGCTCACGGTCACCGCAACTTTGCGCTGGCGCATTTTCTGGCATCCTGCGGCAATCTGAACAATGCACCTGAAAAGACGCTCGGCACTTATTTCCACCACTGCGCTATTGATATGTCCGCGCGGCAACTGGCAATGGCCGGACGGTTCCTGATCGAAACCGACAAGCTGCCGCGCATGATTCTGCCGGCACGCATTCGACGGCTGAACGCGCTGATGCTAACCTGTGGGCACTATGACGGGTCGGGCGACTTTGCCTACCGTGTGGGGCTTCCAGCGAAATCCGGCGTCGGCGGTGGCATCCTCGCCATTGTCCCCGGTCGCGCCAGCATCGCGGTCTGGTCGCCGGGCCTCAACCGCTATGGCAATTCGAAAAAGGGCACCCAAGCCATGGCGCGGCTCGCCCGCGAAATGGGCTGGTCGATCTTCTAACCCCGCCCCGCTTCATTTTGCCAAATAAACTCCGTGGGAAGCGGCCAAGGGCCGCGTGGGGGCTGGCCCAGCCGTTCTGATTTATGTGGTTCGCTGACATCTAACGTTGACACTGGGAGGCCATAAGGCATTGATATGCCTTATGGCTATAAAATCCAATGACCTTAAATACGCAGAGAAACTCTCGAAGAATTCTTCGAGAGGAGCAATCAGTCAGAAGCTCGCCCCACGGACCGTGGGTGGATTCTCCGTGAACGCATGCAGAAACGCTCTCTGTTCCTCCTTCACATTGCCGCCGATTCTGCATTCAGTGAACGCGGGCCATGCGCGAGGGCAAATCAAAGGTTCAAGCGAAAATCGATCCTACTACTGCAATGAGTGCGGGAAGAGTTCTCGACTCAAATCCAATACTGCATTGGTAGAAGAATACGCACGCCTCAGGACGCTGAATAGGGGAACAGATAGGGAACGATACCCGAATGAGGCTTGTCTTTCACATGGCGTTCCTCAAAGTCTCATGCCTTCAGCCTATCGAGTGCACGGGAAAACTCCGAAAGGCGACCCGCGCTTTCAGTGCAAGTCTTGTAAAAAGACCTTTTCGATTGGGTCGCCAAAGCGACGACATCGTGAAACAAAGGAAACCGGCGAGATCCTTCGGCTTCTGGTCAACAATGTGCCGCTCAGGCGCATTATGGAGATTTCTGGGGTCCCTGCCGATCGTCTTTATAGGCGCATTGATTTCCTGTATCATCAATGCAGGGACTTCTCTGCACGCAAAGATCGAAACCTGCGAAAAGGGTTTGCCGGTCGAAACAGGGTTGTTGCCTTTGATGTCCAGACCATTCTGGCCAACTGGCGTCATGCTCATCGAGTTTTGAACGTCCCGGTCCACCACGCCGTCACTGTGGACAAACAAACTGGTTATGTAATCGCTGCGACAACCGATTTTGATCCTGGAACAGATGCTGTCGATATCGAGCGTGAGATGTATCAAGTCGATGATTTCGATCTTCCAAGGGCCTGGCGACTTCACGGAAGAGTTTGGGCTTATGGTGAATATCGAGATTCAGTTTTGCGCGGTGTGAACAACCTGCTTACCAAGGGAGAAAAAGCTCTTTCGGGCAATACCTTTGACCTACCAGGGGAAGGTTCGCGGGTTCGCGGCGACATTTTCCAAGCTGCCCATATTATGATGGTAAAAAAGTTGATTGGCTCCGACTATCGGCAGTTGCTTCTTTGCGTGGATGGCGACAGCGGCCTCGCACATATTGCCAATATGCTATTTGCCAACGACGTTATGGCTGGAAAGGCACATGTTGCCGATGTCCGTTTCACAAAGGGATTGGGAAACAGGAGGCGAGTGACTCTGACCAATGAAGGAGAAGCGGTAAGGCAGTTAGATGTTTCTGCTCATCAAAAACTTATGGATATTGCCGGATCAGCTTATGGTCTCGAAACGGACATGACTCGCCTCGTAGCCGCTCGACTACTTGCAAAGTATGGAGCAGTCTATTCAGGCCAAAGAGGACAAGATCTCTCAAGCAATGGCTATGACTGGAAATACCACAGGAAAGAAGAGCCTGAGCAAATCATCCGACTTTTGACGGATCGCGGGGATCTTTCTTTTGGTGATCTCGCCATCCTTCTTTCAAGATCATCCATGGCACCAGTTGACAAGTATTTTGCTCTGGTGCGCAGGCGTATTAAAGCGTTTGATCGAGGCGCGCGGCCAACTTCTGGCGAAACAACTTGGTATGTGAACGCCTTCTATGATCCGCGAATGATTGAAAAGGTCGCCACAATTTTTAGATTTTACTACAACTATATGCTCCTGGAGTCGGCTGAAGGCGGGAAGCCTAAGGCCGAGCGTCAAACGCCTGCAATGAAAATAGGGACAGCTAAGGGGTTGGTGTATATTCGCGATGTGCTGTCGTTCTCGTAAGTATATCGTTTACCTTAACTCCAGCAAATTCATTGTGTTGCCCGATGTGTGACATCTGAAAGAGCCAATATTTTATCTATTATAATGCTCTTCTGGGTCGACGCAAACCAGCCAAGATAGTCGATAAAATAATACGAAACTAGGAAACCAGCCAGCCATGACACTTCGCGCGCCAAAATTGATGAACACCGCTATCATCTCAGATGATGCATATTTGGCGGCTCGACTGACCTCGGCCGTTGCTAAACGATTTCATTATCTGTCGGTTATGGACGGACCGAGGTTGAAGAGGCCAGATGCCCAGGCCGAGATAGCGCGTCGAAACAATGCTCTGGCTCGGATCAAAGCAAACGACGTAATCTTATCCGGTCTTTCGGATGATCAGGTTGCAGCTATGTCGGATAAACTGCCAAATGGCATTGTTCAGGTGCGTGATCATGCAGACGTTGACAGTCTTGCCTCGACAGACATCCTCAATAATGAACGCCTTAAATGGGGGCGGGAAAACATTGGGGTTGGCCTGCTTAAAGCGCTTTACGAAGGGCGCCTTATCGAATTTGAAGACAATGGTCCTGCAACGGCTACGATCATCGGGCATAGCAAGCATCACGTCGTGTGTGAAGCTGGTGATAAAATATCGGAAATAATCGCCTCGAACTATGCATATTCCCTTGGAGCCTCACTCACGATTATCCCGGAGGTAGATACTGAGGTGGCGGAGCCGATCCTTGAGCAGCTCTATTCCTCCGAAAACGGGAAACAGCGCCTAAACCTTCAAACTGACCTTTTTAACCTATGTGGCGGTGTCAAATTTCCCAACGGAGCGTCTTTAACATTTTTTACTAAGAAACTTCCATTTGGCATAGGATTTCCTTCCCACCCTTCAACACACATTTTCAACTACCCCGATTGCGGCGTTTCTGTGATGAATGGATTTGCGGCCGAACAGAGCGACAGCAGAGGTGTAAATGTAGCAGTTTTGGTGGACCCTGAGAAAACTCCGGCGCCTGAGATTGATGCTGCCACCAAGGTTTTGCCAAAGAAACGGGTTTTCGTTCGTGGATATCGTGGAGAAGGCGCGGAAGTCAGCTCCATTTCAGATATGGTCGATCACTTTCCATATGACCTGCTGTTGTTTGCGACACACTGTGGCGATGCTGACGGCTGGCGCTGGACTTATGAGTTCACTGATAGTGAAGGTTTGGACCGCCGTCTGATAGTAGACATCGCAATCGGTATAGGACGGACAGACGATAACAATCTTTTAAGAGTAATGCAGTTTAGTTATTTTCATTCACTTGATGGCGTCGATTGGGACGATCCGGTTGCCAAAGCTGATCTCTATGTTGGTAGCGCCATAAAGGACTACGCAGACTGGTCTGGAAGAGATGATTTTGAACCAGTTCACAAAGAACCTTTGGATAGAGTTAAGTCATCGGCGGCAATGGCAATGTTCGACAATAATTACATTCCGATGCCAACCTCTCTTGCTGGAAACGGAACACCGATTGTTATAAACAATGCGTGTGTTTCCTGGCACGAGCTTGCGGCACGTTTCACATTTGGTAATGCACGCGCATATATCGGAACTCTTTTCCCGGTCCTGCCGTTTGAAGCCGAGAGCGTGGTGAATACTATTCTCGACAAACACTGGGGTAAGCTGCTTCCAGAGGCCTTATGGTTGGCTCAGGTCGATACTTACGGAACGTCGGATAAGCGCAGACCCTATGTGATGACCGGCGTCTACATACAGAAATTGCGATCTACGAGAGAGGATGTGCCCAAACACATTATGCAGCGCTTGTCAGAAAATGGTCGCTATTATGCTCAACGGGTTGAGCTTTCTAAGGCCGAGGAAAAGAAGGATGCGCAACACGTTCATCGCTATTATCAAAATGAAGCAACTGCATTTTATAATAAATGGCTGAAGGATTAAGTCGCTCCAATAGCAGTTTCCTTCCCCCCGCCTCTACCGGGGGGAAGATGGTCAACATCGACCACACGAACCAGAACGGCTGGGGGGGGCTGGCCCCCCTTCCTCCAAAAGCAAAACGCGCCACATTTCTGCAGCGCGCCTTCCTGTTTTCATCAATTCCGATATCGGCTTAGCGAACCTTGAGCGTCGCCAGACCGATCATCGCCAGGATCAACGAAATGATCCAAAAGCGGATGACGATCTGCGGCTCGGCCCAGCCCTTTTTCTCGTAGTGGTGATGGATTGGTGCCATCAGGAAAACGCGTTTGCCCGTGCGCTTGAAATACAGAACCTGAATGATCACCGACAGGGCTTCGACCACGAACAGACCGCCGACAATCGCCAGCACCAGTTCGTGTTTCGTGGCGACCGCAATGGCCCCCAAGGCCCCGCCGAGGGCCAATGAACCGGTGTCGCCCATGAAGACCGCAGCGGGGGGCGCGTTGTACCATAAGAACCCCAGACCCCCGCCAAAGATACCGGCGGTAAACACCAATATCTCGCCTGTGCCCGGTACATAGTGCACGTCCAGATACTCGGTGAAATCGACGCGCCCCACGGCATAGGCAATCACGCCAAGCGCCCCTGCGGCAATCATCACCGGCATGATGGCCAGCCCGTCAAGCCCGTCGGTCAGGTTCACCGCATTCGCCGCGCCTACGATCACGATGATCGAGAAGGGCACGAAAAGATAACCAAGGTTGATCAGCGTGTTTTTGAATACGGGAAGGGCCAGCTGGTTTTGCAGCTCTTCGGGGTGGAACTGCGCCGCCCAATAGGCCGCACTGCCCGCGATGATAAAGCCCAGCAACAGGCGCATCCGGCTCGAAACACCTGCGGTCGTTTGCTTGCTGACCTTGGCGTAATCATCAGCGAAACCGATGGCGGCAAAGGCCATCGTGACCAGCAGCACCATCCAGACGAACGGGTTGTCCAGCCGCGCCCAAAGCAGCGTCGAGGTCAGCAACGCGCCGACAATCAGCAATCCGCCCATGGTCGGCGTGCCCGCCTTGACGAAATGCCCTTCTGGGCCGTCATCACGGATTGGTTGCCCTTTGCCCTGCCGTTTGCGCAGCACCGCGATCAACGGTTTGCCGAACAGAAAGCCGAAAATCAGCGCGGTCAGAAAGGCCCCACCGGCACGGAAGGTGATATAGCGGAAAAGGTTAAAGAAATCGCCGCCATCCGACAGGAGGGTCAACCAATAGAGCATCGTACGCGTCCTAACTCAAAATCTAGTGGGCTCAGCCCCGTCGTTCATTCGGGACCGGATGGCCCATTTTGCGGATCGCGTCAACGATCAGCCCTAGTTTCATGGACAAGGACCCTTTAGCGAGCACAACATCGCCACTGTCCAGATGCCCCGACAGCCCCGGCAACAGCTCGGCTGCGGTTTCGGCCCATTCCCCGCGTTGATGCGCGGGCAGCAAATCGTACAAGGACTTCATCAGCGGACCGACGCAGTGGACCACATCCAGCGTTTTAGTCGCCTCCAGATGCGCCAGACCGGCATGTAGCGCGATCTCGTCAGGACCGAGTTCTTTCATGTCGCCCAGATAGGCAATACGCCTGCCCTTGCTGACCCGTCCGATGTCATGGGTCACGTCGGCAGCGGCCAGCACCTCTAGGGCGGCAGCCATCGAGGTGGGGTTCGCGTTATAGCTATCGTCAATGAGGTTCAGCGTCAGATGGGTGTCCACAATATCCAGATGGATCACTTCGCGCACGCCGCGGCCTTTATACGGGGTCCAACGTCCCAGCGACGCGGCAGCAAGAGCCAGATCAGCCCCCATCGCCTGCGCGCAGGCCAAAGCGCCCAAAGCGTTCATCGCAAAATGCCGTCCCGGTGTGCCGATCTTGAACAGCAGCGGTGTGCCGTCGGCGTCGGCGCGCACCACCGTGGTATCGCCTTGCACCTGCACATCCAGCAGTTTGTACTGATAGCCATGTTCGCCGAATTCGACCTCGCGCAGGCGACGATCCACGGCCTTGGCCATCAGGATCGCGGCATGTTCGATATCGGCGTTGATCACGGCAACGCCACCCGGCTGCAGCCCGTCGAACACCGCGGCTTTTTCCACGGCGATCTCGGCGACATTCGCAAATGCCTCCAGGTGGACGGCGGCGACGGTGGTGATCATGGCAACGTCAGGCTTCGCCATTTGTGCCAGCGGAGAGATTTCTCCGGGGTGGTTCATGCCGATCTCGATCACGGCGTATTCCGTATCGGCAGGCATCCGCGCGAGCGTCAGCGGCACACCCCAGTGATTGTTATAGCTGTCGACAGAGGCATGCGCGCGCCCTTGGTCCGCAAAGATCGCGAGCAGCATTTCCTTGGTCGAGGTTTTGCCGACGCTGCCTGTCACCGCGACGACCTTTGCCTGCGTGCGGGCACGCGCGGCTGCGCCAAGCGCCTCGAGCGCCTTGAGCACATCATCGACGACCAGCAACGGCGCATCTTCGGCCACGCCCTCGGGCACATGGGTCACCAATGCAGCCCCTGCCCCTTTGTCCAGCGCCATGGCGACAAAGTCATGCCCGTCGCGCACATCCTTCAGCGCAACAAACAGATCGCCTGGTGCAATGGTGCGGGTATCAATCGACACGCCGTCGCAAGACCATGCGCCGATGGCTCGGCCACCTGTGGCGCGTTCAGCCTCTTTTGCTGTCCATAAGCTCATGCCAGTCTCCCATCCAGCGCCGCGACAGCGACACTGGCTTGTTCCACATCATCAAAGGGGAGCACATCATCCCCGATGGTTTGTCCGGTTTCATGTCCTTTGCCCGCGATCAGCAGCGCGTCGCCTGCGCCAATCGCGTCGATGCCGCGCAAAATCGCTTCGGCGCGGTCGCCGACTTCGGTGGCGTCGGGGGCACCTTGCATCACGGCATGACGGATGCTTGCGGGATCTTCGGAGCGCGGATTGTCATCGGTCACAAACACCATATCTGCATGGGACGCAGCGGCTTGCCCCATCAGCGGACGCTTGGCGCGGTCACGGTCGCCGCCTGCCCCCACGATCGCCACCAGACGCCCCATCACATGCGGGCGCATCGCCTGAAGTGCTGTGGCGATGGCGTCGGGGGTGTGGGCATAATCCACAAATACCGCCCCGCCATTATCGCGGGTCGCGGCAAGCTGCATGCGGCCGCGCACGGTGGTCAGATGTGGCAATGTATCAAACACATGCGCAGGGGTGCCGCCGCAAGCGATCACCAGCGCCGCTGCAAGCAAGACGTTGTCGGCCTGAAATCCGCCAATGAGGTTCAGCCGTTTCTGATAGGTCTTGCCGCGATAGCTAAACCGCAGGTCTTGCCCCGTGGCATCAAAACGCTGACCCGACAGGTTCAAATCGCCACCGTCGCGCCCAACCGTGATTGTCTCGCACCCCCGAGCCCGTGCGATGGCAACCATATCCACGCCTTTGGCATCGTCGATATTGATCACCGCGGTACCGTCTTCCGGCAGCACGCGCGAGAACAGACCGGCCTTGGCGTCGAAATAGGTGTCGAAGGTCTCGTGATAGTCCAGGTGGTCTTGGGTGAAATTCGTGAACCCCGCCGCCTTGAGCGTCACACCGTCCAGCCTGCGCTGGTCGAGCCCGTGACTCGAGGCCTCCATCGCGGCGTGAGTGATGCCGTTGGAGGCGGCCTCTGCCAAAGTGCGGTGCAGGGTGATCGGTTCGGGTGTGGTATGGGCCAGCGGTGCTGCCCATGCGCCCTCTACACCGGTGGTGCCAAGGTTGACGGCGGCTAGTCCCATTTCGATCCAGATTTGCCGCACGAAGGTGCTGACAGAGGTTTTCCCATTGGTGCCCGTGACGGCGATCATAACCTCGGGCTGTGCACCGAACCATAGGGCTGCCGCGCGCGACAGCGCCTCGCGGGGGGCATCAGTGACAACAACCGCCACCTTGGCCTGTGCCAGCGCGTCAGCGGCCAGCGCGGCCCCTGCGGCGTCGGTCAGCACGGCCACCGCGCCCATGCGAAGTGCATATTGGATAAACTCGGCCCCGTGGACCTTGCTGCCGGGTATGGCGGCGAACAGGGTGCCGGGCTGGACCTGACGGCTGTCGACACTGATACCTGTAACGGGCGGGTTGCCCCCCCCTTTCGCGGTCAGACCAAGGGAGGATAACGGGACGGCCTGTGTGCCCATAGGGACGCTCTTTATATTAGTTGCTGCTGGAGAGCGTTATATCAGCGAGGCTGTCCGGTTCAACAGTTGGTCGCAGACCCAGCAGGGGGGCGACGCGACGGACCATTTCCGCAGCCACGGGCACGGCTGTCCAACCGGCGGTGCGGCGCGGTTTGTCGCCCGAGGTCTCGACAGGTTCGTCCAGCGTGACGATCAGCACGTATTTGGGGTCATGCGCCGGGAACATACTGGCAAAGGTCGCGATGACCGTATCCTCAAGATAGCCACCCCGGGGGCCGGGTTTATCCGCCGTACCGGTCTTGCCGCCGATCTGGTAGCCGGGCACTTCGGCAAAGCTGGCCGTGCCTTCGGTCACCACGGCACGCAGCATTGCGCGGGCATCCGCCGCCGCGCGTTCAGACATCACACGCGGGCCGACCACGGGGCCAGACTGCTTGCGCAACGTCGGGGTGACCTTGTGCCCGCCATTGGCGATGGCAGAATAGCCCGCCGCCAGATGCATCGGGCTGGAGGACAGGCCGTGGCCATAGGAGACGGTTACGGTGCTCAGCTCTTGCCAGCGCTGCGGCAGCAAAGGCTTGCCGCCAGAGGCTTCGACGATCTCGAACGCGGTTGGTTCAAAAAAACCGAGGTTTTTCAGGAACTCCTGCTGACGCTCCGCGCCGATCTCAAGCGCAAGCCGCCCTGTCCCGCGGTTGGAGCTGTGCACGATGATCCCCGTCACCGTCTGCTTGCCATAGTTCTTGCCGCGGAATTCGCCGATGCGGAAGCCGCCGACCTTCATCGGGCCAGAGGTGTCGATCACCGTATCCGCCGTGGCAATGCCAAGGTCGATCGCCTGTGCCGCGGTGAAAATCTTGAAGACAGAACCCAGCTCGTAGACGCCTTGCACCGACCGGTTGAACAGCGGGCTGTCGGACGCATCGCCCGTGACGGCGGCATGAGGCCGGTCGTTGGGGTCGAAAGAGGGCAATGATACGGCGCTGATCACCTCGCCCGTGTGCACATCCATCAGGACCGAGGTCGCCCCCTTGGCGTTCATCAGCTTCATGCCGCCATAAAGAATACGCTCGGACGCGGCCTGTACGGTCATGTCGATCGACAGTTCCAGCGGCTTGTTGCCATTGGCCGGATCGCGCAGATAATCGTCAAAGTATTTCTCTGCTCCCGCGACGCCGATCACCTCGGCGGCATGAACGCCCTCGCGGCCATAGCTGGCCCCGCCCATGATATGCGCGGCAAGCGACCCATTGGGGTAAAGGCGCATATCACGCGGCGCGAACAGCAAGCCCGGCTCGCCGATATCATGCACGGCCTGCATCTGCTCAGGGCTGATTTTCTTCTTGATCCACAAGAACTTGCGCTTGCCGGTAAAGTCGCGCAGCAGGCGTTCTTCGTTCAGGTCAGGAAACACGGCCATCAGCTTTTTCACGGCCCCCTGCGGGTCGATCATGTGGTGCGGCTGCGCATAAAGCGCATGTGTCTCAAAATTGGTCGCCAGCAGATTGCCATTGCGATCCACAATATCGGCGCGGGTGGCCGAGATCACGGAACCGGGGGCCGCCGCGCGCGGCTCTGTCGGGTCGGTGGTCGCCATGACCCCCATACGCGCGCCCACAACGGTGAAGGCGCAGAAGAAGAAGACCCCCAGAACCAGCAATCGCCCCTCGGCGCGTTGCCGCGAGGCGTCGCGCATCTGCTCGTGGCGGATACGCTTGTTTTCGCGCTCGATCGCGTCGGGGTTTTCGCCCTTTTGACGGGCTTCAAGAATACGGGCCAGCGGGCGCAGTGGGGTGCGGATCATTCGGGAGCCTCCATCGAGGATACGTCAACGCCGTCGGTGATCTCGAACAGCGGCAGTTCTGGCAGCGGCGGGTAGCTCACCTGATCGATAGATCCGAACTGGTCAGGATGCAGCGGCAAGAGATTCAGCCGGTCAAAGTTCAGCTCTGCCAGATCGCGCAGACGGTCGGGGCGGTTCTGATAGGCCCATTCCGCCTTGAGCACGGCCAGACGGCTGTAGGCTTCGCGGATTTCATAGCGCAGGTCATCGGCATCACTCAGGGCTTGCTGGGTCGCGTAATTCTCGCGGTAGGCCCAGAAGGCCAGCCCGATCACCGAAAAGGTGGTTAGGATGTAAAGCACGGTTCTCATACGGTTAATCCCCTGACCATAGGCATGCCGAGTGTCTTGGCATCGATGCTGCCCGCAGGCGCATCAGTGCGAATTGCGACGCGCAGCTTGGCCGAGCGGCTGCGCGGGTTCTCTTCCAGCTCTTGCGCGTCGGGCCCGATGGCCTTGCGCTTGAGGATCTTGAACTGCGGCGCGGGTGCTTCAATTTCGGGCGCAAAGCGGTTGGCGTTGCCCCCTGCCCCCGCACGCGCTGTCAGGAAGCGTTTGACCATACGGTCTTCGACCGAGTGGAAGGTCACGACGGCCAGCTGGCCACCGGGTTTCAACGCACGTTCCGCCGCCATCAACCCGTTGAACAGCTCGCCATATTCATTGTTCACCGCAATGCGCAGCGCCTGAAAGCTGCGGGTCGCAGGATGCGACTGGCCGGGTTTCGAGCGCGGCAAACAGCTTTCGACCAACCCTGCAAGCGCCAGCGTTGTGGTGATCGGGGCCTCTTCGCGGGCACGTACGATCGCTTTGGCGATGCGACGGCTGGCGCGTTCTTCACCGTATTGGAACAGGATATTGGCGATCACCTCTTCCTCGGCCTCGTTGACGATATCCGCCGCAGGGGGGCCGTCCTGGCTCATCCTCATATCAAGCGGCCCGTCACGCATGAAAGAGAACCCGCGTTCTGCCAGATCAAGCTGCATGGAGGACACGCCCAGATCCAGCACGATCCCGTCCAGATCCTGTGCATAGTCGTCCATTTTGGAAAACACGCCGCGCTGCATGATGATCCGGTCGCCATAGTCACCGGCCCAGGCCTGCGCCATTTCAAACGCGAGCGGATCACGGTCCACGGCCACCACCTGCGCAGCACCTGCGTCCAGCAGTCCACGGGTATAGCCGCCCGCGCCGAAGGTGCCATCCAGCCAACGCCCCGACACAGGGGCCACCGCCGCCAGCAAGGGGCGCAGCAGAACCGGAGTATGGGGGGCGGAAGGGGTATCGCTGGGTCCGCTCATATCGATCAAGCCTCCGGCTTGCCGTCCAGGAAGGCCATCGGATCAAAGTCTTCTGGCAGCTCGTCCAGCCATTCCTCTTCGCGGGCCTTTTCTTCGGTCTCGTAGGTTTCGGGCTTCCAGATCTGGAAGGTATCACCGGCGGCGATAAAGAATGCTTCGTTTTCCAGATCAATTTTGTTGCGCAGCTTCGCTGGCAGCACCAAACGGCCCGTTTCATCGACCGAGGTCGGAAAGGACTGACCGTGGAACAGGCGCTGCAACATCTTACGCTGCATCGATCCACGTGGGAGGGCGTCGATCTTGTCATCGACCTCGTCGATGGCTTGCATGGTATAGCATTCAAGATAGCTGCGGCGGCTGTCGCCATAGACGATTACCAGCTCGGGCGTGCCACCGTTCTGCCAATTCGGATCACCGGCTTCCAACACACGACGAAAAGAGGCTGGGATAGACACCCGCCCCTTCGTATCGACCTTGTGTTGGCTTTCGCCTCTGAACCTGCGGCTCACGTGTGTGTCCCTGCCTGTGACGCTGATGCGCCTTAAACTTTTGCCCCCGACGGTAGATGTAGAAACGGCGGGTTGATCTGCTGCCACTGATCAACCCGCCGCCCGTCCCGCCTTGGCGGGGAAGTCCGACTGCGCGCGCCACCTGGGGGGATGTCTGCTCGCTCGCGCGCCGGATCTCTTGGTCTGATGAAAGCGAGGTGCCTGTATGAACCTGCTAGAGTTTTATTTGGTCGTTGGGGTCGTTTGGTGCCCCGTGTCCCGTTCTCATCCGATGCACTAGGGATGCCATGGGAATTAATGGGCGTCTATAAGTTTTTTGAGAATTACACACTAAATTTGGTTTTACACAGGGTTGTAAAACAACATGTGGGGAGAATATCGGGCGCATTTCTGGCTCATATCGGTAAGCTATGGCGTGCAACCACTATATATTGACGAAAAATGAACGCGCCAAATTTTCCCACAATTTCCCAACATTTTTTGACCACAGAGTTATCCACAGGCCAGGTTCGCCACCTGTTCTGCAATTTATACACCAAATATTTAGCTTTGTTCCGCAAACTGGGGATTCCGCGCCGCAGGCGGCCAATTTCCGCCGAATCATCTTGCCAATCCAGCACAAGAAGCTGAGCGGGCTCCCATGATTTCCCATGGCAATTCCCATACACTCTCAAAGCTCGGATTTATCGGCGCTCGCGTCAGATACAGAAACGCCGCACAAAATACATGCGCGGCGTTAAACTCTAAGACAGAGGGAGATGTGGGCCGCTCTAAGCCATCCCGCCTTTAATTAAACCTTCAGCGATACGTGCATAGGCCTGCGCCATCGGACCATCACCCGCCGCGACCGGCGTGCCACTATCGCCCGAGAGGCGCGTGTCCAGATCGATAGGCAGACTCCCCAATAGCGGTACATCCATTTTGACTGCTTCTGCGGCAACACCACCATGGCCAAAAATCTCATGCTGCGACCCGCAATCAGGACAGACAAACAGTGACATATTTTCAATCAAACCCAGCACGGGTGTCTTTAGGGTATTGAACATATCAATCGCCTTGCGCGCATCAATCAAAGCTACATCCTGCGGTGTCGACACCACAATCGCGCCGGACAGCTCGGATTTAGTGCAAAGGGTCAGTTGCACATCCCCTGTCCCCGGCGGCAAATCGACGAGCAACACGTCAAGCTCGCCCCACTCCACCTGCCCAAGCATTTGCTGCAGCGCGCCCATCAACATAGGGCCACGCCAAACGACCGCTTTACCCTCTTCCATCATAAAGCCGATAGACATCAAGGTTACCCCGTGAGCATGCAGCGGAATGATCGTCTTGCCGTCCGGCGACGCTGGGCGCTTGTTTACGCCCATCATCCGCGGCTGGCTGGGACCATAGATATCGGCATCGAGCAGACCGACCTTGCGCCCTGCCCGCGCCAACGCCACGGCGAGGTTGGAACTGACGGTGGATTTACCGACACCGCCCTTGCCAGACCCGATGGCCAGAATACGCTGCACGCCGGCCGGCTTCATCGGGCCATCCTGCGCCTTCGGATGTCCGCCAATCTTGAGGCTGGGTGCCGCCTGTTTGGGCGCAGGGCCGTGGGCGGTCAAAGCAACCGTGACGGAACTGACGCCATCAATCTCGCGCACGACCGCCTCCGCCGCGTCACGCAAGGGGGCCATCTGCGCCGCGATCTGCGCATTCGGCGCCTCTATAACAAACCGCACTACATCGCCCTCAACAGTCAAAGCGCGAATAAGGTCGTGATCGAGTATCGACTTACCGTCCGGCAACTTCACGCGCGCCAGAGCTGTTTCAACATCGGATTTAGAGAGTGGCATGGCGTTTTCCTTTAGAGACTGCCTTTGACATGGCAGTTTCTGGCCAAATCGCAACCCTGCGTTCAAATCCCGCACAGGACCCAAGCAAAACGAACATTTTCCGCCCAATAATTACGCATTCACCCCATGTTTTCGCTGCATAGCAGCATTGCACGATTAGATAATTGTGCAGGCGCAGCAAATAGGTCAAAAAGACTTCAGGAACGCAGATACTGCGCTCCAAGTTTAAGACCAAACCATCCATCCTCCTCCCGGATGTGTTTGTTTTCGGCGGCGATACCCTCCTCCTCCCTGGTATCGTCGCCATTTTTTTCACATCATCGCAATTCCGGATCCAAGCGTTTGCGCTGTGGTTATTTTTGTTCCCGTTCAGGACGTTACGTCACCTTCCCCTATGCACTTTCTGCATAGCAGCATTGCCGATCTGGCTGTTGTGCAGCTGCAGCATTTTCCTACATAACCAACACAAGACGAATGATAACGAACTCAGACGAAACAAGACGAGGTACTCCGATGGCCTACTTGAACACCACAACCGCACCGACCCTGGCAGACCGTTTTGCCGCGCTGATGTCCACATTTGAGACTCGCCGCAAACAACGCCGGGTATACCGCTCGACCTTCAACGAACTCAGCTCTCTGTCAAACCGCGAGCTGAACGACTTGGGCATGGGCCGCTCGCAAATTCGCGGCATCGCACTGGAAACAGCGCGCAACGCTGCTTAACTGATACCGGATCGGGCACACGCACCCTCCCTGTTGTGTGCCTGTAGAAAGCTTCGGGTCTCCTCCTCCTCCCTGAGACCGGCGGCTTTCACTAACGTCCCCTTCCCCCTTTCCTCCCGATTGGATTGGGGACGTAGATAAAGACGGCGGTGCTTTCCTCCCAAAGCACCGCCGTTCTTGCATTCAAACTTTGATATTTCATTAAGGCGTCAACGCTCCGTTCAAAACGGAACGTCGTCTGACGTGCTCAGGTAGCGCGAAACGACCTTTTTGACGCCCGCCTTGTCAAAGGCGATCTCAAGCTTATCCCCTTCGATTCCAATAACTTTACCATAGCCAAACTTTTGGTGGAAAACCCGTTCCTCCATGGCAAAGCTGCTAACGGCAGACATATCGATTGTCATATTGCGGACCTCGGCGGGTTGGCTGGTCCCACGCCCCTGGCTGCGCGTCTGCAACCTGCGCCATCCCGGCGAGTTATAAACATTCGCCTCGGCCGCCTTTTCGTGCAGATTCGATTTGGGCATCGCGGCACCATACCCGCCGCCATACAAACCAGGCGGTGTCAGCACATCAACGTGCACTTCGGGAAGTTCATCAATAAACCGCGACGGCATGGCGCTTTGCCACTGTCCGAACACGCGCCGATTGGCCGCGAATGAAATCGTGCACAGCTGCTCCGCCCGCGTGATCCCAACATAAGCAAGCCGGCGCTCTTCCTCCAAGCCTTTAAGGCCGGATTCATCCATAGACCGCTGCGACGGGAAAAGCCCATCTTCCCAACCGGGCAGAAAAACAGCCGGAAATTCCAGCCCTTTGGCCGCGTGCAACGTCATGATCGACACCTTTGCGCCACCATCGTCACTTTCATTGTCCATGATCAGGCTGACGTGTTCCAGAAAACCCTGTAGATTCTCGAACTGCTCCAGCGCCTTAACCAGCTCTTTCAGGTTCTCAAGCCGCCCGGGTGCCTCTGGCGTTTTGTCGTTCTGCCAAAAACCGGTATAGCCGCTTTCATCCAATATGATCTGCGCCAGTTCGATATGGCTTACTTCGGGCGGGCCATATTCATTGTGAAACTGCGGCGCGCCCTCGTCGATCACGCTATCATCTTCGACCACAACTTGCAGCCGAGGGCCCCTTGCCAGTTCAGACCACCGTTCAATACCATCAATAAGCAAGCGCAGCTGCGCCGCGCCGCGCCCACCGATGCCCCCATTCGCCAACAGAATGCGTGCTCCTTCAACGAGGTTAACACCATTCTCCCGCGCTGTTTTCTGAATATTCTGCTGCGCCTTGTCGCCCAAACCACGTTTCGGGGTATTAACGATTCTCTCGAACGCGAGATCGTCATCCGGTGATGTCACCACTCGGAAATAAGCCATTGCGTCGCGAATCTCTAACCGCTCATAGAACCGCGGGCCGCCAATCACGCGGTATGGTAGCCCAATGGTCAAAAAACGGTCTTCAAAAGCCCGCATCTGGTGTGAGGCCCGCACGAGAATTGCCATATCATCCAGCGTATAAGGGTCCAGCGCTCTGGTTCCACGTTGCAATGCTTCGATTTCATCACCGATCCAGCGCGCCTCTTCCTCACCATCCCAATGTCCGATCAAACGAACTTTTTCCCCCTCACGGGATTCCGTCCACAACGTCTTGCCCAAACGCCCCTCGTTTCCAGCAATCACGCCTGATGCAGCGGCGAGAATATGCGGTGTTGAACGATAATTCTGCTCAAGCCGGACGACATGCGCCCCGGGAAAATCCTTTTCGAACCGTAGGATGTTACCCACTTCGGCCCCACGCCAGCCATAGATCGACTGGTCGTCATCCCCAACGCAGCAGATATTCTTGTGGTCGGATGCAAGCAGGCGAAGCCACATATACTGGGCGACGTTGGTATCCTGATATTCGTCCACCAATATGAATTTGAACCAGCGCTGGTATTGCCCCAACACATCTTCGTGCTGCTGAAAAATGGTGACCATATGCAATAGCAAATCACCAAAATCACAGGCATTCAGGTCCTTCAATCGTGCCTGATACTGCGCATACAGCTCTGAGCCGCGGTGGTTGTAAGCCCCCGCATCGGCCGCAGAAATCTTGTCAGGTGTCAGAGCCCGGTTTTTCCAACCATCAATCACCCCCGCAAGTAGCCGCGCGGGCCAACGCTTGTCATCAATGCCTTCCGCCTTGATCAACTGCTTGAGCAAGCGCAGCTGGTCATCCGTATCCAGAATGGTAAAATTCGATTTAAGCCCCACCAATTCAGCATGACGACGCAACAGCTTAACGCAGATCGCGTGAAAAGTGCCGAGCCAAGGCATCCCTTCGATACTTTGCCCCAGCATATGTCCGACGCGGTTTTTCATCTCTCGCGCGGCCTTGTTGGTAAAGGTCACGGCAAGAATTTCATTCGGCCTGGCACGTCCGGTATTCATCAGATGCACGATCCGCGCTGTTAACGCCTTGGTCTTGCCCGTCCCCGCACCGGCCAGCATCAAGACGGGGCCGTCCATCTGCTCTACCGCGGCGCGCTGCGCAGGGTTTAACCCGTCTAGATAGGGTTGCGGACGCGCAGCCATAGCGCGCGATGATAAGGAAGCGCCCTCAAAGGCGGCCATTTCGTCGAAATCATTCATGCCGCCAATCTATCGTGCAAAACCGCTAAATAAAAGACGCGTTCGCAAAATGTTCTTGGTGCAATTCTAACAAATTCTTCGCTGAATGCGTTCTAGGGCGAAGATGTGATCTGTATCTTACCTGTCCGCTCCTCCTTCTATCGGTTGCCGCGTTTGGACCTCCCCCTTCGTACCAGCCAACATCTTTCCAAAGGGTAAAAAATCCAAGCAAATCAAAAAAACTTCTGCTTGCACGTAACGTCATTCAGACGCAACAATGCCGCAGCGCAGCGTTACAGATCACGCTACATGCTTGAAAACGAAGATTTCTTGCCAGCAGGAAGGCCTATATATGACCGAATTTAAGAAAATTCTAATCGCGAACCGCGGCGAAATCGCCATTCGAATTATGCGTGCGGCCAACGAGATGGGAAAAAAGACGGTCGCGGTGTTCGCCGAGGAAGATAAGCTGGGGCTGCACCGATTTAAAGCGGACGAAGCCTACCGGATCGGAGCCGGATTAGGGCCCGTTGCCGCTTATCTTAGCATTGATGAAATTATTCGTGTCGCAAAAGCCTCTGGGGCGGATGCGATTCATCCCGGCTATGGGCTCTTGTCAGAAAATCCCGATTTTGTAGATGCTTGCGCGCAAAATGGCATTACCTTCATCGGTCCTCGGGCTGAAACGATGCGCGCTTTGGGTGACAAGGCCAGTGCGCGCCGTGTCGCCATGGAAGCCGGTGTGCCGGTCGTGCCCGCGACGGATGTATTGGGCGACGACATGGAGCTCGTGCGGAAACAGGCTGCAGAAGTTGGCTATCCGCTCATGCTCAAGGCATCTTGGGGGGGGGGTGGACGCGGGATGCGCCCCATCGACAACGAAAGCGAGCTTAAAGAAAAAGTTTTAGAAGGGCGGCGCGAGGCCGAAGCTGCCTTTGGAAACGGCGAAGGATATCTGGAAAAGATGATCCTCAAGGCGCGCCACGTCGAAGTGCAGATTCTTGGCGACAGCCACGGCGAAATCTACCATCTATTTGAACGAGATTGTTCGGTTCAGCGCCGCAACCAAAAGGTTGTAGAACGCGCACCCGCCCCCTACCTCAGCGACGAACAACGTGCCGAGATTTGCGAATTGGGCCGAAAAATCTGCGCTCATGTGAACTATGAATGTGCGGGCACCGTCGAATTCCTCATGGATATGGACGACGGTAAGTTCTATTTTATCGAGGTAAATCCGAGGGTTCAGGTTGAACACACCGTGACCGAGGAAGTCACCGGCATCGACATCGTACAAGCCCAGATCCTGATCGCCGAGGGCAAGACCATCGCCGAGGCGACAGGGAAGGCGACCCAGGCGGATGTCCAGCTGAACGGCCATGCCCTACAGACACGGATCACCACGGAAGACCCGCAAAATAATTTTATCCCTGATTATGGTCGCATCACCGCCTTTCGCGAGGCGACCGGTATGGGCATCCGCCTTGATGGCGGCACGGCCTACTCCGGCGGCGTTATCACGCGGTATTACGACAGCCTGTTGGTCAAAGTCACCGCCAAAGCGCAAACGCCAGAGCAGGCGATCGCCCGCATGGACCGCGCCCTACGCGAATTCCGCATCAGGGGCGTGTCTACGAATATTGCATTTGTCGAAAACCTGCTGAAACATCCGACCTTCCTCGACAACAGCTACCACACTAAATTTATCGACCAAACGCCAGAGCTGTTCACGTTTGAAAAGAGACGCGACCGGGCGACAAAAGTGTTGACCTATATCGCCGACATCACGGTGAACGGGCACCCCGAGACAGAAGGGTTCGAGCGCCCCGCTGCAGCAGTGCGCGCGCCACAACCCCCTGCTGCCCGCGCCGAACCCATGATGGGCACACGCAATTTGCTCGAGCAGAAGGGCCCTCAGGCTGTCGCCGACTGGATGGAACAACAGCGGCAGTTGCTTATCACCGATACCACCATGCGCGACGGCCACCAGTCTTTGCTCGCCACGCGGATGCGCAGCCATGATATGATCAAGGTTGCCCCGGCCTATGCTGCTAATCTTCCACGACTTTTTTCTATGGAATGTTGGGGTGGTGCCACCTTTGACGTGGCCTACCGGTTTTTGCAGGAATGTCCGTGGCAACGCCTGCGCGACCTGCGCGCGGCCTTGCCCAACGTGATGACCCAGATGCTGCTGCGGGGATCGAATGGCGTTGGTTACACCAACTACCCCGACAATGTGGTACAGGAATTTGTCCGCGTTGCCGCGACCGAAGGCGTAGATGTATTTCGCGTTTTTGATAGCCTGAACTGGGTTGAGAATATGCGTGTCGCGATGGACTCGGTGATCGAGAACAACAAGATTTGTGAGGGTACGGTCTGTTATACTGGTGATATTTTCGACCCGGACCGCGCCAAATACGACTTAAAATACTATGTCGCCATGGGCAAAGAACTGAAGGCGGCCGGCGCACATATTTTAGGTCTCAAAGACATGGCCGGTGTGCTTAAACCAAATGCCGCCAGAGCGTTGATTAAAGCGCTGAAATCCGAGGTCGGACTGCCGATACACTTCCATACCCATGACACCGCAGGCACGGCCATCGCGACCATCATGGCGGCGTCAGAAGCGGGTGTCGATGCAGTAGATTGCGCGATGGATGCGCTATCGGGGAACACCTCTCAGGCGACACTCGGGTCGGTTGTCGAGGCGCTGAAGCACACAGATCGCGACACAGGTTTGTCGATGGACGCGGTGCGCGAAATCTCGAACTATTGGGAAGATGTACGCAAGGAATATGCAGCCTTTGAGACAGGCATGCAGGCCCCCTCCTCCGAGGTATATTTGCACGAGATGCCCGGTGGTCAGTTCACCAACCTCAAGGCGCAAGCCGCGTCAATGGGGCTGGACGACAGGTGGCCCGAGGTTGCCAAAACCTATGCCGAAGTGAACCAGATGTTTGGCGATATTGTCAAAGTCACCCCGTCTTCCAAAGTTGTGGGCGATATGGCGTTGATGATGGTATCCCAAGGGTTAACCCGCATGCAGGTCGAAGACCCCAAGGCGGAAATGTCCTTTCCGGACAGTGTGATCGATATGATGCGCGGCAATTTGGGCCAACCCCCCGGCGGGTTCCCAGCCGCGATTGCCGACAAGATTCTAAAGGGCGAAAAACCTAATACAGCACGTCCCGGTGCCCATCTGCCCCCCACGGACCTAGAGGCAACGCGCAAGGAGCTGCGCGACCTGCTAGAAGGGGCTCAGGTCGAAGACGACGACCTGTCGGGGTACCTCATGTATCCGAAGGTTTTTCTGGATTACATGGGGCGTCACCGAACATATGGTCCCGTCCGTGTGCTGCCGACGCGCACCTTCTTCTACGGGATGGAGCCCGGCGAAGAAATCACCGCGGAGATCGACCCGGGCAAGACGCTTGAGATCCGCCTGCAAGCGCTGAGCGAGACCAATGAAGACGGCGACGTCAAAGTCTTTTTCGAGCTGAACGGTCAGCCGCGCGTGGTGCGTGTGCCCAACCGCCTGGTCAAAGCGACGACGGCCCAGCGACCGAAGGCCGAGATCGGCAACGTCAATCACATCGGCGCACCAATGCCAGGGGTTGTGGCCTCTGTCGGGGCGACTGTGGGGCAAAAGGTCAAATCAGGTGACCTGCTGCTCACCATCGAAGCCATGAAGATGGAAACCGGGATTCATGCGGACCGTGATGCAGTGGTCAAAGCGGTGCATGTCACCCCAGGTGGCCAGATCGACGCCAAGGATCTGCTGGTCGAACTAGAATAACCGATTGAGGGGCCAAGCGTGTCTATGCTGTGTCGCTTGGCCCTGATTGTCCGCTATATGCCAAGCCAGATATTCCCAACCAGCGCCGCGGATGGACGTCCTAATGCCCTATGAATGGAGATCACCACCCAACGCCCCGACGCAGATTCTAACCCTGCGGCCGCATCAATCCCTGTCGGCAAAGGGCTTTGCCAGTTTTATCCTGACAACCTTTATCCTGATTCTGATCCCTGTACTGTCCCTCCTGGGGACGGTGTTGTTATGGGGATTGCTTCCTTTCATTCTGGCCGCCGTGGCAGGCATTTACTGGGCGCTACAGCGCAACCATAAGGCCAGAAAGATTGAAGAAGTGTTTACACTCGACCACCACACCGCCCATTTATCGCATCACACAGCCGGAGGGGACGTCAAGGAGTGGCAATGTAATCGCCATTGGGCCGTCGTCACTAAATATGAAAAAGACGGCCCCGTACCCCATTATGTGACCCTGCGCGGGATGGGACGTGAGGTCGAAATAGGCGCATTCCTGAGCGAGGAAGAACGGATCACCCTTTACGACGAGCTGAACCGTTCATTGCTCCGTTGAGCGTTAGCTCAGACGCTCTTTAACTTTGGGCCCAACCGCGCCAAAATCCATTTGTCCCGTGTACTTCCCCTTGAGCAAGCCGATCACCTTGCCCATGTCACGGATCGAGGTCGCGCCCACTTCGGCGATCGCGTCATCCACCGCTTTAGTGCTTTCTTCTTCGGTCAGTTGGCGCGGCAAGAACTCTTCGATTACGCCGATCTCTTCGCGCTCGCGGTCGGCTAGGTCAAGCCGGCCACCCTCTTCATAGGCGCGTACCGATTCCATACGTTGTTTCGCCATTTTGCCTAAAATCGCGAGCACTTCTGCGTCGCCAACACCAGTATCGCCTTCATCAGCGCGCGCCGCGATGTCTTTGTCCTTGATCGCCGCGTTGATCAGCCGCAAGGTCGAAAGGCGCTTGGCCGCCTTGTCCTTCATTGCCTGTTTTAGTGCTTCCGAGATGCGAGTCCGCAGTACCATTACCATCGTCCTTTTGACCCTAAGGGGAATTAAGCCGTGCAACATAGACATATTGCGCCGCGCAGGCAATGCCACACAGGACCGCTAAGTCATTGTTAAATATGCATATTTCATTTTAGACACCCTATTGACCCCGGCAGCACGCCGCCTTAGGTTGCCACCGTTTAACTCCATATACCTGCCGCTGGAGGCCCCCCACATGACCGCGACCACATCACCTCGTCCGACTGCCTGCCTGGCGCTAGCGGACGGATCGCTTTTCTACGGCATGGGCTTTGGCGCAACGGGCGAAACCGTGGCCGAGCTTTGCTTTAATACAGCAATGACCGGCTATCAGGAAATCATGACCGACCCGTCTTATGCGGGGCAAATCGTGACGTTCACCTTCCCCCATATCGGCAACACTGGCACCACCCCCGAAGACGACGAAACCGGCGATCCGGTAGCGGCGGGTATGGTCGTAAAGTGGATGCCTACGGACCCAAGCAGCTGGCGCTCCGTACAGCCGCTGTCCGACTGGTTGGCGTCCCGCGGGCGTATCGCCATCGGTGGCATTGATACACGTCGCCTGACTCGGGCAATCCGTCAGCAAGGCGCGCCCCATGCGGCACTGGCACACAACCCGGACGGCATCTTTGATGTCGAAGCTCTGGTCGCAGCTGCCCGCGCGTTCGCCGGTCTGGAAGGCATGGATCTGGCCAAGGACGTCAGCTGTAAGCAATCCTACCGCTGGAATGAAATGCGTTGGGCCTGGCCAGAGGGCTATACCGAGCAGGAGAATGCGCCACATAAAGTTGTTGCGATCGACTATGGTGCCAAACGCAACATCCTGCGTTGCCTCGCTTCGGCTGGCTGTGATGTCACGGTCCTGCCCGCATCTGCAACATATGAAGATGTAATGGCTCATAATCCCGATGGCGTTTTCCTGTCGAACGGCCCTGGCGACCCCGCTGCAACCGGCGTTTATGCCGTGCCGATGATCAAGGAAGTTCTTGAAAAAACGCAGCTTCCGGTTTTCGGCATCTGCCTTGGTCACCAGATGCTAGCGCTCGCGTTGGGCGGTCAGACGGTCAAGATGAGCCACGGCCATCACGGGGCGAACCACCCGGTCAAAGATATCGATACGGGGAAAGTTGAAATTACCTCGATGAACCACGGGTTCGCCGTTGATGCGCAAAGCTTGCCAAGCGGTATCGTGGAAACGCATCAATCGCTGTTTGACGGATCCAACTGCGGCATTCGGATGGAGGGGCGTCCGGTTTGGTCCGTCCAGCACCACCCCGAAGCCAGCCCCGGCCCGCAAGACAGTTTTTATCTATTCGAACGTTTCGCCACGGCCATGGCGGAACGGGCCAGCTAAGCTGCAAGGGCGCGGGCGCTTCCTTCACCCGCAATTAACGCCGCATTAAGGTAACTCTGCCACGGTCGAATTATTCCGAAAGGAAGGGATTCGACCGATGAGCAACCTTGGGCTAGAGCTGAAATCACCAAAACCCGCGCGTGTACGCGGGCGGTATCGGCCCTTGGGCCGGATATTGGTTGACGCCGGCCTGATCGATCAGGCCGCTTTGGTTCATGCCCTCGAAGCGCAGCAAACCCTTGATGCGCCCCTTGGGGATATACTCGTTGCCCAAGGCCTCGTCTCGCGCAGCGAGGTGACCAAGGCGCTGGTACTCCAACATCAGATCCAGCAGGTTGATCTTGACACCGACCCGCCCAAAGCAACCCTCGCGCGCCATCTAACAGCCGAAGAATGTCTACGGCACAAGATCGTGCCGTGGCGATGCTTGGGTAAAACTCTCTTTTTAGCAACAAGCAGGCCAGATCGGCTGAGCGAGATCGAAGGGGAAGCCTTCGGTGATGTCGACCTTGATATTGTCCCCGTGCTTGCAGAACCCGCCCAGATTGATCGACGGATCACAGCACTTTATGGACCTGTTTTAGCGAGGCGCGCTGCGACTCGTGTCCCTGCGGATCAAAGCTGCCGTACTTGGCGCATTGCCGGTCCAGGGCGACGTCTTTGGGCCTGCACTGTAGGCGGTGCCGCAGCCCTCCTGTTTATAGCGCTACCGGCATGGACGTTCACCGCATTTGTCGCCTTGGCGTTGTGTTGCAGCGCCATGATCATGACCCTGCGGCTGTCATCTTTCGTTGCACGGTGCTTATGGGGGAACACCCCACATGCGTCGGATCCCGCCCCGCCGCCAGTGCCTGCAAGACGCCCCAAAGTATCCGTTCTTGTGCCCCTTCTGCACGAAGAGGAAATTGCGGGCGCTTTGATTGCGCGGCTTGGTCAACTGACCTACCCCAAGGCATTGCTTCAAGTCGTTTTGGTGTTGGAAGAAGGCGATCAGATGACCCGTGATACGATTGCGCGCACCAGGCTGCCTTTTTGGTTCGATGTGATCGAAGTCCCTCAAGCAGGAAAGCTGCGCACCAAGCCGCGCGCACTGAACTATGCACTGGATTTTTGCAACGGCAGCATCATCGGCGTATGGGACGCCGAAGATGCGCCCGAAGTCGACCAGCTTGACCGCGTGGTACAACATTTTGAGCACGCCCCACCAAATGTCGCCTGCGTCCAAGGGGTACTGGACTATTACAACGCGCGGACCAATTGGATCTCGCGCTGTTTCGCGCTGGAATATGCTTCTTGGTGGCGCGTTATTCTTCCGGGCGTCGCGCATCTGGGGCTGATCATCCCGTTAGGCGGCACGACGCTTTTCTTCCGACGTCCTATCCTGGAAAAGCTATGTGGCTGGGATTCCCATAATGTCACCGAAGACGCCGACCTCGGGGTGCGGCTTGCGCGGCATGGGTACCGAACCGACCTGTTACCAACGGTCACCTACGAAGAAGCCAACTTTCGCGCATGGCCCTGGATCAAGCAACGGTCGCGCTGGCTGAAAGGCTTCTTGATCACATGGGTCGTACACAGCCGCGCGCCGCTCCAACTGATCCGAGACGTGGGGATCATCCGCTTCCTTGGCGTGCAAACGCTGTTCCTCGCGACATTTTGCCAGTTTATCTTCGCCCCATTTCTCTGGACCTTCTGCCTTCCGCTTTTCGGTGCATCACATCCTGTTGAAACCACCCTTGGGCCTGAAGCATTCTATAGCCTATTTGGGTTTTTCGTGTTTGCCGAAATTCTTAGTATTGCCATCGCAATGACGGCCGTATCCGGGTCTCAGCACCGGCACCTTATTCCGTGGGCAATAACGTTGCCGTTCTATTTTATTCTAGGGTCATTCGCGGCCTATAAGGCACTTTATGAATTCGTGGTCATGCCGTTCTATTGGGACAAAACCGAACATGGCGTCAGCCACAAATCCGACAATGGGATGCAAACCAGATCGGCTCGCCCCCCTTAACCCTCCTCCTTGCGTTGCGCGGCCTCTTGCTTCAGCCGCGTCATAAACGCGACCGAGATATGCGTCCGCAAGGCTTCGTCCGCACCGTCTTCGTCGCGCTGTTCAATCATCTGCACAATGCGATCATGTTCATCCTGTGCAATTGCGCCGCGTCCGTCCACCGCCAATGATGACGTCGCCATCAGGGCCATGGACCGATGCACCAGATCAAGTTGCTGCACGAGATATCGGTTGTGGGACGCCAGATGAATTTGTTTGTGAAACCGCCTGTTTGCCCGTGCCAGCGCGGCCGGGTTGTCGCGCAATGCATCGTCTTCCTCGACCATTTCACGCAGCACGCGGACTTCTTCAGTCGTTGCATGACGCGCTGCAAGCCGCGCGGCGAGCCCCTCCAGCTCTCCGCGCACAACGTAAAGCTCGGCCATCTGGTTGTGATCCAGCGATGCAACGATCAAACTGCGGCCGTCCCGCGCCAGCAAAGATTGCGTCTCAAGCCGTTGTAATGCTTCGCGAACCGGCGTTCGGGACACGCCAAACCGTTCGGCCAGTTCGCTTTCTACCAAGCGATCGCCGGGTCGATAGGTGCCCACATCAATCGCGTCCAAGATCATCGAATAGGCGTCAGTGGGTCCGGAGCGTGGCGTCGTCATGGGTTCTCTTTCAAAAGGCTCCGGCACCTTAGCCCCCGCGTCCAATTGCGCAACCCCGTGATCTTGCACAGTACCCTCAGGCGGCGTAGCAAGTCCTTATGAAAAATACCGATTTCTCTCACGTGAACACTTGGGTGTTCGACCTTGATAACACGCTCTATCCGCCGTCGGCGCGCCTGTTTGACCAAATCGAACAGCGCATGACCGACTGGGTAATGACCGCGCTGAACGTAGACCGACGGCGCGCGGATCATCTGCGCAAGCACTACTGGCACACCTATGGCACGACTTTGGCGGGGCTGATGCGCGAACACGACCTTGATCCTGGCCCGTATCTGCATGAGGTACACGAGATTACCTTTGACGCGCTGGTACCTGATCCGCTGCTTGCGGCGCGGATCGCCGCACTGCCGGGGCGTCGGATTATCTATACCAACGGGACAGCCCCCTACGCCGAGAAGGTCATTGCCGCACGGGGATTGTCGGGGTTGTTTGATGCTGTCTATGGCGTTGAGCACGCTCAATATTTACCCAAACCCGAACGCGCCGCCTATGATCTGATATTCGCCACCGATGCGTTGACCCCATCGTCCGCCTTCATGTTCGAAGACGACCCGCGCAACCTGATCGCCCCGCACGAAATGGGGATGGGCACGGTGCACGTCGCAGAAAGAGCAGAGCCCGCGCCGCATATTCACTTTCACACCGATGATCTTTCAGCTTTTCTTGCAAAAATTACGGACTAACTGATGACCATGACATGTGACATTTTGATTTCGGGCGGCGGCATTGCCGGTTTGACAGCGGCGGCAGCCTTCGGCAGCGCAGGGTTCAATGTGGTCTGCGTCGACCCGACGCCCCCAGTGACCGATGGCACGGCGCAGGGGGCCGATATGCGCTCTACTGCGATGTTGCAGCCAGCCCGCCGCGTGCTCGAGGCGGCAGGGATATGGGCGCATCTGTCGGATCATGCAGCACCCTTGCAGGTCATGCGCATTATTGACGCCGGCGGGGATGGCGACGCACCGCTGACCAGTCGCGCATTTGATGCTGCTGATATTTCGGATCAACCCTTTGGCTGGAATTTTCCGAACTGGCTGCTGCGGCGTGCTTTGTTAGAGCGTTTAACCGCCCTACCGAATGTCGATTTTCGCCCCGGAACAGCGACGACGTCATTATTCACGCGCACCACCGGGGCACGCGTAGGGCTCGACGATGGCACTAAGATATCGGCCAAACTGGTGGTTGCCGCTGATGGGCGCGACAGTCCGATGCGAGACGCAGCCGGCATAGAGGTAACCCGCCAAAGCTATGGTCAAAAGGCGCTCGCCTTTGCAGTCACACACCCGACCCCTCATGAAAACGTATCAACCGAAGTGCACCGCAGCGGCGGGCCCTTCACCCTCGTGCCCCTGCCCGACCGCGACGGCCTGCCCTGCTCTGCGGTGGTGTGGATGGATGACGGCGCGGCATCGCTCGCCCGGATGGCGCTAGACGCCGATGCCTTCTCCCTCGCCGCAACAGAGCGCAGCGCGCAGGTGCTTGGCCCGCTTACATTAGCATCACAGCGCGCTATCTGGCCGATCATCAGACAACACGCGGCGCGGCTGTCGGGGGAACGCATTGCCCTGATCGCCGAAGCTGCACACGTCATGCCCCCCATCGGCGCACAGGGGTTGAACATGTCGCTACAAGACATCGCGACGCTGCTGGAGCTGTCCCAAAAATACCGCGACGATCTGGGAAGCCAGCCGATGCTGGACGCCTACCACAAGGCCCGTTTTGGCGATATCCAGCTGCGCCTGCGTGGCATTGATCTGTTGAACCGCGCAAGTCAGGCGAAAACGCCCTTGGCCCGCGACGCTCGTGCCAAAGGGTTGAGCGCGCTTTATGCGCTGCCGCCTGTCCGGCGCATGTTGATGGAGATGGGGCTCGGTATGCGGCAAGAATAACCTGCCACATAGCTTTATTTACAGAACCTTATCAACCACAGCAGCCAAACGCGCGAGCGTCGCATCCACATCGTAAAGCTTGTCCAGTCCGAACAACCCCAGCCGGAACGTCTGAAAATTCTCTGGCTCGTCACACATCAGCGGCACGCCAGCAGCAATCTGCATCCCTTCGGCGGCAAAGGCCTTGCCATTTTGCACCGATGGATCCGAGGTATAGCTGACAACCACACCCGGCGCGGCAAACCCCTCCGCCGCGACAGAGACGACGCCCTTGTCGGCCAGCATCTTGCGAACAGAATCCCCCAGACGCCACTGTGCCTCCTTCAGCCGGTCGAAACCATAGGATTTGGTTTCCAGCATTGTATCGCGAAACAGGCGCAGCGCATCGGTCGGCATGGTGGCATGATAGGCATGGCCGCCGTCTTCATAGGCCCTCATGATGCTGTGCCACTTGCCCAGATCAATCGCAAAACTGTCAGACTTGGTCTCTGCCATTCGCGCAACCGCACGGTCCGACATCATAATCAGGCCGGCAGAGGGGGATGCGCTCCAGCCCTTTTGCGGTGCAGAAAGCAACACATCGACGCCAAGCGCCTTCATATCCACCCATGCGCAGCCCGACGCGATGCAATCGAGCACTACGAGCGCGCCAACGGCATGGGCCGCCTCTGCCATCTGCTTGATGTAGTCGTCCGGCAGGATAACACCGGCGCTGGTTTCAACATGCGGCGCAAATACCACCTGAGGTTTGTGGGTCTCAATGGCTTTTACCACGTCGTCGATGGGGCATGGCGCGAACGGCGACGGCGTGCTGTTGCCTTGCATCTGCGCTTTCATCACTGTCGCATTGCCGGTCAGATCGCCGCTTTCGATAATCTGGCTCCAGCGGTAGGAGAACCAGCCATTGCGCACGACCAGCACATCTGCACCCCGCGCAAACTGACGCGCGACGGCCTCCATCCCGTAGGTGCCGCCCCCGGGGATCACTGCCACGGCATCGGCGTTGTATACGTCCTTGAGCAGAGTGCTGATGTCACGCATGACCTCTTGAAACACGGCGCTCATATGGTTCAAGGACCGGTCGGTGAACACGACCGAAAACTCTTCAAGCCCTTCCGGGTCAACTGAATTTAGCAAAGCGGGCATGATATCCTCCTGATGGTTTCGCGCGAACATAGCTCCTCGTGGGGCAAAGTCACAGACCCAAAGGCCCGGTCAGTCGTTCCTCGCTGAGCAGCACGTTTGCCTCGACCGCACCCGCCCCCGGCAACGTCATAATCCTGCGTCGCAGAACCCGTTCAAAGTCTGCCAGATCACGCGCGACGACCCGCAAGCGATAGTCATAAAGCCCCAAGACGTGCTCCACGGTTTGCACCTCGGGAATGGCGCTGACCGCGCGTTCGAAATCCTCAAGGCTCACACGGCCTTTGGTGGCAAGCTTGACGCCAAGAAAGACGGTCACGCCAAACCCCAAGGCTTCGCGGTTCAATCTCAGCCGCTTGCCGCGCAGAATGCCTGCCTCCTCCAACCGTTTGATCCGCCGCCATGTGGCAGGCTGCGACAGGCCCAGATGGCGGCCCAAGGCCCCCGCACTTTGGGTCGCATCCCGTGCAAGCGATCGGATCAGCCGGTGGTCTACCTCATCCAGCGAAATCATAGCGGCAAAGCCTCGTCTGACTTGATCCGCGCCACATGCATAAGCGCCTCGATATCCGCGATATGCGGCAGGGTCAGAATACCCGCGCGGTAAATCTGCTGGTAATGCGCCATATCCCGCGCAATCACCGATAAGCGAACATCCACCCGTCCCAGAAAGGTCTGGATCTCGATCACCTCGGGCAGCTTTCGCGCCTCGTCAAGAAAGCGGTCAAAGGCGTTGCCCTGCGTCTTGTCCAGCGTGATCCGCAAAGACACCTCGACAGTATATCCCAAGGCTGCCCAGTCCACGACAGCCGCCACCCCTTGCACGACACCTGCCTCCTGCATGCGCACGATACGGCGCGATACCTTGCCCGCCGTCAGCCCTGTCAGGTCCGCCAATTCCGCTGGTGTCAGCCCCGCATCCGCCTGCCAATGGCGTAGAATGCGACGATCCATGTCATCAAGCATGATTTTTCCATTTTTTAAACTTAACGCGCATTACCATCTTCATTTTGCCAAATAAACTCATAATCCGGCAATGGCATCTCGCGTCAGCTTCGATATGGTCACCTCAGATTTTAACGAACCCGAAAGGACGCCCCAATGCGCGTTTATTACGACCGTGACTGCGACGTAAACCTGATCAAGGACAAGAAAGTCGCCATCCTCGGCTATGGCTCCCAAGGCCACGCCCACGCGCTGAACCTGCGTGACTCCGGTGCGAAAAACCTCGTCGTAGCTCTGCGCGAAGGGTCCGCGTCGAAAGCCAAAGCCGAAGGCGAAGGCCTGAAAGTTATGGAGATTGCCGAAGCCGCAGCCTGGGCTGACGTCATCATGTTCACCATGCCCGACGAATTGCAGGCCGAAACCTACAAGAAATACGTTCACGACAACATCCGCGAAGGCGCCGCCATCGCATTCGCCCACGGCCTGAACGTTCACTTCGGCCTGATCGAGCCCAAAGAAGGCATCGACGTCATCATGATGGCCCCTAAAGGCCCCGGTCACACCGTGCGCGGTGAATACACCAAAGGCGGCGGCGTGCCTTGCCTCGTGGCGGTAGACACGGATGCCACCGGCAAAGCGCTGGAAATCGGCCTGTCCTACTGCTCTGCCATCGGTGGCGGTCGGTCCGGCATCATCGAAACCAACTTCCGCGAAGAATGCGAAACCGACCTGTTCGGCGAACAGGCTGTTCTGTGCGGCGGCATCGTTGAGCTGATCCGCATGGGCTTTGAAACACTGGTCGAAGCCGGCTACGAGCCCGAAATGGCGTATTTCGAATGCTTGCATGAAACCAAGCTGATCGTGGACCTGATCTATGAAGGCGGCATCGCCAACATGGATTACTCGATCTCGAATACCGCGGAATACGGCCAATATGTCTCCGGCCCGCGCATCCTGCCCTACGACGAGACCAAAGCCCGCATGAAAGCCGTGCTGAGCGATATCCAGTCGGGCAAGTTCGTACGCGACTTTATGCTGGAGAACTCGGTTGGTCAGCCCACGCTGAAATCCTCGCGTCGCGCCAATGACGAGCACCAGATCGAAGTCGTCGGCGGCAAGCTGCGCGAAATGATGCCTTGGATCTCTGCTGGCAAAATGGTCGACAAATCCAAGAACTAATCGCTTCTTAAGCGACATGAAAAGGCCCGGTCTCGCACCGGGCCTTTTCTTCTGACGAGCCGACTGTCACAGATTGGGCGCTGTTCGTTGACCAAGGAAACTGCATGTCAGATGTGCCCACCATCACCAAATCCAGCTGGCTGCTGATCCTGCTTCTGGCTTTCATCTGGGGCGGCACATTTCTGGTGACGGAAATCGCGCTGACTGAAATGCCCCCGTTTTGGATCGCCGCCACCCGTGTGGGGCTCGCCGCCACTGTGATGATCCCGATCTGGGGCCTACGCGGGTTCCGCCTGTTTACCACGCCTCCGACCCGCGCAGACCTCGCCGCAGTGATCTTCATTGGGGCCGCCAGCTCTGCGGTGCCGTTCAGCTTGCTCGCTTGGGGACAGCAATACGTGACGTCGGGGTTTGCGGGGGTCACGATGGCCGCAACCGCCCTAATCATCCTTCCGTTGGCCCATTTCTTTGTCCCGGGTGAAGCAATGAGCCCGCGCAAGGCAATCGGGTTTTCATTAGGGTTTCTCGGCGTCGTCATCCTGATCGGTGCGCAGGCTTTTGAAAGCACAGGCACCGCGCTTGAAACCCAAGGGCGACTGGCCTGCTTGGCCGCGGCGGGATGCTACGCCACAAGCTCTATCATCATCCGCCGCCTGCCCGCGATCGACGCCATCGGGCTCGCCACGATCCTGCTGATCATCGCCACTTTCATTACCATCCCGATGGCCCTGACTATCGAGGGGCTGCCGCCCCGCCCGTCGCCCCCGATCCTCGCTGCGCTGGCGTTTCTGGGGCTCCTCCCCACCGCCGCTGCGAACTTCCTACGCGTCGTGGTCATACGCAGCGCGGGACCGGTCTTCATGTCACTGGTGAACTACCAAGTCCCTATCTGGTCCGTCTGCCTCGGCGCGCTTGTGCTGAACGAACCGCTGCCACCCTCGCTGCTTTATGCGATGGTTCTGATCCTTGCGGGCGTCGCACTCAGCCAATACGGAGCCTTCCGCCGCCTGCTGACGCGCGCGCGTCCCTGATTTCCAAATGGCCTAAAATCCTCGCCGAAGGCATCCCGCAGACGCCCACGATGTAACACCAGCAAAAGCAGAGCCCAGGCCGCCAAGCAGGTTTCCCCGCCAGCGGCCTCGCTCTCAACTCAAGGTGCGACAGCTGCCGTTACAGCATCCACGACGGAATCGACTGCCCGCTTCATCAGCCCTGCATCCTCATGCTCGGCCATGACACGAACCAGCGGCTCGGTGCCGGATTTGCGGATCAGCAAACGCCCCTGACCGGCCAGATCTGCCTCGGCCTGTGCGATGGCCCCTTGCACCTGAGCGTCTTCTAGCGGCACCTGACCGGCAGAAAACCTTACGTTTTTAAGGAGTTGCGGCACGGGTTCAAAGTTATTCAGCAACTCGGACGAGGTCTTTTCCGACCGGATCATCTCTGCCAGAAACTGCAGCCCTGCCATCAGCCCGTCGCCGGTGGTAGCGTGGTCAGTCATGACAATGTGTCCCGACTGTTCGCCGCCCAGATTGAACCCGCCTTCACGCATACGCTCGACGACATAGCGATCCCCGACCGAGGTCCGCTCGAGCCGCAGCCCCTTGCCTTGCAGAAAGTGTTCAAGGCCAAGGTTGCTCATCACGGTGGCGACCAAGGCATTATTGGCCAGCCGGTCTTCGGCCGCCCATCGGGACGCCATGAGAGCCATGAATTGATCCCCGTCACCGACCTTGCCAGTCTCGTCGATCAGGATCACGCGGTCCGCGTCACCGTCCAGACAAATGCCCACATGGGCACGGTGCTCCACCACCGCCGCTGCAGCGCGTTCGGGGTGGGTTGATCCACAATTCTCGTTGATGTTGAAGCCGTTCGGCGAGACGCCGATCTCGATCACCTCAGCCCCCAGTTCCCACAGGGTTTCGGGCGCGACGCGGTGCGCGGCCCCGTTCGCGCAGTCGATTACAACCTTTAAGCCGTCCAGACGCATCTGGCGTGGAAACGAGGATTTGACCCGCTCTACATACCGGAAACGTCCATCGTCGATCCGTTTAGCACGGCCGATTTTGCCGGCAGGGTTCATCTCTACGCCACCCGCGATCAGGGCTTCGATCTCTGCCTCTACTGCATCGCTCAGCTTGAACCCGTCGGGGCCGAAAAACTTGATACCATTATCCGTCGCCGGATTGTGACTGGCCGAAATCATGACCCCTAGATCGGCCCGCATGGACCGCGTCAGCAGCCCCACAGCCGGCGTCGGCACCGGCCCCAACAAAAGAACGTTCATCCCCGAGGATGTCAGCCCGGCCGTCAGCGCGTTTTCAAACATATAGCCCGACAGGCGTGTGTCCTTGCCGATAACAACGCGGCGCACCCCGTCGCGGCCTGCGCTGAAATAGCGCCCGACAGCGGCCCCGATTTTTAATGCGACCTCGGCTGTCATCGGGTAAACATTTGCCCGTCCGCGAATACCATCAGTTCCAAATAACTTTGTCATAAAATGCTCCCAAAATAGGCGGCATGCCACAAAGCAACCGCTTGGCGGGTGTCTTTGACGTCATGCACACGGATCATTTGCACACCCTGCCCTAATCCTGCAAGCGCCACGGCGATTGACCCCGGCGCGCGGTCCTGCGCTTGCGGCGCATTGCCGATCGTCCCGATGAACCGTTTGCGCGATACCCCCAACAAAATTGGCGTCCCCAAGGCGTGAAACAGGCTCAGCCGCGCCAAAAGCGCCAGATTGTGCTCTTGGGTTTTGCCAAATCCGATGCCAGGGTCTGCCAGAATAGCACTGCGGGGGATGCCCGACGCCTCCAGCACGGCGATCTGCCGTTCCAGCGCGTCGTAGACATCCAGCAGCACATTGTCATAGCGCGGGTCCAGATGCATCGTCGCTGGGTCGCCCTGGGCGTGCATGACACAGACCGGCAGCCCGAGCGTCTGGCAAAGGGGGCCAAGCGCGGGATCAAAGGTAAACCCCGATACATCATTCACGAGATTGGCACCGGCGCTAACCGCAGCTTCGGCCACAGCTGACTTGCGCGTGTCGATGGAGATCGGCGTGCGCAGCCCTGCGCCCCGCAACGCGGCGATAACGGGCGCTGTGCGCGTTATCTCTTCGGATACGAGCACGAAATCGGCACCGGGGCGCGTAGATTCGCCACCAATATCCAAAATATCAGCACCTGCTGTCACCATCGCCTGCCCTGCTCGGACCGCGTCAGGCACGGCAGCATGCTGGCCACCGTCAGAAAAGCTATCGGGTGTGGTGTTCAGAATACCCATGATACGAGGGCGGTCCAGCGACAGACTGGCGATCTCGGTACGGGCTGCGGTCAGCCGGGCCAAGACGCTTGCAGGAATGTTGGCCGCGGGCACGACGCGGGACGACGCGCTGCGGGACAGAACCTCTGCATGGGTGAACCAGCCCCACCCCCCCGCAAGCGGCACCGCAGCATCAGGCCGCGCAGGGCCAATCTGGACGAGAGGTCTGAAATAGTCGGTCATTGCTCACAACCTGTCTTGGTCCACAGCAACGGCGCGCAACGGCACCGACGCTTTGGCGGGCAAACTGGCCCCGATCACCAGCATCTCTGTCGCGTCAAAACTGGCGGCAAACCATGCAGCCAGTGCCACGGCATCGCGTGGCTGTACGGACGGGGTATCGACGCTGTCCAACACGATCTTTGACGGAGCCCACACACTGGTTTGCCCGTTCTTCATCGCCCAATCGAGCTCTGTCCGGGTGGCGACAACGACGCAGCGGTCATCCTTTGACGCCAGCACCCAAGCGTTTTGCTCAATCGCCAGCAAATCAATGCGGCGCTGCGCCATCTTATGTGCAAGCTGCGGCGCAGTGGCATCTGACGCCCCGACGCACAGGATCAGGGGGCGCCCCATCTGATGCAATTGATCCAGCCAGCCCGCCAAGAAGGGCGACGCGATAGCTTCGTTGCTTAGATAAACCAGTTCTGGATGCGGGACCTCTTGCGCGTCGGGCTGACTGCCAGGTGCATCATCCCGCGCACGCACGATTTCAACGCCCAAAGCACCAGGGCCACGGTCCAGCTTTTCAATACGGACAAAAACCCGCATCGCTTGTCGCTCCAGCAAGATACGATCCGCGACCCGTTCGGCCAAGGTTTCAAGCAGGTTCAGCCGTTCGTCTGAAAGCTCGTAGGCGATGGCCTCGGTCACGCGGTCATAGGACAGAATGCGATCCACGTCGTCATCTACAGGGCCGGTCAACGGCTGGACTTCTACGACGATATTAAAACAGATGCGTTGTGTGACACCGCGTTCGGCCTGAAAGGCCCCGATCTCGACCGCAACAATATGATCGCGCAGGGAAATCCGGTCTAGTGGTTCAGGCCCCGCCGTCGCTGCCGCTCGTTCGGATGGGTGCGCAAAGGCAAGCCGCGTGTCACTCGTCATAGGATCTGGCCTCTGCTTGTCTCACCTGCACACGATCCTAGACCGTTCGCCCGGATGTACCAAAGCCAGACACGGCTGACCAGCCATCAAAGGCGACAGAAACGGCGCTTAGTTGGACGCGGTCTGGACACCATCACGGTAGAACATATGCACGCCGATCTTGGTGGTGCGCGTAAACACGCGGGACCAACGGGGGCTCACGGCTGTGGTGTGATAGTAGGTGGCACCGCCCGTCAGCGAAGGTGCCTTGCCATCCAGAACGGCGCGGGCAACTTTTCCGACCTGCGTGTAGGCGCGCGGCTCGGCGATCACTTCGGCGTTGCCATCACAAGTGTAGGTAAACTGGCACTGGTATTTGCGGCCGGTCCCTTGGTTGATCACACTGCAAAGCGATCCGGGAAATTGCGAAGACTTCACGCGGTTCATGATGACTTCGGCCACAGCGAACTGACCTTTGACTGTCTCGCCACGTGCTTCGAAGTAAAGCGCTTCTGCCAGACAGCGCCATTGCTCCCCGCCGGACGCTTTGGGCTGCTCGGACAACCACGCGCGGGTGAATTCAACATCGCTGGCAGCGTTGGCGGATGCGATCATGCTTTCCAGACGTTCCGACCCGACAGACCTCAGCCCTTTGGCCTCGATGTCAGCCAGTGCTTTGGCCTGTTGCGGGCTAGCGGAGGCCACAGCAGGAGTAAGCAAAGACAGCGCCAACAGAGCGCAGGAGGAGATTTTCTGAAAAGAACGCATTGAGCGCCTCGCAAGTAGTTTCGGACAGCGCCGCGTACCCAAGATGGTCACGGGCGTAAACCCTGCTGAAACCGGTTGCGCGGGAACCCGCGGACAGACCCTATATATAGGCGAGTAGACGCCAAGAACTACTTTATCTTGTCTGCGATTGCCAATTGCGCCGCGGCGAGTCTGGCAACCGGAACACGAAAAGGTGAGCAAGAAACATAATCGAATCCCGCTGCGCGGCAAAAATCTATCGATTCGGGGTTGCCGCCGTGCTCTCCGCAGATCGATAGCGTAATCCCAGGTTGTGCTGCCCGCCCCCGCGCGGCCCCCAGCTGAAGCAGCTCTCCGACGCCGTCACGATCTAGCATGTGGAACGGATCTTCGGGGAAGACGCCCTGCTGAACGTAGGTCGACATGAACCGTCCCGCGTCATCGCGGCTAAGCCCGTAGGTCATTTGCGTCAGATCGTTCGTCCCGAAACTGAGGAACGAACAGTGGGGCGAAATCTCTCCGGCGCGCAGCGCGGCACGTGGCGTTTCGACCATCACCCCCAGCCGGTAGGTGAAGGTAGCGCCGCGTTCGGATTTCACCGCCATTGCGATCTTGTCGACGCTGGCCTTGATCAGCTCCACCTCGCGCTTGGCCGACACCAGCGGGATCATGATCTCGGGCACGACAGGTTCGCCGTCGCGACTGGCTTCGATCGTGGCCTCAAAGATCGCGCGGGCCTGCATCTCGTAGATTTCGGGCACGGTCACGCCAAGACGCACGCCGCGTAGGCCAAGCATCGGGTTGTATTCTGTCATCGCCTCGATCCGGCGGGTCACATCCGACAGCGGCAAATCCAAGGCTTCAGCCAGATCGCGTTGGCCGGTGCGGCTTGTGGGCAGGAATTCGTGCAAGGGCGGATCGAACAGACGGATGCACACCGGCTGCCCCTGCATGATGCGGAACAGCTGGATGAAATCCTCGCGTTGCATTGGCAAAAGGCGTTCCAGCACCGCACGACGGCCTTCGCTGGTGTCGGCAAAAATCATCTCGCGCATTACCGTAAGGCGGCTGGGGTCAAAGAACATATGCTCTGTCCGGCAAAGCCCGATCCCCTGCGCATCAAAGTTCCGTGCGGTCTGCGCGTCGGCGGGTGTGTCGGCATTGGCACGAATACCGATGTCCGCTGCGTCCTTGGCCCAGGACATGAGCTTTTGAAAGGTCGCGTCCAGCAGCGGCTCTAGCATGTCCGCGGCCCCACAAAGCACCTCGCCCGAGGTGCCATCGAGCGTAATTTCGTCACCCGCCTTGAACATCCGCCCGTCCGAGGCCGTGATCAACCCTTTGACCAGATCAAACCGCATAGAGGATGCGCCAACAACGCACGGCAGGCCCATGCCGCGCCCGATCACCGCCGCGTGGCTGGTGATGCCGCCGCGTTCGGTCAACACGGCTTGGGCCGCATGCATCCCGCGAATATCCTCGGGCGAGGTTTCGCGGCGCACCAGAATACATTTTTCGCCGCGTGCGGCGCTGGCTTGGGCGTCATTGGCGTTGAATACGATCTTGCCCGTGGCAGCGCCGGGGCTGGCAGCAATGCCGCGCCCGATCACGTCGCGTTTCACGCGGGGGTCAACCTGTCGGTGCAACAGCTCTGTCAGCGTGCGGGGCTGGACGCGCATCAGCGCCTCTTCGCGCGGGATAATCCCTTCGTCCGCCAGCGCCACGGCAATCCGCACCGCCGCCCGTGACGACCGCGATACGCGCACCCCGTCGAGGATAAAGAGCTCTCCGTCCGAGATGACGAATTCCACCTGCATTTCAGCGCGCAGCCGCACCCGCATCAGCGCGGCGTGCTGTTTGAGCATCTCGAACGCTTCGGGGGCGTGTTCCTCAAGCGATGGCCCGCGTGGATCACGCGTTAGATACAGCGCATCGGCCGTGTCCTGCAACGCGTCGCGCCCCTGCGACTGGCTCAGGTAGCGTCCGGTGATCTGTGGCAGGCCGGTGGTGCTGTCGACCAGCTGCAACACGCCCGACCCGCAGATGCCGGTGCCCACACCGAACACCATCTCTTGCACGATCAGACCAAGCCCCGCATCCGCTGGCGCGCCTTTGGCCTGTCGCAGCAGCCGCGCCGAGGTGCCTTCCCACGCCCGCGCCATCGAACTGAGCACGGCGGTCAGTTGCGTCACGCGGTCTTGGGGGAAGCTTTCTTCGGTCTCAAGCTCGTAGGCACGCAAGGATTGCAGCAGCGCCTCGCGCCCGTCCCCTTCGACGTCATCAAACATATCAGGGTCCAGCCGTGCCACATTGACGGCATAGGATTGCACGAAACGGGTATACAGAGCCGATGCGGGCCCCTCGCCCATGCGTTCGCAATAATAGGCATAACGCGCGTCGTTCATGCCGATGTTCATCACCGCCCCCGGCCCGCCCCAGTCGGGGTCCTGGCTAGAGGGGCGCACGCACAGCAACGCGTCTTGGGGGAATTCATCGGCGACCGCTTGCAGATCAGGGATCTGCCCCTGCGCGATATCAAGCACGGCACCAAAGGGCAGCGCCACGGTGCGCGGCACCGGCAGATCAAGACGGACTAGACGCTGCAAACATTTCGCCCGCCCACCGTGGGTATCATTCGCGATGGGGGCCGTTTGGGTCACAAGGGTTGTCATGGCGATATTCTGCACTGCGGCACCTTTTGGTTCCTGCGCAGCATAGGCTTTCACCGTGGTCTGGCAAGGCGTGATCGCCTTGCCATCGTGTCGGGTCTGCTGCGTTACCCGTCGATCTTCGTTAGATCCGCAACCGAGCTACAGATCGTGCGGATACGGCTGAGCAGGTTCAAACGATTGCGCCGGATCGTCGCGTTGTCAGAGTTCACCTGCACCGCATCAAAGAACGCATCAATCGGCCCACGCAAGAACGCCATCGCGGACATGGCCGTGCCAAAGTCCTGAGCCTCCATCGCCGGTTTGATCTGCGCCTCTGCGGTATCAAGGGCGGCAAACAGGGCGCGCTCTTCTTCCGTCTCGGCAAACTTGATATCCGCCCCGAAGGAGTATTCCACCCCATCCGCATCCTCGGCCTGGCTGAGAATATTGTTGGCGCGCTTGAACCCCTGAATCAGGTTTTCCCCGTCGTCGGTTTTCAGCGTCTCGCTCAGCGCCTTGGCGCGTTTGACCAGCAAGGTCAGGTCGTCGTTGCCGTCCATCGCAATGCAGGCGTCGATGATGTCATGACGTACGCCTTGGTCCTTGAGGTAGACCTTGAGACGATCGTGGAGGAAGGAGAGGAGGTCAGATGGAACGGTTGCAATATTTTCACGTACTAATCTTACTTCATTTATAAGATTGTCATTGGTCTGATGTAGAGTCTTTAGGGCGCTTTCAGCGGCACTAATCGCACTTGCGTTGTGGTTAGTGGTAGAACGAGCTCTCGAAAGCTGCTTGCGTGCCTCTTGAACAGCTTCATTTTGGTCTTCTATTTTGTGTTTTGTCGCGACAACGTCGAGCACAATACCCTCGCCGGATTCTTGAACATGCTTTAGAAGATCAATTCGCATATCATTCTCAACCAAAATCCGAATAACCCCCAACGCCGCCCTACGCAGCGCAAACGGGTCTTTGCTCCCCGTCGGTTTTTCGTCAATCGCCCAGAAGCCCGTCAGCTTGTCGATCTTTTCGGCTAGCGCCACGGCGATGGACACGGGCGCGGTTGGCACGTCGTCGGAGGGGCCAAGCGGCGCATAGTGGTCTTGGGCGGCGGCGGCGATGGCGTCGGATTTGCCGGCGGCTTTGGCATAGTAGCTGCCCATAAGCCCCTGAAGTTCAGGGAATTCATAGACCATTTCGGACGACAGATCGGCCTTGGCGAAACGGGCGCCGGCGCGGGCCTCATCAGCATCGGCCCCGACCATCGGGGCGAGCTCTCCGGCCAGTGCCTCCATGCGCGAGATCAGCTCGGCCTGTGTGCCCAGCTTGTTGTGGAAGGTCACATTGGACAGACGGTCCACCCATGTCTGCATCCCTGCATCCGATTGCGCGATGCGCAGATCGTTTTCCCAGAAGAACTTGGCGTCCGACAGACGTGCGGAGAGCACTTTTTCGTTCCCCGCCAGAATGGTCGCGCCATCATCGGCGGTGGTACGGTTGGCGACGGTGACAAAGCGTTCGATGCGGCCCGTCTTGGGGTTGCGCACGGAAAAGAACTTCTGGTGCTCTTTCATCGAGGTTTGCAGCACCTCCGGTGGCAGGCCAAGGAAATCCTCGCCAATCTGCCCCATCAGCACGACGGGATATTCTACCAGCCCTGCGACCTCTGCCAAAAGCCCCGCATCCTCGACGACCTCAAGCCCGTTGGCAAAGGCCATATTGGTCGCGTCGTTCCAGATCGTATCGCGCCGCTCTGCCGGGTCGAGCACGACAAAGGCGCGTTTCAGCTTGGCGCTGTAATCTTCAAAGTTGCTGACGGTGAGTGTATCGGGGGCCAGAAAGCGGTGCCCGCGCGTGGTATCGCCTGCGGTAATCCCGTCGATGGTCAAGGGCACGGTCTGCGCGCCATCCTCGGCCGACAGGATGCACAGGATCGAATGCAGCGGACGCACCCACCGCAACGTGCCACTGCCCCACCGCATGGATTTGGGCCATGGGAAGGTGCGAATAGTGGTTTCCAGCACTTCCGCCACGATCTCGGCTGCGGGGCGGCCCGGCTTGCTGATCATGGCAAACAGGATCTTGCCCTTGGGGGTGTCGCGCTCTTCCAGCTGGTCGCGGGTCAGCCCCGCGCCGCGCAAAAACCCTTCGATGGCTTTTTCAGGCGCGTCGGCCTTGGGGCCTTTGCGTTCCTCGACCAGCGACGGGCTGGCGTCCAGCATCCCCTCGATCGTCAGCGTTAGGCGCCGGGGTGTCGAAAAGGCGGCGGCAGAGGCATAGGTCAGACCCGCATCCACCAAACCGTTCGTCACCAGTTTCTTAAGATCATCCGCCGCGCGCGCCTGCATACGGGCGGGAATTTCTTCCGAGAAAAGCTCTATCAGGAGGTCGGGCATGGGTTCGTACCTTTCGGGGCCGCGTGTCGCTTGGGTGCGGTTAATTATGTGTCGCGCAAACAGCGCTTATGTCAAAGGGCCGGTGATCCGCGTGAGGGTCAATCGGCAGGGCGTTCCGGGCAGGCTTCGCCCACCACGGTGCCGTCATAGGATTTGTCGCCACAGTCGTTCAGTTCGTGCCAGACATAGCCGCGCCCGTCCGAGGTGATCGCGACGATGCGGTCCACGCCGTAATTAATGTTCTTCTGGCCCAGAAAGGTCAGCGCGGTGCCTTCCTCTATCTCTGCGGCAATGGCTTTGGCGTCGAAGCAATGAAACCACCCCGGCGCGTTGCGCGGCGTGATTTCGTCGCTGACGACATAAGTCTCGGTCAGCATCGCGAGGCTCAGCGAGGTTTCAAAACACGCGCGATAGCGGATGGGTGAGCTGTCGGCGTCGATGGCGCGAAAATTATCGGTCAAGATCGGCTCGGAGGTGTTCGAATTGACCGACACCAGCAACACGCCTTCGTCCGGCGCGTCGACCTCGTGATAATATCCGTAGACCTGCAAATAATAAAGCGCGAGACCTGCAATGGCTGCTGCAACCAAGATGACGCCTCCTACGATCTTACCGTTCATGCCGCATCTTCCGACCAGCCGCCGGCCCGTGTCTGAACAAACGCGTCAGCGCAGGCTTTGGCAAGGGTACGCACGCGTCCGATATAGGCCTGACGCTCTGTCACCGAAATTACGCCGCGCGCATCCAGCAGGTTAAAGATGTGGCTGGCCTTGATGCATTGGTCATAGGCGGGGTGCGCCATGACGATGCGCTTGCCGGTCTTGGGGTCAAGCGCATCATGCGCAAGGATCGCCTTGCACTCGTTTTCAGCCTCGACAAAGTGGTCCAGCAGCACGTCGGTATTGGCGACATCAAAGTTCCAGCGGGCGTATTCCTCTTCGGTCTGCTTGAACACATCGCCATAGGTCAGCGGGATCGGCGCGTCGGGGCTGTTGAACGGCATATCCATCACGTGATCGACCCCCAGAACATACATCGCCAGACGCTCAAGCCCGTAGGTCAGCTCTCCCGATACAGGATGGCAGTCGTGACCGCCGACCTGCTGGAAATAGGTGAACTGCGACACTTCCATGCCGTCGCACCAGACTTCCCAGCCCAGACCCCACGCGCCCAATGTCGGGCTTTCCCAGTCGTCTTCGACAAAGCGGATGTCGTGCAGCGCCATGTCGATCCCGATGGCCTCGAGCGAGCCAAGGTACAGCTCTTGCAAATTGGGCGGGCTGGGTTTGATCAGCGCCTGAAACTGATAGTAGTGCTGCAAGCGGTTGGGGTTTTCACCATATCGCCCATCGGTCGGACGACGCGACGGCTGCACATAAGCTGCGGCCCATGGGTTGGTGCCAAGCGCGCGCAGGGTCGTCGCCGGGTGGAACGTGCCTGCGCCGACTTCCATGTCGTAGGGTTGCAGAATCGCACAGCCCTGTCGCGCCCAATAGGACTGTAGGGCGAGGATGATTTCCTGAAATGAACGGGGGCGCTGGACCGGGTCGGACATAAGATTTTGCCTTTGCTGCTGCGCGCCTTTCCTAAGGCGCTGTCGCGGTCGGGTCAATTGGCAGCTTTGTGATGATTTGCGCTGTCTCAAGCATGGTATTTTGCGCGCGTTCCTGCTTATCTACTGCAAGTTTAAATCCTTGAGAGCACCCATACCTATGACGCGACTGTTTGCGGCCCTGATCACCGCCTTGTTTATCGCCCCGTTCGCCTTTGCACAGTCTGCCGATGATGTGGTTTGGATACAGGTAGAAGCCCAGCCTAATCTGGCAGCGGCGACCGAGCGTGCGCGTGCCTACAGCGCAAGCCTTGAGGATGTGAACGGATTTGCCTTGGGAAGCGGCTGGTATGGAATCGCGGTTGGTCCCTACGTGCGCGACGATGCAGAACTCCTGCTGCGCCGCTACCGTCAGGACGGGGTGATTCCGCGCGACAGCTTCATTCAGCTCTCTGATAAATTCCAACAGCAATTCTGGCCCGTCGGTGCGAATGTCCTGAACATTCCGCTGATCTCTCCGATTGAGCCCGCCGCCCCGAACGAGACGCAGACGGACCAAGAGATCACACAGACCACCCTGCCCCCCGCCGGCGAAGCGCTGGACCTAGAAGAAGCCCTCGCTGCAGAGGCCGAGACCACGCAGGTGCCCGTCCTACCAGAGCCACCCAAGGACGAAACTTTGTCAGAGGCTCGCGCCAATGAGCGTGATCTGGATAGCGACGCCCGCGAACAGCTACAGATCGCGCTGAAGTGGGCCGGCTTTTATAATGCCGCGATTGACGGTGCCTTCGGGCGGGGCACCCGCGGGTCTATGGCCGATTGGCAAGAGGCCAACGGCTATGACGCGACTGGCGTGCTGACCACTTTGCAACGGGCGGCTCTGCTAGGCCAATATAATGCCGTGCTAGAAGGGCTGGGGTTGCAGACCGTGCGCAACACCGAAGCTGGCATCGAAATGGTGATGCCAACCAAGGTGGTCACCTTTGACCGGTTCGAGCCCCCCTTTGCCCATTACAACGGCACCGGCGACATTGATGCGCGGGTTCTGCTGATCAGTCAGGCTGGCGATCAGGACACCCTCTTTGGTTTGTATGACATCATGCAAACCCTTGAAATCGTGCCCGAAGAAGGCCCACGTGACCGTAAATCCAACAGCTTTGAACTGATCGGCGAAGACGGGCGTATCGTCAGCCAGACGCAGGTGTCGCTCGAGAATGGCGAGATCAAAGGCTTTACCCTGATCTGGCCCGCCGGTGACGAAGACCGCCGTCGCCGCGTGATCACCGAGATGACGAAATCCTTTACCCGCCTGTCTGGCACGTTGGATGCGACTGCAGGGTCTGGTGATCGTCAGGCTGTTGACCTTGTTTCCGGTCTGCAAATTAGGTCGCCAAAGATCTCGCGCTCCGGCTTCTTCATTGACGGGCGGGGGACGGTGGCGACGACCTCTGAGGCCGTTCAAAGCTGTGGCCGCCTGACGTTGGACGACGAGACAGAGCTTGAGGTGTTGATCGATGATACGGCCAGCGGCATCAGCTTATTGAAACCCCGCGTCGCACTTTCACCGCTGGATGTGGCCAAGTTCAACACTGTACCACCGCGGTTGCAGTCTGAAATTGCTGTTGCCGGCTTCCCCTATGAGGGCGTGCTTGGCTCTGCCACCGTAACCTACGGCACGCTGGCCGATGTGCGCGGGCTACAGGGCGAGGAGAACATCGCCCGCCTCGCGCTTTCTGCCCGCAGTGGCGACGCAGGCGGCCCGATCCTTGATAGCGACGGACGCGTGCTGGGGATGCTGCTGCCCCGTGCGGATGGCGCACGCGAACTGCCCGAAGATGTCGCTTTTGCCGTAGAAGCCAAGGTCATTGCGGACCTCGCGCAAAAAGCTGGGGTCAGCGTGGACACAACCGTTGCCAGCACCGCGATCAAGCCGCACGACCTGCGCGAAAAAGCCAAGGGCATGACCGTTCTGGTCAGCTGCTGGGAATAAAGAAAACCCCGGCCCCCGGCGTTATGCCGGAGACCGGGGCCAAGCTGCAATCGCTGCCTTAGACGCAAAGACAGATCAGACCGCGGTTTGCGGCGTCAGATAGATCAACGTCGGACGATCTGCCCTGAAGGCTTTGGCCAGAACCTCGGGCAGCTCTGCCAATGATTTTGGGGCGACAGCATTCGCGCCGTAGGCCTCTGCCAGTTTACAAAAATCGGGATTGTGGGCGATCACGGCATTCGGCGCGATCTGCGCACGGGTCATGCTGTCTTCGATCTCGCCCAATTTGCCGTTGTCCCAAAGGATGATGGGCAATGGCAGGCCCAGCTCTACCGCTGCGCCAAGTTCCTGCACCGTGTATTGAAAACCGTAGTCGCCGATGATCGCCAGTGTCGGCAGCCCGGGTCGTCCGATGGCCCCGCCAATCGCCGCAGGCGTGGCATAGCCCAAGGTGCCAAAGCCGTAGGGGTGGTGCCAGTGGCCGGGGCGGTCCATCTCCCATACTTCGGTTGCGGCATAGGCGAATTGCGTCATGTCGGAATAGACCATCGTACCCTCGGGCGTGGCGGCCTTAACGGCGTCAACCACGGCGAGGATGCCCGGACGCTCCATATCCACCTCGGAACGCCAGCGCTTGCACCACTTAGCGACCTCGGCGGCAGTCCACCCTTTTGCGGTCCCGGTTGCGGGCAAGGCGGCATCCAGCGCGGACATCACCTGCGCCGTATCCCCAAGGATTACAAAGCCCGCCGCCTGCGGGTCGGCCAGAACGGAAGGATCAATATCAATCCGTACCAGTTCGCCCGAGTGTCCCAATTCAGGGCGCCACATATCCACCTCTGCCAGCTCGGTGCCGACTGCGATCACCAGATCTGCCTGCGCGATCACATCCACGCTGCTTTCCCGCGCAAGGCAGGCCCCGAAGTGCAATGGTGCGTCAGGCGATACGATGCCGCGACCCGCATAGGTGGTCATGCTCGCTGCCTGCCAGCGGGCCAGTAGCGCGTCGGTGTTCTGCACGCCTACAGCGCCGCCGCCAAAAATGAACAACGGCTTTTGCGCGGCCTGCAGCTTTTGCGCCAGCGCTTTGATTTGGGCGGGATCGCCGGCGGGTCGTGTTGCGCTGACCGACATAGGCTTTGCGGGCGCGGCTTCGGCCTCCAGCAGATGGATCGGCACAGAGATGTGTTTGGATCGCGCCCGAGCGGAGGCGAATTCGGTCAAGGCACGGTCGATCAATTGGTACGCCGCAGGCGCGGTCAACGCCACCTCGGACCAGTCGCAGACGGTTTCAGCCGCGGCGCGCTGGTCTTTCATCTGGTGCAACTGCCCCTTACGTGCCGCCGTCTCGTCCAGACACGAGGACAGCACCAGCACCGGCACGGAATCGCTATAGGCCTGCCCCATTGGCGTCATCACGTTGCACAGACCCGGACCGGTAATAACGTACGCGACCCCAGGCTTGCCCGTCGCACGGGCATAGCCGTCGGCCATAAAGCCGGCTCCCTGTTCGTGCCGTGCAAGAACATGGGTCAGCCCTGCCTCTTCGATGCCGCGATACATTTCTTGGTTGTGCACGCCGGGGATGCCAAAGATTACCTCTACCCCGCGGGCCTTGAGCATATGAGAAATCTGGGCCCCCAAGGGACGGGTTTGTGTATCGCTCATTATGCTCTCCAAAATTTGAATGTCAGAATAACGTAGACCGCCATAAGTTCCAGCCGTCCGACCAGCATCGCGGCCGTAAGGATCCACTTGGCCGTATCGTTTAGCGTGCTAAAATTGCCAGCGGGGCCGATAATGTCGCCCAAACCCGGCCCGATGTTCCCCAACGCGGCCCCCGCCCCCGATACCGAGGTCACAAAATCCAGTCCGGTCATGCTCAGCGCCACGGCAACCAGCCCCAGCGTCAGCGTGAAGAACATAAAGAAAGACATGACCGAAATCATGACATCGCCACTGATAGGGCGGCCATCATAGCGCGGGGTAAAGATGCCGTGGGGCGAGCGGATGCGCTGCAACTGGGCGCGGATTGACGCGAACAACAACTGATATCGGAAGATCTTGATCGAACAGGCCGTCGACCCCGCGCAACCCCCGATCAAGCCGGTGAAAAAGAACAGCGCAACGGGAAACGAGCCCCAGGTCATATAATCGACCGACGCAAACCCTGTGCCCGAAATGATCGACGTGATGTTGAACAATGCTTCGCGCAGGGATTGCTCCCAGTGCTGCGGAAACACGGACTGGATCGAGATAAAGATCAGCCCGACCAAGACAGCAATCGTCATCAAGAACCCCCGCACCTGCGGATCACGGTGGAGCGCCAGCGGGTTGCCGTTCAACAATTGCACATAGCGCACGAACGGTAACGCCGCGAGCACCATGAAGATCGACGCCGCGTATTCCGCATTGCCAGCGAATGTCCCAAAAGACGCGTCATAGTTCGAAAACCCGCCCGTGGACACGGTTGTGAGCGCATGAACCGTGGCGTCAAAGACGTTCATCCCCAAGGTTAAATACGTCAGGGCACAGGCAAAAGTAAGCCATACATAGATGACCGAAATCTGGCTGGCGATCTGACCGGCGCGTGGCAAAATTTTACCAAAGGTGTCAAAGGCTTCGGATTTGAAAATCTGCATACCACCAACCCGCAGCTCGGGCAGGAAAACCATCGCGACAACAATGATACCAATCCCGCCGAGCCACTGCAGAATTGCACGCCACAGCAGCAACCCTTTGGGCAGATCATCCAATCCGGTAAATACCGTCGATCCGGTGGTGGTCATGCCCGACATGGCCTCGAAGACAGCATCGACGAAACGTGCTTCGGTCGCGCCCAGCATAAACGGCAGTGCGCCGAACAGCGGCAGCATCAACCAGACCGCTGTGGTCAGCAAAAAGGTCTGCTGGATAGTCAGCCCTTCCTTGACGCCATTGGCGCAGGCCAGCGCGATCATACTGCCGCCCAGCATCGTGATTAGACCCGCCTCTACGAAGACGGGCCAGTGGCCGCGCCCTTCGGCAATATCGACCAACATCGGCACGATCATCGCAATGCCAAGCACCGACACCAACAGGCCGATGACGTATCCAACAGGGCGCAAATCCAACATCTGCGCAGCGTTGGCGCGGTGGCGCGTCGGTGTCAAGGACACGCCCTATCGTAAAACGCAAAACGACCCGAGCAAGTCACACTCGGGCCGTTCAAAATCAAACTGAAAGACGTTCAGACGTAGAATGTATCGCGGAAGACATGGTGCACGATTTCATCACGCTTGATGCCCATTGCCGACAGCTCTTCGTCCGTTTTCGATTGCAGGAACGTAACCTGGCGCATGCGACCCGAGTTTGCGCCCATATTGACCAACCCCGTCCAGATCGCTGCGAAAAATCCGCCAATGACGGCGAAAGGCGCTTTGATGGTCGGGACATTGCTGTGCGAAATTGTGTTGTTATAAGCCATACTAAACTCTCGATTTACCTTGGCATTTCTGCCGGTTACCTTGTTCTGCCTCTCAATATAGCGAAGCAGTGGGGGATGAGAACCGACGTTTCTGCATAGCAGCATCCCGAACATGCCGCATCGCAGCATGACTGCGCCCATGTTTCGCGCAAACACGGCGAGCAGCTGCGCATAAACCGCGCAATGTGAGAATATCGGCAAAATAGCCCTACAAAAGGGAGCGTAGCATCGGACGATGTGGCGCAGACTCAGCCGACGTGGAACAGCGTGCTGAACAGTTTTGGATCAATGCTCTGCGCGGCGAAGGTTTCCCCCTGCGTGAGCATCGAAATGGCGTCATGACTGTGCAGGCTTTCTTGATGGCTGGCCACGACGCGAAAATCGCCCACCCGAGGTTCAGCCTGTAGCTGTTCACAAAACAGCCGCGCTGCGTCTTCGACAAAAATCGGATTGGCTGCATTCAGCTCGGCAAAGGCCTGTTCATCCTCACGTTTCACCATCACTTGCGTCTCTGTGGGAACAGCACGACGCGCGAGGTCGATCAGGTCTTCGAACCACAGGCAGGTTTCATTGCAATTCACTTCAACGGAAATACGCGCAACCGATCGTTGCGAGTGCGGCGTGGCCAGCTGCCCCCGCGTGGCACGCGCATGTTCGGACAGTTCCAGCGAACACGGGCAGGTCGAGGAATAGACGTAATCAAGGTGAATGATCTTCTTGCGCGCGCCGCCTGCCTCGACCAGTTCCAGCGCGATGTCGTAATACTGATATCCCGAAAGACCGGACCGCAAGCTTCCGATTTTTACCGGAAAGGAGAACCGCATTTGGATACGCGCGTCATAGCTCTCGAGGTCGGATTTATAGTCGTCCAGCGCGGCTTCCATCACCTCAAAGCTGAACACCTCATCCGCGTGCTTGTAGAAACTGCGCATAATGCGGGACATGTTGATGCCCTTTTTATCCGCCTCCAGACTGACCGACCCGGTGACCGAGGTCTCGAGTGTCAGATCGCCGCCGTCACGTGTGTGGAACCGCATTGGCAGGCGAAAATTTGAAATCCCAACATGCTGGATTTGCTGTTTCGCACCGCGGATCAGACTGGACGGGCCGTTCTGCAAATCCGGCAACGTCGCTTTATAATTATCGCCGACCGCAAAATCACCGGGATAGTCTCGGTTGAATTGCGGATAGCTTTCGACGTTCTGCAACAATTTGGCGAGCGACGGATCTAGCGCTTCTATCTCGATCGCATCGGCCTTGCGCGCCCAGGCCCGCAACGTATCAAGTGCTGCAACCGCGTCATCACGGTCCGGTATCACTGTCGCGGCGATATTCATGGCAGGGCCCTTTCGCAAGATATCCCCTATATAAGCGAAAACGGGGGCTTTACCAATGTTCCGTCCAACGGAACGGGTAAAGCCCCTGCTGCATCACTTCAATGTGTCCAAAGCCTGACGGATGTCGGCGATCAGATCATCCACGTCCTCAAGCCCCGCTGACAAGCGCACAAGACCCGGTGTAATCCCTAGGGTTGTTTTCTGGTCGTCTGGCAGGCGCTGGTGTGTTGTCGTCGCCGGATGGGTCGCGATGGATTTTGCATCAGCAAAGTTGTTCGAAATGGTGATGATTTCGAGCGCGTTAAGAAAGGCAAAACAAGCCTCCTTGCCACCTTTGACCTCTACCGCGAAAACAGTACCCGCTGACGGCGCATGAGACATAGCCAGCGCGTGCTGCGGATGGCTGGCATGGGTTGGATAGCGCACCGCGCTGAGTTTGGGGTGTCCGTTCAACGCGTCAGCGATCTTCCAAGCGGCGTCGGCTTGGGCCCGCACCCGCAGGTCGATCGTTTCAAGCGCCTTAAGATGTGTCCAGGCGGTGAACGGATTCATCGCGCCACCGGTATGCTTCATATAAGCCTCGACGGGGCCGCGGATCAGCTCTTTGGGACCGCAGATTGCGCCGCCCAGCATACGCCCCTGCCCGTCTACATGTTTCGTGGTCGAGATGATCGCGATATCCGCGCCACATTCCTTGGCATAGGAAAACACCGGCGTCGCCATCGCGTCATCCACCAGCACCAGCGCGCCTACGGCATGCGCCGCCTTCACCACATGGCGCATATCGACGACTTCCAACGTGGGGTTCGAAATGCTCTCGAAGAAAACCATGGTCGTGTCAGGGCGGATAGCGGCATCCCATGCAGCATTATCCGTACCGTCAATCAAGGTGACCTCGACCCCGAAACGCGCCAAGATATCCTCAAGCACATACAGGCACGACCCAAAGAGCGCCCGTGCAGCGACCACATGATCACCTGCCTTCAAAAGCGACGTTAGCGCACCGCTGACCGCAGCCATACCAGAGGTACAGGCGAAACAATCCTCATATCCCAACAGGTCGGAAATACGGTCTTCGAACATGCGCACGGTCGGGTTGCCGTAGCGTGCATAGATGAATTCGTCGTCACCCAGCGACTGGAACCGCGCCTCGGCCTGCTCGGCGCTCTCATAGACGAACCCTTGGGTCAGGAACACTGCCTCAGAGACTTCGTTATACTGGCTGCGGCGCGTGCCACTGTGCACAGCCTTGGTCCGTGGTTTCCAATTGTCGCTCATGCTTTTATCCTTCCTGACCTGCTGCGCAGCAGGCGTAAAAAAACCCCAGACGCGGTCAAGCGAAAGGGGGCTTTCATCCTGACCTTTTAGCGGAATTTGGCAGATTCCTCTGCCCGTGGCCCGCAATCCGGTATCAAATCGCCACATGCCATCTGCTACGCCCCTCGCCCGCTCCCGTCAACTACAACAGCAAGATCCCTTGGCAGTCGCCTTCCAAATGGCAAAAAATCCCGGGGGTGCTGCCCCACTTGGGGCAGCGGGGGTTGGCCCCCTCTTCAGCTTTCGTCCTTCTCAAGACCATAGGTCTGAAACAACCGCCCTTGCGTCATGAAAAACACAAACACCGCTGCCGTCAGCCCGAAGGTTTTGAAATAAACCCATGTCTCGGTGCTGGTGAAACGCCAGATCAGCTCGTTCGCGAGCGCCAGACCAAAGAAACAGAGCATCAGCCGTTTGGTCAGGATCATCCAGCCAGCGTCGTTCAGGGGCATCATCTCTTCCATCACGTATTTCAAATACGATTGCCCGCGCGCCAAGCCGATCGCCAGCAGCACCGCGAACAGAAGGTAGATCGCAGTAGGTTTCATCTTAAAGAACCGTTCGTCGTTCAGCCAGACCGAGAGCCCGCCAAACAGCGTCACCAAAATAACTGTGGTGACCTGCATCCGGCTGATCTTGCCCGTCAGCGCCCAAAGCGCCCCCGTCGCCAGGATCAACAGCGGTACAAAGGCCGCCGTGACAACAATAAAGCCGCTGTAGTCGGTCCCCCAAAGGGTGAACGTTTCGTCCTTGAAGCGCAGATAGGCGACAAAGAATATCAGCACCGGCCCGTATTCCAGCGCCGATTTGACAAAGGGGTTAATCTCGCGTGTCGTGCTCATCTTGCTCTCCAGTTATCCGCCCATTTCCACGATCACCGCCCCAAGCGCGATCAGCGCCATTAGGGCAATGCGGCGCGGGCCTACGGTTTCTTTCAGCACCAACCAGCCGATCAGCGCCGCAAACACGGTCGACGTTTCGCGCAGCACTGCGGCCTCGCCCACTTTGTCCAGGCGCGTTGCCAGCATGATCGACCCAAAGCTGAAGAACGCGACAAAGCCCCCCGCAACGCCGCGGGTCATCAGCGGACCAAGGTCGGGACGGTCGTCCATGCGCAGCCAGCGTCGGGCGGCGATCACGGGCATCACCAGACCGTCGATCATGAAAAACCACGCCAGAAAGGTAAACGGATCCCCTGTCGCGCGGATGCCGTATGCGTCAAAGGTCGTGTACAGCGCGACAAACAGCCCTGTTAGAACAGCAAGCCCCAAGGCCGCATTCAGCGTATCGCGTTCGGACACGAGGTACACAAAGTTGTAAAGCGCCAGCCCAAAGATCCCCGCGACGAGCACGCCAACACCCAACCACTGTACGCCGGTAAAGCTCTCTTCGAAAATCAGATAGGCACCAATGACCGTGAACAAAGGCCCCGTCCCCCGCACCACCGGATAAACGACAGTATAAGCCCCTTTGGTATAGGCCCAAGCCTGCAACAGCTTGTAAACAATGTGAATTGCCCATGCGCCGGCAAAAATGACCCACATATGCGGCTCGGGCCAGGGCACGACAAAAAGCGCGAATGGCGCTGCCATTAGGCAATAGGAAAAGTCGATCGCGCCGCGGGTCAGCCACGGGTCATGCCGCCCTTTTTGCAATGCGCCAAACACCGCATGCAAAAGCGCCGCGGCCAACGCCAACCAAAGCGCTGCTTGGTGGCCCGCTTCGGTGCCTTCGATCTGGGTGATCCATTCGGTCATTTTGCCGACCCTTTATGGTGCGTCACTGCGGGTCCAACCCCAACAAAGCATCTGCAAATTCTTGCGGATCAAAAGGCTGCAGGTCGTCAATCTGCTCGCCCACACCAATCGCGTGGATCGGCAACCCGAACTTATCTGCAAGTGCCACCAGAACGCCGCCCTTAGCGGTGCCGTCAAGCTTGGTCATGACCAGACCGGAAACGTCTGAAATCTCTTGAAAAACCTTGACTTGGTTCAAGGCATTCTGTCCCGTCGTCGCGTCCAACACCAACAGCGTGTTATGCGGCGCGCTTGGGTCTTTCTTGCGGATCACGCGCACGATCTTGGCCAGTTCCTCCATCAGGTCGCCACGATTTTGCAGCCGCCCGGCCGTATCGATCAGCAGCAGGTCCGCCCCGGTACGTTCGGCCTGTGTCATCGCATCAAACGCTAGACTTGCCGGATCGGAGCCCTGCGCCGCCGTCAGCACAGGCACATCGGCGCGTTCACCCCAGACCTGCAACTGTTCGACCGCGGCGGCCCGAAACGTATCACCCGCTGCGATGACCACGTTCTTGCCTGCAGCCTTGAACTGACTCGCAAGCTTGCCAATTGTGGTCGTTTTGCCAGAACCGTTCACGCCCACCACCAGCACAACCTGCGGCGTCTTGGCATAAATCGGCAAAGGTTTCGCGATCGGGTCCATGATCCGCGCGACCTCTGTCGCCAGCAAGCGTTTGATCTCGTCGACAGAAAGCCGCTTGCCGAACCGGCCCTCGGCCATGTTCGCGGTGACGCGCAACGCGGTATCCACACCCATGTCTGTCGAAATCAGCAGCTCTTCCAGCTGCTCCAGCATTTCGTCGTCCAGCACGCGCCGCACCACGGGGGCTGCGGCACTGCGACCCATCAACCGGCCCATCAGGCCTGGCTTAACCGGTGCCGGCTGTTGCAGCGCTGGCTCCAGATCGGGGGCCACTGGGGTCATCGTCTCGCGCAGCGGCACGGACGCAGGCGTGTCTTCTTCATCCGCAGGCAAGGGTGCGGGCTCATCATCTACCGCTTCGGGCAGGGCCTCGGCAGCGGCTTCGGGGGCGTCCATCACCTGATCCACAGGAACTTCGTCGATGGTTTCGGGTGTATCCGTGGCCCCGCCGTCTTCGATAATCGCCTCAAGCCCCTCGTCAATCTTGGACGAGGATTTGAACATTTTGGATTTCAGCTTTTGAAAAAAGGCCAAGCGCGCTCTCCGGATTGTCAGGCGTTTTCCATGATCTATAGGCTCAATAGACAGGATGGAAGGGCGACAACAGCAATTGACAGCGCAGAGCATGTCGCACACCAAGTCCCTATGCGATTTTTATGGATGCTCTGTATGATAGTGGTGGCGGGAACGGCACAGGCCGAACCGGATCGGCGGTACTGCTCCAGCACCAAATGGGGCCACGCCCATTGCATTCGGCCTGCGCATTTTGTGTATGACACCTGCAACGCGATCAAGGTTTTTTCGGATCGGCATCAGCTGGACAGCGGCTTTTTTGCGCGGTTGATCTGGCAGGAAAGTCGGTTTGATCAAAACGCGCTGAGCCACGCCAATGCGCGTGGGATCGCGCAATTCATCCCTTCAACCGCGGCACTGCGGGGGCTGAAAGACCCGTATAACCCCGCCGATGCGCTAGAGCATTCGGCACAATACCTCTCTGAAATGAAACAGAAATACGGCAACGAAGGTCTGGCCGCGATCGGCTATAACGGTGGCGAGCGGCGCGCCGAAGGGTTTCTGGAAGGCAAGGGGCTCGCGCCCGAAACCATCGCCTATGTTCCGATCATCACCGGCCTGACGGCAGAGCAATGGCGCGACGGCCCGCCTAAGACCCCCGACTTCCGATTGTCCAAAACCCAACCGTTCTTGCCTGCCTGCTACGAGATGGCACGTAACCGCCGCGTCACCGCGCTTAGGGTCACGCCCCCTGCTCCGGCGATCAAACCCTGGGGAGTTCAGGTGTCGTTCGGGACCAGCAAAGCGCGTGCGCGCGACAAGGCCAACGCCCAAACCGCAAGTTGCCGCAGCGCGATCAAGGGGAAGCGACTGGGCTTTATATTTAAGAAAAACCGCGTTTCGCGCCGAAAGGGGTTCTTTTTCGGGCAATATGGCAGCGACACACGCACCGGTGCCCAGCGCCTGTGTGACAGGATGCGGACCACGGGGTGCAGCTGTCTGGTGGTACAGAACTAGCGGCCTGCTTGGCTGGCGAGGTCAAGCGGGCCGCCGTGCTGCGTGATCAAACTTCGTGGGAAAAGTGTTTGATAACCATGCGGATCGGGTTCGGCGCGGCCTGCCCCAGACCGCAGATGGACGCGTCGACCATGGCGGTCGACAATTCCTCAAGTAGCGGCTTATCCCATTGATCTGCCTGCATCAGCTTCACCGCTTTTTCGCAGCCAACGCGACAGGGCGTGCATTGACCGCAGCTTTCATCCTCGAAAAAGCGCAGCATATTCAACGCAGCACCTTTTGCACTGTCACGGTCCGACAGCACCACGACTGCGGCGGACCCAATAAACGACCCATGCGGCTGCAACGTATCAAAGTCGAGCGGGATGTCATTCATAGAGGCGGGAAGCAGCCCCGATGACGGGCCGCCCGGTTGGTAGGCCTTGAACCGATGCCCGTCGGCCATGCCACCGGCAGCTTCGATCACATCCGTGATGGTTGAGCCAGCGGGCAATTCATACATACCAGGTTTTGCCACGCGGCCCGACACTGAATAGCTTCGCAGCCCCTTGCGCCCATTTTTTTCCGTGCTGTTCAGCACCTGGGGCCCTTCGCGACAGATACGTGCGACCCAATGCAGTGTTTCGACATTGTGCACCAATGTCGGGCGACCAAAAATGCCCACTTGCGCCACATAGGGCGGACGATGACGCGGCAGCCCGCGCTTGCCTTCGATGCTTTCGATCATGGCGGATTCTTCACCGCAGATATAAGCCCCCGCTCCACGCCGCAGGTCGATATATCCCGCAGCGACAATCCCAGCATCCTCCAGCGCCGTAATTTCCTTGCGAAGCAGCGCAAGTACCTGCGGATATTCGTCCCGCATGTATAAGAACACTTTTTCTGCCTCGACGGCCCAAGCGGCGATCAGCATCCCTTCGAGGAACAGATGCGGTACCCGTTCCAGATACCAACGGTCCTTGAATGTGCCCGGCTCGCCTTCGTCGCCGTTGACGGCCAAATAGCGTGGTCCAGCGTTGTCACGGACAAAACCCCATTTCTTACCGGATGGGAAACCGGCACCACCGAGCCCGCGCAATCCGGCCTCCAATAGGCTTTCTTGGACTGCCTCCCAATCGCCATCCCGACGCAGTTTCTTGAGCGTTTCATACCCCCCGCCGGCGGCATAGGCGTCAAAGCCTTCGTAGTCAGGCACATGCACATGGGTGTCGCCTGCCACGATAACCTGTTTCACCTTGTCCAACGTCGCGTGGTCGACAAAGTTATGCCCGATCTCCAGCCCCGGCGCGGTATCGCAACGCCCCATACAAGGCGCGCGTAGGACGCGTACCGCTGACGCATCCAACCCATCCTCTAGCGCGGCCTTCAGCGCCTGCGCCCCGGCGAGTTCGCATGATAGCGAATCGCAGACCCTAATGGTGAGCGCGGGCGGTGGTGTTTCCCCCTCCTTCACCACGTCAAAGTGGGCATAAAAGGTTGCGACTTCGTAAACTTCCGCCATGCTCATGCGCATTTCTTCAGCCAAAGCCCGCAGATGCGCGGCAGAAAGATGCCCGTATTTATCTTGAATAAGATGCAAATATTCAATCAGCAGGTCTGAACGACGCGGCTTGTCACCCAGCAAGCCACGGACGTCTTCCCATGGACCATCTTGCAACTGACGCCCCTTGGGGTGGCTGCGCCCCTTCCCCTTGCCGGATTTCCAGACGCCTTTTCGCGGCGCGTTTGCATCCGCCGTTTCGTGATCATCCAACGCCATCGATCTGCCCTCTCGTATCGCTTTGACGTCACGCTACCAAAGCCGTAGCGGCTTGCGCAGGTAAAAAGCGACCAATCCGCAGCGCTTTACGCGGTGGCTGCGGTAGCAGATGCTCTTTTTCGCGCGTGATTTAGTGGATATGAAATAGCTACCCCAGCGGAGCCGCCCTATGTTCTGGTATAGCATTGCCAGCCTGACCCCAGCGATACTTTTGATCGTCGCCTGTCTGCGGGGTGGTCCCTGGCCGCTATTCGCCCTGTTTTCGATCACTGTGGTGGTCTTCTTCCTCGACCGGCTGTCGCGCAGACTGCCAACCCTGGCCCATACGGGTCGCGCGCTCAGCCTGGTGCTTGCAGCGGTGCATTTCATCCTACTACCGCTTGGCGTTTGGGCGCTGGCGGAAAACCCCATTTTGAGTACGACGGACAAGGTACTGATCTATATCGGGCTTGGTCTGTTTTTTGGCCAGATCTCGAACTCCAATGCGCATGAGCTGATCCACGCCTCGACGAAATGGCCCAGACGGATCGGCACTGCGATCTATTGCAGCCTGCTGCATGGGCATCACGTCTCTGCCCATCTGCGCGTGCATCACATCCATGTAGCTACGGACAGCGACCCCAATTCGGCCCGATTGCGCGAGGGATTTTATGCCTATGCCCTGCGTGCTCTGCGCGGGGAGTTTATGGCCGGCTTACATGCTGATAGCCGCCAACGGCGCGGCAAGCGGCATGTGCTGACACACCCCTATGTCATATATATCTTGGGGGCGATACTTACGCTCGCCGCCAGCTTTGCGCTGGCCGGCTGGCGCGGGATCGTCGCGATGCTGGCCGTAGCGGCCTATGCCCAATTTCAACTGCTGCTGTCTGACTATGTGCAGCACTATGGCCTGCGTCGCACCGTCAAAGAGGATGGCAAAACCGAACCCGTGGGACCGCAGCACAGCTGGAATGCGCCCGCATGGTATTCCTCGGCGATGATGTTGAACGCGCCGCGCCATTCCGACCACCATATGCGGCCTTTGCGCGCTTTTCCAGCACTCGACCTGATACCGGGCACCATGCCTATGCTTCCGCGATCCCTGCCGGTGATGGCTGTTCTAGCCCTTGTACCACCGCTTTGGCGTCGGGTGATGGACATCCGAGTGGCCCGGTGGCAGCCTCTAAGCGATCAGGACTAGATAACGCGTAGGGTTTCTGGCACGCTGCAGCAATGAAGCAATTTGCACTGATACTTGCCCTAGCATCCGCCTCCCCTCTGGCCGCGCAGTCGACGATGTCAGCGGATGAGTTTGATGCCTATACTCGTGGCAAAACTCTGTTTTATGCACAGAACGGAGAGACCTATGGCGCGGAGCGGTATCTACACAACCGCCGCGTCGAATGGTCATTTCTGGATGGAGAATGCAAATCCGGCAGCTGGTACGAAGATGATGGCAAGATCTGCTTTACCTATGACGAACGTCCCACTCCACAGTGCTGGCGTTTTCGCGAAGGGGCAGCTGGCCTGATCGCGCAGTTCGAAGAAGATCCCGCCACAACCGAATTATACGAGGCGCAGAATAGCGGGCAGGATTTTACCTGTCTCGGGCCAAAGGTGGGGGTTTGATCCCTTAAAACAGGCTGCCCTGCTCTGGCGGTTTTTTAGTTGCCTTTTTGGGCGCGGCACCACCGCCGATTTTCAGGGTACCATCGACAAATTCGATCTCGAGCGCGGACGCATCCTGTGCCGCTTGTTTGGTGGTCACAACACCGCCGTCGCCCCGTACCACCGCATAACCACGTGCGAGGGTGGACTTATAACTTAGCGTTTCGTGCACACGGTCAAGGCCGGCCAGCTGCTTGTGCCACCCTTGGGTCTGGCGCTGCCCCGCATCTGAAAGACGCTGAGCAAGTAATTGAAAGGCTTCCTCTTTTCTCTTCCGGTCCTGTACCAGCGCATCGGGACGAAAGCGGGCGATCAAACCCTCAAGACGGCGCTTTTGCTCACGCCCCAAGGCCTCGGGGCGGAAGCGTTCGGTCAGGGCGGCCAGCCTGCGTTGCTCTGCCTGAAGGGTACGCCGCAGGGTCGCTGGACGCAGCGCACCGGAGATATCAGATAAACGCACTTTGCGTTTTTGAACGCCGGCGGTCAGCGCGGGCCCCAAACGTGCGCCGCGCATGTCCAGCCGCTGTCGCGGGCCATCAAGCAGGCTGTCAGGGCGCGGCAACGCGCGCGCCATATCGCGCAGACGCTGATCGCGCCGAGAAAGGCCCTGGCTCAGCGCTTGGGTCATCCGCGCCTCTTGTCCGTCCAGTAAGGCGACAAGCTCGTGTCGCACGGGCACGGCCAGCTCGGCCGCAGCCGTGGGCGTTGGCGCCCGCATGTCAGAGACAAAGTCGATCAGCGTTGTATCAGTTTCATGCCCGACCGCAGAGATCAGCGGGATATCCGACGCAGCTGCCGCCCGCGCGACGATCTCTTCGTTGAAACCCCATAGATCCTCGACCGAGCCGCCCCCACGCGCCACGATCAAGAGGTCGGGACGCGGCAACGCCCCGCCTGGGGTTAGCGCGTTGAAACCCTCAATGGCGCGGGCGACCTCGGGGGCGCATTTCGCCCCTTGTACGGCCACGGGCCAGATCAACACCTTGCGCGGAAACCGGTCGCGCAGACGGTGTAAAATGTCGCGGATCACCGCACCCGAGGGCGACGTTACCACCCCGATCACCTCTGGAAGATAGGGTAGCGGGCGTTTGCGTTCGGGCGCAAACAGCCCCTCTGCCGCCAGCGCTGCCTTGCGTTTTTCCAGCAATGCCATCAGCGCGCCCATGCCCGCCGGTTTAATATCCTCGATCACAATCTGGTACTTCGACTGCCCGCCGAACGTGGTGATGCGGCCTGTGGCGATCACCTCCATCCCCTCTTCGGGCTGGGTCTCAAGGCGAGCCGAAACCCCTTTCCAGATCACGCCGGAAATAACCGAACTGTCATCTTTTAGGTCCAGATAGATATGCCCCGACCGCGGGCGGCTGACGCGGCCCACCTCACCGCGAATCCGCACATGGCCAAATTCGCCCTCGATCACGCGTTTAATCGCACCCGAAAGCTCGGTTACGGTGAATTCGGGGCTGTTCTCCCCCTCGCGCGGGTCGTCGATCAGATCCATCAGCGGTGTCTTTCCGTCTTTATCTTGTGTCGGGCTCAGTCCCAGCTTAGAACGCGCAGCAACCAAGGCCAAGGGAGTGCAACCATGAACATCCTCATTCTGGGCAGCGGCGGGCGCGAACACAGTCTAGCCTGGGCCGTATTGCAAAACCCTAAATGCGACAAGCTGATCGTAGCACCGGGAAATGCCGGGATCGCCGCCATCGCAGACTGCGCCACTTTCGACATCAACGACGGCGCGGCAGTGGTCGGTTTTGTCGATGAAAACAATATTGATTTCGTCATTATCGGGCCAGAAGCGCCTCTTGCTGCAGGCGTTGGCGATGATCTGCGTGCTGCAGGCGTGCTGGTCTTTGGACCGTCGAAAGCAGCCGCGACGCTGGAAGCCTCCAAAGCCTTCACAAAAGAGATCTGCGACGCCGCAAACGCCCCCACCGCAGCCTACGGCCACTTTACCGACGCGGCTTCGGCGCGGGCCTATTTGGCCGACCACCCTGCCCCGATTGTGATAAAGGCAGATGGCCTTGCAGCGGGCAAAGGCGTCATCATCGCCGAAACCGATGACGAAGCCCTTGCCGCAGTCGATACAATGTTTGATGGAACATTCGGCGACGCGGGAGCCGAGGTGGTGATCGAAGAGTTCATGGACGGCGAAGAAGCGTCGTTTTTCGTGCTGTGCGACGGCGACACCGTGCTGCCCATCGGCACAGCGCAAGACCACAAACGTGTGGGCGACGGCGATACTGGGCCGAACACGGGCGGTATGGGTGCCTACTCCCCCGCACCCGTTTTGACCGACGAGATCGCCGAACGCGCCCTAGCGGAAATTATCCGCCCCACAATGGCCGAAATGGCCAAGCGTGGGACACCCTACCAAGGCGTGCTGTACGCGGGGTTGATGATCAAGGATGGTGCACCGAGATTGGTAGAATATAACGCCCGCTTCGGCGACCCCGAATGTCAGGTACTGATGATGCGCCTAGGTGCGCAGGCCTTTGATCTGATGCACGCCGCCGCCGAAGGCCGCCTAAACGAGGCACGCGTGAACTGGGCCGAAGATCACGCCGTCACCGTTGTTATGGCCGCCCGAGGCTACCCCGGAAACTATGATAAGGGCAGCGTTATCAAAGGGCTGGACGCCCTACCCGAAGACAGCCGCAACATGGTGTTTCACGCCGGCACAGCCACGCAGGACGGTGCCATTACGGCTGTCGGCGGGCGGGTTCTGAATGTCACCGCACGGGGCGACACCTTGGCCGAGGCCCAAGCGCGTGCCTATGAAATGGTCGAGGCGATCGACTGGCCAGACGGGTTCTATCGCCGTGATATCGGCTGGCGCGCGCTGTCCTGACAGCGGGCTACTGGCGCATCTCGCTGGCTTAACCGGGGGCTAGCCCCCGGACCCCCAGGATTTTTAACCATTTGGAAACTGGTCTGTGCCTAACGTGGGTTACGCGCGCAGGCTTGGGCGGCTGCCACATTTTTAGCTGTAAAGGGTGCACTAAAGCTATGCGGGCTGAGTGCTTTGCCATTTAGCTGCAAGGCCACCATCTGTGCGGGCGATGCGCGGTGCCATGGCATTTGGGCAAGGATCAGCTCGGGCTGCGGGCCGCAGGTGCGGATTCCCCCTGCGATTTCCGCGTCGCCAATGCGGTGGTTGGTATAGCCCTCAGCCGTCGCAATAACGCTAAGTCTGCTGTTCTGGTAGGAAAGCAGTTGCACGGAGCCTGACAGGTGCGGGGTAACGACGATCGCAATTTCCAGCCGTCCGTCGCCCGTAAAATCCGCCGCGCCGATTGGGGCCAACCACCGGTTCTTGCGCCCGATATGGGGGGTGTGCGCAACCCGTCCCGATGCGTCATAGACCGCTAGCCGCGCACCTTGGGTTTGGCTGCTTTCGACCACGATAACTTCGGGACTGCCGTTGCCGTCCAGATCAGCAAGACGCGGCGATGTGTCTTCGAATACAAGAGATTGTGGCAGGATGACACGCCGTGTGGTGCCGTCAGTCAGTACGAACGTGAGGCTGCCCCATTCGACCGCGTCGCCCAAAACACCGTGATCATACCGTGTCGTCGGGTTGCCGAAACTGGCGCGGGCTATCACGTCGGCAAACACAGGAACCGCGCTGATGGAACCCGCCACCAGAATGGGCAGAAAGCGCGACAGGATGTATCGCGCCAACATCCGCATCAGATCTGCTTTTCGGGCATTTTGACGCGCAGGCCGTCCAAGGCGTCGGTCACCTTGATCTGGCAGGTCAGACGCGACGTGGCGGGGTCTGGCTCGAACGCAAAATCGAGCATATCTTCTTCCATGTCATCCTTCGCAGGTACTTTTTCGACCCAATCGGGGTCCACATAGACATGGCACGTAGAACACGCGCAGGCACCGCCGCAGTCGGCTTCGATCCCAGGGATATTGTTGTCGCGGGCCCCTTCCATGACGGTCAGCCCATTGGCCACATCTACGATATGTTCCGTGCCATTGTGTTCTACATAAGTGATCTTGGCCATCTAACTGCCCCTTCGATTTTAGAATTTCGACATGTGTACCCAGCAGCTCGCGGCTTCGCCAGCCCCCTTTTCACCCCACCTACGGCATTGCCGCATTATTCAGATTGCGGTCGGCCTATCAGCTAGGCATTGCTGCGAAAACCCGCTAGCGTGCGGCGGACCCTATGACCCGCAAGGCCCGGCTGTGCAGTATTTTCGACGATCACATTTAGCTCAATTTGCCTGCATATTCACGGTTCTGGCATCTCTAAGCGCCTGTGGTGCCCCCCCTGAGGAATCAGACCTGCCCGAACCCGGCGTCCGCGAGGCGACGACGAACGGCCCGGCAGGGGCGGCACCGGGCAGCTGTTGGGGTCGGACCGTATCCCCAGCCGTGATCGAGACGGTGACCGAACAAGTTCAGGTGCAGGCAGCGCAAATCAGTTCCACCGGTGAAATTCAGTCACTGCCGATCTACCGCACGGAAACGCGCCAAAAGATTGTCAGCCCGCGGGTGGACAACTGGTTCGAAACCCCCTGCACCAGCGCACTTACACCAGACGTGATCGCCACACTGCAACGCGCGCTAGAGGCGCGGGGGTTCTATGGCGGGGCCATTTCATCGCAACTAGATGACGCGACCCGCAGCGCAATGCGGGCGTATCAAGTGAGCACCGCAGGACCCGACAGCCCCGTGCTGGCGCTGACAACAGCGCGGTCCTTGGGCGTGATTGCTGTAGATATCCCCGGTGTCGACACGAAGATCGAAGGCTAAGACGTCAGGTCAAGCGCTTGAAACACAAAACCTTTGTCGGTGATCTGGCTAAAGGCAGTGATGCCGAAGACGGTTTTGACGATGCTCGGGGTCAGCGTGTCTTGGGGCAGCCCATCCGCGGCGATTTTCCCGTTATGTAGCACGATTAACCTTGTGCAATGTCGTGCGGCCAACCCTAGATCATGAAGCGATACCAACACACCACGCCCCTGTGCCGCTGCTTGGGTAAAGCTGCGCATCGCGGCAATTTGATGGGCCGGGTCAAGTCCCGCGGTCGGTTCATCCGCGATCAGCAGCGGGGCCTCTTGGGCAAGGCTACGGGCGATCAGCACCCGCGCTTGTTCACCGCCAGATAGTTGCGTCGCGGGGCGATCACGAAACCGGTCCAATCCCATCTGCTCTATCGCGCGGTCAACCGCTGCCTGATCTTCTGGCCGCTGCTTTTGCCCTGCACGTAAATGGGGTGTGCGACCCAAACGGATGACGGTTTCGACCGTCACCGACCATGCAATTTCGCGCGATTGAGGCATCCATGCGACAGCTTTCCCCCGCGCCCGGGCGGAAAGAGCCGCAAGTGAGCTTTGCCCGTCGGCGGGGATAAGCCCCAATGCAGCGCGCATCAATGTCGTCTTGCCTGCGCCGTTCGGGCCAACCAACCCCACCACCTCGCCTTGGCCGAGCGTCAGGTCAACTTCGGATATAACCCTTTTACGCCCCCTTTTGACCGATAGGTTATGCAATGAAAGCAGCATCATACCCCTTCCTTCCGCGTGCGGTATATTAGATGGAGGAATAGCGGCGCGCCGACCAATGCAGTCACGACGCCGAGCTTGAGATCACGGTCCGGCACCACAAGTCGGACCAGAATATCCGAGGCAAGGATCATCGCCGCACCCCCGAGCGTCGCAGCCCACAGCAAAGCCCCGGGTCGTGAACCGACGAATCCGCGCAGCAGATGCGGCATGACCAGCCCGACAAATCCGATCGCGCCCGCAACGGCGGTAGAGGCACCCACGACCGCCGCCGTGCCAAGGATCACAGTCAGCCGTAGCCTTAAAAGGTTAATCCCCATCGCTTCTGCCGCATCTTCGCCCAAGGTTAGCGCATCCAGCCCGCGCCCAAGGGACCCCAACAGAAGGCCGCCCCCCAGCAGGAAGGGCAGCGCAATCCAGACATGGGTCATTGACCGGTCCGCCAATGACCCCATCATCCAGAACACGATCTCATTCGCCGCATAAGGGTTCGGCGACAGGTTGAGCACTAACGACGTCAAGACGGCGGCAAAAGCGGATATTGCGATACCGGCTAGAATGAGCGCTAGTGATGTGCCCCGCGGGCCCGCCAGCAATACCACGAGCAGCACGCCCAACAAAGCACCGCCAAGCGCCATGACGGGCAGCGCCAATGCCGCGATGGCCGCCAGCCCCGTCTGGATGGCCAGCACAGCACCCAAAGCCGCAGACCCCGACACGCCGATCAATCCCGGGTCAGCCAACGGATTACGCAGGTAGCCCTGCATCGCAGCACCGGATAGGCCCAGAGAGCCGCCGATCAACACCCCTAAAAGCGCGCGAGGAAGCCTGATTTCGCGCATGACGACGGAAAGGGGCCCGCCTTGCCCCGTTATCAGCGCGTTCGTGCTGTCGCCCACCGATGCCGTCGACGGTCCTATCAGCAGGGATACGACAAACAGCCCGAGCACCAGCCCGATTAGACCAAGCGCCAAGATCGCTGACCGCCCCATCAGCAGCGCCCAAAAAGGGGCCAGCACGCAATATACCCCTGTGCGTAGGCATCAAGAATTAACATCGAGTGAATATACCTGTTCATAATTTTCCCTGGTCTCATACTTTTGCTTGTTCAACCCCGTTCGATTTCACCACATCTGCAAGCGTACGGCGAGGGGCGTGCGGCGGTGGGAAATAACTTAAACTCGGCAGCACATGAACTTTTCCGCCGGCTTGTGCGTTAGCCTTGAAATGCATTAGCGTCTGGAGCTTTACTTGGAATATTTGCCTTCAATTCGGCGCTCGCTTCAGCTGATAGTCTTGATTTCCCTATTCGTCACAGCCTATTTCGCCAAGGATCTGATACTTCCTATTGTTTTGGGATTTTTACTTGCCCTGACCCTATCGCCCGTCGGGCGAGGCCTACATCGCGTCGGTGTGCCACATCCGGTGTCGGCATTTCTACTGGTGACCGCGACAACGCTGGTGATTGCGGCCGTAGTCCTTCTATCTGCCGGTACCGTCGCGATCTGGAGCGATGAAATCCCCCAGATGGGCCGCGAAATCCAGATAAAGCTCAGCGGGGTCAGTAGTGCTGTTGAGACGATGCGCTCTGCATCCGAAGAGGTTCAAAAGCTGGGCACCGACACCGCTACCACGCCGCAAGAGGTGGTCGTGCGCCAGCCTGGCCTGCTTGATACCGCGATGGATACCGTAAGCAAGACCGGGGCTTCGCTGGCTGTGATCCTTATTCTAGCGCTGTTCCTTTTGGGGTCCGGAGAGCTATTTTACCTAAAACTTGTACAGGCCATGCCGACTTTGAAGGAAAAGAAACGCGCATTGCATACAGTTTATGCAGTGGAAAAACGCGTGTCTCGCTATCTGCTTACCATCGCCACGATTAACGCGATTCTTGGGATCCTCGTGGGGACCTACCTGACCATCCTAGGGCTGCCGTCCGCGTATATCTGGGGCATTGCGGCATTCATGCTGAACTTCCTGCCTTATATCGGCGGGTTCGCGGGTGTCTTGCTGGTTGCTGGATTCTCGCTCGTGACGTTTGATACCGTCGGTTATGCGATGCTCGCCCCAATCGGCTATCTGACCCTGACCCTGGTTGAAGGTCAGATCATCACCCCGTGGCTGGTAGGCCGTCGCCTTGAGATGAACACAGTGGCCGTGTTCCTTACTGTGGTTTTCTGGGGGTGGTTATGGGGCATCCCCGGCGCGTTGGTCGCGGTGCCCTTTCTTGTGGTGTTCAAAGTGGTCTGCGAGAACTTTGAACCCCTTCATACCATCGGGAGTTTCCTGTCCGCAGAGCAGGTCAAACCCGATGATATGAGGGATCAAGCGGCGATGTCAGCCAGCGAGTGACGGCAGCCAAAGCACGATAGACGGGAACGCCACGAGCAGCGCAATCGTCACAGCATCCGCGATAAAGAACGGCGTTACTCCTTTGAACACGTCCTGAACGCTAAGATCAGGGCGCACACCGGCGACGACGAAACAGTTCAGGCCAATAGGCGGTGTGATCAGACAGAACTCTGCCATCTTCACCACCAAAATCCCGAACCAGATCGCACACATCGGACCCGACATGCCAAAAGCGCTATCCGCAGCAGAGACGAACTCGCCCCCGTTGAGCGCCATGACGGCGGGGTAGACAACCGGAAGCGTGAGCAACAGCATGCCGATGGCATCCATGAACATGCCCAAGACCGCATAGGCCAACAGGATGCAAACGAGGATCAGGACTGGCGACGCCTCGAGCCCCGAAATCCAGTCGGCAAACGCGCCGGGCAGATCGGCAAAGCCCAAGAACCGCACATAGATCAGCACGCCCCAGATGATGGTAAAAATCATCACGGTCAGTTTGGCTGTCTCGAGCAAAGCATCCTTCAGCTCAGCCCACCGCATGCCGCGATACAGCGCCATCAGGAAGACAATAAACGCGCCCACTGCCCCACCTTCGGTCGGGGTACCCCACGCGTCGCCGAACGGGTTGTAGACGAAGAAGATAATGATGATCACAACCGCAAAGATCGGCATGGCCGCGGGAAGCGAGGCGAAGCGCTGTTTCCACGTAAAACCGGTGACAGGAGGACCGACGTTCTTCCAGATCGTGGCGATACCAACGATCAGGATCGCATAGACAATGGCCGAAAATGCACCGGGGATGAAACCCGCCAAAAGCAGTTTGCCAACGTCTTGTTCAACGATGATTGCATAGATCACGAGGATTGCAGACGGCGGGATCAGCGATGCCAATGTGCCCCCTGCCGCGACAACGCCTGCAGCGAATTTCTTGTTATACCCGATCGACAGCATCTCCGGGATCGCAATGCGCGCGAACACGGCTGCAGTGGCGACGGACGCACCAGAGACGGCCGCAAAGCCAGCCGTCGCAAAGACGGTAGAAACAGCAAGCCCCCCTGGCAACCAAGCGATCCAGCGCTTTGCCGCTTCGAAAAGGGCGCGGGTCAGACCGGCATAATAGGCCAAAAACCCGATCAGGATGAAGGTCGGGATCAGGCTCAGCGTCTGGCTAGACACTTTGGAATGCGGCACCTGCCCCGCTGTTTTGATCGCAACGGTCAGCGCCCAGTCCAGTTCGGACCATTGCATCCCTTTCTTGGACCAAAAAATCCAGATCAGGCCGATCAAGCCTGCCATCGCCGCGGCAAATGCCACACGCATACCGAGCACCACCATAAGCAGCAGCCCGCCCGAGACCCAAAGGCCAATTTCAATAGGGTCCATTATCAGTCCCGCCCGTCTAGATGTTCAGCTTCCGCCATGGCCTGTTCGGCTGCGGATTGTACCAAAGGTACGGCAACTGGGCTTTCCAACCCCAGTACGAATGCGCGTCCATATCCCCAGATTTGCAGCAACAACCGCAATGCCAGAACAGAGAACGCCATCGGCACGATCAGTTTCGCAGGCCAGATCGGAAGCCCGATATCGATAGAGCTATCGCGGCTCCACAGGGGGGCGGCAAAATCGAAGCTCCGCTGGAAATGCGCCCACGACCCCCAGATAAGAGCGATCATCAGGATAAAAATCAACAGAACCGAGAACGTCTCAGCGGCCCATAACGCGCGGCCTTTAAGCTGGCCGATCAGGATATCCATGCGTACATGGCCCCCGTTTCGCTGGGTATAGGAAATGCCCATGATCGCGATCAGCGGCATGGCGAATTCGATCCAGTCGACATAGCCAGGAAGCGGCGAGGCAAAGAACTTACGCCCGCCGACCGACCAGACGGCAAGCACCATCAGCATGAAGACGGCAATTCCGGAGACAAGGGCAAACACGGTTTCAAGGCGTAACAGCCCTTTGTCGATACGGCTAAGCAGACTGCCGTCTTCGAGCACGGCGGAGGAACCGGCCATGATGCTTTCCTTTCAAATGAGTGGGAGGGAGATATTGGAAACAAAGAGGGCCTGAAAAACAGGCCCTCTTCACCGTGCGGCTTAGTTAGACGCGCGTTTTTCTTCGAGTGTTTTGATAACCAGATCGTACAGCTCTTGGCCAGGGATGCCTTGGGCTTCCATGTCTTTGATCCAGGCTTCACGTGCAGGGTCGGCAGCTGTGGCTTTGAACTCGGCCAGCACTTCGGGCGAGAACATAACTTTTTCCACGCCTTTTTCTTCCAGCACGGTATCCCAGCGGCCCAGCAGCTCGCCGTAGTTCGCCAGATAGTGATCCAGCGCCTCGTCAACAGAACCGTCCAGCGCTTCTTTTTCTGCGTCGGACAAGGCATCATAGGCGTCGATGTTGACCACGACAGGGCAGTTCACAGTCCCGGGGTTCAGGTTCGCCGTCCACCAGTCAGCCTTGTTGATCGTACCAAAGCTGAGGTGTGCGTGCTGTGCGAAAGCCACTGTATCGACAACACCAGATTCCATCGCGTTATACGCTTCGGAAGAGGTAACGGAGGTCGGAACAGCGCCAACGGCTTCAAAGGCTTTGCCCAAACCGCCTGTTGCACGTACGCGCATGCCTTCGAATGATTCCAGCGTGTCGCGCGCTTCGCCCGTGCCCACAAGGTTGTACTGTGGCATCGGCGAGGTCATCAGCATTCTGGCATTCCACTGCGCCATTTCCTTGGCCACGGCGGGGTGCGCATAAACGGCACGGGATACAGCGACTTCTTCTTCGAGGTTCTGAACGCCGAGGAATGGCAGCTCTAGCACGGTGATCGCGCGGTTCTTATCCGCGTGGTAGCCCGCGCAGAATTGAGCCATCTCGAAGGCGCCGATCGAAATACCATCAAGGTTGTCGGAGTTCTTGGACAGACCGCCATAGCTTACATTGATGGTGAATTCGCCATCTGTCTTTTCCGAGACAAGCTCGGCGATCTTTTCAACGTGCTCTGTAAAGGCGCGACGTTTACCCCAGACAGAGGCATTCCATTCCGTTGCGGCCGCTTGCGAGGCAAATGCAAAGGTCAGGGCGCAGACAGCTGCGCCATTTAGTAGATTGTTCATTGATATCTCCCTTATGCGGACTGTTGCTGGCCCGCTTGGGCGAAATACTACCTTCAGGGGGGCGGCCTGCCAACCCCCCAAGACGGGGCCCTGACGCGGTTGCAGGAGCCTTCGGCGAGGATTTCAGGCCATTTGGAAGCACGGCCTGCGCCTCATTCGCACCCGTTGACAGGCAATCGGCCAAGTTTGCTAGGGAATTTGCATCGCGAGAGGTGAAATTTACTGATTTATGCGGAATACGGAAAAATATTTACAGACAAACCGCATGTTTACATATGCTTATTTCCTTCTTTTCACTTCGCGTTATGATCTGCCGAGGGAGAGCCGCCGCGCGCAAGCGTCTGTGCGGCAGTAAACGAACAGAGTTCTGAGGGAGGAACCATGTCCAACGTCGCCACACAAACCTATCCGCCGTCTGACAAAATTGCAGACGCGGCCCATGTGAACGCCGCCAAATATGATGCGATGTATGATGCCTCTATCTCGGACCCCGAGGGGTTCTGGAAAGAACAGGCGCAGCGCGTTGACTGGATGACACCGTTCACCAAGGTCAAAGACGTCGATTTCACTTTTGGGCAGGTCAAGATCAACTGGTTCGCCGATGGCGCGCTGAACGTTAGCGCCAACTGTATCGACCGCCACCTTGAAACGCGCGGTGATCAGACCGCGATCATCTGGGAACCCGACAGCCCTAAAGAAGAGGCGCAGCACATCAGCTATCGCGCCCTGCACAGCCAGACGTGCAAAATGGCGAATATCCTGCGCGACATGGGCGTAGGTAAAGGCGACCGTGTGATCATCTATATGCCGATGATCCCCGAGGCCGCCTATGCCATGCTGGCCTGCGCGCGCATTGGTGCGATCCACTCAATCGTGTTTGCCGGGTTCTCTCCTGATGCGTTGGCAGCACGAGTGCAAGGTTCGGACGCAAAGATCGTCATCACCGCAGATTTTGCGCCGCGCGGTGGCAAGGCGACCCCGCTGAAGGCCAACGCCGACAAGGCGCTGGCGTCCTGCGACGCGTCGGTCAAATGTCTGGTGGTGCGTCGGACCGGCGGCGATGTTGCGTGGAACGACACGCGAGATGTGGATTATACAGCACTGGCCAAAGAGGCGTCCGACAGCTGCGCGCCAGAAGCGATGAACGCGGAAGACCCGTTGTTCATTCTCTATACCTCCGGCTCGACCGGCCAGCCCAAAGGCGTTGTGCATACCACGGGCGGCTATCTTGTCTATGCTGCCTTAACCCACGAGGTGACCTTTGATTACCATGACGGTGACGTCTATTGGTGTACCGCGGATGTGGGTTGGGTGACGGGCCATAGCTATATCGTCTATGGGCCACTCGCCAACGGAGCGACCACCTTGATGTTTGAAGGTGTGCCCACCTACCCCGACGCAAGCCGGTTCTGGCAGATCTGCGAAAAGCACAAGGTCAATCAATTTTACACCGCGCCGACCGCCATTCGTGCGTTGATGGGCAAAGGCCGCGCATTCGTAGATGGATGCGACCTGAGCAGCCTGAAGCTGTTGGGCACTGTAGGTGAACCAATAAACCCCGAAGCCTGGAACTGGTACAATGATGTGGTTGGCAAAGGGAATTGCCCCATCGTCGATACGTGGTGGCAGACCGAAACCGGGGGGCACCTTATGACCCCGCTACCGGGGGCACATGCAACCAAGCCCGGCGCTGCGATGAAACCGTTCTTTGGGATCAGACCGGTTGTCCTTGAACCGACATCGGGTGCCAAGATTGACGGGAATGATGTCGAGGGTGTTTTGTGTATTGCCGACAGCTGGCCCGGCCAGATGCGCACAATTTGGGGCGATCATGAACGGTTCGAGCAGACCTATTTCAGCGACTACAAAGGCTATTACTTTACCGGCGATGGATGTCGGCGCGACGCGGACGGCGACTATTGGATCACCGGCCGCGTGGATGATGTGATCAACGTTTCTGGCCACCGTATGGGGACGGCAGAGGTGGAAAGCGCGCTTGTCGCACACCCGAAGGTAGCCGAGGCCGCAGTTGTCGGCTTTCCTCATGATATCAAAGGTCAGGGCATTTATTGCTACGTATCCCTGATGAGCGGCGAAAGCCCGAGTGACGCGCTGCGAACCGAATTGCGAAACTGGGTTCGTTCCGAGATTGGGCCTATTGCATCACCAGATGTGATCCAGTGGGCGCCTGGGCTGCCCAAAACACGTTCGGGTAAGATCATGCGCCGTATCCTGCGCAAGATTGCAGAAAACGACTATGGCGCGCTTGGCGATACCTCGACCCTTGCAGAACCAGAAGTCGTCGACGATTTGATCGCAAACAGAATGGACCGCTAGGAAGCGACAACGGAAAAGGGGCACCACGCGGTGCCCCTTACGTCACAAATTAGCTAGATATCGAATTTAGCCTTCGACACGTTGCAAGGTGATTTCACCCACACCGATAGCAAAGTTCACACCATTTTGGGTATTCAAGCTAATCGGCTGCAACGCCAGTGTATCTTCAGAACCACCAACCATCACATTGGCCCCGAGCCCGACGCCAAAGGTCGCCTCTGCTGATACGCCCTGATAATCGCCGTTCAGACCACCCTCGTAATATTCGGATTCAGTCGGTGCCAGAACAAGCCAGGACATTTGGCCGTTCTGGGTCTTGCCGATATCGATGCCGTAGCGCTTGATATCGCCGACATATGTCTCGTCTGCCAGACCTTCCTGCACGGGGTTGAAGGTACAGGTCAGTTCACGGGTAGAACCGAAAATAAAGCCAGTGCCATCGCTAACGTCACAGCTCAGCGAGCCGACTTCAGTGTGGTCCACAGTCTCGCCGTCATCTGCCAAGGCAGGCGTGGACAACGCAGCGCCGGTTACAAGTGCAGCTACAGTCAGCTTGAGGGGTGCAAAACGATTCAGTGTCATAATCTATCCTTCCGGCGGGAAAACCGCCTGTATCAGTCGTGAGCGTCGGCATTCGGGTGCCTGTTGGCGGTGGATGGAACGTCATGTCCCAGCACCCCTTTTCCGACAGGCATTCCGGTATGTTACGGTCACGCCTCTCAGTGAAGGGACAACACGTTGGGGGCGGTTCGGTTCCACCAAACCGCTATTATCGGCGGCCGAGGCACGGGGGTTTGCCGTCTGGACAAATCCAGCGTCGCGTGGCACCGCTGCGATATGGCTGACAATATGCATCACTTCATTCCCCTGCCCGACGCAACAGTCGAACTGCGCCGCGCTTTTGGCCGGTTTGGCACAGGTGTGACGATCATCACGGCTCAGACCGCCGATGGCCCCTTGGGGATGACCGCGAATTCATTCTCCTCAGTTTCGCTTGACCCACCGTTGGTGCAATGGTCCCCCGCGCTCAGCTCCAAACGCCATGACGCGTTTGCACAGGCTGCGCAGTTCGCCGTGCATATCTTGGACGCAGGCCAACGCGCTCTTGCGGATGCTTTTGCTGTGTCCGGCGATGCCTTTGGCGCATTCGACTGGTCAACAGGCCCCAACGGTGCCCCCACGCTGTCAGGCTGTCTTGCAAGCTTTCACTGCGACACCTACGCCGTCCACCCGGCGGGCGACCATTCGATCATCCTTGGCCAAGTCACCCACGCTGCGTATGAAACCGACGAAGACGCTTCTGGCTTGATGTACGATCAGGGCCGCTACGGCCGTTTCACGCCGCGCGTCGGGTAGCAGGCTAAGCTCTTCCAAATGGATCAAATCCCGGGGGTGCCTCGGCCACGCCGAGGCGGGGGCTGGCCCCCTTCGGCATTATCCCTGTCTTTGCAGCCTCGCGGATCAGATCAATAATCTTTTTCAAAGAAAATACCGATCCCGGTATTCCCGTCGGACCCCACCGTTCCCTTGGCCGTCAAGTTTTTGGTTAGATCGAGGTTAATAGACACATCAGCCGTCCCATCCGAGGCGGCGGTGACATCCGTATAGACATTTTCCGAGATGTATTTCCCTGCGCGCACGGCCGTGGCCCCGCTGTCAGTGGTGGTCACATCCAGATCATCTAGCCCGAAGCCTGTGCGCAAGTTAGCAACGATCCCTGCGCCTCCCCGTCCGGCCAGTGTCGCAACGGCACTGGCCAATTGCAGAGCTTGAAACGCCGAAATCTCCGAAATGTTGCGCCCAAACAGCAACTGCGCCAGCACCTCATCTTGGGGTGAATCAGGGGTCGATTCAAACGACACTTTGGGCGATGTGGCTTTTCCCTCGATGATAATGCGGACCTCTCCGGTGTTGGTGGAGGTCGATGTGGCAAACCGAAGATAGGGAACCAAATCGCCTTGAAAGCGCACGGACCCCTCGTCCAGCTCGAACCGCTTGCCAAGAATATCAAGCCGCCCACGGATCAGATCAAACCGACCGGCCGAGATGATTTGGTTGGTCGTTCCCGTCAACAACAGGCTGCCCCCCAATTCAGCATCCAGCCCGCGGCCCCGCACAAAGATACGGCGCGGCGCGTTAATTTGGATATTCAGGCCGAACCCAGGCCCACTGTCGTCGCTGGCCGCCGGATCCGTTCCAGCATCTGCACCGGTCAGCCCGGCCTTGCGACGGGTAGCGATGACATCGGCAGGTGCACCAATAAAGTCGATCTGCGGAATATCCCCGATGCTCGTCATACCGGTCGACGGCACGCTCACTTCGGTCTCGCCCACGTCAATTCGGCCGCTGATACTTGCCCCGCCCGCGAGGGGACCTGACAGTCGAAGATTGCCATCTAGCGACGTTCGGTAGAGCGACGGGTCGATCAGCACGAGACTATTCAGACCGATTTGGATGTCAGCTGGCAGCGAGCCCGTCAGGGTCACCGCCCCTCCGACCTTGACCTGCCCACCATCGGCACCGCGAGCGGTCAGATCGATTTGCGCACGGTTATTGGCCAAACGAACATCCGCAGCAATATTTTGCAATGACACCCGAAGGTTGGGTGCCGATAGTGACGCGTCAGAGGTTTGCAATGTCCCCGTGACAGACGCAAGCGCAGGAGGACCGCTTACCGTCAGGTCAAACCGGGCTTGGCCCTGCAAGATGCGTGGTGCGATAAAGGGGGCCGACAGCCCAAGTGGCACGTTCCCGTTCACATCAAGGTTCAGGTTTCCGTCATTCCCAACGAGCCCGGCAATTGTGGCGCGGGTGCCAGCGGGACCGGCGGCATTGGTATTTACCCGCCAGCCTGCGTTTTCCTGTTCGGCGGTGCCTGTCACATTCAGCGGACCGGAGAGTTTCGGCACCACTGCCCCAAGATTGGGGATCGTGACATCGTAGGTCAACGCAGGCGCATCCCCCGTGACCACCCCCCGCACCGAAGCACGTGCTGCATAGGGACCAGTCGCGTTGGTGTTCACGACGATGCCGGCCGGCGTTTGCCGTACCGTTCCCTTCGCCGCAAGCGGGCCGGACACGCCCGGCACCAAGGGCTGCACATTTGGCACCGACACGTCAAAGGTCAGTGACATCTCGGGGCCTGTAGCCAATCCTTCAACCATGGCGCGCGCACCATATGGGCCGGTCGCGCTGGTATCGACAAAAAACCCCTTTTCCGTCTGGCGCACGGTCCCGGTCGCAGCAAGTGGCCCGTTCACTTGCGGTACCACCGCTTGAAGATTCGGGACCGATGCGTCGAAAGAGATATCAACCATAGGTGTTAACATACCTTGAACGGCGACCTTCGCCGCGTAAGGACCGCTGGCTTTGGCATTGATCTGGAAGCCTTCGTCTAATTGCTTGAGCGTCCCCGATGCCTCGACCGCGCCTGTCACCTGAGGGGTAAACGCCTCTACCCGCGGGATTGACGCGGTGAAGTCTAGATCAAGCGGCGTCAGTAACCCCTCGACCGTGGCGGTAACATCCTCGGGCGCAGTCGCTTTGGTGTCCACTTGCCACCCGTCCGGCGATTGGCGCAGCACACCGGCCAAGGAAACCGGACCTTCCACGGGGGCTTCGGGTACAAAATCGCGCAGCTCGGGTACATCAGCTGTGAAATTGAGCAAAGCATTTTCGCCTGTCGCGAGCCCTTTTGCTGTTAGTTGCGCTCCGTAAGGGCCGTCTGTCACTGCATCGACTGTCCAGCCGCGGCTGTCTTGGTCGGCCTCGGCCTTGATCGTGATCGGGCCCGAATATTGCGGCAGCACAACCGCGATATCATTCAGCTTTGCCTCAATGCGTGCCTGCGAATTATCGCTTCGCAATTCAACACCCCCGCTGGCGGTCAGCGCGTCGTTCTCAAGCATCAGATCGCGGACAAATGTACCCGTCTCATCCCGCGACGCGCCAAGGCTGAGCGTTGTATCCCCAACAAGCAAGGCATCGGCCTGTTCGATGCCGACCTTCAAATCCTGTGTCAGGCCAGAGATATTCAGATCAAACGTCCCATCCAGAGGCGTGATCTGGCCGACGATGTCGACATTCGCCGCACCGTCCATCTCGCGTCCGGCAAGAGCGGAAAATCGACTAATGTCAGTGGCTTCCAGCCGTGCGTTCAACTGGGTCAAAAAGCTTTCGCCTGGGCCGCTGATCGTTACGTCCCCCGTCAGACCGTAGTTTGTGCCCGACAGATCAAGATCGGAAATCTGAACCGGTGTGCCTTCGGTGTAGGCGATTGTCGTGCGTCCGCTCAAGGACTTGCCGACAGCTTCGGAGACGGCACCATTGGTCAGCGACAGCCCCTGCGCCGAAAACCCGAGGTCGCCCATGAATTCGCCGACCGATCCCGCATCGCCTTGCAGGGTGCCATCCAATGTCACTTGGGTCGATTCCGCAGCGAGCGCTTCGGTGGCAAGCTCGCTGACGTCGAACATAGCATTGATCGCGTCGCCATCTTGCACGTCATAGTTCACGTCCAGCGCAACACGGCGCACATAAGTATTGCCGCCTGCAACAGGCAGCAGAACAAGGCTCCCGTCGGCGCTGGCGACGGTCCCGGTTATGTCGATCAGGCTGGGCCAATTGTCACTGTTCAGCGTGATCTTGCCTTGCAGCTCGGCTGACTGCGCCTTGAGAGCGAAGTCGCTGACATCGACCCCACCCTCGGCGCGAACCAGCGCGTCGAGGGTCAACGCCACATCGGTGCCAAAGAATTCGCGGTATTGCGACAGGATCAACGCGGTCACGTCGCCCCTCAGATCGGCCCGAATGCGGCGGTCCGGCGTGGTGTTATCCCCTTGTGCCGCCACGATAACCTGACCGTCCAGACGCTGTTCGCCATCGGTAGAAAGGTCAATATCCGTTTCAAAGTCCGACAATGGCCCCCGACCCGCGATAACAAGATCAACCGAGGGTTCATCCGGCAGCTTCAGCGTGCGCGAGATAATGCCCTTGGCTTCCTCAGAGAGGGTCACGGCCATTTCCAGCAAGCTATCGTTACGATTAAGGTCCGCGATAATCTTGAACTCACCCTTCTTGCCATCAGTCCGTGCAGCAAGAATATCGACATTCGCGGTATCATCGTTCAACAGCGCGGTCGCCTGCACAGTCAGCTGTGCCGGCTCGCCCAAAATCGGCGCGCCCAGGTTGATCTCGTCGACTGAAAAATCCGCCACGTCGATGGCGACGGGCAGATCAGGGATTGCAGGAAAGCTAAAGGGCTTGGCTTCCGGATCGGGAAGCGCTTCTTCCTCCGAGACAGGCAGCCGCGGCACGTTCAACCGCTTTGCCGTCAGTGCCTGCACCTCTAGCCGCCCGCGCAGCAAGGCAGAGCGATTCCAGTCCAGTTCGACCTCTTCCAGTGTCAGCCAGACCCCTTGTTCATCAGCGATCGTCATCCGGTCAAAACGCGCACGCGAACTCAGCGCACCGGCAAAACCGTCGATGCTGACCGTGCGGCCTGCCCCGCTCAGGGCATCTTGGATGGTGCGAGTCAGGAACCCTTTGTCATCCTCCTGTGCCGTGGCGACAGTGCTGACAAAGATCAGGGCGGAAACTAAAAAGTGGCGCATGAAGTGGATCAAAACGATTGTCCAATACCGATATAAACTTGAAAATTCTCATCTGTCTCGGGACCTGAAACGGGTACCGCGAGGTCGACGCGGATCGGACCGATGCCTGTCGCATAGCGCAGGCCAAGGCCCGCCCCAGACTGCCATGTCCCTGACCCGTCATAGAACTCTTCCGCGCCGATATAGCCCGCATCGGCAAATGCAACGACGCCGATTTTGTCGCGGACCTGCCAGCGTGCCTCTGCGGATAGGCCCGCAAAGCTGCGCCCGCCCACGGTGTCACCACTGGCCAAATCCACGCCGAGCGATTGATAAGGTTGCCCCCGCACTGTGCCCCCGCCGCCCGAATAGAACAGGTAGTCTGCCGGCGATTCCGACAGCGTCGGGCCGTAGACCGACCCCAACTGACCGCGCAGCGCGAAGGTGACCGGCCGAGTGGTGCCAAAGGTTTTATAGCCGCGCACATCGATATAGCTGCGCACGCCGTTATCCGACCCGGCCAGCGCAACAAATGGCGTCACGCTGGCTTTGGCATAATATCCGTCTTTGGCATCCAGCCGGTTATCGCGATAATCATGCTCCGCGCTTAGCGGCAGGGTCAGCAACGTATATTCGTTCTCGCCAAAGGCATCACGGGTTTGCGCGGTGCGTAGGCCGACACCTAGGCTGTAGGTCCGTTCCTCGCTGGCGATGCGTTCGACGCCGGCCTCGAGGTCGAGTTGACGCGAGAAATAATTCACCTCGTCCAGTTGTTCGATTTCAGCCAGCGCGTAGAAATTTGTGTCGGCGTTAAATGTCGCGGGGCGTTCAAAACGCGTACCGAGGCGATAATCGGTACCGCCTGAATCGCCACCGATACCGGATACCTCCCCCTCGACGCGCAGCCTTTCGGCCCCGCCAAGCAAGTTGCGATGCAGCCAATAGGAGCTAACGCTTAGACCATCGAGCGATGAAAGTTCGGCGCCGAAACCAAAGCGACGCTTGGGTGCGTCAGTCACCTGCACGGTGATCGGCAGCACGTCTGGCGCTGTAATCTGATCGGCCTCGATCATGGCGACTGAGCTGAAAGCACCCGTGCGCCGCAGCCGCGTTGCCGCGAGATCAAGCTGCTCTTGCGAATACACCTCTCCCGTTGGTAAGCCTGCGATCTTTTTGATCCGGCGCAGGGTCACGTCGCTTTGGCCCTTTACGGCCAGCTCACCAAACCGAAGCCGTGGGCCCGGGCGCAGTCGAAGCGTTGCGGCCAAAGTCGCGTCAGGAACACGGGCTGTCAGCTGTTGCTCTGCCAGCTCGGCCTTGGCATGACCTTGATCGCGCCACCCCTCTATGCCAGCGGCAACGGCTTCCTTCATCACGCCCAGACTTGCAGTTTCTCCCGCTGCAAACTGTTCCGGCAGTTCAGTTTCCGGTGCCACAGGAGCGATCTCTGCCTTTGAAAAGCTGAACTTTCGCCCCGTCTCGATATCGATCACAGCACGGTTGATCTGTTTCGGCGGTGTCACCGGCGCAATGGCAGAAGCATCTACACCGTCGAGGGTAATCTTGATGACAGCTGCGAAATACCCTTTGTCGTAAAGCACAGCCAGCAACCGAGCGTAATCAGCCTGAGCGGCAGCCAGCAGTTCTTGGGTGGTCGGATCAGCGTCTTCGGCAGTTTCCTCGCGCAGCAGTGATCCGCCTGAGACCGTCTCGTAGAGGTCGGAGGCCGCGTCGATGCCCGTGATATCAAGCGTCGCGGCGAAGCCGGCCGTGTATCCTCCCCAGACCAAAGCCGCCGCAGCCGTAGAGGCGCGCAGGAACGTCTTAAAATTGTCTGAATGAAAATGCGCCATGCGGTGCTCCCTGTACTCATGGTACGACGTGTCGTTGGGTGAGACTTAGAGCGCGCGACCGCAACGTCAGAAAACGAGTTTATTATTAGCTTATGCATAGCGGAAATCGCCTGCTTTCGGCAAACAGTCTGTTGGGCAAAATCAGGATTGTGAACCGCAAAACGCGTCGAAGTGCGTCATTTCACGCATGACAGCGGAACTTTGCCGTGATGGCGTGGGCTTGATACGCAAAACGCCCGCCAAGCTGAAACTTGGCGGGCGTTTTTCTAGGGTCGCACGCGGCGGCCCGTGGCCTGCGATCAGGCCGATTTCGCGAGGTTGCGCAGTACGTAATGCAGAACGCCACCATGTTCGATGTATTCGATCTCGATCGCGGTATCGATGCGGCACTTGATCATGATCTCTTTGACCGAACCGTCTGCTATGGTGATCGTGCACGGCACTTCTTGCAGTGGCTTGATGGTGTCGAGACCGCTGATTGATACGGTTTCTTCGCCCGTCAGACCCAAGCTTTTGCGCGTGTCACCGTTGGTGAATTCGAACGGGATGACACCCATGCCAACAAGGTTAGACCGGTGAATACGTTCAAAGTTCTCTGCGATAACAGCTTTGACGCCCAGCAGAGCCGTACCCTTGGCCGCCCAATCACGTGACGAACCTGCACCGTATTGCTCGCCACCGAAGATCACCAGCGGCGTGCCGTTTTCCTGATGCGCCATCGCTGCATCAAAGATCGACGTCTGTTCGCCATCGGGGCCTTTGGTATAACCACCTTCGACGCCATCCAGCATCTCGTTCTTGATCCGGATGTTGGCAAAAGTGCCGCGCATCATGACTTCGTGGTTACCGCGACGGCTACCGTACGAGTTGAATTCACGTACAGGCACCTGACGTTCAACCAGATACTGACCCGCAGGTGTGGTTTCCTTGAAGGAACCAGCAGGCGAGATGTGGTCGGTTGTGATCATGTCACCCAGAACGGCCAGAACTTTGGCGTTTTCGATGTTTGTGATCACGCCTGGCTCTGGCGACATGCCCTGAAAGTAAGGCGGGTTCTGAACGTAGGTCGATTGCGGTGGCCAGTCGTAGGTCTTGGCGTCGGTGGTTTCGACGGACTGCCACTTTTCGTCGCCCTTGAAGACGTCGGCATATTTTTCCTGGAAGGCTTCGCGGGTCACGGTCTGCTCGACCAGATCAGCGACTTCCTTGGACGTTGGCCAGATGTCTTTCAGGTAGACGTCATTGCCGTCCTTGTCCTGCCCCAACGGGCTGTTGGCCAGATCGACATTCATGTCACCGACCAGCGCGTAGGCCACAACCAGGGGAGGCGACGCCAGATAGTTGGCACGTACGTCAGGCGAAATCCGGCCTTCGAAGTTCCGGTTACCCGACAAGACCGACGTCCCGATCAGATCGTAATCGTTGATCGCCTTGCTGATCGGAGCCTCAAGCGGTCCGGAGTTCCCGATACAGGTGGTGCAACCATAGCCGACAAGGTTAAAACCGATCGCATCCAGATCCTCTTGGAGGTTTGCGGCCTCAAGGTAGGCGGACACCACTTGGCTACCGGGGGCGAGCGAAGTTTTAACCCAAGGCTTGCGGGTCAGACCCAAGGCGCGTGCCTTACGTGCAACCAGACCGGCACCGATCATCACATAAGGGTTGGAGGTGTTGGTGCAGGATGTAATCGACGCAATGACGATCGAGCCATCATGCAGTTGATAGTTGCCATCTTCGGTCTGGACGTAGCCACGTTTGTGGTTGCCTTCGTCCCCGGGAATGTCGCGGGGTTCAGGCTGGCCGCCCTCACCTTCCCAACGGATTTCCGAATTGGCAGAGGTGTCTTTACCCTCGCGCACGCCTTTGACGTATTCTGCAAATGCAGTGTGTGCTGACGTGAGTGCGATGTAGTCTTGTGGACGCTTGGGCCCCGAGATCGCAGGTACGATGGTGCCCATATCCAGCGACAGCGTGTCAGTGTAGATAGGCGCATAGTTTTCGTCACGCCACATGCCGTTCTCTTTGGCATATGCTTCGACCAGCGCGATGCGGTCTTCGTCGCGGCCGGTTGTCCGCATGTAGCGCAGGGTTTCGGCATCGATCGGGAAGAAGCCACAGGTCGCGCCGTATTCGGGGGCCATGTTGGCAATCGTGGCACGGTCGGCCAATGGCAGCGTATCAAGGCCAGCGCCGTAGAATTCGACGAATTTGCTCACTACGCCTTTTTCGCGCAGCATTTCTACGACTTTCAACACCAGATCGGTCCCGGTGGTGCCTTCCATCATGGCACCGGTCAGCTCAAAGCCGATAACTTCCGGAATCAGCATCGAAATCGGCTGACCCAGCATCGCGGCTTCGGCTTCGATACCGCCAACGCCCCAGCCAAGAACGGCCATACCGTTAACCATGGTGGTGTGGCTGTCGGTCCCGACGAGCGTGTCAGGATATGCGACTTCGACGCCGTCTTGGTCCGTGTCGGTCCAGACTGTTTGCGCCAGATATTCAAGGTTCACCTGGTGGCAGATGCCGGTGCCTGGGGGAACGACGCGGAAGTTGTTAAACGCTTTTTGACCCCACTTCAGGAAGGTATAGCGTTCGATGTTGCGTTCATATTCGCGGTCGACGTTCATCTGGAACGCGCGTGGGTTGCCAAATTCGTCGATCATAACCGAGTGGTCAATAACCAGATCAACAGGGTTTAGCGGGTTGATCTTGTCGGCGTCGCCGCCCAAGGCCACCAGCCCGTCACGCATCGCAGCAAGGTCAACAACCGCGGGTACGCCGGTGAAATCCTGCATCAGCACGCGGGCGGGACGATACGCGATCTCGCGAGGGTTCTGGCCGCCCTTGGCACCCCATTCGGCGAATGCTTTGATGTCGTCGACGGTGACGGTTTTACCATCCTCGAAACGCAGCATGTTCTCAAGCACCACCTTTAGCGCGGCGGGCAAGTTCGAGAAATCACCCAGACCGGCTTCCTGCGCTGCAGGAATCGAATAATAAGCGATGGATTGGCTGCCCGCAGAAAGTGTTTTGCGGGTTTTGGCGGTGTCCTGGCCAACGATAATGGTCATGGATGGCTCCCTTTATGGGTTAAAAAAGGTCGGTGACTTGGGGTCTAAATGCCTTATTGCGCAGGTCGTTTCAACTGCAAACACACGTTTCGGCCGCTTTTGTATACCGTTGTGTACTGGAGTATGGCATTTTTCACATCGCACCATAACGTTTCAGCGCCTCAACAAAGGTTGAGTGGTAATTGCAATACGCCCAGTCTACGAATTGAGCATCCAAACCGAAAGTACCCTGCGATGCCCCGCCTGCTCACGTCCCTCATTGTCACCAGCTTGCTGTCCGTCGCACCTGCTTTTGCACAAGACCGTCCTGTTGTGGTCGAACTCTTTACGTCGCAGGGATGCTCTTCCTGCCCGCCCGCGGACGAGATGTTTGCGGCGTTATCCGAACGAGAGGACGTGATTGCTCTGGCGTTTCATGTGGACTATTGGGATTACATTGGCTGGAAAGATCCCTTCGGTGCGCCTGCCCACGCCGAACGTCAACGCGCCTATGCGATGACAGGGGGACGCACATCTATCTATACGCCCGAGATGATTGTGAACGGCAAGACAGATGTTGTCGGAGCCAAGCCGGTTGAGCTGATGGAAGCCATCAATAAGCATAAGTCCGATGCCGCCCAAGTTGACCTGAGGATAGCACGTGACGGCGACACGCTTGAAATCAAAGCACAGACGCTGTCCGGCGCGGCGGGTCCATTTGACGTGTTTTTGCTGCGGTATCACCCCATCGCAGCGACGCAAATCAAACGCGGCGAAAATGCAGGCCATACGTTCGAGAACCGCAATATTGTCGCCGATTGGCAGGCCCTTGATCAATGGAACGGGCAGGCACCGCTGTCCCTCACGGCAACCGTCACCGGAGACATGCCGAGTGTTGTTCTGGTCCAGCGCAGCAATGCCGGAGCGATCGTCGCTGCAGCGCGCATCAGGTAATAGGCGCGAGACGCCGTTAGAATATCGACAAATTGGATCTACTTATCCCGATTGCGCCAGCGCCGATGTACCCAAAACCATTGCTCCGGATCCGCCTCTACACGCGCTGTGAGGCTGTCGTTCAAGGCTTGCGTCATCGTAGCCGCGTCGCTGTGCGGGACTGGAGCCTCAAGAACCGTCTCGAACGACACGCCATCCGGTTGGCGAATGCCGTAAAACGGGACCAGCAAAGCATCATAGCGTAGCGCAAGCTCGGCGGCAGAAAGCGCAGTATTTGCGGGAACACCCAGAAAATCCAGCATCGGCGCACCAAATACATGCTGATCGAACAACAGCACCAATTGCCCCCCTTCCTTTAGGTGACGCACAAAACCTGCGGTACCGCGGCGCCCTTGAGGAAAAACCGGCCCGCCGAATGCTTCCATCGTCTGGACGTAGTGCGCGTTGAAGTAGAGGTTTTTCATATTTCGATAGAGGCCGCCAACGTCATACCCCCGCGCCACAAGACACGCGCGCGTCGCCTCGTAGTTACCGTAGTGTCCGGTCACGAGAATAACGGGCTTGCCGCTTTTAGCGGCCGCCACTAGCGCAGTGACGCCTGGCCCAATCGGTGTGTTTTTCGCCATGCGTTTAGGAAAGTCATGCGCAGAGTAGTTTTCTATGAAGCTGCGCCCGACATTATTCAGACATTTTGAAGCAATCTCTTCACGTCTTTCGCTGGGAATCTGCGGCCAGATCATGGCTAGGTTTTCTAGCGCGCGCGCCCTATATCCCGCCACCGGACCGATAACCCGCTGAACAACCCAACCAACGAAAGCCAACCGCGCCTCATAGGGTAGCAACAATGCTAAACGGATAACACCGACTATAAACGCATTGGTTACGTAGTGAGCAATGCGTCGTTGAAGCGGAACATATGAAGCGTATTTAGGACTGGCCATGCGCGTCTGCCTGCAAGGAAAAGCGCCCCAAAGGGGCGGGGCCTGCCGTTCATACCGTGCAGGGCACCGCGCAACAAGCGAGTTTCACCCGGCAGGCAATGCAAAGCTGGGTGGAAAGCGATTTCAATAGCTGAATGTCTGACCGGTAGAGATAGCAGTGCGCAAGGAGGCTTCGGCCCACGTCCCTGCCCCGCCATGCGCACGAATAGCACGCAGCTCAGTTAGCGCGGCGGGGATATTCCCTTGCTCAACCAGCGCCTGCCCAAGATAGGACCGTGCAAGAATGTTCGCAGGATTGGCTTCAATAGCGCGTGCGTAAAATGTCATGCTACCCGATAGATCGCCCATCTTGCGGGTGGTGAAACCCATATAGGTAAGACGCCGGTCGTCATATTCTGGCATAGCGGCAAGCACGACGTGCGCGTCCTCATAGGCCCCGGCATAGGCCAGTACACGTACAGCTTGATATCGGTCGTCCGGCGTCAGGCGACTGTCTTTTGCATCGACGCACGTTTTGGATTTCTTTTCATACACCTGCCCGTCTTCACATTTCACGACAGGCTTTGGCGGAGACGTATTACCGGAGCCCGCCGCAAAGGCTGCAATCGGCAACACCAATGACAGGATGGACGCAAACATAACACGCATACTCAAACGCTCCTGAACTAATCACACCGCAGATGGTAGCCGATCTGGACCACAGGTAAAGTATTAGCTTCAAGCGTAGCGTCACGATAGCGAGAGCGATAGGGCTAAAGTGTGCACCCTTTTAATCAAAAAAATCTGCATCGCATTAGCGATGCAGATTTTGAAGTCGGCGATTGATCAGTCTTTGAAAACGCGCTTAAAAATCGTGTCGACATGCTTCGTATGGTAGCCGAGGTCGAACTTTTCTTCGATTTCCTCAGCACTTAGCGCAGCCAAAACCTCGCCATCCGCCAACAACTCGGTTTTGAAGTCCTTTCCGTCCTCCCAAACCTTCATCGCGTTACGCTGCACGAGCTTATAGCTGTCTTCGCGACTAACGCCGGCCTGCGTCAGAGCAAGCAAAACTCGTTGAGACATCACCAAACCGCTGAATTTGTTCATGTTGGCCAGCATGTTATCGGGATAGATCAGCATATTGTCGATCACGCCGGTCAAACGGTGAAGTGCGAAGTCGAGTGTTATCGTAGTGTCCGGCCCGATCGCCCGCTCTACGCTGGAATGCGAAATATCGCGCTCGTGCCACATGGTAACGTTTTCCATCGCAGGAATTACGGCCATGCGGATCGTGCGGGCCAGACCCGTCAGATTCTCGGTCAACACAGGGTTCTTCTTATGCGGCATGGCAGAGGAGCCCTTCTGCCCCGCCGAAAAGAACTCCGCCCCTTCAAGGACTTCGGTACGCTGCATGTGGCGCACTTCGGTCGCGACGTTTTCAATCGAGCTGGCGATCACGCCGAGGGCGGCAAAGAACGCGGCATGGCGGTCGCGAGGGATAATCTGCGTGCTCACCGGCTCGGGCGCCAGGCCGAGCTTTTCGCACACATGCTCTTCAACACGCGGATCGATATTCGCGAATGTGCCAACCGCGCCCGAGATGGCACCGGTCGCGATCTCGGATCGGGCCGTTTTCAGGCGCGTCAGGTTGCGGTCCATCTCTGCATAGAATCGCGCAAAGGTAAGGCCCATCGTCGTTGGTTCGGCGTGGATACCATGGCTCCGCCCGACGCGCAGTGTATTCTTATGTTCCATGGCACGGCGTTTCAGCGCGGCCAGCAGCAACCCCATGTCATCAATCAGAATATCGGCGGCACGGGTTAATTGTACGTTAAAGCAAGTATCCAAAACGTCAGAAGAGGTCATCCCCTGGTGCACGAACCGCGCCTCGTCGCTGCCTACATGCTCTGCCAAATGGGTCAGAAATGCGATAACGTCGTGTTTTGTAACGGCTTCGATCTCGTCAATCCGCGCCACATCAAATTCGACATCTTTGGCTTTCCAGACTGCTTCAGCGTTTTCGCGCGGGATCACCCCAAGGTCAGCCATGGCATCACAGGCATGCGCCTCGATCTCGTACCAGATGCGGAACTTGGCTTCAGGGGACCAGATCGCAACCATCTCGGGGCGGGAATAACGGGGAATCATGTGGTGATACCTTTGTTTTGGGGTGTTTTGATGTAGCCGCGGGATAGACCGCGGGGGGGTAAAGAACAAGTCTGAACCCCTATGACGCCATTTCTAGATCAAAAGCGCGCCTTGACCATAGGCGCCTCCGGCGGGAGTTTACCGGCAAAATGAAGAAGCGGTCAGATTATCGCTTTCCGGGCTGGCAGTTTTTGTCGCGGCGGGCAAAGGTGCCGTAAATTGAAAGAACTGTACCATTAGGGAATCGTTAAGAAATGTCTGATACGTCTCGTTTAAGCCCCGCTACAATCGCTGCCCAAGCGGCGGGTGCCATTGATGTTCAAACCGGCGGTGTCGTCCCAGCACTGCCAATGGCCACGACATATCTGCGGGACGCAGCATACCAGCCGCTACGTCCGGATAATATCTACCTGCGCGATCAGAGTGATATTGTGCGCGTCGCGGAGAACGTACTGGCACAGTTAGAAGGGGCAAAGGAAACCCTTTTGTTTCCATCAGGTATGGCAGCGCTGGCGGCTGCGTTTCGGACGGTGCCTAATGGTGGCCGCGTATTGGTACAAAGCCAGATCTATTGGGGCACAACAAAATGGATACGCGACTTCTGCACCCGCCGTGACATTGAAGTACGCGAGGTCGAAGCCTCAGATACTGTTGCATTTACACAGACTTGCGCGAGCTTCAAGCCAACACTCGCATTGATTGAGACGCCGTCGAATCCTTGGCTTCGTGTGGTTGACATACAGGCTGCCGCTGATGGGGTTCACGCCGTCGGCGGGTTGCTTGTGGTTGATAGCACCGCCGCAACGCCAGTATTGCAACAGCCGCTGCGCCACGGCGCTGACATCGTAATGCACTCGGCCACCAAAGGGATCAACGGACACTCGGACGTATTGGCTGGCGTATTAGCAACCAATAACGTGACCGGGCGCGTATGGGAGGATATTAAGATCGACCGTCATGATGCCGGCGCGGTCATCGGCCCATTCGAAGCATGGCTTCTGGTCCGGGGCATGCGTACGCTCCCCCTTCGCGTTAGAGAGATGTCTTCCAATGCGGCGAAATTAGCCGCGTTCCTGCAGGATCATCCGAAAATCGAAACCGTATTGTATCCAGGCCTTCCATCCCATAATGGCTATGAGCTGGCGCAAACTCAAATGACCGGCGGATTTGGTTCGCTTTTATCGTGTGTGGTCAAAGGTGGTGCAGAGGCCGCGCTTACGGTCATCAGCAAGCTAACTGTCTTTCACCGGGCAACCTCGCTCGGTGGTGTAGAAAGCCTGGTCGAGCATCGCCACACAATCGAGCCACACACCGGGATACCAGAGGGATTGCTACGACTGTCGGTCGGTATCGAAAGCATTGATGACCTGAGAAACGACTTGGTGCAAGCGTTTGACACATAAGGACAATTCGGGTCGTCCGCGTCCCGGAAGTTTTCGTCTGTGGTGAATATGATGGAAAATCAAACCAGTGGTGCGGTCGGAGAGACTCGAACTCTCACGGGTGTTACCCCACAGCGACCTCAACGCTGCGCGTCTACCATTCCGCCACGACCGCACGCCATGGTTTGTGGGGATCGTTTAGACAAAGTTTTTCGCAAAGTGAAGAGCTAAAATGCGCTGGCTTAAGGGCTTGTTCAGATTCATGTGTTTTACCATTCAATTAGGCAGCACGACTTGAAAATCAGCGCGAGGGCGTAAACTTAAGGGAGGATATGAAACAAGGAAGAGATATGACCCAAGCGAGCGCAACCACCCCTGCCCTTCAGATCGATATCGTCTCTGATGTCATGTGTCCTTGGTGTATTGTCGGCTACCGTCAGCTAGAACAGGCGTTAGCTGCCTTGAACATCGGTGCTTTCATCCGTTGGCATCCGTTCGAGCTGAACCCGCAAATGGGCCCAGAGGGTCAAAACCTGACGGAGCATATTGCCGAGAAATATGGTGCATCGCCCGAGCAGTCCGCTCAGAATCGTGCCCATCTTATTCAAATCGGCACTGAACTTGAGATTGATTTTCAATTTGATACGGAGAGCCGCATCGTCAATAGTTTTGCCGCCCACCAATTGCTGGATTGGGCACAAGATCAAAACCTTCAGCATCCACTGAAGCTCGCTCTGTTCGAAGCACATTTCACCGCAGGCTTGGATGTCTCTGACCCTGCAGTGCTTGTCGACGTTGCAGCTCAGGTTGGACTGGACCGTGATGAAGCGCGGCAGGTTCTGGAGGACAAGAGCCACGTTGAACGCGTTCGCGAGCGGCAATCGGTCTGGACATCACAGGGTATCTCAGGCGTCCCGTCGATGATTTTCGCCGGAAAATACTTGGTTACCGGTGCGCAGGGTGTCGATAACTATGTGCAAATTCTAGAAAAGGTTGTTCAAGAAATGAGTGCCGCATAATGAGCGCACGGCCATCCCTTCATAGCCGGTGCATTTAGAATGGTTGAATGGATCACATCCAACGAGCTTGTTGATTTCCGCGAAGCTGAAGCGTGGATGGAGGAACGCGCCTCCCTTATCGCCGCGAATCGCGCTGACGAGTGCATCTGGCTCGTAGAGCACCCCCCGTTATATTCAGCCGGCACTTCTGCCAAGATTGAAGACCTGACCGATCCAACACGGTTTCCGGTATTTGAAACAAGGCGCGGCGGACAGTACACCTACCACGGCCCAGGCCAACGCGTTGTCTACGTAATGCTAGATGTGGGTAAGCGCGGCCGAGACGTGAGACGTTTTGTACAAGACCTTGAAAGCTGGGTCATCGAAACGCTTAAAAGCTTTACTGTCAGCGGAGAAATCAAAGAAGGGCGTGTCGGCGTCTGGGTAGAGCGCCACGATAACCCCCTGAGTTCGACCGGGGATGTTCGTGAAGACAAAATTGCAGCGATTGGCATTCGGTTACGAAAATGGATCAGTTTTCACGGAATCAGTATAAATGTTGATCCAAATCTCGCGCATTTTTCAGGAATTGTTCCATGCGGCATTCAACAACACGGTGTGACATCACTCGTTGATCTCGGACTTCCGGTTGCAATGGAAGACGTTGACATCGCGCTGAAAAAGCAGTTCGCCAGCATCTTTCCCGATCTAGCCTGACCTAACTTTGGAGATACTGGGCTCCTTTTTGGGTTTTTCCAAGCCATAGCTGGGGACGTGAAATTCTCCCAACGTTCAACCTTCCTTCATTACTACAATGTATGTCTCTGATAATAATACCCAGCTTGAGGCAAATGCACACTCTCCGAACCACGTGCGCAGATCCATATGCCCCAGTGATACCATCAATAGATCAGTCTTTTTTCCTGCCCTGCGTCAAACGCGGCCATTGCCCATACTGACAAGCCGCACTAGAACGATCTTTAATTCAATGCGCGTTCCCTGCCGGAGCGTGAGTTGACAACCCAATCTCAGGAGGCACCGCATGGCAGACGCAGCCATTCACGGGCAAGACCATCACGACGAGCGCGGTTTTTTCACGCGCTGGTTCATGTCCACAAACCACAAAGACATCGGGCTTTTGTACCTGATCGTTTCAGCCCTCGTTGGCTTTATCTCAGTTTGCTTCACCATATATATGCGCTTGGAGCTTATGCACCCAGGGGTGCAGTATATGTGTATGGAAGGCGCGCGGTTTATCGCTGATAGCGCTGCGACCTGTACGCCAAACGGGCACCTCTGGAACGTGTTGATCACGGCGCACGGCATCTTGATGATGTTCTTTGTCGTCATTCCAGCTTTGTTCGGTGGTTTCGGTAACTACCTGATGCCATTGCAAATTGGTGCACCGGACATGGCGTTCCCGCGGATGAACAACCTGTCTTTCTGGCTCTATGTCGGCGGCACAACCCTCGCGGTGTGTTCGGTATTGACGCCAGGTGGCAGCGGTCAGCTTGGATCTGGCGTGGGCTGGGTTCTGTACCCACCACTGTCTGTTCGTGAAGGCGGTATGTCGATGGATTTCGCGATCTTCGCTGTCCACGTATCGGGCGCGTCTTCAATTCTTGGTGCCATTAACATGATCACAACCTTCTTGAATATGCGTGCCCCCGGCATGACTCTGTTCAAGGTGCCGTTGTTCAGCTGGTCGATCTTTGTAACAAGCTGGCTCATTCTGCTATCCCTGCCCGTTCTAGCCGGTGCCATCACCATGCTGCTCATGGACCGCAACTTCGGTTTCGCGTTCTTTGATCCCGCCGGCGGTGGCGATCCGGTTCTGTACCAGCACATCCTGTGGTTTTTCGGTCACCCCGAAGTGTATATCATCATCCTTCCAGGGTTCGGCATTATCAGTCACGTCATCGCAACCTTTAGCCGCAAGCCTATTTTCGGCTATCTTCCAATGGTTTGGGCGATCATTGCAATTGGCGCACTCGGCTTCGTCGTCTGGGCACACCACATGTACACCGTTGGCCTGTCCCTGAACCAACAAGCCTATTTCATGCTGGCAACAATGGTCATCGCTGTGCCGACCGGCGTTAAAGTCTTCAGCTGGATCGCAACCATGTGGGGCGGATCGGTTGAGTTCAAGACGCCTATGCTGTGGGCTTTCGGGTTCCTGTTCCTTTTCACCGTTGGCGGTGTGACAGGTATCGTCCTCTCCCAAGCAGCGGTCGACCGCTATTACCACGACACATACTATGTGGTTGCACACTTCCACTATGTCATGAGCCTGGGTGCCGTCTTCGCGATCTTTGCTGGTATCTATTTCTACCTGCCTAAGTTTACTGGTCGCATGTATCCAGAATGGGCTGGCAAGCTTCACTTCTGGGCGATGTTTATCGGTGCAAACCTTACCTTCTTCCCACAGCACTTCTTGGGCCGCCAAGGTATGCCGCGTCGTTACATCGATTATCCTGAAGCATTCGCTTACTGGAACCTTTGGTCCTCGATTGGCGCGTTTCTCAGCTTTGCATCTTTCATATTCTTCTTCGGTGTTATGTTCTACACCCTGACTCGTGGCGCACGCAGCCCTGCTGCCAACCCATGGAATGAATATGCGGATACGCTTGAATGGACGCTACCAAGCCCACCACCAGAGCATACCTTCGAAATTCTTCCCAAACAGGACGAATGGGATAAGCAACCCAGCCATTAATTGGCACCTATAAGCGAAAGGCTCCAACGGCGGTTGGGGCCTTTTTTTTTGATCAATGCTTGGCGCCCCTCAGCGACAAAAAAACAATCATCAGATGTAGTTACGCCCCGGATGCCCGAGAATTATCGCTCAAGATATATCTGTGAAAGCTTCGCTAAATTAATTTTAAAAAAAACTCATTTTTCTGCTTGCGGCTCACCGCTGCTATAGGTATTCCAAGCCTTACCAGATGATGCGGGCGTAGCTCAGGGGTAGAGCATAACCTTGCCAAGGTTAGGGTCGGGCGTTCGAATCGCCTCGCCCGCTCCATCTGGGTTACTGCTTACCCAGCAGTACAGCAAGGTCACCCTCGGGTGGCCTTTTGCTGTTTGGGTTAACCTCAAAAAAACACTGCCGCTTTGGGCTGAATTGCCGGAACATCGACCCGACTTTTTCAGCTATAGACGCCTCCTTCCTTAAATCTTCTTTAGTCATTCATATTTCAACGGTAGTCTATTAAATGGAGGACCTGAAATGCTTCGGCTAAAATGCAAGCCCGCGGGCACCAGATTCAAATGTACATAGCGCCGACCCTGCCGCCTCCTTTAGTTCGGCTGTTTAGAAGCTTAGAAAACGACGAATCTATCGCAAGCGGCTGAAGCCGACGCGCTACTTCTACGCCCCCCCTAGCCCGAAATTGATCCGATAGGCCACGCAACCGAGGATTTGACAGCAAAGTCACTGAAGCTATTCCCAATCAAATCTTGGAGCGTTTGACGGGCAGCGCAAAATGCCGCGGATAACATTAGTAGAACAATGGGGCTCTGAAAGAGTTTTTCAGCTGGGATACCTATTCCTAGGCATGACGTTATGCCGCACGGGATCACGCCCTAGCGGGTACACCTAACGCGATTTATCACAGTAAAGAAATCGTTGAGCGCGCCGACAGTGCCTCACGCTCCAACTGCTCGATGGCGCGTATGTGCCACTCTAGGCCTGTTTGGCCATGGGCTGCAGCGTCGGCTAGATTATTTTGCGCCAGCTTGGCCTGTTTTGAGGATAAGGTTAGCGCCTCGGCAAGTTCCGCCCTACGGGTGCGAATAGATGCCACTTGCGCGCTGTATTCGCCCTGCGACAGTTCGCCTAAAGACCTACGCTGTGCCAGTGTCGCGACGGTCTTTTCTTGTCGTGAAAGCAACTGCGGTAGATTGGTCGTGATTTGATCCAACTTCTCGTTCGAGCTACGGATGCCACGCACGAGTTCATTGGGTGATACCAACTCCATGCGTCGAGCGACTTCGCGCTTTCCCGCCAGGTTCCCGCTAACCGCGCCGACTACGCCACCGGCCGTAGCAGCCCGTATACATCCTGACGCGTTAGCCGTGGCAAGTACGAAAATGCCGCACCCCATCGCGGCGCCAATTGCTGCATGCTTCACGGTAGAGCTGCGCACAATATCGCGCATCAAGGCTTCAAGTGCTGCGGTCTGTTCGAGCATTGCAGCATCGCTCTCATGAGTTTCCTGAAAGCTCATGGCCGTACCTGGGGTCCCTATTTGCCCCCCAAAACCTACTGTGGACGAGGCACACCCTGAAATCAGAGCGACAATTGCAAGTGAAACTGGCAGGGCAGTAATTTTCATGAGATGTATCCGATAGGCTAGGTATTTTCCTATCATTGGACCAAAAATAAGCCGATTTTACGGCAACTATTCTGCAATGTTTTTCCGATTGCAAAAGATCTCTATTCACCTTTTCTGATCAAAAGCGCATATCTCCCGCACAAGGCGAAATTTGCAAAAAGTCATATTGTTGCCGGTTTTGTTTACTAACGTTAAGGGAGTTTGACGTAGGTTGCTTCGAAACGTCGATGCAATTCTCGGAAGGAGACCAATGTGAAAATTTTAGCCGTTGATGACGATCCATTCATCCTTGAGCTTCTTCCTGCAATGTTTGAACAGGCGGACTTGAACGATCTGCACACAGCCCCTTCAGGCCCAGCAGCACTCGAGATGATCGATGCTGCAAAAGTGCCATTTGACTGCCTTTTGTTAGACGTTGATATGCCTGAAATGGACGGCATTGAGCTTTGCGGCAGGATACGAACCCTTCCAGGATATGAAAATAAGCCGATCTTGATGCTGACAGCGAAGACTGATTCCATTTCGATCGAAAAAGCCTTTGCCGCAGGTGCAAACGACTACATCGCAAAGCCTTTCAACCTTAAAGATATCTATAACAGGATTCGTGTGGCAGAGCGTTTGCTGGTTTCCTCAAAAACGATAAAACGCATTGATGCCAGCGACTTATCAGAAGTCGATACGCTGACTCCACCGGATATAAAACTCGCCGATAAACTCTATCTGGCGAATGTGGGCCGGCTTATTCTATCGTTTTCACTTGGCAATTACATCACCCAGCTTGAACGCAGTGAATTGGACAAATATCAGGTATTTTGCGTCTCTATTGATGATGCTGAGCGCCTGTTCGACCAAATATCCCGCCATGACTACGTCCATATTTTAACCAGCCTGGCCGAGACGTTGTCTGACCTTATCACCTGTCCTCATCTGCTCATGTCGTACGAAGGCAACGGTGCATTTCTGTGTATTACGCGCGATCCGAACTTGCCTGAATGGAACCGGATGGAAACAGGGTTACAGGCGAAAATGGACGCATTGAGTTTGGCCCAAGGTGACGCCAACGGTAAATCCATCAGCCTGTCAGTCGGCACCCCCATCCCACCGAATGCGAACCGAACTCAGCGGGTCAAAAAGACCTTTGAACGGGCGCTGTCGCGCGCCGAATCGCGCTATGCAACGAAATGCGCAGCGGCTTAAGGTTCAGTTGATCGGGAACTGAACCAAACAATGCGCGGCATGCTTGCGATAGTCTTCGAGCGTCTGATCGATCGTGCGACGGTCGCGCAAAATGGTCATGGCCGTCTTTTTCTGCCCGCGCGTTCCGCTCACATGCCTTTCTAGGATCAGAACGGTGACGCCGAGCATAACTGTCTTTTCGTGCTCACCGATCATCTCTGCCCGGGCCAATGTGACCGCCGTATGGGCAATCATATTTGCGCAACGCAAGGCTGCAGCTTCCTCGCCCTCATAGGTAAGGGCCAGCACGGCACCGGACAATACAGACCAGACGACAGCAGTCGAGATCAGAAGCTTCAAAACGCTTTGAACGTCATCGTCGTGAGCGAGCGTTCGATACCGTCGATGTCCAGAAGGTTATCATTGATATAGACGCCGATGTCTTTGCCCGACGGAATGTATAGCTTCATCAAAAGATCAAAATCGCCAGATGTTGAATATAGCTCGGAGTGTATTTCCCGCAGTGCGACCTCTTCGGCAACGCGATAGGTTGTGCCCGGCCGACACCGAATCTGAATGAACACGCAGGTGGACATGGGGAGACTTTCGACTATTTGCGACAGGCCCAAGCTGACATAAGGCGGGTATCGCCGCAATCGCTGATTAACCCAGACCTGACGAAAGACGCTTAGACTTGGCGCGACGGTTTGCACTGCTATAAGATACCGAAAGACAAGGATACTCACGTGCGCAAGACCACCATCAATCGCTCCACTGCTGAAACCGAAATCAGTGTCGAGATTAACCTAGACGGAACGGGTTCCTATGCCAATGAAACCGGAATTGGTTTCTTTGACCATATGCTCGACCAACTGGCACGCCATTCGTTGATCGACATGAAAATCTCCGCGAAAGGTGATTTGCATATTGATGACCACCACACAGTGGAAGATGTGGGGATCACACTTGGGCAGGCCCTTAGCACTGCCCTTGGCGATAAGCGCGGAATTCGTCGGTACGGTGCTTGTCTGTTGCCAATGGATGACGCGTTAATCCGCACGGCGCTGGACCTTTCAGCGCGTCCCTTTTTGATCTGGAACGTTGATCTGCCCACCGCGAAAATTGGTAATTTTGATACCGAACTGGTACGTGAATTCTTCCAAGCACTCAGCACCCATGGCGGCATCACGCTCCACATCGACATGCTGCACGGCATTAATAGCCATCACATCGCAGAGGCTGTATTCAAGTCTGTTGCCCGCGCGTTGCGCGACGCAGTTGAGACGGATCCGCGTAAAGCGACCGATATACCATCTACCAAAGGTGCGCTTTGACGATGTTAACAGCTATTATTGACTACGAGTCGGGCAACCTTCACTCGGCTCACAAAGCCTTCCAACGGATGGCGCGGGAATGTGATGCAGGTGATGTTATCGTTACCGCGGATGCCGATGTTGTTGCCCGCGCTGACCGTATTGTGCTGCCGGGTGATGGTGCGTTTCCGTCGTGCATGGCAGCTTTGAAGGGTCAAAGCGGGATCTATGCCGCTATGATCGAAGCGGCCGTAGAGAAGGGGCGGCCTTTCCTCGGCATTTGTGTCGGCATGCAGTTGATGGCATCCATGGGCCGCGAATATGAGGATACGGCAGGGCTCGATTGGATTGAAGGTGAAGTGACCAAAATCACGCCGCGCGACCCTGCTTTAAAGGTGCCGCACATGGGCTGGAATGATTTGATCATCGACCACCCCCACCCTGTTTTTGATGGTATAAAGACTGGCGATCATACCTATTTTGTACATAGTTATCATATGGACGTGCGTCATAATTCAGAACGTCTGGCCCATGTCGATTACGCAGGCGACGTCACCGCAGTCATTGGTCGCGACACCATGATCGGCATGCAATTCCATCCTGAAAAGAGCCAGACGACCGGTCTTCGCATGATCGCAAATTTCTTGAATTGGCGCCCCTAACAACGGGGATGCCTTCTATCGGAGGCGCGTCCAGATCATCTCGTTGCACGCATCGCCGATACAGGTCTGTAGCCGCATTGCATTGCCATGGACGAGCATCGTCGCCTTGCGCATTTCCGAGGCAGAGGTTCCCAGCAATGTGCCGACATAGCTGCCATCAGGCTGCGGTTTCATATCCCAGAATACCCGCTTACCAACCGCGGTCGAGCGTTTGTCATATCCACGCCGGTCTTTGGCACGTTCAACTGTCCCACACAGCGCTGGCCCACAGGGCTTTGCGCGTACATGAACGACTAATCCGTTAACATCCGGTGTGGATTTCCAAACACCTTCGACGACATCAGCAAAAACAGTGGTCGAAGAAACTGCAAAAATAGCAGCACAGTAAATATATTTTAATAAAAACATCGTATCACTCCCCCAAGCGACACATGCCTTACAGCTTTTTAGCAACGCACCAAAAAACCAAGGCGCGAGTGCATCCTACACCCGCGCCCCGATTCGTGCAAATTTAGCTAGATTACAGTACGCCCAATGGGTTATTTAATCCGCTGCCAATCCTGCTTAGAGCATAACAATCCGCCAGCTACACAGCCGGAAAGCTTTAGGCTGTTGCCCGCGACCGCCATCTTGCCGATGTATATTTTATTATTTGAAGGCCGCCAGACTTTGCCGGCGTATTTACCGCTACCGTCGGGCTTCATGTCGATAACCAGCTGCTTGCCAATATTCTCGGATTTGTACTCTCCAGACGCATTGAACGTCCGCTGGATCGTCCCGCAAACCGCGCTACCACACGGGACCATCTTGACATGTGCATATGCCCCGTCATCCGGTTGAGTCTGCCAAACGCCGACCGCTGGATCCGCTGCCATCGCCGCGCCTGCAAATCCCAAGCTTGCAATTGCCGCAAAAATTGTCATTTTCATCATATATCCTCCCGATATGACCGTAGATTGAAGCGATTATGACGATTCAGGCAAGCTTGACGTAGGGGACACCTCTGTTGCGTTGCAATAGAGCGCGCAGCATGGCAATTGAAGCCAACTCCCCCAAAGCCAAGGGCAACGCTATGATCCTCTACCCCGCTATCGACCTCAAAGATGGGCAAGCCGTGCGTCTTGTGCACGGCGACATGGAAAAATCTACTGTTTTCAACGATGACCCCGCGGCTCAGGCACAGTCGTTTGTGGATGCTGGTTGCACTTGGCTTCATCTTGTGGACCTGAACGGCGCTTTCGCTGGCACGCCGGTTAATGCTGCTCCAGTCGAAGCCATATTAAAATCCTGCAAGGTTCCCGCCCAGCTTGGCGGTGGAATCCGCGATATGGCGACCATCGAAGCTTGGTTGGATAAAGGCCTAGCACGCGTAATTTTAGGTACTGTAGCTGTCGAAAATCCCGCACTGGTACGCGAAGCGGCCCGCGCCTTTCCCGGCAAGGTTGCCGTTGGTATTGATGCGAGAAACGGTCGCGTGGCGACGAAAGGTTGGGCTGAAGAAACCGATGTAATGGTTACAGATCTCGCTAAATCGTTCGAAGATGCTGGCGTCGCGGCGATTATTTATACGGACATCATGCGGGATGGTGCCATGGGAGGCCCTAATATCGATGCGACCGCCGCATTGGCCCGCGCTGTAAACATTCCCGTCATCGCCTCCGGCGGCGTAAGCTCTCTTGCGGATCTTCAAGCGCTGAAAAAAACCGGCGTGATTTCCGGTGCCATTTCCGGCCGGGCGCTTTATGATGGTGCAATCAACCTACCCGAAGCATTGAAGGCGCTTGCCTAAGCTTCCAACTGGTTTCAAATTCTCGGGTGGTTTGTGGTGGGCGGACAGCCGTCCAACCGCTTTCGCCCGCCCCCGTCGCGAGAAAGATCACATGCTAAAGACCCGTATCATTCCTTGCCTTGATGTCGCTGATGGTCGCGTTGTCAAAGGCGTTAATTTCGTTGGTCTTCGCGATGCAGGTGATCCCGTGGACGCAGCAATCGCGTATGACGCCGCGGGGGCCGATGAACTTTGCTTTCTTGATATTCATGCAACTCACGAAAACCGCGGCACAATGTTCGATCTCGTGACGCGTACTGCCGAACACTGCTACATCCCGCTAACAGTTGGCGGTGGTGTCCGCGCTGTCGCAGATGTGCGTGCGCTGCTCTTAGCAGGGGCCGACAAAGTCAGCTTTAATTCTGCCGCAGTGGCCGACCCGGATGTCATTGCGCATGCTGCCGATCAGTTTGGCAGTCAATGTATCGTATGCGCGATCGATGCGAAAACTGTCGCTCCCGGAAAGTGGGAAATATTTACCCATGGCGGTCGCAGGGCCACGGGCATCGATGCCGTTGAGTTTGCAAGGACCGTCGCAGAAAAAGGTGCGGGAGAGATTCTTCTTACCTCCATGGACCGAGACGGTACCAAGCAAGGATTTAATATTCCGTTGACGCGAGCCATCTCAGATGCAGTTTCAGTTCCGGTGATCGCTTCCGGCGGGGTGGGTACATTGGATCATCTGGTTGATGGCGTAACCAAGGGCGGCGCTTCTGCAGTCCTTGCAGCATCAATTTTTCACTTCGGCGAGTTCACAGTCGCTCAGGCTAAACAACATATGTCCGACGCCGGTATTCCTATGAGGCTCTCATGATGCTCGAAGATTTATTTGCGACGATCCAGTCTCGAAAGCATTCGGATCCCACAAGCAGCTGGACCGCCCAATTGCTCGCCAAAGGGCCCGAGAAGTGCGCCGAAAAGTTCGGCGAAGAGGCCGTCGAAGCAATTATCGAAGCCGTTAAGAATGACAAAGCAAAGCTGACTTCAGAGGCAGCGGATGTACTGTATCACCTCCTCGTTATGCTCGCGTCGCGAGATGTGGCGCTGTCTGACGTATTCGCCGAACTGACCCGCCGCCAACACCAAAGTGGTCTGGCTGAAAAGGACTCTCGCTGACGCGCACGAAACTTGATGATGTAGGGCCGCTACATTATGTCATCACGGCCTAAGGCAATCTTTTTGATAGCAACGAGCACCGGCGAGCCTCAATTAAACAGCCTCTGAAACTCGATTTTCGGGCATCTATTCTGAATCACAGCTACACCCTTTGCTTCAGCTTTCGCCGCAGCGACAGGATGCTGAACCCCAATTTGCATCCAGATAGTGCCAAGATCTGGAAATACCTCCAATGCTTCATCGACAATCTCAGGAACCGCTTCGGACCGTCGGAATATATCGACCATATCGACTTGCCCTACTATGTCTGACATTCCTGCCAAGACAGTCGTATCAAATAGTGTCAGTCCCGCGTGCGCTGGATTGACCGGAATGATATCGTATCCCTTCGATATCAAATACTGCGCAACATAATTGCTTGGCCGCAACGGGGTCATTGAGGCCCCAACAACAGCAATGCGTTTGGTATTCTTAAAAATCTTCGTCAGCTGAGTATCTGTGTATGGCATAGGTCTTACTAAACTTTAAACGCCCACAAAAAAAGCGCCCTTCACGTCAAACGTGAGGGCGCAAGGTACGGAACGAGGGACAGTTAGGTGATCAGCAGGAGTTCCAGGCCTGCCGTCATGAAAAAACAAATAAGAATGATTTGCTTCATTCAAAGAGCTTCTGACATATCCGTGAACAAAGTATGAAGGCATCAGCCGTTTTTCGCCATGTACTACAGCAACGCCAAAAATTGATTTAAGCGCACTCTTCATAGTTGCCGCTCCAGCCGGGATTTTCGCAGTCCATGTTACCTATTTTTTTAACGTCCTTAGTTTTATGAAATGGTTATGGACGCGACCATAACGCGACTGCAATTAAGACATGCCAGCCTTGGTTTGTTTTGGCTGACAGGACGAGACAGGAGCCTAATACGTTGGAACTCGTTTTTTTTCGTAGAGTGGGAATCCACTTTGAGCGCAGGAAAGCTCATGCTATCCAGCGCTCAAAATTTGAGGCCGCTATTCTCCCGCAAGAACCGCAAGTGGCAATCTTGGTAAAGTATACCGCGAAACGCTTAGCTATGGTCGCGCGACGCATACAGCGCGATCGCAGCAGCGTTCGAGACATTTAGAGAGCCAAACCCGCCCGTGGCGTCGATGCGCACCAAGGCGTCCACCGTTTCTTTGGTTTTCTCGCGCAAACCCGGCCCCTCTGCCCCAAGAACAAGCGCAACGGGACGGTCTCGCTTCCCTTCGAGTGCGGATTCAACCGTTGCTTCGGCTTCGCCATCTAGCCCAAGAACGAGATACCCCATGGACTGCAGCTCTTTTATCGCGTCGGCCAAGTTCCGAACGCGCAAGTAGGGCTGTCGCTCAAGTGCCCCGCTCGCAGTTTTCGCGAGGGCACCGGTTTCGGGCGCTGCATGGTGGCGCATCCCAACGACGGCGGATGCGCCCAATACCTCTGCTGAACGCAGAATTGCGCCGACGTTATGGGGGTCTGTCACCCGATCAAGCAACAATACCCGCGGGGCCTCCGCACCAATGCAGACATCCTTCAGCGAGCCCCAGCTTAGTGGCTTTACTTCCAGCACGGCACCCTGATGGACCGAGCCTGGATCGAGCGGAGGACGGAATTTCCGGGGATCAACGACCTCAGGCTCAATGCCGGCTTTGACGATTGCCTCTTCCAACTTGATTTGCGCGTTGGGGGTCACCATCAATTTTATTTTTTCTCGCTTAGGGTTTTCTAGCGCATCACGCACCGCATGAAGCCCGAACAACCAAACTGTTTGGTTCGCATCCGCCTTCTTTTCCTGCTCTTTTTGTACAACCCACTTAGGTTTTTTCATCGCCGAACCTTCTATCTTTTATCCCAAGGTAAAATTCACTGCGATTTTCACAGGTTTTCGCCTTGACGCTAATACTGCCCGCTTGTAATCACGCCTTCACATCCGGTGCAATGCACAGGGTTAAAGTGGGCGACAGGCCGCAAGGTGTGGCAGGGGACTGTAACTCCCTCGCGGAGACGCACGCCTGGTTCGATTCCAGGGTCGCCCACCACTTTTTCCTCAGCTTATATCCTGAAGTATAGCGGCATATTCCTTTGATGCGTTGTATTGTAGCACGTATCTGTGACACACGTTAGCTATCGAGTTTGCTGTCGCAGAAATAGGGGTGTGCGCGTGGCCCAAGCTTCCGAACCGGATCAAGTATTCAATATTGCTATTGTCGGCCAACACGGGCGACTTGCGTATGAAGCGCTTCTTTTTGCTGCTTCGCTGCGTCACAATAGCCCTAATTTTAAGGGCAAACTTTATGTAATGGAACCGCAACCGGGTCCATTATGGTCCACTGACCCACGGATCAAGAACCCAGAGATAATTTCTGCGCTGCATCAACTCGGCGCAAATATTGTTCCCTTTGAAACGCGTCACTTCGGAGACGCCTATCCCTATGGCAACAAGATCGAAATGCTCAGCGCACTTCCCGCCGCGGAGCCGTTTGTGTTCTTTGACACAGACACACTGCTTACAGGGGATCTCGCCTCTGTTCCGTTCAATTTTGAACGTCCGATGGCCTCTATGCGGCGCACCAACACGTGGCCCGTTCCTCAGCTTTACGGGCCCCAGTATGGGGGCCTGTGGAAGTCCCTTTATGATAAATTTGATCTAGATTTCGATAGCAGTCTCGACCACAGCCAACCCGATGATTACTGGCAGCGCTATCTATATTTTAACGCGGGATTCTTCTTCTACCGCTGCCCCCATGAATTTGGTGCAAAGTTTCTCGAATACGCTTTGGCAATTCGGGATGATCCGCCGACAGAGCTCTGCGCGCAGTCCTTTGACCCCTGGCTCGATCAGGTTGCTTTACCGCTAGTGATCCACGCGCTTGGGGGAGGACGAGACACTTTGCCAGATGGGATGATAGATGGCTCCGTCAGCTGCCACTATCGTTTTATCCCCCTGCTCTATGCGCGCGAACCAGATTATGTCGTTGATCTATTAGAAAAGATTGCGGCACCAAATAAGCTTAAAAAAGTTCTTAAAGGATCTGAGCCGATTAAACGGATGGTCTATAATGGACGCGGCCGTAAAGCACGGGCCCTATTTGACCAGACGAACCTTCCGCGCAAAGAACAAGCCATTCGGAATCGCCTGAAATCAAACGGCTATTGGCTTCGATGAGCTCAATCACAAGTTAACCCCACGCCATCCAGAAGCATCATAGCCGGTGTCCCTGCGACCTACGGCTTGTGCGCCTACATCGGTTCACCTAACCATATTGCAGACGATTTTAGGGAGAATACCGATGACAGATAGCAGCAATTATGGTTTCGATACCTTGCAGATACATGCAGGGGCCAAACCTGATCCGGCGACCGGTGCGCGACAGACGCCGATCTATCAAACGACAGCCTATGTGTTTCGAGATGCTGACCACGCAGCAGCATTGTTCAACTTGCAAGAGGTGGGGTTCATCTATTCCCGCCTGACGAACCCGACCGTGGCGGTCTTGCAAGAACGGATCGCGACGCTTGAGGGAGGCGTCGGGGCTGTTTGTTGCTCTTCAGGGCATGCAGCTCAGATCATGGCGCTATTTCCGCTCATGGGGCCGGGTAAGAATATCATTGCGTCGACCCGGCTGTATGGCGGCACGGTGACGCAGTTCAGCCAGACGATCAAACGTTTCGGCTGGTCCTGCAAGTTCGTGGATTTTGATGATATCGATGCCGTCAAAGACGCGGTTGACGACGATACACGCGCCATCTTTGGCGAGGCGATCGCGAACCCGGGCGGCTACATTATGGACGTACGGGCAATTGCAGACGTTGCAGACGATGCGGGGGTACCGCTGATCATCGATAACACAACGGCGACGCCATACCTGTGTCGTCCGATCGAACTTGGGGCGACGCTCGTGGTCCATTCTACGACCAAATACCTCACCGGCAACGGAACAGTTACTGGAGGCTGCATCGTCGACTCGGGCAAATTTGACTGGTCGGCGAATGACAAGTTCCCGTCGCTTAGCCAGCCCGAGCCAGCCTACCACGGGCTCAACTTCCACGAGACATTTGGTGGGCTGGCCTTTACCTTTCATGGCATTGCCATCGGGTTACGCGACCTTGGGATGACAATGAACCCCCAGGCTGCCCATTATACACTTATGGGCACTGAGACGTTGTCGTTACGGATGGAACGCCATGTTGAAAACGCACAGAAAATCGCGACTTGGCTCGAGAACGATGACCGGGTTGACTATGTCACCTATGCAGGGCTGCAATCATCTCCCTATTTCGAACGTGCGAAAAAAGTGTGCCCCAAAGGGGCCGGTGGTTTGTTCACCTTTGCTGTCAAAGGCGGGTACGATGCTTGCGTCAAACTGGTGAACGCGCTGGAAATCTTTAGCCACGTCGCCAACCTCGGTGACACGCGGTCGCTGATCATTCACTCCGCCTCGACCACGCACCGCCAATTGAGTGCTGAACAGCAGGAAGCCGCGGGTGCCGGGGCAAATGTCGTGCGGGTGTCGATCGGGACAGAGGATGCGGCAGACCTGATCGCCGACCTTGATCAAGCCTTGTCCATAGCAACCGCTTAACCACAAAAAACCCCGCCAAAGCGTAATGCTGGCGGGGTTTGCCTTAACCAAAGCACCCTAGGGTACGCGCTTGATCTATCTCACACGGTTAGTCTGCACCGGCGATTTCAAACTGCAATGACACCTGCGCGCTAACGTCGACCTCACCGGTTTCGATGGGCATATCCATGCTTTTCATCTGCGCGCTGCGCATCTCCATTGGACGGAAACCTTGGCTGGTTTCCGACATGCTCACCACTTTGCCAAGTTTAACCCCGGCGGCATCGGCAAGCTGTTGCGCCCGCGCCATAGCATCTGAAACGGCATCTTTACGAGCCTGCTCCAGCGCGGCTTGGTTATCCTGCAACCCGAATTGCAAACCATTAAAGTCATTCGCACCTTCGGCCACCACGGCATCCAACAGCTGCCCCAGTTTACTAAGATCGGGCACTGTCACACTCACCGTGTTCCCCGCTTCATACCCCGAGACTTGTACCGGCGTCGTGTCGTTGCGAGACCCATTATCGTAGACTGGACGCAGGTAGAGCCCGCTTGTCTGACGGTCGAGGCCAGCAATTTTTAGTGAATCCAATTGATTTAAAATTCCACGAACTTTTTCGGATGTTTGTGCCATTGCTTCCGCGGCAGACGCGGCGCGCTCGCTTACCCCTAAGCGGATCGTGGCCGTATCCGGGGCAAGCGAAACGACACCCTCGCCGCTTACAGTGATCCCTTGTGGGGCTTGCTGCGCCAGCGCACCAGACGCGAAACCCACGCAAAGAATTGCCGCAAATTTGAAAACTCTGATATTTAACATTCGCATATTGTTGACCCTTTTTCTGGTAATATCCGCTGGGCTCCTGTGTGGCCTTCCGCCCAGATCGCTGCAAGCCCCCTGTGAGCTCGACTCTTTTCATGAGCAAACTACTGCTCTATTCCTTTGCTCTGAACCGACACACTGTTTTGCTGGCAATCCACGTGGTAATGGCAATCTATTGCTGTCCTGAATGTTCCACCGCCTCCAAGCCTCTAATAAAAGCGTATCCATGAAGCCTAACTTTGCACTGTCTCTCTCCTTTCAAGGAATTCGCCTGCTGCACCGCGTCCCTAACGGCTGGCGGCAGATTGGCGAGGTCGCGGTCGACGCCGAAGATATGGCCGCCGAACTGGCGACCCTGCGTGCCACCGCAACCGCGCTTGAACCAAGCGGCCTGCGCAGCAAGGTTCTGATCCCCAACGATCAGATCAAGTTCATGTCGATCGATACAGCTGGGCTGGACGGTCAGGCGCGACGCGAAGCAGCCAAGCGTGCACTGGACGGGGCCACGCCCTATGCCGTTACGGATCTGGTCTTTGACACACGCAACGATGGCCCCCTCACCCACATTGCCGCCGTCGCGCGCGAAACCTTGATCGAGGCTGAAGCGTTCGCGACGGAGCACCGGTTTCATCCCGTCAGTTTCGTTGCGCAGGCTGACGATCATGACTTCAAGGGCGAGGCGTTTTTCGGGCCGACAGGCACCGCCTTCCAATGGCTAAAACCGGGCGAAGAAGTGGAGCCAGATACACAGCCTCTCGTTATTTTGGGCGATGTTGCGCCGCCCGAGGAAAAACAATCGCAATCTGACCCTATCGCTGAAATCTCTGTCGCGCCTCCAAAGACCGATCTGGGGCTGACTGCGCCGATAATCCAAGCCGAAGCCGAGGCAACGACCCTCCCTCCCAAAGCCGAAAAACCAGCGCCGAAGGCCTCGGCTGCCCCCGAAGGGACGCGTCAGCAGACCAGCAATACCTCTGTGGGAACGGCCGCACCGGATGCGCAGCCCGTCGCCCAATCGGTCACGCCGCCGTTGGCGAAACCGTCGGCCACCGCGAAAGCACCGGCGATCTCAGGTGGCAAAACCTCTACAGTCTCAGTCGAGAGCAAAGTCCCCCCTGCCCTCGGCGCGCCGACAACTGCGCCGTCGAAGTCGACACCTGCGGCCCCTGCTGCAACGAAAGCCACTGCAGATTTTTCCAGCCGCCGAAGCGCACCACGGGTGGCAGCCGCGGTCGGCCGCGGCCACGTGCAACCCCTCGAAAACGCCGGCGGCCCCGTCCCTGATAGCAGTTCTTTGACCGGCGCAAAGCCAGCCCACGAGACCAAAGCCTCGCCCTTTGCGTTTTTAAAACGCCTTAGGTCTCTCCCTGTACCGCCACCGTCCAGACCAACGCGCGCGAGCGCGCCTGCGGTTACCGGAAAAACGCGCGCCAAAGACGTAAATGAAGCCGACCGGATGACTGTCTTCGGGGCACGCAACGACCAAACTGTCGGCGGCAAGCCCCGCTTTCTGGCATTGGCTTTAACGGCAGCTTTGCTGGTGTTTTTGGCGGGCGTTGCGGCATGGGCCTCCGTGTTTCTTGACGACGGGCTAACCCTTTCGCGAATCTTCGGCACCCGTGACACCACGCAGACGACATCGGCGGCTCCTACCGCGGTACCTAAGATAGAGCAGAGCACAAAGCGCGATGTAGCCCCCCCTGCGCCGACAAAACAAGCGAACGATACGACGGTCGCAGCACTCGCCACGCCGCAGCGCGATGAAAGCGACCCGGTTCTTGATGAGACGTCTGCGCCACAGAACCTTCAACCGACAGAAATGACCGCGCAGGAAATCGAGGCAAAATACGCCACCACGGGCATCTGGGCCCTTGCGCCCAAAACACCTCAGGTTCCTGCGATGTTGAGCTTGGATAACGTGCTCGCACGGGGTCTTGATCCGGTCAGCACCTCGAATAAAGCGATGGCTTTGCCCAAGCTAGCGTCGTTCGGCGGCGATGTTGTCGACATCATATCGGCACCGCCCGCGACCGCAGGCACAACGTTCAAGCTGGATGATCGCGGTTTGGTCATTCCAAGCGAAAACGGCACGTTGAATGCAGATGGGGTGATTGTCTTTGCAGGCCGGCCGGCCCGCGTTCCCCCTGCCACCTTAGCGCGGCCTGACGCACCTAAGGCCGCTGAAGTGATTGAGGCGTCTGTCGCTTCCGCTCCGCCCAAGTTCAGGCCTAAATTGCGCCCAGAAGAGCCCCCTGAAGCGACCGACAGCAGCAATCCAGAAACAACCAACCTAGAAAGCACAAACTCGGATAGTTCAGACCCGGATAGTTCTGAAGCTGACAGCGCGATCCGGAATGAGCTCGCCGCACTCCGCCCAACGGTACGGTCTGCTCAGGTGATCAAAGCCGCAGCCGCCGCCCAACAGGCCGAAGTTGACGCTGCAGCAAAGGCGGCGGCCGAGGCGCTCAAGGCTGCGCTTCCTCAGGAACCGGTCAACAACGCCACTAGATATGCGACCGATATTTCCAAACGCCCCGACCTGCGCCCGGCCAATTTTTCCCGCCTCGTGCGCCGTGCCGAGCGCGCGCAACCGATGCCGGTCACTGTCGCCAGTGCCGCAAAAACGGTGACGCCGCAGGTGGTCAAGCCGGCCGTGCCGTCCAAAACTTCGGTTTCAAAGCAAGCAACCGTGAAGAATGCGATTAAACTTCGTACAATCAATCTGATCGGGGTTTACGGCAAACCTTCCAGTCGGCGCGCACTGATCCGGCTTAGCAACGGGCGCTATCAGAAAGTCGCAGTAGGGGATCGTTTGGACGGTGGCCGCGTCTCTGCGATCGGCGAAAGCGAGCTGCGCTATAATCGACGTGGGCGCGACGTTGTACTGAAGATGCCGCGCGGATAGCGCGTGCGCCGCTGCCCCCCTTTTGTCACTTCCATGGACCGTGACAAATCGGGTGCTGCATCTTCTCTAACAAACGAAACCTTACGCTGCCTTAAAATTGATCAGTACGCGTGGGATCTAAGTCATTCATGCACTTTTGAATATCCGTATAAATTCCGCAGCATCTCGCGCTTAAGCCGTTTGAAAATGGATCCTACCGACATTTGACGCGGGGTTGACGCATTGTTTCTCCGATCTATGTAATAATCTCGCATGGCATTGGATGAGACAGATAAACGCCTTTTGGCTTCGTTGCAGCGTAACGCCCACCTCACGGCGCAAGAGCTCGGAGAGACGTTGGATCTATCGCCTTCCCAGGCAGGCCGACGGCGGCAACGCCTTGAATCCGAAGGATATATTCAAAACTATACCGCGCAACTCGACCCTCAAAAACTGGAACTTATGGTCCAAGGATTTGTGCAGGTGCATCTAGGCACTCATCAACCCGAACATTCAGTCAGCTTCGCGCAGCTTGTAACGACCCACGCTGAAATCGTTAGCGCCTGGACGATGACCGGGGATGCGGATTATTTGCTACGCGTCTACTGTACAGACCTGTCTAGCCTAAACCACCTGATCCATGAAGTGCTGCTGCCCCATCCCGCTGTCGCAAAAGTGCATAGCCAGATTGTTATGGATCAGCCTAAACGAGACGGGCCGCTGCCCATCTGATTGACCCGTTCGGGACCAGCCCGACAAAAATGAAAGTTTGCCCCTTATGGAAGGTTTCTTGTTCCAAGCCTCGATCTATCTCGCCGCGGCGGTGATAGCGGTCCCGATCGCGTCCCGTTTGGGGCTGGGGTCGGTGCTGGGATACCTTGCGGCGGGCATTCTAATCGGGCCAGCCTTTGGGCTCGTGGGGTCAGAGACCAAAGACCTTCAGCATTTCGCCGAATTTGGCGTTGTGATGATGTTGTTCCTCATCGGGCTAGAGCTAGAACCCCGCGCCTTGTGGAACATGCGGCATCGATTGCTGGGGCTTGGTGGCATGCAGGTCGTGCTAAGCGCTGCGGCCTTGATGGGCATCGCCATGGCCTATGACCAGCCCCTAGGGGTAGCAATTGCGATTGGCCTGACGCTGTCACTGTCATCGACAGCGATCGTGCTGCAAACCCTGTCGGAAAAGGGGCTGATGCAGACTGCTGGCGGCCGGTCGGTGTTCTCGGTCCTGTTAACGCAGGATATCGCGGTTATTCCGATCCTCGCCTTCCTGCCCCTGCTCGTTGCGCAGCTTCCCGCACAAATGCAGCCCGACGGATCGATATCGGTCAACCCAGAGGATGCAGCCCATGGGGCAGACGCTGCCGCGGGACACGGGCCGGCGGCAGCCGGTCATGGTGCCGAAACCGCGCAGGCAGCGATCTCGCTTGTGCAAGGGTTGCCGGGGTGGGGCATTACACTGGTGACCCTAGGGGCAATTGCAGGGATCATCATCACTGGCGTGTTTTTCACCCGACCTGTCTTTCGCTTTATTCACGCAGCCAACCTGCGAGAGATGTACACCGCCTTGGCGCTGCTGATCGTCGTAGGTATCTCTTTCTTGATGATGCTGGTGGGCCTGTCCCCGGCCCTTGGGGCCTTTCTCGCGGGGGTGGTTCTGGCCAGCAGCGAATTCCGACACGAGCTTGAAACCGACCTTGAACCCTTCAAGGGGCTGCTGCTGGGGTTGTTCTTTATCACTGTCGGCGCGGGCATTAATTTCGACTTACTTTTCGCCGACACCACCATCATCATAGGCATGGCGCTGCTCGTTATTCTGGTAAAAGGGGTCATCCTGTACGGGTTGGGCACCCTATTCAAACTGCATGGCCGCGATCGTTGGCTCTTTGCACTAGGCCTGGCACAGGCGGGTGAGTTCGGGTTTGTTTTGGTCAGTTTCTCGGTAGCCACAGGGGTTATTCCAAATGATGTGGCTGAAACCCTGCTGCTAGTGGTTGCACTATCGATGCTGATCACGCCGCTTTTGTTCATCCTTTACGATCAGATCAGCAAACGAATGGACAAGAAATCCGGCCCGATTGTAGCCGATGAAATCGACGAGCAAGGCACCGTGATCATCGCCGGTGTCGGACGGTTCGGCCAGATCGTGAACCGGCTCGTGCAGGCCAGCGGCTTTCGCACCGTCGTCTTGGACCATAACCCTGAAACCATCGCCGTCATGCGACGCTTTGGCTTCAAGGCGTTTCTGGGCGACCCCACCCGCGCGGATATCCTGCGCAAGGCCGGCCTGCGCGACGCCAAGGTCCTTGTCGTCGCATTGGACGACCCCAAATCGGCGCTCCAACTGATTGCCTATGCCCGTAAGGAATGCCCCGACTTGCACATTGTGACCCGCGCCCATGATCGGACCGATGTATACCAACAGTACCAGGCCGGCGCGAATGACATCGTCCGCGAGATGTTCGACAGCTCGCTGCGTGCGGGGCGCTATGTGCTCGAGAACCTCGGTCTGTCCGACTACGAGGCCGCTGAGGCGCAGCGGATGTTCTATTCGCATGACCGTGCCTCTGTGCGCGAGCTCGCCGCGCTATGGCGCCCTGATGTCCCGCCAAGCGAGAACAAGGCCTATGTCGCGCGCGCTAAAGAGCTGCAAAAGGATCTGGAAACCGCGTTCTTAAAGCGTATCGATCAAGAGGATAAGCGCAGCTCGTAACACCCACCTACCGCCTGCTCATGACATAAAAAAAAAGCCGCGCCCGATACATCATCAGGCGCGGCTAAATTGATACCAGTGTCGTCGATCAAGCCGCGGCGACACGGCTTTCTAGAACGTCACCAACCTGCTTGGACGCGGCCAGCTCATCGCCACCGGCAACAGCAGCAACTTCGCGGGTCAGACGCTCTAGCGCTGCTTCATACAGCTGGCGCTCGGAATAGCTTTGCTCGCGTTGATCATCGGTGCGGTGCAGGTCGCGCACCACCTCGGCAATCGCGATCAGATCGCCAGAGTTGATCTTTTGCTCATATTCCTGAGCACGCCGCGACCACATGGCCCGCTTGACCTTTGCCTTACCCTTAAGCGTTTTCATCGCGTGGCTAATCACATCAGGGCTGCTCAGGGCGCGCATACCGATTTCAGTCGCCTTATGCGTTGGCACCCGCAGCGTCATCTTGTCTTTCTCGAACGAGATCACAAACAGCTCCAGCGAGATGCCTGCAACTTCCTGCTCTTCGACCGAAACGATCTGGCCAACGCCATGTGCCGGATACACAACGAATTCATTCGGACGAAAATCTAGCTTCTTCGACTTGCTCATAAAGTGGCTCCTTGGGCGCGGGGACGGCCCGCATGGGTAAATATACAGTCACGACAACAAAAACCGACCGGCCCAAAGAGCCGTCAGCCTCATTTCATAACTTTAGATGTCCTTATTCAACCTGTGCAAAACGGTTGGTATTTGGCGCATGGGTATCATCATTTGAGATAACGTATATCACAAATTTCGATGCCCCGAAAGCGGTGGCGAAGCATATTCGATCAAATACACGCTAATCCAGCGTTTATTGGGGGTTGGCGACAGATTTCATCACCCGCGTCCCGTGACCAGAGGCCGAATCGCTTAGCCGCCTTCGCCGGGTGCCTCAGAGAAGTATTTCTCCAGCTTGCCCTCTTCACCGTCGCGTTCCTCTGCCTCGGGCAGTGGGTCTTTCTTGGTGATGATCACTGGCCAAAGTTCGGAGTATTTGCGGTTGAATTCAACCCACTTTTCCATGTCTGGCTCTGTGTCGGGGCGGATCGCATCCGCAGGGCATTCAGGCTCGCAAACGCCGCAATCGATACATTCATCGGGATGAATGACCAGCATGTTCTCGCCTTCATAAAAGCAATCCACCGGACATACTTCAACGCAGTCGGTGTATTTGCAGGAGATACAGGCATCGTTAACGATATAGGTCATAACATCATCTTTTATGGCAGGTTTAACCCACGAGATACGTCAGCATAGCGTATCATTCAAGGTGGCGCGCCCGAGAAAGATCAAGCACACGGCGATCGCGCTTACTAGGGCGCCCTTTTCCCTCGAATGCTGGATTTTCAGGTTGTTTTTTCTCGGATCGGGGAACCGGCGGGGACAGATCTGTGTAAAGCGTCTGCGCCTCGGGGGCTGGACCGCGGCGAATACCGATCGCGTCGATCTGGATGACCCGCACGTCGTCGCCCATGGGAAAGGTCAGCACGTCTCCGACGACGATCAGCGTTGCGCGTTTCTGCGCAATGCTGCCGTTGACCCTGACGGCCCCCGCTTGAACGCGAGAGGCCGCCAGAGAGCGCGTTTTATAGAACCGCGCATGCCACAGCCATTTATCAAGCCGCAGCTTTGTCGCCGCCTGCGACAATTACTTGTTGTCTTTCAGTCCCATCAGCGCAGCGGCGAATGGGTTGTCAGGATCAATCGGCTTTTCGGCGCGTGCGGGCTTGCTGCTGAACTTTTGCGGCTTCCCGCCCTTGTCACCGCGCGGCGCACCCTTTTTGCCACGGGGTCCGGGTTTCCCTTTGCCCTGCGGACGATCACCGCCACCGCGACGCTGCCCCTGCGCATTCGCACGCGGGGCACGGCCCCATGTGAAGACATAGAATGTCTCGAGCTCGGCACCGGCGATCTCTGCATCAGGCGCAGTGCCTTGTGGTGTCTCTTCGGCAGGCACATCGGGGATGTGATCGTCGACTTCGGGCGTCTCGGCCAGCTCTTCGACCAAAGGGGCAATGCCGTCATCGGGCATGTCCGCAGTCGCGGGTACGATATCATCCGCTTGCGCCGCGGCAGGGTCTTCGATGATCCCACCGGCGGGCTGCTCGGCAGCCACATCCATCACCGGCGTATCTGCATCGGCACCTTTGTCAGCGGCCATTGGTGCGCCGTCATGCGGCACGACCGTATCGACAGCCTTGACCTTTGTTCGTTCGGATTTCTCGGCCTTGTATCCAAGCCCTTCCATCAACGTGGCGAACTGTTCGAGCGTCATGCCGGTGATCGACAGCATATCGGCTTTGGCCTCAAACCCGCCGCGCGAATCTTCCGACCGCAACATGTCAGCAAGACGTTCCAGCATATCAATGCGGATCGCGCGTTCACCAGCGTTGCGGTACCCTGCCATTGTCGCAGCCCCTTCGGGCGCACTGGTATCCACAGGGATCGTTACCAGACCGGGAGGAGGCGATTCCGGAAATTCGTTCAATCCTTTAGTGATTGACCAAAGCACCAGACGTAGCCGCGTCGGAGCAGGCTTGAGCAGCAAGGGCATAAAGATGGTGAACTGCCCGAAACGCAGACCGTGTTTGCGCAAAGCACCCCGTGCATCCTGGTCCAGCGCCTTAACCTCGTCAGCCACATCAGCGCGCGGTAGAATGCCAAAGTTTTCGACCATACGGAAGGCAAAGCCCCGCGCCAGACCGGTCAGCGCCTCGTCCTTAGAGATGGCGATCAGCGGCTCGAACAACGCTGCAACTTTGCGGTCAATGAAGTGCTGCAAACGGCGCTGCACTTTTTGCGCGACCTCGGGGCCCGCGACGTCGTCAACGAATACCTCGACACCGGGTTTTAGCGGATCAGAGCCCGAGACCAGCTTGCCCACAGCGGAACTGCCCCACATAAGGCCGCCCTGCTCTGTGAAATCGATCTCTGTGTCGGGGGCGTTATAGAAGCGATCCGCCCGCAAATGGAACTGAGGAGCCAGCGCCTGCAACGATGCAGTTTTGATCGTTTTATCTTCGGCAACGCCTGCGCCTTTGTCTTGGCGAAAGCGGAACCCGTCCAGCTTGCCAACAAATTCGCCTTCAACGGTTACTTCACCGGTCTCGTTTACTTCGGCCACCATGGCTTCCTTCTGTCCTAGCCGGCGCAAAAGCACGGATGTGCGCCGATCTACAAATCTTTGGGTCAGACGCTCGTGCAGCGCGTCCGACAGTCTGTCTTCTACGACACGTGCTTCGTGTCGCCAATGACTTTCGTCACCTGTCCAACCTTTGCGCTGTGTTACGTAGGTCCACGTTCGAATAAACGCCAATCGTTTGGATAACGCATCAATGTCGCCATCGGTTCGATCAATGCGCTTAATTTGTCGCGCAAGCCAATCGTCGGGGATGGTGTCACGCTGATGCAAGTAGTTGAAAATCTGCTCAAGCAGGTTGGCATGCTCGGCATGGCCTATACCACGAAAATCGGGAATCCGGCAAACATCCCACAGCAATCGGACCGAAGGGCCGTCAGTGCAGCGCGCCGCGATTTCGGCATCAACGGCCATGTTCTTCAGCGCACGCAGGTCGTCAGCCTCGCGCGCTCTGAACAGCCGTTCATTGTCAGGCGACACCTCAAGCGTCTGGATCAAGCGGTCGATCGATCCAAATTGCAGCGCCGGGTTTCGCCAGTTCAGCTTTTTCTGCGGCGTAAAGCTGTGGTCCATGATCGCCCGCGCTACACCATCGTCAAATGGGGGCGCATCACCGGTCACACCGAAGGTCCCGCTTTTGAACCCTCGCCCTGCCCGCCCTGCGATCTGCGCAAGCTCGTTGGGGGCCAACGGTCGCATACGCCGCCCGTCAAACTTGCTCAACGCGGAAAAAGCGACATGGTCCACATCAAGGTTTAGCCCCATCCCGATGGCATCTGTGGCCACCAGATAGTCGACTTCGCCATTTTGGTACATTGCCACCTGAGCATTGCGCGTGCGGGGGCTGAGCGCCCCCATCACCACCGCCGCACCGCCTTTTTGACGACGGATCAGCTCTGCAATGGCATATACATTCTCAACCGAAAACCCGACAATCGCACTGCGTGGCCGCATTCGACTTATCTTTTTCTGACCAGAATAAATTAATTCCGACATTCTCTCGCGCCGAATGAATTCCGCCTCTGGTACCAGCGCCGCGATGGACCCGCGCATTGTATCGGACCCCATAAACAACGTCTCGTGCAGTCCTCGTGCACGCAAAAGCCGGTCGGTAAAAACATGCCCCCGTTCAGGATCGGCACACAGCTGGATTTCATCGACCGCAACCAGATCAGCGCCTATGCCTTCGGGCATCGCCTCGACCGTGCAGACCCAATATTGGGTGCGCGGCGGCACGATCCGTTCTTCCCCCGTGACCAGCGCCACGACGGATGGCCCCCTAAGGGCGACGATGCGATCATAGACTTCGCGCGCCAACAACCGCAGGGGAAGTCCGATGATCCCTGTGCGATGCGCCAACATCCGTTCGATTGCATAGGTCGTCTTGCCTGTATTGGTCGGGCCTAAAACGGCCACGATCCTGCTGTCACCTGCCACCAGAAATTCCTTAGATCGTTAAAGCGTGCGCCCAATGCCGTCGCGCCGCAGCCCGTCCAGCGCCCTTTGCGCGTTATCATGGTGAGGGTTAATGCTTAACACTCGGCGATAGAGATCGGCAGCCGCATGTAGGTCGCCAAACTCCTGCAGGATCGCTCCCAGACCGAAAATGGCGTTATACTGCTGCGGATTCAAGGCAAGCGTGGTTTCCAGATCATCGATTGCAGGGCCATAGAGACCCGCGGCGAAATACGCCTGCGCGCGGGCATGGTAGCCTTCGGCAAAATCAGGGGCGTGATCCGTCAGAGCCGTCAGATGGGCGATCGCCAAGGTGGTGTCCCCCTCTGACATGGCATCGCGACCACGGGAATACAGCAGATCCATCGCCGCCGACCCGGACCGCGCCCAAGCGCGCTGCACATCACGTTCGATTCCCGCCGCCTCTGCCGCGGGGGCATTGCGCAAATCCTGCAACAAATCCGCCGCGATCGGGGGCGACATTTGTGCGAAACTTATACCCCCGAGCAACACCCAGAGACCAAGTGCCGCGACGGTATGTTTGAGGTTGACGATGCAGTTGCCCATAACAACAGTGAATGTAACAGGCTGCCGCCACAATTCCAGACGTGTCGGCACCATTTGCCAAGAAAAGGGCCTATGATGAGCGATATCGTGAACCAAGCTGTAACAGTACTGAATGAAAAATTGGCAGGCGCTGACTTTGACGGGACTGCCAAGTTCGACATCGAAGGCGAAGGCGCTGTGATGATGGATTCAACCGGTGCCCGCGCAGGGGATGAAGAAGCAGACGTAACTCTCTCTGCAGACGCTGAAACTTTCGAGGCAATCCTGTCCGGCGACACGAACCCGACCGGTGCCTTCATGAGCGGCAAGCTCAAGATTGATGGCGACATGGGTATGGCGATGAAGCTGGCGGCTGTTCTCTCCTGATATGTTGGAAACCGCGCCCTTTTTCACCGACATCGCGCCCCTCCCCGAGACGGGTCAGGCGCATTGGGCCGAGACATCGGACGGTAAGAAGCTGCGCGTCGCGCATTGGCCGCTGGATGGGGCAAAAGGCACAGTGCTGCTTTTCCCCGGCCGCACCGAATACGTGGAAAAATATGCGATGACCGCAAGCGCTCTGGCCAAAAAAGGGCTGGCGGTCATTGCGATTGATTGGCGAGGGCAAGGTCTGTCGGATCGGCTGATCTCCGACCGCAACATCGGCCATGTCGATGTGTTCTCTGACTATCAAAAAGATGTGGCAGCGATGATGCGGACGGCCCGCGCCCTGCAGCTGCCGCGCCCGTATTTCCTGCTGGCCCACTCCATGGGGGGGGCCATCGGCCTGCGCGCCTGTATGGAAGGTCTGTCGGTGCAGGCCGCCGCCTTTACCGCGCCGATGTGGGGCATCCATATCGCGCCGCATATGCGTCTGGTGGCTGCGGGGCTAAGCCAGCTGATGCCGCGTATTGGTCAGGGGTATCGTTTGCCGATGGGGACGCAGGCGGCGTCCTACGTCTCGACTGCGCCGTTCGAAGGCAACATGCTGACGACCGACCCCGAGATGTACGAAATGATGCGCACTCAGATCAACGCGCACCCCGACCTATCGCTGGGCGGGCCAAGCTTTATCTGGCTGCGCGAAGCTTTGACTGAAACCAAACATCTGTCACTGCGTGCTGCCCCTAGCCTGCCTTGCGCCACGTTTCTCGGATCGAACGAGCGGATCGTCCACAAGGATCGTATCCATGCGCGGATGGAAACTTGGAAGGGCGGCAAGCTGCATATCATCGACGGCGCAGAGCACGAAGTCTTGATGGAAACCCCAGCTATCCGCGACAACGCGGTGGAGGAAATGGCGGCTCTGTTCTTTGGAAACGCCAAGAAATAGCGTCGCGCCGTTTCTTAACTTCGCTCAATAAGTACCTACAAATAAACAGTATACATCGAACATCGGTCGAGTTTTCTGTGCTCCCCCTGTTCAAACTGCTTCACCCCGCTAGCTTATGCGCATGGCCAAGCAACCTGTCCTCACGTTCAATGAAAACGGCATCTACTGCCCCGCGGGTGATTTCTATATCGACCCGTGGCGCCCCGTGGACCGTGCGTTAATTACCCACGGGCATTCAGATCACGCCCGCTGGGGCATGAACCGTTACCTTGCCACGGACATCGCCCTGCCCGTCATGCGACACAGATTGGGTGACATCACCGCCGAGGGCATCACCTACGGCGAGGTGCGGCAGATCGGCGGGGCTCAGGTGTCGTTTCATCCCGCTGGCCACGTCCCCGGCTCGGCCCAAATACGCGTTGAAGTAGACGGCGAGGTCTGGGTCGCCTCGGGCGATTACAAGGTGGTGGATGACGGGCTGTCCGACCCATTCGAGCCGGTGAAATGTCATCACTTCATTACGGAAAGCACCTTCGGCCTGCCGGTGTTTCGCTGGGCCGATCAATCTACCGTTGCGGCAGAGATCAACGCCTGGTGGGCGGGATGCGCGGCGCAGGGCAAGACGGCGTTTCTGGGGGCCTACGCCTTGGGCAAAGCGCAACGTTTGCTATCGATGCTCGACCCCGACGTAGGCCCTATCCTCACCCACACCGCGACTGAAAACACCAACCGCGTGCTACGCGATCAAGGGATCACCCTACCCGACACGATCCTCGCCGATGCCGACCTGAACCCCAAGGACCACGCCGGTGCGATTGTGCTGGCCCCACCCGGCGCTTTGGGCAGCGCGTGGTCGAAAAAATTCGGCCCGCAGGAAACCGCCTTTGCCAGCGGATGGATGGCCGTGCGGGGTGTACGTCGACGCCGTGCGGGTGATCGTGGTTTTATCATTTCGGACCATGCGGACTGGGATGGACTGTTGTCGGCGATCAAGGCGACCGAGGCAGAAAATATATACGTCACACATGGTTATACGGATGTCTTTAGCCGCTATCTGGCAGACAGTGGCTGGCAGGCGCAGGTGGTGCCCACCCAGTTCGAAGGCGAGTCCCTTGATAAGGACGCGAACGAATGAAACGTTTTGCAGCCCTGTTCAACGCCATCGACCAAAGCACCAAGACGACGGTCAAAGTGGCCGCTCTTGCCGATTACTTTAGCGCCGCGCCGGATGATGATCGCCTATGGACCATTGCGCTGTTTTCCGGCCGCCGACCCAAACGCGCCGTCACCACAACCAAGCTGCGCGAATGGGCCGCTGAGCGTGCGGGGATTCCACTGTGGTTGTTCGAGGAAAGCTATAGCATCGTTGGCGATCTGGCCGAGACGATCACGCTGGTGCTGCCCCCCAACCCGACGCAAGATGACCAATCGCTGTCTACCTGGATCACGGCCCTGCGCGAAATTTACACGCAGGATGAAGAGGCCCGCAAAGCCTTTGTGCTGGACGCATGGACAACACTGGGCGGAACCGAGCGTTTTATTTTTAACAAGCTCATCACCGGTGGTTTTCGTGTGGGCGTCAGCCAAAAGCTGATGACCCGCGCCCTCGCCCGTGCCACGGGCAAACCCGAACCCGAGCTGGCGCATCGTCTGATGGGGAACTGGCATCCCGACGACACCACATGGCACACGCTCGTCGAAGCCGAAGATGCCTCTGCCGACGCGTCACGGCCCTATCCCTTCTATCTGGCCTACGGGCTGGAAGCCGAACCGCAAGAGCTGGGTGACCCGCAAGACTGGCGCGCAGAATGGAAGTGGGACGGTATCCGCGGCCAATTGATCCTGCGCGACGGCGAATATTTCGTGTGGTCGCGCGGCGAAGAGCTGATGACTGACCGTTTTCCGGAACTTGCCCGCGCAGTGGATTTCATGCCCGATGGCACGGTTCTGGATGGCGAATTACTCGTTTGGCCCATTGGTCAGCCTGCACCGTCATCCTTCAACGCACTGCAAGCCCGTATCGGGCGCAAGACCGTGCCCAAGAAGCTACTGGCGGAAGCCCCCGTCGTGCTGCACGCCTATGATCTGCTGGAATGGCAAGGCGAGGATATCCGAGAACGCCCCTTTGCCGACCGTCGTGCGCTGCTAGAGCAAGCCTGTGCCGCCCTGCCCGACGACGCACCGATCCGCCTGTCGCCGCAGCTGAGCTTTGCCACATGGGACACGCTGGCCGATCAACGCGGCACTGCACGCGATGCGCAAGCCGAAGGGGTCATGCTGAAGCGTGCGGATAGCCCCTATCTGGCGGGGCGCAAGAAGGGCGATTGGTGGAAATGGAAGCTGGACCCGCTGACCATCGACGCCGTGATGATCTATGCCCAGTCGGGGTCCGGCCGACGCGCCAACCTGTTCACAGACTTCACCTTTGCGGTCTGGAACGGCAATGATCTGGTGCCCTTTACCAAAGCCTATAGCGGCCTGACGGATGCCGAGTTTCGCAAGATCACGGCTTGGGTCCGCAAAAATACCCTCGAGCGGTTTGGCCCTGTGCGCAAAGTCACCCCGCACCACGTGTTCGAAATCGCGTTCGAGGGTATTCAGCGCAGCACACGGCACAAATCAGGCGTCGCCCTGCGCTTTCCACGGATGCTGCGGTGGCGGCAGGACAAGCCGCTTCAGGAAGCCAACACCTTGGCCGATCTTGAAGAAATGCTGCGGATTTACGGTTGATCCACCCTGCCATCGCCTTGCTTTGCCGTGGACCCGTGCTTAGGTAGAATTAACGTCAAAAAGAGGTTTCTCATGTTTCAACTGCCCGTCCCCGTCCTTGATGCCAACGCCGGTTCCGGGGCCTCTGCCTTCGGCAAGCTGCCCGAATGGAATCTTGACGATCTTTACAGCGGTGAAGACGCCCCCGAGCTCAAGCGTGATCTGGACTGGCTGGAAGAAGCCTGCCGCAGCTTTGCCGAAGATTACGAAGGCAAGCTGGCGGATCTGGATGCGAACGAGCTGCTGGATTGCGTGCTGCGCAACGAGAAAATCAACCAGATCGCCGGGCGTATCATGTCCTACGCGGGCCTGCGCTACTACCAGATGACCACAGATTCCAGCCGTGCCAAGTTCATGTCGGACGCGCAGGAAAAGATCACCAACTTCACCACGCCGCTGGTGTTCTTCACGCTGGAACTGAACCGGCTGGAGGATGATCACCTTGCCAATCTGCTGAGCCAAAAGGCCGATCTGGCGCGCTATAAACCCGTGTTTGACCGTATCCGCGCCATGAAAGATTACCAGCTTTCCGACGAGATGGAGAAATTCCTGCATGATCTGGGCGTCGTCGGCGACGCATGGGAACGCCTGTTTGACGAAACCATCGCGGGGCTTGAGTTCGAGGTGAACGACGAGCCGCTGAACATCGAAGGCGTGCTGAACCTGCTGACTGACCCATCGCGTGACCTACGCGAAGCGGCGGCGCGCGAACTGGCGGATGTGTTTCAGGCCAATATCCGCACCTTTGCCCGCGTGCATAACACGCAAGCCAAAGAGAAAGAGGTCATCGACCGCTGGCGTGGCATGCCCACACCGCAAACCGGTCGCCACCTGTCGAACCACGTCGAACCCGAGGTGGTCGAAGCGCTGCGCAATGCCGTCGTCAACGCCTACCCCAAGCTCAGCCACCGTTACTACGAGCTAAAGCGCAAGTGGCTTGGGCTCGACACCATGCAGGTCTGGGATCGCAACGCGCCGCTGCCGATGGACGACCCTAAAACCGTCAGCTGGGAGCAGGCTGAAAAGACGGTCATGGATGCCTATAACGCTTTTGATCCCCGTATGGGCGAAATCGCGGCCCCCTTCTTCTCTGATGGTTGGATCGACGCGGGCGTAAAACCGGGTAAGGCGCCTGGTGCTTTTGCGCACCCCACCGTGACCGACGTGCACCCTTATGTGATGCTAAACTATCTGGGCAAACCGCGCGATGTGATGACACTGGCACACGAACTGGGTCACGGGGTTCACCAAGTGTTGGCCGCCGGTCAGGGTGAAATGCTATCCTCCACGCCGCTGACCTTGGCCGAAACGGCGTCGGTGTTCGGCGAAATGCTGACCTTCCGCAAGATGCTGGACGGTGCCAAGACCAAGGCCGAACGCAAAGTTCTACTGGCCGGCAAAGTCGAAGACATGATCAACACGGTCGTGCGCCAGATTGCGTTCTATGACTTCGAATGCAAACTGCACGATGCCCGTCGTGGCGGAGAGCTGACGCCCGATGACATCAATGCCCTGTGGATGTCGGTACAGGCCGAAAGCCTTGGGCCGGTGTTCGAGTATATGGACGGCTATGAGACCTTCTGGGCATACATCCCCCACTTTGTGCACTCGCCCTTTTATGTCTATGCCTACGCCTTTGGCGACGGCTTGGTGAACGCGCTTTATGCTGTGTACGAGGAAGGCGAGCCCGGGTTCGAGGACAAGTATTTCGACATGCTGAAAGCCGGTGGGTCGAAGCATCACAAGGAGCTTCTGGCCCCCTTCGGGCTGGACGCCTCTGACCCCGCGTTCTGGGATAAGGGCCTGTCGATGATTTCGGGCTTTATCGATGAATTGGAAGCTATGGAGGACTGATCTTGGCGGTAGGCACAAAAGTTTACTGCCTTCGGCGAGGATTTAAGACCATTTGGAATATAAACGGGGCGCTGCATCTGCAGCGCCCCGTTTTGCGTTTGGCTATTTCAGTTGGCTGTCTTTGCTGCCGCGCCTGTTGATACCGCCACGTGCTTGCGCAATTCCGTCGCGTTCGCGCACACAATCAATGCAAAGCTTGACGCCCGGTAGCGCTTGGCGGCGCGCCTCGGGGATTGGTTCTTCGCATTCTGCACAATGGGTACGGCTTTCGCCTTGGTGTGACTTTCGTGATTTCAGGCGGGCCAGCTCGTCATTGATCGACGCTTCGATCTGTTCGCTGACAGCACCATCCTTTGCCCAACCTCCGGCCATGATCATCCCCTTCTGGATTACCCCTTATAGGTAGGTCAGCGGGGAAACGGTGCAACCCCCGATAGCGAATGCCTCGGTTTGCGGGCTTTGGACACGGAAGGGAACGGCCATGACTGACCAAAAAAAATCCCCACAAAGCGAACGCTTTGCGGGGATTGATAAAACACGCATATTCCGGATCAAGCTGTCGCCATGAGACCTTTTTCGCGGGCAAGGTCACGCATACGTTTTTGCAACTTTTCAAATGCGCGCACCTCGATCTGGCGGATACGCTCGCGGCTGACGTCATACTGGCTGCTCAGATCTTCCAGCGTGACCGTCTTGTCGGACAGACGCCGCTGGGTCAAAATATCCTTTTCGCGATCATTCAAAACATCCAGCGCCTCGGCCAGCATTTCACGGCGGGTTTCCAGCTCGTCACGTTCTTCGTAATCGGTGGCCTGGTCAGCGTCTTCATCCTCCAACCAGTCCTGCCACTGCATCGTCCCCTCGCCCTCAGAGCCGACCGTGGCATTCAACGACGCATCACCGCCCGACATACGTCGGTTCATAGAGATCACTTCGGTCTCGGTTACGCCAAGGTCGGTGGCAATGCGGGTGACATTATCGGGGTGCAAATCCCCCTCTTCTAACGCGCCGATGCGATTCTTGGCCTTACGCAGGTTAAAGAACAATTTCTTTTGACCCGATGTGGTACCCAATTTGACCAAAGACCACGAGCGCAGGATATATTCCTGAATAGACGCACGAATCCACCACATCGCATATGTCGCGAGGCGGAAGCCCTTTTCAGGGTCGAACCGTTTAACAGCCTGCATCAAGCCGACATTCGCTTCTGAAATCACCTCGGCCTGAGGCAGGCCGTAGCCACGATACCCCATGGCAATTTTCGCCGCGAGCCGTAGGTGGGAGGTGACCATACGGTGTGCTGCTTTGGTATCTTGCTCTTCCACCCAGCGTTTGGCGAGCATGTACTCTTCTTCTGGTTCCAACAGGGGAAACTTGCGGATTTCCTGCATGTAGCGGTTTAATCCGCCTTCCGGTGTTGGTGCTGGCAGATTTGCATAATTAGCCATCTTTGTCCCTTTCCCCAATTTCCGGGGCCCATGTTATTTGGATTAGCATAGATATGGAGAGCGCCCCGCTCTGTTTCAAGTGTACAGCCTAACGCGTGAAAGGGCGTATTGGGCCCAAAAAACCTTAAATTAGCGTTATGCTACAGGTCGTTCACACAACTGTGCATCAGCTTGTGCTGTAGCCCACGGCCTCTAGCAGGTTGGTCAGGTCAGCCGGCAGCGGGGCTTCGAACCGAACGTAGTCCCCTGTCACAGGGTGATCGAACCCCAGAACCGCCGCGTGCAGCGCTTGTCGCGGAAAGCTGCGGATGGCGTCGGCTGCAGCGTCAGAAACCGCGCCTTTGGCGAGCTTGCGTTTACCGCCATAGGTCGGATCACCCACCAGCGCATGACCGGCATGGGCCATATGAACCCGGATTTGGTGCGTGCGCCCCGTCTCTAGCCAACACTCCATTAGCGCCAACACCTCGGGCGATCCAAGGCGCGCCACAGTGCGTGCACGGGTAACTGCGTGACGCCCCCCTTGGAAAAACACCGCCTGCCGTTGTCGGTCGGTGCGGTGACGGGCCAACTGCGTCGTGAGCTTAAGGATATTGCCGGGCTCAAAATTGGCTCCCTTCACCCCCCGCAAACGCGGATCATTGGCGTCTGGCACACCGTAGACCAACGCTTGATAATAGCGCTCCACTGTGTGTTTTTCGAACTGTTTGGCCAGGCCGTGGTGCGCTGCGTCGGATTTGGCGACCACCAACAGGCCCGAGGTATCCTTGTCGATCCGGTGCACAATGCCGGGGCGCTTCATACCGCCCACCCCAGAAAGTTCATCACCGCAATGGGCCAGCAGCGCATTTACCAGTGTGCCGGAGGGGCTGCCCGGAGCGGGGTGCACGACCATGCCAGCGGGCTTGTTGATCACAATCAGATCTGCATCTTCAAAAACCACGTCCAACGGGATTTCTTCGGCAAGGATATGGCTGTCTTCGGCCTCTTCCACATCCACGGTAATTTCTTGGCCTTCGTCGGCGCGGCTGCGCGGGTCGGTCACGACCTGCCCATCCACCCGCACGGCCCCTTGCTCAAGCAAACGCCCAAGCCGAGTGCGCGACAGGTTCGCATCCTCTGGCACATCCCGCGCAAGCGCCTTATCAAGGCGGGGTGGCGGGTTGTCCGTGATGGTAAACTTAATTTGACGGTGCGACATGACTGATCCTTCCGAGCCCCCGAACATCAAATTCCTGCGGCGGCTGGTGACGGTGCTGACCGCCACAATGATTTTCGGCCTTCTAGTCGTGATCGGGCTACTTGTCATCCGCTTCTCGAACAAGAGCCCTGATTTACCGACGTCTGTTACTCTGCCCGATGGCGCAAAAGCAGTGACGTTCACCCAAGGCCCCGACTGGTATGCTGTCGTGACGAAAGACGATGTGATTCTGATCTTCGACAGAATGACTGGCGAACTGCGTCAAAGTGTAGCGATTAAATAGTCCTCGAAACCCCTTGGCGACCGTGATGCTTTAGAACGTCGGACTCAGCATATGAGCTGATAGGCGTGCTAAAGGCGATATCGGATTTTTTTTGGGGGGGGGTAGTGGTACCACCTCCTGGTCTCGAACCAGGGACCTCCTGATCCACAATCAGGCGCTCTAACCAACTGAGCTAAGGCGGCACTGCGGTCGATCTAGCGCCCATGAAAAAGGAATGCAAGCCCCTAAGTGCCGCAAAATCAGATTTGTCCGCACATCGCAGAAAACGCAGAAACTTGCCATTTGCATCGTTGCGCGGTACGGGATCTGACACAGTTTCGGAGAAACCTCATGGGCATTGACACAGAACGCGACATTGAAGCCAACCTGCAGATCGGTCCGACCGATAAGGGCATGGTACGGCTGTTCATCGAAGCAGAAGGCGGGATTGAAATTCCGATGGACTTCACCCCGGACGAAGCGGTTGAAATCGCGGAAGAGATCATGGCCGCAGCGCATCGCGCGGGCAAGGCAGCCAAAGCCAAGCGTTAAGCTAAACTGCACCTTCCGGCAGGGGCCAGCCCCCACCGCGCTGGGGCGCGGTTCCCCCGGGATATTTTCCATTTGGAATGGTGGATCGCGCTATCCCCATTGCGGCATCGCATGGGGGTCGCGCAACAAATGCAACCGCCGTGCGGCGTGCGTAGCGAAGAGATGCGTCATTTTCTTACGGCGCGCCGCTGCAAGTCGCTTTTCAGGGCCCATGCGCAGCAGCTCAGCACCGTAGCTGTCGCCGACAAACAGACCGGTATCTTCGGGTAAAAGGTCAATGTCGAAATCGGCATCCACGGCCCAAAAGAACCTGTCCGCCCATTCCAGATAGCCATCCCATTTGCTGTCCGACATGAAATCGGCGCGGCTGGACTTACATTCAACGATCCAGATTTCCCCTTTGGGTCCGAGTGCCATGACATCTACGCGCAGCCCACGTGTCGGCACCAGTTCTTCCACGCTGGCAAAGCCAAGCGCCGCAAGCTGGCGCGTCACGCCACGGGCAATGAGCTGTCCGGGTTGCAAGGATGGGGCGGTCATCAGGGTGGTCTGGGTCATGACCGCAATATGAACAATTCATGAACATCAAGCAAGCGCTTGGTAATCTTCAGTCTGCAACCTATCTAGTTCAAAAGAAAACAAGGTGGTTATATGGCGCGCGACGGCGAAAATTCGACACATCAGCAGCGCGGCATCCGCTACGCCCGCGAGCTTGAAGGGCATCTGGGCTGGCTTGATACGTTTTCGGGCACAGCGCTTGGGGTGTTGGCTGTGGCATCGGGCATCTACACCTATCTTGGGGTGTCCTCTTTGTTGGATGATAACGGCGCGATGTCAGCGTTTGCAGCCATCGCATATTCTGCGGCAGTGTCCGTCGGCATTTTTGTATTCTGGTCCTATATGCTGCGCCTGTTTCCGGCAGTGCGCAGTGCCCGGGCACGGGTCGGTCTGCTGGGAGCGATGTCGCTCGGGGCCGTGGCGATTATCGCCATGTCGAGCTGGCTGAACGCAGCCGCCCTTGCTGGCTCAGCCGCGGTGGAACAACATCTGGCCGAAACCGTACAGGATTACCAAGGATCGCTGGAGCGCGCGCACGAGATCACCCTTTCGGCCCAAGGGCTCGAACGGGACGTGGCCCGCGTGCGGCAAAGCTTCGAGGATCTAAGCGAACAAGAGGCCACCGGCGGGCTGTCAGGGCTGGCCGGTCGGGGCGCTGTGTTTCGCGTGCTGCGCCAGAAATCGGCAGAGCTGTCGGGGCTGGAAGCTCAGATCGCCACCCAGACGCCACTGGTGAGCGACGCCTTTGTCGAGGGCAACCAGATCCTAAGCCGGATGCGTGCCCTTACTGTTGAACCCGGGCCCGTTGAAGCGCGATCGGTTGAGTTTTCGGAGCAGGCTGTACGGCTTGCGGGGCTGATCACACGATTGCGCCAACTGTCTGTGGCCCCGCTTGTCGAACGTGCCGCGCAGGATTTGTCGGCTTCAGTCGTTCTGCCCGAGCTGGACGGCAGCAGCGTCGAGGTTCGCGGCAATCAGGCCTCTACCATCACTGCCGTGCTCGAGGTGCTGGCCCAACGTGCCGCGACGCTAGAACGCGCGGCTCAAGACGTGTTGGCCATGGCCCCACCGACAGAGACGACTTATACGCCAATTTCCAGCGCGGATGCCGTCATTAAATATGCGCGTAACTTTATCCCCTCCTGGGCCGGTGCCATCGCGATTGATCTGCTGCCCGCCGTGCTGGTCTTTATCCTTGCGATCACCCAAGGAGCGATCCGCGAAGGCCGCGAGGGCGCCGCCATCGAAGAAACACTGACGTTGGCCGAACTACGTGCCGCCGTGCTGGCAATGCGCGACATGGATGCAGCAATGAAGGGTGTGCCAATCGTGGACACCCCCACACCGGATGCGAATGCGTCCGATGCCATCCAAACGCCTGATATCGCAGCGGACACCACGGTCACGTCGACACCGTCCAAGACCACATGAAACCGCTGCGCGACTCTCCAAAGCGTCCACCCGCCGCCCGAGTCCTTGGCGGCGTCCTCATGCTTCAGCTTGGACTGGCCGGTATGTTGTTCTGGGGCGATCTTGGCGACGGGTTACGTTTGCCCGGCTTCGCCCCCCGCGCACCAGGTCTGACAGAGCCGACACGACCTGGTGACCAGACCCGCCGCTTTCAGCCCGACCGCGCCCGCCCCGGCGGCCGCCCCATGCCTGAGGCTCCCCTGCCCAAGCGCCTGACCCTCACGGTCGTCGAAGGTGGGGCGCGGGTGTTGCTGGAAGGCGGCATTATGGCGGGCGATGCCGAACGGATCGAAAAACAGATCACCGCGCTTAAGCCCCAACCCGACGGGGTCATCCTGAACTCCCCCGGTGGCTCGGTCAGCGATGCGCTGCGTCTGGGGCGGTATTTTCGCGATACCGATCTAACAACGGCACTGCGCAGCGGCGATATCTGCTATTCCGCCTGTCCCTATCTATTGGCCGCAGGCACCAGCCGCGATGTGCCAGACGATGCTTCTGTCGGGGTGCATCAGCACTTTTTCGGCGAAAGCACCCTGCTGCCCGCCTTTGTCGCTGTCGGAGACATCCAGCGCGGTCAGGGAGAGGTCATGACCTATCTGGATCAGATGGGAATCGACCCGTTGGTTATGCAACACGCGCTGGTTACCCCCCCCGATGAGATCTATCTGCTGCTGCCCGAAGAGCTGACCCGCTATCGCTTTGTGGAAAACGCCGACGCAAGCTAAGATACCCCTTGTCGCAGGCCATCGTCGCGCCTACTTAACGGGGGTGATGGGTTCTGCCCTGTTTGTAAAAGTTACATTCCAGTGGCCTTAAGCAAATCCGAGGGAGCTGGCTCTGTTCGAGCCCTGGTTCGTTTATCTGGCGCCCACCTGTACATACAGGTCCTCGGGAATATACAACAGAACGGCAGCGGTGGTCCCGTCACACTTTCTTACAGGTAAACGTCGCAGGCTGCCGGTTCGCACCGACCAAACAGTACGACCAGATCAGAATGCTTCGGGGCGCGCCTCGCGGGCCATGTGATCCAGAACGGCATTCACGAACTTTGGCTCGTCGCCGCCTTCAAAGAAGGCACGGGCCACATCGACATATTCATTGATCACGACTTTGGGCGGGGTTTCCTGCTCGCGTAGTTCAGCGCCGGCGGCGCGAAAGAGCGCACGCAACGTAGGGTCAATGCGCGCGATGGCCCATTTGGCAACCAAGGCACGGTCCGTCATCTGGTCAATCGCCGCCTGATAGTTCACGGCAGTCTCAAGCAATTCCGCAAAATGCCGAATGTCGCCGTCAATCATTTCCTGACCGTCATAGGTCGCGCCAAAGCGGTGCTCGAGGAACTCTTTGCGAACCGTGTCAAAGCTCTGCGAGGAATGTTCCATCTGGAACAAGGCCTGCACGGCATAAAGCCGCGAAGCTGATTTCATCTTGCGTTTTTGATTGCCCGAAAGGCCGGCGGAGGATGTCATGCTGTCTTGGGTCCGTCATTGTTGCCCGCCATCAGATATTCATCCGAGCGGGGCTTGAAACCGATATCTTTACGAATGTCGCCCCACTTACGGCTCAGCGCGATCAGATGCAAGGCCGCAGCTGCAGCGCCACCGCCCTTGTTTTGCCCATCAGGATCGGCGCGCACGGCGGCCTGTTCATGATTTTCAACCGTCAGGATGCCGTTGCCGATGCAGATCCCCTGCAACCCCATCAACTGCAACGCGCGGCTGCTATCGTTGCACACGGTCTCGTAATGCGTCGTCTCGCCACGGATCACGCAACCGAGGGCAACATAGCCGTCAAAATTGCTTTTGCGGTCAGAGATGCCGATGGCGGTCGGTATCTCAAGCGCGCCGGGCATTTCCACCACGTCCCACGCGGCCCCTGCAGCCTCAAGTTCAGCTTTGGCCCCTTTCAACAGCCCTTCGGCGATATCCGAGTAATAGGGCGAAATGACGATCAAAACCTTAACAGGCGTCTCGAATTTCGGGGTCGTCAGCGTGGTGTGATTTCCAGCAGCCATTGCACTTACTCCTGCGTGATCGGGCGCGTGCCCACGATGCTAAGGTCATAGGCGTCCAGCCCCAGATAACGGGTATCGGGGTTGTCGGTCAGCAAGATCAGCTTGTGCAGGCCAAGGCTCGCCATGATCTGCGACCCCAGGCCGGTCCGTTTGACGGTACGGGGACGGTCGTCCTCTTCGTATTCGAACCGCAAACGCGGATCGGGGTCGCGGAACAGCAATACCGCACCGCGTCCTTCGTCAGCGATAATCTGCATTGCACGGGGCAATTCATCAGCAGGGCTTGGGCCAAGGCCCAAGATATCTTCAAGCGCATTGATCGCGTGGGTCCGGACCAGAACAGGCTCATCCGTAGTGATATCGCCCTTTGACAGCGCAACGTGATCGGTGCCGCTGATCTCGTCGGTGAAAATCTGCATCTTCCAGTCGCCGCCATAAGCGGAGGTCACAGTTCGGCTGTCACGTTCAACCAGCAGGTTGTCATGTTTGTGGCGATAGGCGATCAGATCGCTGATCGTCCCGATTTTCATCTTATGTTGCTGGCAGAAGGCGACAAGATCAGGCAGGCGCGCCATGGTGCCGTCTTCCTTCATAATCTCGCAAATTACGCCCGACGGATGCAGACCCGCCAGACGCGAAATATCGACGGCCGCCTCGGTATGTCCAGCCCGCACCAAGACCCCGCCGTCGCGTGCCCGCAACGGAAACACGTGCCCCGGTGTGGCGATATCAACGGCACCTTTGTCTTCGTCTATGGCGACTTTGACCGTCAGCGCCCGATCCGCAGCCGAGATCCCGGTGGTCACGCCCTCACGCGCCTCGATCGACACGGTAAAAGCCGTCTCGTGACGGGCAGAGTTATTCACCGCCATCATTGGCAGACCCAAAGTATTGACGCGTTCTTCAGTCATTGGCAGACAGATCAAACCCCGCCCGTGGGTGGCCATAAAGTTGATCGCATCAGCGTCCGCAAACTGCGCCGGGATCACCAGATCGCCTTCGTTCTCGCGGTCCTCGTGATCGACCAACACGAACATACGCCCCTGACGGGCTTCTTCGATGATCTCTTCGATGGGCGCGATGGTATCCGCCAATTCAGCCTCGACGGGTCCGGGCGTTTCAAATTGCATGGGCTCACCTCACTCTTTGTTGCCAAGGCACATACCCCACCCCACGCGTCTTTGCCAGAGCGGGGCAGCCCCCGCCCGTGCTTCATTTTGCCAAATAAACTCAAATCCGCACCATCAGCCAGCGCTGTGCCCTGCGTTCATCGCTGTAAGAGCAACCCGCCGCGCCAGCCCCCTGCCCTGCACGTGCAGCGCTATCGGCGACAAAACATGCTTAAGTCCCCTGCCAAGCAAAGGGATTCGCCCGCCGTTCGTGCGTGCAAGCAGAGCAGCGGCAATCAGGACATCTCTGCCAACCGCGCCACATAGCGTGCCAATGTGTCGATCTCGAGGTTGATCCGGTCCCCCACGGCAACATCGCCCCAGGTCGTGACCTCTTTGGTGTGGGGGATGAAGTTGATCCCGAAATCACAGCCATCGACCTCGTTCACGGTCAGCGATGTACCATTCAATGCGACCGATCCTTTGGGCGCAATGAACCTGGCAAGATCTTTGGGCGCGCGCAGGGTCACACGGGTGCTGTCGCCCTCGTCGCGCAGCGCCACCACTTCGGCGACGCCGTCGACATGGCCCGACACAATATGCCCGCCCAATTCGTCACCGACCTTCAGAGCGCGTTCAAGATTTAGCCTCCGCCCGACCTCCCATGCGCCAAGGTTGGTCTTGTCCACGGTCTCCGCGCTGATCTGCACCTCGTACCAATCGGGACCCAGATCGACGACCGTCAGACAGACGCCGTCGCTCGCGATCGACGCGCCCATGTCTATACCGTCGGTATCATAGCCCGTTTCGATCCGTGCACGCAGATCCCCCTGCTGTTCGAGCTTGGAGATCTTTCCGATATCCGTGATAATACCTGTAAACATGCGCGTGCCTCTTCTATAGTGATCGCTACCGAAGTAGACCTCTGCCATCAGCATGACAAGTCCACAGACACGCCACATTTTCGCCGGTATCAGGTGTTTGTCTGTGTGATGAACAAGGTAAACTGAAAGCTAACCATGAACGCCGCAGCACCCCGTGACCGGGTCTTCCTTTTCCTGCAAGGGCCGCATGGCCCCTTCTTTAACCGACTGGGCAAGATGCTTCGTCTGGCGGGTGCGCAGGTCTGGCGCGTGGGGTTCAATGCAGGCGATCGGGCCTTCTGGTTCCACCCGCGCAGCTATATTCCGTTTCGCGGTACGGCTGACACGTGGAAAGACACCTTTGTTGCGCTGCTCGCCGACAAAGGTGTCACAGATATCGTGCTATACGGCGACACCCGTCCGATCCACGCCCAAGCCGTGGCCCAAGCCAAGGCACGCGGGCTGACCGTGCATGTCTTTGAAGAAGGGTACATGCGCCCCTATTGGGTCACTTATGAACGGGGCGGATCGAACGGCAATTCTCGGTTAATGGAGATGTCGATCGAACAGATGCAGGTCGCACTGGCCAATTCGGATATGGAGGCCCCCCTCCCCCCCGGCCACTGGGGCGATATGCGCCAACATGTTTTTTACGGGGCGCTGTATCACTGGTTTGTGCTGTTTCGAAACGGCGCGTATCGCAACTTTCGCCCGCACCGCAGCTTGCCAGTGATCAAGGAGTTCCAACTTTACCTCAAAAGGTTGCTATTGATGCCTGCGCTGGCACTGGACCGGCTGATTGCGACACTGCGCATCCGGCTTGGCGGGTTTCCATATCATCTCGCGCTTTTACAACTGGAGCACGACAGCTCGTTTCAGGAACATTCCCCGTTCGAGACGATGACCGATTTTCTGACCGTCGTGCTCGAGGGATTTGCCAAAGGCGCACCACGCCACCACCATCTTGTCGTCAAAGCCCATCCGTTGGAAGACGGCCGCGCCCCCTTGCGCCGTGTGGTAAAGCGCGTCGCACGTGATCTGGGCGTAGCCGACCGCGTGCATTTCGTGCGGGGCGGCAAACTGGCACAGCTTCTGAATGATGCGCGCACGGCGATCACCGTGAACTCGACCGCGGGGCAACAGGTGCTCTGGCGTGGTATACCTCTCAAGGTATTTGGCAGCGCCGTCTATGCAAAGCCCGAATTCGTATCCAACCAGCCCTTGACCGATTTCTTTGCCGCCGCATCCCGCCCGGACAACAAGGCCTACAAGGACTATCGCCGGTATTTGCTAGAAACCTCGCAGGTGCCCGGCGGATTTTATGCCGCCCGCGCGCGCACTCAGCTTCTGCGTCAGGTCGTTGATATGATGCTTTCCCCCGAAGACCCTTATGACGCGCTGGAACTGGGGACCGCGGCACCACGGCAACAGTTGCGAGCCGTCACCTGACAGATTTTTGCCGCAACAGTAGCTTTTCGATCCAAACTGCGCTAAGCCGATGATAATTACGTCGAAATAATCGGCGATTTCGAGGCAGAGTAAGAATAGGTCGAGGAGACCGGGCAGTGAAATCCGTACCCTTCAGGTGGGCGCGTCCCATCGCATTATTGGCGGCTATGGCCGTGGTATCTTCGTGTGGTCTTCCGCAGGTTGGTCCGAACAAACGTCAAATCTATGCAGGATCGGTCCAAAAGCAAGGTGACGCTTTCGTCGTTGCCGTTAATGACCGTGTGACCCGTGCGACGGCTGTCGCACCGGCGCTTGGATTTAATTCGGGGTTTATTCACGCAGGCCAGCTTGGGTCGGACACGATTAATCCGGGTGATACGCTGGGGCTGACAATCTGGGAAAACGTCGACGACGGCTTGCTAGCGGCACAGGGCGCAAACGCCACCGTGCTGGAAGAAGTGCAGGTTGACGGCTCTGGCTTTATCTTCGTGCCCTACGCGGGTCGGATCAAGGCCGCTGGCAACTCTCCCGAAGCGATCCGCCGTATCATCACCAACAAACTGTCAGAGCAGACTCCCGACCCGCAGGTACAGGTGCGCCGTCTGGCCGGTGATGGGGCGACGGTGTCGCTTGTGGGATCTGTCGGCGCGCAGGGCGTTTATGCCATTGAACGCCCGACCCGCACCCTCGCCACCATGCTGGCACGTGCCGGCGGCGTGACCATCACGCCGCAAATCGCGCAGGTGACGGTACTGCGGGGCAACCAAAAGGGCAAAATCTGGCTGGAAGACCTGTACAACCACCCCGAGCTCGACATTGCACTGCGCGGCGGTGATCGCATCCTGATCGAGGAAGACACGCGGTCCTTTGTGGCGCTTGGTGCTACAGGTGCACAACAAAAAGTCCCCTTTGAAACTAAGAACCTGTCGGCTCTCGAAGGCATCGCCCAAGTCGGCGGCCTGAACGCAGGCACCGCAGACCCCACAGGTGTTTTCGTCTTCCGCAACGAACCCGAACCTGTCGTGGCACAGGTCTTGGGGCGCAACGATCTGCAAGGCGCACAGCGCATGATTTATGTGCTGGACTTGACCAAGCCCAACGGCATGTTCATGGCACGTGACTTCGTGATCCGCGACGGCGATACGCTCTACGTCACCGAAGCGCCCTTCACACAATGGAGCAAAGTCATCTCCTCGATCACGGGGTCGGCCAGCTCGGTCAACAGCCTCTCGTCGCTCGCGTCGAGCAACTGATCTGCAAAGATGGCTTTAGGGCCTGAAATATACGATACTCCCGCCGCCGGCCCTGCAAAGGACCGGCGGCTTTTTGTGTTTAACGGCGGGTTCATCACCAACCGCAGGGTACGGCGCATTCTGCAGCTGTCGGGCTATAGCCTGCATCTGGGAATGCCGCGCGTAGGTGACGCCATCGCTGTCTGGGGCAACGCGGGCACAGCCCACCGTGGGCTGGCCGTGGCCGCAAAGCGTGATCTGCCTGTGGTGCGCGTCGAAGACGCATTGCTCCGGTCGCTGTTTCCCGGCCGGGCGGGCGAGCCGCCACTGGGGTTACTGGTAGACCATAAAGGGTTGCACTTTGACCCCAAACAGCCCTCTGACCTCGAAGAGATCCTGACCGCGCATCCGCTCGATGATACAGCTCTGCTCGACCGCGCCCGCGGTGCCATCCACCGGATAGCCGAAGCGCATCTGACCAAATACAGCGGCTTTGATCCAACCCACCCCGCCCCCGATCCGGGATATGTGCTGGTGATCGACCAAACTCTTGGGGACGCCTCTGTCGCGGCGTCGGGGGCGGACCGGTCGCGGTTTCTCGAAATGCTTGTCTTTGCACAGCAGGAAAACCCCGGCGCGCGGATCATCATCAAGACCCACCCCGAAACCGCGGCGGGCTTTCGCTCTGGCCACTTTGGCCCCGAAGACGCCAATGACCGCATCACCCTGCTGACCGCCCCGATCAGCCCTTGGACGCTGTTCGAAGGGGCCGTGCGCGTTTATACCGTCTCTTCTCAAATGGGGTTCGAGGCGATTTTCGCAGGCCATAAACCACGGGTGTTCGGGCAACCCTTCTATGCAGGCTGGGGCCTGACCGAGGACGAATTCCCCGTACAGCGCCGCCAACGGGTGCTGACCCGTGCGCAGCTGTTTGCAGGGACGATGATCCTGTATCCCAAGTGGTATGACCCTCACCGCGATTGCCTGTGTGACATTGAAACCGCGATAGAGGCGATGGCCGCTCAGACCCGCGCTTGGCGCGAAGACCATCGCGGCTGGGTCGCCTCGGATATGAGGTTGTGGAAACGCCAGCCGCTCCAGCGTTTTTTTGGCCGCTGGTCACCTGTCACCTATCGAAACAATCCCGACGCGGCGCGTGCGGCGGGCAAGCCGTGGATGGTCTGGGCCTCCAAGGCGACAAAGGATCACGCTGGTGCGGTCCGCGTAGAGGACGGGTTCTTGCGGTCACGGGGCTTGGGGGCGGATCTGGTGCCACCGCTGTCGCTGGTCTGTGACGATTTGGGTATCTACTATGATCCCCGCAAACCCAGCCGGCTGGAAAACCACATCGTCGCCCGCGCTAAATTGCGCTCTGACCAGTCCCGCCGCGCCACGCGGCTGATCGCTGCGCTACGCGATGCGGGGCTCAGCAAGTATAACCTTGGCGGCGATATCATGCCCGCCGACCTGCCTGCCGGACGGCGTATTTTGGTGCCCGGGCAAGTCGAGAACGATGCCTCTATCCTGACCGGCACGGGGGATGTGTCGACGAATTTGGCGCTGCTCACCTGCGCACGTGCCGCACATCCCGACGCGGTGATCCTGTATAAGCCGCACCCCGACGTAGAGGCCGGTCTGCGTCCCGGTGCCATCGATGCCGAAGGGCTGGCCGACCGCGTATTGACCCACGCTGATCCCGTTGCGCTGTTGGCGCATGTGGACGAGGTCTGGACCATGACGTCCCTTCTAGGGTTCGAGGCCCTGTTGCGCGGCATCAAGGTGGTGACCCTCGGGGCTCCTTTCTATGCCGGCTGGGGCCTGACCGAGGACCGTGGCGCGATCCCCACCCGACGGGGGGCCGGTGTCACCCTCGAAGGGGTGGTGCATGCAGCGCTCATTGATTATCCGCGCTATTTCGATCCGCGTACCGGCACAGCATGCCCTGTCGAGGTCGTGGTAGAGCGGCTGGCAGCGGGCGACGTGCCACGGCGCGGGGTGACGAACCGTCTGCTGGCCAAGCTGCAAGGGGTGTTCGCCACACAGGCGCATCTGTGGCGGCGCGGGTAGCGCTACGGGGGCCAGCCCCCGTACCCCCGGGAGTTTGAACCATTTGGAAGCGGTCTAGGCCGGCGCGTCGGCGCGGGCCCAGATGTGGAGGAGGTCGGGGCCGATGCGCGCCGTTTCCGTCAGGGTGAACCGCGGGGCTTGTGCAAGGTGTCGCAGCTGTAGCGCCGCGATGGCTGGCAGCCCGTCAGCCCCGAGCGTGAGCCCTGCTGTGAACCCGATCAACTGATCCACCAAACCAGCCTGCAACAGCGTTGCGGCGAGCCCACCGCCGCCTTCGCAAAAGATGCGTGTCAGACCGTGCTGACCGAGTTGCTGGAGCATATCATCGGCATCGATCTGGCCCATCCTGCTAGCACAGGCGATCAACGTGGCGCCTAGGCTTTTCCAGGCCTCGATCAGCTCTGTCGGCGCTTTGGAGCCGTGGCAAAGGATCAAAGGGATGTCGCCTGCCGTTTTTGCCAATGCGCCGCCAAGGGGTATGTCCAGGCCATTGGACACAACGATCCGTGTTGGCTGTCGGGTGACGCCAAGGTCGCGCACGGTCAGGCTGGGATCATCCTGTCGCGCCGTGCCGCCGCCCACCATGACCGCGTCATGCCGGCTGCGCATCGCATGTACCGCACGGCGTGCGGGCGGGGCTGTAATCCACTGGCTTTCACCTGTCGCGGTGGCGATACGACCATCAAAGCTGCTGGCGAGTTTAAGCGACACCATCGGACGGCCTGCATTGATACGCAGGAAAAAGCCCATGTGATCGGCGCGGGCTTCATGCGCGAGCACGCCCACGTCAACCGAGATGCCCGCCGCTTGCAAGATCGCAATGCCCTTGCCGCTGACGCGCGGGTCGCTGTCTGTGCAGGCGATCACAACGCGCGCGACATCAGCTGCCACAAGCGCATCGGCGCAGGGCGGGGTCTTGCCGGTATGGGCGCAGGGTTCGAGCGTGACATAGACCGTCGCGCCCTTGGCCGCCGGCCCCGCTTGCCGCAGGGCTTCGGGTTCGGCGTGGGGTCTGCCGCCCGGCTGGGTCCATCCCCGTCCGACGATGCGGCCTTGTTGCACAATGACGCAGCCCACGGCGGGGTTGGGCCAGACAGCCCCCTGCCCGCGCCGGCCCAGCGACAAGGCCAGCGCCATAAAGCGCGCGTCGTCAGACATACTTATTCGTCCGCAGGGGTATCGGGCCGCAGTTCCTGCACGAACTTATCGAAATCATCTGCCGCCTGAAAGTTCTTGTAGACGCTGGCAAACCGCACATAGGCGACAGTATCGATGCGGGCCAAGGCCTCCATCACGATCTCGCCGATCTGTTTCGACCCGACATCTGTTTCACCCATGCTTTCAAGACGGCGCACAATGCCGCTGATCATCTGATCGATACGTTCGGGATCAATCGGGCGTTTCTGCATGGAAATGCGGATAGAACGTTCCAGCTTGTCGCGGTCGAAATCCTCGCGCTTGCCAGAGGTTTTAACGACCACCAGATCGCGCAGTTGCACCCGTTCATAGGTTGTAAACCGGCCCCCGCAGGCGGGACAGAAACGGCGGCGGCGGATTGAAACGTGATCCTCGGCCGGGCGGCTGTCTTTTACTTGGGTGTCGATATTTCCGCAAAACGGGCAGCGCATGGCCGGTCCCCTTTATCTTAAACCTGTTCAATAGGGGTCCAAACGACCCCACTCCCCAAAACTATAGGACCAACGCGAGGTTTTGGGTAGGGGCGAAATGGCCGTCTATATGTTGTATTGAGCGAAACTGGCGTGAACTTCGCCTGTGCCCAGGCGTTAGGCCTGGAACAGGATAAATCTGAAGGGAAAACGACATGACCAAAACGCTATTTATCACAGGGGCCTCCAGCGGGATCGGCGCGGCCACCGCACAGGCTGCAGCCAAGGCAGGATGGAACGTAGGGCTTTTTGCCCGCAGTGAGGATAAGCTGAAAAACCTCGCACGTGACATCGGGGATCAGGCGCTGGTGCTGACCGGAGACGCGACCAGCTATGACGATCAGGAACAGGCCATGAGCCGCCTTGCGCAGAAGTTCGGTCAGATTGACGCGGTGTTCGCAAATGCGGGACGCGGCACCTCACCCGGCGGGACCGAAAAGGGCGACCCCGATGATTGGAAGGCGATGGTCGATCTGAACGTGATGGGTGCGCTTTATACCGCCCATGCTGCGATGCCCTACCTGCGCAAAACGACAGGGCAATATGTCGTAACCGGATCAGCCGCGGGACGCCGCCACATCAAGGGGTCAATTTATGGCGCGACTAAATTCTTCATCCATGGTTTTGCTGGCAACCTTGCCGACGAAATGGCCGAATGGGGCGGGCGCTGCATGGTCGTTTCTCCGGGAATGGTCGACACGCCGTTCTTTGACGAGGCCAAGCCTGATAAGCTGAAACCCGAGGATGTTGCATCTGCCGTACTGCACGCGCTGCAGGCACCGCCCCATGCAGCGGTCCGCGAAATCCATCTGATGCCGGTGGGCTAAGCTCAGGCGAAATGTACCGCGATGCGCCTGCTATGAGGCGCGTCGCGGTGTTCGAACAGGTAGATGCCCTGCCATGTTCCAAGCACCATGCGCCCTGCGACCACAGGGATGCTAAGCGTGACGGGCATCACTGCCGCCTTGATATGCGCGGGCATGTCATCTGGTCCTTCCAGCGTATGCCGGAGATAGGACATCGAGGGATCATTGGCAGGCGGCACCAGCTGTGCAAAATATGCAAATAGGTCGCGTTGCACGTCGGGATCGGCATTTTCCTGGATCAGCAGTGAGGCAGAGGTATGTCGCACGAACAACGTCAGCAGCCCGTCGGACCGCTGACCCGAAAGCGCCTGAATCACATCGCTGGTTATTTCGTACAGCCCCTGCCCGCGTGTGTGGACTGTAAGTTCGCTGTTCATCCTGCCTGCCTTCCGCTTGGGCTATCGCCTTGGCGTCAGGCTAGCCTTACCTGCCGGGCGATTGCAAACCACCACACAGCGTAATGCCGTGGCTGATGGTCATCGCCGATCCGGCCTTGGTCAGCGATCCGCCCAGTATCACCACCGGCGACGGTGTCAGCCCTGTCGGATCGAGCGTGAAGGTCACGCCACCATCGCCGCCAAAACCACGCGCGCGCGGTTCGCTGACATAAAGCGTCTGACGATCCGCGGCTCCCATCTGGTCCCCAGCGTAACCCGCGGCCGCACACCAGTGCCCCCGCGCACCAAAGCCCGTGCTACCGCTGATACGCACACCATTTTCCGTCGGCGTGTAGGTCAGCCGTTCATTTGGCACATAGCCCTGCGCAAGAGCAGGTCCCGCGACCAAAGAGGCCATCAGAAGCGCTGTTTTGAAGGTTTTCATAATGTCATTCCTGTTCATCAAAAGTCTTTCAGCTCAAGGATGTAGTCCTTGCAGAACTGGATTGCGTGGCCAACCGGCAGGGTCTGCCCCGCGTTGCGGACCGAGACTGAATAAGATTTGAATGCGGCCTCGGATAACTCGGCGTCATTCAGTGTAAAGACGGCACCGACGCGACCAGCGCCGCTGGCCGAGGGACCTCGCGGCGACTTGAGGTAGATCTGGTCTGCTGTCCGTGCACTCAGCTGGTCTTCGGCATATTCGGCAGCGGCACACCACAGGCCGCGCGCGCCCTCTCCATGATCCTCGATCACCTCAAAGGCCGTGCCCGACAGCGAAATAACCTGCAACCGGTTCACCGCCGTAAAGGGCTGCGCGACAGCGGCCATTGGCATCGTGGACAAAATGGCGACGAGGGCGAGACGTTTCATGGCGGTTCCTGTTTGGCGGCTAGGACACAGATAGGGTGCGCGGCGTGGATTTAAATTCACAGCTTTGAGAGTATGGCCTAACCGCATGAAAAAAGGCGGATGCCGAAACACCCGCCTTCTATATTGTTTGCGATTGAACAGCTTACTGATCGAGGAACGACCGTAGCTTGCGCGACCGGCTTGGGTGCTTGAGCTTGCGCAGCGCCTTCGCCTCGATCTGCCGGATACGTTCACGCGTCACGCTGAACTGCTGACCGACCTCTTCAAGCGTATGGTCGGTGTTCATGCCGATGCCGAAACGCATCCGCAAAACACGTTCTTCGCGCGGGGTCAGCGATGCCAGCACCCGTGTCGTGGTTTCCTTGAGGTTTTCCTGAATGGCGCTGTCCAATGGCAGCACGGCATTCTTATCTTCGATGAAGTCGCCAAGCTGGCTGTCTTCCTCATCGCCGATTGGCGTTTCAAGGGAGATAGGCTCCTTGGCGATTTTCATCACCTTGCGGACCTTCTCCAATGGCATCTGCAGCTTCTCTGCCAGCTCTTCCGGCGTCGGCTCGCGGCCGATTTCGTGCAGCATCTGACGACCGGTCCGGACCAGCTTGTTGATCGTTTCGATCATATGCACTGGGATACGGATGGTGCGGGCCTGATCCGCAATGGACCGCGTGATCGCTTGCCGGATCCACCATGTCGCATAGGTACTGAATTTATAGCCGCGACGGTACTCAAACTTGTCCACGGCCTTCATCAGACCGATGTTACCTTCCTGAATAAGATCAAGGAACTGCAAGCCGCGGTTGGTGTATTTTTTAGCGATCGAAATCACGAGGCGCAGGTTTGCCTCGACCATTTCTTTCTTGGCCTGACGGGCCTCTTTTTCGCCCTTCTGAACCTGCTGCACAATGCGGCGGAATTCAGAGATATCAAGACCGACATATTGACCAACCTGCGCCATATCCGTGCGCAGCTCGTCAACCTTTTCAGATGAGCGTTCAATGAACATCTGCCAACCGCGACCGGACTTTTCGGCCATCCGCTCCATCCAGTTGGGGTCCAGTTCGTAGCCACGATAGCTGTCGACGAACTCCTTGCGGTTGATGCGCGCTTGGTCAGCAAGCTTCACCATCGCGCTGTCGATCTGCATGATACGGCGGTTGATGCCGTACAGCTGGTCAATCAGGGCTTCGATACGGTTGTTGTGCAAGTGCAGATCGTTGACCAGCAGCACGATCTCGGACCGGACGCGCTGGTATTCTTCCTCATCGGCCTTCGAAAAGGTGCCATCCTCGTTCAGGGTCGCCGAAATACGGCTGTCCTGAATCTGGCTCAGCTTGACGTAATCGTCGGCGATGATGTCCAACGCCTCAAGCACCTGTGGCTTGAGCGCGGCTTCCATCGCGGCCAGCGACATGTTCGCCTGTTCGTCTTCATCCTCGTCGTCGTCATCATTCGAGATCGGATTGCCATCTGCATCGACTTCGCTGGTGCTTTCCGCAGGCTTTGTTTCGGTGCCGCCGACAGGCACGACCGGAGTCGTTTCTTCTTCGTCGCCCATCTGGGTGCCGAATGTCGCCTCAAGGTCGATCACGTCGCGCAGCAGAATGTCTTCGGACAAAAGTTCGTCGCGCCAGATCGTGATCGCCTGGAAGGTCAGCGGGCTTTCACACAGCCCCGCGATCATTGTATTGCGGCCTGCCTCGATCCGCTTGGCGATGGCGATCTCGCCCTCACGGCTGAGCAGTTCGACGGACCCCATTTCCCGCAGGTACATGCGTACGGGGTCGTCCGTGCGGTCCAGCTTTTCGGACGTGCCAGCGGACAGCGCCACATCACGCGTGCTTTCCGTGGTGGCAACTTCGGTGCCACCCTTGGCGTCTTCTTCTTCGGCTTCTTCGTCTTCGATCACGTTGATGCCCATTTCGGACAACATCGACATCACGTCCTCGATCTGCTCCGAACTTACTTGATCGGGCGGCAGAACGGTGTTGAGCTGATCGTAGGTAATATAGCCTTTTTCACGGGCTTCGCCGATCATCTTTTTGACGGCGGCTTGGCTCATATCAAGCGAATGGCCGGCATCCTGGTCGTCAGACTTCGCGTCTTCGTTCGTGTCTTTGGCGGCCATGAAATTTCCTCCAGCGAATGGGTGCGAATCACGTGACGTGATTCGGTTATTCGAATCATGCGGGGTTCTGGGTGATTCTTAAACCCGTTACCCTGTATTTTGTTAGACATCCCGGCGAAAAAGCCACGCCGGGTTCATTTTTTCTCTTTCGTGCCACCCTTCAGGATCGACCCCAGCAAAGCATCAAATGCGCTGCGTTCGTCCCGGCTGATGTGGGCACCGTTTTCAGCGATGTCGTATTCAGCGGTATCTTCCTGCCCGCTACGTTGCGCACGATCGGCATTGCGCGCCGCTTCGCCCAACCGCCATGTCAGCCCCTCGTCGGCCATGCCGGTCATATCCTCGACCGCATCGGCGATCTCTTCATCCAGTCCACGCACGGCTTCCAGCTTCCCCAGCTCCTCGGCGACGGTCATACGCGTCTTCTCAAGGTTGCCGGGGCTTCGGATGCAGGGCGTGATGGCTACGTGGCGCTGCGCCAGCATATTTTCAAGTGCGTACTCGCCAAGGGCGTCGTAAATCTTTTCGCGCAACACCGCAGGGTCCTGATGCACATGGCGCAGCATCAAGTCCCGAATACGCCCGTGGTCGTAGTCCTGACAGCGCATTGTGGCCAAGCCGTTTTCAAATTCTTCAACCAGTTGCGGGCAGTTTAGCAAAGCCATCAAAATCACCGCTTCGCGCAGATGCTCTGTCGCGCCTAGACCGGCTGCAGTCACCAGAATAGAGGATTTCGCACTTGGCGACGGACCTTGCGGTGGGGGTGCCCACTTGCCCCCACCGGACGCACGCGCCACAGGGCTAAAGTCTTTCTTGGCCTTTTGCGGGCGGAACAGCTGCCAGCGTAAATCCTTGATCTCTTGGCCATAGTGGCTGCGAATCGAAGGATCTTTGATCATCATGATTTTTTCGCGCAACGCCTTGTCCAGGCCGGCCTTGCGTTCAGGGCTGTCGAAAACGCGGCCATCTGTCTCGCGCTGCCACAACAGCCGCACCATCGGCATGGCGTTATCCAGCAGCTTTTGCAAGGCGGGTGCGCCATGGGCCCGCAGCAGATCGTCGGGATCCTTTCCATCGGGCATCACGGCAAAGCGCAAGGATTGGCCCGCCTCCAATAACGGCAGCGCCAGATCGATCAACCGCATGGCCGCCCGCTGGCCGGCCGTGTCACCATCCAGCGTGATGATCGGCTCGGGCGAGATGCGCCACAACATCTGTAGCTGACTCTCGGTGATCGCCGTTCCCAAGGGGGCAACGGCCGCACCAAATCCGGCCTGCACCAGCGCAATCACGTCCATATACCCTTCGGCGACGACCAACGGCTTGCCCTGCCCTGCAGCTGTCCGGGCATCGCGCACGTTGTATAGGCTGCGGCCCTTATCAAAAAGCTCTGTCTCCGGGGAGTTCAGATATTTGGCGTTGTCATTGGGGTCCATCGCCCGCCCGCCAAAGGCAATCGCCCGCCCCCGCGCATCGCGGATGGGATACATGATCCGGCCCCGAAACGTATCATAGGGCCGCCCACCTTTGGACGAAGGCTTCGCCAGCCCTGCCCCCATTATCAGCGCGTCCTCGACATTCTTGGCCTTTAGATGATCCCAAAGTCCCTGCCACTGATCCGGCGCAAATCCGATTTCCCACTGCTCCAGCGCCTGCGGCGTCAGACCGCGGCCTGCCAGATAATCGCGCGCAGCACTGGCCGCCCCCGTGCGCAGCTGCAGCCGAAAATACTGCACGGCCAGTTCCATTACCTCGGCCAACTGGGTTCGCTTGTCGGCTTTTTCCTGCGCGCGCGGGTCCTGTTTGGGCATGGGCATTCCTGCCTCACGCGCCAAAATCTCGACCGCCTCCATAAAGCTTACATTCTCGGTCTCGCGCACAAAAGAGATCGCATCCCCTTTGGCATGGCATCCGAAGCAATAGTAGAATCCCTTGCGGTCATCGACGTGGAAGCTGGCTGATTTTTCCTGATGAAACGGGCACGGAGCCCACATGTCGCCCTTGCCCTGATTGGACTTGCGCGCATCCCACAACACTTTGCGCCCTACCACCTGTGACAGGCTGGCACGGCTGCGCAGTTCATCCAAAAATCCAGGGGGCAGGCTCATACGGTTTTATATTGGGTCGCGAGGGTCAAAGTCCAGAACCCAAAGCCTCCAATGCCGGCTTCATTTTGCCAAATAAACGCCGAGGGGATCGCCCGTCAGGGCGATGGGGGCTGGCCCCCTTGTCACCGCCCCAACAGATGCGTCAGCACTATGGATCGCGCTCCGGCCCCGTCACTGGCCTAGACACATCTCGTTCCAAGCAGCAGACAGGTCATTTTTTTTCACGTCACGCATTTTCATCTCATACACCCAAGGCGCAACCAGCGGCACAACGGCGTCGTAGCGATCCGGCCACTGCGGATTCTGGGACGCAATGTGGTCCGGTACCTCACGCTCTTTCACGCGGTCGATGCGCGCCTGGCGCACAGCCTGGACGACATCCGCCTGATACTGACAATCGGTCTCCGCGCTCGTTGCGGCAAAGGCTGGTGCACTGGAAGCGGCCAGCGCCGCGGCGATCATAAGTTTACCAAATTTCATCGTCACATCTCCTAATGTTGTTGGCGATACCACCTCAGTTCCCCTGCGCACGACCAATAGAAATGGCGCTCTCGAGGGGTGGCGGGCTGCCTATTGCGTAAAAACCTAGCCAGCGCCGGGTGGAATACAAGTATCCGAGCGGTTTTCCGCAGCGCGCATCCGAACAGTCTGGCGCGTCTTTGCCGAAGGCCACCCTCACAGCGGCCCTCGGGGAACTTTTCGTGGCGAGCACCTGGCCGCGCGTGGCTTACAGCCCCTTGGCGCGGTAACTGGCAGCGACTTTGCCGATGCTGACCAGATAGGCGGCGGTGCGCAGGTCGTCGACATCATCGCGGCTGTGCCAGACTTCCGCCATCGACCGGTAGGCGTCGCTCATCGTATCGTAAAGACCGGAGCGGACCAGCTCAAGCTCCCCTGCACCTCGCAGATACTTGTCTTTGAAGTTCGGGCTCAATTGCCAGCCGACACCGCTATCGGCGCTCAGACGTTCCAGCTCGTCCACCAGCAGCTGGTGCCGGCTTTCCTCGTTGCGCCGCTGCATCCGGCCAAAGCGGATGTGGCTCAGGTTCTTGACCCATTCGAAATAGGATACCGTCACACCGCCAGCGTTGGCGTACATGTCAGGGATGATCACCACGCCTTTTGCACGCAGGATATCATCGGCACCGGCGGTTACAGGGCCGTTGGCGGCTTCGACGATCAGCGGGGCCTTGATGCTATGCGCGTTGGTCAGATTGATCACCCCTTCCATCGCCGCAGGGATCAGGATGTCACATTCCGCTTCCAGCAGCTTGGCACCATCTTCCTCAAGGGGCGCATCGGGATAGCCCTTGATCGTGCCGTGCATGGAAATCCAGCGGTGCACCTCTTCCACATCAAGACCACGGTCATCGAACAACGCGCCATCACGTTCAATGATCGCGGTGATCTTGCAGCCATCCTCTTCGCTCAGGAACTTGGCGGCATGATAGCCTACGTTGCCCAAGCCCTGCACGACGACGCGTTTCCCGTCCAGCTCACCGCCCAGGCCCGCTTTTGCCATGCCCTGAGGATCACGGAAGAACGCATGCAGCGCATATTGTACGCCGCGGCCCGTCGCTTCAGTGCGGCCGTGGATGCCGCCTGCGTTGATCGGCTTGCCCGTCACACAGGCTACCCCGTTGATATCCGTGGTGTTCATACGTTTGTACTGGTCCGCGATCCAAGCCATCTCGCGCTCGCCGGTGCCCATGTCGGGGGCGGGTACGTTTTGCGCCGGGTTGATCATGTCGCGTTTGATCAGCTCATAGGCAAAACGACGGGTAATCAGTTCCAGCTCGTGTTCATCATAGTCGCGCGGATCAATGCACAACCCACCTTTGGAGCCCCCAAACGGCGCTTCGACCAGCGCGCATTTATAGGTCATCAACGCCGCCAGCGCTTCCACTTCGTTCTGGTTCACGCCGGGGCTGTAGCGGATGCCGCCCTTGACCGGCTCCATATGCTCGGAGTGAACAGAGCGGTAGCCGGTGAAGGTCTGGATACCCCCGCGCAACCGCACCCCGAAACGTACCGTATAGGTCGCGTTACACACGCGAATCTTTTCCTCAAGACCCGGCGAAAGGTCCATCAGGGCAACCGCCCGGTTAAACATGATGTCGACACTATCGCGAAAGCTCGGTTCGGTTCCGGGGTTCATTCTACGCTCCTAATTTGGCTCTGCGACCCTTAACCGGGCCAGTTCATCGCCTCGCCTATTGAACATAGCACCTGCGCCAAGCAAAGCTGCAAATCACCAATTTCCAAAGTTTTTGCACATATTTTAATCAGTTTGAAAACTTTTATTCGTGGTGTCTTAGCCTCATTGACCGCGGATCAATCCAGATAAGGCGCTCAACCATGGCATTCAGCTGGCCTGTCGTGCCGGTATGTGCCCTCAAAACGGCTTCAGTATACACTTTTTTAAACGTATTTCGCCCTATTTCAGCCACCTTCAGCCCGCATATCTGTCGTCAACGCCGATCCGCCTATACGCCTCTTGTCGCAGGGATCGCACCAAAAAGGACGTGGACATGACGGTCAAAAATACCGTGAATACTTGGGTCGCCCTCCCATTGCGCAATCGCCTTTCGCGGTTTGCCCGTGAGGACGATGGGCTGGTCACAATCCTCGCGCTATTTATGATCATGATGATGGTCGCCGTGGGCGGCATTCAACTTGACTTCATGCGCCACGAAATGGAACGTTCGCGCCTGCAAGCCGTCTCTGACCGTGCCGTTCTAGCCGCCGCCGATCTGGACCAGATGCGCGACCCCAAAGCCGTGGTTGCAGACTATTTTGCAAAATCCGGTATGACCGATTTTCTTTCAAATGTCGTGGTTGACGACGGGTTGAACTATCGCACCGTGACCATTGACGCGTCCAAGGAGATGGACACGCAGTTCATCGGTCGCTTCGGCTTCCCGACACTCAATGTGCCCGCGCACAGTCAGGCCGAAGAACGCGTTGCGAAGGTCGAAGTCTCTCTCGTGCTCGATATCTCGGGGTCGATGGCTCTTAACAACCGCCTGAGCGAGCTGAAAAACGCCGCCGGGATTTTCTTGGACACGGTGCTGAAAACAGAGAACGAAGACCTGATCTCTGTTTCGATGATCCCCTACTCCGAACAGGTCAACGCAGGTCCTATGATCCTGGATCGCATGCGTGTGAACAAGAAACACGATTACTCTCACTGCCTGGAATTCGCCGACGATGAATTCAACTCGGCCGCGCTGAATACCAGCACGACGCACGACCAGATGCAGCATTTCCAGTGGAACTATGACGGTCGCAACAACTACCGCGACGACACGATCTGTCCACGCTACAGCTATGAACGCATCGCCCCTTTCTCGCAAAACAGCCTTACACTAAAGAGCCAGATCAACCAACTTGTACCACGCGCGGGTACGTCGATTTTCCTCGGGATGAAATGGGCGGCGACGATGCTGGATCCATCGTTCCGTGACATCAACAACGCGCTGGTGAACGCTGGCCATGTGGACGGCCAATTTTACAACCGACCTGCCAGCTATGATGACCCAGAGACCCTCAAGACCGTCATTCTGATGACCGACGGTGCGAATGATAATTCCTTCCGCATCCGCAGCAACTATTACGACAGCGAAAGCGAATATGTTCACTGGAATAAATACAATCTGTGGTGGTACCTCCGCAATGAGGTAGACTATCGCTATTGGAGTTACTTCTATTATCAAAAGTACAACAAATCGCTGGGCAATACCTTGCTGTCGAACATCTGTGATGCGGCCAAAGCAAAGCGCATTGTGATCTGGACCATCGGCTTTGAGGTACATGACGACGATGTCCCCGCGATGCAAAACTGCGCGTCCTCGCCCAGTCACTTCTTCCGAGTGGAAGGGGTCGAGCTTTCCGAGGCCTTTCGCGCCATTGCCCGCCAGATCAACCAGCTGAGGCTGACCCAATGATCGCCCGCATTTCACAAGCGCTGTGCCGGTTCCGCCGGGGCGAGGAAGGCGCGGTTGTTCTGATCGAATTTGTCATTCTCTTTCCGCTGATCTTTGGCATGTTCCTCGCCTCGGTCGAGGTCAGCCTATATTCGCTGCGCCAGTTCCACCTGAACCGTGGGCTCGAGACTGCGGTGCGGTATATCCGGCTGAACACCCGCGCGACGGTCACCCACGACTTGATCAAGACGATGATCTGCGACAGTGTCGGCTATATCGGCGACTGCAAAGATACGTTGCGCCTTGAAATGGTCCTGGTCGATCCGCGCAACTTTGCCGCTATGAATGCAGCGCCCGACTGCGTCGATAAATCGATGCCCGTCGAGCCCGAGCGTGGTTTTAGCCTTGGGGCGCAGCACCAGCTGATGCTGCTGCGGGCCTGCGTTAAATTCGACCCGATGCTGCCGGGCAGCGCCATGGGCTTCAAGTTCGAGACCGACGGCGCCGGTCAAGGCAGCATGTACGCCGTATCCTCCTTTGTTCAGGAGCCAAGCTAATGGTTACCTCTTATTTCAAACGCCGTGTACTGGCGCGTTTTCTGCGCGACCAAGACGGTAGCGCCTCGATCGAGGCCGTTATCATCATGCCCATGGTATTTTGGGTCTATCTGGCGATGTTCACTTTTTTCCAGACCTATCAGGAGTACTACACCAACCAAAAAGCGGCCTATACCATCGGCGACATGATCTCGCGCGAGACATTGCCAATGGACACCGCATATATGGACGGTGTTCGGGATCTGCTGGATTATATGACGCGCTCTTCCGGGCCGGCGACGGTGCGGATCACCTCGGCAAAATATGACCAAGCGAACAAGCGTTTCTTGCTGCACTGGTCACGCGCCCGAGGCAATCTGACGGACGCGACCCAGGCAGATGTGACCAGCTGGACAAACCGCATCCCCGAGCTCGAAGATGGGGAATATATCACCATCACCGAAACCTGGACATCGTTTTCACCACCCTTCAACATCGGACTACCGGTGCAAGAGGTAAAGAACTTCGTCTTTACCCGCCCACGTTATGCCCCTTGGGTTCTCTATTCAGACGGGGCGTAAATTCCGGCAGCACAGCAAAGAATAAGGCCCGCGGCGATCTGCCTGCGGGCCTTTTTCTATCTCAAGAGCGCTCTGCCATCATGGCGGAAATGATCTCGGACATGAACTTGGTCTGATTGCCGGGTGTCATGCCGCCAATGCCGACGCGACGACCGATGCGCCACCACAGACCAGGACGCCAGACCCGATCACCGCCAGTGCCTGCTTTGGTCCGCAGCAAAAAGCCGTTGGACGGCTTGAAGGCAAACACACCGCGATCCAGCCCGATAATATCCTCGACCCGCGCAATCACTGTGCCGTCGGTGTCGCGCAATTCGGTCGGGGTCAGCTCGATTGCGCCAGCGGTGGCACGGCGCATTTTGTCGGCCATCCAAAGGGCCAGCCCCCCCATTGCCAGCAAAAACACCTGCCACCCGAAACCGGGCGACGACGTGAACGCGACGTAGATCAGGAACAGCCCCAGTATCCCAAGCGCCGTCAACCCAATGGCCCGCCGCCCAGAGGAGGCCCGCGTAGTGGCAAGAACTTCGTTTGGGTTGGTGAATTCAGAGAGCATGGGCCGCGACTTTCGTTAGGGTCGCCTTGCCTACCGCGCCGGGCGCGCATTTGGCAAGCCCGCGCCACGCAATCCCGCACGGCAAGCCCTGACTACCGGGGCCGGTTGCCAGCTTATTGACCGGCCTTCGGAGGCTTTGCGCCGTCGTGTTTGCCTTTTTTGCCGCGCTTGAGCATTTCCTCGACACGATCGGCATAGGCTGCACGCTCGGTCGCTGACATCTCGGCCAGCTCGGCTAACCACGCGTTTTGAACGGTTTGCTGCACGGTCAGCGTGGCGTCGCGTTGCAGGTCCAGCACGCGGCGTGCTTCTGCGGGGTCAAAGGGCTCTGCGCGGATGGCGGACAGTGCGTCTTGGTACAATGCGCGGCGTGCGGCACGGCTAACGGATTTATCCTCGCGCCCCTTGCGCGCATCGGCAAAGACGGCGCGGCGGCGTTCTTCGGGCAGCGCCATGACGTAGGGCGTGCCATAGTCGCGCATGTGCCGCATCGCGCCACCATGCGGCCCGTCAAAGCGATAGGCCGCCCCCGCAACCAGCCCCAGCACCAGCAGGTTCACCCCCAGCGACAGCCCCAAGGCCCATCGCAGTGTCTTCGTGCTTTTGAATGCAAAGCCTGCCATTTTCTATCCCTCGTCCAAGTCCCAGCCGAACGCCGTCAGCTCTGAGGCGTAGGTGTCCAGCGACGTCATATCGGCAACGATGTAAGCGTCGCCGCCGGTGATGATCTGCGTCGCGATATCCGGCAGGCCGCTTGGCGGGGCGACCCCGATCCAGAACCCGACAGCCGTCGCCGCGACCAACCCGCCCAAGGCAGGTGCGCCGCCAATGGCGCGCCAAAAACCACGCCAGCCCCCTATTGCGGGGACAGGCTGTGCCGCCAGTGCATCGGCGATCAAACGGTCCATCATGCCCGCAGGCATCTGCGGCGGGGTGGCCCGCGCCGCCTCGAAATGCGCCTCTAGCGTATCCATATTACGTTTTGTCATCATCGTATCCCAAGGCGTCACGTCTTGCGCCCAAAAGTTTCGCCAATGCCCGTTTGCCCCGTGCGGTCAGGCTTTCAACCGCTTCGACCCCGACATCCAGAATGGTCGCGATCTCGGGGTTCGCCAACCCGTCTATGTGGCGCAGCACCACCGCTTGCCGCTGCCGCTCGGGCAATCTGTCCAGCGCCGCTTGCAAGGCATCCTCGCGCGCGGTGCGCTGCAGCCGTGCCTCTGCGCTTTCGCTCGGGTCGGCGGGTTCGGCGATATCCTCGAGCGGGACACCACGGCCGCGTCTGCGCAGGCGGTCGGTGCACAGGTTGGCGGTTACACGGTATAACCACGTGGTCACCTTCGCCTCGCCGTCGCGCCAGTCCGGTGCGATCTTCCACAGGCGCATCAGCGCGTCTTGGGTCACGTCTTCGGCCTCTGCCGCGTTGCCCAACATACGAAAGGCGTGACCAAAGATGCGCGGAGTCAACTGTACCGTCAACAGACGCGCCGCCGCTGCATCCCCCTGCACATAGCGGTGCAGCAAGGCGCGTTCGGGGTCGTCTGCACTGTCAGCGTCAGAAGTATCGAGCATATCCATCGAACCGGATGGTAGCGTTTGCGGGCGCGCCATTCAAGCGCGCCCGCATGCTTGCCTTATTCCGTTGCAGACGCGTCGCTGTCATCAGACTTGTCGTGCTTCATGTGTTTACCGGGTTTGCCGTGCCCGTCTTTGCCGTCATGACCGCCGCGCTTGCCATGATGCTTGCCACCCATACGGGCTTTGGCAAATTCCTCGGCGCTCAGCGATCCGTTCTTGTCGGTGTCCAGCTTTTCGATCATCTTCTCGGGGTTGTGACGTCCGCCCATTTCTTCCATCGACAGCTTACCGTCTTTGTCGGCGTCCATGCGCTTCATCATCTTGTCGTGACGCTTGGCCATCCGGTCGCCTTTACCTTCGCCCATGGCTTCAAGCTCGGTCGCGGACAGCGACCCGTTGCCGTCGGTGTCCAGCTTCTCCAGCATGCGCTGGCTGCGCTCGGCGTGGCGTGCCTTGGCTGCGGCGGCCAGTTCATCCTGTGTCAGGAAGCCGTCGCCATCCGCGTCAGCAGCAGCGAAACGTGCCGCAGCCTGGGCTTTCATTTCTTCGGCAGTGACTTCACCGTTCATGTCGGTGTCCAACTGGACAAAGTGGCTTTGCTTGCCGCCCTCTGCCTTATCCGCATTCTGCGCGACCAGTGTCGTGCCGCCCAATGCGATCAAGCCGCTCAAGAGTGCGATCTGAAGATTTGCTCGTTTTGTCATCTGTTTCTTCCTTTGGTGATCTATCTAACGCCCACCGTTTTCAGCGTGGCGATACCGGTTCAAACGACAGCCGCCCGACATTCCGTCGCAAAAAATGTGAAAAAGTTTTGGGCACCCCTGCACGGGCTTTGCGACATGGCGACGCAACTGCCCCAAGATCCCTTTATTTCGGGGCGTTTTGGCCGCATGTAGGATGCGAACAAGGAAGCCAAGATGACTGACCAGACCATAGATATGCCTCACGTAGACACCGATGAACGCAGCATGAAGAAATCTCTGCTGCGCGGCTGGCGGCGTAAATGCCCCAACTGCGGGGCCGGTCCGATGCTGAAAAGCTATCTGAAGGTCAATGATACCTGCACCGTCTGCGGCCAAGAGCTGTTCCACCACCGCGCCGATGATGGTCCGGCCTATCTGACGATCCTCGTTGTCGGGCACCTACTGGCCCCGGGGCTGCACATCGCCTTTGTGGTCTGGCGCCCCGAGCCGCTGACGCTGTTTACAATCTTTTCGGTTGGCTGCGTCGGATTGTCCCTCTACCTTCTGCCTAGAATGAAAGGGGCCATGATTGGCTTCCAATGGGCAAAGCGCATGGGCGGGTTCGGCAGCACCAGCTGACCGGGACCCCAAAAGCCCCGCTAGAAAAACAGGACATGGGGCAAGGCGATGACCATCGATAAAAGCAAAATCCGCAACGCAGCCACGATGATTGTGATCCGCGACCGGCACACCGCCCCGCGGATCCTGATGGGGCAACGCGGTGCGACGGCGGCCTTCATGCCCAATAAATTCGTCTTTCCGGGCGGTGCTGTCGATCTGGGCGATGCGCAGGTGACGCTGGCCAGCATGGTGGATGAAACCTGCCAGAACCGTCTGGCCGAAGACGCCGATGGCAGCCTTGCACATGCCTTGGTGGTGGCCGCGATCCGCGAGCTTTGGGAAGAGACCGGCCTGATCCTTGGCCAAAAAGGCGCATGGGAGGGCACGCCCCCTGCCGATTGGCTGACCTTTGCACAGCGCGGCTACCTGCCCCACGCGGCCCCGCTGCAATTTGTTTTCCGCGCGCTGACGCCTCCCGGCCGTCCGCGCCGCTTTGACGCGCGTTTCTTTCTGGTCGATGCCGACGATATCGCTACCGATCTGGACAATTTCGACGACGCCTGTGACGAGCTTTCGCATCTGCAATGGGTGGCCCTGTCGGACGCGCGCAAATTCGACATGCCCTTCATCACCGAGGTGGTGCTGGCCGAAGTCGAGGCCCGCGCGCGGCAGCTTGACCCGCCCGCGTCCGTGCCGTATTTCAAGAACAACGACGAAGAGAGCCTGTTCTTGCGACTGCGCGGCCGCCCGTTGCCAAGCTAAGCAGCGCCCCCTGCGCTTCCCCTAGGCCACCACAACCAGCATCAGGATCGACGCAATCAGCACAGCCATGCCCGCAGCTTCGCGGGTGCTGATCTTTTCGCGGAAAAACAGCGTAGTGGCCGCAACACTCAAGATAAGCTCCACTTGCCCCAAGGCTTTGACATAGGCCGCGTTCTGCAGCGTGAAGGCGATGAACCAACACAGCGATCCACCCATAGACGTGAGGCCGATCCAGACCGCGACACGGCGCGCGCGCCAGACATCGCGGATCTGACCCGGCTCGCGCAGGCGCAGGTAAACGGCCATGATGACCGATTGCATCATAACCACCGCCGCAAGGGTCACCCCCGCGCGCAGCACAGGCTGCTCTGTCATCACCGCCAGCGACGCCCCGCGGTAGGACACAGCGGAAACGGCGAACAACGCGCCGGATGCAACCCCCAGCCCCGCCGCGCGGTTGCGCAAGTCGCGCAGGTGAAAGCCTTTTGCCTCGGCACCGCCGGACAGCAGCAGCAACCCCACCACGCCTAGGGCAATCGCGGCAAAGCCGGTGGCGCTGACGCCCTCGCCCAGAATGACCCATCCGACCAGCACGGTCAGGATAACTTCGGTTTTCTTGAACGTGATCCCGACAGCAAAGTTACGCTGTTTGAACAACAGCACGACGCAAACGGTCGCCAATATCTGCGCCATCCCCCCCATCAGCCCGTGCACCCAGAACCCCGGACCTAGGGCCGGCAAAGGCGTCGCGCTGAGCATCAGATAGGCCGCAAGGCCCAGCACGATAAATGGCGCGGAATACAGGAACCTTGAGAACGTCGCCCCCGCCGCCGACAATGTCGCGGTGGCCAGATATTTCTGCAGCATGAAACGCCCGGTCTGGAACACCGCAGCGGCGAGCGTCACGAGGACCCACAGGTCAGGCATCGTATCACCCATGCCCATATTCCAGCCCTCGTGTGATGCGCGGGCCAAAGGACACCGCCACCCACGCCTGTTCCTGCCAGCCTATCGGGGTCATCGCGGCATCCCAAGCTGACCCGTGTCATAGCCGTTAAAGTCCAGTATCTCGCGGGCTGCCGCGATCCGGTCTGCGCCGCCCGTGGCGCTGCGGTCGAGAATCCAGCCGAAGTCTCCAGCCGGATTTCCGACCACCGCCGTGCGGAACCCTTCGTCGACCCAAAGTACCCAAAGCGCACGCGTGGTACCGTCAGCAAGGGACAGCGCATACCGCCCCTGCCCCTGTTGCTGCGCCAGCCAAAGGGTACCGCCGTCAGGGCACCCTGTCTGCGCGCACAATTGGAACGCCGGCCCTTTGGTTGTCTCGACCAAGGCGACCTGCGCCACGCCGTCGCCAAAGCTATCGCGCACCACCCAAGCCCCCTTGAAGCGAGCCGCATCATAGCGGCTGGTGGCCCCGATCAGCGCCTTGGTGTCGCGCAGACCTTTCGCCGTTTCGGGCGCAGGAGCAGAGCACCCGGCAAGCAGGGCCAACGCCCAAAGCGCCCGCTTCATGTAGCGGGCCTTTTCGTTGGGCCGAGGCTTTCATGCCCGACAAACAGACCGCACCCAGACCCCGATACGCCACACGTGATGAATACGTCCTTGTTCATGGTAGGCGGCATCGAAATCTCCTATGGTATCGGGGCTGGGGCTGCGTTGGTTCAGAAGGGCATTGGATGGGCTTTGTGGGCGGCATCCAGATCGGCCATCACCTCGTCATCAAGATGCAAGTCAATGGCCCCCAGAATAACGTCAAGCTGGTCAAGCGACGTCGCGCCAAAGATCACCGACGCCATAAAGGGCCGTTGCCGCGCGAACGCCATCGACATCTGAACCGGGTCCAGCCCGTGTTTCTGCGCAATCTGCAAATAATCCTCTACGGCAGCAAACGCGCGGTCTGTCTTGCGCCCGCCCAAATCCCCGTTGATCGCCATCCGCGACCCTTCGGGTATCGCGCCGCTCTGGTACTTGCCGGTCAACAGACCTGCCCCCAAAGGAGAGTAGGACAGCATGCCAATCTCTTCGTTGTGGCATGTCTCTGCCACGTCGCTATCGGCAATGCGGTTCAACAGCGAATATTCATTCTGCACAGAGACCGGACGCGGGCCGCCTGTCCGCTCCGCTGCATTCACCCATTGGGTCAGACCCCAAGCGGTTTCGTTGCTCAGCCCGAAGGCGCGGATGGTGCCGCGGGTCACTTCGTCTTGCAGCGCGCCCATGCAGTCTTCCATATGGGCCATCGTCTCTGCGCGGTTCTGCGACGAGGGGTCATAGTCCCAGTTCTTGCGGAACATATAGCTGCCACGGTTGGGCCAGTGAAACTGATAAAGGTCGACGTAATCGGTGTTCATCCGCTTCAATGACGCCTCAAGCGTGCTGCGGATCGTGTCAGATGAAATCCCCGCGCCGTCGCGTACCGGTGCCCCCGCGCCCGAGTGTTTCGTCGCCAGCACAAAATCGCGACGCCCGGTCTTTGCGATCCACTCGCCGATGATCTCTTCGGTGCGGCCAATGGTTTCGGCTTTGACCGGATTAACGGGGTACATCTCGGCGGTGTCAATAAAATTTATCCCCGCATCAAGCGCGCGTTCGATCTGGGCATGACCTTCGTCAGAGGTGTTCTGCGTCCCCCAAGTCATTGAGCCCAGACAGAAATCTGTCACTTCGATACCGGTGTGGCCAAGTGTGTTCTTTTGCATCGGAATTCCTCGTTTAGCTTTGCGCCTAACCTTTCTGTTCCGCACTGCCACCGCAAGGTCATTTTAGAGGCACGGGAGCCGCGCAAAGGCCCGATGACGAAAATTGTCGCACAGACATCGTTTTGGCCGTTGGTTTCGCCTGCAAAAGAGAACAGAGTAGCAAAATATGCGCCTTCTCATTTCCTTCGCCGCTCTCTTTTTATCTGTCATTTTGCTACAGTTGTCGTCGGGCGGTGTGGGGCCATTGGACGTGCTGTCGGGCATCCAGCTGGGCTTTACCAACCAACAGATCGGCCTGTTGGGGTCGGCGCATTTCGTGGGGTTCTTTCTGGGTTGCTGGGGCGCACCGCGTCTTTTGGGCAGTGTCGGCCACAGCCGCGCCTTTGCAGCCTTTACCGCAACAGGGGCGATCGGGCTGCTGTCACATATGATGGTGCTGGACCCCTATGCCTGGGCATTGATGCGGGTCGCCTCGGGATTCTGCGTTGCAGGGTGTTACACGGTCGTTGAGGCTTGGTTGCAGGCCAAAGTCACCAATGAGACGCGCGGCCGTACCATGGGGGCCTACCGCGTTGTCGACACCAGCGGGTCACTGGCGGCACAGATGATCATCGGCGTGCTCGCACCTGCATCCTATGTGTCTTATAACCTGTTGGCGATCTTGTGTTGTGCCGCGCTGATCCCGCTGGTGCTGACACGCCTGCCCCAACCCGAAACCCCTGAAAAGGGACGGTTGCGGCCCAAGCTGGCCATCCAGCGGTCCCCCTTGGCCGTCGCTGCGGTGGTCGTCGCAGCGCTGTCGAGCGCATCTTTCCGGATGGTCGGGCCGATCTACGGGCAAGAGGTCGGGCTGACCGCCGGTCAGATCGCGTGGTTTCTGTCAGCCTTCGTGCTCGGGGGCGCGATGGCGCAATTTCCCGTTGGCTGGCTGGCCGATAAATTCGACCGCCGCTGGGTGCTGATCTGGTTGTCGGCGGCGTCGATGGTAAGTTGCGCGGTGACGGTCATGTCTGCTGGCATGGGCACGCAGGCGGTATTCCTTGCCGCGACCTTCTTTGGCCTCACAACGTTTCCGATTTATTCCGTCGCGGCGTCCCACGCCCATGACTTTGCCAGCAGTTCCGAACGGGTAGAGCTGTCAGCCGCCTTGATGTTCTGGTTTGCCGTGGGGGCGATCTTTGCACCCTATTTGGCCTCGGTATTGATCGAAGGCTTTGGCCCCGCGGCGCTGTTTACCATGATCTCGGTCGGGCATGGTCTGCTGGTCTTGTTCGGTCTGACCCGCATGCGCGCGCGCCCCACAGCGGCGAAACGCACCCCCTATGTCTATGCGCCGCGCACGTCCTTCACCATTGGGCGCCTGATGCGCCGCAGCCGCGAACGCGACGCCCCCTAGCCCTTGCCCCGCCGCTGCGCTAGAGACGTGCAAAAGCAGTTTCGGGGTCCAAGTCATGACGCGCCACCTTATCACCTCCGCCATCCCGTATATCAACGGGATCAAACATCTGGGTAATCTTGTGGGCAGCCAACTGCCCGCGGACCTCTATGCTCGCTATCTGCGCGGGCGCGGCCACGAAGTGCTGTTCCTGTGCGCCACGGATGAACACGGCACGCCGGCGGAACTGGCTGCGGCCAAGGCGGGCAAGCCGGTCGCTGAATACTGCGCGGAAATGCACGAGGTGCAGGCCCGCATCGCCGACGGGTTCGGCCTGTCGTTCGATCACTTTGGCCGGTCATCCAGCACGCAAAACAAGGTGCTGACCCAGCATTTCGCCGCAGCCCTGTATGACCAAGGCCTGATCGAAGAAGTCGAACAGCGGCAGATCTATTCCGAAACCGACGGGCGGTTCCTGCCCGACCGCTATGTCGAAGGCACCTGCCCTAACTGCGGCTTTGAAGACGCGCGCGGCGACCAGTGTGACAACTGCACCAAACAGCTCGACCCCGAGGACCTGATCAACCCGCGTTCTACCGTGTCCGGTGCCACCGACCTCGAGATGCGCGCGACCAAGCATCTGTTTCTGCGCCAGTCGCAGATGAAGGACAAACTGGATACATGGATCAACAGCAAGGCCGACTGGCCCGTGCTGACCACCTCTATCGCGAAGAAATGGCTGCATGATGGCGACGGTCTTCAGGACCGTGGCATCACCCGCGACCTGAACTGGGGTGTGCCCGTCAAACGCGGCGACACTGATTGGCCGGGCATGGAGGGCAAGGTGTTCTACGTCTGGTTCGACGCGCCCATCGAATACATCGCCTGCGCGCAGGAATGGGTCGACGCTGGAAAAGGCACCGATTGGGAACGCTGGTGGCGTACCGACAAGGGCGCGGACGACGTGCGCTATACCCAGTTCATGGGCAAGGACAACGTCCCCTTCCATACGCTTAGCTTCCCCGCGACGATCATGGGGTCGAATGAGCCGTGGAAGCTTGTGGATTACATCAAATCCTTCAACTACCTCAATTATGACGGCGGCCAGTTCTCGACCTCGCGTGGGCGCGGTGTGTTCATGGACCAGGCGCTTGAAATCCTGCCGGCGGACTACTGGCGCTGGTGGCTGCTGTCCCACGCGCCCGAAACCTCGGACGCCGAATTCACATGGGAGAATTTCCAGTCTTCCGTGAACAAGGATCTGGCGGATGTATTGGGCAACTTTATCAGCCGCATCACCAAATTCTGCCGCTCGAAGTTCAGCGAAGACGTCCCCTCAGCGGGCGAATACGGCCCCGAGGAACATGCGCTGATCGCGGATCTGACCGAACGTGTTGCCCGCTATCAAACCGCGATGGAGGCGATGGAGGTCCGTAAATCCGCCGCCGAATTGCGCGCGATCTGGGCCGCGGGCAACGAATACCTGCAGGCGCAGGCCCCTTGGACGACCTTTAAGACGGACCCTGACAAAGCGGCGGCACAGGTGCGTCTGGCGCTGAACCTGATCCCGCTTTATGCCGTGCTCTCTGCCCCCTTCATCCCCACCGCCGCGGCAAGCATGCTAGAGAGCATGAAGGTTGAAAACGCAGCATGGCCCGACGATGTGCCCGCCGCATTGGCACAGTTGGCCCCCGGTCACGGCTTTGAAGTGCCCGAAGTCCTGTTCGCAAAAATCACGGATGAACAGCGCGATGAATGGGCGGAGAAATTCGCAGGTGTGCGCAGCTGATCCTACGCACGACACTTTGAAAATGGCAAAGGCCAGCGCAGTGCGCTGGCCTTTTTTCGTATTTCCCAAAGCGGCCCCGACCCGCGCCCTGTTTAGGCGGCGAGCAACGGCAGACGGAAAATAAATGTCGTGACGCCATTTTCACAGGTCACATCGACCTGTCCGCTATGCGCTATCGCAATCGACGACGCGATATGGAGGCCAAGGCCCAACCCCTCTCCGGCAGTATCATCGCCGCGCTGATAGGGCTGGAACAGCTTCTGCCGCAGTCCGTCAGGGATCGGCCGGCCATGATTTGACACGGTAATCTCTACCTCTGCATCACTAACGCGCCCGCATACTGCGATTTCAGTCCCGGGATCAGCGTGGCGCACGGCATTGGACAACAGGTTCGACACCGCCTGCGCAACACGCGGGGCGTCACAGCTAACAGGTCGGTCAAATTGCAAATCTACCGTCACTTCATGATTGGGGACAGTGGCGCGCACCTCTTCGACGATCTGATGCAACGCGTCATACAGGGGCGCGTCAGGCGTCGCCGAGATACGGATACCACCGCCAAGCCGTGCCTTGGCGTGCAGCATGATGTTCTCGATCAGCTCGCTCATGCGGTGGATCGAGGAGCCCATCAACGGCAGAATTTTTCGCGCTTTATCCGACAGTGGCTCGCGGTCAAGCTGGCGTACGCCGGCATTCATTGCTGCAACTGAATTGCGCAGGTCGTGCCCTAGAACCGCGACAAATTCCTCTTGCATCTTGGCCATCTGGCGCTCGTGTTCGACCAGCTGTTCTTGCGCCTCAAGACGTTCTTCAGTCTCGAGACTGCGGCCGATAGTGTCCGCGAAAAGTTCAAGCATCGCAACCACGCGGGGGTTCTTTACGTCGCGAGGTTCGGTGTCGATCGCACATAGTGTGCCAAAGAAAGTCCCATCGCTGCGTTTGATAGGAATAGAAGCATAGCTGACGATGCCGAACTGCGCCGCGATCGGGTGATTACGATACACATCATCCGTTGCGACATTGTTAAACAGGACTTTTTCCGAGGTTTCGTGTACCGACTGGCAAAAAGTCTGATCGATCCCGATCTCGTCCCCAGCCGAGAGGCCAAAATTCACCTCGTCCACCGTGCGACAGGCCACCCATCGGTCCGCCGTCACACGTGCCACAGCGGCAAACCGCATGTTGGTGGCCAACATCACCGTTTCCAGCAGCGTCCCAACCGTTTCACTGCCCGCGAGCATATCAATGTCATGTTGGAAATCATGCGAGCCCAGCAAATAGGCGGCATGATCCTGAATAGTCGCGCGTAGCTGCGTTTCGTCGTCCAATGGGAACTCCTCGTTAACTTTCGCCGCTTACCATAATTCTTGGGCGTACGGCAACAATGGCCCACATCACACTCGAAAAACCGCTTTAATCGGCTACGGTGTGAATATAGTTCGCCGTGCAAGCAAGTAAAATATATTATTTACAGGGTGGTGCGGGCGGTGGGCATTGAACTGACGTATCATCTAGCGTCATCCTGTACCATTTTTTTTCCAACCTTCTGTTTTTATTAACCTTGATTGTATCATCCTGTTTCATTCGATCCCATGTCATGCTAGATATAGGGGTGGATTGCGAGGGGGATAGAAATTGCCAGCACTTCATAAGCTTTCGTCGGCCAAGGTCAGAACAGCCCCTCCGGGCAAGTACTCGGACGGGGGCGGGCTGTGGCTCGTCAAGCGTGAGGACGGGGGCGCTCAATGGGTGCTACGCGTCACCATCCACGGGCGGCGGCGTGAGATGGGAATTGGAAATCTTCAAACTGTCAGTCTGAAAGAAGCGCGAGAAACAGCAGAGAAGTGGCGCGCAGTGGTCCGTGACGGCAAAGACCCGATCAAGGTTCGCGACAAGCAACGTCGGCTTGCCGCCAAAAAGGATCACACGCTAGAGGCTGTCGCGCTTGAAGCGTTCGAGGCCCGCAAGTCACAGCTTAAGGCTGATGGGAAAGCCGGTCGTTGGTTCTCGCCACTCGAACTGCATGTGCTGCCCAAAATTGGCAAGGTTCCCGTCGAGGAAATTGACCAACAGGATATCAAAAATGCTCTCGCCCCTATCTGGCATGAGAAAGCCGACACTGCTCAAAAAGCAATGAACCGACTGAACATCACTCTGAAACATGCGGCGGCGATGGGTCTCAACGTGGATTTGCAAGCAACCATGAAAGCGAGCGCGCTGTTAGGCAAGACCCGCCACAAAGCGAAGAACATCCCCTACATGCCTTGGCCTGAGGTGCCAGCCTTCTACGCGAGCCTGCCCGAGCAGACGCCCACACACCTTGCCCTGCGGTTGCTGATCCTAACTGCCGTGCGTTCGTATCCAGTACGCTTTTGCCACCTAGATCAAATTGAGGCGAACGTATGGACTATCCCTGCGGCTAATATGAAAGGGCAGCACGGGCTGGTTACCGATTTCCGGGTGCCTCTTTCTGACGAAGCCTTACAGGTCATTGAGTTGGCTAAGCCCCTATCGCGGGAAGGCTTCCTATTTCCAAGCGTTCGTAAGGGTGTAATCTCGGACGCAACAATGAGCCGTCACATGGAGCGGAGAGAGTTGCTGGCCCGCCCTCATGGTTTCCGGTCCAGCTTCAAAACGTGGTGCGTGGAGACGACCGACATGCCGGAAGTGGTTGTCGAAACGTCACTGGCTCACGTGGTCGGCAACAAGGTCGAGCGCTCCTACCGTCGAACAGACCTATTAGAACGTCGCCGCCCTTTAATGACGCGCTGGGCGGATCACGTCACAGGCAGGAACGCCAGCGAGGTGATAAAAATTGCCTGATTCCCGTACCTTAAATCTTGTTGAAACCATTTACTGCTACGAATGGCATCATTCATTAAACAAAGAGATAAAGATGACTGATAAAATTCTACGCTGCCGAGACGTTCAGGAGGTGACAGGTCTAAGCAGGTCCACGATTTACCGGATGATGAACCGGGATGATTTCCCGAAGGCCACCAAGCTGGGCATTCGGGCCATTGGCTGGCGGCAGAGCGTTGTGCATAGCTGGATTGAGGGGCGTTGCGATGAGCAGTTTCGATAGACGAATACTAAGCGTCTTATTCTGGATGGGTGCGCAAACGGCTTACTGCACAGTTACGGGCTCTGCATGTGCCGAAAGAAAGGCTGACAGGCAGTGCAAGGGGGTTCGGCATGTGAGTTGCAGAGGGGTGCAAACATGAAGTCTCGAGCTTTGTCGAATAACCAAGTTCAAGCGGTGAAGTTTGCTACCGAAGTGATAGGTCACTACACGAAAGATGGGCGGGTTAGTATTCCCGAACTAGACCCGGCACTCAGTGAGGTGGTCGCAGCTTTCACAGCAGTTCATCAGCGGCGTGGGGACGGCCGTGAAGAAGTGATCGGCTATGAAATGACCGCCGAGGGTGCGACAAAAATTCGAGAGTTGTTTGTATCCGTAAAGCGAGCACATGAGTACATTTTGACTATCGCGAGATTGAACATTCTTCTGGGCTACCCAGTTCCAGAGCCGATCAGAATGATTGTCGCAGATAAATTGGATTCTCTTGCTGGCCCACCCCCAGATGGTGGAATGAGAAACGTGAGAGAGAGGGACATCCTTTTTGTCATATTGGCAGAATGGATGAAAAAAGCATTAAACGTGCCGCGCTTCAGCGATACTAAATTTTCTGCCGCGCAGGCCATTTGGGCGGCCTATACCGCACTCAATATGCCGGTATCCGAAAATCAAGTTGGGAAGGTGATCCGAGAAAAGACAGCGTTTAGAGAGTATTACGCTTCTCACGGCTACCTTATTGGAATTCGAAGCCCAGTCATCGATGCGTTGTTGGGAAAGCGAGCAATTCCGGATTTCTCGCCGCAGGCTACAGCAACCAAGAGCGCCCTGTCTCGCCTAGGACATACCCTCAGGGATGGCGAATTAAACTGACTACGATCATCCCTAACTAAAGCGCAAATTTGCTTCACCACGACAACAAAAGGTGAAGCATGAAATACCTCAACCTGAACCAACTGTCAGACAAAATGGGCGGCCGCTCGCGGTCCTCCATCTATCGGGATGTCGACGAAAACCGCATTCCCGCACCCATCAAAATCGGGAGCCGCCTGTATTGGGTGGAAAGCGAAGTCGATAACGCGATTGCCGCATCCCAACAGCAAGCCGCCTAATGCAAACCCCCGCCGAATCCAAAGGATCAAGCAGGGGTGCTAATCATTCGACAGTCTTGGCGGACTATTCGAATGTTAGCTGCGCTTGGTCCAAAATTCAAGGACCGTATGTATGAGCATTATCACCAAAAACCTCATTCCGACTGACCGTCCCCCGGCGAATGCGCTTCGCGTAGAGCGCTGGAGCGATATGCCTACCGGCACTGCTCCTGCCCGCTATGAAATTGCTGAGGATAACGGGACCGTAAAGGTGATCACCGTTGCAAAGGGCAACCGCATCATTCTCGACGCCCTGATGCAGCAGCCCGTCTACTGCGCCAGCCCTGTGCGCATCTCCGACCGGGTGTGTATCCTGCGCCGTGACTACGGGGTACCGATCACGAAGGAGATGTACTCAAACGACACGGCGACAGACCGCGCCAAGTTCGGTGTGTATTTCCTCAACGGCAATGTCCGTCGCATTGGTGGGGGTGCAGCGTGATTATGGCCCTCAAAATCCAGATTGCCCGTTTGCAGCGCCTCTACGGCCTGACCGCAACCCAGGCCCGCCTAGTCGCTGGCCTGCACTATGGGGAGGGCGTGTAGTGGCCAAAACTTTCGCCCAAATTGAAACCACACTGCCTCACTCTCGGAAGCTGCGGCGGCTCAACCATAAGGAAAGGTGGGCGTATCTTTGTGCCCACCTCACGCCGCTGGGTGGATACATCGGCCTCTTTCGGTATCCTAAGGCCGTTTGGGCAGATGATGCTGACCTTTCGGTATCGGAGCTCGATTCTGCTATCCACAAGATGGCCGAAATTGGCCTGCTATCTTTCGATGAAGATGAAGACTTCGTTCGAATTCATAGCTGGTTTCTCAAGAAGAATGCCCCCGAAAACGCTAGCCGTATGGCCTCCATTGCGGCTGACTATGCGGATCTCAACGCGCCTGATGAAATGATACTGGAGTCAGCAGCAGAGTTCACAGTCGGCGCAATCAAACGCGCACAGCGGTGGAAGCCCGAAAGTGTGGAATGGTCGAAGCTCCGCGAAGTGTTCAAGCCCTTCTTGTCAGGGATGCGCCACAACTACGAGGACGACTTACACGAAGCGCTGGCGGATCAACTCAACGGCCAAAACCGCGCAGTTAAGGTCGAACTGTGCTCGCTCATTCCCTCTCTGCAGTATTACCTTGAGGCACCCTGCCGCCACCCTGCCCACACCGTGGGGGCATACGACACTAAGACGACACAACACTTAGACGAAACTGAAACGAGAAAAGAAAAAGACTACACGGGCAAACCTGCGGCAGACAACGTTCAACCATTTAGCACGCCACCAGTGGCATGTGCTGGAAGTGCTGAGAAGGTGGCCAAGGTTCAAAGGCCCCATTCAGAAACCATCGAAGCAGCAAGACGCATAGGAGCAATCCCATGAAGGACCGTAAAAACGGATCAAAAACGGATGAGCGCAATCCGGACGGCACCTTTGCGTCTGGAAATCCCGGCAGGCCACGAGGCGCACGCCACAAGGTCACGCAGGCCATTGAGGCGATGCTAGAGGGCCAGCAGGAGGCTTTGACACAAGCAGCCATCGACAAGGCTTTAGAAGGCGATGTCACTGCTCTGCGCCTATGCCTCGACCGGATCGCACCAGCCCGCAAGGATGCGCCGGTTTCGTTTGCCCTGCCAGAGATAGAAACGGCAGAGGATGCAGCCAAGGCTGCGCGAGCCATCCTCAAAGCAATTGCAGAGGGTGACGTCACCCCGCTTGAGGCAGCGACTGTCATGGCAGTGGTTGAGCAGTTTCGCCGCACGTTGGAAACCACAGAAATTGAGCGCCGCATCGTCGCACTGGAGGCAATCAAATGAATATCAAAAGACGGCTCGAAGCTATGGAGCAGAAGTCCGGCGGCTCGGAGTACCTTATCGTGTTCTTTCGAACTGTTTTCGAAGCCAAAAGTGGCGGCGTCGAGGGTGAGATTTGGAAAGCCACGATTGTCACTGGTCCACATGCTGGCGCTTTTGTGGAGCGACAGAGCGCCGAAACATTCGACCAGTTTGAGACCCGATGTAAGGCGGTTGCTCAGGGGGAAGTCGGACCCGGTGAAGCGGTCATCTCAAAGTGGAATAGTGAAGTTAAAGCTTTGGGAAGTAAGGATTTTGAGATAGAATTGGCAGTGGAAAAGGGACGGTACGATGAGTGATTTGGCGACATCAACAGCAAGAACTCGTGATAGGGAACGGGCACGCGCATTGGCAAACGCTCGGCGTCGAAAAGCGCTGAGCGAACAGGCTGAGTTGCAACGGCAAGCACCTGCGCAGCCTATAGCCGTTGAGGTGCCAGGACTGGGTGTCGTGGAGTTCCCCCCTGGTATGGCAATCGAAGATATTGAGAAAGCGCTGGAGCCATATCGTACAGCGGCACAAGCTGCTTCTAGTCAAAAAGCAGGAGCGCGTAATCCTGCGATGCAAGCAGCCTTATTAGAGAAGGCCAAGCGTGAAAAAGCGCGTCGCTCGAAAACCAATATGACAGAGCAGACTATGAGCGGTGTCAACGAAGGCATTGCTGGCATCTTCGGAGCCCCTGTGGACTTGATGACCGGCGCTATTAATGCTGGCAAAGAGGGCCTGAACGCCTTGATTGGGACAGACTTCCAGCCCATTGAAAATCCGATTGGCGGTAGCGACACGTTCCGAGACATCCTCGCGCCAACTATCTCAGAAATTCAGCCGCAGAATGCAGCCCAGCGGTTTGGTAGGCGTGTCGGCACGGAAGTGGGTGCAATGGCGGTACCAGGAGGTATCATGCTTCGCGGAGCCAAGGCACCTCTCGCTGTCGCTGGTGGAGAGGTCGCAAGTGCGCTTGGATCGGGCATTGCGGGGCAAGCATCACGTGAAATAGCGCCCGAAAGCGATACGGCTGATCTCGTTGCGTCGCTTCTAGGGGGTATGTCTCCAGTTGCCGCCAGTCGTGCGATGCGGCCCAGCCCTAAGGCTCCCACACTTGATGAGCTACAGGCGCAAAGTAGCGCGGGCTATGAAGCCGTACGGGAATCTGGTGCTACACTCAGCCCCAAATCTTCGGATGCTCTAGCCGCTGGCATTGAGAGTGCATTTGGAACGCGCCCCGCAACTAGACGTATGAACCCCAAAGCCGCCATTGCAGCAGAAGAACTGGCTGGCGATATGCGACAGCGTCCGCCCAGCATCGCAGAGGTAGACGAAGCAAGGCAGTGGATTGGTGACAACGTAGCAGGATCGAACGAGGCAGGAGAGCGCCGCCTTGGCATGATGATGAAAGATGCGATTGATAATCATCTAGATCAGCTGCAGCCTGGAGATGTTACCGGAACGAATAGAGCAAATGAGGTCGTGGCTGCTTTGACAGGCGCTCGCGAAAAGTCGCGCCGTGTTCACAAGTCTCAACTGTTCGAAGCTGAGGATACCGGCTTGGTTGCGAAAGGGCTTCGACGTGCTGCCACTACCGGAACTGGAGGCAATGAAATTAACGCAATCCGGCAGAATGTACGCAGGGTGCTGGAAAACCCGAAGTTGCGAAGAGGGTTCAATGAAACTGAATTGCAAGCCATGCGGGATATCGCAGACGGCACACCAACTCAGAATGCTTTGCGGCTTATCGGTCGCTTGGCTCCGACCTCCGGTGCACTGCCGCTTGGCGGCTTTACTGGTGCAGCAGGTGCAGCGGGCGCAACAGGGAACCCTCTTTTCATTGCACCAGCTATCGCCGGACAAGCTGCTAAATATCTGGGTGAGCGAGGCGCTCGTAAGAAAATTGCGGCGCTGGGCGAGCTAATCCGCAATGGTAAGCCTCTACCCAAGAAAGCCGTTAACGACCTTGAGCGTAGTGTTATAGCCGCTCTGTTGGCACAAAAAGCCGTCATGCCCGCTTATGGTTCAGAAGGTGAGCAAAGCGCTGTGGTACGGGCGCTATCTGGTACTTCAGTAGAATGAGGCATTCAGGCAGAGAGCCTTTCGAACGACCAATGCGGCCTGATCGGGTGGATGCTATCCGTCAGGCCGCAGAAGCTTTGGCTGCTGACCCTACGGGGCAGGATATCGCCAAGCATTGCAACTCTTTTGATGAATATCTGATATTCTTGACTTGGAACATCTACGAGGCGCTGGGCGAGCTGGGGCCAGACACGATGGTTGCCGAGATCCAAGCCGGAGTGAATGAGGCGAAAAGCGTATGCAGGATCGAATATGAAGCCTACCTACCCAAGGGTTAGTTACCAGAGGTGTATGCCCCAATCAAAGTACCAGACTGCCCAGATCCAGGCAGCATAGATTGCTGCTATCCAATAGGGTGTGGATGCCGGTGCCGAATATGATTTGTCCCGAAGCCACTGACTTAGCTGGTGTCGCATCATGAGTATCCTTGTTGGGTTTGGCTACAACATAGGGTCTGAGGGTCGGTCTGCCTAGAAGCACCATATTAGCCCGCCAGAAGCGCCGCAGGGCATTCGCCCGTGATTGTTGTGGCTAGCAGCTAAAAGCGGTCTCGGTGAGTAACCGGCGGAACAATTCGGAACACCTTTCAGTTTTCAACGAGGTAACTGCGAAAGGGAACCCACATGACGCCTAAGATCACAGTTCTATTTTATTCGACTTATGGCACCAATCACGGTGTCGCACTAGAAGCCGCCCGTGCTGCCGAAGCTGCGGGTGCCGAGGTAAGGTTGCGTCGGTGCAAAGAAACGGCTCCAATCGAGGTGGTCAACGGGCAAGATGCTTGGCGGGATCAGCTTGAAAATATGGAAGACATACCGGAAGCGACGCCGGATGATATGGAATGGGCAGACGGATATTTCGTCTCTGTGCCAACCCGGTTTGGGGTGCCGTCCAGTCAGTTCCGTGAGTTCGTGGATACTCTGGGGCCACTATGGCAAAATGGCGCTCTAGCAAACAAAACTATCACCGCGACCACATCCGCACAGAATCCGCAGGGTGGGCAGGAAATGACGATTCAGTCCGTCTACACGACTGCGATGCACTGGGGGGCGATCATTGTGCCACCAGGCTACGCCGATCCAATTAAGTTTGAGGACGGGGGAAACCCTTATGGGTACTCCTGCACACCTGGTGATCTGAGCGACATCGGGAAGAAATCTGTGGCCTTCCAAGCAGAAAGACTTGTGAAGTTCACTAAGAAACTGATGGGATAAGCAGGGACTGACACTGCCCTCAGTTATTGATGCGTAACACATTTCTCGCATCTCGTTAGAAGAACACCGGAGAAAAGTATCGAAACATTGGAGGAAATTAGCTTCCAATGTTGTGTTACATTCCTCCGGTGTTGTCGTACTGACTTTAGGGAGTAACGGGTAGAGATGACCAAACATCCGACCAAGGCAACTTGCGCAGAATGTAATTGGCTATCCAAGAATGGATAACAAATCGCAGCGCGCGCCCAAAATGCGCTCGTCCATGGATGGCCTGAAAAATTACTCTTTGTCAGCGGCAGAAGCTACGCCAGGGCCAAATGCGGATGCGCCCTTCTCTAAAAACTGCAACCCGCAATCCTCTAAAGCCTTCTGAACTTTTTCAAGATTAGCGCCCGATGACGAAGGTGAGCCTTCGACCATTTCCATGCGCTTGATAGTCGACTCAGCCACGCCCGATAGGTCCGCGAGCCCCTTAACAGAGAGTCGCGCGTAGCCTCTAGCCATCCTGATTTGTGAGCCTGTAAGCATATAAGTGACCTATTTTAGTTCTATTGTGACCCAATATGGTTGACATTGGATCTTATATGACCCATATTAGTTCACATAGGAGCCAAATGCAATAAAGGGGCGCTAAATGACATACGACCGCAAAGCCATTATGACCGCAGCTTGGGAAATCGTGCGTAAGGCCAACGTGGCGCTATACGGCTTTCGAGTGATTATGCGTCGGGCGCTGAAAGCCGCATGGGCCAATGCCAAGCACAGCCGCACTATGGAGGCGCTGCGGGAAAAGCAGGAGCAAGCTTCTCCCCAGGAGTCTCGCATTCAAGAGTCAATCGCAGCCCTCGAAGGCAAAGAGCGCTGGGCACAGGCGGACTATGCTCGAATTGGCGTGCTGCGGGCGGCTTTAAGGGCAGCTCAACAAAATGATCAGGTACGTCAGATTGTGCCTGCTTCTCGTGATCGACGGGTTTCGCAAGCAGCTTAACTTTTCGTATCACCAATTATCCGACGTTTTCTTCGAGCACACTGGATGCGGTGGTTTGTCAAAGCAGACAGCACCCTGCGCAAGCAAGACAGGTGTAGGCGACACAGCCATCTGAACCCAAATGAAAGGACTACATCATGACCACGAAAGAACTCAAAACCCGCCAAGATATGCAGGATGCTGCGACGGTACTGCACGGGTTGCTGCAAGGGCTGGAAATCTTGATCGATCAGACAACAGAATCCAGCCACCTGCACAACGCGATTTACACTCTCTGCGGCCAATCCGTGAAAGCCGCTGATGTCCTTGCCGGTGCGCTTGACAGCACGAATTTTGAAGAAGGAACCAGCGCATGACACGTTCGTTTTTAGACATTGATTTGCCTGACACGCCAGACAGCCGCTTGGTGACAGGCATTAACCGCCTTTATTCGTTGGCGCGTGTGGGAATGGCCGCAAGCGACACCTCTATTTCTGTGGATTTGCAGAAGGCTGGGTATACCGAACTATTCGGGACAATGGGATGTATCGCTGAAGGTATGTTCGACGATATGGAAAAGCTGGAAAAAGCAGCCGGTGTTGAACAGTTCTACACTGATCCTGATCAGAAAATTGCCAGCCGCCTCGCTCACTGGAAAGCTCTAAGGGTCAGCATTTCAAAAATTGAAGGTGACGACGATGCTGGCGAGTTTGCTTCGTTAGAAGATGAGATAGAGGCCGTCGGCGAAGAGATTGCGAATGGCTGCCCGTCCTCCCATAGCGACGCCGCAGCAATGCTTGAGTGGGCCGAAATCGATAGCGCCGGTGGGATTCAATGCGAACAATACACTCAGGCACGAAAAACGGTTGCTGACTATCTGCGTAAGCGCGCCGAATACGTCGCTGCTAAGCCACGCGAAAGCTAACCTGAATCTTGAATCATACACATTCGCCCGCGCTTCAATCACGAGGCGCGGGCATCGCGGTGGGGGCCGCATTGGAGACTGTGAAAGATGAATTGCTATGCCACCAACAGAAACTGGTCTGACAGGTTCCTGCCTGAGATAAAGCAGCTAATCGGCGGGCACCTCTTGGAAACCTCCCCAGACCCATTTGACCACATGGAAGCTACCGACCTCATGATGCTGGATGCTCGTGACATGCGCGTAGCGGCCCGTGTGCGTCGTCCTGGCTATGCTCGCCGGTATCCCCACCAGTTCACCGTCCGCTCAGCTGTAGCGTCTGGCAGACAGACCGAGCTTTCCAAAATCGTGAACGGCAACGGGGACTGGATGTTTTACGGCCATTCAAGCGCTGATCAATCATGCTTGGAATCGTGGTCACTGATCGACTTGAGGGCTTTTCGCGCTGGGCTTATCCGCAATAGCGTGAACCAAGCCCAGATAGTGATGGGTGACCAGAAGAATTCGGACGGGTCCAGATTCAAGTGGTTCGATGTGAGGTCTTTTCCAGCAGATCCTCCGCTGGTGGTAGCGTCTTCAATCGCAGCTTCGCAACATTAGCCCGAGATTCAGCCATAGCAAAAAACTCCCATGCATCAAATTCGAATGTTGGCCCTATGTCGTTATTCTGCTTGAGTTTTTATATTGAGGATGCTTGCCCAAAGCATATGCAAAGGTCGTCTGGAAAAATTGCCGCAACGCACTATCTACAGCCTTGGAAGACCGCTAAGGGTTTTAACAAATAACCGGTTTCGAGGATGTTTAATGATCAAGGTGATCCACGTCGAAGATGACGACGACATACGAGAGTTGGTCGAACTTTCATTAAAAATTTCAGGCGAATTCGAGGTCCTGAGCTGCGCTTCCGGCATTGAAGCGATGAGCGCAGTGGAAGCATTCAAGCCGGATCTCCTACTGTTGGACGTTATGATGCCGAACATGAACGGCGTAGAAACGTTAGAGAATATTAGAAGCCTGGAGGGCTACTCCAAAATACCAGCTATCTTCGTAACCGCCCGGGCAGGCGTCGACAAAAACAAGGAGCTATTCGAAGCAGGAGCGCTCGGCGTTATCGTCAAGCCCTTTGAAGTGGCTACCTTAGCCAAACAGATCCTAACGATATTCGATGGGATCAACTAGTCTAGCGGTTACCTAGTCCCTTCGGCTCAACATAGCATATGCATTTGGTAAGTCGGCAGTCTTCAACGTAGCCCCCTTGCCATTGCATTGAAGCGGGCCATTTGCGTCTTAAGGCTAAGGATGATGAAAAAACAAAGCGGCAGTCACGTCGATGGGTGTACGAGCGCATCGCGTTTGCAGCGGCTGTCGGACTTCTGTGGTTGGCCGCATTTTTCGTAGCCTACTACCTCTGAATTTTGTCGCCCTAGCTGGGCGAAACCGATACCGCACGTCCTGGTTCACATTGAATTTTTAACTGCGTATTAACTTTTGACACTCAACGTGAGCAACAAAGGGAGGCAACCGGAATGGGTGAATCTGAGCGCATCAAGCTGTTAGAGGCCGCTTTAGTCAAGTACATAGAGATGTATGGGTTTACCGATGAGGCTCGGGACTACTACATCCGCGTCTTCCAACTTAAGTCGTCCGAGACGCATCATTAAAGATAAACAAAGCTAGTTGTACCCATACGGGGGGCGGGACGTGTAAATCTGTGATTTCCGTCGTAATCGCAACTGTTTGAACTCTTCACAGATTTCCATGCGTGCGCAAGGCGGACGGAGGGCGGTTTAAGTGGTTTGATCTGACGTCGTTTCCAGGCGAACCGCCTATGGTGATTGCTCGATCACGTTAGCGGACAAAAACTTCAACACGTAGAGGCTATCGAAGCGTAAACTTATTACGGTCTGCCCGTCACCTTATAATAGAGCGTCGAGAGCAACGCTCTAAGTGAAACTTGTTCTTTCGCAGCAAAACGCAATATGTGGATCAGCTGTGCGCTGATTTCGTAGGCTTCAATGGCACGAATTGGATCAATTTTTCGGCCCGCAGTTTCAAAGCTCCCTCCCGTCGAAACCTTGAACAACCTGAGCTGTAGCATTTGATACTGTCGCAGTCGCTCAATGGTTAAACGCTTCTCGGCCTCACCATGAAAGATAGAAATTGCCGCGTGTTTTGCCTTAAGTTTCGCTGAAAGAACTTTTTCATCCCGCAAATTCTCAGGTTCAGTTAGCCAATAAACTTGTGCGGCATCCGCGAAACCTTCAATATCAGCGATATGGGATTTAATCAGGCTAGCGTTCTCAGAGACAACCACCTTGTATTGATTAAGAAACCAACCAACGGCGGCCCCAAAAATCGTAAGTATTAAGCCCTCGGTCACGTTGGTTAGTGTGGCTTGGCTTTGGCGGCCTCAAGAGCTGTAGTGAGGTGATCCTTGATGTCGTCCTCGTACATCTGGAGGCCCGCCTTTGTCCGCTTGATCCGCAGCAGAGGGATAGCGCGCAAAGAATCAATTTCATCTTCCCGAACCAAGCCACCAAAGGCTTCTTCAAGGAACGATGATCCGAAGACGCGAACACCGTCGATATCGATTACTATTTCAGTGTCTTCGATATCGCCATTTAGAATTTTCACAATGGCGGGCATAAGGTACTCACGCCGGAACTTTTGTCCGTTGAACTCGCCGTCATCGGGCACTCGCCCCGAAGGATAAGGGCTAAACTCTCTTGCCATATCAATCATCATCGTTCCTTTACCGCCAGCTCTGCGGACATGTCAATTTTCCACTCAATCAGCGTTCCGCCAATAGATGATGTAAGAGACCCTGACCGCACCCGGCCATCGGGAGCGCGCCGACACCATCCACCCCTGCTCCGCACACTCAAGCTTCCTTTACCCACGGACTGCAAAATCTCATACATCTGAGGAAAACCCTTGCCTCTATATGGCTTGTCGGTCCTGGAACCACCATACCTCATCGCCGCTCTGATGTAAGCACCATCGTTTTGATATGCAAACTCTGGCCTTCTACGAATTGCGCGCTCTAAAAATCGCAGCACCTTATCTACACGGTTGAGCTTGGGGTAGGTCACTGGAATTGATGCCCCTTGGTCATACACAACAACGGTTAACGTCTTATCAATCCGATTGGACGTAGCTGCGATCCAGAACCTTTCCACATGTTCGTGCTCATATTGATGGTTTGACGGGTAGGCATGTTGAGTAACGTTTGTAATAGCTTCGCTGATTGAAGTCAGGACTTTAACGATGGTGTCGTCTAGGTCGGCAACGGTGTAGCCATCGTCTCCGAGCAGAAATTTGCACAGCTCTTGAAGGGCGCTGTCGACCTGCTCAAAACCTTCTGCTTTTGTTGCGCTTAGAATCCGCATCGTAAGTGTTGGCCCATCTTCAACCAGGCGCGCTTCAATTTGAGGGAGGTGCCCCAAAATGCTGAAAAATCCGATTTGATGCAGGCGGGTGACAACCTGAGGCGACCATTTCGGCAGATCAATCGTTGGAGGGACTTCGCCAAGCAACCTAGAGAGCCTTTCATAATCCGCAGTCAGCACAACCGCCGCTCCTGTAGATATATGCGCAATGCTCGAAAAATCGAGATAGCCAGCGATTCTTGCCATCGAGTTCGGGGAACTGCGTGTCACGAAGCTTTCATTCCGGGCCTTATTGGACAACATGCCGTGTCTTCGTGTGCGTGTGAGGAATTCTGTCGTCCTTGCACCATTGTTCTGAAACGAGAGATGTGCCGGCGCTCTCACTGGCTTGGCTGTGCAAATTGCCCTCTCAGGTTCTCCGCCTTGCCATATCTGAACCGATTGAGCGTGGTATTGTTTCTTTGCGCTTGGGCTAAGAGGCCGCTTTTGTTGAGGGTTGGCTTTGCGCCGTTTCTGATTAAGAGCTCTAACCCTTAGCCAGTTGCGTGCTTTTGAATTTAGCTTCTTCAAATCTACAAACCCGACGAAAGAAATAAAAATGTCGCTTTTGGGTACATCTAGTTGCCTTCTAGCGCCAGCTAGATACTTTAAATCTTCAAAGAACGACAATAGACAGTTGCTATCGAAGGTAACTAGCCCCCGCTCTAACATTCGTCTCTTCGGTATCGCTGATCGCCAAGGCGTTTGTCCAGCGGCCATCGCTTAATGCAACTGCACGAGGGTGGACTACAGGGGGGATAGAAATTGGCTATATCAAAAAATATTGCCACTTATTAGTGGGTTAGCAATAAAAGATGGTGCGGGCGGTGGGACTCGAACCCACACGGGCACAAGGCCCAACAGATTTTAAGTCTGGTATGTCTACCATTCCATCACGCCCGCATCGACGCGCACAATAGCCAGCTTGCGGGCGGTGTAAATGGTCAGATGCTGTCTTGGCGGTGCAAACGTCAGATCGCATCATGAAAGAGAATGGTTCAGGTCTTATCCGCAAGCATGATTTCTTTGACCGCTTCCATCGCAACATAGGTCGACGTGTTGGCGACATAGGGCAGCGTGGTGACTGTTTCGCCCAGGAATCGACGGTAGGCCGCCATATCACGCGTGCGCACTTTCAGCAGATAATCGAAATTGCCCGCGATCATATGCGCCTGTTCGATTTCAGGCACACGGGACACGGCCTCGTTGAAGGCCCGCAGAGCGACTTCGCGGGTGTCTTCCAAACGGACCTCGACAAATGCGACGTGATCCAGTCCCAGGCGTATCGGGTCCAAAAGGGCCCGGTAGCCCAGAATTATGCCGCTGTCTTCCAGCCGCCTTAGCCGCGCTTGGGTGGGGGATTTGGACAGGCCGATCCGTTTTGCGAGATCGGTGATACTGATGCGACCGTCCTCGGCCAGAACCGAGAGAATCGCCGCGTCGAAGCGGTCCATTTTGAAGTCGTCGTTTGTCACGTAAAAGGCCCAATAATAAAGCGGTTTACCCACCAATCTGGCCGGAATCAGGAACTAATACTACTATTCACGCGCTATTCTACTGCAATTGTTAATTGGAGTACCTAATGGCACGCGATTCGTCCCCTATTTTGCGCCACCAGATCGACGCAGGCACCTACACCGACCAAGACAACGTCTTGCGTGAACTGGTGCGCAACGCGCATCTGTCGCCAGAGGAACGGGTCAAGATCACCAAAGACGCTGCACAGATCGTGCGTGACATCCGGGGCCACACCTCCCCCGGTATCATGGAAGTATTTCTGGCCGAATACGGTCTGTCTACCGACGAGGGTGTCGCGCTCATGTGTCTGGCCGAAGCCCTGCTGCGCGTGCCCGATGCCGAAACCATCGACGCGCTGATCGAGGACAAGATCGCGCCGTCCGATTGGGGGCGTCACATGGGGCACTCCACCTCGCCATTGGTGAACGCGTCGACATGGGCGCTGATGCTGACCGGCCGCGTGCTGGACGATGACCAACCCGGCCCCGTGCGCCACCTGCGGGCTGCTATCAAACGTCTGGGCGAACCGGTGATCCGCACCGCTGTCAGCCGCGCGATGAAGGAAATGGGCCGGCAGTTCGTTCTGGGCGAAAACATCAATGCCGCAATGGAACGCGCCAAGGGCATGGAGAAGAAGGGCTATACCTATAGCTACGACATGCTGGGCGAAGCCGCCCGCACCGAAAGCGACGCCAAGCGCTACCACCTGAGCTATAGCCGTGCGATCTCTGCCATCGCGACCGCCTGCATTCACAAAGACAGCCGCAAGAACCCCGGCATCTCAGTCAAACTCTCGGCGCTGCATCCGCGGTATGAGGTGGCGCAAGAGACCTCTGTCATGCGCGATCTGGTCCCGCGCCTGCGGGCGCTTGCCCTGCTGGCGAAATCCGCCAACATGGGCCTGAACGTCGACGCCGAAGAAGCCGATCGTCTGGGCCTGTCGCTGGATGTAATCGAACAGGTCCTGTCCGAACCCGCGCTGTCGGGTTGGGATGGCTTTGGCATCGTGGTACAAGCCTATGGCCCTCGCGCAGGCGTGGTGATCGACGCGCTCTACGATATGGCGATCCGCCATGACCGCAAGCTGATGGTCCGTCTTGTCAAAGGGGCATATTGGGACACCGAGATCAAACGCGCACAGGTCAAAGGCGTCGAAGGTTTCCCCGTCTTCACCCAAAAAGCCGCGACCGATGTGTCCTATATCGCCAATGCACGCAAACTGCTGAACATGACCGACCGGATTTATCCGCAGTTCGCCACCCATAACGCCCATACGGTCGCTGCTGTACTGCACATGGCCGACGATAAAGCGAAGTTCGAATTCCAACGTCTGCACGGCATGGGCGAAACTCTGCACAACATCGTGATGGAGAAACACGGTACCCATTGTCGCGTCTACGCCCCCGTGGGCGCACATGCCGATCTGCTGGCCTATCTTGTGCGACGCCTGTTGGAAAACGGCGCAAACTCGAGCTTTGTGAACCAGATCGTCGATGAAGACGTCGCCCCCGAGGTCGTCGCCGCTGATCCGTTCGACAGCCTTGCCGAAAGCGGCATGCACATCCCGACCGGCCCCGAACTTTACGCCCCTGCGCGCGTGAACTCGATAGGGTTCGATCTGATGCACACGCCGACGCTGGATGTCATCGAATCTGCCCGTGCCCCGTGGAAGGCACACCGCTGGGCCGCAGTGCCCCTCCTGAACGGTGAGGCAAAGCCCAAGAAAGCCGTGCGCTTGATCAACCCCGCTGCCTCCAGTCGCAGCCCCGGCACGGTGCGTAATGCCTCAGAGGCGGACGTGACCAAAGCACTGGACAACGCCGCCGTGTGGGACGCCCCGCTAGAAGAACGCCGCGAAGTCCTGTTACGCGCGGCAGACATGCTGGAATCGCACTACGGCGAGATTTTCGCCCTGCTGTCGCGCGAGGCCGGCAAGGGCCTGCCCGACTGCGTGGCAGAACTGCGCGAGGCGGTGGATTTCCTGCGCTACTACGCACAGCAAGCGACCAACACGCCGCCCGCTGGCCTTTTCACCTGCATCTCGCCTTGGAATTTCCCGCTGGCGATCTTCTGCGGGCAGGTCAGCGCGGCACTGGCTGCGGGCAACGCGGTGCTGGCCAAACCAGCCGAACAAACACCGCTGATCGCCTTCCTTGCGGTAACCCTTTTGCATGACGCTGGCGTCCCCCGCCACGCGTTGCAATTGCTGCCCGGTGGCGGCGAGGTCGGCGCGGCTTTGACCTCGGACAAGCGGATCAACGGGGTGGCCTTTACCGGCTCGACCAACACGGCGCTGCGCATCCGCTCTGCCATGGCCGAACATTGCGATCCCGGCGCGATCTTGATTGCGGAAACCGGCGGCCTGAACGCCATGATCGTCGACAGCACCGCCCTGCCCGAACAGGCCGTACAATCCATTGTCGAAAGCGCGTTCCAATCGGCGGGGCAACGCTGCTCTGCCCTGCGCTGCCTCTATATTCAGGAAGACATCGCCGAAGACGTGATCGAAATGCTCGAAGGGGCGATGGACGCACTGGTTATGGGCAACCCTTGGGACATCTCGAGCGATGTCGGGCCGGTGATCGATGAGACCGCGCAAAAAGGCATCGCCGAGCATATCGACGCCGCCCGCGCCGATGGTCGGGTTATCGCCGAGCTTACCGCGCCGACGGCTGGCACTTTTATCGCGCCAACAATGATCCGCGTGAAGGGCATCGCCGACCTGGAGCGCGAGATCTTCGGCCCCGTTTTGCATATCGCCACCTTCAAGGCGACCGAGTTGAACAAGGTCGTCGATGCCATTAATGCGACGGGCTATGGGCTGACCTTTGGCCTGCACACACGGATCGACGACCGTGTGCAACATATCTCTGAACGGATCGAGGCGGGCAACATCTACGTCAACCGCAACCAGATCGGCGCGATCGTCGGCAGCCAGCCCTTTGGTGGCGAAGGTCTTTCAGGCACGGGGCCAAAAGCCGGCGGGCCGAACTACCTGCCCCGCTTCAGCGCGCCCGACCTCAAGGTGGTAGACGAAACATGGGACAGCACACAAAGCGACCTGCCCCGTCTGCCGGATCACAGCGGAGCCTTCCTCGAAACCATCACCCTACCGGGGCCCACGGGCGAATCCAACCGGCTCAGCACCCTGCCGCGTCCGGCGCTGCTGTGTATGGGCCCGGGCAAAGACACCGCAGCCGAGCAAGCCCGCGCGGTCACGGCCCTTGGCGGCAATGCGGTCGCGCTTCCGGGCAGCATCGACCCGACGGCGCTGACCGATGGACCAGCCTATGGTGGTGTACTGTGGTGGGGCGACGAGGCGACCGCGCGCAAACTGGAACAGGCCCTGTCTGAACGCGACGGGCCGATCATTCCGCTCCTGCGCGGACTGCCTGACACCGCCCGCGTCCGCGCAGAACGTCACGTCTGCGTCGACACCACCGCCTCTGGCGGGAACGCGCAGCTGTTGGGGGCAGCCGGCTGATCTGACCCAAGGGCGGGCGTTCCGACGCCCGCCCTTGACCACACCCGCGCAATGGCTAAGGGTCAGCCCATGTTCCCCATTCGCGATCACAACCCGTCCGGCCGCACGCCCTATGTCACCTACCTGCTGATGGCGGTGAATATTGGCGTTTTCCTCAGCTATGTCGGGCTGTTCAGCGACAACCGTGCGCTCAACATCTTCTTTTTCGACTGGGCGCTGATCCCCGGCCGCGTCACTACGGGGGACGGCTATACCGGCATCTTCACCTCTATGTTCTTGCACGGCGGATGGATGCATCTGGCCGGTAACATGCTGTTTCTCTACATCTTCGGCGACAACATAGAGGACGAAATGGGCCACGGCGGCTATTTGCTGTTCTACCTCGCCTGCGGCCTGCTGTCGGCGCTGGCTCATGTGATCTCTGCCCCCTATTCGCCGGTCCCGACAGTCGGGGCATCGGGCGCGATTGCAGGTGTAATGGGCGGCTACCTCTTGCTGTACCCCAAAGCCAAAGTCGACATCCTGATTATCTTTATTGTGTTCTTCCGTATCTTCCCGATCCCCGCATGGATCATGCTGGGCCTGTGGCTGGGGATGCAGTTTATCGGCGGCGTCGGGGCTGACCCCACCGTCGGCGGCGTGGCCTATTGGGCCCATGCTGGCGGGTTTATCGTGGGGATGGTTCTTACGATACCGCTTTGGCTACGGTTGGGTGGGCCGCGATTCTGGTCGACCACCGATGGGCACCCGCCGCATCCGCAAGCAACCTATCCCGCCAGTGCCAGCCGCATCCCAAAGGTAAGACGCAAATGACCGCCAGCACCCATAGCGCGACCTGTCACTGCGGCAGCGTCACCCTGACCGCCACCTTGCCAGAGGGGCTGGCCTCTGCCGCGCGCTGCACCTGTTCCTTCTGCCGACGCCGCGCGGCACCGGCCGTCACGGCGATCACCAGTGCGCTCAAGGTAACCAAAGGCGCAGAACATCTGACGCTCTACACCTGGGGCACCCATACGGCGAAGCATTATTTCTGTAAAATTTGCGGCATCTATATGTACCACCAGCGACGATCCGACCCGGCGCAATGCGGGGTCAATCTGGGGTGTATCGAAGGGGCCACGCCCTGGACGCAGGAACCGATCCCCTACAGCGACGGCATAAACCACCCGTCAGACAAATAGCCGACGGATGCTTCCAAATGGTATAAATCCTCGCCGAAGGCATTATGCCCCCGGCAACCGGATCAACCGCGAGCGATTTTCGCAAATCCGCTGAACAGCGCCTCGTTGGCGCAGACGATTTCACCATCGTCCAGAATGTTGCCTTCGGGGTTCAGCGGCTCGACCATGCCGCCCGCTTCGCGCACGATCAACATGCCCGCTGCCAGATCCCATTTGTTCAACCGGCGCTCCCAGTAGCCATCGTAGCGACCGGCGGCCACATAGGCCAGATCCAGCGCGGCAGAGCCCCAACGGCGCACACCGGCGCAGACCGGCAGGATGCGGCCCAGATCACGCAAGGTATCTGGCAAATCTGCGCGACCGGCAAAAGGCAGTCCGGTGGCAAAAATCGATTCAATCATACGCGAACGGCCCGAGACGCGCAGACGTCCTTCGTTCATCCACGCACCGGCACCCTTTTCAGCAAAGAACATCTCGTCCTTGGCGGGGTCGAATACCACGCCAGCAACGATCTGGCCTTTATGCTCTAGCGCGATGGAGACCGCCCAATGCGGCAGCCCGTGCAAAAAGTTGGTGGTGCCGTCCAACGGGTCGACGATCCAGCGGCGTGTGGGGTCTTGCCCCTCTTCGCCGCCGCCTTCCTCGGCCAACCAGCCATAGGTCGGGCGCGCGCTCATCAGTTCGGCTTTCAGCGTCTGTTCGGCCTGAATATCAGCGCGGCTGACAAAGTCGCCGGCACCTTTCATGGACACCTGAAGGTTCTCGACCTCACGGAAATCCTTGACCAGTCCGCGCCCCGCACGGCGGGCCGCCTTGATCATGATGTTTAGATTTGCACTGCCAACCATATTTCCGTGTCCTTTGATGGATCAGGCCGTGCGTATAAGCCCCCATACGGCATTTGCCAAGGGGGCAGCATCATCTGACGCAACGTGGCGCGCACGGTTCTCTTGTCTGCCTTCGATTAACATATAACGTGCCAGAAACATTGCTAAGGAGGAAAGCAAAATGTCCGACCAGATGAAACGAATTGTGCTTGCATCGCGCCCTGACGGGGCCCCGACGGCCGATAACTTCCGCCTCGAAGAGGGCCCTGTGCCCACACCCGGCGACGGCGAAGTGCTGGTCCGCATTAAATACATGTCGCTTGACCCCTACATGCGGGGCCGCATGGATGACGCGAAATCCTATGCCGCGCCGGTGCCGGTCGGCGGCACGATGGAGGGCGGTTCGGTCGGAGAGGTCATTGCCTCTAACAGCCCCGATTTCAAACCGGGTGACCATGCGTTCGGTATGCTGGGCTGGGCCACGCACGGCGTCCTGCCCGCCAACCAGCTGCGCAAAGTCGATCCTGATCAAGTGTCGATCACCACATCGCTTGGCGTTTTGGGCATGCCCGGGTTTACCGGATGGCAAGGTTTGATGGAATATGGTCGCCCAAAGGAGGGTGAAACACTTGTCGTCGCCGCTGCAACCGGCCCCGTCGGGTCTATGGTTGGCCAGATCGCCAAGTCGCACGGGCTGCGTGTTGTGGGCATCGCGGGCGGCGCGGACAAATGCGCCATGGCCAAAGACCACTTCGGTTTTGATGAATGCATCGACCACCGCGCCTATGATGACGCGAAATCGCTGCGTGCCGCGCTTAAAGACGCCTGCCCCAAAGGCATCGACATCTACTTTGAAAACGTCGGCGGCAAAGTGCTTGAAGCCGTTATCCCGATGATGAATCCGCACGGGCGTATTCCGATCTGCGGTATGATCGCATGGTATAACGCCGGTGGATTGGGCGCGAATGCTGCCGAAGAGGCGCTGACCGCGCCGAAACTGTGGCGCACGATCCTGGTGAACTTCCTCAGCGTGAATGGCTTCATCATTTCAAACCACTGGAACAACTTCCCCAATTTCCTCAAGGAAGTCGCCCCCAAAGTGGCAGATGGCTCCATCGCGGTGAAAGAGGACATCACCGAGGGCCTCGAAAACGCCCCACAAGCCTTTATGGACCTGTTGACCGGCGGCAACCAAGGCAAGGCCATCGTTAAGGTCGGCTAACACCAGTCGGGCGGGGGCGCACGCGCCCCTGCCCCCTTTTGTACCTACGGCGAACAACCCCCTGCCCCCTTGAAAAACACGGCGTCACGTGTCATATATTTTACGACACATGACGAAAAGGAGTGCAGCTATGGGTGCGACCGCCTTTCAATCCGACAAAAATGCAATCCCCTTGATCGATGTCGATGCAGATGGTGCCCTGCGTGCGTTCCACCTGCTGGGCGGGCGCAAGGTGATCAACCAGACGGTGCGCAACTCGCTTGAGGCGCATGATGTGATTGTCAAAGGCATCTCTTCTAAGGCGCTGCTGCATCTGGTCGATACTGTGTCGGTGCTGTCCTCGGGCGACGCGCTGAACAAAGCGATCGGTATGAGCCTGCGCACGCTTCAGCGCAAGAAAGCCGACAAGGGCAAGGACCGTCTCTCCATCGAGCAAAGCAGCCGAGCGTGGCGCTTTGCCGAACTGCTGGCGCAGGCGACCGATGTTCTAGGCGATCAAGATGCCGCCGAGGCGTGGATGCTGGCCCCTGCCATCAGCTTGGACAACCGGCGTCCGATTGACCTGCTGTCGTCGGCCGCGGGGGCCGAAGCCGTTGAAAACGCCCTCACCCGGATGGAGTACGGGGTCTACGCTTGACGCCTTTGCCGCCGCCCCTCGGGTCAGGCGCACTGCGTTTTTGGCGGTTGGATCAACGGCAGCATGCACCTACCTGGCATAGCGGCGAAGGCGCATACCGTGTGGGCGGGCGCTGGAACAGCCCCGGCGTGCGGGCTGTCTATACCGCGCTAGACCCTGCCACCGCGATCCTCGAGGTTGCCGTGCACAAGGGGTTCAAGGCGCTGGACACCGCGCATCACGTGCTGACATCAGGCCGTGTGATCGACCCAGCGACGGTGCATGTGGTGCAAGCCGCGGATGTCCCCAACCCGAACTGGCTGGTGCCCGGTGCCCATGGTGCGGGGCAAAAGGGATTTGGCGACGCGCTGCTACGCGATCACCTGTTTGTGCTGATCCCGTCCACCGTTTCGCGCCACAGCTGGAACCTGATCTTTGACGCGCAAAAGACGGCCAGTCATTACGACGACGTAGTGCAAGAAGACTTCGCGCTCGACCCACGGCTCCACCGCTAAGGGCAGCGCCGACTAGGCCCGTTGCAGCTTTCGCGCCTCTTCGCCCGCCAACCCCAAGAGCTTGGTCATAAACGGCTTCTCCAGATCATCCTCGCGAACAGCCGCATAAAGCCTGCGGGTGATGCCGTTCTCGGTCAGCGGGCGGGTGACGTAATCATTGCTGTATTTCACTTCGCGCACGACCCAATCGGGCAGCACCGACACGCCTCTGTTTGATGCCACCAGCAGCAGGATCACCGCCGTTAGCTCCACCTGCCGGATCGCCAGCGGTTCGACTTTGGCGGGGATCAGCAACTGGCTGAACACATCAAGACGTGTGCGTTCCACCGGATAGGTGATCAGCGTCTCGCCCCTGAAATCCGCCGCCTCAACGAAAGGCTTCTGCGCCAAGGGATGCGTGCTGGAGGCGACAAAGACTGCCTTGTAATCAAACAGCTCGACGAATTTCACGCCCGGCAGGTCTTCGGGATCAGAGGAGACCACCAGATCCACCTCTTCGCGCAGCAAGGCAGGCAAAGCGTCAAAGGCCAGCCCGGGGCGGATATCGACATCCACATCGGGCCAGCTTTTGCGGAATTGTTCAAGCACAGGGAACAGCCATTCGAAACAGGCGTGACATTCAATGGCGATATGCATCCGGCCTGTGCTGCCCGCCCGCAACCCCATGAATTCCGCCTGTGCGGCTTCTAGCTGCGGCAAGACCTGCTGCGCCAACTTGAGCAACCGCAACCCCGCAGGCGACAGCTTTAGCGGTTTGGAACGGCGCACGAAAAGTTCAACGCCAGCCTGATCTTCCAAGCCCTTTACCTGATGCGACAAGGCTGATTGGGTGATGTTCATTGTCTCTGCTGCGCGGGCCAGCCCGCCGGCCTCGTGAATCGCCTGAATGGTGCGCAGGTGACGGAACTCAATATGCATATGAGGCGTTCCTCATGTTGAAGATGAAAGTTATGAGTTTGTTTCACAACCACATCTGTGCGACAAGAGTTGAAAGCTAAAAACAGGATCGTAAAAATGACCAGCCCCGCCGTTTCATTCGAAGTCTTCCCGCCCAAGTCCGTGGACGCGTCGTTCCGTCTTTGGGATACGGCGCAGGCCTTGGCACCGCTGGCTCCGCGTTTCTTTTCCGTCACCTACGGTGCGGGCGGATCTACCCGTGACCTGACCCATGATTCGGCCCATGTTTTGCGCCGCACCTCCGGGCTGCCCGTCGCCGCCCACCTGACGTGCGTGGGTGCCAGCAAGGCCGAGACGCTGGAAGTCGCCAATAGTTTTGCCGAGATCGGCGTGACCGATATTGTCGCCCTGCGCGGTGATCCCGAAAACGGTGCAGCGACCTTTACCCCCCATGCCGACGGCTTTGCAGATAGTGTCGAACTGATCGAGGCGCTTGCAAATACCGGCAAGTTTACCCTGCGCGTCGGTGCCTACCCCGAACCGCATCCCGAATCCCCGGATCAGGCGCAAAACGTCGAATGGCTAAAGCGCAAGTTCGACGCGGGCGCGGACGAGGCGATCACCCAGTTCTTTTTCGAGACCGAAACATTCCTGCGGTTCCGCGATGCCTGCGCGGCAGCAGGCATCACCAAACCGATCACGCCGGGCATCATGCCGGTGACAAACTGGAAATCGGCGCGCAACTTTGCCACCCGCTGCGGGGCCAGCGTGCCAGCAGCATTAGACGAAGCCTATGCCGCCGCGATCCGCGATGACCGTCATGACCTGCTGTCCACCGCGCTATGCACCGAAATGTGCAGCGAGCTGGTGTCGGAAGGTGTCGAGAATCTGCACTTCTACACGCTCAACCGGCCGGAACTGACCCGCGCCGTCTGTCGTGCCCTTGGGGTGACGGCGCAAACATCGCTGTCCGACGTGGCGTAAAACCACCGCACAACTTGCCCTTGGGTCAAGAACAGAACAGTCTTCTCCGGCACGCAACTGCCGGAGATTTTTTTATGCCACGCCTTGCCGAAACACCCCAAGATCTACTGAGCCAGTCCGAAGCGCTTGCGCTTAGCGGGCTGGAGTTCATGCAGAAAATTCTGGACGGCACCAATCCCGGCCCGCCCATTGGCGGCACCCTGGGCTATGCGCTGCATGACGTGGCCGAGGGCCGCGCGGTGTTTCGCGGCACGCCCGAGTTCAACGTGACCAACCCCATGGGGACCGTGCATGGTGGCTGGTACGGTACCTTGCTTGATTCCGCGATGGCCTGCGCCGTAATGACCAAAGTTCCGCGCGGATCGGTTTATACGACGTTGGAATACAAGATTAACATTCTGCGTTCGATCCCATTGGGCATGCAGATTGACTGCATCGGCACCACCGATCACGTGGGTCGTTCCACCGGTGTCGCGCATGGCGAAATTCGCGGGGTCGAGGATGGCAAGCTTTACGCAACCGGTTCGACCACCTGTATCGTGATGAAGATCGCCACCTAAGACGAAGGCATCGGGGCGTCTGGCCCGCCCCGATGCAACCAAGCTTATTCTGCTGCGATTGCGCTGTTGTTCAGCAAGGTCCACACTTTATGCGGCGTGAACGGCATGTCGGCCTGACGCACGCCACGGTCCCACAACGCATCTTGTACCGCGTTCGACACGGCCGCCAATGCACCGACGGTTCCCGCCTCGCCGCAGCCCTTCATCCCCATCAGGTTTGCGGTCGACGGCACGGGTTCAGAGTTGAACGACACAAACGGCACGTCCGCCGCGCGGGGTATCGCATAATCCATGAACGAGGCCGTCAGCAGTTGGCCGTCTTCGTCATAGACGACATGTTCCTGAATGGCTTGGCCAATGCCCTGCACCACCCCGCCATGGACCTGACCTTCGGCCAGCATCGGGTTGATCAGATTACCGAAATCATCCACCACCGTATAGCGGTCCACGGTCACAACGCCTGTTTCGGGGTCAATCACAACCTCGGATACATGCGCCCCGTTGGGATAGCTGCGCCCCGGTAGGGTTGCGCGTTCGTGATGCACCAGCAGATCGTCGCGGCCCTTCTGGCGCGCCATCTCGGCGACCTCCAGCATGGTGGGCGTCATGTTCGACCCGTCTGCGCGAAAGCGTTCGTCGTCAAAGCTAATCTGCGCCGCAGGCACACCCATTTCCTCAGAGAGAAAGGCGGTAAACGCATCGGTCATCTTGGCCACCGTAGCCAGCGTCGCCGTGCTTTGCGTGGTGACAGAGCGCGACCCACCAGTGCCGCCGCCCTGTTTGATCAGATCGCTATCGCCCTGAATGACGTGGATCAGCTCTGCCGGAATGCCCGTCTGATCCGACAGGAATTGTGCATAGACGGTTTCATGCCCCTGCCCGTTAGACTGGGTGCCGACATAGATAAACACGGTGCCATCGGCATTAAACTCGACCTTGGCCCCCTCTGCCGGATCGCCAAGAATGCTTTCGATGTAATAGCAAAGCCCCTGCCCGCGCAGCAGCCCCTTTGCCGCATCCGCCGCCTTGCGTGCGGCCAAGCCATCGTGATCCGCCTCGACCGCGACGCGGGTCAGCAAGCGGTTGAATTCACCTACATCGTACTGCTCGCCCGTGGCTGAGGTATAGGGAAACTGTTCGGGTTTGATAAAGTTGATCCGCCGCAGCTCCCACGGGTCGACACCCAATTCGCGCGCTGCGCGGTCCATCAGCCGCTCCAGCACATAAATCGCTTCGGGCCGGCCAGCACCGCGATAGGCGTCGGTCTGAACGGTATTGGTGTAATAGCCTTCGACCTGCAGCCACGTGGTCTGCACATCATAGACCCCCATCAAAACCTTGCTGAACAGGAGCGCCTGAATGGGCTGGCCGAACTGGCTGTTATAGGCCCCGAGGTTGCATTTGGTGCGGACGCGGTAGGCCGTGATCTTGTTGTTTTCGTCAAAGGCGAATTCCGCAAGCGAGGTCAGATCGCGCCCGCCATTGTCGCTGAGCATGGCTTCGGTCCGGTCCGACATCCAGCGCACCGGACGCCCCAAGGCCCGCGCCGCCTGCGCAACCGAGAAGTATTCGGGATAGGCCGCGGCCTTCATGCCGAAACCACCGCCCGTATCGGGGTTGGTCACCTGTACGTGGTCGTCATCTAGCCCGAACACGCGTTTGAGGTTGCCTTTGTGCACCCAAACGCCCTGCCCGTTGTTGGAAACATGCACCTTGCCGTCGGCCCATTCAGCATAACAGCCGCGCGGCTCCATCGCGTTGACGATGATACGGTTGTCTCCGACGTTCAGGCTGACCGTTTTTGCCGCCGCATCGAATGCCTTTTGCGTGGCCTCCTCATCCCCCATGCCCCAGTCGAATGCCATATTGTCCGGCGCTTCTGGATGCAGCGTCTCGCCGCCACGCTCCAGCGTCATATGGGTGGGCAGATCGTCTACCTCGAACATGATCAGCTCTGCGGCGTCACGCGCCTGGTTCATCGTCTCGGCGATCACCACCGCAACAGGTTCCCCGACGAAACGCACACGGTCCTTCGCAAGCATGGGGCGCAACGGCTTGGCCCCTTCGCTGCCATCTCGGTTCTGCAACACCGTCGCCGCCATAGAGATATCCATGCCGGCAGCTTCCAGATCCTTGATTGTCAGGACAGCGTGTACGCCGTCTGCCTCGGACGCATCCGTGACATCCAGTGTGGTGATCACCCCATGCGCGACAGGAGATCGGAAGAAATAGGCATGCAGCGCGTCGGCAGGCGCAATGTCATCCACATAGCGCCCCTCGCCGGTCAGAAACCGCACATCCTCAACCCGTTTGACCGGTTGGCTTTTCCCGAACTTTTCCATCTGGCGGCATCCTTTGATCATCATCTTGGCTTTGCGCCCGACCTTAAGCGCGAAACCAGCGATGTCCATACGATGCGCGGCGAAAGCTGGCACAGCGACGCCAAGTTTTCAACGCCCCAGCCTTCCCCTTTACGCCCCGCTCGGCTAGATCATCCCAAAGCTTAAAGCGCTACGCTAAAAGAAGGACGCTGATCATGGCCCTCGACAAGAATTTTGACGCCGCCCAGGCCGAAGCCCGCCTCTATGCCGCATGGGAAGACGCCGGTGCCTTCAAGGCCGGTGCCAACGCCTCGCGCAAGGAAACCTTCTCGGTCATGATCCCGCCGCCCAACGTGACAGGGTCGCTGCACATGGGCCATGCATTCAACAATACATTGCAGGACATTCTGGTGCGCTGGCACCGCATGCGCGGCTTTGACACGCTGTGGCAGCCCGGTCAGGACCACGCCGGTATCGCGACGCAGATGGTGGTGGAACGCGAGCTTGCGAAAGACGGCAAACGCCGCACCGATTTCACCCGCGAAGAATTCACCGCCAAAGTCTGGGAGCAAAAGCAGAAGTCCGGCGGCACGATTATCGGCCAGCTCAAACGCCTGGGCACCTCGCTTGATTGGTCGCGCAACGCTTTCACCATGTCCGGTGCGCCGGGTGCCCCCGCGGGCGAGGAAGGCAACTTCCACGACGCCGTGATCAAGGTCTTCGTGGATATGTACAACAAAGGGCTGATCTATCGCGGCAAGCGTCTGGTCAACTGGGACCCGCATTTCGAGACCGCGATTTCCGACCTCGAGGTCGAATCCACCGAAGTTGACGGCCACATGTGGCACTTCAAATACCCTCTGGCCGATGGCGCGACCTACACCTACGTCGAGAAAGACGAAGACGGTAACGTAACGCTGACCGAAGAACGCGACTATATCGCCATCGCGACGACCCGCCCCGAAACCATGCTGGGCGATGGCGCGGTCGCGGTACACACCTCTGACGAACGCTATGCGCCCATCGTTGGCAAGCTCTGCGAAATCCCGGTCGGCCCCAAGGCGCAGCGCCGCCGCATCCCGATCATCACCGACGAATACCCCGACAAGAATTTCGGCTCGGGCGCGGTCAAGATCACCGGCGCGCATGACTTCAACGACTACGGCGTCGCCAAACGTAACAACATTCCGCTCTACGCGCTGATGGATACTCGCGGTGCCATGCGCGCCGACGGCTTGCCCTATGACGCAGCCGCAGCGCGCGCACAGGCCATCGCCGATGGCCGTGAAGAAGCGCCCGCGGACGCGACAGAGATCAACCTCGTGCCCGAAGACTACCGCGGCCTCGACCGGTTCGAGGCGCGCACCAAGGTCATCGCCGATATCACCGCCGAAGGCTTGGCCGTCATGGTGCCGCCGACCGATCCGCGCTTGGGCAAGCCGGTCAAAGCCCCCCTTGCCCCCGAAGAGGGTGGCGAAGAGCGCGACGAGACGCTGGTCCCGCTGGTCGAGCCCAAGAAGATCATGCAGCCGTTTGGTGACCGATCCAAAGTCGTGATCGAGCCGATGCTGACCGACCAGTGGTTCGTAGAGACCTCGAAAATTGTGCAACCCGCCATCGACGCCGTGCGCAATGGTGATGTCCAAATCCTGCCCGAGCAGGATAAAAAGGTGTATTTCCACTGGCTCGAGAATATCGAACCTTGGTGCATCTCGCGCCAACTCTGGTGGGGGCATCAGATCCCCGTGTGGTTTGGTCCTAGCAACGACGAACTAGATCGTTACGCTGCGGAGTCACGAGCGTCTGATACACCCGCCGCTGCGCTTTCTTGGAACCGTAGAGACCCGATTGAATTTTGCGCCGCAAATGAACAAGACGCACTAAAAATGGCGCGCGATTATTATGGGCCGGATGTCGAGATCACTATTGATGATAGCGATGGAATACCCTCAATGGGCTACGGTACGGATCATAATCTTGAAAAATATGTAAAACTCACCCGCGACCCCGATGTCCTCGACACGTGGTTCTCCTCCGGCCTTTGGCCCATCGGCACACTTGGCTGGCCCGAGCAAACGGACGAGCTGGCGAAATACTTCCCCACCTCGGTGCTGATCACTGGTTTCGATATTATCTTTTTCTGGGTCGCCCGAATGATGATGATGCAATACGCCGTGGTCGATCAAAAGCCGTTCGACACCGTCTATGTCCACGCGCTGGTGCGCGACGAGAAGGGCAAGAAAATGTCCAAATCGCTCGGCAACGTGCTGGACCCGCTGGACCTGATTGACGAATACGGCGCGGATGCGGTGCGCTTTACCCTGACGGCGATGGCCGCCATGGGGCGTGACCTGAAACTGTCGACACAACGCATCGCCGGCTACCGCAACTTTGGCACCAAACTGTGGAACGCCCACCGTTTCGCCGAGATGAACGGCGTGTTTGACGATAGTGTCAAGGCAGTGACCTACACCAGCCACACCCAGGTCGACCACACGCTCAACAAATGGATCATCGGCGAAACTGCCCGCGTCCGCGAAGAGGTCGACGCCGCATTGGATAACTACCGTTTCAACGACGCGGCCAATGCGCTGTATGCCTTTGTCTGGGGCAAGGTCTGCGACTGGTATGTGGAGCTGTCCAAACCCCTGCTGCAAGACGATGCGCCAGAGGCTGCCGAGACTCGCCAGACACTGAAATGGATTCTGGATCAATGCCTTGTGCTGCTCCACCCGATCATGCCCTACATCACCGAGGAACTGTGGCAGACCACCGCCACCCGTTCCAAAATGCTGGTGCATGGCGACTGGCCGACCTACAGCACCGCCGAGATGCTGGACGCCGATGCCGACCGCGAGCTGAACTGGGTGATCGGGCTGATCGAATCCATTCGTTCGGCCCGTGCGCAGATGCACGTGCCTGCGGGGCTCAAAGTGCCGATGCTTTATACCGACATGGACGCCGCAGGCCAAACCGCGTGGGATGGCAACGAGGCGATGATCAAACGTCTGGCACGGGTCGAAACCTTGGATAAGGCAGAGACTTTCCCCAAAGGCACCGTCTCTATCGCGGCACCGGGGGCCAGCTTTGGCTTGCCGCTGGCCGGCCTGATCGACATCGACGCTGAAAAAGCGCGTCTGCAAAAGTCGCTCGACAAGCTTGGCAAGGAAATCGGCGGGCTGAAAGGACGTTTGAACAACCCCAAATTCGCGGCCTCCGCCCCTGCCGAAGTTGTCGCCGAAGCCCAAGGCAATCTGGATGCACGGCAAGAAGAAGCAGACCAGCTTCAGGCAGCACTGAACCGCTTGGCGGAACTGGGGTAATCCGGGCTGCTTCCAAATGGCCTTAAATCCTCGCCGAAGGCAAAAAACTCTTTTGATGCGTCAAAAGATGCCTTCGGCGAGGATTTTTTTACCATTTGGAAATGAATGTCTGCGCTGATTGATCTGCGGTCCTCGCTGGGAAGCAAAGATCGTTCATTTGGAAGGCCCCGTCTGAGCAATCAGGCGGGGCTGACTTTTTTGTGCCGCTAGTCTTTGAAGACGGCGGGGCGTTTGCCGAACTCTGCTGCAATAACCTCCATCTGGTGCGGGCGTCCCAGCAGCGCGGCCTGTTCGCGGGATTCCGCCAGCAATACGGCATCCGCATCGCCTACCTCGGCAAAGGCGGTGAGACGTTTAGCAGCTTTTATCGCGCTTGGGCTTTTGCCGGCGATTGTCGTGGCGAGCGCCATGGCGGCGGCCAGCGGGTCTTCGGCGATCTGCGTGACTAGCCCCCAGCGTTCGGCCTGTTCTGCCCCGATGGGTTGTGCGGTATAGGTCAACAGCCGCAACACATCGCCCCGCACCAGTTTGGGCAGCAACACCATGCCGCCCATATCCGGCACGATGCCCCATTTCATCTCCATCACGGCCATTTCGGTATCGGGGGCCGCGATGCGGATATCCGCCCCAAGCGCCAGTTGTAGGCCCGCGCCATAGGTCTTGCCATGCAGTGCAGCGATCACGGGCACACCGACGCGGGTCCAGACCATCGCCACCTCCTGCCACTGGTTCGTGGTCCCGTCGCCGTGGGTGCGCGTCATCATCCGTTCGGTCGGGTCGCCGCCGGCCAGCGCGCCCATGCCACCGATGTCGATGCCAGCGCAGAACGCCTTGCCTTCGCCCGAAATAACCACTGCCCGCGCATTTGATGCAGCCACCTCGTTTCCGGCAGCGATCACAGCATCAATCATGTCTTGGTCAACGGCATTCATTTTGTCGGCGCGGGTCAGGCGCACATGGGCAATGTGATTGTCATAGGTGACGGAAACGCGGCTCATAGGATCCTCCTTGAATTTTGGCTAGTTTGGCCACGAAGTCTGTATGTTGCAAAGCGAAACGCTACGGCACCCAAAACCGCGCGCGCATGCTGATGTCACTTGCCCGACGCATGTCAGATGCAGTAGCTGATCCCCATGACACAGTATCGCCTCACCCCGCTTGCCGACGCCCTGCCCTCTACCGTGCCGTTTGTCGGTCCTGAAACGCAGGAACGCGTTATGGGCCGCGCCTTTACCGCGCGGCTGGGGGCGAACGAGAACGTCTTTGGCCCCTCCCCCCGCGCGATTGATGCGATGGCCAAAACCGAACAGTGGATGTATGGCGATCCCGAGAGCCATGATCTGCGCGCGGCCCTTGCAGCGCATCATGGCATCACGCCCGAGAACATCATCGTTGGCGAAGGCATCGACGGGTTGCTGAGCTATCTTGTGCGCCTCATGGTGGCAGACGGCGACGGGGTCGTGACCTCGGACGGGGCCTATCCGACATTTAACTATCACGTGGCGGGCTTTGGTGGGGTGCTTCACAAAGTGCCCTATGCGGACGATCATGAGGATCCGGCAGCGCTGTTTGCCAAGGCCGCCGAGGTAGGCGCCAAGCTGGTCTATCTGGCCAACCCAGACAATCCCATGGGCAGCTGGCACGACGGACACGTCATCACCCGCGCGTTAGAGGCGTTGCCGCAAGGATGCTTGCTGGTGCTCGACGAGGCCTATGTCGATTGCGCCCCCGAGGGTACCGCCCCCGACCTGCCTGCCGATGATCCGCGCCTGATCCGCATGCGCACCTTTTCCAAGGCGCATGGATTGGCAGGGGCGCGGGTCGGCTATGCCATCGCTGCGCCCGATTTGATTACGGCCTTTGGCAAGGTGCGAAACCACTTTGGGATGAACCGTGCTGCCCAAGCAGGTGCCCTCGCTGCGCTGCAAGACAGCAATTGGCTGGCGCATATTCAATCCCAGATTGCCAGCGCACGCGACCGGATCGCGCAGATCGCATCGGACAACGGGCTGACGGCCCTGCCCTCTGCCGCGAATTTCGTCGCGATCGACTGCGGTGCTGACGGCCGCTTTGCCAAGGCCGTTCTGGACGGGCTGGTCACGCGCGGTGTCTTTGTGCGCATGCCGTTTGCCGCACCGCAAAACCGCTGCATCCGCGTCAGCTGTGGCACGCCGGAAAACCTTGATGCTTTTGCCGCGGCCTTGCCCGCGGCACTCGCGGATGCGCGAAAAGCCTAGCGCGGCGCGGCGGGGTTAGGCCCCGCCGATCACTTTCGCTGCGGCCTCTAGGGCGCCCGTGCCGCGTTTAATATCAAGCGCGGACATGCCGGCCTCTATCCCGCCAAGCATCCCCATGACCATTTGCCCGTTTACATGCCCCATGTGACCCAAGCGGAAGAACCCGTGGCTTTCGGGGCTGTCTTTGGGGGCCATGCCCAGACCGATTCCCAACGTAAGACCGATGTTCCCCTCGACCCAGTCGCGCAACTCTGTGGCCTGTGGTGCCTTTAGCCGCAGCGCCGTGACAGCGTGGCTGCGCAGGGCGGGATCAGCGATGTTCAGCGCCAGATCACCTGCGCTCCCCCATGCATCGCAGGCGGCCCATACCGCCCGCGCCAGCGTTTCGTGCCGGTCCCAAACGGCCTCGATGCCCTCGTCGTGGATCATATCCAGCGCGGCCCGCAGTCCATAGATGTGATGCGTAGGGGCCGTGCCACAGTGGTACTGGAAGAACTCTTGCGGGTTGGCGCGCGGGGTCCAGTCCCAGAACCGGCTAACCCGTGGCAGTGCCTCGCGCACGGCGGCGGCGCGGTCGTTAAAGAATACAAAGCTGACACCGGGCGGGACCATCAGCCCCTTTTGACAGGCGGTGACCATGACATCGACGCCCCAGTTGTCCATCTCGAACCGGTCGCACGCGAAGGAGGCGATGCAATCCACCATCAGCAACGCCGGGTGATCCGCTGCATCAAGCGCAGCGCGCAGGCCGGCGATATCATTGACAACAGAGGTTGAGGTATCCACATGCACCGCGAGCACGACCTTGATCTCGTGGGCTGTGTCCGCTTCCAGCCGCTCTGCGATCTGATCGATATCCATGGCGGATTGCAGGCCGAAATCCATGACCTCCACTTCCGCGCCAAGCCCTGTGGCGGCATCGCCCCAACCGATTCCAAATCGCCCGGTTGCCGGCACCAGCACCTTGTCACCGGGGGCCACGACATTGCTCAGCGAGGCCTCCCAAGCGGCGTGGCCGTTGCCAATATACATCGCTACGTGATGCTGCGTGCCCGCGATACGCCGCAGATCTTCCATCAGGGGTGGCATCATATCAACCAACTCTCCGGCATAGATATTGGGGGCCGGACGATGCATCGCGTTCAACACAGCCTCGGGCATCACCGACGGACCGGGGATCGCGAGATAGCCGCGCCCTTGCGACAGATTGCGGAATTTGGTCATGGCACCAGCCCTCATATGCAGGAAGAATTTCCTGCAACTTATCCGCAAGCAGCGCGGCGTCAATCACACAAACCACGCGGCGCTGCTTGCCCTGCCCCTTAGGGCTGCGTAAACCCGTAGACATATATGCCCAAAGGAACCCGGCCTTTATATGAGTGATGTGACCTATTCCTCGCGCGAGCTGCTGACCTGGCTCTGGCGCGACTACCTCAAGAAACACATGTGGGTATTGATCGTGGCGATCATCTTCATGTCGATCGAGGCCTCGACCATGGGCGGGCTTGCCAAGCTGATGCAGCCGATGTTCGACCAGGTATTTGTCGCTGGCGACAGCGGCGCATTGCTGTGGGTCGGTCTGGTGCTGGTGGGCATCTTTGTGCTGCGGGCTGTGTCCGGGGTGGTGCAAAAGGTGCTACTGACACGCATCAAACAAAAGTCCGCCGCTGATATGCGGATTGATCTGCTGGACCGGATGATGGTGCAGGACGGCGCGTTTCACCAAGAGCATCCGCCGGGTTTTTTGATCCAGCGGGTGCAATCGGATGTGAATGCCATCGGGTCGGTCTGGCAGGCCGTGATCACCGGTGCGGGGCGCGACCTGATCGGGTTGATCGTTCTGCTTGGTGTTGCGATCTCTATTGATCCGGTTTGGGCGCTGCTCGCCTGTATCGGTCTACCACTGATGGTCATGCCCGCCGCATTGGCGCAACGCTTTGTGCGGGCGCGGTCGCGCGAGGCACGCGATCTTGGCGCAACCCTGTCGACCCGTCTGGACGAAGTGTTCCACGGTATCGTGCAGATCAAACTTAACGCGCTAGAAAAGTATCAAGCCAAGCAATACCGCGACCTGACCAAGACCTATATCCGCACCGAGGTACGGGCCTCCTTCGGGAACTCGGCCATTCCGGGGATGATCGACATCATCTCGGGCATCGGGTTCATGGCCGTGATCCTCTATGGCGGGAACGAAATCATCGAGGGCGACAAGACCATCGGTCAGTTCATGACCTTTTTCACTGCCATGGGCTTTACCTTTAACCCGCTGCGCCGTCTGGGCGCGATCAGCGGGCTGTGGCAGACCGCTGCCGCAGCGCTTGAACGGCTCAAAGAGCTGATGGACGAGCCGGTGCATCTCAAGTCACCAGCCAATCCGGTGCCTGTGCCCACAACGCCCCCCCATATCGCGCTGGAAGGCGTGAGCCTGTCTTACGGCGACGCCAAGGTTCTGGACGATCTGACGTTGCATGCCGCTGCAGGCGAGACGACGGCGCTTGTCGGGGCATCGGGGGCGGGCAAGTCGACCATCTTTAACCTGCTGACCCGCCTGATTGACCCGCAAGAGGGGAGCGTGACAATCGCAGGCGTGCCTCTGGCTGACATGGACATTCCCGACCTGCGCGGCTTGTTCTCTGTTGTGACGCAAGAGGCCCTGCTGTTTGATGAAACCCTACGCGAGAACATCGTTCTGGGCCGCGAGAACGTCACCGACAAAGAGCTGCAACAGGCGCTGGACGCCGCCCATGTGTCTGACTTCCTGCCCAAGCTGGAGCACGGTCTGGAAACCCGCGTCGGGCCGCGCGGCTCTGCGCTGTCGGGCGGGCAACGTCAGCGCGTCGTGATCGCGCGTGCGCTGCTGCGCAATACCCCGATCTTGCTGTTGGACGAAGCGACCAGCGCGCTGGACGCGCAGTCTGAAAAGGTTGTGCAGCAAGCGCTGGATCGGCTGTCACAAGGGCGGACAACCCTGGTCATTGCGCACCGTTTGTCCACCATCCGCGGCGCGGACAAGATCGTAGTCATGGATCGTGGTCGGGTGATGGACGAAGGCAAACACGAAGACCTGCTGGCGCGTGGCGGCATCTATGCCGATCTCTACCGGTTGCAATTCGAGGACGGCAAAACTGTCACCGACGGGCGCAACCTGGCCGCGATGCGGCGTATGGAACGCGGCCTTAAACCCGTTGAACCGAACCTGCTGCAACGCATCGGGCTTCGGCTGTTCGGTACCTAGTCTAGACGACGACGCTGTCTATTTAGCATATCCCTCGGCCAATTTGGCCGGGGTGACCCCCGCGAAATAGCAGATCAAGGTCCAAAGGTTCCGCGACCCGCGCCGCAGCCAGCCTTGGCGCATATATTTATCCGCCGACGTCACCGCCGTGACCTCTAGCCCCACCAGCTGCCCGCGCAGGGCCCGCACGAGGGCCACATCCTCCATCAACGGCTGATCGGGGTAGCCCCCCACGGACTGATACAAATGTCGCGGCAGCAACAGCCCCTGATCTCCGTAGGGCAGTCCCAGCCGGCTGCGCAGGTTCGCCCAGGCCGCCACCGCCTTGCCCGCAAGCCCGCCCTGATCGAACTGAAGCTGGAACCAGCCTGCCTTTTCGCCACGCAGGTGTGCAATGACAGGCCCCGTCCACCCCGGTGCAAGCCGGGTATCAGCGTGGAGCACCAACAACCATTCCGCTTTCGCCTTGGCACAGCCGCGCCGTAATTGCCCGCCGCGCGACGGCGTACCAGCCATGATCTCTGCGCCCCAAGCTTCCGCCAATGTCAGGGTCATGTCATCCGAGCCCCCGTCGCTGATGATCAGCTCGCGGATAAGACCCGCGTCCAACCCCTCCATCAGGGCGGTGAGGCAATCGGTCAGGGGCGCTTCGGCATTCAAGGTGGGAATGACAACAGATATAGGCGCGCGCATGGTTGCCCCTTTCAGCTTCGAATTGCGCTGTTATATGTCATGTTAATCATTGAAAGGACAAGCGATATGACCAGCCGCCGCATCCTGAGACTATCAGGCCCCGACACCCGCGACTTTCTGCAAGGCCTCGTTACCAACGACATTCGCAAGCTGGATCAGGCCCCGATCTACGCCGCGATCCTGACGCCACAGGGCAAATTCATCACCGATTTTTTCCTGTCAGCGGGCGGCGATGCCGTGCTGCTGGACGTCGCCGAGGCCGATGCCGACGCGCTGGTGCAGCGTCTGACGCTGTACAAGCTGCGCGCCAACGTCACCATCGACGCGACCGGCCTGTATCTGCACCGTGGCCTAGAGGACGCGCCCGAGGGGTCCTATACCGACCCCCGCGACGCCCGCATGGGCTGGCGCGCCTACCGCGACATGCCGCAAACCGATGATACGACCGACTGGGATGCCCTGCGCGTCACCTATATGATCCCCGAGTGCGGCGCAGAGCTGACCCCGGACAGCTTTATCCTTGAGATGGGGTTCGAGCGACTGAATGGCGTCGATTTCCGCAAGGGCTGCTATGTCGGCCAAGAGGTCACCGCCCGCATGAAGCACAAAACCGAATTACGCAAAGGCCTGGCCCAGGTCGAAATCAGCGCCCCCGTTGAAAAAGGCACCGCCATCACTGCGAACGGCAAGCCCGCCGGGACGATCTTTACCCGCACCGGCACGCACGCACTGGCGTATCTTCGGTATGACCGCGCCACGGCCGCGATGCAGGCAGGCGACGCCACCGTGACGATGGTGACCGACGGTTAGGGCGGCGGATGCCACACCGGCCGACCGTTTTGCGCAAATTTCGGGCAGTCTAAAGCAAGGGCGTAGGCACACCCTCTATTTAGTTGCAGATTGGCAACAAAAACCCGTTTTGCAAACGTTTCACCCCATGTCGGTCGGCATTCACGCCGCTTGCACAACGCAAAAGAGCCCCGGCATCACCGGGGCTCTGCAGTGCGGCGAAGCTATGACGTAGCGTCACATCAAAGCTTAGGCGCGTTCGGAATATTCCATGGTTTCGGTGTTCACGATGATATCTTCGTCCTGACCGACGAAGGGCGGGACCATCACTTTGACGCCGTTATCCAGGATCGCTGGCTTAAAAGAATTCGCCGCTGTCTGGCCTTTGACGACCGGCTCTGTCTCGACAATTTTGCAGGTCACTTTCTGGGGCAAGGACGCGTTAAGCGCTTCTTCCTCGTGATACTCCACAACCACCATCATACCGTCCTGGAGGAAGGGGCGGCGTTCGCCCAAAAGCTCTGCAGAAAGCTGCACTTGCTCGTATGTTTCGGTGTCCATCAGAACCAGCATACCTGCGTCTTCATACAGGAATTGTTGGTCTTTTTGCTCTAGGCGGACCTTTTCAACCTTGTCAGCGCTGCGGAAGCGTTCATTCAATTTTGACCCGTTCCGAAGGTTGCGCATTTCGACCTGAGCAAAGGCACCACCCTTGCCCGGTTTGACGTGATCGACCTTGACCGCCGCCCACAGACCACCGTTATGCTCAAGCACATTTCCTGGCCGAATTTCGTTCCCGTTAATCTTTGGCATGTATCAGCACCGTAGCCTTAAAGTTGAAGAGAGATTGGCCCGACCTATATATATCAACGTCGACCCCCGCAAGACAGCGCACCCGATGCTGCAACAGCGAAAAGATATGCGAAAGGCGCATGCGTGCTATGCAATAAAGGTGTATCCGAATCGAGCTCTTTCGGTCATAAGGAGGCCTACGCCTAAATGACAAGAGCAAGAATAATAGAAAGGACGACGAGATGAAAGATTTCGTTGATGGCACTGCCTTTAACAATGAACAAGGTAACCGTGCCCGCAAACTTTTCGCAGCTGTGGTACTGGCTGCATTGGACGATGCGATTGCCGATGACAAGAAATACGGCAACGGTCCAGAACAGATTGCCCGTTGGGCCCGCTCCCGCGATGGCCGCGAAGTGTTGAGCTGCGCCGGCATCGATCCCAACGAGCGTGTTGTCGAAGGTCTGATGGACTTTGTTGGCAAAGGCATTCGGACATCCGTTGCCCTGTCGCGCGAAGAGTCAGAGCGTCGCCATGCCGCGCAACAGGCCGAAGCTGCCTGAAGACTGCCAAAAGTTTGAACAAAAAAACGCGGCCCACCGGCCGCGTTTTTTTTATGTCTGCCATTTATATCGACGGGCCTGCCGTCCGCCCTGCCCCACAAACCAAAAAGGGCAAGGTGCCCAGCCTTGCCCATTCTACTCAAAAGCCCTAGCGCTGTGAGGCGCTTGCAAAGCTATTATTCAAGGTCCTGCGATGTCAGTGCCCGATGGATTTCGCGCCGTACCAACTTGCGAACGTTGCGCGTGATCCGTTCCCCCAAAGCGCCCTGAAGCTCGCTACGTACGATTTCTGACACCAAGTCGCGCAGCATCTCTTCGTCCAAATATTCGTCTGCGCCAAAGGGTGCTGCGTCATCGTGCTGCGCTGCGGTCGTCGGCTCATCGGTCGTATCCTCAACGGCAGCATCCGCCGCCGTTACCCGCGCGGCAAAGGGGCTATCAACGATGCGCTCTTCAGGCTCGGCGGACGACGCGGTTGTATCGCTCCAGCCGACGCTGCCATCTTGCGGTGCGTCATAGTCGGGCTCTTTCAGGGTATCCGAAACCAGAGCACCAGTTGCGTCGAACTCTACATCGTCTTCCCACGCCATCGCCGGATCTTCGCTGCCGGAATAGTCGCTCTTGCCCGGCTCGTCGGGCTCCCAGTTTTCCGGAATGCGACTGATTGCCGTTTCAAGCGCGGCGATCTTGGCGCTGAGCCGGTCCGGCGTGGGGGGGACGTCTTCTACCAGCTCGGACGTACCCAGATTGAGCATGTCGGCAGAATAGGCTGCGGCGCGTGGCGCACTAAAGGCCAGCTTGCGCGACGGTTCCGCGGTATCCTGCAGATGATCATCACCCGTGGGGGTCGAAAACTGCGCCCGAAAGCGCGGCTCGCGTCCGGAAATAAACTTAAAATCTTCGGCAACTTGGTTCCGATCAGAGGCGGAGGGCTCTTCTTCCTCGCCTGAATCGATTTCTTGCATGGCCTCTTGGTAGGAGGCGGACCGCTGCTGGGCCACTTCGTGCATCTGAGGGGGCGCGCCCTTTGGCTGCGCCGCCACCGGCGTATCGTTTGAGACGCGCAATGACGGCGTAAGCACTAATTTATCTTCGATAGAAGGCTTTTCAGGCACTTTTTGCGCCGGCTTGCGATCCTCGGAGACCAGACGGCGGATCGAAGACAGGACGTCTTCGACCTCTGCGTTTGTGACGGTTTCGGACATAATTAATCACCACTCGTTCTTTGCAAATAGTCTAACCCGAAGGCTGTCTTGTCACAATGGGGGTGGTGAAAATGTCAGTCTTTTTGCAGCGCCCGCAAAACACGATCCAACTGCTTTCCTTCTTTAGAAAGTTTCGTCGGACCATCCTTGACCAGATTGTAATAGGCCGAAGGGTCATAGATCTGTACGGGCAGCTTGAGGTCCTGCGCGGTCAGCTGTCCGGTTGCCGCCAACACGGAATAGGCGGCGACATAGAGCTGTGACTGCGCCGAAACGCGAGCAGAGCGCGCATCAAGCAAGGATTGCTCAGCGTCCAGCACCTCCAGCGTCGTGCGTGCACCCAGACTTGCTTCTTCGCGGATACCGTCGAAAGCGATCTGTGCCGCGCTAACCTGCCGCTGCGATGCTTCGATCTGTGCCCGCGCCGAGGCGAGCCCCGCATAGGCGTCGCTTACCGCACGTTCAACATCCTTGGCGACCACATGCAGGTTGCCGCGTTGCGCGTCACGTTGCGCTTGGCTTTTACGCACCCCAGCGGACAAGGCACCGCCCTGATAGATCGTTTGGCCAACCTGAACCCCCACAGATCCACTGCGCGAAGAAGCTTCGGAACTGAAGGTTTCTGTCAGACCATAGGACCCCTGCAGCGACACCCGTGGCTTCAAGCTGGATTCGTTGCTGCGCACCAGCAAATCAGCGGCAGCGACCTGGTGTTGCACGGTCAAGATATCGGGGTGCTGCCGCACGGCCAACGCCTTGGCTGTGGCGATGCTGTTGGATAGGCTCGGCAAGCGTGGCGGCGGGCTAAGGCGACCTGGGTTCGTGCCCACGGCCACTTTGTAATAGGCTTTGGCACTGATGAAATCGCCCTGCGCACCCGCAAGATTGCTGCGTGCGGCTGCCAGCTCTGCCTCTGCAAGAGAGACGTCGGTACGGGTGACTTCGCCCACTTCAAAACGATCCCGCGCGGCGCGCAATTCCTGCGTCAGAACGCGCACGTTGTTTTCTCGAAGCGACACAAGCTGTTGCGTCTGGATCACGCTCATATAGGCGTCGACAGCGCGCAGCAGGATCTGTTGTTCGGCACTCACCAATGTTTCGCGGGTGGCCAGCACGGTTTCTTTGGCTGCTTCGATCGAATAGCGCGACGCGCCAAAGTCATAGACAAGCAGCGATGCCACGAGGTTGACCGACGTGGTGAGGGAATTGGTAGAGTTTCTGAAACCCGTTGGAAAAGTGCTGGTGCTGGTGCCCCCGCTGACCGACTGGTTGTACGATTTCGTCAGGTTTCCCGTCCATTGCAACACCGGCTTGAGCACGGATTTGGCGATGGCCACGTCTTCGTCGGCAGCACGCAGCACGGCGCGGTTCTGGTCCAGCAGACCGGAGTTGTTATAGGCCCCGACCAGCGCGTCAGCCAGTGTTTCCGACTGCGCCGCCATCGGCGCCATTAATCCCAACCCGACGCAGGACGCCGCGAGTATACTGCGGACGGACCGCATCTTGCCTGTATTCATCATATTTCACACTCCATTGGTGACACTGCTTCTGCCGTCATGTGCGGCAGTTATATTATCTTATAGCTGAAATTCTTTCGCGCGGGTAAACCCATTCAGCAGCGGGGCTGCGGCGTTAAAGCTTTTGCGCCAGCTGATGCCATGATCACTTTTATATCCCAAACGTACCTCGCCCAAGGGGCCGTCCATGAACAAGCAGGCGATCCGCCCCCCGTTCTTGAGCTGCGCCAACAGCGCCTCTGGCACTTCTGCAACGCCGCCCTGCACGATCATCACGTCATAGGGCCCGTGCTGCTGTGCGCCCTCTGCAAGCGCGCCTGGGTGCACAATAACATTGTCGATGTCGGCGTTGATCAGCGTTTCTTGGGCTTCTTTCGCCATCTGCTCGTCGGATTCCACGGCGACCACGGCTTCGGCCATATGCGCGATCACAGCAGAGGAATAGCCGTAGCCACAACCGATATCGAGCACCAGCTCGTCATTCTCGATCCCGAGCTCGTCCAGCATTTTGGCCAATGTGCGCGGCTCTAGCACGACACGTCCCTCGCCTAGGCTGATGTTTTCACCCAGATAGGCGGCCTCCCGACGGGCGGCGGGCACATAATCTTCGCGCGCCACTTTCAGCATCGCATCAATGATCGGGAACTTGGTAACATCCGAAGGGCGCACCTGAGTATCAACCATCATGGTGCGGCGGGCTGTGAAATCTGTCATCAGCTAAACTCTTTCGTTCGGTTATATGTCGTATGGAATGCCATATACCCGCCTGTCGGGCAACGGTCAGTACGTTTAAGGGGTGCAATTTTCCCTGCTGGGCGAACAATAGGGTCAAAACAGGGCGGATGCCATAGCTGCTCCGCACAGCGCCGTTATCCCTCGCGCACGAGGAATGGGGGCGATTGTCCCTCGCCCGCGGTTTTGAAAACGCGGACAATTGGTCAGATCACCCGATCACGATCCGGCCAGACACCTGCGACACAGGAACAGTAATCAAGCGGCAGCCAAGACCCTCGCCCCCGATACCTTCGCCGGTTCCAGCGTCAAACATCGCACCATGGGCGCTGCACATCAGCTTTTGGCCATCTGCGGACAGTATCTGCCTTGCGCGATAATCGAGAGGCAAGAACTGATGCGGGCACATGTTCACATAAGCAATCACCTGATCGCCTCGTCGTACCAGCAGCAGAGGGAAATCCCCTGCTGCGGTCGTAAGCATCATTACTGTAACCCCGGTCACATCCGCCGCACGTGCGACGCAGGTGCCGGATGTCGGGGCCGTAGATAGATCCGTCCAGATCATTCCGCCGGAGCAGCCTGCAAGACTCCGCGGCGCACCTGATCTTCTTCGATAGATTCAAACAAAGCGCGGAAGTTGCCCTCGCCGAACCCATCATCTCCCTTACGCTGGATGAATTCGAAGAAAATCGGACCAATCACAGTTTTAGAGAAAATCTGCAGGAGCACGCGGGTTTCGCCCCCTCCCACAACCCCTTCGCCATCAATCAATATACCACGTTTCTGCATCTGATCGATCGGCTCTTGGTGGCCTTTCACGCGGGCGCGGCTCATTTCGTAGTAGGTCGCGGGCGGTCCGGGCATGAACCCCAGCCCTGCATCCGCGATCTTTTCGGTGCCGCCATAGATGTCGTCAGAAGCAATTGCGATATGCTGGATGCCCTCGCCTTTATATTCGCGCAGGTATTCCTCGATCTGGCTGTTATCATCCGCACTTTCGTTGATGGGGATCCGGATTTTACCATCCGGCGAGGTCAACGCGCGGCTGGTCAACCCCGTCTGCTTTCCCTTGATGTCAAAGAACCGGATTTCCTTGAAATTGAAGGTATCGGCATAAAACCGGTACCACGTGTCCATATTGCCGCGGATCACATTGTGGGTCAGATGGTCGAGATAGTAGAAGCCAAACCCTTCGGGACGCGGATCAACTTCACCAAGCCAATCATAGTCAGCATGAAAGGCACTGCCATCTTCACCATATGTGTCGATGAAATACAGCAGCGATCCGCCAATACCGTAAACGGCAGGGGCCTCTATCGCCTTACCGCCACCGGTGTATTCCTTCGCCCCCAGATCGACAGCACGTTTAAGCGCATGTTGTGCGTCCACGACACGCCAGCCCATTGCGGGGGCACAGGGGCCATGCTCTTCGACAAACTCGGCCGCGTGTCCGGTTTTCTCTGCGTTCAGCAAATAGGTAATATCGCCTTGGCGGTAGATCGTGATGTCCTTGGATTTATGCTTGGCCACTGGAACAAAGCCCATCTGGCGAAACAGCTTGTCTAGAACGACCGGATCGCGGTGCGCAAACTCGACGAATGAAAACCCGTCAGTCCCTGCAGGGTTCTGATCGGAAATAGTGGCCTTTGGCGCGTCGTGTGGAAACGGTCCCATGGTGCAAACTCCTCCAAGTATTGGTTGAATTCATTGTGCATCAGCGTCCGCGCATGGTGCGTGCATACTACGCGTAAAATCTATGCAACTTTACACAAAAATCGCATAGAAGCGGGGATTATTGTAGCTTAGAAACACATTTCATGTTCATCCTGCACGACTCAGATAGAAAGATAGGCTATTATGTCGCTAGACGGATTCGATATCGCAATACTCAGGGCGCTCCAGCAGGACGGAGCGCTGACCAACACCGCTCTGTCAGAAATAGTGAACCTTTCCCCGTCGCAATGCTCGCGGCGACGCTCGGCGCTCGAGGCAGCGCAGCTTATTTCCGGATACTCTGCACGGTTGAACGCGGACCGGCTGGGCTTTGGACTACGCGCGATTGTCCGTGTCAACCTGCGCAGCCACGGCGGCACCAACGAAAGTGGCTTTGCCAGCTTTATCGCCCGCCACCCTGAAGTCCGCGCTGCCTTCTCCGTCTCTGGGGATGCAGATTATATTCTTGATCTGCGCACCCCCGACCTAGAGAGCTTTGCACGCTTCATACACGAACACTTGCTGCCGCACGAACTCGTAGCGCAGGTCAGGTCTGAGATTGTGCTTAGAACGCTGAAAGACTCGCCGGGCGTTGACCTTGCCCGGCTTCCCGCATCAGCGCGCTAGCACTGGAGGAGTACGGCAGCCCTCGCGCAAAAAAGACCAGCAGAGCGCCTAATAGACTGCCCTGCCAATACTGACACTCAACTGCGGTTTGAAGATCGAACTTTTAAAATTAATTGGAGGTGAGTAGGAGAATCGAACTCCTGTACACGGATTTGTAATACTATACAGGCCGAACTACTGCGCACCAGAACGTATAGCGTAAAACTAAAATTACTCATTATTATTAATATATTGAATACCTTTGGCAGTGTATTGGCGTGGGTTAGAGGGGGTTGCAGTACTTCAAAAACCGCACTATTTGTTTGTAGTAAGTTTGTAGGATCGCGCCATGCAACGAAAGCTAAAGTTCACTGATGCAACGGTGAAGAACCTGAAGCCCGCCGATGGTAAGGAGCAAACGGTTTACACCGACTTGGTCACACCGGGATTGCGCTTGCGTGTGAGCCACACTGCGAAAAGTTGGATATTCGATTATCTTGTAACAGGGCGCATCGGGCGGAAGACGCGAACTCTGGGACGCTACCCGACTATCAGTCTGAAGGACGCACGGCAGATGGCGACCGAAACTTACGTTGACGCACAAAACGGCATAGACATCATGGAGCGGTTGAAGGCGGACGCCGACGCTCGAAAGACAAAGGCCGAGGCATTGCAACGTCGCAAGACGCTGAGCGAGGTAGTGAACTTGTACCAGCGGGAAAAGCTGATCCACAAGCGAACTGGGGCCGAAGTCGGGCGGTGTTTGGAGCGGGAGCTTGCACCTTGGCTGGATGGTCCGGCAGAAGATCTGACCGAAGACGATATTGCCAGCACCTTGACACAGCCGAGCGTTTCGCGCCGCCGGACAGTGCGCGCATACCTGCGTGGGTGTTGATTGTCACCGAGAACTGACCCGGCAACTTTAGAAATTGTCATTGAGAATTGACCCATGTGCAACCTTGCCCCTGCTTGAATCAGCTGGGAGCTATTGGAGTGTTAGACATGGGATTTCTGAGGATTATTCGGAAATGGGCTCTGCGAGACAAGATGCCCATCCGCGAGATTGCGCGCCGGACAGGGGTGTCTCGCAACACGATCAAGAAGTATCTGCGGACAGGGATAGTTGAGCCCGAGTTCCAAATTTTGGACCGACCGAGCAAGTTGGACCCTTATGCTGATAAGCTGACAGGCTGGTTGCTGTCTGAGCAGCGTAAATCACGGAAGGAACGGCGAACGGCCAAGCAGATGCATGCGGATCTGGTTCAGCTCGGTTTTGATGGTTCATATGAGCGTGTCGCGGCCTTCGTGCGGAACTGGAAGGGCGAACGACAGCGTGCTCAACATACGACTGACCGTGGTGTTTTCGTGCCGTTGGTCTTTCAGCCAGGCGAGGCGTTCCAATTCGATTGGAGCGAGGACTGGGCCTATGTCGGGGGCGAGCGCCTCAAGCTTCAGGTCGCCCATATCAAGCTGTCACACAGCCGCGCATTTCTGGTGCGGGCCTATCGGCTGCAAACGCATGAGATGCTGTTCGATGCCCACTGGCATGGCTTTCGAGTGTTTGAGGGTGTTCCGGGGCGTGGCGTCTATGACAACATGAAGACAGCCGTCGACCGGATTGGCGTCGGCAAGAAGCGCGATGTAAACGCACGGTTCCTTGCGATGACCAGCCATTATGTTTTTGACCCTGAGTTCTGCAATCCCGCGGCAGGGTGGGAGAAAGGTCAGGTTGAGAAGAATGTGCGCGACGCCCGCCATCACGCCAAAGGCGTGCCTGCAGCACGACGGCTTTGGCAACTCATGCCCGCCTTTCCGAACCTCAATGCGCTGAATGAATGGCTGGAGGAGCGCTGCAAGCTTCTGTGGGCCGAAACACCGCATGGCAGATTGCCTGGCAATATTGCGGATGTCTGGGACGCCGAGAAGGCCGCGCTGATGCCACTGCCCACAATGTTTGACGGCTTTGTCGAGCAGAGCAAGCGGGTATCCCCCACTTGTCTGATAGCATTCGACCGTAATCGCTACTCAGTGCCTGCCAGCTTTGCGAACCGCCCTGTCAGTCTCCGCATCTATCCTGAACGGCTGGTCATCGTCGCCGAAGGCCATGTGGTCTGCACGCATGAGCGCATTATTGAACGCTCACACCGTCAGCCAGGGCGCGTTATTTATGACTGGCACCATTATCTGGCGGTGGTTCAACGCAAACCCGGCGCGCTGCGCAACGGGGCACCCTTCGTTGAGATGCCAGAAGGGTTCCGGAAGCTGCAGGATCATATGTTGCGTAGGCCAGGTGGTGACCGCGAGATGGTCGACGTCCTGTCCTTGGTGCTCCACCATGACGAACAGGCCGTGCTTTGCGCGGTGGAAATGGCGCTGGAGGCGGGCGTGCCAACAAAAACCCATGTCTTGAACCTACTTCACAGGCTGGTGGATGGCGCACCGATAGACCAGCCCGATGTGACCCCGCCTGCGGCCCTTTCTTTGAATAAGGAGCCCGAGGCCAATGTCGCACGATATGACGGGCTACGCACTACAGGAGGAACACGTCATGCGTCATGATCCCGCCGGCGCTGCCATCGTCATCATGATGCGCAGCCTGAAGATGCCGGGCATGGCACAGGCCGTGCAGGACCTGCATGAGCAGGGATCGCCCGCTTTCGATGCAGCGATCCCCATGTTGTCGCAGCTGCTTAAGGCCGAGATTGCTGAACGTGAGGTGCGTTCCATCGCCTACCACATGAAGGCAGCACGCTTTCCGGCATACAAAGACATCTCTGGCTTCGACTTTGGCACCAGCGAAGTCCGTGAAGCTTTGGTCCGCCAACTTCACCGATGCGAGTTCATGGAGGCGGCTGAGAATGTAGTGCTGATCGGGGGCCCTGGAACGGGAAAATCGCATGTCGCTACCGCCCTCGGCATTCAAGCAATCGAGCATCATCGCAAGCGTGTGCGCTTCTTCTCCACGGTCGAGTTGGTCAATGCGTTGGAGCAGGAAAAGGCCCAAGGCAAGGCAGGAAAGATCGCCGAGGCGCTGGTGAAAGCCGATTCGTTGATCTTGGATGAGCTGGGATATCTGCCGTTCAGCGCTTCGGGTGGCGCGTTGCTGTTCCACCTTCTGAGTAAACTCTACGAGCGCACCAGCGTCGTTATCACAACCAACCTGAGCTTTAGCGAATGGGCCAGCGTGTTCGGTGATGCCAAGATGACCACCGCGCTCCTCGACCGCCTCACACATCGTTGCCACATTCTCGAGACCGGCAATGACAGCTATCGGTTCAAGGCCAGCTCGGCGACAGCCAAACAAAAACGAAAGGAGAAAGCGGCATTGACGCCATCATAAAGCAAAGAACATAACAACTGGGTGGGTCAAGTCTCGGTGAAAATGCCGGGTCAGTTCTCAGTGACAATCAACAATACTGGAGAGCAAATCGCGAGGATTTGGCTGAAATGATCGAATTGATAGAGGACTTAATCTTCGATCACCTCTTCTGCCTGGCGGCGGCGAACATGCTCAAGGCAAATCTGATAAGTCGCAAATTGGGACTGGCCCGCAGATAACAGTCTCTTACATTGGCACTTACACCACGGCACCACCTGCAACGCCCCAATTGCGCCTACAGCGCCATTACGCTTGCCCGTGTAGCACTGGGTAGGCAAGGCCAACGCTTGGCCACCCTTGCGGCAGCGCGGCACTGGCAGCCCCATTGCAGCCTTTGCCGTGGGTACTAGTGTACCTAGGCTGATAATATGGCCGGTAGTCCTGCTGACCTCACAAATAACTAATGACTTGAACCCTGGGGTCTTTGGTGTTTGCAGCCATCTGGTGACGTTGCTGCCGAATTGCATGGTTGGAAGTGTGATAGCTCTGGCGCGGTTGCCACATCTTGGCTTTCACTAACGAATTCAGTTCGACTCAGAGGTTACCTTGAGGCAGCGTGGCGACTTGCTGGCCTATTTGCAGCACAAATGGCAAATGCAGCGGCAAAGTGGACGGGTATTCAGAGCGGAGTCCCGCGTCAGAGAGGAGTCGCGCGATACAGCTTGCAGCAAAAAACTATTTGTAGGATGTTTGTAGCGACTTCCAGCAGCTACCAGCTACTAGGATCGGTGTTTTTAATTATTTTTTAAATACAATATGTTATATGGAGGCGAGTAGGAGAATCGAACTCCTGTACACGGATTTGCAATCCGCTGCGTAACCACTCCGCCAACTCGCCTCGGCCGCCTTGGCGGCGGCAATCATTCGGGCCGTGAGCCCCAATGCGTTTGGCGCTTATCCCGATTTTTGTGGGAAATGTCTAGCCCAGTTTAGAGCAAAACGGCGGGAAAAATATCTCCCGCCGTCCAAGGGTCAGTTAAACCGAGATGACCGGCTTATCGCCTTCTTCCGGCGCGTCGAGTTGCAGGTGGTGATCCTCAAGGATCAGGATGTTTTCCACCCCGACAACCGCGCTTTTGGTCTTGTAGCCGATGACGTCCTCGATCTCCATTTCGGGGTTCCGCGCCATCAGGATGGTCTCTTCGGAAGAGAAGTTGGTCAGACCGCGTGCAAACTCGTTGCCCTGCTCGTCATAGACGTGCAGCACGTCACCTTTCGAAAACTCGCCTTGGATCGACACGAGGTCATCACGTTGCAAGCCGCGCTCCTTGGCCGTGATCGCACGGACAGCTTCGTCAGAAACAACAAGTGTACCGGCGACCTGCAAACGGTTGCTGAGCCAGATCATCAAAGGCGAAGCACCCCTCCCCGAGGCCAGACAACGGGTGTGGCGGCGTTCGTTGTTCAGTACCGAGGAAATCGGGCGTTCGATGATGCCGTCAGCGATGATCGTCTCGACCCCGGCGTTCTGTGCCATATTGGCCGCCAGCATCTTGGTTAGCATGCCGCCGCTGCCCAATTCGCTGATGCTTTTGGTGGATTCGAGGTGTTCGGACACGTCTTCGATTTCTTCGATGAACTGCGCGCCGGGTTCCGACGGATCGCGGTCATACAGGCCTTCGACGCTGGTCAGAATGATCAGGTGATCCGCTTCGACCATCTGGGCGACCTTGGCCGAGAGACGGTCATTGTCCCCGACTTTCAGATCGCGCGTGGCGATAGAGTCGTTTTCGTTGATGATGGGAAGGATCTGGTTTTCAAACAGCCGCAGCATGGTGTTCTTGATGTTCAAAAAGCGACGGCGTTCCTCCATATCTTCGACGGTCACCAGCATCTGTGCCACGTCAAAGTTATATTCGTTCGCAACCTGACGATAGGCATTCATCAGCAGCGGCTGGCCACAGGCGGCAGCGGCTTGCTTGTCCAGAATACCGGCTTCCTCAGGGCGTTTGCCGATCATGTTCAGGCCAAGCGCGACCGACCCCGAAGAGGTCAGGATGATCTCGTAGCCCTGGTCCTGAAGGTCCCCCAAATCCGCCATAAGTCCGTTCATGAAAGCATAGCGCAATGTCAGCTTTTCTTCATTGGCCAGCAGGCTGGATCCGATTTTAACGACGATACGTTTCTTCTTGGACACGAGGAGATTTCTCCAGTTTAGTGTTAAGTTTCAATGCGCCATCGCACGCGGCACAAAATGCCGCGATGCAGAAAGACACTGTGATTCGGTGATGTATAACATGTGGACACCAAGCATTTGCAACCGCCAAGCCCGAACGCGCGGGATTACGCCGCGCTCAAGAGGTGGTTTGCAGCCCTTCTAGGGCGCGACGGGTTAGCTTGGGAATTTCAGTCGGACGATGGTCTTCGCGCCCCACGTAAACATGCACAAAGAACCCTTCGGCAGAGGCCGTATCGTCGTCATTCTTGAACAGGCCTAGTTCCATCCGCACAGAGCTTTTGCCAAGTTGCGCCACCCGTAAACCTGCGGTCACACGGTCAGGAAATTTCATTTCCCCAAAATACCGACAGCCGGTTTCAACCACGAGCCCGAACACCGGGCTGGTCTGCGGATCCAGCAATCCGCGTTCGATCAACCAGCCATTCACGGCCGTATCAAACAGCGCGTAATGGACGACATTGTTCATATGCCCATAAGCGTCATTGTCATTCCAGCGGGTCTGCAGCGGATAGAAATCGGCATAATCAGCCCGCGTGGCAGCAGGTACGCGAGCGGCCATTACCAAGCCGCCTCATAGATCGCTTGGGCGTCGGCCTGCGTGACGTCGCGCGGATTATTGACCAGCAAACGCGCCTGCACCATCGCATCTTCGGCCATCTTGGGGATTGCACTTTGTGGAATATCCACGTCGCGCAGACGCTGGGGAAGCCCGAGCCTGGCGGACAGGTCCGAGACCGCATCAATAAAAGCTGCCGTACGGGCCTGACTGCCCTCGACTTCTGCCAGTGCAGGGAAGGCATCTGCAGCGATCTCGGCGTAGACACTGCCGGCATTTGGCGCGTTGAACCGCAGCACATGAGGCAGCACCAGCGCATTGGAAAGCCCGTGCGGGATGTGAAAGGTGCCGCCGATGGGATAGGCCAGCGCATGCACCGCCGCGACAGGAGAATTAGCGAAAGCCTGACCCGCCAACATGGATCCCAACAACATTGCACCGCGGGCGTCGACATTGCTGCCGTCAGCCACCACGGCTTCGATATTGGCCCCAAGCAAGCGCAAAGCTTCGCGGGCGAGCAGCTTGGACACGGGGTTGTTGTTCGCATTGACCGACGCGTAGGATTCGATCGCGTGGACCATCGCATCGACCCCCGTTGCCGCCGTAATCGGCGCAGGCAGTCCAACCGTCAGGGACGCGTCCAGAATGGCCATGTCAGGCAGGATCACAGGAGACGACACGCCGCGCTTTTCCTCTGCGCCGACGGTGATGATGGACACGGGCGTGACCTCGGATCCGGTACCAGCGGTCGTGGGGATCAGCACCAGCGGCAAGCGCGGCCCTTTCGCCTGCCCTACCCCCCACGCCGCATCCAGGTCCTCGTCAGAGCCAAGCAGAAGCGCCACCAGCTTGGCCACGTCTTGCGATGATCCGCCGCCAAAGCCAATGACACCCGTGGCCCCTGCGGACCGCCCTGCCTCGACTGCGCGCATCAGTGTCTCGCGCGAGGGGTCCGCCTCTACCTCATCAAAGATGGTAACCTGATGACCCGCCTTTTCCAGCGCGTCGATACAAGGATCACATAGACCAAGCTGGCGCAAACCGGGGTCCGTGATGAGCAGGCAGGCCTCGCCCAACAGACTGCCTGCCAGCTCTGCGATACGCACAGCGGCGCCGTTTTCGAATACGACGGATTTGGTGGTGTTGAATACAAAAGGGTTCATATGCCCGCGCTTCTCCCATAGCTGCCCGCAGCATTCCTCCGCGCTGCGATTTGAGGGCATTAAAGGGAATAAAGCCGCACGCGCATAGCCACTATTTCGGTTTCTTTTTTCGCTCTGCGAAACTGGGCGGTGATGCAGCGCCGGTCGCTTCGCTCGCAAAAAAATGCCCCCCCCAAGTCTGGATTTTGTGAACGCCCTCCCCTTGCAGTCGAGTGGCTAAATCCGGTCTTGATGCTGTTTCGAACGGTACCGGCACACATCGTTACGGCAGGCGGCGCACTTCGTGGGTTTGGCTGCGCAGATATTCCATCACCGCGGGGCGAACCGACTGGTCCCCACGATCCCGCGCGGCATAGATGACCTCGCGAATTTCGTTCAGATCAGACCGCAACAGCATGCTTTTGACCGGCCCAATAGAAGCAGGACGCATGGAAAGAGTGGTGATCCCGATCGCGGCAAAACACAGTGCCTCAACGGGGCGGCCCGCATCCTCGCCACAAAACGACAACGGTGTTCCGGTTTCACGGCAGCGGCCAACGATGTTTTCAAGAAAGGTCAGGAAACTGACGTTCAATGTGTCATAACGGCGGCGCACGAGTTCATTCTCGCGATCGGCTGCGAAAAAGAACTGCTTGAGATCGTTGCCACCGATCGACAGAAATTCAACTTCTTCGAAAAACTTCTTTGGGGCAAAGGCAAGCGACGGGGTCTCCAGCATCGCGCCCACTTCGATCTGCGACGGCAGCACGTGACCCAATCGGGCCTCGCGGGCAAGCGTCTTGTCCATCTCGGCACGGGCAGCGCGGTATTCTTCGAACTGTGCGACAAAGGGGAACATCACCGACAGCGGGCGTCCGTTTGCGGCCCGGATCAACGCTTGCAACTGCATCCGCATCATACCCGGTTTGTCTAGTCCCACGCGGATCGCACGCCACCCCAACGCGGGGTTCGGTTCGTCATTGGGCTTCATATAGGGCAGCACTTTGTCCGACCCGATGTCCAGCGTCCGGAAAACCACCCGCTTGCCAGTCGCGGCATCCAGCACACGGCTGTACAACGCTGACAGCTCGGACCGTTTGGGCATCTGGCTGCGTACAAGAAACTGCAGCTCGGTGCGGAACAACCCCACACCTTCGGCCCCCGACCCCTCTAGCGAGGGCAGGTCAGCCATCAGCCCCGCATTCATATGCAGACCGACCGTGGTGCCGCATTTGGTGATCGCTGCTTTGTCGCGGATCGAGGCATAGCGTTCCTGCGCCTCGGCCTGCATCGCGATTTTGTCACGAAATGCAGAGGCGACGGTTTCATCGGGGCGCAGGTGCACCACACCTTGTTCACCGTCGACCATGATCCGATCACCGTTTAGCGCGTCATTGGTCACGCGCGCGGCGTGAACAATCAGCGGAATCGCCAGCGCCCGCGCGACAATCGCGGCATGGCTACCGACCGATCCACCTTCCAACACGATACCGCGCAGAGAGCGGCCATATTCCAGCAGTTCCGCCGGCCCGATATTACGCGCCACCAAAATTGGGTCGGCGGGCATCTCTGCCCCGGTGTTTGAGCCTTGCCCGGTCAGAATACGCAGCAAACGGTTGCTCAGGTCATCCAGATCGGACAGCCGTTCGCGCAGGTAGGCGTCGCTGGCCTGCCCCATACGGGCCCGAGCCAGGGATTGTTCTTTTTCGACAGCCGCCTCGGCGGACAGACCGCGGCCGATGTCTTCCTCCATCCGACGCAACCAGCCTTTGGAGTTGGCGAACATCCGGTAGGCTTCAAGCACTTGCTGCTGGTCCTTGTCGCCCCCTGCCATCGCCATCATCTGGTCTACGCTGACGCGCAGATCGTCAACGGCTTCGTTCAGGCGGGCGGTTTCGACCACGGGATCGTCCGCTACCAGCTTTGACACAACGACGCGCGGTTCGTGCAACCAGACGTGGCCTTCGGCGACGCCTTCTTGGGCAACGGTGCCGCGCAGCAGGACCGGCTGACTGTGGCGCGCCGACATCGCGGCCCCTTCACCGACAAAGGCCCCCAGTTCGGTCATCTCGGCCAGCACCATGGCGACCACTTCCAGCGCGTAAACTTCGTCGGCTGAAAATTCCCGGGCAGCTTTGGATTGGACAACCAGAACGCCCAGCATTTCACCCAAGCGCTGCACCGGTATACCCAGAAAGCTTGAATACAGCTCTTCGCCCGTTTCCGGCATAAAGCGGAAACCGGGGGCCTGCGGGGCATTTGGCGTGTTTATAATACGTTTGCGCTTAGCAACGCGACCGACCAGCCCTTCGCCCATCTTCATGCGCGTTTCGTGAACCGCGTCGGCTTTCAGCCCTTCGGTCGCACAAAGCTCCAGCGTGTCTTCGTCGCGAAAAAGGTAGATAGAGCAGACTTCGCAGCCCATCGAAGACGCAATCAGATGCGTGATCTTATCCAGCCGCGCCTGCCCTGCGTCATCACTGGCCATGGCATCGCGCAGACGCCCCAGCAGCTTGCGGCTTTCTGTCTCTATCCCATCAGCCATGCGATCAATTCCCCCCGGCGATGCCAGCTTAGATCACAGGCGCGTCGAAAATGAAACGCCTGTTATCATTGACATCTATCATCTGCTTTTTGGGGCAGGAAGATGCGTTTTCCCCCGAGGCGGGAAAACGCAGCGATCCACATGGGCGATACGCCTGCGATTTAAGCAGCTTTGTCGAGCTCGAACGCGTCATGCAGCGCCTGAACGGCCAGCTCCATGTATTTGCGGTCGATCAGCACAGAGATTTTGATCTCGGAAGTTGTGATGACCTTGATGTTCACGCCCTCGTTCGACAGCACTTGGAACATCTTGGCCGCGACGCCGGTATGGCTGCGCATGCCGATGCCCACGACCGACACTTTGGCCACATCCGTGTCTGCGATCAGATCGTCAAAATTCAGCTCGCCCGATTTTTTCGCGGCATCAATCGCTGCCTCGGCGCGTTTAATCTGATCGACAGGGCAAGACCACGTCATATCGGTGCGCCCCTCTTCCGAGATGTTCTGAACGATCATATCGACGTTCACGCCACCATCGCTCAGCGCGGTAAAGATCGCGGCGGCAATGCCGGGGCGATCCGCCACCGAAACCAGCGTCATCTTTGCTTCGTCACGCGAAAACGCGATACCGGATACTACATTGCTTTCCATAATTTCCTCCTCGGCGCAGACCAGCGTTCCAGCCTCGTCTGATTGTTCTTCAAAACTGCTTAATACACGCAGCTTGACCTTGTAACGCATCGCCAGTTCAACCGACCGGGTTTGCAGGACCTTAGCCCCCAGCGACGCCAGTTCCAGCATCTCTTCAAAGGCGATCTTGTCCAGTTTACGCGCCTTGGCACTGACCCGCGGGTCGGTGGTGTAAACCCCGTCCACATCCGTATAGATGTCGCAACGCTCTGCATCAAAGGCAGCGGCAAAAGCGACCGCGGTGGTGTCTGATCCGCCACGCCCCAGCGTGGTGATCCGGCCCTCGGGGGAAACGCCCTGAAAGCCCGCGACAACCGCAACGCGCATGCCCTCGCCGAATTTGGTCATGATATTTGCGGGCGGAATGTCTTCGATCCGCGCAGACGAATGCGCCGAGGTCGTCTTGACCGGCACTTGCCACCCCTGCCAGCTGCGCGCCGGTACGTCCATTTCCTGCAATGTCAACGCCATCAGGCCTGCGGTCACGTTCTCGCCGGACGATACGACAGCGTCATATTCACGCGCATCATACATCGGAGAGGTCTCGTTTACCCAGCCGACCAGCTCGTTCGTCTTTCCGGACATGGCAGAAACGATGACAATCACGTCATAGCCCTTGGCCACTTCGACGCCCACGCGTTTGGCCGCGCGGCGGATACGGTCCAAAGTGGCCACCGACGTGCCACCAAACTTCATCACCAGAACAGGCATATGTCCCCCGTTGCAAAACTCCGGCGCGGTGTACGCGCAAGCGCCGCCCTTAGCAAGCCCGCAGGCCGCTGGGAGTGCACAGGTATACAACACGGGGCCCGCCCCTGTTCAGCCGGTCCTAAGAGGTGGAGCGTTTGGCCCGGAACGGCAGTGGCGTCAGCGGGATACCTTCTTCGATCAGGGCGACAGCTTCGTCCAGACGGGCTTCGCCATAGATCGACCGGTCAGGCGCATCGCCAAGATGCATGGCGCGGGCTTCTTTAACGAAATTGTTGCCGACATATTCCGACGAAGATTCGACTTTTTTGCGCAAGGCTTTCAACGCCTTTTCCAGCTCACTTTGCGGTTTCGAGAGGACGGGCACCGCCGTGTCCGGCTTCGTGTCATCCTTAGGGCTGTTTGTGCGGGCGTCGCCGGTCGAGACACGCGGGGCCATCATGCCTTTGGTAACCTCGGGCGACCCGCATATCGCACATGTCAAATGCCCCGCCTGCGCCAGCGCATCAAAGGCGGCGGCAGATTTGAACCAGCTTTCGAACTGGTGGTCGCGTTCACACTTCAGCGAAAACTTGATCATCGCGCCCGCAGGCATCCTCTCGTCGTTAAGGTATCTAAAATGGGGGTGCGATCCGGCCCCGTCAAGCGGCTTAGCTTCGCCCGCGCGGATCAAAATCGCGGATCATCCGCGCCAGCTCGGGCTCGGACACCAGTTTGGCAGCCTTCTTGCGCGACATCCATTTGCGTCGCCGCTGACCCGCTTCGGGATATTTATCGGCCAATATCTTGACCTCGATCGGGTAGAGCATGGCGAGGACAGGCAACTGCGCAGTGTCGTCCATCGCCTTGAGGTATGCATAGACGCCCAGACAGCCCCCCGTGACGCGCCCCCTGACGCCTGCCTCTTCCCACGCCTCGCGTGCGGCGGCTGCACCGGGGGTCTTGGCATCCATCGGCCAGCCCTTTGGCACGATCCAGCGTTTTGCCCCCCGAGAGGTAATCAGCAGCACCTGCACCTTGCCTTGACGCACGCGATAGCACAGCGCCGCGAACTGGGTTCTTACCTCTCCCTTGCGGGCACCTTGCAGGGATATGGGCAACTGTTTCATGCGAGGAACTCTGTCTCCGAAGATGGTGCATCAAGAAAAGCCTACCTGTGCCAAGTTGACAAGACCCGTCGCCCTTGCACGCCCCAACCGCTTGACTGATACTGCGCGGATGAAACGTTTTTTGCCTCATGTCATTGCAGTATTACTGCCCACCCTCGCGATGGCCGAGCAGCCTTCGGTGACCGTCTTTGCCGCTGCCAGCCTGCGCGGCGCGCTGGACGAGGTCGCGCGCGGCTATGACGGTGATGTGGCGCTATCCTTTGGCGGATCGGGCACCATGGCGCGGCAGGTTGATGCGGGGGCCCCTGCCGATGTGGTCCTGCTGGCCGCGCCGGTCTGGATGGACTGGCTGCGCGATCGCGGCGCGGTTGATCCCGACGCCGTGGTTGATCTGCTGGGCAATGGGTTGGTGTTGATCGCCCCCGCCGACAGCGACATCGCACCCGACCCTGCCGATCTGGCAGGTGCCCTTGGCGATGCACGGCTGGCTATGGGGCAGCGCGACGCTGTGCCCGCTGGTATCTATGCGCGTGAATGGTTCGAAAAGACCGGACAATGGGAAGCCATCTCTGCGCATTTGGCAGAAACAGATAACGTGCGCAGCGCCCTTGCCCTTGTTGCACGGGCAGAGACGCCGCTTGGTGTGGTCTACCGCACCGACGCTATGGCAGAGCCACAGGTTCGCATCGTCTATGACATCCCAAAGGATACACACAGCCCGATCACCTACCCTGCCGCGGCTTTGACGGACAGCGGGGCCGCCTTCATGGCGCATCTGCGCTCGGATAGGGCACGTGCGGTCTTTGCCCGCTACGGCTTTGAGCCGCGGCCCGAATGACGGTAGACGCCGCCGCATGGGACGCGCTGCGCCTATCGCTTTGGGTGGCCTGTTGGGCGACGCTTCTGGCGATCCCGCTTGCGCTTTGGGTGGCGTGGTTGCTGGCGCGACGTGAGTTCTGGGGCAAGGCGCTGCTGAATGCCGCCGTGCACCTGCCGCTGGTTTTGCCGCCTGTGGTGACGGGCTATCTGCTGCTGATGGCCTTCGGGCGGAACGCGCCCTTGGGCCGCGCATTGGACGCCATCGGATTGCAACTGGCGTTCCATTGGTCCGGCGCGGTGCTGGCGGCCATCATCATGGGGTTCCCCTTGATGGTCCGCGCCATGCGGCTGGCGATAGAGGCGGTGGACCCCAAACTCGAGGACGCCGCCGCAACCTTGGGTGCCCCCCGCGCCGCTGTTTTCGCCCGCGTCACCCTGCCGCTTATCTTGCCCGGTGTGCTGGCGGGGACCGTTATGGGCTTTGCCAAAGCCATGGGCGAGTTTGGGGCCACGATCACCTTTGTCGCCAATATCCCCGGCCAGACCCAGACTCTGCCAAGCGCCATCTGGGCCGCGCTGCAAATTCCCGGTGGTGAGGGTCAGGCGGTGGCGATGGTGCTTATGTCATCGGTCATCGCAGTAAGCGCTGTGCTTTTGTCCGAGGTGCTGGCTCGCCGCGTTGCAAAACGGATTGCAGGCGCATGACGCTCTCGCTGTCCCTGTCGCATCGCTTTGACGGCTTTGCGCTGGACCTCGCGCTTGAAGCCGGGCCGGGCATCACTGCGCTGTTTGGCCGGTCGGGGGCCGGAAAATCGACCGTGATCAACGCGGTTGGGGGGCTTTTGCAGCCTGACCGCGGGCGCGTCGTGATCGATGGCGAGGTGCTGCTGGACACCGAAGGCGGCATCTATGTACCCCCGCATAAGCGCCGCCTTGGCACGGTGTTTCAGGACGCGCGGCTGTTCCCGCATCTAACCGTGGCACAGAACCTGATGTTTGGGGCCCGCTATGCGCCGCGCGGCAGCACCGGCCCCGCCCAAAAGGATGTGGTCGCCCTGTTGGGCCTAGAAACCTTGCTGGCCCGCGCCCCTGCCACCCTGTCGGGCGGCCAGAAACAGCGGGTCGCCTTGGGGCGTGCCTTGCTAAGCCACCCGCGCATGCTGCTGATGGATGAACCGCTGGCCAGTCTGGACGGCCCCCGCAAGCAAGAGATTTTGCCCTTTCTTGAACGGCTGCGCGACGGGCCGCTGGGGCTGCCGATCCTGTATGTCAGCCACGCGGTGGACGAGATCGCGCGGCTGGCCGATACACTAGTGTTGATCCAGAACGGGACAGTGCAGGCGCAAGGCCCGCTGTTCGATGTCATGTCAGACCCCGCCGCCGTACCCCTGCTTGGTGTCCGCGAGGCAGGTGCCGTGATCGAGGCGGATGTCGTAGAACATGGGAATGACGGGATCACGACCCTGCGGATCAGCGCCGGAGAGCTGGAACTGCCCGGTGTTCACGCCGAGGCAGGTGCGCGCGTGCGACTGCGGGTTCTGGCCCAGGATGTGATCCTGTCCCTGACCCGCCCCGAGGGGCTAAGCTCGGTCAATGTGCTGCCCGTCACGGTCGAGGCGGTTCACCCCGGCGACGGACCGGGGGCCGCGATTGCCCTACGGGCGGGACGCGACCGGTTGCTTAGCCGCGTGACCGCCCGCGCTGTTGCCGAACTGGGGCTGGTACCTGGTAAGAGCTGCTTTGCGATCCTCAAGGCAACCACGGTCGCGCCGGGCAGCATCGGACGCTAAGCGATCTTACGCAGCCCGACCTTGGCGCGCAGCCGCTCGACCAGTTCTTCGTGGGGCACATCCGCATCAATCGCCAGCTTGCGCAGCCCGAAATGCACATGGGCCATATCTTCGTAATAGCTGGTATAGGCATAGTTGGTCGCCGCACCGGCCACCGCCCCCAGCACCGGCACCGCCTGCGCGGCCAGCTTCTGCCCCAAGACCAGCGCCAGACGCGGTGCCACTTTAGCAATCACCGCCTGCATGGCCCGCCCGCTCAGCGCGACCCGCGCCGACAGAAACGCCAAATCGGCGCCGTCATCCTCTGACAACGGCCCCGCGGCGCTGAACACCTGCACGCAATCGAATTGCACGTTTTCCGCATGGGCATCGAACCCGTGTTCGACCGCAACGCCCTGAATGACGCGCAGCAGCAGCGTGGTCGTCACCGGCAGTTCTGCCAGCGCCGTGGGCAAACCACCTGCACCGCCCGCAGCCCCCATTGCCGCGCTCACTGCAATGTTCAACCAACTTTTCTGATCCGGCACCATCGACCGTGTCGTGGTCGCAGCCTTCATTGCCTGGCCCAGCGCCTTGACGGTTGCGCTTTCAAGATTGCGCCGTATCGGCGATGGTAGTTTGTCGATGAGGCCTTCGGCGCTACCGCCGATGACATTCAACACGTTGATCCCCACCCCGCCCGCACTCTTGTAGCGCTTGGCGATCTGGTCCAGCCGTGCCTCTACATCAATGGTGCTGGGTAGGTTGCTTTCGATTTGCATTTTCCGGAGCCTCTGCCTGTTTCGCTAGAATGTGGGCTAATGCCTCGCCACTTTCAATGTGGCCAAGCAGTGACATCCCCTGAAATGCCCTCCCATGCGCCTTCTACCAGCGCACGGCCAAGCACCCGTTCAGGATTTGTCGGCGGCGGCATCACCACCTCGGACAGCAAACTGAACCCGAACCGGTTGTAGTAAGGCGCATCCCCCACAAGCATCACCCGCGACCACCCCAGTGGGGCCGCCTGCGCGAGGCTCCCTTCGATCAGCAACGCGCCGAGCCCTTCGCCCTGACGCGTGGGGTGCACAGCAACCGGCCCCAACAACAGCGCGGGATGGGTGGCAATACAGACTGGCCAATAGCGAATAGCCCCGGCAAGGATACCACCCGCGTCACGTGCCACATGGTTCAGCCCTGCCACCGGCGGCACGCCATCACGCAGGCGATAGGACGACAGCGCCTCGCGCCCGGGCGCAAAGCAGGTGTCGTATAATGCTTCGACTTCCCAGCGATCTGCGGCCGTCTCGGGGGTGATGTGATACAAGGCGTGGCCCTCTGGACGGTTTTCCTGTGGCGCTGCCTTTATCATGGCGCTAGCCATAGGTGCAAACCATGAGGAGATTTTGATGTTCTACCGCCCGCAAGATGGCCACCCGCTGCCCCATAATCCGTTCAACGCGATTGTCACACCGCGCCCCATCGGATGGATTTCAACCCGCGATGCGGACGGGAACGACAATCTGGCCCCCTACTCCTTTTTCAATGGTGTTGCCTATACGCCGCCACAGGTGATGTTTGCGTCAACCGGCACCAAAGCCGATGTGGACGGGACCAAGGACAGCATGGCGAATATCCGTGAAACCGGCGTCTTCTGTGTTAACATTGTTGAATATGCGATGCGCGATGCGATGAACGCTTCTTCGGCCACACTGCCTCATGGAGCCGATGAATTCGGTCATGCGGGGATCGAAAAAGCGGACTGCGACCAGATCAGCTGCGCACGTGTCGCACTGGCGCCTGCCAGTCTGGAATGCCGCATGACCCAGATGGTCAAAATCGAAGGGGAGAACAACTTTGCCGTCTTCGGCGAAGTTGTGGGCGTGCATATGCGCGACGATTGCATCAAGGACGGGCGGTTCGATGTGACGACCTACCAGCCCCTTTCCCGCTTGGGCTATCGCGATTACGCCCGGGTGACCGACGTGTTCGAGATCATCCGCCCCGACGATTGATCCGACCTTTTCAGCACAAAAACAAAAGCCCCCGATGCGGTTTGCATCGGGGGCTTTTTCGTTTCAGTCGGTCGGGCGGATTAGTGGCCGCCAAGGATACCGGTACGAACCTGATAGTTCACGGCGACCTGATACTCGGGATCATCGTCACTATCGATCATCAGATGCCCGGCCTTCTTCAGCAAACGGTGACAATCGCGGCTGAGGTGGCGCAATTGGATACGCTTGCCCGCGCCTTCGTATTTCGCGGCAATCGTCTCGATCGCCTGAAGGGCAGATTGATCCACCACGCGGCTGTCCTCGAAATCGACGATCACCTCACTGGGGTCGCCCTTGACGTTGAACAGCTCCACGAACCCCTCAGAAGACCCAAAGAACAAAGGCCCCTGAATTTGATAGACCTTGGCCCCGTCGGGCGTGGTGTAGGTTTTGGCGTGGATGCGACGCGCATTGTTCCACGCATAGGCCAGCGCCGACACGATCACACCGACGACCACCGCGACCGCAAGGTCCTCATATACGGTGACGACGGTGACCAGCAGGATCACGAAGGCATCGGTCAGCGGTACTTTGCGCAGAATACCAAAGGAGTTCCACGCGAAGGTGCCGATCACGACCATGAACATCACCCCGACCAGTGCTGCCAGCGGGATCTGTTCGATCAGTGGCGCGCCGACCAGAATGAACAGCAGCAGGAACACCGCCGCAGCGATCCCCGCAACCCGTGTGCGCCCGCCTGATTTGACGTTGATCATCGACTGGCCGATCATCGCACAACCGCCCATACCGCCAAAGAAGCCTGTTACGGTATTCGCCACGCCTTGTGCGATACATTCCTGACTGGCACCGCCGCGGGTATTTGTCATATCGCTGACCAGGTTCAGTGTCAGCAGTGATTCAATAAGGCCGATCGCCGCGAGAATAACGGCATAGGGCAGAATGATATAAAGCGTCTCAAGGTTGAACGGGGCCAAAGCGGTGCCATACAGGCCAAGCCCCTCGCCAAACGGCATGTGGAACATCGGGAAGCCACCCTCAATAGAGGCCAGATCCCCCACCCGCGGTACGTCCATGCCGGTCGCGATCACCAGAATGGCGATGATGCCGATACCTGCAAGCGGCGCGGGGATAAGCTTGGTCAAACGTGGCATGATCCAGATGATCGCCATGGTCGCGGCAACCAGCGCCAGCATCAGATACAACGGGCTGCCCGACAGCCATTCGCCGCCCGACATGCCGTGCCCTGTATCAACCATCGTGCCCGGCACTTTGAACTGGCCCATCTGGGCAAGGAAAATAACAATCGCCAGACCGTTTACAAAGCCCAGCATCACGGGATGCGGCACCAGCCGCATGAACTTGCCCCATTGCATGACGCCCGCAAAAATCTGGATCAGCCCCATGAGCACCACTGTGGCGAACAGATATTCAACACCGTGCTGCGCAACCAAGGCCACCATCACCACGGCCAAGGCCCCTGTCGCGCCAGAGATCATCCCCGGACGCCCCCCGATCAACGCGGTGATCAGACCGACCAGAAACGCCGCATACAGCCCCACCAACGGGTTCACACCCGCAACAAAGGCAAAGGCCACCGCTTCGGGCACGAGGGCCAGAGCGACGGTCAGACCCGACAAAAGTTCAATGCGCAGACGCGAGGGAGAGAACCCCTCTCCCGGCATCCATCGCAGGTCGGTCACATCAAGATTTTTGGTAAAACTACGGAACGTGGTACGCGCCATCGGGCATCCTTCGGGTCAAATCGCATCAATAAGTTGGAAAGGTCGTTGCCGCCTCCTAGCTGAAACGTGAACAAAATGAAAGGCACGGGAGGGTCCGACCCCGGATTTGAGGCTTTCCCTAAGGGCTACGCTTGATACTCTGCCGCCAACTCAATCCAAAGGCACCTTCATGACACAGACTAAAATCGCCGTGATCGGCGGCTCCGGCATCTATGATATCAATGGGTTGGAGGGGGCCGAGTGGCTTACCGTGGAAAGCCCGTGGGGGCCGCCTTCGGATGCAATCCTGACCGGCAGGCTCGACGGGGTAGAAATGGCCTTTCTGCCGCGACACGGTCGCGGGCATGTGCATGCGCCCTCAAGCGTGCCCTACCGCGCCAATATTGACGCGCTCAAACGGCTGGGCTGCACGGATGTGATCAGTGTGTCTGCCTGCGGGTCGTTCCGCGATGAAATGGCACCGGGTGATTTTGTCATCGTGGACCAGTTCATCGACCGGACCATTGCGCGGGAAAAGTCGTTCTTTGGCACCGGCTGCGTGGCCCATGTCAGCGTAGCGCACCCCACCTGCCCGCGTTTGGGTGACGCGTGCGAAACCGCCGCGCGCGACGCTGGCATCAATGTGCACCGTGGCGGTACCTATCTGGCGATGGAAGGCCCGCAGTTCAGCACGCTGGCCGAATCCAAGATGTACCGCGAAAGCTGGGGCGCGGATGTGATCGGCATGACCAATATGCCCGAAGCTAAATTGGCCCGCGAGGCAGAGCTTTGCTATGCGTCGATCGCGATGATCACGGATTACGATAGCTGGCATCCGGATCATGGCGAGGTTGACGTGACCAAGATCATCGAGACGCTGACGGGCAACGCCGACAAGGGCCGGCAGTTGGTCGCGCGCCTACCAAAGCTGCTTGGAGCCGACCGTGCCCCCTGCCCGCATGGCTGCGACCGCGCGCTGGAGTATGCGATCATGACCCAGCCCGAAATGCGCGACGCATCACTGGTGGCCAAGCTGGATGCCGTCGCCGGTCGGGTGCTTTAGGGCGCGCTGCAAACGCTGTCGCAGCGCCCATGGCGGGTGCTGTGGCAGGTGAGTTTATTTGGCAAAATGAAGACAGGCGGTGCGGTCTTGACGTGATGTCCGGCGCGGCCGCGCTGTGGAACATGCTTGCTGACAGAGGGCGGGTCGCTTAACGCTGTGGCGCGGTTGTTGCGCTGGTGTGGCGACCGACCAAAGCCCAACGACCGGAGCACTGCATGAAACAGGTTCAAGATTACATCCGTACCATTGTCGATTTCCCTCACGAAGGGATCATGTTTCGCGATGTGACCACGCTTTTCGCCGACCCGCGCGGGTTCCGTATGGCCATCGACCAGATGCTGCACCCCTATGCCGGTATCGACATCGACAAGGTCGTCGGGCTTGAGGCGCGCGGATTTATTCTGGGCGGCGCAATTGCGCACCAGCTGTCGGTGGGGTTCGTACCGATCCGCAAAAAGGGCAAGCTGCCCGGTCGCACCATCTCTCAGGAATATAAGCTCGAATACGGCGAGGCGATTGTCGAATTGCACGACGACGCGATCAAACCCGGTGAGAAGGTTCTGGTCGTCGATGATCTGCTAGCCACTGGCGGCACCGCCGAGGCGGGGATCAAGCTAATCCAGCGTTTGGGCGGCGAGATCGTCTCCTGTGCCTTTATCATCGACCTTCCGGAACTTGGCGGGCGCAAGCGGCTGGAAGCCATGGGGATGGAAGTCAACGCGCTCTGCGCCTTTGACGGCGCGTAAGCCGCGCCGTCGACACCCTTACTCCGGCGCAGGGAACATCGCGCCGGGGTTCATGATTCCCTTGGGGTCCAAGGCTGCCTTGATCGCGTGCAGCGCCGACAGCTTCGCGGGATCGCTATAGCGTTCGAGGTCTTTGACCTTGAGCCGCCCGATGCCGTGTTCCGCGCTGATAGAACCGCCCAATTCATGCACCAGATCGTGGATCGCCGCCTTGATCGCGCCACGGTCGTCCAGATGGTCCTCGCGGCTGCGCCCCTGCACGGGGAAAACATTATAGTGCAGGTTGCCGTCGCCCACATGACCGAAACAGTTGATCCTGAAATCCCCAAGTGCTGTGACTTTTTCGCCCGCCCGAATGATAAACTCAGGCAGCGCCCCCAAGGGGACCGAGATATCATGGCTGGAGATCGACCCGATTTGGCGGTTGGCATGGGGCATCATCTCGCGGACGGCCCAGAAATCTTCGGACTGCTGCTGGCTTTGCGCGATCAGCCCGTCGGTGACGAGATCCGCCTCAAAGGCGGCGGCGAACAGCGTTTCAAGCGATGCCATCGGGTCCAGTTCACCGCTGAGCCCCAATTCGATCAGCACGCTCCATTCAGGGGGGGTGTCGAAGGGCTGGCGCAGCTCGGGCATTTTTTCGGTCAGGAAATCCAGCCCGACGCCATTCATGATTTCAAAGGCGCTGATCATCTCGCCCAGCTGGCTGCGCGCGAGCGACAGCAGTTTCAGCGCCGCTGCCGGAGAGTTCACGACCAGCAGCGCGGTTCCCGTCTTGGCCGGACGCGGAAAGAGTTTCAGCGCCGCGGCGGTGATGACGCCAAGCGTGCCCTCGGCCCCGACCAGCAAATGACGTAAGTCGTAGCCGGTGTTGTTCTTGCGCAATCGGGTCAGCCCGTTCCAGATCTGGCCATCGGGCAGCACCGCCTCAAGGCCCAGACACAGATCACGGGCGTTGCCATAGCGCAGCACGCCGGTACCGCCTGCGTTTGTCGCCAGATTGCCCCCGATGCGGGCAGAACCCTGGGCCGCGAGCGTCAAGGGAAATAGGCGGTCGGCGGTTTCGGCGGCGGCTTGCACGTCTGACAGGATCATCCCCGCTTCGGCCACCAGCACGTTCTCATCAGGGTACACCGCGCGGAGTTTATTCATGCGTTCCAGCGACAGGATCAGCGGTGCGGGGCCGGATTCGGCCACCTGCCCCCCGACCAATCCGGTGCCCCCGCCGTAGGGGATCACACCGACCCGCGCTGCATTGGCGTGACGGATCAGGGTCGCGACCTCTTCGACCGTGCGCGGCAGCGCCAGTACTGCGGATTTCCCCGCATAGAGCCCACGTGGTTCTTCCAGATAGCGCGGTTCGACCTCGCGGAACACGTCGGGCGACAGATCGGCACGCAACGCGGCCTCGAATGCGGGATCGGCGGGGTTCAATGTCATGGCCTATTGATCGCGCCAAGCGGGGCGGGATGCAAGCGGCTTTGGCGGGTACCGGTTAATGCAGGATCGGCGGCTTGGACGGATCAGATCCGGGAGCCTCCATCCGTGGGGTTTTCTCCAGCGGGTCCATCTGCGGCAGATCGAAACGCAGCCCGACTTTCGACAGTTTTTCAACCGTCGGGTCAGAGGGCGCGAAGAAGCCCACATCCATTGCGCCCGCATCGATACCCGAGAATGTCAGCGCCTCGGATGCCGCACGCACAAGCGCATCTTGGGCCCGCGGGATTGCGCCGACAAAGCCCAGCAGATGCCCGCGCCCGCCGCCAGTGTATTCAACCCCGACCAGCCAAGCCCCCGCCGCCATGCCTGTGGCGGTCGCCAGCTTGGCATCAATCGCGGCGATCAGCGTTTCGGGCAGGCCGGTCGGCGGTAGGACGCGGTCAATGCGGGCTTCGACCTCTCCGGCTTCGTGGGCGAGCGTTTCGCGCAGCCATGCCACCGCGCTGTCGGGCAACAAGATCGCCGACGGGGCCACATCAAGGTTGACCGCCATGCCCAGCGGTTGCCCCTCCAGCATGCCTGCTACCGCACGCCCCGACAGCGCCACATAGGGCGCGGGCTCGCCCACATAGGCCGCCAGGCGTTCAATTCGGTCAAAGACCAGCACATAGGCATCATCCAGCAGAACGGGGCTGATCTGCTCGGCGTCCGGTTCATCTTCGAGCAGCAGGAACAGCTCCACATCGGCCATGCGTTCATAAAACCGCAGGCGGGCGGCGTCATCGCTTTCATCGGCCATCATGGCGGCATGGGCGATGTCCAGCGGAGTCGCGTCAGTCATCCAGTACATTCCTTACAGCAGCGCGGAGCCGGGGAAGCACCTCTTCCTCGAACCACGGATTTTTCTTGAGCCAACCGGTATTGCGCCACGACGGATGAGGCAAGGCAAAGACGCCCTTCGGGTGGTTTTGCCAATCGGCGACGGCGCGGGTGACTGTGGTGAACCCGGGCAGATGATAACGCATGGCATAGGCCCCGATCAACACGGTCAACCGCACATCGGGCACAGTGTCCAGTGCCCCTGCCCGCCATGTTTTCGCACAGATCGGCGGGGGCGGCAGGTCGCTGCCTTTGGCATCATAGCCCGGAAAGCAGAATGCCATGGGGATGATCGCCACACGGCTGCGGTCATAAAACGTCGCCTCGTCCACGCCCAGCCAGTCGCGCAGGCGTTTACCAGAGGCATCCCAGAACGGCGTGTTGGCCTCGTGAACCCGCAACCCCGGTGCCTGCGAGGCAATCAGCAGCCGCGCCCCCGGCTGAAACCACACGACCGGATTAGGCCGATGCGCCGTCGCCGTCGCGGCAAAGCGGTCGGCGCACAGGGTACATTGGCTAAGTTCCGGGCGGATATCTGTCATGTGCCTAGACCTAAGGGTCGGGGTGCCGGTTTCAACCGGGGCATGGCTCGGGCGTTGACTGCTTCGTGTTGCCGCTGGCCTGCCCTTGCGGCGTGCCCTATGCTTTGGCTCCTTGTAAATACGGTCTCATCTACGACATAATATAGTCAAAATAGTGGGCTAGACACCGCACAAGCCTCGGGAAACAGGGCGCGACAGACCCGCAACAGCACCAATCGGAGCAGGCATGCTGGAATTTGACAACGTATCCAAGTCCTTTTGGACTGGCACGCAACACAAGGTCATTCTGGACCATGTGTCGTTTCGTGTGGATTTGGGTCATTCCCTTGGCATCCTCGCCCCCAATGGCACCGGTAAGACGACCCTTATCAATATGATGGCGGGGCTTGAAAAACCGGACGAAGGCGAAATCAGACGGGGCTGCAACATCAGCTTTCCATTGGGGTTTATGGGCGGCGTCATCAACAAGATCTCTGCCATGGAAAACGCCCGCTATATTGCGCGGCTCTATGGGCTAGACCCTGATTACGTCGAAAGTTTTTGCCGCTGGCTGTGCGGTTTGGGTGAATATTTTGACCAGCCGGTCGGGACATATTCCGCCGGGATGAAATCACGGTTTTCCTTTTCACTGCTGCTTGCGCTTGATTTCGACATCTATTTGATCGACGAAGGCATGCCGAGCACCACAGACGTTGAGTTCAACCGCAAGGCGGGCGAAATTCTGCAAGAGCGCCTGCAAACGACCACGATCATCATCGTGTCGCACCAAGCCGAGACGTTGGAACAATTCGCGCGGTCCGCTGCTGTACTACTTGGCGGAAAGCTTCATATCTTCGACACCTTGGAAGAGGCCAAACAGCTTTATGACTACGAAACCCAAGGCTAGAAAATTCCGCATCAAACGCGCGGCCCCTGCGGCAACCCCGCAGGGCACCGACACGGCTAAGCCGAAGGCGGCTTCGGCTACGTCTTCCGACGTTCCGCCTGTCGCAGGCGAAGCGCAGGAAAACGCATCACAAGCTGCCCAAAGAACCCAAGCCACGACACCTTCGCCCGCGTCTGCGCCCCCGCGTTCCACCCCGTCGCCGGCTCCGCGCAGCGGAGAGGTTGCTTCGGCGGATGAAGTCAGCGGCGAGCAGGACATTGACGCGATCCGTCGCGAAGGGCTGACCGGCCGCCAGTTGCGGATGGCACGGCGCGTGGCCCAGAAACACGGGCTTGCGCCAACCTCGGATTTTGATGCGGTACGTCTCTTGCGCGATCAGGGTATTGATCCGTTCCAACGTTCCAACATGCTGGAGCTCGTCGTCCCGCAAGATCAGAAATCCACGGGTACGGCCCTGTCCAAGAACCGAATTCAACTGCCGCAAACGATACCTACAGGCGGGCGTAATGTGCCCTCCACCGACGTTAAGCCGATGGAACGTCGGATGCGCGAAATCTCGGATATCCAGCGCGACATCACCAAACGTCGTCGCCGCAAGATGGCGCTTTTGGCGGTGCGGCTGGCGTTTTTCGTCGGACTTCCCACGGTGATGGGAGGCTATTATTTCTATAAAATCGCCACCCCGATGTATGCGACCGACAGCCAGTTCCTGATCATTCAGAACGAGGGCACCGGCGGGCTTGGCCCGCTTGGCGGGCTGCTGCCGACGCAATTTGCCAACTCTGCCGATAGTATCGCGACGCAAAGTTACCTGCAGTCCAAAGACGCTATGCTGCGCTTGGACCGCGACGTTGGCTTTATGAAGCATTTCTCTAATCCCGAGATTGACCCGATCCAGCGGATGAACCCGGATGCGTCAAACGAAGAGGCGTATAAATTCTACAAGGACAACGTCAAAATCGGCTACGATCCCACCGAAGGGATGATCCGGATGGAGGTCATCGCCGCCGATCCGGAAGTTGCCACTGACTTCTCTCAGCACCTGCTCGACTATGCCGAGGAACGCGTGAACGCCCTGTCGCAGCAAAAGCGCGAAGACGGTATGCGCGACGCGCGCGAGGCCTATGAACAGACTGTCGCCAAACGCCGCGAGGCGCAGGAGGCGCTAATCAAGCTGCAAGTTGAAAATGGCGTCGATCCGCAGGCTGTTATTGCGTCGATCCGCGGTCAGATCACCAACTACGAAACACTGCTGTTGGAAAAGGAACTCGAGCTTGCTGCCCTGCTCGACAACCCGCGCCCCAACCGTGCCAAGGTGGACGGTGCCCAAGGCGACGTGCGCCGCCTTAGCGCACAGCTGGACAAGCTGAACGACCGCATGAACAGCGCCACAGAGGGTACGAACTCTCTTGCGCAGCAGGCCGTTAGCTTGCAACTGGCGCAGGCCGATTTGGCCGCCGCAGATGCAGCACTTCAGGCATCGCTCACACAGATGGAACAGGCCCGTACCGAAGCCAGCCGTCAGGTGCGCTATCTGACCGTCGCGGTGCGCCCTGTCGCGTCGCAATCCGCCACATATCCGCGCAAGTTCGAGAACACGATTTTGACATTTCTGATCTTTGCGGGCATCTACCTCATGCTATCGCTGACCTCCTCTATTCTGAAAGAACAGGTAACAAAATGACCCAAGTCACCGTTGGAAATGTCGTTATCGGGAATGATCGCCCGCTGACGGTGATCGCAGGCCCTTGCCAGTTGGAAAGCGAAACACACGCCCAGATGATCGCCGGCCAGATGAAAGAGGCCTGCGACGCGGTCGGCGCGCAGTTCGTGTTCAAGGCCAGCTATGACAAGGCCAACCGCACCTCGCTTGGCGGCAAACGCGGGCTTGGCATCGACGAAGGTCTGGCCGTGTTGCAGTCTGTGGGCAAGTCCATCGGCGTGCCGGTTCTGACGGATGTTCACACCGAAGCCCAATGTGCCATCGCCGCCGAAGCCGTGGACATCCTGCAAATCCCCGCCTTCCTGTGCCGGCAAACCGATATGCTGCTGGCCGCGGGCAATACGGGCAAGGTCGTCAATGTGAAGAAGGGCCAGTTTCTGGCCCCGTGGGACATGCCCAATGTCGTCGCCAAGATTGAATCCACCGGCAACAAGCGCATCTTGCTCACAGAACGCGGCACCTCTTTTGGGTACAACACGCTGGTCGCCGACATGCGCAGCCTGCCGCAGATGGCGCAGACCGGATACCCTGTCGTGATGGACGCGACGCATTCGGTCCAGCAACCCGGCGGGCAAGGCGGTTCGAGCGGCGGACAACGCGAATTTGCGCCGGTCATGGCACGCGCGGCTGTGGCGATTGGTGTAGGTGCGGTGTTCATTGAAACCCACGAAGACCCTGACAATGCACCGTCGGACGGGCCCAACATGATCTATCTGGACCAGATGCCAGCCCTTATCGCATCGCTGATGAAGTTCGACGCGCTGGCCAAGGAATACCCCTTAACCTTCTAAGGGGGCATCCTGCCGATACTCAGACCTTCGCGGCGTTTCCGAATGCCGCGATCAGCCCCGCGTCCTTGATCCCCGGAGCGCTTTCCACACCGGAAGACACATCGACTTGCCGTGCGCCGGTCATATGCGCCGCCTCTGCCACGTTGTCGGGCGTCAGGCCACCTGCCAGCATCCACGGCTTATCCCATGTGCGATCGGCGACCAGACGCCAGTCAAAGGCCAGACCATTGCCACCGGGCAATGCCGCCCCTTTGGGTGGTTTAGCATCAATCAGGATCTGGTCCGCGACAGCCATATAGACATCGATCTGCGGCAGGTCATCGGCATCCGCGACCCCTACAGCTTTCATCACCGGCAGCCCATAGCGGGCCTTGACCTCGGCGACACGCTCGGGTGTTTCCTGGCCGTGTAGCTGCAGCATATCAAGGGGCACAGCGGCAGTCAGCGCGTCCAGAAAGGCGTCATCCGCATTGACCGTCAGCGCGACCTTACACAGCCCCATCGGCACCTCTACAGCCAGTTCAGCGGCTTGTTCGATCGTGACATGGCGCGGGGATTTTTCGAAAAAGACGAACCCGACATAGCGCGCACCAGCGGCAGCCGCCGCGGCAATATCCTGCGTGCTGCGTAAGCCGCAGAATTTCACATGCAAATTTTGGGTCATCGAATGGTTCCTGCGCTAAGGGGCATCGGCCCGCTTAGCTTGCTTGATCCAGCAACGCCAGAACCTCGTCTTGGTCCTGATACTTCTCGCCCTTCAACCGTGCGACTTCACGCTCCAACCGGCGCATTTCGCGCGCCTGACGGGCAGCTTCAGCGCGTTGGCCGTATTCGCGGATCCATTCCCAGACAAAACCGACAAGAAGGCCGGCGATGATGCTGCCCAGAATAACAATGAACAGCGGCACCTGGATTTCAGGGTTCATTGCGAACCAGCCCGAAACCTCGGTCGGCAGCAATTTCAGCGACACCATAGACCGGTTGGCCAAGGCGACCGCGATCAGTGCAATGGCGAAGATTGCGATGCAGAGGTAGCGAACATAGCGCATTAGGAATTCCCGTTTAAACGATCTCTAAGCAGTTTACCGGTCTTGAAGAACGGCACGTGCTTTTCTTCTACATGAACCGTTTCCCCAGTACGAGGGTTCCGTCCCACGCGCGCGTCACGTTTTTTTACCGAAAAAGCACCAAAGCCGCGCAGCTCGACACGGTCCCCTGCGGCCATCGCGCCGGTGATCTCTTCAAAGATGGTATTCACGATCCGCTCAACGTCGCGCTGATAGAGATGGGGATTGTCATCGGCAATCTTCTGGATCAGTTCTGACCGGATCATTTAACGTCCTCCGAGGTGCGCAATTTATGTCTTAACTAGAGGGGACTATAGCAAACCAAACGCGTTCGTGAAGTCATCCAAATTTCTATTATCGTGATTAAACGGCGGGAAGTCGCTGTTTTGCAGTCATTTTTTGGCCATAATTCACACCGGCACCCGGAATGGCGCGGCCAGCCGCCCTCACCCGCTCCAATGCACCCCCTTGCGATTCGGAACGAAAAAGGGCCCCGCAGTCTGCACTGCGAGGCCCTAAATTGTGTGCGATAAGCGCTAAGGCTTATTCGTCGCCCTTCAGAGCGGCACCCAGGATATCACCCAAGGATGCGCCGGAGTCAGAGGAGCCATACTGCTCGACTGCTTCTTTCTCTTCTGCGATTTCGCGTGCTTTGATCGAGACGCCCAGACGGTGCGCTTTCGCGTCCACATTGGTGATGCGTACGTCGACCTTGTCACCAACCGAGAAACGCTCGGGGCGCTGTTCGGCACGGTCACGCGACAGATCGGAGCGACGGATGAAGGCTTTCATACCTTCGTATTCGACTTCGATGCCACCCTCTTCGATGGAGGTCACGGACACAGTCACAACGGAACCGCGCTTCACGCCGCCCACTGCTTCTGCGAACTTGTCGCCGCCCACACCTTTGATCGACAGGCTGATGCGTTCTTTTTCAACGTCGACTTCGGAAACAACGGCCTGAACCGTGTCACCTTTACGGTAGTCTTGGATCGCTTCTTCGCCGCGCTGGTCCCAGCTCAGGTCGGACAGGTGAACCATGCCGTCGATGTCGCCTGGCAGGCCAACAAACAGACCGAATTCGGTGATGTTTTTGACTTCGCCTTCGACTTCGGTGCCTTCTGGGTGTGTTTCAGCGAACACTTCCCATGGGTTGCGCATGGTCTGTTTCAGACCAAGGGAAACGCGACGCTTGGCGCCATCGATTTCCAGAACCATGACTTCGACTTCTTGGCTGGTGGAAACGATCTTGCCGGGGTGTACGTTCTTTTTGGTCCAGGACATTTCGGACACGTGAACCAGACCTTCAACGCCTGGCTCCAGCTCAACAAATGCACCGTAATCGGTGATGTTGGTGACGCGGCCAGTGTGCGTGGATTCCAGCGGGTACTTGGCTTGAACCAGATCCCATGGATCTTCTTGCAGCTGTTTCATACCCAAGGAGATGCGGTGCGTCTCTTTGTTGATCTTGATGACCTGAACCTTGATGGTTTCGCCGATCGCCAGAATCTCGGATGGGTGGTTCACACGACGCCATGCCATGTCTGTGACGTGCAGCAAGCCGTCAACGCCGCCCAGATCAACGAACGCACCGTATTCGGTGATGTTCTTGACCACACCGTCAACTTCCTGACCTTCGGTCAGGTTGCCAATCACTTCGGCACGCTGTTCGGCACGGGATTCTTCAAGGATTGCACGACGCGATACAACGATGTTGCCACGACGGCGGTCCATTTTCAGAACTTGGAATGGCTGCTTCAGACCCATCAGAGGGCCGGCATCGCGCACGGGGCGCACGTCAACTTGGGAACCCGGAAGGAAGGCAACAGCGCCGCCCAGATCAACGGTAAAGCCACCTTTAACACGGCCAAAGATCGCGCCTTCAACGCGCTCTTCTGCGGCATAGGCTTTCTCAAGACGGTCCCAAGCTTCTTCGCGACGCGCCATCTCACGGGAGATAACAGCTTCGCCGCGCGAGTTTTCAACCTGACGCAGGAATACTTCGACTTCGTCGCCGACTTCCACTTTCGGAGCTTCGCCAGGCTCGGCAAATTCTTTCAACTCGACGCGGCCTTCCATCTTGTAGCCGACGTCGATAATGGCTTGGCCCGCTTCGATCGCGATAACCTTGCCTTTGACAACTGAGCCCTCTGCGGGCGTGTCCATTTCAAAGCTTTCTTCCAAAAGTGCTTCGAAGTCTTCCATTGAGTTCATAGCCATGTAGCTTGATTTTCCTTTAGCATTTGGTTTCTGGCCGCGCGGTTGTCTCCGCCGGTCTGTGGTTAAAGTTGTCATCCACGATGGGATTCGATCCGCAAAACAAAGAGGGCCGGATGAAACCGACCCTGCCTGATGTACTGCGCCCGAAACGTGTATCCGCCCCTTAGACAGTCGCGCGTATAGCCCCGTTTTTCAGCAAACGCAAGGGCTGGCACCCTTTATAGCCTGCGTATGCGGGGGTCTAATATAAGAAAGGGCAGACCACAGCCTGCCCTTTCGTCATTGGTCATGCGCCGTGACGCTTAGGCTTCGGTCGGGCCGCCCGCGTCTTTCCAGCCGGGGAAACCACCGATGTTGGTGACATTGCTAAAGCCCATGTCGTGTAGGGTCTTGCCCGACAACGCGGCTTGGCCACCCGCCCCGCAAATCAGATAGATTTCAGCGTCTTTTTTGAAGATCGGGTTATACATCTCTTCTTTGTTCGCATCGGCGCGGAATTCGATCATGCCGCGCGGCACGCGGTGTGCGCCCTGGATTGTGCCGCTTTTGGCGATATCACCAGAGTCGCGCACATCAATAAAGACGCCTTCGCCCTTGGCGTGTTTCGCAATCGCATCCTTGGCGTCCATCTTGGGGACAACTTCATTGGCAGCGTCGAGATAATCTTGAGCGGTCTTCATAATCAGCACCTCTTGTTTATTCCTGTCGTACCGAGCCTAGCGCCAAGCACGTCTTGGACCAACGTTAAACGGCACCATTCGTTCCCATATGCTCAAACACCCAGCCGTGCTGCCACCAGTGCGATTGCGCGGGCCACGGCTGTTTCGATATCCATGGTCGAGGTGTCCATCAGTTCCGCATCCGCGGCGGGCTTTAAGGGTGCCTCGGCGCGGGTGCTGTCGCGCGCGTCGCGCGCCTGAACATCGGCCAAAACCCCTTCGAGTGTGACCTCTGCCCCCTTGGCGCTCAGCTCGGCAAAGCGACGCTGCGCGCGCACCTCTGGTGTGGCGGTGATGAACAGCTTTACCGGTGCATCGGGGCAGATCACGGTGCCGATGTCACGCCCGTCCAGAACCGCGCCCCCTGCTCGCATGGCAAAGCTGCGCTGGAAATCGACCAAGGCCGCACGCACGGCGGGAATCGCAGCCGCGAGGCTCGCGGCCTCTGCTACGGCATTGGTGCGCAGCTGGTCGTCTTCGAGGTCATCGGCCTGCAAAGTCAGCGCGGCTTCTTCGGCGGTCATGCCGTCCAGCACCTTGGCCCCGACGGCACGGTACAGCAGGCCGGTATCCAGATGCGCAAAGCCGAAATGAGCAGCAACAGCGCGCCCTACGGTGCCCTTGCCCGCTGCAGCTGGCCCGTCAATCGCAACGGTAAATCCCAACATTATGCTTCCCCCTGTGTCACATTCGCACCAAGACGTTTCATCAGCGGTTCGAAGATCGGGAAGGACGTGGTGATGGGTGCCCCGTCATCCACACTGACGGGCGACGCCGCGGCCATGCCAAGGATCATGAAAGACATCGCAATCCGGTGGTCCAGCTGGCTGGCACATGTTGCTCCGCCAGGCACATTCCCATGCCCCCGTCCGGTGACCGCCCACCAATCAGGCCCCTCGTCCACTTCGATCCCGTTGGCGCGCAGCCCCTTGGCCATCGCATCGATCCGGTCGCTTTCCTTGACGCGCAGCTCTTTGACGCCGCGCATCATCGTTTGGCCCTGCGCAAAGGAGGCGACGACAGAAAGCACCGGATATTCGTCGATCATCGACGCTGCGCGGGCTGGTGGCACCTCAATGCCTTTCAGATCGGGCGAAAACCTTGCCCGCAGATCAGCAACAGGCTCACCGCCCTCGGTCCGCTCATTCTCGTAGGTCAGATCAGCACCCATCTCGCGCAGCGTGGTGAACAGCCCCGCCCGTGTCGGGTTCAACCCGATGCCGGGCACAAGCACATCCGACCCCGGCACAATCAACGCAGCACAGACCGGAAACGCAGCCGAGGACGGATCGCGCGGGACATCGACATGCTGCGCTTGCAGTTCTGGCCGGCCGGTCAGAGTGATCACACGGCCCTCGTCGGTGTCTTCGACTGTGATTTCAGCGCCAAAGCCCGCCAACATCCGTTCCGTATGGTCGCGCGTGGCCTCGGCCTCGATCACGACAGTCTTGCCAGGGGCGTTCAGGCCGGCCAGCAACACGGCAGATTTCACCTGCGCCGACGGGACCGGCACGGTGTAGCGTACGGGCACCGGGTCAGCGGCCCCCACGATGGTCATCGGCAAACGCCCGCCTTTGCGGCCCACGGCTTGCGTGCCAAACAGCGCCAGCGGGTCGGTGACCCGCGCCATGGGGCGACCGTTCAGGCTGGCGTCGCCGGTAAATGTCGCGCTGATCGGGGATGTCGCCATCGACCCCATGATCAACCGCACCCCCGTGCCGGAGTTGCCGCAGTCGATCACCCCGTCGGGTTCAGCAAAACCGCCAACGCCGACGCCGCGCACGGACCAGTTGCCGCCGCCCATATTGGTCACTTCAGCGCCAAAGGCCTGCATCGCCTTGGCTGTATCCAGCACGTCATCGCCTTCAAGCAGACCGCTGATGGTGGTTTCCCCCACACACATCGCGCCCAAAATCAGGGAACGGTGCGAGATCGACTTGTCGCCGGGCACCTCGGCCACGCCGGACAGCGGGCCGCAAGCGGTAGAGGTCATCGGGACGGGCGTGGCGTGGCTGGACATGGAGAACCCTCAAAAAACTTCCTGAAAGTCCGTCTTAAACCAGCGATCCTGTCCCGTCCATCGCCCGCGTCAGTCCAGCCTGCCTGCCGCTCAGATCTTGCGGAATGTCAGGTAATGCGGCACGCGCCCTTCGCGCAGCGCTTTTTGTTCGTAGCGGGTGGAAATCCAGTCGCCCCACGGTTCTTTCCAGTCGCCGGGGCGTTCGGCCAGCCATTCGAACCCGTGGCGTGGCACCTGTTCAAGCGTCTGGCGCACATAGTCCTCGATATCCGTCGCGACACGAAAAATCGCACCGGGCTTGAGCACCTTCACCAGCGGTTCAAGGTGTTCAGGCGTCACAAAGCGGCGCCGGTGATGGCGGGTCTTGGGCCAAGGATCGGGATAGAGCAGAAAAGCGCGGTCAATCGACGCCTCGGGCAGCACGTCAAAGATATCGCGCGCATCGCCGGGGTGGATCGCCACATTGTCGACCCCCGCGCGGCGGATCTTGCCCAACAGCATCGCGACCCCGTTGATATAGGGTTCGCAGCCGATGATACCCACGTCGGGGTTTTGGGCGGCCTGATGCACCATATGTTCACCACCGCCAAAGCCGATCTCGAGCCAGACAGGTTTGCCATCAAACAAAATCGGCAGATCCAGCGGTGTGCGGTCAGGGTTCGCATCCCAATCGACGGGACCGGGGGACAGCGCCTCTAGGTCCTCTTCGATATAGCCTTTCTGGCTTGGCTTAAGCGATTTGCCTTTAAGGCGACCGTAGAAATTGCGGCGGGGGCGTTCTGGATGTGTCATGGCGCTGGCTTTAGCCTGCGATGGCTACGGGCGCAACATTTCGCGTGATCCCCCGACGCAAAAGCCTGCCTTGCTGACGGTTTTGAGATGAGCCCGACACCGATCAAAGGGTTCCTGACCAAGGGCATCAGCCATATCCCTATCGGCAAGCGCCGCGTCTTAGGGGCGTGGTGCCCAATTTCCACACGGCCCGCCAAAGCAAAAGGGCAGCCCACGGGCCGCCCTTTCGTGTCCAATACCGCGACGGCTTACAGTGCGGCTTTCAGTGCATCGACCAGATCGGTCTTTTCCCAGCTGAACCCACCATCCGCTTCGGGCGCGCGGCCAAAGTGGCCATAGGCAGCTGTGCGTTCATAGATCGGCTTGTTCAGCTCCAGATGCTCGCGGATGCCCCGTGGGGTCAGGTCGATGATCTGGCGGATCGCTTTTTCAATCGCGGCATCCGACACATCGGCGTCGCCGCCATAGGTGTCGCAATAGATCGACAAGGGCTTTGATACGCCGATCGCATAGCTCAGCTGGATCGTGCATTTCTCTGCCAGACCCGCGGCCACGACGTTCTTCGCCAGATAGCGCGCGACATAGGCAGCAGAGCGGTCAACCTTTGTCGGGTCTTTGCCCGAGAACGCGCCGCCCCCGTGCGGTGCCGCACCGCCATAGGTATCGACGATGATCTTACGACCGGTCAGGCCGGCATCACCGTCAGGACCGCCAATCACGAATGTCCCCGTCGGGTTCACCCACCATTCGGTGTCCGGTGTGATCCAGCCTTCGGGCAGGACATGGGTGATATAGGGTTCGACAATATCGCGGATGTCGGCGCTGGTCTGGCCCGCGTCAGCGTGCTGCGTCGACAGCACGATAGAGGACACGCCAACAGGTTTGCCATCTTCATAGCGCACGGAAAGCTGGCTTTTCGCATCAGGGCGCAGCGTTGGCTCGGTACCGTCTTTGCGCACCTCGGCCAGACGGCGCAGGATCGCATGAGCATAGTGGATAGGCGCCGGCATCAGCTCTGGCGTTTCAGTGGTGGCGAAACCGAACATGATGCCCTGATCGCCCGCGCCTTCTTCCTTGTCACCTGACGCGTCCACACCCTGCGCAATATGCGCCGACTGGGGGTGCAGCAGGTTGGTGATCTCGCAGGTGGCGTGGTGGAATTCGTCCTGCTCGTACCCGATATCCTTGATGCACGCACGGGCGATGCCGTCGATCTTGCCAAGGTATTCGTCCAATTTGGACTTGTCTGACAGGCCCACTTCGCCGCCGATGATCACCCGATTGGTTGTGGCAAAAGTCTCGGCTGCCACCCGCGCTTCGGGCTCTTCGGTGAGAAAGGCGTCAAGTACTGCGTCGGAAATCCGGTCGCAGACCTTATCCGGGTGGCCCTCGGAAACGGATTCCGAAGTGAACGTATAATTCTTGCGGGACATTTAGTGCTCCAATAGGTTTCATAGCCACGTCAGGAAGCCGTTGTGGCCGATTAGCGGGGCTTAGCTATGCCGGCCCCTGTGGTCAAACTTTAAGTTGCGTCGATTGCGCAGGATAACAAGGGCAAATCCGGCCAAAGTGATGAAAAGAAAAGGCCATTCGCCCCACCTGCTATAGGGTGTCGCAGGGCTTGGGGCAGGCAAACGCGCATCCAGAAATCCGGCTTGGTTCAAAGCCAGGCTTTTCGTGATGCGGCCCCAAGGGTCAATCATCGCCGACACACCGGTATTGGCGACGCGCGCCATGGGCAGGCCCTGCTCTATCGCGCGCATCCGCGCTTGGGCCAAGTGCTGCAACGGCCCCTGCCCCTTGCCAAACCACGCATCATTTGTGAGCTGCATCAGAAACGCCGGACGCGCCGGTGCCGCGTTGACGTCGCGGGCGAACACGGCCTCGTAGCAGATCAAAGGCAGCGCGGCACCCATATCCCCCAGGTCCATCAGCTCTGCTCCCGGACCGGAGGAAAAGCCGCTGCCAAACTGTGCCGCCATGCCGCGCAGTCCGATACGACCCAGAATGTCGCCAAAGGGGATATATTCGCCAAACGGCACCAGATGGTGTTTGTCATAGGTCTGCACGACCTCTGCATCGGGGCCAAGCAGCACAGCCGAGTTGAAATAGGCCATGTCGTCGCGCCGCTGCACCCCCAGCACAACGGGCGTACCGGCGGCGGCTTCGCTGATATAGGTCAACGCGCCATGGGCGAGATCCAGCGGCCACGCGATGGCGGTTTCAGACCACAGGATCAGATCAGGGGCCGCGTCCCCCTGCGCCGGAGGAGCGCTGGTCAGCGCGAGCTGACGATCAAAGAATTCCGGTATTTTGCCGGGATCCCACTTATCTTTCTGCGCCGCGTTGGGCTGCACCATGCGGATCATATGCTGGGTCAAAACGACATCTGGACCGCCGAAGGGGACGGTCAAAGCCAGCACAGTGCATACGCGTGCGCCCCAGACAGCAGCCTGACACAGCACGGATCCACGGGCGCGCTGCACCACGGCCACGGCAAGCGCGACAACCGCAAGTGTCATCCCGTAGGGGCCAATCAATGACAGACCCTGCCCCGGCCAATGGTTGACCAAAGACTGCGAGAACATACCCCAAGGGAAGCCAGTAAACAGGTACCCGCGCACCATTTCTGCCGCGGGCAGCACGAAGATCAGCGGCCAGACCTGCGCGGACAGCCTGCGCGCGCCATAGAAGGCCGCGGCCCAGAACAGCGCCAAGCCGCCGGTCAGCCCGACGACGGCAAACGGGGCCATCCAAGCGTAGCGTTCGGGATCAACCATGAAAGGCGACACCAGCCATGACCAGCCGTGGATAAAATACCCAAAGCCAAAACCCCAGCCGATCGCCGCCGCTTGGCGCGACGTCGCAACGCTGCGATAGATCAGCAGCACCGCCGCGAGGGCGGCCAGCAAAACCAGCGGCAAATCATAAGGGGCCTGCCCGAAGGCCGCGACAACGCCGGCAAGCACCGCTGCCCCAAACCGCATCCAAGCGGCACTGCGCAGTGTCATCAGTGAGATCCGGCCATACGCACACGCAACCGCTTGATCCGGCGGGGATCCGCATCGATGACCTCGAATTCGGGGCCGTCGGGGTGCACAACCACTTCACCGCGCGCCGGTACCCGACCCGACAGCATAAATACCAGCCCGCCAAGCGTATCGATTTCCTCTTCATCCACATCGTCGTGGTCGGTCAACGAGCGCCCGATCTCTGCCTCGAAATCATCCAGCGGCGTTTTGGCCAGCGCAAGGTAGCAGCCCGGTTTTTCAACGGTCCAGTATTTTCCTTCGTCGACGTCATGTTCATCTTCGATCTCGCCGATCACCTGTTCGATGAGGTCTTCGATCGTGACCAACCCGTCGACGCCGCCATATTCGTCTATCACCAACGCCATATGACGCCGTTCTGCCTGCATCTTGGTCAGCAGCACGCCGATGGTCATTGACGGCGGCACGAACAGCAAGGGACGCAGCATTGCAGTAAGATCAAACTCGGCAGATCTGCCGTTAAATCCGTGCGTCAGTGCCAGATCCTTGAGGTGGGCCATACCAACGGGCGTATCGAGCGTCCCGTCGTAAACCGGCAACCGCGTTAGACCGCTTTCCTTAAACACGCCCACCAATTCATCCAGCGTCGAGCCGACGGGTATCGCGGTGATATCCGCCTTGGGCACCGCAACGTCCTCGACCCGCATCCGACGCAGGTTCATCATGCCGCGGGTGGAAAGCCGGTCGGTCTGCGCCGCGGTCATTTCTTCTTCTTCCTCGGGGTCTGACGCGCTGAGTGCACCCATGACCCGCGAAAAGAAACCACCGGATTTGGGGGAGTCTTCGGTTTCTTCAGCCTCGGAGGCCGGTTTTATGTCTTCCAACTGCGCGCTCTGCGCCGCCTCAGATGATCCGTCTGTATCGCCCATCGGGTCCTGTCTTTATGTGTTTAGGCAGGCGGTTGCGCTGCGTCGTGTCTATATGGGTCATCCAACCCTAATTTACCAAGTATTTCTACCTCTAACCGTTCCATCAGGGCCGCATCCCCGTCCCGTTCGTGGTCATAGCCCAACAGATGGAGCACGCCGTGAACAATCAAATGGGTCACATGATCAACCATCGGCTTGCCTGCGGCCTCTGCCTCGGCGTGGCAGGTATCATATGAAATCGCGATATCGCCGAGTTCCAGCATTTTGTCGAACCCCGGCGTGACCGGCAGCGGTATCTCGCCATCCTGCGCGGCACCGCGTTCTTCCGCGGGCCAGCTCAGTACATTGGTTGGCGTAGGCTTGTCGCGGAAATCAGCATTCAGCGTCGCGATATGCGCGTCGTCACAGGCCAGCACAGTGACCTCGGCGACGCTGGCTTCCAGCGACAGATGCGCCAGCGTGGTCGATATCACACGCGGGCACAGCGCCTCTAGGTCCAGATCGGCCCAACGCGGGTCTTCCTCGATCACATCCAGCGACTGCATCAGCGCCCCACCGGGGGCCAGCCCCCGGCCCCCCGGAGTTTATTTGGCAAAATGAAGCAGCCAAACATTACGCGTGGCCCGTATCGGCTTCGTAAGCTTCGATGATCGCGGCAACCAGCGGGTGACGTACTACGTCTTTGGACGTGAAGTAATTAAAGCTTATCTTGGGGATCGTCTTGAGCAGCCGTTCCGCGTCTTGCAGCCCCGACGGCACGCCGCGTGGCAAGTCGATCTGGGTCCGGTCGCCTGTAATCACCATACGCGACCCTTCGCCTAAACGGGTCAGGAACATCTTCATCTGCATAGAGGTCGCGTTCTGCGCCTCGTCCAATACAACAAAAGCGTTGGACAAGGTCCGCCCGCGCATGAAGGCCAGCGGTGCGATCTCGATCTTTTTCTCTTCGATCAGCTTGGCCAGCTGTTTGCCGGGCAAGAAGTCGTTGAGCGCATCATAGAGCGGCTGCATGTAGGGATCGACCTTGTCCTTCATATCGCCGGGCAGATAGCCTAGCTTCTCGCCCGCCTCGACCGCGGGGCGCGACAGGATAATGCGATCAACATGGCCGCCAATGAACATCGACACGCCCACAGCCACGGCCAGATATGTTTTGCCCGTACCGGCAGGCCCGATGCCAAAGGCCAGTTCATTGTCGAACAGCGATTGCACATAGGCCTTTTGTGCAGCGGTGCGCGGTTCGACACGTTTCTTGCGGGTCTGGATTTCGACGCCGCCAAGATTGGGCATCTCGATCTGGTCGCCCGGACGCACGCCTGTCCCTGCCGCGGAATCACCCATGCGCAACAGGCTGGTGACATCCGCAGGTTCGACACTGCGCCCGCCTTCAAGCCGAGCATAAAGCCCGTTCAGCACCGCCACGGCACGCGTCGCCGCGTCATCATCGCCAATCACTGACAGCTGGTTGCCCCGGCGCACAATCTGCACCTCGAGCGCCGTTTCTACGGCGGTCAGATTGGCGTCATAGGGGCCGCACAGGTCGATCAGCAGCCGGTTATCCGGAAATTCAAGCTGCTGCGCGTGAGAGGCAGGAGATGTCATTGTATCACTAGATGGCAAAGCGTTTTCCTAATTGGAGATGTCTTTGGATTAATATGGGACATGTTTTCAAACTGTGTACCCCTTGGCACCGACAAAAAAGGGCCGGAGCGTAAAACGCGCCGGCCCGATCCTATGTGCAGGAGTGGTCGCAAGATCAGTTGGGATCTCGGACGCGCGAGCCGCCTTTGAAGTCGCCCGCCGTATAGGTGGGCTGGGCCACGCCAGAGCAGACCGGCTTGCCGTATTTGTCCAAGCGTTGGCTTAGGTAGCCTTCGACGCCATCGTCGATGATCCAGTGGTCGCAGCCATTGGGGTCGACCCAGATACCGGCCTGAAGCTGGCTCAGGTGCTTTTTGTCGAAACCGCGGTCAACGGATTTATCGGCGGGGTAGCCCCGGCCTTCGTAGTCAGCGCAAGCACCCAGTGTCAGGGCGCAGGCGGTGACCATCATAATCTTAGCTTTCATCACGTTACTGTCCCCTTAGCGAATGCAGATGATTTCGACGCGGCGGTTCTTAGCCATACCGCCCGATGTGCCGTTGGACGCTGCTGGCATCCGCTCGCCGTAGCCGCGAACATCCGCGATGCGGGCCCCCGACTGCTGTGCAATACTAGCGACAGCATTGGCACGGTTCAGCGACAGCTTCATGTTATAGGCATCCGACGCACGGCTGTCGGTGTGACCGCTGACGATATAGGACACAGCACCTGTCGACTTGAAGAATTCGGCCAGACGTGCGCGGCCTTGCGGGTGCACGCGGTAGCTGTCAGTCTTGAAAAACTGATCCGTGTTCATTACGCCGCAGACGTTCCCCCGGCGGCAGACCGGAATACCCTGACGTGTGACATGCGGCGTCATGTAGCCTTCGGCACCGTCATCCATAACCCAGTGTTCGCACCCGTCGGGATCAACCCAGATCGTTGGAATATACTGGCCCTTGTCGCGGCCCTGTTGAGATCTTGTTTGTGCATCGGCAGCAGATGCCTGAAGCACGAATGTCGCGGCGATCATGGTGCCCGCAAACAGCCGTAGCCCCTTGGAAATTGTATTGAACACAGCCCTCGTCCTTTTCTTCTGTCCCCCAGTCGGAAAACCCAAAGATACCCCAGGCACCATGGTCGTCCGCTATATGTTGTAAGATTAGGAGGTAAACGAGGCTCTGTGAAGCGCGAATGCGGCCATATTTACTATATTACTGCCACACTTACGCCATTTACCCGCGATTGCAGCCGTTTTGGTCTACAATCAAAGCGGGCAAAGCGCGGCCTGCGACACTTAAATTTGTCGTGCGGTCAGTGAATTGGTTTTGGCATCAACGATTCTGACACGCACAACATCACCAACTTCGGCCTGCGCGTCGTCAATATGCACGGAATGGAGGTATTCTGATTTGCCCACCATCTGCCCTGCCTCGCGGCCGGTTTTTTCCACCAGTACAGACAGGTCTCGGCCGACCATGCTGTTCTGGATCTCGCGCTGTTGGCCGGTGATAAGGCCTTGCAGACGTTGCAGGCGCTCATCGGCCACGGCGGCCTCTACCTGCGGGCGTTCGGCGGCGGGGGTGCCGGGGCGGGTCGAGTATTTGAACGAATAGGCATAGCCGTATTTGACCTCGCGCACGAGTTCCATCGTGGCCTCGAAATCCGCGTCGGTTTCTTCAGGGAAGCCAACGATGAAATCGCCCGACATCACGATATCGGGACGTGCGGCGCGGATGCGTTCGATCAGCCGCAGATAGCTTTCGGCGGTGTGGCTGCGGTTCATCCGCTTGAGGATACGGTCCGAGCCGGATTGCACGGGCAGGTGCAGATAGGGCATTAGCTTGTCGATCTCGCCATGTGCCGCGATCAGCGCGTCGTCCATGTCGTTGGGGTGGCTGGTGGTATAGCGGATCCGCTCCAGCCCGTCGATCTTGGCCAGCTCCTTGATCAGACGGGCGAGCGTGTAATCCGCGCCCTCTGCGCCCACGCCGTGATAGGCGTTGACGTTCTGACCCAGCAAAGTGACCTCGCGCACGCCGCGTTCTACCAGTTCGCGCGCTTCGGTCAGCACGCGGGTTGCAGGGCGCGAGACTTCGGCACCGCGGGTATAGGGCACCACGCAGAAGGCGCAGAACTTGTCGCACCCTTCTTGCACGGTCAGAAATGCAGAGGGTGCACGTTTCGCCTTGCCGCGGCCTTTCAACTTTTCGAATTTGTCTTCTTCGGGGAAATCCGTATCTAGCGCGGTCTTGCCCGACCGCACGCGGGCCTCCATCGCGGGGAGCCGGTGATAGGATTGCGGCCCTACGACCAGATCAACAGCCGGTTGACGGCGCATGATCTCTGCCCCTTCGGCCTGCGCCACGCAACCGGCCACGCCGATCTTTAGATCGGGGTTCAGCTCTTTCAGTGGCTTCAGACGGCCCAGCTCGGAATAGACTTTTTCGGCCGCTTTTTCACGGATGTGACAGGTGTTCAGCAGGATCATATCCGCATCGGCTGCGGTTTTTGTCTCGACGTAAGTATCGCCCAGAGACTCGGCCATACGTTCACTATCGTAGACGTTCATCTGGCAGCCGTAGGTCTTGATGAACAGCTTTTTTGGCGCGGTCATGGCAGGGTCCGTTGATCAAAGGTGCAAAAGCGCGGTCTAACAGCGCCAGCGTTCTCTTGCAATGCGTCCCGATTTGACAGATTTAGGACAAAGCGCAGTTTCCACCGGGGTGTCATGCAATACCGCAGTCTTGACCATTTTATCAGTGACAGCAAAACGGTGCTGAGCAAGGGGCCCATTGCTCTCATCATGGTCGAGGACGCGGTAGAGATCGAGACGACGTTGCGCCATCACCAGCAGCTTGGGTTCGGCACGTTGGTTGCCTTTATGCCCCCCAGCTTTGCACTGGCCCGCGATGTGGCCGAAAGCAAAGGCGTGCTGCGCGTGGATTACGACATGGACCGCGATGGCGCGTTGCTAGATGCGGTGAACGCCGTGATCGAGGCCGCGCCGGGGCAATGGCTGTATGTCTGCTATAACGCGGAATACCTGTTCTACCCCTTCTGCGAGACGCGCACCGTGGGCGAGATGCTGGCCTTTCACACCGAAGAGCGCCGCGATGCGATGTTGACCTATGTCGTCGACCTCTACGCAGATGATCTTGAAACGGCACCCAACGCCGTGTCCTTGGACAATGCCTTTATGGATCGGTCCGGCTATTACGCGCTGGCCCGTCAAGAGACGCCTGACGCCGCCCCCAAAGAGCGACAGTTGGATTTCTTTGGCGGATTACGGTGGCGCTTTGAGGAACACGTGCCAGCGGCGCGGCGCAAGATCGACCGTATTTCCCTATTCCGCGCCAAACCCGGCTTGCGGATGCTTGGCGATCACACGTTATCGGATCAGGAATACAACACCTACGCCTGCCCGTGGCATCACAATATCACAGCCTCCGTCTGCTCGTTCCGCACGGCCAAGGCGCTTAAGTCCAATCCGGGCAGCAGAGACAGTATCGCCAGCTTCAAATGGCACAACTCTGCGCCGTTTGAATGGCATTCACGGCAGCTGCTGGATCTGGGCCTGATGGAACCGGGACAATGGTTTTAGGGCGTGGCTATAGCGCGATGCAGGTGGTGAAATACACCGGCACCCGATTACCCGTCGCGGCCTAAACCTTCCGGCGCAGGCGGATCACCACATCAACCGATGCGATCTCGGCCCCTTCGGGGGCGTCGGGCAACTGCGCGATCACCAACTGGTCAGAGGGCGCATCGGATAGGCGTGCCTCGTCCTCCCAGAAGAAATGGGGGTGATCATGGGTGTTGGTATCGAAATAGCTTTTGGACCCGTCAACCGTGACTTCTTGCATCAGCCCCGCATCGCAAAAAGCGCGCAGGGTGTTGTAGACGGTTGCCAGCGACACGGCATCGCCCTGCCCCTTGGCCGCGTCAAACAGGCTTTCGGCGGTGACATGGCGGTGCTGACCGTCGCCCACCAACAGATGCGCCAGCGTCATGCGCTGCCGCGTGGGACGCAGGCCCGCCTTGGCAAGCCACTCAGAACTGATCTGCTGTGTTGTTTGGGTCATTGGCTATAAGTACCTCTCATGCGCTATATATAAGGGGCAATGGCGATGGTTTTCAAACGGAAATCCCGAAACACCTGCCAGCACCGCCCTGCGCCGTGGCGTAAATGCGATCCGCCTGCGCCCTTGCGGGCCTGCGGTGCGCAATGCTAAACCTGCCGGGATTTGAAATTCAGCCTTCAGGAGCCGCGATATTATGGCCGACTACCCCACCAGCTTTGACAAAGAAGCCCTGCTCAAATGCGCCCGTGGCGAGCTTTTCGGCGAAGGCAACGCGCAGCTGCCCGCCCCGCCGATGTTGATGATGGACCGGATCACAGACGTATCCGCCGATGGCGGTGCCCACGGCAAAGGGCACATCACGGCGGAATTCGACATCACGCCTGACCTGTGGTTCTTTGACTGCCACTTCCCCGGCAACCCGATCATGCCCGGCTGCTTGGGCCTTGATGGCCTGTGGCAGCTGACCGGCTTTAACCTTGGCTGGCGCGGCTGGCAGGGGCGCGGCTATGCGCTTGGTGTCGGCGAAGTGAAACTGACCGGTATGGTACGCCCTGACCGCAAGTTGCTGACCTACAAGATCGACTTTACCAAAGCGATCCAGACCCGTCGCCTAACCATGGGCGTTGCCGATGGCATCGTCGAAGCTGACGGCGAAGTGATCTATCAGGTCAAAGACATGAAGGTCGCGCTAAGCGAGAGCTGAGCGGACATCCGATCATCTTGCTGATCATCCAGACAGACTGATGACTTGATTTGTCGCCCCATAGGCGGCAAACGGGAAACGAACGTGCGGCCCCGCGACAAGCGTGCGGGCCGCGCAGCATCAAGAGGGCACCCGCCCCACACAGATCAAGGGAGTGCAGCCCATGCGCCGCGTCGTTGTCACAGGATTGGGAATTGTCTCGTCCATCGGAAACAATGCAGAAGAAGTTCTGGCATCGCTTAAAGACGGGACCAGCGGCATCGTCGCCAGCCCCGAAATGACAGAGCACGGCTTTCGCAGCCGCGTTGCGGGGACGCTCAAGATTGATGTGGCCGACCACATCGACAAACGCGCGCTGCGCTTCATGGGCGGCGGCGCGGCTTATGCCTATATCGCCATGCAGCAAGCGATCGCAGATGCCGGTTTGAGCGAAGACCAGATCAGCAACCCGCGCACCGGCCTTGTGGCGGGCTCCGGCGGGCCGTCGACTTCGGCGCTGTTCACCGCGCATAACGTTGTGCGTGACACCGGCGCGACCAAGCGTATCGGGCCGTTTGCTGTGCCAAAGTGCATGTCGTCCACCGTCAGCGCGAACCTGTCGACCGCCTTCAAGATCAAAGGCATCAACTATTCCATCACCTCGGCCTGCTCTACCTCGCTGCATTGCATCGGCAACGCAGCGGAACAGATCATGCTAGGCAAGCAAGACGTGATGTTCGCAGGCGGCGGCGAAGAGCTGGACTGGACGCTGTCCTGCCTGTTCGACGCCATGGGCGCGATGAGCAGCAAGTATAACGACGCCCCTGAAACAGCGAGCCGCGCCTTTGACGCCAACCGTGACGGGTTCGTCATTTCGGGCGGCGGCGGCATGTTGGTGCTCGAAGAACTTGAACACGCCAAGGCGCGCGGTGCCACGATCTATGCCGAAGTCACCGGCTATGCGGCGACATCTGACGGTCACGACATGGTAGCCCCCTCTGGCGAGGGCGGCGAACGCGCCATGCGTCTGGCGCTGGAAACCCTGCCCGAGGGCCGTAAGGTCGGCTATATCAACGCTCACGGCACATCCACACCAGTCGGCGATGTGGGCGAGATCGAAGCAGTCCGCCGCGTCTTTGGCAAAGGCAGCACGCCACCCGTCAGCTCCACCAAGTCGATGACCGGCCACGCCCAAGGGGCCGCCGGCGCACTAGAGGCTGTGTTCTGCCTGTTGATGCTGAAACATGACTTTATCACGAAATCCATCAACGTCGTTGATCTGGACCCGAAACTGGACCCGTCCGAAATCGCGCTAGAGCGTGTGGACAATGCCGGTCTGGATTCGGTGATGACCAACTCCTTCGGGTTCGGCGGCACCAACGGATCGATGATCCTTTCCAAGTTCCAAGAGTAAGGACAGCAAATGTCAGAAATGCTTAAAGGAAAACGCGGCCTGATTATGGGCGTCGCGAACGAACGCTCCATCGCTTGGGGTATTGCCAAGGCAATGGCCGAAGCCGGTGCGGAACTGGCCTTCACCTATCAGGGCGAAGCCTTTGGGAAGCGTCTTGAGCCTCTGGCGCAGAGTGTCGGGTCGGATTTCATGGTCGATGTCGACGTGACCGATGATGCTTCGCTTGATGCCGCGTTTGACCAACTGGGCGCGCGGTGGTCCACGATCGACTTCGTTGTCCACGCCATCGCGTTTTCCGACAAGTCCGAGCTGACAGGCCGCTTCCTGAACACCAGCCGCGAGAACTTTAAAAACTCGATGGATATTTCGGCCTATTCTTTCATCGAGGTCGCACGGCGGGCGCATCCGCTGATGGTCGAGAATGGCGGCACGCTGCTGACGCTGACCTATATGGGATCAAACCGCGTAACGCCGAACTACAATGTGATGGGCGTAGCCAAAGCCGCACTGGAAAGTGCCACGCGCTATCTGGCGAATGATCTGGGGCCCGAAGGCATCCGCGTCAACGCAATCAGCCCCGGCCCGATGAAAACGCTTGCCGGTGCCGCGATTGGCGGCGCGCGCAAGACTTATAAACACACCGACATGAACGCCCCCTTGCGGTCCAACGCGACACTTGAAGCTGTTGGCGGGACAGCGGTCTATCTGGCCTCGGATGCCGGTGCCTGCACCACGGGCGAGATCATCCGCGTGGATGGCGGGTTCCATGTGCTGGGGATGCCACAGGCCGAACATCTTTGACGGTACTGGCGGACCGGGGCGCTGCCCCGGACCCCGGGATTTTAGACCATTTGGAAATAGGGCGTCGCGTTTAGCGTAGGGGCGGGGTTTGGTAGAGCCAGACCTTCATGCCGCCGTGTGCGATGGCGGGGCCTTGGGGTTTCCACGGCAGGCCGGTGGCTTTGGCCAAGGGCGGTTCCGATGTGACGAGGCCGACGCGCCAGCCCTTGAAGCGCGTGAGCAGCGTTTGCCCAAGCGTTCCATAAAGCGGATAAAGCAGTTTCTTGTTACCGATGCGGCCGCCGTAGGGCGGATTCACCATGACAAGGCCCGGCGGTCCGTCTGGCGGGGTCAGCTCCCCCGCGGCGTGGTTTTCGAACTGCACCGCCTCTGATACCCCTGCCCGTTCCGCGTTCATCCTGCTCATCCGGACGGCACCGGCGTCACGGTCGGAACCGTAGAACCGCAGCGGCGTCGACGTGGCGGTATCGTCACGCATGGCGGCCCATTGATCGGGATCAAAGCTGGCGAGGTCCTCGAAAGCGAAATGGCGCGAGCGGCCGGGGTTCAGGCCCATGGCGATCTCGGCGGCCTCGATCACGAACGTACCTGAGCCGCACATCGGGTCGACCACAGTCTCGGTGCCGGTGTACCCCGCTTGACGCAGCATCAGATAGGCTAGGTTCTCGCGCATCGGCGCTTTGCCGACGGCTTCCTTGTGGCCGCGCTTGTGCAGCGACTCGCCCGAGGTATCGAGGCTGATGGTCACTACATTGTCGTCGATCCGCACCTTGAGCACGAGCGCCGCTTCGGGCGAGATCGTCACCCCGAGGCTTTCGCGCAGGGCGGTTTCAATCCGCTGTGTCGCGGCACCGGCGTGGTAGATTTTAGAGGCTTTCGTGGTCACCTGTACCCGTAACGGCACATCTGCGCGCAGCACATCGCCCCAGGGGAACTTGCGTGCACGTTTGTCCAGTTGCGCCAGATGGAACGCCATGAAGGACCCGATCCGCGCCAGCACGCGCGAGGCACCGCGCAGTTGCAGGTTCGCGCGCCATACCTCGGGCCAGTCGCCCTGCACCGTGATCCCGCCGGGCGTGGTGACGGGATTGGCAAAGCCTTTCTCTGTCACCTCGGCCAGAAGCATGTCTTCCAGACCGGGGGTGGCCACGATAAAAATGTCGAAGGTGTTTTGACTGTCCATAACCGCTGCATACTGCGCGGCGCGCGAGGTTTCGAGCGGTTTCTTGGGACAAGACAGTCCGGCGCGATCAAAAGCGCCGGACTGTATGGGCCTGTTTAGGCGATTTTTACCAGTTCGATGTCGAACTGCAGGTCTTTGCCTGCCAGCGGGTGGTTCGCATCAAGTGTGACAGTGGAGTCGTCGACTTCGACAACCATCACCGGCATCGCCTGCCCGTCGGGGGTTTGCATCTGCAGCTGCGTGCCGATTTCCAGCGGGATATCCGCAGGGATGCCTTCGCGCGGCACGGCCTGACGCATCTCGGGGTTCACATCGCCGTAGGCATCAGCGCTGTCAATTTTGACGACTTTCTTCTCGCCGACTTCCATCCCGGGCATCGCGGTGTCGAGGCCGGGGATGATCTGGCCGGACCCAACCGTGAATTCCAAAGGCTCGCGCCCTTCCGAGCTGTCGAAGGTGCTGCCGTCAAGCAACGTACCAGTATAGTGAATAGCAACGGTATCGCCGGATTTAACCTGCGTCATAGAAAGCTCCGATCCATAAAGGGAAAATACAGGAGGCCGCGTATCTGCGCGGGTGCTCCGGGTTCGGCGCGCAGTGTTTCAAGCCTGCTCCCTGTCGTAAACCCCCCTGCGGCCAGTTTTTCGGCCTTTTCTGTTCGGACGGCGCGTGACAGTCTCGCGGCAGGATATTTCAGGGGGGAAAATCATGGCGATAACAACATGCGTGTTCGATGCATATGGTACCTTGTTCGATGTGGCCGCCGCCGCACGGCAAGCCGCATCAGAGCCGGACTTTGCAGCGATAAAAGACAGCTGGCCACAGGTCGCGGAACATTGGCGACAAAAGCAGTTAAGCTACTCTTGGCTGCGCGCTGTCACCGGTACCCATGATGATTTCTGGCAGGTCACCCAAGAGGGTCTGGACTGGGCACTAGAAAAGACCGGGCACGACGACAACCCTGCCCTGCGCGCTCGTTTGCTGGCGTTGTACTGGGAGCTTCAGGCATTTCCCGAAGTGCCTAAGATGCTGAAAAAATTGAAGGATAAGGGATTGAACACGGCAATCCTATCGAACGGGTCGCCGGCGATGCTCGAAGGGGCGGTGTCATCCGCCGGTCTGGCCGACACGCTGGATGCCGTTTTGTCGGTCGAAAGCGTAGGAATCTTCAAGCCTGATGCGCGTGTCTATGAACTGGTCGGCCAAAAGTTCGGCTGCACGCCATCACAAGTGCTGTTTGTATCGTCCAATGGCTGGGATGCAGCGGCGGCAACCGGCTTTGGCTTCACGACCGCCTGGGTCAACCGTGCGGGCGAACCGATGGACCGTTTACCATGGAAGCCCGTTCATGTGCTGCAGGACCTGAACGGCATCCCAGAACTGGCAGGCGTATAATGGCTCATTTCACCACATCCGACGGGCTATCGCTCTATTTTGCCGATGAAGGTCAGGGGCTACCGATTCTCTGCCTTGCCGGTTTGACGCGAACCACGGCGGATTTCGACTATGTAACCCCGCATCTGAAAAACGTGCGTCTGATCAAGATGGATTATCGCGGGCGGGGGCATTCCGACTTTGATCCCGACTGGTCGCATTATTCCCCCCCCGTTGAATGCCGCGACGCGTTGGAGCTGCTGGACCATCTGGGGATCGACAAGGTCGCCGTGCTTGGGACGTCACGCGGGGGACTGAATGGGTTGGGGTTGGCCAAGGCAGCCAAGAACCGGTTGCTGGGCGTCGCCTTTAACGATGTCGGGCCACATATCGACCCGCAGGGGCTGGATTTCATCATGGAATTCATTGGCCGCAACCCCGCCGCCAAGACCCATGCCGAAGCCGCCGCCGCCATGCCGCGTGTGTTCCCAGAATTTGAAAATGTGCCCGACAGCCGCTGGCTGGAGGAAGCGCAAAAGCACTACACCCAGACCGAAAGCGGCTTGCAGATCACCTATGACAAGCATTTGCGCGATGCGGTGGCCAAGGCGTTTTCAGCGCCCTCGCCCGATCTTTGGCCTTTCTTTGACGCGTTTGACGGGCTGCCGATTGCCTGCATCCGTGGCATGGCGTCCAATCTGCTGAGCGAGGAAACCCTGCAAGAGATGGAACGCCGCCGCCCTGATATGGTGGTCGCAAGGGTGCCGGGGCGCGGGCATATTCCGTTTCTGGACGAACCCGAGGCGGTTGAGGCCTTGAACGAATGGATCGGGATGATGCAATGAACATCGACATGATCCGCGCGGCAGCGCGGCGGTTGGAGGGGCACGTGCGGCGCACGCCTTTGCTGAACTCTCCGTTTCTGGATGACATCGCGGGGCGGCGCGTTTGGGTCAAGCCCGAGTGTTTGCAACACACCGGCAGCTTCAAGTTTCGCGGCGGCTGGTCGGCGGTGTCAGCACTGGAGACATCCGTACGCGCCAAGGGGGTTATCGCCTTTTCCAGCGGCAATCACGCTCAAGGGGTTGCCTATGCGGCCAAGCTGCATGGGGTGCCTGCCGTGATCATCATGCCCGCCGATGCGCCCCGTCTGAAGATCGCCAACACCAGAGCGCTTGGGGCCGAAGTGGTGCTATATGACCGCATGACCGAGGACCGCGATGCGATTGGCGCGGCTATGGCGCAGGAAAGGGAACTGACGCTGATCAAACCGTTCGACGATCCGCTGGTCATTGCAGGTCAGGGGACCACCGGGCTCGAGATCGCGCAGCAGGCCGCCGAGGCGGGGATCGCCTGTGCCGATGTGATTGTCTGCTGTGGTGGCGGAGGGCTGACCTCTGGCATTGCGCTGGCGCTGGAAGCTGACGCACCGGGGCTGCGCGTCCGCACCGCCGAACCCGAAGGTTTTGATGATGCAGCGCGGTCACTGGCCGCAGGAGAGATCACGCGCAACGCCGCGCTTGGCGGGTCGATTTGCGATGCCATTGTTACGCCGCAACCGGGCGACCTGACTTTTCCAATCCTCAAACGGTTGTGTGGCCCCGGCCTTGTCGTCACTGATGACGAGGCGCTGCAGGCGATTGGCCATGCGTTCAACCGGCTGAAACTTGTGGCAGAACCTGGCGGTGCCGTCGCCCTTGCCGCCGCTCTGTTTCGCAGGGGCGAGATCGAAGGCGATGATGTGATCGTCACGATATCAGGCGGGAATGTGGATACTGATGTTTTTACCCGCGCGCTCGCCACCCTTGATTGATACCCCCTGAGGAGGTTCTGATATGAATATTTTCGATACCGGCGATGTGCGCCTGCATTACCGCGTGGATGGCCCTGACGATGGCGCGCCTGTCGTGTTTGCCAATTCACTGGGCACCGATCTGCGCCTTTGGGACCCGATCCTGCCGCTGCTGCCCAAGGGACTGCGTATCATCCGATTTGACAAACGCGGTCATGGACTGTCGTCTTGTCCGCCTGCGCCCTATGCGATGGGTGCGCTGATCGGCGATACGGAAAAGCTGCTGGATCATCTGGGCGTAAAGGACTGCGTCTTTGTCGGGCTGTCGATCGGCGGGATGATTGCCCAAGGGCTCGCGACCAAGCGGCTGGACCTGATCCGCGCGATGGTGCTGTCGAATACCGCCGCCAAGATCGGCACCAAGGATATGTGGGCCGACCGCGTGCGCGCCGTGCAGGACAGCGGGATTGAACCGATGGCCGACACGATCATGGAACGCTGGTTCGCCGCCCCCTTCCGCGCCACGCCTGAAATTGAACTTTGGCGCAACATGGTCGTGCGTCAACCGGCCGAAGGCTACGCGGGATGCTCTGCCGCGATATCGGGCACAGATTTTTATACCCCCACGGCAGCGCTGCGCCTGCCGGTGCTGGGGATAGCGGGTTCCGATGACGGGTCCACTCCGCCTGATCTGGTACGCGAAACAATCGATCTCATCCCCGGGGCGAAGTTCAAGATCATCCGCAAGGCCGGCCACCTGCCCTGTGTCGAGCACCCGCAGGAATACGCGGATCTGCTGACCGAGTTTTTAGAAAGCGTAGGACATGTCTGATATTCTATTGGTTCACGGATCATGCCACGGCGCATGGTGCTGGCGCGATCTGATCCCGGCGCTGCGTGCGCTTGGGCACAGCCCGCGCGCCATCGACTTGCCAAGCCACGGCGACGACACCACCCCCGTCAACGCGGTAACGCTGGACGGCTATGCCAACGCGGTGCTTGCAGCCTCTACCCCCGAAACGGTGGTGGTCGGGCATTCGATGGGTGGCTTCGCCATCGGCGCTGCGGCGCAAAAAGATCCAAGCGCAATGGCGCGGCTGATCTATCTATGCGCCTATGTCCCCGCTGCGGGGCTATCGCTGGCAGAAATGCGCAAACAGGCCCCGAGCCAACCCTTGATGCCCGCCGTACGTCTGGCACCGGATGGTAAAAGCTTTACCCTTGATACCGCCATGACCGAGACGCTTTTCTATCACGATTGCCCACCGGACGTCGCGGGCTTTGCGGCTGCTCGGCTCTGCGCACAGGCCGTTGCCCCGACGATCAAACCCCTGCCCGATACCGCGCGCGCCGATGCCATGCCGCGCAGCTATATCCGCTGTATGGACGACCGCACCATCCCGCCCGCCTATCAGGTCACGATGACGAAGGACTGGCCAAGCGCGGATGTTCATGAAATGGCCTGCGGGCATTCACCCTTCTTTACCGATCCCGCCGGTCTGGCGCGGATCATCGACGATATCATTCCGAGGTAACCCATGGCCGCCAGCGTCTTTGACAGCCCCCTGTTCGCACAACTTTTCAACACCGGTGACGCGGGGCGGCTGTTTTCCGACACCGCTGCGATCCGCGCGATGCTGCTGGTCGAAGGCGCGTTGGCCAAAGTACAAGGCAGCCTTGGCGTCATCCCCGAACTGAGCGCCGCCGCGATCCACCGTGCCTCGCTGGAAATTCAGGTCGATCCCGGCGCGATTGCGGCCTCTACGGGGGAAAACGGCGTGTCTGTACCGGGACTGTTGGCCCAGTTCCGCGCCGAAATGCAGGCACCGGAATTTGCTCAGCATGTGCATTGGGGGGCCACAAGTCAGGATATCATCGATACCGCGCTGATGCTGCGACTGCGCCAGGCGCTTAAGCTGGCCGAAACGGACCTGCGCGACATCATCGCGACCTTTGCGGCAGGTGCCGAACAGCACCAGTCCCTGCCGATGCCCGCCCGCACCTACGGTCAACACGCCACTCCCACCAGCTGGGGCGCGGTTCTGGCCGAATGGGGCATGCCGCTGTGTGATGCGCTGGACCAGCTTGAGGCGCTCCGCGAAGGGTCGCTGTTCGTGTCCCTATCGGGGGCGGCTGGCACGGGATCGGCGCTTGGCCCGACAGCCGCCGAGACGCGTGCGCAACTGGCCCAAGCGCTTGGCCTGAGGGATCCCGGGCGCAGCTGGCATGTGGACCGTGGCCCCGTGCTGCGCATCGCCGATTGGCAGGGCCGCGTGATGGCAGCGCTGGCGCATATCGCGCAAAGCACGCTGGCGCTGACCATGACCGAAACCGCCGAGCTTGCCCTTGGCGCGGCTGGTGCCTCGTCCACCATGCCGCAAAAGCAGAACCCAGTAGCGCCCTCCGCAATTGTCGCCTTGGGGCATCAGTTCACCGGCCAGCGTGCCACGCTTCAGGCCGCTGCCGCGCACCAGCACCAGCGCGACGGCGGTGCGTGGTTTGCCGAATGGATGGCCGTACCGCAATTGACGTTGAGCCTTGCCGCAGCCCTGACCCATGCCAAAACGCTCGTTGCGGGGCTGACGCCGCATCCTGTCAAAATGCACAGCGCGCTGACCGATGGTTTGGGGTTGATCCACGCCGAAGCGCTCAGCTTTGCGCTGGCCGAAACCATGCCTCGCCCCCAAGCTCAGAAGATCACAAAACAGCTGTGTCAGGACGCAATGGCAAAGCAGGTGCCGCTGGCCGATCTGGTGCGGGCAGATTATCCCGACGTGGCCGAAGACCTGTTCGACCCGTCGATCCAGATGGGACAGGCCCCCGCAGATGCAGTGGCTTTCGTGGCGCGTGCACGTGCACTGTAGTCCCAGCGATTGGCGCGGAGCGGCGACGGGGGCCAGCCCCCGGTCCCCCGGGATTTAAAGCCATTTGGAAATGTCATGAGGGGTCGGGCACGATCCTACAGCAAGCTGTTTCAGCCACGTGCAGGATGGGATGAGAGGGGGCCAAAGCCCCCTCTGTCGTCCTTTAGAAGAACGCCTGCAGGCCGGTCTGGGCACGGCCCAGGATCAGCGCGTGCACGTCGTGCGTGCCTTCGTAGGTGTTCACGGTTTCGAGGTTCATCATGTGGCGGATGACCTGGAATTCACCGCTGATGCCGTTGCCGCCGTGCATGTCGCGCGACATGCGGGCGATGTCCAGCGCCTTGCCGCAGTTGTTGCGCTTGACGATGGAGATCATCTCGGGCGCGGCGTTGGCGTTGTCCATCAAGCGACCCACTTGCAACGAGGCTTGCAAGCCAAGCGCGATTTCGGTCTGCATGTCAGCAAGTTTCTTTTGGAACAGCTGTGTCTGCGCCAGCGGTTTGTTGAACTGCTTGCGGTCCAGACCGTACTGGCGCGAGGCGTGCCAGCAGAATTCAGCGGCCCCCAATGCGCCCCAGCTGATGCCATAGCGAGCGCGGTTGAGACAGCCGAACGGGCCTTTCAGGCCTTCGACATGGGGCAGCAACGCATCTTCGCCGACTTCGACGTTGTCCATTACGATCTCGCCTGTGATCGATGCGCGCAGCGACAGCTTGTTGCCGATTTTTGGTGCGGACAGACCCTTCATGCCTTTATCAAGGATAAAGCCGCGGATCTTGCCGCCGTGCTCTTCCGACTTGGCCCATACCACGAAAACATCGGCGATCGGCGCGTTCGAGATCCACATTTTGGAACCGGTCAGCTTGTAGCCGTTGGCCGTTTTCACGGCACGGGTTTTCATGCCCGCAGGGTCAGAGCCTGCATCGGGTTCGGTCAGACCAAAGCAACCGATGAATTCACCGCTGGACAGTTTGGGCAGGTACTTCATGCGCTGCTCTTCCGAGCCATACGCATAGATCGGGTACATCACGAGGCTGGATTGCACCGACATCATCGACCGGTAGCCGCTGTCCACACGTTCAACTTCGCGGGCGACCAGACCGTAGGAAACATAGTTGCCGCCCAGACCGCCGTATTGCTCGGGCACCGTGACGCCCAACAGGCCCATGTCGCCCATTTCCTTGAAGATACCTTCATCTGTGGTTTCGTTCGCGAAGGCGTCAATGATGCGGGGCTGCAGTTTTTCCTGAGCGTAGGCGCGCGCACTTTCTTGGATCATGCGCTCGTCTTCGGTCAACTGTTCGCTCAGGCGGAAGGCATCCGCCCAATCAAAGCTGCCCATGTCTGGGGCGTCTTTGGCTTTCAATACGGGCAATTCGGTGCTCATCTTATATCCTCCTCGGGGTTCAGATTTGGCCATAGTATTGCAAAGCATGCGGCGAAAGACTATCGCTGGTTACTCCTGAACCTATGAGTTTAAGTCATATGATCGCCCCGCGTCGGTTCCTTCCCTCGGTCAACGCCCTGCTCGCCTTCGAAGCAGTGGCGCGGTTGGGCAGCGCCACGCTCGCGGCGCAGGAACTGTCGCTGACGCAAAGCGCGATCAGTCGGCAGCTCAAGACGTTAGAGGCGCAGTTGAACGTCGCCTTGCTGGACCGGATGGGGCGGCAACTGGTTCTGACGGAGGCCGGTAAAAACTATGTAATTCAGGTACGTGATGTGTTGAACCGGCTGGCACAGGCGTCGATAACTGCGCGTACAAACCCGATTGCAGGCGCGTTGAACCTCGCGATCCTGCCCGGCTTCGGAATGCATTGGCTGGCCCCACGGCTGCGCGACTTTGCTCAGGCGCATCCAGAGGTGACGGTGAACTTCAGCACGCGACTGCACCCGTTTTCATTTCAGAACAGCCCCTTTGACGCTGCAATACATTTTGGCAAGGAAGACTGGCCCGGCGTGCGCTATCTATCGCTGATGCCGGAAACCGTTGTGCCTGTCTGTGCGCCCGAGCTGCTGACTGAACCGCTGGACGACCCCAGCCAGATCCTGCGGTTTCCCTTACTGCACCTGGATACGCGCCCGCGCGGCTGGTCGCGCTGGCTGAGCGCCCTTGGTGTCACGCAAGAGCCCCCCGCCGGTATGATGTTCGATCAGTTTTCGACAATGGCGCAGGCGGCGGTGCACGGGTTGGGGGTGGCGCTGCTCCCTACGTTTTCAGCCGAGCCCTATTTGCGTGATGCCCAGCTGGTGTTGGCGTCGACCCAGACAACGCAAAGCATCGGGAACTACTACCTTGTCTGGCCAGAAGATCGCGCTGAAACCGCGGCCCTGCAATCGTTCATGACATGGCTGGACGGACAGACGGGCCAAGTTCTTTAACGTATCGGCAAGGTATAGCGGCACAGACGCCCTATTTCCGCCGTAATGGCACGATACCTCCCACGTATCAATTTAGGGGGGGGCCCCTTTGAAAGGGAGCATTGGAATGCCAATTTCATTTACCAAATTCGCCGCGGTCGGTGCCACCGTTATGACGCTTGCGACGGCCAACGCGGCCACGGCGCAGACGCATGACATCATCATCTTCGACGAGGCTTTTTTTCCAGCAGTGATTTACGTCAAAGCCGGAGATGAGCTGAGTTTCGTCAATAACGCGAATGCCGCTCGAACCGTTAGCGGCGGCGACGGGTCATGGACGTCGGGAACGCTGCAAAACGGCGAAAGCTATCGCCATACGGTAGAAGCAGGCGCTCAAGTCACTTTTATCGGCGCGTCCGAGGGGGACAACCCCGTAAGCTACAGTGGTGAAGTCAGCTTTGATCCAGCACCGCTCAGCAACTGATATATCGGACAGTCTGCGGCTTGCGCCGCGCCGAGACATGAGAATGGCGCGCCCCTGTTGTTAGAGGCGCGCCGTTTCTTTTTACAGCAGGCTGCTTACTTCACCGTGATGCGGCCATCTGTATAGGGCGTGTAGGCCCCGTTGGCGGCGATAAATTCAGCCGTCACATCTGCCAGATCAGGACCGTAGTCATAGGCGTTTTGCGCGGTCTTGAACGGTTCATAGCCGTCGCCGCCGTTGCGCACGTAGTTATTGGACACGACGCCATAGGTCTTTTCCGGATCTAGCCGCATACCCGAAACGGTGACATCGCTGATCCGGCTGCCCGCGTCAGCGCTTGGGTCAACGGTAAAGGTCATGCCCGCGACCTGGGGGAAACGACCGGCGACTTCGTCGATCTGGCTCACACCGTTTTCCAACGCCTCGACCAGCGCAGCGCCGGTGACCTGAAATGTAGACAGCGTGTTCTGAAACGGCAGTACGGCCAGCACTTCGCCCATCGTGACCTCGCCCGCATCGATAGAGGACCGCAGACCGCCACTGTTCTGGATCGCGACCTCGATACCCTGATCTGCCACACGGGCCAGCATCGCGTCGGCGACCAGATTCCCCATCTGACACTCCTGTACGCGGCAGACCGACCGGTCGCCCTCGATCGCGTCGGTGGTTTCGGCGACGACTTTGCTGCGCAGCTCTTCCAGGGGTTGGGCCAACTCGCTGATACGCGCGACGGTGGTTTCATCTTCGGCGACGCCGGCATCGATCAGGATCGGCTCGCCCGAGGCTTCCTTGATGTTGCCTTCGTCGTCAAAGGTGACATTCAGCTCGCCCAGAAATTTGCCGTAGGCATAGGCTTGCACGATCGCCGTTTCATTAACCATCGTCGGATACGCCCCTTCGGCGCGTTCTTGGGTATTGCTCAGCAGTGTGTTGCTGTGCCCGCCAACGATCACATCGACACCCGTGGTGTTTTCCGCGACCATCTGGTCCACCTTGTAGCCCGAGTGGCTCAGCACGATGATCTTGTTTACCCCCTGCGCGGTCAGTAGGTCGACCTCGCCCTGCACGGCGGCCACTGAATCAGAGAACACGACGTTCTCGCCGGGGCTTGCCAAATCAGGTGTGTCTTCGGTGGTCAGCCCGATCAGGCCGATCTTCTCGCCGCCGCGTTCGATGACCGTCGATTTCGCCAGCTTGTCGGCCAGCATCGGTTCGGCGGATACATCTGCATTCGACATCAGTATGGGAAAGTTGATCGCCTCCATGAAGCCGGCAAGCACTTCGGGGCCATCGTCGAATTCGTGGTTGCCCACGGTCATGCCGTCATAGCCCAGCATGTTCATCATCTCGGCTGCCACCTTGCCCTTGTAGTGAGTGTAGAACAGCGAGCCCTGAAACTGGTCCCCGCCGTCGACCAGTACATGATTGTTGGTGCGCGCCTTGGCGTCCTTGATCGCGTTGACGAGCCGCGCGGTGCCACCGAAACATTCACCGGCGGTATTGTCCTCGGCGGAGCACGGTCCGTCGTATTTGCTGATCGGTTCAAACCGCGCGTGAAAGTCATTAGTGTGCAGGATGGTCAGACTATAGTCCGCCGCCGCCATACCCGATGTCAGCGCAAGCGCCGCCGTCGCTGTCAGGAATCGTTTCATGATGGTCCCCCCTTGGGTTGAATATGGGCGTATGGTGACCCCCAGTTTGTCCCCTTGTCAAAGACCATCTGAGCGCAAAGCCGCGCTTCCCCAAGGTCAGGGGCATTCGCAGTCCCAATCTGCTGCGCCCTTGACCGCTTGCATCGACCAAGGCATCACAGCGGCTATGTTGATTTACAAAATTTTCCGCTCCGATGAATGGCAGGCCCTGCGCCGCGACGGCTCTACCGCCGGCGCGCCGATTGATGTGGCCGATGGCTATGTGCATTTCTCGACCTCTGAGCAGGCCGCTGAAACTGCGGCGAAACACTTTGCGGGCGAGGCAGATCTGTTTCTGCTGGCCGTAGAGACTGACCGCCTTGGCGATGCGCTGAAATGGGAGGTATCGCGGGGCGGTGCCAAATTCCCGCACCTGTACCGCGCACTGGCGCTAGAAGACGTTGTTTGGGCGCAGCCGCTGCCGTTGGTGGACGGGGCGCATGACTTTCCCGCTGGCTTTAAGGAGGCCGAATAATGACAGGATATATTGACCCGGATCGCGCCCAGTTTGATGCCTTTAAGGGGCTGGACCGCGACACGCCGCTGAACATGGTGAACCTTGTCAAACTGCGCGACACGGCCGCCTACCCCGACGATCACGCATTGGCGGCCAAAGCGCTGACAGGGGCGCAAGCCTACAAGAATTACGGCGCGGAAAGTGGGCCGGTGCTGGCAGATGTCGGCGGGTCGATCCTGTGGCGTGGCCAGTTCGAGACGACCTTGATCGGCCCCTCGGACGAGGCGTGGGATGTGATGTTCATCGCGCAATACCCCAACGCACACGCGTTTTTGCAGATGATCTCGGACCCGCGCTACAAAAGGGCGGTCGTGCACCGTCAGGCTGCGGTTGTCACATCGCGCCTGATCCGCAGCGCGCCGCTGCCCCTAACGGATGAATTTGCATGAAGCGTATGGTCGAGCAGCTGGGGCTGCGCGCCCTGCATCAGGTTGACCCCGAAACGGCCCACGGTCTGGCGATCACCGCACTGCGGCTTGGCCTTGCGCCCGCGCCCGGTCCGGTCACGTCAAAGCGGCTAAAGACCTCGCTGGCGGGGATGAGCCTGCCGAACCCCGTCGGGCTTGCTGCGGGGTTTGACAAAAACGCCACCGCCGTCGCGCCGCTGTCCAACGCGGGTTTCGGCTTTATCGAAGTGGGGGCCGCCACGCCCCTGCCCCAGCCAGGCAATGACAAACCCCGTCTATTCCGCCTGACCGAAGACCGCGCGGCGATCAACCGCTTTGGCTTTAACAACGAAGGCATGCAGGCGATCTGCACCCGTCTGGCACGACGCGGCGCGGGTGTGCCCGTGGGGCTCAACCTTGGGGCCAACAAGACCAGCACCGACCGCGCCGCCGATTTCGCCCGCGTGATGGAGCTTGCCCGCGACCACGTGGATTTCGCCACAGTCAATGTATCATCGCCCAACACCGAAAAGCTGCGCGACCTTCAGGGCAAGGCCGCCCTCGCCGCGCTTTTGGCCGGCGTTATGGAGGTCCGCGGCGATACGCCCGTGTTCCTGAAAATCGCCCCCGACCTGACCGAGGCAGAGATCGCCGATGTGGCCGAGGTTGCAAATGACGCAGATGTCGCAGCGATCATTGCCACCAACACAACACTGGACCGCGCCGGCCTAAAGAACGCGCAGCGCGACCAGATGGGCGGGCTGTCGGGCGCGCCCCTGTTCGAAAAGTCCACCCGTGTGTTGGCGCGACTATCTACCCTCACGGATATTCCACTGGTGGGCGTCGGGGGCATCAGCTCGGCTGAAGATGCCTATGCCAAGATTTGCGCAGGTGCATCGGCGGTGCAGCTTTATACCGCGCTGGTCTATGGCGGTCTGTCGCTGGCATCGGATATCGCCAAAGGGATCGACAAGCTATTGAAGCAAGACGGATTTGACACCGTCGCCGATGCCGTCGGTTGTAACCGCAGCGCTTGGCTTTGATGAAATTCGGGGCGCCGTTCAAGCGAACGCTGCCCCGACCCTCAACACAACGTCTCCTAGCCCGCGGCACGTTCCAGCGCAGGGTAGCGCAGCCCCAGTGTCACGCCACGGGCGACAAAGGACACCAGAAGCGAAATCCACAGCCCGTGATTGCCCAGCCACGGGACCAGCAATGCCGCACACGCACAGTAAATCACAAACGACACCGCCATCATGTTGCGCATGTCCCGCGACCGTGTGGCCCCGATGAAAATCCCGTCCAGCATCCATGATGCCCACCCCAGCAACGGGGCCGCGACCATATAGGGCAGGAACACCCGCGCCTCTGCCCGCACCAGCGGAGCGGTGGTCATCAGATCAATGATCATGCCGCCGCCCCATGCGAAGGCAATCGTCATCAGTGCGCAGGCCAGCAAGCCCCAGCCGCTGGTCAGCAGCGCACCGCGACGCAAGATATCGCGTTGCTTGCCGCCTATGGCACGCCCGACCAACGCCTCGGCAGCAAATGCGAACCCGTCCAGCGCAAACGCCGTTATCATCAAAAATTGCAAAAGCACCTGATTGGCCGCGAGCTTGACGTCCCCCAAGCCCGACCCCAGAAACAGGAACGAGACGAATATCGTCTGTAGCAATAGGGACCGCACAAGGATGTCGCCGTTGACCTTCATCATGTTGATCCAGCGCGGTCTGTCGAAAACTTGCGCCCAGTCTCGCCACGCGGGCACGCCAAAGGCTGCGCGGCAGAACCACAGCCCAAGCGCCGCCCCCGTCCATTCGGCCAGAAACGTCGCGATGGCGACCCCTTCGATGCCCCAATCCAGCCCCAGCACAAACCACAGGTCCAGCAAGATGTTCATGCCGTTCATCCACAGCTGTACCACCAGGACGGCACGGGTGCGCTCTTGGGCGATCAACCAGCCGGTTATCGCATAGATCGCAATCGCCGCCGGCGCGGACCAGATGCGGATGCCCATGTAGGACCGTGCGAGCGTTTCAACCTCTGCGCTGGCCGGAGACGCCTGGAACGCCGCCCAAAACAGCGGCAGTTGCAGCAAAACCAGTGCCAAGCCCGCCAGCCCCCCGATCAGCAGCCCGCGGGTCAGCAGAGCTGCGACCTCTGCATCGTCATTATTCCCTGCCGCCTGCGCAGTTAGCCCAACGGTGCCCATACGCAGAAAGCCGAATACCCAGTAGAGCGAGGACAGGATGATCGCGCCAATGCCCACAGCACCGATGGGGGCCGCTAATCCGATCTGCCCCACCACGCCTGTATCGACCGCCCCCAAAATGGGCACGGTGGCGTTCGAGATGACAATGGGGATGGCGATGTTCAGCACACGGCGGTGCGTGACGACTTCTTTGGCAGAAAGTTTGCCAAGGGCGACGGCGCTGACCTCGCCCTTGGGGATCGCGTCAGTCACGGCTTTGCGGCATCAGAAAATGCCCCGTGGCCTGCGCGAAAAGCTTCGAGCGGTTGTCCTGCCATGCCTCGACATGCACCGACGCATAGCGCCGCCCCGACCGGTTGATCCGCGCCCGCGCATAGGCGTCACGCGGCAAGCCGGACCGCAGATAATCAACGGTAAAATCAATCGTTTTAGGCAAACGTGGCAGATGCGTCGCGTCCATTTCGTCCACGGCAAGCGCGCCGGATTCCAGATCGGCCCACAGGTGTTCCCAGCTGAGCGTGATGATCGACGTGACCTCGAGAAATGACGCCGTCGCCCCGCCGTGCAACGCCTGCAGCATCGGGTTGCCGATCAGCTTGTCTGAATAGGGCAGGATGCCGGTCAGCTCGTCCCCGCGACGGTCGAACTGGATGCCTAGAAAGGTGATATAGGGCACGCCGTCCACCAATGCGCGCAAGGCCGCGTCACGGCGCTTTTTGACGACCTGAACGGTTTCGGGTTTGCTGCGTGTGCTCATCGTTTGCCCTCCACGGTGAAACTGCCGGTGGCGGTGGCGACCGGGCTGCCGTCTTCTTCGTCTCGCGCTGTGGCACGCACAAAGGCGACCGACCGCGTTACGTGATAACATTCCGCCCGCGCGGTAATGCGCTGCCCCGGCACAGCCGCCCGCAGGTATTCTATGCGCAGGTCGATGGTTGCCGTGCCGCCGGGATTGCTGGGGTGGCTCATCACCGCGGCCCCGCAGCAGGTATCCATCAACGCCGACACGGCCCCGCCATGCAAGACACCCGTGCGCGGATCGCCGACCAGTCTTTCATCATACGGCATGTCGATCACAGAGACCCCGCCATCCAGCTCTTGCAGCTCCATCCCCAAAGCCCCACTGTAGGGCAGCGCGGAGATGAACTGCTTGGCAATGCGAAGTTTGTCTGACATTTTTTGCTTCCTTGGCGTTATTCCCCCCATATCAACCGAGCGACCAAGCAAGAGCAACCCCAGTGTTGCGCTTGGAAAGTGAACCGCATAGTTTCCGAAACTGAGGAGACCATGATGACCGACAAACGCCTGAACTTTAAAGAAATGTGTGCGGAGTTTGACGTCACGCCGCGCACGCTGCGCTACTACGAGTATATAGAACTGCTCCACCCCGAGCGTGAGGGACGGTCACGCAGCTATGGTGCCCGGGAAATCGCGCGCATGAAGTTGATCATGCGGGGGCGTAAGTTCGGGTATTCCCTAGAAGGTATCCGGCAGTGGTTGCTGATCTATGAAAATGAAGGCACCGAAGCTCAAATGCGGGCTTGGGTGGTCAGCGCGGACCGCCAATTGGGAGAGTTGGCAGAACAGCGCAAGCAATTGGAAGAAGCCATAGAAGAGCTGCAAAAGTCGCGCGATGATACCGAAGCCGCATTGGCCAAATGCGCGTCAAAAGGCGAGTCGGACCACTAGCGCCGCCCCGCAAAGCTCAGACCTGACGCGCTGCCATACGGCGCATCACATCGGACAGACGTGTCAGGTCAGCCGCCGCAACAATTAACTCTGTCAGCGAATCCGCGTCCAGATTAGCGGCAAATTCATAGGCCACGTCCTCGGCCAGCTTTGCAGCGTCCAAAAGCCCCTTCGACGCCGAAGAGGCTGAAATCCCCATGCTTTGCGTCAGATCAATTGCAGTCGGGATCACCGAAGGGATCGAGGTCTTATTCTGGGCCACGGGGCTGTCCACTCTCATTTAAGAAGCTGCCATACCTATGCTGCGACCAGACCGGGCGCATGTCCCGTAGCTACGCGACATGCGCAGGTGGTCTCAGGCCAGGTTGTCGAGGGATTGATCAATCAAGCCGAAAGCCAACCCCCTCACTGCAGCGCGCGTCCGGTCGGTCACGTCCAGTTTGCCGAACAAACGCCGCATGATCGTATCAACCGTATGCCTCGATACGCCCATGATCTGCGCGATTGACGTGTTGCTTTTCCCCCGTGCGATCCAGCGCAGCAGCTCTAGCTCGCGCGGGGGCAGTCGGCGGTAAGACGCCCCCGGCCCCTCGACCAATGCACAAAAGCGCAAATGGGCAAGCTGGCTCGCCATTTGCAGCGCCGTCACCTCGGCCTGAGACGGGCGCGGCCTGCCCTCGTGAAAACCGATGCTCACCAATGCGTTGCGCGCCTGAGGGCCAAAGACCTGACAGACAAGCCCATCAGCGAAACCGTGCTCTCTGGCGATGCGCAGATAGGCCTGCTGCTTGTCGGTCAGCGTGGTCATCTGCGATAGGTCCTGCCAGAAAAACGGGCTGATCCGCGACGCCGCGAAGGCGGGAAACGGATCATCAAGATACAGGCGCTCGGCAGTGTACATGCGCTGGAACGCGGGCGGAATCCCGATCGCGACAGCCCCGAAATTAGAGTCCCCCAAGGATTGCACATCAATACTATGGTAGGTCACCGTGCGAAAGTCCTGCGCCTTGGCAAAACGATTCACCAGCAACCACAGCGCCGAAACACTCCGCACCTCGCTAAGGCGGTCCACAAATCTATCTGAACCCAACTTCTTGGGCATGTCCGCTCCCCCGTCGCCATTGGCGTTCCCCCCAAACAACCTAGGCGGCAACACCCCATGATCAACAAAAGTATCAGAAAAAGCCTATTAGGTCAGGTTACGTGCAATTACCCAACGTAAAGCAAACGTTTGACGTGACGTCTGGATTACGTAAGCTTGCTTCTAGGTTATATCGCTCCTCATATAGGCGCAGTTGACCGTTCTACTAATGTGATAGAATAGCGAGTACCCCATATGTCGACCACTACGATGACCATCCGAGAGATGTGTACAGCCTTTGACGTCACCCCGCGCACCCTGCGGTTCTACGAGGCAAAAGAACTGCTTTTCCCTGAACGTCAGGGCCAAAAGCGATTGTTTACCAAACGCGACCGTGCGCGGCTGAAACTGATCCTGCGCGGCAAGCGCTTTGGCTTCAGCCTCGAAGAAATCCGTCAGTTGCTTGACCTGTATCATATGGGTGACCAGCAACAGACCCAATTGGCGCGTACCTATGACATCGCGCGCGAACGTCTGGCCGACCTCGAGGCGCAACGCGACGATCTCAACAACGCCATAGACGACCTGCAAAACCAGTTAAAATGGGGTGAAAAAATGATCGCCTCCATCAACAGCGCCCGAAACGCGGCAGAATAGGCCACGGTCCGGCGCACCCGATCACCTTATACACCGACCAATTTATACTGACCAAATGACGGCCAGATGGCCAAGGGAGAACACCACATGCCGAGCTACACCGCCCCGATCAAAGATCTGCAATTCGTACTGCACGACGTGCTGAACGTCACCGCGTCGTCAACCCCCGGCTACGACGAGCTGGAAGCGGATTTCACCTCTGCCATTCTCGAAGAAGCCGGCAAGCTGACCTCCGAAGTGCTGGCACCGCTGAACGCAGTCGGTGATCGGGAGGGCTGCCGTCTGGAGAACGGCGTCGTTTACACCCCAAAAGGTTTTAAAGAAGCATTTGAAAAGGTCAAAGAAGGCGGCTGGACCGGTCTGGATATGCCAGAGCAGTACGGCGGCCAGAATATGCCCTACGTTCTGGGCACCGCTGTCGGCGAGATGTTCTCGGCCTCTAACCAAGCGTTCACCATGTATCAGGGTCTGACCCATGGTGCAGCATCCGCAATTCTGGCGCACGGGTCCGACGCGCAAAAAGATACGTATCTGCCAAACATGGTGTCCTGCGAATGGACCGGCACCATGAACCTCACAGAGCCCCACTGCGGCACCGATCTGGGTCTGATGCGTACCAAGGCAGCCCCACAAGACGACGGCAGCTATAAAATTACCGGCCAAAAAATCTTTATCTCGTCCGGCGAACACGACATGGCCGACAACATCATCCACTTGGTGCTGGCCAAAATCGACGGCGGCCCCGAAGGCATCAAGGGCGTGTCGCTTTTCATCGTGCCTAAGTTCATGGTCAAAGAAGACGGCTCCCTTGGGGACCGCAACGCCGTTACCGTCGGTTCCATTGAAGAAAAGATGGGCATCCACGGCAACTCCACCTGTGTGATGAACTATGATGGTGCTGTCGGATACCTGCTGGGCGACGAACACAAAGGCATGCGCGCCATGTTCACCATGATGAACGAAGCCCGCGTCGGCGTCGGCATGCAAGGTCTGGCGCAGGCCGATGTCGCCTACCAGAACGCGTTGATCTACGCCAACGACCGCCTGCAAGGCCGTGCGGTGACCGGCACCGAACACCCCGACAAACCCGCCGATCCGCTGATCGTACACCCCGATATCCGCCGCAGCCTGATGGAACAGAAATCCTTTGTCGAAGGTGCGCGGGCGTTTATCCTTTGGGGGGCTAGCCTGATCGACGCGGCACACCGTGCGGATGACAAGGACGCAGATGGCCTCGTGTCGCTGATGACTCCCGTTATCAAGGGCTTCTTGACCGATGTCGGCTATGACATGACCGTCAAGGCGCAACAGGTTTATGGCGGCCACGGCTATATCGAGGAATGGGGCATGTCCCAGTTCACCCGCGACGCCCGTATCGCCATGATCTACGAAGGGGCCAACGGCGTTCAGGCGCTGGACCTCGTGGGCCGCAAGCTGGCGCAAGATGGCGGCAAACACGTTATGGCGTTCTTTGATCTGGTCAAAAACTTCATCAAGGAAAACACCGGCCAGGACGCCGAATTCGACGCCAGCTTTATGGAGCCGCTTAAGGCTGCCAGCAAAGACCTGCAGTCGGCGGGCATGTATTTCATGCAAAACGGTATGAAGAACCCGAACAACGCGCTCTCGGGGTCGAACGACTTCATGCATATGTTCGGGCATGTCTGCCTTGGCCTGATGTGGGCGAAAATGGGGCTGGCTGCAAACAAAGCCCTTAAGGATGGCACCGGTGACGCGACCTTCTACGAGACCAAGCTGGCAACGGGCCGTTTCTACATGGCCCGCCAACTGCCCGCGACGGCGCTGCACCTCAAGCGGATCGAGACCGGCGCGGATACTGTGATGGCGCTCGACGCGGCAAACTTCTAGGCTGCATCGGGGTGGGGACATGCCCCACCCCTCCGCTGACTGAAAGGATGCCCCTTGCCCAAACGTTTCCGCCTGACCCGCCGCTTTCCCGTTGCCATGACCGAAGACGGCTATCGCCGTCTCAAGAAATTCGCGACAGAGGCCGGATTGGACGAAGGCGAAGCGCTGTCATTTCTCTTCGAGAACTTCAACAGCGTGATTGACGAGGAAAACCTAACCGCAAGACTGCGGCTTTTTAATGCGGAACTGGACGGACGAAAGAGGTAGCACACCACCACCACCCAAGTGCCCTGCCGAACCCGACCCTTCGGGGAGAGTTTAAGGGGCAAAATGAAGCGAAACACCCTGCCCTGATCACGCGATCAGCACGACCAAAGCAGGGCTTCACTTTGCACGCGGCCCGGCTCTCCAGCCTGCCGCGCGGGGGTTGAATACGACAAGATGATTAGTAACTGATTAACACAGACCCGCGCATCTTCATTTTGCCGGATAAACTCCACGGGGGTGTGGGGGTGTGAAACCCCCACGTGCTGACGGATCAACATACAGGACTTGAGGGAGGGTTCAGATGACCATCAAACTGCATTGCTTTGGCGAAAGCGGGAACGCTTATAAGGCGGCGCTTGCGTTGCAATTGTCGGGGCTGGATTGGGAGCCGGTGAAGGTCGATTTCTTTGGCGGCCAAACCCGCACACCGGATTACCGCACCACCATCAACAACATGGGCGAAGCCCCTGTGCTGATCGACGGTGACATCCGGCTGACGCAATCCGGTGTGATCCAAGACTATGTATCGGAACAATCGGGCAAATTCGGCGGCCGCACCAACGAAGAGCGCCGCGAGATCCTGCGGTGGGTATTGTGGGACAACCACAAGCTCAGCTCGAACGCCGGTATGACGCGGTTCTTGATAAACTTTCTCCCCGAGGACAAGCAGCCCAAAGAAGTCATCGGCTTTATGCAGGGGCGTCTGTCTGCCGCCTATGCCGTGTTGAACGACCACCTTGAGGGCCGCGACTGGATCGTCGGCGACGGTATCACCAACGCCGATCTCAGCTGCTGCGGCTATCTCTATTACCCCGAGCCTTTCGGATTTGTCCGCGAGGATTGGCCCCATATCGACGCGTGGCTTACGCGTCTGAGCGAAACACCGGGCTGGAAAGCCCCCTACGACCTGATGCCCGGCAGCCCCGTTGACCGCGCCTGACCCAAAGGGAGACACCACATGACCGAAGCATATATCTACGACGCCCTGCGCACCCCGCGTGGCAAGGGCCGCAAAGACGGTGCCCTGCACGAGCTCACCTCGTTGCGGCTATCCGCGCTGACTCTCAACGCCGTCAAAGAGCGTAACAACCTTGAAGGCCACGCCGTCGAGGACGTGATCTGGGGCAACGTGACCCAGGTGATGGAACAAGGCGGTTGTCTGGCGCGCTCTGCGGTGCTGGCATCCGATCTGGACGAACGCATCCCCGGCCTCGCGATCAACCGGTTCTGCGCCTCTGGCATGGAAGCCGTGAACCTGGCCGCCAACCAGATCAAGGGCGGCGCGGGCATGGCCTATATCGCCGGCGGCGTAGAGATGATGGGCCGCGTGGCCATGGGCAGCGATGGTGCTGCGATTGCCGTTGATCCGTCGCTCGCAATGGACCGTTATTTTGTGCCGCAGGGCATCTCGGCTGATATTATCGCGACGGAATACGGCTTTACCCGGGACGAGGCCGACAAACTGGCCGTGCAATCCCAACAACGTGCAAAGAAAGCATGGGACGAAGGCCGTTTTGCAAAATCCGTGATCGACATCAAAGACCAGAACGGTTTGTCGATCCTCAGCCATGACGAATACATGCGCCCGCAGACCGATATGCAATCGCTCGGCGCGCTGAACCCGGCGTTCCAGCAGATGGGCGAGGTCATGCCGGGCTTCGATAAGGTCGCGCTGATGAAATATCCGCACCTCGAAAAAATCAACCACATTCACCACGCCGGGAACTCCTCGGGTATCGTGGATGGTGCCGCGGCTGTGCTGATCGGCAACAAGGAATTTGGCGAGAAATACGGCCTCAAGCCGCGCGCGCGCATTCGGGCGACGGCCAAGATCGGCACCGACCCGACCATCATGCTCACCGGCCCCGTTCCCGTGACCGAAAAAATTCTTGCCGACAATGGAATGAACATCAACGACATCGATCTGTTCGAGGTCAACGAGGCCTTCGCGGCCGTGGTCATGCGCTTTATGCAGGCGTTCGATGTTGATGAGAGCAAGGTCAACGTTAACGGCGGATCGATCGCTATGGGTCACCCCTTGGGCGCGACCGGCGCGATGATCATCGGCACACTGCTGGACGAGCTGGAGCGGTCGGATAAAGAAGTTGGCATGGCCACTCTGTGCATTGCCTCCGGCATGGGTGCCGCAACCATCATCGAGCGCGTCTAATGGTACATGAATCCCACCCGTTTCTTGCCGTTGCTGAAATGGCCCCCAAAAAGGGCCTGAAAGATCTTAAGGTCAAAGTCGAGCGGGGCGGTACCTATGTGCGTCTGTACCAGAATGACCCGCCGCTGTTCTTTAAACACCGCAATGATCCAAGCGACAGTTTCGACCGCGAGAGTTTCAATGACTTCAAGCGGGTCTTGCTGAGCGAAGAAGATTGCGACGCAGGCCCCAAACCGACAATCGAGTTGATCAGATCGCTGCTTGAAAAATTCGCTGATTACACGCCTCAGCGCTCGTAACACACTCCAAATCAGGGAGAGATATAAATGACCGATTTCACCATTAAGACAGACGCCGACGGCGTCGCCATCATCACCTGGGACGTACCCGGAAAATCCATGAACGTCATGTCGATCGAGGGGCTGTCGGAACTGGACAGCATCATCGACACGGTTCTGTCCGACGACGCCATCAAGGGGGCCGTGATCACGTCGGGCAAGGACGGGTCCTTTGCCGGTGGCATGGATCTGAACCTGCTGGCCAAAATGCGCGAAGACGCGGGCGATGACCCCGCACAGGGGCTGTTCGACGGCACAATGAAAATGCACGCCCTGCTGCGCAAGATCGAACGCGCAGGCATGGACGCCAAGACCAATAAGGGCGGCAAGCCGATTGCCTCTGCCCTGCCCGGCACTGCCGCGGGCATCGGGCTTGAACTGCCGCTTGCGACACACCGCATCTTTGTTGCCGACAACCCCAAGGCCCGTATCGGTCTGCCCGAGATCATGGTCGGCATCTTTCCCGGCGCGGGCGGCACAACCCGTCTGACACGCAAACTAGGCGCGATGGCGGCGTCCCCCTTCTTGCTGGAAGGCAAGATGGTTGCTCCTGCCGCCGCGAAATCTGCCGGCTTGATTGACGAAGTTGTCGCTGATCCGGTGGCTGCTGCAAAAGAATGGGTCCTGAACGCCAAGGATGCGGACATCCTGAAGCCCTGGGATGCCAAAGGCTATAAGATGCCCGGCGGCGCACCCTATCACCCTGCGGGTTTCATGACCTTTGTCGGTGCCAATGCGATGGTCAACGGCAAGACCAAAGGCGCATTCCCTGCGGCCAAGGCCTTGCTGAGCGCCGTTTACGAAGGCTCACTTGTGCCGTTTGATACCGCGCTCAAGATCGAGGCACGCTGGTTCACCAACATCCTGCTGAACCCGTCGTCCTCTGCTATGATCCGGTCGCTGTTCCTGAACAAGGAAGCGCTGGAAAAAGGTGCAGTGCGGCCCGAAGGTGTTGCCGATCAGCGCGTCAAGAAGCTAGGCGTGTTGGGTGCCGGCATGATGGGTGCGGGTATCACGCTTGTGTCCGTACAGGCCGGGATCGAGGTCGTGTTGATCGACCAGACCCAAGAAGCCGCCGACAAGGGCAAAGCCTATTCCGCGAGCTTCTTTGACAAGGGCATCGCGCGCAAGAAATCCACCGAAGAAAAGAAAACCGCCGCGCTGGACCTGATCACTGCGACCACCGATCTGGATGCGCTGAAAGGCTGCGACCTGATCATCGAAGCCGTATTCGAAGACCCTACCGTCAAGGCCGAGATGACCAAGCGCGTCGAAGCCGTGATCCCCGAAGATTGCATCTTTGCCTCCAACACCTCGACCCTGCCGATCACCGAGCTGGCCAAGGCGTCCAGCCGTGCGGATCAGTTCATCGGCATCCACTTCTTCTCGCCGGTCGAAAAAATGGCGCTGGTCGAGATCATCAAGGGCGCCGAAACAGGCGACCGCGCGGTAGCCAAATCCCTCGATTATGTGCGCCAGATCCGCAAAACGCCCATCGTGGTAAATGACGCGCGGTTCTTCTATGCCAACCGCTGCATCATCCCCTACGCCAACGAAGGCGCCCGGATGATCACCGAGGGTACAGCACCGCAGCTGGTAGATCACGCGGCACAGCTGTTGGGCTTCCCTGTGGGGCCGGTGCAGCTGACCGATGAGACCTCGATCGATCTGGGGGCCAAGATTGCCCGCGCGACCAAGGCGGCCATGGGCAATGCCTATCCTGCGTCCCAAGCCGATGACCTGATCTTTTGGATGGAAGATCTGGGTCGTCTGGGCCGCAAGGCGAACGCGGGCTTTTTTGACTATGACGAAAAGGGCAAGCGTCAGGGCTATTGGAAGGGGATGCACGACAAGTTCCCGCTGGCCGACGAACAGCCAGACCTGCGCGATGTGCAGGACCGCCTGATGTTCGTTCAAGTGCTGGAAGCTGTTCGCGCGTTGGAAGAAGGCGTGCTGGAAGACATCCGCGAAGGCGACGTGGGCGCGATCCTTGGCTGGGGTTTTGCGCCTTGGTCCGGCGGCCCGTTCAGCTGGCTCGACATCATCGGCACACCCTATGCGGCGGAACGCTGTGACCAGCTGGAAGCGAAGTTTGGCGAACGTTTCAAATGCCCCGACTTGCTGCGTGAAATGGCAGAAAAGAACCAGAGCTTCTATGGTCGCTTTGGCCCCGACGCCAAAGCCGCCTGAGTTTTAGGCGACACCACACAAAATAGAAACGGCCAGCAGTTCATGCTGGCCGTTTTGCGTTGCGGTGATCGATGAGAGGCCTGCTCTCAGCCGTCGAAACGATACCCGAAACGTGTGATATCCTCGGCGCAGGCCGCAGCAATCAGGTCGCGTGTTTTTGCGGTATAATACCCCTGATAGCCCGCAGCACGGTCAGAGGCGTTTTCGCGGGGCAACGTCAGATCGAACCCCAGATGATCGAACAGCGGCTGCGCATCCCGCGAGAAATGCTCGATCCGGATGAACAGGTTGCTTTGATCTACTCCTGCACCATCACGCAGATAGGACCCATAGGGGGACGCAGCAAGACTACCTTGCACGGTAGCTGACTGAACGAACGCGCCGAACTCCAGCGACTTGGCCAGCCCCACTGCCGGATGGTCGAACCCTTGGTCGCGCAGCCAGTGGTAATAGCTGACCATCCGGTCCCACGGGTTTCTGACCAGCGCAAAGGCGAACATCTGGCCGATCTCTTCGCGGGTCACGACGCCTTCGATATCGGCGAGCGTCGAATGTTTCCAAAGCCGCCCCGCCGCCGTGACCCCCTGCAGCCGCTTGCGCCGTTTGCTGGCTTTGGGCGTATCCCCCAACAGCAAATCATCTTTCATCGCCCGCGCCTCAAGCGACAATGCCAGCGATGTGCCCCCCGTCTTTGGAATATGCACAAAGATATAGCTGCGCCCGCGGCTGATAATCATTGCCGCCTGCCTCTGGGCACGGTCGGTCGTTTTGCGCTTTGGCCCATCATTCTTCCCTCGCCTGCTTTTATCATCCTTCCCAAAACGGGGGATGCTGCGCAATAGTAACCGGAACCAAGAAACGAACGACTAGGTGCGCCATGGGCTGGATGACAAACGAAGACGGGCTGGACAAATGCGCGGCGAACTATGTGCCGCTGACACCGCTGTCGCATCTGAAGCGTGCAGCGCATGTCTTTGCCGATGTAACGGCGGTGATCTACGGCGCACACCGTGTGACCTATGCGCAGTATCACGCGCGCTGCTCTCAGCTGGCCTCTGCCCTATCGGGGGCTGGGATCGAAGCGGGTCAGGTGGTTGCTACCTTGCTCCCCAACATTCCCGCGCAGGCCGAAGCCCATTTCGGCGTGCCCGCGTGCGGTGCCGTGCTCAACACCATTAACACGCGACTGGATGTGGCGACGGTGCGCTATATCCTGAACCACGGCGAAGCGCGGGTGCTGCTGGTTGATACACAGTTCATCGATCTGGCCGAAGCCGCCTGTGCCGACCTGGACGGGCCTGCGCCCTTGCTCATCGAAGTGCCCGATGCTGGTTTTGCCGCGACAGGGCGTCATCCGACCTATGAAGATTTTATCGCGCAAGGCGACCCTGCCTTCGTATGGCATATGCCAAGCGACGAATGGGAAAGCCTTGCGCTGAACTATACCTCTGGCACCACGGGGCGGCCCAAAGGCGTGGTCTATCATCATCGCGGGGCCTATCTGATGACCATGGGGACAGTGGTGAGCTGGCGCATGGTGACGCGGCCTGTGTTCATGCAGATCGTGCCGCTGTTTCACTGCAATGGCTGGAACCACACGTGGATGATGCCCCTGCTTGGCGGCACGCTGGTCTGCTGCCGCGACATTACCGCAGCCGCAATCTATGACGCCATCGCAGACGAAGGCGTGACCCACTTCGGCGGTGCGCCTATTGTTCTGAACATGATGGTGAACGCCCCCGAAGCAGAACGCCGCACATTCAACCATCAGGTAGAGGTGTTCACCGCCGGTGCACCCCCCGCCCCCGCCACCCTGTCCAAAATCGAAGCCCTGGGGTTCAACGTTACGCAGGTCTACGGGCTGACCGAAACCTATGGCCATGTGACAGAATGCCTGTGGGACCCCGCGTGGGACAACGCTCAAGGGGCCGAACGCGCTGCGATCAAAGCCCGCCAAGGCGTCGCCATGCCCATGATGGAGGATATCACCGTGATGGACAGCCAAATGTCCCAAGTCCCGCTGGATGGTGCCACCCAAGGCGAGATCATGATCCGCGGCAATTCGGTGATGAAAGGCTATTTCAAGAACCCCGCCGCAACACGTGAAGTATTTGCAGGCGGACATTTCCATTCCGGCGATCTGGCGGTGCAACACCCCAATGGCCACATACAGATTGCGGACCGCGCCAAGGATATCATTATTTCGGGCGGGGAAAACATTTCATCTATCGAGGTAGAGGGCGTGTTGATGGGCCATCCCGATGTGAACCTTGCTGCCGTGGTCGCGCAGCCGGATGATAAATGGGGTGAAGTGCCTTGCGCGTTTATCGAGCTTAAACCCGGTGCAACGAGCGACGAAGCCAGCATGATCGCCTTTGCCCGCCAAACCCTTGCAGGGTTCAAAACGCCTAAACGGGTTATCTTTCAAGAGCTGCCAAAAACCTCGACCGGCAAGGTACAAAAATTCGAACTGCGCGCCGAGGCCGCGAAGTCATAGGTAATGCTACATCACGTTTTGAGAGATGATCGGATCGGCAACGATCATCGTCTCTGCCAGATTGACCGGCCCGAGCCGTTTTTCATATCGCCAGACATCAATCTGTAGCGGCCCTTCGCCGGTTTCGACCTCGTAGGGGATCGTGCCGGCCTGCACCCATCCGCAGGCCTCGTAGAACCGCGCGGCGCGCGTATTGCCGACCGTACAGGCCAGCCATTTCAGCCCATGGCCCAGCTCTGCCTCTGTCGCGGCCATCATCTGCTGCGCCCGACCAGAGCCTTGAAAGGCGGCGTTGATGTAGAACTGATAGATCTCGTCATGATCCACCATAAAAAAGCCCGCAATCTGCCCGTCAACCCAAGCCACCTTAGTATGTTTGAGATGCACGCGCATCCGCATCGTGAATTCCTCGGGTGTGCGCAGGGCCGTCAATGCTGTAGGGACAACGCTGGCATGAGCCTGATGCCATCCTTGATACCACATCTCGGCCAGTCTGGCGGCATCATCTGGATGTGCGGGCTTGATCTGCATGGGGACACTCCTTTAGAATTCTCCTATGCTGTCGTAAGTCCACCCATTGCTCAACCCGTGTCAGGTGGTAAACTATCCAAAACAGTTAGGCACTATACTTCAGGATATGACAGCCCTTTCCAAATACGCTCGGTTGGAAGCAACCGGACTCTGGCGTTCGGCCCCGGATGCGCAACGTCGCGAGGTCATCGTGTCGATCGGCGATGCGACGCTGGTAATCTCTGACCTTAGGGATCAGGCGCTGACCCATTGGTCACTGGCGGCTTTGGCGCGGTCAAACCCCGGCACCCGCCCTGCGATTTTCCACCCCGACGGCGACCCCAGTGAAACGCTGGAAATCCCCGACAACGAAGGAGAGATGATCGATGCCATCGAAACCCTGCGCCGCGTCGTCGAACGCCGTCGCCCCCGCCCGGGGCGGCTGCGGTTTGCCGGGGTGCTGACCTCGGCGTTGGTGGTGGCGGCCGTGGCGCTGTTCTGGCTGCCCGGTGCCTTACAAGATCACACCCTCAAGGTTGTCCCCAAGGTCAAACGCACCTCTATCGGGACGTCGTTATTGAAAAAGATCGAACGGGTGTCGGGTGGCGCTTGCACCAATGCGCGGGGTCGGACTGCGCTGGCAAAACTCGGAGCGCGCCTGTCGTCGGAACCGATGGTTGTGCTGCCGGCCATGACCCGTCCCAGCCTGCACCTGCCAGGCGGTCTGATTGTGCTGAACAAAACCCTGTTCGAAGATTACGAGTCCCCCGATATTGCTGGCGGCTATATTCTGGCAGAGCAAACCAAACGCACCGTCACAGATCCGCTGCAACATATGCTGGCGACGATCAGTATCCGCGAAAACTTCCGGTTACTAACGACCGGCGATGTATCCGACGCGGCCCTGACGCGGTATGCGGAGCACCTGATGGCCGAACCGTCCCCCGAACCACCGGTAGATGCCTTGCTCGCACGGTTCGAAAAGCAGCGGCTGCACAGCACTCCCTATGCGCAGGCGCGCGACATCACCGGCGAAACGGTCCTCCCCCTGATCGAGGGCGATCCGATGAACGGCAAAGAAACCGACCCGCTGCTCAGCGACGCGGACTGGCTGCGGTTACAAAACATCTGCGGCGGGTAACGCAGACATCAACACACTGATATAAAACGCAAAAGGCCAGCAGGATCGCTCCGGCTGGCCTTTTGTCTGTGTGATCGCACTTGACTGTCAGCGGATATAAGCATCGCCATAGCCAGCACCGCGCAGCTTGCCCAATGCCGCAGGGGCCGAGGACGCGCCAAAAGGTCCGGCCTGCACCGACAGATAGGTCTTGCCGCCGCGGGTGGATTTGCCGATCCGCGCGCCCATGCCCATCCGCGCGATACGTTGCGCGGCGCGTTGTGCGTTTGCGCTGTCACCATAGACGCCGATTTGCACATAGGTCTTGCCCGCAGCACGCGGGGTCGCGGGTGCAGTTGCCACCGGCTTGGGCGCAGAGCGGCTGGAATAGACCGGCTTGCGCTTAGCTGGGGCAGCATTTTTGTTGCGTACAATGCGCTTGACCAGTTGGCCGTTGCGTTTGGCAAAGGTCACGTCGCCCAAGTCACGGCGCTGCTGTTCAACCGATGTATAAGGATAAACCAGCGGCAGGCGCGCCGTAACGTCCTGACCAGTCTTCTGGTTGATCAAACGGCGCGGCACGGTGTTGGTCCAGATCAGCAGCATCTGGGACCGTCCGGCGAGGTTCTGCTCTGCCCGTTTCGGGTTCAGACGATCGTCTTCCCACACGGGACGATAGCCTTTTGGCACGGCCACATTGGCATAGGTGTTCTGGCGGTTGATCGCGACGTGCTTTGGCACAATGCGGGTATAGGCATGTGCAGGCGCGGGTTTTGCAGGGGCCGTCACACGGCGCGTCGTACTCACATGGGACGGCGCTGTTCCCGTCACAGCAACCTGCGCTGTCGAGGGCAGGATTGGCGCGGTTTGCGGACCGCAACGCACAACAACCCCTTTGGTCCGCGAACCGGAATATTGCTGGCTGATCGCCGACCGCCCTGCACACGTGCTGGGGACCTGCGCAACAGCAACCGGAGCCTGCGTTATAGGGGCTGCTGGCACATCGACAGAGCGCGGCACCGGCTGGCGCACGACTTTGGGTGCTTTCTGGCGTACAACAACCGGCTTGGCCTTGCGCTGTGGCAAGGGCCGTGCCGCAACCGTGGGCTGCTTGGCCGCGACGGGCGCGCTGTTCACGGTGATCTGTACCGGCGCGTCAGCAGCACCGGCAGGTGCACTGGCAGCTGTCTGCACATTGGTCGGTTTGAACCCGCACACCCCCTGACGCTTGCGCGAGACGCGCGGCACCCAGGTCACATTGCCATCAATACCGGCCCGAATGTACACACAGCCTTTGCTGTCGACATATTGCTTGCCTTTATACGACGCCGACGGGAATTCCGCTGGCTGGTCGCGAAAGCTTTGCGCTTGTGCAATTCCTGCGCCAAGTGCGCTCATCAACGCCGCTACAGCCACAATACTAGTAAATTTCATCTGCGCCCCCACACAATGTAGTAAACAAACCATGCGCGATCCCGGTTTCAGAGTAAAGCACCCTGATCACCGGATCGCCCATTTGCGCCTTATTTGGTCCCGAACATCCGGTCACCGGCGTCACCAAGCCCGGGAATGATATATCCCAGCTCGTTCAGCTTCTCATCGACAGCCGCGGTCACAATCGGCACATCGGGATGAGCCTCTTTCATCCGCGCCACACCTTCGGGGGCAGCCAGCAGACACAGGAACCGGATATTGGTCGCGCCCGCCTTCTTCAGCATGTCGATCGCCGCCACAGATGAATTACCCGTCGCCAGCATCGGGTCCACGGCAATAACCAAACGGTCATCCAATCCCTCTGGCACCTTAAAGTAGTATTCAACGGGCTGCAGGGTTTCCTCGTCACGATACAGGCCAACAAAGCCCACCCGTGCCGACGGGATCAGCTCAAGCACGCCGTCCATCAACCCGTTGCCCGCGCGCAGAATCGAAATCAGCGCCAGTTTCTTGCCATCCAGCGTCGGCGCGTCCATCGGCTGCATTGGCGTGTCGATCCGCTTGGTCGTCATCGGCAGGCCGCGCGTCACCTCGTATGCCAAAAGCTGGCTGATCTCGCGCAGCAACTGGCGGAACGCCGCGGTGGACGTCGATTTATCCCGCATGATTGTCAGCTTGTGCTGCACCAGTGGATGATTAACGACGGTCAGGTGGTCAATGATATCGGACATCGGGGCGCTCTCCATATTACTTGGCTGAACTCATGCCCCGAAAAGCCGTGCCCCGCAACCACCGCGTCCGGGCAGGCTTCATTTTGCCAGTCAAACTCCGGGGGGATCGCGGCCCTGCCGCGATGGGGGCTGGCCCCCACCCGACCGATACGCCGCCGAGCAGAGATTAATCGGGCACCGCAACCCCTAGATGCCGCGCCACCAGCGTTGCAACATCGCGAAAACCGATCTGGCCCAGCGTGCCAGCACCCCGTCCTGCCACCAGAACTGGCACCCGCTCGCGCGTGTGGTCGGTGCCGACCCATGTCGGATCATTGCCATGATCTGCGGTTAGAACCAGCATATCGCCGACCCTTAGTCGCCCCAGCAGCTTGCCGATCTCGGCATCGAACCATTCAAGCGCACGAGCATAGCCCGACACATCGCGCCGGTGCCCGTAAAGACTGTCAAATTCGACGAAATTCGCAAAGGTCAGGCTGCCGTCTTCGGCGGTGTCGATCAAATCGCCAAGATGCCCCATCAGCGTCGCGTCGGCCCCTTTGCGCACCTCGTCAAAACCGGCCATCGAAAAGATGTCACCGATCTTGCCCACCGCATACACACGCGCACCACTGTCCTGCACCCAGTTGCTGAGCACCGGCGCAGGCGGCTTGATTGCAAAATCGCGACGGTTGGTCGTGCGGGTAAACCCGCTTTGTGCATCCCCGACAAAGGGGCGTGCGATCACACGACCGACTTTCATTTCATGCGCAATAGGAGCCATCTTTTCGCATAGGTCCAACAGCCGTTGCAGGCCAAAGCTTTCCTCGTGGGCGGCAATCTGCAGCACGCTGTCAGCCGAGGTATAGCAGATCGGAAAACCGGTCTTGATGTGTTGCGCGCCAAACTCCTCGATAATGGCGGTGCCCGGGGCGTGGCAGTTGCCCAAAATCTCGTCCGTCCCCGCAAAGGCCGCAAGCTGCGCCACCAGTTCGGGCGGAAACGACCGCGACACCTCGGGAAAGTAATGCCAGTCCCACGGCACGGGCAAACCCGCCAATTCCCAATGCCCCGACGGCGTATCCTTGCCCCGCGACACCTCCGTCGCTGCCCCCCATGTGCCGCTGGGGACGCAATCCAGACTGTCGATACGAAGCCCGCTGGCCAGTTCAATCGCGGGGCCCAGACCCAGCGACGCCAGATGCGGTACTGTCAAAGGGCCGCTACGCCCGTTTTCTGCACCACCCTCCGCACAGGCCTGCGCGATATGACCCAGAGTATTCGCGCCGGTGTCTGGCACTGCACCGTTAAAGAAAGTGTCCGCGTCCGGTGCACCGCCGATGCCGACTGAATCCATTACAATCAGAAAAGCACGCGCCATCAGCCGACCCTCTCTACAATCAAATCAGGGATAGGGACCGGCTTCGGGCCAATCGTAATCGCGCCCCGCACCGCCTGCGCTGCACGTTCGGCATCATCGGCGCGGGCGGCATGAACGACTGCCAGCGGGCCTTTGGACGACACCTTGGCCCCAAGCCGCACAACGTCGGAAATCCCGACGGCGGGGTTGATCTGGTCCGTCTCGACCGCGCGACCGCCGCCCAAGGCGACCACGGCAAGGCCCAACGCTTCGCCGTCAATCGCTGTCACATAACCGGCTTTGGCTGCGGGCACTTCGCGGATGATTGGTGCCTCGGGCAGGAACCGCGTCCAGTTTTCAACGAACTTCGCAGGGCCACCCATGGCGGCGATCATCACGCCAAACCGTTCCGCCGCGCGCCCCGACCGGATCGCTTGGGCGATCATATCCGCGCCGACCTGCACGTCGCCGGCCAGCCCGGCATTGGCCAGCAAAACACCCCCAAGGGCCGCACAGACCGATACGATCGGCCCCTTGCTGTGCCCCGTCAGGACACGCATCACCTCTGCCACCTCAAGCGCATTGCCAAGGCTTGGCACCAAAGGTTGGCTCATGTCGCTAATCACCGCCGTTGTCCGGCATCCACTGGCATTCGCAGTCTTGGTCAACGCTGTGGCAAGCGCCTGCGCCTGCGCCAGATCTTTCATAAAGGCACCGCTGCCGACCTTGACGTCCAATACCAAGCCGTCCAGCCCCGCCGCGAGCTTTTTCGACAGGATCGACGCGGTGATCAAATCCAGACTGTCCACGGTCGAAGAGACATCGCGCACCGCATAAAGACGTTTGTCCGCAGGCGCGATACCGTCGGTCGCACTGACAATCGCGCAGCCAGCTCTCGCCACCACCGCGCGAAACTGCGCCTCGTCCAACGTGGTATTCACTCCCGGGATCGCTTCGAGCTTATCCAGCGTCCCGCCGGTATGCCCCAGCCCGCGTCCCGAGATCATCGGCACAAAGGCCCCGCAAGCCGCCAAGGCCGGTGCCAGCACAAGGCTTACACAATCGCCCACGCCGCCAGTGGAATGCTTATCCAACACCGGCCCGTTCAGGTCCCAGTCAAACACCCGTCCGCTGTCGCGCATGGCCAGCGTCAGGGCGACGCGCCCCACATCGCTCAGGCCGACCTGACAGACACCCATCGCAAACGCCCCGGCCTGTGCATCACTGACCCGACCATCTGCCAAAGCCATCGCGAACCAGACCAGCTCTTCGCGGTTCAATGACCGCCGGTGTCGCAGTTTGGACAGGATCGCGCGGGCATCCATGGCCTAGCGCTCCATATGGGCGCGGCCAAAGGCGCCGGGCAGCAGCTCGGCCATCGTCATCACCTCTTCAACGCCAGAAACGGTCGCCATGGTCACGCGCGCCTCGCCCTGTCCGAACTCTGCCAGTTTCTGACGGCAGCCGCCGCAGGGCGTGACGGGCATAGGGCTTCCCGCGATCACATAAGCCTCGACAAAGGCTGTTTCGCCCGCCGCAATCATCGCCGCAATCGCCCCCGCTTCGGCGCAGGTGCCCTCGGGGTAGGCCACGTTCTCTACGTTGCAGCCGACGAAAATCGACCCCGACGCCGTGCGCAGCGCCGCCCCCACCTTGAAGTTGGAATAGGGCGCATAGGCATTTTCTTGCACGGCGCTGGCGTGCTGGCGCAAATCGTTGGTCATAAATCCCCCAAGGTTTCATAAAACTATAAAAACCTTTCGCCAAAGTTGCGATGCCAAAAGCGGAAAAATGCGCAGCTTCATTTTGCCAGGCAAACTCCGGGGGGATCGCGGCCTGCCGCGATGGGGGCTGGCCCCCTCCCACCTGCATGATCACCCCTGCCCTGCGCGGTGCAGCGCCCCTTTCCAAAAGTCGTATTGGCGCGGCTTGAAATTTAGTTTAACGCTAAACTACTCTCTTAAAGGACCGCCAAAACATGACCGATGCGCCAAATCTGCGCCAAGCCGCGCTGGACTATCACGCCTTTCCCAAGCCCGGAAAACTCGAAGTGCGTGCGACGAAACCGCTGGCAAATGGCCGTGATCTGGCGCGGGCCTATTCCCCCGGCGTCGCCGAAGCCTGCCTTGAAATCAAGGCTGATCCCACAACGGCTGCCCTCTATACCACCCGCGCGAATCTGGTGGGCGTTGTCACCAACGGCACCGCAGTCTTGGGGCTTGGCAACATCGGCGCGCTTGCGTCCAAGCCGGTGATGGAGGGCAAAGCCGTCCTGTTCAAAAAGTTCGCCAATATCGACTGTTTCGATATCGAACTTGACCAAACCGATCCTGAAAAGCTCGCCGATCTGGTCTGCGCGCTGGAACCGACCTTTGGCGCGATCAACCTCGAAGACATCAAGGCCCCCGACTGCTTTACCGTGGAACGCATCTGCCGCGAGCGGATGAACATACCGGTTTTCCACGACGACCAGCACGGCACGGCGATTGTCGTTGGTGCCGCCGTGAAGAACGCGCTTTTTGTAGCGGGCAAGAAATTCGAGGACATCAAGATCGTATCCACAGGTGGCGGCGCGGCGGGCATTGCTTGCCTGAACATGCTGCTGAAACTCGGTGTCAAACGCGAGAACGTCTGGCTGTGCGATATTCACGGGCTGGTCTACGAGGGCCGCGAGATCGACATGAACCCGATCAAATCGGAATACGCGCAGAAATCCGACCTGCGTGATCTGGCCGATGTGATCCATGACGCCGATCTGTTCCTCGGCCTGTCCGGCCCCGGTGTGCTGAGCCCTGAAATGGTGCAGAAAATGACGCCGCAGCCGATCATCTTTGCTTTGGCCAATCCCACGCCCGAGATCATGCCCGACCTTGCCCGCGCCGTTGCCCCTGACGCGATTATCGCGACGGGCCGGTCGGATTTTCCCAATCAGGTCAATAACGTGCTGTGCTTCCCCTTTATCTTTCGGGGGGCACTGGACGTCGGCGCAACGACCATCAACGACGAGATGAAGATCGCTTGTATCGACGGCATTGCAGCCCTCGCCCGCGCCACCACGTCGGCCGAGGCGGCAGCGGCCTATCAGGGCGAGCAGCTGACATTCGGCCCCGATTACCTGATCCCCAAACCCTTTGATCCACGCTTGATCGGTGTCGTCTCGACCGCCGTGGCGAAGGCCGCGATGGAGACAGGCGTCGCCACCCGCCCGATCGAGGATCTAGCCGCTTACCGCCACAAGCTGGACAGCTCGGTCTTCAAATCCTCCATGTTGATGCGCCCCGTTTTCGAAGCCGCCCGCATTGCGCCTCGCCGGATCGTCTTTGCCGAGGGCGAAGACGAACGCGTATTGCGCGCCGCGCAGGCGATGGTCGAGGAAACCAACGAGCGGCCCATCCTGATCGGCCGCCCGGATGTCATCGAACGCCGCATCGAAAAGGCGGGTCTCACCATCAAACTGGGCGAGACTGTGGATCTGGTGAACCCCGAAAATGACCCGCGCTACCGCGACTATTGGGAGACCTATCACAACCTGATGGCCCGCCGTGGCGTGTCGCCCGACATCGCCCGCGCGATCATGCGCACCAACACCACTGCCATCGGTGCTGTCATGGTCCATCGCGAAGAGGCCGACAGCCTGATTTGCGGTACCTTCGGGGAATTCCGCTGGCACATGAACTATATCGAACAGGTTCTGGGCCGCGACGGGCGTCGCCCGCACGGGGCCCTGTCGCTGATGATCCTTGAAGACGGGCCATTGTTCATCGCGGACACGCAGGTCCATCTGCACCCCACCCCCGAACAGATCGCCGAGATCGCCATCGGGGCTGCGCGCCATGTGCAGCGCTTTGGCATCGAACCCAAAATCGCGCTGTGTTCGCAAAGCCAGTTCGGCAATCAGGGGGAAGGATCGGGCAAACGCTTGCGTGCCGCGCTGCGATTGCTGGACGCCGGCAACCACGACTTCTGCTATGAAGGCGAGATGAACATCGACGCCGCGCTTGATCCCGAGCTGCGCAAACGACTGCTGCCCTCGAACCGGATGGAAGGAGCCGCCAACGTGTTGGTCTTTGCCCATGCAGACGCCGCATCGGGCGTGCGCAACATCCTAAAAATGAAGGGGGGCGGGCTTGAGGTCGGACCGATCTTGATGGGGATGGGCAACCGCGCCCACATCGTGTCATCCTCCATTACCGCACGCGGGCTGCTGAACGTCGGGGCTATCGCGGGCACGCCCGTCGCCGAATACGGCTAAGCCCCATGTGAAAACGCCGCCCTCACGCGGGGGGCGGCGTTCGACCGGAACCGGCGCGGGATTACTTGGCCGGCTTGATGCCTTTTGCGGCAAACGGTGCCTTGATATCGGACACGTTGCTTGGCGTCGGCTTGGCAGGCCGCGCGTCGGCTTTGGACTTTTTCTTCTTGTTGGCGAGCTTGTCACCCATTGTCTTGGACCTTTGTTCACAGACGCAAGGGGCAGCGTCATGCGGCCCCTGAACCCGACGCTGCGCCCCTCACCGCCCCCGGTCTGATCCAAATTCGACGCAATGGTCTGAATTCGACATTTTGCATCCGGTCGTTGGCAGGATGCCGTGCATCGGCCAGAACGCGCTTGTCAATTTCCACACAGGCAGCACAGGGGCTCCTGTAAAATTTATTGCTGGATGGCACGTGTTTTAGGCGCAAGCTCTTGCTCTTGCCCGCGGCTCTGGCCTACCAAAAGTGATACGCGTTCACGGGAGGGAGCCGCTTATGGGGTATCACGACATTTACAAAAGCTGTCAGGACGATCCTGAAGCCTACTGGTTAGAGCAATCCAAAGCCATCGACTGGGAGCAAGCTCCGCGTCAGGCGCTGTTCGACAAAGGCAATGATCTGTACGAATGGTTCGCGGATGCCAAGGTAAATGCGTGTTACAACGCCGTGGACCGGCACGTCGAAAACGGCCGCGCCGATCAGGTGGCGATTATCCACGACAGCCCGATCACCGGCACCCAGACCAAGATTACTTTTGCCGAGCTGCAAACCCGCGTCGCCGCCGTCGCAGGTGTGCTGCAGGCGAATGGCGTGGGCAAAGGCGACCGCGTGATCATCTATATGCCGATGGTCCCCGAAGCACTTGAGGCGATGCTGGCTTGTGCGAGGATCGGGGCGGTGCATTCGGTTGTATTCGGCGGCTTTGCGTCAAACGAGCTGGCCGTGCGGATCAACGACTGCACCCCCAAAGCCATCATCGCCGCGTCCTGCGGGTTGGAACCTTCGCGCGTGGTGGCCTACAAGCCGCTGCTGGACGGGGCCATCGAACAGGCCGACCATAAACCCGATTTCTGCCTGATCCTGCAGCGCGAACAGGCCCCCTGCGATTTGATACCGGGGCGCGACCTGGATTGGCACGACGCGCAAGAAGGCACGCCCCCTTCCCCCTGCATTGTGGTCGAGGGCAACCACCCCGCCTACATTCTTTACACCTCGGGCACGACCGGCGCGCCCAAGGGCGTCGTGCGCCAGACCGCTGGCCATCTGGTTGCACTGAACTGGACGATGAAGAACATCTACAACGTCGATCCGGGCGACGTGTTCTGGGCTGCGTCCGATGTGGGCTGGGTCGTGGGCCACAGCTATATCTGCTATGGCCCGCTGGTGCATGGCAACACGACAGTCGTGTTCGAAGGCAAGCCCGTGGGTACACCTGATGCGGGCACCTTCTGGCGCGTTATCTCTGAACACAATGTGCGCAGCTTCTTTACCGCCCCCACCGCGATCCGCGCCGTCAAACGCGAAGACCCCAAGGGCGAAGAGATCGGGAAATACGACATTTCGTGCTTGCGTGCGCTTTATCTGGCGGGGGAACGGGCCGACCCCGATACCGTGATCTGGGCGCAAGAAAAGCTGGGCAAACCTGTCTATGACCATTGGTGGCAGACCGAAACCGGCTACACCATCGTCGGCAACCCCGCGGGGCTCGAGGCGCTGCCGGTCAAGGTCGGCTCCCCCACGGTGCCGATGCCCGGCTATGATGTGCAAATCCTGAACGAGGCAGGCGAACCACAGCCTGCAGGCACGCTCGGCTCTATCGCGATCAAGCTGCCCCTGCCCCCCGGCACGCTGCCAACCTTGTGGAATGCCGAAGAGCGGTTTCGCAAAAGTTACCTCACGACCTATCCGGGATATTACGAAACCGGCGATGCGGGAAAGATTGATGAGGACGGATATCTTTATATCATGGCGCGCACCGATGACGTGATTAACGTCGCGGGCCACCGCCTATCGACCGGCGCGATGGAGGAAGTTCTGGCAAGCCACCCTGATGTTGCCGAATGTGCCGTGATCGGCGTCAGCGATCAGCTGAAGGGACAGGCCCCGATGGGGTTTGTCTGCCTGTCCAAAGGCGTCAACCGTCCGCGTTCAGAGATCGAAGCCGAATGCGTAAAGCTGGTACGAGACCAGATCGGGCCTGTTGCGGCCTATAAAATGACGTTGGTGGTGGACCGCCTCCCTAAAACCCGTTCGGGCAAGATCCTGCGGGCCACGATGGTCAAACTCGCGGATTCGGAGCCCTTCAAGCTGCCTGCCACGATCGATGATCCCGCCATTCTGGACGAGATCAAGGCAGCGCTGCAAACCATCGGATATGCCAAGGTCACCTAAGCGCCGTCGTGTCCCCAAACGTAAAGAAGGCGGCTCATTGAGCCGCCTTCTTTATTCAATCACTGGGCAGGTTAATGCTTGGCGACGAAACCGTCGACTTGACGCTCAGCCTCGTCCTTGGCCACGCCGTAGCGAGCCTGGATCTTGCCGACCAACTGGTCGCGCTCACCGGCGGCCTCTGTCAGGTCATCGTCGGTCAGATCGCCCCATTCTTCTTTAACCTTACCGGTCATCTGGCTCCAGTTACCTTTGATTGTATCCCAATTCATGTCAGGTCTCCTTTTGCTATAATTCCAAACGATGAAAGCACCATATTGGCCCCTCATGCGTCTCGGAATATCAACGCGCAAAAGCCGATGCGGTTCCGCCTGTCGCGCGGATTAGTTGAACTGTTCACTGATCAGCCGTTCTTCCAACCCATGACCCGGATCGAACAGAATACGGTGTTCAATCAGCGGGTCTGACGCAATTTCGACGACCACGACATCCCGGTACGAATTACCGTCCGCATCAGCCATCACCGGACGCTTGGCGGGCTCCAGCACATCAAAGCGCACGGTCACCGTTTTCGGCAGCAAGGCCCCGCGCCAGCGGCGTGGCCGAAACGCCGCCATCGCCGTCAGGGCCAGCACGTCCGCGCCAATCGGCAGGATCGGGCCGTGTGCGGAATAGTTATAGGCGGTGGACCCGGCAGGCGTCGCCACCAGTGCGCCATCGCAGACCAATTCTTCCATCCTAACGCGCCCATCGACGCTAATGCGCAGCTTGGCCGCCTGCGGGCCCTCGCGCAGCAGGGCGACCTCGTTCAGGGCCAGCGCTTTGGACGTTTCGCCATTCGCATGGGTCGCGACCATCACCAACGGGTTAATCACCGCTTCCTCGGCGGCACGTAGCCGCGCCACCAAATCTTCCTCGGCATAGGTGTTCATCAAGAACCCGATCGTGCCGCGGTTCATCCCATAGACCGGCGTCGACAATTCTTGCGAGTCGTGCAGTGCCTGCAGCATGAACCCGTCGCCCCCTAGGGCCACAATCACTTCGGCCTCTTCGCGCGTGGCATTGCCATATCGGGCGCTGAGCGCGGTCAGCGCATCTTGTGCAACATCAGAGCGGCTTGCGATAAAAGCGATCTTCATGGGCGGATGTTTCCAATGAGGGATATTCACAGTCAAAAGAACCACATATCGCGCGGGCCTACCAGCTTTGCCGCATATGACGGTGCGACCGGCGTAATACGACCTTCACCCCCGTACCGGATTAAGCTAGACCACCTGCAACCCGTATCTGCAGTCAAAGGAACCATGCCCATGACCGGTTTTTTCACCACCCCCCTGTCCGAAGCCGATCCCGAAATCTTTGGGTCCATCACAGACGAGCTGGGCCGCCAGCGTAACGAGATCGAACTAATCGCCTCCGAGAACATCGTCTCTGCGGCTGTTATGGCGGCGCAAGGGTCAGTGATGACCAACAAATACGCCGAAGGGTACCCGGGCCGTCGCTATTATGGCGGGTGTGAATTTGTCGACGTGGCAGAAAACCTGGCCATTGAACGCGCCTGCAAACTGTTCAACTGCGACTTCGCCAACGTCCAGCCGAACTCTGGCTCGCAGGCAAACCAGGGTGTGTTCACCGCGCTGCTGCAACCCGGCGACACCATTCTGGGGATGAGCCTGGACGCGGGCGGCCACCTGACACACGGGGCCAAGCCGAACCAGTCCGGCAAGTGGTTCAACGCCATCCAGTACGGCGTGCGCAAGGAAGACAATCTGCTCGACTATGATCAGGTCGAAGCGCTGGCCAAAGAGCACCAGCCAAAAATGATCATCGCAGGGGGCTCTGCCATCCCGCGCCAGATCGATTTCAAACGCATGCGCGAAATTGCCGATATGGTCGGTGCTTACCTGCACGTAGACATGGCGCATTTTGCCGGTCTGGTTGCAGCGGGCGAACATCCCTCGCCTTTCCCCCACGCGCATGTGGCCACAACCACAACCCACAAAACCCTGCGCGGACCGCGCGGCGGCATGATCCTGACCAACGACGAAGCGCTGGCCAAAAAGTTCAACTCGGCCATCTTCCCCGGCATTCAGGGTGGCCCGCTGATGCATGTCATCGCGGCCAAAGCCGTGGCCTTCGGCGAAGCGCTTAAGCCCGAGTTCAAGACCTACATCCAGCAGGTCGTTAAAAACGCCCAGGCCCTCAGCGACCAGCTGATCAAAGGCGGGCTCGACACGATCACCCACGGCACTGATACACACCTGCTACTGGTCGACCTGCGCCCCAAAGGCGTCAAAGGCAACGACACCGAAAAAGCACTGGGTCGTGCGCATATCACCTGCAACAAAAACGGCGTACCGTTTGACCCTGAAAAGCCCATGGTCACCTCCGGCATCCGTCTGGGCTCGCCCGCTGCAACCACCCGCGGGTTTGGAGAGGATGAATTCCGCCAGATCGCTGACTGGATCATCGAAGTCGTCGACGGGTTGGCCGCCAATGGGGCCGACGGCAACGCCGACGTCGAAGCAAAAGTCAAAGCCGAAGTCGAAGCGCTTTGCGCCCGCTTCCCGATCTACCCCGACCTCTAAAGCGCCGCGCTCCGGGCCCATCCAAATGGGATAAAATCCCGGGGGGCCCGCAAGGGCGGGGCAGCGCCCCACCAACGCCTTACGCAAAAGCCCCGCCTGCATTTCTGCGGCGGGGCTTTTGTTATTGTGCAGCTTCTCTACCTGTCGCGTTAAATGTACCCGCGCCACCATAGAAAGGTGATAAAGGCGACCGCGACGAACAACAGGTTGAACGCCACGCTGGCGGCAAGGTGCAGCAACCGGTCCTTGCGCCGCTCGACCACGTCGATGCCTTCGATGTGGGTCATCACCTCGGCATAGGCGGCCTGCGTCGTCGCACCGTCAAGCTGTCGTGCCACCTTGGGATTGCGCGACATAAAGACCGCCTGCGCAAAGACTTTGCCTTGGCGCTGCACCCGCGCTGGCAAGCGGCGTCCGGCACGGGCCAGTGCATGAGAGACATCGCGCCCCTGCACGCCCAATTTGTCCTGCAACCCACGTTGCAATTCCTGTGCTTTGTTATCTAGGTCTTTTTGATCCAACATGGGGCGACCTTAAACGCTCTGGCACATTGGCTGCAATGGCCCTACATCTTTGGGCATGTTGAATTATACCGAATATGGCACCGCTACCGGCGCCCCCGCCCTGTTAATCGTGCATGGTCTTTTCGGGTCTGGGCGCAACTGGGGTGTGATTGCCAAACGTCTGTCCGACCAGCGCCACGTGATCACGGTCGACATGCGTAACCACGGGGACAGCCCGCGTGCGCAAAGCCAAAGCTACCCCGAGATGGCGACTGATCTGGCCGAGGTCATCCGACACCTTGGCGCGCCGATGGATGTCTGCGGGCATTCGATGGGCGGGAAGGCCGCGATGATGCTTGCGCTGAACCATCCTGAACTGGTGCACCGACTGGTGGTGGCCGATATCGCCCCCGTCACCTATGGCCACAGCCAGCAGGAATTTATCGACGCGATGCGCAGCGTTGATCTGGCCACGCTCGCCCGCCGCTCTGACGCGGCAGAGCAACTGGCCGCTGCTGGCGTTGAGCCCGCGCTACAAAGCTTTTTCACCCAGTCACTGGATGTGCCCAACAAGACGTGGAAGCTCAATCTTGATGTGCTTGAAGCCGATATGTCCAAAATCGTCGGCTGGCCCGACGGGGTGGACGGGCAATATGAGGGGGCGACGCTGTTTTTGTCCGGCGGCAACTCCACCTATGTCAAATCCGAAGATCGCCCCGTCATCAAGGGGCTGTTCCCGCAGGCCCGCTTTGCCAAACTGCCGGGCGCAGGCCACTGGCTACATGCGGAAAAGCCGCGCGACTTCGAGGCCTCTTTGCGGGCATTTCTGACGCTTGGTTAAGGGAAACTGGCACCGCGCGGTGTAACGCCACGTACCTGCTACGCAGGTGTTGCCTGAAAACACGCCCCCTATCCCGATATGCCCCCTTGCACCTCTGTCCCCAAGGCCTATAACGCGGAGAATTTGCAAACATCCGGGGGCCTGAGCCATGCCAAAAAGAACCGATATCCAGTCGATCATGATCATTGGAGCGGGGCCCATTGTCATCGGTCAGGCGTGCGAGTTCGACTACTCCGGCGCGCAGGCCTGCAAGGCCCTGAAAGAAGAAGGCTACCGGGTCATCCTCGTGAACTCCAACCCTGCGACGATCATGACCGATCCCGGGCTGGCAGATGCCACCTACATCGAACCCATCACCCCTGAAATTGTCGCCAAGATCATCGAAAAAGAACGCCCCGACGCGCTGCTGCCGACAATGGGCGGCCAGACCGGGCTGAACACATCGCTCGCGCTCGAAGAGATGGGCGTGCTGGAGAAATTCAACGTCGAGATGATTGGCGCGAAACGCGAAGCCATTGAAATGGCAGAGGATCGCAAACTTTTCCGCGAAGCGATGGACCGGTTGGGCATCGAAAACCCCAAGGCAACCATCGTCACAGCGCCGGTTGCGGCCAGCGGCAAGAAAGACCTTGCGGCGGGGGTTCAGCTTGCGCTCGACGCGCTGGACTATGTCGGCCTGCCCGCAATTATCCGCCCTGCCTTTACCATGGGCGGCACCGGCGGTGGCGTGGCCTATAACCGCGACGATTACGAATTCTACTGCCGCTCGGGCATGGACGCGTCGCCAATGGGGCAAATCCTGATCGACGAAAGCTTGCTTGGCTGGAAAGAGTTCGAAATGGAGGTGGTGCGTGACACCGCTGACAATGCGATCATCGTTTGCTCGATCGAGAACATCGATCCGATGGGTGTACACACAGGCGATTCGATCACCGTGGCCCCTGCCCTGACGCTGACCGACAAAGAATACCAGATCATGCGCAACCACTCGATCGCCGTGCTGCGCGAGATCGGCGTAGAGACCGGTGGCTCGAACGTACAATGGGCCGTGAACCCCGCTGACGGGCGCATGGTTGTGATCGAAATGAACCCCCGCGTGTCGCGGTCCTCGGCGTTGGCCTCCAAGGCGACGGGTTTCCCGATTGCCAAGATCGCAGCCAAGCTGGCTGTCGGCTTTACACTCGATGAACTCGACAACGACATCACCGGTGTGACGCCTGCCTCGTTTGAGCCGACAATCGACTATGTCGTCACCAAGATCCCGAAGTTCGCATTCGAAAAATTCCCTGGTTCCGAGCCCTATCTGACGACGGCGATGAAATCTGTGGGCGAAGCGATGGCCATTGGCCGCACGATCCACGAGTCGCTGCAAAAGGCGCTGGCGTCGATGGAATCCGGGCTGACCGGCTTTGACGAGGTCGACATTCCCGGGCTCGACAGCGATCTGCCCGCCGATGCGGCGCAGAACGAAGCCGCCCTGATTGCCGCGATCAGCAAGCAAACGCCGGACCGGATGCGCACCATTGCGCAGGCGATGCGTCACGGCATGTCTGACGTGGATATCCACGGCGTCACCATGTTCGATCCGTGGTTCCTTGCCCGCATCCGCGAGATCGTCGATGCCGAAGCAGAGGTCCGCAAGGATGGTCTGCCGCTGACCGAGGATGGCATGCGCAAGCTCAAGATGATGGGCTTTACCGACGCGCGTCTTGGCACGCTGACAGGTCGCGAAGAAGACAACGTGCGCCGTGCCCGTCTGAACCTTGGCGTCAAGGCCGTGTTCAAACGGATCGACACCTGCGCCGCCGAATTCGAAGCGCAAACACCCTATATGTATTCGACCTACGAGGCTCCGGCTTTTGGCGAGGTCGAATGCGAAGCCCGCCCCAGCGATCGTAAAAAAGTCGTCATTCTAGGCGGTGGTCCGAACCGGATCGGCCAAGGGATCGAGTTTGACTATTGCTGCTGTCATGCCTGTTATGCGCTGACCGACGCGGGCTATGAAACGATCATGGTCAACTGTAACCCTGAAACCGTGTCGACCGACTATGACACGTCGGACCGGCTGTATTTCGAACCCGTCACCTTTGAACATGTGATGGAAATTCTGCGGGTCGAACAGGAAAACGGCACGCTGCACGGCGTCATCGTTCAGTTCGGCGGCCAGACACCGCTGAAGATCGCGCAAGCGCTGCAAGAGGCGGGCATCCCGATCCTTGGCACCACGCCCGACATGATCGACCTTGCCGAAGACCGCGAGCGTTTCCAGCAGCTGGTGCAATCGCTGGGCCTGAAACAGCCGCATAACGGGATCGCCCACTCGGACGCCGAAGCGCTTGAAATTGCAGCCGACATCGGCTTTCCGCTGGTGATCCGCCCGTCTTACGTTCTGGGCGGCCGCGCGATGGAGATTGTGCGCGATCAGGCCAGCCTTGAACGGTATATCCGCGAAGCCGTTGTCGTATCAGGCAAAAGCCCCGTGTTGCTGGACCACTACCTGTCCGGTGCGGTTGAACTTGACGTAGATGCGCTGTCAGACGGCACCGACGTTCATGTCGCCGGCATCATGCAGCACATCGAAGAGGCCGGCGTGCACTCGGGCGATAGCGCCTGTTCGCTGCCGCCCTACTCACTGAGCAGCGAGATTATCGCAGAGGTCGAAAAACAGACCAAGGCGTTGGCGCTGGCGCTGAACGTTGTGGGCCTGATGAACATCCAGTTTGCGGTTAAGGATGGCGAAATCTACCTGATCGAAGTCAACCCGCGTGCCTCGCGCACCGTCCCGTTTGTTGCCAAGGCGACAGACAGCGCGATTGCGTCAATCGCGGCACGGATCATGGCCGGTGAAAAGCTTTCGGCCTTCCCATTGCGTGCGCCCTACCGCGATGATGCCGCCTATGACGACGTGCTACCCTTGGGCGATCCGATGACGCTGGCCGATCCGAACATGCCTTGGTTCTCGGTCAAAGAAGCGGTGCTTCCCTTTGCGCGTTTCCCCGGTGTCGACACGCTGCTAGGGCCAGAAATGCGGTCCACCGGCGAGGTCATGGGCTGGGACCGCGACTTCCCGCGTGCCTTCCTGAAGGCCCAGATGGGGGCCGGCAACCCGCTGCCGCGGTCGGGCTGTGTGTTCTTCTCGGTCAAGGATATGGACAAGTCAGAAGAGATGCTGACCGCCGCCCGCATCTTGCTGGACCAAGGGTTCACCCTGCGCGCCACCCGCGGCACTGCGGCTTGGCTGACAGAGCATGACATCGCCTGCGAGATCGTGAACAAGGTCTATGAGGGCCGTCCGAACATCACCGATATGATGAAGGACGACGCGATCCATCTGGTGCTGAACACCACCGAAGGCACGCAAGCGGTTGAGGATAGCAAATCCATCCGCTCTATCGCGCTGTATGACAAGATCCCGTATTTCACCACGGCTGCCGGTGCCTATGCCGCTGCGTTGGCCATCAAGGCGCAAGCCGAAGATGAAATCGGCGTTAAATCGCTTCAGGGCTAAACGCCCTCGTGGACCTGCGCCGCGCCGGATTGCTTGGCGCAGGTCCCCCCTTTCCTCCCCCTCATTGTCCCCTGCCCTTGTCTGCCAGCGCCCGCTGGTCTTGACCCGGCAGCCGTTCTTTGGCCTACTCGGACAACGCAGAAAAAGGTTTACCCATGTACACACCCGCCATTACTGGTAGCGGCATTTTTACGCCGGAACAGGTCATCACTAACGCCGAGCTGGTCAAGGCGTTCAACGCCTATGCCGATCTGTACAACCTCGAACATGCCGCCGAGATCGAGGCAGGAGAGCTGCCCGCCAAGGAACACTCTTCGGAGGAGTTCATCGTCAAGGCATCGGGCATCGAGCAGCGCTATGTCATGGATAAGACGGGTATTCTTGACCCCAAAGTGATGCATCCGCTGCTGCGTCAGCGATCAGATGACGAACCCGGCCTGATGGCCGAGATGGCTCTGGATGCGGCGCAAAAGGCACTAAAACAGGCAGGCAAGACTGCCGCTGATGTGGATGCCGTGATCTGCGCGGCATCGAACCTCGAACGCGCCTATCCGGCGGTCGCGATCGAAATTCAGCAGTTGCTGGACATCAATGGCTTTGCCTTTGACATGAACGTTGCCTGTTCCTCCGCGACCTTCGGCATCCAAGCGGCGGCTGATATGATCCGCTCCGGCTCGATCCGCTCGGCGCTGGTGGTCTGCCCCGAGATATGCTCGGCCCACCTGGAATGGCGTGACCGGGACTGCCACTTTATCTTTGGCGACGTGGCAACGGCCGTGTTGATCGAACGCGCAGAGGATGCGTCTGGCCCTTATTTTGAAATCAAATCAACCCGTTGCGCGACCGAATTTTCCAACAACATCCGCAACAACAACGGTTTCTTGCGTCGCTCGCGCCCCGATGGCGTGGCAGACCGGCGTGACATGCAGTTCATGCAAAACGGACGTAAGGTGTTCAAGGAAGTGCTGCCCATGGTCGCCGAACACATCGCGGGCCACATGGCCCACGAAGGGGTCGAGGCCACGGACCTGAAGCGTCTCTGGCTGCATCAGGCGAACAAATCGATGAACGACTTTATCGGTCGCAAAGTGCTTGGGCGTGAGCCCGAAGCAGGCGAGCAGCCGAATATCCTGCAAGACTACGCCAACACATCCTCTGCCGGATCCATCATCGCGTTTTCAAAATACTCTGACGATCTGGTCGATGGTGATACCGGCCTGATCTGTTCGTTCGGGGCTGGCTATTCGGTAGGCTCTGTTCTGGTCCAGCGTCGGGGCTAGATCAGATGCGGCCCACCGTTCGTCGCCGCGACGGTGGGTCATTTCTGCAGCGGTCTGGACGGTTTCTTGATGGTTGCGCCAACGGGTACATCTCGATCTTGAACGCGGCGGCTGCCTGACGCTAAAGATGGCCATGGCAAAGCTTTACTTTCATTATTCAACTATGAACGCGGGCAAATCGACCGTGCTGTTGCAGGCAGCGCATAACTATGTCGAACGCGGCATGGTGCCCTATCTGATGACCGCGAAATTCGATAATCGCGCAGGCGACGGGCGCATCGCGTCTCGCATCGGCATCGGGCATGAGGCCGACACCTTCGAGACGGGCGAAGATTTGCTGGCCAAGATTGAACAGCGTCTCGCCTCCGGCCCTTGCGCCTGTATCTTTATCGACGAGGCACAGTTTCTAAGCCCCGATCAGGTCTGGCAACTGGCGCGTGCGGTGGATGATCTGGGTGTGCCGATCATGTGCTATGGTTTACGCGTGGATTTCCGCGGTCTGCTGTTCCCCGGGTCTGCGACCTTGCTGGCACTGGCAGATGAAATGCGCGAGGTCCGCACGATATGCCACTGCGGTAAGAAGGCGACGATGGTGGTGCGGCAAGATGCGCAGGGTGGCGCGATCAAGGAGGGCGCGCAGGTGCAGATCGGCGGCAACGAGACCTATATCTCTCTGTGCCGCCGTCATTGGCGCGAAGCCGTGGGCCGCTAAACGAGGTTCGGAGGCGTTTCGCCCGCGACGCCAGCTTTCAAATTCTCAACCGCCATCAGCCACATATCCACACGCACCTCCCGCGAGGACGTGCCCAAATGCGGCAATAGCACCACATTATCCAGATCCCGCAACGCCTGCGGCACCGATGGTTCAAATTCGTAAACATCTAGCCCTGCGCCACCGATGGTGCCGGCCTGAAGCGCCTCGATCAGGGCGGATTCGTCCACGATATTGCCCCGTGCGATATTGATCAGATACGCATGGGGCTGCATCGCCGCCAGAACATCCGCGTTGATCAAGTGCTGGGTGTCATCCCCACCAGGTACCGCGATGACGACAACATCAACCGCGGCCACCAAGCGTTTGAGGTCGTTGATATGTTCAGCCGGATAGGCGACGCTTTTGACACTGCGGCTAAAGTATTTCACGTCCATCGAGAAGCCGTAGTGACAGCGTCGCGCAACCGCTTGGCCGATCCGCCCCATCCCGACGATCCCGACGGTTTTGCCCGTCAGATGCATCCCGAGTAGCTGCGACGGCTCCCAGCCGGACCATTCGCCTGACCGCACCAGCCGCTCGCCCTCCCCCGCACGCCGCGCTGCCATCAGCATCAAGGTCATCGCGATATCTGCCGTGGCATCTGTGACGGCACCGGGCGTGTTCGAGACCTGAAGCCCCGCCGCTTTCGCCGCATCTACATCAATGTGGTTATAGCCGACCCCGAAATTTGCGAGCATTTTACAGCGCGGCATCCCCACCTTGCGAAAGATATCGGACGAGAACCGATCGCCCAAGGTGGCCAGCACCCCATCATAGTCGCGCAGGGCGTCCTGCATCTCGTCCTCGGACAATGGCGCGCTGTCGTCACGGTAAGTCACGTCAAAGCCTCCAAGTGCTTCATGCACTTCGGGGGGCGCAGGGCGAGCGATTAGTAGTTTCGTCAATGCAGACGTCCTCCGTTCGGGGTGGGTTGCGTGGGGCGCATCAACACGATCGCCCCGTCGTCATCCGGCACCCCAAGCACCAGCACTTCGGACATGAACGGCCCGATCTGGCGCGGGGGGAAGTTGACCACCCCCATCACCTGCGTACCGATCAAGGCCTCGGGCGTGTAATGCACTGTGATCTGCGCAGAGGTTTTACGCTCTCCGATCTCGGGACCAAAGTCGATCCACATCTTGATCGCGGGCTTGCGGGCCTCGGGAAAGGGTTCGGCACGGGTGACCGTCCCGACCCTGATGTCGACCTTCATGAAGTCGTCAAAGCTGATCTCAGCCATTCGAGAGCTCACGCGAGCGATCAGCAGCAGCTGCCACCGCGCGCTTGAGCAAGACAGGAAAGCCGTCTTTCTCGTTCATCAACACGTCCAGCGCCGCCTGCGTGGTGCCGTTGGGGCTGGTGACGTTTATGCGTAGCTGATCCGGGCCTTCGTCGGCGGATTTGGCCAGCGCCCCTGCCCCTGCGACCGTGGCTGTGGCAAGCTTCAGCGCCAGCTCGGGGCTGAGCCCTTGTGCGACGCCGCCTGCGGCCATTGTCTCGATCATGTGGAAAACATACGCCGGACCCGAGCCGCTGACCCCTGTCACCGCATCAATCTGCGCCTCTTCGTCCAACCGGACGACATCGCCAACGGCCGACAGCAGCTCTTCGGCTTCGTCCATACCTTTGGCATCTACATGGGCATTGCCGACGATCGCGGTGATGCCTTGGCTAATGGCAGCCGGCGTGTTGGGCATGGCGCGCACGATGGGCGTTTGTTCCCCCAGCGTTTTCTCGAATGTCGCGATGGTGGTGCCGGCTGCAACGCTGACGAACACTGTCTCGCCGTTGCCCATAGCCTGCAAGGTGGGCAGTGCGTCGCCCATCATCTGCGGCTTGACAGCGACAAGCACAACCGCCGGCTCTTTGGGCAGATCGACGTTCAATTGCACGCCCTGCTCTTTTAACCAGTCAGAGGGTTTCGGATCGATAACATAAACCGAAGATGTCGGAAGCCCGCGTGCCAGCCAGCCGGCCAGCATCGCAGACCCCATCTTGCCACAGCCCAGTAGAACCAAACCGTCTTTGGCGATGCGCGTATCTTTCATATCGGTACCCCTAAATTAACGTTTCGGGGATACACCTATGCGTGGCCGTACGCCTCTGCAATGGCAACCTGAAGGGCTTGTCGGGGCGTCTGATCGCCCCAAACCGCCAGTTGCACCGCGGGATAATACCGTTCTGCGTTGGTGACAGCGGCGTTAATCATGGTATCAATCTGCTGCGCAGAGGCGTCCTGACCACCGGCAAGAACCAGCCCATAGCGGTACACCATCAGCTTTTGTTCCGGCCAATAGGTGAATGCGCCGGTCCAGCACTGGTCGTTCATATCGTTCAACAGGTGGTACAGGACGGGCAATTTTTCAGCAGGCGGGTCCATTTCAAACGTGCAAACAAGGCGCAGTGTTTCATCGTATGCCGACCACGCGAGGGTGATGGAATAAGTACGCCACTGCCCTTCGACAGCCATAGCGATCTGTTCATCCGAGATACGGTCGAAATCCCAATCATGGAACGCCGCGAGATTCTCTACGATGTCGATGGGGTGAATGTCTTCTTCAAGATACTGCTCTGTCAGGGCCATGTGGTCACCTCTTTCGATCCGGGTATTCATATGCGCAGGCACATCAATACATGGGTGCATCTACCATAATTCGCTGAAGTCATCAGCGACCTATACCAAATATGGTGCGCGTTACGCGGCTATGAGGCAAGTCTTTTTCTGGGGGTAACCACGAAAGGTAGGGGATAACCTCAGTATCTTGTGGATAAATGCAGGATAAACCGCAATCTGTAGCGCCTGCCGCCCGAATGGCAGCAATCACGACAGAATCGCCAGCCCAAAACAAAGACACCCGCCGGAAGGGCGGGTGTGGGTCACATTTATGACGAAGGCCGATAAATCGGCGCAGGGCGTTATCCCTTGTTTTCCATCGCATCGAGCCGCGATTTCAGGGCTTCGTTCTCTTCGCGGGCCTTTTGGGCCATCGCACGGACTGCATCGAATTCTTCGCGGGTGACGAAATCACGGTCTGCCAGCCAACGGTCCAGCATCCCCTTCATCGCGGTCTCTGCTTCGGTTTTTGCCCCCTGGGCCACGCCCATGGCATTTGTCATCATCTGCGAGATGTCGTCAAAAATCTTGTTGCGTGTTTGCATGGTCATTCTCTCCTGATCGGCTGTTGGTCACTATATGGTGTGCAATGTGGCTTCTCGCAAGGTTGACTTCCGTTTGCGGTCAGGCTCAATCAGCGCATGAATGCAATGCTCCCCTTCCCCGACCTGTCACCCGAGATATTCTCGTTCACCATATTTGGCATGACTGTCGCCCTGCGCTGGTACGCGCTGGCCTATATTGCCGGCATCCTGATCGGCTGGCGTATCGTTGTACGCGCCATAGAGCGGCCTTCGCTTTGGGCGGGCGACACGCCCGTTATGACCAAGCAGCAGGTCGAGGATTTGCTGTTCTGGGTCATTCTCGGCGTCATTCTGGGCGGGCGTCTGGGGTATGTGCTGTTCTATCAACCGAGCTATTACCTGAGCAACCCGGCACAGATTTTGCGTATCTGGGAAGGCGGGATGTCGTTCCACGGCGGTGCGCTTGGGGTGATTTTTGCGGGCATCGCGTTTACCAAGAGGCATGGCATCAGCACAATTTCCACCGGCGATGTCGTTTGTCTGGGCCTCGCACCGGGCCTTTTTCTGGGGCGTCTGGCGAATTTCATCAACGCAGAGCTTTGGGGCCGCCCGACCGACCTGCCGTGGGGCGTGGCCTTTCCGACCGTGGCGGCGCAGGACTGCCCCAATATCGCGACGATCTGCGCGCGGCACCCTTCACAATTGTACGAAGCGCTGCTTGAGGGGCTGCTCCTTGGTGCGCTGCTGATCTATCTGGCATGGCGGCGCGGCGGCTTGAAATCCGAAGGGTTGATCGGGGGTGTCTTTCTGGCTGGATACGGGGCCGCGCGGTTTGCCGTTGAATTTGTGCGCCAACCTGATGCGCAATTCGTCAGCGCCGATAATCCACTGGGATTGGCGTGGCATGTAGGCGGCTGGGGCCTGACCATGGGCCAGTTGCTGAGCCTGCCGATGATCGCGATCGGATTGTTTTTCATCCTGCGGGCAAAGCGCAACGCATGACGACACTGCGCGATACGATCCAAACCCGCATCGCGTCCAATGGACCGATGCGGATCGACGAATATATGGCCACCTGCCTGCTGCATCCAACACAGGGGTATTACACCACCCGCGACCCCTTTGGCGCGCAGGGTGATTTCACCACCGCCCCCGAAATCAGTCAGATGTTCGGAGAGCTGCTGGGCCTGTGTCTAGCGCAATGCTGGATCGCCCAAGGTGCACCCAAAGCCTTTACGCTGGCAGAGCTAGGCCCCGGTCGCGGCACCCTAATGGCAGATATGTTGCGGGCCACGCGCCAAGTTCCCGGCTTTGCCGAAGCCGCACAGATCACGTTGATCGAGGCATCACCAACGCTGCGCGATGTACAGGCCAAGACACTTGCCGGGCATCAGGTAACATGGGCTGATGGCACCGCTGACTTGCCCGACCAGCCCCTGTATTTGGTCGCGAATGAATTCTTCGACGCGCTGCCCATCCGCCAGTTTGTCCGCGGGGAAACATCGTGGCGCGAACGGCAGGTCGGGCTGGCCGACGGGGTACTGACCTTCGGACTGGGGCCAGAACTGCCGCAACCTGCACTGGCCGACCGTCTGTCAGATACCACGTCCGGCGATCTGGTCGAGGATTGCACCCAGCTTGCCCCATTGCTGCACCCTGTGTCTGACCGGATCGCAACCCATGGCGGGGCTGCGCTGATTATCGATTATGGCGATTGGCACAGTCTGGGCGACACGTTGCAAGCCTTGCAGGGGCACGAAAAGACCGATCCGCTGACAGCACCGGGCCACGCCGATTTGACAGCGCACGTCGATTTTGAAAAGCTTGCCCTAGCAGCGGCTCCGGCCACGCACACACGTATCACCCCGCAAGGTGTTTTTCTTGAGCGCCTCGGTATCACGCAACGCGCACAAACCCTTGCCAAGGGCATGACAGACGACGCGCTAAACAGCCATATCGCCGCACATAAACGCTTGACGCATCCGTCAGAAATGGGAAATTTGTTTAAAGTGATGGGGATTTACCCGCCGCATCAGAACCCGCCCCCAGGATTGGAACCATGACGCTGGAAATACTCACCTCCGATAGTCTGGGCGATGTGCGCCACGGATTCTTCACCCGTCGCGGGGGCGCGTCGTCTGGTGTGTTTGCGGGGCTGAACTGCGGCGTTGGCAGTTCGGATCAGCGCGAGATCGTAGAGATCAACCGCGCCCGCGTCGCCGACGCGATGGAGGTCGCGCCGGATCATCTGGTCGGCGTGCACCAGATTCATTCAGCGACTGTGGTCAGTGTCACTGTCCCCTTGAACGAAAAGCCCCGCGCCGATGCCTTGGTCACTGCGACACCGGGTTTGGCGCTGTCGATCCTGACCGCCGATTGCCAGCCTGTTCTATTCCACGACAGCGAAGCCGGCGTCATCGGGGCCGCCCACGCAGGATGGCGCGGTGCGCTTGATGGCGTGCTGACCGCAACCGTTGATGCAATGGAAGACCTAGGGGCGACACGCGAAAATATCACTGCGGTCATCGGCCCTTGCATCAGCCAGCGCGCCTATGAAGTCGGTCCGGAATTCATCGATGCCTTTTTGGCCGAAGACCCGACATACGCCCGCTATTTCGCCAATGGCACAGACGGCCGCATGCAATTTGACCTTGCTGGCTTTGGCCTGAACCGTTTGCGCGCGGCGGGCGTGGGCCATGCGGAATGGACGCGGCACTGCACCTATAGCGACGCGGATCGTTTTTATTCCTATCGCCGCAGCACGCACGCGAAAGAAGCCGATTACGGCCGCCTGATCGCGGCGATCGTGCTCTAGCACTCTGAAATTGGGCGGCAATGTGACAAGCACCTGCCCAATTTTCGCCGCACAAACGGCTTGCTCCCGCGCCAGACCACGCCATTTTTCTACCTGAGGTCCTAATTTTAAGGGACTGCAGCGCATTCAGCCGCGTGCCGCAAAGCTGTTCAAATTCGCTATAAATTATCGGCTTTTTTTACTAAAACGCCCCATCCTTGCCCAAAATCATTTGCATAGTGATCCTAACGAAAGGGCACTGCCCATAGACAGTAGGATAAAGAGCATGAAAACCAACGCACGCTTCATCAAATCGGTTATCGACGCTTCCAACAAAGAAGGCGTCACACTGCCTTGGTCCCGCGGCACACGCCGCGCTGCTTTCATCGCAAAGCGCGCCGCCACGCAATCGCACCAAAAGGCCGCCTGAGCTACAGGGGTCTGGCAAGACGTATCGCGCCCTGCAGCGGCTCTAACGGCGCGACAGCCTTTTCTGTCGACCTATGCGGCGCACCCACTGGTCCGCCCGCACGCCTTACGCGCAGGGTGCCACGCGCCCATTCATCTGGATCGTATTGCTTCAGCGGGGGTGTGAGAAACATGGAAGCGGTCAGCTAAAGGTCATATCATGACATTACACACTGTCCCTGATTTCATCCCCTCCAATACACATACGCCGTATTCACAGACGGCTTCCCGTTCGGTTCTGCACGATGCCCCTGCGCGATCGGGCGGCCACACCCGAACTTATGAGATCGCAGCGCTGCGACCGGACGGAACTATCTTTGTCACCGAAGGCTACGTCCCTGCTACCCCGCTGTTTGAAGAACCGTTTTCGGCTTTTGCCCGCGGCACATTGATCAATACGCCCCAAGGGGAAACCCCCGTCGAAGACCTGTGCCCCGGTGACCGGATTGTACGGGCCGACGGAACCGAGGCCCCCCTGCTGTGGATCGGATCAAGCAAATTTGTCCCCGCTGATACGGGTCATCGCACCCCTTGGGTACGGGTGATGGCGGATAGTCTGGGGCTGTCACGTCCGTCCAGTTTCCTGACCTTCGGTCCCGCTGCACGCATCCTACACACGCCACAAAACTTGCGCGGCGCGGGAACGGGACACAAAGTCTTTACCTTGATGCGCGATCTCGTGGACGGTGTAAATATCATCGAGATCCAGCCCCCCACCCCCGTACGGCTATATCATCTGGGTCTGGCGCGCCATGCAGCCATCAGCGTGAGCGGCCTCGAGATGGAGACGTTCCACCCCGGCCCCGCCACGATCGCGGCCCTGCCGGTGCATCAACGCGATGCATTTCTGTCGATGTTCCCCCATATCGGTGCGACGACAGGCTTTGGCCCGCTGTGTTACCCGCGGGCGTAAGGCCGAGGTTGGGCATTTTATACTGGGCCAAACGCCTTAGGGCGCGTTTTTCAGACGGCTTTCCAGCACATCAAAGGGCACACCCGGTTCATCCTTGGCCGGCCGAATCACAAGGCTGGTCTTGACGCTTTCGACATTTGGGGTGGTCAGCAGTTGGCCCGTCAAAAAGCTCTGAAAGCTCGACAGGTCTGGTGCAACGCATTTCAGCAGGAAATCCACCTCGCCGTTCAACATATGGCATTCGCGGACAAGCGGCCAGTTGCGGCATTTTTCCTCAAAAGCGGTTAGATCGGATTCAGCCTGGCTGGCCAGTCCGACCATCGCAAACACCTGCACCTCGAACCCGAGCTCGCGTGCATTTACGTTGGCATGATAGCCCCGGATATAGCCGCTTTCCTCGAGGGTCCGGACCCGACGCAAGCACGGCGGTGCAGAGATGCCGACGCGTTTCGCCAACTCGACGTTGGTCATGCGTCCATCTGCCTGCAATTCGGCTAAAATTTTCCGATCAATCGGATCAAGCCGCGTCCCTGCCATAATACCCCCATAGGATTTTCAATTGTTATAGCACCAACAACGTTGGACGCAATAATCTTTCGCCGGTGCGCAATGTTCTGAATTCAAGCAAAAATCAACCGCATTTTCGATGACGGTGATCTTTGCAGAGCGGATATGCAAACTTGGGGTTTAAGGCAACACGAGCGGCGTCTATATCGGTTGGAACGCAACATATAATACACTCTGGGGTTCTTTATCATGGCCGAAACACGCGAAACCAAGCTCTTGATCATCGGCTCCGGCCCTGCGGGATACACTGCGGGCGTTTATGCCAGCCGCGCGATGCTGAACCCGATCCTTGTGCAAGGCATCGAACCGGGTGGGCAGTTGACCACCACAACCGAGGTCGAAAACTGGCCCGGAGATAGCGAAGTTCAAGGCCCCGATCTGATGATCCGCATGCAGGACCACGCCAAGGCGATGGGGACCGAAATCATCGGCGACATCATCACCGATCTGGACCTGTCCAGCCGCCCCTTCCACGCCAAAGGTGACAGCGGCACAACCTATGTTGCCGATGCGGTGATCCTTGCGACGGGGGCGCGTGCGAAATGGCTGGGACTGGAAACCGAAGAGAAGTTCAAAGGCTTTGGCGTTTCGGCCTGTGCCACCTGCGACGGCTTCTTCTATCGCAATCAGGAAATCGTGGTTATCGGCGGAGGTAACACTGCCGTAGAAGAAGCGCTGTTCCTGACCAACTTTGCCTCCAAGGTGACCTTGATCCACCGCCGTAACGAGCTGCGCGCCGAAAAGATCCTGATCGACCGTCTGATGAAAAACCCCAAGATCGAACCGCTGTGGTTCCACCAGCTGGACGAAGTCTATGGCACCGATGCGCCGCTTGGCGTTGAAGGTGTGAAGGTCAAACATGTGGAAACTGGCGAGATTACCGACATCCCCTGTAAAGGTGTGTTCGTGGCCATCGGCCACGCGCCCGCGAACGAATTGGTCAAGGACACGCTGGAAACGCATATGGGCGGCTATGTCGTTACCAAGCCTGACAGCACTGAAACCTCTGTGCCGGGTGTTTTCGCCGCTGGCGATCTGACCGACCATAAATACCGTCAGGCTGTGACCAGCGCTGGCATGGGCTGCATGGCCGCGCTCGAGGCTGAACGATTCCTTGCAGAGGTCGGCGACGACTCCGGCAAGGACACATCGCTGCCGCTAGGCTATGGGGCCGAGGTAAAAGACGACGCATAACGTTCGCCCAGAATGGCATTTGCTGGGATAAGATTGGCTTTTCCCAGCAAAAAACACGTCACCGTCCGTAATTCGCCATAAACCGGCGGCAAAGGTTGCCTAGCCCAAGCTGGGCGGTCTATCAGCCCGAATATCCGAATTTGAACCCAAAATATTGCGAGACGCCCATGCAAACGCCCAACCTTGCTCCGATCCCTGAACTTTATGTCTCTTACGATTCGGCGCAAAAGCTGAAGGTGGAAGCTGGCGATCTGGTCAGCCATGACCTGACGCCGCGCCAGATCTGCGATCTAGAGCTGCTGATGAACGGTGGCTTTAACCCTCTTAAGGGTTTCTTGACCGAAGAAGACTATGACGGTGTTGTCGAAAACATGCGTCTGGCGGATGGGTCGCTTTGGCCGATGCCGATCAACCTTGATGTGTCCGAGAAGTTTGCCGAAGGGCTCGAGATCGGGCAGGACATTGCGCTGCGCGATCAGGAAGGCGTGATCTTGGCGGTGATGACCGTCACCGACCGTTGGGTCCCGAACAAGGCCCGCGAAGCAGAGAACGTGTTTGGCGCGGACGACAGCGCGCATCCGGCGGTGAACTATCTGCACAACACCGCGGGCAACGTCTATCTGGGCGGCCCTGTGACTGGCATCCAGCAGCCCGTCCACTATGATTTCAAGGCGCGTCGCGACACGCCGAACGAGCTGCGTGCCTATTTCCGCAAGATGGGGTGGCGCAAGGTTGTGGCCTTCCAGACCCGCAACCCCCTGCACCGCGCGCACCAGGAACTGACCTTCCGCGCCGCGCGTGAAGCGCAGGCGAACCTGTTGATCCACCCTGTTGTCGGCCTGACCAAGCCCGGCGATGTGGACCACTTTACCCGCGTGCGCTGCTACGAGGCCGTGCTGAACAAATACCCCGCTGCCACCACCGCTATGAGCCTGCTAAACCTTGCCATGCGCATGGCCGGCCCCCGCGAGGCCGTCTGGCACGGTCTGATCCGCAAGAACCACGGCTGCACCCATTTCATCGTGGGCCGCGACCATGCGGGCCCCGGCAAGAACTCTGCCGGTGATGATTTCTATGGCCCCTATGACGCGCAGGATCTGTTCCGCGCCCATGAGGACGAAATGGGCATCGAAATGGTCGACTTCAAACATATGGTTTGGGTGGCCGAGCGCGCACAATACGAGGCGATTGACGAGATCGAAGACAAGGATGACATCACCATCCTCAACATCTCGGGCACCGAGTTGCGTCGCCGTTTGCAGGAAGGGCTGGAAATCCCCGAATGGTTCTCCTTCCCCGAGGTGGTTGAAGAGCTGCGCCGCACCAAGCCGCCACGCAACAAGCAGGGCTTTACGGTTTTCTTCACCGGTTTCTCCGGTTCGGGGAAATCGACGATCGCCAACGCTTTGATGGTCAAACTGATGGAGATGGGCGGTCGTCCCGTCACGCTGCTGGATGGGGATATCGTCCGCAAGAACCTGTCGTCGGAATTGGGCTTTAGCAAAGAGCACCGCGATCTGAACATCCGCCGCATCGGCTATGTCGCGTCCGAGATCACCAAGAACGGCGGCATCGCCATCTGCGCGCCCATTGCGCCGTATGCCACCACCCGCCGCGCCGTGCGCGAAGACGTGGAAAGCTTTGGTGCCTTCGTCGAGGTGCATGTCGCCACCTCCATCGAGGAATGCGAACGCCGTGACCGCAAGGGTCTGTACAAGCTGGCCCGTGAAGGCAAGATCAAGGAATTCACAGGAATTTCAGACCCCTATGACGTCCCCGCCGACCCCGAACTGCGCGTCGAGACAGAGAATGTCGACGTCGACAACTGCGCGCATCAGGTACTGCTCAAGCTGGAAAGCATGGGGCTGATCAAGGGGTGACCCTTTCACCAAGTCGAACAACGAAAGGCCAGCCTTCATGGGCTGGCCTTTATCGTGCGTGATGTTGGACGTCGTGCACAAAAAAGGGCCGCAAAACAGCGACCCTTTTCAGCAAATTTTAGGTGATACAGTTTAATGCACCATCACGGGCGCATAATCGTGATCGCGTGCAAGGCTAAACGCAAGCTTGCGGTCACCGACCAACGCCAGCTGCTGCCCTTCGGCGTCATGTACGGCGTAAAGCTGTTTCAACCCTTCCGCCTGCTCGCGCACCTCTAGGGGAAGGTCGGACACAGCGATCATCTTGACGTAGACGGTGCGATCCTGGACATGCGTTTCTTCGTTATGCATTTTATTCCCCTTTTCTGATCTTGATGGTCTGAACGACCTTTTCGGGTTTGGCGCGGGTCAGATCCACATGAAGCAGACCGTTTTCAATCAGCGCTTCACCGACATCTACGCCATCTGCCAGCACGAAAGACCGCTGGAACTGTCGCGCCGCAATACCGCGGTGCAGAAAGATACGTTCATCTTGCGCGTCGACCTGTCGGCCACGGATTACAAGCTGTCTGTCCTCAACGGTTATCGACAGATCTTGTTCCGCAAAACCTGCAACCGCAAGCGTGATGCGATAGCTGTAATCGGAAGTTTGTTCGATGTTGAACGGTGGATAGCCTTCGTTGCCGGCCTTTGCCGTACGTTCCATCACCCGTTCCAACTGCTCAAAACCCAGCATATGAGGGTAGGAAGCCAGCGTTAGTTTCGTCATAAGACACGTCCTTTAAGATAAGCGACAGTCAGTCATCTGGCCCCGCAATCGGCGACCTGTTTCAAATATGGGGGGCATGGGGACAGGACGCAAGGGCTATGCCTTTGAATTACAGACGCCTATATTCACAAGCCCAGATATAGCAAGAATCAGCCAGCCTTATGAATCCTCCCTCCGATCTGTCGATGAAGAATGACGATGTCCTGCGTGTCGAGCTCGAGGTTTTTCGCCGCGAGCATCGAGATTTGGACGACGCCATTCAAGCGCTGGTCGACAAAGGCACCGGGGATCAACTGACGCTGCAGCGGCTGAAAAAACGCAAGCTGCGGCTGAAAGACCTGATTGCCCAGATCGAAGACCGGCTGACCCCCGATATTACCGCCTGACAGCGCCTGCCAGCGGATTGCCACGCGGGCGATCATGGCTATAGTGCGCGCTTCTTATACGCTCTAGCAAAGGCCCTTTTCATGGAAAATCCACCTGTCGGCATCATCATGGGCTCGCAGTCCGATTGGGCCACCATGCGCGAGGCAGCAACGCTGCTGGATGAACTTGGTATCGCTTACGAGACCAAGATCGTCTCGGCACATCGCACGCCCGACCGGTTGTGGAGCTATGGCAAAACTGCCGCTGATCGTGGCCTGCAGGTCATCATCGCTGGTGCGGGCGGTGCTGCGCATTTGCCCGGCATGATGGCCTCCAAAACCCGCGTGCCTGTGATCGGGGTGCCGGTGCAGACCAAGGCATTGTCAGGTGTGGATTCGCTTTATTCTATCGTCCAGATGCCCCGTGGCTTTCCGGTCGCGACCATGGCAATCGGTGCGGCCGGCGCCGCCAACGCAGCACTGATGGCGGCGGGTATTCTGGCCCTCCAAGACCCTGCCCTTGCCACCCGTCTTGACGCTTGGCGCGATGCGCTCAGCGCGTCCATCCCGGAGGAGCCTTCGAATGACTGAAGCATTGCAAACAGGGGCCACCATTGGGATTTTGGGCGGCGGGCAATTGGGCCGTATGCTGGCTGTTGCCGCCGCACGTCTGGGATTTCGCACGCATATCTTTGAACCCGGTGCCACGCCGCCTGCAGGTGATGTCGCCCACGCGCTGACCACCGCGGGCTATGATGACGTCGACGCGTTGACCGCCTTTGCCAAGTCGGTTGATATTGTCACGTTCGAGTTCGAGAACATCCCGACCGACGCGCTGGATGTGATCGAAAACATCACCCCCATCCGTCCCAACCGCGAGGCCCTGCGGACCAGTCAGGACCGTTTGGTCGAAAAACAGTTCCTCGAAGGTTTGGGCCTGACTGTTGCCCCCTTTGCCGATATCGCCAATGCCGCCGATCTGGACGCCGCGATGACGACCATCGGCGCGCCGTCGATCCTGAAAACACGTCGATTTGGCTATGACGGCAAGGGCCAGTCGCGTCTGCGCAGTGCGGATGATGCGGCGGGTGCGTTGGCAGATATGGCGGGTAATCCCGCCGTGCTCGAAGGGTTCGTGAACTTCACCGCCGAAGTGTCGGTCATTGCCGCGCGCAGCCCCTCGGGCGAGGTTGCCTGTTTCGATCCGGGCGAAAATGTGCACCGCGACGGCATCCTGCACACCACCACTGTGCCAGCCCGGCTGAGCGCAGCGCAGCGCATGGACGCGGTACTTCTTGCCGCCAAGATACTGAATGCGCTCGATTATGTCGGTGTTCTTGGGGTCGAGCTTTTCGTCACGCGACAGGGATTCATCGTGAACGAGATCGCGCCACGGGTCCATAACTCGGGTCATTGGACGCAGAACGGCTGTGCGGTGGACCAGTTCGAACAGCATATCCGTGCCGTGGCCGGATGGCCGTTGGGCGATGGCAGCCGCTATGCCGATGTGGTGATGGAGAACCTGATTGGCGATGACATGGACCGCGTGCCCGAGCTGGCCAAACAGCGCGACACGGCGCTGCATCTTTACGGTAAGGCGGATGTTAAACCGGGCCGTAAGATGGGCCATGTGAACATTGTCAAACGGCCAAGCTAGGGCAAATTCCGCGCGAGCCTAACGAAGGAACCGCGCGGCAATATCACCGGACATATAGCTCACGCGACCGCCCGCCATGGTCATGGCGACGCGGCGTGTTTGCGCATCCAGCACCAGTAGATCGGCGCGTTTGCCTGTGGCGATTTCACCGCGATCGGACAGCCCCAGCACCGCCGCCGGACCGCCGGAAACCAGATGCCATGCCTGCGCCAAGGATAACACACCGCTGTCGGCCAGCATGAAGGCCGCGCGTCGTGGCGAGGGGTAGTGATAGTCAGAGGCAAGCGCCCCGCCGATCCCCATCGAAATCAGTTCAAGCGCCGACACATTGCCGTTGTGAGACCCGCCGCGCACCACGTTAGGCGACCCCAGCACAACGTGATCCCCGCCCGCCGCTGCGGCTTCCGCAGCCTCCAACGTCTCGGGGAACTCGGCGACGGAAACGCCCCGTTTGCGCCATGCGGCTCGGCCTTCGGCGGTGGTGTCATCATGGCTGCCCATCTGGATGCCACGCCCCGCCAAAACTTTGCATAGCCAGTCCAGCGCACCGGGCACGTCCGCGCTTTGGGCATGTAGGTCTTGCATCATTCTCAGGTGGTCATCGGGGTTACGCCCCGCCTTGAGCGCTTGGCCGACCATACGTTTGGGGACCTGCCCTTTCGCCAACCTGTCGTGTGGCAGATGGTCGTTGAACACGATATAGGACAGTCCCCAATCGGCCATGCGCTCGGGTAGATCGGCGAAAAGATCCAGCAGATGCGTTTCTAGCCGAAGTTGACCGCGCAGATCGGTCACCAGCGTATCAGAGACGCTCTGGATCGCGCCGAACACTTGATCGGCAAACTCATATCCGCGCAAGCCGCCTTCCCAGCTGATGAATTGCGCAAGAACGGCGGTGGTGATCCCGTTGGCCGCCAGTTCTGCCTCGGCTGCGACCAGCCCTTCATACATGGTTTTCATCGCACCGCGTCGGGGGGCCAGATGCCGTTCAAACCCGTCACCGTGTACGTCTACGATTCCCGGCATGATGATATAGCCGCGCAGATCGACGCTGGCGGGTTGCGGGGCTGCGGTGATGCGCCCTTCGGAAACAGCCAGCGGACGGGCCTCTAGCGTTTGCGCACCCAAGACCTGTGCGCCGGTAAATTCAACGTTCAGCATCGTTAGCCTTTTGTCCCGGCAAGCAGGCCCCTTCGGGGCAGCCGATTGAATCAAGCACCGCATCCACGAACCCCAGCGACCGGTCGAATTTACCTGTGTTCAGATAGGTCATCGTCTGCGCAATCACCGTCGGGTTCATCATCATGAACGTATGCGTCACCGGCAGCATCAAAAAATCCCGCATGCCGTCGACACGCGCGGATTGCACCGACACCTTGCCATCATCTCGCCCCGGCAGCAGCGACGAGAAATAGGGGTTCAACGATTGCGTCCCCGCGATCACACCCAGATCAAAGGTAACCGGGGGCAGACGCAGCGGGAGGGAGTTTTCACCCGTGCCCATCTGCGCCCCTGCCGGTCCGTTCATCCAGTCAAACGCGGCCAGATCACCCAGTGTGTCCACGACCTCGCTGCCGTGATTGGGCGGGGCCAGCATGACGACGCGGCCAATACGCGCATCGCCCGTTTCGGCCACCCATTGCCGCAGAAGGATACCGCCCATGGAATGGGTCACGAAATCGACCGATGCCGTCCCGCAGGCCGCGACTGCGTCGGGCAAGGTGCGGCGGGTCAGCTCTTCGACGGGGGCGGTGGTTGACGGGTAGCCGGGGCGCACGACGGTGTAGCCTTCGGTTTCCAGCGCGGCTTCCATCAAAGCGAATGACGTTTCTGTTCTGGCAAGCCCGTGCAAGAGCACCACGCAACGCCCCTCCCCCGCCGTAGATAGCGTTGACTGCGCCTGCGCCATGCCCGACAGCACAGCGAGCGAGAAAGTGATTGTGACCAGTGTTTTCATAGCTAGGGTCAAATAGACTGAAAACGCCGCATGTGAAATACTTTGACGCATACACCGCGAGATTGAGGGTAATATGGCGGAAAATAGCCCGCGTTTGGCGGTACGGGCCGTGTTGGTCCATGACGGGCGGCTGCTGTTGGTCAACGCCTATCCCGATGGCAAAAGCGACCTGATGTGTGCACCCGGTGGCGGGGTAGAACGCGGAAGCGCCCTGCCCGACAATCTGATCCGCGAAGTCTATGAAGAAACCGGCCTGCAGATCGCCGTGGGTGCGCCCTGTCTAGTGAATGAATTCCACGACCCTCAGGGGGATTTCCATCAGGTGGATATCTACTTTCGCTGCACTGTGATCGGCTCTGCCGATGTGGACCCCGCGTGGCAGGACGCCGAAAGGATCGTGACCGACCGCCGCTGGGTCACCCCCGACGAGATGCGCGACCTGCGGGTCAAGCCGGACAGTCTGGCGCAGGTTGCCTTTGGCAATGATCCGGTCACTTACGACCCGTTGGAGCCGATCGTGCGCTGACCGCCAGCGCGATCCCACCAAGCACCAGTGCGGTGGCGACAACAACCTTTGCCCCGAGCGGTTCGCCTAGGATCAAAGCGCCGGCAATGATCGCGATCACGGGCACCGACAGTTGCACCACCGCCGCCGTCGCTTGCGCCAGCCTTGGCAACACAGCATACCACAGCGCATATCCCAGCCCAGAGGTCACCGCCCCGCACAAAACGCCAAGTGCAATCCCTGTGGGTGAGTAGAAGGTTGGCTGCACGAGCAGCAGCGCCGCAACCAGCGGTGTGCAGATCACAAAGTTCCCCGCGCTGCCTGCCAGCGGGTCGGACGCGCCACGGCCAATGATCGTATAGGCGGCCCAGCCGAGCCCTGCGGCGATCATCAACGCGGCTCCCAATGGGTCAACCGCCACGCCTTGCGACGGCCACAGCACCAGCACCAATCCTGAAAAGGCCACCGCCGCCCCCAGCAACTTGCGCGGTGTCGGGGTCACGCCGAACAGCGCGCCATGGGTGAACATTGCAATTTGCACCACGCCGAAAAGGATCAGCGCACCCAGCCCTGCGTCCAGCGTGAGATAGGCGAGGGAAAAGCCGATGATATAGATCGCAAGCGTGATCGCCCCAAGCCCCTGCTGACGTCGTATCAGTGGCACCCGCCCGCCGCGTATCAGCACCAGCATGGCAAGCAGCACCGCGCCGGACAGCACCCGCACGACGGCAAAACCAGTGGGGTCTATATGCCCCCCTGCAATGGCAAAACGGGTCAGAATGGAATTGGCAGCAAAGGCGACCATCACAAGGGCGGTTAGGCAAAGGATACGCATGGCGTTTGCTTAGGCCACCCTTGCACGACGCGCCACGAAAAAGGGGCGCATCGGGTGATGCGCCCCTTCATTCTGTCAGCACAAGGGCGTGATCGCCCCGGCGGCGTGATTTACATCATGCCGCCCATGCCGCCCATGCCACCCATGTCGGGCATGCCGCCGCCTGCGCCGCCGTCTTTCGACGGTTTATCGGCAACCATGGCTTCGGTTGTGATCAGCAGACCGGCAACGGATGCCGCGTCTTGCAGAGCTGTACGCACAACTTTGGCAGGGTCGATAACACCAAACTTGAACATGTCGCCATATTCTTCGGTCTGAGCGTTAAAGCCAAACTTCAGGTCGTCGCTTTCGCGGATTTTGCCGGCCACTACGGAACCGTCAACACCTGCGTTTTCAGCAATCTGACGCAGAGGCGCTTCGAGAGCTTTGCGAACGATGCCGATACCAACGTTCTGGTCTGCGTTGTCGCCTGTGAGCCCTTCGAGTTTTTTGCCCGCTTGAACCAGTGCAACACCACCACCGACAACGATACCTTCTTGAACAGCGGCACGTGTCGCGTTCAGGGCATCATCAACGCGGTCTTTGCGCTCTTTAACTTCAACTTCGGACATGCCGCCGACGCGGATCACGGCAACACCGCCTGCCAGTTTGGCAACGCGCTCTTGCAGCTTTTCTTTGTCGTAGTCGGATGTGGTTTCTTCGATCTGGTTACGGATCTGAGCAACACGTGCTTCGATCTCTGCCTTCTCGCCAGCGCCGTCAACGATTGTTGTTTCGTCTTTGGTGATGGTGACTTTCTTGGCCGAACCCAGCATGTCCATGGTTACAGACTCGAGCTTCATGCCCAGATCTTCGGAGATCACTTGACCGCCTGTCAGGATTGCAAGGTCTTGCAGCATGGCTTTGCGGCGATCGCCGAAACCAGGTGCTTTGACCGCTGCGATTTTCAGGCCGCCGCGCAGTTTGTTAACAACCAGAGTTGCCAGCGCTTCGCCTTCAACATCTTCCGAGATGATCAGCAGTGGTTTTTGCGACTGGATCACTTGCTCCAGCAGGGGAACCATTGGCTGCAGCGAGGAGAGTTTTTTCTCGTGCAGCAGGATGATCGCGTCTTCCAGCTCGACAGTCATTTTGTCGGAGTTGGTGACGAAGTAGGGGGACAGGTAACCGCGGTCGAACTGCATGCCTTCAACAACATCGGTCTCTGTTTCCAGGCCTTTGTTCTCTTCGACGGTGATCACACCTTCGTTGCCGACTTTCTGCATCGCGTCTGCGATCTGACGGCCGATTTCTTTCTCGCCGTTTGCAGAGATGGTGCCGACTTGGGCAACTTCGTCGCTGTCGTTGACAGGGCGCGCCGCTGCTTTAATCGCTTCAACGACTTTCAACGTGGCCAAATCGATGCCGCGCTTCAGGTCCATCGGGTTCATGCCAGCGGCAACCGATTTCATGCCTTCTTTAACGATGGCTTGGGCCAGAACGGTTGCGGTTGTTGTACCGTCACCCGCTTCGTCGTTGGTCCGGGAAGCAACTTCCTTAACCATCTGTGCGCCCATGTTTTCGAACTTGTCTTCCAGTTCGATTTCTTTGGCTACGGATACACCGTCTTTGGTGATGCGTGGTGCGCCAAAGGATTTGTCGAGCACAACGTTGCGGCCTTTGGGGCCCAGTGTGACTTTGACGGCATCGGCAAGGATGTTCACACCCTTAAGCATCTTGTTACGGGCGTCGGTCCCGAATTTTACGTCCTTAGCAGACATAGTGTCTCTCCTAAATTCTTGGGTTGATGTCAGCGTATCTTGGGTGAGGCGCTAAGCCCCGGTCTGCCTGCAATCAGGACAGGATCCCCATGATGTCGCTTTCTTTCATCATCAGCAGTTCTTCGCCGTCCAGGGTAACTTCTGTGCCGGACCATTTGCCGAAGAGAACCTTGTCGCCGGCCTTAACAGCCATTGCGATCAGTTCGCCGCTGTCCTTGCGCGCGCCTTCGCCACAAGAAACAACTTCACCCTCAGAGGGTTTTTCTTTTGCGGAATCAGGGATGATCAAGCCACCCTTGGTTTTTTCTTCGCTCTCGGTGCGGCGCACCAGCACACGGTCATGCAGCGGTTTAAATGCCATCTTTCAGCTCCTTAAGGCTCAAAGTTATTCTCCCAAGCCGTCCCTCCGGTCGAGGGATCTAGCCATTAGCACTCAGGCCCGCCGAGTGCTAACGAGGGATAGCTAAGGGCGTCACTCGCACTAGTCAACCACGGTAATTTGAAAAATTTTAGGCAACCCGCCCCTTGCAAAGCAGGGCTAGTCAGCGCCCAACACGCGGCCCGCGGCTGAAACGGCGTCGGCACCTGTCGGGGTCAGGCCGTATACGCCTGTCTCGATCTTTTCAAACCACCCATAATGATTGTCGCGCATCATGGCGGTTGCCCGCTGAACCCCGGCTTCGCGGGCGACATGCGCGCCCTTGCTGGCCCCTGCCTCGAACAGATACATCGCGAGCTTTAGCGCATCCTGCCGGTACGCAGTGACCAGCCCTGCCCGCGTCTGCCCCCCGTCATTCGGGTCGCCCTGCCGCCGTGCGAATTCGCGTAGCAGCCGCGCCTGCCGTTTCGCGTTCTTGCGCGGCGCATATGGCCCCGGATCGCAGTGCACCTCGACCAACCCGTCCTTCAACCGCACGGTGATCAGCCCCAACCCCAGACGCCGCGCCAGCGCTGTATTATCCTTGACCGCCTTGGCAAACCGTTTACCGGGCTGGCGCGCGACAGCCAGATAGACGTCATCACTGACGGACAGGCGCGCGATACATTGATGAAACAGCGTCAGGCTAAAGCCGAGCTTCAGCTCTACCACCACCGGCGGCTCTGCCCCCCGTACGGCCACGACATCCGCCGCGCCCACCTCGGATTTAACGACATAACCCTGATCCTCCAGAAAGGATTTGATCGGCGGGTAAAGGTCGGTTTCGCGCGGGTTTGTCATAAACGCAGTGCTACCAGCTTTGCCCCGCCGCTGAGAACCCCAAAGCTGCGCGTATCAGGCAGGTGGTGACAAGTGGTGCAACCAGCCATATAAGGCGCGCAAATCAACACTCTCCCACTTCAGGATATCCCCTATGACAACGCTTGTTTTTGGCCATAAATCCCCCGACACCGACAGCACCGGCAGCCCGATCATCTGGGCATGGTATCTGAACGAAATCAAAGGCGTCGCCGCCGCCCCCGCCCTGCTGGGCGAACCCAACACCGAAGCGCTGTTCATGCTGGACCACTGGAAGCTGGACAAGCCACAGATCATCGACGACGTGCAAGCCGACCAACCCGTTGTGATCGTAGACACCAACAACCCTGCGGAACTGCCTGCCAGCATCAATGACGCGAACATCACCGCCATCATCGATCACCACCGTCTGGTGGGCGGCCTTGAAACCAAAGGCCCCGTCAACATCGTGATGGAAACGCTCGCCTGCACGGCGACGATCATGTACAAAATGATCGGTGATGATATGGCGCAGATGCCCGAGAACATCAAAGGCGCGATGCTGACCTGCATCCTGTCCGACACGTTGGAATTCCGCAGCCCGACCACAACGCAAGAAGACACCGCCATCGCCCACGCGCTGGCCAAAGATCTGGGAGTCGACATTGCCGAATACGCGGCGCAAATGTTTGCGGCGAAATCCGACGTGTCCTCTTTCTCCGAAGCGGAACTGCTGCGGATGGACAGTAAGGAATACGAAGTCGACGGCAAGAAATTCCGGGTCTCTGTTCTGGAAACCACGTCGCCTGCCACGGTGCTGAACCGCAAGGATGCACTGATGGCTGCGATGCCCGGCGTTGCCACAGAAGACGGGGCCGATCAGGTATTGCTCTTCGTTGTCGACATCCTGAACGAAGAAGCCACCATGCTGATCCCCAACGACTTTACCAAGTCCGTGGCAGAGAAAAGCTTTGGCGCGACCGTCACCGGTGACAGCGTTGTCCTGCCGGGCGTGATGAGCCGTAAAAAGCAGATCATCCCGAACATCAAAGCCTAAACAGACCCATCTGCCCCCCGCCTGGCGGGGGTAACAAACGCAAAAGGCCCCCTGCGATTAGGGGGCCTTTTGTCATTCCAGCGCAGCGCAGAAGCGCAGGTGGCTTATACCTTCAAAGGGGTATCGCCGCGTTCCCATGCCAGCGGCTTGAACACGTCGTCGACGGGCGTCTGTGCGACGTGGTTCACGTAGTTGGACATGGTTTTCTGCGCCATACCAAGGATCACATCCAGCACGGCACGGTGGCCATAGCCCGCGTCAAAGAACGCTTTCATCTGATCGTCAGAGACGTTGCCACGCTGGCGGAACATCTGAACGGTGAACGTACGCAGTGCCTCCAGCTTGGGTGTGGGCAGCGCGGTTTCGTTGCGCAGAGCATCGGAAATTTCGTCCGATACCTTCATCATTTTGGCAATACCGGTGTGTGCAGGCACACAGTAGTGGCATTCGTTTTCAACGTTGATCGCCTGCCAGACAACCGTCAGCTCTTCCGCATCAAAATCGGTTTCGGTGAACAGCTTGTGCAGCACCTGATAGCCTTCATAGGCCTGCGGGCTCTCAGCCAGAACCTTGTGCAGACCGGGCAAACGGCCAAAAGCTTTCTGCGACTGCTCAAGCAGCGGCTTGGAGGCTTCGGGGGCGGTATCAAGATCGTGGGACGGGAAGGACATGGAAAAACTCCTGTAAATGTTTCGTTGAGATACATTTAGGGTTTATTGAGCGATCACTCAAGTATATAATTGAGCAATCATTCAAGAAAAGGTGATCCTATGCCTCGCAAGCCGAACTATGACCGTGACGATCTGATCGAACGCGCGCGCGATCTGTTCTGGCAACGTGGCTGGGCTGGCACCTCGCTTAAGCATCTGGAAGCGAGCCTGCAGATGAAGCCGGGCAGTTTTTACGCCGCCTTCGGGTCTAAGGACGCGTTGTTCGAGCTTGCACTGGATAGATACGCCGCCGACGGGACAGAGCGGATGAAGACGCTTGCCCGCACCGAAGGGCCCCTCCCCGCGCTGCAAAAATTTCCATGTATGGTCATTTCAAACGACACCGCCCCCGCCAAGGCCTGCATGTTGTCGAAGACTTTGCTGGAACTTCAGGCCCACCGTCACCCGCTGGCCAAAAAGGCAAACACCCACTTGCTGAAGATGGAGCAGATGTTCGCAGAGCTGTTTGCCCAAGCCCAAGCCGCGGGCGATATCAGCGCCGGTCACAACCCGCGCAGTCTGGCGCGGCGCTATCAGTCTGACGTGTTGGGGTTGCGCGTTTCTGCGGAACGTGAGGGCGTGGATGCCGCCGCCATCGCGGGCGAAATCGCGGACGGGCTGGCGCGGTTATAACCCCTGCGCCAACGACACGCTGCCCAGTTGCCCCGCGGAGGGATGTGTGCTTTCTGCGGTGCAAACCTCTTGCAGATTGGAAAGCGGCCCATGACCCAGATTATCAGTAACCTTTTCGAAATCTCTGACCGCTATGACGCGTTATTTGTCGACCTCTGGGGTTGTGTCCATGACGGCGTCAAGGCGCTGCCAGACGCGGTGACCGCACTGCAAGCCTACCGTAAAGGTGGTGGCAAGGTGGTGCTCGTTACGAATTCCCCCCGCCCCCGCGACGGCGTGATCAAACAGCTCGCGCACTTCGGCGTACCGGATGATGCGTGGGACGATATTGCCACCTCGGGCGACTCTGCGCGCACGGCGATGTATCGCGGCATGGTGGGCACGCAGGTTTGGCACCTTGGTCCGCCCAGCGATAAACATTTCTTTGACCCAAGTGATGTGCTTGATGATCCCGCCGACATCCATCGCGTTGACCTAGAAGACGCCGAAGGCATCGTGTGCACCGGCCCGTTCGATCCATCCGAAGACCCCTCTGTGCTGCGCCCACAACTGCTTTATGCCAAGCAAAAGGGGCTCAAGCTGCTCTGCGCGAACCCTGATATCGTGGTGGACCGTGGCGATGTGCGCGAATGGTGCGCGGGGGCTGTGGCGGCGCTTTATACCGAGATGGGCGGTGAAAGCCTGTATTTCGGCAAGCCGCACCCACCGATCTATGATCTGGCCCGCCGCAAGCTTTATGCCTTGGACAAAGACATCTCTGACACTGGCATCCTCGCCATCGGTGACGGCATTCATACCGACATCAAAGGAGCCATGGGCGAGGATATCGATTCGCTTTTCATCTCTGGTGGGCTTGCCGCGCGGGAGACGGAAACCGAAACCCAACCCGATCCCGATGCGCTAACCCGCTATCTTGAAAAGGAAACGTCGGCCCCGACTTACACTATTGGGCACCTACGCTGACCTACTTTTTCCTTGCGTTTCTGCGCCCGCAAAGTAATTAAGTTTCACACCACCGGAAACTGGCGTCACTTTATTACTGAAAGGGCTGGCATGTTGGATAATCTGCCCCGCGGAACGATCTGTATCGAAGATATCGAAATCGGCATGACGCGCTATCTGCGCAAGGTCGTGACCGACGAAGACATCGAGATGTTCGCCCAGGTGTCCACCGACCGTAATCCGGTGCACCTGGACGACGCCTATGCGCAGGATACCATCTTTGAAGGGCGGATTGCCCATGGGATGCTGACCGCCGGCCTGATTTCTGCTGTAATCGGAGAGCAACTGCCGGGGCATGGTACCGTTTATATGGCACAGTCGCTCAAGTTTCTGGCCCCCGTGCGCCCCGGCGATCTGGTCTATGCAGAGGTGAAGGTCACCAATATCGAATTCGACAAACGCCGTGTAAAACTGGATTGTCACTGTGCAATTGACGGCAAAAAGGTCCTGATTGGCGAGGCAACCGTTCTGGCCCCGTCGCGCAAGTTCGACTGACCCCACATCTGTGATACCTGCGCTACCGACGACGCTGCGGTTTTTCACCACCCTGTGCCACCCCGCTGCTTGTAAGCGGGGGCAGACGGGGCTACCACCTAGCGCATGGAAATCATTCGCGACTATCAATTTGTAACGGCTTCCGATCAGGGGGCAACTGCCGCTATTGGCAACTTTGACGGCGTGCATCTGGGGCATCTGTCGGTCATCGACATGGCCCGTGCTGCCCTGCCCGAAGCACCTTTGGGGGTGGTCACATTCGAGCCGCACCCGCGCGAATACTTCGCCCCAGACGCCCCCCCTTTCCGCCTGATGGGTGCAGAGGCGCGCGCGCACCAGTTGCAAAAGATCGGCGTCGACAAGCTGTATGAGTTGGGGTTCGATGCCACTTTGTCCAGCCTGAGCCCCCGCGCCTTTGCGCAGGAGGTGATCGTTGACGGGTTGGGCCTGCGCCATGTGGTCGTGGGCGCTGACTTCCGCTTTGGCAAGGCGCGCGCTGGCACGGCTGAACAGCTGCAGGCCTTCGGTGCCGAGATGGGATTTGGCGTGACGATCGCGCCGCTGATGGCGAAGGGCCCCGATACCGTGTCTTCGACCGCGATCCGCAACGCACTGACAGAGGCACGTCCCCGCGATGCCGCCGCGATGCTGGGACATTGGCATCGTGTTGAAGGCCCCGTCTTGCATGGTGAAAAGCGCGGCCGTGAACTGGGCTACCCAACGGCGAATATGTCGATCGACGGGCTGCACCCGCCAGCCTTTGGTGTCTACGCTGTGCTGGTTGATGTGCTTGAGGGGCCGCAATCCGGTCGGTACCACGGCGTCGCCAGTCTTGGCGTGCGCCCGATGTTCGGGGAGAACAAAGCCAACCTCGAGACCTTCATTTTTGACTTCAAGGGCGATCTATACGGCAAGCATGTCTCGGTCGCGCTGGTCGACCACCTGCGCGGCGAGGAAAAATTCGACGGTCTTGAGGCGTTAATCACCCAGATGGATGCGGACAGCGCTCAGGCCCGCAGCATTCTGGCCGCGCTATGACCGATCCGATTGCCGCCAAAGGTCTTGCCAAACGGTTCTGGGAAAAGAAGCCGCTCACCAAGATGTCGCAAGACGAATGGGAAGCGCTATGTGACGGTTGCGGTAAATGCTGCCTGAACAAGCTCGAAGACGAAGACACCGAAGAAGTCGCCCTGACCAGTGTGGCCTGCCGTCTGCTAGATGACGCGACTTGCCGGTGCAGTCACTATCAAAACCGGCACCAGTTCGTGCCCGACTGCATCGTCCTGAAGCCCGAAAACCTTGATACCCACGCCTATTGGATGCCGCTGACCTGCGCCTATCGGCTGCTGTGGCAGGGTAAACCACTTTATGATTGGCACCCGTTGATCAGCGGTGATCCCGACAGTGTGCATCGCGCCGGTATTTCTGTTCAAAACAAGACTGTTTCGGAATTCGACACCCCATTCGAGGAATGGGAAGACCACATCATCGAGGAGCCAACCTGATGTTTTTTGCTTCTGACAACGCGGGCCCTGTCCATCCCCAGACCATGAACCGTCTGGCGCAGGCGAACAGCGGCCACGCGATGCCCTATGGCAATGATGCGATCATGGACGAAGTCCGTGACGCGATCCGCACCACGTTCGAGGCACCCGAGGCCGCGGTCTATCTGGTCGCAACCGGCACCGCTGCCAATGCGCTCGCGCTGGCTTGCTATACCCAGCCGTGGCAGACGATCTTTTGCTCGGTCACCTCGCATATCCACGAAGACGAATGTAACGCGCCCGAATTCTATGCCGGCGCTGCAAAACTGACCGTGGTTGAAACAGACGATAAGATGACCCCCGAGGCGCTGACAAAGGCGATCGAGAAGCACCCAGAGGGCAATGTGCATGGCGCGCAGCGCGGACCGGTGTCGATCACGCAGGTGACCGAACGCGGTTCCGTTCATTCGCTAGAGGAGTTGAACGCGTTGACCGCCGTTGCCAAACGCTATGACCTGCCGGTGCATCTGGACGGGGCGCGGTTTGCCAATGCGCTGGTTGCCTTGGGATGCAGCCCGGCAGAGATGACATGGAAAGCGGGCGTCGATGTCGTCAGCTTTGGCGGCACCAAGAACGGCTGCATGGGTGTCGAGGCAGTGATCTTCTTTGACCCCGCCAAAGCGTGGGAATTCGAGCTGCGGCGCAAACGCGGTGCGCATCTGTTTTCCAAGCACCGTTTCCTGTCAGCGCAGATGGCGGGCTATCTGCAGGACGATCTGTGGAGGGCGACCGCCCGCCAAGCCAATGACAATGCGCGCTATCTGGCGGACGGACTACGCGCTGCGGGCGCGACAATGTTGCATGAACCCGACGCCAACATGATCTTTGCCAAATGGCCTCGCCGCATCCACCAAAAGTTGCAAGCTGCGGGGGCCAAATACTATGTCATGGACGGCCCGCTGGACAGCGGCGATCCAGATACGCCTTTGTCTGCGCGGTTGGTCTGTGACTGGTCGGTCGGCACAGAGGCGATCGACCAGTTCCTGTCGTATTTCTGACTGTTATACCGTTTCAAGAAAGCTGCGGATTTCAGCGGCGACGGCCTGCGGGTGGGTGATCGGGGCCATGTGCCCTGCCCCGTCAATCGCCTTGCGTGTCACTTTCGGCAGGCGTCGTGCAATGGATGTGCTGATTGCGTCCACCATATCGCCCGACGCACCGCCGTCGATCAACAGCACCGGCATCGTGGCGCGGGCGAACCTGCCGGGTTCTAGCAGTCCGGCATTGTCGTCACGCAAGAACGGCTGGCTGGCGGGCACATAGTGGATACGGTCCGCCATATACTGACGCAGCTTTTGGGGCGTCTTTTCCCATCCGCTGCCGTCACCCCAGCCGGTGTTAAAGATGCGCGCCGCTTCCATCCGGTCGCCCGCGTCAAACGCTGCGTCGAACCCGCCGGAGTTACGATCCCCCGCGGCCACCCGCGCCGGATCATCGGCAAGTGCTGCGGCGAAGTAAACCGGTTCGATCATCGTCAGGCTGCGCACCAGTTCGGGATTTTCGATCGCAATTCGCAGACCGATCGTCGCACCGAAGGAATGACCAATGATGTCAGTAGGTTCGGTCAGCAAATCCCGCACCAAATCTGTCGAACGTTCGTGCAGATCACCGTCTCCGTCCCAATCCTGCGATTTACCATGTGAGGGCAGATCGCAACACAAAAGCCTCAGATCGTCCGCCAGCGCTTCGCCCACCCCGCGCCACGCACCGGAATGGGCGAGTGTGCAATGGATCGCCAGCGCCTGACGCGGGCCATGTCCGAAGTGTCGGGTAAACAGGGCTGAAGTCACAGTTTGCCCGCCATCACAAGGTCAAGGTCGTCCAACCGGTCCTGCCCCCAGAACTTGTGTGTGTCATCTAGGATATAGAATGGCGCACCAAAGACGCCCTTTTCAACGGCTTCCTCCAGATTGCGTGCATAGGTATCGGCACCCTGTAGCAGCCCTTTGTCGGCCAGCGCGGGATCAAAGCCCGCCTTTTCAAGGCAATCGCGGACGACTTCGTCTTCGGCAATATCACGTTCCTCGGCCCAAACGGCGGTCATAAAGAGCTGGCATAGCTTGCCCACATCGCCGCCTTCGTTCTGTGCCGCGATGATTGCATAGGATGAAGGCGCACCGTTGGTGGGCCAATGCGCGGGTTTGAGGTTGAACGGCATCCCCAGCTTCTTGGCCTGACGCGGCAGTTCAATCGCGCGGTATTCCTGCCGGGACGGGTGCCGGTCCTTGGGCGGCTGACCACCGGTTCGCCCAAAAGCGGTAATCAAATCGAAAGGTTTATAGGTGATCGTTGCCCCGTGTTTAGCGGCAATTTCCTCAAGCCGGTTTCCCGCCAAATAGGCATATGGTGAAAGTGTCGCAAAAAAATAGTCGATATGGGCCATTTGGGGTCTCCGATCAGGGCTGTGCAGCTTTGCCAGACCGTAAGGCCATGCTAAGCGGTGTCAACGTCACGATTCTGTCACATGTTCTGCATCCAGGGACCCTTTGCACATGGCTCAAACCACCGAACCCAAACTGATCTCAGGTAACGCGAACATGCCGTTGGCCAAAGCCATCGCACGGCGGATGTCGCTGCATCGGGGGGTCAACGTAGGGCTGGTCGACGCACGTGTCGAACGGTTCAATGACGGCGAAATCTTTGTCGAAGTTTACGAAAACGTCCGCGGCGAGGATATGTTCATCATCCAGCCAACGTCGAACCCCGCCAACGACAACCTGATGGAACTGCTGGTCATGGCCGACGCGCTGCGCCGGTCATCCGCCGCGCGTGTCACAGCGGTTCTACCCTATTTCGGCTACGCTCGTCAGGACCGCCGCACCAAGGCGCGCACACCGATCACGGCCAAGATGGTCGCGAATATGATGGTGGGCAGCGGCATTGAACGCATCCTGACGATGGATCTGCACGCCGCACAGATTCAGGGCTTCTTTGATATTCCCGTCGACAACCTTTATGCGTCGCCCGTATTCGCGCTGGATATTCAGAACGAATTCAAGGGCCGCATGGATGAGCTGATGGTCATTTCCCCTGATGTGGGCGGCGTTGCCCGCGCGCGTGAACTGGCCAAACGCATCAACTCCCCCCTCGCTATCGTGGACAAGCGCCGCGAGAAGGCAGGCGAGATTGCTGAAATGACCGTGATCGGCGATGTGACCGACAAGGTGTGCCTGATTGTGGACGATATTTGCGACACCGCTGGTACCTTGTGCAAAGCCGCCGAAGTGTTGCTCGAGAATGGCGCGAAGGAAGTGCACTCCTACATCAGCCACGGCGTGATGTCCGGCCCTGCGGTAGAACGCATCAGCAATTCCGTGATGAAGTCGCTGGTTATTACGGACAGCATCGCCCCCACACCGGCGGTGAAGCAGGCCACAAACATCCGGATCGTTCCCACGGCACCGATCTTTGCGCAAGCGATCTTGAATATCTGGAACGGCACCTCGGTGTCGTCGCTGTTCGACGCCGACACACTCGAACCGATCTATGACGGCATGTACAAGCCCGGCTAAGCGCCCCTGAAACAGCGGCTGGGGGCCTGTATTAGAGCTCCCAGTCGTCTTGCGGTGACAATGGCCCAATGGCCATCCAAGACGCCCTGACGCGCGCGATACGCGTATCGCCCCAGGTGCGGAACACCAGTTCAAACCCCTCGTTTGTCAAATTCTCTGCCCGTAGATCCGCGCGCATAACTGTCGCGTTATCCACGTCCCACAACGCGAGGGACGTGTGTACAGTGGGGATATCGCGGTACGGTGTTGCAAACCTGATCGAGTTACGCCGCTCGCGCTGGCCCTTCCCTGTCCACATTTCGCCCCCATCTTGAAAGTCGGAAAACAAAACAGCCTCTCCGCTGTCGACACCTACACTACTTGCGTTCATTCGTTTCATCGAGATGGTCTGCCCTACCCTGTCCTACCCAAACAATCAGACAACCTTATGTTAAGGGCAACAAATAGAAAAGGCCCCGCGATTGCAGGGCCTTTTCATCAAAACGGGCAAGGAAACGTCAGAGGCTGGGTTGCTTGCTCGACAAGCCGATTTCGTCCCCCATGGCAACCATGTCGGACAGCAGCTTGGCTGCGTCGTCTACGGGGCCAGGTTCATTCACGAAACCCTCTTTTGCCGTTGTGTACATGGCTTTGGCTTCGGCGATCATTTCATCCAGATGCTCTTGGGTCATATCACCCTTGGGCACGGCGCGTTCGGCCAAAACCGACACCCCATCAAACGAAATTTCAGCGAAGCCGCCGGTTACCACATACTCAGCAGTGCCTTCCGGGCCTTCAACACGCAGCACACCGGGGCGCAGCGTGGTGATGGTGGGGGCATGATCAGGCATTGCTGTCATGTCCCCGTCCGCACCCGGAATCTGAACGGCCGTCACCTGCATCGAGGCCAGCCGCCGCTCGGGCGAAACGAGGTCGAATTGCATTGTGTCTGCCATTTTCAGCGCTCCTTAAGCGGCGTCTGCCGCCATTTTTTCAGCTTTCGCTTTCACTTCTTCGATGCCACCAACCATGTAGAAGGCACCTTCGGGCAGGTGATCGTATTCACCGGCTACAACCGCCTTAAAGGAGGTGATTGTCTCTTCCAGTGGGACCTGCTTACCGTCGGAACCTGTAAATACTTTCGCAACGTCGAAAGGCTGGCTCAGGAAGCGTTCTATCTTACGCGCACGGGCAACGGTCAGTTTGTCGTCTTCCGACAGTTCGTCCATGCCGAGGATCGCGATGATGTCCTGCAGCGACTTGTAGCGTTGCAGGATACCCTGAACGTCACGCGCCACGTTGTAGTGCTCTTCGCCAACGATGGACGGGTCCATCAGACGCGATGTGGAGCCGAGCGGATCAACAGCAGGGTAGATACCCTTTTCAGAGATCGAGCGGTCCAGAACGGTCGTCGCGTCAAGGTGCGCAAAGGATGTCGCAGGCGCAGGGTCGGTAAGGTCATCCGCAGGAACGTAAACGGCTTGAACCGAAGTAATCGAACCGGATTTGGTCGATGTAATACGTTCTTGCATCTGGCCCATGTCGGTCGCCAGAGTTGGCTGGTAGCCCACGGCCGAAGGGATACGACCCAACAGAGCCGAAACTTCGGAACCGGCTTGGGTAAAGCGGAAGATGTTGTCGACGAAGAACAGAACGTCGGTACCGGATTGGTCACGGAACTGTTCGGCCAGTGTCAGACCGGTCAGAGCAACACGCATACGCGCTCCGGGAGGTTCGTTCATCTGGCCGTACACCAGCGCAACCTGCGATTTCTCAAGGTCATCAGGGTTGATAACATTGGATTCGATCATCTCGTGGTACAGATCGTTCCCTTCACGCGTACGTTCACCAACGCCCGCGAAAACCGAATAACCGGAGTGCACTTTGGCGATGTTGTTGATCAGTTCCATGATCAGAACGGTTTTACCAACACCGGCACCACCGAACAGACCAATTTTACCACCCTTGGCGTAGGGTGCCAGAAGGTCGATTACCTTGATGCCTGTTTCCAGCACTTCGGATGTGGTCGACTGTTCCGCGAACTCGGGCGCATCCGCGTGGATCGAGCGACGCTCGGCCGATACGATTTCGCCTTTTTCGTCGATGGCTTCGCCAACAACGTTCATGATGCGGCCCAATGTGGCGTTGCCCACTGGGATCGAGATTGGCGCGCCTGTGTCTTCGACGCGCTGGCCACGCACCAGACCTTCGGTCGCATCCATCGCGATGGTACGCACGGTGTTTTCGCCAAGGTGCTGAGCCACTTCGAGGATCAGTTTCTTGCCGTGGTTTTCAGTTACAACAGCGTTGAGGATCTCTGGCAGGTGATCCTCGAACTGCACATCGACGACGGCGCCGATGACTTGTGTGATTTTGCCGACTGCATTTGCCATGTCGTTTCTCCGATTTGTTCTACAGCGCTTCCGCGCCGGAAATGATTTCGATCAGCTCGTTGGTGATGACGGCCTGACGCGAACGGTTATACTCGATGGTCAGATCTTCGATCATATCACCGGCGTTCCGTGTTGCGTTGTCCATTGCCGACATCCGGGCACCCTGTTCAGAGGCCGCGTTTTCCAGCAGAGCCGAGAAGATCGCCGTTGCAACGCCGCGCGGCAGCAGGTCGGCCAGAATGGCCTCTTCGCTGGGCTCGTAGTCGAACAGTGTTGCTGCCTCGTCCGCGCCTTCGGTCTCTTCGAAGGTCGCCGGGATGATCTGCTGTGCCGTCGGGATCTGGCTGACAACGTTCACGAACTTCGAATAGAAGATCGTGGCGATGTCATATTCACCCGCGTCAAAACGGCCAAGTACGTCCTTGGCGATCCCCTGCGCATCGGCATAGCCAAGGCGCTTGACGTCGCTGAGGTCAACGTGGCCGACCAATAGGTCTGCAAAGTCACGACGGATGCTGTCGCGGCCTTTCTTACCAACGGTCAAGATTTTGACCTCCTTACCCTTGGCGATCAGGCCGCGGGCATGGGCTTTGGCAAGCTTGGCGATGTTGGCGTTAAAGCCACCGCACAAGCCACGTTCAGCGGTCATGACAACCAACAGGTGAACCTGATCCGACCCCGTGCCGCTTAGCAGCTTGGGGGCAGTGTCAGACCCACCTACCGAGGCAGCCAACCGCGACATCACAGCGTTAAAACGCTCTGTGTAGGGGCGGGACTGCTCGGCAGCGTCCTGCGCGCGGCGAAGCTTCGCCGCGGCAACCATTTGCATGGCTTTCGTGATCTTGCGGGTCGATTTGACCGACGCGATCCGGTTTTTTAGGTCCTTGAGGTTTGGCATCTGCCCTCCCTCCCTTAAGCGAAGTCAGCGGCGAAAGAATCGATGGCAGCTTTGATCTTGTCTTCCAGCTCACCCTTCACCTTGCGGTCGTTGTTGGTGATGTCAGCCATCAGGTCGGCGTGCTTGCTGCGCAGGTGCGCCAGCAGGCCCGCTTCAAAGCGGCCGACTTCTTTGACGTCGATCTTGTCGAGGTAGCCGTTTGTACCCGCATAGATCACGCAGACGATTTCCGCGTTGGTCAGAGGGGAGTACTGAGGCTGCTTCATCAGCTCGGTCAGGCGCGCACCACGGTTCAGCAGCTGCTGAGTGGAGGCGTCAAGGTCGGAACCGAACTGAGCAAAGGCCGCCATTTCGCGGTACTGAGCCAAGGACAGTTTAACCGGACCAGCAACAGAAGACATCGCTTTGGTCTGAGCCGAGGACCCAACGCGCGAAACCGACAGACCGGTGTTCACAGCAGGACGGATACCTTGGTAGAACAATTCGGTTTCCAAGAAGATCTGACCATCGGTGATCGAGATCACGTTGGTTGGAATAAACGCGGAAACGTCACCACCTTGGGTTTCGATGATCGGCAGAGCTGTCAAAGAGCCGTTGCCTGCGTCATCGCCCAGCTTCGCCGAACGCTCGAGCAGACGGGAGTGGAGATAGAAAACGTCACCTGGGTAAGCTTCACGCCCGGGCGGACGACGCAGCAGCAGGGACATCTGGCGGTAGGACACGGCTTGCTTGGAAAGGTCATCATAGATGATCAGCGCGTGACGGCCGTTGTCGCGGAAGAATTCCGCCATAGCTGTTGCGGAGTATGGTGCGAGGTACTGCATAGGCGCAGGCTCGGACGCGGTGGCGGCAACAACGATGGAATAGTCAATCGCGCCTGTTTCTTCGAGCTTTTTAACCAGCTGGGCAACAGTCGAACGTTTTTGGCCGATCGCAACGTACACGCAGTACATTTTCTTGCTCTCGTCGTCGCCTGCGGCGTCGTTGATCTGCTGTTGGTTCAGGATCGCGTCCAGAGCAACGGCAGTTTTACCGGTCTGACGGTCACCAATGATCAATTCGCGCTGGCCACGGCCAACGGGGATCATCGCGTCAACGGATTTCAGGCCAGTCGCCATTGGTTCGTGAACCGATTTCCGTGGGATAATGCCGGGGGCTTTGACGTCCGCGAGGCCACGCTCGGTGGATTCGATGGGGCCTTTGCCGTCGATGGGGTTACCCAGACCGTCAACAACACGACCCAGCAGACCGTTGCCGATTGGCACGTCCACGATGGAGTTAGTGCGCTTGACGGTGTCGCCTTCTTTGATGTCGCGGTCGGAACCGAAGATAACAACACCGACGTTGTCTGTCTCGAGGTTCAGGGCCATGCCCATGATGCCGCCGGGGAATTCGACCATCTCGCCAGCCTGGACGTTGTCCAGACCATACACGCGAGCGATACCATCACCAACGGACAGAACGCGGCCGACTTCGGCAACTTCTGCTTCTTGACCAAAGTTCTTGATCTGGTCCTTCAGGATCGCAGAAATCTCTGCAGCTTGGATACCCATTTATCCGACCTCTTTCATTACATTCTGGAGGGAATTGAGCTTTGCGCGGATCGACGTATCGATCATCTTAGAGCCCACTTTTACGATAAGACCGCCAATGAGGGAGTCATCAACGGTCGCATTCAACGTTACTTTTTTGCCTGTGGTCGCGGCGAGCGACTTGGACAATTTTTCGGATTGCGCCTTGGTCAGCGCCTTGGCCGAAATCACATCAGCAGTTACTTCGCCCTTTTCGACGGCGATGATATCGCGCAGGTTCTGGACCAGCTGCGGAAGGACGAACAGACGGCGCTTGTTGGCCATCAGTTCCAGCGTGCTTGCCAGCGTTTGGGACAGGTCCATCTTTTTGGCGATGGCACTGATCGACGCGGCTTGCTGTTCGCGCGTGTAGATCGGCGAATGGATCAGATCGCGGAAATCTTCGCTTTCGGCCAATGCGGCTTGCAGCGCATCAAGATCTTTCTCGATCTGGGGAAGGGCTTTGGCCTCTTGGGCCAGCTCGTACACGGCGGTCGCATAGCGTTGTGCGATACCTGTAAAGATTGATGCTGTTTCGGACACGTCCATCCTCTCATACGTCAGGGCCGGATAAGCGAATACATCGCGTCACCGGGGTGTTGGCGCGACTTGAAATTACCCAAGACGTCTAAATCAGGGCGGATGTAGCAGACGGACCCGCATCCCGCAACACAGTATAGTGTGCTTGCCTCACGAAAGCGCCCCTTATTCTTAACGTAAAGCACCGCTGCGACGCTTTGACCTGATCGACCTGCCTAAAAATCAATGGACATCCGGCTTTCTCGGGCAAGATAACGATTCTTGCCACCGTGGCGCGGTGGTCACATCGGCTGCGACAGCAACGCTTAGACCATTGCGGGCGTTACCGCGCCGACCCCCTCAAGAACGCGGATAGACCGGCGCGCAGGCGTCCGCGCGACCTTGCCCTTGGGCGGATACACAAGCTTGGTCACCTCGACCATAAAGGCACCGCCTGCCATGATCGTCGGCATGTGCCGACCAACCTTTTCAAACAGCGGGCCAGAGCGGCGAAAGGCGCGCCGCGTCGAGGGCATCAAATAAAGCGCGCCCAACTGGCGTTCCGGTAAAAACTGGTGTTTTCGAAGCTGCGTTTCCAACTGCCCCAGCGAATAGGGTCGCCCATAGCCAAACGGCGTAATATCACTGCGGGCCCAAAAGCCAGCGCGGTTAGGAACGATGAACAGCGCCCTGCCCCCCGGCCCCAACACGCGCCAGCATTCCTCAAGCAGATCACCCTGCCGGTCCGAGGTCTCAAGCCCGTGCATCAGCACCAGCCGGTCAACATGGCCGGTCTCAATCGGCCACAGCGTTTCCTCGGTCAGGACAGAAGTATTAGGCATCCCGGCGGGCCACGGCATCACCCCTTGCGGCCCCGGCATCAAGGTCATCACCCGCCGCGCATCCGCCAGATAGGGGCGCAGCAAGGGGGCGGCAAAACCGAAACCCACGACGGTCTGGCCCTTGGCCTCGGGCCAAAGTTCAAGCATGCGCGTGCGCAAGGAGTGTTGCGCCGCGCGGCCAAGGGCACTGCGATAGTAAAAGTTGCGCAGGTCTTGGACATCAAGGTGCATGGGCAAGGGGCCTTGTTGGGTGGATCGCCCCGACCCTAGACCAAAGCCACGCGCCGCAAAAGAGTGGACTGCGCGAAACCCGTTTGCAGCACCGCCCTGCCCGCGCTAGCGTGGTGATCCGCATCCCGAAACCCCGACCGGAGCCGCTGCCATGTCCTTTGATCTTGTGACCATCCCCTGCCTGTCCGACAACTATGCCTTCTTGCTGCGTGACCAGACCAGCGGCAAGGTCGCCCTGATCGACGTGCCCGAAGCCGCGCCGATTGCCGCCAAATTGGACGAGCTGGGCTGGACGCTGACAGAAATCTGGCTGACCCATCATCACCCGGACCACATTCAAGGCGTGCCCGAGCTGACTGCCGACCACCCCGCCCGCGTGATTGGGGCCAAAGTTGATGAACACCGTTTGCCGCCGCTGGATGCCGCTTATGACGACGGGCAGTCCTTCACCTTTGGTGACCATACTGTCGATGTGATCGACGTGTCGGGTCATACCGTCGGTCATATCGCTTTTCACGTGCCCGCCGCCAAATGCGTCTTTACTGCTGACAGTCTGATGGCGCTTGGCTGTGGCCGCCTGTTCGAAGGAACACCGGCGCAGATGTGGGACAGCCTGCAAAAGCTGATGCAACTGCCAGCCGACACTACCGTATGTTCGGGCCACGAATACACCCAGTCGAACGCAAAATTTGCCCTGACGGTTGATCCCGAAAACGCGGCGCTTATATCTCGTACAAGAGAGATCGATCAGGCCCGTGCAGATGGCGTGCCGACAGTTCCCTCGACGCTTTCAACGGAACTTGAAACCAACCCGTTTTTGCGCCCGTCCGATCCGGGCATTCGCGCGCAACTGGGGATGGTCAACGCCACCGACACCGATGTGTTTGCCGAAATTCGCGCGCGCAAAGACCGTTTCTGACCGCCGCAATCATGGTTAAAAATCGACGTTCACGATAAATGTGACAACGATATTGCAGAAAAACCTTGAAGCTGCGCCGTGATCAACCAAACTCTAATACTATGAGGCCATGCTTGGTTGTGGCGCGTCTTGTTTCTGACGCCCCTTCCGACACAGATCGAAAAGGAGCACGCCTGTGCCTTCATTCTCGTCTACCCTAGAACAAGCTATCCACTCGGCGTTGGCGCTTGCGAATGCTCGCAAGCACGAATTCGCCACGCTTGAGCATCTTTTACTGGCCCTGATCGACGAACCCGACGCCGTGCAGGTGATGAAAGCCTGCTCTGTCGATATGACCGAACTGCGCGAGACGCTGGTCGAATTCGTTGATGAAGACCTGAATAATCTGGTCACCGACGTTGACGGTTCCGAAGCGGTACCCACGGCAGCCTTCCAGCGGGTGATCCAACGCGCGGCGATCCACGTGCAATCGTCGGGCCGGACCGAGGTGACGGGTGCCAATGTGCTGGTCGCCATCTTTGCCGAACGCGAAAGCAACGCGGCCTATTTCCTGCAAGAGCAGGACATGACGCGTTATGATGCGGTGAACTATATCGCGCATGGCGTCGCCAAGGACCCTGCTTTTGGCGAACCACGCTCTGTTTCGGGTGCCCCCGACCACGAGGAAGATGCCCAAGGCGTCACAGACGGTGACAAAAAAGAATCCGCGCTGGCGAAGTATACTGTCGATCTGAATGCCAAATCCCGCGAGGGTGATGTCGATCCGCTGATCGGCCGCTCGGACGAGGTGGAACGTTGCATTCAGGTGCTGTGCCGCCGGCGTAAGAACAACCCGCTGCTGGTGGGTGATCCCGGTGTCGGTAAAACCGCTATCGCAGAAGGGCTCGCGCGCAAAATCGTCGCCGGTGAAACACCCGAAGTACTCGCCAACACCACGATCTATTCGCTCGATATGGGCGCGTTGCTGGCCGGCACCCGCTACCGCGGCGATTTCGAAGAGCGCCTCAAGGCCGTCGTGACCGAGCTGGAAGCCCACAAAGACGCCGTGTTGTTCATCGACGAAATTCACACCGTCATCGGTGCCGGTGCAACTTCCGGTGGGGCCATGGATGCGTCCAACCTGCTCAAACCCGCGCTTGCGGGCGGCAAACTGCGCACCATGGGGTCGACCACCTACAAGGAGTTCCGCCAGCATTTCGAAAAAGACCGTGCCCTTGCGCGTCGTTTCCAAAAGATCGACGTGAACGAGCCTTCGGTCGAAGATGCGGTGAAAATTCTGCGCGGGATCAAACCGTATTTCGAGGATCACCACTCGGTCAAATATACATCTGACGCGATCCGCACCTCGGTTGAATTGGCACATCGCTATATCAACGACCGCAAACTGCCGGATTCTGCGATCGACGTGATTGATGAGGCGGGCGCGGCGCAGCATCTGCTGGCGGCCTCGAAACGGCGCAAGACCATCGGCACCAAAGAAGTCGAAGCCGTGGTAGCCAAGATCGCGCGCATCCCGCCCAAGAACGTGTCCAAGGATGACGTGATTGTGCTCAAGGATCTCGAGGCATCGCTGAAACGTGTGGTCTTTGGTCAGGACAAAGCGATCGAGGCGCTGTCCTCGGCGATCAAACTGGCCCGTGCCGGTTTGCGTGAACCTGAAAAACCCATCGGCAACTACCTGTTCGCAGGGCCGACAGGTGTGGGTAAGACCGAGGTGGCGAAACAGCTGGCGGATACGCTTGGTGTGGAATTGCTGCGCTTTGACATGTCTGAGTATATGGAGAAGCACGCTGTTTCCCGTCTGATCGGTGCCCCTCCCGGCTATGTCGGGTTTGACCAAGGCGGCATGCTGACCGACGGCGTAGACCAGCATCCACACTGTGTTCTGCTGCTCGACGAGATGGAGAAAGCGCACCCGGACGTCTACAACATTCTGTTGCAGGTGATGGACCACGGCAAGCTGACTGATCATAACGGCCGCACGGTGGACTTCCGTAATGTCGTGCTGATCATGACCTCGAACGCAGGCGCGTCTGAGCAAGCGAAAGAGGCGATCGGCTTTGGTCGTGACCGCCGCACCGGCGAAGACACCGCAGCGATTGAACGGACATTCACGCCCGAATTCCGCAACCGTCTTGATGCAGTGATCAGCTTTGCGCCGCTGCCGAAAGAAGTGATCCTGCGCGTGGTCGAAAAGTTTGTGCTGCAGCTCGAAGCGCAACTGATGGACCGCAACGTGACCATCGAATTGTCGACAAAAGCCGCCGAATGGCTGGGTGAAAAAGGCTATGACGCTCGGATGGGTGCGCGACCTCTTGGCCGTGTTATTCAAGAGCACATCAAAAAGCCCCTCGCCGAAGAACTGTTGTTCGGCAAGCTTGCCAAAGGCGGCGTGGTCAAGATCAACGTCAAGAAGGGCGAACTGGATCTGACGATCCTCAGCTCGGAAAACCCTAAATTGACGGGCAACAAGCCACCGTTGCTGACAGCTGAATGATACCACGCAGCGCCGTATTTGCGCTTGCCCTGCCCTTTGCCAGCCCCGTGCTGGCAGAGGGTTTTCTTATTTCCCCACCCCTTGAATGTGACCTCGAAAAAGACTGCTATATCCAACAGTATGTCGATAGCGACCCGTCATCCGATGCGATGGATTTCACCTGCGGCGCGCTTAGCTATGACGGTCACAAGGGCACCGACTTCGCGCTCCCCGACCGTGCGCGCATCAACGACAATATCCCCGTGCTTGCAAGTGCCGCGGGCCGCGTCAGCGGTATGCGCGACGGTATGGCCGACAGCGGCTACAGCAGCGCGACGGCCGACGATATCGACGGCAAAGAATGCGGCAATGGCGTCGTGCTCGACCACGGGAACGGCTGGGAAACGCAGTATTGCCACCTGAAACAGGGCTCGATCAGCGTTAAGACGGGACAAGAAGTCGCATTGGGAGAAACACTTGGCTTTGTCGGGCAGTCGGGCAAGGCCGCTTTCCCCCACGTTCATCTGTCCGTGCGTCAAGACGGAGCGGTCATCGACCCCTTTGATCCAGACGGCACCGTCACCTGCGACACGCCAGGTGACAGCAGCCTATGGTCACTGCGCCCTGAATATCGCGGGGGCGGATTGATCAGCATCGGTTTCTCGGAGGCGGTGCCCGCCTATAACGCGATCAAGCATGGCGACGCCGCAGCGCCCTCTTTGTCGGTGGAGGCCGATGCGCTGGTGATCTGGGGTCATATGTTCGGCACGCGGGCCGATGATATTATCAACCTGTCGATCACCGGCCCTGACGGCATGGTGATCTCTGATGATGTGACACTGACGAAAACCCAGGCGCAGGCCTTTCGCGCGATCGGCAAACGCGGCCGCGTGGATTGGCCCGCGGGCACCTATACCGGCACGGTGACCATGATCCGCGGCTTGCAGATTATCAGCCAGCGCAGCACCGACATTGAAATAAGATAGCGTTACTTTTCGGTCAGCTTCAATTCGATCCTGCGGTTCTGGGCGCGGGCGGTTTCCGTGTTCCCGTTGGCAACTGGTTGGTACTGTCCAAATCCATTTGCCGCCAGGCGCTCTGGCGCGATACCGAGGAAGCTGATCATATACTTAACCACTGACAAGGCCCGCGCTTGGCTCAGCTCCCAATTGTCGGCGAAGGCACCCAGGCCCGACAAAGGCTGGTTATCCGTATGCCCGTCAACGCGAATGACCCAGTCGATTTCAGGCGGAATGTCGGCCGCAATATTGCGTAAAATACCGGCGACTTTGGCAATTTCTTTTCGGCCCTCGGCTGAAAGCGTCGCGGCACCGGGTGGGAACAGCACTTCGGAAGAGAAGACAAACCGGTCACCCTCGATGCGAACCCCCTCTTGATTCCCTAAAAGCTCTCTCAACCGCCCGAAGAACTCGGAGCGGTATTGTTCAAGGTTCTTGGTCTCCGCCTCAAGCCGCGCACGCTCTGCCGCCTCTAGCTCGGCGCGGCGACGTTCTTCGGCGGCGACGCGCGCGAGCGCGGTGTTCAGATCGGAGCCAAGCGATTGCAGTTGCACTTCTTTCACGGCATCCCGTGCGACGGCATCATCCAGTAAAGACTGGAGTTCCCCCAGTTGGCCACGCAGCGCTGCAACCTGCTGGTTCAATAGCTCTGTCTGACGCTGTGCCGCAGCGGTGGCGGCCTCCTCCTGCGCCAGCTCGGACCGCGCCGCATTCAGCAAGGCTGCTCGTTTTTCAGCGTCCGAACGCGTGTCCTCGGCCCGGCTTTCTGCCGCCAACTTTGCGGCAAGCGCGTCGGCCAGCTTGGCACGCAGCGCGGCACGGTCTGCCTGCGCGGCCTCAAGGGTTTCTGTCTCTGTAAGGGCGGCAGCAAGCTCAGCGTCCAGGGTTTCCTTGGCGGCACGTGCGGCAGCCAGCAAGGTCAGCGTATCCTCTGCCTCTTGGCGCTGAGTCTCAAGCGCCAAAGTCATCGCTGTCAGCTCTGCATCCGCGTTTTGCAGCTTTTCACGCAATTGCTCTGCCGCGGCGGCTTCGGCCAGACGGGCAGCTTCGGCGTCTGAAAGCGCTGCGGCATTTGCGTCGGTAGCACTTTGCAATGCGGCCTGGGTTTCTTGGTTCTTGGCGCGCAGGTCATCGACAAGCGCTGTCAAAGCATCGCGACGGGCCGCCGCAAGCCGCGCAGCTTCAGCCTGTGCATCTGTTTCGGATCGGGCCTGCGTCAACGCGAGGTTCAACGCGTCTTGCGCGCTCAACAATTCTTTCTGACGTGCCTCGAGCGTTTCACCACGCGCGACGGCTGCATCACGTTGGGACAACAAGTTAGCGACCTGTGTCTCGAAACCGGTTATCTTGGCCTCGGCGGCGTTCAACTGCACGGCTTGGGCATCGCGTGTAGCCGACAACGACGCAATCATCGCCGCCTGTTCTGCCGCCTTATCACGTGCCGCCGTCAGCGACGTGGTGAGCGACCCCAATTGGGTTTCAAGATCTGCAGCATTTTGTCGTTCCATTCCAAGTGCTTGGGCCAATGCAGCGACTTCACCCGACAGAGAATTCAGTTCGCTTTCCTGCCCATTGATGCGTTGTGTCTGCACGGCTTGCAACACCATGAAGATGGTCAGTACGAACATCAAAACCAGCAACAGGCCGGTCATCGCATCCACGAACCCGGGCCAGATCGAACCCTGAAAGCGTGACCCTGTACGTCGGGAAAGCGCCATCCTCAGCTTTCCTCGGTGTCGGAACGGTCAGGGGTGCGCAAACGGCGGGGTTCAGCACCGCGTGGCGCGGAAAGCGCCTTGGCCAGCAACGAAATATCCTTGCGCAATTCAGCCATGGTTTCCTGCCGCCCCGCAGATATTTCCTCGAGGATACGCAGCATCTGTACATCGATCGACCGCAGGCGCATCCGGCTTTCCGCATCCGCCCGTTCATGGTCGCCCTGCCCTTCAAGTACGGCGACCATGCGTTCTTGCCCCTTGGCGATCCGGTCCAGACTTTCCGCCGCTGTATCGGTTTGGGCGGCCCGTGCCGACAGCTCCTCCATCGTGGTGGCAAGCGCGCCGATCTCGCGGTTGAGCACAGTCTGGCTCTCGGTGGATTGTCCGATCAGCTGGCGCAGGCTGTCCATTTGTTCTGCCATATGATCCAGCACGCCGGCCACAGCAACCTGATCCGACGCGCCGTCCTCGCCCGAGGAAAAGCCAACACGGGTGATCGAGCTGAGCCAGTCCTCCAACTCCTGATAAAAGCGGTTCTGGCCATGGCCTGCAAAGAGTTCAAGCAGACCGACAACCAGCGACCCCGCCAGCCCCAAAAGGGAGGACCCAAAGGCCACACCCATGCCGCCAAGCTGCGATTCCAGTCCGGTCATCAGCCGCGCGAACATATCGGTGCTGCCGTCGCCTTCTTGGGGCGCGAGGCTGCGGATCGTTTCCACAACTGCCGGAACAGTCGTGGCAAGCCCATAGAAAGTACCCAAAAGACCGAGAAAAATCAGCATGTTGACGATATAACGTGTAATCTCGCGTGCTTCGTCGATGCGGGTTGCCACGGAATCCAGAATAGAGCGGGTCGAGGTTGCGTTCACCTGCATGCGCGCGCCGCGTGTGCGCAACAACGATGCAAGCGGGGCCAAAAGCTGCGGTGCTACGGCATCTGCATTCGGCTCGTTTGAGGCAAAGTTTTCAATCCACCTGACAGAGCCGATCAGCTGCAACACCTGATAAAAACAGGCGATAACGCCGATAAAGAAGACGGCGATAATCACGCCATTCAGATAGGGATTTGCTGCAAAAATAGGCAAAACGCTTGGCAGCGCCAGAAAAGCCCCGATGCCGGTGAGCGCAAGGGCGATCAGCATCAGCGTGATCTGCCGCACCGGCTGGGAAAACTGTGGTTTGGATTCGCGGTCTGACTGCGCCATGCCTCGTGGCTCCCGACACTTTTGTGCTTCTATCGCCGCAGCCTACACTTAATCCCGACTGTTATGCCACGGGTTTATGCGCCAAGAGACTTCACACGGTCATGAAGCCATGCAAGCGACGGATCATGCAGCCCGATCTGGGTCAAATGGGATGCCGTGTTAAACAGATATTCGGTATTCGGCCCCATCCCGCCTACCGCGCCCGAGATGATCTGCGCCTGCTCCTCCAGCGGCAAGCCGCCGCAATATTGCTCGTGGGCGGCGTCGATCACATAGACCAATGCCTCGACGGTGCGGCCATCCTCTAGCTGTACCTCAAGCGTCTTTTCAACATAGGCCGATGACACCAGCTCGCGTTCGCGCAAATAGGTTAACGTGGCATCTTCGGTCCCCGGCGCAACACGCAGCGCCATACCATCGCAGGCCGTGCCTGTATCGGCATCCAGCGCCAGCACCAGCCCCGGACGGTCAACCGATCCGCGATGGTGGATCGACCGCATGCAGAACGACCGCGCGTACCCGGGCAACCGCCCGATCACGCTTTCCGCCACGTCAAACCCCGGTTTCCACAATAAGCTGCCGTAACCGAACACCCACATCGCCATGTCTCTGGTCCTTTATCGTTGGCTTGTTTAAAGCTGCGCTATCGCAGGCGTTAATAAGGTTTTAAGAAAAATGGGCAAGCTCGTGTTGATTATTGTCGTCCTAGCGGCGGTTTGGTGCGGATGGTGGTTCGCTGCGTCTTCGGGGCTGCAAAGGGGCATCGCCAAACTGATCGAAACACGACGTGCAGCCGGATGGCAGGCTGACGTGGGCGAAATGAACAAACAAGGCTTCCCGGTGCGGCTACAGACCCGCCTGACCGATGTGTCCCTGACACCGCCTGCCGCAAGTGCGCAGCGGGGCATCGCCAGCGCTGTCGCTGCCAAGCGTATCGATATCTCCACCCCCGCCTATTGGCCGGGCTATATGACGGTGTCCACCCCCTACGTTGAACTCGGTCTGTCCGGCCCCAAACTGCGTGCCATGCTGACCGCAGAGGACGTCACCACCGATTTGCGCCTGCGGCCAAGCGTTTCTGGCCAACTGGACCGGCTAACGTTGGACGGTGGCGCCTGGTTGCTTGATCTGCCGGCAACAGGCCCCGTCGAAGGGCGCGGCCTGAACGTCAGCGCCGTTCAGCAGACCGTAGGTCAACCCATCTATGACCTAGCCTTTGATGCGCAGAGCGTTACCCCAAGCACCGCGCTGCGCAATATGTTCGGCCTGCCTGACGACTGGACGGATGCCTTTGAAACGGTGACGGCCAAGGCGACCATCACCTTCGACCGCCTGTGGGACCGCAGCGCGCTTGGCCGGACCCGCCCACAGCCGCGCGTCATCGACCTGCGACATGCGGAACTGGCATGGGGGGATGTGGCGCTGACGCTAAAAGGGACGATGGCCGTTGCCGAGGACGGTCTGGCGACAGGGACGCTGTCGGTACAAGCGCAAGATTGGCCAATGATGCTGACCATGGCGGAAAACGCCGGTTTTATCCCGCCCAACTTTCGCCCCCAAGCGGAACAAATGCTCAAGGGGCTGGCTCAAATGTCTGGCAACACGAATGGGCTGGATCTGGACATCAGCGTGAAGGACGGGAAAATGTCGATGGGGTTCATCCCCTTAGGACGCGCACCCAAGATTATCTTGCGCTGAGGCGAGACAGCGCCACAAACCCCGCCGCCTGGATTATTTGTTGCCCGGTTGGCGCCCGAAGTTCGGCGCATCCGTGTCCTGACCCGCCTCGATAATTCCACGGCGGATGGCACGGGTGCGGGTAAAATAATCATGAAGATGATCACCGTCACCCATGCGGATCGCCCGCTGCAACGCAAAAAGTTCTTCGGTGAAGCGACCCAGTATCTCGAGTGTGGCGTCCTTGTTGGTCAGGAAAACATCCCGCCACATGGTCGGATCGCTGGCAGCGATACGGGTGAAGTCACGAAAGCCGGCGGCCGAGTATTTGATGACTTCGCTGTCGGTCACGCGGCGCAGATCATCTGCCACCCCGACCATCGTATAGGCGATCAGGTGCGGGGCATGGCTGGTCACCGCAAGCACCAGATCGTGATGCTCCGCGTCCATTTCCTCGACGTTGGCCCCCATGCCGTCCCATAGGTTTCGCAACCGTGAAATCGCATTGGCGTTGGTGTCGGGCACGGGCACCAGCAGGCACCAGCGGTTGTCGAACAGTTCTGCGAAACCGCTGCGTGGGCCGGAATGTTCGGTCCCCGCCAACGGATGCGCTGGAATAAAATGGACGCCCTCGGGCAGGAGCGGGCCAACCTGTGCGATCACATCCGCCTTGACCGATCCCACATCCGTGACCGTGCAGCCCGGCTTCAGATATCCGGCCATTTCCGCAGCAACCGAGCCCATGACGCCCACGGGCACACAAAGAACCACCAGATCCGCATCTTTCACGGTTTTCGCAATGGAATCGCAGACCTCGTCGCACAGGCCAATTTCGCGTGCGGTGTCGCGGGTGTCCGCACTGCGCGCAAAGCCCGACACATGGCCCGCAAGCCCGCCGCGTTTCATCGCCCAGAACATCGAAGAGGCGATCAAGCCCAACCCGATTAACGCTACTTTTTCATAAATTACGGGCATATTAGTCGCCTTTAAACTGTCGGATCGCATGAACCACGCGGCGGCATGCGCTTTCATCGCCCACGGTAATGCGCAGGCAATTGGGCAGCTGGTATCCGGCAACGCGCCGCACGATCAAGCCTTGGGTCTTGAGGTGTTCATCACAAGCCTCGGCCTCGGCCTGCGACTTGAACCGCGCGAGAATAAAATTCGCGCAGGACACATCCGATGGAACGCCAATTTCGGCTAAGGCATCAGCCATCCAGGTGCGCCATTTCGCATTTTCGCTGCGGCAATGAGCAGCATACCCTGTGTCCTTGATCGCCGCCGTTGCCGCGTTCAACGCGGCTTGCGACAGGTTAAACGGCCCCCGCACTCGGTTAAGGACGTCAATGACATGGGCCGGCGCATAGCCCCAGCCGATGCGCAAGCCACCCAAGCCATACAGCTTTGAGAAGGTTCGCGTCATCACAATATTATCGTGGCTGTCGACCAAAGCAGCCCCGCCGTCATATCCTTCGACATATTCAGCATAGGCCCCGTCCAGAACCAGAATGGCTTTTTCGGGGATACCCGCGGCCAGCCGTTCAATTTCACTTAGCCCGATCATTGTGCCTGTGGGGTTATTCGGGTTCGCGATAAACACCAACCGTGTCTTGTCGGTGCAGCCCGCGAGCAATGCGTCCACATCCGTCACCCGTTCATTTTCGGGCACCTCGACCGGGGTCGCCCCATTGGCCAGCGCGGAAATCCGGTACATGCCAAAGCCGTGCACCGTGTGCAGCACCTCGGTGCCCTCGCCCGAAAACGCTTGGCACAGAAATGCAATAATCTCGTCCGAACCGGCCCCACAAATGATGCGATCGGCGTCGAGCCCGTGCACCTGCGCAATGGCTTGACGCAGTGCTGCGTGATCGGATGACGGGTACCGATGCAGGTCATATGACGCATCCCGGAACGCTTTGATGGCGACGTCGGACGGGCCAAGCGGGTTCTCGTTCGAGCTCAGCTTGATCACATTTTCAAGCCCTGCCACATGAGACGCCCCGCCTTGATACAGCGCGATGTCCATAATGCCGGGTTGCGGGCGAATAGCGGTTGTCATGTGTCATATCTCCTGTCCGGCGGACCATAAACACGCACCGGGACCAACGCCACTACGATCTTGTCTCGGCGTCACTTTGCCCAACGCTAAAGTCGCAGCACCAAACGCAAAAAGGGCCACGCCGGTCTTTCCAGCGGGGCCCCTTCGGCATTGATATGCGAGGAACCTTAGTTCTTCGCGTAGAATTCGACCACGAGGTTCGGTTCCATCATGACAGGGTATGGCACGTCGCCCAAAGCGGGGGTGCGCACGAAAGTCGCTGTCATCTTGGAGTGATCTGCTTCGATGTAGTCAGGCACGTCACGCTCTGCCAGCTGAGTGGCTTCGAGCAGCGCAACCATTTGCTTGGAACGATCACGCACTTCGATCACGTCGCCTTCTTTGACGCGGTAGGAAGGAATGTTAACCTTCTTGCCGTTCACTTTGACGTGGCCGTGGTTTACGAACTGGCGCGCAGCAAAAACGGTCGCTACGAACTTCGCACGGTAGACAACGGCGTCCAGGCGACGTTCCAGCAGACCGATCAAGTTTTCACCTGTGTCGCCTTTTACACGCTCAGCTTCACCATAGATGCGGCGGAATTGCTTCTCGGTCAGATCGCCGTAGTAGCCTTTCAGCTTCTGCTTTGCGCGCAGCTGAATACCAAAGTCGGACAGTTTGCCCTTGCGGCGCTGACCATGCTGGCCGGGGCCGTATTCACGACGGTTCACTGGGGACTTTGGGCGGCCCCAGATGTTTTCGCCCATACGGCGGTCAATTTTGTGCTTGGCAGCTGTACGCTTAGTCACGGCTGTTCTCCTTTTTGAGGCCCTGCAGAATTGCGGCGGGCGGTAAAGGGCGTTGTCCTTTGGCCGAAGCCTGACAGGGTTCCCCTTGCGGGGTCCACCAACACCAATCAAGCGGCGCTTATACGGCGCTGCGGCGCGGAGTCAATGATGGAACTCGGGTCAATTTGCTACAAATCAAGACACATACTTCCGCAGCCCCCCATTGCGGTGCAAATGGCCCGCTGATCAAATCCATTCACCCGCTTGGCATCCGCACTTTTGAGCCCCGCGGTGCCTCAAAATCTCTTAATTCATTAACAAATGGTTAACGCGGCTAATTTTAAGTTGAAATCAGCAAAATTGTCGCTCACCATCAGTATGTTGATGAGTAAACAAGGGGGGCTAGTGTGATGGAAAACCTGCACGATCGCCGCAAGAACAATCTGCATTTGGTCCGCATGACCCCGAAAACGGTGTCCAAAACTGCCGAGTATCTGGTATGAGGATACTTGCCGTTGAGGACAATCAAGATCTGCGTAATTTGTTGGAAGAATATCTTCGGACGCAGGATCACGAGTATGTCCGGACGGCCGCCTCCGGTAAAGAAGCCCTTGAAGTCATTCATGGTGCACCGGTTATATTCGACTGCTTGCTACTGGACATCCAGATGCCTGAAATGACTGGCATCGAGCTAATCTCTCATATCCGCAAAATTGAAGGCTACGAATTTGTACCGATCATTATGCTCACCGGCGTTAAGAACAATGAAAGCATAGCGAAAGCTTTTGTCGCTGGCGCGTGGGACTATATTGTCAAACCGTTCGAGTTTTTCGATCTCGAAGCCCGCATTCACGGTGCAGAACTGCGCAATGCAGAATATGTGCGTCACCTCCGACGCCCCCATGAATCCCCGAACCAAGAAAATTTCGACATTTTGAAAGAACTCGCGCTTGATCGAGCATTGGTGCCATCCGAGCTTTCGGAAAGCGGGCTTGTGCCCCAGGATGCGTTCGAAAATTGCATTATGCGGATGCAGTCCGAATTTGGCGGCGGCATGCAGATTGCCGTTATCGTGCTGCAGGATTTTGCGAAGGTCCTGTCCAGCATACCCGAGGGCCAGCGTGTCAATTTCTCTGTCAGCCTCGCCCGCAAGCTTACTGATGCGCTCAGTAGCCTTAACCTGATCGTGACCTATCGGTCCAACGGGGCATTTGCCGCGCTGTCTCCCGCGCTCAAGACCCAATCAAACTTGAACATCGTGGACGTAGCCACAGCTGCGATTCAATCGGCCACCGAGGACTTTTCGGCAAGCGGCATCACGGTCAAGATTGACTATTGCCGCACCAAAGCGTTTTCGACCAGCAGCGACACAATCGTGGTGTTGGACCAGCTGGCAAGCTCCCTTGGCGCTATCCCCGCGTAAGGCGACCCAGGTCAACTAGACACCGACCGGTTATCGCAGCGCCCAATCGTGCTTGGGCATCTGTGCTACGATGGTATGGCGGTGGCAGCAGGTTAAATGGTCATTCACCATCCCGACCGCCTCCATAAACGCATACACTATTGTTGGACCGCAGAACTTAAACCCCTGTTTTTTCAAATCGATCGATATTTGTTTCGAAAGCGGCGTCCAGGCCGGAACCTCCGCCTGACTCTCAAACCGGTTTTGCAGCGGTTCAAAATCCACATACTTCCATAGATATCTGTCAAATCCCTCCTTCTGCTCAATCTGCTGCCACACGCGGGCATTGGTGATCGCCGCCGCGATCTTTCCGCGGTGACGGATGATACCGGGGTTCGCCAGCAACCGTTCAACGTCTGGCTCACCCCATGTAGCGATGACGTTAGGGTCAAAACCGGCAAATGCCTCGCGAAAATTCTCTCGCTTTTTAAGTATCGTGATCCAGCTGAGCCCAGCCTGAAAGCCATCAAGGATAAGCTTTTCCCAAAGAGCACGGCTGTCATACTCGGGCACACCCCAGTCAGTGTCATGATAATCCAGATAAATCTGCTCTGGCCCCGCCCAGTCACATCGCTGCATCGGCTCCCCTTCTTCACGCTAAATGGCGGTATATTTAAAATTGGTGCTGCATTGTCGCGTTAACCCCGCGTTATGAGTTTCGGGGCCAAGGTGGCACAAGAAACGCGATAGATGGAAGCACCCCTTGGAAGAAATGTCGCAACACCCGCTCGCTGATTTGCCCGAAGGCACACGAAATCCACTGGATTATGCCGTCAACCAACGCGACAGCAGCACAATCTCGATGGTCAAAGACGCAATCGCGCACAATCAAACCTTGATGGCCTACCAGCCCGTCATGCGCGATGTAGAAGATCCGAAAGTTGCCTTTTACGAGGGCTTTATCCGGATTTTGGACCCAACGGGGCGGGTCCTCCCTGCTCGTGAATTTATGCATCTCATCGAAAAGACGCAGCTTGGCCGCGAGATAGACGTGCTGTCGCTTCAGGCGGGGCTAACGGCGCTGAGCGATAACAAAAACTTGCGGCTATCTATCAACATGTCAGCCCGCTCTATCGGCTATGCGGGATGGACGAACTTGCTGAATCGTTGGCTCGCGCGCGACGGCACCATAGGCGAACGACTGATTCTGGAAATTAGCGAAAAATCCGCGATGCAAATGCCAGAGCTTGTCGCCAGCTTTATGGACCAAGTGCAGACACGGGGCGTCTGCTTTGCCCTAGACAACTTCGGGGCCGATTACATTGCAATCCGCTATCTGAAAGATATGTTTTTTGATATTTTGAAAATTGACGGGCAATTTACGAGTGGCATCACCACCAACCCTGATAACCGTGCAATTGTATCGATCATGGTCTCAATCGCGCGTAACTTTGACATGGTATGCGTTGCCGAACAGGTCGAAAATCAGGAGGATTCATCGCTTTTGCACTCTCTTGGCGTCGACTGCCAACAGGGGTTCTTATACGGCGCACCAACCACCCAACCTTTCTGGCATAAGTCGACCGAATTGCGTAAAAATGCGTAGGCCCGCAGGGCGTGATTGCCGCATCTGTAGCGATAGGATATGTCCCAAAGCATAGAAGACTGGGGAGCGGGCAACCACCGCGTCAATACCCTACGTCAGCAGTTCAGGGGAAGAACACATATGACCAACGTCGTCATCGCATCCGCAGCCCGCACGGCCGTAGGCAGTTTCAGCGGATCTTTTGCAAACACGCCTGCACATGATCTAGGTGCCGCAGTTCTGAAAGAGATTGTCACACGCGCGGGTATTGACCCTTCCGAGGTGAACGAAACTATTTTGGGCCAAGTTCTGACCGCGGCCCAGGGACAAAACCCTGCACGCCAAGCACATATCAACGCGGGCCTACCCATCGAAAGCGCGGCATGGTCGATTAACCAAGTGTGCGGATCGGGCTTGCGTGCCGTGGCGCTGGCGGCCCAGCATATTCAACTGGGCGATGCTGATATCGTGGCCGCAGGCGGACAAGAAAACATGTCGATGAGCCCCCACGCGCAGAACCTGCGTCCGGGTCAAAAGATGGGCGACATGCAGCTGATTGATACGATGATCCGCGATGGTCTGTGGGATGCGTTCCATGGTTACCATATGGGGCAAACCGCTGAAAACGTTGCGGCAAAATGGGAAATCAGTCGCGACGCTCAAGACGAATTTGCGGTCGCCTCGCAAAACAAGGCCGAGGCCGCGCAAAAAGCCGGTAAGTTCCAAGACGAGATCGTGCCTTTCACCGTCAAAACCCGTAAAGGCGAGATTATCGTCGATCAAGACGAATACATCCGCCATGGTGCCACAATGGAGGCCATGCAAAAGCTGCGCCCCGCTTTCGCCAAAGACGGCTCTGTCACAGCGGCCAACGCGTCGGGTCTAAACGATGGGGCGGCAGGCGCATTGCTGATGTCGGCAGATAACGCTGAAAAACGGGGTATCACCCCGTTGGCGCGCATCGCATCCTATGCCACCGTCGGCCTTGACCCAACGATCATGGGGGCCGGTCCGATTTACGCGTCGCGCAAAGCATTGGAAAAAGCCGGCTGGAAGGCCGAAGATCTGGACCTTGTCGAAGCAAACGAAGCTTTTGCCGCTCAGGCCTGTGCCGTTAACAAAGACATGGGCTGGGATCCTTCGATCGTAAACGTTAACGGCGGCGCAATTGCGATCGGTCACCCGATCGGTGCATCCGGCGCGCGCATTCTCAATACGCTATTGTTTGAAATGCAGCGTCGCGGTGCTAAAAAAGGGCTCGCAACTTTGTGCATTGGTGGCGGCATGGGCGTCGCGATGTGCTTAGAGCGCCCGTAACGCCACATAACCAAGCTCTCGTGGCGTGCTCTCGACGATTTCGCGCGCCACGAGAAAAACAAATGCTCTTTCCTTGCGTAAACTGTTGCAAAGAAATTAAAGCGTGACTACAAATTCTTCACGTAATTTAATTACGAAATTACTACGGCAAACGAAACAACATTGCCACTAGGGAGAGTTTTATGTCACGTGTTGCACTTGTAACCGGAGGGAGCCGCGGGATCGGGGCGGCTATTTCCACAGCATTGAAAGACGCCGGATATACTGTCGCGGCGACTTATGCCGGCAACGACGATGCTGCCGCGCAATTCACAGAATCAACTGGGATCAAAACCTATAAGTGGAACGTTGCAGACTACGAGGATTCCAAAGCCGGAATCGCCAAAGTCGAAGAAGAACTAGGCCCTGTTGAGGTGGTTGTTGCGAACGCGGGCATCACACGCGACGCGCCTTTCCACAAAATGACACCCGACCAATGGAATGAAGTCGTTGGCACGAATTTGACCGGCGTTTTCAATACCATTCACCCCGTTTGGCCTGGTATGCGCGACCGGAAGTTCGGTCGGATTGTGGTCATTAGTTCGATCAACGGGCAAAAAGGCCAATTCGCACAGGTAAACTACGCGGCGACCAAGGCGGGTGACCTCGGGATTGTAAAATCCTTGGCTCAGGAAGGTGCGCGCGCCAACATCACTGCGAACGCAATCTGCCCCGGCTATATTGCAACAGATATGGTGATGGCTGTGCCGGAAAAAGTGCGCGATTCCATTGTGGCGCAAATTCCGACAGGCCGTTTGGGCGAGCCGGAGGAGATCGCACGCGCGGTTGTATTCCTAGTCAGCGATGACGCGGGTTTTATCAACGGGTCGACGATCACCGCGAATGGAGCCCAGCATCTGGTCTAGGCATCTGTCGTAGAACTGCGAAAGGCCAGTGCATTCCGCACTGGCCTTTCTGCCGTCGGCACATTGGGCACGCCGGTCAAACATATAATGATATCAGGTGGAAAGCCGGGTAATTTCCTCTTTCAAACGCAGCTTCTCTTTTTTCATATTCGCAACTTTCAGCCCGTCGATACTCGGTGATCGTTGAGCCTGTTCTACAGCGTCACTCATGGCCAAATGCTTGCGTTTCAGAGCATCCAGATGTGCGTCAAAAGACATGTAACTCTCCTTAGGTTATGTTGCGTAGGAGGAGTGAAGCACGAAATATTTCACCTGTCACGCGGCACCGCAGCAAAACTATCGACAAGTTGAGATATCGGCGAGAGGTTGCTTAGAATGGCAACGCCGCGCCCTCGCGCAGGGCCGCCCGGATTTGCGGCACATAGCTGTCGCCATCTACCATATGTCGTGGCCCTTCGTGCATCACGAGCGGCGCGTTCAGCCGAAATGCCCCCCGCCCGCTTTTACGGGCCCGCAGGATCACCAGCTCGGCCAGCCGACCGATGCGCGGCGCGATTGGCAGCACTTCGATACTGCCCATATCATGAGGCAGCGCGCGGATAAGATCGGGCAGCCGTTCGGCGCGATGGATGAAATGTGCCTGCCCCTTGGGGGCCAGTCGTTTGGCCGCAACCTTGACCCATGTTTCCAGCGGTGTCGCCTCGCCCAATGCCGTCTCGCGTCCTGAGTTCGTTGCAGCAATAGAGGCATGACGGTCGAAATACGGCGGGTTGGCAAGCACATGGTCAAATTGTCGCTGCCGCAGCGCCAAGGGCATGGCGTCGATGTCGGCTTCGACCACTTCGAATGTCGGATCGTTCAGCCTTGCGAGCGCGGCATAGGCAGGCTGGATCTCGACTCCTGTTAGCTGCAACCCCGATACACGCGCGCCCAAACAAAGCGACGCAGCCCCTACCCCGCACCCAAGCTCCAGCACGCGCTGGCCTGCCCGCGCAGGGATGGTTGCAGCCAATAAAACAGGGTCCACACCCGCGCGATAGCCTTTGCGTGGCTGCCACAAGTGCAGCTTCCCGCCAAGGAAAGCATCCTGCGTCAGCGTGTCTGGGCCGAAGCTGTCCATCGTCGTTAGTCGGGCAGTCCGGTGGGGATGTCATTGTCGCGCAGCACCCGTGTCGCGGCACCGTGATCATCGTCATGCACCATCAAACGACGGGGGAAAATACCGATCCCGCCCTCAAGCACGCTCATGTTTACGTCGAGCGGAAAGCAGTCTATATCCTCGCCCTGAAGAAGGGCGCTGGCAAAGGCGATTATTGTCGGATCGGTTGTGCGTAAAAGTTCCTTCATAACAGAGATGTAAGGGCAATCGACATTGATTGTCGAGCCTTCCAATTAGGGTCGTGTAGATGACGAGCGAAAACACCCAGAAACCGCATGATCAGATGGCGGCCTATCTGAGCGCAGATATGACTGCCGTGAATGACCTGATCCGCGACCGCATGGCGTCTGAACATGCGCCGCGCATCCCGGAGGTCACCGCCCACCTGGTCGAAGCGGGCGGCAAACGGTTGCGCCCGATGCTTACCCTCGCGGCGGCGCGTCTGTGTGGCTATGACGGCCCTTACCATGTGCATCTGGCAGCCACGGTAGAGTTTATTCACACGGCGACGTTGCTGCACGATGACGTGGTCGATGAAAGCGCGCAGCGGCGCGGACGACCGACTGCGAACCTGCTTTGGGATAACAAATCTTCGGTGCTGGTGGGCGACTACCTGTTTGCACGCAGTTTCCAGCTGATGACCGAAACCGACAATATGCGCGTGCTGGCGATCCTTTCGAACGCCTCTGCCACGATTGCCGAAGGCGAAGTGCTGCAACTGACGGCGGCGCAGAATTTGGCGACGGACGAAGGTATCTACCTGCAGGTCGTGCGTGGAAAAACCGCGGCGCTGTTCTCGGCGGCGACGCAGGTGGGCGGGGTCATCGCCTCAGCCCCCGACGCGCAGGTCCAAGCGCTGTTCAATTACGGTGACGCCTTGGGCATCGCGTTCCAGATTGTCGACGATTTGCTGGATTACCAAGGCGATCCGAGTGCGACCGGCAAAAACATCGGTGACGATTTCCGCGAGCGCAAGTTGACCCTGCCGGTGATTAAAGCGATTGCTAAAAGTGATGCCGAAGAACGCGCCTTCTGGGCCCGCACCATCGAAAAGGGGCGGCAGGAGGAAGGCGATCTGGACCACGCCCTGTCGCTGCTGCACAAACATGGCACGCTGGACGAGACTAAGGCAGAGGCGCTGGCGTGGGCGGAGAAAGCCAAAACCGCGCTCGACACCCTGCCCGATCACGACCTGACCCGGATGCTGCGCGATATGGCCGATTACGTCGTGGCGCGGATCAACTAGCCAAGCACCGGCGCGGCGACCACCCACCAACCGGGGTGCTTGTCCGCGACACGGGCAGCGGCGCGTTGTGCAAACGCTTGGGTCTCGTACAGGCCGAAGCAGGTGGCACCGGATCCCGACATACGGGCTAGCAATGCATCCTGAAGGCTTTGTAGACAGGTCGCCACCTCTGGCACCACTTGAACTGCTGGAGCCTCGAGGTCATTGCGCTGCGTCGCCAGCCATGCGGCGAATGCGGTGGCGCTGGTAAACTCGGGCAGCTCTTTCGGCATGGGTGCATTGGCGCGGGCTTCCAGTCGCGAAAATACTTCGGGTGTGGCGGCAGATTTATTCGGGTTGATCAACACCAGCCAACAGGGCGGCAACTTGGGCGCGGGCGTCAGTACCTCGCCGATCCCCTCCATTCGCTGGGGTATGTCAGACAGGCAGACCGGCACATCCGCCCCAAGCCGGGCGATGTCATCGGGTACGGGCAGGCCCCAGTGGGCCGATAGCAAATGGAGCGTTGCGGCGGCGTCTGCTGATCCACCGCCGATCCCTGCCGCAGCAGGCAGATTTTTCGTCAGGTGCAGCCGCGCCCCTCTTCCAGCGCCAGCGTCGAGCAGGCGCGCAGCACGCACAACGAGGTTGCGGTCATCATTGGGGGCAGCCGAACCATATGGGCCGTCGATGAACAGCTCAAGCTGGTCAGACGGCGTTACCGCGATCTGATCACCGACGCCGGCCCGTACCACAAGGCTGTCGAGCAAGTGATACCCGTCGCTGCGCTGCCCTGTGACGTGTAGCGTTAGGTTCACCTTGGCCCAAGCGCTCCGGTTGCTGGCAACCCCGAGGGATGCGGCCTTGGCGGTCATTTTTCAGCGGAGGCTTTGCTCAGCGGTTCGGCCCCTTCTTCGGCCAATACAGCATCCAGTCCGACCTCGAGCTTGCGCCGCATGCGTTTCGGGTCTGCCTCGCTGTCCTGATCTTCAGGGTCGACGAAAGACAGGGCGCGACGCCATTGGAATTCGGCCTCGCGCTGGCGCCCGACGGACCAATAGACATCACCCAAGTGATCGTTCAGTACGGGGTCCACCGCAACGAGCTCTACCGCGCGTTCCATCTGGTCTACGGCCTCTTCGTAGCGGCCCAGCCGGTAAAGCACCCAACCAAGAGAATCGACGATATACCCGGAGTCCGGGCTGGCTGCGACGGCGCGCTCAATCATGTTCAGCGCCTCGTCCAGATTGCGACCTTGTTCGACCAACGAATACCCTAGGTAGTTCAGTACTTGCGGTTGGTCGGGATTGATCTCGAGCGCGGCGCGAAAATCGCGTTCGGATGCTTCGCCGTTGCCCAAGCGTTCTTCGGCAATGCCACGTGCATAATACAATACCCAGCGTTGCGGGTTGCTGTCAGGTGTCAGTTCAATCGCCTTGTCGTAGGATTTTATCGCGGCCTTGAAATCGTCCTGTGCCCGCAGCGCATCGCCCAAAGCGGAATGGACCGACGGGAGCGTCCCATGGCTACGCGTCAGCTGTTGCAGCACTTCGATCGCTTGTTCAGGCTTGTTAGACCGTCGCAATGCCGCAGCACGTCCCAGTTCAGCAGCATGGTAAGCGGGGTTGTCGGCAGGCACATCTTGCAGTTCCTGAATTGCCAGCTCGTACTGGCCGATGTTTTCCAGCAGGTCCGCCGTCAGCAACAGATCGTCGATGTGATCGGGGCGCAGGTAGCGCGCGATGCGCGAATACAGCAGCACATAATAGTCACCGGCGCTTTCATTGCGCAGCACAGCCGCGAAGGTAAAGAACACTTCGGCGATACCCGCCTTGGCATCAGGGATTTGGGTAAAGGCGACCTGCCCGTCCCCTTGCAAGGCCGCGACCAGATCATCTAGTTCAGGGTCACTGTTGGCACCAAAACTGTCGGTTAGCAGCGCGAGCGCTTGTTCGTTCCGCCCCAACTGGCCCAAAATTTCGACCCGCGCGATCACCCCGCGTCGGGTTTGCCCGGCGGACCCCGACTGGTTCGCGGCAAAGATTGCCTCCGCCCCCTCGTAATCGCCGACAGACGCCAACGCCAAAGCCTTGTGATACATCACAAACCCCTGCATCCCAGCTTCTGTGCTCAGGGCGTCGAACTGGGCAAGGGCGGCAGTCATATCACCGGCACCTACTTGCGCCCAAGCTTTGACCAGCCCGTCGACCCAGGGGCCAATCCCACCCTCGTCCGCTGACTGCGCGATCAGGCCGGCATAGTCTTCTTCTTGTGCCATGCCTGCGGTGGTTACCAGATAGGCAATTTGCCCAGGCTGATCCGACGCAGCCATGACCCGCGCCAACGGCAAGGCGCGTTCGATATTTCCGAGCGACAAAAGCGCCAGCACCGTACTTTCAAGGAATTCAGGGTTCTTGGGATCAAGCGCCAACGCCTCGCCATAGTATTTGGCAGATTCCGCAAAATCGCTACGGACCGCAGCATGTCTCCCCGCGAGATAGGCACCGGCAGCCGATTGCGCCTGTGCGGGCATCGAAACAGCACCGGTCAGCGCCAAAACGCTAGCGGTCAACAATAGGTTACGGATCATACTGGCACGCCTCATTTATATTTAGGCGCAAGGCTAACAGGTTCGCGTCCAAGCGCAATGCCGCCTATCCAAAGGAGCATACCGCTTACCCTCTATCGGCGGAACCTCGCATGAAAAAAGGCGCGCCGAAGCACGCCTTTGATCGAATTCGTCCCGTAAGCGACGCTTACATGTTGGGGTAGTTCGGGCCATCCCCACCCTGCGGCGTGGTCCAGACGATATTCTGTGTCGGGTCCTTGATGTCGCAGGTTTTGCAATGCACGCAATTCTGGAAGTTGATGACAAAGCGCGGGTCCTTGCCGTCTTCCTCGACGAATTCATACACCCCCGCTGGGCAATACCGCGCCGAGGGGCCGGCGTATTCTGGCAGGTTGATGTTCACCGGCACCGATGGGTCCTTGAGCGTCAAATGCGCAGGCTGGTTTTCATCGTGGTTGGTGAACGAGAACGCCACGTTGGTCAGACGGTCAAAGCTAAGCTTGCCATCAGGCTTGGGGTAATCGATCTTTTTGTGCTTGGCAGCCTTTTCGGTCGCCTCGGCATCAGATTTCCCATGCCCCAACGTCCCTAGCAGCGAGAAGCCGAATGTGTTGGTCCACATGTCGAACCCACCCACGGCGAGCGACGTCATGAGACCGTATTTGCTCCACAATGGCTTAACGTTACGGACCTTTTTCAGGTCTTGGCCGATCTCACCGTTGCGTACGTCGTCCTCGTAGGCGGTCAGCTCGTCGCCTGCGCGGCCTGCTTGAATCGCTTCATAGGCGCGTTCGGCAGCGGCTTTGCCCGACAGCATCGCATTGTGGTTGCCCTTGATGCGCGGCACGTTGACCATGCCAACCGAGCAGCCCAGCAGTGCTACACCCGGTGCAACCATCTTGGGCATGGACTGATAGCCGCCCTCGGTGATCGCACGCGCGCCATAAGCGATACGTTTGCCGCCTTTCAGCAGCTCGGCTACCATGGGGTGATGCTTGAACCGCTGAAATTCCATGTAAGGGAAGACATGCGGGTTCTTATAGCCAAGGTGAACAACGAAACCGACATACACCTGATTGTTTTCGATGTGATAGATGAACGACCCGCCGCCCGCGTTCTTGCCCAAAGGCCAGCCCATCGTGTGCGTAACGGTGCCCTCTTTGTGCTTGGCGGGGTCGATCTCCCAGATTTCTTTCATGCCAAGGCCGTATTTTTGCGGCTCTTTTCCGGCATCCAGATCGTATTTCGCGATCACCTGTTTCGACAGGCTCCCGCGGACGCCTTCGGAGAGGAACACATACTTACCGTGAAGCTCCATACCGGGTTCATAGCCATCGCCCTTGGTGCCGTCGGGGCTGATGCCGAACTCACCGGCCACGACGCCTTTGATCTCGCCGTTTTCACCATACACCAGTTCAGAGCACGCCATCCCGGGGAAGATCTCTACGCCTAAGGCTTCAGCTTGCTCGGCCATCCAACGACATACGTTACCCATGGAAACGATGTAATTGCCGTGGTTCTGCATCAGCGGCGGCATGGGGAAGTTCGGCACGCGGATCTTGCCCGCCTCGCCCAGCATATAAAAGTTGTCTTCTTCGACCTTGGTTTTGATCGGCGCGCCTTTTTCTTTCCAGTCGGGCATCAAGGCGTCCAGACCAATCGGGTCCAGAACCGCGCCGGACAGAATATGCGCACCCACTTCGGAGCCTTTTTCCAGCACGACCACATTGCAGTCGGCGTCCAGTTGTTTCAGACGGATCGCGGCGGAAAGCCCGGCAGGGCCCGCACCGACGATAACGACGTCATATTCCATTGCTTCGCGTTCAACTTCGGCCATTTGGGGCTCCTCTTCGGGCAGAAAACGGTTTGGATTTCGCTAAACCAGCACAGTAGGTATTGCAATCGCAACACAGCGTAAATTAGCGCACCCACGACAGTTTGCATCATATATATTGCAGGTGCAGCAATATTGTTTCGCCACGTAAAATAGCGCGTCCCCGCGGCTTGCCAATATGGACGTGCGGATTGTCGCGCTCTGGCAGACACCCCCTTGCATTCGCACGGCAGTTTGGGTCAGGTAAGGATCAATTCAAATCGGTTGCACTCTCGGACATCAGTTCGCGGGCTGTGACCCTCATTGCGTGGATGCCCCCCGATGGAAAAAATCCCCATGACCCGCGCCGGTCACACGGCTTTGGAAACCGAACTGAAGCACCTGAAGTCGGTTGAACGCCCTGCCATCATCAAGGCCATCGCCGAAGCCCGCGAGCACGGCGATCTGTCCGAAAACGCAGAATACCACTCTGCCAAAGAAAAGCAGTCGTTCATCGAAGGCCGCATCAAAGAGCTTGAGGGTGCGATTTCCCTGGCTGATGTGATCGACCCCAAAAAGATGTCCGGCGCGATCAAATTCGGCGCGACGGTGACGTTGGTTGACGAAGATACCGACGAAGAGAAAACCTATCAGATTGTCGGTGAATACGAGGCCAACATCGAAAAAGGTATGCTGAACATCAAATCCCCTATCGCCCGTGCCCTGATCGGCAAGGAAGAAGGCGACAGCGTCGAAGTGCGGACGCCGGGGGGGGACAAATCCTATGAGGTTCTCAAAATCGTCTACGTCTAAGTCGGGGACAAACTGATGACCGAAAAACTGCAGCTGAACCCGAACGCACCGCGCCAATCCGCGCGGTCGACCCCGACCGGCGTTTACTCGCGCCCCAGCGACGGCGGAGGCTTTAGCATAGAGGTCATTGCAGCCGCGCTCACCGTCGTCTGGCTGCTGGGCTCCGTGATCTTTTTTATGGTGCTGCCGTCCGACGAGGCTTCTGACAGTGGGGCCGGTGTGCGTGTATTGATGACCATGCTTGCGGTTGTCATGCCCGTGGGCATGATCTGGGTTGCCGCCATCGCCGCCCGCTCCAGCAGTGTCATGCGCGAGGAAAGCAAACGGTTGCAGACTGCGATTGATGCGATCCGACAGGCCTATATTGCGCAGCAGCAGGGGCAAAGCCCAGGTGCCGATGCGACAGTCGCGCGCAAGCTCGATGAAATCGCCGCCGCCGCGCGCAAGACTGAAAGCACGCTGGCCACCTTCCACAGCCGCCGTGACGCACCGACCCGTCTTGCGCCTCTCAAGCCGGTCGTGGTTGACGATCAGCCAGCTTTGGCGCTTGGCACGTCGGCTGCGGATATGACGCAGCCGCTTTCGCACGAAGATTTCATCCGTGCGTTGAATTTCCCCGAAACGGCAGAGGATACCGAAGGCTTTTCAGCGTTGCGCAAGGCATTGAAGGACCGCAATGCGTCCCAGCTGGTTCAGGCGTCCCAAGATGTGCTGACGCTGCTGAGCCAGGACGGCATCTATATGGATGACCTCGTCCCCGACCGCGCCCGTCCCGAAATCTGGCGTCAGTTTGCCCAAGGTGCACGCGGCCGTCCGATTGCGGCGTTGGGGGGCATCCGTGACCGATCTTCGCTAGCGCTGACAAGTGCGCGTATGAAACAAGACCCGATCTTTCGCGATGTCGCGCATCACTTCTTGCGGCGCTTTGACCGCGCCTTTGCCGCCTTTGAAGCAGAGGCATCTGACGCGGATATCTCTGCGCTGACAGACACACGCACGGTACGGGCCTTTATGTTGCTCGGGCGTGTGGCAGGGACGTTCGACTAGCGCCTAGGTGATCCCGAACGATCCATAGGGGATATAACGTACCAGATCGCCCGGCTGAATGACGGCTGCGGCATCTGGCAGTTCTACCAGACCCTCGGCCCAAGCCAGCCCGCTGATCCGGCCCGACCCTTCAGAGGCAAACACCTGCACCCGACCGTCGCGCATCCGCGCGCGCAGATACTCGCGTCGGCCCGGTTTCTTGCGTTTGCTGAAAGCTGCGGGCACGTCAAAGCCTTGCGGTACAGGCCAGTCCTGCCCCGCCAACCGCGCCAACGCAGGGCGCGCGAATATCAATGTGCAGACCATGGCGGCCACGGGGTTACCCGGCAGGCCAAAAACCGGCGCGCCCTGCCACATGCCAAGCGCCAAGGGCCGCCCCGGTTTGACCGCGATACGCCACAGATCCAACGCTCCTGCCTCGGATAAAAGTGCGGACACGTGGTCCTCGTCGCCCGCCGACGCACCGCCGCTGGTCAGGATCGCATCGACCTCGCCTTGCGCCGCATCAAGCCGGGTGCGCAGCGCCTCACGGTCGTCGCCCACATGGCCCAGATCGACGCCCCGATGCCCGAACTGCGCCAGCAAACCCAACAGCATCGGGCGGTTTGCATCGAATATCTGCCCCTCCGCCGCGATTTGCCCCGCCTCGACGATCTCGTCGCCTGTCGACAGCACGCCAACCCGCAACTGTTTATGAACCAACACAGATGCGGTGCCGGTGGCCGCCAACAAGGCAATATCCGCCGCCGTGATCCGCCGCCCTGCGGCAAGCGTCACCGCGCCTGCCGTGACGTCCTCGCCTGCCTTGCGTGTGTTCGCGCCTTGTTTGACCGGTCCATTGAACCGCAGCGTGTCACCAACAATCGTCACGTCCTCTTGCAGCACCACGGTATCGACACCGGCGGGCAGCGCGGCCCCCGTCAGCACACGTATCGCATGACCGGCGGGTAAGCTCCCCGGCGCATCCCCCGCGGCTGCGCGGCCTTCGGCGAGCGGCAGCGCATGGGCACCGGCAGCACGTCCGCCCGCGAACCCGTAGCCGTCTACTGCCGTGTTCGGCAGTGGCGGGTTCGCACGCTGCGCCCGCACGTCGGCTGCTGCAATCCGCCCCAACGCCTCGCCAAGGCCCACCTCTTCGGCAGGCAGCACCGGATGCAAACGTGCGCGTAACCGTTCCAGCGCGTCGTCTACGGGCGTCCAATGCACGCCGGGCGGCAGGGCAAAGCAATCATTGCGCAGGGGTGGTGGTGCCTTGAGCAGGTGTTCAACCCCCAGCCCCAAGATCCACCCTTCTTCCGGTGCCTGCACGTCAAATACCTGCGCCAGTTCGGCAGGGGTCAAGACCGAGACCTGCCGCGCAAGTTCCTGCACCTGCCACGCATCCTTGATCATGTCATCTGGTGCAGGTCCGACGGTCAGTGATGGCCAGACTTCAACAAACGCAACGGGGGCATCGGGCGTCTCGAACGGCCAGACCGCGACGCGCCCTGCAAAGCGGGCACGCAGGCGCGAAAGGACAGGCAGCCCCATGACCACCTGCGACCCGACAGCCCCTGCCCCCGCCAGTTGCCAGCAGGTAAAGCTGCCCTTGGCCAGCAGTTCAGCTGCACGTTTCTCGGCAAAGGGATTTGTATAATCGGACTTGGTACGCGGCAGCCCCGTGATGTCACGGTTCGGCAGGCCGTTGGCCCAAAACGGCCCCTGACCGCCGCCCAGACCCAGATTGATCTCTCCGGCCAGATCGAAACGGTTGTTGGCCTTTGGCGCGTCTTCGACCCGCGCCTCGAACCAGTCCCACACAGCGAACGGATCGGAGCTGCCCGTCAGCGCTCCGGCAAAGTCTGCGGGGTAGCCAAAAGGGAAATCGAACCCGACCATCACGCGATGGCCCTGCGCCAGCTCTGCGTCGATCAGCGTGGCGATCCAAAGCTCTGCCTCTGACCGGTTACGCAGATAAACGGGGGCATCTGATACGCCCCCCCGCGACACCCCCGCCCAGATCGCGTCCTTGCGCGGGGTCGGGCCGGTGTCGTTGCCGCCGGACCAATCGACCATGACGATGGTGTCAAATGCGCTCACAACCCGACCTCGGACAGGATGAAATCGGCGATGGTGCCTGTGTCATTCAGATCGAACACGGGGCGATCCGATGTCATTGGTGTATCACTGGCAATGGCCTTGATCGTCGGATCCTGCGGCGCGATCAACGCGTTGCCCGTTTCCGCCCGATGCGCTTCGACTTTGGCGTGACCGTCACGCTTGTAGCCTTCGACCAGCACCAGATCGACGGGCGCAAGCTTGGCCAGCAGCGCGTCGAGCGTCGGTTCATCCTCGCCGTGCAACTCATGCATCAGGGCAAAGCGGTTGCGCGAGGCCAACAAAACTTCGCGGGCACCCGCGACGCGGTGGCGGTGGCTGTCCTTGCCCGGATGATCGACGTCGAAACTGTGATGCGCATGTTTCACGGTAGACACTGAAAAGCCGCGCCCCGTGATTTCGGTCACAAGGCGTTCCATCAACCCTGTTTTGCCGGCGTTCTTCCAGCCGACAACGCCGTAAACTCTCATAGCATCTCCTGTGCGCGGGCCAGATCCTCGGGGGTGTTGATGTTAAAGAACGCGTCCTCATGGGGGAACAACGCCTCGCGGCCATCGTGCGTTTGCGTCCACATTACGACCTTGCGCAGGCCACCCTGCAAGGCAGCACGCAGATCGTCGCGCAAGGCCACAGGCCACAGGCCAAAGGTCGGGTGCCGCGCCGTGCCGCGTTTAGCGTCCGGCGTGGCGGCGAGCACCAGCGGGTGGGTCATCCCCTCGCTTGCCAGCAACAGTTGCGGGACCAGATCACCGGGGAAGAACGGCGTATCGGCGGCAGCAGTCACAATCGTATCAGCGCCATGTGCGGCAGCCCAATCCAGCCCTGCCAACACCCCCGCCAGCGGTCCGGCAAAGCCGTCAATACTGTCGGGCAACACCGGCAGTTTCAGCCCCGCAAACCGCGCGGCATCGCCATTGGCATTCAACGCCACACGCGCCACCTGCGGCGTCAGCCGTTCGATCACATGGTCCAGCACGCTTTGACCGCCAAGTTGCAGCAGCCCCTTGTCGCCGCCGCCCATCCGCGTCGCCTGCCCTCCTGCAAGGATCACCCCAAATGGCTGTTTCATGCGCTGCCCTTTCGGCCTGATCGTTTAGGTTCATCCCTAATCTGGTCGGGGTCTGCATCGCGGATCAGCCGGTCCTCGCCCGCAAGGCAGATAAAGCGTTTTCCCTTCATCCGCCCGATCAACGTCAGCCCGACCTGCTGCGCGATCTCTACCCCCCAGGCGGTAAAGCCGGAACGTGACACCAGCGCGGGGATGCCCATCATCGCGGTCTTGATCACCATTTCCGACGTCAGCCGCCCCGTGGTATAGAGTATCTTATCCTCGGCCGAGACTTTTTCAGAGAGCATCCAGCCCGCGATCTTGTCGACCGCGTTGTGACGCCCCACGTCCTCCATATAGACCAGCGGGCGATTGCCCTGACACAGCACCGTGCCGTGGATCGCCCCGGCTTCCAGGTACAGGCTCGGCGTGCGGTTGATCTGCGCGCTAAGGTCATAGATCCACGAGGTTCGCAGCGGGGTCGACGGCAGGGAAACGCCCTCCAGACCCTCCATCATATCGCCAAAGACAGTGCCCACAGCGCAGCCACTGGTGCGGGTCTTCTTGCGCATTTTGTCTTCGTAGTCGGTTTTGCGGGCGGTGCGGACGATGACGACTTCAAGCTCTTCGTCATAGTCGACGCTGGTGATATCTTCGCCGTCGCGCAGCATACCCTGATTGCGCAAGAACCCGAGCGCGAGGTATTCGGGGTAATCGCCAATCGTCATCGCGGTGACGATTTCCTGCGCGTTCAAAAAAATCGTCAGCGGGCGTTCCTCGACGACGTTGATCGTTGTCTCGGTCCCCAAATGATCCCGCCCGACGACGGCACGTGTCAGCCGCGCCAATCCTGGCTGCGGTGCGATCAAATAAGCATCGGTGTCTGTCTTGACGGACAATTGCATCCCCCCAAAGCGGCAGTTAAGCATGTCCCGGCAATCTAGGGGGAACGCATGGCCATCACCACCACGAAATCGGCCTTTCGCAAAGGTCTTGCCGACGCAGCGCCCTTTATTCTGGTGATGATCCCGTTTGCCTCGCTGTTTGGCATCCTTGCCACCGAAGCAGGGCTGAACGTGTTCGAAACGCTCGCCTTTTCGGTCGTGGTCATTGCGGGGGCAGCACAGTTCACCGCGTTGCAACTGATGCAGGAACATGCCCCGACAGCGATCGTGCTGGCCTCTGCGCTGGCGGTGAACCTGCGGATGGCGATGTATTCGGCGTCGCTGACGCCCTACATCGGGTCCGCGCCTTTGTGGCAGCGCGCGCTGGCCGCTTATCTGACCGTTGACCAATCCTATGTCTGCGCGATGGCGCAATATGAGAAAGAGCCGGATATGACCATCCCGCAGCGGATGGCGTATTTCTTCGGTTGTGTGACCCCCATCGTGCCGTTGTGGTATCTTTTCACCCTGGTCGGCGCGATGGTCGGGGCACAAATCCCTGACAGCTGGGCGTTGGATTTCGCCCTACCCATCACCTTTCTCGCCATGATCGCTCCGATGTTCCGCACCTCAGCACATATCGTCGCGGCGCTGGTGGCATCCCTCGCGGCGCTGTTGACGGCGGGTGTGCCCTATTCGCTGGGGCTGATCCTGGCGGGGCTGGCGGGCATGATCGCCGGTGCGCAAACCGAACTTTGGCTGGAAAGACGCCAGCCCCACCACCCTGAACAGGACGCGGCATAATGAATGATATCGACACCGGCACGCTTTGGTTCGTGATCATCGCCCTTGGTCTTGGCAGCTTTGGGCTGCGCTTTGTCTTTACCGGACTGGTGGGGGACCGCGAAATGCCCGCGTGGCTGTTGCGACACCTGCGCTATACGGCGGTGGCGATCCTGCCCGCTCTTGTGGCCCCGCAAGTGATCTGGCCCGCGGCCACGGACGGGCAGCTTGATCTCCCGCGTATGGCGGCGGCGGCGGCGGCGCTGACTGTGGGGGTGCTCACCAAAAACGTGCTGCTCGCCATTATCAGCGGCGCAGCCACGCTTTATGGTTTGCTTTGGTTACTGGGCTAGAAGCGACGCCTGCACGGCATCAATTACGTCGCCTTCGTCGTTTTCATAATATTTCGTCGTCTTCACGCCGGGCAGGCTGGCAAATTGTTCGCTGAGCTTGGCAGGGTAGAACGTCTTTGAAATACTCTCGAAGCCCTGAACCTGCGTCAGGATATCAGAGGTCGCATTGGCGCAGAACGCCCCCGCCACCTGACCGTTTGACATCACAAGCTGCAAGATCTGTTCTGCCTGTGCGTTGCTGACCTGCAATTCCTGGCTGACGACATGGTAGGTGCTGCGTGCGTGCGAGGACTTGTACCCCTGTATCCACTTAGGCGTCATGCCGTACAGCACGTCGCCGCGTTCGATCACACGCGGATCACGGAAGGAACCGGCAGGGTCAAATATCACCTGCTGCGACCCGTTGACCACCAGTGCCGTATGGCCTCCGCTGCCGGTACGGTTGTTGATCATCGTCATCAACGTAATGGATTTTGGTCCCGGTGCCACATAAGCAGCCGCTGCGACTTCTGCGGGGGTGTTGTCGATCCCGGTATCATTCGCACAGGCCGCAAGCAGCCCGACGCAGGCCAAAGCCATCCAGACACGCATAGAAATATCCTGTCGGTTAAGTGTGCCCGCCTTAGCGCGCGAAGATCGCCATAAAGACCAGAATGGCAATAATCACGATGCACGACCATTTGACGAAGTTCATGAAGCTGTCAAAAGTCTTCTCGTGCGTGCTGGTGTCCATCGAGCCGTGTTCATGTTTGGCCATTTGCGCGATCCTTGTCTTAACGTGCGTATGATTTGGTCTGGGGATACTGTATTCATTTGCCTATGTCACGGCATCAAAATGCGCGAGCTCAGGTGTTTTCGCCTGCGGGGGGCTCGTCTTGCGTCTCGAGGTCTTCGGCCAGACGAAAACCGATGCGATTCGCGGGGGCTTCCTGCACCGCTTTGGGCAGCGCACGTAGGGCCACGTTCAACTGTGTGACATGCTGCACAAGCTGCATCCGCGCGCCGGTGTTGTCCTTGCCATAAAAGGTCACGATATCGGGATCGAAATAGCCCATCCCCTCGATCCGCAACACGCCGGCGTCGCCGCCTGCAAAACCCATGGCGACCTCGTGATCACCGTCAAGCTGCTCTTCGAAATTCTTGAGGTACAGCACAACACGCTCATAGGCCCATTGCGCAGCTGATTTCTGCGCGGCAGGCTTCTGAGTGATCCCTTTGGGCACAGGCTGGTCCGAGGCGTTGCGGCTGGAGGGGTCCGAATGCACCTCGTAAAGCCGTGGCAACGCGTCTGCTTCGATGGCTTCGGCAGCAGTCTTGATCTCGTTATCCATCGTTCAACCCTTTGACTGATATACCCACGCCCCGCCCTGCGCACGCAAGCTGCGCGTGGCGCGGCCCGTCTGGTACAGATGGCTAAGATGCGCCACCGCTTCGACCAACGCCAGACCGTATTCGCCCTCGCCGATGTTGCGTTTGAACAGGGTAGAAAAGCATTCCGACGCAGACTTGGGCTCTGCAATCGCCTTTTCCAGACGGCGCAGGGCGCTGTGGTGGTTTTCGATCAACTGGCGCATGCGGGTAGGCAGACCCGTGAACGGCAGCTTGTGCCCGCCAAGCACCAAATGATCCTCGCGCGCGAGCAGTGACAGACGGTCACAGGCTTCGATCCATTCGCCAATGGGGTCGGCCATCGGCTCGGTGGCATAGACCCCGACGTTGGGGCTGATCGAGGACAGGATCTGATCGCCCGCAACCACCAGATTGTCGTCCCGGCTCCAGAAGGTGGCGTGTTCGGGGGCGTGACCATTGCCCATATGCACGTCAAACACGCGCCCCCCGATGGTGATCTCGTCGCCCTGTTTGATCCGCGTAAAGCCAAGCGGCAGAGGCGAGACGATGTCGGCAAAGTTGAACGGCCGCTCGGAGGCGCGTTTCTCGTACAGCGCGGCATCCATCCCCGAAAGTTTATAGAAAGCCAGCGTCTCGGCTGGCGGTGCCTCTTGCGGGTCGAGGGTCAGCATTCGCGCGGTCAACCACGCGGTGCGCGTCGTCACCAGCTCTGCCCCGTGTTCGGTCTGGAACCAGCCCGCCAGCCCGATGTGATCGGGGTGGTGGTGGGTCACGATCACCCGCGACACCGGCTTGCCGCCCAAAGGCCCCGCGATCAGATCCGTCCACAGCGCCTTGGACTTTTTCGACGCGAAGCCCGTGTCGATGATCGTCCAGCTGTCGCCTTCGTCAAAGGCATAGACGTTGACGTGATCCAGCTTCATCGGCAGCGGCAGACGCAGCCAAAGCACGCCGGGGGCGACCTCTATCGCGGCATCATGGGCGGGCGGCGTCTCGCAGGGGAAACGCAAACCGGTGGGCGCTGTATCAGGCATCAGGCGGCCAGTTCGTCAGCGGAAAGCGCGAAAAGATCAGCCTCGCCCGCTTGGGCATGGGCCAGCAGGCCAACGTGTTCCGGCAACAGACGCAGGATGTAGAACCGCGCCAGCTTTTCGCGTGGCCCGCCCTTGTCGGCCAGCGCCGCCTTGAGGTGCATATGCGCGCCAAGCACCCGTGCAAAGGCCCGCAGGTACGGCACCGCTCCGGCAAAGCGCGTGTCCATATTCGATTGCTCTGTCAGCCAATCGGTCGCTTCGCGCAGCGTTTCCGACGCCTGCCAGAGGGCATCCGCCATATTCGGGAATGTCTCGCGGGCGGCTTCGGCATCGGCTTCGATTTCATCTAGCAGACGGTTCGCCGCCTCGCCGCCGTCCATCATCTTGCGCGCCACCAGATCCATCGCCTGAATGCCATTGGTGCCTTCGTAGATGGCTGTCACACGTACGTCACGGCTGTACTGCGCGGCCCCTGTTTCTTCGATAAAGCCCATGCCACCGTGGACCTGAACGCCCATTTCAGCGACGGCCATGCCGGTGTCGGTGCCAAAGGCCTTGGCGATCGGGGTCAGGAAGGCTGCGCGGGCTTTCCATTCGGCCTGTCCGGTCGCGTTCGTCATGTCGATGGCCTTGGCGCAGCACAGCGCAATGGCGCGGGCGGCAAAGGTTTCCGCCTTCATCGTCATCAGCATGCGGCGTACATCAGCATGATCCACGATGGTGCCGGTGCCGTCGGGGCGTGATGTCTTGCCCTGTTTGCGGTCCAGCGCATAGGCCAGCGCGTGTTGATAGGCCGCTTCGGCGATGCCGATGCCCTGCCCGCCCACACCAAGCCGTGCGTTGTTCATCATTGTGAACATGGCTGCCATACCGCCCTGCTCGGCCCCAACCAGCCAGCCCGTCGCCTTGTCATACTGCATCACACACGTGGGAGACCCATGAATCCCGAGTTTGTGTTCCAGACTGACGACGTTCAGCGTATTGGCATTCCCAAGGCTGCCGTCCTCATTGGGCAGGTATTTCGGCACGAGGAACAGGCTAATGCCTTTCGTGCCCGCAGGCGCACCGGGCAGACGCGCGAGAACCAGATGGCAGACATTGCCGCCAAAATCATTGTCACCCCATGTGATATAGACCTTCTGGCCTGAGATCGCATAGGTGCCGTCGCCGTTGTCTTCGGCCTTGCTTGCCAGCGCACCCACGTCCGAGCCCGCTTGCGGTTCGGTCAGGTTCATCGTGCCGGTCCATTCGCCGCTGATCAGCTTGGGCAGGTACAGTTCCTTGATCGCGTCGCTGGCGTGATGTTCAAGCGCTTCGATCTGGCCTTGGCTCATCAACGGGGCAAGCTGCAAGGACAGGCAAGCCCCGCTCATCATTTCATTCACGGCAGTCGTCAGGGTCATTGGCAGGCCCATGCCACCGTATTCAGGGTCGGCGGACATGCCGATCCAGCCGCCTTCGGCCACGGCCTTGAACCCGTCAGCGAAACCGGGCGACGTGCGCACGACACCGTTCTCAAGCTTGGCGGGCGTCTGGTCACCTGCGCGTTGCAGCGGGGCCAGAACGTCATTGGTCATCTTGCCCGCTTCTTCGAGGATCGCGCGGGTGACGTCTTCGCTGGCATCTTCAAAACGTTCGGTCTGACGCACAGCGTCCAAACCTACGACATGATCAAACAGAAAGGCAAAATCTTCGACAGGGGCGCGATAGGGCATAGTTTTCCTCCGTTAACGCGTTCGTCTGCTTGGCAAACCGAACAGCGACCTGATAAGCCCAAGACGATACTTCGGGCTGTTGCGGCGAGAATGTCGCTCAAGTCTGCGCACCGCAACCCAAAACGCGGCGTCATCCCCATAAGAGAAGCCCATGACCGACATTCTACTTCCCGACCCCTCAGGCATTTCCCGCGCCGCCGCCCTTTTGCAACAAGGTGCACTGGTCGCTTTGCCAACTGAAACGGTCTATGGCTTGGGCGCGGATGCGCGCAACGGGACGGCAGTGGCAGGGATTTACACGGCCAAGGGACGGCCCAGCTTTAACCCGCTCATTATCCATGTCGCCGATGTGGATCAGGCACGCCAATATGGGCGCTGGTCCGACACAGCAGAGGTTCTGGCCAGCGCATTCTGGCCGGGGCCAATGACCCTCGTGCTGCCTCTAGCCGACGGGCACGGGCTATCGTCACTGGTGACAGCGGGGCTGGACAGCATCGCCATCCGCATCCCCGCACATCCTACGGCCCGCGCCATATTGCGGGCGTTTGGCGGGCCGGTGGCGGCCCCGTCTGCCAACCCCTCGGGCAAGATCAGCGCCACCACGGCGCAGCATGTTCTGTCGGGGCTGCAAGGGCGTATCGCGGCGGTTGTCGATGACGGGCCCTGCACGGTCGGGCTGGAAAGCACGATCATCGGGCTGACCCAGCCACGCCCTACCCTCCTGCGCGCAGGCGGTCTGCCGTCCGAAGCGATAGAGGCGGCGCTTGGGGGGACGCTGGATGTGGCCGACGGCGCAGAAATTATCGCCCCCGGCCAATTGGCGTCCCACTATGCGCCCCATGCCAGCGTGCGGTTGAACGCGCATGACGCAAAAGAAGACGAGGTCTATCTTGGCTTTGGCGCAGCGAAGGGGACTGGCGCGGATGATCTAACCCTGTCGGCCAGCGGCGATCTGGTGGAAGCGGCGGCGTATCTGTTTGACCGGCTGCACGCGCTTGACCGGCTGCGCAAACCCATCGCAGTGGCCCCGATCCCTGAAACCGGTCTGGGCCGTGCCATCAACGACCGTCTGCGTCGCGCGGCTGCTCCGCGTTGATCCACCTTGCGTTTGTTAGGCGCGCCCCGCTGTCGCGCTCAGCCCCAATGGGTCCACCCCGATAGAGGTCAGCGCCGCTTCCCATTTGCGTGCATCAGGCAGGGTAAACAGGATGTCAGTGTCGCAGGGGCAGGTCAGCCAGCCATTCTGCGCGATTTCGCCTTCCAGCTGGCCTGCATCCCAACCGGCATAGCCCAGCATCAACATCGCCTGTCGCGGGCCCTTGCCGCGGGCGATGTCTTCGAGAATATCAAGCGTCACAGTCACCGCCACGCCCTGCGCGATATCGGTCGTCTTCATCACCGACCGGTATTCGGCGCTGTGCAGTACGAAGCCACGCTCTGTCTCGACGGGACCACCGACATGCACCCCCAGACCGGTGATGTCGTCCATGTCCACATCACTAAGCCGGTCAAGCACGTCGCCCAGCTTGAGATCAGCGGCAGGTTTGTTGACGATCAACCCCATCGCGCCCTCGTCGTCATGCGCACAGATAAAGATCACCGAATGATCGAACCGAGGATCGCCCATGCCGGGCATGGCCACCAAAAGCTGGCCGGTAAGATCCATTGTCATGCTGTCGTTCTTTTGCGTCATCCCCATAGCATGGCGTGCGCCCCTGCTGCTTACAACCCCTACGGCTGCAACGTTTCATAATGCAAACGTGACTTGGCAAACGGGGGGCAGTTGGCCCATGAAAGCACCATGACCAGAAAACTCCTTGGCCTGATGGCCGCTGCCCTTCTCGCCCCGATGCCTGCTTTTGCGATGGAGGTGATCCACGGGGAGATCCTTCAAGGTTGGGTGCTGCCCGATGGCAACCGCATGGCCGCGATCCGCATGACAGTTAAACCGGGGTGGAAGACCTATTGGCGTGCGCCCGGAGATATGGGCATCCCGCCCAGCTTTGACTGGTCCGGTTCACGCAACCTGTCGGCGGTGGCCGTTGAATGGCCGGCACCTACGGTTTTTCGCGAAACCAACCTGACGACCATCGGGTACAAGGATCAGGTGGTATTGCCGTTGCGGATTACGGTGCCGGAAAAAGGCGCCCCTGTGACCATGAACACCACGATTGATCTGGGCGTGTGCAGCGACATCTGCGTGCCCGCCTCGCTAGAGCTCAGCGGCGTTATCAACACAACCACGACCCGCGCCGATCCTGCCATCGCGGCCTCGCTCGCGCAGCGCCCGTATTCAGCGAAAGAGGCCCGCGTATCGGATGTCACCTGCACCATTGGCCGGACCGGCGAAGACCTGACACTGGACGCTGCTATCACGGTGCCGCCCTCGGGTGGGCAAGAGCTGGTGGTGATTGAAACCGGCAACCCCGATCTATGGGTCAGCGAGGCCGACACGACGCGCAAAGGCAATACACTGCACGCGCGCGTGGATGTAGGCCATGTCAGCGGCGGCCCTGTGGCACTGAACCGGTCGCATATCCGAATGACGGTTTTAGGCAGCAATCAGGCCGTCGATATTGTCGGATGCAACGCAGGCTGATCAGCCCGCTGCTTTCTTGCGCGACGAGGCATAGATCACGGCCCCCACGACATAGCCCGCCAGCGCGATCGCTGCGGCCCCCGCCAGGAACAGCAGCAGCGCCGCGCTTCGTGGTGAGAGCACCCCTAGGGTGGGCACTATTTCAGCCAGCGCCGGATGCAAGCCGCCAGTCACCGCGACCCACCCCAGCGTAGACCCGCCCCATAGCAGCATCAGCAGCCATAGCCCCAAAATACCGGTCCGCAGCCCCCCAGCCCGGGCCCGCATGGCGCGGCGCATCGCACGGATTTGACGGCCGATATCATGCTGTGCCGCGACCAGCGCAGGCACGACCAGCAACACTAGGAACATGCCAAAGCCCAGACCATAGACCAGCGTGATCACAGTGGGTTTCAAAAATTGCGCCTGCTGGCTTTGTTCATAAAGCAGCGGTGCCATGCCAAGGACCGTCGTCAGCGTGGTCAACATCACCGGACGCAACCGATCTGCCGCGCCGTCTATGATCGACGGGATCACCCCGCGCGTGGCACCATATTCGTCGATTGTCCCAACCAACACGATGGAATCGTTGATGATGATCCCCGTCATCCCTAGCAGGCCAACAACTGTGAACATGCTCAATGGGACCTCCCACAGGGCGTGGCCATAGATCGTGCCCACCAAGCCGAATGGGATCACCGCCATCACCACCATGGGGCGTGTCCAGCTGCCGAACACCCAAGCCAGCACAAGATAAATGCCCGTCAGCACAAGGATTAGCCCGGTCAACGCATCCGACAGGAAGGTATCCTCCTGCTCGCTCAGCCCGCCGATGCGGAAATCCACCTGACGTTCAGAGGCGATACGCGGCAGAATTTCGTCACGCAGGGTCGTCGTGATTTCGGTCGCGCGGGCGGGGTCATCCTCTGAGATATCGCCAGTGACTGATATCAGCCGGATACCGTTCTCGCGCCGTACCGTGCTGAACCCCGTACGCCGGTCCACGCTGACGATATCGGCCAGCGGCACATATTGCCCGCCCGGCGTACGCATCTGGGTACGCTCAAGGAAATCCGCGGTCAGCTCGCCCTCGGGCAGTTCCACGCGAATGGTGGCCGATCGGGGGCCATCTGGATAGGTCGCGGCCTCGATCCCGCCAAGACGGTGACGCAAGACCCGCCCCAACATATCAATCGTGAACCCGAGCGCTTGGCCCTGAGGCGTCAGATCGAGGATCAGCTCTTCTTTGTCGTAAGCCAGATTGTCCTGCACGGCGCTGACTTCGGGATATTGCCGTAGCGCATCCTGCAAATCCTGCGAGGCGGCTTTCAACACCTGTGTGTCGGCCCCATAGAACTGCACATCCAGTGCATCGCCGCCAGGACCGGAACGCCAGCCGCGAAAGCTTACGGTTTCTGCAAGCGGATGGTGGACCACGGCATCCTGCAAAGCCGCGACGAAGGCAAAGCTGGAATAGGGCCGCAGGTCCGCGTCGATCAGCTCGATCGAGATGCCGCCCAGCAAATCACCGTCCTTGCTGTCAGCCCCGTCGAGCCCGCGACCCGCGTTGCCCCCGACCTGCGCAATGACATAATCGATCGGATTGGTGCCATATTCCTCGGCATATTCCGCGCCCAGCGCTTCTGTCGCGCGTTGCATTTCGTGCATCATCGCCAGCGTATCGGCACGGCTGGCCCCATCGACCATGGCAAAGTTACCGGTTACCGACCCACGTTCGGGCGCGTTGAAAAATCGCCATTGAACGTCGCCTTGAATGAAAAGCGCCGCCTGAGACGCCAGCACTGCGACAACGCCCGCCAGCACCACATAACGCGCGCGGATAACTCCTGCCATGAAAGGGCGGAACAGCCGTTCGCGCACCCAGAGAAACCCGCGATTGACCACACGGCTGGGCAGGTCATACCACCGTTGCTTGGCCCCCGCTGCCATCGCATGCGCCATATGGTTCGGCAGGATCAAAAAGCATTCGACCAGTGACGCCGCCAGCACTGCAATGACGGTCAGGGGGATATCCCCGATCAGGCTGCCAAAGCGCCCGCCAACGGCCAGCAGGCCGAAGAACGCGATGATCGTCGTCAGGGTTGCGGCAAAAACCGGCATCGCCATGCGCCGCGCGGCGTTCTCTGCCGCTTGCATCGGTGGCTCGCCCAGTTCGTTATGCCGGTAGTCGGCATGTTCCCCCACAACGATCGCGTCATCTACAACGATCCCAAGCGTGATAATCAGACCGAACAACGAGATCATGTTGATCGTGATCCCACCCGCATACATGAGTGCAATTGCCGCGGCCATCGACGCCGGAATACCCGCGGCCACCCAAAAGGCCGTGCGCGCGTTCAGGAACAGGAACAGCAACCCCACCACAAGCGCGAGGCCCATCAAACCGTTATCAATCAGCAAATCCAACCTACCGGTAATTGCCTCGGCGCGCGTGCGGATCAGGTTGATCGCCACCCCCTTGGGCAGCATCACTGCCATATCGGCAGCGACCCCTTCGACGCTTTGCTGAATACCAATGGCATCCCCCCCGTCAGAGCGGTCAATGCGCACCGATATTGCCGGATCGTCGCCGACAAAATACCCCACCTCGCGGTCAGAGCCTTGTTCGATCACCCGCGCCACATCGCCCACCAACAGTGAAGACCCGTCGGCATTGCTGCGCAAGACGACACGCGACAAGGCGTCGGCACTGCGCTTGGCGGTCCCGGTGCGCACGCGGGCATTGGCACCGGTCACATCCCCGGCGGGGCTGGCATCGACCTCAGCAGCGATCGCCGCCGCGATCTCGGCCATCGTGATATTATAGCGGATCAAACGGAGAGAGGGGACCTCGATCAAGGTTTGCGGCGCGGCGACCCCCTGAATGGTGCTGCGGGTGACCCCCTCCGCGAAAAGACGCGTGACAAATTCATCTGCGAAACGGCCCAGCTGTTCCGCACTGATCGGGCCTGTGATCACGACATCGGTGACGCGGTCACGCCAGATGCCACGGCGCACCACAGGGTCTTCGGCATCTTCTGGCAGTGTAGTGACGGCATCCACGGCGGTTTGCACATCGGTCGCGGCGCGGGCCATATCCCAGTTCGGCTCGAACTCCAGCGAAATGGTGCCACTGCCCTCACGCGACGCGGCGGTAGAACTCTCCACCCCTTCCACAGCCAGCAAGACAGGTTCAAGCACCTGAACGATGGCGTTGTCGACATCATCCGCGCCGGCCCCCTCCCAGACGGTCGAAACCGAGACACTGTCAATAACCACATCGGGAAAGAATTGCGCCCGCATGTTGGGCGCAGCAGCCGCCCCGCACACAAGCAGCACCACGAGCAACAGGTTCGCCGCCGTCCGGTGACGCGTGAAATACGACAGGATTCCGCCTGCGGGGCCGGACATGCTACGGGCCATAGATCAGCCCCCCATCCGGCTTTCGATGCGTTCGATCACCCGCGCAGGGACCTGTGGCTCGGCCAGTTGCGCCAGAACCCGTGCCTTAGCATCCTGCGGCATCCGCGTGTTGCCCTCGACAAGGGCGACAAGCTTAGCCCGACGTTCATTGGTCAGCGCGATCATTGCGGGCGCATCTACCTGCGCCGTGTCCCGAGCCCCCGAGCGCAACGGCTTTACCGCAATACCGGCCCCCAGCAGTGGCGAGCGGGCCTCGACGACATCGCGGCCCTCGATTGGTCCCCGCACCAAGACCTCATCCCCCACGCGACGCAACACAGAGACCTGAACGCTTTCAAGCCGGTTTTCCGGATCCAGTACCAACACCGTCCCCTGCGCATCCAGCGCCGAGCTGGGGAGCCGAATGACGTCGTCCAATGCCGGTTCGCCCACCCGTACCATCGCGAAATCCCCCGGCTTGAACCCCGGTGCTTGCGCCAGCGTGGCAAAGATCAACCGGCCACTGGCGCCCTCACCCGCCGCAGCACCTGCACGGGTAATCTGTCCATGTGCCTCAAGGTCGGCCCCCGCAACGTCGAGGCTTGCCGTAACATCCGCCTTGATCAACCGCCCCTGCGCATCCAGCAAGCGCGCGTATTGTGTGGTGGAAATGCGAAAAGAAATCTCGAGATCATCCGGGGCAATCAACTCCGCCAGCCGTTCGTTCGGTGAGACAAGGCGCCCCTCAACAACCGAAGTCTCGCTCAGCGCCCCATCGAAAGGCGCGGTGATCGTGGTTTCCTTTAATGCGCGCTGTGCATCGGCCAACGCGATCTGCGCATTGGACAACAAGCGCACGGCCTGATCCACGCGGGCCTCGGTTTGGGTCACCACCTGACGTCGCGCCAGAACCGCTTGGCGGGCGCTTGATGCCGCAAGCTCTGCTGTCTCTGTTGCCGTCGCGGTCCCGACACCCCGTTCACCCAAATCGCGTTGACGTTCAAAGGCACCGATGCGCAAGGCGGCCTGTTCTTCGGCGGCGGCCAATTCGTCCCGCCCCAAGGCCAGCGCACGGTCGGCATCACGCCCCTCTGCCTCTGCATTGCGCACAGCGCTTTGTGCCCGTGCGACTTCAGCCAAAGCGTCCGATCGATCAAGACGGACGAGAACCTGCCCCGCGACAACCCGACCGCCGGCCTCGAATTCAGGCGCAAGCTCGACCACGCGCCCCCCGACGGCGGCGCGCAGCTCAAGTGTCCGGCGGCTTTGCACGGCCCCAAAGCTTTGCAAGATAGGCACTTCGGTGCCTGACACGGCGCGCACGACATTGACAGAAAACACCCGTTCACGCGGGGCGCGGTCAGGCGGCGCGTCGGTCAGCCGTTGCTGCACAGCCCCGCCGATAAGGTCCGCTGCCAGCAGCAAGAACCCCACCGTCGCGGCCGCCAGAAACAGCCCAATCATGCTTTGCCGTAAAAATCGCATCTTGCCCCGATCTTATCCATCTGTGGCAGCAGTTTACCCCGCACGCCCACAAAGAACAAAATCACAGTTGAGACAGCCACGCACGGCCTATCATACGCAGGCCCAGGCGGTTTCCATCGTTCTTCGTCCCAAAAATCGCAAAGGCCGCTACTTCCGGCGCTGGTGCTCGTCTAGGCGGGGCATGATTTCGACAAAATTACAGGGCCTATGGCGGTAATCGAGCTGCTTGACCAAAATCTCGTCCCACGCATCCTTGCAGGCACCCGGCGATCCGGGCAGCGCGAACAGATAGGTGCCTTGCGCGACCCCGGCAGTGGCGCGGCTTTGCACCGCAGAGGTGCCGATCTTTTGCATCGAGACGATGGTGAATACCGTACCGAAGGCGTCGATCTCTTTCTCGTAGACATCACGATGCGCCTCTACGGTGACATCGCGGCCTGTCAGCCCCGTGCCACCGGTACTGATCACCACATCAATCTCGGGGTCGGCACACCAAATGCGCAATTGCGCTGCTATCTCGGCCTGTTCGTCCCGTATGATGGTGCGTGCGGCAAGCGCGTGACCTGCATCGGCAATGCGCGCAACCAGCACATCGCCTGACCGATCATCTGCCAGGCTGCGCGTGTCTGACACCGTCAGCACGGCAATGCGCACAGGAATAAAATCAAGCGTGTCGTCGATCCGGCTCATGTCCGCTCCAATATTGCTAGCCGTGCGGCGAGGGCTATGAAAATACCGCTGCTGATCCAGCGCAGAGCTTGCCCGCCCCCGACCATCCGGCGGCCTAAACCGCTGGCAAACACACCGACCAAAGCGTTGATGATAAACCCGCCCAGCGACAGCACCGAGCCGAGCATCAAGAACTGTAGGAGCACTGGCCCCGCCTCTGGGACCACGAATTGCGGCACAAAGGCCAATACGAACAAGATCACCTTGGGGTTGGTCAGGTTCACGATCAAACCGCTGCGAAACGCCGATTTCGGCGCGGGCAAGACCGCAGGTGCCGCTCCGCTGCTACGCCAGGTCTGCACAGCCAGCCACAGCAGATAGCCGACCCCGATCCAGCGGATCACGTCAAAGGCCCAAGGCAGCGCAGCGACCACCGCACCCAAGCCCAGACCGGCCAGCGTGACATGTACCATCCCGCCAAGCGCGACCCCGGCACTGGCCGCGACCGACGCCCGCGGACCAAAGCGCATGCCCTGCCCCAGACAGAACATCATATCCGCACCGGGCGTGAGGTTCAGCGCCAGCGCAGCGGGTACAAAGGCCAGCACCGTAATCGGATCAACCATTCTTTAATTTCGCTTTCAATGACAGCAAATCGGCCCATGCCTCGCGTTTGAACTCGGGGCTGCGCAACAGATAGGCGGGGTGGAACATGGGCAGTGCGGGCAGCCCCTCCGCCTGGGTCCACTGCCCGCGCAATCGGGTGATTCCACGTTTGCCCAGCAACGCCTGTGCGGACCAATTACCAACGATCACCAGAACCTCTGGCTTGGCCAAGGCGATATGCCGTGCAAGAAACGGCTTCATCATCGCGATTTCATCGGGCTTAGGGTCGCGGTTCTGCGGTGGCCGCCAAGGCAGCACATTTGTGATATAGACAGGCGCGGTCTCATGATGCCGGCCCATATCGATCGTCGCCAACATCTTGTCCAACAGCCCGCCGGCACGCCCGACAAAGGGTCGCCCCTCGCGGTCTTCGTCGCGGCCCGGAGCCTCGCCAACAATCATGACGCGGGCCCCAGGCGTGCCATCGGAAAATACCAGATTGCGGGCCCCACGCTTGAGCTCGCAATGCTCGAACGCGGTCATCGCGGCGCGCAATTCATCAAGCGTGGTTGCTGCCGCGGCGGCACGTGTAGCTTCCGCCACCACATCAGGGCCAGAGGACGCAAGCGGCACAGGCCCCGTCTTGCCCTTTTTCGCCTTCGGTTTCTCGACCGCTGCGGGCACTTCGTAGCGGTTCACCGGCGCGTCACAAATCGCCTCGGTCGCGCCAAGTTCAATCTGCCAGTGCAAAAGTGCAAGCGCCTGATGATAATCCACTGATTCCATGTGCCCAACTTACGCGCTGATGCGGGCAATAAAAATGCCAAGTTCCAAATGGCCTTAAATCCAATTCCACCCCCGCCTCGGGATGACGCCGCCCGACGACTTGCCCCGCCCAGCGCCGCCGCCTATAACGCCAAAAATAACGTGGGGTCCGCCGTCATGAGTTTCGCACACCGCCATCTTCTGGGCATTGAACACCTGTCCCAAGACGACATTACCACCCTTCTTGATCTGGCGGACACATACGCCGATTTGAACCGCCAGCCTCATAAACACAGTGATGCGCTGAACGGGCTGACGCAGATCAACATGTTCTTCGAAAACTCGACCCGCACGCAGGCGAGCTTTGAGATCGCGGGCAAGCGGCTTGGCGCGGATGTCATGAACATGGCGATGCAGGCGTCGTCGATCAAAAAGGGCGAAACGCTCATTGATACGGCGATGACGCTGAACGCGATGCATCCCGATCTGCTGGTTGTGCGCCACCCCCAGTCCGGTGCGGTCGATCTGCTGGCGCAAAAGGTGAACTGCGCCGTGTTGAACGCGGGAGACGGGCGGCATGAACACCCAACCCAAGCCCTACTGGACGCGTTGACGATCCGCCGCGCCAAGGGGCGCCTGCACCGCCTTTCCATTGCCATCTGCGGCGACATCGCACACAGCCGCGTGGCACGGTCCAACATCATGCTTCTTGGCAAGATGGAAAACCGCATTCGCCTGATCGCCCCCCCGACCCTGATGCCGGCGCAGATCGGCGAATTTGGCGTCGAGGTGTTCGACGATATGAAAGAAGGGCTGAAAGACGTCGATGTCGTAATGATGCTCCGCTTGCAAAAAGAACGCATGGACGGCGGCTTTATCCCCAGCGAACGTGAATATTATCACAGATATGGTCTGGATGCTGAGAAACTGGCCCACGCCAAGCCCGACGCGATTGTCATGCACCCCGGCCCGATGAACCGCGGCGTAGAAATTGACGGAACGTTGGCAGATGACATCAATCGCAGCGTTATTCAGGACCAGGTAGAGATGGGCGTGGCTGTGCGCATGGCCGCGATGGACCTGCTCGCGCGCAACCTTGTGGACAGCCGCAAGGCAAACGCATGACCGCACGCCCGCCCGAAGAACACGACCTGCTACACTGGCGTATTTCGCCGCGGGCGTTCTTTTGGCGGTGCATGGCATTGGCTGTGCTGACCATGCTGTTCTGTCTGCCGCTGCTGATCTGGCTGGACCCGATTACATGGCTGCTCGCCTCGGTTCTGATCGCGGTTTTCTACATGTGGGTCTTTGACGAATTCCAGATCTGGTACAGAAACCGCAATACCGCCTGGCGGCTGACCAACCGTGCGCTCTACATAAACTCCCCCGATACCGCAGAGCCGCTTGTCCTGCCGCTGACCGATATCCGGTCAATCGGGAAACTGTCGCTGTGGTCGATCACCCTTGGCTTGCCGGACGGCCAGCGCGTCACCCTGCCGCTGGTGCCGCAGCTGCGCGAGACCAAGGCGCGTCTTGCCCAAGCGATAGAGGCCACGCGATGACCGACAGATTTTGGCAAGACCTGCTAGAGCCGGACGAAGATCTATTGTGGACAGGTCGCCCCAAGCCAAAGCTGTCACTGCGCAATTTTCAGTTGCTCGGTCCCTTTGTCGGCGCAATCGGTACCGTGATCGCTGGCGCTTTTTTGCTGCAAGGCAACAGCTTGCCTGTGTCTCAATCGGTGGTCGTCGCGGTGATCGTCGCCCTGGTGGCCCTGTCGCTTTATCGCGGGATGACCCGCCTGACCGATCTGCGCCGCACCCGCTATGCGCTGACCAACCACCGCGCCCTGTTTTTCAAGCTGACCCGCGATGGCACCCGCGCCAAAGCTTTCCCCCGCAGCGCCGAGACAAAGCACGATCTGCGTCCGACCAGCCCGCCCTCCGTTTTCTTTATCCGGCATGAACAAGCCGACAATCCCGCCCGCACCGCGCATCTAGGGTTTGAATATATCGAAGACAGCGACAGATTAAGTGCATTGATGGTAACTGCGTACAAAGGTGCACCCCGATGACACAACTTGAGATCCCCAATGGCGAAATCGGCCAGATCCGTCTGTTTGCCGTAAACCGCCCGATTGACAAACTGGCCCGCGATCTGCGCGATGGCAGCAAGGAAGCGTTGATCGCCGATCTGCTTGGCCGTTCAGTACCCGAAGGCTCGGCCGAGCTTTTTCCCGTCTCCGACCTAACGGGCGTGGGGCTGGCGCGCTATCTGAATGATGGCTACGCCGTGCCCCCTGACCAGATCAGCCGCGACCGCGCCCGTTTGGATGCGCTGGACGGCTATGTGCTGTTGCTGTTTTCCTCGGCCTTTGAGGGGCAAGAGACGACGCTAAAGCTTGGTCCCGACCTGACCATGATCGGCACATACGGCGAGACCCAACCGGATATGTCCGTTATCCCGCTCGAGGCTGAATCCGCGCAACCCTACACCGGTGCTGCGGACATGACTCCGAAATCGCCGCCCAAGGGCGGGGCTGGTGGTATGATGGTGCTGCTGGCAGTCATCGTGCTGATCGGTCTTATTTTATGGTGGCTGCTGTGAAAGAACCCAAACCTGATCCCAAAATGTCGGGCCGCGTCGCCATGATCGCCCTGCTTGTCGCCTTTGGTGTGGCAGGCATGATGGTGTGGATCGGGTCCTGATCCAACCTGCCGCCGCTGCTGCGCCTCTGTTTCCTTAACTATGAAAGCCTCTCCATGACCCTGCATTTTATCAACGCGCAGCTGATCGACCCCGAAGCAGGCACCGTCACGCACGGCACGATCAAGGTCGAGAATGGCAAGATCGCGGCGATACTGGACGCGACCGCGTCGATACCGAGCGATGCGCAGATTGTGGATTGTCGTGGCAAGTACCTCGCCCCCGGGATCGTCGATCTTGGGGTCAAGGTCTGCGAACCCGGCGAACGGCACAAGGAAAGCTTTCGGTCCGCGGGATTGGCGGCGGCAGCAGGTGGGGTCACGACCATGGTCACGCGCCCTGACACCAACCCCACCATCGACAGCCCCGAAGTGCTGGAATTTGTCACCCGTCGCGCCAACGAGGCCGCGCCGGTCAACGTCGTGCCCATGGCCGCCCTGACCAAAGGTCGCGAAGGCCGCGAGATGACCGAGATCGGGTTTCTGATGGATGCGGGTGCCGTGGGCTTTACCGATTGTGACCGTGTCGTGACGGACACCAAGGTGTTTTCCCGTGCGCTGACCTATGCCCGCAGCCTTGGTGCGCTGGTCATCGCCCACCCGCAAGAACCGATCCTGAGCAAAGGAGCGGCGGTGACCTCTGGCAAATTCGCGTCGTTGCGCGGGCTGCCCGCCGTGTCGCCCATGGCCGAGCGCATGGGGCTGGACCGTGACATCGCGCTGGTCGAAATGACAGGTGCACGCTATCACGCCGACCAGATCACCACCGCCCGCGCCCTGCCCGCACTGGAGCGTGCCAAGAACAACGGGTTGGATATCACCGCAGGTGTCGGCATTCACCACCTGACGCTGAACGCGCTGGATGTGGCCGACTACCGCACCTTCTTCAAGCTCAAGCCACCGTTGCGCGACGAAGAGGACCGCATCGCCGTGGTAGAGGCCGTGGCCTCGGGGTTGATCGACATCATCTGCTCCATGCACACGCCGCAGGATGAGGAATCCAAACGCCTGCCGTTCGAAGAAGCCGCGTCGGGGGCCGTCGCACTGGAAACGCTGCTGCCTGCGGCCCTGCGACTGGTCCACTCAGAGATGATCGACATCGCGACGCTGTGGCGGGCGCTGTCGTTCAATCCGGCGAAACGTCTGGGCCTGCCCGGTGGGCGCATGTCGGTGGGTGCCCCTGCCGATCTGGTGCTGTTCGACGACGGTGCGCCCTTTGTCATGAACCGCGAGACATTGCAGTCGAAATCGCGCAACACCCCCTTTGATGGGATGCGCATGCAAGGTAAGGTTTTGGAAACTTACGTTTCTGGCACCTGCATCTATAAGGCCTCCTGATTATGCCCCTGATCGATTCCACCCTATTCGTGCTCTTGTTCTGGGCTATTGCGGCCTATCTGGTCGGGTCTATCCCCTTTGGCATGGTGCTGACCCGCGCGATGAACCTAGGGGATCTGCGCAGTATCGGGTCGGGCAATATCGGTGCCACGAACGTACTGCGCACGGGCTCCAAGAAAGCGGCCGCGCTGACCCTGATACTGGATGGTGGCAAAGGGGCCGTCGCGGTGTTGCTGGCGCGACTCTTTGCAGGCGAAGACGCCGCACAGATCGCAGCACTGGCCGCGATGCTGGGGCATTGCTACCCGGTATGGCTGGGGTTCAAGGGTGGCAAAGGCGTAGCGACCTTCCTTGGCGTGCTGCTGGCATTGGCATGGCCCGTCGGCATCGCGAGCTGTCTGGCATGGCTGATCGCCATGGCCGTGACACGTACGTCCTCCATCGGCGGGCTTGCCTCGGCGGCGGCATCGACCTTCTTTATGATATTCCTGGGGTACGGCAGCGCCCTGCTGTTGGGCATCGTGCTCACCCTGCTGGTGTTCTGGCGGCACCGTGAAAACATCAAACGCATCCGTGCGGGCACAGAGCCCAAGATCGGTGCCAAGAAAGACTGACCCGGTGACGGCCACCGTAGACGCGCGCTTTTTGGCCGCGTTCCACGCGCTGCCCGACGGCACCCACACCGGCAGATATCAAACCCGCCGCTATGTCTGGTCAAAAAACACCTTCAATACAGGTAAAAGCTGGAAATTGGTTGCCGAGGAGTTGGGCGGTTCGGACTATATCAGTCTGAACCTTTATGCCCTCGCCAGCGGTACACGGCTTTACCCGTGCGAGATGCCCGCGGCCAAGGTCACTGCCTTTATCCGCGGGCTAATCATCGAAGATTAGTAGGAATAGTCGGCGTATATCCGGCTGAGATCGCCATTCCATTTGCCGTTATAGTCATCCAAAAGCTCGTCGGCAGGTACTTTGCCCGTCTCGATGCTTTCCTTCAGAGCGTTCAGGAAATGGGTTTCGTCCGGAACCATGCCACCTGCGCCGCTGCGTGCGCGTGCTTTCAGGCCGTGCTCTGACAAGGCCACGGCTTCGCGCGCAATATCGTGCATGTTCACGCCGCCAACCTTGGCCTGCAACCCGTCAACAGACGCCGCCACGCGTAATGCTTCGCGGGTTTCAGCATCCCAGCCTTTGACCAGATCCCAAGCACCGTCCAGCGCCTGCTGGTCATAGGTCAGACCCACCCAAAACGCGGGCAGCGCGCAAAGCCGGCGCCACGGTCCACCATCGGCACCGCGCATTTCGATAAACTTCTTGATCCGCGCCTCGGGGAAGGCCGTGGTCAAGTGGTCCGCCCAATCGCTCAAGGTCGGGATCTCACCCGGCAGTGCGGGCAGCTTGCCCTTCATGAAGTCACGAAATGATTGCCCCAAAGCATCAATGTATTTGCCGTCGCGGTAGACAAAATACATCGGCACATCGAGCGCATATTCCACCCAACGCTCGAATCCCATGCCGTCTTCGAACACCCATGGCAACGTGCCAGTACGCGCCGCATCCAGGTCGCGCCACACACGGCTACGCCAGGATTTATGACCATTGGGCTTGCCCTCAAAGAAGGGGGAGTTCGCAAACAAGGCCGTCGCTACGGGCTGCAACGCCAATGCCACACGTAGTTTCTTGACCATGTCGGCCTCTGACCCGAAGTCGAGGTTCACCTGCACGGTGCAGGTCCGACGCATCATGACCCGGCCCATCGTGCCGACTTTGGTCATGTATTCGTTCATCAGTTTATAACGCCCCTTGGGCATCAGATCCATTTGGTCATGTGACCATTCAGGCGCAGCGCCCAGACCAATGAAACCGGCCCCGATGCGGTCTGCTACATCGCGCACTTCGCGCAGGTGCGCATTCACCTCGTCGCACGTCTCGTGGATGGTTTCGACAGGGGCACCTGACAGTTCCAGCTGGCCGCCCGGCTCAAGCGAAACATTGGCCCCGTCCTTGACCAAACCAATCAGCTTGCCGCCTTCTTCGACAGGGTCCCATCCGTGACCGTCGCGCAGGCCTTCGAGCATGGCGCGGATGGAACAGTCGCCCTCATAGGGCAACGGCAACAGCGTCTCTTTGTTATAGCCGAATTTCTCGTGCTCGGTACCGATGCGCCAATCTTCTTTCGGCTTGCACCCGTCTGCGAGGTAATTGACCAGTTGGTCGTAACTTTCGATCGGGCCGCCGCCGGATTGAGGGATGGACATGTGGGGTGGCTCCGAATTCAATTTCTGTGGTCTTAGGGATGGTGCGATTTCTGCGGGGTGTCAATGCAACAGGGTCGAAACCGGGCGCATCGACCGACGCTCCCAGATCACGACCGACAGGGTCTTGTCGTCTGCCAATTCCGCCAACATGCGTTCGGTGCGCAGTCCCGGCAGCGCGGCGAAAGCGTCAAACAGCGCGTCTGCGCCAGCCGCATCCACGGGGATCATCACGGGATTTTGTCCGGGTTGTTCCAGTTTCCAATGGGCTGGATAGGCACCGCGTTCAAGGCTCAGCCGCTCCATCTCGCGAAGGGCGATGACCCCGCCTGTCAGCGGTCCAAAATAGGCGATCTGCCCCTCATCCACCTGCACTGCGCCTGCGCCAAGCCCGGTCTTGCGAAACCTGGCCCTCTGGCCGCCGATCCAGACAAAGACCACCCCCGCAAGAATCAACGCATACCCCGGTATCGCCAGCAGCAGCCCTGGCCCCATCACGAGCCAAAGCCCGACCAGCGCCACCGCAATGCCGCCCAGAACCTCACGCCAGCGCCACAGTTCTGCCTTTGCCTCAGGTCGCAAAAAACTCATCGCCCTCTCCCGATACCGGCTTCATTTTGCCCGTTAAACTCCACGGGGGCGTGGGGGTGTGAAACCCCCACTTCGACAGGCGACACACACACGGCGCTCACGTCCAATCCCCCAAGGTCTTCTGCCACAACGTCATCGCCGCCACCGCAGCGGTATCCGCCCGTAGGATCCGAGGGCCCAACGCCACGGGGCGGGTCCACTCCAATCCGTGCAACCGTTTGCGTTCAGTGACAGAAAATCCGCCCTCCGGCCCGATCAGAATGGCCCAGGGACCAGGCTGTGCGGATGCCAGATCGCCCTTTTCGCCGGCCAGTGCTTCGTCGCAGAACATCAAGGATCGCTCAGGCTCCCAGCTGTCGATCAACCGATCCAAACGGACCATTTCAGCAACCTCGGGTACGAAAGTACCGCCGCATTGCTCTGCCGCTTCTACCGCATGGGCCTGCAACCGGTCGCGCTGCACGCGGCCCGCATTGGTAAATTCACTTTGCACCGGCACAATACGACGTGCGCCCATTTCAGCAGCTTTCTCGACAATGAAATCCGTGCGCGCCTTTTTGATCGGCGCAAAAATCAGCCATAGGTCGGGCGGCATTTGCAGCGGTTTGGTCTGCTCGGCACAGACCAGCACGCCACCGCGCTTGCCTGCCTCGGCGACCTCGGCACGCCATTCGCCATCGATGCCGTTAAACAGCAAGATAGACGCCCCGACCGCCTGGCGCATCACGCCAAAGAGGTAATGCGCCTGCGCCTTATCCAAAGGAACGGATTGCCCCTGCCCCAGTGGATGATCTACATAAAGTCTGATTTTAGCGTTCATGGGCACAGATATATGCACGACACCTCGCCGACACCAGATGGCAATGATGCGGCGCGCGTCGTCGATGCCCCTGCGGACAATTGGGTCGACCGTTCTGCCCCGCGTTTCGCCCGACCTTTTTTGCGGCTCAGCCGTGCGGATCGCCCCATCGGGACGTGGCTTTTGCTGCTGCCGTGTTGGTGGGGATTGACGCTTGCGATGCTGTTTGACCAGCAGCCGCGCTGGTTCGATCTGTGGATATTTATCGGCTGCGGTGCGGGTGCATGGTTGATGCGCGGCGCAGGTTGCACATGGAACGACATCACCGACCGCCATATCGATGACAAGGTTGCACGCACCCGGTCGCGGCCGATCCCGTCGGGACAGGTCAGCGTCAAAGGAGCCTTGGGCTGGATGATCGCGCAAATGCTGATCGCGCTGTGTATCCTACTGTCCTTTAACGGAGCGGCGATTGCACTTGGTGTGTTGGCCTTGCTGCCAGTCGCAATCTATCCCTTCGCCAAGCGCTTTACGTGGTGGCCCCAGGTCTTTTTGGGCATCGCTTTTAACTGGGGGGCTTTGCTGGCCTGGACCGCCCATACCGGCAGCCTCGGCGCGCCTGCGGTTGTGCTCTATGCTGCTGGGATCGCGTGGACACTGTTCTACGACACGATCTATGCCCATCAGGACACAGAAGACGACGCGCTGATCGGTGTGAAGTCTACCGCCCGCCTGTTCGGTGACAACACCGCCCAATGGCTGCGCCGGTTTTTGATGGGCACCGTGGGCCTGATGGGGCTGGCCGTGATCTTTGCCTTGCGTGATTCTGCATCGTTTCTGGCGTTGATCATCGCGCTGTCAGGTCCGTGGGCAATGGGCTGGCATATGGCATGGCAGCTGCGTAGCGTCGACATCAACGACAATGATAAACTTCTACGGTTGTTTCGCGTTAACCGCGATACCGGCATGATCCCGCTGGTATTTTTCGCCGCCGCCCTTTTGGCCTGATTGCACCCCTGCCCCCGCAGGCGTATCAAAGCCTCTAATATCAACGGTCTCAGAAACGAGTTTATGCGCCTATCTGTACTCCTGATCATCGCGATGACCTTTACCGCTGCAGCATCTGTCTCTCTGGTGGCGGCAAGCTTTTCAGTCACATTGATCGAGGAGAACTCCGAGATCGGCGTTCGCGATGCCCTTGATGTAAAAGAGATGACATGGGCGGAGGTTGAGGCAGACGGGCTTCAGGTCACGCTGTCGGGCACGGCACCAAACGAGGTCGCCCGCTTTAATGCGCTCAGCACGGCCGGCACGATCGTTGATGCCGCGCGAGTCATTGACCAGATGGAGGTGACGGCCCAGGCCGCCATCGCCGCGCCAAAATTCTCGGTCGAGATTCTACGCAACGACTCCGGCGTGTCCATCATCGGGCTGATTCCCACCACCACGGACCGCGACGCTGCCATTGACCGTTTCAAATCCATCGCGGGTCAGGACCATGTGGCTGACCTGCTGGAATCCGCGAACTACCCGGCCCCCGACGGCTGGGAGGACGCCTTTGGATTTGCCATCTCGGCGATGGAAAAGCTGCCCCGCGCCAAAGTCTCTGCCGCGGCAGGTCGTGTGTCGATCACCGCCATCTCCGACAGCGCAGAGGCCAAGGCGCGCCTTGAAAACCAGCTCAGGCGCGCGGCCCCTTCGGGGCTCGTGGTCACACTGGATATTGCTGCCCCCCGCCCGGTGATCACGCCCTTCACGCTACGCTTCCAGATCGAGGAAGGCAGCATCGGGTTTGACGCCTGCAGCGCGGACACCGAACAGGCCAGCGCCCGCATCCTCAAAGCAGCCGTCGCAGCCGGGGCCCCCGGTTCTGCCCGTTGCACCGTGGGGCTTGGTGTCCCAAGTCCGCGTTGGGCCGAAGCGGTAGAGAAAGCGATTGGCAGCCTTGCCAAAATCGGCGGCGGATCGGTCAGCTTTGCCGATGCCGACATTAGCCTGATTGCCGCCGAAGGCACCGAACGCGCCGTGTTCGACCGTGAAGTCGGAGAGCTGGAGAACGCCCTGCCAGACGTCTTCGCGCTGAAAGCAAGCCTGCCCAAGGCCGTAGACCCCGATGCGGGACCGCCTGAATTCGTCGCCACCTTGTCGCCCGAAGGTCAGGTGCAGCTGCGCGGTCGCCTCAGCGACGACGCGCTGCGCGAACTGGCCGACAGCTACGCCAAGGCAAGCTTTGGCTCTGACAAGGTCTATACCGCCGCGCGCATCGTCGACGACCTCCCAGCCGATTGGCCGACCCGGGTCCTGTCCTCACTGGATGCGCTGTCCAAGCTGGCGAACGGCACCGTGATCGCCACCCCCGACAGTGTCAGCGTCACCGGCAACACCGGAAACCCTGATGCCAGCACACAAATTGCAACGCTGCTGGCGGGCAAACTGGGCGAAGGCAAAGACTACGAAGTCAAAGTCACTTATCAAGAAAAGCTGGACCCCGTTTTGGGACTGCCCACGCCACAGGAATGCGAAGCCGAGATCGCCAAGGTCGTCGCCCAAGGCAAGATTAACTTTGAACCCGGCAGTGCCACGATTGATTCGTCGGCCCTTGGGACGATGGATAAGATCGCTGAAATCCTGAAGGATTGCCGCGACATTGCACTTGAGGTGCAGGGCTATACCGACAGTCAGGGCCGCGAGGAAATGAACCTTGCGCTCAGCCAGTCGCGCGCGCAATCGGTGTTGAACGAACTGCGTGCCCGTCGCGTGATCACCGGTTCATTCGTTGCCAAAGGCTATGGCGAAGACTCCCCTGTCGCCTCTAACGATAGCGAGGATGGCCGCGAAGCGAACCGCCGCATCGAATTTAAATTGATCAATGAACAAACGACTGCGGATTCTGATGAAACAGCGCTGGAAAACGGCGCGGATACAGGCGATACAGGCACACCATCCGACCAGACCCAAGAAGGCAACTAACATGAGCAGAACCGAATTTGTCATCGCGACAGCGATTATCCTATTCGTCGCCTTCTGTCTTGGATGGTTCGCCAACTGGCTACTGCACCGGTTCACCCGCGTTGCCGCAGACGATGTCGCGCAGCTTGATCGGATGAGCCAGGAATTGCACGAAGCGGAAGAAACCCGCGATCAGGCAATCACCTATCTGCAACAGCGCGAGGCCGAGCTGACCAACCAGCTTAACCAGACCGAAGCAGAATTGCGTGCCGCGATGGACGGGCTACGTGATGCACGCCACGAGGCGGAAGAAATGCGCGCTTATATTGATCGCCAGCAGGCCAGCTAAGGACCCGGCTGGTCCGCTACCAACGTGCCAGCGCGTCTTCGTCCTCTGATTTGGACGCCACCCAATCCGCACCCTTTTCGGTAATCTCGCGCTTCCAGAACGGCGCGCGCGATTTCAGGTAGTCCATCAGAAACTCTGCTGCCTCAAACGCATCCTTGCGGTGCCGCGCAGCCGTGGCGACCATCATGATCATCTCGCCGGGCAGCAACCGACCGAACCGATGAATGACCAGTGCATCCCCTAGCGAAAAACGGGCCATCGCGGTCTCTGCCATCTCGGTCAGGGCCGCTTCGGTCATGCCGGGGTAATGTTCGATCTCCATCGCTTTTAACGGATCATCGGGCAGATCCCGCACGATTCCCGTAAACGTCACAATCGCGCCCATATCACGGTGACCGGCGGCGAACGCCTGCGTTTCTTGTCCCAGATCGAACGGGGCGTCCTGAACCGAGATTTTCATCCTAGCCCCCTGTCATCGGCGGGAAAAATGCCACTTCGCGAACACCTTCCAACGACGCGTCAAAATCGGTCAGCTGCTGATCCACTGCCACCCGAAGGCCAGCAAGATCGGAAAACGCGACAGCATAGCGTTCCTCGCGGGCGCGCAATTCGTCGACCAACTCCGCGACAGTGCGGGCAGTTGTCTCTACCTTCTCGCGGGGAAGACCGATGCGTTCGCGCACCCATGCAAAGTACAAAATATTCATCAGCGTGGCTCCACCAAATGGGGCAGGGATTTGCGAAGGTAATCATAGCCGGTGATTGCCGTCAGCGCCGCTGCAATCCACAGCAGAACAAGCCCGACACGGCCGGCCCAGATCATTCCGTGGAACTTCCATGTCAGTCCCAGAACGTCTTCTTCCTCGCCCGAAAGAATAGCGCTGACCATCGCGTTATCCATGCCGAAGATCGACATGCCGAAATAGTGTTCGAATAATCCCTGACCAAACAAAACCGCAATCGCAACCATCTGTGCTGTGGTCTTCCACTTGGCCAAGGCTGTCACCTTCAATGTGCCCGACACATCGCCTAGAAACTCGCGCAGGCCGGAAACGAAAACTTCGCGGAACAGGATCACGGTGGCGGGCAAAACCAACCACGGCGACCAGCTTGAGAAGGCGACGATCACCATCAGCGCGATCACCACCATCGCTTTGTCGGCAATCGGATCAAGCATGGTACCAAGCTTGGTCTCTTGCCCCCAGGCGCGCGCCAGATAGCCGTCAAACCAATCGGTCACCGCTGCGGCAATGAACAGGAACATCGCCAGAGCGTCCGCATAGGGTCGCGTAAAATACAAGAACATCACAGCCACGCTCGGGGCTGCGACAAGACGCATCAGCGTCAGGATATTTGGGATATTCCACTTCATTCTGTCACCCTACAGCGCCAAGACGACAGGGGAAAGTGCCAAGACATCGCCTTCATTTTGCAAAGTAAACTCCCCGCGGAGCGTCCCGCCCTTACCGCCACCCGAAGGCCGAAACCCCAAACTACCCGCGTTCATGGAAAAACGCATAAATTCGTTCAGCCAAAGCTACTGACACGCCATCGACAGCCTTCAAGTCGCTCAGGTTGGCGCGCCCCACCGCCTTGGCAGATCCGAAATGTGCCAGCAAGGCCCGCTTGCGCGCCGCACCGACACCAGGCACATCGTCCAGTGGCGTTGCCCCAACGGCTTTCGCGCGTTTCGCGCGGTGCGTGCCGATGGCGAACCGGTGGGCCTCATCGCGCAAACGTTGAATGAAATACAGCACCGGATCGTTGTGCCGCAGCGCCATGGGCCGCTGTCCCACACGGTAGAATTCCTCTTTGCCCGCATCGCGGTCCACGCCCTTGGCGACGCCCACCATCGGAATATCTTCGACCCCGTATTCGCGCATGATCGATGCGACAGCGCTCACCTGCCCTGCCCCGCCGTCGATCAGCAGCAGGTCTGGCCACATGCCAAGGCTGCGGTCTGGATCCTCTTTTAACAGCCGCTTGAATCGGCGCGTCAGTACCTCTTTCATCATGCCGAAATCGTCCCCCGGCGTCAGGTCATCGCCGCGGATATTAAACTTGCGATACTGGTTTTTCATCATCCCTTCGGGGCCGGCGACGATCATTCCCCCGACGGCGTTTGTGCCCTGAATGTGCGAGTTATCGTAGACCTCTATCCGTTGGGGCGGTCCCGGCAGACCAAAGGCGTCGGCGATGCCTTTCAGAAGGTTCGTCTGGGTCGCAGTCTCTGCCAATTTGCGCGCAAGGGATTCGCGGGCATTGCGCAGTGCCCCATCCACCAGTTCCGCCTTCTCGCCGCGTTGGGGCACCACGATATCAACCTTGCGCCCCAGTTTGCCCGACAGCGCTTCGACCATCAGGTCAGGGCTTTCGATCTCATTCGACAAGATCAGCTGACGCGGCGGCTCACGGGTGTCATAGAACTGGCCAATAAAGGCCTCCAGCACTTCGGCGGCATCCACGTCGGGTCCGACACGGGGGTAGTAGTCGCGATTCCCCCAGTTCTGATTGGCACGGATAAAGAAGACCTGCACGCAGGCCTGCCCCTGATCCAGATGCAGCGCGATTATGTCGGCTTCGGCCACCCCTTGCGGGTTGATACCTTGGGCTGTTTGTACTTGCGTCAAGGCTTTGATGCGATCCCGCAATGCAGCGGCGCGTTCAAACTCCATCGCTTCAGAAGCCTGCGCCATCTCGGAAGCAAGCCGCCCTTGAATATCAGTCGATTTGCCGTTCAGGAATTTCTCGGCGTCCTGCACGGTTTTGCGATATTCGTCGGGCGAAATCTTACCCACACAAGGGGCAGAACAGCGTTTGATCTGATGCTGCAGACAAGGGCGCGAACGGCTTTCGAACATAGCATCGGAACAATCGCGCAGCAGAAACACCCGTTGCAGCTGGTTCAGCGTCCGGTTGACGGCACCGGCACTGGCAAAGGGGCCATAGTAATTGCCCTTTTCCTTCTTGGCCCCGCGGTGCTTTTTGATCTGCGGATAATCATGGGTGGCTGTTACCAGAATATTGGGAAAGCTTTTGTCGTCGCGCAGCAGCACGTTGAACTTCGGCTTGAGCTGCTTGATCAAATTCTGTTCGAGCAGCAGCGCTTCGGTTTCTGTTTTCGTGGTTAGAAACATCATCGACGCGGTGTTCGAAATCATCCGCGCGATCCGCCCCGAATGCCCTGACGGGCGCGCGTAATTGCTGACGCGTGCGCGCAGGTTCCGCGCCTTCCCCACGTAAAGAACACGGCTTTCCGAATCTAGCATGCGGTACACGCCGGGCGAGCCGTCAATCGTTTTGAGGTACGAATGAATCACCTGATGGCCGGTCTTCCGGTTTTTGTTAGCGTCTGACATTGATTCGAGCGTCCGGAACTTTTGGCTGCAACAGTGTTAATGGCGAAACAAGGTTAAACATACCCACGACTCTTGTGGATAACCTTGCAGATAACTTTCATGGAAATACAAAATCCCCATGTAACATTGGGCCTTTCGGTGTTTGCCTAAAATTTAGGCACGCTTTTAAGTCATTGAAATATATCATAATTTTAATTAACACCTTGCAACCCACTGATAATGCGATCCTTTTTGTAACAGTTTCGCTTCGGCTGTCGCGGCAGTGCAAAACTTTACTGGAAAGCCTATTCGAGCCCTTGCACGTCGGGTGTTTTCCAGCCTAGGTGCTGCCCCCCGTCGGTACAAATCAACTGCCCCGTTACCGACGGTGCATCAAGGAAATAGCCCAATGCAGCAGTGATATCCGCGGGATTCGCCCCGCGCTCAAGAATCACCTTCGCGCGCTGACCGGCGAAATGAGCGTCCGTCTGCTTGGCCCCTTTCAGGGTTGGCCCTGGCCCAATCGCGTTCACCCGTATCACTGGTGCCAACGCTTGCGCAGATGTCTGCGTCAACGCCCACAGCCCCATCTTGCCGATGGTATAGGTCATGAACTCTGGCGTGAGCTTGCGCACACGTTGGTCCAACATATTTACGATCAAGCCCGCCGCGAAAGGTTCGCCCTGCGCGTCGGTCTTGGCCTCTAGGTTCTGGGCGGCCATGGCTTGGGTCAGGACAAAAGGCGCGCGCAGGTTGCTCCCGATATGTCGATGCCAACTCTCCTCGGTCGCGGTTGAGATATTGTCATATTCAAAGATCGACGCGTTATTCACAAGGCAGGTAATCGGTCCGCCAAGCGCCTCTGCTGCACGGGTAAGCAGCGCCTGCGTGGCGGCTTCATCCAGCAGATCAGCCTGCAAGGCCACGGCGCGTTGACCTTTGGCTTTCAGCGCAGCTACGACCTCATCAGCCGCTACGGATGAACTGTTGTAGTGCACCGCGACATCATATCCGCGATCGCCCAGATACAGCGCCATCGCACGTCCAAGGCGCGCCCCTGCTCCGGTTACCAACGCATGTTTCATATCGCACCTCTTTAGAGCAAAATCGCCGCCATATACCCTGCATAAATAGCGCAAAGCAGGATGCCCCAGAGGCGGGTGATATCACGCCGCAGATAAACAAAGGGGATCAACATAAGGGACGCACCCAACATCACCCACAGATCAATCCGCAAGAATTCCGGATCAACAGTGATCGGTCCCACAAGGCTCGCCACCCCGATGATGCCGAGAAGATTGAAAAGGTTCGACCCGATCACGTTCCCCAAAGCGATATCAGCCTGACGCCGGAGCGCGGCCATCACGGTCGTCGCAAGCTCTGGCATCGAGGTGCCGATGGCCACGAGCGTCAGACCGATGACCGTATCGCTCACACCATACGCCCGTGCGATGATCGACGCATTGTCGACCAGCAGTCCTGCACCAAGCGGCAGCCCCACAAGCCCGAGCACCAGAAACACAGCGATACGCCAGCCCGGCATATCAGGGTCTGCCCCCTCGGGCTCGTCCAGATCACCGACGTCAGCGCCCTTGCAAGCGTGGCGGTGCTTTCTGCTGTCACGGTACATATCGAACAGAACAAAGGCCAACGCCCCCAACAGGATGAAACCGGCCCACAGATCAAACACACCGCGCATGGCAAGCGCGATAAACAAAAGCGAGGCGATGATCATCATGTTGAAGGTTTTACGGGTGTTGCATTCAGATGTGTGCATCGTGGCTAACAAGGCCGGCACGCCCAACACCAATAGAATGTTCGCCGTGTTCGACCCCACAACGTTGCCCAGAGCGATCCCCGGAGCATTATCCAACACCGCTTTAATCGACACCAGCAGTTCAGGCGCAGACGTCCCGAAAGCGACAATCGTCAGGCTGACGATCAAAGCGGGCACGCCAAGGCGCAGGGACAGGTTCACCGCCCCTTTTACCAGCGCATCCCCGGCCAGCAACAAAATCACCAGCCCCAAAACACTTAGAACCCAAGGCATAATCATCCGCGTTTACCCCCGCATCCGCACGGAGATTTCCCAATGCGATAGCGTCCACAATTGTTACATTTCGTCTGGCTCAGACGCTTGCTGCCTAGCCAGTGCATTTTTCCGAACCATGCAAGCGTGCCCATGGCGACCAGAAACAATAAGACAATTTTAAAGATCATGCGTCAGAGCCCAAACCGCGCATAGGCCGCGCGTTCTTCGATACTGTCTACCGCGTCGCCGATGACCTGCGCGCCAAAGCGGGACAACAGCCCCTTCTTCGTGCCGTAGCGGTTGAATTTCACCTTGTCGCCAAAACGTTGTTTTATCATCGGCCGAAGATGACCGATGCCATCGATCAAGCCCAGTTCGGTTGCACGCTTCGCCAGCCATACCTCGCCAGTAAAAAGATCCGTATCAGGGGCCAGTTTTGCGCCGCGACGTGATTTTACGTGGTCGATGAAATTCTCGTGGATGTCGTCCAGCAGTTGTTTCAGCCGCGCGACGTCCTCGGGCTTTTCGGGGCGGAAAGGGTCCAGCATCGATTTCGACTGACCAGCGGTATAAACCCGCCGTTCAACCCCATGGCGCTGGATCAACTCGTCCGCGCCAAAAGATGCCGAAATGACACCGATCGACCCCAAAACAGAGCTGGGATCGGCATAGATTTCATCTGCCGCCGCAGCCAACCAATATCCGCCAGATGCCGCGACATCTTCGACAAAGGCGATGACAGGGATGTTCTTTTCCTCGGCCAAGCGACGGATACGCGCGCCGATCAACGAAGATTGGACAGGGCTGCCACCGGGGCTGCTGATCTCAAGCACGACAGCAGCGGGCTTACCGCGATTGAAGGCTTTATCGATGGCAGGGCCGATACCGCTGTCGTTCAGGCCACCGCGTGTGCGGCCACCAATCACACCAGACAACCGCACCACGGAAACCGTCGGGCGGGAGGCCAAAAAGGGAAGGTATTTTCTCATACCTTCCCATGTAGAGTGCACCATACCGGCAAACAAGGAGGCCACGCGAGACTTACTGCCTAATCCGCCAGCCGGTCCGGAAAATCCAGCCAATCACCGCCAAACACAGCGCCGTAAAGCCTGCAATGGCAAACAAGCTGGTCACAATTGGTACATCTGCCGATCCGAAGAATGCCCAGCGAAAGCCCGAGATCAGATAGACCACAGGGTTGAAATGCGAGATCACCTGCCACACCGGCGGCAGCATGGAGATCGAATAGAATGACCCCCCAAGGAAAACCAAAGGCGTCACGATCAGCAACGGGACAAGCTGCAACTGTTCAAAGTTGCCCGCCCAAATACCGATGATGAATCCCATCAACGAAAAGCTGATGCAGGTCAGCACCAGAAAGGTCACCATCCAGATAGGATGCTGAATGGTGATATCTACAAAGAAAAACGCCGTAATCAGAATGATCACCCCGATAAACAACGCCTTCGTCGCCGCTGCCCCGACATATCCGCAAACAATTTCGATAAAGTTAACGGGCGCAGATAAAAGCTCGAACACCGTGCCGATAAACTTGGGGAAATAGATCCCAAAGGACGCATTCGAGATCGACTGCGTGATGACGCTCAGCATGATCAAACCGGGCACGATAAACGCACCATAGCTGATGCCCTCGACCTCTTGGATACGGCTGCCGATGGCGGCACCAAACACCACGAAATACAGCGATGTGGACAGCACTGGCGAGATCAAGCTTTGCGTGATAGTGCGAAAGAAGCGCGCCATTTCAAATGCATAGATAGATTTGACTGCGATCCAGTTCATGCCGCGTCCTCCTTTACCAGATCGACGAAAATATCCTCGAGACTGCTTTGCGAGGTCTCTAGATCAGACAGAACCAAGCCCGCAGCCGCCACGTCAGATAGGAGCTTCGTAATCCCCGTCCGCTCTGCCCGCGTGTCATAGGAATAGATCAGCGCGTGCCCGTCGCCAGACAGGGTCAGCGCATCAGACGCAAGGCTTGCGGGAATTGCGTCAATCGGCTGGGTCAGTTGGACGACCAGTTGCTTTTTGCCCATACGCGACATCAGCTTGTCTTTATCCTCGACCAACAGCAGCTCGCCGTGGGCAATCACACCGATCCGGTCGGCAATCGCCTCGGCTTCTTCGATGTAGTGGGTTGTCAGAATGATGGTGACGCCACTGGCCTTTAGATCGGCGACGATGTTCCACATATCGCGGCGCAGCTCGACGTCGACACCGGCGGTGGGTTCGTCAAGGAACAAGACCCGAGGTTCATGCGCCAATGCTTTGGCGATCAGGACGCGCCGCTTCATCCCACCGGACAAGGCACGAATCTGACTGTCTTTTTTGTCCCACAACGACAGCTGCCGCAGAATCTTCTCAATTGCAGCATCATCTTTGGGCTTACCGAATAACCCGCGCGAGAAGCGCACAGTGCTGATGACTTTCTCGAAGGGTTCAAGGTTGATCTCTTGCGGGACCAGCCCGATCATCGAGCGTGCGCCACGGTATTCGGTGACCGTGTCAAAACCGCCCACCGTAACGCTGCCGCCAGTGCCGGTTGTAATTCCGCATACCGTTGAAATCAGGGTCGTTTTTCCTGCGCCATTGGGGCCAAGCAAGGCAAGAATCTCGCCCTCACGGATGTTCAGCGACACGCCTTTCAGCGCCTCGAACCCATCTGCATAGGCCTTGCGCAGGTCGGTAATCTTTACGATGTCGGGCATTGGCGTCTCCGGTGTTGTTGGCCGGAAACTAGACTGATTACGGCAGAGTGAACAGGCCCAACCCGTCAGCTTTTGCTGCGACCGAACCAGCCCTTTTTCTCTGCAGATGCCTCCGCCCCTTCAACGGCCTCGGCAGATACCGCCTCCGCGGGGCCTTCAAGTGTCTCTTGCAGGTTATTAAAAAACTGATCCGCCATTTTTTTGGCAAACCCGTCAATGATCCGGCTGCCAAGCTGCGCCAGTTTGCCACCCACCTTGGCTTCGACGTCATAGGTCAGCGCGGTGCCGCCATCGACAAGGGCAAGCGACACGTCCGCCGCGCCCTTGGCAAAGCCCGCGGCCCCGCCCTTACCTTCGCCGCTGATCTTGATCGACTGGTCGGGCACCATATCGGTCATGGTGACCTGCCCCTTGAACGTCGCTTTGACGGGGCCGACCTTTTGCACAACCGTCGCCTCGAACCCTTCCTCGGCGGAGCCCGTGACTTCGGTCGCCCCCGGCACGCATTTGATCAACATGTCAGGGTCCAGCAGCGCGGCGTATACTTCGGCCGGGCTGGCTGCGATCTGGCGGGTCTCTGACATTTTCATGGGGCGCTCTCCGTTGAAGGTTTTGCCACAGCCTAGCGCAGTTCAATTGACGACGCCAAGGCGAAACGCGCTGGACAGGATTTCGCGACATGGTAGAGCGGTGAGATGGAAGTACACGTACAAAACCGCGCCGGTGCCGCGATCGCTTTTGTCCTTGCGGGGGTATTTGCGATTTCGATCAACGACATGCTGATCAAGCAACTGTCAGGGGGCTATCCCCTGCATGAAATCGTCTTTGCGCGGGCCCTGATCGGCATCATCGTTGGGTTGGCTTTGGTGCAGGTCGAGGGCGGCTGGCGTATTCTAAAGACCCGTCAGGCCCATTGGCATCTGCTGCGCGGGTTACTGGTGGTCATCGCCAATATGACATTTTTCCTAGCCCTCGCCGCGATGCCGCTGGCAGATGCCACGGCGCTGTTCTTTGTTGCCCCGCTGTTCATCACGCTGTTGTCGATCCCGATCCTTGGCGAAAAGGTCGGCGTCATGCGGCTCAGCGCGGTGGCCGTCGGATTCGTCGGCGTAATCATCATGCAGCGCCCTTGGGCCGATGCGCAGGCGCTACAGGCCTCGCGGTTGGTGCTGTTGTTGCCTGTGGTGTCGGCGTTGACCTATGCGCTGAACCAGCTGATGACACGCAAGTTGGGGGTGCATAGCAAAGCGTCCGCCTTGTCGGTCTATATTCAAGGCGTGTTCCTGTGTGTGTCGCTCGGCTTTTTCTTGGTCGCGGGGGATGGCAGCTTTGTCGCGACCGACAGCACGCCGTCGATGGTGTTTTTGCTGCGCGCTTGGGTTTGGCCTGCCGCAGGTGACGCATGGATTTTCCTCGCCCTCGGGTGCAATGCGGCGGTCATCGGATACTGCCTCAGCCAAGCGTACCGCATCGCCGACGCCGCCACAGTCGCGCCGTTTGAATATATCGGTCTGCCACTGGCCGTGCTCTGGGGGCTGGTCATTTTCGGCGACTTGCCCGTGTGGGAGGTCTGGGTTGGCATCGGCCTGATCCTCGGATCTGGTCTGTTCGTGTTCCTGCGCGAACGGCAGAAAGCTAAGGTCGCGGTCAAGTCACCGACGGGGCGGCGCCACTAGCTGACCTGCACGATGACCTTGCCCGTCGCCTTGCGCGTGCGCAGCAAATCCAGCGCTTCGTTCGCCTGATCCAACGGCAATACATGGCTGACATGGGGCTTTATCTTGCTCGAGCTATACCAGTCGATCAGCACCTTGAAGCTGTCGGTCAGCACCTGCGGTTTAAAGTTCTTATACCCGCCCCAGAAAAACCCCAGCACATCGATGTTTTTGACCAACAAGGTATTGGCAGGGATTTGCGGCACCTCGCCCGAGGCAAACCCAAGCGGCAGAATACGGGCTTCGGGGTTGCAGGCACGCAGGGCGGCTTTGAACTGGTCGCCCCCGATAGGATCATAGACCACATCCGCCCCGCCCAAGGATTTGACCACCTCGCGGATGTCATCCGTTTCTGAATCAATCAGATGATCCGCACCGGCGGCGCGGCAAATCTCTAGCTTGGCGGCCCCACGGGCGCAGGCGATGACCTCTGCCCCCATCAGCTTGCCCAGCTCAACCGCGGTCAGACCCACCCCGCCCGAGGCCCCCAGCACCAGCAGTCGTTCACCAGGTCTCAGCCGCGCCTTATAGTCCAGCGCCACATGGCTGGTGCCATAGGCCACAAGAAAAGCCGCGGCATGCTCGGATGGCATGTCATCGGGAATCGGCACGCAAACATTGGCGGGAATGGCCGCATATTCCGCCAGCCCCAGCAGACCACTATACGCCGCGATACGCTGACCGACGGCAAGATCGGTAACCCCTTCGCCCACGGCGGCAACGCTGCCCGCCAGTTCCATCCCCAGTGTAAAGGGCAGATCGGGCTTTTGCTGGTATGTGCCTTTGATCATCAACAGATCGCCAAAGTTAAGGCCGCAGGTTTCGACCTTGATCAGCACCTCGCCAGCGGCGGGCACGGGCATTTCCAGCTCTTGCTCTGACAAAGGCTGATCATAAGCGGTGACTTGCATGGCACGCATGGGGGGCTCCTTGGGTTATTCAACGCAAAAGGGCCAGAGCGTCGGCGGCTTTGCAACCCCCTGCTCCGGCTCTCGCGAAATTACCCAACGGCAAATGCGCCCCGTCTTGAGCCCCTCAGGGGATGACCATCAACCTGATACCGTAGGCCACAACCCCAAGCACTGCGACGCTCAGCACCCAGATCAGTACAAACCAGCCTGTGCGTGCCATCCAACTGCGTCGCATCAGTGGTATCCCTCTTCGGGGTCGATTTTCCCGCGAAAGACCCAGTAGGTATAGATCGTATAAGACAGGATCATCGGCAGCAGAACCAACGTGCCCACCAACGCGAATTTAAGGCTGCTGTCGGGGGCAGCGGCTTCGACGATGGTCAGCGAAGAGGGCACGATATAGGGGTAAAAGCTGATCCCGATCCCGATAAAGCCCAGCACGAACAGCGCTAGCGCACACAGAAACGGCGTCAGATCCCAATGGCGTTGCAACCCGTGAAACAGGCCATAGATCGCCGCGGCTACAAGACCGGGCACCAGAATGCTGAAGATCGCCGTCGGAAAGGCGAACCAGCGGCCAAAGAACGCGTCATTCAAGAAGGGCGTCCAAAGGCTGACCAGCCCCATGAACACCAGCGTTGCGATGGCAAACGGCCAGGCCAACCGCCGCATATGCGCCTGAATACGCCCTTCAAGCTTCATGTTCAGCCATGTGGCACCCAGCATCGCGTAGCCCACGGTGACGGCGCAACCGGTCAGCACTGAAAACGGCGTCAGCCAGTCCCACCAACCACCCGCATAGGCGCGGTTTTCGATCTCTATCCCCTGGACCAAAGCCCCAAGCGCGATCCCCTGACACATGGAGGCCACCAGCGATCCGCCGAAAAACGAGATATCCCACAACGGTTTACCCCGGATGGTGCGCCAGCGATATTCAAAGGCGACGCCGCGAAAGACCAGCCCCAATAGCATCAGGATGATCGGCATATAAAGCGCGGGCATAACGGTGGCATAGGCCAGCGGGAACACGGCAAACAAGCCGCCACCGCCCAGAACCAGCCACGTCTCGTTCCCGTCCCAGATCGGCGCGACAGAGTTCATCATCACATCACGCTCGCCCTCGTCCTTGGACAGCGGGAACAGCAGCCCGACCCCAAGGTCAAACCCGTCGAGAATGACATAAATCAGCACCGCAAGCGCGATGATGCCGGCCCAGATAAACGAAAGTTCTAATCCAAACATCTGCTGTTTCCTACTCTTGCTCTGCCATATCTTGGCTCTTGTCTTGCGCCACAGTGGTGGTACCGGCAGCCCGAACGGGGCCATCGGTGATCTCTCCCTTGGCACCCACATGAGGACGTTTGCGCATCAACCCGAGAATATAGAACACCCCCGCCCCGAAGACGAAGAAATAGACCACGATGAAAGCGATCAGCGACGCGCCAACCGCAGGTGCGCTGACGGGCGCAAGGCTGTCGGAGGTGCGCAGCAGACCATAGACGGTAAAGGGCTGGCGCCCGACTTCGGTTGTGATCCATCCAGCCACCACTGCAACAAAGCCCATCGGCCCCATGACGATCGCCGCACGGTGTAACATAGGCGAACTATGCAGTTTGCCGCGCCAGCGGGCGAAGCCGCCCCAAAGGCCCAACGCCAGCATGGCAAAGCCCAAGCCCACCATGACGCGAAACGAAAAGAAAACGATCGCAACGGGAGGTTCGTCCTCGTCGGGGATCGTGTCCAACCCGTCCAGCGGTGCGTTCAAGTCGTGTTTGAGGATTAGCGACGACAGTTTTGGCACTTCGATCGCATAATCGACCCGTTTTTCTGCCTGATTGGGTATGCCGAACAGGATCAGCGGCGCGCCCTCAGGGTGGCTGTCAAAGTGCCCCTCCATCGCCATCACCTTGGCGGGCTGATGCTCTAGCGTGTTGATGCCGTGAAAATCACCCGCCGCGAACTGCAAGGGCGTGACCAACAGCAGCATCCACATCGCCATAGAGAACATCCGCCGCGACGCCGGCCCCTGATTGTCTTTCAGCAAATGCCACGCGCCCACGGCCCCCACGACCAGCGCCGTGGTCAGATAGGCCGCCAGCACCATGTGCAGTAAACGGTAGGGGAAGGACGGGTTGAACACGATCTTCCACCAATCCAGCGGAATGAACTGCCCCACATCATTGATCCCATAGCCCGCGGGGGTCTGCATCCAGCTGTTCACCGACAGGATCCACGTGGCCGACAGCAAGGTGCCAAAGGCCACCATCGCTGTGGCAAACATATGCAACCCCGGTCCGACGCGTTTCAGGCCAAACAGCATAATTCCCAGAAAACCGGCCTCGAGGAAGAAGGCGGACAACACCTCATACGCCATCAACGGTCCGACCACCGGCCCCGCCTTATCCGAGAAGACCGACCAGTTGGTCCCGAACTGATACGACATGACAATGCCCGACACGACGCCCATCCCAAAGGCGACCGCAAAGATCTTTTTCCAATAGTCGAAAAGGACCCGATAGGTCTCGTCCTTGGTCCAAAGCCAAAGCGCGTTCACGACAGCCAGAAAGCTGGCCAACCCGATCGAGAATGCCGGAAAGATAATGTGAAACGAAACGGTAAAGGCGAATTGGACCCGTGCCAGAACCTCGGCGGAAAACCCATCAAGCATGTCGTACCTCGTAATGTATGGCCAAAAACAAGGGGTTTGGCCCTTACACCCTAGATAGCGCCGCACCGAGCATATGTCACATGCTCAAATCGCCGCACAAGGCCGAGGGGTTAAAGCGTGATGCGCACACGCAGCCCCGGCGCATTGTCGAGCAGCGCAATCTGTCCACCGTGCAGCTTGACCACGCCTTCAACAAGGCTCAGCCCCAAGCCGTTGCCCGGCGTGTGGCGGCTGGCGTCCAGACGGTACAGCCGTTGCAACACCTTGGTGCGGGCGTGTTCGGGGATGCCGGGACCATTGTCAGCGACTTCGATCACCGGCCGGTCGTTGGCGCGGTAAAGCGTTAGGGTAATCTCGCTGCCCGCAGGGGTGTGGCGCATCGCATTTTCCAGCAAGTTCGACATCATCTGCCCCAGCAGGTTCTTGTCCCCCTCCACGGTCAGCTGCGCGTCGGGTACAACACTGTCTAATGTCTGGTCTTTTGCAGCGGCGGCAGGGTCATAAACCTCCGTCAGGGTTAGGCAGAGCCGGTTCAGATCAACGGGGGCAAAATGCGTCTTGGGCGACCCTGCCTCGACCGAGGCAATCTGAAGCAGCGACTGGAATACCGAAGCGATCCCCGCAACCTCGTCCTGCGCTTTGGCCAGCAAGGCCCCTTCGTCCGTGTCTTCGGGCAGGGTACGGGCCAGATCATCCAGATGCACGGCCACCCGCTGGATCGGGGTCTTTAGGTCGTGGGCAATGTCTGACGATACCTGCCGCAGCATCTGGGTCTGCGCCTCTTGCGCGCCCGCCATCTGGTTTACCTTGCTGCCGATGCGCTGCAAATCATCCGCCCACCCCGGCGACACGGCCACGCGTGCCGCAAGGTCGCCGGTCGTCAGATCATCCAGCGTACGCCCGATGACATCCACATGCCGCTTGCTGCGCCGCGCCAGATAGAGCCCCCCCGACAAGGCGACCAGCACCGTGGGCAGCAGGCTGATCAGCAGGATATTCAGGAACACCGTGCGCAGCCCTTCGATCTGTGCGCGGCTACGCGCGACGGTCAGCTGCCCGCCATAAAGCCGCGTTGTCAGCGACAGATAAACCCCGTCATATTCCGCCCGCCCTTCGGCCAGCGACACGATGTGATAGCCTTCGTCATCACGGGCGATGGCCCCGTTGCCATAGATGCGACCGGAGGGGGTGATATAGCTCAGCACCACGCGGCTAGGATCGGCATCACGCGATTCAGCGTCGACCAGCAGGGCCACCGCGCGGGCATTGGGGGCGGCGCGAAACCCCGCGATATCCTGTTCAAGGTCAGCACGAATTGCGGCTTCAAACGAATTTTGCGTCACCGCATAGCTGGCCGCTAACCCCATCAGACTGACGGTCGAGAACAGCAACACCAGCAGCAGCGCCAGCCGCACCGGCATAGACCGCCAGAGCTGCGCGAGACGCGACCTCATCCGTCAATCCGGTAGCCAGCACCGCGCACGGTCTGGATCAGCTCGCGGTCAAATGGTTTGTCGACCTTGGCACGCAGCCGGCTGATGTGGGTTTCGACCACGTTGGTCATCGGGTCAAAGCTGATGTCCCAGACCGCTTCAAGCAACATGGTCCGGGTCTGCACCCTGCCCTTGCGGCGCAGCAGATGTTCAAGCAGAGCAAATTCACGGGGCAGCAGGTCGATTTCCTGTCCGGCACGGGTCACCTTGCGGGTGATCAAATGCATTTCAAGGTCGCCTGCACGCAGCACGGTTTCCTGCTCCATCGCCTGCGGACGGCGCGCAAGAGCGGTGACACGGGCAGAAAGCTCGCCAAAGGCAAAGGGCTTGACCAGATAATCGTCGCCGCCTGCATTCAGCCCACTGATACGGTCATCAACGCTGCCCATGGCAGTCAGAAACAATACCGGTGTCAGGTTCCCCGCACCGCGCAAGGTCTTGACCAACGTCAGCCCGTCGATCTCCGGCAGCATCCGGTCGACAATCAGCACATCATAACTGCCCGACGTCGCCTGTATCAGCCCTTCGCGCCCTTCGGCGACAAGGTCGACGGTATGCCCCTCTTCGCGCAGACCCCGCGCGATATAGGATCCGGTGGTGGCATCATCCTCGACGACAAGCAGTTTCATAAGCAGGGGTCCATTGCAGCGTTGATCCTTGGATACCTGATATAGGGCGCGCTGCCACCCGCGAGAGGCAAGTTAACACATTTGTATAGCGGACAGAAACGCGCTGTTAGAATGGGCTGCCATTTAGGTGTCATCCCTGAAGACGAAGGAACCCCATATGACATCTCTCTTTTCCTCCCCCCGCCGTGCCGCACCGTTTGTACTGGCAGCGGCCCTTGCCTCGACCTCGGCGGTGACGCTTGCACCCACAGCCGCGTTGGCCGTACCCGCTGGCGGCTATGCCGATCTGGTCGAAGAAATCTCGCCCGCCGTCGTCTTCATCGAAGTGACAGGCACCGCTGAACAAGCCAACGCGCAAGTGCAACTACCCGAAGGCATGCCCGAAGAACTGCGCAAACGGTTTGAACAACTGATGCCACAAGGGCCGACCAGTGCGCAGCCGATGCACGGGCTTGGGTCCGGTTTCATCGTGTCCAAGGACGGGGCCATCGTGACGAACAACCACGTTGTCGCAGGTGCCGATACCGTTAAGGTCAAACTCGCCGACGGGCGCAGCTTTGATGCCAAAGTTGTCGGCAGCGACGTGCTGACCGATATCGCCGTGCTCAAGGTCGAAGCGGACGTGGACCTTCCGGCGGTGAAATTCGGGTCGTCCGATGACATGCGCGTCGGCGACGAGGTGGTCGCCATGGGCAACCCCTTTGGTCTGGGTGGCACGGTCACCACTGGCATCATCTCGGCCAAATCGCGCAATATCAACGCGGGCCCCTATGACGACTTTATCCAGACGGATGCCGCCATCAACCGAGGCAACTCGGGCGGGCCCCTGTTCAACAACGCCGGCGAAGTGATTGGCGTGAACACGGCGATCCTATCGCCTGATGGCGGCTCCGTCGGAATCGGCTTTTCCGTACCATCCGATCTGGTGCAGGACATCGTGGCCGACCTGTCCGACGACGGGGAAATCACCCGTGGCTGGCTTGGCGTGCAGATCCGCCCGATGACGGCAGAGGTCGCGCAGGTGCTGGGTTATGATGCACCGAAAGGTGCCGTGATCGAAGCCATCGGCGATGACAGCCCCGCCAAGAAAGCCGGTCTTGAAAAAGGCGATATCATCCTGTCGTTCAACGGCACAGAGATCAAGGAACTGCGCGACCTGACCCGTGCGGTCGCCGAAACCGATCCCGATGCAAAAGCCGATGTGGTTGTCTTGCATAAGGGCAAAGAAGTGACCCGCGCTGTCACCATTGGCACTCTCGCGGATCAAAAGGCGTAAACCTTTTCCAGCAAGCTTACCTCGTTCCTTGCTGGATCTACCCGCCTGCGTGCCCCAACGCGGCGGGTGCGCACCACACGTCCCCATGGTGCGGCAGACCACCTCCGACAGCGAACCGTCGGGGGTGGTTTTCGTTTAGTTAAAGCCCGAGGCCGC